>NZ_CP092364.2:2400000-4800000 GCF_022370755.2 Mycolicibacterium goodii | reverse complement strand
GTCGCCATGGGTGCCGCGGGTGCGTGGACGGGTTCGGTGTGGCTCACCACAGAGGAGGCCGAGACCGCTCCGCACACCGTGCAGAAGATGCTCGCCGCGACGTCACGCGACACCGTGCGTTCGGCCGGGCGCACCGGAAAGCCCGCGCGCCAGCTCAGATCGGAGTGGACGGACGCGTGGCTGCCGAACCAGGGCGGTCGTCGGCCGCTGCCGCTCCCGCTGCAGAACATGCTCGCCGAGCCGGTCATCCGCCGCATCGATGTCCTTGCCGCTCAAGGGCATCCGGGTGCGCAGGCTCTGGCGACGTACTTCGTCGGCCAAGGTGTGGGCCTGATGAACAAGGTCAAGCCCGCCAAGGAGGTGGTGCGCGAGTTCATCGAGGACTACCTGGCCGCGACCGAACGGCTGAGCAACTCGCTGCCGGACTGACGTTGCGGCGGCTCACCTTGCGTCAGGCCGTCGGTAGGCGCACCTCGAATCGCGCGCCGGTCTCGAGGTTGCGTGCCTCCAGTGATCCGCCGTGGGCGGCCACCAGGCCCGCGGCGATCGCCAGTCCGAGCCCCGAACCGCTCGGCAGCGACGAATCAGCCCGTGGCACACGGCCGTTGGAGCCGCGGTAGGCGACGTCGAACACCTTGGGAAGATCCGCCTCGTCGATTCCGACACCGGTGTCGTCGACACGGATCCACGCGCCGTCGGCGTCGGAACCCACCGCGAGGGTGACACTTCCGCCGTCGGGGGTGTGGGCGATCGCGTTGGCGACGAGGTTCGACAGCACCCGCAGCAGCGCGCGGTCGCTGCCGATCACCCGCACTGGGCCGGCGGGCAACTCGCACCGCAGTGTCACCCCGGCGCGTTGCGCGGGCAGGCGGTGCGCGGACAGCACATCGTCGACCACCTCGTCGAGCGCCACGTTGTCGCGGGTGGGCGCGATGGCGCCCGCGTTGATCTTCGACATCTCGAACAGGTCGTCGACCATCTCGGCGAGCCGGATCGATTCCTGCTCGATCTGTTTGGCGTGCACCCGGACCTCGTCGTCGGTGACCACACCGTCGGCGATGGCCTCGGCGACGGCACGGATCCCGGCGAGCGGGGTCCGCAGATCGTGGCTGACGAACGCGACGAGCTGACGTCGTGAGTGCTCGGCGGCGCGTTCGGCGTCGCGGATCTCCTGTTCCCACACGGTGCGTCGAGCCTGATAGCGCGCCAGCATGATCGCGGCCGGGATCGTCACGACGGACACGATCACGAGCACCACGGCGATGCGTTCGAACGTCGCGGTGATCATGAATCCGCTCGCGCCGATCACACCCGTGAACGTCGCGAGCACCGGGATGAGCACGAGGGCCACCATGCTGACCGCGAGCGACCACGACCGCGCCAGCCTGATCACCAGTGCGCCCGCGAGCACCACCGGAACCGAGCAGGCCAGTGCCCATCCGGCGATCTGCCACAGGTCGGTCATGGTGTCCTCTGATCTTCGCTGCCGCTCCAGAGGTAGCCGCGCCCCCACACCGTCTGCACCCGGTGGTGCGCGCCGAGCTTCGACCGCAGCCGCTTGACGTGGACGGTGACGGTGGAAAGATCGCCGAAGTCCCACCGCCACACCCGCTTGAGCAGATCCTCGCGGGAGAACACGGTGTCGGTGTGGGTCAGGAAGAACACCAGCAGATCGAACTCGCGGTTGGTGAGGTTGACCTGGCGCCCGGACACCGTGACCGCGCGTGACGCCGTCGACACGCGCAGCGCGCCGACGGAGAGTTCGGCGGGCGCGGGCGACGGCAGCCCGGAGGTGCGGCGCAGCACCGATCGCACACGCAGCGCCAGCTCACGCGGGCTGAACGGTTTGGTCAAGTAGTCGTCGGCACCGGCTTCCAGGCCCGCGATGCGGTCGTCCTCCTCGCCGAGCGCGGTCAGCAGGATCACCGGTAGCCGATAGTCACCGTCTTTGCGTAGTTCGCGGCACAGGGACAAGCCGTCCGGGCCGGGCATCATCACGTCGAGCACCGCGACGTCGAGTTGTTCGGTCTCCAGTAGCCGCAGCGCCTCCGAGCCGTCGTGGGCGATGGTCACGTCGAGTCCGTCCCGTTCCAGATAGCGGCGGACGACATCGCGGACGACGGTGTCGTCGTCGGCGATCAGGACACGGGGCACAGTTTCCGAGATTAGTGCCGCACGGCCACTACCAGCGCCTGCGTCACGAATTCGTCATGGATTGCCCATGGTGCTCGACGGGTGTCGGGTCCTAACGTCGCGTACGTGGCCACCGAACCAGCTGCAGTGACGGTGGTGCTGCCCTGCCTCAACGAGGAGCAGTCCCTGCCCTCGGTGTTGGCCGCCATTCCGCCCGGCTATCAGGCACTTGTGGTCGACAACAACAGCACCGACCGCACCGCGGACGTGGCGCGGGCACACGGCGCCCGGGTGGTGCACGAACCAAGGCCGGGTTACGGATCCGCGGTGCACGCCGGGGTGGTCGCGGCGCGGACGCCGGTGGTGGCGGTGCTCGACGGCGACGGTTCCCTCGATCCGGCCGCACTGCCGGCATTGGTGGCCGACCTCGAGAATGGCGCCGACATGGTGATCGGCCGTCGTAGGCCGGTCCGCGGACTGCGCTGGCCGTGGCATGCCCGGCTGGGAACGGCAGCGGTGTGCTGGCGGCTGCGGCACCGGTACGGGCTGCCGGTCCATGACATCGCCCCGATGCGGGTGGTGCGCCGTGCGGCGCTGCTGGATCTCGGGGTGACCGACCGCAGGTCGGGGTATCCGCTGGAACTGCTGGTCCGCGCGGCTCGGTCCGGATGGCGCGTGGTGGAACATGATGTGGCGTACGGTCCGCGCACCGGGGGCAGGTCGAAGGTCAGTGGGTCGCTGCGCGGCAGCCTCATCGCGGCGGTCGATTTCTGGCGGGTGCTCTGATGCTTGCGGTCACGGTGCTGGTGGTCGCGAAGGCGCCCGTGCCCGGGCTCGCGAAAACCCGTCTGGCCGCCGGGGTCGGTCCCGACGCCGCCGCCGACATCGCCGCGGCCGCTCTGCTCGATACGCTCGACGCGGTGGCCGCCGCACCCGTGGCGCAGCGCGTCGTCGCGTTGACCGGAAATCTCGACGACGCATGCCATGGCCGCGAAATCGCCGATCGGCTGGCGGATTTCACTGTCGTGGCGCAACGCGGGGACGGCTTCGCCGAGCGTCTGGTCCACGCACATGGCGACGCTGCGCGATCGGGGCTGCCGGTGCTGCAGATCGGGATGGACACCCCACAGGTCAGCGCGGCCCTGCTCGCCGACTGCGGGCGTGCGCTGTTGGGTGCCGATGCGGTTCTCGGCATGGCCTGCGACGGTGGCTGGTGGGTGCTGGGGGTCCACGACGCCGCGGCAGCCGCGTGCCTGCACGCCGTCCCGATGTCACGCCCGCAGACGGGGGAGCTGACCCTGGCGGCGTTGCGGGACATCGGGCTGACGGTGCGCCTGCTGCCCGAGCTGGCCGATGTGGACACGGTCGCCGACATCGATGGGGTCCGGCGCGCGTGCCCGCCGGACAGCCGATTCGCCTGCATCACCCACGGGGTGTGACGCGTGCACGGGCATCTGTACGACCGGGCGCTCGACGGCGAGCGCTGCTGGATCCGAGATTCCGACGGGCGTGTGCAGCGGTTACCGGTGCGCCGCTGGCTGGGCGGATCGCGTTCCGACCGCCGGTTCGATCGCACGCTGGTGAACCTGTGTTCGGGGCCGACCATCGACCTCGGTTGCGGCCCAGGACGTCTGGTCGCCGGACTGGTGCGGCGCGGCGTTCCGGCCCTTGGTGTCGACCAGTCGATGACCGCTGTCGAGATTGCCCGCAGCAGTGGGGTTCCCGTCCTGTGCCGGGATCTGTTCGGGCCCCTGCCGGGAACCGGGCGATGGCACACCGCGCTGCTGGCCGACGGCAACGTCGGATTGGGCGGTGACCCCTGGCGAGTACTGCAGCGGGCCGGGGAACTGTTGCGCCGCGGCGGTGAATGTCTGGCCGAGTTCGACACGGATGTCGAAGGAGTCGAGACGAACTGGGTGCGTTTGGAGTCGGCGCACGCCGTCGGTCCGTGGTTTCGCTGGGCATGGGTGGGGTTGGACTGTGCGGGCCGGATCGCCGCCGATGTGGGTTTGGCGTTGCGCACCGTGCATTCGATCGGTGACCGGGCCGTGGCGAGCCTGGTGGCGGCATGAGCAGGCCCGCAGGGGCAGAAACGCCCAACCGGTTACGCGGCACCGCGATCACTGCGAGGGTCGGCCTGGTTCTGGGCATCGCGGTCACGGTGTGTTTCGTCACCGGATTGATCAGCCATTTCATCCAGCACCCGCAGCCGTGGTTCTTCTGGCCGACCCGCCCGGTGTGGCTCTACCGGGCCACACAGGGTCTGCACATCATCTCCGGCATCGCCGCGATCCCGCTGATCGTGGTGAAGCTGTGGTCGGTGTGGCCCAAGCTTTTCGAGCGGCCCGTGATCGGCGGACCGGTCCGCCAACTCGAGCGGGCCTCGATCCTGGTCTTGGTGGGCGCCTTGCTGTTCCAGTTGTCCACCGGGATCATGAACATCGCCCAGTGGTACGCATTCGAATTCTTCTTCACGACATCGCATTACGCGATGTCTTATGTGGCCGCTGGTGCGGTGCTGGTGCACATCGCCGTGAAACTCCCGGTCATCCGGCGGGCCCTCGGTGAACCGCTCGACCAGTCGTCGGGTGACCTGCCTGACGGGCTCAGCCGTCGCACGGTTCTGCGCGGCACGTGGCTCGCGGTGGCGGTCGCCACGGTCGCCACCGCGGGACAGACCGTACCGGCGCTGCGCGGGGTTTCGGTCCTGGCCCCGCGTTCCGGCCGAGGGCCGCAGGGTGTTCCGGTGAACCGGTCGGCTGTCGCGGCCGGGGTGCTGCGCACCGCACGTTCGCCGCAGTACCGCTTGACGGTGACGCACGGCGCGACCACGCGCACATTCACGCTCGACGAACTGCACGCCATGTCACAGCACACGCACCGGTTGCCCATCGCGTGTGTCGAAGGATGGAGTGTCGACGCCGAGTGGACCGGGGTGGTGCTGGCCGATCTCGTCGCCGCGGTGGGTGGTACGCCGGACTCGGACGTGCGGATGATCTCGCTGGAACCTCCCGGTCCGTACTCGCGCACGGTCCTGCCCGCGCGGCATGCGCGCGACCCCAAGACGCTGATCGCGTTGCGGCTCAACGGGGAAACCCTGGACCTCGACCACGGCTACCCGTGCCGGTTGATCGCCCCGACCCGGCCGGGTGTGCTGCAGACGAAATGGCTCTCCCGTATCGAGGTGGTGTCGTGACACGCGTCGTCCTGGCCGCCCTCGGTGTCGTCATCGGCGGCTACGGGGCGGTGCTGTTGTGGGAGAACCCTCCGGTGATCCTCACGCGGATAGTGGTGTGGGCACTGGTCGCGGTGCTCGTGCACGATCTGGTGTTCGCGCCGGCCTGTGCGGCACTGGGGTGGAGCAGTGGCCGTGTGCTCCCGCCACGCTGGCAGTCCCCGGTCGCGCTGGCGGCCCTGTGCAGCGCGGTCCTGGTGCTGCTCGCGATACCGGTGTACGGCAAGCCCGGTTTGCGGCCGGACAACGCGACCGTGCTCGACCGCGACTATGTACGCGGGCTGTGGTGGTCGCTCGCCGCGGTGTGGCTGTGTGTTCCCGCGTATGTCACGCTGAAGGCGTTGTCGGGCCGGGGATCCCGGCAAGCGTTACCAGTTGGTGAGGATGACGTGATTGAGCACGAGCGCACCGACGACGTTGAGCCCCAGCCACCATCGGTGTGACTGCGGCGGCAGCAACGCGCCCGCGGCGGTCAGCCACACCGTGAACGGCAACCAGATGCGTTCGGTCTCGGCCTTGCTCAGCATGCTCAGGTCAGCGAACGTGATGGCCAGCAGCGCACCGATCACCAGCATGGGCAGTCCCGGATTGCGTCGGACCGCGGCGATGTCGAACACCCGGCTGATCCCGGCGACGCTGCCCAAGCCGATCGCGCACACCACCGACGCGAGATTCGCCCACGACCAGTACTGGAACGGCCGGTTGGCGGCGATGCCCTGCCAATAGCGTTCCTGCACCAGGGTGTAACCGTCGAACCACCAGAATCCGGCAAGGACGAACGCCGCCACCACGGCCAGCGCCGCGAGGACGGCCGGAATGGCCGCCCGAAGCGCCACGCGCCAATCCGTCGCGGTGATCAGCACCGCCAACGCGATCAACGCGGCCAGCACCAGGCCGTAGTTCAAGAAGATGCCCCAGCCCAGCAGCAGACCGGATGCCACGGCGATCACCCGGGACCAGCGGGTTCGGCCACCGACCGCAACTGCCAACAAGGCCAGCCCCCAGGCTGCGACGCCGGCGAAGTACCCGTCGGCCGACACGGCGATCCAGATTGCGGTCGGCGCCACGGCGACGAACGGCGCGGCCAGGCGCGCGGTGGCATCGCCCGAGACGGCTCGCACGGCGACCACGATCGCGGCGGCGGCACTCGAACCGACCAGCAGGCACAGGAATCCGGCCCAAGCGCCACCACCGAGGCCGATGCGGTCCAACCATACGAACGTCAGAAGGGCGCCCGGCGGGTGGCCGGACACATGGGTGATCCATGAATCTGGCTGGTAATCGAGGATTCTGCTGGAAAAAGTGCGCAGCGCCTCGGGAATATCGGTGATCGTCGGCACCTGGCGCAGGTATTCATGGCGTGCGGTCAGCCTGCCGGCGAACCCACGCTGCCAACCGTCGACCATGGCAAGGGAGAACGCCCACAACGCCGCGGTGGCCCACGCGGCCAGGGGCACTGCGCGCCACGGCAGACGCCGGGCCACCCCAGGGCCCCACCACACCGCGGACGCGCCGATCAGGATTGCCGGTATGGTGCCCCATCCGACATGGGCGTTCCACCACCCGAAAATCGGTGCGGTGTCGGCAAAACTGTAGATCTGTGCCGGGGTGCTGTTGATCAGCGGCGTGACGATGCCGAGGTCGAGGTGCGGTACTGCGAAGGCAGCCGTCACCAGCAGGATCGCGACGGTCACCGCCACCACTTCGCGTCGCCCGATCTGCATGCGCACAGCCTATTGGCACGCCAGGACGCGGGGTGTGACGTTTCGCTGACGGTGCGGTCGGGCACAATACCGGTCGTGGTTGACGAGCAATTGTTCTGCGGGATCGAGTTGGCCGGTCGTATCGAACGTGCCGAGGCGCAACTGATCACCGCCGCGACGGAGGCGGCGCGCAGTCGTGGCGCCGAGGGCCTCGTCCTGCCCGTCGCAGGCGGCTTCGCGTGCTTCGTCGAACCGGGGTCGCCCATGAACAAGGTGGTGGGCCTCGGTTTCAAGGGCGTCCCGGACGAGGCGGTGCTCGGTGAGGTGGAGCGCGCACTCGCGGCGCGTGGCTCCGCGACCCAGGTTGAGCTGTCAAACCTCGCCGACCCGGAGATCGCCGAACTGCTGACCGAGCGTGGCTACCGGTTGGCAGGGTTCGAGAACGTGCTGGGCCGCCCGGTCAGCGCCGACGAGTCCTCGGACCTGCCCGCCGGCATCGAGGTCCACCGGGCCGAAGATCTCGCCGCATGGGTCGACGTCGTCGTGGACGGTTTCGCCCATCCCGACGCCGAAGGTGTGCCCAGTCACGAGGAATTTCCCCGCGACGTCATCGAACGTGCCGAGCGGGATTTCGAAAAGGCCGGGGCGACACCCTATATCGCATTGTGCGACGGCACGGTCGCCGGCGGCGGCAGCGTGCGGTTCACCGACAGGATCGCGCAGTTGACGGGCGCGGCAACCGCACCGGCGTATCGGCGCCGTGGCGTGCAGTCCGCATTGTTGCGGGCCCGCCTCGCCGACGCCGCGGCGGCAGGGTGTGATCTCGCGGTGGTCACCACGGCACCGGGATCGATGTCACAGCACAATGTGCAGCGCCGCGGCTTCCAGCTGCTCTACACGCGCGCGATCCTGGTCAAACCACCGTCCGATTGACGGGATCAGGCTTGGGGCTGTCTCAATGTGCAGCTTCGTAGGCCGCGATGATCTCGGTGGAAAGCCGTCCGCGTTCGGAGACGCTGTGACCGTTGGCCCGAGCCCATTCGCGGATCGCACGACTGCGCTCTGTTGCCGATACCTTCGGCGTCGCGGCCTTGCGTGCGGCGGCCTTGCGCTTCGGTGCGGCCTTGCCTTCGGCGGGTTTCCGGTTGCGAACCGTCTTGCGCGCGATACGGCCGTCGTTGGCCTTCGCTTTCTTTGCGGCCTTGATGTAGCGGGCGATGTCCTTGTTGAACTGGGCGCCGTTCTTGGTGGTCAGGACAAGCGTGTAGTCCTCGCCGCGATACGAGAATTCGACCGTGTCAACATCTTTCTCATCGATCGGCACCCCGTCGAGGTCGTCGATGTAGTCGACCGTCACGATTTTTCCCACGCAGCTTCCTCCGATGTCGGTGAATGTTTTTGTTGCGAAGCCTACCGTGTCGCGGAAGTACTTGGTTCCAGCGTGCAGCCGGAACTCTTGTCGCGCCACCACAGATCGCCTGCCGAGGAGGCGAAATCGTGGCCGCGTCGGAGGATTTCTCCGCAATTTGAGACACCTGATTCATTTGTCACAAATGAGCACGTCGACGGTGTTCGACACGTCATTGCAGGTGAACGCTGACCTCGGTGAGATCACGTGTCGTCTTTGCCATCACCTGGTGGCCGCCAACGGCCGGTCATTCATCGAGTGTGCAATCGCGGCGCCGGTTGTTCACCAGCGGTGAAAATCACGCCGAATTGCGGCCGACGCTGCACAGTGACGGTGAAACCGGGTCAGTAGAGGACCTTGCGGATGTTGTCCTCGGCGTAGTACGCGTCGAGTTCTTTGTCGCTCATGTCCGGCTTGAACGCCTTGACCAATTGCGCGACCGACGGCACCGCGGACGGATTCCACGTCTCGGGTTTCCACGCATCGGATCGCAGAAATGCCTTGGCGCAGTGGAAGAAAACCTCTTCGATGCTGATCTCCAAGGCCAGGATCGGGCGTTTGCCGTTCACCGCCATATCGTCGAAATACTCGGCGTCGGAGAGGATTCGGGCCGTACCGTTGATCCGCAACGTATCGCCGCGACCGGGAATGAGGAACACCGTGCCGACGTGGGGTTGCTGAAGGACGTTGAGGTAGCCGTCGACGCGTTTGTTGCCGGGGCGCTCGGGAATGGCGATCGTGGTGTCGTCGATGACGCGGGTGAATCCGGCCGGGTCACCTTTCGGCGAGACGTCGACGCGCCCCTCGGCGTCGGTGGTGGCCACGAAACACAGCGGTGAGGCGGCCAGCCAGTCCTGCTGTACTTCAGACAGCCGCGCGGTGACCTTGTTGGCGACGTATTTGTTGGGGTGTCCGACGATGGCACGCAGCTCTTCGATTGAGGTGACCTCTTGGCGCATGTGTTCCATCATGCCTGCGCGCCGCAACCGGAATGTCCCCTTCAGCCGCCGAACCGGGCCACCAGTGCCCGCCGGTCCAGTTTGCCGATGCCATGGCGGGGCAGTTCGTCGACGACGTGGAGCTCACGTGGAGCCGCCGTGGCGTCGAGGGTCTGCGCGACGTGGGCGCGCAGTTCATCCAGTTCGGCTCGCTGTGCTCCGGCGGCGAGCACGACGGCCGCCACCACACGCTGGCCCAGGCGTTCGTCGGCCACGCCGAACACCGCGGCCTCGGCGATCGCGGGATGCGTCACGAGCGCGGCCTCGACGAGCTGGGGGAGCACGGTCAGTCCACCGGTGCTCACAGCGTCGTCGACGCGGCCCAGTACGCGCAACGCACCCGAATCGTCAACGAGGCCAAGGTCGTCGGTGCGGAACCAGCCCGGCTCGCAGAACGGGTCAGGGTCGGTCGGATTGCGGTAGCCCTTGGCGACGGTGGCGCCGCCGAGCAGGATGCGTGAGTCCTCGATGCGCACGGTCACCCCGGCCAACGGCACGCCGTCGTACACGCACCCGCCGGCGGTCTCGCTCATCCCGTAGGTGCGGACCACCCGGACGCCGCCCGCCGCCGCGCGTTCGCCCATGCCCGCGGGCATGGGCCCGCCCCCGATGAGCACAGCGTCGAGCTCGGCCAGGGCGGCGGTCGCCGCCGGGTCGCGCAGCGCTTTGTCGAGTTGGACGGCCACCATCGACGCGTATTTGCGGCCGGATCCCAATTGCGCGATGGCCGAGGGCAATTCGTCAGGGGAGAACGCCGCCGGCAGCGTCACCGGCGTGGTGCCCGCGACGGTGCTGCGCACCAGCACCTGCAACCCGGCGATGTGGTACGCGGGCAGCGCCAGGAGCCAGCGACCGGCCCCGCCGAGACGCTCGTAGGTGGCCTCGGCGCTCGCGACCAGGGCGCTGCGCGTGAGCAGTGCTCCCTTGGGCGTTCCCGTCGTGCCCGACGTCGAGATCACGACGGCGACGTCGTCGTCGATGGGTTCACCGGCGCGCAGGGTGGTCGTCAACAGCTCGGTCCGGCGCTCGTCTGCAGCAGGCACCGGCAAGATCGCCGAACCGCCACCGCTCAGCAGATCCTCGAGCACCGACAGCAGGCCGGCGGCCGACGCATCGACCGCGACGGGGCGCAGGACGGCTATCGCGGGCCTCCTGGTTCGCCGTCGGTCCCCTCGGGCCCGCGTTCCTTGCCGTCGCGCGGGTCGTCGAGCGGCCACCCTTGCAACGCGAGGTGCCTGCGCACGCGTTCGATGTCCTCTTCACGTGGCATCTCGTCGGTCATCTGGGTGATCAGCACGCCGATGTCGATGTGGTCGAAGTGGGGTCGTTTCTCGAGATCCTCCGCGATGGCCCTGATCTCGTCGTTGGTGAGTCGACGGGTCAGCAGGGCCAGCAGTGGGACGCGGTCCGGCCCGGGCACACCCTCGGGGTACCCGGCGCTGAGCCAGGCCGCGATCCTGGCGAGAAATGCGTTCACTGCGAACTCCTGAGGCGGCACCGAGTGAGCGGTCAGGTGACTTCTGTCCACCGAGGATTCCACATAACCAGACGCCATGTGGTGACGGCGCTCACAGCGAACACACAGTGCTCGGCGGTCGTGATCCACGCGCGGGGCAAACGCATCACGGCGAGCAGATGAACAGTCGGTGAACACTCGCGTCAATACAGGAAACACGCAGGTCAAAGGCAGCATTTAGGGGGGCTCGCCGCTGGTCAAAAGCGTCCGCGATCCAGCAGAATTGGCGGCATGAGCGCAGAGCTTGTCGTGTTGGTGCTGCTGATAGCAACCGCACTCGCCTTTGATTTCACCAACGGCTTCCATGACACCGGCAACGCGATGGCCACCTCGATCGCAACCCGTGCGCTCAAGCCGAAGACCGCTGTGCTGCTGGCCGGTGTGCTGAACCTCGTCGGAGCGTTCCTCTCGGTCGAGGTCGCCATCACCGTCACCAGCTCGGTGCTCAAGATCCAGGATTCCTCGTCCGGTCAGCTCGTCGGTTCGATCGACGCCTCCACCGGGCTGACGATCATCTTCGCGGGCCTCATCGGCGGCATCCTGTGGAATCTGCTGACGTGGTTGTTCGGCATCCCGTCGAGCTCGTCGCACGCCCTGTTCGGGGGTTTGATCGGCGCCGGTCTGGCCGCGATCGGTCTGGCCGGCGTGAACTGGGCCGGCGTCACGCAGAAGGTGCTGATCCCGGCCGTCGCCGCGCCCGTCATCGCGTGCCTGGTGGCCGCCTGTGGTACGTGGCTGGTTTACCGCATCACCCGCAATGTCGCGCAGAAGCGCCGCGAACAAGGCTTCCGTTGGGGCCAGATCGCGACGGCCTCGCTCGTGGCGCTGTCACACGGCACCAACGACGCGCAGAAGACCATGGGCGTGATCGCACTCGCACTCATCACCACCGGACACCTCTCGGGCGACGTCAAGGAGAACGGCCTGCCGTTCTGGATCATCGCGTCGTGCGCCTTGGCCATCGGCCTCGGCACCTACCTCGGTGGCTGGCGGGTCATCCGCACGCTGGGCAAGGGTCTCGTCGAGATCGAGTCCCCGCAGGGCCTGGCCGCCGAAGCGTCTTCGGCCGCAATCATCTTGAGCTCCAGTGCCGCCGGTATGGCGCTGTCGACCACTCACGTCGCCACCGGTTCGATCCTCGGCAGCGGCGTGGGCAAGCCCGGTGCCGAGGTGCGCTGGGCGGTGGCGGGCCGCATGGCGGTGGCCTGGCTGGTGACCCTGCCCGCGGCGGGCATCGTCGGCGCCCTTGCGTTCTGGCTGTCCCACGGCGTCGAATCACTCACCGGCTCGTCGCTCGCCGGTGACGGCCTGATCTTCCTCGTGCTCGTCGGCCTGTCCTTCTACATGTGGTGGCGCGCCCAGCAGCAGAAGGTGGACCACAGCAACGTCAACGCCGATTGGGACGAGTCCACCAACTCGGTCGTCCCCGCCGAAGTGCGGGCGAGCACCCGCGACGATTCCCAGCGCCCCACCCCGGCGGGCGTGTGACGCCATGACCCACGCCCTGCCTGACGACGTGAAGGAACGCCGATGACCTACCTGGAATCCATCCTCAAGGTCCTGGTGGTCGGACTGATTCTCGGTGCCGGCCTGCCCGCCCTGTTCGCCACCGGACTGTTGGCGTTCGCCGGGCCGGAAGCCGGCGCCGACGGCACCGCAGCGACCCGCCATCCGGCGTTGCGATTCCTCGGCGTGGCGCTGTTCGTGTTCGTCGGTGCCGTGATCGTCGTCGCGATCCTGTGGATCACCCGCGGCACGATCATTCACCACACCGGTGTCGACCTGTTCCCGTTCCTGCCGAGGAAGTGACATGACCGAGACCGCGACATTCATGGACAACGTCCTGGGTTGGCTGCGCAAGGGCTACCCCGAGGGCGTTCCGCCGAAAGACTATTTCGCATTGCTGGCGCTGCTGAAGCGCTCGCTGACCGAGGACGAGGTGGTGCGCGCCGTCCAGGCAATCCTGCGCTCCAGCGACGGTGAGAGCCCGGTGACGGACGAGCACATCCGCGATGCCGTGCACCAGATCATCGAGAAGGAACCGATCGCCGACGAGATCAACCAGGTGGCCGCCCGGCTGGCGTCGGTGGGTTGGCCGTTGGCGATGCCGGTGCGATGATGCCCAAATCGCTTGTGCTGAGCTAGAACTCGGCGAACAAGCGTTCAAGACGGCCCCGATCGGACGATCGGGGCCGTTTTTGTGTGCTCTGGCCCACACAGGTATTGGTGTCGTGATCTCATTCACCGTGCGGCAGGGCGCAATATAGCGACATGTCTAATTTCACCTAGCCGATCGGCTTGTCTCAAGTTTGTCCTGCGTATAACTTGTTCCCAGCTGTTACCCAGGTTCGTCATCGGATTCGGGCCCCGAGAACGCCGGCAGGGCGAAAGGAGAGCGTTGATGCAATTGCTCAAGCGGGTGTGGTTGCCCTTGGTCGCCGTGGTGGTGATCGGCGTCGCGGGGTTCACCGTCGACCGCATCCGCGGAGTTTTCGCATCAAACCCGCCGCTGACCACGCCGGTGGAGTTCGCGAACGATCCCGAGCCGTTCGATCCGAAAGTGTTGACGTACGAGATCTTTGGTCCGGAAGGGGCTGCCGTGGATGTGAACTATGTCGATCTCGAAGGAGAGCCGCAGCGGGTCGACGGCGCCATCCTGCCGTGGTCTGTCACATTGCAGACCACCGAGCCCTCGGCCGCGGCGAACATCGTGGCACAGGGCAAGACCAGTTTTCTCGGGTGCCGCGTCACCGTCGACGGTGAGGTCAAAGACGAGCGCACCTCCACCGGTACCAACGTCCAGACCTTCTGCATCGTGAAGTCCGCATGAGCGCGCACGCCGACGACGCGCCCACCGGGCCCATCACCGCGCCGGCCGCGCACGAGAGCGCACACTTCGGACGGATCGCCCGCGTCCTTCGCAAGCTCTCCATTCCGATCATCCTGATCTGGGTCGCGATCGCCGCGTTCCTGAACATCGCGGTGCCGCAGCTTGAGGCAGTCGGCGAGATGCGGTCGGTGTCCATGAGCCCGAAGGAGGCGCCTGCGGTCATCGCCACCGAGCGCATCGGTCAGGTGTTCGGCGAATACACGTCCAACAGCTCGGCGATGATCGTCCTGGAAGGTCAGGAGAAGCTGGGCGAGGACGCCCGCCGCTACTACTCCGAGCTGATCGAGAAGCTGCGGGCCGACACCAAGCACGTCGAGCATGTGCAGGACCTCTGGAGTGATCCGCTGACCGCGTCCGGTGTGCAGAGCGGCGACGGCAAGGCCGTCTACGTCTCGGCCAACCTGGCGGGCAATCAGGGCGAGTCGCTGTCGTTGGAATCCGTCGAAGCCGTCAAGCACATGGTGGAGAGCATCCCCGCGCCCGAGGGTGTCGAGGTCTTCGTCACCGGTTCCGCGGCGATGACCGCCGAGCAGACCGAGGCCAGCCACGGCAGCATGCGGATGGTGGAGGCGCTGACCTTCCTGGTCATCATCATCATGCTGCTCGTCATCTTCCGATCGATCATGACGACGGTGCTGATCCTCTTGATGGTGGTGGTCAGCCTGTTGACGGTCCGCGGTGCGGTGGCATTCCTCGGCTACTACGACGTCATCGGCCTCTCGACCTTTGCGACCGGGCTGTTGGTCACGCTGGCGATCGCGATCGCCGTCGACTACGCGATCTTCTTCGTCGGCCGTTACCAGGAGGCGCGCGGCAGCGGCGAGGATCGAGAGTCGGCCTACTACACCATGTTCGGTGGCACCGCACATGTGATCGTGGGATCCGGCCTGACCATCGCGGGCGCCACGTTCTGCCTGAGCTTCACGCGGTTGCCGTACTTCCAGACCCTCGGTGTGCCGCTTGCCATCGGCATGCTGGTGCTCATCGTCACCGCGATGACGTTCGGTCCTGCCATCGTCACCATCGCAGGCCGGTTCCTCGATCCCAAGCGCTCCATGCGCGTGCGTGGTTGGCGCTCGGTGGGTACGGCGGTGGTCCGGTGGCCTGGACCGATCCTGATCACCACCATCGCGGTCTCGCTCATCGGACTGCTGGCGCTACCCGGTTACAAGACCAGCTACAACGATCGTCTGTACCTGCCCGACGACATCAGCTCCAATCAGGGCTATGCGGCGGCCGAGCGGCACTTCTCGCCGGCGCGGTTGAACCCGGAGATGCTGATGATCGAAAGTGACCGGGACCTACGTAACCCGGCCGACTTCCTGGTCATCGAGAAGATCGCCAAGGCAGTTTTCCAGGTCGACGGCATCGGTCGGGTGCAGACCATCACCCGGCCCGACGGCACGCCGATCGAGAACACCTCGATCCCGTACATGATCAGTCAGCAGAGCACCCTGCAGCGGCTCAACGAGAAGTACAACGCCGACCGCACCGCCGATATGACCAAACAGGTTGCGGACATGCAGAAGACCATCGACAACATGGACCGGATGCAGGCCATCACCGAACAGATGGCCGACACCACCAGCCAGATGGTGGCGTCCATGGACGGCATGGTGGCCAACATCGAGGAACTGCGCGACAACATCGCCAATTTCGATGATTTCTTCCGGCCGATCCGAAACTACCTCTACTGGGAACCGCACTGCTTCAACATCCCGATGTGCTGGTCGCTGCGGTCGGTCTTCGACGTCATCGACGGCATGGACGTGATGACCACCGACATGAACGAGATGATGCCGCAGATGCATCGGCTCAACGAGCTGATGCCGCAGATGATCGCGATCATGCCCGAGATGAAGCAGACCATGGTGAGCATGCGGGAGATGATGCTGACCATGCAGCAGACCCAGCAGGGTATGCAGGAGCAGCAGCGCATCATGGCCGAGACCTCGACCGAGATGGGCAAGGCCTTCAACGACGCGATGAACGACGACTCGTTCTATCTTCCTGCCGAAGCGTTCGAGAACCCGGATTTCGCAAAGGGTTTGGAGCAGTTCCTCTCACCGGACGGGCACGCGGTGCGGTTCATCATCAACCATGAGGGTGATCCGATGTCTGCCGAGGGCATCGAGAGGATCGACGCGATCAAGACTGCGGCCAAGAACGCGATCAAGGGCACACCGCTGGAGGGTTCGACCATCTACCTGGGCGGCACCGCGGCCACGTTCAAGGACATGGCCGACGGCACGAAGTACGACCTGATGATCGCGGGGATCGCCGCGATCTGCTTGATCTTCCTGATCATGCTGCTGATGACCCGCGCGATCGTGGCCGCAGCGGTGATCGTCGGCACGGTGGTGCTCTCGCTGGGTGCGTCGTTCGGGGTTTCGGTGCTGCTGTGGCAGCACGTGCTGGGGATCGAACTGCACTGGATGGTGCTGCCGATGGCGGTGATCATCCTGTTGGCTGTCGGCGCGGACTACAACCTGCTGGTCGTGTCCCGGCTCAAAGAGGAGATCGGCGCCGGGCTGAACACGGGCATGATCCGGGCGATGGGCGGCAGCGGTTCTACCGTGACCGCCGCCGGGATGGTCTTCGCGTTCACGATGATGGTGATGGCGGTCAGCGACCTCACGATCATGGGCCAGGTCGGCACGACCATCGGTCTGGGCCTGTTGTTCGACACCCTGGTGATCCGCTCGTTCATGACACCGTCGATCGCCGGGTTGCTCGGCAGGTGGTTCTGGTGGCCACAACGGGTACGGCCGCGGCCGAAACCACAGCCCTGGCCCAAGATTCAGAGCCATCCGCGAGAGGTTGTCGTCTGATGCGCATCTCGCCCATGAGGCGCAGGACGGGCAGGACATCACCACCGACGGCCGCTGGGGAGGCACAAAGCATGCGTCGCAGGAAGTTCACCGGCACCGGTCTCGCCGCGACCGCGGCACTCACGGCCGTGATGTTCAACCCCGGCGTCGCGGCCGCCGATGCCACCGACGAGTACCCGATCCCGAGCAACATGCTCAGGACCACCTGCACCGTCGATCAGTACATGGCGGCGGTGCGGGACACCAATCCGGTGTACTACGAGCGCTACATGATCGACTACAACAACAAGCCGGCCGCCGATCAGCAGGGCGCCCGCGACCGCATCTACTGGTTCTTCTCATTGGACTATGCGGGCCGTCGTCAGTACTCGGAGAACATGGCCACCGATGCGTTCTTCGAACAGATGTCGTGGCGCTGGCCGAACTGGGCCAAACTGTTCTTCAACAACAAGGGCGTCGTCGCGCACGGTACGAAGAACTGCCCGGACTATCCAGCCGTCGACCCGACCGTCTGGAACTGGTAGCGCACTCGAACGTCGGTTGGGCCGTTGCCGCCACGACGGCCCGCTGGTTCAGTCCCGGGTGTCCCGGCGCAGGGGATGCGTGACGGGCACCTGCACGAAGATCAGTGTGATGCCGTCGGGGTCGGTCACGTGCATCTCGTGCAGACCCCACGGTTCCTGCTCGGCGGGCCGGGCGATCGACACCCCTCGGCTCTCCAGTTCCCGCTGCGCGGCGTAGATGTCGCGCACCTGCAGCCACAGACTGCCGCCTCCCGACGGGTCACCGTGGCCCGCCAGTTCGATCAACGACTGTCCGGCGTAGAACACTGTGCCGCCGGGGTATTCACGCGCGATGGCCAGCCCGATCCCGTCGCGGTAGAACTCGAGCGATCTCTCGTAGTCGACCGGTCGGATCAACATCCGGCTGGCCAGGATCTCCATGGTGTCTGTCTACCATCCTTGTTCGCCGTGTGGGCATGCGACACGGGATCAGTCGGGTCGCCGCGTGATGCGGCCGTGTCGGTCGCAGGCGCGCAGGCCGATCGCGAAGGCGGCCTGGTCCTCGAAGTTCAGCGGGTTGCGGCCGGTGATCTCGTGGATGCGGGAGAGCCGGTGCCGCACGGTGTTGGTGTGCAGGAACAGCTCGCGCGCGGTGTCGATGAGGGACCCGTTGGTGGCCAGAAACACCCGGAGGGTACGCACGTGCTGGGTGCCGCGTTCGCGGTCGGTCTCGGCCAGCGGGTCGATGAGTTGTTGTTCGAACGGCGCGAGCCGGCTGAGCGGAAGACCTTCCAGCAGGCTGTCGAACGTGCTCAGTTGATCGGGGCCGATGCTGCCGCCGTGCTGGCGTGCGAGGTCGAGCGCGATGCGGGCCTGCGTGATCGCCGAGCCGAGCTCGGCCAGCGGCGCCGTGGCCGAATGTCCCGATGGCAGCGACAATTCCGCGGCGATCGCCGACAGGTCGGCCGTGGTGCGAGTGGCGGGCTCGGTGAGCACCAGGCACACCTCGGGTGCGTCGCCGACGAGGGCCGTGGGAAACGCCATCGACAACAGTGCCCCGGCGCCGGCCGGCCACGCAGAACATGCCACTTCGCGCGCCGCGAGACCGGGCCAGGCCAGCAGCTGATTGAGCGCATCGGGGAGCAGCATGCGGCGCTCCACGAGCGACAACAGCTGACCGACGCGTTCACGCGCCAGTGCGGATTCGATGTCCCGCTCGCCCTGGGCGGCCTGCACGAACCGCGCGATGACGTCCAGCACGGCGTCGTCGGGCGGAGTTCCGCTGCCCACCCACACGAGCGTGCCGAGACCGTCGATCCGCACGGCCGGACCGCCGGTTTCGGCAGGCGCGTCCGGTTCCAGCAGGAAGTAGCAGCCCAGCACCTCGCCGGCGCGGTCCAGCAGCTGCCGGGCGGATTCCCGTCGGCGCTGGGAGGCGAGCAGTTCGGGTACCAGGGTGTTGGTGGCGCGTGCGACGGCGAGTTCGCCGCCCACCTGGAAGTCGGCGACGTAGCGGCTGACGGTCGCGAAGAGCACGTGCGGCGGCGCGATCAGCAGCGGCAACCGTCGCCGCGAGCATGCCGCGACCAGCGCGTCGGGAACCGTGTCGTGCACGTCGCCGGTACCGAAGCACAGCCCTGCCGCACCGGAGTCGCACAGCGCGGCGACGAACGTCTCGGAGTCGTCAGGGGTCTGCAGGCTGATGCCGACGGTGCACACCAGTTCGCCGCCGCGCAGATAACGCGACGGGTCGCGCAGCTCGGTGGTGTGGGCCCATGTGATGGTCCGGTCCAGCTCATCGGCCGCGCCGGCGGTCCCGTCGTCGGCGACGCTGTGGGCTGCCACGACGCCCAGGTGTGAATCGAGCAAATCGCGCAGCGTGGGAGCGACGTCGCCGCGGTCAGGCACGTACCGAGCGTAACGCGGACGTCATACCAACGGTCCGGCGCATTGTGCGATCCTCCAAAGCCGCGGGTGTGCGACGGTGGGTTTGCAGCGACTTTGCCGCAATGCCTTGGCGTTGCCACAGTCCGAGCGTGATAGTTCGTCCAACCAGATCAAGGGAGGACACCGTGTCTGTACGTGAGCCCGTATCAGACGACTCGCAAACTCTGCGACGCGAATTCTCACTGTGGTCGGCGTTCGCGTTCGCCTTCGCGTTCATCTCGCCGATCGTCGCGCTGTACGGCATCTTCGGGCTGGCGCTGTCGGCCGCCGGGCCCAGCTTCTGGTGGGGTTTCGCGATCGTGTTCGCCGGCCAGTTCCTGGTTGCCCTGGTGTTCGCGATGCTGGTGTCCCGCTGGCCGCTCGAAGGGTCCATCTACCAGTGGTCGCGACGCCTGCTCGGGACCACCTACGGCTGGTTCGCGGGCTGGGTCTACATGTGGACGCTCGTGATCGCGATGGCCACGGTCGCGCTCGGCGCGGCCGGATTCGTCGCCAACATCGCCGGTCTCGAGGAACCGTCGGGCAGCACGCTCGCCCTGATCGCGCTCGTGATCCTGCTGGCGGGCACCGCGGTCAACCTCGCCGGACGCCAGGCGCTCAAGATCTTCATGGCGGCCAGCATCGCCGCCGAGGTGATCGGCTCGGTGGTGCTCGGCACGTGGCTGTTGTTGTTCCACCGGCAGAACTCACTGTCGGTGCTGTTCGACGGGGCCGGCGCCGATACCGACATGTGGACGTACCTGAGCGGTCCCTTCCTGCTGGCGGTGGCGTTCATCGGTTGGAGCTTCGTGGGTTTCGAGAGTGCCGGGTCGATCGCCGAGGAGGTGCACGAGCCGCGCAAGTACCTGCCGAAGGCCGTGCTGTTCTCGCTGACGTTCATCGCGCTTGTCGTGGGCTATTCGAGCCTGGCGATCATCCTGGCCATCCCGGATCTCGATGCGGTCGCCGAGGGCGTGGTCGCCGACCCGGTGTACGACACCCTGACCACCGCACTCGGCCACGGCGTGGCCAAACCCGTCGAGGTGATGTTCGTGATCGGCTTCCTCGCGAGCTTCCTCGCGCTGCAGACGTCGGCGTCGCGCGTCATCTGGGCGTACGCACGTGACGGTGCCCTTCCTGCGGCGTCGGCGCTGGGCAAGCTGCGGGGACCGGCCCGTATCCCGACGGTGGCGATTCTGGTCACCACGGTCGTCGGGGCCGGACTGTTCCTGTTGAGCATCGTCGCGGGCGACATCTACTCGTTGATGGTCAACTTCACCGCGGGTGGCTTCTACCTGGCGTTCCTGTTCCCGCTCGTCGGTTTCCTGGTCGTGCTGTTGCGCCGTGGCTGGACGCCTGCGACGTTCTCGCTGCGGGGCATGACGCTGCCGGTCGCCGTGGTGGCCGTGGTGTGGGCAAGCTTGCAGTTCCTCAACATCGCTTGGCCGCGCGCGGCTTTCGACCAGCGCTGGCTCGACTGGTCGGTGTGGATCGGTGTCGCGGTGTTGGCGGTGCTCGGCACGGCGATCCTGGCCTCGGTGCGCTCTTCGATCACCGGGGCGGCCGTGATCGAAGAGGCCGAACTCCGCGACGAACTGGCTGACCGGTCATGACGGGGACAGCTCCGGTCGCGGTGGTCACCGGTGCGGCCAGCGGGATCGGTGCCGCCGTGGTCGACGCCTTGCGCTGCCGCGGCTACCGCGTGGGCGCCCTGGACATGGCGGGACGTGCCGACGCTGATCACGTTGTGCCGGTGGATGTTTCCGATGGACCTGCGGTCACCGGAGCGGTCGGCGAGATCAGGCGTGCGCTCGGACCGGTGAGCGTGCTGGTGACCTCGGCCGGGCACTACGAGATGGCAGCGGTCACCGACATCACCACGCAGGCGTGGCGGCGCATGCTGCGGGTGCATCTGGGTGGTCTGTTCAATGCCGCGCGTGCCTGTCTGCCGGACATGCTCGACGCGGGCTCGGGGGCGGTGGTCGCCGTTGCCAGTGAACTCGCGGTCGGCGGCGGCGATGCCGAGGCACACTACGCCGCGGCCAAGGGCGCGATCATCGGCATGGTGCGAAGCCTGGCCGCCGAGGTCGCCGACCGCGGCGTCCGCGTCAATGCCGTCGCACCGGGCCCGACCGATACTCCGCTGCTGGCCGAGGATTCCCCGTGGCGCGCACCGGAATATCTGCAGACTCTGCCGTTGCGCCGGCTCGCCTCGCCCCGCGAGGTGGCGCGCTGTGTCGAATATCTGGTGTGCGACGCGACTTTCGCGACCGGAGACGTGGTCAACGTGAACTCAGGAGCAGTGATATGACCTCGTTGGAAGGCCGCGTCGCGCTGGTGACCGGCGCGGCGCAGGGGATGGGCGCCGCACACGCACGCCGGTTGGCTGCGGCCGGTGCGACGGTGGCTGTCAACGACATTCGCAATGGTGAGGCGCTGAACGCGCTCGCGCAGGAGATCGGCGGGCTCACCGTCCCAGGGGACGTGTCCGATCCGGCGGTGTGCACGCAGATCGCCGACGATGTGGCCACGGCGACGGGCCGCCTCGACATCCTCGTCGCCAACCATGCGTACATGACGATGGCGCCGCTGCTCGACCACGATGAACGCGACTGGTGGCGCGTCGTCGACACCAACCTCGGCGGCACGTTTCACCTCGTGCAGGCCGTGCTGCCGCACATGCGGGCGCTGGGCGCGGGGCGCATCGTGGTGATCGCCAGCGAATGGGGCGTCATCGGCTGGCCCGAGGCCACGGCGTATGCCGCCGCCAAGTCCGGGCTGATCTCGCTGGTCAAATCCCTCGGTCGCGAGCTCGCACCAGAGCACATCATCGTCAACGCGGTCGCTCCGGGCGTCACCGACACCCCGCAGTTGCAGGTCGACGCCGACGCCGCCGGGGTGGAGTTGGCGACCGTACGGGCGCGGTACGCGGAGGCGATCCCGATGGGTCGCATAGGATCTGGGGACGAGATCGCCGCGGCTGTGGAGTTCCTCGCTGATTTTGAGTTGGAAGCTGTTGTCGGGCAGGTGATCTCGTCCAACGGCGGGTCCACGCGGTCCCGGGCGTGAAGCCGTGACGAAAGGAGAGCACGTGAAAGGCCAGCCGTACGTACGGTCGGCGTCGGGAAAGGTGGGCCAGGTCAACGCGACCGAGGTGCCGCGGTACGCGGGAATCGCGACGTTCGCGCGGCTGCCGCAGCTGTTCGAGGTCCTCGACTACGACATCGCCGTCGTGGGGGTGCCGTTCGACAGCGGTGTCACCTACCGGCCGGGTGCGCGCTTCGGTCCGGCTGCCATCCGTGAGGCGTCGCGGCTGCTCAAGCCGTATCATCCCGCGCTCGACGTCAGCCCGTTCGCGCAGGCCCAAGTGGTCGACGCCGGCGATTTCGGGGTGAACCCGTTCGACATCGACGAGGCCGTCGGCCAGATCCGTGACGGTGTGGCCGGATTGCTGCACCGCCCGAACCAGCGTGTGGTGCTGCTCGGCGGTGATCACACGATCGCGCTGCCCGCCCTGCAGGCGCTGCACGCGATGCACGGCCCGATCGCGCTCGTGCACTTCGACGCCCACCTCGACACCTGGGACACGTATTTCGGGGCGCCGTGCACGCACGGCACGCCTTTCCGCCGCGCGTCGGAGCAGGGGCTCATCGTCAAAGGGCACTCGGCGCACGTCGGCATCCGGGGATCGCTGTACGACCGCGCCGATCTGCTGGACGACGAGTCCCTCGGGTTCACGGTCGTGCACTGCCGCGACATCGATCGCATCGGCGTCGACGGCGTCATCGAACGCGTCCACGAGCGCGTCGGCGAGCATCCGGTGTACGTGTCGATCGATATCGACGTGCTCGACCCGGCGTTCGCGCCCGGCACCGGAACACCCGAGATCGGGGGCATGACCAGCCGTGAACTCGTCGCGGTGCTGCGGGCCATGCGCGGGCTGAACATCGTCGGCGCCGATGTTGTCGAGGTCGCCCCCGCCTACGACAGCGGTGACGTGACGGCGGTCGCCGGTGCCAACCTCGCTTACGAGTTGATCACGCTGATGGCCGATGGCTTCTGAATTCGCCTCTGAATTGGCCTGGCCTGACGGCAAGGTCGCGGCGGCGGCGTTCACGTTCGATGTGGACGCCGAATCCGCGGTCCTGTGGGGCAACGAGGCCGCCGTCGGTGCGCGCATGAGCGTCATGAGCCACCAGGCCTACGGACCGCTGGTGGGGGTCCCGCGCATCCTCGATCTGTTGGAGCGCCACCAGATCGCCTCGACGTTCTTCGTGCCCGGGCACACCGCACACCGGTATCCCGAGGCCGTCCGGGCGATCGTTGCGGCAGGCCACGAGGTGGCCCATCACGGCTATCTGCACGAGCAACCCACCGCGCTCACCCTCGAGGAGGAGATCGAGGCACTCGACCGTGGCCTAAAGGCACTGGCCGAGGTCGCGGATGTCACCCCGGTCGGCTACCGTGCCCCGATGTGGGATTTGTCCTGGCGCACACCGGGACTGCTGGCCGAACGCAACTTCCTCTACGACTCGAGCCTCATGGACGCCGACGTCCCCTATGAGCTCGCGGTGGGGGACACCTCACTTGTCGAGATCCCCATCCAGTGGGCGCTCGACGACTGGGAGCAGTATTGCTTCCTGCCCGACATCTCGGGCAGTGGGCTCATCGAAAGCCCGCGCAAGGCGCGTGAACTGTGGCAGCTGGAGTTCGACGCGCTGCGTAGGGTCGGCGGCTGCTGGGTGCTCACCAACCATCCGTTCCTGTCCGGAAGAGCTTCGCGCGCAGCAGAACTCGATGATCTGATGCGCTACGTCACCGAGCACGCCGACGTGTGGACCACCAATCTGGGCGCTATCGCCGAGCATGTGCGCGGGCAGGGTCTCACCCCGCGCAGCATCACCCCGCCGGGAAGATAGGCCTGCGGCCCACCCCGTCGGGTTGCGCCGATTGACGTTTCATCACCGCGTTCACCACACCGGGTGCCACGGCGTTGAGCGCCCGGGCGCCCACGGCTACGCGCGGCGCGATCTGCACGGGCCGGTACCGCGCCGCGGTGATCATCCAGTCGGCCGCCTCGTCCGCCGACAACGCGGGCAGTCCGTCGAACGCGCGGGTCGGTTTGATCATCGGGGTGTCCACCAGCGGGTAGTACAGCGTCGTTGAATGCACACCGCCGTCGCCCCATTCGGTTTCGATGACGCGGCTGACGGCGCTCAGCGCGGCCTTCGAGGCCTGATACACCGAGAACAGCGGAGACGCCTCGCTGAGCACACCCCATGTCGAGACGTTGATGATGTGCCCCGCACCGCGCCCCCGCATGCCCGGCGCGAACCCGCGGATCAACCGCAACGGCGAGTAGTAGTTCAGCGTCATGGTCCGCTCGATGTCGTGCCAGCGCTCCAGCGAGTCGGCCAGTGGCCGGCGGATCGAGTGGCCCGCGTTGTTCACCAGGATGTCGATCCCGCGGTACTCGGACTCGATCTCGGCCACCAGCGCGTCGATCGCATCCAGGTCGGTCAGGTCGCACGGCCGTGCCATCGCCTCACCCCCGGATGCGGTGATCTGACCGACCACCTCGTCGAGCAGCTCGGCCCGTCGCGCGACCACGATCACCCGCGCGCCGCGTTCGGCGAACTTGACCGCGGCGGACGCGCCGATCCCCGACGACGCACCGGTGATCAGCACCCGCTTGCCCCGCAGGTTCACCGCTTCACGGGCCGCGCGCAGCTGGATCAACTGGTCGGTCACCGGCGGCCGCATACTCGCCAGGAACAAATTGTCGGTGAGCCGGCGCAGTGGGTGTTTGCTCATGCCTTCGGAGTGTATTGGGGTCGGTTTCCCTCCACCGAAACCCCATTCCAGCAGGCCTCTACTCGCACTTTCCCTGCTGGAATGACGTTTCGGCGGAGAAGAGGGGTCAGAAATAGCGGGGGAACGCGCTCCAGTCCGGGTCGCGCTTCTCCAGGAACGCGTCGCGGCCTTCGACGGCCTCGTCGGTCATGTACGCCAGACGTGTCGCCTCACCGGCGAACACCTGCTGGCCCACCAGACCGTCGTCGATCAGGTTGAACGCGAACTTGAGCATCCGAATCGCCTGTGGGGACTTGCCGTTGATCTCGGCGGCCCACTGCAACCCGGCCTTCTCCAGGTCGGCGTGGTCGACGACATCGTTGACGGCACCCATCTGGTGCATGGTCTCGGCGTCGTAGGCGCGGCCGAGAAAGAAGATCTCACGAGCGAACTTCTGCCCGGTCTGACGCGCGAGATAGGCGCTGCCGAACCCGCCGTCGAAGCTGCCCACGTCGGCGTCGGTCTGCTTGAACCGTGCATGCTGGCGGCTTGCCAGCGTCAGGTCGCACGTGACGTGCAGGCTGTGTCCACCGCCTGCGGCCCACCCGTTGACCAGACAGATCACGACTTTGGGCATGAACCGGATGAGCCGCTGCACCTCGAGGATGTGCAATCGTCCCGCGCGCGCCGGATCGACGGTCTCTGCGGTCTCGCCCGACGCGTACTGGTAGCCCGAGCGGCCCCGGATGCGCTGATCACCGCCCGAGCAGAACGCCCAGCCGCCGTCCTTGGGTGACGGGCCGTTGCCGGTGAGCAGGATGACGCCGACGTCGGACGACATCCGTGCGTGGTCGAGCACGCGGTACAACTCGTCGACAGTGTGCGGCCGGAAGGCGTTGCGTACCTCTGGACGGTCGAAAGCCACCCGCACGGTGGGTTGACGTGCATCGTCGATGACGTGGCGGTGGTAGGTGATGTCGGTCAGATCATCGAAGCCGGGCACCCGCTCCCACATCGTGGGGTCGAACGGGTTGTCCGTCGCTGCTTGGCTGCTCATTTGCTCGACTGTAGAGCGGACGTTTCACCGGTACCGACGAAGGGTATGAAACCGGCGCAATGATGCGTACCGCGCATCAGCGGACAGAAAGGGCTTCGATGAAGCGCACAGCAGGCGTGTTGTTCTCGGGGTTGGTGGCCGGCTTCATGGTGGTCGGTTGCTCCCCAGCGGTCACCGGCGGTGACACCACCTGCGAGGACTTCCTGGGCCAAGACGAGAAGACGCAGGACGATGCGGTCGCCAAGATGCTGAAGGACGAGAAGGGCACCGACGCGGCGCAACTGGAGATCACCGGTACCCGCGTGTCGGTGCAGGCCTTCTGTCAGACCGCAGGCAAACAGGACAGCAAGATCAAGGAAGCGCCGCACCTGTAAGGCGCTCAGAGCGGGTCGAGACGAAACACCGGGCACCGTCCGGCGAGAGCTTCGAATTCGTCCGGATGGGGCCCGGTGACCAGACCCGCATTCTTCATGAAGCTCACTCCGGTGGGCACCAGGATGGGAAACTCCCGCAGCAGCGGTCGAGCCTCCCCGGGCGACATTTCGACCATCCGCACACGGTGGGCACGGCGCCCCTGATGGATCGTCGCCTCCTTGGCGGCCCGTACGTTGGCCGTCCAGTCGGCGCCAGGTAACCCACCGACGACGTAACGTCTGCCGTCCACGGTCATCGGTGTGACCGGTGTCGACCGCAGTTTGCCGGACTTGCGGCCCGGCACGGTCAGCACCACGGGTCCCTTGTCCCCGCCGACGCCGACCTTCGACAACCCGATCATCACCTTGTTGACGTACTTGAGCCACCACGGCGGCCGGACACGTTCGGAGGGCATGGCCCCAGACTAGATCTCGACGCCGACCGACGACACCGCCGCGACGAGCCCGTCCGGACGTTCGGCCGTCGGCAACGGGTCCACCAGCGCGAACGCACACCCCACGGCCCTCGCACCGCCGTCGGCCTCCTCGCTGTCACCGACCATCAGCGCGTCCTCCGGCGCCACCCCCAGCCGCTCCAGCGCGGTCGTGAAGATCGCGGCGTCCGGTTTCACCGCACCCACCTCGTACGACAGGATGAACTCGTCGACGTCGCCGTCGATGCCGAGAGTGGTGAACGCCGGCCGCACGTCGAACGCGATGTTGGACACCACGGCGGTCTTGATCTCTTGTCGCTTAAGGCTTTTCAGCACGGTGGCGGTGTCGGGGTAGGCCGTCCAGCTGTCCGGGTCGATCACGCGGCCGTACAGGCTCTCGGCGTGCGGATCGGCCAACCCCGATTCACGCAGCACGTGCAGGTACGCCTCGCGGTGCAGATGCGGTGCCAGATCCCGGTTCACCCACGCGTGGTACTGCTCGTCGGTCATCTGCACCGAACGCCCGGTCGGCGCCGTGAGTCTGCGCATCAACTCGGCTTGCACATGACCGTCGACCTCTCGTTCGTCGACGGTCATCCCCTCGAACCAGCTCTCGTCTTCTTCGAGGCGGAACAAGGTCCCCGAAAAGTCGAACAACACCGCCTTCACCATGAACTCCATGTTACGGAGGTGTGGAAGTATTTCCGCGACGTTTCTGAATGAGCTTCTCCCCAATACTTTTCGACGAAATATCCGTCATTTGCCGGATGGTGGTGACGCTCAGGCGTCCATAACGTGAGCGGATGATCCCGATTCCCCAGGACGACTCCACCCAGCAGCGGATGATCGCCGAGATCGAGGCCAGTGTCGAGGACTTCCACGGCGTGCCCGGCTTCTCAGTTCTGCGCACCGAGCGGCCCGGCAGCGCGATCGGCGCGCACGGCGGCATCCAGGACGACGTGCAACTCGACCGGGTCCTCACCCGCATGCGGATGCAACCGGTCGGAGCGTTCGGTGGCAAACTCGTCATCGTCTGCACCGAGCCGGAGCGGCAGTGGCGCATCGCCCGCCTGTCCGGAATTCGTGGCGTCGCACCGAAATTCGTCGACGACAGGGTCTTCACCGACGAGCAGGTCGCCCAGACCGAGATCTTCAAGATGCGGCTTGCACAGTATCCCGCCGAAGACGGGATGCCCGAACACTGCACACCGGCCTGGAAGGCGCGAGGGGAGAACTGGGGAGCATGAACACGGGCAACGGTGTGAACCCAACCGAGATGGACATGTACCCGCCGCTGTTGCGGCTCACCGGCTATGGCAGCAAATGGTCGGTCGAACAAGGCGACTGCGTCGACTTCTACGTCAACTGCGATGGGCCGGCGTCCTATCACGCCGAACTGGTGAAGCTCATCCACGGCGACACCCACCCGGGCGGGCCGGGGTTCAAGGAAAAGGTCATCGAGTCGCCCATCAACGGGACGTATCCCGGCCGTCCACAGCGCATCCACGCCGGCTCCTACGCCATGGTCGCCGACCGCCGCCCGCTGCGGGTCGAGAGCTTCACCATGCAGTGCTGGATCTGGCCCACCATGCCCACCAAGGTCGACGGGTACTGGGCCCCCGGCGAGCAGATGATCATGGGGAAGTGGGCGCAGCGTCGGGGTTACGGATTGTTCCTCGACCTCGACGGCCACGTCTTCCTGCGGATCAACGACCAGGTACTGAGGGCACCATATCCGGTCCGCGATCGCGCCTGGCACTTCGTCGCCGCGACGTTCGACGCCTCCTCCGGAAGCGCCGTGCTGTTTCACGAACCCCAACTGCATTACGCACTCGATCCGGAACCCGGCGCTGTCGAGGCGGTGTTCACCGACCGCATCTCGCACACCGACGCACCGTTCACGTTCGCCGCCCACCCCACTTCGGCACACCCGGATCCGACGTCACTGCAACCCGGTGGCTGGGTGATGACGGGCCATTACAACGGCAAGATCGACACGCCGAGATTGTGCTCGCGTGCGCTGAACCGGCTCGAGATCGAGACATTGAAGCTCGGTGCCGCGCCGGGTCTGGACGAGCGCCGCGGCGCCGGCCCGTCCCCGGCGGTTGCGCCGGCGATGGTGGCGGCATGGGATTTCTCGCTCGAGATCCCGACGCGCAGGATCGTCGACTGCGGCCCGTACCGACTCGACGGCGAGCTTGTCGGCCTGCCCGCGCGTGGGATGACGGGTCACAACTGGAGTGGAACCGAGACGTCGTGGCGCGTCGACCACCGTGAGTACGGCGCGATCCACTTCCACGACGACGATGTCGACGACGCGCGCTGGGCGGTCGATTTCACCCTCGGTGTACCCGAGGATCTGCCCAGCGCGGTGTACGCCATCAAGCTCACAACCACCGACGGCGACGAGGACTACATCCCGTTCATGGTCCGCACCCCGCTGGGCGCTCCACAGGCGAAGATCGCCGTCATCATGTCGACCATCGACTACATGGCGTACGCAAACGAACACGAGTCCAGCAACTTCGGCAGTGCCGAGGCACTGATCTACCGAACCCCGATCATGGCGCCGCAGAACATCTTCCTGAGCGTGCACCGAGAGTACGGCTACTCGTTGTACGACACGCACAGCGACGGGTCGGGCGTGCACCTGTCGTCGCGCCTGCGCCCGATCCTCAACTTCCGGCCGAAATACGATTCCTGGCTCACGCAGGCACCATGGCAGTTCAACGCCGACCTGCACCTGATCGACTGGCTGACCGAGATGGGTTATGCGTTCGATGTCATCACCGACGAGGACATCAGCTACGACGGTCTGGAGCGGATCGAAGGCTACAACGTCCTGATCACCGGTTCGCACCCCGAACACAAGGACGGCGCCTATCTCGACGCGATCCACGCCTACAAGGAGCGTGGTGGGCGGTTCATGTACATGGGCGGTGACGGGTTCTACTGGCGGCACACCTTCCATCCCGCCTACGGACGCGGCGAGATCACCGAGATGCGGCGTTGCGAATCGGGGATCCGGCCCTGGCAGGCGCAGCCGGGGGAGTATCACCACCAGAGCGACGGCAGACTCGGCGGCATGTGGAGGTTCCTCGGCCGCGACATGGCGGCCGTGAGCGGAACATCGATGGTGGCACAGGGTTTCGACATATCGACGTATTTCAAGCGCACCCCCGAGAGCGAAGATCTGCGGGTGGCCTGGGCTTTCCGCGGCATCACCTACGACGAACGGCTCGGCGACTTCGGACTGGTGGGTGGCGGAGCGGCCGGCGCCGAACTGGACACCGTCGACACCACGCTGGGATCCCCTCCGCACACCCTGCTGGTTGCGACGTCGGCAGGCCTGCACACCGACGCCTATTTGCTCGTGACCGAACTGATCCTCACCAATTCACCGGGCGTAACCGGCACCCAGCATCCCCGTGTCCGCGCCGACATGGCATTCCACGAAACACCGAATGGCGGCGCGGTGTGGTCGTTCAGTTCGATCTCCTACTGCGGCAGCCTGTCCCACAACGGCTACGACAACAACATCTCCAAGCTCACCGCGAACGTCCTCAACCACTTCATGCAGGACGGGCCGCTTCCGGCCCCGCCTGCCGAGGCGGTTCGTCCGCGGGGCCGGTTCGAGTCGACACCGGAGTTGAACTATCACCTGCCCGAGGAGGTCGGCTCGTGATCTGTCCGCTCGTGGCGCTCGAGATCGACGAAAACGTCGGAGGCGCACACGCGAAACGACATCATCGTCGGTCCCGGCGATGACGGCCGTGGACCTGGTGCTCACCGCAGTGTCGTCCGGCCGTCACCCGGCAGCGGACGTCACCGACTGGACCGGTATCTGGGTGTGCGTCGGCCTGGTCGAGCAACTCACGGAGGTGGGCGCGGTGCTCCCGGCGACCATCGGTCACCACGCCGCCCATGTGCGACGCACGGATGACGGCCTGGTGGCGGCCTTGAACGCACGGCCGTTCGGCGGATGTCTCTCGGTCCCGGTGCACTGCGGCAGCACCCGCAACGTGAGGTGCCCGCATCGGGCCTGCGCGTTCAGTGAGGACGGCGGAGTGCTCGATCACCGGACGGACCCGACGGGCACCGCACGTGCCGAATTCGTCGGCCGGCGCACGGTCGAACTACCGCTCGCACAATGGGGTTCGTTGTTGTTCGTGAACGTCACGATGCGGCAACCCCCGGATCTGCCCGTACCCGACGTGAAGTGGGACGGATTGGAGGTCGTCGACAGCGGATCGCAGATCGTCGCAGGAAACTGGCTGGAGACCCCGGCGCGTACGGCCGCACGCATGACCGGTACCCGCGGTGGTGCCGGTCTGTTGGAAATCCACCCCAACGCGGTCGTGATACGCGACGATCCCGGCCTGCTGGTGGTGTACAGCCGGCCCTCGGGCAAGCACCGGAGCACCGTCGTGTGGGCAGAGTTCGTCCCTCCTAAGCGGCGAGCGGCGCGAGTGTGGGGCAACTCACTGCATATCGGTCGTGATTTACGGCGTCGAAACAGAAGCTGAACCTGGCTGACGCGCTTGTGTAGTCAACTGTCTGTCACTGCCTCCCACGCACATCACCGGGAAAGGGGGCGAGATGGCAGGACAGATGACAGTGCTGAACGCGCCGCGCGATTTCGCCTCGATCGCCGCCGACATGGCGTCGACCGACACCGCGGTGCGCGTACGCGGTGCGGTCGACTTCCTGCGGATCGAGGCCCGTTGTGACACGTTCCTGCTCGCGTACAAGACGCCTGGCACCCGAGGCTTCGACCTCATCACCTCGATCGGCTACTCCGAATCTGTCGCGCAGTATCTGACGTCGGACATCGAGGCGAAGCCGGAATTCACGCGACAGTTCGCCGACAAGACGCGGGTGTGGGACTGGGGCGACGTGCCCGAGTTCTACGACTCCTACAGCGGTGCCAAGGTGCTGCGGCCAGAGGGCTTCACGAACGGGTTCCTCATGGTGCTGCACGACAGCGCCGGCGAGGTGGTCGGGCTGTGTCAGGGCAACATGGAGCGGCCCGAGTTCACGCCGCGCAGCCGCTCGACGGTGGAGACCGTCCGACCACTGTTCACCAAGTACGTCACCCGCATGCGCACGCGAGCGCGGGCTCGCTTGACGCCGCGTGAACAGGAGATCCTGGCGCTGCTGCGCAGTGGTCTGTCGAACGCCGAGATCAGCGACCGGCTGTACCTCTCGCCGCGCACCGTCAGTACCCACGTCGAACGCGTGCTGCGCAAGCTCGGAGTCGCCAACCGGGTGGCGGCCGCGGTCCAGGCCACCGAGCTCGAACTTCTCGACGTGGCCCGCGACCCGCTCCCGTAGCGCCGGCCGGCTGTTCCCGGGTGTCCGACAGGGCGCCCGGGCTTCGTGCTGCGGACATGAAAATTATTGATGCACAATGAATTACGTAGGTTGACGTATTCCTTCTCTTCCCGCGGGCCCATACCTTCAAACCACTGATTCGTCGAAGTCATCGCTCGCCGCGGCGTGATGGCGGACGGACGACCTTCTCCAGTGATCCGGAGGGCCCACGATGAAGTTCTGCGAGTATCCATGCGGTGGCCGGTGATCCGACCGCTACACCGTCTGCTGGCCGTGACGGCGACGGTCATCGTCACAGTCGCCGCACTGGCCGGCTGTTCGCGCGGGCCGGTGCAGACCGGCAATGTCTTGGTCATCGCGATCGAGTCCGAGGCCGACATCCTCGACCCGCAGGTCGCCGGCGGCTGGGTGAGCTGGCGGATCAACCGCCAGATCTTCGAACCGCTTGTCGACGAGGACCTGTCGATCCCGTCCGCGGACGCGACGGTGCCTCCGCTGCGTCCCGGTCTCGCCGAGTCGTGGGATATCAGCGACGACGGGCTCGAGTACACGTTCCACATCCGCCGCGGCGTGAAGTTCCACGACGGCACACCGCTGGATGCCCAGGCCGTGGAGTACAACATCCGGCGCATGTGGGACAAGTCGTCGCCGATGTACAACGCGCGCGCCGCGGGGCAGACCAGCTTCGTCTGGAAGTTCCTCGACTCGGTGCAGACGGTCGATGACCACACCCTGAGACTGCGTCTGCGACAGCCGTTCTCGGAGTTCCTTCGCATGCTCGCGCAGGGCGGCAACGGGTCGACGGCAATCATGAGCCCCACCGCGCTGCAGACCTACGGCGCCGACGTGGCCGACCATCCCGTGGGCACCGGGCCGTTCAAGTTCTCCGAACGCATCCGCGGCGAACGCATCGATCTGGTGCGCAACGACGACTACTGGGGCAAGGTGCCGTACATCGACGGCGTGGTGTTCCGCCCACTGCCCGACCCGTCGGCCCGCACCGCCGCGCTGCGCTCCGGCGACGTCGACATGATCGCGGTGCCCAACCCGGACAGCATCGACAACCTGGTCGCCGAGGGCTATCAACTCTCGGAAGGCACGCCGCCACACACGTGGTACCTGTCGTTCAACATGAAGGATCGCTACACCTCGATTCCCGAGGTGCGCCAGGCGATCAATCTGGCGGTCGACCGCGAGGGCATGGCGAGAGACATGCTGCGGGGCTCGGTGACGCCGGCGTGGGGCGTGCAGGCCCTGTCGGCCGGCGGTTACGTCGAGCGCAAGGACATCTACGAACGCAATCTCGACAAGGCCCGCCAACTGCTGGCCTCGGTGGGGTTGGCCGACGGCTTCGAGACCACGCTGATCACCTCGACCGACGGGTCCGGGCAGATCATGCCTGCGCAGATGGCCGAGTTCATCCAGCAGAACCTCGCCGAGATCGGCATCAAGATGAACATTCAGACGCAGGAGTGGATCTCGTATCTGGGTGTGTGGGCGCGCGGCATGCAGGACGGTGTCGGCATGGCCCAGATGTCCTGGGGGATGACGAGCCCGTACTGGCTGTACATCGTGACCTCCTCTGAGTTGCAGGCGCCCAACGGTCCCAACGTCGGTTACTACTCCAATCCGGCACTGGACAAGGCGATGAACAACGCGATCACCGCCCTCGACCCGCAGGAGGCCGAACAGTGGTGGCGTCGCGCCAACAACATCGTCAGCGACGACGCAGCGCTGGTCCCCATCGTCAACGACAAGGCGCCGTACATGTTGGCGCCGTACGTCTCGGGCTTCGTATCGGCGAGCGAGGAGTGGTACGACTTGACGGGAGTGAGGCTCAACCAGTGACTGCCACCATCCGAAACCGTTTATTGTCAACTCTTCTCGTGTTGTTCGGGGTGAGCCTGATCGTCTTCCTGCTCCTGCAGTTGGTCCCTGGCGATCCGGCTGTCACGATCCTCGGCTCGGGTGCGACGGCCGAGGCGGTGGCCGCACTGCGCAGCGAACTCGGCCTGGACCGCGCACTGCCCATCCAGTTCTTCGACTACCTCGGTGGTCTGGTGCGCGGCGATCTGGGCCGATCCCTGACCGTCAACGCCCCGGTCACCGACATCATGCTGCCGAGGTTCGCCAACACGATAATCCTCACGGGCGCGGCGTTGCTGCTGTGCATCGTGGTAGCCGTTCCCCTCGGCGTCATCGCGGCGCACAAGCAGTACAGCATCTTCGACCGCGTCTCGATGATCGTGTCGCTGGCCGGCGCGAGCGTCCCGGTGTACTGGTTCGGACTGCTCTTGATCGGCGCGTTCGCCGTCACCCTCGGTTGGCTGCCCACCTCCGGCATGTACAACCCGCGTTTCCCGGGCGGGCTCACAGACCTGTTGGCACATCTGGTGCTTCCCGCGATCGCCGCGGCACTCGTGCCGCTCGCGGTGATCGCGCGGATGACGCGCAGCGTGATGATCGACATCCTTCAGCAGGACTACATCCGCACACTGCGCGCCTCGGGGCTCTCGACGAACTCGGTGTTGTGGCGTCACGCGCTGCGAAACGCCCTGCCGCCCATCGTCAACATCATCGGCCTCCAGGTCGGGTACCTGCTCGGCGGTGTGGTGTTCGTCGAGGTGGTCTTCGGCTGGCCCGGGCTCGGGCAGCAGTTGTACACGTCGATCACCCAGCGTGACATCCCGGTGGTCCAGGCCGGTGTGCTGTTCATCGCGCTGGCGTTCGTGATCATCAACCTCCTTGCCGACGGTGCGGTCGGACTGCTGGATCCGCGTACGAGAAGGAAGGTCGGAGCATGAGCACACTGGTCGCAGGGCGCACGTTCCCGCGGGTTCGCCGATCGTCGGCCGGCGGACCCGTCCCGGTCGAGACCGATGCCCCGAAGCCGCAGTGGCGCCTGGCGATCCGCGCTTTCAGCCGCGACAAGATGGCGGTGGTGTCGCTGGCCGTGCTGATCGTGGTGACGCTTGCGGCGGTGTTCGCGCCGCTGCTGACGCCGTACAGCCCCACCGCCGGTGACCCGGTGAACCGCCTCGCCGGTATCGGCACCGAGGGCCACCTGCTGGGGCTCGACGGACAGGGCCGCGACATCTGGACGCGCCTGCTCTACGGCGGTCGCAACTCACTCATGACCGCGGTGGTCCCGGTGTTGGTGGTGTTCCCCCTGGCACTGATGATCGGTCTGTTCGCCGGATACCGGCGCAGCCGCGCCGGTGAGGTGTTGATGCGCATCCTCGACGTGCTGTTCGCCTTTCCGCTCGTGCTGCTGGCCATTGCGCTGTCGGCGGTGCTCGGGGCCGGGCTCGGCAACGTGATGCTCGCGATCGGCATCACGCTCATTCCCTACATGGCCCGCGTGGCCTACACCGCCACGGTGTCCGAGGCGAACAAGGACTACATCGAGGCCGCCCGCGCGTACGGGGCGAACCCGCTACTGCTGATGTTCCGCGAACTCATGCCCAACGTCGTCGTACAACTGCTGGTGTACTCCACCACGTTGTGCGGCCTGATGATCGTCGTCGCGTCAGGATTGAGCTTCCTCGGCGTCGGTGTCATCCCACCCACACCGGACTGGGGGATCATGACCGCCGACGGCAAGAATGTGCTGCTCGAAGGCATCTACCACGTGGCAACCATTCCCGGCCTTCTCATCCTCGTCGTCTCGCTGGCGTTCAACCTCGTCGGCGACGGCATCCGCGATGCCCTCGATCCCCGGAAGCAGACGAACTGATGACGCACGCCCTGGAGGTCAAGAACCTGTCCGTGGACTTCCACACCGACAACGGTGTGGTCCACGCGGTCAAGGACGCCGACATCTGCGTCCGCGAAGGCGGAATCCTCGGTCTGGTGGGAGAATCCGGCTCCGGCAAGTCCGTCACCTCACTGGCCGTGCTGCGCCTGCTGGCCGGCCGGGCCAGAATCGCCGGCGGCGAGATCCTGTTCCGCGGTGAGAACCTTCTCGACAAGTCCGACAAGGAGATGCGCGCCATCCGTGGCTCGCATATCGGGATGGTGTCGCAGAACGCGCTGTCGGCGCTCGACCCGTCGTTCCCGATCGGGTCTCAGCTCATGGAGGTGATACGGCTGCACCAGGGTGTCGACCGGCCGACCGCACGTGCCAAGGCGCTCGAAGCCCTCGAACTCGTGGCACTGCCGGACCCGAAGCGCCGCATGAAGGCATATCCCCACGAGTTGTCGGGCGGCCAACGGCAGCGCGTCGTGATCGCGATCGCGCTGTCCTGCCGGCCCGAACTGTTGCTCGCCGACGAACCGACCACCGCACTCGACGCGACGGTGCAGAAGCAAATCCTCGATCTGCTGCTGGAGATCAACAAAGAGCTCGGCACGTCGATCCTGTTGGTCACGCATGATTTCGGCGTCGTCGCCCACGTGTGCACCGATGTCACGGTCATGCGACGCGGCGACGTCCTCGAATCGGGAACGGCCGATCAGGTGCTCAACAACCCGCAGCACCCGTACACCCAGGGACTCATGCGGGCCGTGCCCCGCCTGCACCTCGACCCCATGACCCGTGGGATACCGCGGGCGGACCGGCGGTTGTTCGAGTTCCACGGCGACACCACCAAGGAGGTCACCGATGTCGCCTGAATCCGCACATCCAGAACCGCTCATCTCGGTCACCGATCTCACCAAGGTGTTCACGGTCCGCGGGGAGGACGGCAAGCGCAGCGAGTTCACCGCGGTCGACAGCGTGTGCTTCGACATTCAGCGCGGCGAGACCTTCGGGCTCATCGGCGAATCGGGCTCGGGAAAGACCACCACGGGACGCATGGTGCTTGGCCTGGAGGCCCCCACGTCCGGATCGATCACATTCGAGGGCAACGAACTCGTCGGGCTCTCGGACCTCGCGATGCGCCGCTACCGGCGCCACATCCAGATCGTGTTCCAGGACTCTGGATCGGCCTTCAACCCGCGCCGCAGCGTCGGAGCCCAGATCGCCTACCCGCTCAAGCTGTTCCGTCTCGCAACACCCGACGAGGCCCGCGAAAAGACCCTCGAACTGCTCGACCGCGTCGGCATGCTGTCCTCGCACTACGACCGCTACATCCACGAGTTCTCCGGGGGCCAGCGGCAACGTCTCGGCATCGCCCGCGCACTGATCACCGATCCGGACTTCATCGTGCTCGACGAGCCGACGGCCGCGCTCGACGTGTCGGTGCAGGCGCAGATCCTCAACCTGCTCAAGGACCTTCAGCTCGAACGGAAACTCACGATGCTGCTGATCACACACAACCTCGCCCTCGTCGAGCACATGTGCGAGCACGCCGGGGTGCTCGACCACGGCAAGCTCGTCGAGGCCGGCCCGGTGGACCGGCTGCTCACCGAACCCAGCACCGAGATCACCCGCAAACTCGTCGATGCCGTGCTGGAACCCGAGCTGGAGGCCGCAATATGACCGAGGCAGTCACCGAATCAGCGGTAGAACCCGCCATCGAGACCATCCCGCAGCTGCGCGCGCAACTCGAAGGCGGCGAGATCACCCCTGTCGGGCTGGTGCGTCGTGCCCTGGCGCGGATCGCGCAGGTCGAAGACGAGATCCAGGCGTTCGCAGCGGTCTTCGCCGAAGAGGCGCTCGCGGTGGCGCAGGAGAGCTCGCTGCAGTCCGGTCCACTGTGGGGCATCCCGGTTGTCGTCAAGGACATCTACGACGTGGCCGGTTACCGCACCGGCAACGGATCCCTCGGTGCGCCAGAGCATCCGGCGCCGCGTGACGCCGAGGCCGTGCGTCGGCTACGCGCGGCCGGGGCGATCATCCTCGGCAAGGCGACCACCCACGAATACGCCTACGGCGTCACGACCCCGCCAACCCGCAACCCGTGGTCACTCGACCGCATTCCGGGAGGTTCCAGCGGCGGCACCGGCGCGGCGATCGCCGCGGGTGTCACGGCGGCCGGTCTGGGTACCGACACCGGCGGCTCGATCCGCATCCCGGCCGCCCTGTGCGGTGTCACGGGCCACAAGCCGACGTTCGGACTGGTGAGCCGCCGTGGCGTCAGCGCCCTGAGTTCGACGCTGGACCACACCGGACCGCTGGGTCGCACGGTCGACGACACGGTCGCCCTGCTGGAGGTGATCGCCGGGCACGACCCGGCCGACCCGTACAGCTCGGCCGCCCCGATCCCGGACTTCCGCGCCGAATTCGGCAGGGCATTCACCGGTCTCACCGTAGGAGTGGCCGAACCGTACTTCTGCGACCGGCTCGCCCCCGACGTCGCCGCGGCCTTCACGGACGCGATCCACACCCTCGAACGCGCCGGTGCCACCGTCACCTCGGTGCAGTTCACCGACGTCGACCTGTGCCCCCGGATTGTCGACGTGGTGTGCGGTGTCGAGGCCGCGGCCTGGCATGCCGCGCAAACCGGTATGGCGCCGGAGTGGTTCGGCGCGGAGGTCCAGGACGCGTTGCGCGTCGGCGCGTCCTACACCGGGGTGGAGTACCTGGAGGCCCGCCGCGCGCGGTGCGCCGTGATCGCCGGGATGAACGCGATGTTCGACTCCGGCCCGGATCTGTTGATCTCGCCCACGATCGCCATGACCGCACCACCGTACGGGTCCACACACGTCGAACTCGGCGGCCGCACCGTTCCGGTGCTCGCCGGGATCAACGCACTGACCGTCCCGGCCAACGTGACCGGTATGCCTGCGCTGACCGTACCCGCCGGATTCGGCAGTGACGGACTGCCCATCGGCCTACAGTTCATGGGCCGGCCGGGGGCGGACGCGACGGTGCTCGCAGCGGGCCGCGCGTTCGAGGGGATTGCCGGTTTCGTGAACCGCACACCCACTCTTTGACCACCGACCACCAGGAGATGTGATGTCCGACAATGAATTCCTGCCGTCGCAGGGCCAGATCGCCGCGGCGTTCGAGTATGCCGGGCTGCCCGTGCCTGCCGAGCGAGTGACGGAGAACTACACCACCTACGCCGACACGCTGGCTTTGATCCGCAACGTCTCGACACCCGGGTTGGGGGAGACCGTGCCTGCAGTGGGTTTCAAGGCGCACTGGGACTGACATCGCCCGGACCCCGTTTGACCTGAAAAGACTTGGGAAGGACCAGCTATGGAACTCTACGAACTTCCGCTCATCGACATCGCCGAGAAGATCCGCACCAGGGAGGTGTCACCGGTCGAGGTCGCCGAATCGTCCCTGGCTCGATTGGAAGAGGTCGAACCGGTGCTGACCGCCTTCGCGACGGTCACCCCCGAGGTCGCCCTTGAGCAGGCCAAGATCGCCGAACAGGAGATCGCCGACGGCAAGTACCGCGGTCCACTGCACGGTATCCCGCTGGGCGTCAAGGATCTCTACGACACCGCGGGCATCAAGACCACGTCGAGCTCGGCGCAACGGGCCGACTACATCCCCGACGCCGATTCGGCCTCGGTGGCCAAGCTGTACGACGCAGGCATGATCCTCATCGGCAAGACCCACACACACGAGTTCGCCTACGGTGCAACCACGCCCACCACCGGCAACCCGTGGGCACCCGACCGTACCCCCGGCGGATCGAGCGGTGGCTCCGGTGCGGCGGTTGCTGCCGGCGTCGTGCACGTCGCGCTCGGCAGCGACACCGGCGGTTCGATCCGGATCCCCGCCGCGCTGTGCGGGACCGTCGGCCTCAAGCCGACGTACGGCCGCGCGTCGCGGGTGGGCGTCGCATCGCTGTCCTGGTCACTCGACCACGTCGGACCGCTCAGCCGCAACGTGACCGACTCGGCCCTGGTGATGGCGGCCATGTCGGGCTACGACCGTCGCGATCCGGGAACGGCCGATGTGCCGGTGCCGGACATGGTTTCGGGCATCGACGCCGGCGTGGCGGGCAAGAAGATCGGCATCCCGGTCAACTACTTCACCGACCAGGTAGCACCCGAGGCCGCCGAGGCCGCGCGGGTGGCCGCCGCCAAGTTCTCCGAACTCGGTGCCGAACTCGTCGAGGTCGAGATCCCCCTGGCCGAGCACATCGTGCCGACCGAGTGGGCGATCATGATGCCGGAAGCCACCGCCTACCACCAGGACTACCTGCGCAATTCGCCCGAGCAGTACACCGACGAGGTGCGGACACTGCTCGAGGTGGGTGCCGTGCAACCCGCCACCGACTACGTCAACGCCCTGCGGCGGCGCACCCTGATCCAGGCCGCGTGGAAAGAGATGTTCGTGGGCATCGACGTACTGCTGGCCCCGACCGTCGTGGCGCCGGCGACCCTGCGCTCCGACCCGTTCGTCCGGTGGGATGACGGCACCGTGGAGGCCGCGACCGCCGCCTACGTGCGGCTGTCGGCGCCGGCCAACGTCACGGGCCTGCCGTCGCTGTCGGTGCCCGCGGCGTTCACCTCCGACGGCCTGCCGCTGGGTGTGCAGATCATCGGGAAGCCGTTCGCCGAACCCGAGATCCTGACGTTCGGCTACGCGCTGGAGCAGAACACCGACGCGGTGGGCAGGATCGCACCGGTCCTGGCGAAGGTGGGCTGAGCATGGCGCTCGGCACCGGCCTGCGGATCCTCGACGGCATCGTCGGCTGGGCCACCGACGCGGCCATCGCAGGCCGGTTGCACGAGCTGCAGCACCGCGGCGCGGTCGAGTACGTGCACCTCGACGCGCACGATCTGGACCGCAAGCGGTTACGCGTGTCAACGGACGTCGGCACCGCGTATGCGATCGTGCTGCCGCGCGACGCGACGCTCGCCGACGGCGCGGTGCTGCTTCTCGACGACGACCGCGCGGTCGTGGTGCGCGCCGGCGCACCGCAGACGTTGACCCTGCGGGCCGTCGACACAGCCGCGGCACTGCGACTCGGCTTCGTGGCCGGCCACCTGCACTGGAAGGTCGATCAGCACGGCGACACCATGGTCGTGCGGCTGCAAGCCCCGCAGGACGACTACACCGCACGCATCGCCGACCTGCTGTCGAGCGGGCGCGTCGAGCTCACATGATCGATCCGGGACAACTCCTCGCCGGGATCCGGTTCGGGGACAGCGCATTTCCCTCGGGAGGGTTCGCGTTCTCATCAGGTCTGGAGGGTGCGTGCCGTGACGGGCTGGTGCGCGACGAGCGGGATGCCGCCGCGTTCGCCGCCGAGCAGTTGACCTGCCGGTGGCACCGCGGCGACCGCGTGCTGCTGCGCATGGCGTGGGCCGTCGACGACCCGGTCGACGTCGACGCGCTTGCGGAGGCGGTCGCGACGATGTCGGTGCTGCGGGAGGCGTCCCGACGCGCCGGCGCCGCGACGCTGTCGACGTTCGCCGCGATCGTGGAAGGAGTCGACAACCTCACGTGGTACCGGATGCGGGTGCTCGCCGGCGACGCCCCGGGCCACCTGCCGGTGGCGCAGGCGATCAGCTTCCGGGCCGCCGGCCTGACGTTGCCGACCGCCGAGGCCGTCGCGGCGTGGCAGGTGGTATCGGGCATCACCGGCGCAGCCCTGCGGCTCGGGATCTGTGGGCACCTCGGCGCGCAACGCATTCTCGGTGACCTCACCGCGCCCATGCTGAACGTGCTGAACCGCGAACCGCCCACCGTGCCCGCCACATTCACCGCTTACGCCGACATCGCCGCGCAACGCCGCCGCGACGGTGCGCGACTGTTCGCCAGTTGAAGGAGATTCCGTGAACCTGACACCCACCGAACTCGAACGCCTCACGGTCTACACCGCGGCCGAGTTGGCGCGGCGTAACCTGCGCGAAGGGGTGCCGCTGAGCCACCCGGAGGCCGTGGCGCTGCTCACCGACGAGGTGATGCTGGCCGCACGCAAGAACCTGGCCTACGACGAGGTCGTCGATCACGGCGCGAACCTCCTGCAGGCCGAGGACTGCGAGCCCGGTGTACCCGACATGGTGCGCATGGTGATGGTCGACGCGCCGTTTCCCGACGGCACCAAGCTCGTCACGTTGATCGACCCGATCACGCCCGCGGAGAACGACATCCGGCCCGGAGAGATCATCGTCGGCGACGAACCCGTCGAGCTGTTCCCCGGCGCCGAGCGTGTCACCCTCACCGTCGTGAACCGGGGCGATCGGGACATCCAGGTACGCAGCCAATCCCACTTCTACGAGACAAATTCGGCGTTGGAGTTCGACCGCCGCGCGGCCTGGGGATACAAACTCGACATCGCCTCCGGTGGGGGTGTCAGGTTCGAACCCGGCATCCCGGTCGAGGTCCAACTCGTCCCGATGGGCGGTGCGCGGATCGTGCAAGGTTTTTCCGGCCTGGTGAACGGCCCGCTCGATGCGCTCACCGAGCAGAAGGGAGCGTGACGTGACGACGATCGACCGCCGCGCCTATGCCCGGATGTTCGGGCCAACCAAGGGTGACCGGATCCGGCTCGCCGATTCGGACCTGTTCGTCGAGGTCGAGCACGACCACACCGTGCCGGGCTACGAGTTGCTCAGCGGGGCAGGGAAGTCGGTGCGTGACGGCGAGGGGTACCGGCCATCGTCGAAGCGCTCGGACGGCGCGCTCGACTACGTCATCGTCAATGCCGTCATCATCGACGCGGTCACCGGGATCATCAAATGCGACATCGGTATCCGTGACGGACGCATCGTCGGTATCGGCAAGGCCGGCAACCCGGACACCATGCCCGGCGTCACCGAGAACATGATCGTGGGCACCGCCACCACCCCCATCCCGGCCGAGGGCATGATCGTCACGGCGGGTGCCATCGAGACCCACGCCCATCTGATCTCGCCGCAGCAGACCGAACATGCGCTGTCCACCGGCACCACCACGCTCATCGGTGGTTCGCTGGGTCCGTCGTTCGAGGTCGCCACCGGCGGACCGCGTAACCTCGGCATGTTCCTCAAGGCCGGTGACTACACGCCGATGAACTACGTGCCGTTCGGGCGTGGATCGTCGGATCCGGCCGCGGTACTGGAGATGGTGGCCGCCGGCGCGGGTGCGGTCAAGATCCACGAGGACTTCGGCGCCTCGCCCGACATCATCGACAAGACGTTGCAGGCAGCCGATTCCGCGGATTTCGCGGTGCACCTGCACACCGACTCGATCAACGAGTTCGGGTTCTCCGAGACGACGATGCTGACGATCGGTGACCGGACCATCCACCTGTACCACGTCGAAGGCGCAGGCGGTGGGCACGCGCCCGACCTGATCCGGTGCGTGAGCTACGACAACGTCATCCCGGGGACCACAAACCCCACCAACCCGTACACCCTGGGCGGTCTCGACGAGGGCGTGCCCATGACGATGGCCGCACATCTCATGAACTGGGAAGCGCCCGAGGACATCGCGTTCGCCGAGGCGCGGATCCGCCCGCAGACCATGGTGGCCGAGGATTTCCTGCACGACATGGGCGCCATCTCGATCTTCGGCAGCGACACCCAGGGGATGGGCCGCGTCGCCGAGAACATCGCCAGCTGTTGGCAACTGGCCGCGGTGATGAAGCAGCGCATCGGGCGCCTGCCGGAGGAGACGACCACTGCGTCCGACAACGAGCGGGTCAAACGCTACATCGCGAAACTGACCATCAACCCGGCCATCTCGGTCGGCGCCGATGACCACATCGGGTCGGTCGAGGTCGGCAAGGTCGCCGATCTGGTGATCTGGAAACCCGCGTTCTTCGGCGTCAAACCCCAGGTGGTGCTGAAGAACGGGTACATCGCGTGGGCGGCGCTCGGCGACGCGGCAGGGTCGATCTCGTCGTCCGAACCGATCATTCAGCGTCCCAACTGGGCGGCGCTGGGTGACGCGGCCGCAGACGGCGGTTTCGTGTTCATGTCGTCGCTCGCCGTCGACGCCGGTGTGCCCGAACGCCTCGGCCTGCGCAAGAACGTTCTGCCGATCAGATCGGTGCGCGGCCTGCGCAAGAAGGACATGGTGCGCAACGACGCCCTCCCGCATGTCGAGGTCGACCCGCGAACCTTCGACGTGCGCGCCGACGGTGTGCTGCTCACCGCAGAACCGGTTGCCACCGTGCCGTTTTCAAGAAAGTACCTGTTGCGATGACCACAGCCTTCAAAGCCCTCAAGGCGGCGCGGATCGGCATCGGCGGCCCGGTCGGCTCGGGCAAGACCGCGCTGGTCGAGGCGCTGCTCGCCGGTTTCGCGCGGCGCGGCCGCTGCGTCTCGGTGATCACCAACGACCTCGTCACCACCGAGGACGCCGAACGGGTCCGCCGCTCGGGGCTGATCGACCCGCGGCGCGTCCGGGCGGTCGAGGCCGGCGGGTGCCCCCACACGGTGATCCGTGAGGACCCGTCCCTCAACATGGCCGCGGCCGATGCGCTCGAAGCCGAATTTCCCGACACCGAGATGATTCTGCTGGAATCCGGCGGCGACAACCTGGCGTCGACGTTCTCGCGGGATCTGGTGGACTACTGGCTCTTCGTGATCGACGTGGCGGGCGGCGACGACATCCCACGCAAACGCGGGCCCGGCGTGCTGCGCTGCGATCTGCTGGTGATCAACAAGGTCGACCTGGCCCCGCACGTCGGCGTCGATCTCGACCGCATGCGCCGTGAAGCCGACGAAGTGCGCGGCGGCAGAACGGTTGTCGCGATCAGTGCACGCAACGGCCTCGGCATCGACGAGCTGATGGACGTTCTCGAGCGCGAAGTGCTGTTCATGTGAACCTCGGCGACCGTCTCGCCGCCGATCTGCGGTTCGCACGCGTCGGCGCCCACACCGTACTGACCCGGCGCCGTCACCGCTGGCCCGTCGTGATCGGCCGCGTCTTCGACGACCACCCGGGCCGCGGTGCGCTGACGCTGCAGAACGCCGCGGGCACCGTCATCCCCGGCGACGTGATCAGGGCGCGCATCGACGTGGTCGACGGGGCCTGGGCCACGGTCATGGGGCAGGGCGCCACGCTCGTCAGCGGTGTTCCCGACGGTGATGTATCGGTCGAGGAAACACGGTTGTTCGTCGACGCCGGCAGCCACCTGCGGTTCGATCCGTCACCGCGCATCCTCACCACGCACGCCCGCCATCGCCAGCGCACCGAGGTGTGTGTCGAACCAGGCGGGTGTGCCGTCGTCGTCGACGCCATCGTGCTGCACCCCGAGCTCGCCGGCGGGGACACTGCGTTCGGCAGCCTCGAGTCCATGGTGACGGTCCGCGCGCCCGACGGCGTACTGCTGGCCCTGGACACCCAACTGCTCGACGATCCGCCCGCCACGGAGCGGTTCACCGCGTTCGGCACCGTCTACCTGGTCGGCACCGGTTTCGATACCGCCCTCACCGCGGCGACGCCCGAACTCGAATCCCTCACGACTATGTCCGGCCGAACCGTGTACGTCGGGATCAGCGACCTGCCGAACGAGGCCGGCTGGGCCGTTCGCATCGCCGCCGCCGACGGAGGAGTCCTGCGCAACGCCGTCTCGGCGATCACCGCCCGCCTGGATTCACTCGCACCTTCCCGACGGAACGCCGTTTCGGCGCGGAGTGAGCATGAAGTGAGCAGGAAGTAGGTGTGAAAAGGTCACGGACGGGCTACTAAGCACGCATGCTGGAGAGCCAAGTCGATCAGATCGCCGTCGTCATCCCCGCTCACAACGAGCGTGCCCACCTGCCGATGTCGCTTCGCGCAATGATCACCGCCGCGATGTGTGTACCGGTGCCCGTGCAGATCGTCGTAGTTCTCGACGCATGCACCGACGGCAGTGAGGACCTCGCCGGGGATTTCGGTTCGGATGTGCACTTTGTGTCGATCGACGCCGGCAACGTGGGTGCCGCACGTGCCGCGGGCTTCGCATACGCCCGCCTGCTGCGTCCGGAGACCGCCCGCACCTGGTATGCCACCTCCGACGCCGATACCGCTGTGCCCGCCGACTGGCTCGTCGAGATGACGACCACGGCCGCCGAAGTGGGTGCCGACATGGTGCTCGGCGGAGTCCACGTGCCCGGCGGGCATGACTTCAGCCAGAGCAACGACCACGTCCACGGAGCCAACATGGGCTTCCGAGCCGACGCGTACTGGTCTGTCGGTGGCTTCCGCGCGCTGAAGACCAGTGAGGACGCCGAGCTCGCCGAGCGGTTCGAGGCCCACGGCCTGTCGGTCCACCGTGACGGCGACCTTTCCGTGGAGACATCGGCCCGCCGTTCCGGCCGCGCCCCCGACGGCTTCGCCGACTACCTGCGCGAACTGGCACGTACCCCGGTGCCGACCGAACTCGGCGCCCCCGCCTGACCCTCCTCTGCGCGAGCAGACGCGGAAGTCCCCCAATCGAGGGGTTTGGGGTACTTCCGCGTCTGTTCGCGGAACAGAAATCAGCCGACCGCGCGCGCCGCGCCCTCCCAGAACTGGGCGCGCACGGCCTTCTTGTCAGGTTTGCCCAGCGCGGTCACCGGCACCGAATCGACGACGATCACCTGCTTGGGTGACTGCACCGACCCCTTGCGTTCCTTGACCGAGGCCTGGATCTCGGCGGTGATCTTCGCGACCGTTTCCTCGTCGGACGGCACGTCGGGCCGCAGCACGATCACCGCGGTGACCGCTTCGCCCCACTTCTCGTCGGGGGTGCCGATCACGCACACCTGCGCGACCGAAGGATGTTCGGCGACAACGTCTTCCACCTCACGCGGGAACACGTTGAACCCTCCGGTGACGATCATGTCCTTGACCCGGTCGACGATGAACCAATAGCCGTCCTCGTCCTCACGGGCCATGTCGCCGGTGCGCAGCCAGCCGCCGGAGAAAGTCTCGGCGGTTGCCTCGGGCAGCTTCCAGTAGCCCCCGGCCAGCAACGGACCGGACACACAGATCTCGCCGACCTCGCCCTGCGGTACGGGGTTGCCCTCGGGATCGAGCAAGGCGGTGCGCGCGAACATCGTGGGCCGCCCGCACGAGGTGAGCCGCTTCTCGTCGTGATCCTTCTTGCCCAGGTACGAGATCACCATCGGGGCCTCGGACTGGCCGTAGTACTGCGCGAAGATCGGGCCGAACCGCTTGAGCGCCTCGGCCAACCGCACCGGGTTCATCGCGGACGCGCCGTAGTACACGGTCTCCAGCGACGACAGGTCCCGCGTGTGCGAATCGGGATGGTCCAGCAGCGCGTAGAGCATCGACGGCACCAGCATGGTCGCGGTGATGCGGCGCTCCTCGATGACGCGCAGCACCTCACCCGGATCGAACTTCGGCAGCACGATCATCTCGCCGCCCTTGACGATCGTCGGCACGAAGAACGCCGCACCCGCGTGCGACAGCGGCGTGCACATCAAAAAGCGGGGGTTCTCGGGCCACTCCCATTCGGCGAGCTGGATCGTGGTCATCGTGGTGATCGACCGCACCGTGCCCATCACGCCCTTGGGCTTACCGGTCGTACCGCCGGTGTAGGTCAGCCCGCCGATGTGATCGGGCGGCAGTTCGGCGGCGACGAGCGGCTTCGCCGGGTACTTCGCGGCTTCGGCGCTCAGGTCGGTGGCCACCCCGGCCAGCGCCTCGGGCACCGGTCCGATGGTGAGGATCTGGCGTAGCGTCGGGACCTTCTCCAGCAGGCCGAGCGCGCGTTCGACGAAGGCCGGGGTGGGGTCGATGATCAGCGTCGTCACCTCGGCGTCGGACAGCACGTAGGCGTGGTCGTCGAGGGAACCCAGTGGGTGCAGCGCGGTGCGCCGGTAGCCCTGCGTCTGGCCGGCGCCGATGATCATCAACACCTCGGGCCGGTTGAGCGACAGCAGGCCGACGCCCTCGCCGGCACCCGCGCCGAGCGCCTCGAAGGCCTGGATGTACTGGCTGATGCGGTCGGCGAGTTCTCCGCCGGTCAGTGTGGTGTCGCCGAGGAACAGCACCGGCTTGTCGCGGTTGCGCTTGAGCGCCGCCACGGTCAGATGGCCGGAGTGGGTGGGGTGACGCAGCAGATCGGGCGAGGAGCTTTTCACCTGGGTCATGAGGACCAGATTAGAACGTGTTCCAGAAATGGTGTAGCCGATCCCCCTGATCTCGGGCCGAGACGCACAAAGCAGGTAGTCCACTACGCCTGTCGCCCCGCGGAGACTTCCCTAACGTCACACCTGGATGAAGGAGGACCGGACATGGCGAACACGAAGCGCCGATATGTGGCGATCACCCCTTACGACGCGGCGCTGTGCACCGTGTTCGGCGCACTGGCGGCCGCCGCGGTCATGCTCGCCATGCAGGACCCCTCATGGACGCACCGTGCCACCTCGTGCGCGCAGCCGATCACCGCCGACGCGAATCTCGTGGCCGCACCGCCCGTCGGCGCCATCGCCGCGACCGGCGACCTGTGCCATCCGTGACGGGGTGGGCACTCCCCGGCGGCAGAGGGGACCGCCGGGGAGAGGCCCACCAGAGAGCCTCTCGATCCCGCTCGCGGCACGTCGGTCATGAGATTCGTCCCGGCCGCCCTCAACTTCCGGCCGACGGCCGGTGACGATGACCCGGAGCCGCCACACCGATTTCCGAGGACACGCCCGCGCCGACGGCACCACGCCATAGCATCCGGGCATGCCCGCAGCAGACCTGGTGATCTTCGGGACCGTGATGACGGTCGACCCCGCGAGACCGACCGCCGAGGCGCTCGCGGTGTCGGCGGGACGGATCGTCGCCGTCGGCGACCGCACCGACGTCGCGCCGTGGGTCGGTCCCGGCACCGACGTGCGCGAGCTCGGGAATGCCTGCGTGGCACCCGGTTTCGTTGAGGCGCACGGCCATCCGTTGATGGAGGCGGTGGCGCTGTCTGACCGTATCGTCGACATCCGGCCGGTCACCCTCCGCACCGCCGACGCCGTCGTGGACGCCATCCACGCCGAGGTGGCCAAACGTGGCGCCGCCGGTGCGTATCTGAACGGCTGGGACCCGCTGCTGCAGGTCGGCCTGCCGGAGCCGACGCTGGCGTGGCTGGACGGGATCGCGCCCGCGCATCCGCTGGTGATCCTGCACAACTCGGGACACAAGGCGTTCTTCAACTCCGCGGCCGCACGTGCCGTGGGGCTCACGCGTGACACACCAGACCCCAAGGGCGCCAAGTACGGTCGCGACGCCAACGGTGACCTCGACGGGACCGCCGAGGAGAGCGCGGCCGTGTTCACCCTGCTGGGCGGTGCCATCTCGGTCGCCGACTATCCGGCGATGCTGCGCGCCGAGTGTGCGCGGCTCAACCGCGCCGGACTCACGACGTGTTCGGAGATGGCGTTCGACCCGATGTTCCGGCCGCTACTCGCGCAACTGCGCGATCAGCTGACGGTGCGGCTGCGCACGTATGAAATGTCCACCGCGGCACTGCACACCGATGCGCGACCGTTCGAAGGTGACGACATCGTGCGTCAGGTCGGCATCAAGATCTGGGTTGACGGGTCACCCTGGATCGGCAACATCGATCTGACCTTTCCGTACCTGGACACCGACGCGACCCGCACCATCGGCGTCGTTCCCGGATCGTGCGGACACGCCAACTACACGCCCGAACAGCTCGCCGAGATCGTCGACACCTTCTATCCGCAGGGCTGGCAGCTGGCGTGCCACGTGCACGGCGACGCCGGCGTCGACACCATCCTCGACGTCTACGAGCAGGCCCTGCGCCGCTGGCCCCGCGACGACCACCGCCTGCGGCTCGAACACGTCGGCGCGATCACACCGCTGCAGTTGCAGCGGGCCCACGACCTCGGGGTGACGTGCAGCCTGTTCGTCGACCAGATCCACTATTGGGGCGACATCATCGTCGACGGCCTGTTCGGCCCGGAACGTGGTGAACGCTGGATGCCCGCCGGTTCGGCGGTGGCCACCGGCATGCGAATCTCGTTGCACAACGATCCGCCCGTCACACCCGAGGAGCCGCTGCGCAACATCGCCGTCGCCGCGACCCGCACCGCGCCCAGCGGCCGCGTGCTCGCCCCCGAGCAGTGCATCACCGTCGAGCAGGCGATCCGTGCGCAGACCATCGACGCGGCGTGGCAGTTGTTCTCCGACGACGTGATCGGATCCCTCGAGGTGGGCAAGTACGCCGATCTGGTGGTGCTGTCAGCCGACCCGCGCACCACCGACCCCGAGAAGATCGCCGACCTCGAGGTGCGGGCCACGTTCCTGGCGGGACGGCAGGTGTACCCGGCCGTCAGCTGATTTCGTTTGCACACACCGCAATTGCCCGATGACCGTTTCGCCAACGTTTCGATATCGACCGGAGTATTTTCGCCGATACGTGTGCGCTGAGATGTCGGGGTGCGGTCATGACAGATGCGACGAGCTCGCAGAAGTATCAGAAGCAGCAGACATATCGGAGTGGGGCGGTCATCCTGACAGTCCTCATGGCGGTGGTGTCTCTCGGCCTCATCGGGGCGCCGCCGCGGGCGCAGGCCTGGTCCAGACCGGGCCTTCCGGTCGAGATGCTGTCGGTGCCGTCGCCGTCGATGGGCCGCGACATCAAGGTCCAGTTCCAGGGCGGCGGATCGCACGCGGTGTACCTGCTCGACGGCCTGCGCGCCCGCGACGACTTCAACGGCTGGGACATCGAAACCCAGGCCTTCGAGTGGTTCAACAACTCCGGGCTGGCTGTCGTCATGCCGGTCGGCGGCATGTCGAGTTTCTACAGCGACTGGTACCAGCCCGCGGCAGGCAACGGCACCGTGCAGACGTACAAGTGGGAGACATTCCTCACCAGCGAACTCCCGCAGTGGCTGTCCGCGAACAGGGATGTGTCGTCGACGGGTAATGCGGTGGTCGGGTTGTCGATGTCGGGCAATTCGGCCATGATCCTCGCCGCCTTCCATCCTCAGCAGTTCATCTACGCCGGATCACTGTCGGCCTTCCTCAATCCGTCGGCTGACCCGTGGCCCGGGCTGATCGGACTGGCGATGGGCGACTCAGGCGGTTTCAGCCCGGCGGCGATGTGGGGGCCGCCCGGGGATCCGGCCTGGGCCCGTAACGATCCGACACTGCAGGTGGGTCGTCTCGTGTCGAACGGCACCCGCCTCTGGGTGTACTGCGGGTCCGGCACCCCCGGGGAACTGGGCGGCAACGATCTGCCTTCCACTGTCATCGAAGGCAGTGCCCTGCAGAGCAATCTGAACTTCCGTGACCGTTACGTCGCGGCGGGTGGAGACAACGCGGTGTTCAACTTCCCGCCGACCGGCACCCACACCTGGAGCTACTGGGGTGCGCAACTGCAGCAGATGAAGCCCGACCTGCAGCGGGTGCTGATCGGGCGCTGATTCCGGTGCGGGCATCATTGACGCCGTGACACACGTGCCTGCGCTTGATGACATCCTGGAGCGTCTGCACGTGGTGGCCCTGCCGATGCGGGTGCGGTTCCGCGGTATCACGGTGCGTGAACTCGCGTTGATCGACGGACCGGCCGGATGGGGCGAGTTCGGGGCGTTCGTCGAGTACGAGCCGCCTGAGGCGTCGGCCTGGCTGGCCTCGGCCCTGGAAGCCGCGTACCGGCCCGCGCCCGCCGCGCGCCGCGACCGGGTGCCGATCAACGCGACCGTGCCCGCGGTCCCCGCCGAACGGGTGCCGGAGGTGCTCGCCCGGTTCCCGGGTGCGGGCACCGCGAAGGTCAAGGTCGCCGAGCCGGGGCAGACGCTGGCCGACGACGTCGCGCGGGTCGATGCCGTACGCGCCCAGGTGCCCGTCGTGCGCGTCGACGCCAACGCCGGGTGGAGCGTGGAGGAGGCGGTCGAGGCGGCCGCCGCCCTGACCGCCGATGGTGAGCTGGAGTATCTCGAACAACCGTGTGCGACAGTCGAAGAGCTCGCGGCACTGCGTGCCCGGATCGACGTGCCGATTGCGGCCGACGAATCGATCCGCAAGGCCGAGGACCCCTTGCGGGTGGTCCGGGCGCACGCCGCCGACATCGCGGTGCTCAAGGTGGCACCGCTGGGTGGGGTGGCCCGCATGCTCGACGTCGCCGCGCAGATCGACATCCCGATCGTGGTGTCGAGCGCGCTGGATTCATCGGTGGGTATCGGTCGGGGACTGCTCGCCGCGGCCGCCCTACCCGAGTTGCGGTACGCGTGCGGGCTGGGCACCGGGGGACTGTTCGTCGACGACGTCTCCGAGCCACGGGTCCCGGCCGACGGCCACCTGACAGTCGAACCCGCGGTGCCGGATCCGGCTCGGCTGCAGGCCCTCGCCGCGCCCGCGCAGCGCAGGCAGTGGTGGATCGACCGCGTGCGTGCGTGCCACGCCCTGCTCTGAGGCGCCCACACCGCCCCGAATTCCCGTATTGCACGACGGATTTCGGCCGGGCCGGCTCGGCCAGCGCCCGGTTCGCCGTGTGTAACGCCACGGCGGAAAAATGCCCGAAAATCCGCCGTGGCGTTACACACGCGAGCTTGCGGCCAGCGATCACGCGGCACCCGCTTCCGTGACAACACCGCTCGAACGCGCACAGCGCAATATGTCCTGATCTGTGGGATGCATGGCGTAGACGCCAGAGGGCGGCTGCTCGACACTGAAGTCGTGACGCGGTCGGTGGTGATCCTCGGGTACTCCGGTGTCCAGGCGTTGGACGTGGTGGGCCCGTTCGACGTGTTCACCAGCGCCGCACTGTGGCTCGCCGGTCATAAGGGTGCCCACCAGGCTTACACGGTCATGCTCACCTCTGCCGACGGTGCGCCGGTCACCACGATGACCGGGCTCGAGTTCGTCGCCGTGCCGCCGCCCGACCCGCGGGACGACATCGACACCGTCGTCATCCCCGGCGGGATCGGCGTCGAGGAAGCCCGGCGCAACAGGGACATCATCAACTGGATCAAGACCGCGGCCGATCACGCCCGGCGCGTGGTCACGGTGTGCACGGGTGCGTTCTTGGCGGCCGAGGCCGGACTGCTCGACGGCTGCCCGGCCACCACACACTGGGCCTCGGCCCGGCGTCTTGCCGACGAATTCCCTTCGGTGGCAGTGGATCCGGAACCGATCTTCGTGCGCAGCTCGGATCGCATCTGGACCGCGGCCGGGGTCACCGCGGGCATCGACCTGGCCCTGTCGCTCGTCGAGGACGACCACGGCACCGACGTCGCGCAGAACGTCGCCCGCTGGCTCGTGCTGTACCTGCGCCGCCCCGGCGGGCAGACGCAGTTCGCCGCACCGGTGTGGATGCCCAGGGCCAAGCGGCTGCCGATCCGCGCTGTTCAGGAAGCCATCGAAGCCGAACCCGGAGGCGTGCACAGCATTTCGGCCCTCGCGCAGCGCGCCGCGATGAGCCCTCGGCACTTCACCCGGGTGTTCACCGAAGAGGTGGGGGAGCCGCCGGGGGCGTATGTGGAGCGCATCCGCATCGACGCGGCGCGTCGTCAACTCGAGGAAAGCGACGACACCGTCACCGCCATCGCCGCGCGCTGCGGCTTCGGCACCGCCGAGACGATGCGGCGCAACTTCATCCGCCGTCTCGGGATCTCGCCCGATCAGTACCGGAAAACGTTCGCCTAGAGGAGCAATCATGCAGATCGCCATCGTGTTGTACCCCATGTTCACCGCGCTGGATTTCATCGGCCCATACGAGGTGTTACGGAACCTACCCAACGCCGAGGTGCGGTTCGTCTGGCACGAACCGGGTCCGATCGCCGCCGACTCGGGTGCCCTGCTGGTCGGTGCGACCCACACCTTCGACGAGACGCCGTCGCCGGACGTGGTGTTGGTGCCCGGCGGCCCCGGCAGTTCGGCGACCGCGCGCGACGAACGCGTGCTCGAGTGGCTGCGCGCTGTCCATCCCGGTGCCACCTGGGTGGCGTCGGTGTGCTCGGGTTCGATGGTGCTCGCATCGGCCGGTCTGCTCGACGGGAAACGCGCGACGTCGCACTGGGCTGCGCTCAGTGCACTCGAGGTGCTCGGCGTCACCCCGGTCAGCGACGAGCGCATCGTGCGGGCCGACGACAAAGTGATCACCGCCGCGGGGGTGTCGGCCGGGATCGACCTGGGGATGTGGCTGGCCGGGCAGATCGCCGGCGAGGCCAAGGCCAAGGCCATCCAGTTGCTGATCGAGTACGACCCGCAGCCACCGTTCGACTCAGGTCACATGTCGAAGGCGTCGGCCACCACAAAGGCCACCGCCACCGCGCTGCTCAGCCGGGACATGATGAAACCCGATGCGCTCAAGGCGAGCGTGCTGCTGGCCTGGGACCAGGCGATCCGCAAAGTACGCGGGCGGGGCATGGCGCACCGCGTGAGCTGATGCACTGACCGCCATCAAGTAGCGTCAGCCAGGTGAACTTGGCTTACGACGACCGAGGTAAAGGCGACGCGGTGCTGTTCATCGCCGGCCGCGGTGGGGCCGGCCGCACCTGGCATCTGAACCAGGTGCCGGACTTCCAGCGGGCCGGCTACCGCGTCATCACCTTCGACAATCGCGGCGTGGGCGCCACCGAGAACGCCGAGGGCTTCGGCACCGACCAGATGGTCGCCGACACCGCCGCGCTCATCGAGAAGCTCGACGCCGCACCCGCGCGCCTCGTCGGGGTGTCGATGGGTTCGTTCATCGCGCAGGAACTCATGGTGGCCCGTCCCGATCTGGTGCACTCGGCGGCGTTGATGGCCACCCGCGGCCGCCACGACCACGCACGCGAGTTCTTCCGTGGTGCCGAACGTGACCTGGCGTTGTCTGGTGTCGAGTTGCCGCCCGCATTCGACGCGAAAGTCCGCATGCTGGAGAGCTTTTCGCCGAAGACCCTGAACGACGACGCGTTCGTGCGGGACTGGAGCGAGATGTTCACCATGTGGCCCACCAAGCAGACCCCCGGCCTGCGCACACAGCTCGACGTCGGGCCCGAGACCAATCGGCTGCCCGCCTACCGGTCCATCACCCAGCCGGTACTCGTCATCGGGTTCGCCGACGACGTCGTCCTACCCGCGCACCTGGGCCGCGAGGTCGCCGACGCGATCCCGAACGGGCGGTATGTGGAGATCGCCGACACCGGTCATCTGGGCTTCATCGAGAAGCCGCAGGAGGTCAACTCGGTGATCTTGAACTTCTTCGCCGAGCACGGCGGCAAGAAGGTGACGAACTTGCTGGCGAATAAGCTGTAGTGGTGAACCCATCGACGACACAGGCCCGCGTCGTCGTCGACGAACTCATCCGCGGCGGTGTCCGCGACGTGGTCCTGTGCCCCGGCTCACGCAACGCACCGCTGGCGTTTGCGTTGTCCGACGCCGACCGGGCCGGGCGGATCCGGCTGCACGTGCGCATCGACGAGCGCACGGCCGGTTATCTGGCGATCGGGCTCGCGGTGGCCGAACGTGCCCCGGTGTGTGTCGCGATGACCTCGGGCACCGCGGTGGCCAACCTGGGTCCCGCGGTGGTGGAGGCCAACTATGCGCGGGTTCCGCTGATCGTGCTCAGCGCCAACCGGCCCTACGAGATGCTCGGCACCGGAGCCAACCAGACCTTCGAGCAGCTCGGCTACTTCGGCACACAGGTCCGCGCCGCCATCAGCCTCGGCCTGGCGCCCGATCTGACCGGTCCGAACGCGGCCGATATCGAGACCCTCAACGCCCAGTGGCGCTCGGCGACGTGCCGCGTCCTGGTTGCCGCGACCGGTGCACGCAGCGCCAACGCCGGCCCGGTGCAGTTCGACATCCCGCTGCGCGAGCCGCTGGTACCGGATCCCACCGAGCCGGCCGCCGGGACGATCCCAGCGGGCCGGACCGACGGCAGGTCGTGGACGCACACCCCGCCGGTGACGTTCGACCAGCCGCTGGACATCGACCTCACGCCGGACACCGTCGTGATCGCCGGGCACGGCGCCGGTGCGCACCAGAACCTGGCCGAGTTGCCGACGGTCGCCGAGCCCACCGCACCGCCTGCCGCCAATCCGCTGCACCCGCTCGCGTTGCGCCTCGCGCACCCCAAACAGGTCATCATGCTGGGCCGCCCCACGCTGCACAGGCCGGTGTCGGCGCTGCTGGCCGATCCGTCGGTGCCGGTGTACGCGCTCACCACGGGTCCCCGCTGGCCCGACGTGTCGGGAAACTCGCAGGCCACCGGCACCCGCGCCGTCACCAGCGGCACCCCGAACCCGGCCTGGCTGCGTAAGTGCGCCGAGCTCAACGACCACGCGGTCACCGCGGTCCGCCAGCAGCTGGCGGCGCATCCGATGACCACCGGCCTGCACGTCGCCGCGGCTGTGGCCGATGCGCTGCGGCCAGGTGATCAGCTGGTGCTGGGTGCGTCGAATCCGGTGCGCGATGCGGCGCTGGTGGGGTTGAGGCCCCACGGCATCAAGGTGCGGTCCAACCGCGGCGTCGCCGGTATCGACGGGACCGTGTCGACGGCGATCGGGGCCGCCCTGGCCCACGACGGCCGGACCGTGGCGCTCATCGGTGATCTGACCTTTGTGCACGACAGCTCCGGTCTGCTCATCGGGCCGACCGAGCCGACGCCGCGCAGCCTCACCGTCGTGGTGTCCAACGACAACGGCGGCGGCATCTTCGAGCTTCTCGAACAGGGCGATCCCCGCTTCTCCGACGTGTCGTCGCGGGTCTTCGGAACACCGCACGACGTGAACATCGGCGCGCTGTGCCGGGCCTACCACGTCGACTACCACCAGATCGAGGTCGACGCGCTCGGGGCGGCGCTCGAGGAACCATTCCAGGGCATGCGGGTGTTGGAGGTGAAGGCCGACCGGTCATCGCTGCGCTCGCTGCACGCGTCGATCAAGGCGGCCCTGTGAGGGTGCCCGGCACCGAACGGGTGCGGGCGATCGCGCAGGCGGTGATCCCGCATCTCTACGGCGAGCCCGGTGAGACCCGCCGCCAGCGCATCATCCGGCGGGTACGTATCGGCATCGTCATCGTGGCCTGCCTGGTGACGCTGCAGTCGGTGCTGCTGGTGCTCGGCGCCTGGCGCAACGACCGGCAGATCGAGCGCAACATGGGCGTGGCCGCGGCCGAGGTGCTCAGCGCGGGTCCGCGCCGGTCGACCATCGAGTTCGTCACGCCCGACCGCGTGACCTATCGGCCCGAGCTCGGCGTGCTGTACCCGAGCGAACTCGACACCGGCATGCGCATCTACGTCGAGTACGACAAGAACAACCCGGACCTGGTCCGCGTGCGCGACCGTAACGCCGCGCTCGCGATCATCCCGGCCGGGTCGATCGCCGTCGTGGGGTGGATGATCGCCGGTGTCGCGCTGGTCGGTCTGTGGCTGCTGCAGCGACAGACCTGAAAATCTACGATCCCAGGCCCAGCATGAGATCCGACAACCACTCGTCGCGCAGCAGCACGAGATCGTCCTCGACCAGGTCGTAGACCGCGGGCGTCGCGACGGCCCCGGCGGCGTCGGTGAGCAAATCGACATTCTGCTGGGCCATCTCGTCGACGTCGACACCCTCGTCGCCGGCCCGGATGCGGTCGACGAGGTCGGCCTGAACCCCGCTCTCCGCGGCCATGTCCGCCAGCTCGTCGTCGGTGGGCCCGGGTCCGCCCTCGGGCTCCTGATGCGACCACACGTCCTGCACGAACTTCTGGAACGTGGTGGCGTCGGTGTCCGGGCCCGCCGCCAGGAACAGCGCATTGCTCACGCGCGCCGAATAACCGAACCCGTCGAGGTCCAGGAACGTCATGGGCCGGTAGATCACCGCGAGGCGACCCTCGCCGACGTATTCGGCGATCTCGTCGCCGTAGTCACGCTGCAGCCGACCGCACGGCGGGCACTGCGGTTCGGCGAAGATCTCGATCCGCACCGGCGCGGCGTGATATCCGATGAGGATTCCCGAGCCGTCCTCGGTGATCTCGCTGCCGGGTGGGTCGGTGTTGGCCTGAGGTGTGCCCTCGACCACCCTCGCGCAACCGGCCGTGGCGAGAACGGCAATCGCCAGCACCACACCGAACACCCGCGTCACCCGCATGGCGGCAACCTTAGCGGGGTGCGCTCCCTCCCTCGCGGGCATCAGGTTTTTGGGTGTCGTATCCCGGGCCGCAACCTCGGCGCAAGCTGCGTCGGAGACCATCGTGACGTGCGCGTTGCCATCGTCGCAGAGTCCTTTCTCCCGAACGTCAACGGCGTCACCAACTCGGTGCTGCGGGTGATCGAGCATCTCCGCCGCACCGGCCATGAGGTGCTCGTCATCGCCCCGGACACGCCCCGCAGTGAACCGCCCGCCGAACGCATCCACGACGGGGTGCGCGTGCACCGTGTGCCATCGCGGATGTTCCCGAAGATCACGTCACTGCCGTTGGGCATTCCCCGCCCGCGCATGGTCGGCGTGCTGCGCGGCTTCGACCCCGACGTCGTGCACCTGGCATCGCCGGCGCTGTTGGGATACGGCGGTCTGCACGCGGCCCGCCATCTCGGCGTGCCCACCGTCGCGGTGTTCCAGACCGATGTCGCCGGTTTCGCCGAAAGCTACGGCATCGGCGCGGCGTCCCGCGCGGCGTGGGCCTGGACCCGGCACCTGCACAGCCGCGCCGACCGCACGCTGGCACCATCCACCTCGGCGATGGAAAATCTTGCCGCGCATCGGATCCCCCGTGTGCACCGGTGGGGGCGCGGCGTGGACATCACCGGTTTCGCGCCGTCGGCCCGCGACGAGCTGTTGCGCGCCGCGTGGTCACCGGCCGGCAAGCCGATCGTGGGCTTTGTCGGCAGGCTCGCACCGGAGAAGCACGTCGAACGGCTCGCGGTGCTCGCGGCACGGCCGGACCTTCAGCTTGTCATCGTCGGCGACGGGATCGACCGTCCCAAGCTCGAATCCACGCTTCCCTCAGCGGTTTTCACCGGTGAACTGCGCGGTGCCGAGCTGGCGGCGGCGTACGCCAGCATGGATGTCTTCGTCCATCCCGGCGAGCACGAGACGTTCTGCCAGGCCGTGCAGGAGGCAATGGCGTCGGGAGTTCCGGTGATCGCACCCAACGCAGGCGGTCCAAGGGATCTGGTGGCGCCGTACCGAACCGGCCTGCTGCTCGACGTCGACGAGTTCGAGAAGGCCCTGCCCACAGCGGTCGACCACCTGATCGCCGAGCGGCCGCGCTATGCGGTCGCCGCCAGGCGCAGCGTGCTCACCCGCACCTGGCCCGCGATCTGCGATGAGCTCATCGGCCACTACGAGGCCGTGCTGGGCCAACGCAGCCTCCGCGCCGCTTGACTTCGTTGCACGATCTCGTTCCTACTGCGACAGTCACTTCCGGGTTGCCAGCCAGGGGATCAGGCCACCGGAGAGCACATGCTCGATCTGGCGGGGCGAAAGCCGGTGCCGTACCGGAAAACTGGTGTTCTTCGTGGCGTTGGTGACGGTGAGCGGCTGGTTGTCGCTCAACGCCTGGCGCGCGTCGGACAGCGCGAGTACGTCGTCCCGATCGATGCCGTCGTAATCGTCGGCGTCGACGAATTCCAACGCCAGCACCCCGAAATTGGCCAGGTTCTGCCAATGGATGCGGGCGAACGATTTGGCGATGACCGCCAGCAACCCCAGGTGGCGTGGCGCGATCGCCGCATGTTCACGTGACGAGCCCTGTCCGTAGTTCTCCCCGCCGACGATGATGTGACCCCGCGCGGTGGATTGTGCACGCTCCGGATAGGTTTCGTCGATCTGCGTGAAGCTGAACATCGCGAGCTTCGGGATGTTCGACCGGAACGGCAGTGCCCTGGCGCCGGCTGGGGAGATCTCGTCGGTGGAGATGTTGTCACCCACCTTGAGCAGGACGGGCGCCTCGATGTCGTCCGGCAATGGCGTCAGGTCGGGGAGATCAGAGATGTTGGGACCCTTCACCACCTCGACCGTCAGGGCCTGCTCGGGTTCGGGTGGAGCCACCAGCATCGCCGTGTTGACGCTGTGGTGGGACGGTAGGTCCAGGGTCGGGTAGTCGACGCCTGCGTCTTTCGCCCACTGCCGTGGATCGGTGATCGTGCCGGTGATCGCCGACGCCGCAGCCGTTTCCGGCGAGCACAGCCACACGGAATCCTCCCTGGTGCCCGACCGGCCCGGAAAGTTGCGGGGCATGGTGCGAAGTGAGTTGCGGCCCGTGGCGGGGGCCTGTCCCATGCCGATGCAGCCCATGCACCCGGCCTGGTGGATGCGCGCCCCGCTGATCACCAGCTCGGTCGTCGCACCCATCTTCGTCAGGTCGGTGAGGGTTTCCCGCGAGGTCGGGTTGACATCGAAGCTGACTTCGGGCGCGGTCTGGCGGCCTCGCACCATCGCCGCTGCGATCGCGAAGTCCCGCAGTCCCGGATTGGCGCTTGAGCCGATCACCACCTGGGAGATGGGTTCACCGGCAACCTCGGCGACGGGAACCACGTTGCCCGGGGACGAGGGCTTGGCGATGAGCGGTTCGATCGCGGAGAGGTCGATGACCTCGTCGAGGTCATAGTCGGCACCGTCGTCGGCGAGCAACTCGACCCAGTCGTCGCCGCGGTCCTCGGCGATCAAGAACTCGCGCACCGCCTCGTCGCTGGGGAACACCGTGGTGGTGGCTCCGAGTTCGGCGCCCATGTTGGCGATGACGTGACGGTCCATCGCCGACAGGCCTGCCAGGCCGGGTCCGTGGTACTCCAAGATCCGGTTGACCCCGCCTTTCACATCGTGGCGGCGCAGCATCTCCAGAATGACGTCCTTGGCCGAACACCATTGCGGCAGTTCGCCTTCCAATCGGATACCCCACACCTCGGGCATCCGCAGGTGCAATGGCTCACCGGTGATGGCCAATGCCACCTCAAGACCGCCGACCCCGATCGCCAGCATGCCGAGTGAGCCGGCCGCCGGGGTGTGCGAGTCGGAGCCGACCATCGTCTTGCCCGGAACCCCGAACCTTTGCATGTGGGTGGGGTGCGACACCCCGTTCCCCGGCTTGGAGAACCACAGGCCGAAACGTTGCGCCGCCGTGCGCAGGTACTCGTGGTCTTCGGCGTTCTTCTCGTCGGTCTGCAGCAGATTGTGGTCGACATACTGCACGCTTACCTCGGTGCGGGCCCGGTCGAGGCCCAACGCCTCCAGTTCCTGCATGACCAACGTGCCGGTGGCGTCTTGTGTCAGCGTCTGATCAATGCGGAGGGCGATCTCGTCTCCAGGTGTCATGTTCCCGGAGACGAGATGCGATCCGATCAGCTTCTGGGTGACACTCTCCCGCATCTACCCAGGCTTCCCGGCTTGTCCTGGGCTGAAACAACCCCGCCACTGCCCTAGGCGCGGATGAACTCCAACAGGTCGGCGTTGATCACGTCGGCGTGGGTGGTCAGCATGCCGTGCGGGTATCCGGGGTAGGTCTTGAGCGTGCCGTTGGGCAGCAACTCCGCCGACAGTGGACCCGAATCCTCGTACGGCACAATCTGATCGTCGTCGCCGTGCATCACCAGCACCGGGATCGTGATGGCCTTGAGGTCCTCGGTGAAATCGGTCTGCGAGAACGCGACGATCCCGTCGTAGTGCGCCTTGGCGCCGCCCATCATGCCCTGCCGCCACCAGTTGGCGATGATCGCCTCCCGATCGGGTTGCGCGGTTTCGTTTTGTTGCCGGTTGAACCCGTAGAACGGACCAGAGGGCAGGGCGCGGTAGAACACCGAACGGTTGGCGGCCAACTGCGCCTGCAGATCGTCGAACACCGACTTGGGCAGGCCGCCCGGATTGTTGTCGGTCTGGACCATGATCGGGGGGACGGCGCTCATCAGCACGGCCTTGGCGGCACGGTCCTGACCGTGTCGCGCGAGGTAGTGCGCCACTTCGCCGCCACCCGTGGAGTGCCCGACGTGGATGGCGTCGTGCAGGTCGAGGTGCTCGACGACTGCGGCGAGATCGTCGGCGTAGTGGTCCATGTCGTGGCCGTCGGCGACCTGCGTGGAGCGGCCGTGGCCCCGCCGGTCATGCGCGATGACGCGGTACCCGTGCGACAGGAAGAACAGCATCTGGGCGTCCCAGTCGTCGGACGACAGCGGCCAGCCGTGGCTGAACACGATCGGCTGACCGGAACCCCAGTCCTTGTAGAAGATGTCGACGTCGTCGGAGGTCGTGATGATCGGCACCGGAACACAGTACTGCGCCGAGGCTACGGTTTCTCGCGCAAATTCGAGCATTTCAGGCAAGAAACCGTAGCGTCGGCGCAAACATCAGCCCTGCGCCTCGACGGCGACCGGCTGCCACTCCTCCCAGAGCCGCAGCCGGCTCTCGTAGTCCGCCTTGGCGATCTCCAGCGGACGCTCGCCGAAGAACACACGCAGCGGTGGCTTCTCGGCGTCGACGATCTTCAGAACCGCCGAGGCCGACGCCTTCGGATCGCCCGGCTTGGCGTTGCGCTGGGCCCGCGCCTTGAGTGTGGCGTCGCGCACCTCGTCGTAGTCGGAAAGCGGTGCCGCATGTTTGGCCGAGGGTCCGGCCCAGTCGGTGGAGAACCCGCCCGGCTCGATGAGCGTGACATGGATTCCGAACGACGCGACCTCCTGCGCCAGCGCCTGCGAGAAGCCCTCGAGCGCCCACTTCGACGCGTGGTAGATGCCGACGAGGGGGAACGCCGTGATTCCGCCGATCGACGACACCTGGATGATGTGTCCGCTGCGTTGTGCCCGCAGGAACGGAAGCGCGGCCTGCGTGACCCACAGCGCGCCGAACACGTTGGTCTCGATCTGGTCGCGGGCCTCGGCCTCCGACAGCTCCTCGATGAACCCGAACTGCCCGTACCCGGCGTTGTTCACGACGATGTCCAGACGCCCGAAGTGCTCGTGGGCCTGTTTGACCGCGGCGAAGTCGGCGGCACGATCGTTGACGTCGAGTTGCAACGGCAGCAGTGCGTCGCCGTACTTGTCGGTCAGATCGGCCAGCGTCGCCGTATCGCGTGCGGTGGCGGCCACCTTGTCGCCACGATCGAGGGCACCTATCGCCCACTCCCGGCCGAAGCCTCGCGACGCACCCGTGACGAACCAGACTTTCTCACTCATCTCAACCTTCTCCCTTTTCGATCTGTGCGGTTCAAGGCATGCGGGATGGGTGCCCATTCCCGGCGCAAGGATGTTCACAGAAAGAATCCGGACCGGGCCAGAGTTTCGGTCATCGTCAGTCTGTTGCCGGCCGCCCGGTAGCGTCGGCGTCGTGAGTCGAGCGAGCCTGGAGAAGAACCCCCACGAAGTGGCGTCGATGTTCGACGCCGTCGCGAAGCGCTACGACCTGACCAACACGGTGCTCTCGCTCGGTCAGGATCGGTTCTGGCGCCGCGAGACCAAGTCGGCCCTGCGGATCGGACCGGGGGACAAGGTGCTGGACCTGGCCGCGGGTACCGCGGTGTCGACCGTCGAGCTCGCCAAGTCGGGGGCGTGGTGCGTCGCCGCGGACTTCTCGGTCGGTATGTTGGCCGCCGGCGCCGCGCGCCAGGTGCCCAAGGTTGCCGGCGACGCGACGAAGCTGCCGTTCGCCGACGAGGTGTTCGACGCCGTCACCATCAGCTTCGGCCTGCGCAACGTCGTCGACCACAGGGCCGGCCTGCGTGAGATGGCACGCGTGACCAAGCCGGGTGGCCGGCTGGTGGTGTGCGAGTTCTCCACCCCCACCAATGGCCTGTTCGCGACGATCTACAAGGAGTACCTGATGAAGGCATTGCCGGCCATGGCAACGGCGGTGTCGAGCAATCCCGAGGCCTACGTGTACCTCGCCGAGTCCATCCGCGCCTGGCCCACCCAGGCCGAACTCGCGCGACAGGTCGGCGAGGCCGGCTGGTCACAGGTCCGTTGGCGCAACCTCACCGGCGGCATCGTCGCCCTGCACGCCGCGGTCAAGCCCGCGTAGATCTGTATCGGCACGCCCGAGTGTGCAGGTCTGGCACTCTGCACCGCGAGCGTGCGGGTCTGCTCCCCGACACGCCGCCAATCAGCAGCACTCGGCGCACGCTCACCGCTGCCGAGCGTGCGCAGACCGCCACCCCGCTTACTGAAAACAGTTCCCAACAACCCTACGATGGGCGGCGTGAGGACAACCGGATCGGTACCCGTGCTGGCCCTCGCCGGATATCTGGGGGCAGGCAAGACCACTCTGCTCAACCACCTGCTGCGTAACAGCCGAGGCGTGCGCATCGGCGCCCTGGTGAACGACTTCGGCGCGGTGAACATCGACGCCATGCTGGTGGCGGGTCAGGTCGACGCGATGGCGGGGCTGACCAACGGGTGCATCTGCTGTGCCGTGGACGCCGACGAGGCGGGGGAGATGCTCGGCAAGCTCGCGGCGGTGAAGCCGCGTCTCGACCTCATCGTGGTGGAGGCCAGCGGGCTCGCCGAGCCCGCCGCGCTCGCGCGGACCATCGCCATGGCCGACGACAAGCGCTACCACTACGCGGGGCTGGTGCTCGTCGTCGACGCCGTCGAATCCACCCGTGCCGAGCTGGGCAACAACGTCCAGGTGGCCGACCTCGTCGTCGTCAACAAGGCCGATCAGGTCAGCGACGCCGAACTGGAGGCCGTGCGCGCCAAGATCGCGGCCATCAATGATCGGGTTCCCGTGCTCCCCACCGAATTCGGGCGGATCGACCCGGAACTGCTCATCGACCCGCCGCAGCAGATTCCCCGGGCCGCACAGCTGAGCCTCGACGAGTTGCTCTGGGAGACACACGAACACGACCATCACGACCACGCGCGGTTCCAGAGCGTGGCGTTCACCTCCGTGGTGCCCGTCGATCCGCGTCGGTTCATGGATTTTCTCAAGAACCGCCCCGCCGGAATGTATCGCGCCAAGGGATTCGTCGACTTCGGTGATGCGGGCGACGGCCGGAAATTCGTGCTGCAACTCGTCGGTGGCTCACTGCGATTCGAACGTCGGCGCTGGGACCGCGGCGAGGCCCGCCAGACGTCACTCGTGCTGATCGGCACCGGCATCGACGAGGCGGCCGCACTGGCAGCCCTGCAGGCTTGCGCGACCGGCGAACCCGCCGACGGGCAGGCCATCCTCGGCGTGCTGCGCTACACCGACTGACGTTTCCCCGCCGATTTCTGCACCAGGGTCGTGATATCTCCGGCGGTTTCAAGTCCACGATCACGACCCTCATGCAGAAATCGGCGCATCGCCTGAAAAAAGAGGGAGTACCGGCGCAGGAACCCAGACTGCGCCGGTACTCCGTGCACCCGCCCGCAGCGATCTGCGAATTATGGGGCGCGTCGAGGTGGCCTTGGAGAATGGTCGCCGTAACAGTCCTGGACGCGATTCGGGATTTCTCCGGCGTCCGCGGTGAAGCGGCAGAAAACCTGTCGCGAGATGGTGAAAACGCGTCAGCCCTTGCGCTTGCGGATGATCGGCGTCGACTCTTCGGCCTTGGCACGCTTGATCGCCCGCCGCTCCTTCAGTGACAGCGCGGGTTTTCGAGGGGTCTTGCCGGATTTGTCAGCCATTTGCGCTCCTGTTTTCGAAGTGGCAACTGCTGGGCCCGACCATACTTCAGAAAAAATAAAAATCCAGTCGCCGCGTTCTTCTGCATTTTCTTGTCGGATTCGCACAACGGAGCGTGGGTCCGTTGTCCGGTTTTCGCAACCCTTTCCCCGCGTGCGCACGAAGAATGAATTTACGAACAGGAATTCTTCGAAAATGGAGGTAATGTGGTCGGCTTCGGGCGCATCGACGGTGGGCCACGGTCGGCGATTGTGGTCGGCGCAGGGACGGTCGGGTTGTCGACGGCGTGGTTCCTGCAGGAACGTGGCGTCGCTGTCACGGTCGTCGACCGCGTCGGCGTCGGCACCGGCGCGTCGTGGGGCAATGCCGGGTGGATCGCGCCGGCGTTGACCGTCCCTGTGAACTCGCCGGCGATGCTGCGCGACGGGGTGCGATCACTGTTCGATTCCCAGGCGCCGCTGCACATCCCGCTGGCCGCGGACTCCGAACTCGCCAACTTCCTGATCCAGTTCGCCGCCAACTGTCGTCGCTCGTCATGGAGGCGGGCGATGCGCGCCAACGCGCCGCTCAACGAGGAGTGCCTCGAAGCCTTCGACGTGCTGTCCGCCAACGGCGTCGACGCGCCGTTGACCGACGCACCCGTCACCGCGTTGTTCAGCACCACTGCGGAGGCCGAACGTCTGATGCGTGATCTGCGTGCACTCGAAGAGGCCGGGCAGGCGATTTCTGTCAGCGGACTGTCGAGTGAGGCGCTGCGCGAACAGGTCCCGCTGGCGTCGCAGGCGGCCGCCGCGGCGCTGAACATCAACGGCCAGCGCTACGTCGATCCGGGCCGGTTCCTGCAGGCGCTGCGACACGCGGTCGAGGAGCGCGGTGCGACGATACGCACGATGGAGGTCTCCGATGTGCAGAGCTCTGGCGACGGAGTTCAGGTGTACCCGCGCATCGGCAAGTGGCTGACGGCCGACGTCGCGGTGGTCGCCACGGGCGCATGGCTGTCACGACTGGCCGGTAGGCGGGTCTCGGTGCCGGTACAGGCGGCCCGCCGGTACTCCTTCACCGTGCCTGTGGACCGTCCCATCCCCGGCCCCGTCTACCTACCCGAGGCCGGAATCGCGTGCACGCCCCACAAGGGTGCCCTGCGCGTCACGGGCGCCACCGAACTACGTGACCCGTACGAGCCGGCAATACCGACACGGATCGGCGCCATCGTCACGGCCGCCGGCCCGCTACTCGACGGGGTGCGTTGGGACGAACGCAGCGACATCTGGGTCGGCCCAGGCGCTCTCACCGCGGACGGGCGTCCCTTGATCGGGGAGATGTCCCGCGGCGTCTACCTCGCCGGCGGACACGGCATGTGGGGACTGGCGCACGGCCCGGTGACCGGCCGCCTGCTGGCCGAGTACATCACCACCGGCAAGCAACCGGAAGCCCTGCGCCCGTTCGACCCGTTACGCCGAACGGGTGCCGACATCCCCTGAGGCGGTGTCCCGTTGGTCGGACTGCCCGTTCAGCCCCAGCGTGGGTTCCATGCACACGTTTGGCCGCAGAAGCGTGCGCGAGGCCCACGCTGGACGGTGAGTCATCGGATCGGTAATACGCAGTGTCGCAAGGTATTACGTCTTCCGGCCATGCGTCATCTCCGGCGGTGCGTGTGTCGGTGGGCGCGTACGGCCGACGCTGCACGTGTCAGATGCGCACAAACCGGGTAAACGGCCACGCATGCGACCGATCACCTTGGCCAAGACGGCATCGGCTGTCATAGCAACCGGCGTCGTCGGCGGACTCGCGAGCCGCGGCTCACAGACCGCCTGGTACCAGTCGCTGCGCAAGCCGTCGTTCCAGCCGCCGCCCGTGGCGTTCCCGATCGCCTGGAACCTGTTGTACGCCGATATCGCGTCGACGTCGGCGCACACCATCGACAAGTTCCAGGAACAGAACCGCGACGACAAGGCCCGTGCCTACTCCGCGGCCCTGGCCGCCGATCTGATCCTCAACGCGAGTTGGTCGTGGATCTTCTTCAACCGGGGCAAGCTCGGCACCGCGGCCATCGCTGCGGGCGCCCTCGCCGCCAGCAGTGCCGATCTCACCCGCCGCGCGGTGGACGCGCAGGGCCCACGCGGCGCGATCCTCGCGCCGTACCCGCTGTGGTGCGCGTTCGCGACGGTGTTGTCCACGCGGATCTGGATGCTCAACCGCAAGCGCTGAGCGAGTGTGCGTCGAGGGCGGAATCTGCCCCCGGGTTCCGCCGTGGACGCACGGTCGACGCGCGAGAATCAGCTGAACGGCATGCGCTGATCGATTCGCCGCGACGCGAGACCGGCGGTGCGCCACACCCGCGCGATCCAGTCGGCGTCCTCGTCGGTGACGAGGTTGCCCATCACCCGCACCGCGATCGTCATCAGCTTCGTCGACCGCATGGCCACGGGCCCGGTCGCAGGCAGGAAACGCGGCAGCGTCAGCAGTAACGCGAGCCTGCGCGCCACCGAGAAGCCGCGTGCGTAGTGCTCCTGCAGCAGGCTCGGCCACGCCACGGAGTAGTCGGTCACTCCGCCGGAGATCAGCAGCTCGGCGGCGAGTCGGCCGGTCTCCAGGCCGTAGTCGATGCCCTCACCGTTGAGTGGGTTCACACATGCGGCTGCGTCGCCGATCAGCATCCAGTTCGGACCGGCCACACCCGACACTGCGCCGCCCATCGGCAGTAGTGCCGACAACGCGGCGCGCGGCTCGCCGACCAGGCCCCACTCCTCGCGGCGCAGGTCGGTGTAAAAGGACATCAGGGGTCGCAGCGCCGCGTCGGCGGGCCGTTTCGCGGTCGCCAACGCACCGACGCCGATGTTCACCTCGCCGTTGCCCAGCGGGAAGATCCACCCGTAGCCGGGCAGCACCTTTCCCTGCGGGGAACGCAGTTCGAGGTGGGACGTGATCCACGGCTCGGCGGCGCGCGGACTGGCGATGTAACCGCGGATCGCCACGCCGTACACCGTCTCTTTGTGCCATGTGCGCCCCAGCGTGCGGCCCAACGTGGAGCGGGCGCCGTCGGCCACGATCAGTTGGTCGCAGCTGATGGTACTGCCGTCCTCGAGTGTCACGGTGTCCACTCGGCCGCTCGAATCATGATTTACCCCAACAACTTTCACGCCCAATATCATCTTGGCGCCGTCGTCGGCGGCGACCGAGCGGATCCGGTCGTCGAGCTCGGTGCGCGGCACCGCGCTGCTGGTCGCCGGGAATGACGGACCCGGCCATGGGATCTCGACGTCGGCGCCGAACCCGGACATCCGCAAACCGTGGTGGCGGATCCGGGTGTCGAGCCACGGCGTCATCCCGAGGCGCCGGAGTTCCGCCACGGCACGGGGCGTCAGCCCGTCGCCACACGCCTTGTCCCGTGGGAACTGCGCGGCGTCGACGACCACCACGTCGCGGCCTGCCCGCGCAGCCCATGCGGCGGCCGCCGAACCCGCCGGCCCGGCGCCCACCACGACCACGTCGGCCTTGGTGCTTCCCCGGGTCGCTCCGCTCCTGCCCGCCGCATCTCTCATGATTCCCAGTATGTTGGCAGAGTGAGTACCCCAGCGACCGTGGTGGCAGGCGTTGACTTCGGCGATCCGGCATTCGCCGCCGACGTCCGCGACGGTGTGGCCCGCATCGAGGACCTGATGTCCGATGAGCTGGGCAAAGCCGATGAGTTGATGGCCGAGGCCGTCCAGCACCTGTTCCAGGCCGGTGGCAAACGCTTCCGCCCCCTGTTCACGGTGCTGTCGGCTCAACTGGGCCCGCATCCGGATGCCTGGCAGGTCACGGTGGCCGGTGCGGTCATCGAACTCGTCCATCTGGCGACGCTGTACCACGACGACGTCATGGACGAGGCGCAGATGCGTCGCGGTGCGCAGAGCGCCAATGCCCGCTGGGGCAACAACATCGCCATCCTCGCCGGCGACTATCTGTTCGCCACGGCGTCGCGGTTGGTGTCGCGGCTGGGACCCGATGCGGTGCGTGTGATCGCCGACACATTCGCGCAGCTGGTCACCGGCCAGATGCGGGAGACGCGCGGCGCCGCCGAGAACGTCGACTCCATCGACCACTACCTCAAGGTCGTCTACGAGAAGACCGCATGCCTGATCGCGGCCTCGGGCCGGTTCGGTGCGACGTTCTCCGGAGCCGACGACGAGCAGATCGAGCGGCTGAGCCGCCTCGGCGGGATCGTCGGTACGGCGTTCCAGATCGCCGACGACATCATCGACATCGACAGCGATCCGGACGAGTCGGGCAAGGTGCCCGGCACGGACCTGCGTGAAGGTGTGCACACCCTGCCGGTGCTGTACGCGCTGCGCGAGACCGGGCCGGAGGCTGATCGGCTGCGTGAGCTCTTGGCCGGACCCGTCGAGCGTGACGAGGACGTGGCCGAGGCGCTGGGCCTGCTGCGCAGGTCACCGGGCCTCACACGCGCCAAGGAGACCGTCGCGTCGTACGCGGCGCAGGCCCGTGACGAGTTGTCGCACCTGCCGGAGGGCCCTGGCCGTCGGGCGCTCGCGGTGCTGGTGGACTACACGGTCAGCCGCGAGGGCTGAACCGGAACCCCAGCGACTTGCCGAACGTTGATCTGTCGGAGTAACTGCCGGGGACTTTCCCAGTTTCTAGCTGAGAGGAAACTGCGATGACGTGGAATCCGCACGCGAATCGGCTCAAGACATTCCTGCTGTTGGTGGGCATGTCTGCGCTCATCGTGTTCGTCGGGTCTCTGTTCGGCCGCAACGTGATGTTCCTTGCGGTGCTGTTCGCCGTCGGCATGAACGCCTACGTCTACTTCAACAGCGACAAGCTGGCGTTGCGGGCCATGCACGCGCAGCCCATCACCGAGGTGCAGGCGCCGGAGATCTACCGCATCGTCCGCGAACTCGCGACCACCGCGCACCAGCCCATGCCGCGGCTGTACATCTCCGACACGGCCAACCCGAACGCGTTCGCCACGGGCCGTAACCCGCGTAACGCCGCGGTGTGCTGCACCACCGGCATCCTGCAGCTGCTCAACGAGCGTGAGCTGCGTGCCGTGCTCGGACACGAGCTCTCGCACGTCTACAACCGCGACATCCTGATCTCGTGTGTGGCAGGCGCGATGGCGTCGGTGATCACCGCCCTGGCCAACATGGCGATGTTCGCGGGGATGTTCGGCGGTAATCGTGAGGGTGCCAATCCACTTGCGCTGCTTCTGGTTTCGTTCCTCGGCCCGATCGCGGCCACGGTTGTCAAGCTGGCGGTCTCCCGGTCGCGGGAGTACCAGGCCGATCAGTCCGGTGCCGAGCTGACCGGTGATCCGCTCGCGCTGGCCTCCGCGCTGCGCAAGATCTCCGGCGGTGTCGAGGCGGCTCCGCTGCCGCCGCAGCCCCAGCTCGCCGATCAGGCCCACCTGATGATCGCCAGCCCCTTCCGCGCCGGCGAGCGCATCGGCAAGCTCTTCTCGACCCACCCGCCGATCGCCGACCGCATCCGCCGGCTCGAGGACATGGCCGGCCGTGGCGGCTCCCGCCCGGACTCGTACTACTGATCCCTTGCACCGCGAGCGTGCGTGTCTGTTCCACAACACGCCGCTCGCGGTCGGCATTTGACGCACGCTCGCGACGCCTGAGCGTGCGTTCGTGTGCGCGGCGGGTGCGCGCATGCGTGTACCGCTGTTCGCCGCGCGTAACGCGGTGGCGGCTCTGAGCGTGTTTTTCCGCCGTGGCGTTACGCGCGGCGCGCGGTCTGCTGCCACACACGGAGTGTCGGATACCGGCGCTCGTGTAGCCGGCGAGAACGGTAACCATGGTGTCTGCTTCCTTGGCATGAAAGGGGACGACCCTGCCATTCACACCCGTAGCCGACAACGCGTCTCATCACTGACCCGGAGACGGCATATCACCGTCGTGAACGTGCAATCGCCTCGCCGCACGTAACGCGGTGGCGATCGTGAGCGGGATCTTCCGCCGTGGCGTTACGCGCGGCGAGGCGAGCCGATGTCAGCTCAGGCTGCGTCTGTGAGGGTCTCCACCATGGTCGGCGTCACCTGGAGCACCGCAGCGGTCGGAATGTCGTAGAACAGCCCGATCACCTCGACATCGCGGGTGAGTGGATGCTCGCGGAGTGTCTGGACCTGCACGGCGATGTTCACCATGGCCAGTTGGTCGACGGTGCCGAAGCCCGCGGCAGCAGCTGACTGCGCCACCGGATGGTTCCCACCGTCGAACGCCTCGAGCGTCCGCTGCCCCTCGGACAGCCACGCCTTCAGGTGCTCGTCGCCGGCGCTGCGCGGCGGAGCGTCGTTGAGCAGGGCGTTCATCGCACCGCAACTGGAGTGTCCGCACACCACCACCGACCTGACGTGCAGACGGTCCACCGCGAACGCGATCGCGGCCTCCATCGACGCGTCGGCCTGCCCGGCCGGGATCAGGTTGCCGACGTTGCGGACCGTGAACAGGTCGCCGGGCCCGCTGCTGGTGATGACGTTGGGCACGATGCGCGAATCGGTGCACGTGATGAACAGCGTCTCGGGCCGCTGCGCATGGGCGAGTTCCTGCATGTGCGGACGCAAAACCGGCGCCGTCCGCCGGTGGTAGGCCGCGAGCCCGTGCAGCACGGAGGTCGAGTCGTCGCGCTGATGCCAGGTGCTCCACGGCACCACGCCCGACCGCTTGTCGAACGGCGTGAAGCCGCGGACCGGCGGGCCGCTCACCGCGCTGGCGAGTTCGACCGCGCCGACATCGTGGATGTCGACCGTGCCGCCGGTGGCGATGTGTTGACGACGCCATTCGTCGATCGTGTCGTGCGCGGCGTGGTCGAGGAAGTCGACCGACAGTTCGACCGTGACGTGCACGCCCGCGGGCACCGTGGCGAGCGCGCCGGCCAGTTTGGGCAGGGACAGGAATGTGCACGAGCCTTCGATCGTGACACGCCACGAGTCCGCGCCGGTGGGTTCGGCGACGATCTTCGCGCGGACCACCCGCCACACGGTCAGCGCGATCGCGAGCGCGAGGCCGATCAGCACACCCTCCAGCAGGTTGAGGAACACCACACCGATCAGCGTCACCGCGTACACCGCGAAATCGCCTGTACGCCGGGCTTTTTCGATGTGGGCGCGCTTGACCAACTGGCAGCCGATGACGATCAGCAGGCCGGCGAGCGCCGCCGTGGGGATCAGCTCGATCAAGCCGGCGAACGGCAGCGCGAACATGAGCAGCCACACGCCGTGCAGGATCGTCGACGCGCGGGTGCGCGCCCCGGACGCGACATTGGCGGAGCTGCGCACGATCACGCCCGTGACCGGCAGGCCACCGAGCGCACCCGAGGCCATGTTGGCCGCGCCCTGTCCGATCATCTCCCGGTCGAAGTCGGTGCGCGGTCCGGTGTGCATGCGGTCGACGGACACCGCCGACAACAGGCTCTCCACGCTCGCGATCAGTGCGACGGTCAGCACACCCATCGCGAACGCACCCCAGTTGCCGTCGGGCAGGCTCGGCAGTGCGATCGCGTCGAGCAGGGAGCCGTCGAGCCGGATGCGCGCGACGTCGAACGGCAGGACGACGCTCAGCGCGGTGACTCCGGCGATCGCGACGAGCGGGCCAGGGACCCGTCGGACGGGTGCCGGCAGCCAGCGCCATCCCACCAGGATCGCGATGACAAGAGCACCGAGGAGCAGGCCCGCACCGTGCACGGATCCCAGCTGCGCGGGAAGTTCGGTGAGGTTGGCCCAGGCCGAACTGTTGGACTCACCACCGAGCAGGACGTGCACCTGCTGCAGCGCGATGGTGATGCCGATGCCGGCGAGCATCGCGTGCACGACGACCGGTGAGATCGCCAGTGCGGCCCGCGCCACGCGGCTCATCCCGAGCAGTACCTGCACGAGTCCCGCGGCGACGGTGATCGCGCACGTGACGGCCCAACCGAACTCGGCCACCAGGCCCGCGACGATCACGGTGAGCCCGGCGGCCGGACCACTGACCTGAAGTGGCGAGCCGCCGAGCGCGCCGACGACGATACCGCCGACGATGGCGGCGATCAGGCCGGCCAACACCGGCGCCCCGGATGCCACCGCGATGCCCAGCGACAGCGGCAACGCCACCAGGAACACCACCAGCGATGCAGGCACGTCGTAGCGCATCACCGCCTTCGCCCGCTGCTGAAGGATTTGCTGCTGCATGTCGAACTCCCGTCGAAGAGGATGCGGCCGAAGCCGGCGCCGTTGCCGGTTCGGAGGATGGTGCGACATTGTTGTCAGTGAAAGATGCTGTGAGACAGCGATATACGTCAATGTATGAACGTTGAACCGCGAGTCACTGTCCAATCGCTAAGGGCGAGAGTATTTATCGTGTTTCACGCTGGTCAAGGAACTTGGTGCGACGCATAGAGAACCCAAATCTTTTCGTCACACGGGCGCGCCGCAACAGCGATGAGGCGTTATCTATTCCGGACAGCGACGACGAGAATATTGACGGCGGCGGTTGGAAATAATTGCCTCACAACCGTTCTGATCCAGGCAACAAAGGCAATTGCGACGTGACGTGCGTCATAGCGATCGCGGATAGGCAATACCTGAGAAGTCGTTATGAACTTAGTGACAACTTGCTGCGCGCTCCGCACAATGGGCGTATGACGGCCATGTCGGTATCCGAACAATCCCCGCGACCGCGCCAGGCCATCCTCGGACAGTTGCCGCGTATCCAGCGAGCGGACGGATCACCGATCCGGGTGTTGCTCGTCGATGACGAGCCGGCACTGACCAATCTGGTCAAGATGGCGTTGCACTACGAGGGCTGGACGGTCGACGTCGCCCACAACGGGCGTGACGCCGTGGCCAAGTTCAACGAAATCGACCCGGATGTGGTCGTTCTCGACATCATGCTGCCTGACGTCGATGGTCTGCAGGTTCTGCAACGCGTGCGCCAGTCCGACGGCTATACCCCCACCTTGTTCCTCACCGCACGAGATTCCGTGCTGGACAGGGTTTCTGGCTTGACCGCCGGTGCCGATGACTACATGACAAAGCCGTTCAGTCTGGAGGAGTTGGTGGCCAGGCTGCGCGGTCTGCTCAGACGTTCCACGCACACCACGCCACCCGCCGACGAAGTGCTCAAGGTGGGCGACATGGTCCTCGACGGTGCGAGTCGGGGTGTCACGCGTGGTGGTGAGCCGATCTCGTTGACCGCCACAGAGTTCGAGTTGTTGCGTTACCTGATGCGCAATCCCCGAAGGGCGTTGAGCCGCGCCGAGATCCTGGACCGGGTGTGGAACTACGGATTCGGCGGCAAGTCCAGCGTCGTGGATCTCTACATCTCCTATCTGCGCAAGAAGATCGACGCCGGACGCGAACCGATGATCCAGACGGTTCGGGGTGTGGGGTACATGCTCAAGCCTGCCGACTGATCGATGTCATGGGGGAGAAGATGGTGGCCACGGTCACTGCGTCGGCAACTCGTGCTCGGGGTGACCGCGATCGTCACGGTGGTGTTGCTCGCGGTCGGCACGCTGTCGGTGTACAGCCTGCAGAACTACGTCTCGACGATGAGCGACACCGAGGTGTCGCGGTCGCTTGCGGCATTCGGGCATTCGTATGCCAAGCATCAGCGTGGTCTACCCGACGATGACGAGGGGCTGACGGCCTACGTCGGGCAGGCCCCGGGCAATCTGATCGCGGTCGTGCACGACGGTGAGGTGGTGCAGTCGGCGTTGTTCTCCGACGGGGAACCGCGTCAGGCATCACCGGAGGTGACGGCCGCACTCGATGCGCAGGACTGGAGCGACGGCCAGACGCGGACGGTCAAACTGCCAGGCCTCGGTTCGTACCGGCTAGGAAGCCAATCCGTCGGGGACGGTGATGTTCTGCTGTGCGGTGTGGCCCTCGACCGGGCGAACCTGCTGATCGCCCGTAAGTCGGGATTGGTGGCGGCGATCGTCATCGTTGCGCTGATCGTCACGGCGGCAGGCACCGTCGCGGTGGTGCGGTTCGCGCTACGTCCGCTGCGCCGGGTGGCTGCGGCCGCGGCCGAGGTGGCGACGCTGCGCCTCGACGGCGACGATCATCGGATCACGGTGCGGGTGCGCGAGCAGGACACCGACCCCGGCAGCGAGGTCGGCATCGTGGGTACCACGCTCAACCGACTGCTCAGTCACGTCGACAGTGCGCTGGCCGAACTTGCCTCATCCGACCGGCGCACCCGGCAGTTCCTCACCGATGCGAGCCACGAACTGCGTACACCGCTCGCGGCGATCCAGGGGTACGCCGAACTCACCCGGCAGGACAGCGCCGCGTTGCCGCCGACCACCGAGTACGCGCTGGCCAGGATCGAATCCGAGGCGCGCAGGATGACCAGGCTGGTCGATGACATGCTGCTGCTGTCCCGGTTGGGCGAGGGGCAGGAACTGGAGACCGACGACGTCGATCTCGGCGATCTCGTGGTCGACGTGGCCAACGACGTGGCGGTATCGGCCCCCACGCACCACTGGGTCATATCGGTACCCGACGATCCGGTATGGGTACGCGGCGACCGGGCCCGGCTACACCAGGTGCTCAGCAATCTGATGACCAACGCGCGCATTCACACTCCGCCAGGGGTGACCGTAACGGTGACGTTGGCCACAGCCGGTGAATTCGTCGAACTCACGGTGGCCGACAATGGCCCGGGAATTGACGCCGAGATTATTCCCAATCTGTTCGGTCGATTTGTGCGCGCCGACAAGGCCCGTTCGCGGGAGCTGGGCAGCACCGGGCTGGGCCTGGCGATCGTCGCGTCGATCGTGGAGGCTCACAATGGTTCTGTCCGTGTGGATTCCGACGAAGTTGCCACGGTGTTCACGGTCCGGCTCCCTTCGGCGCAGGCCGAGGAGACGGCCGCGGCGTCGTCGAAACGGACCTGGTGAGAAATATGAATTCGCTATGAATTTCATGGCGAATTGAAATGTTTGGTTTCGGTATGACTTCCTGGAATATCGCGAATTGCTTCCATAGGCTGAAATCACATTCAGTCGAGAAAGAAAGGCAATTCCGATGCGAACCACAATTCTCGCCACAGTCACCGCAGGCCTCGCCCTCACCGGCATGGCTCTCGCCGGGTCCGCCGGCGCCGCGCCCACGGGTGACACGTCGGCAGATGAAACCATTCGACAGTTGCAGGCCGAGGGTTATCGCGTCATCCAGACCCGCGTCGGCAGCGGTTCCTCCGACAACTGCTCGGTGAGCGCCGTGCGTCCCGGTCGCAACATCACCGAACTGAGGCCGTCGGCGCGCGGCAACACCGAGGAGTTCGTCCGCTACACCACGGTGTACGTCGACCTCAAATGTGGCTGACACCAGACCGCTGGCCCACTGCCCAGGCCCGGGTTAGGGTAGCGGCGTGCTGAGCAGACTGCTGGTTGGGCTGGTAAGCGCCGCGGGGGCGGCAGCGATGAGCGTTCCTGGTGTGGCCGCGGCTGATCCGCTGGCCGACCCGCCGCCTCCCACCGTCCCCAACGTCAACGCCTATCCGCCGGTCAAGACCTCGGAATACGCCGTGATGGACAACAACTGGTACGCCTTCAGCATCGGCGAGGGCATCACCTGCGTCCTGCAGCGCACCGGCAGCTACGGGTGCAGCGGACCGATTCCCGCGGCACCCAACGGTGCCAACCTGGTCAGCGGCGGACCGGGCGTGCCGGGCTTCGCGAGCTCGCCGGCGCCGGTCTTCGCCGTCGTCGGCGACGCCAAGCCGCTGCCGCCCAACACGCGCCTGAGTTATCAGACGATCAGCTGCGGCACCGACGGCGTGACCACGGCCTGCATCGACGGGCGCAACCAGTCGGGCTTCGTGATCAGCCCGACCGGCAGCTTCGTCATCGGCCAGCAGGAGTCGGACTTCAAGCCGACGTTCCAGATCGGCTGATATCAGCCGACGCCCTCGAGCGTCTCCACGTCGCTGGTGCCGATTCTGGAGATGACGTGCGGCGAACGCCTGCGCAGGGTTCCGTACCACGCGAGAGCCACCACGATCGTGGCGATGAACAGCCACGGGATGATGTTGAGCGGGAACGGCGGAACCGGATACACATTCGCGTAGAACACGTACGCCATCGACACGATGGCCACCGTGGCGGCAGGCCAGACCAGAGGAACCCGGGCGTTGATGCTGCGCAGGTAGACGACCGTGGCCAGCGCGGCCGCCGCATACGCCACCATGTAGCCGTACGTGCCGTAGGTGTCCACCCAGGTGACGACATCCATGGCGTCGACGTCGCACAGATACAGCACGACCGGGACGGCGATGACCAGCGGTCCCACCGAGAGCAGGGCCCGGTGCGGGGTCAGGTGGGTGGGGTGGGTGCGGCCGATGGCCGACGGGACCACACCCTCTTTGCCCATGACGTAGAGGATTCGGCCGATCACGTTCATCGGCGCGACCACGACGGCGAAGAACGATGCCGCGATTCCGAAGTTGAGGATCGGGTTGAACCACGTCGGCATACCGACCAGCGTCGCGATGTCGTCGAGGGGTTGTGCGGACTCTCCGAGCGCCGGGCCGAGCGCGGCGACCTGCGTGTAGGCGGCGAACACGTAGAGCACACCGACGCCTGCGGCGCTCCACATGATCGCGCGGGGAACCGCACGGTAGGGATCCTTGGCCTCACGGGCGAGCGCATCGGCGCTGGAGAAGCCGACGAACCCCAAGATCGCCAACACCATGCCGACGGCGATGCCCGACGGTTGGAGGTCATCGAAGGTGAACTGGCCGGCGTCGAAGGCTCGCGGGCCGAGGTGAATCATCGTGACGACCAGCAACAGCGTGATGATCGACACCGAAATCAGTTCCAGCACAAGTGAAACCCGTGCGGAAAGCCGAATCCCGCGGATGGTGAACAGCGTCGCCAGCGCTCCGAGCAGTACCGCGAGCACCATTTGGGCGCCCAGTCCGTGGACCGGCATCCCGAGCTGATTGAGCAGCGTCGCGGTGTAGGCCACCGCGCCGCTGAGCGATCCGGCCGCGATACCGAAGCACCCGATCATCAGGCTCACGCCGGTCAGGTACGCACCGAAGGGGCCGAGCGCGGTAGCGGCATAACTGTACAGCGAACCCGCCGACGAACGTCGTTTGGCGAACTGCGATATGCAGTAGCCGACCGACAGGATCACGACGGTGGCAAGGGCGAAGGAGATCCACGTGCCGCCGCTTGCGGTGGTGTAGATCGCTGCGGCGGTGAACGCGATCACGGCGCTCGGCGCGATGTTGGCGATGGCCTGGGCGGCGAGCTCGCCGCCACCCATCACGCCCCGACGCAGCCCGGCGTCGCCGGTGTCGGAGCGGGGATCGGTCTGAAGAGATTCGGACACAGTGGTTCTCGATTCCGGTCAGGCGGAAGGGATGAGGAGTTGTCGCAGCGCGTGTCCGGCTGCGAGATCGTCGAGCGCGGCGGCGGCCTCTTCGAGCGGCCGGCGTCCGGAGATCATCGAGGCGAGGTCGAGGTTTCCGGCCATGACCTCGTCGACCAGCGCGGGGATGTCGCGCTCGGGCACCGCGGAGCCATAGTTGGACCCGAGGATCCGCTGATCGCCCTCGGCAAGGGCCAGCGGGTCGAAGCTGGCGCGCTCACCCTGCGGGGGCAGGCCGACGATGACCGCGGCTCCGCCGAGACCCAGTGCAGCAATGGCTTGTTCGGTGGTCGTGATCTTGCCGATGGCATCGAACACGTAGTCGTAGCCGTCGGCTTCGATCGCGCGCATGGCGGCGACGACGTCCTCGCTCGCCGCGGCGTCGATCGTGTCGGTCGCGCCGAGTTTCGTTGCCAGTTCCAGTTTTTCGGAGACGACATCGATGGCGACGATGCGCGATGCGCCGGCGAGGCGGGCTCCCTGCACGCAGGCCAGGCCCACACCGCCGCAGCCGATCACCGCCACCGTCGAACCCGGCTCGACACCCGCGGTGTTGCGCACCGCGCCGACCCCGGTCGCGATCGCGCAACCGACGATCGCGATGTCCTCCAGCGGCGCGTCCTTGCGGACCTTGATGGCCCCACTGCGAGGAACCACGACCTGCTCGGCATACGAGGACACACCGAGGTAGTGATGGATGGTCCCGCGTTCATTGGACAACCGTGTGGTGCCGTCGTACAGGGTGCCACGGCCGGCGACCACATTGGCCACGAGCGAGCACTGAGCGGGCCGTCCGGCCTGGCAGTACCGGCACTGTCCGCAGCCCGGCACCCAGCTCAGCACCACGTGATCGCCTGGTTCGAGATCGTCGACCCCTTCGCCGACCGCGGTGACGACCCCGGAACCCTCGTGCCCGAGCACCACGGGAGCAGGTACATCCCAGGCGCCGGTGGTGACATGCAGATCGGAATGGCAGACGCCCGCGGCGGCGATCTTCACGCGCACCTCGCCGGGCCGGGGGGCTGCGAGTTCGACCGACTCGACAGAGATGGCGCCGTCGAACACGGCGGCCCGGATGCTCGTCGAGGCGGGATGGTCCTGGGTGTTGTCAGGTGCGGACACCGCATGGCCTTTCTGTGTTCGAGAGGCACGTCACAGGTATCGTTCAGTGCCATAAAACAGCTTGCGGGTGTTTTATACCACTAAACAAGTGATCGTCAACGTTGGCGACGACCGATCGAGGGATGCATTGACGGGCAGCGCAGAGTCGGGGATGAGCCGCGCAGGCCGAAGACTGCGACAGTTCCGCCGTGAACGCGGTATGAGCCTGACGGATGTGGCGGCAAAGGCCGAGGTGACCAAGGGGTTCCTCAGCCTGGCCGAACGCGGCATGACCAACGTCTCGGTCCCGGTGTTGATGCGGATCTGCGACGCTCTCGGAATCGGCATCGGCGACCTCTTCGAGTACCCCGCCGCACCGATCGTCCGCAGCGGTGCCGGAGCACCGCTGGAGATGGGCGGTCACGGCGTCCGCGAAGAGTTGCTCACCCCGAAAACCGAGCACCACGTCCAGGTCATGCGGACCGTGATGCGGCCAGGGGGAGGGTCGGGCGGTGCCTACCGACTCGATGCCGCGACGATCGTGGCCTACGTGTTGCGCGGTGCCCTCAGCATCACCGTCGACGGTGAGACCGTGCTGTTGAACGTCGGTGACTGCCTCACCTTCGGGGCCACGCAGCTACACGACTGGCACAACCCGACCGCGGGGGAAGCCGAGGTGCTGTGGACCATCGCACCCCCGGTCGGAGCCGAGGACTTCAGCGCTGCGGTACGTGGCAGCTGAGATCAGAACCCCGAGCTGTGCACCTCGTGGCCGGTCTTCTCGGCCATGAGTCCGCGGTAGGCCTGCTCCACGGTCGACCCGTGGTTGATCACGGCGTCGACCTCCCTGGCGATCGGCATGTTCAGCCCGTACTGGTCGGCGAACTCCATGATGACGCTGGCCGCTTTCACGCCCTCGGCAACCTGGTTCATCGACGCGATGATCTCGTCGATCTTCTTGCCCGCCCCGAGCTGTTCGCCGACGTGGCGGTTGCGGCTGCGCTGGCTGGTGCAGGTGACGATGAGATCGCCCATGCCCGCGAGCCCGGCGAACGTATCGCGTTGTCCGCCCGCGGCCTCGCCCATCTTGGCCATCTCCCGCACGGCGCGGGCGATGACCATGGCGCGGGTGTTCTCCCCGATCCCCAGGGAGTAGCCCATGCCGACCGCGATCGCGTAGACGTTCTTGAGCGCACCGGCCATCTCGACGCCGGTCACGTCGTCGGTGGTGTAGGTGCGGAACCGCTTGGTGCGGAACAGCTCTGCGAGTTTCGCGGCGAGGTGCTGGTCGGGCATGGCCAGCACCGCGGCTGCGGCGTAGCCCTCGGCGACCTCGCGGGCGATGTTGGGCCCGGCAAGGATGCCGGCCGGGTGTCCGGGCAGCACCTCGTCGACGATCTGGCTCATCCGCATGTTGGTGCCCTGCTCCAAACCCTTGACCAGGGACACCACCGGCACCCACGGTCGCAGTTCGCGTGCGAGTTCCTGTAGGACGCCGCGGAAGCCGTGCGAGGGCACACCCATCACGATGACATCGGCGCAGTTGGCGGCCTCGCCGAAATCGTTGGTGGCCTTGAGAGTTTCGGGCAGGGCGACCTCGTCACCGAGATACCGCGAGTTGCGGTGGTTCTCGTTGATGTCTTTCGCGGTTTCCTCCGACCGCACCCACTGCAGTGTGGGCCCGCGTCGCGCGCATATCGAGGCGACCGTGGTGCCCCAGGAGCCCCCGCCGAGCACGACGACTTTGGGTACGCGTTGCGATGCTGACATGGCGATCAGCGTATTGCCGGAAGACCGTCGCTGACCGGGAGTTCGTCAACTGCGTTGCGAGACCCGCATGCTGCGCGCCCCGATCACGGCCGCGGCCACGCACGCGACTGCCACGGCACCGGCGAACCACGGGAACACCACCGCGATGTCCCAGCGGGTCGCGGCCCATCCGGCCACCAGGGTGGGCACCGTCATCGCGGTGTAGGCCAGGACGTAGAACGCCGACATCGTCTCGCCCCGCTGGTCCGGCGGCACCACCTGGGACAGGTGGCGCAGCGATCCGCCGAACCCGATCCCGAATGTCACGCCGAGCAGTGCCGCTGCCGCGAACACCAGCGGCCACGAGTGCGTCAGCAGCACCGGCACGGTCACCAGCAGGGCGACGGCCATGCCGATGTCACCGATGATCGCCGCGCGATGCGCGGGTATGCGTGTGGCGGCGAGTTGTGCCAGCGCCGCGGAGAAGGCCGTGACCCCGACGACACCGCCGCCGAACAGCAGGTTGTCGATGTGCGTCTGGCGCGCGGCCAGCGACGGGTACAGCGACAGCAGCACGCCCAGCACCGACCACGACGCCATCGCGCCGAGGGCCGAGAACCAGAAGTCCGACCGGATCTCCTGGGCGACGGCGGGTTTGGTGATCCGGATCCGTCCTGCGGCCCGCGCGGTGTGGGTCTCGCGTAGCAGGATGACGCCGACGCCGACGATCGCGCACACGACGGCCACCGCGGCATAGGGTGTGCGCAACGGGTACGGCGCGTACTGCGCCAGCATCGCCGACCCGACGATCGCGATGGTCATGCCGATGTTGAACGCCACCCCGCTGAGTTGTCCGGTTCGCGGGCCGAGGTGCGGACGCAGATCGAGTAGGGCCGCGGCTGCCACCACGACGATCGACCCGACCGCCGCGCCGTGGATGGTCCGGGCGACCAGCAGCAGCGTGATGTCGTCGGCCACCAGGAACACTCCGAGGCCCACGATCATCGCGACGAGTGCGCCGACCAGAACGGGCTTGCGGCCGACGACGTCGGAGATGCGTCCTGAGATGAGCACCGCGGCGAGCGCGGCGACGGCATAGGACGCGAAGACGACGGTGGTGGCCAGCGGTGTCAGGTGCCACGTCGTCTCATAGAGGTGGTACAGCGGCGCGGGCACACCCGAGACGCCGAGCGCCACGCCGCAGAGAACAAGGAGCAGTGGGTAGGCCCAGCGTTGCGTATCCGTGTGGACCGGGTGATCCGCCGTAACGGATGCCATCGTCACTCCTCGTGGCGTAGTTTGATGGATATCGAACTCGGTTCAGAATAGCGCCGGTTTGATGATCATCAAACCGCGCCGGTGTTTCATGGGGGCTGTCATGGGTGAACGCACGACCGTCGCGGAGGTGAGCCGACCCGTCGCGCCCATTCATCAGGTCCTGGGCGCGCTTCAGGACCCGATCCGGCTCGAGATCGTGCGGCGCCTGGCCAATGCCGGCGGGCCGGTGCGGTGCGTCGACCTCTACGACGGCATCAGCAAGTCCACCGCGACGCACCACTTCAATCTGCTGCGCGACGCGGGGCTGATGGAACGCCACGTGGTCGACGGATATGTATGTCAGCAGCTGCGCATGCTCGAGATCGAGGCCGCGCTACCCGGCGTGCTTGGTTCGATCGTCGCGCAGGCCAACCGCGAAGCCGGTCACGACGCCTGACGGCGGGTCCGAGGCTGTACGGGAACCGTCTGGCAAACCCCTGGCGGCGATTTTTCCGATTCGGCGTACAAGCCTGAAGTTAACGTGCATACTCTGCATGCAAACCGGGGATGTGGACCGCTCTGCAGTGCGTGGGACGTCCGTGCGCACGAGGTGTGGTTCGCGCCGGCCGACGAGAGTTGTCAAATGCGTTGATACCCCTTGGTTTACACTGTCGTCAATTGTCGGTCGGTTGACCACCTCGGCGCGGAGGAAAACGCGAGCCCGTGACGCGCACGCTGCGGATTGCGTCGTGAAACTCCGATAAGTGAATGATTATTCGGCGGACTGTTGACGCCGCGAGACGGCCGCAGCTACGGTGCCAACCACCGCGAGTTACCCGTGGGGGCGTCTCGTTACCGGGAGGAATGATGGTGTCTACGCGTGACGGGATCGGATGACCGCGTCACCTGAACGTGTGTCGGAGGGGGGAGCACTCCCGAGCGGACCCGAGGCGATCGGGAAGTGGGCGACCGGCTACGTCCGGCGCCATCCGATCGCCTCGCTGACCACCGTCGGCGATCAGTTCGTGCTCGGGGTGCGTACGGTCCAGTACCTGTTCACCGAGCTGTTCAGCGGGCGGTTTCAGTGGCAGGAGTTCATCCGCCAGGGTGCGTTCATGGCGGGCACCGCCGTCGTGCCGACCGTGTTGGTGGCCCTTCCCATCGGTGTCACGCTCTCCATCCAGTTCGCACTGCTGGCCGGACAGGTGGGTGCGACGTCACTGGCCGGTGCGGCCAGCGGCCTGGCCGTCATCCGTCAGGCCGCATCGCTGACCGCGGCCGTCCTCATGGCCGCCGCGGTCGGCTCGGCCATCACCGCCGACCTCGGTTCGCGCAAGATGCGCGAAGAAACCGACGCCATGGAGGTCATGGGTGTCTCGGTGATCAGACGGCTGGTCGTCCCGCGCTTCGCCGCGGCCATCATGATCGGTGTCGCGCTGACCGGGGTCGTGTGCTTCGTCGGATTCCTCGCGAGCTTCCTGTTCAACGTCTACTTCCAGGACGGTGCGCCGGGGAGCTTTGTCGCGACCTTCGCATCGTTCGCGACGACCGGCGACATGATCGTGGCGTTGATCAAGGCGGTGATCTTCGGCGCCATCGTCGCGGTGGTCGCCTGCCAGAAGGGTCTGTCCACCGTGGGTGGGCCGACCGGGGTGGCCAACTCGGTCAACGCCGCCGTCGTCGAATCGATCCTGCTGCTGATGATCGTCAACGTCGCGATCAGCCAGCTCTACATCATGCTGTTCCCGCGGGTGGGCCTGTGACATGACCGCCTCGTCATACGTCCCGACACTGCTCGCCCCGTGGGTGCGCTTCGCGCAGCGCGCCTCCAAGCCGGTCATCCGCCTCGGACACATGCTCGTGTTCTTCGTGCGCGCCGTGGCGGCTATCCCGATCGTGCTGCGGCACTACCGCGGTGAGTTCGTTCGTCTGCTCTCCGACATCGCCTGGGGCAACGGGTCTCTCGTTGTCGGTGGCGGGACCGCCGGCGTCGCCGTGGTCCTGGGCATCACCGTCGGCGCCCTCGTCGGCATCGAGGGCTACAACTTCCTCGACCTGCTCGGTCTGGGACCCGCGACCGGCATCATCTCGGCGCTGGTCAACACCCGTGAACTCGCGCCGATTGCCGCATCCCTGGCGTTCGCCACCCAGGCGGGTTGCCGCTTCACCGCGCAACTCGGATCGATGCGCATCGCCGAGGAGATCGACGCGCTGGATTCCATTGCGATCCGGCCGATTCCGTACCTCGTGACGACGCGGCTGATGGCGGCGGTGGTCGCGGTGATCCCGCTGTACGTGATGTGCCTGGCGGTGAGCTACCTGACCACGCAAACCGTGGTGTTTTTGATCAGCGGCGCATCGACGGGTTCGTATCTGCACTACTTCACCCTGATGCTGTCCGGACAGGACATCGTCTACTCGCTGCTCAAAACCATCATCTTCGTGTGGATCGCCTCCACGGTGCAGTGCTACTACGGGTTCTACGCGTCCGGCGGTCCGGTGGGTGTGGGCGTCGCGGCCGGTCACGCCATGCGGGCCAGCATCACCGTGGTGATCATCGTCAACATGCTGCTGACCATGGCGTTGTGGTCGGTTGACGCGGGCGCACGGTTCGGCGGTTGACATGGGGAATTCCATCGAACTCGACGGCCGGGGGCCATCCGAGCGACAGCTGTTGGCCTGTGGCCTCGCCGTTCTCGTTGTCGCAGGGATCATCTCGACGGTCCTGCTGGTGAAGGCGACCGGGCGGCTGGACCCGTACGTGCGGGTCGTGGCCGCACTGGTCAACGTCGGTGACGGCCTGCCGCAACGCTCCGATGTCAAGTACCACGGCGTGCTGGTCGGCATGGTCGAGGACGTCACCCCGGCCGCCCACGGTGAGCCGAACTACGTCCACATCAACCTCGACCCCGAATACGCGTCGTCCATCCCGAGCACCGTGACCGCCCGCGTGGTGCCGAGCAATGTGTTCGCGGTGTCGTCGGTGCAACTGGTCGACCGCGCCGACGGATCGGCCAGTGTTTCGAGCCGTGCCCCGGCAATCGCGGCCGGGGCGCACATCCCCGAGGACACCGAACTGCCGACGGTGTTGTTCCAAACCACCATCAGCAAGCTGCGCGACATCCTCGCCGCCACCGGCCGCGGCCGCGAGGACCACACCGTGGGTCTGCTCGCCGCGGTCAACGCTGCCACCGAAGGGCGCCGCAACGAATTGCTCACCAGCGGCGCGCAATTGAATCGCCTCATCGACGAGGTCGATTCCATCGTGGCGACCGACCCGGCGGGTCCCACCACGATGTCGGCACTCATCGAGGCCACCCGCGGTCTGCAGCAAACCGCGCCCGAGTTGGTCGACGCCCTGCACACGGCCGTCCGTCCGATGCAGACGCTCGTGGAGCAGCGGTCCCAACTCGACTCCCTGATCAGCGCAGGCATGAAAACCCTCGACACCACCCGTACCGCGCTGAACAACCACACCGACCGGATGGTGACGATCACCTCTGAGCTGACGCCGGTGGTGGGCAACCTGGCCGACACATCGCACCACTGGCTGCCGGCGTTCGTCAAACTGAACCAACTGTCCGACAAGTTCTTCCAGGAGGTCTGGCGGCCCGAAAGCAACGTCGGCAACATGCGGATGAACCTGTCGTTCACCCCGAGCCACACCTACACCCGCGCCGATTGCCCGCAGTACGGGGAACTCAAAGGGCCCAGCTGTTTCACCGCGCCGCTCGTGGTGACGCGACCCGCGCTGCCGGACCAGATGCTGCCGCGAAACTACCAACCGCCCAAGGATCTCGCGCCCCCGCCGGGCACCGTCGTCGGTGAGAACGGGAACCTGGTCGCGGTCGGCCCGCCGCTGATCAACCCGAATCCGAGTCTGGCCGACCCGAATCCGCCATTGCCACCGGGGATGCTGCCGGCACCGCCGGCAGCTGGCTCGGCGAATCCCGGGCTGCCGTCCACGCCGCCGCCCGGTGTCAACCAGTCGCCGTTGGCGCCGGTCGCACCGAAACCGGGTGGGCCGCCACCGGCTCCGGCCGCTCCCGTGCAGGCGGGGCCGATGGCGGCCGAAGCCGCGGCCGCATCGTTCGGGGGCAACGTCGGCCCCGTCGGCAGTGAGCAGGAACGTGTGACGCTCAGTGTGATCACCGGTCAACCGGCCAGCACGGCCACCCAGCTGCTGCTTGGGCCGGTCGCACGCGGGATGACGGTGTCGCTCGCCGAACCGGCTGCAGGAGAGGAGCCCCGATGAAATACCGCGGCGCGCTCATCGGACTGTCGTTGTTCATGGTGGTGGCGCTGACGTTGACGTGGATGGTCTACGTCACGCTGCGCCGGGACGTGGGCGGCCGGACCGTGCCGTACACGGCGGTGTTCACCGACGTGTTCGGATTGCGCGAGGGAGACGACGTGCGCATGGCCGGGGTCCGCGTCGGCCGCGTGGAGAAGATCGAGCTCGACGGCAAGCACGCGAGAGTGTCCTTCGTGGTGCAGGCCGATCAGCAGGTTTTCGGCACCACCGTGGCGTCGGTGACATACCAGAACATCGTCGGGCAGCGGTATCTCGGGCTGTCCCTTGGCAAGGAGGGTGACCCCACGCCGTTGCCCGGCGGCAGCGTGATTCCCATCGAACGCACCGACCCGTCGTTCGACGTCGGCACTCTGCTCAACGGCTACGAGCCGTTGTTCAGCGTGCTCGACCCGAAGTACGCGAACAACCTCACCGAGGGCGTCATCCGATCACTGCAGGGCGACCAGGGGTCCATCACCGCCCTGATCGACCAGACGGCCGAGCTCACCGAGGCCTTCGCCGGACGCGACGAGGAGCTCGGCACGGTGATCACCGACCTGAACGCCGTGGCGGCCAACCTGGCCCGCCACAACGACGACCTGGACCACATCGTCTCGGAGGCCCAGTCGGTCGTGGCGACGTTCGAGGCGCGCCGGCCCGAACTGGTGCAGTCGATGGGCTCGATCGCCAAGGTGGTGCGCCAACTGTCGGCGATCTCCGATGAGGTGTACCCGTCGCTCAACGAACTCGTCCAGCGTCAACCGGGTTTCGCCGCGCACATGGTCGGCATCGAACCGCAACTGGCATTCGTCGGTGCCAATCTTCCGCTGATGTTGAAGGGTTTCGCGCGTATCACCCAGGAGGGCACGTACGCCAACTCCTACCTGTGCGATCTGAACGCCACCGCGTTCTTCCCTGGGCTCAACGATGTCACGCCGATCATCGTCGATGCGGCCACGCCGGGAAACAAGGCGCAACACACCCCCAAGTGCAGGAGCATGGCGAATGGCTGAGGCACGGAAGGCCAAGCGGCGCAGGCCATTGGAGAGCTACAACCGCCTGTGGCTCGGTGTCATCGCAGTGGCGGTGGTGTCGGTGCTGATCGGCGCGATGCTGCTCGTGCGGGTCGCCGACATCGGGTACACGCAGTACACCGCGCGCTTCCTGCAGGCGGCCGCGCTCAAGGCCGGCAACCCGGTGACGGTGGCCGGAATCCCCGTCGGCGAGGTCAAGAGCATGCGCCTGGCGGGCGACCACGTCGAGGCGAAGATCAAGGTGCGCAATGACGTTGCACTCGGCGAGGATTCACGCGCGACGATCATGGTCACGACCATCCTGGGATCGCGCTATCTCTCGTTGGAGCCGGCGGGCGACGGTGCGCTGCCGGACAAGACGTTCGACCTGTCCCACACCGACGTGCCATACGACCTGCAGGAGGCGTTGACCGACGTCACCACGACCTTCGAGCAGGTGGACTCCGACAAGTTCGCGCAGACGCTGCAGATCCTCGGTTCTCAGCTGGAGACGCTCCCGCCGGTGATCCCACAGGCGCTGCAGAACACCCACACCCTCTCGACGATCATCGCCCAACGCCGCGATCAGCTGGGCGAACTGCTCAAGACCACCGAATTGATCAGCAACACGCTCCACCGCCAGAAGTCCACCATCGGCAGCCTGATGAACCAGGGCAACTCCCTGCTGGCGGAGTTCGTCGCTCGGCGCGCGACATTCCACGCGATGATGGACGCGCTGACCAACCTCGTGCAGACGTTGAGCGGCATCGTCATCGACGATCGGCCGGAATTGGAGCAGCTGCTCGTCGATCTGCGTGAACTGTCCTCGCTGCTGGCCAAGAACGACGGCATGCTCAGCAGCATCCTGCAGACCGCATCGATCGCGATGCGCAACATCGCCAACATGACCGGCACCGGCAACGCGATCGACTTCAACGCCTCCAGTGGCCTGCTGGTCGACTCGTGGATGTGTGCCATCAGCGGTCGCGCCAAGCAGTTCGGCATGATCCAGTACTTCCAGGACTGCAAATGAAACTCCTGAGGAACAAGCTGGTCGCGGCGGTGCTCGCCGCGGCCGTGCTCGGCGCCGTGGTGCTGGCGGTCGGCGGCGCCTACGTGAAGCAGCAGATGGACGCGATCACCGTCACTGCCCAGTTCGACAGCGCCGCAGGTCTCTACGAGGGCAATGTGGTCGCAGTCCTCGGCATGCCGGTGGGTGAGGTCACGAAGATCCGCAACAAGAACGGCTACGTCGAGGTCGAGTTCACCGTCGACAGGGGTGTCAAGATTCCCGCCGACGTCCAGGCGGCCACCATCTCGAACTCGATCCTCACCGACCGGCAGATCGAGTTGACCCCGCCGTACCGGGGCGGTCCCACACTCCGGAACAACGACACCATCGGTTTGAACCGCACCCGCACACCGGTCGAATTCGCGCGGGTGCTCGATGTCCTCGACAAGCTCGCGGGCTCGTTGCGCGGGGACGGCAAGGGCAACGGCCCGATCGCCGACGTCCTCGGCTCCGGCGCGGCCATCGTCGACGGCAACGGCCAGCAGATGAAGGACGCGCTCGGTGAACTGTCGAACGCGTTGCGGCTCGGCGCGGATCGTGGCCAGGTGACCAAGGACCAACTGACCACGATCGTGCGCAACCTGAGCTCGCTGTCGCAGGCGGCAGCCGACAACGACGCCATGATGCGTGAATTCGGTTCGTCCGTGCGCGCGTTGAGCCAGATCGTCGCCGACGAGGACCTGGGCAGCGGCACCACCGGCAAGAAGATCAACGAGGTGCTCACGCACACCGGCCAGGTGCTCGAAACCCACCGGGACGCCATCAAGGACCTGGTCGCCAACGGCGACGTCGTCCTGAACACCATCGCTGTCGACCACAACCGCGATGTGAAGGAGTTGCTCGACATCGCACCGATGACCCTGGACAACCTCTACAACGTCGCCGACAAGAAGAACGGCGCGCTGCGGGTGAAGGTGGTCACCGACAAGCTCCTGTTCGACAACCAGTTGATCAAAGAGGTCTGCAACATGATGGGTCTGCGGCAATTGGGATGCAGCACAGGAACACTGCAGGACTTCGGGCCCGACTTCGGGTTGAGCCACATGCTCGAGGGACTTGCGGCGATGGGGCAGAAGTGATGACCGGTCTTCGGAGCCTACGGCTCGTCTCGGCGGTGGCGATGACCGTGTGCGTCGTCGTGTCCGGTTGCGCGACAAACGGATTGGCAGATCTTCCGCTGCCCGCCCCAGGGGTCGGCACCGGCGGGTACCGGATCACCGCCGTTTTCTCCAACGCGCTGAACCTGCCCGCGAATGCCAAGGTGAAGCTCGCGGGCGCAGACATCGGTGAGATGGACTCGATGGTCGCCCGTAACTACACCGCGGTGACCACGCTGCGCATCATGGACGGTGTGCAGCTGCCGCAGGGCAGCACCGCCGAACTGCGTTCGGCGACACCGCTCGGAGACGTGTTCATCGCGATCAAGCCGCCGAGCCCGGTGCAGCCGGGGGCCCCGTTGCTCAAGGACGGCGACATCATCGACCTGGACTCGACGGCCGCTGCGGCCACCGTCGAATCGGTGCTGAGCTCGGCGGCGATCCTGGTCAACGGCGGGGCCGTGCGCAACTTCACCAACCTCATCAACGGCATGGGCAAGGCGACCGGCGATCAAGGGCAGGCGTTCGGCAATCTGATCCGCAAGACCAACAACACGCTCGCCACCCTGACCGCCCGGTCCGAAGAGATCTCGACCGCCATGACCGAGACCTCCCGGTTGGCCCAACAGATCTCGGCGAAGAACCAGACGCTCAGCGAGGTGATGGCGCAGGCCAGGCCTGCCACCGACACGCTGGCCGCGCACACCACGCAGATCGCAGACCTCGTCACCCAGACGGGCGACGTCTCCAACCAATTGCGCAAGTTCCCGTCGATCGCCGGTACCGACACGACCGGTCGCAGCGTCATCGCCGACGCCAATACAATTGCGGCAGCGTGGAACGACGTCGCGCTGGCCCCGGACGCGACGCTGTATGCGCTGAATCGGCTACTGCCGCCGTTCATCAAGTCGATGAGCTCCGGCGCGATCGCCCTCGATGCGAGCGTCGACCGATTGGTCCTCGGCTCGATCCCCGACATCGGCTTCGCCGGCGATCAGGGATTGCACGGTCCGAAGAGGTCCGACTGGCATCAACTGGTGGGCACGTTGAAGTACACCCTGCTGCGGCTGCAGGAACGAGTGGTGGGCAAAGGCCCTGGCGTGCCGCAGGTTCCGGTGATCCCCAGCCCGACCGAACCCGGCGAGATCATCGTCGATCCCGGTGCGGGCGCACCCGCACCGCCCGAAGGCGCACCAACACCCCCCGGACCGGCGCCGGCGGCCCAAGGTCCGGCCCCGCTACCCGCCGAGGCCCCACGATGATCACCGCCATCGCCGACCGCATCGTCGACGTCGTCCGCTTCGGGTACCGGAAACGCGCGTGGCTGTCGGCGCTCGGATTGATCACGACGCTCGTCGTCGCGACGACGTACCTGTTCTTCGGTGCGCTGCAGGTGAACCCGCTCGCGTCGGACTACCGGCTCACCGTCCAGTTGCCGGAGTCGGCGGGCCTGCTGCCGGAACAGGACGTGACGCTGCGCGGCGTGCCGATCGGACGGGTCGAACGCCTCGACATCACTCCCTCCGGCGTCAACGCCGTCGTCAAGGTGAGATCCTCGGTGCGGATTCCGGAGTCCAGTGACGTCCGGGTGTCAGGGTTGTCTCCGGCCGGTGAGCAGTACATCGACTTCATCGACGTCCCCACGGGCGAGCCTGACCGGTTCCTGGCCGACGGCGCCGTGATCACCCAGGGGCGGGCCACCGTCCCGGTGAGCCTGGCGAACCTGTTGGCCAATGCCGACGGGGCACTCGGACAGGTCGACACCAAGAAGATCGAGCTCATCAAGCGGGAGCTGAGCCTCACCGATGCCGGGCCGCAGAAGCTCGCCGACATCGTCGACGGCGGCACGTTCCTGCTGTCCACGCTGGATTCGGTGCTGCCGGAGACGAGTTCGCTGCTGCGGACCAGCCGAGTGGTCTTCACCCTGCTCGCCGACAAGAACCCCGGCATCAGCGTCGCGTCGGACAATCTCACCGAATCCTTCACGGGCATCGACAAGATGCGCGAGGGTTATCGGCGACTGACCGACCAGACCCCGGAGACGCTGGCGGCGGTCGACAACCTGTTCCTCGACAACTCCGACACCATGGTGCAGCTGCTGGGCAATCTGACCACCGCCTCGCGGCTGCTCTACCTGCGCGTGCCTGCCCTGAACGCGCTGTTCCCGTCGTATCGCACCTCGGTGCTCGACGCGCTCGGGACCGCGATCCACGACGGCGGGCTCTGGGGGACCGCCGAAGCCTACCCGCGCTACACCTGCGACTACGGCACGCCGAAACTGCCGCCGTCGTCGGCGGATTACCCCGAGCCGTTCATGTACACGTACTGTCGCGACAACCATCCGGGTGTCCTGATCCGTGGGGCGAAGAACGCGCCCCGGCCTGTAGACGACGACACCGCGGGGCCGCCACCGGGTGCCGACCTCGGTCGGCAGACAGATCCCACACCCAGGGGCCGCTACACCATTCCGACGCCCTACGGGGGACCGACGCTACCGATCGAACCGCCCCGGTAGCCCCAAGCCCTCTACACGAAGGAGATGACCGTGAAGCTCAAGGCAGACAAGCGCAAAGACGTTTTCGACGAAGCCGTCGATGGCGACGATGTCGACTCTGCAAAAGACACGGCCACAACAGAACCCGAGGAAACGTCCGAGGACTCGGCCGACGACGTGCCGGATGAGGAAAAAACTCCCGAGGAGAAGCCGGCCGACACCGTGAACAAGCCGGACCGGCGGCGGCGCATCGTGTTTGGCGTTGCCGCAGGCATGGTGATCGCCGCGCTGGTGGGCTGCGGCGGGTTCCTCGGCTGGCAGCTCTGGCAGACCAAGCAGGTGATCGCGGCCGGGAACCAGGCAAGAGACGCCGCGGTGACCTACGCCCAGGTGCTCACCAGCATCGACTCGGACAAGGTCGACGAGAACTTCGACCAGGTGCTCTCCGGCGCGACGGGCGAGTTCAGGGACATGTACTCGCAGTCGAGCATGCAGCTTCGCCAGCTGCTGATCGAGAACAAGGCCACCGCGCACGGCGTGGTCGTGGAATCGGCCGTGCAGTCGGCAACCAAGGACAAAGTCGTAGTGCTGCTCTTCGTCGACCAGTCGGTGCAGAACACCGCCGTGCCGGATCCCCGGATCGACCGCAGCCGCATCAAGATGACCATGGAGAAGGTCGACGGGCAATGGAAAGCAAGCAAGGTCGAGCTGCCCTGAGCATGAGGCGTCTCGCAGCGCTGATCGCTGCGGCCCTGACCGCGGCCACGCTCGGCACTGCCGCACCCGCGGAGGCGTCGGCGGTGTCGTTCTGTGACGAGCTCGCGGGGCGGATGGAGGGGCCGTACTGCCACCTGTCGATCGAGTCCGACCGCAAGGCGACGCGTGACATCAAGGTCGCGATTCCCGGCGAGCTGGTCGACGACCCCGTGGCGGGGCCGGTGGTGCGCGACTACCTGAGCACGCTCGTGGGCAATTGGATGAAGGCCGGCCAGAAGATGGTCGCCGACAGCTTCGGCGAGGAGAACTACCAGATCTTCCGGCACGGCGACGCGCTGTCGGTGGTGTTCCGCGAGACTTACCACGCCGACGGACCGGACTTCAACAACGCCTACCGCACCTTCACGTTCGACATGGCCGAGGGCCGGCGGCTCCAACTCGCCGATCTCATGAAGCCCGGCGTGGACCCACTGGTCGCGATCCCGCCGCTGGCCCAGCCGTTCATCGTCCAGGCACTCGATCAGGCGCCACCCCCGCACCAGCCGGGCACCTACCCGTTTGTGATCGACCGCTGGTTGCCCGACAAGGTGTACTCCGGCGCCTACAAGGCATGGGCCCTCACACCCGACGAGCTCATCATCTACATGCCGGATTACCCTGTCGCGCGGGACCGGCCGACCGACTTCACCCCCGGCATCATGCAGTGGTCGATGGACGGCGGCACCGTGCAGGCCCACATCCCGCTGCCCGCGCTCGCCTCGATCCTGCAGCCGCGGTACGGCGGGGCCTGAGACCTCCCGAGCATCTCCCCGAAACCGACGAAAATGCCGCTGGACGCGCGTCCCAGCGGCATTTTCGTCGATGTCGGCGCGTAATAGCGGTGTCTGCCCGAGGTTCGACTCCCCGCGAGTTCAAAGGGTTACGCGGTCCCGATTTGTTGCCACCATGGCCGAGATCGACAACAGCTCGTCTATGGGGGGAGGGCCGTCATGCGACGACCACGTCCGGTGTGGGAGCCCATCGCCGCACTACTTGCCACAACCGCCCTGGTGCTGACGGCGTGCGGATCCTCGGGCAACTCCGCGCAGACCGTCGACGGCAAGACCGTGGTGCGATACCAGGGGTGGGCCGGCGAGGTCGAATTCCACGAACTGGCCGAGGAACTCGGCTACTACGACAAGATCACGCTGGAGTGGGTCGGCAACACCACCAGCGGTCCGCAGGACATCCAGTCGGTCGCGACGGGTGACATCGATGTCGGTTCGGCGTTCAACGGCGCGGTCGTCAAACTCAACGCCGCGGGTGCACCGATCACCTCGGTACTCTCGTCCTACGGCGCCGACGAGGGCGAGTACACCGGGTACTTCGTGCTGGAAGACAGCCCGATCCGCACCGCGCGTGATCTGATCGGCAAGAAGGTCGGCATGAACACCCTCGGTGCCCACCACGAGTTCCTGACCCGCGAGTGGCTTGCCCAGCAGGGACTCTCCAACGACGAGATCAAGACCGTGACGCTGACGGTCGTCCCGCCGGTCAACACCGAACAGGCGTTGCGGGAGAAGCAGATCGACGTCGCAGCGATGAACGGGATCTGGCGCGAGACCGCGCAGGAACGGGGCGGTATCCGGCCGTTGTTCACCGACAAAGCGTTGTTCGGTGCCTTCAGTTACGGCACGTACGTGATGCGCGACGATTTCATCGCCAAGAACCGGGAAGCTGCCGCCGATTTCGTACAAGGAACGGCACGCGCGATCCGCTGGGCGCAGGTCACGCCACGCGACGAGGTGGTCGCGAAGTTCCACGAGATCATCGACAAGCGCCACCGCAACGAGGATTCCAAGACCATCGACTACTGGCGCAGTTCAGGGCTTCCGGTACCGGGGGCGGTGATCGCCGAGCGTGAACTGCAGACGTGGATCGACTGGCTGGTGCGCAACGGTGAGCTCAAGGAGGGCCAACTGCAGGCGAAAGACCTCTACACCAACGAGTTCAATCCGTATGCCAACGGCACGTACGCAAACGACAGCGGACCCGACGGTCAAACATTGGCGAAGAAATGAGCACAGAACCGAAGTTGCGGCTACGCAACGTCACCAAGCGATTCGACGTCCGCGGTGAGAGGACCACCCTCACGGCGATCGACGACATCAGCCTCGATGTGGCGGCGGGAGAGTTCCTCGTCCTGGTCGGCCCCAGTGGGTGCGGAAAGTCGACACTGCTGGACCTGCTGGGCGGGTTGAGCAGGCCGACGTCCGGTGAGATCCTGCTCGACGGTGTCCCCGTCACCGGGCCCGGACTCGACCGCGGCATCGTCTTCCAGCAATACGCGCTGCTGCCGTGGCGCACGGCGCGCAAGAACGTCGAGTTCGGACTGGAAGCCAAGGGCCTGTCCGCGTCCGAGCGTAGACAGTGCGCCGAGCATTACCTGGAACTGGTGGGGTTGCGGGCCTTTGCCGATCGCTACCCGCACGAGCTGTCCGGCGGGATGAAGCAGCGTGTGGCGATCGCCCGCAGCCTGGCGTTCGATCCGGAGGTGCTGCTGATGGATGAGCCGTTCGCGGCACTGGACGCCCAGACCCGTGAATCGTTGCAGGACGAACTGCTGCGGATCTGGCAGGCCACCGGCAAGACCATCCTGTTCATCACCCACGGCATCGACGAGGCGCTGTATCTCGGACAGCGCGTCGCGGTGCTCACGTCGCGGCCCGGCCGGATCAAGAAGATCGTCGACGTCGGCATCGACCGCGGCGACGAGGACGTGCGTTCGAGTTCAGGTTTCCGCGAGCAGCGCCACCATATCTGGTCGCTCCTGCATGACGAGGTGGAACGTGCCCAAAGCCAGGAGGTTTCACATGTCTAGTCCGGTGGCGGTTCTCGAACCCCACGCGCCGCCCACCGTCCCACCGGCCGCCGCGGGCGTGGCGCACCGCGGTCGGCGGCTGCGCAGTGTGACCTGGCGGTTGGTGCGTCCCGTGGTCGTCATAGCGCTGTTTCTTGCGACGTGGGAGCTTGCACCGCGGATCGGCCTGGTGGACAGGGTCTTCCTGCCTCCGTTGAGCGAGGTGGTGGACGCCTGGCTCATGTTGCTCGGCAACGGCCAACTCTGGGAGCACGTTTCGGCAAGCCTGTCGCGCGCTCTTGCGGGCTTGGCGTTGGCGATCGCGGTGAGCATTCCGCTCGGCGTGACCATCGGCTGGTACCGGCCGGTCGCCGACTTCTTCAATCCGATTCTGGAGTTGTTCCGCAACACCGCGGCGCTGGCCCTGCTGCCGGTGTTCGTCCTGATCCTGGGCATCGGGGAGACCTCGAAGGTCGCGCTGGTCATCTACGCGTCGTCGTTCCCGATCCTGCTCAATACGATCTCCGGTGTCCGCACTGTCGACCCGCTGCTGATCAAATCGGCACGATCGCTCGGGTTGAGCCAGATCCGACTGTTCCAGAAGGTGGTCTTGCCCGCGGCGGTGCCGACCATCTTCACCGGCCTGCGCATGGCGGCGGCGTCGTCGATCCTGGTGCTCATCGCAGCCGAGATGGTGGGCGCGAAAGCCGGACTGGGTTACCTGATCACGGCCTCACAGCTCAACTTCCAGATTGCCGACATGTACGCCGGCATCGTCACGATCGCACTGGTGGGTGTGGTGTTCAACGGCATTCTCGTCGCGATCGAGGGACGGCTGTCGGGCTGGCGTGCGACCACTTGAGGAAAGGATGACACCACGACAATGACGGCACAGCCGCGACAAATCCATCTCAATGCGTTCCTCATGGGAGTCGGTCACCACGAGGCGGCTTGGCGCCACCGGCGCACCGACGCGCGAAACCTCACCGACGTCGCCCACTTTCAGCGCCTCGCACAGCTCGCCGAGCGCGGCAAGCTCGATTCGGTGTTCTTCGCCGACACCCTGGCGGTGGGTCCGCGCGTCAAGCACAACTCCCAGACCATCTTCGAGCCCGTCACGTTGCTCACCGCGATGTCCGTCGTCACAAAACACATCGGGCTGATCGCCACCGCGAGCACCGGCTACAACACGCCATACACGCTGGCGCGGGCGTTCACGTCGCTCGACCACATCAGCAATGGTCGTGCCGGATGGAACATCGTCACCTCGGCGGGCGAGGACGAGGCGGCCAATTTCGGGGTCGACGGCATTCCCGACCACGCCGGTCGCTACGCGCGGGCCGCCGAGTTCGTCGATGTGGCAACGGCGTTGTGGGACAGCTGGGAAGACGACGCACTCGTGCTCGACAAGCAGAGCGGGATCTTCGCCGACCCGGACAAGGTGCACCCGATCAACCATGTCGGCGAGCGGTTCCGGGTGCGTGGCCCGCTGAACTCGCCGCGCTCGGTGCAGGGCCGACCGCTGCTCGTGCAGGCCGGGTCATCAGAAACCGGGAAGGATTTCGCGGCCCGTTACGCCGAGGCGATCTTCACCGCGCAGCGCACCCTCGACGAAGGCAAGGCGTTCTACCGTGACGTGAAGGCCCGCGCCGTCAGGTTCGGCCGGAGCCCCGACGATGTGAAGATCCTGCCCGGCATCGTGGTGTATCTCGGCGCGACCGAACATGCCGCCCAGGAACTGGAGCAGGAATTCACCGACCTCATCTCGCCGGAGTACTCCCTGCGCCAACTGTCCCAGATGCTCGGCGTTGACCTCACCGCGCACTCACTCGATGCGCCGCTGCCCCCGCTGCCGTCGATCGAACAGATCCAGGGCAACAAGAGCCGCTACCAACTGGTGAAGGATCTCGCCTCTGGCGAGTCGCTGACCGTGCGCCAACTGATCGCCAAGCTCGGTGGCGGGCGCGGGCACCGTACCTTCGCGGGCACCCCGGAGCAGGTCGCCGACAACCTCGAGCAGTGGTTCACCGAAGGGGCTGCCGACGGCTTCAACGTCATGCCGCCGTATCTGCCGGGCGGGTTGCAGGATTTCGTCGAGCACGTCGTGCCGATCCTGCAGCGGCGCCGCCTGTTCCGCACCGAGTACACCGCGACGACGCTGCGTGGGCATTACGGCTTGGCGCATCAGCCGAGCCGGCACACCCTCAGCGCAGCCGAATCCACCGCGTGAGCGGGCCCAGCGCACCGGCCGCGGGACGGCCGGTGCGGTCGTCGCTCTGATCGGACTCGGCGTGGTGGCCGCCGCGGCCCCGCTGCTCTCAGGTTTCGCCTCGAAACCGACGAAAATGCCGCTGGACGCGCGTCTCAGCGGCATTTTCGTCAGTTTCGAGGTTGGCGGGTCAGCGGTAGTTCACGAACTGCAGGGCGACGTCCAGGTCGGCACTCTTGAGCAGCGCGATGACGGCCTGCAGGTCGTCGCGCTTCTTGGAGCTGACGCGGATCTCGTCGCCTTGAATCTGCGCCTTGACACCCTTGGGGCCCTCGTCGCGGATGAGCTTGGTGATCTTCTTGGCCTGCTCGCTGCTGATGCCCTGCTTGATGGTGCCCGAGACCTTGTAGGTCTTGCCGCTGGGCTGTGGATCGCCGGCGTCGAACGCCTTCATGGAGATGTCACGGCGCACCAGCTTCTCCTTGAAGACGTCCACGGCGGCCTTGACGCGCTCCTCGGTGCTGGACGTGAGTTCGATCACCTCGTCGCCCTTCCAGGCGATGGTCGTGTCGGTGCCGCGGAAGTCGAACCGGGTGGCCAGCTCCTTCGCGGCCTGGTTGAGCGCGTTGTCGACCTCCTGACGGTCGACCTTGCTGACGACGTCGAAGCTGGAATCCGCCATTGGACCGCCTCTCCTCTCCCTCGGTGAGTCCTGCCGGTTTGTAGTTTGGGTACATCCTCGTTGTACCCTGCTAGTCGCACCAAACCGGAGACGGGGCGGCGCGACGACAGGCAGGTTGCCCGAGCGGCCAATGGGAGCGGACTGTAAATCCGTCGGCTTACGCCTACGCAGGTTCGAATCCTGCACCTGCCACACTGTGATGTCGCAAGACATCGGAATAGCCGCGGACCTTCTTCAGGTCCGCGGTTTTCTTTTTGGAGCCTGTGGGTGACACATGGCGCGGTACCTCTACGTCGGCGGCGGCGACTCGGACTTTCGGGAATTGCTTCGAACTCGAAGCGGTTGCACACCACGTAACTGCTTCGAAATCGAAGCGAATCATCGAGGAGGAAGTCATGAAAGCTGTCCGGTACCACCGTTACGGTGGCAGCGAGGTACTGCGGTACGAGGACGCTCCCAGGCCGGTGCCGGGTTCGCGGCAGGTGCTCGTCGAGGTCGCCGCGACCTCGTTCAACCCGGTCGACGCAGGCATTCGGGGCGGGTATCTGGCCCAGGTTTACGACGTCGCCTTCCCTCACACGCCCGGGGTGGACGTCGCCGGCACGATCATCGAACTCGGCGAGGAGGTGCGGGGATGGAGCGTCGGTGACGCGGTCGTGGCGTTCCTGCCGCTCGACGCCGACGGCGCGGCCGCCGAGTTCGCCGTTGTGCCGGCCGAATCCCTCGCCCCGGCGCCGACGACGGTACCGCTGGCCGATGCGGCCGCCCTGCCCACAGCCGGGTTGACCGCATGGCAGTCGCTGTTCGAGATCGGCGGGTTGACGAGTGGCCAGTCGGTCCTGATCAACGGTGCTTCCGGGGCTGTCGGTGGGTACGCGGTTCAACTGGCCGCGCAGGCCGGCGCTGTTGTCACCGCAACCGCCACCGAACGCGACGCCGAACGACTGCGCGCGCTCGGAGCCGAGCGCATCGTCGACTACATCGACTACACCCGCGCGCCGATCAGCGTCGAGGGCGGCCCGTTCGACTTGGTACTCAACCTGATTGCCACGACCGATGAACAGACCGAGTCACTGCTCACCGTGGTGGCCGACGGCGGCTTCCATGTCGGCACCATGGCCGCCGGCCCCGACAATCCCGAACGTGGCGTCCGCACCCAACGGATTTTCGTGCGCAGCGACGCCACCCAACTGGCCGCACTGGTCGACCGGGTCGACGCCGGAGGCCTGCGCATCGAGGTCGTCCACCGCCGCCCCCTCGAAGACGCCGCCGCCGTTCACGCCGACTCCGACGCCGGACGCCTACACGGCAAAACCGTCCTCATCCCCAGCGCCTCATGACACCCGGTTCACTCCGGGTGGAGGCGCCACCCGCCCGACGCCTCGTGGCGGGCGCGCGTCACCGAGGAGCGGGACGGCAGCGAACGCATGTGATCGCGTGCGGTGGTCATCATGTCACCGAGGGCGTCGACGTCGGCGTCGGACAGTCCGTCGAACAACAATTCGCGCACAACCCGCACGTGCCCGGGCAGGACCGCGGCCACGCGATCGCGGCCCTCCTGGGTGATTTCGACGACCGTCGCACGCTGATCATCGGAGGAAGGAGTCCGGGTGATCAGCCCGGCCTTCTCGAGGAGGCCGGCTTGATGGGTCAAACCGCTGCGGCTGTACACCACGCCGTCGGCGAGCTCGGTCATCGTGAGGCGTTCTGCTTCCGCCAGTTTCGCGAGAATCTCGAATTGCACGTAACTCAGCCCCCCGTCTGCGCGAAGTTGCCGCTGCACGGCGAATTGCAGGAGGCTGACCGCCTCGGTAAGCGCGAAATACGCACGCAGCTCACGCGCGTCGAGGAAGGCCGGCACGCCGACATCATATGCTGCGATGTCGAAGCAAAGCGTGCTCAGCGAACGGGTCACCGACAGTACGGGCCTACCCGCTCAGCCGCTCCAACGTGATCGGCAATCCGTCGGCAGGCGTCGGCCCGGTGCCCCACGTCATGCGTGGGTGATAGCCCTCAGGCACATGCCATCGGAAATGCCGGAGCAGTTGGAGCATGATCGCCTTGACGTTCATGTTGGCGAACTGCTGGCCGATGCACTTGTGTGCCCCGCCGCCGAACGGAGCGAACGCATAGCGATGGATGGCCGCGAACCCCGCACCGCCGGAGGTGCCGGTGAGGAAGCGGGCCGGGTCGAACTGGTCGGGTTCGGGCCACCAGTCGGCCAGCCGCATGGAGGCGTACACGCCGATGGCCACTTGTGTCTTGCGGGGGATGAAGTGCCCGGCGACCTCGGTGTCGGCGAGAGTCTGCCGGAACAGCGTCCCGGCGGGCGCGTACATGCGCAGGGTCTCCTTGAACGCCGCGTCGAGCAACGGGTACGCGGTGTCGAGATCCTCCATGGTGAGCTCGTCCCGCTGGCCCGCGAGGGCCTCATCACGCAGCGTGTTCTGCCACCGCATGTTGCGCCCGAGCTCATAGACCAACATCGAGATCGCGATGGCGCTGGTGTCGTGCGCGGCCATCAACAGAAAGATCATGTGGTTGACGATGTCGGTGTCGCTGAAGCGCTCGCCCTCGTCGCTGCGGCTGCGGCACAGCATCGAGAACAAGTCGTTGCCGTCACCGTTGCGGCGGGCCGGCAACTGGTCGGCAAAGTACCGTTCGAGTCGCCGACGCGCGCGTAGACCGCGAGACCACACACCGCCGGGCACATCCGCACGGATCATGGCCTGGCCGCCGCACACGGTGTCGTGGAAGTCCGCCGAGAGTGCATCGGCCTCCGGGCCCAGCTCGGCGCCGATGAACACTTCGGCTGCCTGGTCGAGCAGCAGATGCTTGACCGATGTGTAGAACGGAAACCCGTGTGCCGCAGGCCAGCCGGTGACGGTCCTGGCGATGCCGGGACGCATCAGGTCGAGGTAGCCGTTCAAGGCGCTGCGTGTGAAGGCCTGCTGCATGATGCGCCGGTGGTCGCGGTGCTCTTCGAAGTCGAGCAGCATGATCCCGCGGTGGAAGAACGGCCCGATCACCGGAGCCCAACCCTTGGTGCTGGAGAAGGCCTTGTCCTTGTTGATCCACACGGTTTCGAGCGCTTCGGGGCCCAAGAGAAGTACGACGCGGAAGCCGACACCGCCGGCCCAGGACACGGGTCCGTAGCGGGCGTACCGCTCGCGTGCGAACTCCAGCGGCTCCACGAGCGAACTCATCACGTGCCCGAGCAGCGGGAAGCCGTAGTTGCCCATCACGGGTTTGAGGCCCGAACCGGCGGGCGGGGTCGCGAGCGCGTGCTCGCGGCTCGGGTACCGCGAGGTGATCCCGGCGACCGCGGATTGGAATCGCACCTTGGCATCGGCCGCCGCCTCGGCGGCCACGATGGTCATCGCGCGCCCCGGGAAAGTGGCAGTGCTGCCTTCGACGAGTCCATCAGACGCCTTCCCGGTGTGGTACGGAATAGTGCCAGATACTCTGAACGTGCCAGAGGGCAACAACCGTTGTCAAGAGTCGCGAGAAAGGATGCGAGTGTCGCAACGCAGGTACGGCGGTAAGTCGGCGCAGCAGCGTCGCGAGGCACGGCGCACCCGCCTGCTCGACGCGGCCATGGATGCGATGTGCGACAACGCCTGGCGCACTGTCACTGTCGACAAACTGTGCGCTGCCGCCGGTTTGAACAAGCGGTACTTCTACGAGAACTTCACCGACCTGGACGCGGTCGCCGGCGCCGTCGTCGACGGCATTGCCGGCGATGTCAGTGCCGCAACACTGTGCGCGGTGGCCCGCTCCGCCGAGCAGCCCCTCGATGTACAAACCCGGGCGGCCATCGATGCGCTCGTCCACACCCTCACCGACGATCCTCGCCGCGCCCGAGTCCTCCTCGGTGGTGTCGCGGGTTCGCCTGCACAGCACGAGCATCGAGCCGCGGTCATGCGCGGGCTGACCAAGGTGTTGGTCGGCCAGGCCCGCAACGTGCACGGTGTGGAATTCGAATCCGATCCGTTGGCCCAGGTCGCACCCGCGTTTCTCGTGGGAGGAACAGCCGACGCGATACTCGCTTTCGTCGACGGCCGCGCCAAGGTCTCGCGCGATCAGCTCATCGACAGCCTCGCCACGCTATGGCTCATCACCGGCAATGGGGCGGCCGATATTGCCCGGACTCGCCACGAGTCGCGTTGACAATCCTCGGCACATCGATACCGTCGATGCAACGCCTGGACCGAAGGAACCCCATGTGTGAACCCCGCTGTGTCAACCTGATTGGCGAATGACCGGGCGCGGCCGACTGACCGCCACGGTTGGCGGCGTCGGGTTGCGCTGGGTCTTGTTCACACTGTGCCTCACCGAGATCACCAGTTGGGGTGTCCTCTACTACGCCTTCACGGTGCTGTCCGCGAGCATCAGCGCCGACACCGGATGGTCCGCGCCGGCCGTGACCGGAGCGTTCTCGGCGGGTCTGGTGACCAGCGCACTGATGGGCATTGTGGTCGGCCGGTGGCTCGACCGCTACGGGCCACGGTGGATCATGACCGTCGGTTCGGTGTTGGGGGTGGCGGCGGTTCTCGCGGTTGTCGCCGCACCGAACTATCTCTGCTTCGTCGGCGCATGGATCCTGGCCGGGGTCGCCATGAGCGCAGTGTTCTATGCGCCGGCCTTCGCCGCGCTGACACGCCATTTCGCGCCCGATGCCGTGGGCGCGCTGACGGTGTTGACGTTGGTGGCCGGGTTGTCCAGCACCGTATTCGCGCCGCTGACCGCCGCACTGGAGTCCCATTTCGGTTGGCGCCACACCTATCTCATCCTCGTGGCGATGCTCGCGGTCATCACGATCCCGGCGCATCTGTTCGGACTACGACGGCAGTGGCCACCGGTCGAGCACCACCACGCCGTCGAGGCACCGACGCGAACTGCCCGCAGCGCACCGTTCATCGCGTTGACCACCGCGTTCGCGCTGGCCGCGCTGGCCTCCTATGCCGTCATCGTCAATCTGGTGCCGTTGATGGTGCAACGTGGGTTCAGCACGAACGCAGCCGCCATCGCGCTCGGCCTCGGCGGTGCCGGCCAGGTGCTGGGTCGGCTCGGTTATCGAGCGATGGCGCGGAGAATCGGCGTCGTCGCGCGTACCGTGCTCATCATGGCCGCGGTCGCGGTCACCACGGCACTCCTCGGTGTGTTCACCTCGCTGGTCGCACTGGTCGGAGCAGCGACCGTGGCCGGAATGGCACGCGGCATCATGACGCTGCTACAGGCGACTGCAGTCACCGACCGTTGGGGTGCAACGCATTACGGCCATCTCAGCGGTATTCTCTCGGCGCCCATCATGATCTCCACCGCGCTCGGCCCCTTCGTCGGTGCGGCGCTGGCCAGTCTGCTGCGGGGTTACGACGCGATGTTCCTGGTCCTCGGTGTCACCGCCGCGGTCGCCGCGGCGCTGGCCGCAGCGACGGGCGTTCGACCGCCTGCGAGCCGGTAGACGAGTACTCAGCGGGTCACGTGAGCTCAGCGAGGAGCCGCCGGACGCGTCGTTCGATGTCGTCGCGAATCGGACGTACTGCGTCCAAATCCTGGCCTGCCGGATCGGGGAGGTCCCAGTTTTCGTAACGTTTTCCGGGGTACACGGGGCAGGTGTCACCGCAGCCCATCGTGATCACGACGTCGGCCGCGCGAACGGTCTCGTCGGTCCAGGGCTTCGGGTATTCGCCGGTGATGTCGATGCCCACCTCGGCCATCGCGGCGACTGCCGCAGGATTGATCTCGGCGGCCGGTTCGGAGCCGCCGGACCACGCGACCGCCCGGTCGCCGGCCAGATGGGTGAAGTAGCCCAGCGCCATCTGGGAACGCCCGGCATTGTGGGTGCACAGGAACAACACCGTGGGCTTGCTGGGAGTGGTCATGAAAGGTGTTCCTCGGCTTGGTCGAAGCGTGTGCGCAGGGCCAGCGAGACGTAGACGAGCGCGACGAGGACGGGCACCTCGATCAGCGGTCCGACGACCCCGGCCAGAGCCTGGCCGGAGGTGGCGCCGAAGGTGGCGATGGCCACCGCGATGGCGAGTTCGAAGTTGTTGCCCGCGGCGGTGAAGGCCAGCGTGGTCGTGCGTTCGTAGTTGAGGCCCATGATCGCACCCAGCAGGTATCCGCCACCCCACATGATCGCGAAGTAGGCCAGCAGGGGGAGTGCGATGCGAACGACGTCAAGCGGGCGGCTGGTGATCTGATCACCCTGTAGGGCAAAGAGCACCACGATGGTGAACAGCAGCCCGTAGAGCGCCCACGGCCCGACTCGCGGTATGAATGTCGATTCGTACCAGGCGCGGCCTCTGGTCTTCTCACCCAGGCGGCGTGACAGATAGCCTGCGGCCAAGGGGACGCCGAGGAAGATGAGCACCGATTTCGCGATCTGCCACGGTGAGGCGGTGATGGCGGCCTGCTCCAATCCGAGCCACCCGGGCAGCACCGACAGGTAGAACCAGCCCGACACCGCGAACATGACGACCTGGAAAATCGAGTTCAACGCCACCAGGACGGCGGCCGCTTCGCGGTCACCGCAGGCCAGGTCGTTCCAGATGATGACCATCGCGATGCAGCGGGCCAGCCCGACGATGATCAACCCGGTGCGGTACTCGGGCAGGTCGGGCAGCAGCAGCCAGGCCAGTGTGAACATGAGTGCCGGGCCGAGCACCCAGTTCAGGATCAGCGAGGACACCAGCAGCTTGCGGTCCCCGGTGACGGTGCCGAGGCGGTCGTAGCGCACCTTGGCCAGCACCGGATACATCATGATCAGCAGGCCGAGCGCGATGGGCAGCGAAATCCCGTCCACCTGAACCTTTTCCAGTGCGGAGTTCAGGCCGGGTATCCACCGTCCGAGTAGCAGTCCGACGGTCATCGCCGCGCCGATCCAGACCGGGAGAAATCTGTCCAGGGCGGACAGCTTGCCCACGACGGCTGGCGCGGTGGTGGCGTCGGTCATGCGGTGACTTCCGTTCGCGGTCCGGCACCCAGCAGCACGGCGAGACTGGAGAGGGCTTCGGGGACCACGGCGTAATAGACCCAGGATGCGCGGCGCTGTGAGGTGAGCAGGCCGGCGTCGCGCAGAACTTTGAGGTGATGCGACACCGTCGGTTGCGACACCTCGACCCCGACGGAGATGTCGCACACACACGCCTCGCCGCCTTCCCGGCTGGCGATCGCGGAGAACAATTGCAGCCGAATCGGATCGGCGAGTGCCTTGAGCTTGACCGTCATATCGGCGGCTTCCGCGGACGAGAGCGGTTCACGCAGCAGCGCCCCCGGTGGGCAGCACGCATCGTTCGTCGGTTCTATCTGATTCGACATACATCGATATTGACAGCGATCGATATCGGCCGCAAGGCGGCATGTGGCGGGTTTCGTGCACGGTGGGCATGCCCGGGTTCGGCCATGCCCACCGTGTCGCCGTCAACAGCAGGACGACGCCTTCGCAGACGCGGCGTCGGGCGCGGTGCGCTGACTTCCGCAGCACCCGCTTTCGACGTGGTCATCGCGGTCCTGCGGACTGACGCCGAACGTATCGGAGTCGGCCAGCACGGTATAGACCTCCCACTTCTCGCCGGCAGGTCCGGTTACCCACACCTTGTCCTGGGTGGCGAAGCAGCACGTGGTGCCGATCTCCTCGTCGGTGAACAACCCTTCGCCGGTCAAGCGGGCGATCTCGGCGTGGACGGTCTCACTCGACTCGACCTCCACGCCGAGGTGGTTGATCGTGCCGCCTCGTCCGGGGTTCTCCAGCAGCACCAGCTTCAGCGGGGGCTCGGCGATCGCGAAGTTGGCGTAGCCGGGCTTCACCTTGGCGGGTTCCATGCCGAACAGCTTGCGGTAGAAGGTGATCGACTCGGCGAGGTCGTCGACGTTGAGGGCGAGTTGAACACGGGACATGATGTGACCTCCTGAACTATTTCGACATATGTCGAACTTCTGGTGCGGTCCAGAATGCCACCTTTTCGATATATGTCAATATCTGTGGCAGGATTGAGGCATGCCCAAAGCGCTGCCGCTCATCGACACATCCGCTCCGGTCTGCTGTGCCCCCGTAGCCGCCGGCCCGATGAGCGACGACGACGCGCTCAGCGTGGCCCTCCGGCTCAAGGCGCTCGCCGATCCGGCGCGGGTGAAGCTGATGTCGTATCTGTTCTCGTCGTCAGCGGGGGAGGAGAACGGCGGCGAGCTGGCGGCCGCGTTGGGGCTCACCGAGTCGACGGTCAGTCATCACCTCGCGCAACTGCGCAAGGCCGGACTGGTGATCTCGGAACGCCGAGGAATGAATGTGTTCCACCGCGCGCATCCGGAGGCGCTGCAGGCGCTGTGCGTGGTCCTGGATCCGAACTGCTGCCGGTAGGCGCTCAACAAGCTCCGGTGATTCGAAAACCGGTGACGCCGATTCGTGACGCGCTACACCGACACCGGCGTTGTCGCCGGGTAGATCATCTCCGTCGGTGCGGTGGTGCGCCGACCGACGACGAAGTAGTACAGGACGGCGGTGACGGCGAGGCCGACGATCCAGGAGATGTCGGCGCCGCCGAGCATGTTGGTGATCGGTCCGGTGTAGAGCTTCTGCGCGAGGAACGGGATCTGGACGACGACGCCGATGGCGTAGCAGGCCAGCGCGGGCAGATTCCAGGAACCGTACCGGCCTGCCGGATCGTACAGTGCCGGAATGTCGACGTGCTCTTTGGAGATCACGTAGTAGTCGGTGAGGTTGATCGCGCTCCACGGGATGAACACCATGAGCAGCACCAGCACGAAGTTCTTGAAGTTGTTCAGGAAATCCGCGCTCGCGGCGACGGCGATGATGACCGATACCGCGGTGAAGCCGACGATGTAGGCGACGCGGACGCCGGGTGCGATGCGGGTCTGCCCGTTGATCCCGCTCACGGTGGTCAGGATGCACATGAAGCCGCCGTAGGCGTTGAGCGTGTTGACGGTGAGCTTGCCGACGACGATCACCAGATAGATCAGCACCGCCAGCGCGGCGGACCCGGCGAGGCCGCCGATGAAGCCGACCTGATCGCCGAGGAACGCGTCGCCGGCGACCGCCGCAACGAGCGCGCCGAACGTCATCGCCCACTGCGAACCGATCACCGATCCGGCGAACGTCGACCAGAAGGTGGCCCGGCCGCTGGTGCTGCGCGGCAGATACCGCGAGTAGTCGGCGACGTACGGGCCGAATGTGAGCTGCCAGCCCGCGCTGAGTGAGATCGCCAGCAGGAACGTGACCGGGTCGAACGGCACCACGCCGATCACCGACGACACGTCGTACTGGGTGAACAGCCGGATGGCCAGATAGGTGAAGCCGATGATGCCGAGAACGGTGGCGATGCGTCCGACGACGTGGATCACTCGGTAACCGATGACCGCGATGACCGCAGTGAGCGCGCCGAAGATCAGGATGCCTGCCGAGGACGAACCCAGATGCAGGATCTCGTTGATCGCCTGGCCGGCCAGCACACTGCCGGTCGCGGCGAAGCCCAGGTACATCAACACGACCAGCAGCAGTGGGATCGCGGCGCCGTGCACACCGAATTGCGCTCGGCTGGAGATCATCTGTGGAAGTCCCATGCGGGGGCCCTGCGCCGAGTGCAACGCCATGACGATGCCGCCGAGGACATTGCCGATCAGCAACCCGATGATCGCCCACAGTGCATCGGCGCCGAACACCACGGCCAGGGCACCGTCGACGATCGCGGTGATCTGGGTGTTGGCGCCGAACCACAAGGTGAACTGGTTGCGGACGCTGCCGTGCCGTTCCTCGTCGGGAATGACGTCGATTGTGCGGCGTTCGATGGCCGGCGCCGATCCGGCCGAACTTGATGAATACTGTTGTGACATAAGCGGCTTCCATCTCTGAACGTGCCCGGGCGGGGCGCACGGAATGTGGCGCGTGACACAGCCGACATTCATCAGGATCTTCCTTGGATGAATGAATGTCAACAGGGCGGGCGCAATCCCCTTCCGTCATCGCGGTGACGTTCCGCAGTCAAGTGCCTCGGCGCCCGCTGCGCAACACGGGCAGCCGATTCAAAGCGCTGTGACACAAAGATTTTACGTGGCACGCAAGATCGTCGGCGCCACGATGTGGTGACAGTGCCGAGTCGTATTCACACCGCCGCGACGGTGCGCCCTTGACACGTCTTCATTCATCCATGATATTCATGAATGAAGACGATGGAGGTGACGCCAGCCATGGACCGGGGGCTCGATGAGGGTGCTATCCCGGACTTCGTGGACGGTGCACCCACCGACGTGCGGCGCTGGCTGGAGATGGTGATCAACCGTCGACGGCTCTCGCCCGCGCACCGGCGCGTCGCGCGGTACCTGCTGGATCACCCCGAACAGGCGGCCGCGCTCACGGCCGAAGACCTCGGAAAACGGTCCGGGGTCAGCCAGGCGTCGGTGACCCGGTTCGCGATGGAACTGGGCTTCCGCGGCTATCCCGAGATGCGGGCCGAACTCGGCAATCAGATCGCCGCGCAGGCCAAGAGCGCCCCTGACGGCCTGGTCGGGAACGTACTCGAACGCACGGTCGCCAAGGACGTCGCCAACATCGAGGGCCTGGTGTCGAGCCCGTGGGCGGGTCAACGCCTGGATCGTATCGGCCGCAACCTCGCCGGTTCGCAACCGTTGCCGGTGATGGGGTTGCGCATTTCCCGTCCGTTCGCCGACCTGTTCGCGTACTTTGCGGCGAAGGTGCATGCCGACGTGCGGGTGGTGCCTGCCGGATCCGACGGTGACGACGTCCTCGCTGTCGCCGCCAAAGCCGGAGCCACCTGGATGCTGGCGTTCGGATTGCCGAGATACCCTCGGGCCCTGCTGGATTCGATACGCTACGCCCGGTCGTTGGGCCTGCGCGTCGCCCTGGTCACCGACAGCCCGTTGTGCCCGTTGGCGCACGATGTCGACGACCTGCTGGCGGCTCCGGTCAACTCCGAGTTGACCTTTGATTCGTGCACGGCCCCTCTGGCGCTCACCATGGGTCTGTTGCAGGCGATGACGGAGGCGCTGCCCGACCACGGTCAGGCTCGTCTCGAAGAGTTCGATCAGCGCGCCGAAGACCGCTGCCTGTTCATTGATTGACGATGCCACGACGATTCTCACACCTGCCGGCCGGTTGAGGGACCGTCCGCGAAGGAGGCTCTGATGCAAGGTGCCCGCCCCGTCCGCGCACCCCGTGGAACGACCCTGACCGCTCGCGGCTGGTCCACCGAGGCGCCGCTGCGGATGCTGATGAACAATCTGGACCCCGAGAATGCCGAACGGCCCGACGATCTCGTCGTCTACGGCGGTACCGGTCGGGCTGCGCGCAACTGGGAGTGCTTCGACGCGATGGTCCGCACCCTCACGACCTTGCGTGAGGACGAGACCATGCTGGTGCAGTCGGGCAAACCGGTCGGGGTGTTCCAGACCCACGAGTGGGCCCCACGCGTGTTGATCGCGAACTCGAATCTGGTGGGGGACTGGGCCACCTGGCCGGAATTCCGCCGCCTCGAAGCAATGGGTCTGACCATGTACGGGCAGATGACCGCGGGCTCGTGGATCTACATCGGCACCCAGGGCATCGTGCAGGGCACCTATGAGACGTTCGCCGCCGCGGCGGCCAAGCGTTTCAGCGGCACCCTGGCCGGAACTCTCACCCTCACCGGTGGCTGCGGCGGCATGGGCGGCGCCCAACCGCTGGCCGTCACGCTCAACGGCGGGGCGTGCCTCATCGTCGACGTGGACGAAGCGCGATTGCGGCGGCGTGTCGAGCACCGCTACCTCGACGAGGTCGCCGACAACCTCGACGACGCGGTGACGAAGGCCGTCGCGGCCCGCAACGACAAGCGGGCCTGGTCGGTCGGCGTGGTGGGCAACGCCGCCGAGGTGTTCCCCGAACTGCTGCGCCGCGGTGTGCCCGTCGACCTGGTGACCGACCAGACCAGTGCCCACGATCCGCTGTCCTACCTCCCGATCGGCGTCTCGGTCGAGGACTGGGAGGAGTACGCCACCAAGAAGCCCGACGAGTTCACCGAACGCGCCGAGGAATCCATGGCCATCCAGGTGCGGGCCATGGTGGAGTTCCAGGACGCCGGCGCCGAGGTGTTCGACTACGGCAACTCGATTCGCGACGAGGCCCGAAAAGCCGGGTATGACCGTGCCTTCGAGTTCCCCGGGTTCGTTCCGGCCTACATCCGCCCGCAATTCTGCGAAGGCCGTGGACCGTTCCGATGGGTGGCACTCTCCGGCGACCCCAGGGACATCCACGCCACCGACGAGGCCATCATGAAGTTGTTCCCCGACGACGACCGTCTTCAGAAATGGATGCGCGGCGCGCGCGAGAAGATTTCCTTCCAGGGCCTTCCCGCGCGGATCTGCTGGTTGGGCTACGGCGAACGGGACAAGGCCGGTGTCCTGTTCAACGACCTCGTCGCCAGCGGCACGGTGTCAGCGCCGATCGTGATCGGTCGCGACCACCTCGACTCCGGTTCGGTCGCCAGCCCCTACCGTGAAACCGAGTCGATGCTCGACGGCTCCGACGCGATCGCCGACTGGCCGCTGCTCAACGCGCTCACCGCGACGTCCTCGGGTGCGACGTGGGTGTCGATCCACCATGGCGGCGGTGTCGGCATCGGCCGCTCCATCCACGCCGGTCAGGTCGGTCTTGCCGACGGCACCGAGCTTGCGGCACAGAAGCTTTCGAGGCTGCTCACCAACGATCCGGGAATGGGTGTCATCCGGCACGTCGACGCGGGTTACGAACGCGCCGAACAGGTCGCCGCCGAACGCGGTGTGCGGATCCCGATGAGGGAGGGCTCGTGAAACCCCTCGATCAGCGGTTCGAGGCCACCTGGGCCGACCTGTTGCCCGTCGGCCGCGACACCCGTTCGGGCGGCTACCGCCGCTTCGCATGGACGGGTCCCGACGCCGAGATGCGCGCCTGGTTCAGCGATCAGGCACACAGCCGCGGGCTCACCTACGAATGCGACGGCAACGGCAACCAGTGGGCCTGGTGGGGCACACCCGGCCCAGGGGCGGTCGTCACCGGCAGCCACCTCGACAGCGTGCCCAGTGGCGGCGCCTACGACGGACCGCTCGGCGTGGTGTCGGCGTTCCTCGCGGTCGACGAATTGCGCGGCCGCGGGGTACAACCCGTCCGTCCGATCGCGATCGTCAACTGTGTCGACGAGGAAGGTGCCCGGTTCGGTGTGGCGTGCATCGGCAGCCAGTTGCTCACCGGTGCGCTGAGCGCCGAGAAGGCCCGCCAACTCTACGATGCCGACGGCATCACCGTCGCCGAGGCGATGCGCACCGCGGGGGCCGACCCCAACGACCTCGGCCGCGACGAGACCATCCTCGAGCGGATCGGCGCGTTCGTCGAACTGCACGTCGAACAGGGGCGCGGGCTGACCACCATGAACGCCCCCGTCGGGGTGGCCACCTCGATCTGGCCACATGGCCGCTGGCGTCTGGCGTTTCGCGGGGAAGCCAACCACGCCGGCACCACGCGTCTGGCCGATCGCCGCGACCCGACGCTCGCGTTCGCAGCTGCGGTGCTCGCCGCGCGGGATGCCGCTGAGACACACGGGGCCGTCGCCACGATGGGCAAGGCCCATATCACGCCCAACGGTGCCAACGCGATCCCGTCGGAGATCAACGCGTGGCTCGACGCGCGCGCCGGTGACGACACGGTGCTCGAACGCATGGTGAATGCGGTCGAGGAAGCCGCCACCAAGGCGGCCACCGACCACGGCACAACGGTCGATGTGACCCGCGAATCATATTCTCCGGCAGTGATGTTCGACGAGGCGCTGCGCGACCGTATCGCCGCCGCGCTGGGAGATGTCCCGGTGTTGCCCACCGGCGCCGGCCACGACGCCGGCATCTTGTCCGCGCATGTGCCGTCGGCGATGTTGTTCGTGCGCAACCACACCGGGGTGAGCCACAGCCCCAGCGAGCACGCCGATGACGAGGACTGCGTCGCCGGGGTGCAGGCGCTCTCGACCGTCCTGGAGGAACTGGCCTGCACATGACCTCCTACTTCGCAGACCACGCCTGGCTCGGCGACGAGCAGGTGGCCCACGATGTCCTGATCACCGTCGACGGCGACACCATCGTGTCGGTGCAACCCGATGCCAGACGACCTCCCGACGCCGTTCACCTGCCGGGCGTGACACTGCCCGGCCTGGCCAACGCGCACAGCCACGCCTTCCACCGCGCGTTGCGCGGCCGCACTCATCGTGGCGGCGGGAGCTTCTGGACCTGGCGCGAGGACATGTATGCCGTCGCGGACAGGCTCACCCCCGACAGCTATTACGCCCTGGCCCGTGCCGCGTACGCCGAAATGGCACTGGCCGGCATCACCTGCGTCGGCGAGTTCCACTACCTGCACCACCGGCCCGGCGGGACGCGGTATGAGGATCCGAACGCGATGGGGGCGGCGCTGATCGCCGCCGCCCACGACGCCGGCATCCGGATCACGCTGCTCGACACGTGCTATCTCACCGGCGGTGTGGACCAGGAGTTGCAGGGCCCCCAACTTCGGTTCGGCGACGGTGACGTCGCGAATTGGGCCGACCGTGCCGGCGGGCTCAAGGCGGCGCCCCACGTCCGCATCGGGGCCGCCATCCACTCGGTGCGCGCCGTTCCCCCCGGATCGCTTGCGGCGGTGGCCGAGTGGGCCGCCGCCCAGGACGCACCCCTGCATTTCCACCTTTCGGAACAACGCGCCGAGAACGACGCCTGCCTGCAGGCGTACGGCACCACCCCCACCCGCCTGCTGGCCGATCACGGTGCGCTCACGGCCAATGCGACCGCGGTGCATGCCACGCACCTCACCCACACCGATATCGCCGACCTGGCCGGTGCGAACACCACCGTGTGCATCACCCCGACCACCGAACGCGACCTGGCCGACGGCATCGGCCCGGCCCGTGAACTCGCCGATGCCGGATGCGCGCTGTCGGTGGGCAGTGACAGCAACGCTGTCATCGACCTGTTCGAAGAAGCCCGCGCCGTCGAACTCAACGAACGCCTGCGCAGTGAGAAACGCGGGCACTGGGCCGCAGCCCAACTGCTGACCGCGGCCACCGCCGACGGCCACCGCGCACTCGGGTGGCCGGCGGCAGGCCGGATCGCCCCCGGTGCGGTCGCCGATCTGGTCACCGTGTCGGCCGATTCGGTCCGGCTCGCCGGCGCCGCACCCGACACCCTGCTGGAATCGGTGGTGTTCGCCGCGCACGCCGGTGATGTGCGCGACGTCGTCGTCGGTGGCCGCCGCGTGGTCACCGACGGAAGGCACACCATGATCGGCGACGTACCCGGTGCCCTGCACGCCGCGATCAGGGACACGTTCGCATGACCACACTGCTCATCGACAACATCGGTTCGCTCGTCACCAACGACGCGACGCTGGACGTCGGTACCCTGGGCATACTGCGCGACGCCGCCGTCGTCGTCGAGGACGGCCGAATCGCGTGGTACGGGCCCACATCGACCGCGCCGGCAGCCGACACCCGTATCGACGCCGCCGGCCGCGCCGCCATCCCCGGATTCGTCGACAGCCATGCCCACCTGGTGTTCGCAGGTGACCGGTCTGCGGAGTTCGCCGCGCGCATGTCCGGGACGCCGTATGAGGCAGGCGGAATCCGCACCACCGTGACCGCGACGCGCGATGCGAGCACCGCCACGCTCAAATCGACCGTCACCGGACTGGCCGCGGAGGCGCTGCGCTCGGGGACCACCACGATCGAGTGCAAATCCGGCTACGGACTCACCGTCGACCAGGAACTGCGCAGTCTGCAGGTCGCTGCCGAGATCACCGACGAGGTGACGTTCATGGGCGCCCACGTCGTACCACCCGAATATGCCGACACCCCAGACGATTACGTCGACCTCGTGTGCACCGCGATGCTCGACGCGTGCGCACCCGCGGCGAAGTGGGTGGACGTCTTCTGTGAACGCGGGGCGTTCGATGTCGACCAGTCGCGCGCGATCCTGCAGGCCGGTATCGCCCGCGGCCTGCAACCGCGTGTCCACGCCAACCAGTTGGGGCCGGGACCCGGTGTGCAACTGGCGGTCGAGTGCAACGCCGCGTCCGCCGACCATGTCACCCACGTCACCGACGCCGACATCGCGGCGCTGGCCGACAGCAACACTGTCGCCACGTTACTGCCCGCGGCCGAGTTCTCCACCCGCGCGGAGTATCCCGATGGACGTCGTCTGCTCGATGCCGGTGTCACGGTGGCGTTGTCGCCTGACTGCAATCCAGGGTCGAGTTTCACCACCAACATGCCGTTCTGCATTGCAGTGGCCGTGCGTGAGATGCACCTGACCCCCGACGAAGCGGTGTGGGCCGCCACGGCGGGCGGCGCGCGTGCCCTGCGGCGCGACGACGTCGGGCACCTCGCCGTAGGTGCCCGCGCCGATCTGGCGCTCCTCGACGCGCCGTCTCACATCCATCTGGCCTACCGACCCGGAGTTCCTCTCGTCGCGGCCGTCGTCCGCAACGGCGAACTCGTCCGGCAGACAAAAGAGGTGACCTCATGACAACCGTGACCGTCAAAGTCGGGGTCGGACCCCTCACGCCGTCCGACGTGCTACACGTCGCCCGTGGAAACGCCCTTGTGGTGTTGACCCCCGACGCGTCCGCCGCCATCGCCAAGTCCCGCGACGCGGTCGAACAGTTGGCGCAGGCGCCGGTGCCCGCCTATGGGGTGTCCACCGGCTTCGGTGCGTTGGCGACTCGGCACGTGGCCCCCGAACTACGTGTTGCTCTGCAGAAGTCGCTGGTGCGGTCGCACGCCGCGGGCACCGGCCCCGAGGTCGAGCGCGAAGTGGTGCGCGCGATGATGCTGCTGCGCTTGTCGACGCTGGCCACCGGTCACACCGGGATCCGGCCGCAGACCGCCGACCTCATGGCCGCGATGCTCAGCGCCGGCATCACCCCTGTGGTCCGCGAGTACGGCAGCCTCGGCTGTTCCGGTGACCTCGCGCCACTGGCGCACTGTGCACTGGCGCTGATGGGGGAGGGTGAGGTCCGTGATGCGTCCGGCACGCTGTGCTCCGCGGCCGACGCCCTGGCGGCAGCTGGCCTTCAGCCCGTGCAACTGTCCGAAAAAGAGGGTCTCGCGCTGATCAACGGGACCGATGGCATGCTCGGCATGCTCGTCCTCGCGCAACATGATCTGGCCATGCTGCTCAAAGCGGCCGATATCGCCGCGGCGATGAGCGTCGAAGCGCTGCTCGGCACCGACCGCGTCTTCGCCGACGACCTCCAGGCGCTGCGCCCGCATCCGGGGCAGCGGACGAGCGCGTCCAACCTGCGTCGCTTGCTTGCCGATTCGGCGATCATGGAAAGTCACCGCGGGCCAGAATGCACCGTGGTGCAGGACGCGTATTCGCTGCGATGCTCACCTCAGGTGCACGGCGCCGCCCACGACACCCTGGAATACACCCGCACCGTCGCGGCCCGCGAACTGGCGTCCGCGGTGGACAATCCCGTCGTGTTGCACGACGGGCGGGTGGAATCGAACGGCAACTTCCACGGCGCCCCGGTCGGATATGCGTTGGATTTCCTGGCGATCCCGGTAGCCGACATCGCCGGCATGTCCGAACGACGCACCGACCGCCTGCTCGACCCGAACCGCAACAAGGGTCTGCCGCCGTTCCTCGCCGACGATCCGGGTGTCGACTCCGGTCACATGATTGCGCAGTACACACAGGCCTCGATCGTGTCCGAACTCAAGCGTCTGGCGACCCCTGCCAGCGTCGACTCGATCCCGTCGAGCGCCATGCAGGAAGACCACGTCTCGATGGGCTGGTCCGCCGCACGTAAACTCCGCCGGGCACTCGACGGGCTGAAAAGTGTGCTCGCCATCGAGATTCTCACGGCGGCAAGGGCACTCGACCTACGGGCGCCGCTGTCTCCGGCTCCGGCCACAGGCGCGGTGGTGAAGGCGTTGCGTGATCGCGTCGCAGGCCCCGGCCCCGACCGCTACCTGGCACCCGAGATCGAAACGGCCGCCGCGATGGTCGGAAACGGTGTGATCGTCGCTGCCGCGGAGTCGGCCATCGGACCGCTGCACTAGCCCGCGCGCCGAAAAGCTCCGATTCTGAGCGTTCTCTTTGGAAGTTGTGAAAACTCTATGCCTCTGCGTTCTTGCCCGGCACGCGCTGAAACGCTGTGCCAGCATGAGCTATGCGGAGGTTGAGACTCGCCGGTCTCGTTGCCGTTGCGGCGGCAGCGACCTCCGGCATGCAGATCGCGGCGATGCCTTTCGCGCACGCGGCGCCATGTCCAGATGCTGAAGTGATATTCGCGCGTGGCACAACGGAATTGCCCGGCGTCGGACCCACCGGGGAGGCGTTTGTCCAGGCCCTGCGCCCGCAACTGGGCGACAAGACACTCGGTGTCTACGCCGTCGACTATCCCGCCACCACGGCATTTTCCACCGCGGTACAGGGCATCGCCGACGCACGCGCCCGCATCGTTGCCAACGCCGCGAACTGTCCCGACACCAAGATGGTGCTCGGCGGGTTCTCCCAGGGCGCCGCGGTGATGGGATTCGTCACCGCAAGCGTTGTGCCCGACGGGGTTTCCCCGGCAGAGGTGCCCGCACCGATGCCGCAGGAAATCGCGGATCACGTTGCGGCCGTGGCGTTGTTCGGTACGCCGTCACCACGGTTCATGCGTGTGCTCAACGATCCACCGGTGATCGTCGGCCCCTACTACGCCGCAAAAGCCATCGACCTGTGTGTCCACAACGATTTGGTGTGCGATCCGAAGGGCAGCAGTTTCGCGGTGCACAACCAGTACGCGGAAATGGGCCTCGTGACGCAAGGCGCGACGTTCGTCGCGCAGAAACTCCAGGCGGCATGGGCTGCCGAAGAAGCCGCCGACGCGGATGCCCCGGACGCGGCACCCACGCCGTCGCCGCGTACCCCGCCGTCGCCGCTGTCGGCCCCGGTCGGCGCCACTGTGCCGGTCCAACAGGTCGCCTCGGCACCGGCGGCGCCTGTCGGCACCGGCCCGCTGCCCGGACCAAGTTGATGGGGCGCCCCGGCGGTGCGGGGGGCGCCGTCGGGTGATCGGTTGCCGTCTGGTGCGGAGGGTGCCGCGGGTAGGTGGAGTGATGCCCTGTGCCCGATTGATGGTGTCGACGATGGATGCGCGGCTGGCGGCGATGCCCCAGGAGAGCGACGTGACCAAGGCTCACGACAAGCCTCCTCCCGTTGTATGACGCGCGGGCTGGCCCATCCTGGGGCGCCCAAGTCTCTAACGTGGCTCAGTCGCACGCACCGAGCCGGTCTTCTTTCGAAGGCGGTTTGTGCCCTTCCGAAGGGCCGGACCGGTTGCGCGGAGCAGCGATGTGTTATTAATGAAGGTGCATTAATCAAGTGTTGGTGAGCGGAGGAGTTGAAATGGGCACACACGATGTGGCCGCGCGTCCAGAAGCCCCCAATGTGGTCATGATCGTGCTGGACGACCTCGGCTACGCACAGTTCGGTTGTTACGGATCAGACATTCGGACCCCGGCGGTCGATCGCCTCGCTCGCAACGGGCTCAGATACAACCGCTTTCACGTCACTGGACTGTGTTCGCCGACACGAGCCGCATTGCTCACTGGGCGAAACCACCACTCGGTGGGGATGGGCTTCCTTGCCGACATCCCGACTGCCCATCCGGGCTACACCGGGAGAATTCCGGCCTCTGTGCCGACGCTGCCGCGCGTACTGCGGGATTCCGGCTGGAGCACGATGGCTGTCGGCAAATGGCATCTCGCGCCGCGCGGCGAACGGACGAGTGCCGGTCCGTTCACCCGCTGGCCGTTGGGGCTCGGTTTCGAGCGCTATTACGGCTTTCTCCTCGGCGACGCGAATCACTGGGACCCGCAACTGGTGCGGGACAACACGTACCTCGACGGACCTGATGTGCGCCCGGCTGGTTACCACTTGACCGAGGACCTCACCGATGAGGCGATCAGGATGGTGGTCAGCCAGCAGCAGTCAGCACCCGGCAAGCCGTTCTTCCTCTACTTTGCAACGGGGGCCATGCACTCCCCGCACCATGTGCACAAAGGCTGGGCCGACGCCTACGCAGGACAGTTCGACACCGGTTGGGACGCGTGGCGAGACGAGGTGTTCGCACGGCAGCTCGACGAGGGTGTGGTACCTGCAGGCACCACGCTCACCGAGCGGCCCGATTGGGTCCCGGCCTGGGCCACCCTCACTGCAGATGAACGGGCTGTGTACGCGCGAATGCACGAGGTCTACGCAGGTTTTCTCAGCCATACCGACAGCCAGATCGATCGATTCATTCGTACCCTGGAAGACATCGACGTCATGGAGAACACGCTCGTCCTCATCATGTCTGACAATGGAGCCAGCGCAGAAGGGGGCGTTGCGGGAACCAGCAATGAACACCGGTTCACCCATCGGGTGCCAGAGTCGCTGGCGGACAACCTCGACCGCCTGCCGGACTGGGGTGGCATGGCGGGGTACCCGCACTATGCGTGGGGTTGGGCTTGGGCCGGCAACACTCCGTTCCGCCTGTGGAAGCGGTATGCCTGGTTGGGAGGCACGCGCGTGCCGCTGATCGTGCACTGGCCGCGCGGTATCCGTGCCGGCGGCGCTGTCCGTTCGCAGTTCGCGCATGCCATCGATGTCATGCCAACAATCCTGGACGCCTGCGGGGTTCGGCTACAGTCGCCCTCTTCCGACGCCTCCGACGGCGCCATCCACGGGGCGAGCCTGCTGCCGACTTTCAACGACGCGGCGGCGCCCGCTTCTCGCTCCACCCAGTACTTCGAAGTCGTGGGTTCCCGCTCGATCATTGCCGATGGCTGGAAGGCCACCACCGATCACGTGGGCCAAGGCGTTATGGACGAGGAAGCGTTGTTGGATGGCAGCCGGGACTTCGCCGCTGACCGATGGTCGTTGTTTCGAGCCGACGATTTCTCCGAAGCCCACGACCTGTCGGCGGACCGCCCCGACGTGGTGTCGCGATTGACCGCCCTGTGGGCGGCCGAGGCCGCCCGCTACGACGTTCTGCCACTGACCGATTCACTGGTCGCACGAGCCTCGGAGATGGTATGGCCCGAATTCCCGCCCGGGCAGCGCGTGGTGTTGCGGCCTTCGGGAGGGCCGGTCGCCGATGAGGCGCTGCCGTTGTTGTACAGCCGATTGTTCGCTGACGTCGACGTCCCTTCTGGGGCCGCCAACGGTGTGTTGTTCGCGATCGGCAACTGGACCGGAGGATTGGCGGCGTTCGTGATCGAGTCCCGATTGCACATTGCGATCGCCGCCCCGGGCGGCAATATCCGGGTGCGAGCCGATCGGCTGCTGATGGAGGGTCGCCACACCGCAGGCTGCCGGTTACACCGTCTCGACGGCGAAACCCGAGTGGAAGCGGTGATCGACAACACCGTCGTCGGGTCCGCGGTGGCCCCGTTGACGCTGCCCCATGTCTGGCAGCATGGCGGGACATCGATGCTGTTGGGTCGCGACCGCGGGCTGCCGGTGTGCGACGATTATCGACCACCGTTTGTGTGGAATGGTGAATTGCACTCGGTGACGCTGGAATCCGACCTGAAATCGCTCCCAGGTCAAGAGCTACTCAGGGCTGCGCTCAAGTCTGACTGAAGGTACTCCCTCATGGCCGCAATACCTCCAGGGTTCCCGCCGACGCCGGCGCGCGGATGATCGCGGTCAGCGAATCGATGAGGTCCGACACGAACATTTCGGTGGGCGGCGCGTCGGCTGCGGTCGCCAGTTGGCGCTGGTGGTCGGCCAGAGCATTTAGGCAGCTGATGTAGACAAAACGAAGACGCGCCGCGGAGACGGCCTCGGGAAGATGTGAAAGCTGCTGCCAGATAAGTTGATTGAGTCGTTGTCCGTGCTTGGTCAATGCGGGGTCGGCCAGAATCCAAGCATGCCCGCCTGGTTCGCCGTATCCGTGGAAAAGCAACTGAGCCACCAACTCGACGTGTCGCTCCCCGCGCTTGATGCTACTCACCTGCGGGAGAACCAAAGCCTCGAGGAGGCCTTTGAGCTCGATCGGCTGATTGCCCTCCACCGCCTCGTCGAGAATCCGCCCCCGATCTCCATCGATGCGTTCGAGACGATCTTCAAGGATGGCCTTGAGTAAGTTCTCCTTGGACCCGAAGTGGTAGTTCACCGCCGCGGCGTTGCTTTGTCCGGCGGCAAGTCTGATCTCGTTGAGGCTGACGGCAGCGATCCCGCGGTCGGCGAACATCGTCTCCGCAACCTCGATGAGCTTGATCCGCGTCGCTTCTCCGCTGCTGTTGCGGCCGCGTGTGCGCGCCCGTTCCCGAATGCGATCCGACTTTGAAGGCATCGCCTGATCGTACGCAGCCGGCATCTTCTGCATATATATAATGAGAGCTCATTAGTTAAGTCGGTGACAACGGAAGGCCTGGGAGTGCAATGGGGGTAGAGCTGGCGTCGCTGGCACTGGTCATCGCCGTGTCGCCGGCCTCGGTGATTCCAGCGATCCTGATGCTGCACACGCCCCGTCCACTGGCGTCGGGATGGGCGTTCGCGGCCGGTTGGACGCTCGCGTTGGCGCTTGTCACCAAGCTATTCGTGGGAATCTCGGGGAAATTACCCGATGCTGGCGGTCCTCCGCCTCAATGGATGCGACCCACAACTTTGGCGTTGGCGGTGCTCCTGATCCTCGCCGGCCTCGTCACCTGGATGCGTCGGGGACGGAGTGCGCATGCGCCGGTATGGCTGCGGGCACTGGACTCGGTTACTCCGCTGCGAGCCATGACAGCCGCACCGGTTCTGGTATCTCTGAATCCCAAGGTGCTCTCCGCCTGCGCTGCGGCAGGTTTCAGTGTGGGGGCCACCACGCGGACGAGCCTGGCCCAGTGGGGTGATGTCACCGGCTTCGCCCTGCTCGCCGGTGCGACGGTGATACTGCCGGTGTCGGCCTATGCCATCTGGCGCGAACGCATGACCAAACCCCTGCAACGACTCAAAGTTGCGCTGGAGCGCCATAATTCGGCGATCCTCGCGGTGATTCTCATTGCAGTGGGCCTGATGTTGTTTCTGCAAGCAGCATGATGGCGCTGCCCTCGATGTGAAGGAGAAAGCTTGTGTCTGTACCTGAGTCGCACCGTGTGAGCCGACGGCTGGTGGCTCTCCAAAAGCTGATGCTGTTGGTGGCATCGCAGTCAGGGGATGCTCACGATGTCGGTAAGACGCGCAATATCACCCGGTTGATGGAGTCGTGCCAGCGGCGGGTGCGCGGAGTCCAGGAGGTCACTGTCACGGTGGCCGGGGTGCCCGTGCGGTGGTTCCGTCCCGCGCAGGCGGGCACTGGATTGCTCTTCCACGTACACGGCGGGGCGTTCGTCGCCGGTAGTTCGCTGGCGGCCCGTGCCCACAGTGGGCTGGCCCGGGCGAACGGTGCGGAACTGGTGAGTGTCGATTACCGCCTTGCACCGGAGCATCCGTTCCCGGCGGCACTGGATGATGTGTGGGCGGTCTATTCGGAGGTAGCGCATGACCGGCCTACGGTCATTGTCGGGGAGTCCGCCGGAGGTGGACTGGCGATGTCGCTGGTACGACGAGTGCTCGACCAGGGCGGTGGCGCGCCGAAAGGTCTGGTGACGATGTTCCCGTGGACGGACCTGACCAACACATCCGAGAGTTTCGAGCGGAATGAACGCCGGGATCTGCTGTCTCGCGCAGGTCTTTCGCGTAGCGCGGTGGCCTATGCCGGTGACCACGATTTGAGGACGCCGCTGGTGTCGCCGCTCTACGGCTCATTTGCCGGCTTTCCCCCCACGCTGATCGTCGTCGGCACCCACGACTGTTTACTCGATGACTCCCGCAACGTCTCGACCCGCATGCGCGCCGTCGGTGTAGACGCCACGCTTGTCGAAATAGCCGGTGGGTTCCACGGATTCACCCTGTTGCCCGCCCCGGAATCGAAGGAAGTCAAGCGACAGATATCGTCCTTCGTCGGTGCAGTTCTGAAGGATCAATGCGGTTCGAGATCATCCACGGGCCGCGTTCACTGATCACCACGTTTTTCGACACTGTCGGAAACAGCCGTTTGCCGCCCTGAAAGCATGTGCCGCTGAGACATTTCCGTCCTCGACCATGGTTTCGAGCGCGGAAATGGCGGGATTTACAGTACCGGGAAGGCTTTCAATGTAGTCAGCACGTGCGCGGTGGCTCGCCCTCCTCGATTCAGCACGCGGCCGAGTTGCTTCGTTGTGTGCAGGCAGATGGCGCGATCGACGATGGTCAGGTCGTGTGAGCGTTCGTGCAGCGTCCGCTCGAGCTGCGGCAGGGCATCCAGTGAGCGAAGCCAGACCATCAGGAGAAGGTTGCGCGGTCCGGTCAGGCTGCAGCACAACCGAACCTGCGGTAGCGCCGACAGCGACTGCACGGTGCTCCCAAGTTGGGCTGGCGAGGTGGCCGCCCATCGGACAGCCGATACCGGCCAACCGGAGATCGATTGCACAACTTCGCAACGCGACCGCAGGATTCCGCTGCTCAGCAGGCGAGTCGCGCGCCGCCGCGCCGTCGGCTCGCTGACGCCCGCACGCTCGGCAAGCGCAGTGAACAACATTAGGTGGCCGACCGCAAAATCTCCCCCGGCGTGAAGATTTCGGACCGGAGCGAGAACTCCGTCACCTGGCGGTCCTGCTGCGGGCCGAGTAGATCGGTTCGGTCGCCTTGCGCTGGCTGGTCACCACCGCCAACCGGCACCGCCACGCGTGACCGGATCCGAGAAGGTCGGCCACGACACGCTCCATCTCGGCGGCCCAATCCGAAATCGACTGCGTTGCACGGTTGCGTCAAGCCGAGATACTGCGCATGGAGGATCGCATCGGGCGAGTTGCCGAGGGATTCACCGCCGACCTGATCGTTGTCGACGGTGATCCGCTTCGCGGTCTCACCATCCTGGGTGAACCGGACGGTCGGCGGGTGGATTTGGTCATGCAAGCCCGGCGTGATCGTCAAGCGGACCAGCCGAGTCAATCGGGATCCCAAAGACGGGCACGGCGATGGCCGCAATGTCCTGTGAGCCCGGCCTCGGCGGCGCCTGAGGCCAATTCAACGCGACGGCGCCCCTGATCTGAGCTAGGGACTGTCGAAGATCGTCGTCACCGGCGCGTCCTCGGAACCGCCGCCGTAGCTACCGCCTGACGAGTCGTCGCTGCCGCTCGAGCCACCGCTGGAAGTGTCGCTCGACCCGCCGCTGGATGACGAATCTCCACCCCACGACGGTGCCTCCGGGTACACCGTCGTCGACGGCTGCTCGACCGGCGGCGTGTAGGTCGGCTCTTCGACCGGCGCCGTGTACGTCGGTTCCTCGACAGGAGGCGTGTACGTCGTCGTGGGCGGTGACGAGGTCGTCGGCGCAACGGTGGTCGTCGGCACAGTCGTCGTCGGAGCCGTGGTGGTCGACGTTGTCGGCGGTGCCGTCGTGGTGGTCGGAGGCGCAGTGGTGGACGTCGGAGGCGTGGTCGTAGGCGGTGTCGTCGTCGAGGTGGGAGGTGTCGTGGGGGATGTCGGCGTCGCCCACGGAGGTGTCCACGGCGGGGTCAACGGCGGCACGACGATCACCGGCGGCACCGGGACGGGAATCGGCACCGGCGCGGGAGCTTGCGGCGGCGGGGCCTGCGGCGCCGGAGCGGCGGGCGGAGCCTGCGGAGCCTGCGGGGCCGGGGGCGCCTGTGGCGCAGGCTGGGTGTTGTTGCCGGTGCGCACGTTCGGAACCACCGGAGCCGCGGGCGGCGGCGTCAGGACCGTGACGGGCAGCGCCACGGGGTCGGGCTCGTGCGGAACCGGCGGAAGGTACCGGCCGGGCACGGTGTCGGACTGTGTCTGTGTCACCGGCTGGGCGCGGACGTCGGCCGCGGGGCGGACGTTGATCGCCACCGTGACGGCCAGCGTCGCGAAGCTCACCGCGACGAACGTCAACGCACTGCCCACCAGGAGCATTCGCGGCGGTGGCGGCGCGATGACGGTCGTGTAGCCGGCCTCCTCGGCCTGCTCGGGTACGAACTCGCTGAGCGGTTCCATCGGCATCTCGTCGTACCCGGCCCACGGTTGCGGCTCAGGTTCCTGTGAGTACGCGAGCTCGGGACCCACCTGACCTGCCGCGTCTGTCGGCGTCGCGGCCGTGGCCTCGGAGGCGGCCGGGGCCATCTGCGTCGCATCCGCTGCCGCGGGGGCCATTTGTGTGGCGTCCACCGACGGCGCCATCTGGGTCGGGTCGGACGCGGCGACGGGCGCCATTTGGGTGGCGTCCGTCGCGTCGAGGGCCGGCGCCATCTGCGTGGCCGCGCCGGCCGGTGTGAACCTGTTCGCGGTCTGCGCCGCACCACGCGCGATGGCGTAGCCGGCGTCGGGCGGCACCTCCACCGGGGCCGTCGACCGCAGTTCAGCGGCCACCGAGTCGAGGTCGAGGCGCTGCCCGACGAGCATCACCCGGGTGGGCGCTTCGGTTGCCTGCTGCAGGACCGCCGCGCACGCGGCGGCCACTCCGGCCGAGCCGATGGGCACCGACGCCAACGTCGACGTCGTCGGGCCCTCGGGAGCTTCGCCGATCACGGTCAGCGACGCGGTGTCGTCATCGGCCACCAGCAACGCCGCATCAGCACCCGCGCTGCGGGCCAGCGCTGCTGCGGCCTCGGCTTCGGCGATCACGTCGACGTTGGGCACTCCGGCTTTCGCCACGGCCTGGCGCAGGGTGTCGGCTTCGGCCGGGTCGGGCAGGCACAGCCGTGTCGCGGCCACCTGATTGCCTGATTCCGTCACGGCCCGGTAGGTGCCGATGATGGTCTCGGCGAGTTCGGTCATCCCGTCGTCGGAGAGGTCCAGCGCATACTGATCCAGCAGCTGACCACCGCTGGCTGGTGCGCCGATCATCGCCAGGCGTGCCACCCGTCCGGTGACGGCCACCCCGAGGACTACGTCCACGGTTTCCACTCCCTTGCCTCGCGTGTGTTTTCCGAGCTTGTCTGGGCTCCGACGGGCTTTTTCAAGCTACCGCACAGCGTTCGCGGTCCCCGGTGCCAATAGGCTGGTTGTGCGGGGGAGCAAAACTGAGCACGCTGGTTGGCGGTGTCCGCTTGCCCCGCGACATCACTCACAGAGAGGAATCGGTACGTGACCGACCAGCGTTACGCCGCGTCACCCACTGTCGCGGTGGTCACGACGGCGGCGCCCTCGGTGGCGCGGTCACCGCGCGCCGGTTACGTGCCCATGCGGACCAATCGCGTGCGTGACGGGGTGGCGATCGCGCTGCTGGTGCTCGCGCTGCTGTTGCCCTGGAATCTGCAGTTCGGTGTCGGGGTGCCGGGCAGTGACGGGTCGACGTTCGCGGTGCTCGGGATCGTCACGGTACTCGCTGTGGTGGCCGCGTCGGCCCCGCATATCGGGCCGCTGCGGCTGACCGCGCCGAACGCCGATGTGCGGCGTACTTCGCTGCTCCGTCTCCTGTTGAGCGTGGCGTACCTGGTCGTCGTGATCGGGTTCGTGGCGTTCCACGTCGCCCAGACCGTGCGCAACGGCGGCACCGGGGCCGTGGCACCCGGGGTCGGGCCGGGCATGCTGCTCGGCGCGGCGGGGGCGCTGCTGGCGGCGCAGCCGCCGATCACGTCGATCACGATCGAGGACAACAAGTTCCGTCGCTGGTACGCAGTCGCGCGGGCCATCGGCTTCCTCTCGATCGCGTTGGCGACGCTGTCGGTGGCGTTCAACCTGTACTGGCGGCTGCGGTACCTGTTCGTCACCGAGGTCGCGTTCGGCGGCCACGACGTCGCGGTGATCGTCACCACGGTGCTCTACGGTGCCGAGGCGATGACGGCATTGGTCATCGCCTCTCGGTGGCTCACCGAGAAGACCGCGGCCGCGCGTCTCGCGACCACGGCCGTCGGTGTGTCCGGGGCCGTCGCGGCGACGCTGGTGTGGCTGATGGGCATCGGCCGCGACATCGACGCCTTCCATGGCATCGCGGAGAACACCTCGACGGCCGCGGTCGGATACGAGGGCTATCTCGCCTGGGCGGTGGGCGCCGCGATCGTCGCGCCGACGACGCTGTACGCAGTGTTCCTCATCAAGCCGCCCACCATCGGCGCCTACCGGGGCGCGGCCCTGAAGTGCTTGACGCTCATCGCGTTCTGGGGATTCGCCGCAGCGGCGCTGCGCATCGTCGACTACGTCGTCGCGGAGTCACTCAGCCTTCCCCGTGCCCTGTACGACAGCGTCGCCATGACGGTGTTCAGCCTCATGACGGCGATCATCGCCAGGGGAGTGCACCGCCAACTCAGCAGAGGCGTGGTGTCGACGGTGGTGACCGCGGCGTTCAGCGCGGTGCTGTTCGTGTTCACCGTCGCCGACGTCGCCATCGGCGTGGCCCTCGCACCGCGCTACGCCGCGTCGCCACCCGATGCGATCTACGGCAACAACCTTGTGCAGCAGATCACCAGCACCTTCGATGTCGTGGTGTGCGTGTTGAGCCTGCTCGTGCTTGTCGTGCTGCTCTTCACCGGTCCGCTGGCGGGGTATCTGACACGGCGTGCCGCCGCGAAGCCTGCTGCTGCGCCAACGCCTGTGCCCACCCCTGCGCCCGTAACCCCGGCACCTGCGGTGGAGGATTCAGCGCCGCCGACCATCGTGCGCCGACCTCGAGCGGCAGCCGTGCCGAAGATCGTTCGCCTGAAAGAGGATTCGACCACCATCCTCCCGGCGCCACCGACCACCGAATTTCAGGTCCCCACGACCGCCCTGCGGATCCAGCGGCGGCCCGGCTCCGGGTCGACACCCCCGCCGCCGGACCCCACCCGGTGACTTGTGGGCGTTTGCCGCGATAGGCAGATCCCTCGCCCTACAAGATCGAATTGCGCTTTGCTGCGGTCGATGGATGTCAGCGTGATCAATTTCGCCAACTGACGGTCGTCTCCCCGTAGTCCGTGGTAAAACGTGCCATGGCGTTGTCGCATGGTGCGAAAATCGCCGGTTACACGATCGAGCGGATGCTTGGCTCCGGCGGAATGGGTGAGGTGTATCTCGCCCGGCATCCGAGGTTGCCCAGGCATGACGCGCTCAAGGTGCTGCGGACGGACATCTCGGCCGATCCCGACTACGTCGAGCGCTTCAACCGGGAAGCGGACCTGGCCGCAAAACTCTGGCACCCACACATCGTGGGAATTCACGACCGGGGCAGATATCGCGGACGGCTGTGGATCTCGATGGACTATGTCGACGGCACCGACGCCGGCCGCCTCGTCCACGATCGGTATCCCCGCGGAATGCCGCTCAACGAGGTGCTCGAGATCGTCAAGGCCGTCGCGTCGGCCCTCGACTACGCGCACGGTCGGGGGCTACTGCATCGCGACGTGAAGCCGGCCAACATTCTGATCTCGGACCGTGACCACGGGGAGCGGCGAATCCTGCTCGGAGATTTCGGTGTTGCGCGCGATCTTGCAGACAGCGCCGCCAATGGGCTGACCGCGACGAACATGACCGTCGGTACTGCGGCATACGCCGCACCGGAACAGTTGATGGGTTTGGACCTCGATGGCCGGGCCGATCAGTACTCGCTGGCCGCGACTGCATACCATCTGCTGACCGGTGGCCCACTGTTCGAGAACTCCAATCCCGCGGTCGTCATCAGCCGACACCTGAACTCGCCTCCTCCAGTGCTGGGTGTCTCGCGACCCGAACTTGCCCCACTGGATGCGGCACTCCGTCGCGCGCTGGCCAAGAGTCCGGATGGTCGCTTCGGGACGTGCACGGAGTTCGCGGAGGCTCTCGAAGCGCCGCAGAACGTCGTGGCCACGATGACCGCACCCGTGATCAGCCCCAACGACGTGCCGACGATGCTTGGGCCGGTGGTGGCCCCTCAGCCCTACTCGGATGTGGCTCCACCGCCGAAGAATTCGGGACATCGGCGATGGGCGCTGGTAGCCGCGGCCGCAGCAGTGGTTGGCGCGATGGTGATGGCAGGCGTCGTTCTGCTGAAGCCGTCCGGGGAGACGACGACAGCGGAGCCGTTCACACTTGCGGGGACGCTTCAATTGCCTGCCGGTGTAGCCAAGACCTCCGGCCTGCCAAGCGGATTCATGTGCGCAGGCGCACGCGACTATGGGGATATCGGACCCGAAGCACCCGTGACGGTCGAGGACGAGTCCGGCAAGCTGCTGGCCAAGGGTGCCATCCAGAGCAGTAGCAAAGGTGGTGACGGCTGCTTCCTCAAGTTCCGCGTCGAGGATGTTCCGAGTGGGGCCCGGTTCTATCGGGTTCAGGTGGCTCAGCGTCCCGAGATGAGCTACACCGAGGAGGAAGCCAAGGCGGGCATACATTTCCTGCTGGGTACCGCCGTCACTGAACCGGCGCCTTCGACCACGACACCACCTCCGGCGAAGGCATCACCGCCGCCCACTGCGACCCGAACCGTAACGGTCACACCCAGTGCCGAGGACGCGAGCCTGCAACGCCTGAGAGCCCTGGCTGACAATGATCGTCCGTATGTCGCTGCACTACTCGCCGATCGTTGGGTCCCCCAGATCAGCTCGAAACGTGTGGGTTTGGTGGCAGATGGGATGACATGGGACAACGCAAGGATTCTCGATCAGCACATGCGAATGCGCGCGACCTACCCAGATGTCCGCCTGCTGTGGTCAGGTGACTGGTCGACATATGACGGGCGCGACTTCTGGGTGACGATCGTGGGGCTGCACTCAGACAACCCCGAGGATGTGCTCGCGTGGTGCACAAGCGCAGGCTTGAGCAGAGACAACTGCGCGGCGAAGGTCGTCAGCACCTGGCGACCCATCGCCGGCAGCACGAAATACAACTGACCTGTGCACCGTTTGTCACCCCAGCCGTGACAAACGGTGCACAAATCGCAGCGGAATCAGGATTTGCGCCCGACCACCAGATACACCGCGGGCAGCACGCCGCCGCTGGTGATGAGGCCAAGGGCGACGCTCCAGAGCTTCTTGGGGCCGCGGACCTGGCCGGCGTTGCGCCCCGCGAGGTCACGCAGTGCCCAGGCGCGCAGACCGGCATCCACCGCGGCGACGCCGATGACGGCGGCCTTGGCGGTGGGGGACAGGTCATTCCAGCGCTTCTTCACGGCGGGCGTCCTTTCGGTCGACGGATATGTGTCACAACCTAGCGAAGGCGTGGCGCGAACAGACCTCACGACTCGGCCTCACAACTGGCTCTGCCAATCGCGGCACATGCGCCGCGACGCGAGGCGCTGCCGCTTCCCGGGGCGCACATCCCACCCACCGTCGCCGTGGCACAGCGGGCAGCAGCACACCCTGGTGCCGGTATAGACGAACGCACGGTGGCATCCCTGATGCTTCGTCCAACCCGACGGGGTTGCCGCGTCGGGCATATCGCAGGTCCCGTCGGTGTGGTCATGAACCTCGACGGAGGCGATGTCGCCCCGCATCAACTTCACCCAGAACGGTGCGGTCTTGTCGGTCTTGCTCATTCGGTGCTCCTGTCGGCGGCGCACCTGGCTGATGTCCAGGTGTCGGGCCGACGCCGGCGAGCGTGACTGTCATGACGTACTCCTTTGTGTGGAGGAAAGTTGATCAGACTACGTCACCACCGACTGGCGAACAGGAAAATGGATGGCGCAGCAAACGAGAGGCGCGTACCGTTCTGCAGGCTTGGTGATGTGAGCCGGACTTCGATCGGTTACCACTACGGATGGAGGGGTCGCGGGTTCGAGTCCCGTCCGCCCTACACGGGGCGGTAGCTCAGCTGGCAGAGCACTTGTTCCGGTTGATACCTCACACGCCCACATCACCTGGCGCGCAACTTTATTGCCGTGGGCCGGACGCTGATCGGTTATCTGGCGTTTCAAGGTTCGATTCCTTGGGCTCGACAGCACTGCGCTGTCGGCTGCCGGTCGGCACCTCACACGCTCACGGCCCCAGTCCACTTCGGTCAGGAAAGAAAGGAGTAACCCGTGGACATCCTGAAGACGATTCGTCTGCGTCACACGCCGCAGACCCAGCCCGCAACGCCGGGACAGGTGCGCAACGCCGCGGGCGGGTACACCTTTCCGGTCGATGACTGGGCGCGGGTGCACCGCTTCCTGACGTTGGGGACCGACGGCGGCACGTACTACACCACCGACCGGGGCCTGACGCGTGACAACGCCGAGGTTGTGTTTCGCGTTGCCGCAACCGATCCCGTCGGTCTGGTGGACCGGATCATCGAGGTGTCGGAGGCCGGTCGCGCGCCGAAGGCCAACCCGGCGCTGTTCGCGCTCGCCATCGCCGCCTCGGTAGAGAATGTCGACGGCCGGCGTGCCGCGCTGGCCGCGCTGCCGCGGGTCGCCCGCACGGGAACCCACCTGTTTCTGTTCGCCGGATACGTCGAGCAGTTCCGCGGGTGGGGGCCGACGCTTCGTCGCGCCGTATCCCGTTGGTACACCGATCGTCCCGTCGATGCGCTGGCCTATCAGCTGGTCAAGTACCGGCAGCGTGGCGGGTGGAGCCATCGCGACCTGCTGCGGCTGGCCAGCCCGGCCGGCGTGGTCGATCCGGCCCGGCGGATGGCGCTCAACTGGGCGACGGGCAAGGGGCTCGGCGACTATGCCGAGGCGCCGGTCCGGCTCACCGACGCCGAGCTGAAGGCGGGGCAGCGCAACGCTGTCCGGCCGCAGGTGCGTGCCGAGGTGGTGCCCGACGAGCTGGCGATCATCGCTGACTTCGAGGACGCGCAGGCGGCTTCGACCGCCACACGCTGGATCGAGATCATCGGTCGCGGCCACGGCCTGTCGTGGGAGATGCTGCCCGACGCGGCGCTGGCGCAGCCGGCGGTGTGGGAGGCGCTGATCGCCCGTGGCATGCCGCAGACGGCGCTGATGCGTCAGCTGCCCCGGCTGACGCGGCTGGGTGTGCTGGACGGTGCGGTCGGCGACACCGTGGCCGAGCAGCTCGCCGACACCGATCGGCTGGTCAAGGCCCGCGTGCACCCGGTGAACGTCCTTGTGGCGCAGCGTACCTACGCCCGAGGCTGCGGTTCCCGCGGTCAGGGGGTGTGGACGCCCGTCGCAAAGATCGCCGATGCGCTCGACGCCGCGTTCTACGCGGCCTACGGCGCGGTGCGTCCGGCCGGCAAGCGCACATTGCTGGCGCTCGATGTGTCGGGCTCGATGGGGTCGTACGTGTCGGGTCTGCCGGTGACGTGCCGAGAGGCGTCGGCGGCGCTGGCGCTGGTGACCGCGGCCACCGAGCGTCAGCACCGGATCATCGGGTTCACCGCGGGTCGTGGTGGCTATCCGGCGACGGCGGTCACCGAGCTGGACATCAGCCCGCGCCGCCGGCTCGACGACGTGTGCCGCTACACGGCCGGGCTGTCGATGGGTGCCACCGACTGCGCTCTGCCGATGGTGTGGGCGCTGAAGAACCGGGTGGAGGTGGACACGTTCCACATCTACACCGACAGCGAGACCTGGTACGGAGACATCCATCCGCACCAGGCGCTGGCTCGGTACCGCGAGAAGATGGGCATCGACGCCCGGCTGGTCGTCGTCGCGATGACCGCGACCGGGAACTCGATCGCCGATCCGGCCGATCCGCGTCAGCTCGACATCTCCGGGTTCGACTCGGCGGTGCCGACGCTGATCGCCGATTTCTCGCGCGGCGACATCTAGTGGCACGGGCGGGGGTGGCGGTTTCGACCGTCACCCCCGCTCGCTCATCGCCTGGGGATCTCGATGCCGAGGAGTTCGAGTCCGTCCTTGATGCGTTTGTCGGCGCCGTCGATGGTGTCGGAGAACTTCCTGAGCTGCGTCGGGGAGGACGACGCCGTCAGCGTCATGCACTGCTCGGCCATGCTGCGATATCCGTCGAAGCCGTCCCGCAGCGCCTCGTTGACGTGCATATCGGGGCCGGGCAGCACCTTGCGTTTGGCCTTGTCGACGTAGCTGCGCAGATCCGCACAGGCCGACTGCAGCTTCAGATAGTCCTTGGTGCCCATTGCGTCGCTGATCGGTCCGAGCTGGCCACCCAGGCCGGCGACAGCCTGGGCCACCGCGTCACGCCATTCGTCGTCGACGGGCGCGGCGACGGGGGTGCCCTCGATCGCACAGCCGGTGAGCAGGAATCCTGCAGCCGCCACGGCGGCGATACGCCTCATACCCATGAGCCTATTGACCGGCCTGGTGACCGGTGCAGCCGTGGCGCGCGGCAAGTCGTGAACAGCAGGTCCGATCGGTATGCCCCCAGTAAGCGCGAGTAAGCGGCGTCACACCGGTAGCCTCAGTTACTGAGAATCAGCCAGATCGGGGGATCGTATGGACCTCGTGCTCGGCCTCGCGATGACGTCGAGAGCCATTCGATGGGTGCTCGTCGAAGGGACGACGGGCGCAGGGAACCCCGTCGACCGGGGAGCCATCGCGGTGGACGACGCCGCCGCCTACGAGCCGGATGGGCTCCTGCGCGGACTGGTCGACGACACCGTGGCCGACGGTCGCAACCGCATCCACGCCATCGGCGTCACCTGGACGAGCGACGCCGCCGCACTCGCCGGCCACGTCATGGGTGCACTGGAGTCCTGGGGCCACACCAACGTCTTCGCGGTCTCCGAGGTCGAGGCTGCGGGCATCCTCGCCAGCGGCATCGCGGAGATCACGGGCCACGACGACATCGCCGTCTGCATCATCGAGTCCGACGCGGCCGTCGCGGCGACCGTCACCGCGGACGCGGTGTCCGCGGACCGGATCGCGCGCACACCCGGTGACGACTCCTCCGCGGAACTCATCGAGAACCTCAAGGCCGTCCTGCAAGAAGCCACGGGCGGACACACCGACGGGATCTTCCTGCTCGGCTCCGAGTGTGACGACCTGATCGTCGCTTCGCTGGCCGAGACGGCGACCGTGCCCGTCGTCTCCGCGGCCGAGGCCGACCTCGCATACCCGCGCGGCGCCGCACTGGCCGCGGCGCTGGCCGTGAACACCCCCGCCGACGAGCCCAAGCGCCTGCACCTGACGAAGGTCGGAGTGCTGACCTCGGTGCTCGGCGCGGCCGTGGTGACGCTCGTCGTCGCCACCTCCGCTGCCGTCGGCATCCAACTGCATCCGGGCGCGGTCGCACCGGCGGCCGAGGTCGCCGAGGCCGGCAATTCGGTCCCGGCCGCCAAACCTGCGACGCCTGCCGCGGCGCCGCGCCCGAAGCCGCCCGCCGCGCCTGCCCCGGCACCCGAAGCCGTCCCGGCTCCCGAGGCGGCTCCCGCTCCGGCCGCACCGGCTCCCGAAGCAGCTCCCGCTCCGGCCGCACCGGCACCTGAGGCGGCCCCGGCGCCGGTGGCCGAGGTGAACAACGTCCCCGTCGCCGAGCCGCCGGCCTACGTGCCACCGGCACCCGAGGCCCCAGCCCCCGAGCCTGCCTATGTGCCCCCGGCGCCGGCATACGTGCCACCGCCTCCGCCGGCATTCATTCCGCCTCCACCACCGCCGCCGGTGACGTATCCGCAGCCACGCCTGCGTGACCGCATCATCGAGCGCATCCCGATCATCAACCGCTTCCACGAGCCGAAGCCTTGGGGCTGAGCGGATCTAGCGTGGTCGGTTCAGCCTGGCCAGTCGCATCTGCTCGGCACGCACCATCTCGTCCTGGTGCGGTGGCGGCTGGTCGGGGTTGTGGGCGAGCCGGCGTATCGGCTCGTCGATACTGCTGCGCGCCAACAGACGGTGCACCCGCACGGTGTGCAGATCGCTGAGGCGTTGCGTGCGTCCGATCATGCGTCGCTCGGCGCGGGGCTGCCATTGGGGTTCGGTCACGATGACCACCAGCGGCATGGTCAACTGGCGCAGATCGAGCGGGCCCACGTCGAGCTGAGCCAGCAGCGTCGCCGGTCCCCGCGCCGTCGCAAACGCGTCGAGCATCGCCTGCCGATCCGGCACTGATTCGTCCAACGGACCGAAAACCGCCCCTGGCAATGTCTTTCGGATGACCTCGAGGACGCCGGAGAAATGAGACAGCACCACGACGCGCGCCCCGTCGATGTGGGCCTCGTTGGTCAACTCGATGAGCCGGTCGAGCTTGGCCGACGGCGACGGGGACCCTGACGGCCAAGCAGCCCGACGGATCGCGGAGAAGTTGCCACCGTTCACGGCCTGTCGGTAGCGGATGCGGTCCTCACCGGTGAACCGCACCCATTCGTCAGTGGAAATGCGTTGTGGCAGTTCGTCGACGACGTCGCGGTAGTCGCGACGCAGATACACCCGGTCAGCCGTGCGGCGGAAGGCGATGGAGCCCTGCGCCCCGGCATTCGGTGGCGCCTTGGCAGCGACCTCGGGTTGCAGGAAGTCGGCAAGATGCCGGAAGCCCTCGATGCGGTTGTGCAGCGGCACACCGGAAAGGAACAACACGGCACTGTCGGCGGTCAGCACATTGCGCACGACGCGCGCACGGTCTGACTTCGGGTCACGCAACAGGTGGGCCTCGTCGACGATCACCAGCCCAGGCCGTGCCGGCAACGTCAGCTTCGTCAACGCGCTGAATGTGACAATTGCCAAGCCGCCCTTGTCTTTCCACTCGTCCAAGCGTTCATCGCGTCGGCGGCCGCGGATCTCCAGCGGTGTCAGCCAGGTGTGTTTGACGGTCTCCTCTGCCCAGCCGATGCTGGTATCGGCCGGGCAGATCACCAGGGTGTGCCGCATGGCCTCCGCGGCCGCCAGATGCGCGGCGACAGCGAGGGCTTGCAGGGTTTTGCCGAGCCCCAGTTCGTCGCACAGCAGCACCCGTCGTCGTGCCAACGCGTACTGCGCACCGAACAGCTGGTAACTGCGCAACTCGGTGCGCACCAAAGACCGGTCCAGGCTGACCTGCGAAGCCTCCTCGGCCACCTCGGCACCGACGAACCCCCGGGCGGCATCGACATCGGTTGTCCCCGAGGAGAACTCGACCAGAAGCCGGTCGATCTCGGCGCCGTCGCGGCGGTAACCGGCCCAGACGTCGGTCTCGGGTTCGTGGGCGCTCTCGATCTGCTCGATGAGTTCGACGATCTTGTCCAGCAACGGATCCGGCTCATCAGGCGCCGTCGGTTCACGGCGCCGCCGACCGTTGCCGTGCGACGCCTCGACACGCGTACGCACCTTCGGCAGGATCCGCCGCAGTTGCTTGGCCGGGGGAGTGGCCTTGATCAGGATCAACAGATCGGCCAGCAGGGCGGTGTCGGCCTCGGAATCGCGGTCCAGCCGGGGCCGGGTGGTCGCGCGGACACGGTCGGCCATCACCTGCGCGGCGGCCTGGACCGCCTGCGCCGTCGCGATGTCGACGCCGGGCAGCTGGGTGAGCAGGCGCGCCGGCACGGTGTGAACGTCGGCGACGGTGCGGTACTCCGAATTGAGCAGCGCGCTGATCCGGGTGCCGGGTGTCAGGTAGGGGCGCACACCGGCCAGCGGCGTCGACTGCAGTGCGCGTTCCACCACCACGTCGGTGTTGGCGCGGACGTTGGCGGCGATCTCAGCGCGCAGCTTGCCCAGGTCAAAGAGCAGGCCATCGGCACGGCGGACGAGGTCTGCGCGATCCATGACTCCTGATCATCGCATCCCACCACCGTCATGCGGGACGCCATTTCCGAGGCCGTCTTGCGCCAAGTGCACGCTCGGCGACCCAACCGCTAGATCATGTCGTTCTTCGTCAGCCACCGCATGACGGGCCAGCCGACGAACACCGGCAGCCAGCAGGTCAGCACGCGGTAGAGCAACACCGCGGGCACGCCGATCGCCGCAGGCACACCGAAGGCCGCAAGGCCACCGATCAAGGCCGCCTCGACGGCGCCGACACCACCGGGCGTGGGCGCGGCGGAGGCGAGGGTGCCGCCGATCATCGTGACGACCGTGACCGTGACGAACGAGGTGTCGCCGCCGAACGCCTCGACGCTGGCCCAGAGTGCCAGTGCCGCACCGAGAGTGGTGCCCGCCGCGCCGAGGACGATGAGCACCAGGCGTTTCGGTTCGCGGGCGAGTTTGACGAGATCGTCCCAAACCTCTTCCAGCTTGGGCCGCACGGCCGACGCGAGCCAGCGGCGCAATTTCGGCACCGCGAGGAACGCGCCGACGAGACCGAGCGCGAGACCGGCGATGAGATACAGGATGGTCGCACTGGGCACGAAGTGCGACAGGTCCGCCGATGCGCCTGCCATCGTGGAAAAGAAGATCAGCAGGATCACGTGCACGATCACCTGTACCGACTGCTGTAGCGCGACGGCCGCTGTCGCGCGCATGGTGCTCAGCCCGCCCTTCTGCAGGAAACGGGTGCTCAAAGCCAGACCGCCGACACCGGCCGGTGTGGTGGTCGCGGCAAAGGTGTTGGCAATCTGCATGATCGACAGGTGGCGGAAGCTCACGAGTCCGTCGGCGCACGCCCACAGGGCCGCCGCGGCCCCGACGTAGGTGAGAGCCGAGACCATGAGGCCCAGTAGCGCCCACCACCAGTTGGCGGTGCGCAGTTCGGAGAAGAAGGTCGGCACGGTGCTGATGAACGGGTAGGCCACATACACCAGTGCGATCAGCAGCACCAGCTGGATCACCTGGGTGCGGGTGAACCGGGTGATGGTCTCGGCCTCGATCTGGTCGGCCCCGGTCTGGTGTTTGACCTCGTCGCGGGCACGAGCCATCACCTCTTTGGCGTCGGGCACCGCGGCGCGCACCCCAGCGGGCACAGCGGCTTTGGTGAGCCGGCGCGACGCGGTGAGCACGGTGTCGCGGCCGAACGCCTTGATCGCGGCGCCTACGGCCGACGGCGCGTCGTACAGCGCGGTCGTGGTGACCAGCAGTTGCGCGATGTCGGACTGCAATTGGGCGTCGGTGGCGCCGTATTCGGCGTTGCCGAATCCACCGAACAGCACGGCGCCGTCCTCGACGGTGATCTCCTTGCTGCGCAGGTCGCCGTGGGAGATCTGGTGGTCGTGCAGCATGCGCAGGGCGTTCCACACGCGCCCGACCGTGGCCTCGTCGGTGCACTGGTCCAGTGGAGTGCCGCGTTTGCGGTTGTGTGCGTACAGCGTCCAGCCGCGGTCGAGCGCGGCCACCGACATCGTCGACGTGCTGGAGAGCCCCAGGTCACCGATCGCGATCGCCATCAGCGCGCGGTGCTCGACCGCGCGGCGCATCGAGGTCTGCAGGGGTGCGGTCTCGTCGCTGCGGAACCGGACCTTGCGCCACAACTGGCGGAACGCGCCGCCGCTGCGCTGATTCGGCCCGTACAACTCGACGACGGCCGTCGAGTCGGGATCCTGTGACGCGGCGTCGAGCAGCAGCGGCCCGGCGCCGGCGGGCCGCACGACCGTGAACGACGACACCTGAAACCCGCGCCGCGTCAGCGCCCGCACGGCGCCGTCGAGCGGAACCTCCAATGCCGGGGTGCCGACGACCCACACCACGAGCGCACCGACGAACCAGCCCGCTGCCAGACCGAGCAGGGATCGGGCCGGGACCACGGCACTGACGACGAGATGGATGGGCACGAACGCCAGCAGCAGCGCCCACCACCATCGGCGCAGCCGACGCGGCAGCCACGGCCCGGACACCGTGAGCACGGCGGCGAGCATGCCGATCCAGCGCGGATCGTCGAGGAACTGTGAGAGTTGGCTGTCGAGGCGGTCACCGAGATCGAAGTGCCACTGCGGCGCGGCGATGCCGTTGCCCGTGATGGACAGCGACAGCATCGTGATGAGGCCCGCGGCGGCGTACGCGCCCAGCAGTTTCCACTGCCGGGAGAAGATCAGGCTGACCAGGATCACGAACGGCAACGCCACGATCGCGATGCCGTACGCCAGGTAGACGAGGTTGGACTGCGTGGGGGTGAGGACGCCGACGACCTCGGAGATCGACCGCTCGAGGGCCACCCACTCGTAGCGGGTGATCAGCGAGCTCGCGATGACGGTGGCGAGGAACAGGGCGGCGAGCGCGAGACGCAGGATGTCGTTGGTGCGCCGGGACATGGGTTGCAGCAACTTCCCGGTGACAACGATGTCCCGCCCGTCAACGCGCATAATCCCCCTTTCGGCTCGCACCAAGGTAGCCGGGTGATCGTGCGATGGCGGTGATTGACCTTGTTGTGCGCAGTCACGAAACCACATCGGTCACATCTGTCACTGATGACGGCGAATTTCGGCGAGGCACTGTGATCGAGGTCTACAGATGCAGCGAACGTGAGGTAACTTCGATCAAGCCAAAATTGACGTGCCGAATAGGCCGCCCCCGAGGAGTAAACGGTGGACGCGACACCATTCGGGCACTATCAGCTGCAAAAGCTGATCGGCCGGGGTGGCATGGGAGAGGTCTATCAGGCCTACGACACCAACACCGACCGGATCGTGGCCCTCAAGGTTCTGCCACCGCATCTGGCGCAGGACACCTCGTTCCAGGACCGGTTCAAGCGGGAATCGCACGCCGCGGCCGGCGTCAACGATCCACATGTCGTGCCGATCCACGGCTTCGGCGAGATCGACGGCCGGCTGTACCTCGACATGCGGCTCATCGAAGGCCGCAATCTCGGCACCATGCTGTCCAAGGCCGACAAACCGCTGGACCCGACATTCGTGGTGAACATGATCGAGCAGGTCGCGATGGCCCTCGACGCAGCACACCAGGCCGGGCTGATCCACCGTGACGTCAAACCGTCGAACATCCTCATCACCGACAACGACTTCGTCTACCTCATCGACTTCGGGCTGGCCCGCAGCGCGGGCGAGGCGGGCATGACCACCGCGGGCAGCACGTTGGGCACGCTGGCTTACATGGCGCCCGAGCGGTTCGACGCGGGCAAGGTCGATCCGCGCTCGGACATCTATGCGCTGGCGTGCGTGTTGTACGAATGTCTCACCGGCGCACGGCCCTATCCCGCTGACAGCCTCGAACAGCAGATCGCGGGACACATGGTGTCGCCGCCGCCGCGGCCGTCGGACAAGGATCCGCGGTTGGCGGCGTTCGACGACGTGATCGCCAAGGGCATGGCAAAGAAGCCCGCGAAGCGCTATCAGACCGCGGGGGATCTCGCGGCGGCGGCACGCACGGCGCTCACGACGCGGGTGCGCCTGTCTGGTGGGTCGGGACGGCACTCGGCGCAGCGCGTGCACCGTTTGACGACGGCGCAACGCGCACACTCACGGGTGCCACGACGGGTCGCGGTGATCGCGGGGGTGACGGTACTGGCGGCGGCGCTGCTGTCGGTGGGCTTCTGGCAGCTGCGCGACGGCAGCGGCTCTGGACGTGAACCCGCGCTGGCCGACACCGCATCGACGACGGGACCGGTCGAGGCGCCGACGGGTGCGGTGCCCGAGATCGCCGCGACGGTACCCGCGCAGATCCGCGAGACGGGCCGGCTCGTGATCGGCGTCAACGTGCCCTATGCCCCCAACGAGTTCAAGAACTCCGACGGCGAGATCGTCGGCTTCGACGTCGACCTCATGAAGGCCGTCACGCGCACGCTCGGACTGGTGCCCGACCTTCGCGAGACCGGTTTCGAGGGCATCCTGCCATCGGTGCGCGACGGCAGTTTCAACGTCGGCATGTCGTCGATCACCGACACCGCCGAACGTGAGGAACTCGTCGACTTCGTCACCTACTTCCAGGCGGGCACGCTGTGGGCACAGCGCGCCGGGTCCTCGGTGGACCCCGACGCGGCGTGCGGGCTGCGGGTTGGCGTGGCCTACAGCACGATTCAGGAGACCGAGGAGATCCCGGCCAAGAGCGACGCGTGCGTGGCCGCCGGGTTGCCGCCGATCGAGAAGGTCGTGCACACGCATCAGGACGAGGTGACCGCTGCGCTGATCGCCGGGGAGATCGATGCCATGACCGCGGACTCACCGGTCACCGGGTTCGCGATCAAGCTGTCCGGCGGCGCGCTCAAGCCTGCCGGTGAGATGTTCGACTCCGCGCCCTACGGCTGGCCGGTGGCCAAGGACTCCGGCCTGGCCGAGCCGCTGCGCCAGGCGCTGGAGCACCTGATGAACACCGGCGAGTACCGCACCATCGCGACCATGTGGGGTGTCGAGAAGGGGATGATCACGCAGCCGGTGATCAACGGCGCGTTCCGGTAGTCACAGCGCGTTGCGGCCCGCGATCGTCTTGGCCAGCCGCACGGTCTCGCGGTCGTCGACGTCGTGGCCGGTGACCCGGATGTCGACGACGACGTTGCCGGCGGTGAGGATCGCGCGGCGCGTGGCGCCTTCGGTCGTGTCGATCGGTTCGTCATGCGTGACATCGACCCCGTCGACGACACTGGGTGTGGCCAGCCGCTGGATCTCTCGGGTCGCGCCGCCGTCGAAGCTGAAGGACAGTACGTCGCCCGCGCACTGGCGCCAGATCGCGACGGTTCTGTCCACCAGCGCCCGGGCCGCGGCGGGGGTGTCGAAGCGCGCGACGGCCTGATCGATCTCCAGGTCGTCGGCGTCGTCGCTGAGCTGCGCCTCCCGGAACTCCCGGTAGTCGCTGTCGCGGTACACCCAGTCCATCGCGTTCCCCACCACAACCATGCATTCCTGCCGGGAGATCGGCTCGAACGTCTCGTTCTTCATCGGGACCCGATAGGCGGTCTTCGGGCGGACCTCGACACCCATGATCGCGTGGATCTCCGACGCGCTGGCCAGCATGCTGCCGAGGACGTCGACCTGAGCACCGTCGTCCTCGGCGGATGTCTGCGCACGGCACGCGCCGACCGCGAGTACGGCCACACCCACCGCAGCGAGTTGTTTTGCCCTACGAGCCAGATCAATGGTCACGCATCCCCCTCCTGTTTGCCGATCCTATGCCGGATCCAGGCAGATCAGTGACGCCAGTTCCACCGATCAGGGGATCGCGATTTCGTCTCGGTGTTGGCCCGGTCGTGGGATAACGCGGCCGCCGGCAGGGCCGCATAGTTGTCGCAACGCGGGAATCACCGAAAAGCCTTACCCGGCAGAGGAGTCGACATGAGCCCCATCGTTCGACAGATCGTCGTCACGTTGACCGTCACCGCGGCTCCGTTCCTGATCATGATCGGCGTGGCCACCGCGCATGTCGAGGCCCAGGAGCCGTTGCCGCACCAGGCCACCCACGCAACCCAGGACTAGACAGGTGGAGAGAAGGACCCGGGCGCCGCGAGCGCCCGGGTCTTTTGTGCTCCGGCGGGTATGTGCCAAGGCAAGCATCGAGGCCGGCTGACGCCGATTTGGACTTGAGAGCTTCTCGTGCGGCTTTATTGTGGTGACAGACAGACACCGCAGCAGGCCGCTCGCAAGCACGTATGACGAAAGCACGATCCCATGGTTGCGAAGACCACTGGCAACGGATTGCCTGACGTCGTCGTTACCGCTGTCGCGTCGACGACCCCGCTCGCACCGCACGCCGAAGACACGTGGCAACTGCTGCTTGACGGCCGTAGCGGTATCCGCGCGCTCGACAAATCCTTCGTCGAGGAATTCGATTCCCCGGTTCGCATCGGCGGACAACTCACCGAGACATTCGCCGACAAACTCGGCCGGGTTGAGCAGCACCGGCTTTCGTACATGGGGCAGATGTCCACGGTGCTGGGGCGCCGGTTGTGGGAGGCAGCGGGCAATCCCGACGTGGACACCACACGGCTGATGGTGTCGATCGGCATGGCGCTGGGCACTACCGAGGAACTCATCCTGCAGTACGACACCTGGAAGACCAAAGGTCTGCGGGCCGTTCCGCCGACCGCGATCCAGAAGTACATGCCCAATGCGCCCGCGGCCGCCGTCGGGCTGGATCGCAAGGCCAAGGCCGGCATCATGAGCCCGATCATGGGTGACGCCTCCGGTGCGGCGGCCATCGGGCACGCGTGGCGCGAGATCATCCTCGGCGACGCCGACATCGCGATCTGCGGGGGCGTCGAGACCTGGATCGAGGCCGTGCCCGTCGGTGCGTTCAGCCAGCTGGGCATGCTTTCGACGTACAACGATGATCCGCCCGCGGCATGCCGCCCGTTCGACAAGGACCGCGACGGCATGGTGCTCGGGGAGGGCGGTGCGTTGATGCTCGTGGAGACCGAGGAGCACGCCAAGGCCCGCGGCGCCCCCGTCCTGGCCCGTCTGATGGGCGTCGGGATCACCAGCGACTGTTTCGACGTCGTCAAACCCGACCCGGAAGGGCAGCGGGCCGGTGATGCGATCAGCCGGGCCATCGAACTGGCCGGGCTCACGCCACGCGACATCGACCACATCAACGCGCACGCCACGGGCACGGACTTCGGCGACCTGGCCGAGGCCCGCGCGATCCACAGGGTGCTCGGCACTCATGCGCCCGCCGTGTACGCGCCGAAGGCCGCGCTGGGCCACTCGTTGGGATCCGCAGGTGCGGTGGAGGCCGTGCTGACCGTGCAGGCGCTGCGCGACGGCACCGTGCCACCGACGCTCAACCTCAAGAACCCCGACCCGGAGATCGATCTGGACGTCGTGACCGATCAGCCGCGCAGCGAGAGCTACCGCTACGCGATCAGCAACTCGTTCGGATTCGGCGGCAACAACGTGGTGCTGGCGTTCGGGGCGCCCTGAGCGGTCTTCTCACGCGGTCTTGCCGTACGCGAACTGCGCGACCTCGGAGATCCCGCGCCGGAAGAAGTCGGCGCAGCCGGTCAGGTAGTGCATGTAGCGGTCGTAGACCTCCTCGGAGGTCGTGGCGATCGCGGCGTCGCGCTGTGCCGACAGGTTCTGCGCCCAGGTGTCCAGCGTGCGGACGTAGTGCGGGTTCATGACCGTCACGGCGGAGGTGTGGAACCCAGCGGCACTGGAGAAATCGCGCATGTCGTCATCGGAGGGCAGCTGCCCGCCGGGAAAGATCTCCTTGTAGATGAACCGCGTGAACTTCATGTCGCTGAGCGTCACCGGGATGCCGTGCTCGCGCCAGTAGTTGATGGGGTGGGTGAAGATCGTCTCGATCACCATGCGCCCGTCGTCCGGCAGTACCCGGTAGGTGGTGTCGAAAAACGCCTTGTACCTGGACTTCCCGAATGCCTCGAACGCCTCGATGCTGACGATGCGGTCGACCGGGTCATCGAACTGTTCCCAGCCTTTCAGGCACACCAGATGGGTTCGCTGGGTGTCGATCCGGTCCAGCAGTTGCCGGCAGTACGCGTACTGGTTCTTGCTCAAGGTCAGGCCGACGACGTTGACGTCGTACTTCTCGATCGCGCGTTTCATCAATGCGCCCCAGCCGCAACCGATGTCGAGCAGCGTCATACCCGGCTGCAGGTCCAGCTGATCGAGTGCGAGGTCGATCTTGGCCATCTGGGCCTGTTCGAGCGTCATGTCGTCACGCTCGTAATACGCGCAGCTGTAGGTCCGCGACGGATCCTGAAACAGCCCGAAGAAGTCGTCTGACAGATCGTAGTGGGCCTGAACGTCCTCGAAATAGGGCCGCATCTGGGCAGTCCCGGTGCCGTCAGCCATGCGGATGACCCCCTCCGTGAATCGTGTCCTCGTGTGCCTAGGCCACACTCTTCTCGCAGGTGAACTGGCATACGTCGGTGTAGCCGTCGCGGAACAGGTCCGCGCAACCGGTCAGGTACTTCAGGTACCGCTCGTAGACCTCTTCGGACGTGATCGCGATGGCCTCGTCCTTCTTGGCCTTCAGATTGGCCGCCCAGGTGTCGAGGGTGCGGGCGTAGTGCGGCCGCAGGCGTTGCTTCTTGGTGACGGTGAAACCGGCCTCGGTGGCGCGGTCCTCGACCATGGCGATCAGCGGTATGCGGCCGCCGGGGTAGATCTCGGTGACGATGAACCGGAAGAACCGCATCAGCGACATCGTCGTCGGAAGCCCCAGTTCGGCGACCTCCTCCTTGCTGGTCGAGACGATGGTGTGAAGCAGCATCACGCCGTCGTCGGGCATCAGCTCGTAGGTCTTCTTGAAATAGTCGGCGTACTTCTCGAACCCGAAATGCTCGAACGCGCCGATGGACACGATGCGGTCGACCGGCTCGTCGAACTCCTCCCACGGTTGCAGCCGAACCTCTTTGCGGCGTGGGCTGTCAGATTCGGCGAACCGCTGCTCGATGTGCGCGAGTTGGTTGTGCGAGAGCGTCAGTCCGATGACGTTGACGTCGTTTTTCTCGACCGCGCGCATGATCGTCGAGCCCCAGCCGCACCCGATGTCGAGCAAAGTCATGCCCGGTTGCAGGCCCAGCTTGCCAAGCGCCAGATCGACTTTCGCCATCTGGGCCTCTTCGAGCGTCATGTCGTCACGTTCGAAGTAGGCGCAACTGTAGGTCTGCGTCGGGTCCTGCCACAGCCGAAAGAACTCGTTCGACAGGTCATAGTGCGAACGGACTTCGTCTGCCGTCGATCCGTGGCGTTCGCCGGGCCGCGCTCCGACCTTCACCGCATTGATGGATTCCTGTGGCGTTTCTTTCACCAGCCGCCCCCCGAAGAACGAATAGATGGCTTGGCGTACCGATGCCTACGTACGTCGTGATCGAACGTTACTCCTCCAAACTTGGACGTGGAAGGTTCTTCTGGCGAGCCGCGACGCAGAGTTTTTGCCGTAGCAACCTTTTCGGTCGGTCAACCTGCGTTTCCCTCCGGTCACCTGTCGGGACGCAACCGCACCATGCGGATCGTCGAGCTCTCGTCCAGCTCGACCAGATCGGAACGTGAGCGCAAAAAATCGCTGAACGATCGAAATCCCAGGGACTTCTCCGAGAACGACGGATCCATCCGCTTCATCTGCGCCTTGACCGCGGAGTTGTGCAGCCACTCGACGTCGTCCTTCTCGAGGCCGATCTGCAGCGCGCGGGTGAGCAGTGCGGTGGCCGCCGCCTGAGGATCGGGCGGTTCGGGTTCGTCGTGCTCGTCCGTCTTGGTGCGGCGTGTGCGTCTGGGTGGGATGCTCTGCGGCTCGGGCTCGAAGACCGGCACACCGGGCAGTGCGTCGTAGATGATGAACTCGTCGCACGCGGCGGCCAGAGCGCGGCTCGACGCCCCGGCCACCCCGATGCCGACGACGTAGCGGCCGAGCCGCTTGCAGCGCTGCGCGAGCGGAATGTAGTCGGAGTCGCCTGCCACGATCACGACGTGGGTCAGATCGGGCAGCCGGAACATGTCCTCGACCGCGTCGACCGCCAACCGGATGTCGGCGCCGTTCTTGCCGTAGGCCGCGGCCGGGAACAGTTGCACGAGGTCCACGGCGCGCCCCACCAACTGCTGGCGGTAGCCGGCGTTGACGTCGGCCGACCAGTCGGCGTACGCGCGGGTGAGCACCAGCGTCCCGAACGACGACGCGAAGTCCAGGATCGCCCCGACGTCCACGGTGGCTTTCGTGAGTTTGTCGGCCTCCAGCCCCTTGGTCTTGTCCTTCTGGAACGAGTTTCGGCCGTTGACCTGGTCATACCGCGAGATCACGATGTTGTCGAAGTCAAGGTAGACCGCGACGCGGGTCGGAGCGGGCTCGGTCATGGGTCCAGTGTTGTCCATCGATCTGCCGTCATGGCGCAGGCACGCACATCTGCCTAGGCTGGAGGCGATCGCGTCCATGGTGGTCGGGCAAGACGCCGCCGTCCTTCTACAGACTGGAATCTGGTGGCAATCAGCGACGTCGCGGTGTACGCGAACTTGACCCCCGCCGAGATCGAGGCGTTTGGCGCCGAACTCGAGGCGATCCGCGCCGACATCGAAGAAACCCTCGGCAGCCGCGACGCGGCGTACATCCGCCGCACGATCGCGTTCCAGCGCACGCTCGACGTCGCGGCGCGGTTGATGATCGCAGGCACCCGGTCGAAGGCGGGCTGGCTGGTGGGGACCGCCGCGCTGGCGTACGCCAAGGCGATAGAGAACATGGAGATCGGGCACAACGTCGGCCACGGCCAGTGGGACTGGATGAACGATCCGGAGATCCACTCCACCACGTGGGAGTGGGACATGGTGGGCCCGTCGGCGCAGTGGCGCTATTCGCACAACTACCGCCATCACGTGTTCAGCAATGTGCTCGGCGTCGACGACGACCTCGGGTTCGGTGTACTGCGGATGAGCCGCGATCAGGCCTGGGAGCCTCAACACCTCATCCAACCGCTGCGAAACCTGTTGCTGGCCACGGTTTTCGAGTGGGGGATCGCCCTGCACGACTACTACTCCGCACGTGACCGCGCCGACACCACGGTCGGCAAGCGCGCTGCCCGTACGGCGTTACGGCGCAAGATCGGCCGCCAGGTCACCAAGGATTACGTCCTGCTGCCTGCGCTGAGTCTGCGGCGCTGGCGCCGCACCCTGCTGGCCAATCTCACGGCGAACCTGGCGCGCAACGTATGGGCGTGTGTGGTGATCTTCTGCGGGCACTTCCCCGACGGCGCAGAGAAATTCACGCCGGAAAGCCTGCAGGGAGAATCCAAGGGGGAGTGGTATCTACGGCAGATGCTCGGTGCGGCGAACTTCAAAGCCGGTCGGCTGCTGGCGTTCTCCAGCGGAAACCTGTGCTATCAGATCGAACACCATCTGTTCCCGGACCTGCCGAGCAATCGGCTCGCACAGATCGCCGAACGGGTGAGCGCGCTCTGTGACAAGTACGACGTGCCCTACACCACCGGGCCGATGCCGCGGCAATACCTGCAGACGCTGCGGATCATCTTCACGCTCGCGCTCCCGGATACGGGATGGCGCGGCATATTTCGACGCAATCGATAGAAAACGAGCCACGCCACCACATCGGCTGTGATCCCGGAAGGGAACGCAACATCTGTTGTCCCTGTGACCTCGGGGGCGAACAGGGAGACGTGCTCTGCCGTGTGGTGGCGTGCCCTGGCCTGTGCCCGTGCGCGTCAGCAAGTCCAGTCAACGCCTCTCGGCGCACGGTGTCAACGTTCCCCCGATCGGGGGACAGGGGTTTCGGCCGGTGGAGGGTCCGGTCGTCGGATATGGCGAGACCGCCGTTGCAGGCATTCTTATCACAACGCACGGAACAAGCACTGACACACGACCGAAAAGCCCTGACCGACAAAGGAGTCCACATGACCATCACCGCCCGCGCCGCCGGAATCGCCGCCACTTTCGCCGCCCCGGCCCTGATCCTGCTCGGCGCCGCAACGGCCGACGCGGAATCCTCGGTGGGCAACTTCGGTCCGACGGTCACCCACCACGAGCCCTTCCCGCACCAGGATCACGTGCCGACCCCGGGAACCGCGGAGCATCACCACCACCAGTACAACCGCGCACGCTGAACCAGCGGGCCAGGGCCCGGACCCGCACCGGGTCCGGGCCCTTTTCCTGTTTCGCGGGTTCTCCGTGCGACTCAGGACACTAGTGTGGGGACGTGAGCACCTCGGAGACGCTTCCGCCAGGGCCGCCACTGCCTGCTTTCGTGCAGACGGCGATGATGCTGCGGCACTGGCCGCGGTTCGTGTCGGCCTGCCGCCGCCGCTACGGCGATGTGTTCACGTTGCGGATCGCCTCGATGGGCACGTGGGTGTACCTGGCCGATCCGGCCGACATCAAGACCGTGTTCGCCGGGGACCCGACGGTGTTCCATGCCGGGGAGGCCAACTCGATGCTCAGCGGCCTGCTGGGTGACACCTCGGTGCTGGTGATCGACGAGGACGTCCACCGCGACCGGCGCCGCCTCATGCTCGCGCCGTTCGCCCGCGACGCGGTGGCCCGCCAGACGGGCGTCATGGCCGAAGTCGCCGCGGCCAACATCGCGGGTTGGCCTGTCGGAACCCCGTTCCCGGTCGCGCCCAAGATGGCCGAGATCGCGCTCGAGGTGATCCTGCGGACTGTGATCGGGGCGACGGATCCGGCCCGGCTCGCCGCGCTGCGGCGCGTCATGCCGCAGTTGCTCAGCGTCGGGCCGTGGCAGTCGCTGGCCATCGCCAGCCCGGGCCTGCAGCGTCGACGCCCGTGGCGCACCCTGCAGCGCAACCTCGCCGAGGCCAACCGGCTGCTGTACGCCGAGGTCGCCGCGTGCCGCGCCGACCCGAACCTGCCGTCGCGGCCCGACGCGCTGGCGATGCTGGTGCGTGCCGCCAACGACGACGGCCGCACCATGACCGACCGTGAGCTGCGCGATCAGCTCATGACGCTGCTGGTCGCCGGGCACGAGACCAGCGCGACCGGGCTGTCGTGGACGCTGGAGCGGCTCATCCGGCATCCAGCCGTCCTGGACAAGGCCGTCGCGGCCGCGCGGTCCGACGATGGTGACGGGGCCGGGGACGCCTACCTCGACGCGGTGGTGCGGGAATCCCTGCGCATCCGCCCCGTGGTGTTCGAGGCCGGCCGCGTGCTGACCAAACCCGTCGAACTGGGCGGTTACCTCCTGCCGGCCGGGACGCTGGTGGCGCCGAGCATCGGGCTGGTGCATGCCGGCGCCGACGTGTATCCCGACCCCGACCGGTTCGATCCGGATCGGATGTTGCAGTCGACCCAGACACCCAGCACCTGGCTGCCCTTCGGCGGAGGCAACCGCCGCTGCCTCGGCGCCACGTTCGCGCTCGTCGAGATGCGCATCGTGCTCCGCGAGATCCTGCGCCGCGTAGACCTTTTCGCGACCACCGCGCCCGGCGAGAAGCAGCGGCTCAAGCACGTCACGATGATCCCGCACCGCGGCGCGCGCATCTGCGTACGTGCGCTCCGGAATGTGCCGACCACGGCTTCGGGGGCTCGTTGTCCAGCTGATGCCGCGCCGCACCCTGCCACGTAAACCGGGGGGTACGGGAAGCTGTGCCTTGATGTCGCGGGGTTCCTGTACGGGTCCTGATGTCTGCAGACGACTACGACTCCGGGCAGGAAACCGTATCCCTCCTGCGCAGCCCCGGAGAACGCACGTCGACGAGCTGCGGAGAATCGCCGGCGGCGAGGAGTGAGGACCATCCGATGCGACCCTGATGCCTGGGCTGATTTCCTCGATCGGTTGGCGTGCTGTCGGGCTACCGGTCGCGGCGCATCGTCGACGAACATCGACTGGTGTACCGCGCCGACGACACCGAAGTGAAATTACTGAAGGCTCGATATCACTACCGACGACGGGTGATACTGCGGTGTGGCGATTCTGCGAACGACGCGTACCGGCCTGACCCGGGCCGTGCTCGCGGCCGCCGCCGGCCTGTTGCTCGTGATCGCCTGCGCGCAGGATGTCGAGTCGCGAGGCGAGCCCGCCGGTGCGCCGACGGCCATCGCCACCGACCTCGACGTGCCGTGGGGCATCGCGTTTCTGCCCGACGGCAGCGCACTGATCGCCGAACGTGACAGCGCCGCAATCAAACACCTCACCGCACCCGGCGTCGTCGAGCAGATCGGTGCCGTCCCCGGCGTCGCGCCGCGCGGCGAGGGCGGTCTGCTCGGCCTGGCGACCGCTGGCACCACGGTGTACGCCTATCTCACCACCGGCGGCGACAACCGCGTCGTGCAGATGCGCTTTGCGGACGGCGCACTGACCGGTCCGACGCCGATCCTCACCGGCATCCCCGCCGGGTCCCGACACGACGGCGGACGTATTGCGTTCGGCCCCGACGGCAAGCTCTACGTGGCCACCGGTGAGGTGGGGGATCCGCCGCTCGCGCAGGACCGAACCTCGTTGGCGGGCAAGATCCTTCGCGTCAATCCCGACGGGTCCGTGCCTGGCGACAATCCGTTTCCCGGATCGCCGGTGTGGTCCTACGGGCACCGCAATATCCAGGGATTGGCGTGGGACGCGGCGGGCCGACTCTGGGCCACCGAATACGGCGCCAACCGGGTGGATGAGCTCAACCTGATCCGTCCCGGCGCCAACTACGGGTGGCCCGAAGCGGAGGGCCGCGCCGGTATCGAGGGCATGGTCGATCCCGTGGTCGAGTGGGGCACCGGCGAGGCCTCGCCGTCGGGATTGGCGTTCTACGGCGGATCGCTGTGGGTCGCCGCGCTGCGCGGTGAGCGGTTGTTCCAGATCCCCGTGGCCGGCGACGGGTCCGTCGGCGCGCCGGTGCCGCTGTTCGTCGGCGAGTACGGGCGGCTTCGTACGGTCGTGCCCGCGCCGGACGGCACGCTGTGGTTCACCACCAGCAACCGCGACGGCCGGGGCAGTGTTCGCGCCGGTGACGACCGGATTCTGCAGCTCCGGCCCTGATGCGTGCGCCGCGGGGTTTGCGCGGTACGACATGATGGAGGGCATGGACACAACACGGGTGAAGCGGCCAGTGCGTGCCCTCGGGGTGCTCGCTGGCACGGTCATGGCGCTGCTGATGTGCGCCGGCGTCGCGCAGGCGGCCCCAGCCGAGACCGTCCGGGATGTGATCTCCATCGGGAACCCCGGCGCGCCCGGCCAGATCGACCTCTTCCTCGATCCGTTGTGCCCGTTCAGCGGGAAGATGATCCAGGAGCAGGGGGGCGAGATCGGCAGGCGGATCGAGAACGGGTCGTTGCACGTCAATCTTCGTCTGGTGAACTTCCTCGAAAGACTCTCGGCCAGCGGCACATACGACAGCCGCGCGATCTATGCGGCGTTCGCCGTCGCCGGCTACTCCCGCGACAGCGGCGTGACGTGGCGCTTTGTCCAGCAGATCTTCTCGGCCGAGCAGCAGCCGAAAGAGCAGGGGCCCACAGACCTCAGCAACGACCAGCTGGCCGGGCTCGCCGATCGCGCCGGTGCGCCGCGGCTGGCGCAGGATCTGATCCGGCTCGGCCTGTTCGTCGGCTACGACCCCGTGGCGATCGCGAACAGCAACCAGGCAGCGCTGCGCCAGTTCCCCGAGCCCGGGGTGCCGACCGTGGTGATCGACGGCAGGCCGTACGACGGCAACTCGGACTGGATGTCGCGGTTGCCGCGCTGAGGGATCAGGTCAGCGGCGGCAGCGGATAGATGATCTGTCCCTGTGCCGAATCGGGCGGCGCGATCGCCTTGACCTGTCCGCCCTGGATCTGGACCAGCATCGGGGAGAGCGCCGTGTTGTTGTGGAAGTGGTCGCCCTCGGTCGCGAACTTGATGGGGCCGTAGAAGGTCTGCATGTCCGTCTGGGCGATCAGGTCGTTGAGTTTGCCGCGGGCGTCCTCCGACAGCGATGGCGACTCACCGAGTTTCTCGACGGCGGCCTGCAGCACCCGACCGGCGGCGCTGCAGCCCGCGGCGGTGTAGTCCGGCGCCGAGCCGTACTTGTCCTGGAACGCTTTCGCGTAGTCGGCGGCAGAGCCGAACAGGTCGTCGCTGAACGACGCGTTCGGCAGCCATACCGAGATGCCCATCACGCCGTCGGCCTGGCGGCCGAGGGCCTGCGAGAACGAGGCGTCGGTGATGCCGTAGTGCTCGATGATCGCCTTGGGGGTGTAGCCGGTCGCGGCCATGGCCCGCACGAAGTCGACCAGCAGCACGTCATGTCCGCCGACCGCGACGATGTCGGGCCGCTGCGCCGCGACCACCTGCGCGACCGGCGCCAGGTCGGCGTTCGGCGGGAACAGTGAGTAGTGCACCACGTTGAGGTTCGCGGCCTCGGCGCCGGCGCGGAAACCTTCGGCGGTGTTGTCGGAGAACGGCTCGTTGGCGCCGACAACGGCCGCGCTCACCGGTTTCGGGTTGGCCGTGTCGACGATGGCCTGCATCGCGCGTGCGGCGGTGGTGTCGACGGCGGGGATCACGCCATAGGTGAAGGCGGGCTGGTTCTTCCACACGTTCGGGGATTCGGCCGAGCCGGCGATACACGGGATGCGGTACTTGGCGCAGATGGGATCCATCGCGAGTTGCACGCCGCTGGTGTAGGCGCCGAACATCGCGTTGACGCCCTCCTCGGTGGCCAGGCGTGACGCGGCGTCGGCGCCGGTGCCGGGATCGCTCTTGCAGTCCTGCACGATCAGCTCGACGTTGTACTTCTGATCGCCGATCTGTAAGCCGCCCTTGCTGTTCACGGTGTCGGCCCACAACTGGTAGCCACGTTGCGCGATCTGTCCGCCGGTCGCGGACTCACCGGAGAGCTCGAGCACCGCGCCGACCTTGAACGTGTCGCTGGCCCCGCCTCCTCCGCCGCCGGTGTCACCGCCGCATGCGGCGAGCAGGCTCGGGGCGGCCACCACACCGCCCGCGAGCAGGCCGGCTCGGGCGAGGAACACTCGACGGGGTATGTAGTTGGACATGATCATTCCTCTCCGGTTGCGGTGCAGGTGAAGGCCGTTCAACGACCTCCCAGATAGAGGTGCATGAGCTCTCGGTCGTCGGCGACGTCCGCCGGAGTGCCGTCGAATCGATTGCGCCCGCCGACAAGGACGTACATGCGGTCGGCCACCCGCATGGCCTCGCGGATGTTCTGCTCGATCATCAGCACGCCGACGCCGCGCTGGGCGAGTTCGGCGGCGCGCACCAGCACGTCGCCGACGAGCTTGGGGGACAGGCCCGCCGACGGTTCATCGAACAGCAGGAACCGCGGGTTCAGCACCAATGCGCGGGCGATCGACAGGATCATCTGCTCGCCGCCCGAGAGCTGACCGGCCGCGACGGTGTAACGCTCACGCAGGCGCGGGAACTCGTCGAGCAGCTTTTCGATGCGCTGGTCCAGTTCCTTGCGGTCACGCAGCGTGTAGCCGCCGATGCGCAGGTTCTCCCGCACCGACAGCTGCGGGAACACACCGCCGCCCTGCGGCATCATCGCCACCCCGCGGCCCAGCGTTTTGTGCGACGGCACGTGCGTGATGTCCACGTCGTCGATCTTCACGGTGCCCGCCCACGGGTCGATCATCCCGACGATGGCCTTGAGCAGCGTGCTCTTGCCGCAGCCGTTGGGCCCGAATATGCAGGTGACCTCGCCGGTGCGGGCCTTCATCGACACCTGGTGCAGGATCTGCACGCTGCCGTAACCGGCGTCGAGGTTCTCGACGGTGATCTCACTCATCTCACTCATTGGTGGGCACCCCCAGGTACGCCTCCATGACGTGCGGGTCGTGCGAGATCTCGTCAAAGGTGCCTTGCGCCACGATCTTTCCGGCGTCCATCACGATGATGCGGTCGCAGATGTCCTGCGCGAGTTCCATGTCGTGCTCGATGATCAGGAACGTCGTGCCTGCGTCGCGCAGGGTGCGGATGGCGTCGAGCATGATCTGCCGCAGCCGCGGATGCACCCCGGCGGCGACCTCGTCGAGCAGCGCCACCTGGGGTTTCTGCATCAGTACGCGACCCATCTCGACCAGGCGCTGTTGCCCGCCGGACAATGTGTTGGCGAGGTCGTCGGCGACGCGGGTGAGTTCGAGTTGTTCCAGGACGGCGTCGGCGTCGGCGCGCGCGTTGTCCCAGTTGAACTGCACCGCGGAGGTCCAGAGGTTTTCGCGCACGGTCATGTTCACGAACAGCGCCGGAATCTGGAACGTGCGGCCCAGGCCCGCGCGGGCGATCTTGTACGGCGCGAGCTTGGTGATGTTGCGGCCGAACAGTTCGATGCTGCCCTTGTCTGGTTTGACGGCGCCGGTGAGCAGGTTGAACAGCGTGCTCTTGCCGCTGCCGTTGGGCCCGATGATGCCGACGATCTCGGCCTTCTCGACGGCGAACGACACGTCGTTGACCGCGTGGATGCCGCCGAACGAGCGGGACAGGTTTTCTACTGTGAGCACGCTCATCCCCGGGCCTCCGTCTTCACGAGGTCGTCGCGGGCCCGGCCGAGATACTGGCGTACCAGGCGCATTCGGCGTGCGCGGCGGCCGAGGCTCACCAGGCCGTCGGGCAGGAACAGCACGATCAACATGACGATCGCGCCGACGATGATGATGTACGCCGTGGTCTCGCCGTAGCTGACCCGCAGCTGCTCCTGCAGCAGGAACATCGCCGTCGCGCCGAGCGCCGGGCCCCACGCGTGGCCGAGCCCGCCGACGAGCACCATCACCACGAGTTGGTCGGTGATGAGGGTGTTCAGCACGCTCTGTGGGTTGATGAACGTGATCCAGTAGGCGTTGATGCCGCCGAGCACGGCCGGAATGACCGCGCTGAGCACGAACGCCTGGATCTTGACCAGGTTGGTGTTGATGCCTTGGGCGCGTGCGGCGATCTCGTTGTCGCGCACGGCCTTGACCTTGAACCCGAACTTCGAGCGTTCCAGCAGCAGGTAGCACACCGCGTAGGCGATGGCCGCAGCGCCGAGCATGGTGTAGAAGAAGAAGTTGTCGTCGGCGCGGATCGGGGTGCTGAGTCCGCCGGAGCCGCCGGTGAATTCGACGACCGTGGTGAGCTCGCGAACCGCCTCCGCGAGAGCCCAGGTGGCGATCGCGAAGTACGCGCCTTTGAGTCTGAGCGCGGGCCACCCGACCAGCGCGGCGACGGCGCCGGCAATGACGGCCGCGACGGGCAGGGTGGCCCAGAAGTCCCAGTCGTGCTGGGGTTGCATGAGGATCGCGGTGGTGTAGGCGCCGATGCCGAAGAACGCGACGTGGCCGAAGCTGATGTAGCCGGCGTATCCACAGATGACGTTCCAAGACAGTGCGATTCCGGCCCACAGCGCGACGCCGGTGGCGACGCGCACGTAATAGGGCGACGTCATGAGCGGCAGCAGGCACATGACGGCGACGACGACGGCCAGGACGCCGAGATTCAGGTAGGGGTTACCGCCGGAGGCGGGCCGCTTGCTCATGCGAGCCCCCGCCGGGAGATGCCCTGCGGGAACAGCAGCAGCGCGACGAACAGCACCGCGAACACCACCAGCAGCGTGTAGTTGGCGCCGACGTACGTCGTCACAAGGGACTGCAGGATGCCGAGGAAAAGACCCGCCACCATCACGCCCACCACGGAGCCGAGGCCGGCGAGCACCACGACGAAGAACGCGAACAGTGTGTAGCGCAGCCCGACTTCGGGTGTCATGGCGTAGATCGCGCCCAGCAGCGCGCCGGCCATCGCGGTGAGGCCGGTGTAGATCGCATAGACCAGGCTGCTGGTGCGTTTGACGTCGATGCCCATCAGCCCGGCGTTCTCTTTGCTCTGCGCCGTGGCGCGGATCGCCAGGCCCGTGCGCGTGTAGAACAGGAACGCCAGGAACAGGCCCGTCGCGATCACCGCGAACGCGAAGCCGGCCACCCGGATCGTCGGGGCCGTGATGCCGAGCACCGAGATGTTGCCGGGGAACAGGCTCGTCGGCACCGTGCGGGGGTTGTACCCGAACACCGTGAGCAGGCCGCCGCGGATCAGCGTCGCCAGGCCGAACGTGAACGCCAGACCCATCAGCGCGGGCAGCGCGTACTTGCTCATCCGCACCCGGTAGATCAGCGGCGCGATGACCCAGCCGATGATGCCGAAGACCACGAACACGGCCGGGAGCAGGGCAAACGCATCGATGTGAAGGGACTCGCTGGCCACGATCGCGGCGAACGCGCCAATGACCACCCACATCCCGACCGCGAGGTCGACGACGTCGAGGACGCCGAACGACAGTGAGAACCCGATGCTGATGGCGACGTACAGCCCACCGATGAGGATTCCGCCGACAAGCGCTTGCACGAGTCCGGTCATAGGGTCCTCTCGACTGGGCGGTCAGGACCCTTCGCAGCGTATCCACGGCGGGCGGAAGCCATCTGCGGATTGATAGAAATTGCTGGGCGCGACTGTGATTCGCACTCATCGGCGCCGATCGGCGTTGTTCCCACTCTCACTATACGGGCGCAGGTGGGGCTTGCGGCAAGGCCCCGCTCCTGGTGCACAATCTGCGTTCCGCTCACGAAGAACAGGGGGAACTGTGGTGGCGAATCCGCCGAAACCGTTCGAAGTGCACTCGTCCGGGGCCTATCTGCACGGCACCAAGGCCGATCTTGCGGTGGGGGACCGGCTGGTGCCCGGCCGCGAGTCCAACTACGAGCCCGGGCGCATCATGAACCACGTCTACGTCACCCAGACGTTGGACGCCGCGGTGTGGGGCGCCGAGCTCGCCGCAGGCGAGGGTAGGGGGCGTATCTACATCGTGGAGCCCGAGGGTCCACTTGAGGATGATCCGAACGTGACCGACAAGAAGCTCCCCGGCAACCCGACCCGCTCCTACCGGACCCGCGAGCCCGTCCGGATCGTCGGGGAGCTCACCGACTGGGTGGGGCACACACCGTCGCAGATCGCGGCCATGCGGGAGGGGTTGGAGTCGCTTCGGCGGCAGGGGTTGGCGGTGATCTATGACTAGGTGGGGTTCTGGGCCGGCGCCGGGCCGGCGGGGAAACGGGTTGTTGGTGTGCCCGATTTTTAGCGACAAACGAGCGACAGGGGTACCTAGGCCCCGCTTCCGCGTCGTCGGCCGAAGGATCAGCGCGACGGACGCAGGCCGCCGCGATGCCCAGAATCAGAATGAGTGGAACGGAGACGAACCAGACGGTCAGCAACGCAATCGGGCCCCACGTGGTGAGGTTCACGATGAACAGGCGAACGTACTCGCCTAGTTGGTATGGGGATGGTGTCGTCCGTGCCGGCGATGATGGCGACGGACAACGCGATCCCCGCCACCGCGCAGGCGGACACGATCACCGCTGCTGTGCAGGCGAGGATGCGACGCAGACTCGGTTTTGAGAATCTGATCATCGATGGACTACGTCGGATCGGCATAGCGGCGTGGCTCATTAGAGGCTGCTGAGCGCTCGACAGGCGGTGCAACAGTGTGTTCCGTTAACGGTGCTTGGTGTCGATACTCATCCCGGATGTCGTCCACCCGAATCAAATCCCGTGCGGCTCGTGTCACGGTTCGGGGCGGCCGCAGTCAACGGGTCATTCTCGTCGTCGGCGATCGATCGGCCACGCCAGTAGGTAAGCGCCGATTGCGTTGTCGATCGCCCGGCCACGTTGATTGGGTATGTGCCCGGGCCCGTAGTTGTCGCTCAATGCTTCTGAGAGCACGTCGATGAGCGCATCGCTCTGTTCGATGGTGGGTTGCGTCGACCTCTGAAGCTGGCTGAGCAGTTCCGGATTTCGCTGCGCCAGTTCCTCTTCGATCACTGCGCGGGCATCGCCTGAGATTGCATCAAGGATACTGCTCATGGGCTCCTCCATCCACCTCGGCCGGTGGCCCACGCAGTCACCACCTGGCCGTCCTTGTTCAATACAACAATTGCGTCGTCACCTACGTAGCGGTACGTCCCACCGTACTTGTCAGGGGTGAATTTTGGGGGCTGGGTCGGCTGTTCGACAGCCCTTCGTAACGCATCGTCGCTAACCCCATGTCCGTCCCGAGTGAGTACTTGTTCGGCGCCGTGTTCGGTCATACCGGAGATGCTTGGAGGCGGCTCGTACGGTATCTCGTCCACAGATGGAGCGAGCGGTGGGTCCATAGGCTGAGGATCAGGTTTGCTTGTAGTCGGACTGTGGTCCGCAGCGGAATTCGGCGCCCCCGGACGCTCGGTTGACGCGGGCGCCGGATGGTCGACCGGCGCCGTCCCAGGTCGCTCAACGGTAGGCAGTGGCTGATGGCTGGCAAGGTTGGTTGCTGCGTCGTCGGCCCGAGCCTATGCTCCGGCAAGGGCTTTCGGGAGAACGTTTTCACCTGTGAGTCCAGCGGCGCCTTCGAAGGCCTCGCGGCCGAGGAGGGTTTTCAAGCCGTGGATGGCGGCTTCGCCGCCCCCTTTGACCATGGCTGCCGCCTCGGGAGCCCCTACCGCGAGGGTGACAGCGTTGAAAAGAAGCTCATCATCTGGGGTGACGCGGCCAGGGTCCGGTGTGTTGGTGGAGACCAGTTTCCCGTCTTTGAAACTGTAAGAGGTTCCTTTCGCCTGGTCGAAGAACTCGCCCGTGCCGTTTTTCAGTTGTCCATAGATTTGGAAGGGCACGCCCTTGTCGACGCCATTGATCAGGAAGTGTCCGTCCGCAGATACCGTCACAGACTTCGGGTCGATGTTCGAGTAGTCGGGGATGTTCCCGAGGTCGTTGAGGGCGGTGGCCAGTTCAGCTTTGAGCTTGCGTACCTTTTCGAATGCAGGGCTGCCGGCCCCACCTGTATATGCGGCGCTCATCGCCTCATCGAGCTGCTTTTGTATGCCGCAAATTTTGGCCATCTGGTCGATGACGGCCTGGTTGGTCGCCTCTTGAAGCTCTGCGAGTAGAAAGGTGGGATCTGTGTGCGGCGCACCATCAGGTACCTGGATTGGTTTGTCGGCGACCGCAATCCGCAGCGCGTTCCCTATCTCGACATCGGTGGCGGTGGCTTTGACGAGTAGAGCTTTGAGCCGCTCCTCGGCAGTGGCCCGCACCCGTTCTCGTTGTGCGGCTTCGTTTTCGTCGGTAACGGCCTCCTGAGGATCCACCACAGAGCCATCCGGCCGTATCTGCATTCCCAATAACTCGGGCTCGGCGCGCGCGGCTGCCAGTTCGTCGATACACCAACGCACGTCTTCGATCGCGGTGTCGATGATGCCAGCGACCGCGCTCGTTTCGCGATGCTGTTGGTCGACTTTGACCATCGCTCTGCCATGTTCAGTACGCCACGCCTCGGCTGCATCTCCATGCCAGTCGTCCAAGCTTTTCTTGGTTGCATCGAGGCCGTCGCCTAGCCGCCGGAGGCTATGACCGGCGTTGAGCACACTGTCTTTGACCTGTTGAAGAACGCCGACATCCACTGCTCAATGTCCGGAATCGAGACCACGGGCTAGAGGGACGTTTCGGACTGCTGAATCTCGTCGGAGGCGTTCTGGTCCGTCGTGAGATAGTCCGCAACCGCGTCGGACATCGCGCCGCTCATTCTTCCGACCACGGTGTGCAATGCGGCCCGTTTGTCCGCCCAAGACGTTGCCACGTGCCCGAGGGCGGCAGCGATCTCACCGTTCCATTTTCCGGCGGCACTCACAAGCTCATCGTCGTGGTCGGAGTGTTCACGTCGTGACGTGTCCATGTGATCAAGCATGGCGTTTGAAGCGTGATGAAGACTCTCGACATTGACACGCAACGGCTTAGGCATTGTTCCCCTCAGAGAAATACTGATAGACGATTCTACTAGCGGGTTTCAGCGTGATTCGTCACAGATTTGGGGCATACCTCAGGCGTTTGACCAGCGTGAAGTCGTGGAGGTTGCGGTCGTGGTGGCACCCTGCGAATCCGTGCTCACCCCGCGATCGGTCGATGAACATCCAACAGTGCAAGGTCGGCTGCGGTGCGTCCGGCCAACCATCCTGCGCCGTTGGACACCGACATTTCACGGAGAGTCGTCGCTGGGAAGAGCCGGTCGGTCAGGTCATCGGTCGCCTGACTGCGTGCCGCGAGTACCGGAAGTAGCGCGCTGCGATCCATCTCCGTGGCCACAGTCGCTGAGGTGGCCGTGAGGCGTTCACCGATGCGGGCGGCGTACGACAGGAGAAATGACTGGCGGAACGAGCGGGTCCGGGTCTGCCTGCCGTTCGCTGCGCGGCCCGCGGCCAGCATCGCCCGGTTGGCCTGGACCAGGAGTGAGGTGGACAGCAGCTCAACGAAATCCACGTCGCAGTCGGCGCCGATGACAGCGACGAATCCGATCTTCTCCCCGCACACCATGCGACACCGATTGGCCGTCGCGACGGACTGCACCAGTGCCGCCTTCGCCATGACATAGGGACTGTCGATCCAGATCCGCCGGGCGACGGCCTCGGCTCCGCCGCTGCGTTGATGGTCCTGAATCGCGTGGTGCAGTGAGTATCTGCTCATCAGCTCTTGGGCCTTGGCCGAAAGCGCTTCCGCTTCTTCGGTGAACTCCGTGGCCTCTGCCTTGGCCAGCAATCCGCGCACCCGGCTGAGCGCTTTGGCGTCGGCCTCATTCGTTGCGACGGCAGCGTACTGCGCTGCGCCAGGCAACGGAAGCAACGGTTCCAGGATCGGTAGGGTCCCCAGGAACCGCAGCACCTTCAACACCACTGTCAACACTGCGCGATGGTCGACATCATGTCTGCTTGCCCATCCCCACATCTGCGGAGGGCATGGGACTACGTCCACGGACAACGCAGCGAGCTCCGCCCGCCATCGCGGATGCAGTGAGGTGACGGCATAGCGGCGGGACTCGAGAATGATCGCCTCGGCCAGGTAGCCCGCACCGGATGCGTCGAGACGGCGACGAGCGAACTCGTGGAGATCATTCGGCGCCCAACCCACCTGCCAGGCCCCGCCGATCGCGGCGGTCATGGCACCTTCGGCAGCGACGTCGAGATCATGCGCCCAGTCGCGACACTCAACGAGCAGTTCAGCGGCGTGGGATTCGGCGTCGTGCTCATTACACATCGCGCAGTGGTGCAACCTTGCGATGAGGTGGTCGAGTACGGCGACACGGTCGTACCCGGGGGCGGTGTTGGGGCGTCCCGGTCGGGACGACGCGCGCCGGCGGTCCTTCTGCTTGGCGGCGCGCTTCTGGCGGTTGCGGCGGCTCATGTCCGGATTCTGGCGCAGGGGTCTGACATCGGGCGCTGTCGTTCGATTGTCGCTAGAAATCGGGCACATCAACACCCGACTTTCGCCCCCCTTCGCGCACACCAAGCAGCGCAACACATTTCGTGGCCGCGCACCCTGCCCGCCCTGCGCCAAGCCAAACTCCTGCATACGCTGTGCGGCATGCTCACCGAACTGGTCGCACTCACCGGCGGCACCTTCCGCATGGGATCGCAGGACTTCTACCCTGAGGAAGCGCCGGTGCACGAGGTCAGCGTCGCGCCGTTCTCGATCGAGCGCCATCCGGTCACCAACGCGCAGTTCGCGGAGTTCGTCGCCGACACCGGGTACGTGACGGTCGCCGAGCAGGAACTCGACCCGGCCGCGTTCCCGGGGGTGCCCGCCGACGAACTCGTCCCCGGGGCCCTGGTGTTCCAGCCCACCGACGGGCCGGTGAACCTGCGGGACTGGCGGCAGTGGTGGACGTGGGTGCCCGGTGCGTGCTGGAAGCATCCGAAAGGACCGGGATCGTCGATCGACGACGTGCCCGAACACCCCGTGGTGCAGGTGGCCTACCCCGATGCGGCGGCCTACGCGGCCTGGGCCGGTCGAAGGCTGCCCACCGAGGCGGAGTGGGAGTACGCCGCACGAGCGGGCGCGACGACCGTCTACGCCTGGGGCGACGACGTGCGGCCCGACGGGCAGTTGATGGCCAACACCTGGCAGGGCCGGTTCCCGTACCGCAACGACGGCGCCCTGGGCTGGACCGGAACATCACCGGTCGGCACGTTCCCGCCGAACGACTTCGGCCTGGTCGACATGATCGGCAACGTGTGGGAGTGGACGTCGACGCGGTACACGCCCCGGCACAGCCGCCGCCCCGAGGTATCCGGATGCTGCCCGGCACCGGGCGGGGACCCGGCGATCCATCAGACCCTCAAGGGCGGCTCACACCTGTGCGCCCCCGAGTACTGCCACCGCTACCGGCCCGCGGCACGCTCGTCACAGTCGCAGGACAGCGCCACCACACACATCGGTTTCCGCTGTGTCGCGGCCTGACGTGGTGGCGGATCCCGCACCGTAACGCCGTGCCGTAGCCGCTGGCCTAGGACTTCAGGATGTAACAGGTGGCGTAACACTGCTCGTATCGCCACCAGCTGTTCCCGGTGGCACAGTTAGCCGCATGACCCGGCGCCCCCACATCCCGCCAAAGGACTTTCCCCGTCCTGCGACGCGCGAGTACGCCGGCACCCGCGCGGACGCGGCCCGCTGGGCCCGCGACGTGCTGCGCGGCAAGATTCTCGACGGCGTCTACGGCGGGCTGGCCGCAGCCCGGCCCATGCTGCCGCCCGAGAACGAACTCGCCGCAGAGTTCGGCGTGAGCCGCAACGCGATCCGCGAGGCGCTCGAGCTGCTTCGGGGCGAGGGGCTGATCACCCGCGTCCAGGGTGCGGGCACCTTCGTCACCGGCGCCAAGCTCAGTCAGCGCATCGACCGCCTCGAGGGTCTTGCCGAATCACTCGCGGGACATCAACTGCCCGTGGAGAACACGGTGTTGTCGGTTCGCGAATCGGTGGCATCCCCGTTCGTCGCCGCCAAGCTCCAACTGCCCGAGGGGGCGCCGATCCTGTTCATCGAGCGGCTGCGCTCGGTCGGTGGTGTTCCGCTGTCGCTGGACACCACATCCCTGCGCCTCGGCGCGATCAGCGTCGACGCCAACCTCGACCGCCAGGATGTGTTCGCGTTGATCGAGCGGGAACTCGGGATGCGTCTGGGCTGGGCGGAGATGACGGTCGAATCGGTGTCCGCCGACGCCAACACGGCCAAGCTTCTGCAAATCCGTTCCGGTGCACCGTTGTTGCTGCTGCACCGGCTCACCCATCTCGAAGACGGCACCCCGTTCGACTTCGAGACCGTGCGGTACCGCGGTGACCGCTGCACGCTGATGACCACCGCAGCCCGGGGGACCGACCAACCGCCCCGGGCACCACACGAGCCGCCACAGTAGCCGCGCTCCTACACCTCACCTTCACCCCGTAACACCCCCGTTTACAGAGAGGTAGTTCAACCATGCCCGAAAAACCCAACATCGTGTATTTCCACGTCGACAACCTGGGGATGGGCGAGCTCGGCTGCTACGGCGGCGGCATGCTCCGCGGCGCCGACACCGCCCGGATGGACGCGTTCGCCGCCGAATCGCTGAAGCTCACCCACTTCGTCGTCGAACCCCAGTGCACGCCCACGCGTTCGGCGCTGATGACCGGCCGGTACCCGATCCGGTCGGGCAACCACACCATCGCCCTCGGTGGCAACGGCGGCGGCATCGTGTCCTGGGAACGCACCATGGGCGACATCCTGTCCGAAGCCGGCTACGCCACAGCTTGTTTCGGCAAGTGGCACATCGGGGCCGAGGACGGCCGGTGGCCGACCGATCACGGATTCGACGAGTGGTACGGGCCGGCCCGCACCTACGACGAATGCCTGTGGCCCGACGACCCGTGGTACGACGGTGAGCGCGACGGCTACTCCTACATGTACGAGGGCACCAAGGCCGACGGCATCCACGCCACCGACCAGCAGCTCACTGTCAAGCTCAAAGGTGAGGTGGACGCCGAATACGACCGGCGTGCAAAGGCCTTCATGAAGCGCAGCGTCGAGGCCGACAAGCCTTTCTTCCTGTACCACAACCACTCGCTCATGCACTTCCCGATGGAGGTGCGCGAGGAGTTCAAGGGCAAGAGCACCAACGGCCAATGGGGCGATTCGCTGCTGATGCTGGACCACGACTTCGGCAGCATCCTCGACTACCTGACGGAACTCGGCATCGACGACAACACCATCGTCATCATGGCCGGCGACAACGGCGCCGAAGATCACCTGGCCGGGCGCGGCACGGCAGGCTTTTTCGACGGGTCCTATTTCAGCTCGGCCGAGGGCGGCATCCGCACACCGTGTCTCATCCGCTGGCCGGGCAAGGTCGTCCCGCGCGAGAGCAACGAAATGGTGCACGTCACCGACATGTTCCCGACGCTGCTGCGCTGGGTCGGGTGCGACATTCCGGACGACCGCATCATCGACGGCATCGATCAACGCGACTTCTTCAGCGGGGCAGAGGAATCCAACCGCGACGGCTGCATGGTGTGGCTCAACGAAGAACTGCACGCCGTGAAGTGGTCACAGTTCAAGATCAACTTCAAGCGGCAGCAGCACTTCCACGATCCAGAGGTCCCGCTGGGCTTCGCCCGCATCACCAACCTCCTCGAAGACCCCAAGGAACGCGAACCCGTCAACCAGACCTGGGTGCGGTGGTGGGTCATGCAGCACGCCTACCGGTTCATCCAGGAATTCGAGGCCAGCGTCGAGAAAGAACAACTGATCCCGGCCGGCGCACCGCTCGATTTCGTCCCCACCCGCAACCAATAGATCCTCCGACGCCCTGCCCCAGCACGGGGCAGGGCTTCACTTCGAAGGAGCCGAGCCATGTCCACCACCAGCTACGACGCCGGATCGATCACGATCCTCGAAGGCCTCGATGTCGTCCGGAAACGTCCGGGCATGTACATCGGCTCCACCAGCGAGCGCGGCCTGCACCACATGGTGTGGGAGGTCGTCGACAACGGCGTCGACGAGGCCATGGCCGGCCACGCGACCCGTGTCGATGTCACGCTGCTCGCCGACGGCGGTGTGCAGGTGTGCGACGACGGGCGCGGCATCCCGGTCGCGATGCACCAAACGGGCGTCCCCACAGTCGATGTGGTGATGACCCAGCTGCACGCCGGCGGCAAGTTCGACAGTGAGTCCTACCAGGTGTCGGGCGGTCTGCACGGCGTCGGGGTCTCCGTCGTCAACGCGCTGTCGACGCGTCTGGAGGTGGTCATCCACCGCGACGGTCACGAATGGCACCAGCACTACGACCACTCCGTACCGGCCACGCTGACCCGCGGCAACCCGTCCGACCGCACCGGCACCACCGTGAGGTTCTGGGCCGATCCCGACGTCTTCGAGACAACCACCTACAACGCCGAGACCATCGCGCGGCGCCTGCAGGAGATGGCGTTCCTCAACAAGGGACTGGTGCTCACGCTCACCGATCAGCGCGAACCCCAACCGCAGACGCGGACGTTTCACCACCCGGGCGGATTGATCGACTATGTCACGCACATCAACCGCGTCAAAGACCCGATCCAGCCCAGCATCATCGCGTTCGACGGTAAGGGGCCGGGGCATGAGGTCGAGATCGCGATGCAGTGGAATGCGGGTTATTCGGAGTCGGTGCACACCTTCGCCAACACCATCAACACGCATGAGGGTGGTACGCACGAGGAGGGTTTTCGTGCGGCGCTGACCAGCGTGGTGAACCGGTATGCCAAAGAGAAGAAGCTGCTCAAGGACAAGGATCCGAACCTCACCGGTGACGACATCCGTGAGGGTCTGGCGGCGGTGATCTCGGTGAAGGTCGCCGAACCGCAGTTCGAGGGCCAGACCAAGACCAAACTCGGCAATGCGGCCATCCGCTCCTTTGTGCAGAAGGTGTGCCACGAGCAGTTGACCCACTGGTTCGAAGCGAATCCCGTTGAGGCCAAGGTGATCATCACCAAGGTCGCGTCGTCGGCGCAGGCGCGGATCGCCGCGCGTAAGGCGCGCGAGTTGGTGCGGCGTAAGAGTGCGACCGACATCGGTGGGTTGCCGGGCAAGCTGGCCGACTGCCGGTCGACCGATCCGAGCAAGTCCGAGCTGTATGTGGTCGAGGGCGATTCGGCGGGTGGTTCGGCCAAGAGCGGGCGGGATTCGATGTTTCAGGCGATCCTGCCGTTGCGCGGCAAGATCATCAATGTCGAGAAGGCCCGTATCGACCGGGTGTTGAAGAACACCGAGGTGCAGTCGATCATCACCGCGCTGGGCACCGGTATTCGCGATGAGTTCGACATCTCCAAGCTGCGGTATCACAAGATCGTGTTGATGGCCGATGCCGATGTGGACGGTCAGCACATCTCGACGTTGTTGTTGACGTTGTTGTTCCGGTTCATGAAGCCGTTGATCGAGAACGGGCATGTGTTCTTGGCGCAGCCGCCGTTGTACAAGCTCAAGTGGCAGCGCTCCGAGCCGGAGTTCGCGTACTCGGATCGTGAGCGTGACGGGTTGCTGGAGGCCGGGCGCAAGGCCGGCAAGAAGATCAACGTCGATGACGGTATCCAGCGGTACAAGGGTCTGGGTGAGATGGATGCCAAGGAGTTGTGGGAGACCACCATGGACCCGTCGGTGCGGGTGTTGCGTCAGGTGACCCTCGATGACGCGGCCGCCGCCGACGAACTGTTCTCCATCCTGATGGGCGACGATGTGGAAGCGCGGCGCAGCTTCATCACCCGCAATGCCAAGGACATTCGGTTCCTCGACATCTGATCACACAAGCGCGAGGTACGTCATCACCAGGACGACCTCGGCGACGATCGCGATACCGGCCGCCCGGACATGAATCCGGGCGGCCGCGGCGCGCGGATAGGCCAACAGTCGGCGGCGCCGGTGAGTGCCCAGCACGAACACGCCGACCGCGAGCGCGACGACCGTCCCGACGACGACGATGCGTCCGGGCGCGTCGAGGATGTGCGCGTCGCGCAGCAGCACCAGCACTCCGGAGGCGGCGATCGCCAGCGCCGTTCGTGTCCAGGCCAGCGCGGTGCGTTCGGCTTGCAGGCCCCGGTCCTCGGCCAGCGCCTGGCGCGTCATCGGAACGTCGCGGCGAGCGCCAGGGCCACGGTGACCAGGCCCATCATCGACAGTCCAACCGCCAGATAAATGGGTACGGCGACCCGTGGCAGCGGTTCGTCGCGGCGCATGGCGCGGTCCGCCTGCGACCAGCGGTGCAGACCCGCCATCGACGTCAGTATCGCCATCGCGCCCACCGTCATGCCGAGAACGTGCCGGAGCCCCGGAATCGTCAGCTCGGGCAGGAACTGCACGACGGCGACTGCCGCGGCCAGCAGTCCGAGTGAGGTGCGTTGCCAGGCAAGGAAGGTGCGTTCGTTGGCCAGAGTGAACCGGTAATCGGGTTCGATCAGCATTTCGACGGTCGTCGTGTCCGGACTGTCCACGGCTCCAAGCATTTCCGAACATTCGACGCGGTTCCAGCGGCCGTTCGGTGGCGTAACTTCGCTGTTGTACCGGTGCGGATGGCGTAACTATCACGCAACGTCTGATGACAGCGAGGTAACAGAAGCCGTCGACCCTTATCGGTATGGACGAGGCACAACACGATTCTGGACGCCGGTGGCGCGGCCGGTCGGCTGCGCTGCTGGCAGCGGTCACGGTCGGCGGGACGCAGCTGCTGACCGGGTGCGGTCTGCTGGCCGAGCCCACCGTCGTCGTCAACGTCGGCTACCAGTCCAAGACCATCAACACCGTCAACGCCGGCACTCTGCTGCGCGACCGTGGGGACTTCGAGGCAGAGCTCAAGGAGATCGGCGCGGCCACCGGCACCAAGTACCGCGTGGTGTGGCAGGACTTCGCGTCCGGTGCACCGCTCACCGCGCAGATGATCGCCACACACGTCGACATCGGGTCGATGGGGGACTATCCGTTGCTCACCAACGGATCCAAGACCCGCAAGTACGACGACGCCGCCACCGAGATGATCGCCACCACCGGCTACAACCTGCGCGGTTCGCTGAATCAGGTGGTGGTGCCCACGGATTCGTCGGCCCAGGAGCTGGCGGACCTCACCGGCAAGAAGGTGTCGACCAGTCTCGGATCTGCCGGCGACGGCATGTTCTCGTCGGCGCTGAACAGCAACGGGATCGACAAGAACGCCGTGCAGATCGTCAACCAGGACCCGTCGGTCGGCGCGTCTGCCATCGACGGACGCCAGGTCGATGCTCTCGCCCAGTTCGTGCCGTGGCCGCAGTTGGTGATCTACCGCAACCAGGGCCGGCTGCTGTACGACGGCGGCGACAACAACGTGCCCACGTTTCACGGCGTGGTGGTGCGCCGCCAGTTCGCCGACCAGCGCCCCGAGGTGATGAGCGCGTTCATGCGGGCGATGCGCACCACCACCGACGCGATCGTCGCGGATCCACTGGCAGCGGCCCAACGCGTCGGGGAGCTCACCGGCATCGAACCCGAGGTGATCTACCTCTACAACGGGCCCAGCGGGCTCGTCAGCTTCGACATGACCCTCAAGCCACAGTTCCTGGGCGCCTTCGCCGCGGTCAAGGACTATCTGGTCGGGCGTGGTTCGGTGACAGCGGATTTCGACATCCCGGGGTTCGTCAACGACACCTACCTGCGGGACCTGTTCGGCGACAAATACCCGCAGCGCGCAGCCGACGTCGCGAACCCCATGGAGCTCACCGGTTTCGACGACGTCTGTGGGCTGCCGGTTGACGATCCGGCGCAGGCGTCCGAGGTGTGGGCGGTCGGCGCCGCCACCACCGACGTCGCCGCAACCCCCAGCTGCCTGCTGCGCCGCGTCGCGACCACACCCGAGGTACGCGCAGCCTACGTCCCGGACACCGTGACAGGGCTGCGGATCTTTGCCGATCACGCGGTGTGGCTGCAGGATCCGTCCGCACCACCCACGCATCGGTACAAGCCGTTCGCGACCGCCGCCGGCGCAGAGTCCTACCGAGCCCAACATCCGGATGCCGTCGTCGTCGCTTACACCGCCGCGGTCGGCCACTCCCGCGCCGCCGGATAGCCGTCACCACCCTTCAGAAAGGAATGTCCATGACTGACCTCATGACCAGGCCCACAATCGCTCCGCCGGAGGTGTTGTCACCGGGGGACCCGTCCGGGAAAACCCTGCGCCAGAAGCTCACCGACGCCGTCCCGGCATCGGTGGCCCGGCGGGTGCCTGCGGTGGTGCTGCCGCTGATCCCGATCGGGGTGTTCCTGGTGGCGTGGCATCTGCTCACCGAGAACAACGTCGTCGCCTGGCTGCGGTTCAACCGCATGCCCAGCCCCGACGCGGTGCTGCAGGCACTGCTCGCGCGGGTCAGCTCGGGCAGCTACTACGACGACCTGCTGGCCAGCCTGCAGCGCATCCTGCTCGGCTTCGGTCTGGCCGCCGTGGTGGGCATCGCCCTGGGCGTGCTGGTCGGCCGCTCCGAGGTGGCGCGAATGACGTTGCGGCCGTTCATCGAACTGGTACGCCCGATCCCGGCGATCGCGTTGGTGCCGCTGACCATCCTGCTGTTCCCGTCCAGTGAGCAGGGCATCGTGTTCATCACGTTCTTCGCCGCGTTCTTCCCGGTGGTGGTCAGCACCATCCACGCGATGGATTCCATGCCGAAGGTGTGGGAGGAGGCCGCACAGACCATGGGCGCCGGCCGGATGTCGCTGCTGTTCCACGTCATCATCCCGGGTGCGCTGCCCGGTATCTTCGCCGGCCTGTCCGTGGCCATGGGGGTGGCGTGGATCTGCGTGGTCAGTGCGGAGATGATCTCGGGCCAGTTCGGCATCGGGTACTACACGTGGCAGGCGTACGGTTTGCTGGACTACGCCGGAGTGGTCGTCGGGATGATCTCGATCGGCGCGCTCGGTCTGGGCACCGCGTGGCTGGTCGAACGCGTCGGACGCCGGGTGAACCGCTGGCTGCCGAGGGCCGCCCGATGAGCACCGGCGCCGTCAACCTTCAGCAGCTCAAACTCGGCTTCAACGGTGTGGTCGCCGCCGACATCACCCTGACCATCGATCCCGGCGAGGTTGTCGTCTTCCTCGGGCCGTCGGGCTGCGGCAAGTCGACCATCCTGCGGGCGCTGGCCGGGCTGCTCAAGCCGATGGGCGGCACCGCCACTGTCGACGGTGCCCCCGTCACCGGCAACGCTGCGCAGTGCGCCATGGTGTTCCAGGAGGATGCGCTGTTCCCGTGGCGCACCGCCCTCAAGAACGTGCAGTTCCCGCTGAAGCTGCGGGGGATGCGCGGCAAGGAGCTCAAGGCCACGGCCACGGCCCGGCTGGAACAGGTGGGGCTCGGCGCCTACCTCGACCACCTGCCCAGCCAGCTCTCCGGTGGGATGCGCCAGCGCGTGCAACTCGCCCGCACCCTGGCCTGCGAGCCGCACGTCATGCTCATGGACGAGCCGTTCGGCGCGCTCGACGCGCAGACCCGCCTGGAGATGCAGCAGCTGCTGATGTCGGTGTGGGAGACGCAGAAGATGACGCTGCTGTTCGTCACCCACGATGTCGACGAGGCCCTGCTGCTCGCCGACCGGATCGTGCTGCTCAGCCACCGGCCCGCGACCGTCGCCGACATTCTCACGATCGAGCAGCCCCGCACACCCGAGGCACAGTTCGAGGAGTCCTACCAGCGGCGCCGCCGCGACATCCTCGACTTTCTCGGCCACCGCCCGGCGGCCTGATCTTCGGTTCGCTCAAGGAGTTTCGATGAGTATCACCCTTCCCGGTCTTCGCGCTCCCTCATCCGGCAACGGGCTGGCTTCGCTGCGCTCACCGTCGGTGTTGCGCACCGAGGTGCTCGCCGGTCTGGTGGTGGCGCTGGCGTTGATCCCGGAGGCCATCGCGTTCTCGGTGATCGCCGGCGTCGACCCCCGGGTCGGCCTGTTCTCGACCGTCACCATGGCGATCACCATCGCGTTCACCGGCGGGCGACCGGCCATGATCACCGCCGCCACCGCCGCGGTCGCGCTGGTGGTGGCGCCGGTGGCGCGCGAATTCGGGGTGGGCTATCTGATCGCGACAATCATGCTGGCCGGCGTGATCCAGATGCTGCTCGCAGTGTTCGGGGTGGCCAAGCTCATGCGGTTCATCCCGCGCAGCGTGATGGTGGGTTTCGTCAATGCGCTGGCCATCCTGGTGTTCGTCTCGCAGCTGCAACATTTGGTCGACGTGCCGTGGCTGGTGTACGCGCTGACTGCGGTCGGCATCGCGGTGATGTTCCTGCTGCCCAAGGTGACCACCGCGGTGCCTGCGCCGCTGGTGGTGGTGCTCATGCTCACCGTTGCCGTCGTCGCGTTCGGCTGGGACGTGCCCGACGTGGGTGACCAAGGCGCACTGCCGGATTCACTGCCCATGCCGGGTCTGCCGCATGTGCCGCTGACGCTGCACACCCTGCAGGTGATCGCGCCGTACGCGTTCGGCGCCGCGCTCGTCGGGCTGCTGGAATCGTTGATGACGGCCAAGCTGGTCGACGACATCACCGACACCCCGTCGAACAAGACCCGGGAGGCCGGCGGGCAGGGGGTGGCCAATGTGGTGACCGCGCTGTTCGGCGGCATGGGCGGCTGCGCGGTGGTGGGGCAGACCATGATGAACGTCAAGGTCGCCGGCGCCCGGACCCGGTTGTCCACACTGCTGACCGGGGTGTTCGTGCTGATTCTCGTGCTGGCGCTCGGCGACCTGGTGGGGCGCATCCCAATGGCCGCGCTGGTCGCGGTGATGATCGTGGTGTCGTTCGCGACGTTCGACTGGCACAGCATCACACCCCGAACCCTGAAGGTGTTGCCGCGCAGCGAAACCCTGATCATGCTGATCACCGTCGCCTGCACCGTGGCCACCGGCAACCTGGCCATCGGGGTGTCCGTCGGCGTGCTCGCCGCCATGGTCGCGTTCGCCCGCCGCGTCGCGCACTTCACCTCGGTGTCCGCCGAACCCGAGCCCGACGGCTCCCGGACCTACCGTGTGCGCGGGGATCTGTTCTTCGTGTCCAGCAACGACCTGGTGCACCAGTTCGACTACGCAGGGGATCCTGAGGAGGTGGTGATCGACATGTCCGGGGTGTCGCTGTGGGACGCGTCCTCCGTCGCGACCCTCGACGCGATCCGGCTGAAGTACTCCTCACGCGGGAAGACCGTGGTGTTTACCGGGCTCGACGGGGAGAGCCTCGACCGGCTCAACCGGATGTCGGGGCGGTTGGGGGTTTAGTGGCGTGGGATGCGGGGCCGCCTGTTCGGGCGGCCCCGCCTTCTGCGTTACGGCGTCAGGGTTCACCGTCACCCCGCCGGAGAACATCGAGTCATGCAGTTCGATGCTCGCCGGGACCGCGCCGGCCGGCATGTCGTACACCAGCGACACGTCGACGGTATTGCCGGGATTGATGTTGTCCCACACCGCAATGTCGTTGTTGTCGAGCGCGATCTGCGCCGAGGTGTCGGTCTCGAAGCTACGGCCTTTGACGGCGCTCATTGAAAATGCTCAGTTCTGCTCACCGAAAGTGCTCACCTGTGTGGCTCCGCCGATGAGGGCGGGTCTCCTTCGATGCTGGTGGTCTCTGACCACGCACCAGCTATCTGAAGGAGACCCGCTTTCTCATGCTCGCATGGGAGGACGACTTGGAGATACACGCCCTACGTAAACGAGGCTGGTCGATCTCGGCCATTGCCCGTCACACGAACAAGAACCGCCGAACAGTCCGCAACTACCTCAACGGTGTCACCACCCCGGGCGTGCGCAAACCGGCCGCCGTTGATCCGTTTGAACCGTTCGTCGCTTACGTCACCGCCCGATTGACCGAGGACCCGCACCTGTGGGCCCGCACGCTGTGCGACGAACTCGAAGACCTGGGCTACGCAATGTCGTATCCGACGCTGACCCGCCAGATCCGGGCCCGAAACCTGCGCCCGCACTGCCCGGACTGCGCCAACCCCGCCGACCGCGCCAACTCCGTCATCGATCACCCGCCCGGGGACGAAACCCAATGGGACTGGCTTGATCTGCCCAACCCACCCGCCTCATGGGGGTGGGGCGCAATGGCGCATCTGCTGGTCGGGTCGCTGGCGTATTCCAGTCGCTGGCGGGCAGTGTTGGCGCCGTCGATGACCCAACCGCACCTCGTAGACGGTCTGGACCGGATCTCGCGCAAACTGGGTGGATTGACCCGCACCTGGCGCTTCGATCGCATGGCGACGGTCTGCGATCCCGGCTCGGGCCGGGTCACCGCGTCGTTCGCCGGGGTGGCCAAGCATTACGGGGTGATGGTGGCGATCTGCCCACCCAAGCGAGGCAACCGCAAAGGTGTGGTCGAGAAGGCCAATCACACTGCCGCCCAGCGGTGGTGGCGCAACCTTTCTGATGACCTCACGGTCGAACAGGCCCAAGATCGCCTCGACGACTTCTGTCGAGTCCGTGCCGATGCCCGGCTGCGGCCCACTGACGACGGCAAGCTATCGGTGGCCGCTCTGGCTGCCACCGAGCCCTTGGCGCCGCTGCCCGATGTCGCTTATCCGCTGATCCTCAGCGAGGACCGCACAGTGTCACGGCAGGCCATGGTCTCCTACCGGGGTAACCGCTACTCGGTGCCCCCGGAGCTGGCGTCGGCGACGGTCAGCGTCACCCACGTGCTGGGATCTGACGTCATTGACATCGTCACCGCCTCCCAGATCACCATCGCCCGCCACCGGTTGGCCGCCGACGGCGCCGGGGTGATGGTCCGCGATCACGGCCACGTCCTCGCCTTGGATCAGCTGGCGATGACCGCGGCCGCCACCGGTGGGCGAGCCCATCGCCGCAAGGAACGCATCCCACCCGGGCCAGCTGCGTTGGCAGCCGCAGAAGTATTGCGGCTCAACACCTCTGATCCTGAATCAGCAATAACAGTCGACACTCTCGGCGCACCGACGACCGTGATCGATCTGTCCACCTACGAACGCGCCGCCCGCGGAAGGAACACCTTGTCATGACCACCACCACTTCGGATGCGGTGCCCACGCCCAGCACCGCCGCCCAAGCCAGCCTCTATCAACGCCTGCGTGGCCATCTGGCCGTGCTCAAACTCCACGACGCCGCCGAAGCGCTGCCCTCGGTGCTCGACCGCGCTCAGGCCGAGGGCACCTCGATGACCGCCGCCCTGGAGCAACTGCTGTCGATCGAGGTTGAAGCCACCGAGGCCCGCCGTCTGGCCGGCCGGTTGCGGTTCGCCTGCCTGCCCACCCCAGCCTCCCTGGAGGACTTCGACTACGACGCCGCCCCCGGACTGGACCGCAAGCTCATCGCCGAGCTCGGCACCTGCCGCTATCTCGAGACCGCCACCAACGTGCTGCTCATCGGACCACCAGGGGTCGGCAAGACACATCTGTCGGTGGGGTTGGCCCGCGCGGCTGCTCACGCTGGATATCGCACCTACTTCACCACCGCCGCCGACCTTGCCGCACGGTGTCACCGCGCGGCGATCGAGGGACGCTGGGCCACCACCATGCGGTTTTACGCCGGGCCGACGCTGCTGGTGATCGACGAACTGGGCTATCTCCCATTGCCCGGCGAGGCTGCCTCGGCGTTGTTTCAGGTTGTGGCGCAACGCTATATGAAGACCTCGATCGTGATCACCACCAATCGAGGCGTCGGCGAATGGGGTGAGGTCCTTGGCGATACCACCGTGGCCGCCGCGATGCTCGACCGGCTCCTGCACCGCTCAGTCGTGCTCAACCTCGACGGCAACTCCTACCGCCTTCGCGACCACCACGCCCGATCCGAGAACCTCCGCAAAGCAACCACCGGAACCCGACAACCACTACAGTGAACCCAGCTCACAGGTGAGCACCTTCACCGATCAACTCTGAGCACTTTCGCTGAGCCTCGTCACCTTCGGTGTCGACCAGCTTCTGGTTCGACGGGCTGAAGCCCTGCGGGCGGTCGCCGATGTTCTGCACGCTGAGCGTGACGATGACGAACTGACCCTGCGCCTTCTGGTTCAGGAACGGATTGTCCCCGATCTCCGACAGGCCCGGCTGCACCGAGCGCACCACGAACTCGAACTTGCCGTCCCGCACCGGGGTGTTGAGGGTTGCGGCGGGCTTCGGTGCTTCTTCCGTCGGCGCCGGCTCGGTCGGTGCCGCTGCCGGCGCCTGGGCGACGGTGGTGGTGCTCTCCGCTTTGGTGTCCTTCTTGTCGTCGTTGAACATCGACCCCACGATTATCAACGCGACCACGCCGCCGACGATCACCGGCCATTTGCGCTTCTTCTTCGCGGGCGGTTGCGGCGGGTACGGAAATCCCTGCGGGGCAGGCTGACTCGGCATGCCGGGGTACGGCTGAGGGGTAGTCATCGTGATCGTTCCTTCGTGTCCTGCGCCAGGCCCCATGCCAGGCGAACAGGCGAACGTACAACTCGGGACCGACAACCTCTCGTGCATTTTTCGTTCGATGTTGCCGCCACCGCGACTTGTCGGTGGGCCATGCGAAGCTGTGCGGCTCACTCAAATCAGGAGGTAATGATGAAGACAGTCGTTGGTGTGGCCGTGCTGGTGGCAGGGTTCGGGCTCGTGGCGAGCCCGACGGCGTCGGCGGAGCCGTCGTGGACGATGCCGAACTTGATCGGCATGGACCTGCAGGGCGCCCAGGACGCGATCCAGTCCGTGACTGGCGGGGCGGTGTGGTTCAGCAGCTCCACCGACCTCACCGGACGCGGTCGTGCCCAGCTCAGCGACCGCAACTGGCAGGTCTGCACCTCGACCCCGCCGCCCGGGGCGCGGTTCACCGTCGATACCGATATCGACTTTGGGGTGGTGCGGGTGTCGCAGGAGTGTCCTTAAAGGTATGGGCCCGCGCCACGCTTGGATGCGTTGCGCGGGCGCGGTGGCAGTAGTCCACGGCTTACCGACTGAATGGGAGATAAGGGGCCGCATTTGTCACTGAACGGCGACTTCGTGAGCGTATATCCGCTGTGAGATTCTAAATCCACAAACTTATGTGCTTGGCTCAATAGCAGCGGCGATGGAATCTACGACGGCTGCTAAATCTTCGTGCTCCCAATACCGGAGGACTACCCACCCGGCGGATTGCAGGGCTTCTGTTTGCTCGGCGTCACGTTTGGAATTTCTCTCCAGCTTTGGAGACCAGTAGTTTTGGTTGACGCTCGGTTTTCGGCCGTGTTGGGGACAACTGTGCCAAAAGCAACCGTCGATAAAGATCGCCACACGTCGCTTTGTGAAGGCTATGTCTGGTCGTATAAGGCGGCCGTCGACGCGGATAGCGTGATCTTTGCGGAACCTGAGTCCCCGCCGATGCAACTGAGAGCGCAACGCAATCTCTGGTTTGGTATCTCGTCGACGTATCGCGGACATGTTGCGCGACCGGCCCGCCGACGTTTCGTACTCGGATCTGTCGGGGACTTCCGGTGAGTGGCTGACTCTCGGATGTCGCATGATTGTCAAGGTAGCGCACCGACCCTGGTATGACTGGGCCGACCATTCGCAGGGCTCCCGCGACCCGCGTCGCAGTCCCTGCTGTCAGCTGACGCGGGATCGGAGCTTTCGCTCGGCAAACACAAGGTTGCGCTCATGGTCATCTTGACCGCGGAACGCTCGCCATGAGCCCAACTTGTAGGTCGGCGCCCCCGCCCGGCTCCGCTCTTCCACTTCGAAATCACGCTTAATAAACTCGATACGGCGCTCGATTTCATCTCGGCTAATTGACCCACCTAGAGCGCGACTTATCCCAGTGACAGACATAAACGAACCCTTCTCCTTCAAAACGCGGTAAACCTCGTCGTGAAAGGTTTCGGCCGTTCCGTGAGTGCCGTTAGCTTCGCCCTCTTTGCGGAGTGCAGCAGCAATCGACGCGCCAATAGCGCGGGCCACCGGGGGTGGGAAAGCGTTACCGATCTGCCTGTAAGTAGTGGTCTTCTTACCTTTGCGCTCCCCGAAGTCCCATTTGAAAGCCGGGCCAGACCACCCCTGAAGCCTCGCCACCATCGCATTAGTGAGTTTCGGGACATGACTTACGGGATGCTCAGGGCCAGGCGCAGAGTCAGCGATGCCCAGGCCATCAACACCGATCTGTCGCCATTCGCGCTTGGCTCGTGTAGGGCCAAGATCCGGGCCTCCGTGCTTTTTTGAACCTCCCACGATCGTGGGAGCGATACGGTTCGCGCGCTCTGACCATGCCTCAGCCCCTGGCCAGCCGTTTGCGGCCATGAGGTCGTACAGCGCAGCACCGACTGTCTGCACCGCGGGCGTGGGTTCTGGCCAGGCGAAGTACGAAGCGAACTCTTCGCGCAAGGCCACAAGGATGAAGCGAGGACGCAGCTGGGGAACCCCATAATCTTTCGCTTCGAGGAGTCGCCAATCAGCCCGGTAGCCCAGCTCAGCAAAGCGATCGAGAACAGCCTGCCGGTACCCGGCGAACCGGGGCATCGATAGTCCCCTTACGTTCTCCAGGAGCACCGCGTCTGGCGTCATGCGCCCGGCCGCCTCCACCGACCACGCAAACAGATCACGCTCATCGGTGGCACCTTTTTGTTGTCCGGCGATCGAGAACGGCGGGCAAGGGACACCACCGGCTAGCAGCGACACCCCCTTGTAATCTTCAGGCCGCCAGACGGCCTCGTCCGCAACATCGCCGATAGCGATCTCGGGCGCGGGCTCGCCAGCCTTCTTGGCCAGCCGGGTGAGGTTGCGGCGGAGTGTATCCGCGGCGTCCGTGTCGAGCTCTACGGCCAGCCGATGTCGGAACCCCGCTAGATGCAGACCCAGTGATTGGCCGCCGGCGCCAGCACAGATCTCAACGACGCTTAGGTCGGTCATCTGCTGCTCCCCTTTGCGGACTTTCGTGCCATCTTGCCAGTTGCAGACGCGGCTACGCGGTGCCACGCCAGAGCGCTGACGACATCTTTACTCAGACCTCCGACAAGTGAGCTGATGGCCCGGCCGTGTACATCGACAATGGGATAGGGGTCGCTGTATTGCGATCACCAAGGGTCCATCGGGCTCCCCGCATCTGGGTCCCCGACTCCGCCGACCTCAGATAGGCGCTGACGAACTGACTGTGCGACGGCACAGGTAAGCCAAGTGACTCGGCAGCTTCACGCTGCCACAGGTAGTCGCCACCGAGGATCACCAGCCCCTCCGGGGCGAGATGCTGACGGGCACCCCCGTTGGCGCGTACTCGTTTCATGGGGTCAAGCTGCTGTGCGACTGTTTCGACCACTGCCCGGCTAACGAGGCGACCCGTTGCTCTGCGGAACAGCTCGTTGACTCGCTGCTGCCCCGACCGCAGCGCAAAAATCGCATTGACGTCTTCTTCGGGCAGTTGGAGCAAAACATTGGGCGGCATCGGATGGTTGCGGTAGAGCCAAACCACTGACTCTCGCCCGGCTGCGGACAACGTCCTCTTGGAATCGCGATTGTTTCCTAGATTGAGCAGATGCGGGGCCGCTCGGACGACTCCCATCGAGAATTGGCTGTGTTCATCGCTGGCAGATAAGACCAGGCACAATTCGCCAACTGCTTCGGGAGGCAGCATCCAGGCCCACATTTTCTGGCTGTACTTCGCATCAACTTCATGTCCAGCGATGCGGTAATCAAGTTTGATGCCGTCATCGAACTTGAACTCGCGTTGGAGATTGATTTCGATCAATGTGCCGAAATGGGTTTTTTCGGTCTTGTAAAGTTGGCTCCACTTGTATCGACCAGTGCGTCCGCCGTCGTATAGCTGGTCGAAAGTCCTGCGCAGGACAGCGCCAGTCCGATGGCCTTCAAAGTCCAGCTGGGTCAAGGTCGTAAGGACTTCGTCTCGGGCACTGTCTGGTTGGCTGTTGTCCACCGGCTGGACTCTAGTCCGGCCAATCGGGAGAAGCGGGCAAGGCGTGTCCTAAACGTCGGCGCTGGACCAACCTCCCTTAGGCAGTTTGCCCGCATCAGTGATTCCGGTCACGTGACGTCGGTTGAGTAAATTATGCTCTCGCAAAGTTCACTCGCTCGACGACGGGGGTTGGAGTGGTGGCCGAAGCGCAGCAAATTGCGGTCAGTGGCGGGTACGCCGTCGGGAATGTAACGAAGGCCTGGTCGCAATATCTTTTGTGGAACCAGGCCATCGCCGATGTCATCTACCCTGCCGCCGAGCATCCAGGACCTGCATACATGGACCTGGAGGACGAGGAACTCGCGAAGATAGCCGCGGCGGCCGGCTACTCCGGCTCAAACATCGCTGCTGAGCTCCCGCGTGTCGTTCGAGCAGTCACGGTCGGGTCGGAGGGCAAGTTCTCGCTGCGGATCCTGGACGTTCGCTCCCGCGGATGGATAGTGCGCAACCTGAAGAAGCCGAGCGTGGAACCGACACCGTGTCTGGCGTTCCTGGCTGTCACAGCATTGGCGGCTGAGGAGATGGGCAGCGATGGGGATCTGGCGGCGAGTGCCTACTACGCGCGGCTCGCGAGTTGAGTCCCGCATAGTGGTGTAACGCGGTTGCTGGGTTCGTCATCGTGTCGGTGATGGACGTAAAGCGGCCACCGCGTGATCCTTCGAGTCAACCTTCCACAGAATCCTCGAGGAGCATCACGATGACCGCACCCCACATTGTCGACCCTGCAGGCCTTCTTGGCGAGGCCCTCTCCGAAGCCTCGCCAGATTTGATGCGCTCGCTGCTGCAGACCGTGATCAACGCCCTGCTGTCGGCGGATGCTGATGCCGTCGTGGGCGCCGAATGGGGCCAGCCCACCCCGGGACGGCGAGCGCAGCGCAACGGCTACCGTCAACGCGGCCTGGACACCCGGGTGGGCACCATCGATGTCGCAGTCCCGAAGCTGCGCAAGGGAACCTACTTTCCCGACTGGCTGCTCGAACGCCGCAAGCGTGCCGAATCCGCGCTGATCACCGTCGTGGCCGACTGCTACCTGGCCGGCGTCTCCACGCGGCGGATGGACAAGCTGGTCAAGACCCTGGGCATCGATTCGCTAAGCAAATCCCAGGTCAGCCGCATGGCCACCGACCTCGACGAGCACGTCGAGCAGTTCCGCCACCGCCCACTCGATTCTGCTGGCCCGTTCACCTTCGTCGCCGCGGATGCGTTGACGATGAAGGTCCGCGAAGGCGGCCGCGTGGTCAACGGGGTCGTGCTGCTGGCCACTGGAGTCAATGGTGACGGACACCGCGAAGTCCTGGGCATGCGGGTGGTCACCAGCGAGACCGGCCCGGCTTGGAACGAGTTCTTCGCCGATCTGGTCGCCCGCGGGCTGGCCGGCGTGCGACTGGTCACCAGCGACGCCCACGCCGGGCTACGCGAGGCGATCGCGGCCAACCTGCCCGGCGCGGCCTGGCAGCGCTGTCGCACCCACTACGCGGCCAACTTGATGAGCATCTGCCCCAAGAGCATGTGGCCGGCGGTCAAAGCCATGCTGCACAGCGTCTACGACCAGCCCGACGCCCCCGCGGTGGCCGCGCAGTTCGACCGGCTCATCGACTACGTCACCGACAAACTGCCCGCCGTGGCCGAACACCTCAGTGCTGCACGCGAAGACATCCTGGCCTTCACCGCGTTCCCCAAAGATGTCTGGACCCAGATCTGGTCCAACAACCCTGCCGAACGGCTCAACAAAGAGATCCGCCGCCGTACCGACGCCGTCGGGATCTTCCCCAACCGCGACGCCATCGTCCGTCTCGTCGGCGCCGTGCTGGCCGAACAGAACGACGAATGGGCCGAAGGCCGCCGCTACCTCGGCCTCGACATCCTCGCCCGATGCCGCCTGACCACCATCACCAACGATAACCCCGAAATAGGAGCCCATGACATGCCCGCACTCACCGCCTAACAACCACCGGATCACGCAGCACTACACCACTTCCCGGGACTTGACCGGCTCGCGCGGCTCTTGCAGCTGCGGGACAGCGACAATTCGCTCCGAACTCAGTACTCGCGGCATGCGGAGTACTTGTGGCGTTGCCTGAATCGGTGGCTCGAAGACCTAGATGGCATCCGAGGGCTGCCGACGGCGTATGCGCTCAACTATCGCTTCGTCGGTCTGCCGATGTCGCAGGCACTGGTCCGCCATCACGACCGGCGCAAGTTTCCGTCAATGTTCGCACAGTACGGTCTCAGCGCAGGTATGCGGCTGGCCCCAGAGGATTTGGTTCAGTATCTGGATGCATGGCTGACGACGGAGGGGACATCGGCGACAGCCAACCTGCGCAAATTATGGACCCAGCCGGAGTCTCACGAGAGGCTCCCGTCCATCGCCGCTGGCGAGCTGGCGAACTGGGACGGCAGAGTCGGTACCGAGCTCGCAGTGACATCGAGTTCGGTAGGCGCCCGCGCAGTGGTAGTGGCGAACCTGCGGACTGGATTCATGGGGGACTCCCTTGATCTCTTCCTAGGGTTACGCCCGCTAAAGAACGACATGGATGGTTCCATGGAGGTCCGCGCGGCCAACGGGACGTGGCTTCCACTAGGGTTCGCGCCGGGCACGGCCGGGCTCTGGCGAACGGCCTACACCGAGGTCATTGACTTTCGTTCGATGTTGGACGGTGTCGTTCAAGTCCGCCACGCGGACGACGATCAGAGCCAGATCTACCGCCATTCGCCCAGGATGGTGATGCCCCTCATTTACGACGAGTTGCAGTCTGCGTTCGTCGAAGCCGAACGGCTGCAGCTTGGTGTCGACGCGCTGTTACTTGTGCGGAGTGCAGGCACCGGCAAGCTGGCCGCTGGCGCCGTGGAGGAAGTCCAGAACATCCTTCGGCAATTCGCTCGCCCCGGATTCAGGAAGGTTGAATCCATCTCGGGCCTGCCGGAGGGGTGGATTCTCTTCGCCGACGTGCAGATGTTCGGGGCGCCGTCCGTATCTACCAGGTTCAACGAACTGGTCCCGATGGCCCGCAATCAGCTCACGATTGCGGGAGGATTGCGGATCCCGTCTCGGATCCGGAAGTGGTCGAGCATGAGCCCGCCGGAGATCCGTGCGACAGCGCAGAGCGACACTCGCCTCAGGGTCACACTGACTGCGGCATTGGGCGAGGAGAAGGTCGCCGAATGCACTTCGGAATCGGGTGCTTTGGTAATTCCTCTGGAGGAGCTCTCACTACCTGAAGACGACTATCAAGTCGCCCTCTACTGCGGCACCAGGACCACGCCGGTTCAGCAGGCGACGATACGACTGCGATCAAGCAACAACGTCGACACCCAGTGGAGCAACGCCCCGAGGCTGGTCTACTCACTGTCGGATCCGCTTGGCACCCTCAGCGCTACCACCGAAGATGCCGGTAATCGTTTCGTTGACGGCCTTGTTGCAGCGGGCTCTTCGGATGTAGTGCCTACCCTCAGTGCGACCGCGAAGATCACATGGACTGAGCCGAAGGTTGCCGTCTCGACCGAAAAGGTCGAAATCGGCAGCCCAGACCCCAAGTCGTGTGTCGTCACAGGTGCCCACCGCATCCAGCTACCCCCGGCTCTGGGCGGGTGGGCTCCGAAATTCATTCACGGCGAGTGCACCTCGTGTGGGCTAGTTAAAAGGTACCCAGGCTGGTTGCCCCGTCACGGAGGACGCCGCCGAGGCGGCGGGCAGCAGCCTGTGGTTGACGTGCCTACGGTTCGCGTCGAAGATCTGCAGCAAGTGCACGATCACGATGTGAACTGGGCTGCCGCTCTAGACGCCCTAATGCATCTGGGCGGAGGACCAATCAGCTCACTGCAGTCAATTGCGATGCAGCTCGAAGGGTCGGCCCTCTTTGTCGACAACTTCATCCGCGCATTGGAAACACTCGGGCATGTGTCAATCGAACGCGACAATCTCTGGCGCCCCGTGCGATGGGAAATCGCTCCCTCCTGTCTCGCTCAACGGGCAGACGGTGCGTACCGCCTGAGTGGTTTCTGGCCGTCTTCGCTGCGAAGAGATCTCAAGGAGTTCGCGGCAGCAAGCGGCGGCGAACTAGTGCGACAGCGGATGGCCGGAAATCTTGAGTCGACGATTCTCAGGGGGGTGACCGGGGAAGCGGTCGAGGAGTACGCACTCGATGCGCCAATAACTGTTGCCGCACAGGCTGGATGGTCGATCCTCCAGGCGCTGCCCAGGCTGTCGGAGGTAGGTGCCGCGATCCCCAGGACTACCATGCCCGGCTTCCAAACCGCAGCACGGTTCGATCTAACATCGGCCTGCTGGACGCCGACAAGCGACGTTCATAAGAGCGGCGCCTACCGAATCCGCCGCGGCTTCGAGACAATCTACGTCTACCGCTCGGACACGGATATCGTGAACGGCACCGCCGCGATCGCTCCGGTACACCTGGTCAAGCACCTCGCCGGGAATGGGCGCGGCAAGTCCCTGATCAGCTACCACGAGAAACACGAACTGGTGATAGTGCCGCAAGGTTGTGACCTGCCGGGTCTGTTCGGGCGCGCGGCTGTTGCAATGGCGGGCCATCTCCCAGTTCCCACGGCTGTACCAGTGAAAGGCCGACCACGAAATTGCCTTATGTACAAGAATATTGACCGGCCCTCCGCCGATCTGCTTGTCACTCTTCTTTCAACGTAACGAGGCTGAACCACCTATGACCACGACACCGATCACACTTGCCGAGGGGCTTCGGGATGCATACCTTCGGTACTTCGACACCGCATTCTGGCTTAATGACGAGTCGGTGATGGCAGAGCGGCGCCGCCTTCTCGAGCAACCAGGAGCCCTTCTCGGCCGGCTGATGATCGAGCCGATCGTTCCCTACGCGAACTCGGCGAAGTTGAAGGACGTCGGACAGCGGACCGGATTGCCCGCTGAGGTGACGGAAGCCGTGGGCGCGGCACTGTTTCCCATGGTCGTTCCGGCGGATCTGGCGCTGCGGGAGCATCAAGCCCAATCGGTAATGCACCACTTCCGGGATGGCCGATCCGAGGGACGCAATGTCGTCGTGACGCGGGAACTGGCTCCGGTAAGACGGAATCCTTTCTGCTCCCGCTCTTGTTGAGAATTGCGGCCGAATCGCGCTCGTGGGATCCACAGCCCGAGGCAGACTGGTGGTGGGAGGTGCAAGACGACTGGAAACCGCTGCGGGGGCGGGAAAGTCGACCATCGGGCATCCGCGGACTGATTCTCTATCCGACAAATGCACTGGTTGAAGACCAGATGACCCGACTGCGCCGCGCCGTGCGCACATTGCGGGACAAAGATCCGCGTCATCCGATCTGGTTCGGGCGATATACCGGCAACACGATGGGCACAGCCTCGCGTTCGCGGTCAGCGGTCGCTGAGGCCGCGGCCGACTTGCGCGGGTACACACGACAGTATGACGAGCTCGTGGAGGCCCGAAAGCGTGGCCAGGACATCGATCTCAGTCAGTTCCCTGATCCGCGATCGGGGGAAATGCTTACCCGATGGGACATGATCAGTCACGCGCCCGACGTGCTGGTCACGAACTACTCGATGCTGAACACGATGATGATGCGTCACATCGAGACTCCGATGTTCGAACAGACCGCCAGCTGGTTGCGGAGCGATGACAGTCACGTGTTCACCCTCGTAGTGGATGAGCTCCACCTGTACCGCGGTACGCAAGGCAGCGAAGTGGCGATGATTCTAAGAGCACTGCTGCGGCGGCTCGGACTGACACCAGAGAGCCCACAATTGCGGGTGATCGCAACGTCGGCGTCGCTCACTGACTCCGCAGACGGGCGGAGATACCTGGAGGAGTTCTTCGGAGTCGCTGCGGACAGCTTCACAATCCAGCCCGGTAAGCAGATCCCTCTCACCCCTCCGCACCATATTGACCCGGATGCGCTTCGCGCCGGGACAATATCGCCGGTAGACCTGTCGCATGCCGTCGCGGCGAAGTGCCACGACCAGGAAGAGAATCGCCTTCGGGCTACGTCTGCCGACGTCATCGCACGTCGCTTGTTCCCGAACAACGTTGAAGCAGACGCACTCTTCGCAACGGTTCTAGAGCAACTTGCTGCAGCCGGCACCTCGACAACTAGAGAACCGGTGATCGCGATCCGGGCACATGCATTCGTGCGGGTCCCGCGCGGCGTGTGGGCATGCAGCAATCCGCAATGCACAGGCGTCACGCAGAGCGGGCTCGATCGTCGGGTGGGCCGCATCTACAACACCCCAATCACCTCCTGCACCGACTGTGGCTCACGAGTACTGGAGCTTCTGTACTGCTACGAATGTGGAGACATAAGCCTTGGCGGGTTCGTGGTGGGGCGAACTGGTCCCGAGGTGTTGCTGTCACCGACCGCGGTCAACGAATCTCAAGGTGGCAAGCCCGTTTTTCTGCGGCCCGCAGCGGAATTCGTGTGGTACCGACCAGGAGTCCCCACCGAACTCGCTACCTGGACCAAGGACAAGATTGAACTAGCGTTCGCCCCAACGAACTGGAACCCCGCGCTGGGATTGGCGACAGTCAATGGCCCGAACCCCACGGGGGTAACTGTGGTCTTCAAAGGCGCCGCAGTCGAGGACCGCATACCGGGCCTACCGGATCGATGCCCGGCCTGCGGTTATGCTCCCCGAAGCCCATTGCGTAAGGGCGCTTTCCGCGCAGGGCAAGTCTCGTCGACGATCAGGGCACACACGTCGGGTGCCGCAGCTGCTACCCAGTTGTACCTCTCGCAACTGATCCGATCCCTTGCCCAGGGAAGGCCCGGCTCCGAAGGAATCGCCGACGCAAAGACGATCGTCTTCACCGACAGTCGCGATGATGCGGCACGCACGGCCGCCGGCGTAGCGCGCAATCATCATCGCGACTTGGTGCGTCAGGTGCTCCGCCGTGAGATCGCCACTGGTCCTGATGTTTACGACAAACTCGATGCGATTGTCTTCAACTCGTCAGGTGGCGCGGCCGAGAAGGGTTTTGCCCAAGCGGCGATGGCGCGGTTCAAGCAGAAAAACGGCATGCCCCTCAATGACGATGACAAGGCTGCGCTGGAAGAGGCGCTCGTAAAGCTGGGCAGCGTCAAGTCGGTGGGCTTCGCTGACATGTGCCAGAAAGTGACTGACGTCCTGGTTTCACTCGGCGCGAATCCTGGCGGTCCGGATCCCGACAACCAATGGCTCGAGGACTCTGCGAATGCCCAAACACCTTGGTACCGAGCTTTCGAGCCGCCGCGACCGGGTCTGTGGGCGACACCGCCGCTGGTTCAGGGGCAGGCCAAGCTAAAATCTGCACTCCGTGGTTCCGTCATCGACGCGACCTTCGATAGAGCTCGGCGTGATCTTGAGTCCGTCGGCATAGCGCTGGTACATGTCGATGGATGGAAGCCAGCAGATGGCCCTCTGGGCGAGGAGGCCCAGTATCAGCTCATCGGAAGCGTGCTGCGGATCCTTGGGCTGATGGGCAGGACTGAAGGCAGCGGCCGCGCCGGGGTGCAGGAAACAGCGGTGATGCCGCCTGCGATTCGCCGCTTCGTAGAAGCGGTTGCTGCTCGCAACAGGATCGACGTTGACGATCTGCAACAACAGTTGAATGCGATCATGAACGGTGACGCGTTGCGGCGCGCGGTGGCCGGTTGGCTGTTGCGCACCACCGCAGTGGACACATCCTTGGTGTTCCAGCCCGGTGAAGGCCAGATCTGGCGATGCAACCGGTGCAACTTCGCCCACCTTCACGAAAGTCTCGGGGTGTGCGCCAATCGGCAGTGCCACGCGCCGGACTTGACCGTCACGTCGGCAACGGACGAGACCGACTACTACGCCTGGCTCGCGCACCAAGAGCCGCGCCGGCTGGCCATCGCCGAGCTGACTGGACAGACAAAACCGCTTGCAGTGCAACGTGATCGTCAGAGATGGTTCAAGGGTGCGTTCACGCCGGCCGAGAACGGACTGACACACGAACTTGATGTCCTGTCCGTCACGACCACCATGGAGGTCGGCGTGGACATCGGATCCCTGCGGTCCACGCTGATGGCCAACATGCCGCCGCAGCGGTTCAATTATCAGCAGCGTGTCGGCCGTGCTGGACGCGCGGGACAGGTGCTGAGCTACGCGGTGACGATCTGCCGGGACCGAACTCATGACGAGTACTACTTCAACCGCCCGGAGCGGATCACGGGTGATGACCCTCCTCAGCCATTCCTGGACCTGGGCCGGAGGCGCATCGTCGAGCGTGTGGTTGCCAGTGAGTGTCTCTACGAGGCGTTCGCATCGCTGCGGCCGGGGCCGAAGTGGACACCGAACAGCAACCATGGGACGTTCGGGCAAACCAGCGAGTGGCCTGAGTATCGCGATGAAGTTGGGGCATGGCTTGCGACGAGCTCTCAGGTAGATGTGATCGCGGATCGTCTCACCGCACATACTCCGTTACCCCGCAGCGAAGTTGACGCTGTGAAAGACAGTATTCGGCAGCAGCTTGTCCCCCTGGTTGATTGGGTCGTCGAGAAAGAGAAAGAGTCAACGGATACCGAGCTGAGCGCGGCGCTGGCCAGATACGGCGTTGTGCCAATGTTCGGGTTCCCGACCCGCGTCAGAACGCTCTGGGGACGTCCAATTACCAGCAGATCGGGCATGCAGGATTACGCGATCAGCGATCGCGCCCTCGAACTGGCTGTCCGGAGTTTCGCGCCTGCGGCCGAGGTTGTGAAGGACGGGCTGGTGCACACGGTGGCGGGCTTCGCGGCCTACAAGCCGATGGGCAATACCGTCAAGGCGGTCGACCCCCTCGGCGCTCCCAAAATAGTTGGGCGTTGCGGGGAGTGCCAACGAATGGAGCTCACGTCAGACCTGATCTGCTCGGTCTGTGGCAACCCGGAACAGCGCATCGAGCTGTATGAACCGCGAGGTTTCCGCACGAACTATCAACCCCGTGCCTTCGACGACGATCAAGAGGTGCTGAGTAGTGTCTCACCGCCAAGTCTAGTACCCGCCGGCGAACCTACCAGCACAGATGAGGCGCTGAATCTCAAGCTTGAGCAGTACTCTCAGAGCCAGCTCATTTCGATCAATGACAACTTCAGCCGCGGTTATGTCTTCCGCCCACAAGGAGATAACACCGTCCTGGCGGATACCGCGCCGCCGAGCGCCAGCCCCATGAAAACGATTGGTGAGGTGCGCGTGACAGACGCACTCCTCATTACCCCTACGCGGCTAGACATTGGGACCGGTTCCGTGGCGCTGCACGACATTCCGTCGGGCCGCGCCGCGTACACCTCGTTTGCAGAGGTGCTGAAACGTGCCGCACAGGCGTGCTTAGATCTCGATCCCGTCGAGATCACTGCCGGTGTCCTGCCGTTACGTATGCCGATCTACTACGAGGACGGCAGTCAGCAGGACACACAGGTGGGAGCCGCTGTTTTCCTGGCGGACACCGCAGAGAACGGAGCGGGATACGCCGTCGAGCTGGGCCGCACGGACCTCTTCGCCACCATGCTTGAAGAGGCGTTGGACGAGCTGCGGTCGGCGTGGCAACAGAGGGAACACGCCGAGATCTGCGACACGTCCTGCCCAGACTGCCTGCGTTCATACAACAACGCGCAGCGACATGCACTTCTTGACTGGCGTCTTGCGCTCGATATCCTGGAGCTCGTGGTCGGGGAACCGCTCACCGTCTCCCGCTCACTTCCAGCCGACGGGGAATGGATGGACGCGGCAGCGGCAGCTCTCAACGGTTCATCAAAGATCGAGATCGACGGCGTCCCCGCGATCGTTCGTCAGGACAAGTGCGTTGTCCTACGCCACCCGCTGTGGAGGCCGGAGGAGCACTTCTTCTGCAAGTTGCAGGCTTCGGTGGTAGAAGCAGCACGACGGCAGTATGCGTTTGTCGTGACACACGACATTCGGGAGTTTCGTCGGAACCCGATCTCGATTTGGGAGTACCTTCGGTGAACGCGAGAATTTATGAATCGGGGTCTGTTGCACGATCGTGGCGAGCTTTACTTTGACTACGAGCGCGGACGATACGGCGTGTGGAATCCTGACGACTACAGCGAGTCGAGCTCGATCGACGCAGCGACGCATAGCGATCAGTCGGAAAGTGGGAGAGCGGACTCACCAAATCTCCTTCAACGAATCCTCCGATGGTTCTGATCATGTGCCGGACGGACGAGATGGGAGAGTCGGGCGCGCGATCGAAAACTACCTCCGGTGAGGTATACGGTCGATCGCGCGACTCTTGCAGGCACAACGAGGAGATACATTGAGGCCCTTTATCATTCGCCGTAAGGGCAACACAGTCGAGGTCTGGTCTGGCTATCGTGTCCAATTTGGCGGCATGGAACGTCACGAATGGCAGAAAGCGCTGAAGGCAGATTTGAAACAAGCCTTGGCGCAGCTCAGTATTTCGACAGGCGAATACTTTAGTGGTTTCTACGACAGCACCGAACCGCGCGTCGCGGACACCGAAGACTGCTTATTCACAAACGTGCTCGAAGCGATGCCGAGCGGCGTACGCTGCTTGCGCTTTGAGCAGGGCTCCACCGGTATTCCAGATCCTCCAGTCGCGATCGATTTGGTTGGCGGACACCTTCACTATTACCGGTACACAGTGGGCGGCCAGTGGTGTACATGGAAACCTGCTGAGGTTGTTGCGCGCTGGAATCGTGTGCCACGCCGGATGTCTGATGACGGGTCCGCACGACCTGTGTGGTTCGCCCTTCGCGAGGCCAATGCCGACGGACTTGTTCCTCCCCCAATGACCGGTTTAGCGCCCGATGCCAAGTTTGGGCTTCGGCTCACCGTGCACGCCACCAACCGCGGCCCGCGCAACGCGATTTCGTATAGTGAGCGGTTAGTAGATGGGGCCATTTCGGCATTTCACACCGACGGATACTCACTGGAGCTGATCGAGACTCTGGGGCCGAAGTTTCCTGGCGTAACGAAAGATCAACTGCGCCGCGCTCTAGATCACCCCGTGGGGCCACTGTTCGGAACCGCAGCGATTAGGGCTCACGGCGGCTTCATCCAGTTCAGCCCCGCTGACGAGCGTTGCAGGGTCGGTGAGTTGACAATTAGGAACGACTCGCGAAGTCAATGGCCTGAGCTGAGCGGTGAGCTCTTCACCATTCGCCAGATTGAAACTCACTAAAGAGCCTTGGAGTCACTCGCTACGGCAGAAGCCCACTTGGCCGGTACTCGCGGGTTGGGATTGATCTCCTAGACGGGAGGGTTACTGCCCAAAGACGTGACCGGGTAGCGGTTCGCTACAACCGAGTATCACTCTGCGGTTACGTAATGCTCAGGATCGATAGGGCCTCGCCCGACCAGCGGTAGGCGGTCAGCTTCCCGCCCTGACCGCACTGAAATCCACGCACGCCGGGTAGTTCGTCCAATCATGTCGGTGCTTGGGCGAACCTTGCCGCCAGTAGTGGCCGTAGAACACCGAAACTTGCGCGGTGTAGACGTATGACTGGTCTCCGCCGGAGAGCTCGAACTCGGGCAGCGGCGGGTACGCGTCGCCGGTGGCGGTGGTGAACTTGCCGCCCATCTCGGCGATGTCGCGCAGTGTGCGGGCTTTGCCGTTCCACCACGCACCCGGGCGCTACCCGTGGATGGCCGCCCTTGTCGTGATACTCCGGCTGGCCGCGGTCGACTAGGCTGATCTCGGGGCCTTTCAGGAGTGTCTCGACAGCGTCGTACAGGTCGTCACCATTCGTACTGGCGGCCACGAGGTGCTGCAGTTCGTCGAATGGGGCACTCGAACCGCAGCGGTTCTCGACCAGCGTGATCAAGTCGTCGTGCCAGCACGCGTGCACGACGCGCACATCTCCGAGATCCAGCCATAACGGGATCGTCGTGAACCACTCCAGATATCGGCGGCGGTCGTCACCGCGAACCTGCTGGAGGAACGCGGCATGCTGTTTGGTGTTCTTGGCCGACCGCGGGCAGTCTGTATTGTCATGTGGTCGCACGTATTTCCCGCTTCCGGGCGGCCATTCGGTGTCATAGACCGGCGCGTTGACTCGTGATTTCCCACGACTATTCGGGAGCTGCCCGTATCGACCATCGTCGTGATGACCTCCAGCACGGGAAGCTGCTCGTCGCCGGGTCGATGAGGTCGCCGACGAAAATGGCCTGGCGCTGCGGGTGGTGGTGTACAGCCGATGTTGCGCCCTCCCGGTAACCGAGCTTGTTCAGCAGCACTTCGAGCTGAGTGGCGCAACCATGCACGTCTCCGATGACGTCGTAACCTCCAGCGAGTTCGTTCATTGCATCCCTCATGTCCTGTCCTTCGACCGAGTGCGCGAGATCAACCGCATCTCGCGCACACCGCGATGCGGGATCGAAGAAACAAATGTCAACGCCAAAGTGGCGACCAGCTGGTGCACGCACCACTCAGTCCGATGTAGCGCATCAGCTCAGCGCCCTCTTCGCCGTAGATTCCGCGGTGGTCGCCGTCGAGTACCCAACGGTGCTGTTGGTCGGCACGCGCAGCGATCTCGGCGGCGCGGCGTTGCCGCGCGGCTTCCACGGACTGATAGTGGCGGACACATGCCGCGATGATCCAGAACGTCAGGACGAGACCGATCGCCGCCAAGATCCACCAGATGTATTTGATGATCAACCCGATGAGAAACAGCACGCCGATGAGGCCGATCAGTCCACCACCGGATTGACTCTGTTGACGGCTCACTCACACCACCACCTTCGGTACTTCGCATAATGCCACCAGGTACCGACAAGTCCTGATCGGAGCCGACGAGATCGAGCAAAAATTGGACGTTCGACTGACAGCGTGTGGGCGTCGACTTCTGGGAGCCTGTTGTGGCTCCTACGCTGTGGTGGTCGAGTGCAACCGGGCGGCGTCGGGGCCTCTATGTCGCAATACAATTGAAAACCGGAAACCGCCCCCCGCCGCGTGATCCTGCATGGTTATATGTGCTAGCTAATTGTCGTGAAGTCGTGAGGGCAGCAAAGTGACTGACGGAGAACTCGTCCGTGAACACGTACCGGAGATGCTTCGCGGGGCGGGCCGGTCTGTTGAAGCACGTCGGCTATCGGGCGGGGACCTCGCGCGGGCGCTGGTCAACAAGCTGAGCGAGGAAGCTGACCAACTCACGCAGGTGGTCGACGATCGAGAGCAGCTGATCTCCGGCATCGCTGAAGTCACCGACATGTTGACGACCCTGGCCAGATGCCAAAACATCGATCAGGTCGAGATCGACGCAGAGATTCACCGCACCCTGGCGGAACTTGGTGGATGTGACTCGGGCACATGGCTGGTCAGCGAGATCCCGAAAATCGTGCGGTGTTACACCTCCGCTCACGTCGAGCGCCAGCCCAACCGTTGGATTCCCGAGCGTTGGGCAGGCGTATTCGCCGGCCACGAACAGGCTCACGCCGATCTGGGGAGCACGTCGAAGAAGCCGGCGGTATTGCGCGCAGTTTTTGCATGCCCAATCCGGACGCGACCCCGTCGATCTTTTCCTGATGACGATGGCGTGGGGTTACCAGCCGAAGGACTACGGGTCGCAGCGCACCGCCGCCGTACTGGGCCAGGACGGGGCGGTGGAGAAGATCAATGCCATCGTGGAGGCCACCCGTAGAGACGGGGCGGCCGCTGGATGGAGCGCGCTGCTGGACAGCCACAAGATCCGCGGACTGGGCATGTCGTTCGGGACGAAGCTGCTTTACTACGCCGGCTACACGTGCCACCAAAAGCAGCGGCCGTTGGTACTTGACGAACGCGTACGAGCTGCGCTGGCCATCGTCGCGCCCGGGACGGTGCCCGCGCGTGGTTGGGTGCGTCGAGACGACTATCTGCGGTACTTGGATCTCGCGGAGACGTGGGCGGCCAACCCGGCGTGGAATCAGGCACCGGACGTCGTGGAGTATGCGCTGTTTTCTCATGGCGGTGAACAGAAATGATTCGCCGAATGTATTGCGGCTCAGATGATCGAGGGTGCGATGTCAGATGACCGTCTGAAGAACTTCGTGTTGTCCCTGGCTGACCGTGATGACGCGTTGAGCGAAGAAGCGAAGCTCGTCGTGCTCGCTGCGCTGGAAGGCGCCGACGACCTCACGGAGGTATTGGACCAGTCAGCGACCCGTCCCGATTTGATCGAATCGCTGACCACCACCCACGAGGACACAACCGAACCTGTCGGGGCGTATCTGCGCTCGATCACCGTGCAGGGATTCCGGGGAATCGGGCCCGAGGTCACGCTCAACTTCCAACCCGGGCCAGGGCTGACCGTCGTCGCCGGACGGAACGGGTGCGGCAAGTCGACACTCGCGGAAGGTCTCGAGCTCGCACTCACCGGCAAGAACTCACGCTGGGGTGACAAGCCCGGAGTGTGGTCGCAAAGCTGGCGGAACTTGCACGCCGGAGAACCGGCGCAGCTCCGTGTGGTGCTGGCCGAAGAAGGCTCGGGCGCAACCACAATCGGAGTGGACTGGCCCGCCGGTGACGACATCGACGTCGATAATTGCTCGTGCTGGGTGCAGCGGCCCAAACGCAAGCGGGAAGACGTCAGCGTGCTGGGGTGGTCCGGCGCGCTGGAGATGTACCGGCCGCTGCTGAGCTACGACGAACTGGGCGGCATCCTCGAAGGCGCACCTAGCAAGTTCTACGACCAGCTGCACAAGTTGCTCGGACTGGAGCAGCTCACCGAGGCCATGACGCGGCTGGAGGCCGAGGTCAAGGTGCTCAAGCAGCCGTCGGAGGAAGGGCGGAAGGCGCGTGCCGCGCTGCGGGTCAAGTTGGAGTCGCACGAGGACCCACGTGCCGCGAAGGCGCTGACCCAGGTCAAGAAGCGCCGGCCCGACCTCGACGCGCTCCGGCCGTTGGTCACCGGCGGAACGGGGGCCGATGTGCCGACAGCTTGGCGACAGGCGGAGGGATTATCGACACCGACCGACGACGAGGTGGCGTTGGCGTGCGAAGTGCTTCGAGCGGCCGCCGGCGCGGAGCTGCAGGAGGCCGAACGCGCTGACGCTCTAGCCGCGGATCGGAGCCGGGTGTTGTCGATGAGCCTGGATTTCCATGCGGCCCATGGGGATCAGAAGTGTCCGGTCTGCGGGGAAGGGTATCTCACCGCGGAGTGGGCAACAGCAGCGCGCGAGCTGTTGGAGCAAGACCAACGGGTGGTCAAGGCGCTGGCGGAGGCTCGGCAGGCTGCCGCCGAGGCGCGCGCCGGAGTCTTGAGCCTTGTGGAGTCAGTCGATGCGCCACCTGCCGATGGGGACGGTGAGCTCACCACCCTGTTGGCTGCGCAGGCAGCCTTCGAGCAGTTCACCGTGGTCCCAGTTGACGGACAGCGTGCACTTGCCGACCACGTCGAGCACAAGCTGCCCGTCCTACGTGATGCCTACACCGCCCTGCAACAGGAGGCCGCTGAGCTCATCAAGGCGCGACAAGACGCGTGGAGCCCGGTGGCACTTGAACTGGCAGCCTGGGTGCGGAAGGCGGAACTGGCCGACGAGGTCGAGCCGCAACTCACCGTGGCGTCGGAGGCGCTGAAGTGGTTGCAGGACAACGCCGCCGAGCTGAGAAATCAGCGCATCGCGCCGCTGGCCGAACAGTCCCGTCAGATTTGGGCGGCACTGCGACAGGAAAGCAACGTCGAACTCGGTGCGATCCAGTTGGTGGGCCAGAAGACCAGCCGTCGGGTACTACTCAAAGCTGAAGTCGACGGATCCGACACCGAAGCGTTTGGCGTCATGAGCCAAGGCGAACTACAGGCATTGGCACTGGCGATCTTCATTCCGAGGGCAACATCGCCGGCGAGCCCCTTCCGGTTCCTGGTGCTCGACGACCCCATTCAGGCGATGGACCCGTCGAAGATCGACGGACTGCTGCAGGTGCTGACGCAACTTGCTGAAACTCGCCAGGTTGTCGTGTTCACCCACGACGACCGACTGCCCGCCGCCATCCGCCGGTCGCGGCTGCCGGCGCGTGTGGTCGAGGTGGTTCGTGGCATGAACTCCGTTGTCAGCGTGGCAGAAGCCAGCCGGCCGGCGATGAGAATGCTCGACGACGCGTTCGCGATTGCCGCTGACGACGCAGTCCCCGACGCGATCAAACGAGTCGCGGTGCCAGTGCTCTGCCGTGACGCATTGGAATCAACAGCGTGGGATGTATTCAGCACGCGCCTCCTGGGACAGGGACATTCACATGCTGACGTTGAACAGCGTTGGGAGACAGCGCGGTTGACCAAGCGGCGCCTTGGCCTAGCGGTGGATCCAGATAACGAGACTGCTCTGGATAGATGGCTGTTCGGCGGGTCAGCGCGGCGGCACGCGCTGAAAGTGGCGGCATCGGGTGCCCATAACGGTGTTGTGAACTACCGCGACGCGGTGCAGGCGACTCGACTTGCAGTTGGTGACCTGATGAAGCTCTCATCATGACCGACCGATCGGCGTTGTTGGATTTCGCCGATCAGGTGCTTGACGGCACGGTGAACCTCGGCGTGCGTGGCCCTCGTACAGCGGCTCTGTTGGCGCGTCGCGCGTTCGAAGACTGGCTCGACGAGATCAGCCGTTCCTGGGCTGTGCATGCCGACACCGATCGGTCACCTACTACCAGTTCAAAGTTAGTGGTGCTGGGAGCGCTCCGCGGGGAGCCGCTCGGTGAGAAGGCCAAGCGGGTATGGCACGGACTGAGTAGGGCGGTGCATCACCACGCGTATGAGCTTCAGCCGTCGGTGGCCGAGGTGCGGAGTTTGGTTTGCCAGGTGCGGGACGTGTGCGGGGGAGCGGAGGTGTGACAGTTTCAGGCGTGAGCCCTTACCGGCTGTCGACCCAATGCCGGATCCTGTCTGCGAGATGGCATCCATACACTGCTGGAGGTCGCAAGAAGGGGAGGCCATCAGTGGCCGATGACAGGCAGGAGTCGGCGCTTTCCGAGGCGCTCGAGCTCGCTCCGGATGAAGCGCTGGTACTTACGGCTTTTCGTCTGGCGATGATGGACGCCGACATCGCCGCGGAGTCTTCGGCCTCCAAGATCGAGGCCAAGTGTCGAGACAGAGATGCCGAAGTCCTCGGGGCAATACATCAGTTGCGTAATCTGCCGTCTGCTGTGCCGGCATGGGTGAACGACTTCCGGAGTCGAGTGGACCTGGCCAGTCGCCACGACGTACACGCCGCGTTGGTGGCGGAGGCCGGCGGACTCGGTGCGCATATCGCATCGCGACCGCGGTCACTCATGGTTCTGATCGACACGACCCTGTTCGACCCGTGGTCCGGCAAGGGTGCGTGGAACACGCGGCAGCGCGAGGAACAGTTGAGCACATTCGCGGAGACCATGACGGGCCTCCAGAGTCGTGACGTCCAAGCCATCGAACGCGAGTGCGGTACTGCGCTACGCGAAGTCCGCCGCCGCTCCACCAACGTCGGAGAGACGACGGCATCTGCGCTTGGAAGGCTGCCTGGAGGGTTGGGCGACACTTTGACTTCGGCGGTCGTGTGGTTGAAGTCGTACAACGCGGACGTTGTCCGGAGTGCCGTCCGAGCCGAGCTCATGACTCGGCTCGTCGTCATCGAGGCAGAACACGACGAAGAAAAGGCCAAACGCGTTGTGCAGAGCCTGCAAGAACGGTTGGCAGTTGTCGCCGAGAAGCAACAGGAACTGGTCAACAAACTGCAGGAGATGCGTCGACTGAACGCCCTGCTGAGCAACGAAAACCGAGAGCTCCGGCGACAATTGATCGAAGAACGTGAACGAACGCAGCTGGCCGAGATCGCCCTACAGGCCGCTCTGGACCACATTGCCGAACAGAAGGCGCTGCCAACCGCGCCACGCGAAAGAGCCCGCTGATGGATGAGTCGATCTACCGCAATCTTGATTCCCAACATCGGATCCTGGACGAGATTGAACGCAGCCTTGACGCGGCACTTGCCGACGATGAAAGCCCTGCACTGCCGGCGGTGACGTTCGATCCGGCAATGACGTACAGCGAGCTCACCGATGCCAACGACGCCCTCCGTCTCCAGCACGGGTGGGAGGACGTCGATCTGTACTCCGCCCTGACGCCAGCACAACAGGAGCGCTACGAAAGCTGGCTTGATTCGCAGCGGCTGCCGTGGGCACGTGACGACTTCATGGTGCTCGGCCTGGCCGGCGTGGTCGGCGCCGCAGCAACCCTTTTCGACACACAACTCGACGGTCTCGTGTCCGACAGCCTCGGTAAGTTGAAACAATCGAACTTGATCAAGGGATGGGAAGCTGACGGCCGGCGCCTGCCGATCGATTACACCGGAATCGGCGTGGGTGGCCCCGGGCATCGGGTGAAGTCTGCCGGGCATGATCTAGCTCGGCCCCTCGAAGCGCTCCGTCAGATCCGCGAAGGAGTCTTTCGTGCAACGGCATGGCCGCACGGGAACGAGATGTCCGTCGAGGTGTCGTTATCCACCTGGCGCGCACGGTGGACAGCTGGCCGGAAGCCATGATCCTGTGGGCGAAGCATCTGGCTGCCGACATCGTTACCCCGATGAGCCTGCCGATACCGGGGTTCAGCAAGCTGAACGAGTTGGACAACCAATGGGTACGCGAGTTCGCCTACGCAGCCTACGAAGGACCGCGACCACTCGGTCAGGGGCTCAATGTTCGGTCGGGGATGCTGACACCGACACTGTCGGTGCTCAGCACTGAGGCGATCATCCGCACCCACATATTGGCGCGTGCGTACCAGACCCGCGGCACTCTACAACTGACTGCAGCCGAGCGTACATTGCAGACCGAGATGCTCCTCGCCGGACATGGGCTCGTCGGCGCCGTGGCCCTTGGCAAGTCGACCGCGGTCCTCCTTCTGACCGAGAATCCGGCCTTCGCGGTGCGACACATCAATGTCCCCGTTCTGATGCGAATCGCCACTTTGGGCTGGAGTGCGCTCCAGGACCAGCGTCGACGCGCGACGGCCGCGGCGCCATCCTGGGACGATCTTCTCCTCGAATGGGCGAGGCCGTGGCAGCTCGACGCTGCTCTCGAAATTGAGGTGGAAGCCAAGCGCCTCACTTTGGTTTGACGTTTCGACAAGCGAACGTCTTACCGGTCAGCCCACCAGGGCGGGAAGCTGATATCAAGCCGCTCGCTGCGGCGGTAGCCCGCCCAGGTGGGCACCCCAACTGGCTGTCCGCGGTAGATTCCGCGAGCCGCGGCGACGACCCGTGGATGCTGGGTCGGCCATTGCAGGGTTGATGCAATCTCCTCGAGCACTGCTACATCCCGCCCCAGTACACGATCAACGATCGCCACCGCGGGCAACGCGCCACCCTTGTCGCTGTTGCAGCGCGCACATGCCAGGACCAGGTTGGCCAGACCGTCGATCCCGACCAAAGACCAGGGCAGCGCGTGGTCGATCGGGTTGTCTGCGGGTAGATGAGTCCCGCAGTAAAAGCAGTGTGGGCCAAAGGCTTCCTTGAACGGCTCGCGCACCGCGGCGAGTGCGGTGCGTTCACGGCCGAACAGGTGGCCGGCGACATCGGGCACGTCGGCGTCGAGGAATCGGTTCATCCGCCGCACGTCCTCGACCCACATGATCTCTAACGCCGGCTTCAGCAGTCCCGCTAACCGTGCCAGACCATGCGCGACGCCAGGTTTGAGAACGATCGCATCCCCGTGCTCCCGCAACGTTTTGCGACTGACCTGGTCATGCAGAAACGAGTCGTCGTAGAGGAACGCGTCGCTGCTCGCTGCACCCGGCAGCTTTTGCATCCGGTGCAGGGGCTGCTGCGCCAGACACAGCGTGATGTCGTCGATCGCGCGGTCATAGGCGTCAGGAGCACGTAGCCGTGCGATGTCGACGGACAGCCCGCCACGCCGCGTCGCCGCAGCATCACGTAGGGCCTTCGTGGCAGCGAGGATCCGCGCCTTCGGCTGGGTGGACTGACGCAACTCATGCCCATCGAAGGGCCGAACCTGCTGCCAGTAAAGCTCCAGCACACGATGTGCCAGCGCGGGAATCGGCACGGCGAGCGTGTCCGCGGGGTCGGCGGGCAGGTTTTCGACACAGTGCTCGATCAACGCCATCAACGTCGCGAGCTTGTAGGTGGCGGTGCGCAGGCCGGTCTCGAGGATGGCGACCACGCGCTGCCCGAGCAACAGAGGGTCGGATGCCTCGGTCACGCCATCTCCTCACGACGCTGTCTCGTCGAACCGTACGAGAGCATTATCGCGGGAAGAACGGACAGCGTGACCCGAAGTTGGCTGGTTCGGCGCCAGACTCGCACACCGATCACGTCGCCCCGAACGCCTCCACATACAACGCATACAGGGAGTGCGAAGCCGCCATGTAGAGGCGGTTGTTCTCCGGCCCGCCGAAGGTCAGGTTGGCGCAGCGCTCGGGGAGACGGATGAAGCCGATCGGCTTGCCTTGTGGGTTGAAAACCATGACGCCGTCGAGATCTTCGGGCTTGCCGCGGAGTTCGTACACCTTGCGGCCGCCGACGTCGGTTGGCTGGTCGGCGACCAGGCCGTTGCTGCCCCAGCCGCACCACAGGTTGCCGTCACGGTCGACCGTGAACCCGTCGAGCGCGCCCCTGGTCGGCGGCGTCGATCAGCTTGGTCTCGTTGGCGACGGTGCCGTTGTCGGCGACGTCGTAGCTCCATAGGCTGCGGTTAGGCGTGCCGCGCCACTCGATGACGTAGAGCTTCTTCTCGTCGGGGGAGAATGCCAGCCCGTTCGGATTCACCAGGTCGGTGATCACCGCAGTCAACTCACCGTCAGGGGTGAGCCGGTAGACGTTGGTGGTGGGCTGCTCGGGCTCTGCGCGGCTGCCCTCCCACTCGCCGTTGATGCCGAACAACGGGTCGGTGAACCAGATGGTGTCGTCAGACTTCACCACGATGTCATTGGGTGCGTTGAGCCGCTTGCCCTCGAAACTGTCGGCCAACACGGTGATGTCGCCGTTCTCCTCCGTGCGGGTGATGCGCCGCGTCTCGGAGTGCTCACACGTGACCAGCCGGCCCTGGCGGTCCCGCGCATTGCCGTTCGAGTAGTTCGACGGATGACGGAACACCGTGAAGCTGCCGTCGTTTTCGTCGAACTTCATGAGCCGGTTGTTCGGAGTGTCGCTGCACAACAGGTAGCCGCCGTCAGGGAAATACACCGGGCCCTCTGCCCCGCGCATCCCGGTGGCGACCTGCTCGAGCGAGCTGGAGAACAGCCGATACTTGGTGAAGCTCGGATCGAGGATCTCGATCGCCGGATCGGGGTACCGCTGGTTCGGCTGGAACGACGGCGTCGGCGGCGACGTGGGATGCGCCTGCGGTTGCTGGGCCGAAGACGACGAGCATGCGCCCGTGGCCATGGCCGCAATGGTGGCCGCCGTCCCGAAAAGCAAATTGCGCCGGGTCGTGTACATCGACTCTCTTTTCAGCCCCTGGCACCGGCTCTGGTGCTGAGCGTGAAATTACGCGCGATACCGAGGTGGGTCTAATCCCATTCCGACATGGATCGATACCGCGGCGGCATTGATCGCCCGAGACTCGAACCGGCAGTGACAGTGCGGATTTGAGACGACGCGACGGCGACTACGCCCGCTTGATCACCCGCCGCAGCAGTCCCTCACCCTTGGCAGTTGGCGGCTGCCGCTCCGCATACGGCCACGGCACATTCCGCTCCGGCACCGACGCCGCGCGGACCTGCTTGAGCTGTGCCCACAAAAACTGCCGCAGATCGTGCAGATCCGGATCGCCCCAACGGTTTACCGCTTCGACCGTGTCGGCGGTCAGGTCATAGAGCTCCCACTGATCGTCGAGCGGATCGCTGCGGTAAACGTCGCCACCGAACCCGTCGGCCGCGAGATGCCGCACCCCGGGCTCGGTCCAGGTGCTCGGATCGTCGAAGGTGCGCACCAGCTTCCACAGATGCCCGGCCCCGCCTCGCGCGTCGGCGTCGTCGACACGGACCACCAGCCCCTCGAAGTTCGCGGCGACATGTGCGGGCACCTTGATCCGCAGCGGCGCAGGGGGTTTGACGTCGCGGCCGAGCTGGCGGGCGGCCCCGGACGCGCCAGTGTCGCCTTCGAGCACGTTGTCGCGTGTCATCAGGTAGATCGGTCGGTGCTCGTCGGCGGGCGCACCGGAGACCACGGGCATCAGGTCGCGGCCCGGCAGCGGATGCACTTCACTGAACGACTCGCGTAACGCCGAAACGGCCGCGCCGACATCGACACCGGCCGCGCCGAGTAGTGTCGGCACCAGATCGACATGCGACGTCGGCGCGTCGACGATCCGCGCGGTAGTCGGCTCAGATCCGATGCGGGCGATCACGAACGGCACGCGGGTGGCCTCGTCGTACAGGTTGAACCACTTCTGGTGTAACCCGCCGTGCGCGCCGAGTAGCTCGCCGTGGTCGGAAGTCCGCACCAGCACGGCGTTTTGGGACCCGCCCTCGGTGACGGCGCGGCGCACCCGGTCGATCGGGCCGTCGACCTCGGCGTGCAACCGGTAGTACAGGTCGCGGTACTGCTGCGCCTTGCGGCGGTAGGTGCGTGCGACGGCCATCGCCGGGCCGTACCCGGTGTAGTACGCCTCGCGGAACGCGATCTGCGCGGCCGGTTTGTCGCGCAGATCCTCCTCGGCCGTCGGCGGCGCGGGAATGTGCGGCGGATCGAGCTCCGAGGGACCGAACGGCATGCGTCGCGCCCACGCCGGAAACAGCACGATGTCGTGCGGGTTGACGAAGCTCGCCACCAACAGGAACGGCCGCAGCGCGTCGGCATCGCCGGCGCGGCGACGCGCGTACCGGTCCTCCAACCATGCGACGACGCGGTCGGTAACGATCGGGTCGCGTCGAAAACCGCTGTTGGACATGGCGGCTCCGTGCGGCTCGGGCCCGACCCAACCGGAGAACCCGAACGGCGCCAGCGGGTCGGCCTCCAGATAGGCCTGCACGGCGGCCTGATCGATCACGCCGTCATCGTCATTGGTGGCCAGCGGCTCCCCGGTGGCGGGATCCTCGAGGTCGGCGTGCGAGATGTGCCATTTGCCGTCGTAGTGCGTGTCGTAGCCGGCGGCGCGGAACCAATTGCCCAGCGTCGGGACCTCGCCGCGGCGCAGCCAGCGCAGCCGGGAATCGTCGTAGCGCTTGCCCAGCCCGTCGGTCTGGGTGACACCGTGCAGATCGGGGTACTGGCCGGTGAACATGGTCGGCCGGCTCGGCACACACGCCAGCGACCCGGTGTAGTGACGGGTGAAGTTCACGCCGTGCTCGTCGAACCAGCGTCGCCCGGTGAGAACGCGCTCACGCCAGGCGAGCACCGAAGACGACTCGTACGGCGGGACCGCGCGTTCCTCGTCGGTCATCAGGATGACGATGTCGGGCCGGTCGGTCACGTCGCGGCTCCCATCTCGCGCGCCAGTCCGGTGAGCATGCCGTCGGATTGTCGGGCCACCACCCGGACACTGACGGGCGAGAGGATGGTGGATAGCGGACCGGTGCCGTCGACGATGCTGGTGATCGTCACCTCGGTGCCCCCGTCGACGGGTCGCAGCGTCCACCGATTGGTCGCCCGGCCCATCTGCCGTGGCAGGCCCTCGATCGCGTAGGCCAGAACCGATGGCTCCTCGAACTCGGTGATGCGTTCGACCAGCACCATGCGGCCGAGCTGCACGCGGCGCGTGGTGCCGAGCACCTCCCGGTGGGCGTTGAGCACGCTGGAGTGATCGACGCTGTCCACCCAGGAGCTGAGTGCGCCGAAGTCGGCCAGGACGTCCCAGATTGCCTGCTGCGGAGCGGATATCACCCGGCTGCGGCTCGCGGTTGCCACCCCGCCATCCAACACGATGTTCGGCCCCCGTGCTGGCGAATCGGGCACAGGCTGGCGGCAGGTCACCGGCGCGGTCCGCAGGTGACGAGCGCTCAGCCGATCGGGGTGTAGACGACGAGCTGGAGCTCGGGTTGATCCGACGGACGCAGCTGGTGGTGCTCATAGGTCACCACGCCGAACTCGGGATGGTGGAACACCCGCTCGCGTGACTCGAAACCGCGGATGTCGTGGCGCTCCCAGCCCGCCCGGAACTCCTCACTGGCCGCCGACAGCCGCGCTATCAAATCGAGCAGCACCGGATTGCCCAGACGCGGGCCGATTTCCGCACGAAACTCCGCGAGAAACCGCTGGCTGGTCACCGGCCAGTCGTCGAGCAAATCCCGGACGAACGGGTCGGTGAACACCAGCCACAGCAGATTGCGCTGCGCCGGTGGTGTCGTCGCGACATTGGGGTACAGGCGTTGGTATGCCGCGTTCCACCCGGCGATACCCCACTCCGGTGTCAGCGCGTAGGCGGGATTGTCACCGATCGCGTCGAGCAGGCGCTGTACGTGCGCGGGGACGTCGATGACGTCGTCGGCGGGGGCCGCAGGCACCGGCGCGAAGCCGGCCAGCGTCAGCACATAGCGGTGTTGGGCCGCGGTCAGGCGCAGGGTGCGGCTGATGGCGTCGAGCACCTGCCGCGACGGGTTGATGTCGCGGCCCTGTTCGAGCCACGTGTACCAGGTGACGCTGACCCCCGACAGGTACGAGACCTCCTCGCGGCGCAGCCCGACCTTGCGGTTCCGGCCCGCGGGCGGCAGGCCGAAGTCGGCACGATCCAGGCGCTCACGGCTCGCACGCAGGAACGCGCCAAGCTCGGCGCGGTGCTCCTCCTGGGTCGCCATGCCCCTGAGACTAGTGCTGTCACTACTAGTGGTGACGCCGTCTTCCCGTGCGACGCGTCGCTGCGGACAGTGTTCGCATGGCCTCTTCCTCCTTTCCATTGCGGTCACGGACGGTGACGCACGGTCGCAACATGGCGGGTGCGCGGGCGTTGTTGCGCGCTGCCGGGGTGGCCCGCGAAGACTTCGGCAAGCCGATCGTCGCGGTCGCCAACAGCTTCACCGAGTTCGTGCCCGGGCACACGCATCTGCAGCCGGTCGGCCGGATCGTTTCCGACGCCATCCGCGCCGCAGGCGGCATCCCGCGCGAGTTCAACACCATCGCCGTCGACGACGGCATCGCGATGGGGCACTCGGGCATGCTCTACTCGCTGCCGTCGCGCGACCTCATCGCGGACTCGGTGGAGTACATGGTGGAGGCGCACAAGGCCGATGCGCTGGTGTGCATCTCGAACTGCGACAAGATCACCCCCGGCATGCTGATGGCGGCCCTGCGGCTCAATGTGCCGACGGTGTTCGTCTCGGGCGGTCCCATGGAGGGTGGCCGCGCCACCCTCGTCGACGGCCGGGTGCGGACCGGTCTGCATCTCATCGACTCGATGAGCGGCGCCGCCGACCCCACCACCAGCGATGAGGACCTCGTTCGCATCGAGGAGGCCGCGTGCCCGACGTGCGGATCGTGTTCGGGCATGTTCACCGCCAACTCGATGAACTGCCTCGTCGAGGCGCTTGGTCTGGCATTGCCGGGCAACGGTTCGCTGCTGGCCACCCACACCGCGCGAAAAGCGTTGTATGAGAAGGCCGGCAGCACCATCATGGAGCTCGCTCAGCGGTACTACGGCGACGGTGACGCCTCGGTGCTGCCGCGAGCCATCGCCTCGCGCGCGGCGTTCGAGAACGCGATGGCGATGGACATCGCAATGGGCGGATCGACCAACACCGTGCTGCACCTGCTGGCCGCCGCACACGAGGCCGAACTGGACTTCGCCATCACCGAGATCGATCGCATCTCCCGGCGCATCCCGTGCCTGTGCAAGGTCGCGCCGAACGGCTCGTATCTGATGGAGGACGTCCACCGCGCCGGAGGCATCCCCGCGATCCTCGGCGAACTGCACCGCGCCGGGATGCTGGCCAAGGATGTCCACGCGATCCACGCCGCCAACCTCGACGACTGGCTGGGCGCCTGGGATGTCCGAGGCGACGACCCCTCCGACGAGGCCGTCGCACTGTTCCACGCCGCGCCGGGCGGGCGCCGCAGCGCGACCGCGTTCTCACAGTCCGAACAGTGGGAGAGCCTGGATCTCGATGCCGCGCGCGGCTGCATTCGCGATGTCGCCCATGCCTATTCACCCGACGGTGGGCTGGCGATCCTGACCGGCAACCTCGCGCCCGACGGTGCGGTGGTCAAAACCGCAGGCGTCGACGACAACCTGTTGACCTTCACAGGCCCGGCAGTGGTGGTCGAGTCCCAAGAGGAGGCGGTCGACGCCATTCTCGGTGGCCGGATCACCGCGGGTGACGTCGTCGTCGTGCGCTACGAAGGTCCGCGGGGCGGACCGGGAATGCAGGAGATGCTCTACCCGACGTCGTTTTTGAAGGGACGCGGGCTCGGCAAGTCGTGTGCGCTGATCACCGACGGACGGTTCTCCGGCGGCAGCTCGGGATTGTCGATCGGCCATGTGTCACCGGAGGCCGCGGCGGGTGGGCCGATCGCCCTGATCCGTGACGGTGACCGGGTCGTGATCGACATACCCGCCCGGACAATGACACTCGAAGTCGCGGACGACGAGCTCGCGCGGCGACGCTCGGAACTACTGGCCTGCGGCGGCTACCAGCCGCGTGACCGGGATCGCCCCGTGTCGACGGCGCTGCGCGCGTACGCGCTGCTGGCGACCTCTGCCGATCGTGGTGCTGTGCGGGACGTTGACAACGTGGTGAGCAACCGCTGAACTCACGCACGCGCTTGGTGGAGCGCCCGCCAGATCCGCGCGGGCGTCATCGGTAGCTCGCGCGGACGAATGCCGACGGTACGCGCGATCGCGTTGGCGAGCGCCGGGGCGACGGGGTTGTACGGTGATTCGCTCATCGACTTGGCGCCGAGCGGGCCGAGCTCGTCGTACGTGTCCGCGAAATAGACCTCAGTGCGCGGGACGTCCGCGAGTTGAGGGATGTGATAGTTGCGCAACGTCTGGGTGAGCACCCTGCCGTCGGCGCCCACGCGCATCTCCTCGTACAGCGCTGAGCCGATCGCCTGCGCCACACCACCTTCCACCTGCCCACGGCACTGTTCGGGGTTGAGCACCACACCGGCGTCGGCTGCCTGCACCGACTGAAGGATCCGTACCTCACCGGTCTCGGGGTTGACCGCCACACGGAAGCCCTGCACATTGAACGCCACGGAACGGGGCGTGCCGTCATGGTGGCCGGTCGCGGCCAACGGCAGCGCAAGCTCGGCGAACGGGATGAACTGGTCGCGGCACTGCACACCATGCGGACCCACGACACACGCCAGCGCGTCCGCTCCGGTCAACTCGGCCGCGGCGTGTTCGATCGCGGCACGCAGCGCGACGCACGCTTGATGTACCGCACGCCCGGCCACGACTATGCCCGCCGATCCGAAAGCCCCCGTGTCGTAACCGCCGGAATCGGTGTCGGCCTGGCGGATGGTCACCCGGTCGACGGTGGTGTTCATCAGCGTCGCGACAAGCTGAGAGTGCACCGTCGTGGTGCCGTTGCCGAATTCGGCTGTCCCCACCGACAACTCGTAGCGTCCATCGTCTAGCAGTGACACCGTCGCGTCGGCGAAATGCCCACGGGGTGGCAGCGTGGCGATCATGGCGACCGCCATGCCCTCACCGACCTGCCAGCCCTCCGGCGCGACGGCACCGCTGCCCGCGGCAAGCGCGGCCTGTGTCAGGTCGAGACACTGGTCCAGCCCGTAGCTGCCGAACAACAGATCCTCGGGCTCGTGCGCGTCGATCAGCCGGTCCCCGGGGCGGACCACATTGCGGCGCCGCAACTCGAACGGATCGATGCCCAGGCGTTGCGCGAGCTCGTCGAGGGCCGACTCGATTGCGAAGATCACCTGCCCAAGACCGTAACCCCGGAACGCGCCCGACGGCAGATTGTTGGTGTAGACCGACTGCGCGTCGATCCGTTTGTTCGGACAGCGGTACACGGCAACCGATTCGGCGCAACCGTGGAACATCACGCCGGGGCTGTGATTGCCGTACGCGCCGGCGTCGGTGAGGACGTCGACGGCCAGCGCCGTCAGCGTGCCGTCACCGTCGGCCGCTACGGTGACATCGACACGGAACGGGTGCCGGCACGGCGCCATGGTGAACTCGTCGGACCGGCTGAACTCATAGCGCACCGGGCGGCCCAGTCGCAGCACCGCCAGCGCGACCAGGTCCTCGACCAGCATCTCCTGCTTGGCACCGAAACCGCCGCCCACACGCGTGGCGAACACGCGTACCGCGTCGCGGTCCAACCCGAAGATCCGGCACAACTCGTCGCGCACCAGAAAGGGCACCTGGGTGCTGGTACGAATAGTCAGCCGCCCGTGCTCGTCGAGCCACCCGGTGCAGCCGTGAGTTTCCAGGTGCACATGCTGTACCCGCTGCGTCCGATACCGTCCGCGGACCACGGTGTGTGCGGCGGCCACGGCCTGCTTGACATCACCGACACCGCCGTGCAGTTCGGCGACGATGTTGCGCGACGGGTCGGCGATGCGGGCGTCGGGTCCTTTGTCGGCGTGGAGCAGCGGTGCGCCGGGGGAGCGCGCTTCTTCGGGGTCGAACACGGCGGGCAGCTGCTCGTACTCGACGGCGATTGCGCGACACGCTTTTTCGGCGGCGGCGACGCTGTCGGCGACGACAGCGGCGACCCGCTGGCCGACGAACCGTACGGTGCTGTCCAGCACGTAGGTGTCATCGGGGTCGTCCTCGCGGATCTCGTGGCGGGCCGTGGAGAACGCGACGCGCGGCGCGTCGAGGTTGGTGAGGACCAGGTGGACGCCGGGTGTGGCCTCGGCGGCGCTGGTGTCGATGGCGGCGATGCGCGCGTGCGCGACGGGGCTGCCCAGCACCGCCAGGTGCAGCAGCCCTTCGGGCGTGTGATCCATGGTGTACTGCTCGGCGCCGGTCACCACCCGCACGGCGGCCGGCGCCGCCACCGAAGTCGTCGTGCCGCCGGATTTCTCGACGTTGCTGACGCCGTCCAGTGCATCGGTGATGGAGCGGTAGCCGGTGCAGCGGCACAGGTTGCCCTTGAGGTGCTCGGGCAGGTTGGTGCGCTGGTCGTCGGTGAGGGTCGAGGCGGTGGTGATCATGCCGGCCGTGCAGAAGCCGCACTGGAATCCGGCCGCTTCGACGAACCGGCGTTGCATAGGGTGCATATCGTCGGGTGTGCCCAGGCCGGCAACGGTTTTCACGTCGCGGCCCTCGGCGCGGAACGCGGGGTACACACAGGAATGCACTGCCACGTCGTCGACCAATACCGAACACGCGCCGCAGTCCCCGGCGTCGCACCCTTTCTTGACCTCGAAATGGCCGTGGTCGCGCAGAAAGGTGCGCAGACACTGTCCGGGCTCAGGGGCACCGGAGATGGCCTTACCGTTGACGCTGAAGCTCACGCCAGCTCCGAACGGACCTGCTCGGCGAGCACCAGTGTCATCGCCCGGCGCCAGTCCGGATCACCGTGCGGATCGTCGGACCACGCGTCCGCCGGGATTGACGCGTGCGCATCCCTGAGCTGGTCCCGGCCGGGCACGTCCGGAAACGTGAACACGAACGGTCGCACGGTCGCCGCGGTCACCGAGAGGACGAACCGCCCGCCGTCGGCTGCCGTGTCGCGGCGGCCGATCACCACGATGCCGGACCGGCCCAACGGCGACGGTGCGAGTTTGCGGTAGGACGTGCGGGCGCGCAGCGCCGCGGCGGGCAGATGCACCGAGCGCAGAACGTCCGTGGCGGCCAGAACGTTGGTGCCGGCGCCGGTGACCAGATCCGCGACGCGGAGGCGAAAATCATTGCCGTCGGCGCTCCACACCGTGGCCTCGCCGTCGAGCGCCGTGCACAGAGAGATCATCGACCCCGCCGGAAACGACAGGCAGATGTTGCCACCGACTGTGGCGCAGTGCCAGATCTTGAACGACGCCAACAATGCTCCGCAACACTGCTGTAACAACGGTGCGGCTGGCCACTCGGTCCGATGTTCCTGCAGATCGGCTGACAGGCGGGCCACTTCGGCCAGCGTGCAGGTGGCGGCGAGCTCGATACCGCTGTCGCTCAAAGTGACCGGCGGCCATGCCAGTGCGGTGAGGTCCACCAGCCTGCGCAGCTGCGGCTGCGGCTCGGAAAACAGCCAGGTCCCACCGGCAAACACCGCGTCGCCGGTCCCCAACGGCCACAACTCGTCGCGGCGGGTCGGCCGGTCCACCACCTCCACGGTGTTGAGGTCCATTCCCGCTACCGTAATCAAAGCGACCGCGCCGCGCAGCGTGAGGCGTGGCGTACCGCTCGGCGTGCGAACCGCCGCGATCTGTCAGATTCTTAGTCGATGGTCGCACCGCTAACGCTGCAGTCCAAAAGACGCGTGCATCCGGTCGACGAGGTACCACCCGTCGGCAAGCTCGCCACGTACGGGTTCCAGCACGTGGTGGCGTTCTACGCAGGCGCGGTGCTGGTTCCGATCCTGATTGCCAGCGCCATCGACCTGCCCACCCAGGACCTCGTGAAGCTCATCACCGCCGACCTGTTCACGTGCGGCATCGCGTCGATAATCCAGGCCGTCGGGTTCTGGAAAGTCGGTGTGCGACTGCCGTTGCTGCAGGGCGTGACATTCGCCGGGGTGTCACCGATCATCGCGATCGGCCTCGCGCACGGCGGCGGCGCTCCCAGCCTGCTCTATGTGTACGGCGCGGTGATCGTCGCCGGCATCTTCACGTTCCTGATCGCACCGGTGTTCATCAAGCTGCTGCGGTTCTTCCCGCCCGTGGTAACCGGGACCCTGATCACCATCATCGGACTGTGCCTGGTTCCCGTCGGCGCGCACGACGCGGTGACCAATCCGCACACCGGCGAGGTCGATCCCACCAACCTGCGGTGGTTCCTCTACGCCCTGGGCACCATCGCCGTCATCGTCGCCATCCAGCGAATCTTCAGCGGGTTCCTGGCCACCGTTGCGGTGCTACTCGGTTTGGTCATCGGCTGCGCGGTGGCATACGCGTTGGGCGACATGAACTTCGACGACGTTGCACAGGCGAACATGTTCGGCTTCACCCAGCCGTTCCTGTTCGGCATGCCCAAGTTCGACTTCGTCGCGTGCCTGACGATGATCATCGTGCTGATGATCACCGCGGTCGAGTCCACAGGAAGCACGTATGCGACCGGTGAGATCGTCGGCAAGCGCGTCAAGGCCTCCGACATCGGCAACGTGCTGCGGGCCGACGGCCTGGCCACCACCATCGGCGGCGTCTTCAACTCGTTCCCCTACACCGCGTTCTCGGAGAACGTCGGCCTGGTCCGGCTGACCGGGGTGAAGAGCCGCTGGGTGGTGGCCGCCGCGGGCGTGATCATGATCCTGCTGGGTTTTCTGCCCAAGGTCGCCGCGGTGGTGTCCTCGATACCCCAGCCCGTGCTGGGTGGCGCCGCGCTCACGCTGTTCGCGACGGTGGCCGTCGTCGGCATCCAGACGCTGGGCAAGGTGGATTTCACCGACCACCGCAACCTCATCATCGTGACCACCAGCCTGGCCGCAGCGCTGTGGGTGACGTCGTATCCCGATGTGGCGCAGGCGCTCCCGGCCGGCATCGACCTGTTGTTCGGCAGCGGCATAAGCATCGGCGCGATCACCGCGATCCTGCTCAACGTGGTGTTCTTCCACCTCGGCGGTCGCGGTGCGCGCGTGGCGGGCAGCGGCACGATCACCCTCGACGAGGTCAACGCCATGACCGAGCAGCGTTTCAAAGAGGTGTTCGGCGGTGTGGTGCAGAACGTGCCGTGGGTGCTGGAGCGCGTGTACACCAGCCGGCCGTTCACCGACACGAACGCGTTGCGACAGGCGTTCCAGGACGCCCTGCTCGCCGGTTCGGCCGATCAGCAGCTGGAACTGGTGCGTGCGTTTCCCGACCTCGGCGCCGAGGACGAGACAGGGCATGCGCTGGCCGTCGACCACGTCGCGCTGTCCAACCTCGACGAGGACGACCACAACGACGTCGTCCAACTGGCCACCGCGTACCGGGAACACTTCGGATTCCCGCTCATCATCTGCGCGCGCGAGACCCAGCATTTCGACCGGATCCTGCAGAACGGATGGTCGCGGATCGACAACTCGCCGGCCGCGGAGAAGTCGTTCGCGCTGATCGAGATCGCGAAGATCGTCAAATACCGGTTCGACGACCTGGTGGCCGACGCGAACCCGATTGCGGCAGCACGCTTCGGTCGACTCACCGAACTCCGGTGACATGACCGGCCGCACACTCGCCATCGCTGATTTCAACCAGCTCAGCGACCGCCAGCGGATGCACGTGCTGTTCGACGTGTGCACGTCCACGATCTGGGCCCGGCGGGTACTGGCCGGGGGACCGTTCCCCGACGTGGACGCGCTGCTGGACCGCGCCGACCGGGTGCTCGCCGAACTGCCCGACGCCGAGATCGACGAAGCGCTCGATGGGCACCCGCGCATCGGGGGCCGCGTCGACAACCCGTCCTCGGCGCGTGAACAGGCGGGCGTGGCCGGCGCCGACGCGGCCGTCCGCGCCGAGCTGGCCGAGAAGAACCGTGTCTACGAAGACACGTTCGGGTACGTCTACCTGGTGTGTGCCAGCGGCCGCTCCGCCGAGGAACTTCTCGCGATTCTTACCGAGCGCCTGGAGAATGACCCGGAGACCGAACGCCGGGTGATGCGCAACGAGCTGGCAAAGATCAACCGGCTGCGGCTGCAACGCCTGTTCGCCGAGGGGGAGACATGACGCATATCAGCACCCATGTGCTCGACACCGTCACCGGGCGCCCGGCCGAGGGGGTCCCCGTGACGTTCAGCGACGCCGAGGGCACCGTGCTGGCACAGGGCGCCACCGACAGCGACGGCCGCATCCCCGACCTGTACACCGGACCGGCGTCGGGACTTCACCGGTTACGTTTCGACACCGCAACGTATTTCGCTTTACAGCGGGTGAGTAGCCTGTACCCGGAGGTGGTCATCGCACTGGACATCACCGGTGCCAAGTACCACGTGCCGCTGCTCCTGGCGCCCTTCGCCTATTCGACGTACCGAGGAAGCTGATATGTCCGACATCATCCTGGGCAAGAACCAGTACGGGAAGGCCCAGAACCGCGTCGTGCGGATCTACCGCGACAGCCCGCGGCACGAGATCCGCGACCTCAACGTCTCGACCTGCCTGCGCGGCGATTTCAGCGGCGCCCATCTCATCGGTGATCAGTCGCAGGTGCTGCCCACCGACAGCCAGAAGCAGACCGCGTACGCCTACGCCAAACAGCCCGGCATCACGACCATCGAGGAGTACGGGCTTGCACTTGCCCGCCACTTCGTCGACGACGTCGAACCAGTCTCCGCGGCGCGCATCGAGATCGATGAATACGCCTGGGAGCGCGTGATTGTCGACGGGGCCGACCACGACCACACCTGGATCCGCAAAGGCCAGGAGACCCGCACCACGGCCGTGACGGTCGACGCGGACGGCGCCTGGATCGTCGGCGGACTGAAGGATCTGGTGATCCTGAAGTCCACCGGATCGGAGTTCGCCGGGTTCCTCACCGACGAGTACACCGTCCTCGAACCCACCCACGACCGCGTCATGGCGACCTCGCTGATCGCGCAATGGCGGTTCACCACCACCGACGTGGACTGGGACGACGTCTACACCGGGGTCAAGGCGCATTTGGTCGAACAGTTCGCGGTGCTGCAGTCGAAGGCTTTGCAGCAGACGCTGTTCCACATGGGCAAGGCCGTGCTGGAGAGCTATCCGATGATCGCCGAGGTGCGGTTGTCGGCGCCCAACAAACACCACTTCGCCTACGATCTGTCGCGGTTCGGGCTGGAGAACAACAACGAGGTGTTCCACGCCGACGACCGCCCGTACGGGCTGATCCAGGCCACCGTCACGCGCGACGACGCGCCGCCGCCCGGGCCGGCATGGGATTTCCAGCAGGGCTGGCTTACATAACCGAAATACGCTGGGGGACAAATGGCTCGATTGGTGATCGACGGCGCCGCGATCGCCACCGTCGACGCGGCGTACACCGAACACAGCCGCGGATACATCGTCGTCGACGACAACATCATCACCGCGGTCGGCTCCGGCCCGGCGCCCGAGGTGCCCGACGCGCAGATCATCGATGCGCGGGGGTGCCTGGCCGCACCGGGCCTGGTGAACACCCATCACCACCTCTATCAGTGGATCACCCGCGGCCACGCGCAGGACGGCACGCTCTTCGAGTGGCTGACCACGCTGTACCCGCTGTGGAGCCACCTGGACGCCGACCTGGAGTACGTCGCCGCCAGCGCGGCACTCGCGGCGCTCGCGCTGTCCGGATGCACCACGACCACCGACCACCACTACGTGTTCCCACGCGGCGGCGGCGATGTGCTAGGCGCGGAAATCACTGCGGCACAACGCATAGGTCTGCGGTTTCATCCCACCCGCGGCTCGATGGATCTCGGCGCCTCGGCAGGCGGACTGCCGCCCGACAACGTCGTCGAGGACATCGACGCCATCCTCGCCGCATGCCAGGACGCCGTGAGCGCCCATCACGATCCCTCGTTCGGCTCCATGTGCAGAATCGCGCTGGCACCATGTTCGCCGTTCACGGTCAGCGGGGAGCTGATGCGGCAGTCCGCGGCGCTGGCCCGCGAGCTCAGGGTACGGCTGCACACCCACATTGCGGAGACCACCGACGAAGAGCAGTTCTGCCTGGAGCGTTTCGGCGCACGTCCGGTCGACTACGTCGAATCGCTGGGCTGGCTGGGCGACGACGTCTGGTTCGCGCACGGTGTGCACCTCTCGGCGTCGGACATCGACAAGCTCGCGGCGACCGGGACCGGAGTGGCGCACTGCCCGAGCTCCAACGCGCGACTGGGTGCGGGCACCGCGCCGATACCCGAACTGCTGGTCGCGGGTGTGCCCGTCGGGATGGGAGTCGACGGCGTGGCCTCCAACGAGCACGGCGGCCTCGGCGGGGAGCTGAGACAAGCGCTGCTGATGGCGCGAAACCGCCTGGGACCGAAGGCGATCACCGCGCGACAAGTACTTCGAGCGGGCACTATTGGCGGTGCCCGCTGCCTCGGCCGTGACCGCGAACTGGGCTCGCTGGAAGTGGGGAAGCTGGCCGACATCGCGCTGTGGCGGGTGGACGGACTGGGCCACGCCGACATCGACGACCCGGTGTGCGCGCTGGTGTTCGGACCACCCGCGCCGCTGCGGTTGCTGCTGGTCAACGGCATCCCCGTCGTCATCGATGACGAGTTGAGCACCGCCGACACAACGGCACTCGCCGGCGATGCCCGCGACGCGGCGCGCGCACTGCGAGCGCGGGCAACGGCATGACGACCTACCGCGGGCACCTGATCCACATCGCAGGTGCGCCGAGACTTTCTGCCGCCGCCCAAAACCTCGTGAACGAACCCGACGGCGCCATCGTCGTCGACGACACCGGGCGCATCACCTACAGCGGGCCGTTCGACGCGCGGCCCGAGACCGGCGACGAGGTAATCGACCGGCGGCCTGCCTTTCTGCTGCCGGGATTCGTCGACACCCACATCCACTTTCCGCAGACCTACTGCACCGACTCCTACGGCGGCGGGCAACTGCTGGACTGGTTGTCGCGCTGCATCTTTCCCGCCGAGGCGAAGCTCGCCGATCCCGCATACGCGCAGCGGGTGGCGCAGCACTTCTGCCGTCGTCGGATCAGTGTCGGGACGACCACCGCGCTGGTGTTCGGGTCGGCGTTCCCACACGCGCAGAACGCCCTGTTCGGCGAATCGATCCGGACCGGGCTGCGCACCATCTCCGGCCGGGGCATTCAGACCGTGGGCCCGCCGTCCGCCAAGCCGTTGCTCACCGACGAGGCGACGGCCATCTCGTCGGTGGCCGACGAGATCGTCCGATGGCACGCCGCCGACACGGGTGATCCGGCGACGGCGCTGGTGCATGCCGCGGTGGTGCCGCGGTTCGCGCTGTCGGTGACCGCGCAGACGCTGCATGCGCTCGGCGAACTCTACGACTCGGTCCGCGACAGCGGTGTGTACTTCCACACCCACCTCAACGAGAGCATCGACGAGGTCGCTGCGGTTCGTGAAAGCTACGGTGTCCGAAACTATCTGGACACCTATGACGGGATGTTCGGCCACGGATCGGCCGGTAAGTCCCTGCTCGGGCCGCGCAGTGTGTTGGCGCACGCCGTGCACTGCACGCACGACGAGCTGGCCCGTATGGCCGACACCGGCACGTCGATCGCCCATTGCCCCACCTCGCAGCTGTTTCTCGGCAGCGGTGTCATGCCGTGGCAGGCGACCGTGCGCGGCGGGGTGAACGTGGCCCTCGGCACCGATGTGAGCGCGGGTGACGAGTGGTTGATTCCCCGCGTGCTCAACGACTGCTTCAAGGTGCACATGTCCGAACCGGGTGACCAGGCGGTGGCGCTGCATCCGGCCGAACTGCTGTTCACCGCGACGCTCGCCGGGGCGCGGGCCCTCGCGCTGGAGGACCGCATCGGAAACCTCGACGCCGGCAAGGAGGCCGACTTCGTGGTGGTCGACCCGCACCGCCAGGAACTGCTCGCCGAATCTCTGGCCCAGATCGACGAGGACGATCGTGACGCACTGCTGTTCACGCTGCTGATGGGCATGCGGGAAGAGACTGTGATCCAGGTGTACGTGAAGGGTTGCGAGCTCAACTGACTTGCGGCTCCGGTTGCGGGCCGCCGCGGGCGGGCTTATGTTGCGAATACCCGAGTTCAACGCGAGACGACGTCCCAGCAGGGCGGGAGACGGACACCTCCGGGCCGTACGACTGTGAAGTCACCACGCCAAAGGAGTTCGCCATGAGCACGTTTCGGGTACCGGCCATCGATATCAGCCCCTACGTCATGCAGGGGTCCGCACCGTCAAAGGCCGCTGTCGCCGAAGACATGGACCACGCGTGCCGCACCGTGGGTTTCGTCCAGATCCACGGCCACGGCATCGATGCCGCGGTGATCGCCGGCCTCACCGACGCCGCCGACGCGTTCTTCGGGTTGCCACTCGACGAAAAGAACACGTGGCGTCGTCCCGCGTCGGAGAACCGTGGATACAGCCCACCGAAATCAGAATCGTTGCGGCTGAGCCTGGACGCGGCGTCGACCAACAACATGAACGACTTCTTCGAAGCGTTCAACGTGGGCCGGTCCGTCGACGACCACCCGGACATCCCGGAGAACGTGCGGCATCACTACGCCACGAACACCTGGCCGGACGTTCCAGGCTTCGACAGCGCCGTATCGGCGTACTTCCGTGAAGCCGAACGGGTCGCGACGACCATGACCACGATCTTCGCCGACGCATTGCACCTCCCCGGTGACTACTTCACGAGTCGCACCGGCCACTCCGTCAACACGTTGCGGATCAACAACTACGCGCTACCCGAGGACACCAGGGTTCCCACCGACGGCGAGTTGATCGGCATGGGTGAGCACACCGATTACGGCATCGTCACCGTCCTGTGGGCCGATCAGGCTCCCGGGTTGCAGATCCTCGGCAGCGACGGTGTCTGGCACGACGTCAGGCCCGACGACGGGGCGTTGTTGATCAACCTCGGCGACCTCACCACGCGGCTCACCAACGAACGATGGCTGTCCACACTGCATCGGGTGCGGCCGCCGGTCGTCGACGGACGAGTGCAACGGCGTCGTTCCGCGGCATTCTTTTTCGACGCGAACGCCGACGCCCTCATCGCGCCGCACCCGACGTTCGTCGACTCGTCGCGGCCCGCGCTCTACGAACCGGTCACGGTGGACGAGCATCTACGCGCCAAGCTCTCAGGCTCTCGCATCGGCATCCCCAACACCGCAGCCGAACGCGAGGCGGCTCGCCTGCGCGCCTCGCGCTCGTCTGTCACGTCGTAGGGGCGCGCCGGCCGGATACTCGAACCCGCACCGGGACGCGCCGCGGTGGAGCAGTCCGCGTAAATCGCGTCACCTGGTGGTCCGAGCAGGGCGAACATCAACTTGTCGGTGGCCTCTGCCAATCTGTTCGGCTCGCAACCGTGCGGGCGACGAACGACAGATGGAGGAAGTGCCATGACCGCCTGCTCGGCGCGAATGCCCTTGAATGGAAATCGGCCCGGCCACATCGAGGCCCTCGCGGCTTCCGTGCGGCCGGTGCCGAATGCGGCGCAGGGCCCACACCCTGCGCGCGTGGACCTTTCGCCCCGCGAGCAGGAGATCCTGATCGCTTGGTTGAAGTCCGACAGCAAGATCGAAGTCGGAAAGGCGCTGCACCTGGCGCCCGGCACGGTGCGCACGTACCTGCAGCGCATCCGCGAGAAATACGAGCGTGCCGGGCGCCCGGCCCGCACCAAGGCGGCTCTCGTCGCGCGGGCGATCCAGGATGGCTACGTCGACGTGACGGACCTGTGAAGCGGCCGATGCGTGCGGTGGCGCGAACTCGCTGGTCTTAGCAGACGGTGTGTGGGGGCGTGGGTTCGCGTTGCGAGTGCGATATCACCGGCGATATCGCACTTTTAGGTCGTACTGACCAAGAGGGAGCGATGCAGGAGTGACCGGTGTGACAACCGAGGGTGACCCGAAACCGCTCTGGGATAACTGATTCGCCAATCGGGCCGCGCATTCCGCCGAGATGTCAGTGGTCTGTGTCATCGTCGTCTCAGACATACGAGCCGAACCCGGGACGGGGGTCTTACAGTGAGTTGGTTGTGGGAACTCGCCACATTGTTGACGACACCGTTTCTGGCCGTGGTCGTCATGCTTGGCGCCATCGTGTTCCGCTCGCGTGACTGGTCGGCAGCATTCTCTGAGGTCGGTGTCTGGGAGTTGGAGCGTCGCGGCCAGGATGAGCGCAAGCGGTCGATGTCCGAAGATCAAGCCATACGCCGCATTCTCGGGGACGAGCCGACCGTTCCCAGCTATTCCGGCACGCCGTTCGAGAGGCTCGTCCTGTCGGCGTTCGCAGTGCTCAGCGGATACGGCGGCACTCGGGATCTGGCTGGGTTCGTCACAGAGAAGCGAGAAGCACTACTCGCAGCTGCGCTCGAACGTCAGTTACACAGCGTGGCGCAGATCTTCCCGACGCGGCGGGCGTCGTATGTGTGGGTTGCGCAGAAGTGGCTGAGCAGAACATCCGTGGCCGCCCAGGGAATCGCCTGGCTGCTGCCTCGCGCGTTCAAGGAGATCTGCGAGCCGGTGAAGAAGTACCGGACCGAACTGAGCGTGGCTGCCGTGTTCGTCGGTGTGCTCTATTGGCAGCTGATTCGCGGCCAGGAGGAAACCACCATGTCAGCGCCGGACATCGTCGGTCTTCTCGTCAATCTGGTTCTCCCCGTTCTCGTATGCGGGGCAATCGTCCTGCTCGGGTTTCGGGTGCTCATTGCATACGCCGGGCCGGTGTCCACCTGGTCCACACGCACGTCGAGCAAGGTGGCAGTGGCACTGTCGGTTTCAGCATGTCTCACCGCGGTGGCCGTCTGGGCGAGCAGGACGCTGGCACCGATGGCCGAGCAATGGTGGGGCCGAGTCGAACTCGCTGAACCCATCTCGCTGCGGATTGGCGCGGGCGTGGCGGCCGTGATCCTCGCGGCGATCGCGCGGAATTCGGTTTCGACGCAGGCGCTGGATCGGTCTCGGCGCACCAGCGACCGGTTCGCGTCGGCAAGTACAGCTGCAATGATGCTCGGGATCGCGGTGTCCGCGGCGGAGCTCGCGATAGCCGGGTCGGTTTCGATCGTGCGTCCGGTGATGTTCGCGTTGATCGTGGCGGCGATCCCCCTGATGATGGTCAGCTTCGGGTGGGGCGTGCACGAGTGGTTCGGTCGATACCGCGGGCTGACCCGCGGCGGGGTGCACGTCCCGCGGAGAGGTTTCTCGTGGCGGCTGATCGCCGCGTGGCTCCTGTCGATGGCCGCAGTGGTCGTCCAAACCGCATTGCCGACCGCCGTACAGAACAGCCCGCTGGGGCTGGCGCTTCTCATACCGGGGTTGCTCGCGGTACTCGGACTGATCCCGCTGCTGACCACGACGGTGCTCTATGTCCGGCGGGTCAACAGGTACTACGAGCGGCACATGACGGTGCCGTGGCCGGTGGGGTCATCACTGGCGTGATTCGACCTCCACGTCCCGACTCGAAATCGTCTGCGTCCGTTTGTACAACCACAGGATGACCGCGGCGAACGCGATGACCCCGATGATCTGCGCGAGGTTGCCGTCGTTGCCGGTGAAGACCGCGAGCGGATCCTCTTTGCCGGTGCCTGCGACGATCCCGGCGAAGATGACGCCGTAGAGACTCTCGCCGACGATCAGGCCGGTCGCCAACAGCACGCCGAGACGCTTCTTGCGTTCGACGTCGCCGCCGGTGCGGACCGCCCACCGGTTGTAGAAGTACCCCATCACCGCGCCGAGCGGGATGATCAACGTGAGGCTCATCGGGAGATACATGCCCATGCCGACGGCGAGTGGTGGCAGCGCGAATCGTGAAGTGCGGTTGAGCATCTCGTCGACGATGACCACCACCACGCCGATCGCGGCGCCGAGCCCGATCAGCGACCAGTCCAGCGAGCCGCCGAACACGCCGCTGGCGAGCGACGAGATCAACGCGGCCTGCGGTGCGGCGAGCGCGTTCTCGGTGGCGCCGGGCGCGCCGAGGAACCCGAACGCGTTCTGCATCAGATCGAGCACCGGCGGAATGATCGCCGACCCGAACAGCACGCCGATCACCAACGCCACCTGCTGTTTCCACGGCGTCGCACCGACGAGCTGACCGGTCTTGAGGTCCTGCAGGTTGTCGTTGGAGATGGTGGCCACACCGAAGGTGACGGCGGCCGCGAACAACGTGAACGCGACCAGCGCCGTGGACCCGCTGTCGTCGGTGGGGCCGTACACGACCTTGATGAGCAGCGCCGCGACGACCACCGTCAGGATGCCCACACCGGAGATCGGGCTGTTCGACGACCCGATCAGACCGGCCATGTACCCGCACACCGCGGCGATCACGCCGCCGACGACGAAGATGAACACCAGGCTCGCCGCGATGATCGCAGCCGACCTGCCCTGCAACACCGTCCCCAGACTGAAGTCCCACATCAGCACGCCGATCGGGATGAGCATCACCACGATCGTCGCGATCACGATGGGAAACGGGATGTCGCGCTGGGTGATGTCGACCAGTTGCCCCTGCCGGCGCGCACGGGACGAGGCGAGCGCCTCGGTGATGCCCTTGATGATCGGTCGCAGGATCTTCAGCAGCGTCCACACCGCCCCGACGGCGATCGCGCCCGCACCGACGAACCGCACCTCGTTGGCGAACGCGCCCGAGATGACCTCGGCAACGGATTCACCGGTCGCGAAGTCGCCGATGGTGCGGAACGGGAGCAGAATCCCGAACGAGATCACCAGCCCGACGAGCATGGCGATGCCGACGGTCATGCCGACCAGATGGCCCACACCGATCAACGCGAACGACAGGCTGGCACCGAACATCGAACCGCCTGCCCCGACGCGGAAGTACGCGGTGATCGAATTGGCCAACACCTTGAGGTTGGCCAACAGCGCGAACGCCGCCGAGACCAGCGCGCCGAACGTGATGACCCGCAGACCGGTCCGGTTGTCCTCAGCACCCTCGGTGCGTTCACCGACCTTGAGCACCTCGGCGGCCGCGACGCCTTCGGGGTAGGGCAGATCCGACCCGGTCACCAGGGCGCGGCGCAGCGGGATCGAGTACATCACGCCGAGGATGCCGCCGACTGCGCAGACCGCGACGGTGATCCAGTACGGGAACCCGGTCCACCAGCCGATCATCACCAGGCCGGGCAGCACGAAGATGATCGCCGACAACGTACCCGCGGCCGACGCCACGGTCTGCACGATGTTGTTCTCGACGATGGAGTGGTTGCGGAAGTTGCGCAGAATCGCCATCGAGATCACCGCAGCCGGAATGGCGGTGGCGAAGGTCAACCCGACCTTGAGACCCAGGTAAACGTTTGCGGCGGTGAACACCAGCGTGATCACGCCGCCGAGCAAAATCCCCCGGACGGTCAGTTCACGCAGCGTCGGTGTGGCGGGGGTGTCGACGGCCAACTCGGACATCCTCTCGATGGGCTGCTGACCGGCGCGGACCGCGCGGCCACGTGTTCGTACACGGTATGCCCAGAACCTGAAGATCGGCGGCCGGACGCGTCGGATCGTCGGTCTTCGTGACCGCAACGATCCCGTCGCCGATCGTTCACCTGTGTGTCCCCATCTGCTCACCTGCCCACGCCAAGCTCTTGCGCGACCTTGGCACAACTGAAAAGGGTGACGAATGACCTGGATGAGCCAGTCGAGCGTGCGGGCTGCGGCCGTGACGACGCTGGTGGCGTTGATCGCGGCGGGATGCACGGCCGACAAGGAGCCACCACGGGACGACGCGGCACCGGGCCCGCGGGCCATCTCGCCCATCGACTGGAACCTGCCCGACGCGGACCGCTACCACCGCACAGCGACCTACCCGGTGTTCCAGAACCGGCCGGCCGAAGACCCCGTCGACGCCGAGACCGTCGCCGAGATCTCGACCGTCACCCCCGACGGCAACACTCTCATCTACACCGACGCCGCGGCCAAACGCATCGGTTTCGTCGACATCACCGACCCCGCCAAACCGGTTGGCAAGGGCACGCTTTCCCTGAAGCAGCTGGGGCACCAGGACGATCAGCCCACGTCGGTCGCGGCGGTCGGGGAGTTCGTCCTGGTTGTCGTCGACACCACGGGCGGCGACTTCCCGCACCCGTCGGGTCGCGTCGACATCGTGCGCGTCGCCGACCGCACCCGCGTGCACAGCATCGACCTGGGTGGGCAACCGGATTCGATCGCGATCAGTCCGGACGGCACGTTCGCCGCGATCGCCATGGAGAACCAGCGCGACGAGGAGTTCACGCCACCCGGCAAGGAGGAAGGCGATCTTCCGCAACCACCAACCGGTTTCGTGCAACTGATCGACCTCAAGGGCGCAGCCGACACGTGGAGGCCCCGCCGCGTCGACTTCGACGTCGAGGCAGCTCGCGCCGCCGGGTTGGACACCCCGGAAGACCTGGAGCCCGAGTACGTCAGCATCAACTCCCGCGGTCAGGTCGCGGTGACGCTGCAGGAGAACAACGGCATCGCGATCATCGACGGCGCCACCGGAAACGTCGCCAAGATCTTCGGTGCCGGAAGCGAATCCGTCGACGGTATCGACACCGCCGAGGACGCGTCCATCGATCAGACCGGATCCATCCCCGAGACGCCCCGCGAGCCCGACGCGATCGGCTGGATCGACGACACCCACGTCGCCACGGCCAACGAGGGCGACTGGAAGGGCGGCACGCGTGGCTGGACCATCTTCGACGCCACCACCGGCGACGTGGTGTGGGACGCCGGAAACACCTTCGAACAGCTCGCGGTGCGCACCGGCCTGCACATCGAGAGCCGTGCCGAATCGAAAGGCCCCGAGCCGGAGGGGCTGGCGATCACCGACGTCGGCGGCCGCCGTACCGCGCTGATCGCCTCGGAGCGCAGCAATTTCGTCGCCGTCTACGACGTGACCGATCCCGGCTCGCCGCAGTTCCGCCAGATCCTGCCCACCACACCCGGACCCGAGGGCATCCTTCCGGTCCCGTCGCGCAACCTGCTCGCGATCTCGTCAGAAACCGACGCCGCCGAGGACCGGGTACGCGCCTCGGTGAGTGTGTACGGCTTCGGTGAGGAGTATGCGCAAACCGGTGGCACACCCTCGTTTCCGTCGATCGTCTCCGGCGACATCGACAACGTCCCGATCGGCTGGGGTGCGCTCGGTGCGCTGTCGGCGGACCCGAAGGATCCCAACCGGCTCTACACCGCGACCGATATCGCCTACGGCCCGGCCCGTATCCTCGGCGTCGACGCGTCGCAGAAACCCGCGTTGATCGACACCGAACTTCCCGTCACCGAGGACGGCAAGGCCGTCACGCTCGACACCGAGGGGCTCGCGGCGCGGCCCGACGGCGGATTCGTGCTCGCGGTCGAAGGCGAGGAAGGCCCCGGTAACGAGCTGGTGTTCACCGATGCCGCCGGCGGCATCGAGAAGCGGGTGAAACTGCCTGCCGATGTCGCCGCGCAGCTCGGCGGGCAGGGTTTGGAAGGCGTGGCTGTTGACGGCGACACGGTATGGGTGGCACTGCAGCGCGAGCTCAAGAGCGATCCGAAGGGCGTCGTGCGCATCGGGCGCTATACGCCGGAGGGCGACCGGTGGGAGTGGTACGGCTACCCGCTGGAGAAGACCTCTGTCGACGGCGACTGGATCGGCCTGTCCGAGATCACCATCAACGACGGTCAGCTGATCGTGCTCGAACGCGACAAGCTCAACGGCCCTGACGCACGCGTCAAAGCCCTGTACCGCGTGGACATTCCAGAGGGTGCGGGCACGACGTCGGCGAGCGAGCCGCCGAGGGTGCTGCAGAAGACGCTCGCGCGCGACCTGCTACCCGATCTGCAGGCCACGCACGGGTTCGTGCAGGAAAAAGTCGAGGGTGCCACCGTCGCCGGCAACGGGAACCTGTACGTGATCACCGACAACGACGGACTCGACGACGCCAACGGCGAGACGGTGTTCCTGGATCTCGGGAGGGCCGCGGAGGCACTCCGCGGATAGCGGCGACGTTGAGTGGTGCCCGTTGTGGGGTATGCGGACGCCATCATGGATGTCTACAACGTCGCTTTCGAATGGACTGACACCAATCGCCATTGGTTCATCGAGGTCCCGGCCCGGATCACCGCCTACATCGTCATCGTGCTCGTCGCGCGATACATGCTGCACCGGTTGATCGACCGCGCCACCACCGGTCGGTCCCACCAGGAACGCGAGGAAGGACAGCCGCCGAGCCGGCGACCCCCGCTGCTGCGGTATCTGCGTGAGCGGACGCCGGCGGCGGCCACCGGCGCGCAGACCGCACGGCGACGTCAGCAGCGCGCGCAGACCATCGGCTCGGTGCTCAAGTCCACGGTGTCGATCGTGCTGCTGGGGTGGATGGTGCTCGGTGTGCTCAGCGTGCTGGGCGTCAACATCGCGCCGTTGATCGCCTCGGCGGGCGTGGCCGGTGTGGCCATCGGTTTCGGCGCGCAGAACCTGGTCCGCGATTTCGTCACCGGGATGTTCATGCTGCTGGAGGACCAGTACGGCGTGGGCGACACGGTCGACCTCGGGGCAGCGGTCGGCCAGGTGGAGAGCGTCGGCCTGCGCATCACCACGATCCGCGACATCGACGGCACGCTCTGGTACGTCCGCAACGGCGAGATCGCCCGTGTCGGAAACATGAGCCAGGACTACGCCGTCGCGCGCGTCGAGGTGCCCGTCGCGCTCACAACCGACCTCAACCGCGCCGAGGAGGTCGCGCTGCAGGCCGCCGAGGAAGCCCTTGCCGACCCGAAGGTGTCGGACAAGACTCTCGGCGAACCCCAGATGCTCGGTGTGCAGGATTTCTCCGCTGACCAGGTCACACTGCGGATGACCGTGAAGACCAGGCCCAATGCGCAGTGGTCGGTGCAGCGCCGCCTGCGTCGCGAGATCCTGCGCGCATACGACGAGCAGCAGATCTACGCACCGAACGCCTAGCCTTCGAGGACCACCGTGGTCACTTCGGAGTCGTCACCGGTCGACCGCGAGGTACTACACGATGAGCGCCAGCCAGTACCCGACGGGGATCATCGCGAAATAGAACAGGACGCCGACCGGCAGTCCGAACAGCGGTGAGCGCTTGAAGTGATTGGCCACCCCTGCCGTGATGACGGCCGTGACTCCGCCGGCTCCCAGGCACATCCACGGGATGTACACGAGGATGTTCTGGCCGCGTCCCGACAGCTGGCACACACGGTCGGTGGCGCCATCATGGCAGCCGTCGGTCGCCATGGCGAGCGGCAGCATCGCCACGACGGCGATGGCGAAGCCGACGAACAGCATCGCGCTGAGAACACCGACGAACCATCCCCAGTGCTTGTTACTGGGTGGGCGTCGGTCGTTCGGCTCGGCCATCGGGTGTCACGGTAGATGGCGTCACTTCAAAAGTGCGATATCGCGGGTGATATCGCACTTTCGATGTGTATGCGTACTACCCCTCCGCGGCGACCAGTGAGCGCAGCTTGATCTCCGGGTTGTCGCGCTGGAACCCTTCGAGTCGCCACGGCGTGGAGAACAGCACGAGCATGACGCCGTCGGTGCGGGTCATCACCTCGGCCGAGGGCTGGCGGTTCATGAAGTCGGCGTCTTCGGGGTCGACGATCCGCGCGACCTGATACGGCAGCGGCTCCAGGGAGATCGGCGCGCTCAGCTCGGTGGCCATGCGGTGTGCGGCCACCTCGAACTGCATGGGGCCGACCGCGGCGAACACCGGGGCCTGCTCGCCACGCTTGTCCGAGCGCAGCACCTGCACCACGCCCTCCTGCTCGAGCTGCTCGATGCCGCGGCGGAACTGCTTGTGCTTGCTGGGATCGGTGCCGCGGGCCACCGCGAAGTGCTCGGGCGAGAAGCTCGGGATCGGCGGAAACTGCACGGGCGCATCGCGATACAGCGTGTCACCGGGACGCAGCGCGGCCGCGTTGGCCAGCCCGATCACGTCGCCGGGCCACGCGTCGTCGAGCGTCGACCGTTGCTGCCCGAACACCGACTGCGCGTACTTGGTGACGAACGGCTTACCGGTGGCGGCGTGGGTGAGCACGTCGCCACGCTCGAAGGTGCCCGAGATGACGCGCGCGTAGGCGATGCGGTCACGGTGCGCGGTGTCCATGCCGGCCTGCACCTTGAACACGAACGCGCTGAACGGGGCCTCGGGAGTCCGGCGCTCCCCGTTGACGTCGACGGCGCCGCTGGGCGACGGGGCGAGCTCGACGAGCACGTCGAGCAGCTGGTTGACGCCGAAGTTCAACGCGGCCGACGTGAACAGTGTCGGCGAGGCCGTCCCGGCGAGGAACGCCTCACGGTCGTAGTCGCCACCGTCGGCGCTCAGCAGTTCGGACTCCTCGACCGCGGTGTCCCAGTCGTCGCCCGCGGCCGCGTGCGCGGCGTCGGCGGGAATGTGTTCCTCGGGCGCGGCGGTCGCGCCGCCCGCAGTGCGGGTGAACCGGATGAACTGCCCGCCGCGGCGGTCCAGCACGCCCTTGAAGTCGCCGGCGATGCCGACCGGCCAGGTCAGGGGAGTGGGCTGCAGACCGATGCGGGTCTGGATCTCGTCGATCAGCTCCAGCGCGTGGCGACCGGGGCGGTCCCACTTGTTGATCACCGTGATGATCGGGATGCCGCGGTGCTTACACACCTGGAACAGCTTGAGGGTCTGTGGCTCAAGGCCTTTTGCGGCGTCGATGAGCATCACCGCGCAGTCGACCGCGGTGAGCACGCGGTAGGTGTCCTCGGAGAAGTCGGCGTGCCCGGGGGTGTCGAGGAGGTTGATGACCGCGTCGCGGTACGGGAACTGCAGCACTGTCGACGTGATCGAGATTCCCCTGGCCTTCTCCATCTCCATCCAGTCCGACACCGTCGAGCGTCGGCCCGCCTTGCCGTGGATCGCGCCGGCCTCGGTGATGACCCGCGCGTGCAACGCCAGGGCCTCGGTGAGCGTCGACTTACCGGCATCCGGGTGGCTGATGACGGCGAAGGTGCGGCGACGCGCGGCCTCGGCGGCGATACGGCGGGAAAGAGAGGAATTGGCGGGGGGAGCGGCCAGGGCATTTTCGGTCATGTCGCCATAAATGGTATGGGCGCGTCGGGTCAAATCCGTAATCGAGCCGTTCTCGAGCGATGGCGCCCACAGTTCTCAGGCGGTCACCGCGGCGGCCAGTGCGGCCAGTTTTTCGTCCATCCTCCGGTCTGGTGGTATCACTTCGGTATCATCGGTGCATGGGCATGACTTTGCGCACGACTGAAGAACAGACCGAGGCGTTGCGCCGGCAGGCGGCGGCCGAGGGGCGATCGATGCAGGCTGTCGCACTGTCGGCCATCGATGAATACATAGCGCGACGCGCGCACAAGACAAGGGTCGAGACAGTGCTCGACCGGGTGATCTCAGAGGAGGCCGGCGTCCTTGAGCGTCTCAAGGACGCATGACCGAGTACCTCGAACTCGAAGATCTCCTCGAGATCGCCCGTCGTGCCGTCGGAGCGGACGTGTCGGTCCGCGATTACGGGTTGCTCGAATCTGCCCTCGCGCGACCGCGCGCCTCGGTCTTCGGCGAGGATGCGTACCGAGACATTTGCGTAAAGGCTGCCGCGCTTCTGCACTCCCTCGCGCGCAACCACGCGCTGGTTGACGGGAACAAGCGGCTCGCGTGGGCAGCCTGTCTGACGTTTCTCGGCCTCAACGGTCGGTGGATCAGCGCATCCGAGGACGACCGATTCGATTTCGTCATCGCGGTCGCCACGGGTGCCGAACCGGAGCTCGACGCGATCGCCGAGCGGCTACGGGCGTGGCGTCGCGGCGTGGATTGAGGCTCTCTGCTTCGAGTCGAGCCGGTCGCTTTCGGCCGTTGATCTACCGATCGCAACGGCGAGGTCAAGACTCGCCCACACCACCGAGCCCTCGCGTCGAACACGCAGGGGTACGGCTACGATTGAGGCACTGATCGGGTGCCGATCAACAACCGATCAAACTGGCCTTCGCCGAACCACATTGGAGTGATGTTGTCGTCTGTTCGTCGTGCCTGCCTCGCGGCCGTCCTTGCCGTGCTGGCGGTGTTGGGTGGTGTCGTCGTCACGGCACTGCCGGACTGTGTGCACGAGCACTGCCAGACGATGGCCGCCGCGCCGCAGGGAGTGCCGCAGCCCTCGCCGACCGAGCCGGCCAAGTTGACGATCACCCCGAAGGACAAGGCCGACGACGTCGAGCCGCTCGCCCCGGTGGCGGTGACCGCGGTGACGGGAAGCGTCACGAGTGTCCGCATGCTCAACGATGCCGGCAAGGAGATCGCAGGCGCGCTCAGCCCCGACGGCAAGGTATGGAAGCCGGCCACCGCGCTCGGCTACGGCCGCACCTACACGATGAACGTCGTCGCCCGCGGACCCGGCGGCATGCCGACCAGGGCGAGCTCGACCTTCACCACGGTGACGCCCACCTATCAGGCGAACGTCTACCTCAACGGCACCTCGGGTGCGCCGCTGCGGAATGGAGAGACCTACGGCGTCGGCATGGTGATCGTCGCGCGCTTCGACCAGACCATCACCGACAAGGCCGGCGCGGAACGCCGCATGAAGGTGACCACCGAGCCCAAGACCGTCGGCTCGTGGAACTGGATCGACGACCAGACCGCCCACTGGCGCCCGCAGAAGTACTACGCGCCCGGCACCAAGGTCACCGTCGACGCCGAGATCTACGGCGCGCGGCTCGGCGAGGACCTGTACGGCGCGCAGGACGAGAAGGTGTCGTTCACCATCGGCGACTCTCACGTCTCGATCGCCGACGACAACACCAAGCAGGTGAGCGTCTACGAGAACGGCAAGCTCGTGCGCACCATGCCGACCTCGATGGGCATGGGCGGCACCGAGACCGTCAACGGCGTGACGTTGAGCTTCTGGACGCCACGCGGCGTCTACACCGTCATGGACAAGGCGAACCCCGTCGTCATGGATTCCTCGACGTACGGCCTGCCGGTCGGATCGCGGCTCGGCTACCGGACCACGATCCCGTACGCGACGCGCATCAGCGTCGACGGCATCTACCTGCACCAGCTCAACGACACCATCTGGGCGCAGGGCAACACCAACGTCAGCCACGGCTGTCTCAACCTCAGCGGCGAGAACGCGCAGTGGTTCTACAACTTCTCGCGCCCCGGCGACATCGTCGAGATCCGCAACACCGGTGGCGAACCGCTGAAGCCCGACAACAACGGCGACTGGACGATCCCCTGGGAGCAGTGGCGTAAGGGCAGCGCGCTCAACTGAGCGGTCGCGATATGCGGGCCGAGCAATCCGGGATCCGATGCAGGCGGCGCCCTTCCCCCGGGTGAAAAATTGGTGCAATCGACCCCCGCCGGACCTGGTTACGATTCTCTCGGTCGCTGCGGGGGTGGCCGCCGGATGCGAGGCGAAGGTCCGGCCGGACTTGATGATTCGGGGGATGCGGTGCGATCCACGCTGAATTCTGCGATGCGCGCGTGACGGGCGGCGGTTTCGGCGGTCACGGTCCGTACGGGGGGCACCCAGGGTCGGGTCCGCACAATCAGCCACCGCCACCACCCGGTTGGGGCGGCAACCCCGGTCAGCAGCCGTATCCCCAGGCCCCGGCGGGCGGGCAGCCGTACGGTGCGCCGCCATGGAATCCTCCTTCGTCTGCCCAGTGGGGCGCGCCGCCTCCTCCCGGCAATCAACCGCCCTTCCCCGGGCAACCGCCCGGCGGGCCTGGGTACATGCCCATGCCCGCCCCGAAGCCCGCAAGGAGAAGTCCGCTGAGGCTGCCGTCGGGCAAGCGGGGACGCCGGATCTTGCTCGGCGCTGGTGCCGCTGTGGTGGTCGTCGCCGTGGCCGCGGGAGCTGTGATCGCCATCGGCGGTGGAAGCGGACAGTATTCGGGCGGGACCGATACGGCCAGCGCCGCGGTGACGGCCTACCTGGAAGCGCTGCAGCGCGGTGACGCAGCGACGGCACTGTCGCTGGGACGCGAACAACCGCCGGACACGTCGATGCTCACGGACGCCACCCTCAAGAAGCAGATGGAGAAATTCCCCATCACCGATGTGAGGATTCTCGGGGAGATCCCGACCGCTGATGGCGGAGCCCTGGTGCGCCTGACCGCCAAGTTCGGGGGCGTCGACAGCGACGGCAGCATCAAACTGGATCCTCCGCCGCCGGGTGAGGGATGGAAGCTGAAAACGGCTGCGATGGCGGTCGAATTCAAGCTGGAGGACACCAATCCCGCCCTGTCCAAGGACATCACGGTATGGGGACAGCCGGTTCCCAAGAGCCGGAAAGCCTACCTCTTCCCCGGCTTCGTCGAATTCGGAAGCTCGAACCCGGCCATCGAGGTCGGCAACTCACCCGCGGTGGGTGAGACCGATCCGTCGCTCTACGAGATCACGTACATGAGTGACACCATCTACCCCGAGTTCAAGGTCAGCGACGAGGGGCAGAAGATGGTCAAGGAAGCCTTGAAGAAGGCCCTCGACGACTGCGCCAGCAGTACCAGCCTCGAGCCCCCGCAATGTCCGAACAAGGCGGCCCGCTCGGACTTCGTGCCCGATTCCGCGAATTGGACGGCCCCGCCCGACGTCGACAACTTCACCGTCAACTTCATGGACGAGAAGACCGGACAGGTCACCATCATCGGTAACGCCGAATTCGGTGTGTCCGTCCGGACCAACTCGGGCACAACGGAATCCGGGACATTCCTGACCACGATCTATGGCAAGGCCGACATGACGAAAGTGCCGCCCGTGATCGACCTCAACAAACCGTGAGCGTGGAGAGCCTGACGTGACGAACTTCCCGAACTGGCCGGACCCGACACCGGGTGCGCCGCCGCGCTTCGAGCAGGCGAACCCGAACCACAACTCGACCGCAGGATTCGGTGGTCCCGCCGCGAACGGTTCGCCGCGGCCGACCAAGAATCGCAAGCCGTTGCTGATCACGGCGGGCGCGACCGTTGCGGTTCTCACGGTGATCGCGGTCGTCGTGGCGTTCCTGATGAGCAGGGGCGATGACAACGGTGGCGGCACCTTCGACCCCAGTGGATCGCCGACCGAGGTTGCCAAGGCGTACCTGGAGGCGTTGGCTCGCGGTGACGCGAAAGGTGCATTGGCCCTGAGCGCAACGGAACCGGCGACGGCCGATCTGCTGACCGACGACATCCTGAAGCAGCAACTGGACAAGATGCCGATCACCGAGATCGAGATCCTCGGTGAGGAACGTGAACCCGACGCCGACAAGCGCACCTCCGCGGTGAAGGTCGCGGCGAAACTCGGTGGCCAGCGCAGCGAAGGGAAACTCGAGACGGTCGTGGTGGACAACCAGTGGAAGTTGTCGGCGGCCTTCGTCGACGGCACACCGGTGGAGATCCGTGGATACGCGGACGAAGAAGCGCTCGACGCGCTGACGGTGTTCGGTGAACCGCTGCCGCAGAGCCGGCACTTCTACGTGTTCCCCGGCTACATCGAGATGGGGGCACGCACACCGTATTTCACGCTCAACGAGCTGCCGCCGACAACCTTCGACGACGTCACCGCGCTCAAGGACACATCGGTGAAACCGAAGTACGTGATCACCGAAGCGGGCATCGCCGCCGCAAAGGACGCTCTCGCGGCATGGATCGGCAAGTGCTACAACGGCGCAGATGAGACTGACGGGTGCGAGGGCACCAAGAGCGGGTGGCAAGACCGATACGATCTGAACACGCTGCGGGTCCGCGGTCCGGTCGACATGAACCCCGTGGAGATCAAACTCCCCGACCACACCACCCTGGCACGCGTGAGCGGGCTCAGGATTCCGTTCACCGTCGTCGAGAAGGGAACCGGCCGAACCATTGACAACGAGACCGGCACCTCCGACTTCCTCACGGTGAATCTCGGCGAACAACCGCCACGAGTGTTCATCGAACAGTGAACCCCACGTCGACCGACAGGAAACGCCAGTGACCAACTTCGGAGGCGACAATCCCATCGGTGGTGGCCCGGCCGGACCGCCGCACGGTTTCCCACCTGCGGGTCAACCTGTGCCACCACCGCCGGGACCGTACCCACAGGGACCGGTGAACACCGGTTTCGGCGGTGGGTTCGGCGCGCCACCGGCCGGCCCCGGCCCCTTCCCGGGCGGTGCTTTCCACAATCCGCAGAATGCGCACTCCCAGGATGGCCCGACGTCATTCGGTGCCCCTGCGTTCGAGCTGCCGACCTTCAACAGTGCCCCACCGAAGAAACGCCGCAGACTGTTCGGCATCGTCGCGGGCGCCGTGGTGGGCGTCGTGGTGCTCGTGGTCGGAATCGTGATGTTCACCGGTGATTCCGGCTCCGACGCCAAGACGGCGAGCGGCGCGGTCGAGGGATACCTGAAGGCACTCGCGAAAGGTGACGCCGAGAAGGCATTGTCCTTCGGGATCAACGAACCACCGGACAAGACCTACCTCACCGACGAGGTGCTGAGAAAGCAGCTCGACAAGATGCCCATCACCGACATCAAGATCGTCGGAGAGGACGCCAACTCGGTGCATTTCCTCGCCAACTTCGGCGATCAACCGGTCGACCAGGAGCTCTCGGTCAAGCAGGGCGGTGACGGCCTGTTCAAAGTCCAATACACCACGTACTCCTTGAATTTCGGGAAAGACGAGGCCAAAGGGTCCACGGCGCTGTTGGACTCGTTCAGCATCTTCGGTGAGCCGTTGCCCGAGTCAGGCATCGCATACCTGTTTCCCGGCGCGATCGAGGTGACCACCTCCAATCCGTACCTCAAGTTGGACTACCGGAGGGACGCGTATCTGCCGTCGTGGATCCCGTTCCTCGAACCCGAGGAAGACGCGGACTTCGAGCTGGCGATCACCGAGGAAGGCAAGAAGGCTGCCGACAAGGCGATCATGGACGCGATGATCGAATGCGCCAAATCCACCTCGCCCGGGCCGCCGAACTGTCCGCAGGGCGAGGCGTACGTCGGCCGTAACCTCGCCGAGGGCTCTGCGCATTGGACGGCGCCGACCAACACCGACAAGATCCGGCTGAGCATAGAGCCGGCGTTCCTCGGGGGAGGGCTTGACGGTCACGCGACCGTCAACGGCGCCGTCGATTTCAAACTCACCGCGAGGGGCGTCGACCCGAGTTACGACATGACTGACGAGACCGTCCGGGTCGAGGTGGGCGGCTACGTCGATTTCACCAAGAATCCCCCGACCTACACCTACGAGTAAGGATCACCCGCGTGGATCTTCAACAGCCCGGCGTGGAGTCGGGGGAACGTACGACACTGACCAACCGCGTCCAGCCGGGCAATCAGGAACTGCAACTGGCGCTCCAGGCGGTGCGCGAGATCGGGTACGCCTTCGGCGCGAAGGTGGTGGGGCAGGAGCAACTGCGCGAGACACTGCTGATCGGACTGCTCGGCGGCGGGCACATTCTGCTCGAAAGCGTGCCGGGACTGGCGAAAACCACTGCCGCGCGCACGCTCTCGGATGCGATCGCCGGGAGTTTCCAGCGCATCCAGTGCACTCCGGATCTGCTGCCCAGCGACATCCTGGGTACCCAGATCTACGACGCGACCACGGCGGAGTTCAAGACCCAGCTGGGTCCTGTGCACGCGAACATCGTGCTTCTCGACGAGATCAACCGCTCCAGCTCGAAATCGCAGAGTGCCATGCTCGAAGCGATGGAGGAACGTCAGACCACCATCGCCGGCGTGACATACCCACTGCCCGAGCCGTTCCTGGTGATCGCCACCCAGAACCCGGTCGACCAGGAAGGCACGTACCCCCTCTCCGAAGCCCAGACCGACCGGTTCATGCTCAAAGAGGTGCTGCGGTATCCGACCCCGGAGGAGGAGGTCGAAGTATTGCAGCGCAGGGACCGCGGTGTGTACGACCGGTCGGGACTGCCGCGTCCCGTCGTGAACCTCGAAACGATTCGGCGACTGCAGAACACCACTCGCAACGTGCACATGGACCCCGTTCTGATGCAGTACATCACTCGGCTCGTGCACGTCACCCGTGAACCGCGGCAGTTCCTGCGTCCCGAGGTGGCCCGCCTGATCGAGTACGGCGCGAGCCCGCGCGCCACCCTCGCCTTCGTCAGCGCGGCGCGCGCCGCCGCCCTGATCGCCGGCCGCAACCACGTCCTGCCACCGGACATCCACAAGGTCGCCTACCGGGTGCTGCGGCACCGGCTCATTCTCGGTTTCGAAGCGCTCAGCGCCAAGGTCACCCCGGAGGCCGTGATCGATCAGGTGCTGCAAGCGGTCCCGGTGCCCGGATAATCCGCCGATGGGTAGGTACCTCAATCGCTCGAGGCAGTTCTTCGGCAACGTGAGCCGCAGCATGCTGCAAGGCGGTAAACACGCTTTGCTACACACCCGCACACTGGAGTTCGACGACCTCCGCCCCTACGTGCCGGGTGACGACATCCGCGACATCAACTGGAAGGCCACTGCGCGGTCGAACGACACGCTCGTCACCAAGTTCGTCACCGAGAAGCATCACAAGATCCTGCTGGTGTGCGATACCGGCCGGAACATGACGGCGCTGGCGCCCAGCGGTGAGTTCAAGCGTGACATCGCCGGTGTCGTGGCCGGGATCATCGGGATGATCAGCATGAGCCGTTCCGATGAGCTCGGCCTGGTCTACGGCGACGCCCGCGGCAGTGTGACGGTGCCGAGCCGCAAAGGGGAGAACCACATCGAGGGTCTCCTCGACACGCTTGCCTCACACAGTCTCGGCGAGGTCGGGGAGAGCCGCATCCTCACCCAGCTCAACTATGTCGCGCACAGTCATCGCGCACGGCTCCTCGTCGTCGTCATTGCCGACGAGCCGGAGGTCTCCGAAGAGCTCGAGGACGCGGTCAAGCGGTTGCTGGGACGCCATGAGCTGTTGTGGGTGGCGATCTCGGACATGCCCGCTGTCGGTGCGGAGTACGGCGACATGGAGGGATACGACGTCGGCACCGGCCGATTTGTCCCCGACGGCACCGCCCTGGGGCGGACCGTCGTCGACGCCTACCGCCGGGCCGAACAGCAGCGGATGGCCGAACTCGACCGGTTCTTCGAGCGCATGGCGGTGCCGTTCGTCCGGATCGGCGGAAGCGCGGAAGTGCGGAGCCGCATCACCTATCTGACGGAGGTGTACAGCCATGCCCGGTGATGATCTGCTGAGGTTCATCGGGGGCCCGATCGCGCCGTCGGGGTGGTGGTTGGCACTGGCGGCTTCGATTGTGGCCGTGGTGATCTCGTGGTACGTCGGTTTGTGGGTGTGGACGCTGCCGCAGTACCGGCTCCGTACCATCCCCGTATTGCGCGACTGGCATGCGCGTCTGATCCGCCGACGCTTCGCGCGCGCCATCGACGAGGCCACCCTGCGTTACGGTCGGCGGGAACTGACACGCGAATCTGCGGCAACCGCCTTCAACCACACCCTGCGTGGCTTTCTCTACCTGCGGACCGGCGTTTACGCGAAGAATCTGCTGACCGACCATCTGGCCCACAGTGAACTGTCGGATGCGGTACCGCTTCTCACGCTCCTGCACGACGCGCAGTTCAATCCGGAATCCCGAGCTGACGTACTCGCACTGGGACGGTCGGCGAAGGAGTTGATCCACGCATGGACCTGAGATGGAGCTGGCTGCTGCTCGTCGGCGTGCTCGGCCTTCTGCTCGCCGTGATCGTCGCGTGGCGGCTGCCCATGGCGAAGATGCAACGACGGATGCGGCCACTGGCCAACGTGGACCGACTGACGCGGCTACCCGAATTCGTTCGGGTGCAGCGCATCTACCTGATTTCGATGGCGGTCGTGGGGTCGATGGTGGCGATCGCGTTCCTCGGTGCGATCATCGCCGCGGCCAGGCCGACGAAACTCGCCTCGGCCAACGACGGATACGACGCCTCCCATCCTCGCGACATCATGCTGTGCGTCGGTCAGCCCGTCAACGATCCGACCACGGCCGACTTCCTGAACTACTGGGCCGAGAAAGCCAAGACGTCGACGAACACGTCGTACGGGATCACCTCTCAGAACCTGCGGCCGCTGCCGATGACGCGTGACAACGTCTTCGCCGAGCAGCGAATGCGCTACTTCGCTGGCCTCGCGGGCATCCAGCAGAGGCTCGACACACACCAGGACGTCTCGGTGGAACAGAAGCTGGAGCTCTCCGCCGGTATGGACGCTTTCGCGCGACCCGTCGATTACGTCGATTACGCGCCCAGCCTCGAAGACACTCTCGCCATGTGCCTGAACGGGTTCGGGAACAGCAGCGGAGCGCACCGGCGACAGGTCGTGTACATCGGCTACACCAAGTTCCGCAGCGACGACGAGAAGAGACCGTCCCTGCTGGACCGGGCGCAGGTTCTGGCCATCGCCCAGCGCGAAGGAATTCAGATCAACGCGATATCGCGAGCCGACGTCGCACAGATCAGCGAGGACGGCAACGACTCGCTGCGCGCGTTGACCAGCGCCACCAAAGGGCGTTTCGACCTTTACAATCCGGCCGGTACGGGAGTTGCAGACGGCGACAACGAGCTGCTCGACGCCGACCTGGACGCGGTCGACGAGAACCCACCTGCGCCCCGGTACCTCGGAATCACCAAGACATCCAAGCGCTACTTCGACGACCCCACCGTGCCCTTGACGATCGCGGTCGTCGCGGCGTTGGCGCTGTCCGTGGGGCTGGGGGTGTTGCGCCGATGAGCTTCGCCCCGGTCCTGCCGGTCTACATCCTTGCGACTCTGGCGTTCCTGATCCTCGCCGTTCGCGTCTTCGCCCTTTACCAGGTGCTGGTGCGCACGGCGCCCGGCCGTTACCGGTGCGTCGTGCTGCGCTGGCTCGGCCTGACGTTCGCCGCCCTGCTGTTGGTGCTCGCGGCATTGCGGCCCGGCATCGCCGACGAAGGGGAGCGCCAGGCATCGGCGGCGGGTGCGGGCGTCTCCGACATCAACGTGTTCTTCGTCGTTGATCGCTCGGTCACGTCACGGATACCGGATTACGGCAACGGGCAGTCCCGCATGGAGGGCATCCGTACCGACATCGCCCAGTTGATGGAGAAATACCGCTCGGCGCGGTTCGGCATGATCGGTTTCGCCACAAAGGCGAAGGTCAACTGGCCTCTCTCGCCCGACAGTGACGGGTTCGAGGCGTACGTGAAGAACCTGTCGGCGTACTCGCTCACGCCCTATGACGCGCTGGATTTCGTCGATCCCGTGGCCGCCGACGGCCTGCTGCGCGAACAACTCGAGGCCGCCGAGCGGGCGTATCCCAAATCGAAGAGCCTGGTGTTCTATTTCGGCGACGGAGCGGTGGGCGCCAAAGCAAAGCCGGGGGTGTTCGACATCCCGGAGGATCTGTTCCGCGGTGGAGCTGTTCTGGGATACGGCACGCCTGCCGGCGGGCCCATCCCGCACAGCTTTTCCGACGGGCACAAGAACTATCTCGGCGACCCGAAGACCGGCGAGGTCGTGCGGTCGGGGATCGACGAGGCCCGGCTGCAGGCGATCGCGGAAAGCCTCGGAGTCAAGTATTTTCACCGGGAGGCCGGAAAAGACATCGTGCCGGTGCTGCCACCGGTCGCGTCGGGCAGCCTCGTCGACGGCGGCGAGAACCTAGCGAAAGCGGATCCACTGGTCGGTCGGACCGAGTGGTACTGGGTTTTCGCGTTGATCAGCGCCGCGCTGTTGTCCATCGAGGCGGTGCTGATGGTGCGTGAAGTCCGTCGCAATCGGCTGTCGCGCAGCGACATCACCGCAGAGGATGTGGTGGCCCGATGATGTTGCGTCACGCCCCGAAACAGTTCCTCCGACAACTCCGCGCGTTTCCGCGCGTCGCCCGCGATCACACGGTCGCGTGGTTCAACCCCCCGCACCGCCGTCTGCGATTGCGGCGCCGGCTCGCCTTGTACACCGCGCCTGTTGCCGTGCTCCTGGCGCTAGTGGCCGCGGGCCTCATCATCATTGTGGTCGTGGGCAATTCGGTGGTGGACTCCTTCGGCCGGCACGACATCGAGGCGTTGCGTCGCGACGTCGAGAAGTTGGAGGCGTTCGGGTTGATCGAGCCCGGCAACATCGCGTTCGCCAGAGGCGATCTGCTGGTCCTGGAGGGCAAGTTGGGCGAGGCCGAGGCACGGTTCCGGGAGGCACTCGACCGTTTCGATGTCGAGACCTCCTGCCCGGTGCGCATCAACCTAGAACTCGTGCAGGAGACGCTTGCCGATCTGTCGGTCCGATCCGGCCGTGCTGAGGAAGCCGAGCAGCGGTACAACGATGCTCTGACCGTGGTGCGGGAAGCACCCTCGGGGTGCTTCTCGGACAACACGGATCCGAACGAGGACCGGCGAGCGGTACGTGCGGACGCGCAACCCCGTCTCGAACGCAAACTCGCGGCACTGCACGCGCCGCCCCCGCCTCCACCCAGCGGCCCTGCGGTGGTCACGTCTGAACCACCTCCTCCGCCGCCATCGTCGTCTCCGTCGGAGGGTCCACCCGCGCCCGGACAGGGTGAGGGCCCCGGGCAGGGCGCGGGACCGGTACCCGGACAGGCTCCCGCTGCCGGCCAGGGCCCGGATCAGGGCAGCGTCGAAGGTCAGGCGCCGCCGGCGCCCGGTAATGCGCCGGCGCTGCCGCCACTCGGGCAGGGCGACGGCCAGTCGACACCGCAGACCCCGCCATTTCCGCCGTTGCCGGGGGAGAACCTGCCTGCGCCGCCTCCTCCCGCGCCGCGGCCCGGCACAGAGCAGCCACCGTCCGGCGGGCCTGCCGACGGCCCTCTCACGGTGGCGGATCCGGCGACCCCGAATCCCGTACAGATCCTGGGGCCCGTAGGGCCCGACGGGTTGCCGTTGGGTGACCAGAACACGAGCGCTCCCGATCTGCATCTGAACGACCGACGCCGGGCGCTCTCACCGGCCGACAAGCTGCAGAACATCCTGGAAGATGCGAACTCCTACGGCGGCGAGCGCGAGTGAGATCGGGGCCGGTACGCGGGCGGGTTGCCCGCGTCGGGCTTTGACTTTGCCAGAGGATTTGCCGACGGCCGAGTCATCGCGACGCTGGGATGACGTCGGAGGTTGTCTTTGTGGTGACGACCACGCTCTTGGTCGCGGCGCCGCTCCCATCGTGATAAAGCGACTGACACCGTGCCGTGCACGTGTATCGATCCAGACCAGCCATTTCCCGGCGATCGACCTTGTTACTGCCCATTCCGCCGTCACCTGCATATTCGTCGGCGGAGGAAATCAGCTCGCGAACCAGTGTCACGATGCATTCATTAAGCTGAGCTATACATTTTGCCGCCGCCGTGTTAACCAAAAAGCCGCCTGATCTGTCTGTGATTCAGCACACCTGCGAGGTACAGTGTGAGCGCAGTCATAGAAAGGGCGGGCCAATGGTTGGTGCATTTGTTGGCGTACTGTTGCTGCTGCTCGGCATCGGTGCGGTTGCTGGTGTAGTCGTGGCCGTTGCGATGGGCTTGCCCACCCTGGCCATCGCCATCGGGCTGATCTCCGGAGCGTTCTTCGCCGGACGGGCGGTCTAAGCGCCCGCGGGCTGCAGCCGCCTGCGTAGACCGGTAGCGCGTACCGCCTGCCGCTCTATCGCCGCGCGCACCTCGGATTCCGCGCCGACCACGCGCACGCGCGTCTTGGCGCGGGTCACCGCGGTGTAGAACAACTCGCGCGTCAACAAACGCGAATCCTCGGAGGGCAGCAGCACCGTCACCTCGTCGGCCTGGCTGCCCTGAGACTTGTGGATCGTCATGGCGTGCATGGTCTCGACGTCGGTGAGGCGGCCGGTGGCGAACGTCCCGGTATCGCTACCCGAATCGCCTATGACGGCGCGCACGCCATCCGGGGTGGCGACGACGACGCCGGTGTCTCCGTTGTACAGCTTGAGCCCATAGTCGTTGGCGGTCACCATGATCGGTCGGCCGACGTACCACGAGCCCCACAACGGCTCGCCGGTTTCTTCACTGAGCCAGCGCTGCACCTGACGGTTCCACCGGTCGACGCCGAAGGGCCCTCGCCGGTGCGCGCACAACAACCTGTGCTCGTCGAGCGTGGCCAGCGCCGCACGCATGTCGCCGAGGATCGCGGCCTGCCTCAACCGCATCGCGTGCGCCACCAACACCTCCCGCAACTGCTCGACCGGATCCTCGTGCACCCACTCGATGTGGTCGCCACCTGTGGCCAGGACCTCGAGCGCGGCCGACGCGTCACCGGCGCGGATGGCGGACGCCAGCGCACCGATGGACTCACCGAACCGGTGCGACGTCCTCAACTGCGCGACCCCGCGCGAGCCCAGCCCCTCGACCAGATCCGCGAGCACCGCGCCGGCCTCGACCGACGCCAACTGATCCGGATCACCGACCAGCACCAGCCGGGTCTGCGGGCGCACCGCCTCCAACAACCGCGCCATCATCGTCAGCGACACCATCGAAGTCTCGTCGACGACGATCACGTCGTGGGGCAACCGGTTGGCGCGGTGATGCCGGAACCGCGACGACGTATCGGGCCGCGGTCCGAGCAGCCGGTGCAACGTGGTTGCGTGCAGCCCGGTCAAACGCCTGCGGTCGACGAGTTCGAGGTGATCGATCTCGAGCTGCACGGCCTCCTGCAGCCGCGCGGCCGCCTTACCGGTCGGGGCCGCCAACGCGATCCGCGGCGACGGCTTCCCCGCGAGTGCGGCCTGCTCGGCCAGCAGCGCCAACAACCGGGCCACGGTCGTCGTCTTGCCGGTGCCCGGCCCACCCGTCAACACCGTGAGCCCTTGCGACAACGCGACCTTCGCCGCCGCCCGCTGCTCCTCGAAACCCTGGCCGAACAACCTCGACACATCCGGCACCGCACCATCCGGCCGCACCGACACCAGCGCCAGCACGTCGTCGCACACCTGCTGCTCTTCGAGCCAGTAGCGGTCCAGGTACAGCAGATCCCCGAACAGACGCAGCACCGGCGGCTCACCCAGCAGAGGACTGGCCGCCAGCGCCGCCAGCCACGTCGCCGGGTCGGGCCACGGCAGGTCCGGGAGCTCGACCTGCTCGGCCACCGACCGCAGATCCACGCATACCGACCCGCCGCGCAGCGCACGCACCGCGAGGGCGACCGCGAGCTCGACCGAGGCGTCCGGCTCGCCGGCGAGCGCGGTCAGCCGTTGCGCCACATGCACATCGGCCGGTTCGAGGATCTCGGCGAAAGCATCGAGCAAGCTCACGGCACCCCCGCATCCAACAGCTCCGACAACGCGACGACCAGATCGGCCGGCGGTTCCCAACTGAACACCCCGGCGGGGTGCCCGTCGACGACCGGCGTCGCGGGCCCGCACATGCCACGCACGAACAGGTACAGCACGCCGCCCAGGTGCGTCGCCGGATCATAGCCCGGCAGCCGCCAGTTCAGATACCGGTGCAGGACAACCGCATACAGCAGAGCCTGCAATGGATAGTCGGAATGCAGCATGGCCTCGACCATGCGCCTGCGCCCGTAATCGGCGGCGGTCAACGTGCCGTCACCGGTGCCCAGCCAGTTGGTCTTGTAGTCGACGATGACGAACTTCGAGCCGATCCGCAGCACCGCGTCGACCGACCCGGACAGATATCCACGCAGCGGCTGCGCCCCGAGGATGCCCGTCCCCAACCGGTCGGCGTAGACGGCCAGCGGATCATCGGCGGGTAGGTACTCACCGAGCAGCCCACCGACATCCGACAGTCGTGCGAACCGTCCACCCCGCAGATCACCGCCGGCCATCGGGAACTCGAAATCCAACTCGCACAACCGATCCCGCAGACCGATCTGACGCAACGTGAGACCCGGAGCCAACGGCCCCAGCGGGGTGTCGTGCATGGGCACGAGCGCGGCCGCCAGCTCGGGGGTCTCGACCTCGACCGGCCAGCGCTCGGCATGGGCGTCGATGTGCGTCGCCAGCTCCGCGGTGAGATCCGACGCGAGGGGATCGGCGGTCTCCAGCACCGCATGCACGAGCGAGCCGAACGCCGCCCCGGTCGGCATCTGCGCCATCGGCGACGGCACATCGGCGCCCTCGGCAGGGGCGACGACGGGGATGTCGTCGAACTCGTCGTCCCGTTCGGTGACCTCGGGTTCGCTCGCCACGCCCGCACCGGCGGTCTCGGCCGAGCGCAACAACCCTGAATACGACGTGCGTTTCCACGCCATGTCGATCGCACGGAAGAACTTGCGGGCCGCCAGATCATCGGGCGCGGGCTCGTGCGGCACCGGCTTGACCGCACCGATCACCGATTCCTCGAGGACGGGCCCGCCGACTGCCTCCCACGCCCGCAACCGCTCCAACGCCTGCTCATCGGACACCTTGGGCGGCGAACACCTGTCCGGCACGGTGGCCTCACCGGGGCCCCGGCCGCGCAGCAGCCGCGACAAGCCGCCGTTGGGTTCGTCGAACGACGGCGCCCACCACGCGACCACCTGCGACTGGGCACGCGTCAGTGCCACGTAGGTGAGCCGGCTGTCGTCGCCGGCGGCCTCGGCTCGCCCGGCGCGGGCGACCGCGGGATCGGATCCGCCGACGTGCAGACAGCGCAGGCCGTCGTCGTGGAACAGCACCAGCTCCGGTTCGGGGACATAGCGATTGAACGCGAACGGCAGGTAGACGATGGGGAACTGCAGGCCCTTGCTGACCCACACGGTCATGATCTGCACGGCCGCCGCGTCGCTGTCGAGGCGCCGGTTGCGTTCGGACTCACCGCCCTTCTCCGACCGCTGGGTGCGCAGCCAGTCCCGCAGCGCCGCCAGGCCGAAGCCCTCGCGGTGCGCGGTGTCCTGCAGCAGCTGGGTCATGTGGGCGAGGTCGGTCATCAAGCGTTCCCCGCCCTGCCACGACAGCACGCGCTTGCCCATCCCGGCGAGCTGGGCGGCCTCGAAGATCGCTGCGACACCGCGTTCGCGGGCGTGCCCGGCCCATTCGCGCAGTGTGTCGGCGACGCGGTCGGTGAGTGCCTCACCGCCGGCGGCAAGGGTTTCTGCGGTCTCGCCGAAGAACATCGTGGCCGCGGCGGCGCGCACCAGGGCGGGGCGGTGCGGCTGGTCGAACGCTTCGAGCAGATACAGCCAGTCCTCGGCGGCCTCGGAGGTGAACACGTCGGAATCCCCGGTGTACACCGCGGGGATGCCCGCCTCGAGCAGCGCCGCGTGGCAGGCCCTGGCGTCCTTGTGGGTCTCGGTGATGACCGCGATGTCTTTGGCCTGCACCGGTTCGTCGCACCACGTCGCGCCGCTGTTCAGGAGTGCCCCGATGTCGGCGGCGAGATCCCGGCCGATGTGGCGGCGCAGCTGATCGATCGGGATCACCCTGGTATTGCCCGGTTTCCGCGACACCACGCGCAGCCGGAACGGGTCGTTGCGTGGCGCGCCGACCAGGCGGTGCCCCTGATGGTGGGCCTGCACGTCGTGCACGACGATGTCGGGCCCGCCGAGCTCGGCGCCCCGCAGCACCGCCTGCAACCGGTCGACCAGGGCGCGGTCGCTGCGCCAGTTGGTGCCCAGCGTCTGCTTGTCACCGGCCGTCGCGGCGGCCCGCAGATACGTCGCGATGTCACCGCCGCGGAATGCGTAGATGGCCTGCTTGGGATCACCGATGAGCACCAACGTCGAGCGCCCGGAGAACGCCCGCTCGATCACCTGCCACTGCACGGGATCGGTGTCCTGGAACTCGTCGACCATCACGATCGGCCAGCGCTGCTGCATCCGCACCCGCGCCGGGGAGTCCTCGGGTTCGAGTGCAGCGGCCAGCCGGGTCAGCAGATCGTCATAACCCAACACGCCGCGGCGCCGCTTGCGGATCTCCAACTCGGCGAGCACATCCCGCGCGAACCTCAGGCGCACCGCGGCGGGGGAGTCCGGGTCCGGGTCGCGGGGTCGCAGTTCGGTTGCCGGATTGGCGACGACGACGCGTGCGAGTTTCAGTGCCTCGGGATGGCCCAGCTCGGGGTCGTCCTTCTGCCCACCGAAGTGGGCGAGGTACAGATCGTCGACGATCTCGGAGACCAGGTCGTCAAGACTCTCCACCAGGTTCACCCCGGCATCGCTGTCCCCGGCGACGCCAAGGGATTTCAGCACGATCTGGCAGAACTGGTGCGTGGTCGCGATCGTCGCGGCGTCGAACCCGGCCAACGCGTCGCGCAGGCGTCGGCGACGCGTGTGCTGATCGGTCGAGACAAGATATTCCTCCAGGTCGTTGGCGGCCTGTGAAGGACTGTCCAGAGCGACGAGTGCGGAGACGATCTGGGCACGCACCCGCTCTCGTAACTCCTGGCTGGCGGCGCGACCGAACGTGATGAGCAGCATCTGGTCGAGCGTCGCGACACCTTCGGCGACGAAACGCGTGACCAGGCCGGCCAGCGCGAACGTCTTGCCGGTGCCTGCGCTCGCCTCCAACACCGTGGTGGTGTTCGGCGCGGGCAGCGGGCCGAGCAGATCGAAAACCTTCATCGGACCGGCCTTTCGGCCCGCAGCAGCGGCAACCACAGCCGCGCCGAATACGCACCGAGCCGGTGGGTTTCACCCTCGAACTCCTCGCCGGGCCGCAGTCGCTGCATGAGATCGCGCAGCCACGCGTCACGACCCCACGCCCGCACGTGCGCGGGTTCGGAGTCCTCGCCCGGGTACCGGCCGCTGCGCCAGCGGAAGCCCGCCGCCTGTTCCGGGTCGTCACCGGTGTGGCGCGCCGACGCCCACGCGAACGACGTCTTGACCGGTAGCGGAAGCGGTTCGCGGCGGCCCGCGTCATAGATCGCCACCAGATCGGCCAACAGGTCGACGGGATCGTCGGGCCGGCCAAGGCCTTCGACGCGCGGCGTGGTGCCACGTGGCGGACGCCCGATGCACACCGCGAACCAGTCACGGTCGGGAAGTCCCGCGGCCAAGGCCAGCAAGGGAATCCACGACTGCAGCAGGTGCTTGCCGCCGAGCTTGGAGTACGTCACCGACACCAGCCGGTCCCCGAACACCGGGGACACCGTCCCGGTGAGCCGCCGACCATTGCCGAGGTCGATGTCGACGTCGTAGGCCTCGCCGTCGGTGTCGCGGAACGCGAGCGCCTCGGTGGCCAGCAGCGCGCACTGGTCGCGCAGCGTGATGGCCCGGCGCCACCCGAGCTGTCCCGGCGGCAGCGTCCCACGGCGCCACTCGGCCTGCTGCGCGTCGGCCGGCGTCATGCCGCGCAGGATGTCCGACAGCATGCGGTCGCCGACCGTCCATTCCTCCAGCGCGTCGATGTCGACGGGCATCACGTCGGACACGCCCTCGACATCCCACGGCAGCGTGTACTCCAGCGCGCGGAAAAAGCCCTTGACCGGGTCCTTGAAAAAGTTCAGCAGATCTTCGAGCGCGACATCGTCCGGCAGCGCAGGCGGCAGCGGCTGGTTGAAGAACGCCGGCCTCGGGGCTCTTTCACCACTGCTCGCCTGCGCCGCGATCAGCGCGCTCTGATCGAACGTGAACGGCTCTACGGGTACCAGTGCGCCCGGTACGACGTTGCGTTTGTCGAAGGGCTGCAATGGATGACGGGTGACGACGTCGAGCTCGGGGTTCTCGGTGGTGACCTTGAGCGTGTCGAGCAGCTCGGCCAGCGGGACCGCGGGCGGCCGGGCCTGTCCGGAGTATTCGTTGGCGCCGGTGTAGGTGATGACGAGCGTCTGCGTGGCCGCGCAGATCGCGTCGAGCAGCAGTTGCCGGTCCTCCGAGCGGATGTCGCGCTCCCCGGTCATCGGGTCGCGCGCCAGGGCGTCGTCCCCGTCGACCGCGCCCAGCCGCGGGAACACCCCGTCGTCGAGACCCACGAGGCACACCACACGGTGGGGCACCGAACGCATCGGCACCATGGTGCACACCGTGAGCGTGCCGGTGCGGAAGTTGGCCCGCGTCGGACGCCCGGCCAGATGACGGTCCAGTAGCGCACGAACATCCGCCAGCCGCAACAAGGTTCGGGTGTCACCGGCCCGTGCGGCGAGCTCGGCGAACTCGCGCTGCAGCTGGGCGGCGGGCCAGTCCTCGTCGGCCAGGGCCAGCGCGTCGATGCCCGCCGCCAGCGCGTCGAGCCACTCGTGCAGTGGGCGGGTGCCGCTGAGTTGATCGACGGTATGACGGAGTTTCTCGACGAACTCCGCGAACCGGCCCGCCAACTCCACGCGGTTGCTGCTGACATCGTCGAGTGGGAGCGTCGTGCCCAGCCAGGCATGCGAGTCGTCGGACATCGCGACCCCGGCCAGCACTCGGTCGATGCCGAAACGCCATGTGTTGTGCAGGAATTCGACCCCGTATGGGCGGCGGTGCTCCTGATCGAAACCCCAGCGGATGTTGGCCTCACGCGTCCAGGCCGTGATGGCGTCGAGGTCGTCGTCGGTGAACCCGAAACGGGCCCGGACCGGCGCGGACTCGGCGAGGTCGAGCACCTCGCTCGCGGTCGCCCGGCCGCCGGCCAGCGCCAGCAGTTGGGCGGCCACCGACAGCAGGGGATTGGTCTGCACGAGCGCGCGGTCGGCGAGTCGCACGCGCAGCTTGTGCGCGGGGTGTGCGCTGAGGCTGACGTGTGCTCCTCGCGTGTGCGGAACCACATCGCCGAGCCCGAACCCCGCCGTGATGAGCGGGGCGTAGGTCTCGATGTCGGGGCACATCACGAGGATGTCGCGCGGTTCCAGCGTGGGATCGTCGGCGAGCAGACCGAGCAGCACCTCGCGCAGCACCTCGATCTGCCGCGACGGGCCGTGGCAGCTGTGCACCTGGATCGAGCGGTCCTCGTGACGGTGCCGACGGCCCTGCGGCCGCACGGCGTTGGCCGCGATGTCGGACTGCAGCCAGCCCAGCAGTGTGTCGGGATAGTCGGTCCTGCTGCGGAATTCGTCGGTGTCGGGCGGTGGTAGCAGCCGCTGCATCTCCCGCAGATCACGGCCGAGCGTGGCCAGCAGCGGGTGGCTCACGTCGCGGTGGCCGGTGTCCTCACGGCGGGGCAGCGGGCCTTTGCGTGTGGCCAGTGTCTGCCACAGGTCGTCGCTGGGGTGGGGAAGCCACAGGTGCAGGTCGTGATGCGTCGCCAGCGCGGTCAGCAGTTCGACCTCGGTGACCGGCAGGCGCGTGTGTCCGAACAACGACAGGCGCTGCGGCAGATCGGTGGGTGTTTCATACAGCCGCGCAAGGGTTTCGGCGTGCCGGATGTGCGGTGGGTCGGCGTCGATGCGATCGCAGAGTGCTTCCCACAGCGGCTTCTGCCAAGCCAGGTCGCCGGGCAGGCCCACCCAGTCGACCAGCAGGTGCGGGCGTTGCCGTGCATAGGACGCGAACAGTCCGGCCAGGCGTCGCGCCACGGCGTAGCGGCGGCCCTGCCGCAACTCGTACTCCTCGCCGAGCTCGAAATGCCCGAGATGCGTCGCGAGCGTCGCGCACCACGGCTCGTCCAGACTCGCGTCGATCACCGCGAGCAGCGGCCACACCATCGCGTCGGGCGACCACGGATCGTCATCGGCGGTCCCGGTCAGCTCCGCGATGAGCGAGCGCGGGTTGCGAAACTCGACCGCCGCGCACACCCCGAGATGGTTGGACAGCCGCTGGCTCAACCAGCGTTCGACCCCCTTGGCGGGGACCAGCACCAGCTCCGTGGCGAACGGGTCGGGCAGGGGATCCGACAGCAGCGCCGCGAGTCCGTCAGCGAGCAGATCGGTGCGCTCGGCCCGATGCAGGTGCAGTGCCATCGACACACACGATAGAGATCGGGTCAGACAGTCGCGGGGATCGGTGCGGACAACGCCGCAGGCCGGGCCGCGACAGCGACCGCCAGCGTCGCCGCGGCCGCGACCAGAAACGCCACCCGCACATTGAACAGGTCAGCCGCGCCGCCCAGTAGGGCCGCCGCGAACGGACGCGATCCGAGGAAGCCCACGAGCCACAGCGCCATGATGCGGCCGCGCAGCTCTTCGGGCGCACGTTCCTGCACGACGGTGCTCAACCCGGTCATCGACCAGCCGAAGCCGAGGCCCGCGATGGCGAAACCGATCAGCGCGACCGGTGCGACGGTGGCGGCCGCCAGCAACGCCGAACCGCCTGCCAGCAGGAAGAGGCCGATCGACGAGACGCGCTCCGATGCGATCCGTCCACGCAGCACGGCCAACACCACCATCCCGAGCGCCGCCCCGACACCGAATGATGACGACAACAGACCGACCAACTGGGTGCCGCCGCCGAGGTCCTCGGCCATTGACGGGGTCAGCGTGATCGACGGGTCAGAGGCGAATCCGACCGTCGTCACCGCGAGCAGCGCCAGCAGCAGTGGGCGATCCCGCCACACGTAGCGCAGCGCCGCACGCACGCGGTAGTCGCCGTCGGGGTCGGGCTTCGGTCGCGCCGGAAATGTCACGAGCACCAGGAAGACCGCGAACACGACGTGCAGGCCGGCGCTGATCGCGAAGCCCGCGGCCGCGCCCAGGTGGGCGGCCAGGTACGCCCCGATCGGCGGGCCGAGGATGCGACCGACGGTCATCGGCATGCTGTTGAGCGCCATGGCGGTTGGCAGTTCGCCGTCGCGGATCAGGTTCGGCACCACCGATTGCATGGCCGGGCCGCCGACGACGAACCCGAAGCCCACGAGCGTCGCACCCACCAGCACCGGTACTGCGACGTCGTTGCCCGTCAGGTCCGGTGCCAGCGCCATCCATGCCGCGGTAGAGCCGGAGCCCGCGATGCACAACAGTCGGCCCAGCAGAATCTGCCGGGCCGGGTTGCCGACGTCGGCCCATTTGCCGCTGGTCGGGCTCAGGATGAGCTGTGGGAGGAATTGGGCGACGCCGACCATGCCGACCATGACGGCAGAGCGCGTGGCGTCGTACATGACGATCGCCGCGACGATGCCGTGCGTCCACACCGCGACGACCGAGAAGATCTTGCCCCAGAACAACGCGCCGAAGACCGGGTCGAACATGAGGCGCAATGCGCCGCGGGGCCGCGTGGTCACCTCTGCCGTCATGAACACACCCCGCGCTCGAAATCGGTGACCAACCGCTCGAGGAGGTCGACAAGCGTGTCGACGTCCTCGGCCGGCCACTCGGCCACCGTCTCGGCGACCATCTGTCTGCGTCGTTCGGTGACCTCCGACAACGCCTTGCGGCCGGTGTCGGTGAGGACCAGCACGCAGCGACGCTGGTCATCGGGGGACAGTGTCTTGGTGAGCAGGCCCGCGGCGACGACGTTGCCCACCGAGCGGCTCGCGGTCGAATGCTCGACGGCCATGTACTCGGCGACTTCGCCGATCGAGGCGCCCTGCCCGGTCTTCTCCTTCTGCTCGACGGCGCGCAGCACGCGCAGGGTCGAGAGGCTGGGGACGGTTCCGGTGTCATCGATGAGTCGGCGACGCCATCCCGGCCGTTGGCGGACCGTGTGTACGCGCACGAGGAGCTCGTCGAGTTCGTTGTAGCGCGGCATCAAACATGCATAGCACATACATATATCTGGATTCCATTCCGCGTGAGCGAAACGGTGGTGCGCGGGGAGCCGGTGTCGGAGCCGGAAACAGGTTGTCGGTGTGCCCGATTACGAGCGACAAATGACCGACTCCGCGGAACAGACCGCTGGTTGTCGGACCGTTGTGCCACCGTCGGCCAATGGAAGGATTACGGCGGGTACGCGGAACCGAACTGCGCTATCTGTTGACGTGGTGGCTGGCTCGGGAGAGTCCCCTCACGGTCGGAGAGCTCATCGAGTGCCTTGAGATGCAGGGGTTCGACGTCGGTGGGCGCCCGTCCAAGACGATCTCGGACGCCCTGCGATGGGAGATGCGGCGAGGACGGGTGATCAAGGGCGGACGCAACAGCTATCGCATCGGTTACGTTCCGCGCGCCACGGAGTACCGAATTCGGCAACGGGTGTTGGCGATGCGCGCAGAAGTCGCGGGAATGTCGCTAGAAGCCGGGCGAGGCGAAGGTAAAGAGTTGTCCGACGAGTTCTGGGATGCGTGGGGCTTCTGAGGTCCAGGGGTTCGGCGACGTTCGGAGGTACGGCTGCTGATGTGCGACGGACGCGCGGCGGTGAGGGTGCGCGACAGGTTCGGTGCGTGAAGGCCCGGTGCGCGAAGGGACGGCGTGCAAAAGGCTGTTGGTGCGCCCGATTTCTAGCGACAAATGAGCGACTTGGTTGGCGACGCGTTGCGGCGGCTGGTCGGGGGCCTCGGGCGTCGTGGAGTCGGCGGATTGTCGCTAAAAGCCGGGCACAACAACACCACTTTGATGCGGAGACGATGCGCGGCGTACGAATTGCACACTCGGCGAATGGAGACTACGAGGCCCCGCCGAACTCGGCAGCCAACCCGTCGATGCCCGCGCGGATCGACGTGATGGCGTCGGCGCGGGCCTTGAGCTTGCTGGCGACGTGGGCATTGGTGTGCAGCGCCGCAGCCTCGGTGGCCACCTGCCGGGCACGCGTCAGGACCTCGTCGGGCTCGACGATCTCGTCGAGCCAGCCGGCAGAGATCGCGGCGTCGCCGGAGAACACGGCGGCCATACTGATCGCCCGCTGAAATGCCGCGCGCGTCAACCGCATCCGCATGATCTCGATCGCGGCGATGGGCAGCGTCATGCCGATCGCGACCTCGTTGGCCTGGCAGCGGGACCTGGGCGAGCCGACGCGATGATCGCCGGAGAGCAGCAGGAACGATCCCATCGCGATCGCCGGACCGGTGGCGGCCATGATCACCGGAACCGGGAACGTCAGGCAGCGCACGGCGAGTTCGAAGCCACCGGAGAGCATCCCGAGTGCGGCGGCCGCGTCGCCGGAGGCGAACACACTGAGGTCGAAGCCGCCGCTGAACACCTTCGAATTCCCAGCCAGGACAAGGGCTTTCACCTCACCGCTACCCGCGGCGAGCGACGCCTGGTCGAGCGCGTCGTTGATTGCGGCCTGCATGTCCGGCGACAGCGCGTTCGCCTTCCCGTCGTCCAGCGTCACCGTTGCGACGGACTCGTTCAGCGCGTAGCTCACCAGGCTGCTCATTGGACAGATGCTACGGGGCGGCGGACGTCATTCGCGAAGGTGTCGCGTCAGTCGGCTCGGTGGCGGCGTCCGGTCCGCACCGGAGGGTTGATCAGGTCGGTCGCGGGATCGTCGTCGTCGAAGTCGTCGTCATCTTCGTCGTCGTCGACGACCTCGTAGCGGCTGCGCCACCGCTCGCGGACCTCGTTGCCCAGCGCCTTGATCCGGTTGATCTCCGAACGCAGGGTCTGTTCGTCGGTTTCCTTCGCCGCGTACTGGTAATACGCGAGCAGCCCACGCAGCAGTTCGAGTTTCTGCTTCTCCTGGCGCGCGCGGTCGTGCGTGGTGAGCAGCTCCATGCGGTCGACCGGTGGCAGGGTCGCCCAATCGAGGACCGCGGTGTTGCGGAACTTGTTGCCGCTGGGTTTGCCGTTCACGGGTGGCTCGTCGTAATAGGTGATGGCGCCGTCGAACCGCGACGCGATGGCCTCGCCGAGTTGCTTGCGGTCCAGCGCCGAATCCCACACGGTCCGCCACTCCTGCGAGGGCGCGAGGTAGGGAATCTCGGCGGGCAGGTTCAGCGGTGTGATGTCGACGAAATTGTCGTCGTAGGAGCTCTCGTACTTCCCGACCGTCGGCGGATTGGCGAACTCGAACCGCAGCCCGTACGCGGGTCGACGGCCGTAGTTGCGGACGACGAGTTCGACGAGATGCCAGTCGGAACTGCTGGGCTCCATGAACATCGAGACATTGGGTTGCGTGAGCTCGTTCCGACGCTCTCTGGCCTTCAAGTATTGACGCCACGCATAGATGAGAGCGACGACGACGATGACGATCGCCACCCACGCTGCGAGCGCAGTCCATGCGCCCGGGTCAAATCCAGCCAACTCGCGCCCCCGATCCGCGATTGAGTCAAAGATGCCCACCAAGGGCTTATATCACGGATACGGGGGACAGGCACCGGTCCCGCTCAGCAAACTCTGTCTAGGAAGCGATGGCAGTCAGCTCAGCACGCGCGGCCGCCACGGTTGCCGGTGCGTGCGGCACCGCAGGCGCCAACCTCTCACCGCGCGCCGACCATTCCGTGTCCGCCCACTGGACGCGGGCCGGGAAACGGCGCCAGTATTTCGGATGCGAGCGCAGATAGAGCTCGACGCTCGCGTGCACCTTGGCGTCGAGCGGCAGCCGCCGGATCCCGTGCGTCGGCGACGATCCGGCCAGTGCCTCGACATCACCCGGGGCGAAATCCCGTTCGCGTACCGCCAAACCCGCGGCGACGGCGCCGTCGAGCACCCAGTCCAGGGTGAGTTCGGACAATCGTGCACGTGCACCGGGGCCACCGGTCACATCGCAGTGGGTGCCGCGGAACCAGACCTCCTCGAGCCGCGCACCATGGTGCAGCACGCGGTGCGGCGCATCGATCGCGACGGCATGGCGACCGTGCTCGACGTTCGCGAGCAGGCCCGGATCGCCGTGTGTGCCGGGCACGGGAGTGGCATCCCACAACCCGAGGAACCGCACCGGCACGGCCGACGTCCCGTCGCCGAGCAGTCCGGCGGTCACGGCGCTCACGCGCCGCCAGTCCTGGGCCGTGCGCGGCGTCCGGGGCAGTACATAGGTCGCCAGTGCGTAATCGACGAGGCCGAGCGGATCGTCGAACGTCGCGGGCACCAGACCGACCGTGCCGAGCAGGTTGGTGAGTTCACCGGCCAGGTGACCGCCCGAGCCGCCACCGAAGATGAAGATCCGATCACCAGGTTTCCAGGCGTCACGCAGGAAGTTGTAGGCCTCGACGACAGCCGCACGCGCCTCGGCAACGGCGGTGACGCGACGGTATGCCGGGAGCTTTCGTCCGCAGTGATACCAGGTCAGTTGGTCGTCGTCACCCAGCAAACGCAACAGCGCCCTGGTGTTCGTATCGGGGCCCGATCGGTCATGTTCACCCGCCTGATCGAAGCACAGCACGATGTTCTTCATGGCGACCCCCGCCGACCCGACAACCACCTTGCACATTCAGTTTGCCGGACGCAGCACGCAGTGTCATGCGTATTGCACTACTCGAAACGTCGCTTGCGGCGGATACTTGCGTCAGCAACGGGGCAAACAACGAAATCCGTGGCCACAGGCTGTTCGGGCGGGGCAATTGCCCATATTTTTCGTGCTGTGAACGGTGGATTCCGCACAGGGTGACCACAGCCGCCCCAGCTACCCGCCAATCAACATGCGCCACTGGTCGAGGTTCGACGCGCGGTACACGTAGTTGCTGCGCTTGACCTCTTCAAGTGGTGCGCTGGGTTCGGCCGAGTACCAGTGGCCGGGAAAGACGATCGGGTCGCCGGACAGCTTCGCCAGCGCCTGCAGGCTGCGGAACATGTCGTCGACATTGCCGCCAGGAAAGTCGGTGCGGCCGCAACCCTCCAGGAACAGGGTGTCGCCGGCGACGAGCCGCCCATCGACCAGGAAGCACTGGCTGCCCGGGGTGTGGCCGGGCGTGTGCAGCAACTCGATGTCGATCGCGCCGACGTTGATCCTGTCGCCGTGCTCGTGGCCGGTCAGCTCACTACGTGCGATGCCGGTCACCCGCGACACCCAGTCCGCCTCGTGGGTGTTGACGTGCACCGGCACGGTGCGGTGTTCGAGCAGTTCGGCCAGGCCCTTGAGGGTGAAGCCCATCATCGACCCGCCCACGTGATCGGGGTGGTGGTGGGTGACCAGCACACCCGCGAGTTGCATGCCGTCGGCCTCGAGCGCGGCGGCGAGTTCGTCGGCCGCGTAGGCGGGGTCGACCATGACGGCCTCGCCGGTCTCCCGGTCGCCGATGAAGTAGGCGAAGTTGCGCATCTGCTGTGCGATCGGGTCGGTGGCCGCGAAGTCGCGGCCCGACAGCAGTTGGCGGAAATAGAAGCGGTCGTTCGCGTCGGGATCAGACGTGCGCTCAGCCATGCGGCAAGAGTATTGACCGGCTGTCAGCGCGAACCCGCAGGTCTAAAAACCGCACGTCATCGCGTGTTTAACCGCACACGCGAAAAACTCGCATCGAAAATGCGGAATTACTAGCGTCAGCGTCATGCAGCTCACCCGCTTCACCGACCTGGGGCTGCGCACGCTGATGCTGCTGTCCGCCGGCGAGTCGCAGGAGCAGCGCGTCACGACGCGGACCATCGCCAAGGGCGCCAACGCCTCCGAACACCACGTCGCCAAGGCCGTCTCGAAGCTCGTCGAGATGGGGATGGTCCACGCGCGTCGCGGCCGCGTCGGGGGACTCGAACTCACGGCAGCGGGCCGCACGGCGTCCATCGGCCGGCTGGTACGGGAGCTGGAAGGTGACCGCGACGTCATCGAGTGCGGCGGCGGTCGACTGCAAGCTGCCCCGTGCCCGCTGATCGCCGCCTGTCGGCTGCGTCGCGCACTGGCCGACGCCAAAGAGGCCTTCTACCGCGAACTCGACCGCTACACCGTCACCGATCTGACCGGTGGGCACAGCCTGCCGATCGTGCTGCAACTCACCGCAGCACAACCCGCCACCGAAAGGAACCCTTGATGACCGTCACCACGCCCGAGCCCGCCGACGTACGCGTCGAACTCGAGCCCGAATACGCCGAGATCGTCTCGGCGACATTGCCTCTCATCGGAGCGCGCATCGACGAGATCACCTCGGAGTTCTACCGGCGACTGTTCGCCAACCATCCCGAACTGCTGCGCAACCTGTTCAACCGGGGCAACCAGGCGCAGGGCGCACAGCAGCGTGCACTCGCGGCGTCGATCGCGACGTTCGCCAAGCACCTGGTCGACCCGGACCTGCCGCATCCCGCCGCGCTGCTCTCCCGCATCGGGCACAAGCACGCGTCGCTCGGGGTGACCGCCGAGCAGTACCCGATCGTGCACGACAACCTGTTCAGCGCGATCGTGGCGGTGCTGGGCGCCGACACCGTGACGTCCGAGGTCGCTGCGGCCTGGGATCGGGTGTTCTGGATCATGGCCGACACCCTGATCGCGCTGGAGCGCACGCTGTACGACGACGCAGGCGTCGAACCCGGTGATGTGTACCGGCGCGTGCGCGTGGTCGGGCGCGTCGACGATCCCTCGGGTGCCGTGCTGGTCACGGTCCGCACCGCCGAACCCGTGAAATTCTTTCCCGGCCAGTATGTTTCGGTCGGTGTCACGTTGCCCGACGGTGCGCGTCAGCTGCGCCAGTACAGCCTCGTCAGCCTCGCCGGATCCACCGATCTGACCTTCGCCGTCAAGCCTGTCAAGGCGGTCGCCGGGCAGCCCGCGGGTGAGGTGTCCAACTGGATCAGGGACAACGTGTGCGTCGGCGATCTGCTCGACGTCACGGTGCCGTTCGGGGACCTGCACACCGACGACCTCTCGACCGGGCCGGTGATGCTCATCTCGGCCGGCATCGGGATCACCCCGATGATCGGGATCCTGGAGCACCTGGCCGCCGGGCGGCCGGACGCGCACGTGCGGGTGCTGCACGCCGACCGCAGCGACACCACGCATCCGCTGCGCGAGCGTCAGCGTGAACTCGTCGACGCCCTGCCCCAGGCGACGCTCGACATCTGGTACGAGGACGGCGTGACCGCCGGCATGCCCGGGGTGCATGCCGGGCTACTGACTCTCGACGGCATCGAGCTTCCCGTCGACCCCGAGATCTACCTGTGCGGCGGGGCCGGATTCGTCGAGGCGGTGCGGCGGCAACTGAACGACCGCAACGTGCCCGCCGAGCGCGTGCACTGCGAACTGTTCGCTCCCAACGACTGGCTGCTCGATTAGATCTGTCCAGCTCCGAGGCCCTTTGGCGGCCGTGCCCGCCCGCGGTTTGGTGCGGCCGCCGGGGAGGCTGTACCCTCTTTAAGGCCCCGCGGCGAGAGTCGCGGGACTGAAGTAGGTAGGCCCCCTTAGCTCAGTCGGCAGAGCGTTTCCATGGTAAGGAAAAGGTCAACGGTTCGATTCCGTTAGGGGGCTCGGTGGACGTGCGGCGGACCGCCGCCGGTGTCTATCGGGGCGGTGTAGCTCAGCTGGTTAGAGCGCACGACTCATAATCGTGAGGTCGGGGGATCGAGCCCCCCCACCGCTACAGGACGAACAAGAACCGTGAAAGAGAGCAGTCGACGTGGCCTCCAGTACTGACGTACGGCCCAAGATCACCTTGGCGTGCGAGGTGTGCAAGCACCGGAACTACATCACGAAGAAGAATCGCCGCAACGATCCCGACCGGCTCGAGATCAAGAAGTTCTGCCCGAACTGCGGACACCACCAGCCGCACAAAGAGTCGCGGTAGCCCAACGCCAGTGGCTCTGTCGTCGAAAATCGTCGGGATGCATTACCGGTATCCCGATTTTTATGAAGTCGGCCGGGAGAAGATCCGCGAGCATGCCGTCGCGATCAAGAACGACGACACGTACTTCTACGACGAGGACGCGGCCGCGGAGCTGGGCCATGACGCCCTGCCCGCACCACTGACATTCATCTGCATCTTCGGTTATCAGGCGCAGTCCGCATTCTTCGATCAGGCGAACATCGGCGTGCGCGAAGCCAAGATCGTTCAGGTCGACCAGGAACTGAAGTTCTTCAAGCCGATCAAGGCCGGTGACCGTCTCTACTGCGACGTCTACGTCCATGCGGTTCGTCGTGCGCACGGGACCGACATCATCGTGACCAAGAACATAATCACCAACGACGCTGGTGAGATTGTCCAGGAGGCCTACACAACCCTGGCGGGGCGTGCGGGTGACGGAGAAGAGGGTTTTTCTGATGGCTCTGCGTGAGTTCAGTTCGGTGAAGGTGGGGGACACCCTTCCGGAAAAAGTGATAACGCTGACTCGCGGTGATCTGGTCAACTACGCCGGCGTCTCCGGCGACCTCAACCCGATCCACTGGGACGACGACATCGCCAAGCAGGTCGGTCTCGACACGGCGATCGCGCACGGCATGCTGACCATGGGCCTCGGCGGCGGCTACGTCACCTCCTGGGTGGGCGACCCGGCCGCGGTCACCGAATACAACGTCCGGTTCACCGCTGTGGTGCCGGTGCCCAACGACGGTGTCGGTGCCGAGATCACCTTCAACGGCCGGATCAAGTCCGTCGATCCCGAGCAGAAGCTGGTCACCATCGCGATCTCGGCCACCGCCGGCGGCAAGAAGATCTTCGGGCGCGCCGTCGCCACCGCACGACTCGCGTAGGGAGGCCTGGTATGGCGCTCAAGACTGACATCAGGGGCATGGTCTGGAAGTACCCGGACCCCTTCCTCGTCGGACGCGAGCAGATCCGGCAGTACGCCAAGGCCGTCAAGGCCATGGATCCGGCCAGCCACGACGAGAAAGCGGCCGCTGAACTCGGGCACGAGGGGCTGGTCGCGCCTCTGACGTTCGCGTCGACGCTCGCGTTGCTGGTGCAGGAGCATTTCTTCAAGCACGTCGATGTCGGCATGTCGACCATGCAGATCGTGCAGGTCGACCAGAAGTTCATCTATCACAAGCCGCTCGTGGCCGGTGACCAGCTGCATGCGGTCATGGAGATCCAGTCGCACGAGGAGCGCTTCGGCGCGGACATCGTCGTGACCCGCAACATCTGTACCAACGACGACGGCGAGGTCGTGCTCGAGGCCTACACCACGATGATGGGCCATGAAGGCGACAACTCCATTCAGGTCAAGTGGGATCCCGAAACCGGCAAGGTGATGCGCAAGGCCGCCCACGAATGAACGGGGTTGACGAGGCGATTAGTAGTTGACACCAACACCGGGGTACACTCGGCACTCGGGGTTTTTCCCATTTCAGCGCGCTTCCGTTTCGCTCCGCAAAAGCGAACGCGGAGCGCGCGAATTGTGTAAGCCCTGACCATGATGTGATGACAGTGCGAACTCGTCGTCGCTGAAGGGGCGTAGCTCAATTGGCAGAGCAGCGGTCTCCAAAACCGCAGGTTGCAGGTTCAAGTCCTGTCGCCCCTGCTCAAACTGAATACTGGACAGTGTGTGGACACTGGAAGGTGACCTGGACGAACCAGTCCGCTATGAAGAGGAACGGAGTATGCGGTGAGCGACGAGCGCGAAGGTGCCGGCTCCGCAGACGACACTGGCACGGACACTGACGGCACTGGTGAGACCCGCGGGCAGACCGCGGTGGTGACGCGGCCGCTGCGGCCGACCGGAAAACGGGCCCGTCGCGGCGTGGCCGACAGCACCGACGAGGTCGAGACCGCCTCCGAGGCGGCCGCGGTCGTCGAAGCCGGCGGCAAGACGAAGAAGGTCAAGAAGGACGCTTCCGGGCCTTCGCGGAACCCGATCATGTTCGTCGTCAACTACCTCAAGCAGGTCGTTGCCGAACTCCGCAAGGTGATCTGGCCGAACCGTAAGCAGATGGTCAGCTACACCACGGTGGTGCTGGTCTTCCTGGTGTTCATGGTGGCGCTGATCGCCGGTACGGACTACGGACTGGCGCGACTGGTGTCGCTGGTGTTCGGCACCTGACCGAGATTTGAGAGAGGACTGACAACGTGACCACGTTCGACGGCGACGAGACGTTCGCCGACGAGACCGCTGAGTCTGAGGCCGTCGAAACTGCCGAGACCGCCGAGTCTGAGGCCGTTGAGTCTGACGCGGCCGAATCCGAGGGTGCTGAGGGCGCCGACGCCGCTGAGGCAACTGAGCCTGCCGATGGCGAGGCGGCTCCCGCGGAAGAGGACGAGGATCCGGCCGTCGCGCTCAAGAAGGAGCTGCGCCTCAAGCCCGGCGACTGGTACGTCATCCACTCCTACGCCGGCTACGAGAACAAGGTGAAGGCCAACCTCGAGACCCGCGTGCAGAACCTGGATGTGGGCGACTACATCTTCCAGGTCGAGGTGCCCACCGAAGAGGTCACCGAGATCAAGAACGGCCAGCGCAAGCAGGTCAACCGCAAGGTGCTGCCGGGCTACATCCTGGTGCGCATGGAGCTCAACGACGAGTCGTGGGGCGCGGTGCGCAACACCCCGGGTGTGACCGGGTTCGTCGGCGCCACGTCACGCCCGTCGCCGCTGTCGCTCGACGACGTCGTCAAGTTCCTGCTGCCGCAGGGCGCGGCGAAGAAGCCCGGCAAGGCCGCGGCTGCGGCTGCGTCGGCCGCCTCCACCGAGGCCACGCTGGAACGCCCGGAGATCCTGGTCGACTTCGAGGTCGGCGAGTCCGTCACCGTCATGGACGGTCCGTTCGCGACGCTGCCTGCCTCGATCAGCGAGGTCAACGCCGAGCAGCAGAAGCTCAAGGTGCTGGTGTCGATCTTCGGTCGCGAGACGCCGGTCGAACTGACCTTCAACCAGGTCGCAAAGATTTAGCCGGTTCACGGCTAGAAACAAGGGGCGCTTCGCGCCCTTGGATGAGCAAGGTAAAGGAACAACACGGATGGCCCCGAAGAAGAAGGTCGCCGGGCTGATCAAGCTGCAGATCCAGGCTGGGCAGGCAAACCCCGCCCCGCCGGTCGGTCCTGCGCTCGGCCAGCATGGCGTCAACATCATGGAGTTCTGCAAGGCGTACAACGCCGCGACCGAGTCGCAGCGCGGAAACGTCATCCCCGTGGAGATCACCGTCTACGAGGACCGCAGCTTCACGTTCGCCCTGAAGACCCCGCCCGCCGCCAAGCTGCTGCTCAAAGCTGCTGGTGTGCAGAAGGGCTCGGGCGAGCCGCACAAGACCAAGGTTGCCAAGGTGACCTGGGATCAGGTGCGCGAGATCGCCGAGACCAAGAAAGCCGATCTCAACGCCAACGACATCGACGCAGCTGCCAAGATCATCGCCGGCACCGCCCGCTCGATGGGTATCACGGTCGAGTAGTCGGCCAACAGACACGACACCGTGGGAGGGCTGGCATCGGCCCGCACCACGACTCCAACAACACGATTGGACGCACAATGAGCAAGAACAGCAAGGCATACCGCGAGGCCGCGGAGAAGGTCGACCGGACCAAGCTCTACACGCCGCTGGAAGCCGCGAAGCTGGCCAAGGAGACCTCCTCCAAGAAGCAGGACGCCACCGTCGAGGTTGCCATCCGCCTCGGCGTCGACCCCCGCAAGGCCGACCAGATGGTTCGCGGCACCGTCAACCTGCCCCACGGCACCGGTAAGACCGCGCGCGTCGCGGTGTTCGCCGTCGGTGAGAAGGCCGAGCAGGCCACGGCCGCCGGCGCCGACATCGTCGGTAGCGACGACCTCATCGAGAAGATCCAGGGCGGCTTCCTGGACTTCGACGCCGCGATCGCCACGCCGGACCAGATGGCCAAGGTCGGCCGCATCGCCCGCGTGCTCGGCCCGCGTGGCCTCATGCCGAACCCCAAGACCGGCACCGTCACCCCCGATGTGGCCAAGGCTGTGCAGGACATCAAGGGCGGCAAGATCAACTTCCGCGTCGACAAGCAGGCCAACCTGCACTTCATCATCGGCAAGGCGTCGTTCGACGAGGCCAAGCTCGCCGAGAACTACGGCGCGGCGCTCGACGAGGTGTTGCGTGCGAAGCCGTCGTCGTCGAAGGGCCGTTACCTCAAGAAGGTGACCGTCTCGACGACCACCGGCCCGGGCATCCCGGTCGACCCCTCGGTCACCCGGAACTTCACCGAGGCCTAGTTTTTCTGCGCGAGCAGACGTAAAACTGCCCCTTTTCTCCGGAAAAGGGGCAGTTTTACGTCTGCTGGGCAGTTACGTTGCCGCCGTTGAGGTGTCGCATTCGGTGAGGCGGCGACGCAGGAATGCCGCGGCGGGATCGGAGACCGCCTCGTGTTGCAGCGCAACCTGATACCAGTGCCGTGCCTCGTCGGTGCGGCCCGCGCGGCGCAGCAGATCAGCACGGATCACCGCGACGCTGTTGCTCCTGGCCAGCAGGGGATCGTCGGCGACGGCGTCCAGCGCCGCCAAGCCGGCCGTGAACCCGTCGCGGAAACCGATGGCGAGTGCCCGATTTGCGCGTACGACGGGCGAGTCCAGCTGTTCCAGCAGCCGGTCGTAGGCGAGGCAGATGGTGGCCCAATCGGTGGCCCGCCAGCTGTGCGCGGTGGCGTGCAGTGCGGCGATGACCGCCTGCGGCAGGTATGGACCCGTCGCTCCCTCGGCGCGCCGTAGCTGATCCAGGCCGCGGGCGATGCGGCCCCGATCCCAGTGGGAGCGGTTCTGCTCGTCGAGGGGAATCAGCGCGCCGGTGTCGTCGACGCGGGTCCGTCGTCGCGAATCATGAAGCAGGACAAGCGCGGACAGTGCCCGCGCATCGCGGTCATCGGGCAGCAGCGCACACAGTTCGCCGGCGAGCCGCACGCCCTCGTCGCACAGTTCGTCGCGGATGGCCGACGGACCTGCGGTCGACCAGTAGCCCTCGGTGAACACCGAGTAGATACACGCGAGCACATGCGGTGTGCGTTGCGGCAACAGTTCGGCGGGTGGCACCCGCAGCGGGATGTTGGCTCTGCGGATCTTGTTCTTGGCCCGGGTGATCCGTTGTCGGACGGCGGCCTCGGACTGCAGCAGCGCCCGGGCGATCTCCGCGGTGGTCAGGCCGGAGATCAGCCGCAGCGTCAACGCCAGTTGTGAGGCACGGTCCAAGGCCGGATGCGCACAGGTGAACATCATCCGCAGCTGGTCGTCGCGCACCGGGTGCAGTTCGATGTCTGCGCGCGCCGTCATCTCCTCGTACACCGCAGCGTATTCCCTTCCAGTGCGCTGGGATTCACGGCGCAGCCGATCCAGGGCGCGATTGCGGGCGACGGCGGTGAGCCACGCGCCCGGGTTGTCGGGCATCTCGTCAGCCCATGCCTGCACGGCTTGCGCGCAGGCCTCTTGGACAGCGTCCTCGGCGATGGTGAGATCACCCGACCAGCGGGCGATCGTGGCGACCGTGGGACCCCACTCGCGCCGAAAGACGCTGTCCAATGTGGCCATTGGCGGCTTACAGGCCCGAGACCCCGGCAAGTTGGCGCAACTCAACCGCCGACGCCGGGAGCATGGAAGCCAGCTTGATCGCCTCGTCGCGATCCGCCGCGCGCAGCACATAGAAGCCGTTGGCGACCTCGGCGCCTTCCACGTACGGCCCGTCGGTGATCGCCACCTCGCCGTTGCGCACGCGTACCGTCGTCGCGGTCGACGGCGGGTGCAACGGCGCCCCGGTGAGAGTCTGGTCGCCGAGGATGCTCTCGAGCTCGACGTGCCTGCCCACGAGCTCGTTCCACTCGTCGGTGCCCGGGGTGCGGACGTTCTCCGGCGGTTCCAGCAGCAGCGCCAGCCAGTCGTTGCCGATCGGCTCCGTCGGCGCCTTCCAGTGCACGATCGGCCAGATCTCGACGACGCCGAACTCGGCGACCGGGATGTCGCGGGCCAGCGCCAGAGCGTCGTCGAGGTTGTCCGCGTCGAGCACGTAGTAGCCGCACGCGACCTCGGTGCTTTCCGGGAAGGGTCCGTCGGTGAGCACCCCCGGACGGTCGGGGCCACCCTCGATGCGCACGCCTTCGGCGGTCGGTGCGAGGGCATCGCCGGCCAGGAGCGCCGAGGCCGCCTTGGCGTGGAACGCCTGGAACGCGGCGAAGCCCGCGGCGGCCTTCTCCGGTGTGTGCTCGCTCTCCTGGCTTCTCATCAGGGCGAAGTAGAGCATGGTCGTCGTCTCCTCCGGTAGTGAGCGGAACCCCGTTGGTTCCACTCTCTACCCGTCCGACGAACGGCACCGGCTCAATACGACACCTCGCGCCGACTTTTCTGGCGACTTTTCTTCCTCGCGCAGAGTGCGGCAGGAGCGGTGCGGTTACTTCTGCAGCGTGAACTGGTGCACGCTGATGTGGCCCGAGGCGAAGTACTTCTGGCAGCCGTTGAGGTACTTGTCGTAGCGGTCGTAGACCTCTTGGCCCTGGATCGCGATGGCCTCGTTCTTGTGCGCCTCGAGGGCATCGGCCCAGATCTTGAGCGTCCGGACGTAGTGCGGGCCGATCTCCTGAATTTGGGTGATCTTGAACCCGGCTTCGAGTGCCTTCTCCTGCTCCATCGCCACCGAGGGCAGTCGACCGCCGGGGAAGATCTCGGTCATGATGAACCGGGCGAACCGGGCGTCTTCGAACGTCATGTGCAGGCCGAGCTTCTGCCCCTCCCGCAGATCAAACCCCGTGATGTTGTGCAGCAGCATGACACCGTCATCGGGCAACGCGTTGTAGGCCATCTGGAAGAAGGCCGGATAGCGCTCGAATCCGAAGTGTTCGAAGGCTCCGATCGACACGATGCGGTCGACCTTCTCGTCGAACTCCTCCCAGCCCTGCAGGCGCACCTCGAGCTTGCGGTCCGTGGGGACCTTGGCCAGCTTCTCGATGGCGTACTCGCGCTGCTCTCCGCTGAGCGTCAGGCCGATCACGTTGACGTCGTACTTCTCGGCTGCACGGGCCATGCACGCGCCCCATCCGCAACCGATGTCGAGCAGCGTCATGCCGGGCTGCAGCCCCAGTTTGCCGAGCGCGAGGTCGAACTTGGCGATCTGTGCCTCGTCGCCGGTCATGTCGTCGCGTTCGAAATAACCGCAGGTGTAACCCATCGTGGGGCCCAAAAACAGCTCGTAGAATTCGTTCGAAATATCGTAGATCGACTGCAGTTCTTCGTATTTGGGCGTCAATTTGGACATACTTCGAAATTTCTCCAAGCCTTGGTGTTCTCCCCGCCGAGTCGCAGCCTACAGCAGGAACTCGCAGGTAGGCCTCGACTCGCGTCAAAAACGCCGGGCAAACAAAACCGCGTAGCTTGATCTAGAAATTTCGCCCGTGGGCCTGCAATTACCTCGCCACCGCGGGCAACCGGTAGCGAATATCTCGAAGTCGCTACTTCGCCAGCGTGAACTGGTTGACGTCGATATAGCCGATCCGGAACGCGTCGGCACACCCCGTCAGGTACTTCATGTACCGCTCGTAGACCTCTTCGGACTGGATCCGCACGGCGTCATCGTGGTGTGCCTCCAGCGCCGCCGCCCACAGGTCGAGTGTGCGGGCGTAGTGCGGTTGCAGCGACTGCCTGCGCGCCAGTGTGAACGACGCGCGGCTCGCGTGGTCGATGACCATGTCGACGGTCGGCAGTCGTCCGCCAGGGAAGATCTCGGTGACGATGAACCGGATGAACCGCGCCATCTCGAAGGTGAGCGGCACGCCGAGTTCTCGGGCGTGCTTCGGGTGGATGCCCGTGATGGTGTGCAGCAGCATCACACCGTCGTCGGGCAGCACGCGGTGGGCGAAGCGGAAGAAGTCGTCATAACGGTCGTGGCCGAAGTGCTCGAACGCGCCGATCGACACGATCCGGTCCACGGGTTCGTCGAATTCCTCCCACCCCGCGAGCAGCACGCGCTTGCTGCGGGGGCTGGGGGATTCGGCGAACCGGCTCTCGACGTGCGCCTGCTGGTTGCGGCTCAGCGTCAGGCCGACGACATTGACGTCGTAACGGTCCAATGCACGCAACATCGTTGCGCCCCAACCGCATCCGACATCGAGCAGGGTCATCCCCGGCTGCAGGCCCAACTTGCCGAGCGACAGGTCGATCTTGGCGAGCTGGGCTTCTTCCAGCGTCATGTCGTCACGCTCGAAGTACGCGCAGCTGTAGGTCCTGGTCGGATCGAGGAACAGCGCGAAGAAATCGTCCGACAGGTCGTAATGAGCCTGGACCTCATCGAAGTGTGGTTTCAGTTTTTCGGGTTGTTTCGCCACAAGCGGCACCTCTCGGCAGACAACCGGGGAAGCCGTGCCGAGCCGCCGTTGGCTCCGCCGTCCCCCCAGACTGCTGCACAGCGTAAACCGACATCCGTCCAGCTACCGAGCATTACCGGGAAGGCAAATGCCGCCGCGCGGCAAAGAAGTTGCGGTGGCAATCAGTATGCGGCGGCGAAGTTCGTCTTCAGCTCACCGATGACCTCGTCCCACACCGGCTCGGGCAGCTCATGGCCCATGCCGTCGATCAGCACCATCCGAGCGCCCTTGATGGCGTTGGCGACCGCGCGCCCGCCCGACGGCGGCATCAGCCGGTCGGCGCGCCCGTGGATCACCACGGTGGGTGCGGTGGTGCGCTCGTTGTGATGACGCAGGCTACCGCTGCCCAGGATGGCCGCGAAATGCCGAGCGATCCCGGCGGGGTAGTAGGCACGGTCGTACAGCTCGGCGGCCTCCGCGCGGATCTGCTCCTCCGACCGTGGGTACGCCGGGCTGCCGTTGAGCTTGCTCAGCCGAACCGCGTTGTCGAGCACCGCTTCTCGCGACGCATCCGCGGGCGGGCCGGTGATCACCGACAGCAACTGCTTGATGCCCGGCGGCGGCAGAAACGCCTGATTGTTGCTGGAGAAGATGACCGCGAGGGTCTCGGTGCGGGCCGCGTGCCGGGACGCGAAAACCTGGGCGATCATTCCGCCCATCGATCCACCCACGATGTGCGCACGGCCGATCTCCAGGTGGTCGAGCAGGGCCCCGGCATCGTCGGCCATGTCCTCCAGGGTGTACACCGCAGGGCTGGGCTTGCCGACGAACGAACGCGCCATGCGTAGCGCGAGCGGTGAATCGACGCGCCGCCCGGACAGTTTCGTCGAGAGCCCCACGTCACGGTTGTCGAACCGGATGACCCGCAATCCCTGGTCGACGAGCTTCTCGCAGAACTCGGTGCGCCACATCAACATCTGGGCGCCGAGACCCATGATCAGCAGAACCGCCGGATCACCGGGATCACCCATGTCCTCGTAGAAGATGTCGATCGGGTGATCGGGGTCGCCCGCACGTGCGGTCCCGGTGCGTGTCTGCATCTAGGCCCTGTCCCCGCCCGCGGCGGTCCCGGACCCGGTGTCGGCTCCGGTGGCCGGGATGTCCCCGATCTCGTCGATCTCCTTGTGTTCGCGGCTGACCTCGACCATGAAGTTCGCGAAGTATCCGGTCAACTGGGGATCGCTCATCATCTGCCACTTGGGCGCCAGCAGCTTCATGTAGCGCTCGACGTACAGGAACTGCTTGCCGATCAGCACGAGTTCGCGGGGCAGTTTGACATCGTAGGCGTCCGCGAGCGCCGACAATTGCCTGCCGATTTCGGCGTATGACATATCGCCCAGCGATTTCATGGTCAGCGGTGTAGCAAACGCCTCAAGGTCCTTGGCGGCCTGGCCCTCGGGCTTGACGGTGCCCACCGCGCCCATCAGCACGACGATCTTGCCCGCCGCGGCGTGGTCCTTCTTGACCAGCAGGGCATGCACGAGTTCGCGCAGCAGCCAGCGGGTGCGCGGATCGATGCGGCCCATGATGCCGAAGTCGAAGAACACGATCTTGCCGTCGTCGTCGACGTAGAGGTTTCCCGCGTGCAGGTCGCCGTGGAACAGCCCATGCCGCAGGCCGCCCTCGAACACGCTGAACAGCAGAGCCTTGACCAGCTCGGTGCCGTCGAAGCCCTTCTTGCGGATCGCGGCCACGTCGTCGATGCGGACGCCGGTGACACGCTCCATCGTCAACACGCGCTCGCTGGTGAGGTCCCAGTACACCGTGGGGACACGGATGTTGGCGCCCAGCGGCGACGCATGCATGTGCGCCACCCACGCGTCCATCGACTGCGCCTCGAGCCGGAAGTCGAGTTCCTCGGCGAGGTTGTCGGCGAAATCGGCGACGACGTCCTGCGCGGACAGTCGCTGACCGAGCTTGGCCAGTTCGACCAGCCGCGCGCCGCGCTTGAGGATCTGCAGATCGGCCGCGACCCGGCGCCGGATGCCCGGCCGCTGGATCTTGACGACGACCTCCTCGCCGCTGTGCAGGGTCGCGTAGTGCACCTGCGCGATCGACGCCGACGCGAACGGTTTGTCGTCGAACGACTTGAAGAGCTTGTGCGGATCGTCGCCGAGCTCCTCGCGGATCAGCTTCTGCACCTCGGCAGGGTTCGCGGGCGGCACCCGGTCCAGCAGCCCGCGGAACTCGCGGCTCAGCGGCTCACCGAACGCGCCGGGGCTCGACGCGATGATCTGGCCGAACTTCACGTAGGTGGGCCCGAGGTCGGAGAACGTCTTCGGGATCTGTTTGACGATCTTCTGCTGCAGAGATCCGCGACCGAACACGTTGGTTACTACCCGGGCCCCGGTGCAGGTGATCTGCCATCCGGTCGCGCCGATGCGCGCGGCCTCGACCGGCAGCGGCACGCGGTCCAGCCTTGCCACCTCGCGATGCTTGGTTTTCGCCGGCGTAGTGCTCATGTCTGCAGTGTCTCAAAGGCCGCGGTGGGGCCAAAAATGCCTGTGCTGTGCATCACACCGATGCGAAGCTCTTCTCGACCTCGTCGCGGCTCAACGTCGGGTCGGTGCCGGGGACGTAGGTGGGCCACGTGTGGGGCGCCAGGTCGGGGTCGACGCCGCCGGCGACCCGCGCCCGCGCCTGCTCGAACTCGGGCGTGGGGCCCGTCGTGAACTCCAGCCCGTTGATGATCGACCACACCACGCTGCGCCGCGCCGTGCGCTCGATGATGTTGGGCGACTTGTGCTGGATCAACTCCATGGCCCACCTGGGCATGGTGTCGCGGATCGCCCAGTCGATCGCGGCCTGCGGCATGGGCAGGTTCGCTCCGGTGGCCATCGACGCGCCATGGGTCAGCGCAAGCCGGGGCAGGTACGACGCGAGGCAGTCGAGCGTCTCGGCCTTGGTGGTCGGCAGGTCGGTGCCGCCGAGCGCCTGCCCGACGCGGACGAACTCGCCGTAGTACTTGTCGATCTTCTTGCCGCGCAAAGGTTGTGGGTGATAGAGCTCGTGCGCCGTCGCCAGCCCCCATGCCACCGTCGCGTAGTTCCAGCGCAACCAGTCCGGATCGTCGGCGTCATACGCCGCGCCGTCGGGCCGCACCCCCTTGATGGTGTGGTGCATGGCGCGCACGGTCTTGGCGAGTCGCTCCGCGGTCTCGGTGGATCCATATGCGGTGCCGATGAAGAACGCGATCGAGTGGCCGAGTCGCACGGCAGCGCCCGCGGGATCGATCTTCGGGACCGCGACGCCGTTCTCGTCGCGCTCCACCAGGCGCGAGTGGTGCATGCCCATCCAGTAGATGGACGGGTCGAGGCGTTCCATGTAGGCCGCGCACTGCAGACCGAAGATCAGCGCGTGCAGGTGCGAATGCACGTGCCAGACCGCACTGCCCGGTCCGAACCAGCCCGGATCGCCCTCCGGTTCGGCGAACTGCATGCCGCGGAAGTAGTTCCTGCGGATGTCCTTGTCGAACTTCTGGTTGAGCCACTGTCCGACGAACTCGTGCGGCATGAACATCGGCGTGCTCCTCGTGCAGATCTGGCCACGGCTGTAACCAACGATACATATTGGATACGGGCGTGACCAGACATACGCTGTAGGCATGACGACCTCGACCCGATGGGCCGGCGTGCCACTGACGGATCGCCGGGCCGAGCGCCGCGCGCTGCTGGTCGACGCGGCGTTCCGGCTGTTCGGCGATGGCGGCGAGGCGGCGCTGTCGGTGCGGTCGGTGTGCCGCGAATGCGGTCTGAACACGCGGTACTTCTATGAGAGCTTCGCCGGCACCGACGAGCTGCTAGGAGCCGTGTACGACCAGGTCAGTGCGCTGTTGGCGGCCGACGTCGAGGCCGCGATGGAAAGCGCGGGAACCTCGCTGCGGGCGAGGACCCGCGCGGGCATCGCCGCGGTGCTCGGCTTCAGTTCGGCCGATCCGCGGCGCGGACGCGTGCTGTTCACCGACGCCAGGGCCAACCCGGTGCTGGCCGAGCGTCGCGCCGCGACCCAGGACCTGCTGCGCGAGGCCGTCCTCAGCGAGGGCGGACGCCTCAATCCCGGCTTCGACCCGATCGCCGCCCAGGTCGGCGCGGCCATGTACACCGGTGCGATGGCCGAACTCGCCCAGCAGTGGCTGGCCGGCAACCTGGGCGACGACCTCGATGTGGTCGTCGACCTTGCGCTGCGAATGGTCCTGGGGCGCTGATGCTCAAGCCGTCTGGACGGGGGCGGGCCGCCAGCGCTTGATCCAGTCGGTCTCGGGCCACTCCTCGGCGGCCGCCATCAACTCGTACATCGTGGCCCGGTCGATCGATTCGCGGATGATGTCGGCGTGCCCGGCGTGCCTGCTGAGCTCCTCGATGAGGTGCATGGCAACCCAGCGCACCGACCAGTGGTCGACATCGGCGGGAAACCACGGAACGTTGCGGGGCACGGGCACCGGGGCGTCGAGATCCTGTTCGGCGAAAACCCGTAGTGTCTCGGCGTTTTGGGCCTTGAGGGCGTTCAACAGGCCGGCGAGTGTCTCGTCGTCACGCATCGTGTACTGATCGGCGTACTCGGCCATCTGCTCCTCGACCGGGCGCGGGTCCGGCGGCGGAGCGTCGGGTGCGTACGCGGCCCGGTCGGTCCAGCCTTTCTGCACCCCGGCCGCGTGCTTGATCAGGCCGCCGATCGACAGCGCACTCACCGACGGCGTGGACCGGGCCTGCTCGTCGGTCAACCCATAGGCCGCGGCGATGAACGCGTTCTGCTGGAACTCGAGAAAGTTGATCAGGGTCTGTCGCTCGTCGGCGGCGGGCGGTGGCATACCGGGCATGTCTCAGTTCTCCTCGTGGTTGGCGGTTTTGTTGAATCGGTGGGCGTAAAGGTCACGGATACAGGCGATTTCGGCCCCGTGGTGGATGACCTCGCGGTTGATGTGCAGTACCAGTTCTCCCATGGGGTGGTCGGCCCACGGCCCCTCGGCCGGGCCTACCGGACGCTGCAGTTCATCCTCGCGCAACGACCGGACCCCGGTGATCCAATTTCGGTAGGCGTCGTCGAGCTGGTCGAGCGCAGTTCGGGCGTCGGTGGCATAGCGCCACGTCTGGTAGTCGGCAGGCGGTCCGCCGAAGTGCGAATGGTTGCGCACCGCGAGCACGCCGACGATGACGTGGGCGAGTCGCCACGCGATCGTGGTGAACGGCGCCGGTTGCGGCTCTGGATACGAGAAGTCGACGGAGCCGTCGGCGCGGATCGTCCAGCAGTCGGCGACGGGCTGCCAGAAGTACTCGTCGTCGGTCAGCCCGTGCAGGCGCGGCCTCAGCTGGTTGACCCAGTGGAAATCCAGCTGGTCGGCGATCAGGTCGATGTCCATGTGACCTACCTTGGCAGTCATATAGGACAACTTCGGTCCTAAAAGTGCGGCAGACTTTGTCTCATGGCGCGCACCGTCGACACGACCGGCCGGGTCGTCCAGCTGCTGGGCTTGTTGCAGTCCCGCCGCGTCTGGACCGGCGACGAGCTCGCGGAGCGGCTCGGCGTCACCGGTCGTAGCGTGCGCCGTGACATCGAACGCCTGCGTGAGCTCGGCTATCCGGTGCATGCCAGCAGAGGACAGGGTGGTGGCTACCAGCTCGGCGCAGGCATGGCGCTGCCGCCACTGCTGCTCGACCCCGACGAGGCCGTCGCCATGGCGGTGTGCCTGCGGCTGGCCGCCGGGGGCAGCGTCGCCGGCGTGGGGGAGGCCGCGCTGCGGGCGCTGTCCAAGCTCGACCAGGTCATGCCGGCGCGGCTGCGGTCCCAGGTGTCGGCCGTCCACGACGCCACCGTGACGTTGGGCCCCAATGCCACGGACTCCGCGGTGGCGCCCGAGGTGCTGATGACCCTGGCCCGCGCCTGCCGCGATCGCGAGCACGTCACCACCGAATACACCGACATCCGCGGCAACCACACGCAACGCCGTTTGGAGCCCTACCAACTCGTCACCACCGGCAGGCGGTGGTATTTGATGGCCTACGACCGTGACCGCGACGACTGGCGCAGCCTGCGGCTCGACCGCATGTCGGAGGTGCGCGCAACCGGCACCACCTTCACGCCGCGTCCGGCGCCCGACGCCGCGGCCTATGTGGGCCGGGCGATCAGCGCCTCGGCGTACCCCTACGTCGCGCGGGTGCGCTACTTCGCACCGGAACAGGTTGTGGCACAGCGTTTCCCGCCGGGCACGGCGACATTCGAACCGGATGGTCCCGACGCGTGCATCGTCACCTCGGGTGCCGAGGATCCCCGGCACCTGGCGATGTACTTCGCGACCGTGGGCCACGAGTTCGAGGTGCTGGAGCCGCCCGAGCTCATCGACGCCGTCCACGCGATGGCCGACCGGTTGCGACGCGCGGCCGGTGTGCCATAGCTGCCGTTGTCTTGCGCGAGCAGACGCGGAGGTACCCGCAAACCACCCATTTGGGGTGCTTTGGCGTCTGCTCGCGCAAGAAACGCGCAAGAAAGGGTCAGGTGATCCCCAGGCGGTCGGTCAGCACCAGAAACGCCACCGCGAAGTCGTTGCCTGCGGTCGCGGTGCGCACGGTCTCCCAGTCGACGCGCTCGCGCACGGCCCGTGCCGCGGGCAGCAGTGACGCGAAATCGCAATGGTGTTCGTTGAGCGAGTTCAGCTTCTCCGCCATCACCAGCGTCGGCGTCAACACCGGCATGCGGATCGCGCACACGTCGAGCACCTCGACCGTGGCCAGCGTCGCCGAATCGACGGGCACCCCGTTGAGCTGATAGAGCACGTCGACCATGGCGTCATCGGCGGTGTACGCCTTGAACAGCCAGTCCTCCGGAGTGCGTACCACCCGGAAACCGGCCTTCTGCAACGTCACCTCGGCGGCCTCGGCGTCGGTCTCGGCGACGACGAAGTCGACGTCGTGAACGGGCTCGGGAGCGCCGTAGGCCCACAACGCATAACTGCCGGCCAGAGCGAAATCCGGTCCGTGTGTCTTGAACGCCGCTGCCGCGCGTTTCAGCGCGACGCGCAGGCTCTCATTGCGATCGAGCTCTTGTTCGACCACGTCCCGTCCCGACTGTCAGCGTGTCTGGTCCGTCCAGATGGGTATCAGGTACCCATGCGGGTGGCCACTTTCAACATCTTGCACGGACGCAGCGTCCACGAAGGCAGCGTCGACCTCGGCAAGCTCGCCGCCGCGGTCGCCGAACTCGACCCCGACATCCTCGCGCTGCAAGAGGTCGATCTGGACCAACCGCGATCCGGCAAGGCCGATCTGACCGCGGTCGCCGCCGAGGCGATGGGGGCGGTCTACCACCGGTTCGTCGCCGCGATCTCCGGGACACCGGGTGCCACATGGATGGCGGCGACGGGCCGCGAGCAGCCAGGCACCGCGGCCTACGGCATCGCGCTGCTGTCGCGCTTCCCGGTCGAGAACTGGCAGGTGCTGCGGCTCCCACGCATTCCCACGCGGTTCCCGATGTACCTGTCGGCGGTCAAGCGCGTGCAGATCGTGCACGAGGAGCCCCGCGCGGCCGTGGTCGCGCGCATCGACACGCCGCTGGGGTGCATGAGCGTCGCCAACACGCATCTGTCGTTCGTTCCCGGCTGGAACCGGATCCAGCTGCGCCACCTCGTCCGCGACCTCAAGGGCTTCCCGGGGCCGCGGCTGCTCATGGGCGATCTCAACATGGGGCCGGGACGGCCCGCGCGGTGGCGCGCGCTCGGATCGGCGCTGACGTTCCCCGCCGACGCACCCTGCCGCCAGCTCGACCATGTGCTCACCGACGACCACACGTTGCGGGCCGCGTCGTGCAGCGCGCCTTGCCTGCCCATCTCGGATCACCGCGCGCTGGTGATCGACATCGCGGAATGACGCCGTAGGGTTCTGAGATGCGCGTCACATCCGCGGAGTCGACGGAGCGGTACGCCGGACCGGTCGATGCGCCACGGCAGGTGGTGGCGGTGACCTACCGCGGGTGCACGATGCCGACGACGGTCACGGTCGACGGAGACGGGATCTCGGGCTCCGCGCACATCGGTCCCGGTGACGGGGTGGTCGAGGTGCCGGTGGAGGTCGAGCGGCCGGTGCCCGGCGAGATCCGGCGGGCGCGTGCCGCGGACCTGGACTTCGAGTTCACGGTGGCCGAACCCGGCTGGACGATGTACCTGATCAGCCACTTCCACTACGACCCGGTGTGGTGGAACACCCAGGCCGCCTACACCAGCGTGTGGACCGAGGATCCGCCCGGGCAGTGCAGGCAGACCCACGGCTTCGACCTGGTGCGTGCGCATCTCGAAATGGCGCGCCGCGAACCGGAATACAAGTTCGTGCTGGCCGAAGTCGATTACCTCAAACCGTACTGGGACACCCACCCCGAGGACCGTGCCGACCTGCGCGCCTTCATCGCCGATGGACGCGTCGAGATCATGGGCGGCACCTACAACGAACCCAACACCAACCTCACGAGCCCGGAGACGGCAATCCGGAACTTCGTGCACGGTATGGGTTTTCAACGCGATGTCCTGCGGGCGGCGCCGGCAACGGCGTGGCAGCTCGACGTGTTCGGCCACGACCCTCAATTCCCCGGGATGGCGGCCGACGCCGGACTGACGTCGAGCTCGTGGGCCCGGGGTCCGCACCATCAGTGGGGGCCGATGCAGAATGACGGCGACCCCGAGCGCATGCAGTTCAGCAGTGAGTTCGAGTGGATCGCGCCGTCGGGTCGCGGACTGCTGACGCACTACATGCCCGCGCACTACTCGGCCGGATGGTGGATGGATTCGTCGGCGTCGCTCGCCGAGGCCGAGGACGCCACCTATGCGCTGTTCGGAAGGCTCAAGCGGGTCGCACTGACCCGCAACGTCCTGTTGCCCGTCGGCACCGACTACACGCCGCCGAACAAATGGGTCACCGAGATCCACCGCGACTGGAATGCCCGCTACGTGTGGCCGAAGTTCGTGTGCGCGTTGCCCCGTGAGTTCTTCGCCGCGGTGCGCGCCGAGCTCGACGAGCGCGGGATCACGCCGTCGCCGCAGACCCGCGACATGAACCCGATCTACACCGGCAAGGACGTCTCCTACATCGACACCAAGCAGGCCAACCGCGCCGCCGAAGATGCCGTGCTCGACGCCGAACGGTTCGCGGTGTTCGCCGGCCTGCTCGGTGGTGCCGACTACCCGCAGGCCGCGCTCGCCAAGGCCTGGGTGCAGTTGGCCTACGGCGCCCACCACGACGCCATCACCGGCTCGGAGTCCGATCAGGTCTACCTCGACCTGTTGACCGGCTGGCGCGACGCGTGGGAGCTGGGCACGTCGGCGCGCGACAACGCGCTGGCCCTGTTGTCCGAGGCTGTCGACGCGTCGATCGTGGTGTGGAATGCCGTGGCGCACAACCGCACCGACGTCGTCACCGGCCACCTCGATGAGCCGTTCTCCGGTGCGCTCCTCGACACCGACGGCAACGAGGTGCCCGTCGTCGTCGAGCACGACGGAAGGACGGTGAGCTGGCTCGCGCGCGACGTGCCGTCGCTCGGGTGGCGGGCCTACCGGCTGTCCGACGGTTCCCGGAGCGGGCTGGTCACCGAGTGGTCACCGCTGCCGGGGGACACGATCGCCAACGAGCACTATCGGCTACGTGTCGACGCCGCGCGCGGCGGCGGCGTGACGTCGCTGGTGCGCGCAGGACGGGAACTGATCGCCGACGGCGGCGTGGGGAACGAGCTCGCGGTGTACGACGAATACTCCGCGCATCCGCAGGCCGGCGAGGGTCCGTGGCATCTCCTGCCGAAAGGGCCGGTGGTGTGCTCGTCGGCGGCCCCGGCCGAGGCTGTCCGCTGCCATCGCAGCGGGCTGGGGCAGCGCGTGGTCGTCACCGGCCGCATCGGTGATCTGCTCCGCTACACACACACCATCACACTGTGGAACGGAGTAGACCGCGTCGACTGTCGCACCGTCATCGACGAGTTCGTCGGCGAGGACCGGCTGTTGCGGTTGCGTTGGCCGTGCCCGGTGCCGGGTGCGCTGCCGGTCAGCGAGGTCGGCGACGCCGTGATCGGCCGCGGTTTCGGGCTCATGCACGACCGATCCTCCGCCGAGGCCGTCGATTCGGCACAGCAGCCGTGGACGCTCGACAACCCGGCCCATGGTTGGTTCGGTCTGTCCTCGGCCGCGCGGATCCGCGTCGGCGACGACGTGCGGGCGGTGTCGGTGGCAGAAGTGGTCACCGCGGATGCGGATCCGGGCGCAGCCCGTGACCTGATGGTGGCGTTGGTCCGCGCCGGGGTGACGGCCACGTGCAGCAGCGCCGACAAACCACGCTACGGCGATCTGGCCGTGGACTCCAACTTGCCCGACACCCGGTTCGCGCTCGGTGGCCCCGACGAAAACTCATTCACCGCAGCGGTTCTCGCCGGCGCCGGCCTGGCATACGGTGACGAGCTCAAACGGCAACTCGACGCCGACGGCACGGCGCGCGTGTGGGTGCCCGCGGCCGCGCCGCTCACCGAGGTATGGACTCCCGGCGCGGACCTGCGCGACGTGCGTGCCCTGCCGGTGCTGATCCTGGCCGGTGATCTCGCGGGCGTGATCGAGGACCTGGCCGACGCCGAGATCGTTGTCGCGCAGCGTGTGCCCGGCGGACCAGGACCGTTCGGGACACGGTTCGAGGACTTCACCGTCGCGGTGCTCAACCGCGGGGTTCCCGGCTTCGCGATCGACCCGGACGGCACCCTGCACACATCGCTCATGCGGTCGTGCACCGGTTGGCCGTCGGGCACCTGGATCGACCCGCCGCGGCGTACCGCCCCCGACGGCAGCAACTTCCAACTGCAGCACTGGACGCACACGTTCGACTACGCGGTGATTGCCGGGGACGGAGACTGGCGCGACGTCGGCGCACCGGCCCGCGCCGCCGAGTTCGGCAGGCCACTTCGCGCGGTGCCCACGAACACCGGACGCGGCGAACATCCCGGGGGACTGCCCCCAGCGGGATCGCTGCTGGAGATCGAACCGGCCGAGACGGTGCAGCTCGGTGCGCTCAAGGCGACCGGCAACCCGCTGGCCTCGGGCAGCGTCGTCCACGCAGGCCCGATCAGTGGAATCACCGCGCGTCTTGTCGAGATCGCCGGTGCCGCAACCGAGGTGACGATTCGCTCGGGCCTGCGGAATGTGCACGGCACCGTACCGCTGAACCTGCTCGAGGAACCCGTGGACGGGGATGCGTTGCGCCTGCACGGGTATCAGATCTCGACGCTGAGCACCCGGCTCAACCTGCCGCAGGTGCTGCGTGGTGAGCACCGCCAACTCGCGCCCGAGGCCGAAGCGGCGCAGCCGGTGTACGCGCGCTACTGGCTGCACAACCGTGGTCCGGCACCGCTCGGGGGACTGCCCGCGGTGGCGCACCTGCACCCGCAGCACATTGCCGGCCGGCCCGATTCGCAGGTGACGCTGCGTCTCACCGCCGCCAGCGACTGCACCGACGCACCACTACACGGCCGCGTCCGGGTGGCCGTGCCACCGGGATGGGTGACATCGGCGACCCATCTGCCGTTCGTGCTGCCGCCCGACGAATACCTGGAAACCGAAGTGGTGGTGGGCATTCCGGCCGGCGCCGAACCGGGGTTGTATCCGGTGCGTGCCGAACTCGCGGTCACCGGCAAGGACACCGCGGACGTGCCGCCGTCCTGGCGTCAACGTGTCGAGGACGTCTGCATCGTCACCGTCGGCGAACCGAGCGGGCACATCCTCAAGCTGCTCACCGAACCGCAACCGGTCGACGTCGCCGCGGGGAACACCGCGCGCCTGCGCATGACCGTCGGAACCGATGCGCGCGCGGACCTGACCGCCGAGGCGCACCTGATCAGCCCGTGGGGCACGTGGGAGTGGATGGGGCCCGCTGCCGCGGGAGTCGATCTGCCCGCGCGCGGATCCACCGAGATCGTCTTCGATGTGGCTCCGCCGCCGTGGGTGGCGCCCGGTGAGTGGTGGGCGTTGATTCGGGTGGGCTGCGCGGGCCGGCTGCTCTACTCGCCTGCGGTGAAGGTCGTCGTGCGATGACTGCTGTGGCGGCCGTCGTCGCGGGTGCACCGGTCTTCGTCGACGAGATCGATGAGCGGGAAAGGCGTTTGCGCGCCTCGAATCTGGCGTCGGCGCTGCCGCGACCCGGTACCAGTGAGGGTCGTCAGCTGCGTCGCTGGCTGACTCAGCTGGCGGTCGCCGAGCGGGTCGTGGCGGCCCAGGCGCGCGGCTGCGAGGAGGCCACCGCGCCGACCGAGGACGAACTGCTTCCGGACACCACGGCGCGCCTGGAGATCGGCAGCGTCGCCGCATCGCTGTTGGCCTCGGCATCGGCGCGCGCGGTGTTCATGCGCGTGACCGCGACCGTCACGGTGTCCGATGCCGACGTCGCGGCGTACCACGCCCGCAACCCTCTGCGGTTTGCGCGTGCACATGAGGGCGGCGCACACGGCTGGCGTGGCAGGCCGGTCACGCCGGCGGCAGCCGAGGTCGAAACCGCCGTGCGCGAGCACCTCATGGCCGCCGCGCGTCGGCGCGAGTTCCGGCGGTGGCTCGACGCAAGCTGTGCAGAACTCGTCGACCTCGCGCCCGGCTACGAACACCCGGGCGACCCGCGCCAACCCGACAACACCCATAGACACTAGGGGCATGACGCTCACCCTGGCCCTGGACATCGGAGGCACCAAGATCGCCGCCGGCCTGGTCGACGACGACGGCACGCTCGTGCATCAGTCCCAGCTGCCCACGCCCGACGGCGACGGCGAGCTGATCTGGGATGTCGTCGACGAACTGCTCACCGGGGCGCTGAAGGTGGCCGACGGCGCCGCCGACGGCGTGGGCATCGCGGCGGCCGGGCCGATCGATCTGCCCAGCGGAACCATCAGCCCCATCAACATCGTCGAGTGGCAACGGTTTCCGATCGTCGACCGGGTGGCCGCGCTGACCGGGCTGCCCGTGCGGCTCGGTGGCGACGGCTTGTGCATGGCGCTCGGTGAACACTGGCGCGGTGCGGCCCGGGGTGCGCAGTTCCTGCTGGGCATGGTGGTGTCCACCGGCGTCGGGGGCGGGCTCGTGCTCGACGGAGCGCCGTACGACGGCCGGACCGGCAACGCCGGGCACGCGGGCCACGTCATCGTCGAACTCACCGACGGCGACCTGTGCACGTGCGGTGGCCACGGCTGCGTCGAGACCGTCGCGTCCGGACCGAACATGACGCGGTGGGCCCGCAGGCGGGGATGGCAGGCGCCGCCCGAGGCCGACGCCAAGGAACTCGCCGATGCGGCCAACGCGGGCGACGCCGTGGCGCTCGCGGCGTATCGACGCGGCGCCCGCGCGGTCGCGGCGATGATCGCGTCGGTGGGGGCGGTGTGCGATCTGGACCTGGTGGTGATCGGCGGTGGTGTCGCCAAGTCGGGTGCGCTGCTGTTCGACCCGATCCGTGAGGCGCTGAGAACCTACGCGGGCCTGGATTTCCTGAGCACGTTGCGGGTGGTGCCTGCCGAGCTCGGTGGGGATGCGGGCCTGATCGGGGCGGCGGCCCTCGCGCGGGCGTGATGCGCTGAGGATGCGGCGCACGATCGGCCGAGGTGAGCGTGCGCGCGGAGCCGGACGAGCCCGGCCCGGACCTCGTTTTGGCTGATCGGGGGGACATCGGCTACTCTTGACAAGTTCCACCGAAGACCGTCGGTCACCGAGTAATCGGTTGAAGGTCCGGAAAACATCTCTGAAGATGTTCCGGCGGCCCACGCAGGAGGACGAGGCTAGAACCCAGTTCGTGCTGGTCATCTTCGCGCCCCGACCCCTCTGCGTCGGGGCGTTCGTCATTTCCGTGCCTTTCGTGGCTGTCGAGGCGGAACGCCCGATACCCATCACAAGGAGGCATGCATGGCCAAGGCTGACAAAGCCACGGCGGTTGCCGACATTGCCGAGCAGTTCAAGGCGTCGACGGCCACCGTCGTCACCGAGTACCGCGGGCTGACTGTGGCCAACCTGGCTGAGCTGCGTCGTTCTCTCGGCGACTCCGCCACGTACACCGTCGCCAAGAACACTCTGGTGAAGCGCGCCGCTTCGGAAGCCGGCATTGAAGGCCTCGACGAACTGTTCGCCGGTCCCACGGCGATCGCGTTCGTCAAGGGCGAAGCGGTCGATGCCGCCAAGGCAATCAAGAAGTTCGCCAAGGACAACAAGGCGCTCGTCATCAAGGGCGGCTACATGGACGGCAAGGCGCTGTCCGTCGCCGAGGTCGAACGGATCGCCGACCTGGAGTCCCGCGAGGTGCTGCTGGCCAAGCTGGCAGGCGCCATGAAGGGCAACCTGTCCAAGGCTGCCGGTCTGTTCAACGCGCCCGCTTCTCAGGTGGCCCGGCTCGCTGCCGCGCTGCAGGAGAAGAAGGCCGGCGAAGAAGCCGCATAGAGCGACCTGCTCTGTCGCTGCGAAACAACCACATACAACGTCCGTAAGAAGAATCAGGAAGGACCATAAACATGGCCAAGCTGTCCACCGAGGAACTGCTCGACGCTTTCAAGGAAATGACCCTGCTCGAGCTCTCTGAGTTCGTGAAGCAGTTCGAGGAGACCTTCGAGGTCACCGCCGCCGCTCCGGTCGCGGTTGCCGCCGCCGGCGCCGCCCCGGCCGCCGCCGAGGCCGCCGAGGAGCAGTCGGAATTCGACGTCATCCTCGAGGGTGCCGGCGACAAGAAGATCGGCGTCATCAAGGTCGTCCGCGAGATCGTCTCGGGCCTGGGCCTGAAGGAAGCCAAGGATCTCGTCGACAGCGCGCCCAAGCCGCTGCTGGAGAAGGTCACCAAGGAAGCTGCCGAGGACGCCAAGGCCAAGCTGGAAGCTGCCGGCGCTTCGGTCACCGTCAAGTAGTCCTTCGCGACTGCTCGATTTCCGACAAAAGGCCCCCGGATCTCTTCCGATCCGGGGCCTTTTGCTATCTGTGACACCGCAAAGGGTGTACATCGGCGCAACGGTGATTCGGCGGTAGCCCGTGCGCTAAGGTGACTCAAACCACAGGCCAGAGCGGGTGGTGTGGTAGGCGTAGCGGAAGGATCTTTGATGGGCGTCCAAATCGACGTGACGGGGTTGAGCAAGTCTTTCGGGTCGTCGAAGATCTGGGAAGACGTCACGATGTCGATCCCGGCCGGCGAGGTGAGCGTGCTGCTGGGGCCCTCGGGTACCGGTAAATCGGTGTTCCTGAAGTCGCTGATCGGCCTGCTCCGCCCCGAACGCGGCTCGATCGTCATCGACGGCACCGACATCCTGCAGTGCTCGGCCAAGGAGCTGTACGAGATTCGCACCCTGTTCGGTGTGTTGTTCCAGGACGGCGCGCTGTTCGGTTCGATGAACATCTACGACAACACGGCGTTCCCGCTGCGTGAGCACACCAAGAAGAGCGAGAGCGAAATCCGCAAGATCGTGATGGAGAAGCTCGATCTTGTCGGTATGCCCAACGACGGGCACAAGTTCCCCGGCGAGATCTCCGGCGGTATGCGCAAGCGTGCCGGCCTGGCCCGCGCCCTGGTGCTCGATCCCGAGATCATCCTGTGCGACGAGCCGGACTCCGGTCTGGACCCGGTCCGTACGGCCTACCTGTCACAGCTGCTGATCGACATCAACGCGCAGATCGACGCGACCGTTCTGATCGTGACGCACAACATCAACATCGCCCGCACGGTGCCGGACAACATGGGCATGCTGTTCCGCAAACAGCTCGTGATGTTCGGTCCCCGTGAGGTGCTGCTGACCAGCGACGAGCCGGTGGTCAAGCAGTTCCTCAACGGCCGCCGCATCGGCCCCATCGGCATGTCCGAGGAGAAGGACGAGGCGACCGCTGCCGCCGAGCAGGCCCTGGTCGACGCCGGTCAGCACGACGGTGGTGTCGAGGAGATCGAGGGTGTGCCGCCGCAGCTGCAGGCGACCCCCGGCATGCCCGAGCGCAAGGCCGTGGGGCGCCGTAAGGCCCGTGTGCGCGAGATCCTGCACACCCTGCCCCCGGCCGCCCAAGCCGCGATCCTCGAAGAGCTCGACCGCGACCAGCCGCAATCGGCCGCACCGACCGCCGCCACCGCGCCCGTCGACAACTACGACGATCCCACGGCCCGCCACGCCCGCGCGGTCGAGGACGACGCGCCTACCGGCGCCATCGAGGTGCCCAAGCAGGCCTGAGTTCTCTCTGCGTGCAGGCCGGGCCGTCACGGCCCGGCCTGACGTGTCTGTGGTGCGGTATGACGCGTCGCCGGAGCGTTGACCGGTTCGTGGTATTCGCCACGCGCGCAATGTCTTTCACCGTTGTGCAGGCGTGCGCGTCCGCCGTGGCGCGTCGTCGCCGTGTGAGCGATTCCTCGCTGACTTCCGCGCCAGGGTCGTTCGTAGGACGAAATCACAACCTCGTGCAGAATTCGGCGACCCATCCGGGCTGGATGTGGTGCCCGGTGCAATTGCGCCCGCCAAACAGCGTGTTCGCTCTTGACGGACGGGCCCCGACGGGCCAATCTGTTGGGCAGCATGTTCGAAAGGGTTGAGGACGCCAGCCAGCGCCGGGTGACCCATCTCATGCGCCCGAGGGGTTTGGTTGAGGAATGCGCCGTTCTGCGCTATCGTTGGACGTTGCGCTGGCTGCACCCTGCCCACCTCACCTGTACCTGACACCGTGGTCCTAGCCTGAGTAGTTTGCTCAGTACCTGGTCCTGTGTCATTGCGTCCGGGGTTCTGGACAGGCCCAAGCCAGCCGAACCGACGCAGAATCGCGACGAAGGTCCGGCGAATTGCCGCATCCGAATAGTCGCATGAGGTGCTGGAAGGATGCATCTTGGCAGTCTCTAGCCAGAGCAAGTCGAACGCTATCACCAATAACTCCGTCCCAGGGGCACCGAACCGAGTTTCATTTGCCAAGCTCCGTGAACCGCTTGAGGTTCCGGGGCTGCTCGACGTTCAGACGGATTCCTTCGAGTGGCTGGTCGGGTCCGACCGGTGGCGGCAGGCCGCCATCGACCGCGGCGAGGAGAACCCCGTGGGCGGCCTCGAAGAGGTCCTCGCCGAGCTTTCGCCGATCGAGGATTTCTCGGGCTCGATGTCGCTGTCCTTCTCGGATCCGCGCTTCGACGAGGTGAAGGCCTCGGTCGACGAGTGCAAAGACAAGGACATGACGTACGCGGCTCCGCTGTTCGTCACGGCCGAGTTCATCAACAACAACACCGGCGAGATCAAGAGCCAGACGGTCTTCATGGGTGACTTCCCGATGATGACCGAGAAGGGCACCTTCATCATCAACGGCACCGAGCGCGTCGTCGTGTCGCAGCTCGTCCGGTCGCCCGGTGTGTACTTCGACGAGACCATCGACAAGTCCACCGAGAAGACGCTGCACAGCGTCAAGGTGATCCCCGGCCGCGGTGCGTGGCTGGAGTTCGACGTCGACAAGCGCGACACCGTCGGTGTGCGTATCGACCGCAAGCGTCGTCAGCCGGTCACCGTGCTGCTCAAGGCGCTGGGTTGGACCAACGAGCAGATCGTTGAGCGGTTCGGCTTCTCCGAGATCATGATGGGCACGCTGGAGAAGGACACCACCTCCGGCACCGACGAGGCCCTGCTCGACATCTACCGCAAGCTGCGTCCGGGCGAGCCGCCGACCAAGGAGTCCGCGCAGACCCTGCTGGAGAACCTGTTCTTCAAGGAGAAGCGCTACGACCTGGCCCGCGTGGGCCGCTACAAGGTCAACAAGAAGCTGGGCCTCAACGCGGGCAAGCCGATCACCAGCTCGACGCTGACCGAAGAGGACGTCGTCGCGACCATCGAGTACCTGGTGCGCCTGCACGAGGGCCAGACCACGATGACCGTCCCCGGCGGCGTCGAGGTCCCCGTCGAGGTGGACGACATCGACCACTTCGGCAACCGTCGTCTGCGCACCGTGGGTGAGCTGATCCAGAACCAGATCCGCGTCGGCCTGTCCCGCATGGAGCGCGTCGTGCGTGAGCGCATGACCACCCAGGACGTCGAGGCGATCACGCCGCAGACCCTGATCAACATCCGTCCCGTCGTGGCGGCGATCAAGGAGTTCTTCGGCACCAGCCAGCTGTCGCAGTTCATGGACCAGAACAACCCGCTGTCGGGTCTGACCCACAAGCGTCGTCTGTCGGCGCTGGGCCCCGGCGGTCTGTCCCGTGAGCGTGCCGGCCTCGAGGTCCGCGACGTGCACCCCAGCCACTACGGCCGGATGTGCCCGATCGAGACCCCTGAGGGTCCGAACATCGGTCTGATCGGTTCGCTGTCGGTGTACGCCCGCGTCAACCCGTTCGGCTTCATCGAGACGCCGTACCGCAAGGTCGTCGACGGTGTCGTCACCGACCAGATCGACTACCTGACCGCCGACGAGGAGGACCGCCACGTCGTGGCGCAGGCCAACTCGCCGACCGACGAGAACGGCCGCTTCACCGAGGAGCGCGTCATGGTCCGCAAGAAGGGCGGCGAGGTCGAGTTCGTCTCCGCCGGCCAGGTGGACTACATGGACGTCTCGCCGCGCCAGATGGTGTCGGTCGCGACCGCGATGATCCCGTTCCTCGAGCACGACGACGCCAACCGCGCCCTGATGGGTGCCAACATGCAGCGCCAGGCGGTTCCGCTGGTGCGCAGCGAGGCACCGCTGGTGGGCACCGGCATGGAACTGCGCGCTGCGATCGACGCCGGTGACGTCGTCGTCGCCGACAAGACCGGTGTCATCGAAGAGGTCTCGGCCGACTACATCACGGTCATGGCCGACGACGGCACGCGTCAGTCCTACCGCCTGCGCAAGTTCGCCCGGTCGAACCACGGAACGTGCGCCAACCAGCGCCCGATCGTGGACGCCGGTCAGCGTGTCGAGGCGGGTCAGGTCATCGCCGACGGCCCCTGCACCCAGAACGGTGAGATGGCGCTCGGCAAGAACCTGCTCGTCGCGATCATGCCGTGGGAAGGCCACAACTACGAGGACGCGATCATCCTCTCGAACCGCCTGGTCGAAGAGGACGTGCTCACCTCGATCCACATCGAGGAGCACGAGATCGATGCCCGCGACACCAAGCTGGGCGCCGAGGAGATCACCCGGGACATCCCGAACGTCTCCGACGAGGTGCTCGCTGACCTCGACGAGCGCGGCATCGTCCGCATCGGCGCCGAGGTCCGCGACGGCGACATCCTGGTCGGCAAGGTCACCCCGAAGGGCGAGACCGAGCTGACCCCGGAGGAGCGCCTGCTCCGCGCGATCTTCGGTGAGAAGGCGCGCGAGGTCCGCGACACGTCGCTCAAGGTGCCTCACGGCGAGTCGGGCAAGGTCATCGGCATCCGCGTGTTCAGCCGCGAGGACGACGACGAACTGCCCGCCGGCGTCAACGAGCTCGTCCGCGTGTACGTCGCGCAGAAGCGCAAGATCTCCGACGGCGACAAGCTCGCCGGACGCCACGGCAACAAGGGCGTCATCGGCAAGATCCTGCCCGTCGAGGACATGCCGTTCCTGCCGGACGGCACGCCCGTCGACATCATCCTGAACACCCACGGTGTGCCGCGTCGTATGAACATCGGCCAGATCCTGGAGACCCACCTCGGGTGGGTGGCCAAGGCCGGCTGGAACATCGATGTCGCCGCCGGAGTCCCGGACTGGGCGTCCAAGCTGCCGGAGGAGCTGTACACGGCCCCGTCGGACAGCATCGTGGCGACGCCGGTGTTCGACGGTGCTCAGGAAGGCGAGCTCGCCGGCCTCCTCGGGTCGACCCTGCCGAACCGCGACGGTGAGGTCATGGTCAACGCCGACGGCAAGGCGACGCTGTTCGACGGCCGCAGTGGTGAACCGTTCCCGTACCCGGTGACGGTGGGCTACATGTACATCCTGAAGCTGCACCACCTGGTGGACGACAAGATCCACGCGCGCTCGACCGGTCCGTACTCGATGATCACCCAGCAGCCGCTCGGTGGTAAGGCGCAGTTCGGTGGTCAGCGATTCGGTGAGATGGAATGTTGGGCCATGCAGGCGTACGGCGCTGCCTACACCCTGCAGGAGCTGCTGACCATCAAGTCCGACGACACCGTGGGCCGCGTCAAGGTGTACGAGGCGATCGTCAAGGGCGAGAACATCCCTGAACCCGGTATCCCCGAGTCGTTCAAGGTGTTGCTCAAGGAGCTGCAGTCGCTGTGCCTCAACGTCGAGGTGCTCTCCAGCGACGGCGCTGCGATCGAGATGCGTGACGGTGACGACGAGGACCTGGAGCGCGCTGCCGCGAACCTGGGAATCAACCTGTCCCGCAACGAGTCCGCGTCTGTCGAGGATCTCGCGTAGAGCCTCGTCCGAAGACCGCCTCAGTAGTCAAGTTTCAACACCCGCAAGGGGAAAGGGAGTTACGTGCTAGACGTCAACTTCTTCGATGAACTCCGCATCGGTCTTGCCACCGCGGACGACATCCGCAACTGGTCTTACGGCGAGGTCAAGAAGCCGGAGACCATCAACTACCGCACGCTCAAGCCCGAGAAGGACGGCCTGTTCTGCGAGAAGATCTTCGGACCGACTCGCGACTGGGAGTGCTACTGCGGCAAGTACAAGCGTGTCCGCTTCAAGGGCATCATCTGTGAGCGCTGCGGCGTCGAGGTGACGCGCGCCAAGGTGCGTCGTGAGCGGATGGGCCACATCGAGCTGGCCGCGCCCGTCACGCACATCTGGTACTTCAAGGGCGTCCCGTCACGCCTCGGTTACCTGCTGGACCTGGCCCCGAAGGATCTCGAGAAGATCATCTACTTCGCGGCCTACGTCATCACCTCGGTCGACGAGGAGATGCGGCACAACGAGCTGTCCACGCTCGAGGCCGAGATGGCCGTCGAGCGCAAGGCCGTCGAGGATCAGCGCGACGCCGACCTGGAGGCCCGTGCCCAGAAGCTCGAGGCCGATCTGGCCGAGCTCGAGGCCGAGGGTGCCAAGTCCGACGTGCGCCGCAAGGTGCGCGACAGCGGCGAGCGTGAGATGCGTCAGCTGCGCGACCGGGCCCAGCGTGAGCTGGACCGGCTCGACGAGATCTGGAACACCTTCACCAAGCTGGCTCCCAAGCAGCTCATCGTCGATGAGGTGCTGTACCGCGAGCTGCAGGACCGCTACGGCGAGTACTTCACCGGCGCCATGGGCGCGGAGTCGATCAAGAAGCTCATCGAGAACTTCGACATCGACGCCGAGGCCGAGTCGCTGCGCGAGGTCATCCGCAGCGGCAAGGGCCAGAAGAAGCTGCGTGCGCTCAAGCGCCTGAAGGTCGTCGCGGCCTTCCAGCAGTCGGGCAACTCGCCCATGGGCATGGTGCTCGACGCCGTTCCGGTGATCCCGCCGGAGCTGCGCCCGATGGTCCAGCTCGACGGTGGCCGCTTCGCGACCTCCGACCTGAACGACCTGTACCGCCGCGTGATCAACCGCAACAACCGGTTGAAGCGACTGATCGACCTCGGTGCGCCCGAGATCATCGTCAACAACGAGAAGCGCATGCTGCAGGAGTCGGTGGACGCGCTGTTCGACAACGGCCGCCGTGGCCGCCCGGTCACCGGGCCGGGCAACCGCCCGCTCAAGTCGCTGTCGGATCTGCTCAAGGGCAAGCAGGGTCGGTTCCGTCAGAACCTGCTCGGTAAGCGCGTCGACTACTCGGGCCGTTCGGTCATCGTGGTCGGCCCGCAGCTCAAGCTGCACCAGTGCGGTCTGCCCAAGCTGATGGCGCTCGAGCTGTTCAAGCCGTTCGTGATGAAGCGCCTGGTCGATCTGAACCACGCGCAGAACATCAAGAGCGCCAAGCGCATGGTCGAGCGTCAGCGTCCGCAGGTGTGGGACGTGCTCGAAGAGGTCATCGCCGAGCACCCGGTGCTGCTGAACCGCGCACCCACGCTGCACCGCCTTGGCATCCAGGCCTTCGAGCCGCAGCTGGTCGAGGGCAAGGCCATCCAGCTGCACCCGCTGGTGTGTGAGGCCTTCAACGCCGACTTCGACGGCGACCAGATGGCCGTGCACCTCCCGCTGAGCGCGGAGGCGCAGGCCGAGGCCCGCATCCTGATGCTGTCGAGCAACAACATCCTGTCCCCGGCGTCCGGCAAGCCGCTGGCCATGCCGCGTCTGGACATGGTGACCGGTCTGTACTACCTGACCACCCTCGTCGAGGGTGCGACCGGCGAGTACCAGGCCGCCACCAAGGATGCTCCCGAGCAGGGCGTGTACAGCAGCCCGGCCGAGGCCATCATGGCCATGGACCGCGGTGCGCTGAGCGTGCGCGCCAAGATCAAGGTGCGGCTGACCGAGCTGCGTCCGCCGACCGACCTCGAGGCGCAGCTGTTCGAGAACGGCTGGAAGCCGGGCGATGCGTGGACCGCCGAGACGACCCTCGGCCGGGTGATGTTCAACGAGCTGCTGCCGAAGAGCTATCCGTTCGTCAACGAGCAGATGCACAAGAAGGTCCAGGCCCGGATCATCAACGACCTGGCCGAGCGCTTCCCGATGATCGTGGTGGCGCAGACCGTCGACAAGCTCAAGGACGCCGGCTTCTACTGGGCCACCCGTTCGGGTGTCACGGTCTCGATGGCCGACGTTCTGGTGCCGCCGCAGAAGCAGGAGATCCTGGAGCGGCACGAGGCCGAGGCGGATGCGATCGAGCGCAAGTACCAGCGCGGCGCGCTGAACCACACCGAGCGCAACGAGTCGCTGGTCAAGATCTGGCAGGACGCCACCGAAGAGGTCGGTAAGGCCCTGGAGGAGTTCTACCCCGCGGACAACCCGATCATCACGATCGTGAAGTCGGGCGCCACGGGTAACCTCACCCAGACGCGCACCCTGGCCGGCATGAAGGGTCTGGTGACCAACCCGAAGGGTGAGTTCATCCCGCGCCCGATCAAGTCCTCGTTCCGCGAGGGCCTGACGGTGCTGGAGTACTTCATCAACACCCACGGTGCCCGTAAGGGTCTGGCCGACACCGCTCTTCGCACCGCCGACTCGGGTTACCTGACCCGTCGTCTGGTGGACGTGTCGCAGGACGTCATCGTCCGCGAGCACGACTGCGAGACGGAGCGCGGCATCAACGTCACGCTGGCCGAGCGCGGCCCGGACGGCACGCTCATCCGCGATGCGCACGTCGAGACCTCGGCGTTCGCCCGCACCCTGGCCACCGATGCGGTCGATGCCAACGGCAACGTCATCATCGAACGTGGACATGACCTGGGCGACCCGGCCATCGACGCGCTGCTGGCCGCCGGTATCACCACGGTGAAGGTCCGCTCGGTGCTGACCTGCACCTCGGCCACCGGTGTGTGTGCGATGTGCTACGGCCGCTCGATGGCCACCGGCAAGCTCGTCGACATCGGCGAGGCCGTCGGTATCGTCGCCGCGCAGTCGATCGGTGAGCCGGGTACGCAGCTGACCATGCGTACCTTCCACCAGGGTGGTGTCACCGGTGGCGCCGACATCGTCGGTGGTCTGCCCCGTGTGCAGGAGCTGTTCGAGGCCCGTGTGCCGCGGAACAAGGCGCCCATCGCCGACGTCGCGGGCCGCGTGCGTCTGGAGGAGAGCGACAAGTTCTTCAAGATCACCATCGTTCCCGACGATGGCGGCGAAGAGGTTGTCTACGACAAGCTCTCGAAGCGTCAGCGTCTGCGCGTGATCACCCACGAGGACGGCACGGAGGGCGTGCTCTCCGACGGCGACCACGTGGAGGTCGGCGACCAGCTGATGGAAGGCGCCGCCGATCCGCACGAGGTGCTGCGTGTCCAGGGCCCGCGCGAGGTGCAGATCCACCTCGTCAAGGAGGTCCAGGAGGTCTACCGGGCCCAGGGCGTGTCGATCCACGACAAGCACATCGAGGTCATCGTCCGGCAGATGCTGCGTCGCGTCACGATCATCGATTCGGGTTCGACGGAGTTCCTGCCCGGCTCGCTGACCGAGCGTGCCGAGTTCGAGTCGGAGAACCGCCGGGTCGTCGCCGAGGGTGGCGAGCCCGCGGCAGGCCGTCCGGTCCTGATGGGTATCACCAAGGCGAGCCTCGCCACCGATTCGTGGCTGTCGGCGGCGTCGTTCCAGGAGACCACTCGCGTGCTGACCGATGCGGCGATCAACTGCCGCAGCGACAAGCTGAACGGTCTGAAGGAGAACGTGATCATCGGCAAGCTGATCCCGGCCGGTACCGGTATCAGCCGCTACCGCAACATCCAGGTGCAGCCGACCGAGGAGGCCCGGGCCGCCGCGTACACGATCCCGTCCTACGAGGATCAGTACTACAGCCCGGACTTCGGCCAGGCCACCGGTGCCGCGGTGCCGCTGGACGACTACGGCTACTCGGATTACCGCTAAGCAGTAGGGAAAAGCCCCCGGGGTGCGCGAGACGCCCCCGGGGGCTTTTTCTTGTGTCGAATCTGATTACCTAGCACTCACATTCGACGAGCGGACGGGCACGGATGACCCGTGCCCGGGGCGGGACTTCTCACCGGGCATCGCGCACGACGAACGTGTCACGAGCGATACCGGAAGTACGGTGCGTCTGCGCAGGCGGCGACCCGGATCGTCCAGACGCGCGAAGAGGCGCTCGGCGGCGAAACGTCCCATCTCGTCGCCGTCCTGGTGGATCACGGTGATCGGCGGCCGCAGTGCGGCGGCGGTGGGGAAGTCGCCGAACCCGACGAGCGCGACGTCGTTGCGCCGCAAGGCCTGTAACGCCGAGACGACGGAGACGGTGCACCGCGCGTTCGACGAGAACAGCGCGGTGGGCGGATCCGGTTCTGCGAGGATGCGCCGCAGCGCCGTGGTGACGGTGTCGGTGTCGATGTCGCCGAGGTGAACGAGACGCTCGTCGTGAGGCAGACCCGCTTCGGCCAGGGCCTCGCGGCAACCCTGCAACCGCAGGTGCGCGGTGACCACGTCGTCGCCGACGAACGCGATCCGCTCGTGCCCGTGCGAAATCAGATGTGCCACAGCCTCATACCCGCCACCGACATCATCCTGGACGACGGCATCGGCCACCAGGCGGCCGGGCATGCGGTCGACGAACACCAGCGGTGTGGTGGCCTGCCACGGCCGCAGGAACGACATGTCCGGGCCGACGGGGCAGATGATCATGCCTGCCACCTTGCGGTGCAGCACGGCCTCGATGGACCGCTGCTCGTGGGACGGTTCCCAGCCGACACTGGTCACGATCACCGCCACCCCGCGGGCGCTGGCCTCGCGTTCGACGGCGCCGATGATGCCGGCGAAGAAGGGGTCTGCCACACCGGGCACCGCAACGCCGATCGCGGCGTCGCGGCCTGTGCGGAACGAGACCGCGAGCATGTTGGGGACGTATTTGAGGTCCTCGATGGCCTGCTCGACCCGGCGGCGGACGTCGTCGGAGACATAGCGGTCCTTGTTCACCACTCGGGACACGGTTTTCGCGCTGACGCCGGCACGCATCGCCACGTCGCGCATGGTCGCCATCGCCTCACCTCCCCGTATCCGGCCGCAAGTATGTCACCGGTGTCAGCTTTTCGCACCATTTTCTATGACACCGATGACATAGGCGGCGAAGTGGCGTACTGTCGCGGCTCATAGACGTGTAGTGATCCAGGTAACAGGAAGGGGCGGCGCCCGCGACATGAAGGCCGTGCTCTACGAGGCCGCCAAGACCTGGTCGGTCACCGACGTCCCGACGCCGCAGCCGGGGCCCGGTCAGGTGCGCATCAAGGTCGCCCAGGTGGGCGTGTGCGGCACCGACCTGCACATCCACGACGGTGAGTTCGGTGCGGTGTTTCCCTTGATCCCGGGCCATGAACTGGTCGGTGTCGTCGACGCACTGGGTGAGGGTGTGACCCGCTTCGACGTCGGTGAGCAGGTCACCGTCAACCCGAACGTGTACTGCGGGCAGTGCCCGTACTGCCTGGCCGGTCGGCTCGGGCAGTGCGAGGGCATGCTGGGTTACGGCAGCAACTTTCCCGGCTTCTTCGCCGAGTACGCGGTGGCGGCGCACACGCTCGTGTTCTCCACCGAAGGGCTGGGGCTGGACACCGCGGTGTTCAGCGAGCCGACCGCGTGTGCCATGCACGGTCTTGAGTCGCTGCAGATGCGTCCCGGCGGGAGCGCCCTGGTACTGGGTGCCGGCCCCACCGGTCTGCTGCTCGCGCAGTTGATCGCGGCCGGTGGTGCGTCGTCGGTGACGGTCGCCGCACCTACGCAGGCCAAGCTGGACACTGCGAGCGCGCTCGGCATCGACCGCACGGTGCGCATCTCGCGCGATGACCCGCAGGCCAACATCGCCGCGGTGAGGGCCGCGTCGCCGCACGGTGACGGCTACGACGCGGTGGTCGAGGCCACCGGTTCGCCGGCCGTCGGCGACATCTGCGTCCCGCTGACCCGTCGCGGCGGCACGGTGCTGATCTACGGGGTCACGCGGGAGGACGACATCGTGCGATTTCACCCGTTCGACGTGTTCCGCCGCGAGATCACCATCCGGGGTTCGTTCGCCGAGATGACGTCGTTCGGTGCGGCGGTCGACGCGCTGCGTGGTGGGCGCGTACGCACCGACGGCATCATCACGCACCGTTTCGCGCTCGCCGATTACGGGCAGGCGCTCGATGCGTTGCGCAACGACCCGTCGGTGCACAAGGTGGTGATCGTGCCATGACACAGGTGCGTCCACAGCTGTTGCCGCCCAATGTCATCGAGCACTGGTATGCCGGCGGACCGGCGCTGGCCGCGTGGCGTGGTCTGCCGCCGGTCGGTCAGCGGTGCCCCGAGGAGTGGGTCGGTGCCACCGTCGGGCGCTTCGGGGAACCCGACCGCGGGCCCGCGGCGCTTTCCGACGGGACGCTGCTGCGTGACGCTGTGCGTGCCGACCCGGCAGCGTGGCTGGGCCGGACCGACGGCGCGGCGGGGGACACCGGCGTGCTGGTGAAGCTGATCGACGCCGGGCAACGCCTGCCCGTGCATGTGCACCCCACGCGCGACTTCGCGGTGCGCCACCTCGACTGCGTGTACGGCAAGACCGAGGCCTGGTACGTGCTCGAGGCGCGCGACGATGCCGCCGTGTGGGTGGGGTGGCGCGCCGACGTCGATCCGAGGCGGATCCGTGCGCTCGTCGCGTCTCAGGACGCCGAAGCGATGCTCGCGCTCATGAACCGGATCCCGGTGCGGCCCGGTGACGGGGTGCTGGTGCCCGGCGGCACCGCGCATGCGATCGGCGCGGGCGTGCTCGTCGTCGAGGCCCAGGAACCCACCGATCAGTCGATCCTGTTGGAGCGCACCAACACCACCGCATCCGACGACGAGGTGTTCCTCGGGCTCGCCTGTGAGGTGGCGCTGGGCGCGCTGGACTCGCGGGCGCTGTCGGATCCCTCGACGGTGCTGCGGCATGCCGACGGATCCGGGCTGTTCGCGGTCCTGCCACCGGAGGCGGATCCGTACTTCCGGATGGAGATCCTGACCGCCGGTGGGCGCGTGCCCGCCGGGTTCGCGGTGGCCGTGGTGCTGACCGGCCGTGGCGTGCTGCGCGGCGCGGACTCCGCACTGGAGGTCGCCGCGGGAAACACGCTTGTGGTGCCGGCCGCGACCGGCGACTGGCAGGTGGACGGAGAGGCCCGTCTGCTGGTCTGCCGGGCCGGCACCACGTGGCCGCCGACGATAGGAGGCGATGCATGACCGCACTGCTCGAAGCCCGCGGGATCTCTCGCAGTTTCGGACATGTTCGCGCCCTCGACGGGGCGGACTTCGACATCGACGCCGGCGAGGTCGTCGGGCTGATCGGTGACAACGGCGCCGGTAAATCGACGCTCATCAAGGCGCTTTCGGGCAGCCTCGAGCTCGACGCGGGCGAGATCCTGTTCGAGGGCAAGCCGGTGCGGCTCGCGAGCCCGCGCGACGCCAACGATCTGGGCATCGAGGTCGTGTACCAGGATCTCGCGCTCGCGCCGCACCTCAACCCCGTGCAGAACGTCTTCCTTGGCCGCGAGATCCCGCGCACGGGGTTGCTCGGCCGGCTCGGGTTCATGGACGAGAAGGCCATGCGCAGCCAGGCCGCGGCGTCATTCGCCGAACTCGGGGCCACCGTCCGCTCGTTGACCGCACCGGTGGGGTCGATGTCCGGCGGCCAGCGGCAGAGCATCGCGATCGCCCGCGCCATCGCGTGGGCCGACAAGGTCGTGATCCTCGACGAGCCGACCGCCGCGCTCGGCGTGGTGCAGACCAAGAACGTGTTGGAGACCGTGAAACGGGTCCGAGACAAGGGGATTGCGGTGATCTTCATCAGTCACTCGATGCCGCATGTGCTCGAGGTGTGCGACCGCATCCAGGTGCTGCGTCTGGGGCGGCGGGTGGCCACTTATCCGGGGCGCGACACGAGCGTGGAGACATTGGTCGGCGCGATGACCGGTGCACTCGATGGGCGGGCGGCATGAGCATGACGAGTTCCAGCGAGGAGCGCAGCGGATCGCGCATCGATTCCAGCGAGAAGCCTGCGACCGCGGTGTCTGTGCCGAACGGCAACGGCGAACCCGACGAGTTCGACATCTCACCGCTGCGGCGCATCCTCGGACTGCAGGCCTTCTGGATTCTCGGCGTACTGGTGGTCATCTGCCTGTTCTTCAGCGTCCTTGCCGGTGACCGTTTCCTGTCGGCCGGGAACTTCTCGCTGATCTCCCAGAACGTGGCGGTGTGGGCCGTGCTCGGCGTGGGCATGACGTTCGTGATCATCACGGCGGGCATCGACCTGTCGGTCGGATCGGTGCTGGTGTTCTCATCGGTGGTGGCCGCCAAGGTGATGGCCGCGATGGGTGGCAGCGGCCCGGGGGTGGCCGCGGCCGGTCTGGTCGCCGCGGTCGTCAGCGGTATGGCGTGGGGTGCGCTCAACGGAGTGCTGGTGGCCAGAGCCCGGGTCCCTGCGCTCATCGTCACGCTCGGAACTCTGTCGGTGGCACTGGGTTTGGCGCAGGTCATCACCGGTGGCATCGACATCCGCTCGGTGCCTGCCGAGCTGACCGACTTCAGCGCCTACACCAAGGTGCTCGGCATCCCTGGCCTGCCGTTCGTCGCGCTGATCATCCTGATCCTCGGCGGGATCCTGCTGCACAAGACCCGGTTCGGGCGTTACACCTACGCCATCGGGTCCAACGCGGAGGCGGCGCGTCGCACCGGCATCAAGGTCACGCGGCACCTGATCGCGGTATACGCGCTCGCGGGGACGCTGGCCGGTATCGGTGCGCTGTTGTCGCTCGCTCAGTTCGGCACCACGACGATCGCGGGGCAATCGCTGACCAACCTCAACGTCATCGCGGCCGTGGTCATCGGCGGTACGTCGATCTTCGGTGGTGAGGGGACGATCTTCGGAACCGTTGTTGGCCTGTTCATCCCGGCAGTGTTGCAGTCCGGGTTCGTGATCATCGGGGTGCAGCCGTACTGGCAGGGCGTGGCCGTCGGCTCGGTGCTGATCGCGGCGGTCTACGTCGACCAGTCCCGCCGCGCCGCGGCCATGCGCAGCGCAAAATCCCGAAACGTGTTCGGTCGCAGAGAATCCAGTTTCAAGGAAAGGAAGGCCAGTGAACCGTAAGCGCCTCATGTTGGCGGCGGGCGTCGTGGCGCTCGCGTTGCCGATGGCTGCCTGCACATCGTCGAAGCCGCAGGCAGGCGAATCGTCCGAGACCCCGGCCGCCGCGGGTGAGGCGCCTGCCGTCGCCGTCACCACGGTGACGGCGCCTCCGAAGGCCAGCAAGAACTACAACATCGCGTTCCTGCAGGGCGTCGTGGGCGATCAGTTCTACATCACCATGCAGTGTGGTGCGCAGGAGGAGGCCGCCAACCTCGGCGTCACGGTGAACACGCAGGGGCCCCAGAAGTTCGACCCGACGCTGCAGAAGCCGATCCTCGACTCGATCGTCGCGAGCAGGCCCGACGCGCTGCTCGTCGCGCCGACCGATGTGCAGGCCATGCAGTTGCCGCTGGAGCAGGCGGCCGCGGCGGGTATCAAGGTGGTGCTCGTCGACACCACCACCAACGATCCGTCGTACGCGGTGTCGGCGATCGCGAGCGACAACGAGGGCGGCGGCCGTGCCGCGTTCGAGGCGATCAAACAGCTGCATCCCGAGGGCGGCAAGGTCATGGTGATGGGCCTCGATCCCGGCATCTCGACCACCGACGCGCGGACCAAGGGGTTCGAGGAGGCGGTCAAAGAGGATCCCGCGTTCACCTACGTCGGTGTGCAGTACAGCCACAACGATCCCGCGACTGCGGCCCAGCTGATCGGTGCTCAGCTGCAACGTGATCCCGATCTGGTGGGGGTGTTCGCGGCAAACCTGTTCACGGCCGAGGGTTCGGCGACGGGAATCAAGCAGGCCGGCAAGAGCGATCAGGTGGCAGTGGTGGGCTTCGACGCCGGACCCAACCAGATCCAGGCGCTGCGCGAGGGCACGGTGCAGGCACTGGTGGCGCAGGATCCCGCCACCATCGGCAAGTTCGGTGTCGATGAGGCGGTCACCGCGCTCGAGGGCGGCCAGAACAGCCCCAACGTGCAGACCGGGTTCACCATCATCACCCGCGAGAACCTCGACGGCGAGGGTGGGGCCGCGGCATACAAATCCAGCTGCTGAACTTCTTCTCGCGAGCAGACACAAAACTGCCCTTTTTCCAAGGAAATTGGGCAGTTTTGTGTCTGCTCGCGCTAGGTGCTGACCACTTCGAGAAGGTGGGCCACGGTGTCGGCGATCGCGGATCGCGCGGCGCGCAGCGATCCCCTGGGATCGACCGCGTCGTCGGCCGCGAGTCCCGTGCGCATGGCCGACGAGTAGGCGATGTTGAGTGCGGTCCCGATGTTCACCTTGACGATGCCCGCGCGCACCGCGGCGCGCAGCGTCTCGTCGGGCACGCCCGACGACCCGTGCAGAACCAGGGGACACGGCACCGCGTCGCGAAGGCGTGTGATGAGATCCAGGTCCAGAGCGGCAGTTTGGGTGGTCATGGCGTGTGAGCTGCCGACCGCGACGGCCAGGGCGTCCACACCGGTGGCGGCGACGAACTCGACGGCCTGGTCCGGGTCGGTGCGCACGCCAGGGGCGTGGGCGCTCACCACCTGGGAGTCCTTGCCGCCGACGTAGCCGAGTTCGGCTTCCACGGTCAGCCCTCGGGCGCGCAGCAGCTGCGCGGCCTGCGCGGTGACCGCAACGTTGTCGGCGTACGGCAGCGCACCACCGTCAACCATCACCGACGAGAACCCGGCGTCGGGTGCCTGCTCCCACAGTTCGGCCGACACGACATGGTCGAGGTGCAGGCTCACCGGCACGTTGGCCTCGGTGGCCACCGCCGCCAGCGCCGCACTCAACGGTCCGAGCGTGCCGTGGAACGTCACGGCGTTCTCGCTGACCTGCAAGATCACCGGGATGCCCGCGTGTTCGGCGCCGTCGACGATGCCGTGTGCGTGCTCGAGGGTGACGACGTTGAACGCCGCGACGCCGCGGCCGGCCGCTCGGGCGGGCGCGATCAGCTCGGCCGTGGTGACCAGCGGCATGGCACTCCTGAGGGGACTTGACCCAACTCCAACTAGACGCAACCATATCCACGTAAACCCAATCAACGCAATCGGCGGTGTACATGGCGTTCGCAGGCCTCGACGTCGGCACGACATCGAGCAAGGCTGTCGTCTACGACGGCGAGGGCACCGTGCTCGGCGCCGGTCGCGCGCCGATGCACTGGGACACCGGCCGATCCGGCACGCAGACCGACGCGGAGCGCCTGTGCCGCAGTGCCTTCGACGCCCTGAACCTCGCCGCGCAAGCGGCCGGTGTGCCGGTGCGGGCGGTCGGGGTGACGAGCATGGGGGAGTCCGGTGTGCTCGTCGATGCGCAGGGCCGGTCACTCACGCCGGTGATCGCGTGGCACGACGACCGCGATGGTGCCGAGGTCGCCGATCTCGTTGCCACCATCGGGCCCGAGACGTTCGGTGGGGTCGCGGGCAAGCCCTTGCGCGGGCAGTGGTCGCTGACCAAGCACCGGTGGCTCCTGACGCACGTTCCCGCGACCCGCGCGGCCGTGCGGCGCTTCGACGTCGCGGGATGGGTGGTGCACCGGTTGGGTGGTGATCCCGCCGTCGAGATGTCGCTCGCCGGGCGGACCGGGTGGTTCGACATCGCCGCGGGGGATTGGTGGGACGACGCACTGGCCTGGTCGGGTGCGACGCGATCGCTCATGCCGCCCGTGGTGGCCGCGGGGGTCCCGGTGGGGACGATCGCCCCAGACGACGTGAACCCGTTGCTGCGCAATGCCCTACTGACCTTCGCCGGGCACGACCACCAGGCCTCCGCGCTCGGTGCACGCGCCACTGGCCCCGGCCACGAACTGGATTCGTCCGGTACTGCCGAGGCGTTGGTGCGCACCATCGACACGCTCCCGCCCCGTGCCGATATCGCACGTCTCGCCACGGCGGGCATCACCACCGATCCGAGTGTCGAGGTGGGGCATTGGAGCCTGCTCGGCGGCACCGAGGGCGGGCTCGCGCAGCAGCGCACGCTGGAGCGCCTCGGTGTCGACCTCGCCGATCTCGACCGGGCCGCGGCCGAATCGCCGTATTCCGAACCGGGGGCACAATGGCGAGCGGTGGTCGAACAGGCCGCCGACGAGGCGCTCGCGTTGCACCGTGCCATGGACGACGTGGTCGGGCCTGCCACCCGCGTCGTGGTCACCGGTGGCTGGCGCCACAGCGCAGAAGTCATGCGCGCCAAGCATTCCCGTTTCGCGAACTTGGAGGTGTCCGCGGTCGAGGAGGCCGGTGCGCTTGGTGCCGCGACCCTCGCCGCGCGGGCCTGCGGGGCGATCGGTCCGCGCGATCACCTGGGTGGGTCATGACCACGACACGAGCGCCGCGGACCTGGTTCCCCGACGAACGTCACGCCGAGGTGCTGCGGCTGCTCGACGCCGAACGGCGTGTCGAAAGCGCGCAACTGGCAGGACGTTTCGGAGTCAGCGCCGAGTGTGTGCGCAAAGACCTCGCGCACCTTGAGACACTCGGGCTGTTGCGGCGTGTGCACGGCGGCGCCGTGCCGGCCGTCAGCAGCCGTACCGAACCCGATGTCGCCGACCGGATCGAGAACGCCGAAGCGAAATCCGCGATCGCGCAACATGCCCTGCGGTACGTGGCCGACGGCGCCACGCTGCTGCTGGATGCGGGCAGCACCACGTTGCGACTGGCCGAAAAGCTGCCCGTGGCAGCGGAACTGGTCGTCTACACGAACGCCGTGCCGGTCGCCACCACCCTGCTGAACCGGGGGATCACCACGGTGCTGCTCGGTGGGCGGATCCGGCAGCCCACGATGGCCGCTGTGGGCGCGCTGACCGCCGAGGCGCTGGCATCGATCAATGTCGACGTCGCGTTCCTCGGCACCAATGCGCTGTCCCTCGACCGGGGTCTGACGACGCCCGATCCCGAGGAGTCCACCGTCAAACGGCACATGCTCGCGGCCGCGGGGCAGCGCGTGTTCCTGGTCGATTCGAGCAAGTTCGGCAGGCACAGCCAGGCCCGCCACGCCAAACTCTCCGATGTCGACGTGCTGATCACCGACGACGGCGCCGACGTGGGCGTACGCAAGCGGCTGCGCGCCGCGGGCATCACCGTCGAGGTGGCGCACCGTTGATCGTCACCGTCACGCCCAACCCGAGCCTCGACCGCACGCTGCACCTTCCTAGACTGCGACCGGGAGAGGTCAACCGGGCCACGTCGACCATGACCGAGCCGAGCGGCAAGGGTGTCAACGTCGCACTCGCACTGCACGGCGCCGGTCACGCGACGCGTGCCGTCCTGCCCGTCGGAGGATCTGTCGGCGCCGAAATCGTCTCGGCTTTGCAGGTTTTCGGGCTCGACATGATCGGTGTGCCCGTCTGCGGGGCGGTGCGCAGCAACGTCACACTGGTCGAGGCCGACGGGCGGAGCACCAAGGTCAACGAACCCGGCCCGCACCTGTCCGCCGACGAGGTCGACGCGTTGTGCGCGGCGGCCGTCGCACAGGGCGGCGACTGGGTGGTGTGGGCGGGCAGCCTGCCCGCCGGGTTCGCGCCGCAGCGCCTGGCCGCCGCGGTCGGTGAGGCCAGGACCGCCGGGCGGCGGGTGGCCGTCGACGCGTCCGGGCCCGCCTTGGCGGCCGTGCTCGCCGCTGATCGGGCCGGGTTGCCGCACCTGATCAAACCCAATGTCGACGAACTGGCAGACGTCGTGGACCGCCCGATGGCGACGCTGGCCGATGTGGTCACCGCGGCGCGTGCCCTCACCGAGCGCGGGGTGGACACGGTGCTCGTGAGCCTCGGCGGTGACGGGGCCGTGCTCGTCACGGCGACCCTCGCGTTGCACGGGGCCGCGCCGGTGGAGCGCGTGGTCAACACCGTCGGGGCCGGTGATGCGCTGCTCGCCGGTTACCTCGCGGCGTGGCAGGAGAAGCCGACGGACGCACTGGCCTCGGCGTTGCGTTTCGGCGCGACCGCCGTCGAACACCAAGGCACCCTCATCGGGCTGCCCGATCCGCAGCGGCCGGTGAGTATCGGCCCGGTGCGCGGCGACTTGCGTTTAGGTTGACAGCAGGCGGATCAAAGGGGCGAGCATGGCGACACCGCGCATCGGCGTGATCGGGGCGGGCATCGTCGGGCTGGCGGTGGCCCGGCGTCTGCAGCAGAAGCTGCAGGCCGATGTGACGGTCATCGACAAGGAAACGGTCGTGGCCGCCCACCAGACCGGGCACAACAGCAACGTCGTCCATTCCGGCGTCTACTATCCGCCCGGTTCGTTGAAGGCCACGCTGTGCCGCCGCGGAGTGGGCCTGCTGCGTGACTACTGCGTCGGACGGGGCCTGCGCTACGACGAACTCGGCAAGGTGATCGTGGCCGTTCGCCACGATGAGTTACCCCGACTGAACGACCTCGCCAAACGTGCCGTAGCCAACGGGATCCCGGACACGCGGTTGATCGACAGGGCGCAATTGCGTGAGCGGGAACCCCATGTCGAGGGTCTGGCCGCGTTGCTCATTCCCAGCACGGCGGTGGTGAGCTTCCCGGCCATTGCCGCCGCGATGCGTGACGACATCACCGACGCCGGCGGTGAACTCCGGCTCGGATGCCGTGTCGTGGGGATCGACTCGCGTGACGGAAAGGTGGTGGTGGCCACCGATGTCGAGGACATGACGTTGGACCATGTGGTGGTGTGCGCCGGCCTGCAGTCGTCGATGATCGCCGCGATCGCGGGCGCCCCCAGAGATCCCGAGATCATCCCGTTCCGGGGCGAGTACTACGAATTGGTGCCTTCGCGATCGGAACTCGTTCGGGGACTGGTGTATCCGGTTCCTGACCCGCGATACCCGTTCCTGGGCGTGCATTTCACCCGCGGCGTCGACGGTCACGTGCACGTCGGGCCGAACGCGGTGCTCGCACTCGCGCAGGAGGGTTACCGGTGGCGTGACGTCAACGTTCGGCAGCTGTGGCGTTCCGTCAGCTATCCGGGGATGCGCCGGCTGGCGCGGCACCACTGGCGCATGGGCGCCACCGAGGTCCTGGGTTCGATGAGCAAGTCGGTGTTCCTGCGCCGTGCCCGGGCCTACATCCCCGAACTACGCTCGACGGACATCGTGCGTGCGGAATCGGGTGTGCGCGCCCAGGCCCTACAGGCCGACGGAAACCTGGTCGACGACTTCGTGATCCATCATCGTCCCGGAATCACCTTCGTCCGCAACGCTCCGTCGCCCGCGGCGACGGCATCGTTGGCGATCGCCGAACACATCGTCGATGCCAACGACTGGAGCCGTTCTTGACGGCACCGGGGCCGTCGGAGTGCTCGTGCGCCGCGAGCGTGCGCGCAGTGCTGGTGCGCGACGGCGTGTCGTACGGCAGACACGCACGCTCGCATGGAAAGGGAGCGGTCAGTTCGCACAGGGCGGACGTGGCCGGTGGGACGGGGGACCGGCGGGCTCCCAGGTGCGCATGGCGGCCTCGAGTGCGGGGCGGTCGAGCGCCGTCACCGCCACGGGTTGCTGGCCTGGGTGGTGGCGCATGCCCTCCAGCAGGATCGACACGTAACGGCGCCACAAATCGGCATCCACGTGGCCGGCGAACTCGCTCACCGTGCCCGCGAGCAGCGCGAGCAGTGGCAGGTCGGTCGCCGAGACCCCGGGCCGGAGATGGCCGTCGCGCTGCGCCCGTTCGACCAGTTCGGTCGTCACGCCGCTGAGCCGCTCTTGAGCCGCCGTCACCCGGTCGCCGCCGTAGCATTTGCTGAAAGCGATCTCACGCAGTCCCCGATCAGTCACGGTCAACTGACACTCCTGCTCGACGAACCAGGCGAACCCCTGCCATGAGTCCGAGTGTCGGAGAGCTTCCTCGGCCAGCTCGGTCAACTGGTTCATCCCGTCTTCGAAGATCGCCTCGAGGAGTTCCTCCTTGGTGGCGAAACGCCGGTACACGGTGCCCACGCCCACGCCGGCGTGGCGCGCGACGTCGTTGAGGTTCGGTTCGAGGCCTTTGGCGGCGAACAGCTCGCGGGCGGCCTCGAGCACCCGCTTGCGGTTGCGCTCTGCGTCTTTTCGCAGAGGCCGGTCCGGCGTATCGGGCGCGCTCACCCCGCCGAGTGTAACGCGCACAACATGAAAGTGGATTGACCCGATCCACTTATGCCATTAGCTTAACTATCCGAAACTTCAGCGTTGCCGGATGCCGGTGACGCCTCCGGCGCTGGCGGCTCGACCTCGGCTGTCGTCGGCTGCAGTCATCAAGTTCGGGGAAGGTAGCGATGACAAAGTTGCTGGGTCGGGTCTGGCTACCTGTGCTGATCATCGTCGCGGTAGGTGCGGGCGCGCTGGTGGTGATGAACGTCCGCACCGTATTCGGTTCGAATCCCGTTGTGGTGACCGAGAAGACATCGGACAACGCCGAGGACTTCAACCCGAAGGTCGTGACGTACGAGATCTTCGGTTCCGGTTCGACAGCGGTGATCAACTACATGGACCTCGAGGGCAAGCCGCAGCGCGTCGCGAGCACGCCGCTGCCGTGGACCTTGACGCTGCAAACCACCCTGCCATCGGTGATGCCCCACATCATGGCCCAGGGCGACGGCGACAGCATCACCTGTCGAGTCACCGTCGATGACGTGGTCAAAGAAGAGAGGACCGCCACCGGCATGAACGCCGAAACCTTCTGCTATGTGAAGGCAGCATGAGCGCGCCGACCGACGACACCCCGACCGACGCCATCGCCAAGCCTCGCCACGCGGCACCCCCACGGCCACGGTTGCCGCGGTTCATCCGTACGTTCGCCGTTCCCATCATCCTGGTGTGGGTCGCGATCGTCGCGGTCCTCAACACCGTCGTCCCGACGCTGGACGAGGTCGGCAAGATGCGCGCGGTGTCGATGAGCCCCAACGACGCGCCGTCGACGCTCGCCATCAAGCGGGTGGGCCAGGTGTTCCAGGAATACGACACCAGCAGTTCGGTGATGATCGTGCTGGAAGGCGAAGAGCCACTTGGCATCGAGGCACACGCCTTCTACGACAAGATGGTCGCCGACCTGCGCGCCGACACCAAACACGTGCAACACGTCCAGGACTTCTGGGGCGACACCCTCACCGCGTCGGGCGCCCAGAGCGTCGACGGGAAAGCCGCTTACGTCCAGGTCTACATCTCCGGTGACCAAGGCGAGGCGCTGGCCAACGAGTCGGTCGAAGCGGTCCGCAAGATCGCCACCGAACGCGAGGCACCGCCCGGTGTCAAGGCTTACGTGACCGGCGCCGCGGCGACGAGCGCCGATCAGCTCGCCGAAGGCGACGCCAGCATGAAGCTGATCGAGGGCGTCACCTTCGCGGTCATCACCGTCATGCTGTTGGCGGTCTACCGCTCCGTCATCACCACGCTCATCGTGCTGGCGATGGTGGTGCTCGGATTATCCGGTGCCCGTGGGATCGTGGCGTTCCTGGGCTTCTACAACGTCTTCGGATTGACCACCTTCGCCACCAACATGGTGGTGACGCTGGCCATCGCGGCCGCCACCGACTACGCGATCTTCCTCATCGGCCGCTACCAGGAGGCGCGCCGCGTGGGCGAGGACCGAGAATCGGCGTACTACACGATGTTTCACGGGACGGCGCACGTCGTCCTCGCCTCGGGTCTGACCATCGCCGGTGCGACGCTGTGCCTGCACTTCACCCGACTGCCGTACTTCCAGACGATGGGTATCCCGCTGGCGATCGGCATGCTGATCGTGGTGGCCGCGGCCCTGACCGCAGGCCCCGCCGTCATCTCGGTGGCCAGCCGCTTCGGCAAGATCCTGGAACCCAAGCGCGTGAGCCGGTCTCAAGTGTGGCACCGCGTCGGCACCGCCACCGTGCGCTGGCCCGGCGCAATCCTGGTGTGCGCGGTGGTGGCGGCGCTCATCGGCCTGCTTGCGCTGCCCGGCTACTACACCACCTATGACGACCGGCGCTATCTGCCCGCCGACGTCCCGGCGAACGTCGGGTACGAGGCCGCGTTCCGACACTTCTCGCAGGCCAAGATGAATCCCGATCTGATGATGATCGAGACCGACCGCGATCTGCGGAACCCGGCCGACTTCCTGGTGATCGACAAGATCGCCAAGGCGCTCAAGAACGTTCACGGCATCGCGCAGGTGCAGACCATCACCCGTCCCGATGGCGACCCGATCGAACACTCGACGATCCCGTACACGATCGGCCAGAACGGCACCTCGCAGATCATGAACAACGACTACATGCAGACCAATCTGGACAATCTGCTCAAGCAGGCCGACGACCTGCAGACCAGCATCGACTCGATGACCGAGATGATGAACATCCAGACGGAGCTGGCCGCGGTGTCGCAGTCGATGGCCGACAAGATGAAGCAGACCTCGGACGACACCGCGAGCGTGCGGGATCACCTCGCGGACTTCGACGACTTCTTCCGGCCGATCCGCAACTACCTGTACTGGGAACCGCACTGCTACGACATCCCGATGTGCTGGTCCATGCGGTCGATCTTCGAGAGCCTCGACGGCATCAACACCATGTCCGACGACTTCCAGGAAATCGTGCCCGAGATGCAGCGCATGGCCGACCTGATGCCTCGGATGGTGGCGGTGATGCCCGCCCAGATCCAGTCGATGAAGAACCAGAAGCAGACGCTGCTGAACCAGTACCAGGTGCAGAAGGCGCAGCAGGACCAGACCATGGCCATGCAGGAGAACGCCACGGCCATGAGCGAGGCGTTCGACGCGGCCAAGAACGACGATTCGTTCTATCTCCCGCCGGAGGCCTTCGAGACCGACGACTTCCAGCGCGGCATGAAGCTGTTCATGTCGCCCGACGGACATGCGGTGCGGTTCACCATCGTTCACCAGGGTGACCCCCTGACCGAAGAGGGCACCTCGCGCATGGATGACCTCAAGATCGCCGCGGCCGATGCGATCAAGGGCACGCCGTTCGAGGGCGCGCGCATCTATCTCGGCGGCAGCGCCGCGACGTACAACGACATGCAGATCGGCGCCGATTACGACCTGATCATCGTCGCGGCCGCGGCCCTGATCCTGATCTTCATCATCATGATGGTGCTCACCAGGGCCATCGTGGCCTCGGCCGTGATCGTCGGGACGGTGGTGTTGAGCCTGGCCTCGGCGTTCGGATTGTCGGTGTTGCTGTGGCAGCACATCGTGGGGATCCCGTTGCACTGGATGGTGTTGCCGATGTCGGTCATCGTGCTGTTGGCCGTCGGCGCGGACTACAACCTGCTGCTGGTCTCCCGCATGAAAGAGGAGATCCACGCGGGAATCCGGACCGGCATCATCCGGGCCATGGTCGGCACCGGTGCGGTGGTCACCGCGGCCGGGTTGGTCTTCGCCTTCACGATGGGATCGATGGCCGTCAGCAGCCTGATCACCATCGGGCAGGTCGGCACCACCATCGGCCTCGGCCTGCTGTTCGACACGCTGGTCGTGCGCTCGCTGATGACACCGTCGATCGCGACGCTGCTCGGGCACTGGTTCTGGTGGCCGCAGCGCGTGCGCGAGCGGCCGGTTCCGGCGAAATGGCCCGCGCCGATCCAGCGCGCACCGGAGGAAGCGCTGAGCTGATCGCTGAACTGATGGAGTGTCGGGGCCGGTCACTAGACTGGCCCCGTGCTCATTGGCTCGCATGTAGACAACACCGATCCGCTGGCCGCGGCCGCCGCTGACGGCGCCGACGTCGTGCAGTTCTTCCTCGGTAACCCGCAGAGCTGGAAGAAACCCAAGCCGCGAGAGGACGCCGAGGTGCTCAAGGCGTCGTCGATCCCGCTCTACGTGCACGCGCCGTACCTGATCAACGTCGCATCGGCCAACAACCGGGTGCGCATCCCGTCCCGCAAGATCCTGCAGGACACGTGTGACGCGGCCGCCGAGATCGGCGCGACGGCCGTCATCGTGCACGGCGGCCACGCCGACGACAACGACATGGAGGCCGGTTTCACCCGCTGGGTCAAGGCGCTCGACGCGCTCAACACCGACGTGCCGGTGTATCTGGAGAACACCGCGGGCGGCGATCACGCGATGGCGCGCCACTTCGACACCATCGCGCGGTTGTGGGATCACATCGGCGACAAGGGCATCGGTTTCTGCCTCGACACGTGCCACGCCTGGGCCGCCGGTGAGGCGCTCATCGACGCCGTCGACCGCATCAAGGCGATCACGGGGCGCATCGATCTGGTGCACTGCAACGATTCCCGCGACGCGGCCGGGTCCGGTGCCGACCGGCACGCCAACTTCGGCGCCGGTCAGATCGATCCGCAACTTCTGGCCGCGGTGGTCAAGGCCGCCGACGCGCCGGTCATCTGTGAGACCGCCGAGGACGGGCGCAAGGACGACATCGCGTTTCTGCGCGAACACGCCGGCTAGCGGCGCGCCGACACGGTTTGGTAACCGAAACCGTGCCCGAACCGACGGTGACGAGCAGGTGAACTACTGTCGGCCTAGTGACCGCGGTTGACGATTCCGCAACTGGTACAGAACCCGGCCCAACCACCGGAGACACGGCCGAGATCGGCACTTCCGATCGGGGCGGCCGGGCGCGCGTTCTGCGCATCGTGCGGTACGTGGCCGTCGCGCTCTGGGCTGCCGTCATCGTGTACCGCACCATCACCGACGGTTTCGCCTTCAACCGCGAACTGCTGCTGCTCTACATCTGCACCGGGCTGTTGGCCGCGAGCATCGGCCAGGGCAAGCGCATGCTGTACGTCATCCGCGACTGGCTGCCGTTCGCCCTGGTGCTGGTCGCCTATGACCTGAGCCGCGGTGCGGCCACGTTGATCGGCCGCCCGACGCTGTGGCACTGGCAGGTCGAGGTCGACCGCTGGCTGTTCTTCGGCACCGTGCCGACCGTGTGGCTGCAGGAGCGCCTCAAGCTGCCGCATCCGCCGTGGTGGGAAGTCGTGATCAGCACGGTCTACATGTCGTTTTTCATCCTCCCGTACGTGGTGGCCGGTGTGCTGTGGTTGCGCGACCGCGAGGAGTGGAAGAAGTTCGTGCGGCTGTTCGTCGGACTGTCGTTTGTGGCGCTGGCCATCTACGCCGTGGTGCCCGCGGCGCCGCCATGGGCGGCGGCCCGCTGTACGGCCTCCGACGTCGAGGGTGGGCCGTCCGATCCGCGGTGCATGTTCCGTTCGGCACGCGGGGTTCCCGACGGTGGTCTGCTCGGTCCGGTGCAGAGCAGCCAGGACGGCGCCAACGACTGGATCGAGCGCATCGTCACGCGGGGCTGGGGCAAGTTGAACCTGCACACCGCGACCGCGCTGATCGACCAGGGACAGGCCAGCGTGAACCTCGTGGCGGCGATCCCGTCGCTGCACGCGGGCCTCACGGCAGCCGTCGCGGCGTTCCTATGGCACCGGGTGCACCGCAAGTGGCGTCCGCTGCTCGTGGCTTACCCGTTGATCATGGCGTTCACCCTGGTCTACACGGCCGAGCACTACGTCATCGACATCCTTTTGGGCTGGGCGCTGGCCGCGACGGTGATCTTCGCTTTCAACCGGTTCCACGCCTTCCGGCGTGGGCGGTCAGGCCGGGCCGGTGAGATAGACCTTCCGCAGCGTCTCGGTGACGGTCCAGACGGTGCTGGTGCCTGCCTTGAGCCGGCAGACGGTGCCGGGGCCGAGGTGCAGCGTCGGGCTGCCGTCGGCGAACTCGACCGAACCTGATCCCGCGACGACGACGAACACCTCGTCGGCCTCGACGTCGCTCATCACCCCCGGGGTCATCTCCCACACACCGATCTCAAGGCCGTCGAACTCGTCGAGCGCCAGGGCTGCCGTCTGCGGTGCTCCGCTGACCGATTGATCGGCCGGTACGGGTTGGTGTTCCAGTTCGACGGCGGTGGAATCGACGGCGCTGTTCGGTGTCATCGCAACAGTATGCGGAGGCTGAAATGAGTACCGCACTACGCGTGTCGGTTGACGTCTCCCGGTCATACGGTCAGAGACGAGTTGCATCGCGTGACGCGTCCGGGAGGCATCGTGGCGATCACCGGGGTCCCCGTCGAGGACCTGCCCCGCCTACCTCAGGTCGAGGCCGTACGATCCGTCGGCGGTCCGGTGTGGGTGGCGTGGCGTGAGAGTGCACTGACCCGCGCCTACGAACTGGAGACGCTGGTCGATTACCTGGCGCCGGGCAATCCCCGTGACATGGGCGGCGCCCTGTCGACGGCGATCAGGAGTCATCTGCAGGCCGTGCGCGACGCGGCAGACGGCAACCGTGTGTGGGTGTGGCGTCACGGGCCCCTGCTCGAACGCTCGATGAGCAACCTCGATGCCGCGGAGGCGCAGCTGCTCAACCTCGCACCGTCCGAATACCTCGCCGGGCAGATGCCGTCACTGCTGCGGCACGTCCAGCGCCACCTGCGCTCCGGTGATCCGGGACGGGTGGAATTGGAGCGTGTCGTCAAGAGCCTCGCCGGCCTGGACCGAGAGACGCAGAACGACATCGTCGCGCGCGAGCGGGACAAGATCGTCGCGACGGTTCGGGCGGCGAGTTCCGAGGCGTTGCGAGAGAACCTGCGGCTCAGGAGTTTTCGCAACATCGTGGTCAGTACCACGGTTCTGTTGTCGCTGCTGGCGGTCGCGCTCGGGATCTTCGGCTTCCACCAGCCGACGCTGCTGCCGCTGTGTTTCGCCCCGGCGGACGCCAACCAGATCACCGTGGTGTGCCCGACGAACCAGTCGCCGCCGATCACACCTCAACGAGCGGGGGTGCCGCCGGCACAGCACGCGCGCGACATCGACTCCGTCGTCGCGGACACCGCCACGCGGATGGACGTCATCGTGATCGAGCTCGTCGGCCTTCTCGCGGCCGCGATCGCGTCCGCGGCGATGATCAGCCACGTCAGAGGATCGTCGGAGCGGTACGGGATCCCGGTCGCGCTCGCGGCACTGAAGCTGCCGACGGGCGCGCTGACCGCCGTGCTGGGCCTGTTGCTGATGCGCGGCCAGTTCATCCCCGGACTCAACGCGTTGGACAACCCGGGGCAGATCGTCGCGTGGGGCCTGGTTTTCGGCTACGCCCAACAGCTGTTCACCAGGCTGATCGACCAGCAAGGCCAAACCGTGCTGAACAGCGTGCGCTCCGCTGACACCCAGCCGAACGTCCAGCCGCCTGAACGCAAACCGTCAGGACGCTGAGGATCGTATTACGACTATTGTGCGGCTGTGGAAAAACTGTAACACTGGCCGGTATGGCACACGATCTGTCGCTACTTGCCTCCTCGGGCACCCACGTCGTCACCAATCAGGTGCCGCCCCTGGAGGACTACAACCCCGCCACCTCGCCGGTGCTCACCGAGGCGCTCATCCGCGAGGGCGGCGAATGGGGGCTCGACGAGGTCAACGCGCTCGGCACGCTCAGTGGCAGCCGGCAGGCGCAGCGGTGGGGCGAGCTGGCCGACCGCAACCGGCCCGTCCTGCACACGCATGACCGGTACGGTCACCGCATCGACGAGGTCGAGTACGACCCGGCCTACCACGAACTCATGTCGGTGGCCGTCAGCTACGGTCTGCACGCCGCGCCATGGGCCGACAACCGGCCCGGTTCGCACGTGGTGCGGGCCGCCAAGACCTCGGTGTGGACTCCCGAACCGGGTCACATCTGCCCGATCTCGATGACGTATGCGGTGGTTCCCGCGCTGAGGTGCAACCCCGAACTGGCCAAGATCTACGAGCCGTTGTTGACCAGCCGGGTCTACGACCCCGAACTCAAGATTCCGACAACCAAACTCGGTATCACAGCAGGCATGTCGATGACCGAGAAGCAGGGCGGCTCCGACGTGCGCGCCGGGACCACCGAAGCCACGCCCAACGGCGACGGCAGCTACACGCTGACCGGGCACAAGTGGTTCACCTCGGCACCGATGTGCGACATCTTCCTGGTGCTCGCGCAGGCACCCGGCGGGTTGAGCTGCTTCTTCCTGCCGCGCATCCTTCCCGACGGACGCCGAAACCGAATGTTCCTGCAACGCCTGAAGGACAAGCTCGGCAACCACGCCAACGCGTCCAGCGAGGTCGAGTACGACGGCGCAACCGCATGGCTGGTCGGCGAGGAGGGACGCGGCGTGCCGACCATCATCGAGATGGTCAACCTCACCCGGCTCGACTGCACGTTGGGCAGCGCAACCAGCATGCGTAACGGCCTGTCGAAGGCCGTGCACCACGCACAGCACCGAAAAGCGTTCGGCGCGTATCTGATCGACCAGCCGCTGATGCGCAACGTGCTGGCCGATCTCGCGGTCGAGGCCGAGGCCGCCACCATGCTGGCCATGCGCATGGCCGGTGCGACCGACAAGGCCGTCCACGGCGACGAACGCGAGAAGCTCTTGCGCCGAATCGGTCTGGCCGCCGGTAAGTACTGGGTGTGCAAGCGCGCCACGCCGCACGCCGCCGAGGCCATGGAATGCCTGGGCGGCAACGGGTATGTCGAGGATTCGGGCATGCCGAGGCTGTACCGGGAGGCGCCGCTGATGGGCATCTGGGAAGGCTCGGGCAACGTGAGCGCACTGGATACCCTGCGCGCCATGGCAACCCGGCCCGAATGCGTCGATGTGCTGTTCGACGAACTCGGCAAGACCGCCGGACACGACGAACGCCTCGACGCCCACGTCGCGACGCTGCGGCGTGACCTCGGCGAGCTCGAGACCATCCAGTACCGGGCCCGCAAGGTCGCCGAGGACATCTCGCTGGCCCTGCAGGGATCGCTGCTCGTGCGCCACGGCCACCCCGCGGTCGCCGAGGCCTTCCTCGCCAGCCGGCTCGGCGGGCAGTGGGGCGGAGCGTTCGGCACCCTGCCCACCGGGCTCGACCTCGCGCCCATCATCGAACGCGCGCTGGTGAAGGCGTGAGTTCTCCCGCCGAGCAGACACAAAACTGCCGTTTTTTGCGGGAGAATAGGCAGTTTTGCGTCTGCTCGCGAGGGGATGGGAAGTGACGCACGCGATCCGGCCCGTCGACTTCGACGACCTCAAGACGATGACCTACGAGGTCACCGACCGGGTCGCGCGCATCACGTTCAACCGGCCCGAGAAGGGCAATGCGATCGTCGCGGACACGCCCCTTGAACTCTCGGCGCTCGTGGAGCGTGCCGATCTGGACCCGAACGTGCACGTCATCCTGGTCTCCGGGCGCGGTGCGGGATTCTGCGCCGGATTCGACCTGGGCGCGTACGCGGAAGGTTCGTCGTCGGCCGGGGGCGGCAGCCCGTACGAGGGCACCGTGCTGTCGGGAAAGACTCAGGCGGTCAACCATCTTCCGGATCACCCGTGGGATCCGATGATCGACTATCAGATGATGAGCCGCTTCGTGCGGGGCTTCGCGAGCCTGATGCACTGCGACAAGCCGACCGTGGTGAAGATCCACGGGTACTGCGTGGCCGGCGGCACCGACATCGCGCTGCACGCCGATCAGGTGATCGCCGCCGCCGATGCCAAGATCGGCTATCCGCCGATGCGGGTGTGGGGTGTGCCCGCGGCGGGGCTGTGGGCACACCGGCTGGGGGATCAGCGCGCGAAACGGCTGCTGTTCACCGGGGACTGCATCACCGGGGCGCAGGCCGCCGAATGGGGACTGGCAGTCGAGGCGCCTGACCCGGGCGATCTGGACGAACGCACCGAGCGACTCGTCGAACGGATCGCGGCGATGCCGGTCAACCAGTTGATCATGGCCAAACTCGCGTGCAATTCTGCGCTGCTCAATCAGGGCGTGGCGACCAGCCAGATGATCAGCACGGTGTTCGACGGCGTCGCCAGGCACACCCCGGAGGGCCACGCGTTCGTCGCGACGGCCCGTGAACACGGGTTCCGCGAGGCGGTGCGTCGTCGGGACGAGCCGATGGGGGACCACGGACGCAGGGCGTCAGGGGTCTGATCGTGCCCGCACTGCGCCGGATGACCGCACGCTCGGTGGTGCTCAGCGTGATGCTGGGCGCGCATCCGGCGTGGGCCAGCTCGGCCGAACTGATCAGGCTCACAGCGGACTTCGGCATTCGTGAGCAGACGCTGCGGGTCGCGCTGACCAGGATGGTGAGCGCGGGTGACCTGGTGCGCTCGGCCGACGGCTACCGGCTGTCGGACCGGCTGATGGCCCGCCAGCGCAGGCAGGACGACGCCATCGACCCCAAGGTACGCGACCATGACGGCGAGTGGCTCACGGTGATCGTGACCAGCGTCGGCACCGACGCCCGCACGCGCGCCTCGATGCGCAACACCCTGCAGCAGTACCGATTCGGTGAACTGCGCGAAGGGGTGTGGCTGCGGCCCGACAACCTCGACCAGGCACTGCCCGGCGAGATCACCGACCGGGTCCGGATCCTGCGCAGCCGCGACGACAACCCGCACGACCTCGCCGCGCGCCTGTGGGATCTGCCAGGGTGGGCCCGTGCCGGTCACCGCCTGCTCGACGAGATGGCCGACGCCACCGACATCCCCACCCGCTTCGCCGTCGCGGCCGGCATCGTGCGACACCTGCTGATCGACCCGATGCTGCCCGACGAGCTGCTGCCCGCCGCCTGGCCGGGCGCGGCGTTGCGCACCGCGTACAACGACTTCGCCGCCGAACTCGTCGCGCGGCGTGACCATACCGAACTGCTGGAGGCGACGTGAGCGAACCTGTCCGGATCGAACGCAACGGCCCGGTCACCACGGTCATCATCGACCGGCCCGAGGCGAGGAACGCGGTCAACGGCCCGACCGCCGCGGCCCTGTTCACCGCATTCGAGGAGTTCGACGCCGACGACACGGCATCCGTCGCAGTGCTGACCGGTGCGAACGGAACGTTCTGCGCCGGGGCCGATCTCAAGGCGTTCGGCACACCGGAGGCGAACCAGGTGCACCGCGACGGGCCCGGGCCGATGGGCCCGAGCCGGATGGAGCTGTCCAAACCGGTGATCGCGGCGATCAGCGGGTACGCGGTCGCGGGTGGTCTGGAACTTGCGCTGTGGTGCGACCTGCGGGTGGTCGAGGAGGACGCCGTCATGGGGGTGTTCTGCCGGCGTTGGGGTGTTCCGCTCATCGACGGCGGGACGGTGCGCCTGCCGCGGTTGATCGGGCACAGCCGCGCGATGGATCTGATCCTGACCGGACGCGGCGTCGACGCCGCCGAGGCGTACGCGATCGGTCTGGCCAACCGCGTCGTACCCACCGGGCAGGCGCGTCGGGCCGCCGAAGAGCTCGCGGCCGAATTGGCGCACCTGCCTCAACAGTGCATGCGGGCAGACCGTCTGTCGGCGATTCACCAGTGGGGCGAATCCGAGAAGGATGCAATGGATTTCGAGTTCGCCAGCATCGCGCGCGTCAAGGACGAGGCGATGCACGGGGCCGGACGGTTCGCCGCGGGCGCGGGCCGCCACGGCGCCGGCGCCTGACGCGATCCGCCGTCGGCGACCGAACACGGCTGCGGCGTCGTGCATTTCTGCACACCGCAATGCAGCACTGGTCGTTGACATCCCTTCGGCACTGGGTTCGGATGTATAGCACTTGAACGGGCTTCATCCGGTTCAACCCGCTCACCGCATCGCGATATTTCTGGAAGATCCGCCCTGCTCCGAGGGGGATTCGGCCTGATCCGACGCGGTGTGCGGTCGCAGCTGACGGCGGAAGGGAAATCCAAACGTGGGCTTGGGCAGTTACTTTCACGGTCCGGCGACGAGTCTCGATGATCAGATCGAGAGCTACGCCACCACCCGGGTACCGGATGACCAGCGATGGCGTCGCCCGGCAATCCTCTTGGTACTCACCGGAAACGTGACCGCAATGTTCTGGTTCGCGTTGGGCGGCCAGATGGGGTTCCTGGTGGGCTGGCCCTGGCTGCTCGTCCCCATCGCCTATATGGTCATCGGCGCCACCGTGGTCGGGGCGTTGGTGATGCGGATCGCCAGTCAGGAGGGCCTGTCGCTGCCACTGCTGTCCCGTGGGCTCGGATTCGGTGCCCGCGGTTCGGCGATCGCGTCCTTCGTGTACGCGGTGAACTACGTCTTCTATTTCATCTTCGAGGGCAGTATCGTCTCGCACGGGCTGGCCGAGATCGCAGGCATACCGATCGATTCGGCAGGAGCCAGCGTGGTGTTTGCCCTCGTGGCGCTCGTGGCGCTCTACTACTCGTGGCGCGGCATGCACTCGATGAACATCCTGCAGCGCTTCGGCATGCCGATCTTTCTGGTGCTGTTCGTCATCGGAATGGTCATGCTGGCCAACGGCTATGTCCTCACCGGTCCCGGTGAGTGGGCGGTACAGGATGGCATGACGACCACGGCCATGTGGCAGGCGTTGAGCCTTGCGAACGGTCAGGTGGTGTTCCAGGCCCTCATCGCCACCGACTACGGACGGTTCGTCAAACGCACGGTGACCTACGCTGGGACGGCCGGCGTGATGCTCGTCGAACTGCTGATGATCGCCGTCGTCATGGTGATCGGCGTGTTCCTCGGCTTCACGATGGTGTCGCACTTCGGGGAGAACCGGGCAGAGGCCGAGCTCGCCGCCACCGACCCCGGGCTGATCTTCGCGGTGGTAATGGGTGTTCTGGGCGTCATTTTCGCGGTGCTCACCCAGGTGCGCATCAACGTGATGAACCTGTACTCCGGATCGCTGGCGTTGTCCAACGCGTGGGACGTGCTCTCGCCGAAACGCGTCGGCCGGCAGTGGTGGATGGTGCTGCTGGTCGTGCTCGGGGTCGTGCTGTACCCGATCAACGTTCTGCAGTACACCGACAAGTTCCTCGCCGTCACCGGGATCATGACCAACACCTGGATCTTCATCCTGCTCAGCGACTACTTCGTGTGCCGCAAGCTGCTCAAGCTCGCACCCGGTAGCCAGATCGAGTACCGCGAAGGGCGCGTGAAGGATTGGAACCTCTGCGGCATGGTGGCGTTGGGCACGGGCCTGATCGTCGGGGCGCTCGGCGTGTTCGGTGCCTACCCGATGTACTTCGCGTCGTTCGCGGCGATGGTGGTGGGGCCGCTCGTGTACATTCCGCTGACCGTGCTGACCAGGGGCGCGCAGTACGGCGCCGCTACGGTCGCGGCCGACGAGGATCTGTCCGACGATCGATCCATCGAGCCTGCGCCGTAGTCGAGCACGGCAACCGAATCAGAACTCGAACCGAGGAGAACCGACATGACCGACCTGACTGCCGTGGACGAGCTGTACTACCTCGAGATCTGTGAGGTCGCAGACCTGTTGGACAGGGGAGCGGTCACCGCACGCCAGGTGACCGAGGCGGTCCTGGACCGTATCGACACGGTCGATCAGAGGCTGGGCGCCTACGCTCACGTGGCGGCCGACGAGGCGCTCGCGCAGGCCGACGAGTCCGACGAGCGGCGCCGCGCCGGTGCCGCACGCGGACCGCTCGACGGAATCCCGCTGGCGATCAAGGACATCTACGACAAGGCGGGCTGGCCCACCGAAGCCGGGATGGCGGTGCGGCGCGGGCAGGTGGCGAGCAGCACCGCGACCGTCGTCGAACGCCTTGAGCAGGCGGGTGTGGTGATCGTCGGCAAGGTACACACCACCGAGGGCGTCTACACCGAGCACACCCCGCCGTTCAAGGCCCCCTTGAACCCGTGGGACCCCGGTCGCTGGGTGGGGGTGTCGTCGAGCGGCAGCGGCGTCGCCCCCGTGGCAGGTCTGTGCTTCGGCGCGCTCGGCTCGGACACGGGAGGCTCGATCCGGATGCCGTCGGCGTCCAACGGAGCGACCGGCCTGAAACCGACCTGGGGACGCGTGAGCCGGGCCGGGGTCGTCGAGCTCGCCGCGACGCTCGATCACGTCGGACCCATCTGCCGGTCGGCCCGCGACGCGGGCCTGGTGCTCGGCGCGATCGCCGGCGCCGATCCCCGCGACCCCACCGCGTCGCTGCGGCCCGTACCCGAATTCGGCACGCAGCCGCCGGCTTCGCTGTCCGGTGTCCGCATCGGTGTCGACCCCGCGTGGAGCTACACCGACGTCAGCACCGACGTCGAAAAGGCCCACCAGGAAGCCGAACAGGTGCTGCGCGAACTCGGCGCCGAGATCACGCCGGTGACGCTGCCCGATCCGACCGAGGCCATCACCGACTGGTTCGGGGTGTGCGCGGTGCAGACGGCGCGCGCACACACCGGCCTGTACCCCGAGAACAAGGACAGCTACGGCCCGGCACTCGCCGAACTGATCGAGCTCGGACGCTCGATGTCCGGCATCGACTACGACCGCCTGCTCCAACGGCGCCTGCTGTTCAAGGGGCAGATGGAGGCGGCGCTGGCGACGGTGGACGCGGTGCTGATCCCCGCCATGTCGTTCATCGCCCCGCCGGTGGAGAAGATGGTTCGCATGGACGAGGAGACCACCGCGGGCGTGCACCGCTTCACGGTGCCGTTCACGCTGTCGCAGCTGCCGACGGTCACGTTCCCGGGCGGCTTCACCACCACGGAGGCCGGGCATGCGTTCCCGGTCGGCCTGCAACTCGTCGGCAGTGCCTTCGAGGAGCGCAGGATCGTCGATGTGGTGGGCGCGTTCCAGGCCGCCACACCGTGGAACAAGCGTCACCCCGCCCTCTGAGCGGTCAACTGGGCCTGATCAGGTACGGGTTGTCGCTCACGATTTCGCACAGGAACTGGGCGACCGCCCGCACCCGGCCTACCTGCCGCAGTTCGCGGGGTATCACCATCCAGTAGCGGCGTCGAACCGAGAACATCTGCGGCAGAACAGATCTGAGCGTGGGGTCGGCTTCGGCGACGTATTGCGGCAGTGGTGCTATGCCGAGGCCGCCGCGCGCCGCCATCCAGTGCCCGGTGATGTTGTTGGTCTGGATCGCGACCCGTTGCTTGTGCGGCAGCGATTCGAGGATGCGCAGCGGCGCGACGTCCAGCAGGGCGTCGATGTACCAGATCAGGGTGTGGCGGGCCAGGTCTGCGAGTTCGTCGATCGGCGGTGCGGCGTCGAGGTATTCGGGTGTGGCGTACAACCGCAGGTCGTAGCCCGCCAATTCCTGCACCACGACGCCGCGCGGCGGCGGTTCTTCGAGGGTGACCGCGATGTCGAAATGGCGTGCGGTCAAGGACCGATGCTCGGTCGCGGTCACCATCTCGATGTCGAGGTGGGGATGGCGGCGCCGTAGGTCGACCAACCGCGGTGCCATCACGAACGCTCCGAAACCGTCCGTCGTCGCGACGCGCACGGTGCCGGTCAGCGGGCCTGCCGACGACGTGCGCGTCTCGTAGGCGGCGATGACGGCCGATTCGACGGTCTCGGCGTGGGGGAAGAGATCCGCACCGGCCTCGGTGAGCTGCCAGCCGCCCGGCGATCTGTCGAAAAGCCTCTGACCGAACGACTTTTCGAGTGCGGTGATGCGCCTTCCCACCGTCGTGTGGTCGACGCCGAGATTTCGTGCGGCATCGTTGAGTCGCCCGGTGCGTGCAACCTCGAGGAAGTATCGCAAGTTGTCGGCACTGAACATCGACGACATGGATGTCACCCTAATGCAAAATTGCACGAGCGCGTGCGGGAATGGTCGTTGACGGGTGCACAAATGAGCAACGAGCATGAGATATCGCAAGAAATCCCGACCGTGAGGACTTTCCAATGGTGACCAACATCGCGCTCCCCCGATTCGCGAAAATCGGTGCAGGAGCGGCAGACACGCTGGGCGACGTGATCGCCCAACTCGGCATCGCCAGGCCCGTGCTGGTCACCGACAGGTACCTCGTCGAGACGGGTCAGGCCGAACGCCTCGTGAAGACACTGACCGCCGCCGGCAGCACGCCCGCGGTCTTCTCCGACACCGTGCCGGATCCGACGGTGGACTCGTTGTCCGGCGGCCTGGAACTCGTCCGCGCCCACCGCGCCGACGGCATCATCGGGTTCGGCGGCGGCAGCCCGATGGATACCGCGAAGGCGCTCGCGGTGCTCTCGGCGAATGGCGGCGACATCGCCTCCTACAAGGCCCCCAGCAGCTACACCGGTCCGGCCCTGCCTATCGTCGCCGTCCCGACCACCGCCGGAAGCGGTTCGGAGGCAACGCAGTTCACGGTCATCACCGACGGCGAAACCGACGAGAAGATGCTGTGCCCAGGTCTTTCGTTCCTGCCGATCGCGATCGTGGTGGATTTCGAGTTGACGGTGTCGATGCCCGCGCGGCTCACCGCCGACACCGGCGTGGATGCCCTCACGCATGCCATCGAGGCGTACGTCAGCAGGCGTGCCAGCCCCTTCACCGACGGGCTCGCGCTCGCGGCGATGCAGTCGATCGCCAAACATCTGCGGCGTGCGTACACCGACGGCGCCGATCGCGAGGCCCGCGAGGCGATGATGCTCGCGTCGACGCAGGCAGGCATGGCGTTCTCCAACTCCAGCGTGGCGCTCGTGCACGGGATGAGCCGGCCGATCGGCGGCCACTTCCACGTCGCGCACGGTCTGTCCAACGCGATGCTGCTGCCCGCCGTCACCCGGTTCTCGGTCGACTCGGCGACCGGGCGCTACGCCGACTGTGCCCGCGCGATGGGGATCGTCGGCGCGGCCGTGGCGGATCGTGATGCGGCAAGTGAGCTCGTGACCGAGCTCGAACGGCTGTGTGCCGACGTCGAGGTGCCGACCCCGCGGTCCTACGGCATCGACGAGAAGGAGTGGGAGGCCCGGCTTCCCACGATGGCCGAGCAGGCCCTGGCATCGGGATCCCCGCAGAACAATCCCCGGGTGCCCACGCACGACGAGATCGTGGCGCTGTACCGCGAAATCTATTGAGGGACTATCCCTTGCTGACGGAGTTGCCGCTTCCGGTGTTGTTCACCTTGGGGTCCCCGTCGCGGTAGGTGATCGTGTTGTTGAGCCCGACGACGGTGAGGTCCTTGTCGATCTTCTCGAACGTGATCTTGTTGTCGGAGCCGCCGATGTTGACGTTGGCGCACGTGCCCTTGACCGTCAACGTGTTGTTGGCCCCGCCCACAGTCAGCGACTTGCCGTCGGCGCAGTCGATGTCGGCGGTGGTGCCCACCGACATGTAGTTGATGGTGTTGCCGATCTCGACGTTGACGCCGGACGATCCGGCCGTCGCCGAGGGTGTGTTGGTGTCCGAGCTTTCCGAACCGCAGGCCGCGAGGGCCACGATCGCGACCGCGGCCGCGGTGGTGCCGAGAATCCGGGTGATGTGCGCACGCATGATGTCTCTGCTCTCTGTCGGTCTGGTCAGTCATGTCAGGCGGGCACTCGACCGATGACGTTGGTCATCTGCAGCTCTCGGCCGCGGTCGATCACGGCCGGCTGCCCGTTCTTGTAGAACACGGTCTGGTCGTAGCCGTACACCGTGATGTCGTTGATGACGTTGTCGGCGACGACGACGTTCGACGATCCCTGCACGGTGACCGCCCAGCAGGTTCCCATCGCGTTCACGTGGTTGCCCGTGCCGGTGACGAACAGGGTGGCGTTGTTGCAGTCCAGCGTCCGCTGCACACCCTGTCCGGTGACGTGGGTGTCGCCGTTCTTGGCCGCTGCCGTGGGCAGGCCCACGGCCAGTGCCATCGGCAGGGCGATGACGCAGGAGACGGCGATCCGGCCAACGGCAATCCAATGCACGGTGTTTCCCTTCCTCCGCTCCCGACCGAGAGTCCGCTGCAACGAAGAGTACGTTGCCGTCACAGGAGCCTGGCAGTGGTTGGTCAGTTCGGCGCGCTGTGGTCGGAAGGGTCGCGGGGATTGTCGGTGCTCGGTAGCGTGATGAGCGATGTGCCGGCGTGTTGTTGAGGCTGCTGCCGTCGCGGTCACAGCCGTTGTGACCGCTGCGGCGTGTTCGCACACCGTCACCGGGACGGCGCAGCGTGCCCAGCCCGATCCCGCGGACCCCAGTCGCAGTTACGGATACGTCGACGACCGGTGCGGGCTCTTGGTCGACAGCACGGTGCAGGAGACCCTTGGCGCCGACAACATCGTCCGTCCCTACAGCGGTGCGGTGTGTCAGTACGTGCTCTCCCGCAAGGCCGCGCCGAACAGCGACGCCGGGCCTGCGATGGTCGACGTCGTTTTCTCGTGGTTCGAGAGTGGCACGCTGCAGCGCGAGCGTGAGGTGGCCCAACGGCGCGAGGCGACCATCACCGACACCGTGATCGAGCGGCAGCAGGCGTTCCTGGCCCGCCGCGACGTGACGGGTGCGGCCTGCTCGGCGACCGCGGCCGCCGGCTCGGGGGTGCTCAGCTGGTGGGTGCAGTTCCGCGGCAAGCAGAGCGGTGATCCGTGCAAGGACGCCGAGAAGCTGCTGTCGCGCACCCTGCAGTCGGAACTGTAGAGATGCGACGTTCCGTTCGTCTCACGGCCGCAGTGGCCGCATCTGCGGCGCTGCTCGCGGCGTGCGGCTCACCGGGTCACACGCCTGCCGAGCAGTCGCCGTCCGCGAGCTCGGGTTTCCGCGGGGTCGACTGCAACGGCGTCACCGACGACGACATCACCAAGGCGGTCGGATCCGCGATGTTCGAGAAGGCGGTGGTCAGCGACACCGGATGCTTCTGGCAGGAGAACACCATGCTCGGCACGTTCGGTGCGGGCATGGGCATCTCGACGTGGTGGTACCGGGGCAGCGACATGGACACCGAGCGGACCTTGGAGCAGAACGCCGGACGTACCCTGACCGAGCTGTCGATCGACGGCAACAAGGGCTTCAAGGCCGCCGACACCAACGTCTGCAGCATCTACGTGGCCAAGGGCGGCGACGTCATCACCTGGTCGATCCAGACGATGAACCCCGCGGCGCTGCCCGATCTGTGCACGATCATCGAGCAGCTGGCACAGCTGAGTCAGGACCGTGTGAACTGATCCACCGCGCGCGCCACCTGAGCGCACACAGCGCCAGGGGCTAGAGTTTGACGTCGACCCGGATCCGGGTCGACGGCGTCATCCGACGTCGTCGTTGTCATCGTTCGTGGAAATGAAGGTAGTGCGCATGTCCGTTCGACCGGAGTCCTCTGCGGGGAGCCGACGCGGTCACGTGCGCACGACGCGGGCGACCAGGCTGAGCCGCGAGACCATCGTCAATGCCGCCCTGACGTTCCTCGACCGCGAGGGTTGGGATGCGCTGACGATCAACGCCCTGGCCAATCAGCTGGGCACCAAGGGTCCGTCGCTCTACAACCACGTGCACAGCCTCGACGATCTGCGCCGCACCGTCCGGATGCGTGTGGTCGACGACATCATCTCGATGCTCAACCGGGTGGGCGAGGGCCGCACTCGCGACGACGCTGTGATCGCCATGGCAAGCGCGTACCGGAGTTATGCGCATCACCATCCCGGGCGGTACTCGGCCTTCACCCGGATGCCGTTCGGTGACGACGATCCCGAGTACTCGGCGGCCACCAAGGCGGCCGCGGCACCGGTCATCGAGGTGCTGGCGTCCTACGGACTCGAAGGGGAGCAGGCGTTCTACGCTGCGCTCGAATTCTGGGCCGCCCTGCACGGGTTCGTGCTGCTCGAGATGACCGGCGTCATGGACGACGTCGACACCGACGCGGTTTTCACCGATATGCTGCTGCGCCTGGCCTCCGGAATGGAGCGCCGCGAAGCGTAGGCTGGGCCCCACTGTCTGACCTGCGATGAGACCGCCGTGGACGAGTTTGTTTCGTCGTGGTCGGCCCTGGTATTGTGGTGGATCGTGCCTGGCCCGAAAGGCGCCTGCGGCTGATCCTGTACGCAAGCGTGCCCGCACGCCGGGCCAATTCGCATGTCTAACACGCATCGGATCCGTTCCGGTGCGGACGCGTGCGACACGCCCGGACGCGGGGGACGCAGCCGGGTGATAACTGCAGTACAGAGACTTAAGAACAAGAGAAGCAACACAGAGAAAGCCGGTACATGCCAACCATTCAGCAGCTGGTCCGCAAGGGCCGCCGCGACAAGATCGCCAAGGTGAAGACCGCGGCCCTCAAGGGCAGCCCGCAGCGTCGCGGCGTGTGCACGCGCGTGTACACCACCACTCCGAAGAAGCCGAACTCGGCACTCCGGAAGGTCGCGCGCGTGAAGCTGACCAGCCAGGTTGAGGTGACCGCTTACATCCCGGGCGAGGGCCACAACCTGCAGGAGCACTCGATGGTCCTGGTGCGTGGCGGTCGTGTGAAGGACCTGCCCGGTGTCCGTTACAAGATCATCCGCGGTTCGCTCGACACCCAGGGTGTGAAGAACCGCAAGCAGGCCCGCAGCCGCTACGGCGCGAAGAAGGAGAAGAGCTGATGCCGCGCAAGGGACCGGCGCCGAAGCGTCCGTTGGTCAACGACCCCGTCTACGGCTCGCAGCTGGTGACCCAGCTCGTGAACAAGGTCCTGCTGCAGGGGAAGAAATCGCTGGCTGAGCGCATTGTCTATGGTGCGCTCGAGCAGGCCCGCGAGAAGACCGGCACCGATCCGGTCGTCACCCTCAAGCGCGCTCTCGACAACGTCAAGCCGGCCCTCGAGGTCCGCAGCCGTCGCGTCGGTGGCGCGACCTACCAGGTTCCGGTCGAGGTGCGGCCCGATCGTTCCACCACGCTGGCCCTGCGCTGGCTGGTCAACTTCTCGCGTCAGCGTCGTGAGAAGACCATGGTCGAGCGCCTGGCGAACGAGATCCTCGACGCCAGCAACGGCCTGGGCGCCTCCGTCAAGCGGCGTGAGGACACCCACAAGATGGCCGAGGCGAACCGGGCCTTCGCGCACTACCGCTGGTGATAGCCGCCGGCGAGCAGTGTTGCCGCCGGCGCAATGACCACACAGCAACTACGAAGCGAGAGAGAAGACTTCTGTGGCACAGAAGGACGTGCTTACCGACCTGAACAAGGTCCGCAACATCGGCATCATGGCGCACATCGATGCCGGCAAGACCACGACGACCGAGCGCATCCTGTACTACACCGGCGTCAACTACAAGATCGGTGAGACGCACGACGGTGCCTCCACGACCGACTGGATGGAGCAGGAGCAGGAGCGTGGTATCACCATCACCTCCGCGGCGGTGACCTGCTTCTGGAACAACAACCAGATCAACATCATCGACACCCCCGGGCACGTCGACTTCACCGTCGAGGTGGAACGTTCGCTGCGTGTGCTCGATGGCGCCGTCGCCGTCTTCGACGGCAAGGAGGGCGTCGAGCCCCAGTCCGAGCAGGTGTGGCGTCAGGCCGACAAGTACGACGTGCCGCGCATCTGCTTCGTCAACAAGATGGACAAGCTGGGCGCCGACTTCTACTTCACCGTGCGCACCATCGAGGAGCGCCTCGGCGCCAAGCCGCTGGTGATCCAGCTGCCGATCGGCGCAGAGAACGACTTCATCGGCATCATCGACCTGGTCGAGATGAAGGCCAAGGTGTGGCGCGGTGAGACCGCGCTGGGTGAGAAGTACGAGGTCGAGGACATCCCGGCCGATCTCGCCGACAAGGCCGAGGAGTACCGCACCAAGCTCATCGAGACGGTCGCCGAGACCGACGAGGCCCTGCTGGAGAAGTACCTCGGTGGCGAGGAGCTCTCGATCGAGGAGATCAAGGGCGCCATCCGCAAGCTGACCGTGGCCAGCGAGCTGTACCCGGTGCTGTGTGGCAGCGCTTTCAAGAACAAGGGCGTGCAGCCCATGCTCGACGCGGTCATCGACTACCTGCCGTCGCCGCTGGACGTCGAATCCGTGCAGGGACACGTGCCCGGCAAGGAAGACGAGGTCATCAGCCGCAAGCCGTCGGTCGATGAGCCGTTCTCCGCGCTGGCGTTCAAGATCGCGGTGCACCCGTTCTTCGGCAAGCTGACCTACGTGCGCGTGTACTCCGGCGTCGTCGAGTCCGGTTCGCAGGTCGTCAACTCGACCAAGGGCAAGAAGGAGCGGCTGGGCAAGCTGTTCCAGATGCACGCCAACAAGGAGAACCCGGTCGAACGGGCCTCCGCGGGGCACATCTACGCCGTGATCGGTCTGAAGGACACCACCACCGGCGACACCCTGTGCGACCCGAACGAGCAGATCGTGCTCGAGTCGATGACCTTCCCCGATCCGGTCATCGAGGTGGCCATCGAGCCCAAGACCAAGAGTGACCAGGAGAAGCTGGGCACCGCGATCCAGAAGCTCGCCGAGGAGGACCCGACCTTCAAGGTGCACCTCGATCAGGAGACCGGCCAGACCGTCATCGGCGGCATGGGCGAGCTTCACCTGGACATCCTCGTGGACCGCATGCGTCGCGAGTTCAAGGTCGAGGCCAACGTCGGCAAGCCGCAGGTGGCCTACCGCGAGACCATCCGCAAGGCGGTCCAGAACGTCGAGTACACCCACAAGAAGCAGACGGGTGGCTCCGGCCAGTTCGCGAAGGTCATCATCAACCTCGAGCCGTTCGTCGGCGAGGACGGTGCCACCTACGAATTCGAGAACAAGGTCACCGGTGGTCGCATCCCGCGCGAGTACATCCCCTCGGTGGATGCGGGCGCCCAGGACGCCATGCAGTACGGCGTGCTCGCCGGCTACCCGCTGGTGAACCTGAAGGTGACGCTGCTCGACGGCGCCTACCACGAGGTCGACTCCTCGGAAATGGCGTTCAAAGTTGCGGGTTCACAGGCACTGAAGAAGGCGGCTCAGGCTGCCCAGCCGGTGATCCTGGAGCCGATCATGGCGGTCGAGGTGACCACACCCGAGGACTACATGGGTGACGTGATCGGTGACCTGAACTCCCGCCGTGGTCAGATCCAGGCCATGGAGGAGCGCAGCGGTGCGCGTGTCGTCAAGGCGCAGGTGCCGCTGTCGGAGATGTTCGGCTACGTCGGCGACCTCCGGTCGAAGACCCAGGGCCGGGCGAACTACTCCATGGTGTTCGATTCGTACGCCGAAGTCCCGGCGAACGTGTCGAAGGAGATCATCGCGAAGGCGACGGGTCAGTAGTCTGGCCCGTCGGTTCACGAGACCGCACAACTGAACACATCAACATCTGCTTTAACCAAAGCACCAACAAGTCCAGGAGGACACAACAGTGGCGAAGGCGAAGTTCGAGCGGACGAAGCCGCACGTCAACATCGGGACCATCGGTCACGTTGACCACGGCAAGACCACGCTGACCGCGGCTATCACCAAGGTTCTGCACGACAAGTACCCCGATTTGAACGAATCGCGCGCATTCGACCAGATCGACAATGCGCCTGAAGAGCGTCAGCGCGGTATCACCATCAACATCTCCCACGTGGAGTACCAGACCGACAAGCGTCACTACGCACACGTCGACGCCCCCGGTCACGCTGACTACATCAAGAACATGATCACCGGTGCCGCCCAGATGGACGGCGCGATCCTGGTGGTCGCCGCCACTGACGGCCCGATGCCGCAGACCCGCGAGCACGTGCTGCTGGCCCGCCAGGTGGGTGTGCCCTACATCCTGGTCGCGCTGAACAAGTCGGATGCGGTGGACGACGAGGAGCTCATCGAGCTCGTCGAGATGGAGGTCCGCGAGCTGCTGGCCGCTCAGGAGTTCGACGAGGAGGCCCCCGTGGTCCGCGTCTCGGCGCTCAAGGCGCTCGAGGGCGATCCCAAGTGGGTCAAGTCCGTCGAGGAGCTCATGGAGGCCGTCGACGCGTCCATCCCGGATCCGGTTCGCGAGACCGACAAGCCGTTCCTGATGCCCGTTGAGGACGTCTTCACGATCACCGGTCGTGGCACCGTCGTCACCGGCCGTGTCGAGCGCGGTGTGATCAACGTGAACGAGGAAGTCGAGATCGTCGGCATCCGTCCGGAGACCACCAAGACCACGGTCACCGGTGTCGAGATGTTCCGCAAGCTGCTCGACCAGGGCCAGGCCGGCGACAACGTCGGTCTGCTGCTGCGCGGCATCAAGCGCGAGGACGTCGAGCGTGGCCAGGTTGTGGTCAAGCCCGGCACCACCACCCCGCACACCGAGTTCGAGGGCCAGGTCTACATCCTGTCCAAGGACGAGGGTGGCCGCCACACGCCGTTCTTCAACAACTACCGTCCGCAGTTCTACTTCCGCACCACGGACGTGACCGGCGTTGTGACCCTGCCCGAGGGCACCGAGATGGTGATGCCCGGTGACAACACCGACATCTCCGTCAAGCTGATCCAGCCCGTCGCCATGGATGAGGGCCTGCGCTTCGCGATCCGCGAAGGCGGCCGTACCGTCGGCGCCGGCCGGGTTACCAAGATCATCAAGTGATCTAGGTTTTCGCTGCGAAGCGGCGCTCACCTTCGGGTGGGCGCCGCTTTGCTTTTGGGCCGCGGAGCGCGACTGCGCGCCATCGGCCGATGGCGGCTAGAGTCATCACGAACGAGTTCTTCGAGAAGTTGAGGTATTGCGTGGGCGCCGATGTGACCGAGCCGATTCCGTCGGTGGCCGATTCAACTCCCGGGCGCGTCGAGCTGATTCGCAGTCAACTCACTCCTTCGCGCATCATCGCCGGTATCTCGACGACGGTCGCCGTTGTCGCGGTCGCGGCTCTGATCACCGTGACCACAGAGCAGGCGGATACCGCCCCGGTCGAGGACAAGGTTGCCGCGTCGCCGTCCACACCGGCGCCGGCAGCGCCGACGACTCCCGCGCCCGCGCAACCGATCGCGGCCCACTCCCTGGCACCCGAGGTGCTGCTGCCGGCGTCGCCGTCGGCGGCACCCACACCGGCCGCGGCCCCTCCCGCCGCCGATTTCAACGGGGGCCTGGGCGACATCTTCACGACGCCCGCGAGATCGGCCGCACCGCCGCGCCGGCCGGCGGCTCCGCGACCGGCACCGGCCGCGTCAGGGGCCAATCCCACCTGGCCGGCGGTCGACCTCGGACAGATCAACTCGCAGTGGCAGTCGGCCGTCGCGGTCGCCAACGCTCAGCCCGCTGTCAACGCGGTGGTCGGCACGGTGACGGGTACGACCGGCTGGGTCGGAAACGGTGCGATGAACATCCTGGGGGAACTTCTCGTCGCGTGGGTGAACCAGAACGGGCAGATTCCCGGCCAGAACCCTGCGGTGCCTCCCGCTGACGGGCTCGCGGCGTTGCTGCTGGGTCCGACCGCCGCGGCCGGTGCCGGTCTGCCGACGGTGGACTGGTCGATGGTTCCGCCGCCGCAGTTGCCGCCGATCGACTGGACGAAGGTTCCCCCGCCGCAGCTGCCGCCGATCGACTGGACCAAGGTTCCCCCGCCGCAGCTGCCGCCGATCGACTGGACGAAGATTCCTCCGCCGCAGCTGCCTCACTTCGACGACCCGTTCGCCAGGCTGCCCAGCATCACCCGGGCGATCGGTCTTCCGTTCTGACATCCGGATCCTGCGCTCCGACCCCGTGTAACGCCTGAGGCCGTTGAGGCGACGTCTCTGACGAAAGTCTGTGATATCGGGTTGGGGGCACAAAATGCTGCGACAAATATGGGCGCTGGCCGCGTCGGCCGTGCTGGGGGGCACGATGATCGGACTCGCCGGGCCGGCATCGGCTGCCCCGGACTGCCCCGACCTGCACTGGATCGGCGTCGCAGGGTCCGGTGAGCGTGACAACCCCACTCTCGACGGCGGCATGGGCCGCGTGGTCTACCGCTCCCTGCAGGATTTCTCGCGGCTCGTGGCGCAGGACGGCCGGACGATGAGCGCCGAACCCGTGGTCTATCCCGCGGTCGAGGTACCGGCCGACGGCGATCTTCTCGGCTGGGGCGGATTCATGAGCAGTGTCGACACCGGCGTGGCGGCACTGGCCAACCAGTACACGGCGTTCACGCAGCGCTGCCCGCAGAGCAAGGTCGTGCTGGCCGGCTACTCGCAGGGCGCGATGGTGGTGCACCGCAACCTGCACGCGCTTGCGGCCAGCCCCAACCTCGCAGCGGCACTGCTGGTCGCCGACGGCGACCGGCTGCCCACCGATCCCACGATCAACCTCGGTACCGCCACCATGGTTCCTGGCGCAGGAAAAGGCGTCGCGCAGGACTGGCCGATCCTGGCACACGCCCCCGCGCCGCTGCCTCCGACGGTCGGCAGCCGCACGATCAGCGTGTGCGATCGGGGCGACGCCGTGTGCGACTACGACCCCGACGCCGAAGAGATAACCGCGGCCGCGATCGCGGTGCACACGAGCTATGCGCGTAGCGCGTCGCAGCCGTGGACCTGGCCGCTGTATCAGCTGGTGATGCCGACGGCGACGACGCCGAGCCAGCAGACGCCGACACCTCAGGCACCGACCCTGCAGGCAGCATCCCAGGATCCGCTGACACCAACCGAAACCGGCGTTCAGGCCGCCGAAGAACCCGCTCCGACGTTAGGCTGATCTATCTCGCCCAGGCCGAGAGGAGCAGACGATGTCGACCCTGTGGCGTTACGTTCGGATCCAGGCCTTCGTACTGCTCTGCGGCATCGTCGGGCCGATCTTCCTGGTGATCTACTTCGGCAGCGGGGGCAACCCGATGATGAAGTGGATGTTCTGGATCGGTCTGCTCATCACGGCCCTCGATGTGTTGATCGCCCTGGGCATCACGGCCATGGGTACACGATCGGCGGCCAAGCACCAGGCCCTCGAGCAGACCGGGGTGCTCGCGCTCGCGCAGGTCGTCGGGATCCATGAGACCAACACCCGTATCAACGAGCAGCCGCTGGTGAAGCTGGACCTGCAGATCTCGGGGCCGGGCCTCACCCCGTTCGCGAGCCAGGACCGCGTCCTCGCGTCGGTGGCCCGGCTGCCGATGATCACCGGCCGCAAGCTCGTCGCACTCGTCGATCCGACCACGCACGAGTATCGGATCGACTGGGACAGAAGCAGTCTGGTGAGCGGCCTGATGCCTGCCACCTTCACGATCGCCGAGGACAACACCACCTACGACCTGACCGGGCAGGCCGAACCGCTGCTGGAGATCCTGCAGATCCTCAAGGCGCACAACATCGGGATGAACAACATGATCGATCTGCGTGCCAATCCGGTTGCCCGCGAACAGGTGCAGAACGTGGTCAGGCGCGTGGCCGCTCAACGCAACACCCCGCAGAGCATGCCCCACCCCGCCGGTCAGCCGCAGACGGCGACCGCGGCGGTGGCCCCGCCGCCCTACACCGCACCGTCGGCGTCGACTGCACAGCGTCTGCAGGAACTCGAAACGCTGCGTGCCACGGGCGCAATCAGCGAGGCCGAGTACACGGCCAAGCGCCAACATATAATTGCCGAACTGTAAATATCGCCCCACGGTGGTAACGTCCCCATTCGTGAGATCGAGTTCCGCACAGGAATTCTGAAGCGATGTCTGGGCCGGTGGCCGCACACGAGGGCCGGATACCCTCGATGTCCGACGCTGTGGTCCCGCTCATCGCGCTCACTGTTCTGATCGGCAGCGCCGTCGCGCTTTTCGGGCTCAAGGCGCTCGACGGCCCGGTCCAGGTCGCGTTGATCCTGGCGTGTGCCGTCACCGCACTGATCGCGTTGAAGAACGGACACCCCTGGAGCGCGGTGCAGGACGCAGGTCAGGGCGCCTTGGCGTCGATCACCAGTGCGTTGTTTCATCTTGCTTGCTGTAGGTGCACTCATCGGGACGTGGAACCTGTCCGGAACGATCCCGTCGTTGGTTTACTACGGCCTGGCGGTGTTGTCGCCGGGGTACTTTTACGTTGCCACAGCGGTGATTTGCGGTGCGGTGGCCGGCTTCACCGGGTTCAAAGTCACTCGTACGGAACCGATCACAGAATCCGAGGGGGCATGATGACCACCACAGAGCCACAAGTCAAAGACGACAAGGTCAGCTTGCCGACCCTGACCGCAATGGTCGTCGGCTCGATGATCGGGTCCGGTGTGTTCCTGCTGCCGGGCAGGTTCGGCACCGAGTCCGGGGTCGCGGGCGCGCTGATCGCGTGGGCGATCGCCGGCGCGGGCATGTTGATGTTGGCGTTCGTGTTTCAACGTCTGGCCATGCGGAAACCCGAATTGGACGCCGGCCTGTTCGCATATGCGAAGGCGGGTTTCGGCGACTACGTGGGCTTCAATTCGGCATTCGGATTCTGGGCGTCGGCGTGCGCGGGCAACACGTCGTACTGGGTGTTGATCATGGCGACCACCAGCGCGCTGTTCCCGGCGCTGGGCGCCGGTGACACCTTGCTCGCGGTCATCTGCTCCTCGATCGGTGTGTGGTTGTTCTTCTACCTGATCCTGCGGGGCGTCAAACAGGCCGCGGTGATCAACCGGATTGTCACGTGGGCCAAGGTGGTCCCGATCCTGGTGTTCATCGTGATCGCGATCATCGCCTTCAAGGCCGACGTGTTCACCGGCAACTTCTGGGGCGGCGACGGAAATTACTCGTGGGCCTCGCTGTTCGAACAGGCCAAGGGCACCATGCTGATCACGGTGTTCGTCTTCCTTGGCATAGAAGGCGCCAGCGTCTACTCCCGGTTCGCCCGCAAACGTGAGGACGTCGGGCGCGCCACGGTGATCGGGTTCCTGTCGGTGCTGTCGGTGTTCATGCTGGTGACGTTGGTGTCCTACGGGGTGCTGCCGCAACACCAGCTGGCCGGTGTGCCGCAACCCTCGATGGCTTCTGTGTTGGAATCCATTGTGGGCGAATGGGGTTCGGTGTTCATCCGGCTGGGCGTCATCCTGTCGGTCCTCGGTGCCTATCTGGCATGGACGTTGATGGCGGCCGAGATGTTGTTCATCCCCGCCAAATCCGAGGACATGCCTCGGTTCTTGACCCGGGAGAACGCCAACGGTGCGCCGGTGCCTGCACTGATCATGGCAGGCGGGCTCGTGCAGCTGCTGCTGATCCTGCTGCTGTTCGCCTCCGACGCGCTGAATTTCATGCTGGACCTCACGGCTGCGCTCGCACTGGTCCCGTATCTGCTCGCGGCCGGCTACGCACTCAAACTCACCGTCACGCGGGAAACCTACGGCGGCGATCGTTCGAGGCTGCCGGACATGGCCGTCGCCGCGGTCGCGACCTTCTACACGCTGTTTCTGCTGTACGCCGCGGGATGGGATCACCTCCTGTTGAGCTGCATCCTGTACGCGGGCGGCGCGATCCTGTACTGGCTGGCGCGTCGCGAGCGCAACCTCCGCGTGTTCACGCGGGCGGAGGCGGTCCTGTTCGGCCTCATCGTCATCGGTGCGATCGGTGGACTCTACGGGCTGATCTCCGGCGGTATCCAACTGTGAACTCCCACAAGATGAAAGGACCTTTCATGAGCAACCCATCAGACGCGTACGGCGTGCATTCCGAGGTCGGCAAACTGCGCAAGGTGCTGGTGTGTTCGCCCGGTCTGGCCCACGAACGACTGACGCCGACCAACTGCGACGAGCTGTTGTTCGACGACGTCCTGTGGGTGCAGAACGCACGTCGTGACCATTTCGACTTCATGGACAAGATGCGTGAGCGTGATGTCGAGGTCGTCGAACTGCACGACCTGCTCAGCGAGACCATGGACATCCCCGAAGCCAGGGACTGGTTGTTGGACCGCAAGATCGTCCCCAACGAGGTGGGACTGGGACTGGTCGAGGACACGCGTGGTTTTCTCGATTCGCTGACGTCGCGCAGGCTCGCCCAACTGCTGATCGGCGGGATGTCGATCAGCGATCTGCCTGCCGAGATGAAGTCCGGGTACCGCGCTTTGGCCCGCGAGGCCACCGGGGTCACCGAGTATTTGATGCCGCCTCTGCCCAACACGCTCTACACGCGCGACACCACGTGCTGGATCTACGGCGGGCTCACGCTGAACCCACTGTTCTGGCCGGCTCGGCATGACGAAACGCTGCTGATGAAAGCGATCTACCAGTTCCACCCCGACTATGTCGGGTCGACGGTGTGGTGGGGCGATCCCGAGGAGACCTGGGGGCTCGCGACCATCGAGGGTGGCGACGTGCTGGTGCCGGGCAACGGCGTCGTGCTGATCGGCATGAGCGAGCGGTCGTCACGGCAGGCGATCACGCAGGTCGCCGCGGAGTTGTTCAACGCGAACGCCGCCGAGAAGGTCATCGTCGCTGGCATGCCGAAGTTGCGCTCGGCCATGCACCTCGACACCGTGTTCACCTTCGCCGATCGGGACGTCGTGACGATCTACCCCGAGATCGTCGACTCGATCCAGACGTTCGTGCTGCATCCGAAGGACGACGATCCCGGTGTCGAGGTCGAGGAGGCCAACAAGCCGTTCGTGGAGGTCGTGGCCGACGCGCTGGGCCTGGCCGAACTGCGGGTCGTCGAGACCGGCGGCACCCGGTACGACTCCGAGCGGCAACAGTGGGACAGCGGCAACAATCTCGTCGCCGTCGAACCGGGTGTGGTTTTCGCCTACGACCGCAACACCCATACCAACTCACTGCTGCGCAAGGCCGGCATCGAGGTGATCACCATCGTCGGCGCCGAACTGGGGCGTGGACGCGGTGGTGGGCATTGCATGACCTGCCCCATCATCCGCGACCCGCTCGACTGGTAGGGGCTAGAACACGTTCTACTTTGGTTGTAGCCTGGGCCGGGGATCACGAAAGGACCGGTGATGGCAGCAGTTGGTGGAACGCTCGAAGGGCGGGTGGCATTCGTCACCGGCGCCGCCCGCGGGCAGGGGCGCGCGCATGCGGTGCGGTTGGCCAACGAGGGCGCCGACATCATCGCCATCGACGTGTGCGCACCCGTGGACGACACCATCACCTATCCCGCCGCGACGCCCGAGGACCTCGCCGAGACCGTGAGCGCGGTCGAGGCCACGGGCCGCAAGGTGTTGGCGCGCACGGTCGACATCCGGGATCTGGCCGCGCAGCAGCAGGTGGTGGCCGACGGTGTCGAACAGTTCGGCCGGCTCGACATCGTGGTGGCCAACGCCGGAGTGCTCAGCTGGGGCCGCATCTTCGAGATGTCACCCGAGCAGTGGGACACCGTCATCGACGTCAATCTCAACGGCACGTGGCGCACCATCCGGGCCGCGGTGCCCGCGATGATCGAGGCGGGCAACGGCGGGTCGATCATCATCGTCAGCTCGTCGGCCGGGCTCAAGGCCACGCCCGGCAACGGCCACTACGCGGCGTCCAAGCACGGGCTGGTCGCGCTCACCAACTCACTGGCACTTGAGGTGGGGGAGTACGGCATCCGCGTCAACTCCATCCACCCGTACTCGATCGACACCCCCATGATCGAGCCGCAGGCCATGGCCGAGGTGTTCGCGAAGTACCCCAGCTACCTGCACAGCTTCGCGCCCATGCCGTTGCATCCGGTCGGCCAAGGCGCCGAGGGACTTTCGACGTTCATGACACCCGAAGAGGTGTCCGACGTGGTGGCCTGGCTGGCCGGTGACGGTTCGGCGACCTTGTCGGGCAGCCAGATCGCCGTCGACCGTGGCGTCATGAAGTACTGACCTCACACCTGGCGTGACTTTCCTGCGCGAGCAGACGCAGAAACACCCGATTTCCCGTGATTTCGGGTGCTTTCACGTCTGCTCGCGGGATCAACCCGGTAGCACGAGCACCGGAACCGGGCTGTAGCGCAGGATCTTCGAGCCGCGCTCGCCCAGGAACACCCGCCTGACGGCGCTGGCCGGGGACGTGCCGATGGCGAGAACCTCGCCTTCGATCCACTCGATCGAGTCCAGCGCATCATCCCATGCGCCGCCGCTGGCAACGACGACATCCACGTCGTCGCCGATGACACCGTCGATCTTCAACTGACGCAACGAGTCCCGTGCCTGCTCGATCCACTCCTGCAGCACGAGATCTTCCTCGCTCAGCCCGACCAGGGGCGGATACATCGTGCGCCCACGCACCGCGAACGTCACGACGCGCATCGCGACACCCAATGACCGGGTGAGCACCGCGATGCGCTCGACGACGTCGACGGCGTCCCGCGTACCCGGGTATGCACACGTGATCCGGGACAACCCGCCGATTCTCGGACGACGGTAGCCACGCGGGCTGACCGCAAGCGGCACCGGACACGAGTGCAACAAGCGGTCGGCCGTCGAACCGACCACCACCTGACCCAGCTGTCCGTCCGCGGCGGAACCGAGGACCAACGCCTCGGCGTCGAGCGATTCGACCGCCTCGAGCAGGCCGTCCGACACCGACCGGTGCGCAAACTTGTGGAAGGTCACCTCCAGTTCGCTGTCGAGTTCGGCGATGATCCGACGCGCCTGCTCGGCCGACGTCGACGCCAATTGCGCCGCGTACTGGGCATATTCGGCATCGATGCGGGCCGGTGACGGTGTCATCCACGGTCGCGGTACGACGGTCGCCACCGCCAGCGACGTCTGCAGCGTGCGCGCGGCCCCGACCGCGAGGTGCAACGGTGACGCGCCCGCCTTGCCCGTCAGATAACCCACCACGACCGTCATGCGCGATCCGCCTTCGCTACTCGCTTGACCGTCATGCGCGCGTCTCCGGCGGGCGCGTCGTCATGACATCGTCCTCACCGGCCGCCGCACCCGGGATGTACCCGTCACCGCCGTCGTTGAGCGCACTGTGGCGTCGCCCCCACAACAGGTAGAACACCAACACCGCACCGACCCACACGCCGAACCACAACCAGGTCACCTTGGGGAGGCCCGAGAGCACGATCACGCACGCGATGATCGACAGGATCGGCGTCACGGGATAACCCGGCACCTTGAACGAGCGCGGTAGGTCCGGTTCGCGGATTCGCAGCAGGACCACACCCGTCGACACCACGATGAACGCGACCAGGGTGCCGATCGACACCAGATCCCACAAATAGTCCAGCGGCACGAACCCGGCCAGCGTGCCGGTCACCAGCGCCACCACGATCGTGTTGTTGATCGGAGTCATGGTGTGCGGGTTCACCTTTGCGAACATCGGCGGCAGCAGCCCGTCGCGCCCCATCGCGAACAGGATCCGCGTCTGCCCGTACATCACCACGAGGGTCACCGAGAAGATCGAGATCACCGCACCGAACGACAGGACCGTGCTGGCCCAGGTCTGGCCGTGCAGGATGTTGGTGAGGATCACCGCCAGTCCGGCCTCGGCCTGTTCCTCGGACCCGAACTCCTCGGCCGACTGCGTGCCGAGTCCCGCGAACGCGACGAGAATGTAGACGCTGGTGACGACGAGCAACGCGCCGATGATCGCCCGGGGCATGGTCTTCTGTGGGTCCCTGACCTCGTCCCCGGCGGTGGAGACGGCGTCGAGACCGATGAACGTGAAGAAGATCGTGCTGGCAGCCCACTTGATGCCGTCGAAGCCCTTGTCCCAGAACCCGGCGAAGTGATCGGTGGTGAACGCCGTCAACGCCACGGCGACGAACAGGCCGAGCACCGCCAGCTTGACGATCACCATGATCGTGTTGACCAGTGCGGATTCGCTCGCACCGCGCATCAGCAGCAGCCCGCACATCACGATCAACAGCGTGGCAGGCAAATTCATGATGCCGGGGTTCTCACCCCACGGCGCTGAGGTCAACGCCTGCGGGATGCGGAAGCCGAACAGGTCGTCGAGCAGCTGGTTGAGATAGCCGCCCCAGCCGATCGAGGTCGCCGACATCGAGACGCCGTACTCCAGCAGCAGGCAGGCCGCCACGCCCATGGCCACGAACTCGCCCATCGTGGTGTAGGCGTAGGAGTACGTCGAGCCAGACACGGGTACGGCCGAGGCCATCTCGGCGTAACACAACGCCGACAGACCGGCCGCGACACCGGCGAGGACGAACGACACGAGCACCGCGGGCCCGGCCTCTGGAACGGCCTGCTGCAGCACCAGGAAGATGCCGGTGCCGACGGTCGCGCCGACACCGAACAGCGTCAGCTGGAAGGTGCCGATACTTCGCTTCAGGTGATCGGACGCGCCGTGGGCGACCGGGGCGCCGAGAACGGGACGGCGTCGCAACAACTGACCGGCCATGCTGTTCGCTGGGGCTGGCATGGTGCCTCCTAGGTGCCGATCAAGCGATTATCGGCGCACCTCCGCCAAGGTGTCGGTGAATCGGTCAACCGCCCAATCGATCTCTTCTTTTCTGATGACCAGGGGAGGAGCGAACCGCAACGTCGACCCGTGGGTGTCTTTGACCAGGACACCGCGCTCTGCCAACGCCACAGTGAGTTCCTTGCCGGTGCCGAGTGAGGGGTCGATGTCCACGCCGGCCCACAGGCCCCGACCACGCACCGCGAGTACCCCGTCACCGATCAGATCCTGTAAGCGCGCGTGCAGATGCGCACCGAGTTCGGCTGATCGCTGCTGGAACTCGCCGCGCTTGAGCATGCCCACCACGGTGCTCCCGATCGCCGTGGCCAGCGGGTTTCCGCCGAACGTCGACCCGTGCTCACCGGGATGCAGCACACCGAGCACATCACGGTCGGCGACCACGGCCGACAGGGGAACCACACCGCCGCCGAGCGCCTTGCCCAGCAGATACACGTCGGGAACCACGCCCCAGTGCTCGCACGCGAAGGTGCGCCCAGTGCGCGCCAGGCCGGACTGGATCTCGTCGGCGATCATCAGGACGTTGCGTTGCGTGCAGATCTCGCGGACGCGGGGCAGGAAATCCGGCGGGGGCACGATGATGCCCGCCTCGCCCTGGATCGGTTCGAGGAGCACCGCGACCGTGTTGTCGTCGATCGCCTCGGCCACCGCTGCGGCGTCGCCGAACGGCACCGCCCGGAACCCCGGTGTGTACGGGCCGAACCCACGGCGTGCCGTCTCGTCGTCGGAGAAGCTGATGATCGTGGTCGTGCGGCCGTGGAAGTTGTTGCGCGCCACCACGATGTTGGACTCGTCGGCAATGACGCCCTTGACATCGGTGCCCCACTTGCGGGCCACCTTGATACCGCTCTCGACGGCCTCGGCGCCACTGTTCATCGGCAGCACCATGTCCTTGTCGCACAGCGTGGCGAGGGCCTGCGCGAAGGGTCCGAGCTGATCGGAGTGGAAGGCGCGGCTCACCAAGGTCAACCGATCCAGCTGGGCATGCGCGGTCGCGATGATCTCGGGGTGCCGGTGCCCGAAGTTCACCGCGGAATAGGCGGCCAGGCAGTCCAGGTAGCGGCGACCGGTGACATCGGTGATCCAGACGCCCTCGGCGCCTGCCGAGACCACCGGCAGCGGCGAGTAGTTGTGCGCGACATAGCGAGCGTCGAGGGCGATGGCCTCAGCGGTGGACGGGGCGGTGACCCCGGTGGCCTCCCGGGTGCCGCTGGGTCCGAAGCCTGGGTTCACATTGTCCAGAATGGTCATGGATGCAACTCCAAGGTGCAGCATTTGACCGATCCGCCGCCTTTGAGTAGCTCGGCGAGGTCGACGCCGATCGGCTCGAAACCGGCACGGCGCAGCTGATCGGCGAAACCCGTGGCGGCCGCGGGCAACACCACATGCTTGCCGTCGGATACGACGTTGAGCCCGAGCACGTACGCGTCGGAGGTGGCCACCTCGATCGCGTCGGGAAACAGCTCCTCCAGACGGCGGCGGGAGTCCGGGCTGAAGGCCGGCGGATAGTAGGCGACCGTGGTGTCGTCGAGCACGGCCAGCGCGGTGTCGAGGTGGTAGAACCGCGGGTCCACGAGCTCGAGGCTGAGGACCGGCAGGCCGGTGATCGCCGCGATCTCGTCGTGTGCGCGGCGATCGGTGCGGAAGCCCCATCCGGCCAACAGGTTCGACCCGACCAGCAGCAGGTCGCCCTGACCCTCGTTGACGTGCTGGGTGAACACCGTCTCGAGGCCATGGGCGGCCGCCCATTGGGCGTAGGCCTCGGCCTCCGGCGCGCGCTGCGGGTAGGCGAAGCGCGCGATGACGGCGGTGCGCCCGATGACGAACCCGCCGTTGGCGGCGTACACCATGTCGGGCAGGCCCGCGCGCGGCGGTACCAGGTCGACGGTGTGCCCGAGGCCGACGTAGATGTCGTGAAGCACCCGCCACTGGTCGACCGCGCGTTGCGTGTCGACTCCGGTGGTGAGGTCCATCCACGGATTGATGGCGTACTCGACGGTGAAGTACTGCGGAGCGGTCATGGCGTAGTGGCGGACGGTGGACTTGCGTGCCGGCGGAGCGGCGACGTCAGCCGAGTAGCCGTGCTGATCGGGGCGGGCACGGTCATTCCAGATGACATCGTCGGAGATCGTCATGATTCGACGATATGGAGCCATGATCACGCAATCAATCGCAAGAACTTGCGTGATATACAGCGATACATTGCGTGAAGCACCTCATCTCGGCGATTTCTTGCACAGGAGGCGATATGGCCCGGGTGGACGACACCGACGAGCGGATCCTGGGTGTCCTCGCCGAGGACGCGCGGGCCACGTACGCCGAGATCGGCCAGCAGGTGAATCTCTCGGCCCCCGCGGTGAAGCGGCGGATCGATCGCATGGTTGCCGACGGCGTGATCCGCGGTTTCACCACCGTCGTCGACCGCAACGTCCTGGGCTGGAACACCGAGGCCTACGTGCAGGTGTTCTGCCACGGCACGATCGCGCCCGACGAACTGCGCGCGGCGTGGGTGGACATCCCCGAGGTGGTCAGCGCAGCCACGGTCACCGGCACCGCCGACGCAATCCTGCACGTGCTCGCGCGCGACATGCGGCACCTCGAAGAGGCGCTGGAACGGATCCGGGCGTCGGCCGACATCGAGCGCAGCGAGAGCATCGTCGTCCTGTCGAACATCATCGAACGGGCTCGCAGTTGAGCTCGGAGATCACCGGCACAAGTGTGGGGTGGCGCACACCCGCGCCCGTCGATCGTGTAAAAAGCCCTCGTGACCACATCAGCGCATTCTGCGGGCATCGTGATCGTCGGTGGCGGCCTTGCGGCCACCCGGACTGCCGAACAGCTGCGCCGTTCGGAATACGCCGGGCCCATCACGATCGTCAGCGACGAGGACCATCTGCCGTACGACCGTCCGCCGCTGTCGAAGGAAGTCCTGCGCGCGGAGAACGACGACGTCACGCTCAAGCCGGCCGAGTTCTACGAAGAGAACAACATCACCCTGCGGCTCGGGTCCGGGGCCCGGTCGATGGACACGGCCGCCCGGACCGTCACGCTGGCCGACGGCAGCGAGCTCGCCTACGACGAACTGGTGATCGCCACCGGACTGGTGCCCAAGCGGATCGGTTCCTTCCCCGACCTGCAGGGCATCCGCGTGCTGCGCACCTATGACGAGAGCATGGCCCTGCGGGAGGAAGCCGCCAAGGCATCCCGCGCCGTGGTGATCGGTGCCGGCTTCATCGGTTGCGAGGTCGCGGCGAGCCTGCGCAAGCTCGGTGTCGACGTGGTGCTGGTGGAACCGCAGCCGACCCCGCTGGCCTCCGTGCTCGGCGAGAAGATCGGTGCGCTGGTGACCCGCCTGCACGAGGCAGAGGGCGTCGACGTGCGTTGCGGTGTCGGGGTCAGCGAGGTGCGCGGCACGCAGAACGTCGAGACCGTGGTGCTCGCCGACGGCACCGAGCTCGAGGCCGATCTGGTCATCGTGGGCATCGGCTCCCGTCCGTCGGTCGACTGGCTGGAAGGTAGCGGCATCAAGGTCGACAACGGCGTGGTGTGCGACGAGGTGGGCCGCGCCAGCGTGCCCCACGTATGGGCGATCGGCGACGTCGCATCGTGGCGCGACCACGTGGGCGGCCAAGTGCGCGTTGAGCATTGGAGCAACGTCGCCGACCAGGCCCGTGCCATGGTACCCGCGCTGCTCGGACAGGAGTCCTCGCCCGTGGTGTCGGTCCCGTACTTCTGGAGCGACCAGTACGACGTCAAGATCCAGTGCCTCGGCGAACCGGAATCCGACGACGTCGTGCACATCGTCGAGGACGACGGCCGCAAGTTCCTGGCGTACTACGAGCGCGATGGTGCTCTCGTCGGCGTGGTCGGTGGCGGCATGCCGGGCAAGGTCATGAAGACGCGCGCCAAGATCGCCTCAGGGGCCCCCATCTCCGAGGTTCTCGGCAGCTGACGACCTCGCGAGCAGACGCAAAACTGCCCTTTCTCACGCGAAGACGGGCAGTTTTGCGTCTGGTGGCCGGTTAGAACTCGCCCAGGTAGAACCGGGTGCCCTGATCGTCGGTGCACTCGGCCGTCAGGCCGTAGGGCTGCCGCGCGGGTTCGCTGATCACCGTGCCGCCTGCCTCGCGCACGCGCGCGACCGCGGCGTCGATGTCGGCGACGGTCCACATGGGCACTGTTGTGGCCCTGTCACTTCCACCGGCCATGCCCGACATCGGTTGGCAGTTCTGCACGCCCCAGCCGTCGGCGACGCGGCCCGGTTCGAACGTCCAGGACAGGACCCGGCCGTAGAACTCCTTGAACTGCGCTGAGTCGGGCACGTTGTACGTGATGTACGAAAGTGACCCGGGCCCACTGCCGTTGAGCGCAGGCCGCGAAGTGCCGGGGGCAGGAGTGAACACCGCGAACGCCGCACCTGCCGGATCGGTCGCGTCCAGCACCGTGCCGAACTCGAACTCTTGTGCCTCTCCGGGCGTACCGCCTGCCGCGGTGATCGCCTGACGGGCCGCATCGAGGTCGTCGACGGCGTAGCAGCAGAACAGCGTCGGCGGACCCGCGACACTGACGATGCCGATGTGCTCACGTGCGTTGGTGACCTGGCGGGTGGCCGGGTCGTAGCTCCATCCGAGTACATGCCCGTAGAACGCGGCGGCGCGTTCGGCGTCGGGCACCCATACCGACACGTAGCCGACGTCGCCGTGCCGGATGAGCTCACCGAACGGGGAAACGCCCGTGGGTCCCGACAGCATCCATCGGTGTCCGGCGGGGTCGATGAAGGTGGCGTTGCGCGCGCCGTGGTTTTCGTAGGGCTCGCGCTGAACCCGGGCGCCGTGGGACCTGGCCTGCGCGAGCGCGGCGTCGGTGTCCGGTACCCGCAGCATGAGGCTCACCGAAACCGCCTCGGGTGCAGGTGCTTTCAACCCGATCTCGGGAAACTCCTCGGCAAGGTAGAACACCCCGCCGCCGAGCGCGAGTTCGGCGTGGCCGATGCGTCCGTCGTCCATCACGATCGGCTCACCGAGGACACGCGCGCCCAGTGCATCGACGTAGAACGTGATCGCGGCACGTGCGTCGGGGACGGTGAGATAGGAGATCATCGCGGGGCGCTCGGGAGCCGGCGCCTGCGCCGGGGCGTTGAGATCCGCGATTGCGGTGTCAGTTCCGGTCATGACCACTCCTTCGGTTCGGTTGGGTAGCGTGAGTGCCGCCTCCAGTCGGGCCCGCAGCCGCGCGGCGAACTCCGGATCCGGGGCAACCGGAGGCTCGTCGTGCAGGTGCAGCACGGTGAACGGGTCGTAGTCCGCGTTCATGGCGTTCCTCCTTCCGCTTGTGCGTATTGCGTTCGGAATGCCTTGCGGGCCCGGACCAGTAGCGCCTCGGTGGCGTGGACGGTGCGCCCGATCAGCTCGGCGCATTCATTCACCGAGCAGTCGTCCATGTAGCGCAGCGCAAGGACCGTGCGGTGCTGCTCGGGCAACCGGGCCAGCACGCTCTCCGCGACGATGCGGTCCAGGGTGGCATCCCAGTCGTCGGCCGGGTCCGCCGGTTCCGGCAGTTCGGCCACCGGAACGCTGAACCGGCCGTGCCTGCGCCGGTAGTGGTCGGCGAGTTTGTGCCGCGCCACGCCGATCAACCACGGCACCGACAGTGGCGGCGGCGACGGCTTGCGCGCGGCATCCATCGCCGCCAGGAACGTCTCGGACGTCAGATCCTCGGCGGTTCCGCGGTCACCGCAGCGCCGGATGAAGTATCCGTACACCACCGGCAAGGCTTCGTCGTAGAGCCTCAGCAGTGCCCGCGGAGCATCTGTTTCGGCACTCACACCCCTATCGTCGCCGTCGGGCACCGAACTCCGACGGTCCTCAGGCGAAATTTTTCCGGCACCGGGAAAATGGTTCGCGTCCGCCTAGGGGATGGGTCAGGCTGGCTTCCGATGATCGAAGACAGGTTGATCGAAGAGTTCATGCGCGACGGATTCGTCAAACTCGAACACACCGTGGACATCGAGGTGGCCGACGCGGCAAGAGATCTGCTGTGGGAGCGCCTCGGTCTGTCACCTGACGGCCCGTGGACCGAGCCCGTGGTGTGGACCGGCGACTTCACCGGCACCGGCCCGTTTTCCCAGCTGACGCGCAGCCCGGTGCTGACCGATGCGCTAGATCGACTGTGCGGCCGCGACGGTTGGGTGCGGCGTTTCGCGCTCGGCAACATCCCGGTGCGGTTCCCGGTGCGTCCAGGCGCGGACGACCGGGGTTGGCACATCGACGCCAACACCCCGGTGACCGCCGACAGTTGGGCGGTGACCGGAAGGCCGCACACCATGCTGCTGCTCACCCTGCTCTCCGAGGTGGGTCCCGACGACGCGCCGACACGGATCCGGGTGGGCTCCCACCGCGACGTCGCCGGTGTGCTCGGTCCCGACGACCCTGTCGACTTCGTCGCCTCCGGTGCGCTGGTCGACCGCGCCAGCGCGGGACGACCCGTCGCGCGGGCCACCGGGCGGCCGGGGGACATGTACCTGGTGCACCCGTTCACGGTGCACGCCGCCGACGAACATCGCGGCACGCGACCACGTTTCATGGCGCAGACGCCGATCGTGCTCACCGAACCGTTGAGCCCTGATCACCCGGGGCCGTTGGCCTGCGCGTGGCGGCAGTGATTTGTGCACCGTTCGAGACGCTGAGCGAAACCCGCGGTGCACAAGTCAGTGTGCGGGTTGCAGGGCATCCAAACCGGGACGGACCACCTCGAACGCGGTGGCGATCGCATCACGCAGCGACACGGATTCGTCGGCCAGCCACTTCTCGTAGGCCGACAACGCGACGCCCAGCATCATCCATGCGACGGTCTGCGGCATGAGATCGGTGGTGTGCACGCCGAGACGGTCTGCGACGTACTCGGCGATGACCGCCCGCCATCCGGCGTACATGGTCATCGAATAGGCTTGTAGCTCTTCGGTTTCCAGAATCACGCGCATGCGCTGGCGGTGCTCGGCCATCTCGTGGTCGGCATAGGTGTTGAACGTCAGCAGGGCCTCGCGCAGCGCGTCGCCGAGTGACACCTCGGAACGGAGGGTCCTGAGCAGTTCCCGCAGGTGCCGCAGGTGGGAGTCGAAGTCGCCCCACGGTATGGCGCTCTTGGAGGCGTAGTACCGGAACAGGGTCCGCCGGGAGATTCCCGCGGCGGCTGCGACGTCGTCGACGCTCACCGCGTCGAACCCGCGGACCGCGAACAGTTCGATCGCCACGCCGGCGATGTGGTCCTGCGTGGTGGAGCGACGACGCCCCGCGCGGGATCCCTCGGACATCTCACACCACCTCTTCCATTCTGGCACTCGATGCCATATATTTGCGATCTCGATCACAACTGTCGAGACCATACGCGACGAAAGGGAGTCCACATGGAACCGAATCAGCACGTCGAGGCCGAGACCGAACTCGTCACCGAGACTCTCGTGGAAGAGGTCTCGATCGACGGTATGTGCGGGGTCTACTGACCGTGTCCACTCAGGTCGCCGAACAGATCACCTTCGATCCGGATGTGAGCTGGCGTCTGCACCATCAGGTCGCGGTTCGGCCGGAGCCGTTCGGCGCCCTGCTGTACCACTTCGGGACGCGCAAGCTGTCGTTCCTGAAGAACCGAACGGTCGTCGAGGTGGTCAACTCGCTTTCCGACCACCCCGACGCCCGGTCGGCACTCCGCGCCGCGGGGGTCGCCGACGATCAGCAAGCGCCCTATCTGCACGCACTTCGCGTGCTCGTGCAGTCGAACATGCTCGTACCCGGGAACCCCGAAGGATCGCAATGACTTCAGTTCAGCCCGTGCCCCGGTTGGTCGAACAGTTCGAGCGCGGCCTCGACGCGCCGATCTGCCTGACCTGGGAACTCACCTACGCGTGCAATCTCGCGTGCGTCCACTGCCTGTCCTCGTCGGGCAAGCGGGACCCGCGGGAGCTGTCGACGCAGCAGTGCAAGGACATCATCGACGAGCTCGAACGCATGCAGGTGTTCTACGTCAACATCGGCGGCGGCGAGCCCACCGTGCGCTCGGACTTCTGGGAGCTGGTCGACTACGCCACCGCACACCATGTCGGGGTCAAGTTCTCCACCAACGGTGTTCGGATCACGCCCGAGGTCGCGGCCAAACTCGCGGCCAGTGACTATGTGGACGTCCAGATCTCGCTGGACGGCGCCAACGCCGAGGTGAACGACGCCGTGCGCGGTAAGGGTTCCTTCGACATGGCAATCCGCGCGCTGGAGAACCTGAGCAGCGCGGGCTTCAAGGACGCCAAGATCTCGGTGGTCGTGACCCGCCAGAACGTGGATCAGCTCGACGACTTCGCTGCTCTGGCAGCGCGTTACGGTGCCACCCTGCGTATCACGCGGCTGCGCCCGTCCGGCCGGGGCGCCGACGTGTGGGACGATCTGCACCCCACCGCCGAGCAGCAGCGCCGGCTCTACGACTGGCTCGTGGCCAAGGGGGACCGTGTGCTCACGGGCGACTCGTTCTTCCACCTGTCCGGGCTCGGCGCGCCGGGCGCACTCGCGGGCCTGAACCTCTGCGGTGCAGGCCGAGTGGTGTGCCTGATCGATCCGGTCGGCGACGTCTACGCCTGCCCGTTTGCGATCCACGACAAGTTCCTGGCCGGGAACATCCTGTCGGACGGGGGTTTTGCGAACGTGTGGCAGAACGCCGAGCTGTTCCGGGAACTACGGGAGCCGCAGTCGGCCGGTGCGTGCGCCAGCTGCGGGCATTACGACAGCTGCCGCGGAGGCTGCATGGCGGCCAAGTTCTTCACGGGACTGCCGCTCGACGGCCCCGACCCCGAGTGCGTCGAGGGTTGGGGAGCCCCGGCCCTGGAAGCCGAACGCATCAAGCCCAAGCCCAGCGGTGACCACTCGCGGGGCACCAAACAAGGGCCGGTCGCCTTGAAACTGCTGACCAAACCCCCGGCCCGATTCTGCAACGAAAGTCCGGTGTGAACATGGCACGAGACACGTGGTTCGAAACCGTTGCGATCGCCCAGCAAAGGGCGCGCAGGCGGCTGCCGAAATCGGTCTACTCCTCGCTGATCTCGGCGAGCGAGAAGGGCGTCACGGTCACCGACAACGTCGAATCGTTCGCCGAGCTCGGCTTCGCGCCGCATGTCGTCGGTGCGCCCGAGAAGCGCGACATGACCACCACCGTGATGGGGCAACAGATTTCGTTGCCGGTGATCATCTCGCCGACCGGCGTGCAGGCCGTGCACCCCGACGGCGAGGTCGCGGTTGCCCGCGCGGCCGCCGCACGCGGTACCGCGATGGGGCTGTCGTCGTTTGCCAGCAAGCCGATCGAAGAGGTCGTCGCGGTCAACGACAAGATCTTTTTCCAGATCTACTGGCTCGGTGACCGCGACGCGATCCTCGCGCGCGCCGAGCGCGCGAAGGCCGCGGGTGCGGTGGGCTTGATCGTCACCACCGACTGGAGCTTCAGCCACGGCCGCGACTGGGGCAGCCCCAAGATCCCCGAGAAGATGGATCTGAAGACGATGGTCACGATGATGCCCGAGGCGCTGACCAAACCGCGCTGGCTGTGGCAGTGGGGCAAGACCATGCGTCCGCCGAACCTCCGGGTGCCCAACCAGGCCGCCCGCGGCGAGGCGGGCCCGCCGTTCTTCCAGGCCTACGGCGAGTGGATGGGCACACCCCCGCCTACCTGGGAGGACATCGCCTGGCTACGCGAGCAGTGGGACGGACCTTTCATGCTCAAGGGCGTCATTCGCGTCGACGACGCCAAACGTGCTGTTGACGCGGGTGTTTCGGCCATCTCGGTGTCCAACCACGGCGGCAACAACCTGGACGGGACGCCTGCGGCCATCCGCGCGCTGCCCGCGATCGCCGCAGCCGTCGGTGATCAGATCGAGGTTGTCCTCGACGGCGGCGTCCGCCGCGGCAGCGACGTCGTCAAGGCGGTCGCGCTGGGTGCGCGCGCAGTCATGATCGGCCGTGCCTACCTGTGGGGGCTCGCCGCCGAGGGACAGGCCGGCGTCGAGAATGTGCTCGACATCCTGCGCGGCGGTATCGACTCTGCGCTGATGGGCCTCGGTCGTTCGTCGATCCACGATCTTGTTCCCGAGGACATCCTCGTTCCGGAAGGCTTCACCCGCGCGCTGGGCGTACCGCCGGCCTCCGGTTCGTGAGGGCCTTCCGCCAGGCGTGACAGGGGAGGCAGAAGGGGCGCACGGGATGCGCCCCTTCGGCAGTGGGGAAACGTCCGGAAAATCAAATTCTGCGTATGCTCGAACATCTGGCGCACGCCAGGTGAATTCGGCTTACCATCGGCACGTGGCATCTCGCAGCGGGCTCGGGAACTCGACGACGAGGCAGCTACAGCGCATGGTGCCGATGTTGCTTGTCCCGGTTGGTTCCACCGAACAGCACGGTCCGCACCTGCCGCTGGACACCGACACCCGGATCGCGACCGCTGTGGCCGGCGCGGCGGTCGAGCAGTTGGGTGCGCCCGCCGGTCGCGACGCGGTGGTGGCCCCGGCGGTGAGTTACGGCGCCAGCGGGGAACACGAAGGATTTCCCGGAACGGTCTCGATCGGTACCGCGGCCCTGGAGCTTTTGCTGGTCGAATACGGCAGGTCGGCGTCGCACTGGGCGTCCCGTATCGTCTTCGTCAACGGCCACGGCGGTAACGTCGAGGCGCTGTCGGCTGCGGTCGGGCTGCTGCGCTACGAAGGTCGAGATGCGGGCTGGGTACCGTGCAGCGTCCCCGACGCCGACCCCCACGCCGGCCACACCGAAACGTCCGTACTGCTGCATATTTCACCCGATGATGTATTGACCGAAGAGATCATCTGCGGTATCACGGCCCCGTTGACGGAGCTGATGCCGCGTATGCGCAGCGGTGGGATCGCGGCCGTGAGCGAAGTCGGGATTCTGGGTGACCCGACGACCGCGACAGCAGCCGAGGGGGAGCGTATCTTTGCTGAGATGGTCAACGGCTGCGCCGACCGGATCAAGCGGTGGCAGCCCGACCGGAACGGATTGCTGACATGACCGGACCGAGACTGCCCGACGGTTTTGCCGTGCAGGTGGATCGCCGAGTCAAGGTGCTCGGAGAGGGTGCGGCGTTGCTGGGCGGATCCCCGACCCGGCTGCTGCGGTTGGCGCCGAAAGCCCAGAACATGCTCAACGAGGGCCGCCTGGAGGTCCACGACGCGCTGTCCGCGCAACTTGCGCGAACCCTGCTCGACGCGACCGTCGCGCATCCGCGTCCCGCCAGCGGACCGTCCCATCGCGATGTCACCGTGGTTATCCCCGTACGGGACAACGCATCCGGGCTGCACCGATTGATCGCGGCGCTGCGGGGGCTCCGCGTGATCGTGGTCGACGACGGCTCTGCGATCCCCGTGCAGCCCTCCGACTTCTCCGGTATGCACTGCGACGTGCAGGTGCTGCGCCACGCCCGCAGCAACGGTCCCGCGGCGGCCCGCAACACCGGGTTGGCGGCCTGTGAGACGGACTATGTGGCGTTCCTCGATTCCGACGTGGTGCCGAGGCGCGGTTGGCTGGAGTCGCTGCTCGGGCACTTCTGCGATCCGGCGGTCGCATTGGTCGCTCCCCGCATCGTGGGTCTGCACAACGCCGACAACCTCGTGGCCCGGTACGAGGCGGTGCGCTCCTCACTCGACCTCGGCGTCCGGGAGGCGCCGGTGGTGCCGCACGGCACGGTGTCCTACGTGCCGAGTGCGGCGATCATCTGCCGCCGGTCGGCGCTCGTGGAAGTGGGCGGCTTCGACGAGACCATGCACTCGGGTGAGGATGTCGACCTGTGCTGGCGCCTCGTCGAGTCGGGCGCCCGGCTGCGGTACGAGCCGATCGCCCTGGTGGCGCACGATCATCGCACCAACCTGCGAGAGTGGTTCAATCGCAAGGCTTTCTATGGAACCTCGGCCGCGCCGCTGACCGTGCGGCACCCCGGTAAGACATCGCCGCTGGTGATCTCGGGCTGGACGTTGATGGTGTGGCTGATGCTCGGGGTCGGGTCGTTCTTCGGCTACCTGGCCTCGCTTGCGGCCGCGGTGTTCGCCGGTACCCGCATCGCGCGGGCGCTCAGCGTGGTCGACACCGAACCCAAGGAGGTCGCGGTCGTGGCCGCCCACGGCCTGTGGTCGTCGGCGATGCAGCTGTGCTCGGCGATCTGTCGCCACTACTGGCCGCTTGCCCTGATCGCCGCGCTGCTGTTCCGCCGGGCGCGGCACGCGGTGCTGGTGGCCGCGGTGGTGGACGGTGTGGTCGACTGGGTGAGCAGACGAGGCAACGCCGACGACGACACCAAGCCGGTCGGCCTGCTCGCCCATATCCTGCTCAAGCGGCTCGACGACATCGCCTACGGCACCGGCCTGTGGACCGGTGTGGTGCGCGAGCGTCACCTCGGCGCGCTCAAGCCCCAGGTGCGGAGTTAGCCACCGACCTTGAGTGACGTCTTGATCGTCGGCGCCGGCAGCGCCGGATCGGTGTTGGCCGAACGCCTTTCCGCAGATCCGGCCTGTCGGGTAACGGTGGTCGAGGCCGGCCCCGCACCCTCGGATCCGCGGGTCGCCGCACAGATCACCGACGGCCTGCGGCTGCCGATCGGCGCCGCGAGCTCGGTGGTACGGCACTTCCCGTCGACACTCACCGAACACCCGCCGCGGCACACCGAGATCATCCGGGGATCGGTGGTCGGCGGCTCCGGAGCGGTGAACGGTGGCTACTTCTGTCGCGGGCTGCCCACCGACTTCGCGACGTGGGGTGTTGCCGGTTGGAGCTGGGACGACGTGCTGCCGCATTTTCGTGCTATCGAGACCGACCTCGACTTCGGCACCGCCCTGCACGGTTCCGATGGTCCGATCAAGATACGCCGTGTCCGCGAATTCGACCGCTGTACAGCGGCTTTCGTGGACGCAGCGGTCGCGGCGGGTTACGGCTGGATCGATGATCTCAACGGTTCGGACGCCGGTGCGGCACTGCCACCCGGCGTTGGCGCGGTGCCGCTGAACATCGACGGCGGTATGCGTCTCGGACCGGGCGGTGCCTACCTGCAGCCCGCACTGGACCGGCCCAACCTCGATCTGCGCGCCGACACCCGCGTGCGTCGCGTCCTGATCGAGCGCGGCGCTGCGATCGGTGTCGAGTGCAACGACGGCGAGATCCTTCATGCCGATCGAATCGTCTTGTCCGCCGGGGCAATCGGATCGGCTCACCTGCTGCTGCTCTCAGGTGTCGGACCGGCCGACGAGTTGACGGCCGTTGGGATCGGCGTGGCAGCGGCCCTGCCCGTCGGGACGGCGACGGTCGATCACCCGGAGTGGGTGCTGCCGGTGGCCTGGACCGCCACCCATGACCTGCCGCCACTGGAGGCCGTACTCGCCACGGCCGACGGCGTGGAGATCCGGCCGTACACCGCGGGCTTCTCCGCGATGGTGCACGGGCCCGGTCACGACCCCGCAGAGTTGCCCCACCTCGGCGTCGCGCTCATGCGGCCGCACTCACGGGGCCGGGTGCGGCTCGCGTCCGCCGATCCCACGGTGCTGCCGATCATCGAACACCGCTACGACACCGTCGCCGAGGACGTCGAGGCACTGCGCGCCGCCGCGCGGATGGCCCGCGAATTGGTGAGCCACACAGTGGAAGTCGGCGATCCGTCCTGGTCGACGTCGCAACACCTCGCCGGTACCGCGCCGATGGGTGTCGACGACGCCGCGGTGCTCGACCCGACGTGCCGCGTACACGGCGTCGACCGGCTGTGGGTCGTGGACGGTTCGATCATGCCTGCCATCACCAGTCGTGGGCCGCACGCGACGATCGCCATGATCGGCCACCGGGCGGCCGAGTTCGTCGTGTCCTGAGTCGGCGGATCACCCCCAGCTGTTGTCCGTCACGTCCGGGGCCCCACACGCCGGTGAGCACCGCGGCCACCGCGATGACCGCACCCAGGATGACGACGGCCGAACCGGTCGCATCGAGGAACGCCTGCTGTGCGATTTGGGTGAGTCGGACGCCCTGTGGTCCCATGTGCCCGGCCGCCGCGAGCGCCTCGGCGAGCGAGTTGAGCGCGGGGGCGCGCACGGCCTCCGGGAGTGCGCCGAGCGCGGGTGCGAGGTGCTTTTCGTACTGCGCGGCGAGCACGGAACCGGCCACCGCGATGCCCAGCGCCGCACCGACCTCGCGGGTGGTGTCGTTGACCGCGGAGGCGACACCCTGCTTTTCATCCGGCACCGCGCCCATGATCGCCGAGGTGGCCGGCGCGGTGCACAATCCGATACCGACGCTCATGATCAGCAGTGGCCAGGCGAAATCCAAGTAAGACGAACCGATTTCGAGTGTGCGCAGGCACCGCAGACCAACGGCGGTCAGCAACAGGCCGAAAGAGGCCGTGAGGCGCAGGCCGAGCAGCGGGAGATACCGGTGGGTGGTCGCGCCGAATGCCAGGATCGGTACTGCCAAGGGGCACAACGCGACAGCCGTCGCGATCGGGCTGTAACCCATGACCAGCTGGATGTACTGCATGCTCACGAAGAAGAACCCGAAGCTCGCGAAGAACAGGAACGTCACGCCCGCTGAGCCCGTCGCGAAGTGCGGGTCGCCGAAGAGGCGGACGTCGAGTAGGGGATGAGTGCGTCGCAGCTCCACGACGGTGAACGCGGCGCCCAGCGCGACGCCGCCGGCCATCGCGCCCCACACCGACGGGTGTGTCCACCCGCGGACGGGGGCCTCGACGACGCCGAAGACGAACGTCGCCACGGCCGTGCCGATGAGCGCGGCGCCGAGCCAGTCGACCGGGGGCGCCGAATCGTCGCGTGATGAGGGGACCGTGCATGGACCGACAGCCCGGCCATCCCGCAGTCGATATCCTGGCCGGGCTCGGCGAGGGCGTCAGGCATGAAGCTCCCTTCGAGGGGCCAAGCTTTGAGACTAACAGTCTCGTAGCGAGACGGTAAGTCTCGATTTGTTGGGGTGGAGGTGAGGCACCATGACGGCCGGAAGCAACGATCCGCGTCCCGCGCGCTCGCGGGCGCGCCTGCTGGAGGCTGCGACGACGCTGTTGCGCTCGGGCGGTCCCAGCGCGGTCACCGTCGACGCCGTCACCCGCGCGGCGAACGTTGCCAGGGCAACCCTCTACCGGCACTTCCCGAGCGGAAACGACTTGCTGGCAGCGGCATTTCGCCAGTTGATCCCCGCCGCGCCGACCCCTCCGCAGGAGGGCACGCTGCGCGACCGGCTCATCGCGTTGGTGTCAGCGCAGGCCGAGTTGATCGCCGAGGCCCCGGTGACGGTGACCGCGATGGCGTGGTTGGCGCTCGGCGGCGACATGGAACACCTGCCGTCGAGCGCGAGCGCTGAGGTGCTGTCGCTGCGTGAGCGTGTCGCCGAGCAGTACGCCGCGCCGTTCGAGGCGATATTCACCAGCGCGGAGGCGCAGGCGGAACTCGGTGAGGTGGACCGGGCGCAGGCCGCCGCGCTGTTGCTCGGACCCATCGTGCTCGGAAAGCTGAGCACGCTGCCGGAGTTCGACTACGCGGCGTGCGCGCGGTCGGCGGTGGACGGCTTCCTCTCAACCCACCGCCGCCGTGACCACGGTGTCAGCGGATCAAGTAACGAATCGGCAGGTGCTTGAGCCCGCCGACGAACGTCGTCGCGGAAAGCTCTGGCTTACCGGCCAATCCGATAGAATCCAGGCGCGGCAACAACTCGCTGAACAAGCTGTTGATCTCCATGCGTGCCAACGCAGCGCCCAGGCAGAAGTGCACGCCGTACCCGAACGCCAGGTGCTTGTTCGGATCGCGGCCGACATCGAAGCGGAATGGATCGGTGAACACCTCTTCATCCCGGTTGCCGGAAACATAAGAGAGGTAGACGGATTCACCTTTCGCGATCGGCACTCCGCGCACCACGGTGTCTGCGGCGGCCGTGCGCATGAACTCCTTGACCGGCGTACTCCACCGAATCATCTCCTCGACCGCGGTGCCCATCAGGCCTGGATCGGCCTTGAGTCGCGCGAGTTCACCCGGATTCCCGATGAGGGCGTGGAGGCCGCCCGAGATGGCGTCCTTGGTGGTGTCGTGACCAGCGCTGGCGACGATGACGTAGTAGGACAGCGTGTCCATGTCCGACATCAGCTCGCCGTCGACGCGACCGTTGGCGATCGCCGACGCGAGATCGTCGGTCGGGTGCTCTCGCCGTGAGGCGGTCAGCGCCGCAAAGTAATTGAAGAAGTCGGTCAACACGGCCATCTGCTCTTCCGGCGTGGTCCCGCGCTTGTATTCGTCGTCGTCGCCGCCGAACATCTCCTGGGTCAGCATGTGCATCCGCCCGAAGTCCTCCTCGGGCAGGCCGAGCAGCGACAGGATCACGTACAGCGGGAAGTTCACCGCGATGTCGGTGACGAAATCACACTCCGGGCCGATGTCGCGCATCTTGTCGACGTAGATCCTGGCCAGCTCGTCGACCCGAACCTTCAGCTCTCGCATGGCCTTCGGCCGGAACCAGTCCGCACCGATGGCCCGCACCTTGCGGTGGTGCGGATCGTCCATGTGGATCAGCGTGCGCAGTCCGATGCCCATTTCCTGCTGCGCCCGGCTCAGGTCGTCTGCCTCGGCGGTCACCAGTAGGGGCCGGGGAGCCGACAGCCACAGATCGTTCGCCCGCTCGATGGCCATGATGTCGGCGTGCTTGGTGATCGCCCAGAACGGCCGGTACGGGCCATGGTCCACCCATGCCACCGGATTCTCGGCCCGCAGCCTGGCCAAGGCCTCGTGCAGCCGGGCATCGTCGGCGTAGGCCTTCGGGTCGGCCAGCACCTTCGCGGCGTCATCCATGGTCGGTGTGCTCATCGGACTCCTCACGCAACACTGTGCTTGACGGGTGTCAAGTGCAGTGTATGTGATCGGCCTCACCGGGCCTGTTCGATTGGGCGACTTGCGTCGCGCACGCGGCGTCGTGCACATCGGCGCCCCGAGTACCCGGACCGGCAAGGTAAGTGCCGGGGTCGCGGCACACGTCGGGAGCCGGCGGGGTCCTCGGTCGATCGCCCGTCCGGTGGTGCCCGGGCCCAGTAGGCTCGGCCCATGCGTCGGGCCCGGCAGGTGAGCGCGGTGCTGTTCGGGCTGGTGATCGGGTTGGCCGGCTGTCGCGCCGCCGAGGATCGACCCGAGGCCGTCACGGACCCCGCCGTCGTACACACGAAGTCCGGAACGCTCCGCGGCGTGGTTGCTGACGGCCATCGACTGTTCGCCGGAATCCCGTATGCCGCGCCCCCGGTGGGTGCCCTGCGGTTCGCCAGCCCCGAACCCGCCGCGAACTGGGCCGGCGAACGTGACGCGACCCGACCTGGCCCACGCTGCGTCCAGGACCCCGACGCCGACCTCGAACACGGTGACAACTCCGGCGAGGACTGCCTGACGCTCAACGTGTGGACGCCTCCGACGGGAGAGGGCCGACGGCCGGTGATGGTGTGGATTCACGGCGGCGGCTTCGTCAACGGCAGCAGCGACGTCTATGACGCCTCCCGGCTCGCGTCGCGCGGCGACATCGTCGTCGTCACCGTCAACTACCGGCTCGGCACCCTCGGATTTCTGGCCCACCCGGCACTCGGGGCGCCGGGCGAGGTCGGCAACTACGGCATCGCCGACCAGCAGGCGGCGCTGCGGTGGGTGCGCGACAACATTGCCGCATTCGGCGGCGACCCCGAACATGTCACGCTCGCAGGCGAATCGGCCGGCGGGACATCGGTGTGTGACCACCTGGTCGCGCCAGGGTCTGCCGGGCTGTTCGACGCCGCCATCCTCATGAGCGCACCTTGCCAGGTGCAGACCGACCTGGCGACCGCCGAGCGGCGCAGCATCGCCTATGCGACAGACGCGGGCTGTCCCGACCCGGCGACGGCCGGAGACTGCCTCCGCGGGCTTCCTGTCGACCGGCTCCGCAACCCGGTGTGGTACTTCAACATCGGCAGTGACCAGATGACCACACCCGTCACCGGCACCGCGATGCTGCCGCGCGCCCCGCTGTCCACCCTCGACGATGCGGCAGACGTGCCGGTGCTGCTCGGCACCACGCGAGACGAGTTCACGCTCTTCGTGGCCCTGCGTTATCTGCGCCAGGGGCAGCGATTCACGCCGGAGGAATATCCCGAGCTGTTGCGGCAGACGTTCGGTGCCGACGCCGCAGCGGTCGCGGTCCACTATCCGCCGGATCGTTACGGCGGTGTGCCACAGGCATATTCGGCCGCTGTGACCGACAGCGCGTTCTCGTGCGTCGCCGAGCGGATGGCCGACGAACTGCCCGGTCGGGTGTACGCCTACGAGTTCAACGACCGCAGCGCCCCCGCCCCGGAGGTCATGCGGACCCTGCCGTTCCCGGTCGGCGCGAGCCACTCACTGGAACTGCGCTATCTTTTCGACGTCGGCGGAGCGCCACCGCTCAACCCGGCGCAGCAGGCACTGGCGGATCAGATGATCGCGTACTGGAGCGCGTTCGTCCGTACCGGCGACCCGTCGGGGGAAGGGCAGCCGCAGTGGCCGGCCTTCGACGGGCAGTGGATGTCGTTGCGGCCGGACGGCAGCCGTCTGGCGAGCGATTTCGGCGAGGTGCATCAATGCCCGTTCTGGGCGGGACTGAAGGGGAGATGACAGCAGAGATGGCACTCACGACACCGGACGCGCGGCAGTTCGCCGCAGCCTGGGTGACGGCGTGGAACGCCCACGACGTCGAGGCGGTGCTCGCGCACTTCCACGACGACGTGGTGTTCAGCTCACCCGTCGCCGCGCGCGTGTTGCCCGACAGCGGCGGCGTCGTCCGCGGAAAGGACGCGCTGCGGACCTACTGGACCACGGCGCTGGCCGGCATGCCGGACCTGCACTTCGAGATCGTCGACGTCTACCAGGGGCAGTACACCCTGGTGATCCAGTACCGCAATCAGCGTGGCGGGCTCGTCAACGAGGTGCTGATCTTCGACGGCGACCTGGTGCGTGAGGGCCACGGCACATATCTGGACTAGCACGGTGTCGCGTGCGACGGTAACGGCACGACGAACGGAGACATCGCCATGAACGAGCCGTGCCGCGCCGACGAGCTGCGCACCCTGTTCCTGTTCGAACACCTGTCGGACGCGCAACTTGAGACACTCTGCGCGGTGGGGCGGATCGAGCGGCACCCGCCGGGTGTGCTGTTCCGCAAGGGGGAGCCGGCGGAGCGTTTCTACGTGTTGCTCGAGGGCGAACTGTTGATGACCGGCCGGGCCGGTGGCGTCGACGTGCTCACCAACCGCACCTCGCAGCGCGGCGTGTACTGCGGCGCGTGGTCGGCGTACGTCGCCGATGCCGAGCGCCGCTACGAGGTTTCGATCGAACTGATCCGCCCGTCACGGTTTTTCGTCCTCGACGCCGACGATTTCGCGCGGTTCATGCAGTCGGAGTTCCCGATGGCCGTGCACCTGCTGGCCGGACACACCTTGGGCGGGCTGCGTCAGCGGCAACTGCTAGGGCAGCAGGAGAAGCTGCTGGCGCTGGGATCGATCACCGCGGGACTGACCCACCAACTCAACAACCCCGCGGCCGCGATCGCCCGCGCCGTCAACGACCTGCGCGCCACCATCACCCAGTTGCGTCACGAACTCGCCACGGTCATCGAGCGCGTGCCGTCCACGGAAACCCTGCTGGGTCTCATGACGGTCCAGGACGAGCTCATCGAGCAACTTCCCAAGACCCAGGTCCGACGCAGCCCGGTGGAATGCGCGGATCTCGAAGAGGAGATCGGCGACTGGTTCGACCGCAACGGCGTCGCCGACGGATGGCGGCACGCGCCGACGATGGTCGAGGCGGGCCTCGACGCGGAGTGGCTCGAACGCGTGGCGCAATCTGTCGATGCACCCGGCGGGAAAGTGCTGCCCGCGGCCATGAGCTGGCTGGCGTACACCGTCGACACCGAGTTGCGTATGCGCGAGGCCGCGGAGGCCAGCGGCCGCATCTCAGCCCTGCTGGCCGGTGCCGAGCAGTACTCGCAGATGGACCGCGGCGCCTACCAGAGCGTCGACGTCCACGAGCTGTTGCGCAGCACCCTCATGGTCTTCGGGGACCGGATCGGCGACGGCAAGCCGATCCGGCTGACCTGCGACTGGGATGATCCTCTCCCCGAAATCCTTTGCTACCCAGGAGATCTGAACCAGGTGTGGACCAACCTCATCGACAATGCCGTCGAAGCGATGGACGGTGAGGGAACGTTGACCATACGGACCGCCCGCGACGGCGACAACATCGTGCGCATCGAGTTCTGCGACGACGGGCGCGGCATCCCCGAAAGCGACCTCGACCGGGTGTTCACGCCGTTCTTCACCACCAAGCCGGCAGGAAAGGGATCGGGGCTTGGCCTCGACATCGTCTGGCGGGTGGTCGTCGACAAGCACCGTGGGGACATGTCGGTGCGGTCCGTACCCGGAGACACCCGGTTCGTCGTGCGGCTGCCGCTGGTCGCGCCCCCGCCACACGTGTCGACGTCGCCGGATCAGTGATCGGCGCGCGCCTCAGGCCGGGGTCACCCACGTCGTGATGTCGGCGTGCACCACCTCGACACCGTGCCCGTCGGTGACGCTGACCGCGACGACGATGTCGGTGCCCTCGGTGATCGACGCGAAGTCGGGTGGGGTGAGCCGGGCCGTGGCGCGCAACGAGGTCGTGGCCTTCTCCAGGTAGGAGACGTTCATCCCTTTCGGGATCCAGCGGTGCGTCGTGGGCACGGTCGCCTCCATGAGCATGCCCATCGCCATCTCGGCCGCGTTGCACGACGCGATGGCGTGCACGGTGTGCAGGTGGTTGTGGATGAGGAACCACTTGGGCACCGTCACCTCGGCTCGGCCCGGTTCCATATGGACGACGTGCGGCGTGATCGAGGCGAAATACGGCACGCGCGCCACGGCCGCCGCGGTGAACAGGCGCGAGCCCAGCGGTACGCCCGCCAGCCGCTGCCAGGCCCGGTAGGTGCTGGTGGAGTGTGTCATCAGGCTGACCATAATCTCGCCGAGCGTGGGGTGTATGTACGCTCGACGGGGATTTCGCGTGCACAGGACCCACGCTCGAGGCCGAAACCGGTGTATCGGGGGGATTTGGAGCACGCGAGGATCTAGGGCATACTGTTCGGGTTGCCTTGCGCCGGGTACGTACCTGGCGGGGCATCCGACCCGCGTCCCCAACGGACGCATCCGGTCCCAACAGCGATCGTGACGATTTTCGGCCCGATCGGAAAAGTGAGAGGGCGACACGCCCGACCGCGGGGGCCGGTGAACCACAGACAGGTAAACAGCGGCGGCAAGACTCGGCGCGATGTGTGCCGGGCACCAGGCCCGACGGGTTGCAGTGGGTTCTCACTGCTCCTGGCAAGGCCGGCCGATGTACGAAGTAGGAGCGAGGTAGGAGAAGCGTGGCGGGACAGAAGATCCGCATCAGGCTCAAGGCCTACGACCATGAGGCCATTGACGCCTCTGCGCGCAAGATCGTCGAAACGGTCACCCGTACCGGCGCCAGTGTGGTGGGCCCTGTGCCGCTGCCGACCGAGAAGAACGTGTACTGCGTCATTCGGTCTCCGCACAAGTACAAGGACTCGCGGGAGCACTTCGAGATGCGCACGCACAAGCGGTTGATCGACATCCTCGACCCGACGCCCAAGACCGTTGACGCTCTCATGCGCATCGATCTGCCGGCCAGTGTCGACGTCAACATCCAGTAGGAGACCCAGAGCAAATGGCTAGAAAAGGCATTTTGGGCACCAAGCTGGGCATGACGCAGGTGTTCGACGAGAACAACAAAGTCGTCCCGGTGACCGTCGTCAAGGCCGGTCCGAACGTGGTGACCCGTATCCGCACCCCCGAGCGTGACGGCTACAGCGCCGTGCAGCTCGCTTACGGCGAGATCAGCCCCCGCAAGGTGACCAAGCCCGTCGCGGGTCAGTTCGCCGCCGCGGGCGTGAACCCGCGCCGTCACGTCGCCGAGCTGCGTCTCGACGACGAGGCCGCCGTCGCCGAGTACGAGGTCGGCCAGGAACTGACCGCTGAGATCTTCAGCGACGGTGCCTACGTCGACGTCACCGGCACGAGCAAGGGCAAGGGCTTCGCCGGCACCATGAAGCGCCACGGCTTCCGTGGCCAGGGCGCCGCGCACGGTGCCCAGGCCGTGCACCGTCGTCCCGGCTCGATCGGTGGCTGCGCCACCCCCGGCCGCGTGTTCAAAGGCACCCGGATGTCGGGCCGCATGGGCAACGACCGCGTGACGACGCAGAACCTGAAGGTGCACAAGGTCGACGCCGAGAACGGCGTGCTGTTGATCAAGGGCGCCATCCCCGGACGCAACGGTGGTCTGGTGGTTGTCCGCAGCGCAATCAAGCGAGGCGAGAAGTAATGACACTCAAAGTTGACGTGAAGACGCCGGCCGGTAAGACGGACGGTTCTGTCGAGCTGCCCGCCGAGCTGTTCGACGTCGAGCCCAACATCGCGCTGATGCACCAGGTGGTCACCGCACAGCTGGCCGCCAAGCGTCAGGGCACGCACTCGACCAAGACCCGCGGCGAGGTCTCCGGCGGCGGCAAGAAGCCGTACCGCCAGAAGGGCACCGGCCGCGCGCGTCAGGGTTCGACCCGTGCGCCGCAGTTCACCGGTGGTGGCACCGTCCACGGCCCGAAGCCGCGCGACTACAGCCAGCGGACCCCGAAGAAGATGATCGCCGCCGCCCTGCGCGGTGCGCTGAGCGACCGGGCCCGCAACGACCGGATCCACGCGGTCACCGAACTCGTCGAGGGCCAGACCCCGTCGACCAAGAGCGCCAAGACGTTCTTGGGGACGCTGACGGAAAACAAGAAGGTGCTCGTCGTCATCGGCCGTACCGATGAGGTCGGCGCCAAGAGCGTGCGCAATCTGCCTGGCGTCCACGTGATCTCGCCCGATCAGCTGAACACCTACGACGTGCTCAACGCCGACGACGTGGTGTTCTCGGTCGAGGCTCTGAACGCCTACATCAGCGCGAACAGCAAGGACCAAAAAGAAGGGGCGTCCGTCTGATGGCAACGATTACAGACCCCCGCGACATCATCCTGGCCCCGGTCATCTCGGAGAAGTCGTACGGGCTGATCGAGGACAACGTGTACACGTTCGTGGTGCACCCGGATTCGAACAAGACGCAGATCAAGATCGCGATCGAGAAGATCTTCGACGTCAAGGTCGATTCGGTGAACACCGCCAACCGTCAGGGCAAGCGCAAGCGCACGCGCACCGGTTTCGGTAGGCGCAAGAGCACCAAGCGCGCCATCGTGAAGCTGGCCGCAGGCAGCAAGCCCATCGACCTGTTCGGAGCGCCGGCCTAGTCCGGCAGAGAGACCTAGAGAAACATGGGAATTCGCAAGTACAAGCCGACGACTCCGGGTCGTCGCGGTGCCAGCGTCTCCGATTTCGCCGAGATCACTCGCTCGACTCCGGAGAAGTCGCTGGTTCGCCCGCTGCACGGCAAGGGTGGCCGTAACGCACACGGCCGCATCACCACCCGGCACAAGGGCGGTGGCCACAAGCGCGCCTACCGCGTGATCGACTTCCGTCGCCACGACAAGGACGGCGTCAACGCCAAGGTCGCGCACATCGAGTACGACCCGAACCGCACCGCGAACATCGCGCTGCTGCACTACCTGGACGGCGAGAAGCGCTACATCATCGCGCCGCAGGGCCTCAAGCAGGGCGACGTGATCGAGTCGGGCGCCAACGCCGACATCAAGCCCGGCAACAACCTGCCGCTGCGCAACATCCCCGCCGGCACCGTCATCCACGCCGTGGAGCTGCGTCCCGGTGGCGGTGCGAAACTGGCCCGCTCCGCCGGTGTCAGCATCCAGCTGCTGGGTAAGGAAGGCACCTACGCCGCGCTGCGTATGCCGTCGGGTGAGATCCGTCGCGTCGACGTGCGCTGCCGCGCCACCGTCGGTGAGGTGGGCAACGCCGAGCAGTCGAACATCAACTGGGGCAAAGCCGGCCGCATGCGGTGGAAGGGCAAGCGCCCCACCGTTCGTGGTGTCGTGATGAACCCGGTCGACCACCCGCACGGCGGTGGTGAGGGTAAGACCTCCGGTGGTCGCCACCCGGTGAGCCCGTGGGGCAAGCCCGAGGGCCGCACCCGCAAGCCCAACAAGCCGAGCGACAAGCTCATCGTCCGTCGCCGGCGCACCGGCAAGAAGCGCTAGGCCGCGGAAGGAGTAGCAGCGATGCCTCGCAGTCTCAAGAAAGGTCCGTTCGTCGACGACCATCTCCTGAAGAAGGTCGACGTTCAGAACGAGAAGAACACCAAGCAGGTCATCAAGACCTGGTCGCGTCGGTCGACCATCATCCCGGACTTCATCGGACACACCTTTGCGGTGCACGACGGCCGCAAGCATGTCCCGGTGTTCGTCACCGAGGCGATGGTCGGACACAAGCTCGGCGAGTTCGCCCCGACGCGCACCTTCAAGGGTCACATCAAGGACGACCGGAAGAGCAAGCGTCGATGAGCACAGTTATTGAATATCCGTCCGCGACGGCGAAGGCGCGCTACGTGCGCGTCTCGGCCTCCAAGGCCCGCCGCGTCATCGACCTGGTCCGCGGCAAGAGCGTCGAGGAAGCCCTCGACATCCTGCGGTGGGCGCCGCAGGCCGCCAGCGAGCCGGTCGCCAAGGTGATCGCGAGCGCTGCCGCCAACGCGCAGAACAACGAGGGGCTCGACCCGGCGACCCTGGTGGTCGCCACCGTCTACGCCGACGAGGGCCCCACCGCCAAGCGCATCCGTCCGCGTGCCCAGGGCCGTGCCTTCCGGATCCGCAAGCGCACCAGCCACATCACCGTGATCGTGGAGAGTCGTCCGAGTCGTTCCGACCGGGGCGCCTCCGCCGCCTCGGCGCGTAGCCGTCGTGCGCAGGGCAGCAAGGCTTCTGCTGCCGCGAAGGCAGCAGCGTCGGACACTGCCACGAAGAAGTCTGCCGAGACGAAGGAGGGCTCGGAGTAGTGGGCCAGAAGATCAATCCCCACGGTTTCCGCCTCGGCATCACCACCGAGTGGAAGTCCCGCTGGTACGCCGACAAGCAGTACAAGGATTACGTCAAGGAAGACGTCGCGATCCGCAAGCTGCTGGCCACCGGCCTTGAGCGGGCCGGCATCGCCGATGTGGAGATCGAGCGCACCCGTGACCGGGTCCGCGTTGACATCCACACCGCGCGTCCCGGCATCGTCATCGGTCGCCGTGGCACCGAGGCCGACCGCATCCGCGCCGACCTGGAGAAGCTGACCGGCAAGCAGGTTCAGCTGAACATCCTCGAGGTGAAAAACCCCGAGTCGCAGGCTCAGCTGGTCGCGCAGGGTGTCGCCGAGCAGCTGAGCAACCGTGTCGCGTTCCGTCGCGCCATGCGTAAGGCCATCCAGTCGGCCATGCGTCAGCCCAACGTGAAGGGCATCCGCGTGCAGTGCTCGGGCCGCCTCGGCGGCGCCGAGATGAGCCGCTCGGAGTTCTACCGCGAGGGCCGGGTCCCGCTGCACACGCTGCGGGCCGACATCGATTACGGCCTGTACGAGGCCAAGACCACCTTCGGCCGGATCGGCGTGAAGGTGTGGATCTACAAGGGCGACATCGTCGGTGGCAAGCGCGAGCTGGCCGCTGCCGCACCGGCTGCCGACCGGCCGCGTCGTGAGCGTCCGTCGGGCACCCGGCCGCGTCGTAGCGGTTCCGCGGGCACCACGGCGACGAGCACCGAAGCCGGCCGTGCAGCCACAGATGCACCGGCCGTCGAGACCGCGGCTGCTGCCGAGGCGCCCGCCGAGAGCACGGAGAGCTGAACATGCTGATTCCCCGCAAGGTCAAGCACCGCAAGCAGCATCACCCCGCCCAGCGTGGCATCGCCAGTGGCGGCACGTCGGTGAGCTTCGGTGACTACGGCATCCAGGCACTGGAGCACGCCTACATCACCAACCGGCAGATCGAGTCCGCTCGTATCGCCATCAACCGGCACATCAAGCGTGGCGGCAAGGTGTGGATCAACATCTTCCCGGACCGCCCGCTCACCAAGAAACCCGCCGAGACCCGTATGGGTTCCGGTAAGGGTTCGCCGGAGTGGTGGGTCGCCAACGTCAAGCCCGGACGCGTGCTGTTCGAGCTGAGCTACCCCGATGAGAAGACCGCCCGGGACGCACTGACCCGCGCGATCCACAAGTTGCCGATCAAGGCACGCATCGTGACCCGAGAGGAGCAGTTCTGATGGCAGTGGGAACTACGCCTGGTGAACTGCGCGAACTGACCGACGACGAGTTGAAGGACAAGCTGCGCGAGTCGAAGGAAGAGCTGTTCAACCTGCGCTTCCAGATGGCCACCGGTCAGCTTTCGAACAACCGTCGGCTGCGTACCGTGCGCCAGGAGATTGCACGGGTCTACACCGTGCTGCGTGAACGTGAATTGGGCCTGGCATCCGGGCCTGCTGGTGAGGAATCGTGATGGCAGAGGAAAAAGGACCCAAGTACACCCCGGCTGCCGAGAAGCCGCGCGGCCGTCGTAAGACCGCCATCGGCTACGTCGTCAGCGACAAGATGCAGAAGACCATCGTGGTCGAGCTGGAAGATCGCAAGAGCCACCCGCTCTACGGCAAGATCATCCGGACCACCAAGAAGGTCAAGGCCCACGACGAGAACGGTGAAGCCGGTATCGGCGACCGCGTCTCGCTGATGGAGACCCGTCCGCTGTCGGCCACCAAGCGCTGGCGCCTGGTCGAGATCCTGGAGAAGGCCAAGTAGGTCAACTCCGACCGAGTCGATCAGCGACAAACACACATTCGCAGACCCCCACCCGCCCCGGCGGTGTTGGGGGTCTGTGTGTTTCGAGGGAAGTGTTCGCGGGAGGTGCGGATGGACGAGAGAACCGATGAGACGGTCGCCGTATACGACGCCGACGGCAATGTGGTCGGCGCAGCGCCGCGTTCGCGTGTGTACGACGAGGGGTTGTGGCATGCGAGCGCGGGCGTGCTGGTGCGCTCGACCGACGGACGCCGGATCTACGTGCACCGCCGCTCCGACGCCAAGGCCGTGTTCGCCGGGATGCACGACTGCCTGGCCGGGGGAGTGCTCGACCCGGGCGAGACCCCGCTTCAGGCGGCGACCCGGGAACTGCGGGAGGAACTCGGCATCACGGGGCTGGTTCCGGAACCACTGGCCTCTGCGGCATGGGACGGCGAATGGGCCGGTCGTCCCCTACGTTGCCATCTCTTCGCGTTCGGCGTGAGCTACGACGGGCCGGTCCGACATCAGCCCGAGGAGATCATCGACGGCTGGTGGTGGACCGACGGGGAACTGGCCGCACACCTGGCCGATCCGCAGTGGCCGTTCGTACCCGACACCCGGGTGTTGATCCCGAACCTGTTGCGGCCCTTCGATGAGTAGATCGCCAGACAGCTAGCGGCGCAGCTTCGCGAGCTGCTCGGTGAACTCACGTGCGTACCCGAGATGACGGGCCAGCCGGTCACAGGCCTGCTGCGCACGCGTGTGACAGTCGGCGACGACCTCGGCGGCCTGCGCGCGTTCGGCGGCGTCGGCGGCAGGGTTGTCGAGGACGGCGAGTGCGTCGAGCAGCCGGCCCATCTCGTCGAGCGTGAAGCCCAGCGGTTTCATCCGCCGGATCGCCAGGAGCCTGCGGACGTCGTCGCCGGTGTACAGGCGGAAGCCACCTGCCGAGCGTGCCGAGGGCACCACGAGCCCGACCTCGTCGTAGTGACGGATCGTCTTGATGGACAACTCGGTTCGCGTGGCAACCTCACCTATCTGCAGGAGTTCGGCGTCGGTGTCGGACATGGTCGCGGGGGATCAGTGCGCGCCGGTGAGTTGGCCGCTGAGCCGGGCGTGCCGCTGCGCGCTGTTGTCGTTCATGCCGACGATGCGCACCGTCTTGCCCTTCGCCTCGTACTTGGTGGTGATCGCGTCGAGTGTCGCGACGGTCGAGGCGTCCCAGATGTGTGCCTCGCTCATGTCGATGACGATGTTGACCGGATCGCCGACGTAATCGAACTGGTAGACCAGGTCGTTGCTCGAGGCGAAGAACAACTCGCCGCGCACCGCGTACACACGGGTGTTCTCGTCGGGTTGGTCCTCGACCGCCACCTCGGTGAGATGCGCGACGCGACGGGCGAACAGCACCATGGCGGCCAGAGTTCCCACGGCCACGCCGTAGGCGAGGTTGCCGGTCGCGACGGTGACCGCGACGGTGGCGAGCATGACGGTGGTCTCGCTTTTCGGCATGCGCCGCAACGTCTTCGGGTTGATGCTGTGCCAGTCGAAGGTGCCCACCGACACCATCACCATCACCGCGACCAGGGCCGCCATGGGGATCTGGCCGACGATGTCGCCGAGGCCCACCACGAGGCCGAGCAGAAACGCGCCCGCCAGGAAGGTCGAGATCCGGGTGCGCGCACCACACGCCTTGACGTTGATCATGGTCTGGCCGATCATCGCGCAACCGCCCATGCCGCCGAAGAATCCGGTGACGATGTTGGCCGCGCCCTGACCGAGTGCCTCACGGGACTTGTTCGAGTGCGTATCGGTGATGTCGTCGACGAGCTTGGCGGTCATCAACGACTCCAGCAGGCCCACGACCGCCATCGTCAGCGCGTACGGCGCGATGATCTTCAGGGTGTCGAGGGTGAGCGGTACGTTCGGGATGAGCAGCGACGGCAGGCTCGAGGGCAGTCGGCCCTCGTCGGCGACATCGGGCACCGACCAACCGAAACCGATGGTGGCAGCGGTCAGTACGACGATCGCGACCAGAGGACCGGGTACGGCCGTGGTGAGCTTCGGCAGCGCCACGATGATCACGAGAGCCACCGCGACCATGGGGTACACGAGCCACGGCACGCCCAGCAGATGCGGGATCTGGGCCATGAAGATGAGGATTGCCAGCGCGTTGACGAACCCGACCATCACGCTGCGCGGGACGAACCGCATCAGCCTGGCGATTCCGAGGCCGCCGAGGACGAGTTGCAGCACGCCGGCCAGGATGACCGTCGCGATGAGGTAATCGAGGCCGTGGCTGTGCACCAGCGGGGCCACCACGAGTGCGACGGCGCCGGTTGCCGCGGAGATCATCGCGGGGCGCCCGCCGACGATCGCGATGGTGACCGCCATGGTGAACGACGCGAACAGGCCCACCCGCGGATCGACTCCGGCGATGATGGAGAACGAGATGGCTTCAGGGATCAGGGCCAGCGCCACGACCAGACCCGCCAGTACCTCGGTGCGGAGTCGGCGCGGTGAGCGCAACGCGGCGAGCACCGATTGTTGTTCTCGTGGCGAGGTCGTTGCAGGCTGGCTCGTCACCGAGACTCCGTTCGTGTGAGAAGTATTGCCGGAACGAGTGATTGCCGTATCAGTGAGCGACGATGCTCGCCGGAACCGTGCGTTCGGCAGCGCTGGTGAACTCTACCCCTGGGGGAGGGTTTTGCGCCAAATCGTCGCCTGTCTCTGTGCCCGAGCCCACGATGTCCCCTCGATTTCTGCACCAGGGTCGCGCATCGTCGGGCGATCACGACCCTGGCGTGGAAATCGGCGTAGTTATGCCGGTGGCATCAAGACGGTTGGGCCATGCCCGACCCGGCTCCGTGGGTTTCGCCGTCGTCAGTTTTCCCTCAGCAACCCCCTGCGCGGTGTAATCTCCGGGCGGATCTCCCATGCGGGGACAACACGTCGATGGGTTGAGGAGCGATGGCCACCGAGTTCAACGGCAAGATCGAACTGGACATCAGAGATTCTGAGCCGGACTGGGGTCCGTTCGCGGCACCGACGGCCCCGCAGGGTGCGCCCAACGTCCTCTACCTCGTGTGGGACGACACCGGCATCGCCACCTGGGACTGCTTCGGTGGTCTGGTCGACATGCCCGCGATGAGCCGCATCGCCGAACGCGGCGTGCGCCTGTCGCAGTTCCACACCACGGCGCTGTGCTCGCCGACGCGGGCCTCGCTGCTCACCGGCCGCAACCCGACCACCGTCGGAATGGCCACCATCGAGGAGTTCACCGACGGGTTCCCCAACTGCAGCGGACGGATCCCGTTCGAGACCGCGCTGCTGCCGGAGGTGCTCGCCGAGAACGGCTACAACACCTACTGCGTCGGCAAGTGGCACCTGACGCCGCTGGAGGAGTCCAACCTGGCGTCGTCGAAGCGGCACTGGCCGTGCTCGCGTGGCTTCGAACGGTTCTACGGATTCATGGGCGGCGAGACCGACCAGTGGTACCCGGACCTGACCTACGACAACCATCCGGTCGACCCGCCTGCCACCCCCGAGGACGGGTATCACCTGTCAAAAGACCTGGCGGACAAGACCATCGAGTTCATCCGCGACGCCAAGGTGGTCGCCCCGGACAAACCGTGGTTCACCTACCTGTGCCCGGGTGCGGGCCACGCGCCGCACCACGTGTCCAAAGAGTGGGCCGACCGCTACAAGGGCCGCTTCGACATGGGTTACGAGAAGTACCGCGAGATCGTCCTGGAGAACATGAGACGGATGGGCCTCGTCCCGTCCGACACCGAATTGTCGCCGATGAACCCCTACCTGCAGGTGGCGGGCCCGGGTGGACAGCCATGGCCGGCACAGGACACCGTGCGCCCGTGGGACGGCCTCTCCGACGACGAGAAGGCCCTCTTCTGCCGGATGGCGGAGGTGTTCGCCGGGTTCCTGTCCTACACCGACGCCCAGATCGGACGGGTGCTGGACTATCTCGAGGAGTCGGGGCAGATCGACAACACCATCATCGTGGTGATCTCCGACAACGGGGCCAGCGGTGAAGGCGGACCCAACGGGTCGGTCAACGAGACCAAGTTCTTCAACGGCTACATCGACACCGCCGAGGAGGGGCTGAAGTTCATCGACAAACTCGGTGGCCCACAGACGTACAACCACTACCCGATCGGGTGGGCCATGGCGTTCAACACGCCCTACAAGTTGTTCAAGCGCTACGCGTCGCACGAAGGAGGCATCGCCGATCCGGCGATCATCTCGTGGCCCAAGGGAATCGCCGCACGCGGCGAGGTCCGCGACAACTACGTCCACGTCTGCGACATCACCCCGACGGTGTACGACATGCTGGGCATCACGCCACCGGCGACCGTGCGCGGTGTCGCGCAGAAACCACTCGACGGCGTGAGTTTCAAAGCGGCCCTGAGTGATCCGGGGGCGCCCACCGGCAAGGAAACCCAGTTCTACGCCATGCTGGGCACGCGCGGTATCTGGCACAAGGGCTGGTTCGCCAACACCGTGCACGCCGCGACACCTTCGGGCTGGGGACATTTCGGGGACGACCGCTGGGAGCTGTTCCACATCGAGGCCGACCGCAGCCAGTGCCGAGACCTGGCAGCCGAACATCCCGACAAAGTCGAAGAACTCAAGACCCTGTGGTTCGGTGAGGCCGACAAGTACAACGGCCTGCCGCTCGGTGACCTCTCCATCCTCGAGACCACCAGTAGGTGGAGGCCCTACCTGACCGGCGAACGCACCACCTACACGTACTACCCGCACACCGCCGAGGTCGGGATGGGCGCCGCGGCCGAACTACGCGGACAGTCGTTCAAGGTGCTGGCCGAGGTCACCGTCGACAGCGCCGAGGCAAAGGGTGTGCTGTTCAAGCAGGGAGGCGCACATGGCGGCCATGCGCTGTTCGTCGCCGACGACCACCTGCACTACGTGTACAACTTCCTCGGCGAACGCGAGCAGGTGGTGTCCGCCCCGGATCCGGTTCCGTTGGGCCGGCATATCTTCGGGGTGCGCTACGAGCGCACCGGAACGGTGCCGAACAGCCACACGCCGGTCGGTGTCGCGACGCTGTTCGTCGACGGCGTGGCGGTGGCCGAGTTGACCGATGTGCATACCCACCCGGCGATCTTCGCGCTGGCCGGCGGTGGCATCGCGATCGGACGCAACACCGGGTCAGCGGTGTCCCGCAGCTACCGGGCGCCGTTCCCGTTCACCGGAGGCGAGATCGCGCAGGTCACCGTCGATCTGTCCGGCGAGCCGTACGAGGATCTGGCCATGAGACGGGCGGTGGCATTCGCCAGGGACTGATGAACCGCCTCGTGCTTACCCTGAACCCATGTTGACCGAGCTTGTCGAGGTGCCCGGTGGGGCGTTCCGGATGGGTTCGACGAGTTTCTACCCCGAGGAAGCACCGGTGCACACCGCGACGGTCGCGGATTTCGCGATCGAACGCCATCCGGTGACCAACGCGCGGTTCGCCGAGTTCGTCGACGCCACCGGCTACGTCACCGTGGCGGAGCGGCCGCTCGATCCGAAGCTGTATCCCGGTGTGCCGAAGGACGATCTGCTACCCGGCTCGCTGGTGTTCCGGCCCACGCCGGGCCCGGTGGATCTGCGGGACTGGCGTCAGTGGTGGGACTGGGTGCCCGGCGCGTGCTGGCGTCACCCGTTCGGACCGGACCGCGAACCGTGCCGACCCGACCACCCGGTCGTTCAGGTCGCCTATCCCGACGCGGTGGCCTATGCGACGTGGGCCGAACGCCGATTGCCGACCGAGGCCGAATGGGAGTATGCCGCGCGCGGTGGCCCGTACGGTGGGGTCGGGTTCCGCTATGCCTGGGGTGACGACGTGAGCCCCGACGGCCGGCTCATGGCCAACACCTGGCAGGGCCGGTTCCCGTACCGCAACGACGGTGCGCTCGGCTGGAAAGGCACGTCACCGGTCGGGACGTTCCCGCCGAACCGCCTGGGCCTCGTCGACATGATCGGCAACGTGTGGGAGTGGACGTCGACGAAGTTCTCAACGCACCACCAACCGGGCGACCGGTCGCACCTCACGTGCTGCCCGCCACGCGCAGGCGGTGATCCGAGCATCAACCACGTGCTCAAAGGGGGATCGCACCTGTGCGCGCCGGAGTACTGCCATCGCTACCGCCCGGCGGCGCGCTCACCGCAGTCACAGGACAGTTCCACGACGCACATCGGGTTTCGCTGCGTCGTCTCCTGAAACAGGTTCCGCCGCAACTAGTTTCAGAAGATGACGATCGCGACCACGGTGGCCAGCACCAGGCCCGTCATCACCGGCAAGAAGCACCTGCGGGCCAGGCTGAGCACCGGGACCCGGGCGAAACCGGCCACCGCCACCAGCGACGACCACGCGACCAGCGTGCCACCGCCCGACCAGATGTTGCCCATCTGCCCGATGGCGGCCAGCGTCGACGGATCCATGTGCACCACAGGACCGAGCGCCCCGGACAGCGACCCGGTCAACGGCAGGCCACTGAAACCCGAGCCCTCCAGGCCGGCGATGAGTCCGACGAACAGCACCGCGAACGACGTGACGACGGGGTTCGGCGACAAATGCGACTGTGCGGCGGTGATCAGGTCGAACAGGAACGCCGGACCGGTGGCGTCGGCGGGCATACCGAGGATCGCCGCCGAGAAGTCACCGTTGCCGATGAAGAAGAACCCTGCGATGGGCAGCACGATGCCCATCGCCTTGAATGCGAACACCAGACCGTCGACGACGTGCTGCGACGACGTCTCCAGGAAGTTGCGTTTGTCGTTGGTGGCCGACGCGGCGAACAACAACATCGCGGCCAGGCCGCCGACGATCGCGGCGGCGTCCCCGCCCTTGAGCGGGGGCACCGCATCGGTGAACTTGCCGAGCAGCAGGTACACGATGAATGCCAGGTACACCAAGGGGACCAGCAGCGCGAAAACCTTCGCCGCCAGTGTCTTCGGGTCCTGCTGATCGTCTGCGGGCTCGGCGACCGTCACCGTCTTGACGGTGGCCACAGTCGTGACGGCGGCGTCGCCGTCCGACCCGCCCAGGGGACCGGCCGGGGCGGGTTCGTGTCCGTCGGGGCCGGCATGACGTCTGGCGCTCGCGGCGGTCGCGCCTCCGCTCGGCGCGTCGTCACCCCCGCCGTCCCCGTCGCCAGGGCGTTCGGCCGCGTTCTCCCACTCGACCAGCAGTTCCGGCGACGGGTTGCGCCACGTGCGACGCTGCATGACGTAGGTGATCACCAACGCGGTCAACCCCACGACCAGCGAGAGCACCATGGCCTTGTCGGCGACCGAATCCGGGTCCACCCCAGCGGCTTTCGCGGAGATACCGGGTGCGACCTTGATGATGTAGTCCGACGACAACGCCATACCCTGGCCCGCGATCGCGATCACCATGCCCACCGACATCGGGGAGAGACCCGCGCGGATCGCCACCGGGATGAGCACGGCGCCCACCAGCGGGACGGCGGGGGTGGGCCAGAAGAACAGCGAGATCACATACGTGACGATGGCCAGCACGATGAAGCTGCTCGGGCCCGCCCGCATGACGCGGCGGAACGGCGTGACCATCATGCGGTCGGCGCCCATCTCGCGCAGTGCGCCCAGCATCGCGGTGACGATCGCGATGATCAGGAAGATGTTGAACAGTTCCTTGGCCGCGGTCAGGCTCGCGTTGAAGATCGCCGACAGGCCGGTGATGAGGCTGCCCGAGAACGCCCATGCGGTGAGCAACGTCGCAGTTACCGCGGGCACGACGATGTTCTTGCGGATCGCCATCGTGAGCAGGATGACCACGATGCCGGCGAGATAGATCCAGTGCGCCGCGGTGAGTGGGGTGTCCAATGGGGGACCTCTCGTTGAACTGCGGGTGGGCTGTGCAGTCAGATGCTGGAATGGTCGGCGCGGTCACCGCGTGGGTCAACGACAACAGTGCACAGCCGAAGCTGTCACACCCTGTGCAATATGTTCCGATCTTGTCGATCGCATGGCCGGCGGTTACGGGCCGGTAAAGAGTGTCCGGTTCTGCCGAAGGTTGCCGTGCCCAGCACGCCGACCGGCGATTTTGTGCATCTTGACCCACCGCGCCCGTAGCGCGTTGTGCATCTTCACTCGTCGGGAAGGACCAACTCCTGGCCTTGCGGTGAGAGAGTGGCGGACAGAAACATCCACGCGCACTCTGCAATTCGTCAGCCAACAGGATGGTTGGGCACAGCATGACCGAGGTTCGCCAGGCGCAGACGCCCGATACCGGCGCGAATACGGATACCGGCACGCCGCTGGGGCTGGCCGCGCTGCTCGCCGGCACGCTGGTGGGCACCCTCAGCAACAACGTCGTGAACGTGCCACTCGACGCGATCATCGACGAGTTCGATGCATCTCTGGGGAACGGCGTTTTCGTCGTGGTGGGCTTCCTCGTCTGTTTCGCCGCGACCATACCGTTGGCCGGCTGGTTCGGCGACCGATTCGGCCGCCGTCGGGTGTACTGCGCGGCGCTGCTCGCCACCGCGGTGTGCGCGGTCGGCGCCGCCACGGCGCCGTCGTTGCCGCTGTTGATCGCGTGGCGCTCGGTGGGCGGGGTTGCCGCGGCGGCGTTCGCGCCCGCGGTGATGGGTTTGATCGCGTGGATGTTCTCCGGGCCGCGGCGTGGCAGGGCCATGGGTGCGTGGGCGTCGGTGAACGGCATCGGGCAAGCCGTGGGCCCCGGCCTGGGCGGTGTCGTGGCCGACACCTGGGGATGGCGCTGGATCTTCGTACCGCTCGTGCCGGTCGCGCTGGCGGGCTTCGTCGGCACGCTGCGCTACGTGCCGCGGTATCGCGGCGCCACGATGCGCTTCGATCTGACCGGGGCGGCCGCGCTGACGTTCGGATCGGCGCTGTTGATGCTCGGGTTGGCGATCGCGGGGCAACCGAATCTGAGCGGCTGGGTCGCGGTGGGGTCCGTCGCGCTCGGCGTCGTGGCGCTCGGGTGGTTCTGTTTCCACTGCGCGCGCGTGGCGAACCCGTTCGTCAACGTTCGCCTGGTCAGCGAATCGCGGTTTGCCAGAAGTTCTCTCGCTGCGTTTGCACAGATGTTCTGCCTGGGGGCAACGCTGCTGGCCGTACCGCTGTATCTCGTCGCGCACGCGGTGTCGATATCGACTGCCGGGCTCGTGCTGTTCACCGTGCCCGTCGCGATGGCGGTGCTGGGGCCGCTGGTGGGACGCCGTCAGGACCGCCTCGGGCCGCGCCACGTGCTACGCGCCGGGTTGGCGTTGTTGCTGGCCGTGCAGATCGGCCTGACTGTCACGGTCGCTCAGCACCGCCTTCACCTCGGGGTGCTGATTGCGGCGCTGGTGTTGGCCGGTGTGGGCATCGCACTGGTGCAGACCCCCGCGGCGACCGGGGCGACCCGCTCGCCTGCCGGGGCGGAGGGAACCGGCCTGGGCCTGTTCAACCTGGTGCGGTTCGGCGGATCGGCATGCGGGGCGGCGTGGGTTGCGGTGGCCCTCGCCGGCCCTGCGTCGTATCCAGGGGTGTTCATCGCGTGCGCGGTGATCGTCGCGCTCGGACTGGCAGGGTCGTTCTTCGGGCCGGACCCGGCATGATCAGCGGAAGCTTGCCTCCCGCTCGACCGCGGAGTGGACCTCGTCGAGCAGGTCGAGCCGGATGGCCAGCCACACCGTGAACTGGTGCTCCGGATCACGGACGTCCATGCCGAGCATGCGGGAGATGCGGTCGAGTTTGGCGAGCATGGTGTTGCGGTGCACGTTGAGCGTGCGCGCGGTGGCGTTGATGTTGCCGCCCTCGGACAGGTACGCCTCCAGCGTCTCCAGCAGGTCGGGAGAAGAACGCAACGGACCCAACACATCCCGCACCAATTGACGGCTGTCCTCGGTCTCGGCGACCTGCGCGAGCACGGTGAAACCCCGCAGCTGCTGGTACGACGTGGCCCCGGTGCGGTGCAGGCGGCGCGCGATGCCGAGCGCCACCCTGGCCTCCCGATAGCTCTCCCGTACCTCGCCGGCGCCGAGGGCCGGCCGTCCGTAGGCGACCGGCGCGGGCTGGCCGCGGCGCCGCTGCAACTCGCGCGACATCGCCTCGGCGTATTCGGCCATCTCGGTGCGCATGGCCTGACCGTTCTCGCCGCGCAATGTGCGCACCACGACCAGCACATCGCCGATCACCGTGACGTAGGCATGCACCGACGGATGCGGGGCCACCCCGGCGGCGTACCGCGCGAGCCGCACCATCGGGGTCGTCGGGCTGTCGGGGCCCCTGGGCAACACACCGGGAGCCACGAACACGCCGAACCGCGCGTCGAGCTCGATGTCGTGGTGTTCGGCGCGCGCCCGCATATCGTGTTCGCTCGAGAAACTGCCGTGCACCAGCGCCTGGACGAAGTCTCCTCGCGCGCGTTCCTCGGCTTCGTCGACGCTGCGCTGCCGCAGCATCTCCGACCCGATGATCGCCGTGGCCTGTTCGGTGAGCACGGCGTGGCGGGCCAGGTCGTGCTTGGTCGGCGCGGCCGAGCTGTGGTCCGGTCCGAGCGCCGGGACCAGGATGGCCACCCACCCTTCGAACGACTTACCGAGCCGGATCGCGCTCGCGACACAGGTCCACGCGCTGTCCTCCGGACCGGTGATCCGCTGCGTGCGGGTGTCGTGGCCGTCGTGGCGGCGCTCCGACGCAGGTAGGTCGGCGGCCAGCATCCGGCTCATCGAATCAGCCAGGGTCGCAACGGCTTCGGGTGGCAATCCGTGATGGGCCACCACGTGACCGCGCGCATCGAGCGCGACCGCGGGATTCCGCGCCAGGTTGGACACCTCGCGCACCAGGATCTGCAGGCCCGCACCGCGGTGGAACAACCCTGCCAGCGTGGCGTGCACATGCGTCGAATAGCGCATGACGTGGACTTCCTGGCTGAGCGCACGCTCGGCCAGCAGGCGGTTGAGTGCCGCGAAACCCACGGGGATGCCGAGTTCGACCACCACCAGCCCCGTCGGCAGCCCGGCCAGATCCGCAGGCGCGACGCCGTCGACCAGCAGCGTGGTCGCACCTCTGGCCGCCAGCGCCGACAGCGTGGGCGCGCGACCGGTCAACGACTCCGGGCGCGCGTACACCGCGACCGCGTCGAGCCGATCATGCTGGGACAGAACCTCGTTGAGGGGAAGAACCCAGTTGAGCTCCTCGTCGAGCAGATCCTCGCCCGCGAGCACCCTGGCCCCCGACATGAGTGCCTCGTCGAGAAGTCCGCGCACGGTCATCCGGTCGCTGTCGATCGGTGGTGCCGTCATGTCAACCCCCGTGCTCTGTGCCTGATGCCCTGTGCTCGTATGTGCCTGGTATTCGAATACCGGAGCCCTCGGCACCGCACCATGTGCAACTTGACCCGCCGAAGCCGCCTATTCCGGTCATATTAACCATCACCTCGAGCGTGCGCCCATTGATAGACATGGCTCCGTCAGCCCAGCTTCGAGAGAGCGAGAGATCAATGCACAGAATTCACCGCATCACCCTCGATGACGCGTTGCCGTTGCTGGCCGCGGGCCGCGCCAAGGCCGAGGAGATCGGGGTCAAGCAGACCCTGTGCATCTGTGATGACGGCGGGAATGTCATTGCGCTACACCGGCTGCCGGGAGCCCGGCTGACGGGCGTCGACATCGCGATCGCCAAGGCGTTCACCGCCGCGGGCCACGAACGGGCCACCCATCTGTTCAACGAACCGCCCAACGGGCCCGCGCTGCCGGGCAACGAGGCCTTCGGCATCAGCCACATGCTGCCCGGCAAATTCGCGATCTTCGTCGGCGGATTCCCCCTGGTGTACGACGGGCAGATCGTCGGGGGAGTGGGCATCAGCGGCGGCAACGGCGAGCAGGACAAGGCCGTCGGGGCCGCGATCCTCGCCGAGTTCGAGGCGCTGACCGCCGCGCAGGTGTGAGCAGCCAGAGGTGGCCTCAGATGTGCAGATTGACCTCACGGTGGCCGTCGAGTCGGTGATTGTGACCATGGTCGGTGAAGCTAGACGTCACTAATCTCCCTGGAACCCAAGCATTTTCATCGAAAGGAACACTCATGACCGAGCTGCTGGGACGCGATGAATTCCGCGCCGAACTCGAGAACGCCATCAAAGGCCGTGAAGCCAAGAACGCGTCCTTCTCCAAGGCGTGGGCCGAGGGCAAGCTGACCAAGGATCATTTCGCCCGCTGGGCCGAGAACCACTACCACTACGTGGGCCCGTTCGCCGACTACCTGGCCAACATCTACTCGAACACCCCCGACGAGTTCACCGGTGCCAAGGACTTCACGCTGCAGAACATGTACGAGGAGGAGCTGGCCGACATCCGTCACACCGACCTGCTGATCAAGTTCGGTGAGGCGTGCGGCACCACCCGCGAGCGCATCGAGGACCCGTCGAACATGAACCCGATCACGCGCGGCCTGCAGGCGTGGTGCTACGCCGTCTCGCAGCGCGAGCACTTCGTGGTCGCCACCGCGGCCCTGGTGGTCGGCCTGGAATCGCAGGTCCCGAGCATCTACACCAAGCAGATCGTGCCGCTGCGCGAGGTGTACGGGTTCACCGAGGACGAGATCGAGTTCTTCGATCTGCACATCACCTCCGACGTCGTGCACGGCGAGCGCGGGTATCAGATCGTGCTCGACCACGCCGACACCCCGCAACTGCAGCAGCGCTGCCTGCAGCTGGTGCGCTGGGGCGCCGAGATGCGGTTCTCGTACACCAAGGGACTCTACGACTACTACGTCGCGCCGGATCTCGAGCCGGCCGCCGTCTGAGCCCCGCTCTGGTCCCGACCCCGCCGCCTCAGGCAGAAAGGTAGCGCTGTGACTGCGAACTGGGTTGCGGTGGCGAGCCGTAAAGAGCTCGCCCGACGCCGCAAACTCCGTGTGGAACTCGACGGTCTGGCCATCGCGCTGTTCGAGGCGGCGGGGCGGGTGTACGCATTCGCCGATGCGTGCGTCCATCAGGACCGGTCCCTGGTCAAGGGGACCCTGTTGCACGGCAAGGTGATCTGCCCCGGTCACCAATGGCAGTTCGACCTCGAGACCGGATACGAGGAGAGCCAGGACCGCTGCCAGCCCACCTATGCGGTGCGTGTCGACGACGACACCGTCTACGTCGACCCCGCCGCACGGATGTCACCCGTGACCGCAGGAGAGGAAGCCAACGCATGACCGACCGCACCTTCGTGACCGTCGGGGCGGGTCAGACCGCCGCGGTCGCGGCACGCACACTTCGCCGCCGCGGCTTCGACGGTCGGATCATCCTGATCGGCGATGAGCCGCATCCGCCGTACCAACGGCCGCCGCTGTCCAAGGAATACCTCTCGGGCGCAGGTGCCTCCGATGACCTGTGGATCCTGCCCGAACAGTGGTGCGCCGACAACAACGTCGAGATCCGTACCGGCACCGAGGTCACCCGCGTCGACACCGCCACCGGCACTGTCGAACTCAGCGGTCAGGCACCGATCCGCGCCGACGCGGTGCTGTTCGCGACCGGCGGACGGCCCCGCCGCCTGCCGGTTCCCGGGCCGCGGCCCGACCTGGTGCACCATCTGCGCACCCTCGACGACGCGGCACGCCTACACGAGGCGCTGACACCCGGCTGCCGGCTCGGCATCATCGGTGCAGGTTTCATCGGGCTCGAGATCGCCGCCACCGCAGTAGGTCTGGGATCTTCTGTGACGGTGCTGGAGGCCGCGGCGGTGCCGCTCGGCGCCGTGCTCGGACCCCGCATCGGCACCGAGATCGGCCGCCTGCACCGCGCCAACGGGGTCCAACTGCACACGGGTGTTGCGGTGGACGGTCTACGCACCGATGCCGATGGCCTCGTCGTCAGCACCGGCGCACAGGACATGCGGTTCGACGCCGTCGTGATCGGCATCGGGATCACGCCCAACACCGCCGTGGCCGAAGCATCCGGGATCGCGGTCGACGACGGCATCGTCGTCGATGTCCAGGGTCGCGCATCGGTGCCCAACGTCTACGCCGCGGGCGACGTAGCACGCCGCTTCTCCGAACGCGCGGCCAGGCACGTCCGGGTCGAACACTTCGACAACGCGAACCGGCAGGGCGCAGCGGTGGCCAACGCGATGCTGGGCCGCGACGCCGTCAACGACGACGCCCCGTGGTTCTGGTCGGATCAGTACGAGCACAACCTCCAGCTGCTCGGCGCCGCGACCGGTGACCTCGTGATCCGTGGCGATGTCGAGGATTCGGAGTTCACCGCGTTCTACATCGACACCGATGACACGCTACGCGGCGTGTTCACCGTCAATCGCGGCGAGGACGTGATGGTCGGTCGTGAACTGCTCGGCCGCCGCCTCCCGCGCGCTGTGCTGGAGGACGACGAGGCCGACCTGTGGGAGCTCGTCGACACCGAGGAGGTGGCACAGTGACCACCGCTGTCGAGGGCGCCAACTTCATCGACGGGCAATGGGTCCCGGCCGCGTCGGGCCGTACGTTCGCGCGGTACAACCCGGCCGACCCCGACGACCTCGTCGGCACCTTCCCGGCGTCCGACGACGTCGACGTGCGTACGGCCGTCGACGCACTGGACAAGGCCGCCCCCGAGTGGGCTGCGACGCCACCAGAGCGCCGCGCGGCGATTCTGGAATCCGCGGCGGGACAATTGGAGTCGCGCGCACAGGCGCTGATCGGCGAGCTGGTGCGCGAAGAGGGCAAGACCATCGCCGAAGCCACCATGGAGGTCAGTCGGACCCCGGCGAATCTGCGCTTCTACGCCGGCGAGGCGTTGCGCTCCACCGGCACCACCTATCCCGCTGCCGGGGAAGGTCTGGTGTACACGCTGCGCGAACCCGTCGGCATCGTCGGTGCCATCACGCCGTGGAACTTCCCGTTCAACATCCCGTCCCGCAAACTCGGGCCCGCGCTGGCCGCTGGGAACCCGGTGCTTTACAAGCCATCCGAAGTCACGCCGCTCATGGGGCAGCGTCTGGTCGAGGCGCTGCTGGACGGCGGACTGCCGCCCTCGGCGCTCGCGCTCGTGCAGGGTGACGGCGTGGCCGGTGCCGCCGTCGCCGCCGATCCGCGCGTCGCGGCGGTCACCTTCACCGGTTCGACGGCCGTCGGTCGCGCGATCCACCGCAAGGTCGGCCCGCAACGACGCGTCCAACTGGAGATGGGCGGCAAGAACCCGGTGGTCGTGGCCGCGGACGCGAACCTCGAGGCCGCGGCCGCGCTGATCGTCAAGGGTGCGTTCGGGCTCAGTGGACAGGCCTGCACCGGAACCAGCCGGGTCATCGCCGTGGACGCGGTCCACGACACACTGCTGGAGCGTGTCGTCGCCATGGCCGATGCGCTGAAGGTCGGGCCGGGCGATCAGCCGGGCGTGCAGATGGGCCCGCTCGCCAGCGCGGCCCAACAGGAGAAGTTCTTGCACTACGTGCACACCGGGATCACCGAAGGCGCCACGCTGCGCTGTGGCGGCACCACGGTCGGCGAACGTGGATTCTTCGTCCGCCCTGCGGTTTTCGCTGACGCGCTGCCCACCATGCGCATCGTCACCGAGGAGGTCTTCGGTCCGCTGATCGCGTTCCAGCGCGCGGCGTCCCTCGACGAGGCGATCGCCTTGGCCAACGCGACGGAGTACGGACTGGCGGCGTCGATCGTCACGTCGGACCTCGCCGCGGCGACACACTTCGCACACCGGTCGAAGACCGGCCTCGTCAAGATCAACCAGCCGACCACCGGCATGGCGATGAACGCACCCTTCGGGGGTTACAAGGCGTCGAGCACCCAGACCTTCAAGGAACAGGCCGGGCCGACGCTCATGGAGTTCTACACACTCGAGAAAACCGTCTACCTCACCCCGTGATCACAGGAGCTGCAATGGAATTCACCCGAGTCGCCAGATCTGGGCAGGTGCCAGAGGGCATCGTGCGACGGTTCTTCGCGGGCGAGTACGAGTTCGCCGTGGCCCGCCTCAACGGCAAGGCATACGCGACGTCGAACTACTGCACACATCTGGACTGCATGCTCTCGTCGGGCAAGCTCGTCGACGACGGCATCGGGTGTTCCTGCCACGGCAGTGCATTCGACCTCGAAACCGGCGAGCCCATCTGCCCGCCGGCGACCGTCGCGATCAAGACCTACCCGGTGGAGGAACGCGACGGGGAGATCTTCGTCGGTGTCGAACCGGGGGAGATGCCCGTCGGGCCGCGGCGGCGACGCAAAGGGGCGTGAGCGGCTTGAGTACGGTGCAGCGACCGCCAACGCTGTCGACCGGAGGGATGGTCAGCTCGAGCCATCCTGCCGCCAGTTTCGCCGGGGCGCGTGTGCTCGCCGACGGCGGCAACGCGATCGACGCGACCCTGGCGATGGCCGCGATCACGTGGCTGACGCTGCCGGGCCAATGCGGCATCGGCGGCGACGCGTTCGCGGTGGTCCGCGAACCCGACGGCCGGGTGTGGACCGTCAACGGGGCCGGGTTCGGACCCGACGGCGGCACCAGGGAGTTCTACCAGGAGCGCTCGGCCGTCATCCCGCTGAACGGCGCCCTCGGCGTCGCGGTTCCCGGTGCGCCTGCGGCGCTGACCGCACTGCACGCGCACGGCGCTTCCGTCGCGCTCGCGCAGCTGTGGGAACCGGCGGCCCGGATGGCCGAGAACGGCCTGCCCTGCTCGGCCAAGACGGTCACCGACGCTCAGGAGGCGCTCGAGTCGATCCGTGCCGACGGCGGCCTGGCCTCCGTGTACGCCGCGACGGGCGCCCCGCCGGCGGTGGGGCAGCGGTTGCCGCAGCCCGATCTGGCCCGCACCATCCGCAGGCTCGCCGCTGCGCCCGGCGAGTTCTACACCGGTGAGTTCGCCGAACGTGCCGTGGCGATGCTGCGCGCGGGCGGGGCGCCGTTCAGTGGCGACGAATGGGCCGCAGGTGCCGTCGTCGCCCCCGAGGACGCACTCACCGGCGGGTACGCGGGGGTGACGATCCACCAGACACCGCTGCCGACGCCAGGCTGGATGGTGCTGCAGCAGGCCGCGCTGTGCGACGGCGCGCTCGGTGGCGCACCGTGGCTGGGCGCCGACGCCATCGACCGTATGGCCCGGGCCGCTCGACTGGCATTCCAGGACCGGTTCGCATTGTGTGGCAGCGACGGTTCCGGTATGCGAGAAGTGCTGGACCCCAACAGGATCGCCGATCAGCGTCGCTCACTGGAATCGGGGCCGCAGCAGCGTCTGTCGTTCAGTGTCGCCGGTGGTGACACGACGTGCACGGTCGCGGTCGACGCCGAGGGCCGCGCGGTGTCGTTCATCCACTCGTTGGGCTTCACGTTCGGCGCCAAGATCACCGTGCCCGGCACCGGCGTCGTCCTCAACAACCGGTTGGGACGCGGGGCGTACCTGATCGCCGGCCATCCCAACGAGGTGACACCGCGGCGCAAACCTCTGAACACCCTCAACGCCTGGGTCGCCACCGGCACCGACGGAGAACTGCTCGCACTCGGCGCCATCCCCGGTGGCGACGGTCAGGTGCAGTGGAACATGCAGTTGCTCTCGCATCTGTTCGACCACGGCCTCGACCCGGCCGAAGCGGTCAGCGCACCGCGCTTCACGGTCTTTCCGGGATCCGACGCCGACGTCATCGGCAGCCCCGACGAGCTGCGCGTCGAGGCCACCATCCCCGACCACGTCCGGTCCCGGCTGCAGGACTTGGGGCACCGCGTCGTCGTGCAACCGGCGTTCGGGGCGGGCGGAAGCGCCCAGGTGATCCGCCGCGACGCCCGCGGTGTGCTGAGCGGCGCCGCGGATCCGCGTCAGGAAGGCATCGCGATCGGTGTCGACTGAACAGACCGGTGCGCCGGCGCCGCAGGGCGACTACCGCCCCGCACTGCTGCACGACGGTGTCGTCTACACCGCCGGGATGACCCCGCGTCGCGACGGCGAGCTCGTGGTGCGCGGTGTCGTCGGGCACACGGTTGCGGGGGAGCAGGCCTACGCCGCGGCCGGTATCGCCGCAGGCAACGCGCTTGCCGCGGCCCGCTCGGTGCTGCCCGACGACGCGGGCATGCGGTGTCTTCGCATGACGGTGTACATCGCGTGCACGGCGTCGTTCCATGACCTCTCGGCCGTCGCCGACGGCGCCTCGGCCGCGCTGCGCGCCGAACTCGGCGAATCCGGCGTTCCGGTGCGGGCCGCGATCGGCGTGCAGTCACTGCCGTCGGGCGCGCCCGTCGAGGTCGACCTCATCGCCGCGGTGGTGTAGCGGAGTTTCGGAAGCCGGCTACCAGATGGCAAGGGGCACAGTGCACACGCTCACTCGGCTCACGGTGTGCGGTTTGGCGCCGACGGTCTCGGCGCAATCGGTCGAATTGCGAAAACTGAAGACCGCCTTGGTGTTACATGAACGACAGGCAACCACGCAGTTCTAGTCGATTGGATGTGAACACGTTGTCCGCAGCTCATTGGGTGTATCTGATCGGTCTGGTGGTGTTGATCGGCACCGTCGTCGCCAAGAAGAACGTCATAGCGCCCGCGCTGCTGGCAACATTTCTCACCGGTCTGGCGTACCAGGGCAGTGTGACCACCGGCCTCGGCGCGATCTTCAACGCCGCGATCACCGGAACTCGGGAACTGCTGCCCATTTTCATCATCATCGCACTGGTATCCGCGATGCTCGGTGCGACGCGCGCGCTGGGCGCCGACGCCATCATGATTCGTCCCCTACGCGGCCTGTTCCGTAACGGCCACATCTCGTACCTACTGCTCGCTGTCGTGACTTTCCTTCTTTCACTGGCATTCTGGCCGACTCCTGTGCTGCCGCTGATCGCCGCGATCCTGCTACCGGCCGCGGTGCGGGCCGGGCTGCCGCTGCTGGGCGCCGCACTGGCGATCGCCATCGCCGGGCAGGGCATGGCGCTCAGTTCGGACTACATCATGGGCGTGGCGCCTGCGTTGTCCGCCGAGGGCGCCGACGTGCCCGCGCGGTTGATCGCCGACCGCGCGACCATCATCGCCTTGATCGCCGGGGCAGTGGCCTTGGCGATCGTCTATTTCCGTGACGTCCGCACCAAGACACAAGCTCCGGGGACGGCCGACGACATCATCCTGCCCGCGTCAGGGTCGACGCACCTGCCGGATCCACCCGGCCCGATCTCCGGTGCCGGTGCTCAGGCGCAGGGACCGGCAGCCGTCGCCACCCTCACTGCGCCGGTGGAAACCGAAGCCGAGCGGCCGACAGGACGCAAGGGCGTGCTGGTCGCGGTTGCGGTTCCGGTGTTGTTCGCCGGCCTTCTGGTCTTCATGCTTCTGGGCCGGTTCACCACGGTCGTGCCGGACATCGACGAAGGGCTGGGCGCACCGCTGGTGGGTGGCACCGCCGCGCTCGCGCTCGTGGCGATCTCGTTCATCGCCGACCGAAAACGTTGGCTCGAGGACGTCGGTCAGCATTTCACGGAAGGCATCACGTTCTCGTTCCGCACCATGGGCATGGTCATCCCCGTCGCCGGATTCGTCTACATCGGCCTGGCCGACTACTCGGGCGGGATTCTCGGACTGCCCGAAGGTGCCACGGCGCCGGCGTTCCTGTTCGATGCCGTCGCCGCGGTACAGGACCACATTCCGCAGGCACCGGTGTTCGCGGCGTTCGCGATGCTGATCGTCGGCATGCTCATCGGGCTGGACGGCAACGGTTGGCCGGGACTGCCGTTCACCGGGTCGCTGGCCTCGACGCTCGGGGACGGAACCTCCGACGTCGCCACGCTGGCGGCCATCGCGCAGAACGGTGCGAGCTGGACCGGCGGCGGCACGCTGGTGATCTGGTCCTCGTTGATCGTTGTCGCGGGCCTGACGGGCGTCTCGGTGGTCGACCTGGCGCGTCGCCTGTTCATCCCGGTGATCACCGGGCTTCTGGTGGCGACCGGAATCGCGACGGTGGTGCTGCTGTGACGGAGATCCTCGCGGAACCCGGCCGCACCGTCGTCGAGACCGCGGCGCTGGTGCGTTCGGGTGCGTTGACCGCGCGTGCCGTCGTGCAGGAGGCGCTCGACCGGATCGAGGAGTGCAACGGAATCCTCGGTGCGTTCGTCCACGTCGACGCCGAAGGCGCCGTGGCACGGGCGAGCGCGGTCGACGAGTTGGTGAGAGCCGGCGAGGATCCCGGACCGATGTCCGGAGTTCCCTTGGGAGTCAAGGAACTTCATCCGGTCACCGGATGGCCGTTCGCGATGGGCAGCGCGCTGTACGCCGATCGGGTCGCCGACCACACCTGCACGCTGGTGCAACGCGCCGTGGCTGCCGGCGCCGTGCCCATCGGCGTGACCGCCTCACCCGAGTTCGGGCGGGCGTCTTTCACCGCGTCCGCTCTGCACGGTGTCACCCGCAACCCATGGAACCTTGAGCTCACTCCCGGCGGGTCGAGCGGGGGATCGGCCGCCGCGGTGGCCGCGGGCATGGTGCCCCTCGCCACCGGCACCGACGGCGCAGGGTCCCTGCGCATCCCCGCGTCGTACTGCGGCCTGGTCGGGTTCAAACCCACCTATGGGCTCGTTCCGCGAGGTCCCCGCCACATCGGTGCCGCCGACAACGACCACTACGGCGCCCTGACGCGCACGGTGCGTGACACCGCACGTTTCCTCGACTGTGTCAGCGGAATCGATCCGTTCGACCGGGCGTCGCTTCCGGCGCCGGTCCGGTTCGAAGACAACCTGACCGCCGACCTGCGCGGGCTTCGCGTCGCCTTCATGCCCGACCTGGGCAATGCGCCGTGCGATCCGCAGGTCGTCGAGGTCACGCAGACCGCGGCCGAGAAGTTCGTCGCCGCGACCGGAGCCCAGCTGGTACCCGCGCAACTGACCGTCGACCCGGACTGCGGCGCCGCCTACCGCACGCTCTCGGCGCCCGACGTCCACACGCAACTGCGGGGCGCACCGCCTGGGCGAGACATCCACCCGACCCTGCGCGGTTACCTGGACGCGGCGGGCGCCATGAATGCCGAGATGCTCGCGGACGCCCACGAGGCACGGGCCCGGCTCGTCGCGAGGATGGCCGAGGCGTTCGAGCGTTTCGATCTGCTCCTGCTTCCCGCCACCCAGGTCCCGGCGTTCGCGGCCGAGGGACCGATGCCCACCGAGATCGCAGGTCAACAGGTTGATCACTGGGGCGCATTGGCCGTGACCATGCCGTTCAACCTCACCGGTCAGCCTGCCGTCTCGGTGCCTGCCGGGACAGTCGGCGGTGCGCCCGTCGGCCTGCAGATCGTGGGGCGTCGTCACGCCGACGCACTGGTGCTCGCGGCCGCGGCGGCGGTGGAGCAGACGCTGAGCTGACCGGCCCATCGGGCCCGATTTCGCGAGTGTGAAACGTCTGCGAGAAAATGGCTCGGGATTCGCGCTGGGTTCACACTCGCGGTGTGCGACCGCGCTGAGTTCACACTCGCGGTGCTGATCAGGGTGCCGGTCGGGCGCGATTTGGAGCATTGCGCGAGCTCACCTAGTATGTAGGGGTTGCCTTGGGCAGACCTTGGCTGGCTAATGCTGTTTTCCGCAGTCTCAGACAGCCTCGCGTGCCTTTAGGGGACAAAGACCGCGCACGTCCAGGTCGGTATCTGGCGTGCATACAAAACCAGGTCAGGAGATCGAGTGATTCAGCAGGAATCGCGGTTGAAGGTCGCCGACAACACGGGCGCCAAGGAGATCTTGTGCATCCGCGTGCTCGGTGGCTCGTCGCGGCGCTACGCCGGAATCGGCGATGTCATCGTGGCGACCGTCAAGGACGCCATCCCGGGCGGCAACGTCAAGCGTGGCGATGTCGTCAAGGCCGTCGTGGTCCGCACCGTCAAGGAGCGGCGTCGCGCAGACGGCAGCTACATCAAGTTCGATGAGAACGCCGCCGTCATCATCAAGAACGACAACGATCCGCGCGGCACGCGCATCTTCGGGCCGGTCGGCCGGGAACTGCGCGAGAAGAAGTTCATGAAGATCGTCTCGCTTGCCCCGGAGGTGCTGTAAATGAAGGTGCACAAGGGTGACACCGTCCTGGTGATCTCTGGCAAGGACAAGGGCGCCAAGGGCAAGGTGCTGGTCGCCTACCCGGAGCGCAACAAGGTCCTGGTCGAAGGCGTGAACCGGATCAAGAAGCACACCGCTGTCTCGGCCAACGAACGCGGCGCGTCGTCGGGTGGCATCGTCACCCAGGAAGCGCCCATCCACGTCTCGAACGTGATGGTGGTCGATTCCGACGGCAAGCCGACCCGTGTCGGATACCGCATTGACGACGAGACCGGCAAGAAGGTCCGCATCGCCAAGACCAACGGCAAGGACATCTGATGACCACCACTGAAAAGGCTCTGCCCCGGCTCAAGCAGCGCTACCGCGAAGAGATCCGCGAGGCGCTGCAGCAGGAGTTCAACTACGCCAACGTCATGCAGATCCCCGGCGTGGTCAAGGTTGTCGTCAACATGGGCGTCGGTGACGCCGCCCGCGACGCCAAGCTGATCAACGGTGCGATCAACGATCTCGCCCTGATCACCGGCCAGAAGCCGGAGGTCCGTCGGGCCCGCAAGTCCATCGCCCAGTTCAAGCTGCGTGAGGGCATGCCGATCGGTGCGCGCGTCACGCTGCGCGGCGACCGGATGTGGGAGTTCCTCGACCGGCTCATCTCGATCGCGCTGCCGCGTATCCGCGACTTCCGTGGTCTGTCGCCGAAGCAGTTCGACGGCACCGGTAACTACACCTTCGGGCTGAACGAGCAGTCGATGTTCCACGAGATCGACGTGGACAGCATCGACCGGCCGCGCGGCATGGACATCACCGTCGTCACCTCGGCGACGAACGACGCTGAAGGCCGCGCGCTGCTGCGGGCGCTGGGCTTCCCGTTCAAGGAGAACTGAGCTATGGCAAAGAAGGCGCTGATCCACAAGGCCAGCAAGAAGCCCAAGTTCGCGGTTCGCGCGTACACGCGGTGCAACAAGTGCGGTCGTCCGCACTCGGTCTACCGCAAGTTCGGGTTGTGCCGAATCTGCCTGCGCGAGATGGCGCACGCGGGTGAGCTGCCCGGCGTGCAGAAGTCCAGCTGGTAACAGCTGCGCCGGCGCGCACAACCCCATACAGACCCCAACCAAACAGATTGCGGCAGGCCCCTTATGAGGGAACCGTCGCGAGGAAGGTGAGCCGGTTGTCATGACGATGACTGACCCGATCGCAGACTTCTTGACGCGTCTGCGTAACGCCAATTCGGCGTACCACGACGAGGTGACACTGCCCCACTCGAAGATCAAGGCGAACATCGCCGAGATCCTCAAGCGTGAGGGCTACATCTCCGATTACCGCACCGAGGATGCTCGGGTCGGCAAGTCGCTGGTGGTGCAGCTCAAGTACGGCCCCAGCCGTGAGCGCAGCATCGCCGGCCTGCGACGGGTTTCCAAGCCCGGTCTGCGGGTCTACGCGAAATCCACCAACCTGCCCCGTGTGCTCGGCGGCCTCGGCGTGGCGATCATCTCCACGTCTTCGGGCCTGCTCACCGATCGCCAGGCAGCACGACAGGGCGTGGGCGGCGAAGTCCTCGCGTACGTGTGGTGAGAGGTAGATAAGACATGTCGCGTATTGGAAAGCAGCCGGTCCCGGTTCCTGCCGGGGTCGATGTGACCATCAACGGTCAGAATCTGTCGGTCAAGGGCCCCAAGGGCACGCTGACCATGGACGTCGCAGAGCCCATCTCGGTCTCGCGTGCCGACGACGGCGCCATCGTGGTGACCCGTCCCGACGACGAGCGGCGCAGCCGCAGCCTGCACGGGCTGTCGCGCACGCTGATCGCCAACCTGGTGACCGGTGTCACCGAGGGGTACACGCAGAAGATGGAGATCTTCGGCGTCGGTTACCGCGTGCAGCTCAAGGGCCAGAACCTGGAGTTCGCGCTGGGCTACAGCCACCCGGTCCTGATCGAAGCGCCCGAGGGCATCACCTTCGCGGTCGAGTCGCCGACGAAGTTCTCGGTGTCGGGCATCGACAAGCAGAAAGTCGGACAGATCTCGGCGGTCATCCGTCGCCTGCGCCGTCCCGACCCGTACAAGGGCAAGGGCGTGCGTTACGAGGGTGAGCAGATCCGCCGCAAGGTCGGAAAGACAGGTAAGTAAGCATGGCTACCAAAACTGACGGCACTGTGGCTCACAAGCCGGTCGGGCAGAACATCTCCGAGGTTCGCCGCAACGCACGGCTGCGTCGCCACGCGCGCCTGCGCAAGAAGGTCGCCGGCACCGCCGAGGTGCCCCGCCTGGTGGTCAACCGGTCGGCCCGCCACATCCACGTCCAGCTGGTCAACGACCTGAACGGCACGACCCTGGCCGCGGCTTCGTCGATCGAGGCCGATGTGCGCGCCATCGACGGCGACAAGAAGGCCCACAGCGTTCGGGTCGGTCAACTGATCGCCGAGCGTGCCAAGGCGGCCGGGATCGAGACCGTCGTGTTCGACCGTGGCGGCTACACCTACGGCGGCCGCATCGCTGCGCTGGCAGACGCGGCGCGTGAGGCAGGGCTGAAATTCTGATGACCGTCAACGAGAGGACTGCATGATGGCCGAGCAGGCTGGCGCCGGTTCGGCGCAGGACAACCGCGGTGGCCGTGGCCGCCGTGACGACCGTGGCGGCCGTGGCCGCGACGGTGGTGACAAGAGCAATTACATCGAACGCGTGGTGTCGATCAACCGGGTTTCCAAGGTCGTCAAGGGCGGCCGCCGGTTCAGCTTCACCGCGCTGGTGATCGTCGGCGACGGTAAGGGCATGGTCGGCGTCGGTTACGGCAAGGCCAAGGAAGTTCCGGCCGCCATCGCCAAGGGTGTGGAAGAAGCACGCAAGAACTTCTTCCGGGTTCCGCTCATCGGCGGCACCGTCACTCACCCGGTTCAGGGCGAGGCCGCAGCCGGTGTCGTGATGCTGCGCCCGGCCAGCCCGGGTACCGGTGTGATCGCCGGCGGCGCCGCTCGTGCGGTGCTGGAATGCGCAGGCGTGCACGACATCCTGGCCAAGTCGCTGGGCAGCGACAACGCGATCAACGTGGTTCACGCCACGGTTGCCGCGCTGAAGCTGCTGCAGCGGCCCGAGGAAGTGGCGGCCCGTCGCGGTCTGCCCATCGAGGACGTTGCGCCGGCCGGCATGCTCAAGGCCCGGCGCGAGAGCGAAGCGCTGGCCGCAGCGGCTGCGCGTGAGGGATCGGCATAACCATGGCAGAGCTTAAGATCACCCAGGTGCGCAGCACCATCGGTGCGCGCTGGAAGCAGCGTGAGAGCCTGCGGACCCTGGGCCTCAAGAAGATCCGCCAGTCGGTGGTGCGTGAGGACAACGCCCAGACCCGTGGCCTCATCAATACCGTTCACCACCTCGTTGAAGTAGAGGAGGTTGGCAAGTGAGCGTCATCAAGCTGCACGACCTGAAGCCGGCTCCCGGAGAGAAGAAGGCCAAGACCCGCGTGGGTCGTGGCGAAGGCTCGAAGGGCAAGACCGCAGGCCGTGGTACCAAGGGCACGAAGGCCCGCAAGAACGTCCCCGTGATGTTCGAGGGCGGCCAGATGCCGATCCACATGCGGCTGCCGAAGCTCAAGGGCTTCAAGAACCGCTTCCGCACCGAGTACGAGGTCGTCAACGTCGGCGACATCAACAAGGCCTTCCCGCAGGGTGGCACGGTCGGTGTCGACGAGCTGGTGGCCAAGGGCCTGGTTCGCAAGAACAGCCTGGTCAAGGTTCTCGGTGACGGCAAGCTGACCGTCAAGGTCGACGTGACCGCCAACAAGTTCAGCGGTAGCGCCCGCGAGGCGATCACCGCGGCAGGCGGTTCGGCCACCGAGCTCTAATTTTCTCTGCGCGAGCAGACGCAAAAGTGCCCCTTTTCACACGAAAAGGGGCACTTTTGTGTCTGCTCGGCAAAGTTGGTGACCCCGGATATCAGGTGAGCTGGGGGAGGACGTCGGCGGCGAGGCGCTCCATCTGCTCGCGGTCCTCGGCAACGCTCGCCCCGGTCGGGTTGAGCAGTATGGTCTGCGCGCCGGCGTCGATGACCTCGCGTAGACCGCGTGCCACGTCGTCGGGTGTGCCCGCGACGACCACAGCCGCGAGATCGGCCTTCGGGCCGTAGATCCGGTGCAACCCGGCCACCACCCGCTCGCGGGCTCGGGCGGCATCGTCATCGACCGTGAGGTAGACGCGCTTGCCGATCCGGAAGCTCTGCGGATCCTTGCCCTGTTTGTCGAGCTCCTCGCGGATCGTGCGCACGGCCTCGGCGAAGTGCGCGGTGGTCGACGAGCCGGCACCGAGGAAGGCGTCGCCGAGCCGCACGGCCCTCGCGAGAGCTTTCGGGGCGTTGGCGCCGAACCAGATCGGGGGATGCGGACGCTGCACGGGCTTCGGCGTGATGGGCAGGTCGTCGACGTCGCGGAAGCGGCCATGGAACGTCACGCGCGGCTCGTCGGACCAGGCCGCCTTCATCAGGTTCAGGCCTTCGGTGAAGTTGGCGATGAACGTCGAGGGGTCGACACCGAACGCCCGGAACTGACGGGACCCGCCGCCCGGGGCGACGCCGACATCCAGACGGCCGTGGCTCAGCCGGTCGACGGCGGTGATCGACGCCGCGAGCTGCAGAGGGTCGTGCAGCGAGGTCACCAGGACCGCGACTCCGAGACGTAGGCGCGTGGTGACCGCCGCCGCATACGACAGCAATTCCAGGGGCGCGATGAGCGGCGCCGGACCCACGGTCTGCTCCAGGGTCCACCCGCCCTCGAAACCGAGCTCCTCGGCACGGGTCAGATACTCCCTGATGCCTGCCGCGTCGAACCGGCCGGTGTCGAGCTGCGGGACAGAGATCGAGAATGTCATCCGACCACCGTACGGCGCGATGCTGTGAGCGCGTGACGAATGAGTGTCGCGCGAACCGCATTGTGCGGCAGCGAATGCAGCGAAGCTGTAGTTATCGTGGTGGTCTCTCGCACTTCGGCACGACAACTACAGCCTCGACGCACGACGGTCGCGGACATGGGCCGTGCACCTCGAGGTCGGTAGGCTCGGGCCATGTTCGACTTTCTTCCCGGAATTCCCGGCCAGGACGATCTGCGGGCGCTCGTGCGCCGTGTCGACACCGCGCGGCACAACGGCGTACCCGACGGTTGCGTGCTCGAACTCGATCTGATGTCGATCCCGCCCGAGACCGCCGGATTCGATCCGCTCGCGATGATCGCCGGCGGCGGGCGTCCGATGGTGCTGCGTCAGGCGGTCGACGCGATCCACCGTGCCGCCGAGGACGACCGGGTGGCCGGGTTGATCGCACGTGTCCAACTGCCCGCAGCGGCGCCCGGGCCGGTGCAGGAACTGCGCGACGCGATCGTGGCGTTCGGTGCGGTCAAACCGACCGTGGCCTGGGCCGAGACCTACCCGGGCACCCTGTCCTACTATCTGGCTTCGGCCTTCCGCGAGATCTGGATGCAGCCGTCGGGATCGGTGGGGCTCATCGGGTTCGCGACGAACGCGACGTTCTTGCGCGATGCACTCGACAAGGTCGGCATCGAGGCACAGTTCATCGCGCGCGGCGAGTACAAGTCCGCGGCAAACGTTTTCACCGAGGATCGGTACACCGAAGCGCACCGGGAGGCCGATGCCCGACTGATCGAAAGCCTGCAACAGCAGGTGTGGGACGGAATCGCAGCGTCTCGAGGTCTGGACCCCCAGACCATCAACACCCTCGCCGACCAGGCCCCGCTGCTGCGCGAGGCCGCGGTCAGCACACGCCTGGTGGACCGCATCGGGTTCCGCGACGAGGCCTACGCGCGGATCGGTGAACTCGCCGGCGGACCCGAGAACACCGACGCCGACGACGATGACGCGCCACCGCGACTCTTCCTGTCGCGCTACGCGAAGGCCACCGCACCCAAACCCGCGCCGCCGCTTCCGCCGCTGCCGGGACGTAAGACCAAGCCGACGATCGCGGTGGTGACACTGCACGGTGCCATCGTCAGCGGCCGGGGCGGACCGCAGCCGCTTCCGTTCGGCCGTTCGGCCGCAGGTGCCGACGTGATCGCCGCGGCGCTGCGCGAGGCCGCCGCGAACGACGATGTGGTCGCAGTGGTCCTGCGGGTGGACAGCCCCGGCGGGTCGGTGTCCGGATCGGAAACCGTGTGGCGCGAGGTCATCCGGACGCGTGAATCGGGCAAGCCGGTCGTGGCGTCCATGGGAGCGGTCGCGGCATCGGGCGGATACTACGTGTCGATGGCCGCCGACGAGATCGTCGCCAATGCGGGCACGGTCACCGGTTCGATCGGGGTGATCACCGGGAAGTTCGTGTCGCGCGAGTTGAAGGACAAGCTCGGCGTGGGGTCAGATGCGTTGCGCACCAATGCCAATGCCGATGCATGGTCGACGAACGCCCCCTTCACCGATGAACAGCACGCCCGCGTCGAAGCCGAGACCGAGCTGGTTTACACCGATTTCGTCGCACGCGCGGCCGAGGGTCGCAAGATTGCGCATGAGAAGATGGAAACTCTTGCGCGGGGGCGTGTTTGGACAGGCGCCGACGCCAAGGAACGCGGTCTCGTCGACGAGTTGGGTGGGCTGCGCACGGCGGTTGCGCGTGCCAAGGTGCTCGCAGGTTTCGACGAGGACGCCGACGCGCGCGTGGTGACCTATCCCGGATCGTCGTGGTTGGACATGTTGCGTCCCAAGCCGTCATCGCAGCCGACGGCCGCGTCGCTGCCGCAGGCCGTTGCCGCACTGGTCGGCAGATCCGTGGCCGGTGTGCTCGATCAGGCGGAACGTTCGATGACGGGCGCGAGCGCATTGTGGCTGGGGGACTACCGCTTCTGACGCAATCCTCAGAGTTCTCTGACACGGTTCACATGCGAGTGCGTCTCGAAGATGACGCTCCATGTGTAATTTCGTCCGTCAGGGGGTAACCTCACCCCCGCACGAGATGGAAGCCAACAACTACGGTCTCGTCCTGCTGCGCTGATCTTGAATCAGTTCGGCGCCCTGTTGTTCACGTGGGCGCAAGTGCGGGCGTCAGACACGAGGAGGGGCCCGTGGACTCGAAAGATACGGACGCGCCGAAGCCTTCGAGGGCAGGCGCAAACTCGCAGAAGGCGGCGGCCGACGCGGGAGAAGAAGTAAAAGCACCGCCTGAGGTGGTCAAACGCGCAGTCGCCGCGTCAGCGGTCGGCAACTTCACGGAGTGGTTCGACTACGGCATCTACGCCTACGGCGTCAGCTACATCTCCGCGGCGATCTTCCCTGGTGACACGCAGAGCGCGACGCTGTTGGCGTTGATGACGTTCGCGGTGTCGTTCCTGGTACGGCCCCTCGGCGGATTCGTATGGGGGCCGCTCGGGGATCGCATCGGACGTAAACAGGTGCTGGCCATCACGATATTGCTGATGGCCGGTGCGACGTTGTGCGTGGGCCTCGTCCCGCCGTACGCGATGATCGGCATGTGGGCACCGATCTTGATGGTGCTGCTGCGCATGGTCCAGGGCTTCTCAACCGGTGGCGAATACGGTGGTGCCGCAACCTTCATGGCCGAGTACTCCCCGTCGCGCCGACGGGGCTTGTTCGGTAGCTTCCTCGAATTCGGCACGCTGGCCGGCTTTTCGTTCGGAGCCCTGCTCATGCTGGGCTTCTCCCTCATGCTGTCCGACGACCAGATGAGTTCGTGGGGTTGGCGATTGCCGTTCCTGGTCGCCGCGCCACTCGGCCTGATCGGGGTGTACCTGCGCTCACGTCTGGAAGACACGCCCATCTACCGTGAGCTGGAGGAGAAGGGCGAGGCCGAAGAACATCCGACGGGTGAGCTGCGGGCGCTCGTGGTCGAGTACTGGAGCCCGATCCTGCGCCTCGGCGGCCTGGTCGTGGCGCTCAACGTCGTGAACTACACGCTGCTCACGTACATGCCGACCTACCTCGAGAGTGCGATCGGCCTGTCCACCGATCAGTCGCTGGTGGTGCCGATCATCGGCATGCTGTCGATGATGGTGTTCCTGCCGTTCGCCGGACGCATCTCGGATCGCGTTGGGCGCAAACCGATGTGGTGGATCTCGCTGATCGGACTGTTCGTGGCGGGTGTGCCGATGTTCTTGCTCATGAGCACCAACCTCGTCGGTGCCATCATCGGTTTCGCGGTACTCGGCCTGCTGTACGTACCGCAGTTGGCGACCATCTCGGCCACATTCCCGGCGATGTTCCCGACACAGGTGCGCTTCGCGGGTTTCGCGATCGCCTACAACGTGTCGACGTCGATCTTCGGCGGCACCGCCCCGGCGATCAACGACTGGCTGGTCAATCTCACCGGCGACAACCTGGTGCCTGCCTACTACATGATGGTGGCGTGTGTCGTCGGCGCGATTTCTCTGGTGCGGATGCCTGAGACCGCGCGGTGTCCGATCAGCGGCACCGAGATTCCCGGTACGCCGCAGGCGCCACCCCAGTTGGATTACGAGGAGCCTGCCCGCGCGTCCTGAACGGTCGCAGCCCGCTGGGCGTTTGAACGGATGTGGTCATCCGTTCGATCGCCGACGACTGGCACCTCTGGCTCGGGTTCCTGCTGGTGTCCATCCCGGTCTGCTTCAGTCCAGGGGCCGGGGCCATCCAGTCGATGTCCTCTGGTCTGACGCACGGGTTGTTGCGCTCGTACTGGAGCATCGTCGGTCAGGAGCTGGGGTTGATAGCCCAATTGACGGTTGTGGCAGTAGGTTTGGGCGCTGTCGTGGCGAAGTCCGTATTGGCCTTCACGGTCATCAAGGTGATCGGGGTGGGTTATCTGCTGTATCTCGCGGTGCGTCAATGGCGCGCGGCGGGAACGGACCTCCGCGACACGGTTCACCGGGCCCCGGCCAGAGCCGGGGTGCCTCTGTTGGCGCGGGGATTCCTGGTCAACGCCACCAACCCGAAGGCGTTGGTGTTCTACGTCGCCGTCCTGCCACCGTTCCTCGCGCCCCAGGCGCCACTGCTTCCGCAGTACCTCGTCATCGGTGCGACGTTCGTGGTCGTCGACATCGTGGTCATGAGCGTCTACGCGGGTCTGGCCGCACGCCTGCTCGGCGCGCTGGGCCCCCGCAGGCAGCGTGTGCTCAACCGGTCGTTCTCGGGACTGTTCGCGACCGCGGCGGTGCTGGTCGCCCTGGTGCGCCGCAGCGCGGCCTGACCAGCGCGCCTCAGCGCAGAGTCCCACTGACGTAGACGATCTCGCCGAGCGGATCGTCGTCGTCACGCCCCGGCACCGGCAGCCCGTACCGCGTGAACAGCGCCGCCCGCGCGACACTGGTCATCTTCCACCCTTTCGCGCCGAGATAGTCTGCGGCCGAAGGGCGTTCGCCGTGATAGATCAGCGAGGGCATGTCGATGTCCACGCCCATGCGGGTGAACGTCTCGGTTGCTTCGCGGGCCTTCTCCGGGTCGAAATCCTTGAGGGCGGGCACGAACTCGGTCGCGACGGTACTTCCGGGGGCGCTGAGGTGATGGATGTTGTCGAACAACCGGTCCTGCGCCTCGGGCGGCAGATAGATCAGCAGACCCTCGGCGCACCACGCGGTCGGCGCTGCGGGGTCGAACCCCGCGGCCCGCAACGCGCCAGGCCAGTCGTCACGCAGGTCGATCGACACCGTGCGCCGTTCGGCGGTGGGCTGCGCGCCCAGGTCGGCCAGCGTGCGGGTCTTGAACTCGATGACGTCCGGCTGGTCGATCTCGTACACGACCGTGCCGTGCGGCCATGGCAGCCGGTAGGCGCGCGAATCCAGGCCGGACGCGAGGATCACGGCCTGCCGGACCCCATGTTCGGTCGAGGCCACGAAATAGTCGTCGAAAAACTTCGTCCGAACGGCCATCTCGTCGATGTTGGCACGCACCCGGGCGCCTGCTTCCGGTGCGACGGCATCGATGTCGAGCTTGCCGTCGACAAGCATCGTGAACACGTCGATGCCCACCGCCCGCACCAGCGGAGCCGCGTACGGATCGTTGATCAACCCGTTGGGATCCCGGCTGGCGACGGCGCGCCCGGTCGCCACCATCGTCGCCGTCGCGCCCACGCTCGACGCCAGATCCCACGTGTCGTTGTCACTGCGTGCCATGGATGTCCTTACTTCAGGTGTGCCGACAGGTAACCCGAGTCGCCCATGAGTTCGGCCATCTCCTCGGGATAGTCGAAGCCATGACCAGCGTAGGCCTCGCGCGACGTCAGCACCGTGACCTGCCAGCCCAGTCCGCCGAGGTAGTCGCCCGCGGTGTTGCGGTCCCCGGTGTAGAACAGGTCTTTGAGGTCGACGTCGGTGCCCATCCGCTTCGACCACTCGCTGACCCGCTTGGTGACGCCTTCGGAGAGCATGCGGTCATCCATGTGCTCGGTGGCCAGCCGGCTGCCCGGCGCCGACAGCGCGGTGATGTTGTCCAACAGCCGGTCCTGGGCCTCCGGCGGCAGATAGATCAGCAGACCCTCGGCGATCCAGGCGGTGGGTTTCTCCGGATCGAACCCGGCGTCGCGCAGGGCCGCGGGCCAGTCGTCGCGCAGATCGATGGCCACCGTGCGGCGCTCGGCGGTGGGCTGCGCGCCGAGGTCGGCGAGCGTGCGGGTCTTGAAGTCGATCACCTGGGGCTGGTCGACCTCGAACACCACGGTGCCCGCGGGCCACGGCAGCCGGTAGGCGCGGGTGTCCAGACCGGAGGCCAAAATCACCGCCTGGCGCACCCCGTCGGCACCCGCGGAGTCGAAGAAGTCGTCGAAAAACCATGTGCGCACTGCGATCTGCTCGCACATGCGGTGCAGGTCGAGCATCGGGTCACCCTCGACGCACGCCTCGCCGTCGGCGAGTTTGATGCAGTGCTCCAAACCGACCGCCCTGACGAGCGCGTCGGCGTAGGGATCATCGATGAGGGGGTCGGGCTGCTTGGTCGCGAGCGCTCGCGTCGCCGCGACGCCGGTCGCGGTGGACCCGACGCTGGTGGCCAGGTCCCAGGTGTCGCCATCGGTTCGTGCCATGTGAACTCCTACGTGCGTATTGCGGTGATGGCCAGGGACTGCCGCATCAGTGCGGTGTCCTGACCACCGGGGGAGCCGTCGGGGAAGGTGCGGCCGTAAGCGGCGAACACCTCGGGTCGGGTACGCGAGCTGACCTGCCAGCCGTGCTCGGCGAGATACTCGTCGGCCGGATTGCGGTCGCCGTCGTACCAGAGGTCGGAGAGGTCGACGTCGAAGCCGTGGTCGCGCCACCGCTCGCTCATGGCCTGCCCGCGGGCACGCACTGACGATGCGATGTCGTGGTGGAACTCGGTGGCCAGCCGGCTGCCCGGCGCCGACAGCGCGGTGATGTTGTCGAACAACCGGTCCTGCGCCTCGGGCGGCAGGTAGACCAGCAGACCCTCGGCGATCCAGGCGGTGGATTTCTCCGGATCGAATCCGGCCGCGCGCAGGGCCGCGGGCCAGTCCCCGCGCAGGTCGACGGCCACCGTGCGGCGCTCGCCTGTCGGCGCGGCGCCGAGTTCGGCCATGGCCGCGGTCTTCGCTTCGATGACCTGGGGCTGGTCGATCTCGTAGACGACGGTGCCGGCGGGCCAGCCCAGCCGGTAGGCGCGGGAATCCAGGCCGGACGCGAGGATCACCGCCTGCCGGATGCCTGCCCCGGCCGCATCGCAGAAGAAGTCGTCGAAAAACCGCGTCCGCACGGCCATCATCGAGACCATCAACTCCACGGCCGCGGCGTCGTCACCGTCCAGCGCGATATCGCCGTCGACCAGCTTGGTGAGGAACTCCACGCCGACCCTGCGCACCAGATCGGCGGCGTAGGGGTCGTCGATGAGGCCGTTCGGCTCTGCGCTGGCGATCGCGCGGGCTGCGGCCACCATGGTGGCCGTCGCGCCGACACTCGACGCCAGATCCCAGCTGTCGGTGTCCGTCCTTGCCATCTGCGTCTACCTGGTCGCGGAGACGTAGACGATGGATCCGATCTGCTCGTCCTCGTCGACCGGCGGCAGCCCGGTGTGGATCAGCAGTTCGTTGGAGGTCATACCGGTGGTCTTCCACCCGTGACCTTCCAGATAGTCGGTGACGTCGGCGCGGTCGCCGAGGAACACCAGCTCGGTGAAATCCAGATCGAACCCGTGGGCACGCCAGCGGTCGGAGAAGTCCCGCATCCGGGCCGCGATCGCCTCGCGGTCCTCCTCGGTGGTGGCGGGTACGCCTTCGACGGCGATCCTGCTGCCCGGAGCACTGAGTTCGGTGATCCGATCCAGCAGGCGGTCCTGGGCCTCCGGCGGCAGATAGCCGAAGAGGCCTTCGGCGATCCACGCGGTCGGCCTGGTCGGGTCGAAGCCCGCTTCTGCCAGCGCGGCGGGCCAGTCGAAACGCAGGTCCACCGCCACGGTCCGGCGGTCGGTCGTCGGCAGTGCGCCCCGCTCGGCCAGCGTCTTCGTCTTGAACTCGATCACGTCGGGCTGGTCGATCTCGAACACGACGCTGCCCTCGGGCCATGGCAGCCGGTAGGCGCGCGAATCCAGGCCAGACGCCAGGATCACCGACTGGCGGATCCCCGCGCGCGAGGCCTCGAGGAAGAAGTCGTCGAAGAAACGGGTACGCGCCGCCATGCCGTTGGCGAACCGCGTCAGTCCCTCGGCGGCCTCCGGCTCGAGGACGGAGAGGTCAAAATTTTCGTCGACCAGCTTGGTGAAGAAGTCGACGCCGACCGCGCGCACCAGTGGTGCGGCGAACGGGTCGTCGATGACCGGCTCGTCGGCGTTGGTCGCCAGTGCCCGCGCCGCGGCCACCATCGTCGCCGTTGCGCCGACACTGGACGCCAGGTCCCAGGTGTCGTTGTCCGTCCGCGCCATAATGCCCCCTTCAACGTCCAGTCCGTGAGATCCGCACCCGATCGAGTGGTGGGTGCGGATATTAGTTAGGCCCTATAACGAGCTGTCGCCGACTGTACGCTCCGAATCTGAAAGGAATCTTTGACAGAAGGATTGGGCCCTCGCCAAGACGCGCAGCGATCGGGCGCAGCGGCCATCGATGCGGGCCCACGCAACGGCTGCTGTTACTCTCGTAGACTGTTTGACGGCTGAGTTCGCAGGCAGCGCGCCTGCAGACAAGCCGGACATGACTTGACCATCGACGCTGGACCCACCAGCCCCATTTGGCACGCCGCGCTGAGAAGGTCGGCTGCGCAGGAGGAAGAGTGCTTTCGGCTTTCATCTCGTCGCTGCGAACGGCCGACCTCAGACGCAAGATCCTGTTCACCTTGGGCCTGGTGATCCTGTACCGGGTCGGTGCCTCGATCCCGTCTCCCGGGGTGAACTACCCCAACGTGCAGCAATGCATCGAACAGGTCAGCGGTGGCGACTCGGCACAGATCTACTCACTGATCAACCTGTTCTCCGGTGGTGCGCTGCTGCAGCTCACGGTGTTCGCGGTCGGCGTCATGCCGTACATCACCGCGAGCATCATCGTCCAGCTGCTCACCGTGGTGATCCCGCGATTCGAACAGCTGCGTAAAGAGGGTCAGGCCGGTCAGGCCAAGATGACCCAGTACACGCGGTACCTGTCGATCGCGCTGGCGATCCTGCAGGCCACGAGCATCGTGGCGCTCGCCGCCAACGGAGGCCTGCTGCAGGGCTGCTCGCTGGACATCATCCAGGACAGCTCGATCTTCGGCCTGATCGTGATCGTGCTGGTCATGACCGCGGGCGCGGCCCTGGTGATGTGGATGGGCGAGCTGGTCACCGAGCGTGGCATCGGCAACGGCATGTCGCTGCTGATCTTCGCCGGTATCGCCGCCCGCATCCCGGCCGAGGGGCAGACCATCCTGGAGAGCCGTGGCGGCGTCGTGTTCACCGCGGTGTGCGTCGCGGCGCTCGTGATCATCATCGGCGTGGTGTTCGTCGAGCAGGGCCAACGCCGCATCCCGGTCCAGTACGCCAAGCGCATGGTGGGCCGCAAGATGTACGGCGGCACCTCGACCTACCTGCCGCTGAAGGTCAACCAGGCCGGCGTCATCCCCGTCATCTTCGCGTCCTCGCTGATCTACATCCCGCATCTGATCACGCAGCTCATCCAGAGCGGGAGCTCGAACCCCGGCACCGGCTGGTGGGACAAGTTCGTCGCGGACTACCTGACCAACCCGGCCGACCCGGTGTACATCGCGGTCTACTTCGGCCTGATCGTGTTCTTCACCTACTTCTACGTGTCGATCACGTTCAACCCCGACGAGCGTGCCGATGAGATGAAGAAATTCGGCGGCTTCATCCCGGGTATCCGTCCCGGTAAGCCGACGGCGGACTACCTGAGGTACGTGCTGAGCCGGATCACCCTGCCCGGCTCGATCTACCTCGGCGTGATCGCCGTTCTGCCGAACCTGTTCCTCGAGATCGGGAACACCGGTTCGGTACAGAACCTGCCGTTCGGCGGGACCGCCGTTCTCATCATGATCGGTGTCGGTCTCGACACCGTGAAGCAGATCGAGAGCCAGCTGATGCAACGTAACTACGAAGGGTTCCTGAAGTGAGAGTCGTTCTACTCGGACCGCCCGGGGCGGGCAAGGGTACGCAAGCGGAGAAGCTGTCCGAGAAGCTCGGCATCCCGCAGATCTCCACCGGGGACCTCTTCCGTAAGAACATCGGTGATGGCACGCCGCTGGGCCTGGAGGCCAAGCGCTACCTCGACGCCGGTGACCTCGTCCCGGCCGAACTGACGAACCGTCTGGTCGAGGACCGTATCGACCAGCCCGACGCCGCCGCGGGATTCATCCTCGACGGCTACCCCCGCTCGGTCGAGCAGGCCGGTGCGCTCAAGGACATGCTGGCCGCCCGGAACACCAAGCTCGACGCGGTGCTGGAGTTCCAGGTGTCCGAGGACGAACTGCTGACGCGCCTCAAGGGGCGCGGTCGCGCCGATGACACCGACGAGGTGATCCGCAACCGGATGAAGGTCTACCGCGAGGAGACCGAGCCGCTGCTGGAGTACTACCGCGACGACCTCAAGACCGTGAACGCGGTGGGCGCCCTCGACGAGGTGTTCGCACGCGCGTTGAGCGCGCTCGGTCAGTGATCTGATCGGAGCGCTGCCGTGATCAACCTGCGCGGGAGGCGCAAGCCCAAGGTCGTCGCGCAACGCACCGCCGCGGAGTTGGACGCCATGGCGGTGGCCGGCGCGCTCGTCGCCAAGGCCCTGCGCGCCGTCAAGGCCGCGGCCGCTCCCGGCGTGTCCACCCTGGAGCTCGACCGCATCGCCGAGGCCGTCATCCGCGATGGCGGCGGCACACCGTCGTTCCTCGGTTACCACGGCTTCCCGGCCAGCATCTGCGCGTCGGTGAACGACCGTGTGGTGCACGGTATCCCGTCGGCCGACGAGGTGCTGGCCGCTGGTGACCTGGTCTCCATCGACTGCGGCGCGATCGTCGACGGCTGGCACGGCGACTCCGCGGTGACGTTCGGCGTCGGGCCGCTGATCCCGGCCGACGAGGCCCTGTCGGCCGCGACGAAATCTGCCATGGAGGCCGGCATCGCCGCGATGGTGCCCGGCAACCGGCTCACCGACGTGTCGCACGCCATCGAGGTCGAGACCCACGCCGCCGAGGCCCGCGACGACCGCAAGTACGGGATCGTCGCCAACTACGGCGGACACGGCATCGGACGCCAGATGCACATGGACCCGTTCCTGCCCAACGAGGGCGCCCCGGGGCGCGGACCGTACCTGGCTCCCGGTTCGGTGCTGGCCATCGAACCGATGCTGACCCTCGGCACCACCAAGACCGCGGTGCTGGAAGACGAATGGACCGTCGTCACCGCCGACGGCACCCGGGCCGCCCACTGGGAACACACCGTCGCCGTCACCGAGGACGGCCCGCGCATCCTCACCCAGTAACGCCCTCAGCAATTGCTGGAAAACGCCGGAACCGTGATCTGAGGCAGCGGCGCAAATGTGTAATGAACTGGATCACGCCCAACGTCGTATCAAAGACGGAGGTTGGGAATGGAGGATCCGGAGGCCGCCATGATGCGGGCACTCTACGACGAGCACGCAACCGCACTGTGGCGGTACGCGCTACGTCTGACCGGTGACCGAGCGCGGGCCGAGGACATCGTGCAGGAAACCCTGCTGCGCGCCTGGCGCCACCAGCCCGACCTCCGCACCGGTGGCGGAGCCGACGGTATCGCCGGTCCCGACCGCTCGCCGCGGGCCTGGCTTTTCACCGTGGCACGCAACATGATTATCGATGAGCGACGAAGCGCCCGGTTTCGCAACGAGACCGACGTCCCCGACCCAGAACAGGTGGCCGATCACGCCACCGGAGACCAGGTGGATACCGCGTTGGACCGGCTTTTGTTGAGCACCGCCCTCAGCCAACTCTCCGAGGACCATCGGGCGGTGATCCGACGCGCCTACTACCAGGGACTGACGACCGGGCAGATAGCCGCCGAGCTGCAGATACCCGAGGGCACCGTGAAATCGCGACTGCACTACGCGGTCCGCGCGCTGAAACTGAACCTGCAGGAGATGGGGGTGACACGATGACTCAATCCGAACCCCATCGCATCGGGCCAGTCAACCCCGACCGATACTCGACGTGGGACGCGGCATATGTGCTCGGCTCCTTGACGAGCGACGAGCGCCACGAATACGAGGCGCACCTGTCCACGTGTGCGCAGTGCCGCGCAGATGTCGCCGAACTCAGCGGCATGCCCGCGCTGCTGGCGATGATCGACATCGACGACGTGCGCGCCATCGACGGTGAGAAACCGGACCCACCGCTGCGCCAGGAGGTGCTGGACTCCGTCATGACCAAGGTCGACGCCCGCAGGCGCCGTAACCGGTGGATGACGTCGTCGGTGGCCGCCCTCGCCGCCGTGCTGCTGGCGATCGGCATCGTCGTGGTGGTCCGTCCCGAGGTCTTCGGCCTGCAGCGGGGAACCGAGCAGCAGACCGCGCAGATGCTGGAGATGTCGAAGGTTTCGCAAACCCCGATCAACGCCAGCATCGCGCTCACGAGCTACACCTGGGGTACCCGTATCGACATGGCGTGCTCGTACGGCGACTGGGGCAGCAAGGGCGCTCAGCCGCAGGATCTGGGCATGGTGGTCGTCGGCCGCGACGGCAGCCGTGAACAGGTGGCCACCTGGTTGGGGCTGTCCGGCGCGACCGCGCTACCCAGCGGCAACACGCAGAAACCGATGGACGACATCGCCGCGATCCAGATGGTGTCCGTCGCCGACGGGAAAGTGCTGCTGGAAAAGAAGCTCTGAACCTTCGAGTCGGCTGTTCGGCGGCTGCGCCCCTGATGGGAAAACGCCGAAAACGCCCATCGGTTTGAACCGGTTCTCCTCACCCCTCGTGTCATTAGGCACACGACGGGAGTAGGTGACAAATGGCCAATGGGCACAGAGTGGTAGACCACATCGTCGGCTGGCTCGCACAGAGTGGGATCGGCCACATCTTCGGGGTCGACGGGGCCAACATCGAAGACCTCTACGATGCTGCGTTTTTTCGTGACGACATCACCGCGGTGCTTGCCAAACACGAATTTTCCGCCGCCGCAATGGCAGACGGTTACAGCCGCAGCGGTGCCGGGATCGGCGTGGTGGCCGCGACCTCCGGTGGTGGCTGCCTCAACACGGTGCCGGGGCTCGGCGAGTCGCTCGCCAGCCGGGTCCCGGTGCTCGCCCTGATCGGGCAACCACCGACGACGCTCGACGGCCGCGGCTCTTTCCAGGACACCAGCGGGGACAACGGTGCGCTCGACGCGCTCTCCCTGTTCTCGGCCGTGTCCGTGTACTGCCGACGGGTGATATCGCCCGACGCGATCCACACCGTGCTCCCGGAGGCGCTGGCCGCTGCACGAACCGGCGGTCCCGCAGTGTTGTTGCTGCCCAAGGACGTTCAACAGGCCGAGATCGGTGATCGGCCACATGTCAACGGCAGGGCCACCGGTATGCGGCTCGGTACCGAGATTCCGGACCTGAACATGATGGTGCGGGCACTGCGGCGCGCCGACGGGCCCATCACGATCTTCGCGGGTGAGCAGGTCGCCAGGGACGACGCCCGCGTCGAACTCGAACGGTTGCGCGCGACCCTGCGCGCCCGGATCGCCACCGTGCCGGACGCGAAAGATGTCGGTGGCACACCGGGTTTCGGGTCGTCGTCGGCACTGGGGGTCTCCGGCGTGATGGGTCATCCCGGTGTCGTCACCGCGGCCGCGGGCAGCGGGGCGTGCCTGCTGGTGGGCACACGCATGAGCGTGACCGCACGCGCCGGGCTCGACGGCGTGCTGGGCTCGGTGCCGACGTACTCCATCGGAGCGCAGCAGCCGTACGTGCCCGCGACGCATGTCCACACCGATGATCTGCGTGGTGCGTTGACGATGCTGGCCGAGGCGCTGACCGGCAACGGCAGACCGCATCAGATCCGTGTTCCCGATACCGTACCGCGCACCGAATTGGCGACACCGCACCACGACGGGCCGGGCATCCGGTACCGCGACGCCATGCGCGTGCTCGACCGGGCGTTGCCCGACGGCACCGACATCGTCGTCGACGCGGGCAACATCGGGGCGTCAGCCATCCATCACCTGCCGGTCCGCCGCGACGGGCGGTTCCTGGTGGCGCTCGGCATGGGCGGGATGGGTTACAGCTTCGGCGCAGGCATCGGGATGACGTTTCACCGTCGCGAGCACCCCGGCCGGTACGGGCGGCGTACCGTGGTGATCGCCGGTGACGGCTCGTTCTTCATGCACGGCATGGAGATTCACACCGCGGTGCAGTACCGGCTACCCATCACGTTCCTGCTGTTCGACAACCACGCACACGCCATGTGTGTGACCCGCGAGCAGCTCTTCTACGAGGACCGCTACAGCTACAACCGGTTCGGACCGAGCCGTCTGGGCGCGGGACTCGCCGCGATGCTGCCCGGGTTGACCGCACTCGACGTCGATGACGTCGACGGTTTCTCGGCGGCCCTGGACGCGGCGCTGGGCGCCGACGGTCCCTCGGTCATCAGCGTCGAATGCTCACCAGACGAAATCCCGCCGTTCGCAGCCTTTCTCGCCAACTCATCCGCACTCACCCAGGAGAACGATTCCCATGTCACTGCCCGCGCTTGAAGACATCACCGCCCATCGGGGCACCACCGCACCCATCGACGGGCTCATCCGGATCGAGACCTCACCCAAGGAGGCCGCGACCCCGATCATCATGGAGATGATGCGGTCGGTGTACCCGCACGAGCAGGTGTTCGGCGAATACTGCACGGTCAACGACTACATCGCGTGCCCACCCGACGAACTGTTCGACTATCTCGCCGACACCCGCAGCCTCGAGGAATGGACATACAGCCTGCGGGGATTCAGCACCACCGAGGAGCCCGGTCTCTGGGTGGCCCGCGACCGCCTCGGCGAGGGTGGCGGTGGACCCGGCAGCGCGATCTACACCCGCACCGTCGCCAACCGCGACGCGAAGACCGTCGACTACCACTGCGCCTGGGATCAGGGAAAGCACCTGTGGATGATCTACCTGATGCGCATCGTCGACGCCCAGGTGGTGTTCGACAAGCCGGGATCGGTTGTGCTGTGGACGAATTGCCACCACCCCTTCTACGACAAGAACCCGTATCCCGAGACCGCACCGCCCGGGCGGCCGGTCTGGGTCGGTGACTTCTGGGACATGTTCGGCCCCGGTCACCTGCTGGAACTGAAGAACCTCAAGGCGATCGCCGAGTACCGCCACCGCAACGGACTGCCGCTCACCCCGGCCTGGATGAAATGAGTTTCCCCATGAACCACGAGACCACCCCGGTCAGCCTCGTCGACGTGTCGACCTACCTGCCGGGTGAACCGATCGGCGCCGACTACTACGCCCAGTTCGCCGAGTCCGACGACCTGCGGGACAACCTGATGTTCCGCGCGCCGCGGTTCCGCCACCACGTGGCTCCCGACGAGACCGCGATCGACATGATCGAGCGTGCGGCGGCCGGGCTGATCGAACGACACGGCGCGGACACGGTTCTCGGCGCCGACGTGCTCATCACGCACACGCAGATGCCGGACATGCCGTTCTACGGCGGCGGTGGCGGCATGGCGCACCGCCTCGGCATGAAACCGAACTGGGTCATCGACCTGCACAACGGCGGCTGTGCGGCGTTCGTCCTCGGCCTGAAACTGGCACGCAACCTGCTCAAGTCGGGCGAGGGACACACCGCGCTGATCGCGGTGGCGCAGAACGCCGCAGGCCAGATCTTCGACCAGGAGACCATCCGCCGCAAGGCGCAGGCGTCGGTGCCCGGTGACGGCGCCGCCGTCGGCCTCGTGACGGTGTCGGACACCTCTCCGATCCTCGACGTGGAATGCCGCACGTACGGCGAGTACGCCGGTGACATGACCATCGCCTCCGACCCGCCCCGCAAGTGGTGGCAGCCGGGGCCCGGGGAGGGCTACATCGGCTTCACCGAGAGCAAGATCACCAAGGTGCTGGCCCGCGGCAACCGGCAGGTGCCGGAGGTGTCCTATGCGGTGTGCGACCGGATCGGCATCCGTCCCAGGGACGTCGACCTGTTCGTCACCAACCAGCCCAACCGGGTGTTCCTGCGCAACTGGCGGGAGGCACTGGAGTTGCCCGCCGATCGGCACGTCGACACGTTCGACAGCTGCGGCAACCTCTTCGGTGCCGGTATCCCGGTGAATCTCGACCGGGCGATCACCGACGGCCGGGTGCAAGCCGGTGACACGGTGCTGATGGCGGCGTTCGCCCACGCAGGTGACTTCGCCGGCGCGGCAGCCGTCCGCTGGGGAGGCCGGGGCTGATGGCCGCCCCGCGCGGCGCGCTGGTCGACGCGGTCGATGCGCTTCCGCCGGCGGTCAACCCGCTGGCTTTGTCGCTCAACGAGTTTCCGTATCCGCCGTTACCCGCGGTGAAGGCCGCGCTGAGCACCGCGGCGGACGTCGCCAATCGGTATCCCGAGTTCCTGCCCGAGCGGTTGCGGTCCCTGATCGCCGGGCGGGTCGGGGTCGACGAGGAACAGGTGATCATCGGCGTCGGCGCGACGGGCGTCATCATGCAGGTGCTGCACGCGGTCACCAGCCCGGGCGACACCATGGTGATGTCGGCACCCACCTTCGACGGCTACCCGATCTTCGCGCAGATGGCCCGGCTGCGGTCGGTGACGGTCGATCTCGATGTGTACGGCCACCACAACCTCCACGCGATGGCCGACGCGGCGCGGCAGGCCCGCGTCGTGGTGGTGTGCCGCCCGCACAACCCGACCGGCACGATCGAGCCGGCCGAGGACATCGAGCGCTTCCTGGAACGCGTGCCCGCCGACACCGTGGTGCTGCTCGACGAGGCGTACGCCGAGTTCCTCGGCCCCGCCAACCGGATCGACGGTCCGCGGCTGGTCGAACGTTTCCGCAACGTCGTGGTGGTGCGCACGTTCTCGAAGGCGTACGGGTTGGCCGGACTGCGCATCGGATACGGCTTCTGCGCACCGCAACTCGCGCGTCAGCTGTGGACCATGCAGTTGCCGTTCGGGATCGGACTACCCGCGCTCGTCGCGGTCGCGGCGTGCTACGACGCCGAAGGCCAATTGCGGCAACGCATCCGGATGGTCTCGGCCGAGCGTCGGTTCCTGCAGCTGCGGCTGCGCTCGATGGGCGTCTACAGCACCGATGGGCAGGCCAACTTCGTGTACCTGCCCGCCGCGGGTGTGCCGTGGCACGAGGTGTTCGACGATTCCGGGTTGAAGGTGCGGCACTACGCCGACGGCGGTGTCCGGATCACCGTCGGCACCAGGGAGTCCACGCGTGCGGTGCTGCGCGCAACGCGCCTGGCTTTGCGGTGAGTTCCGTGTGCCACGGTGATGCGGTATGAAGAGGCGTGCCCTTGTCACCGGACAACGCCGACCACACCGACCCCATCGCCCTGGCGCGCGCCAACTGGGAGGCGGCCGGGTGGGGTGACGTCGCCGACGGCATGGTCGCGGTCACCTCGGTCATGCGGGCGCACCAGATCCTGCTGGCCCGGGTCGAGAACGCTCTGCGGCCCTACGACCTGAGCTTCTCCCGATTCGAACTGCTACGCCTGCTGGCCTTCAGCCGGTCCGGGGCCCTGCCTATCACCAAGGCCTCGGACCGGCTGCAGGTGCACGTCACCAGCGTCACGCATGCCATCCGGCGGTTGGAGGCCGCGGGCCTGGTGGAACGACTCCCGCATCCCACCGACGGCCGCACGACGCTGGTGCGGATCACCGATTTGGGGCGTTCCACCGTCGAGGACGCGACGGTCACGCTGAACAAGCAGGTGTTCGCCGATGTCGGGATGTCCGGTGAGGAGTCCCGTGCGCTCGCGTCGTCCATCGAAACCTTGCGCCGCAACTCCGGCGACTTCTGATCGCTTCACCAGATCGACGCAGATGTCGCTCTGACGCCGTGTTCACGACACTTTCGTCGGATTCGGTTCATCGGTATGCGTGGCGGCGGGCAACGGGATCGTCGCGGTGACCGCCGTACCCGCGCCGGGCCGTGACCGGATGTTGAGCCTGCCGCCGACGATCTCGGCCCGTTCGGCCATCGACAGCAACCCGTAACCGCTCATCTCGTCGCTGCCCAGTGGATGCTCGAGCGTGTCGAAACCTATTCCGTCGTCGACGATCTCGAGCCGTGCGACCCTGCCGTTGTCGCCCGCGTCGACCGCGAAGGTGAGGCGCGCGCGGGTGGCACGGGCATGCTTGACGACGTTCTGCAGGCATTCCTGCGCGATGCGGTAGAGGGCCAGCTCGATGTGATCGGGTACCCGGGTCTCGGCGAGGTCGACCTCGAGCTCGACTTGCGGTATCGAGCGGGCCAGGCTCGCGAGCCCGCCCGACAGGCCGAGGTCGTCGAGCACCGGGGGCCGCAGCCCGCTGATCGCGGCGCGGGCCTCCTGTAGCGTCAGGTCCGCCAGCTCGCGGGCCTTGCCCAGTTGCTCGGCGACCACCTGCGGGTCGTCGGCCGAGCGTGCCGCGGCGTCGAGGCGGTACGACAACGTCACGAGCCGCTGCGATATGCCGTCGTGGATATCGGCCGCGAGCCTGCGCCGCTCGAGCTCCTGAGCCTCGATGACCTGCTCGACGAAGTTCTCGTGCGCGCGCTCGCGGGCCACGAGCTGGCGGTGCAGCCGGGCCTGGTGCAACGCGCCCGCGATCAGCCGGCCGATCACCACGAGCAACTCCACATCGCGCGATGTGAACTCGCGCCTGCGCACGGTGTGCACGTTCAGCACACCCACCAGCCCGCCGGGCTCGGTCTCCATCGGCACCGACACCATCGACGTGAAATCGCGGCCGCGCAACGACTCGAACGGCATGTAGCGCGGATCGGCCTCCTTGTTGCGGCTTATCACCACGGGCTCGCGGTGATCGGCAACCCATCCCGAGATCCCCAGCCCGATGGGCAGCCGGATCTTGCCGACCTCACTGTCGAACGGCGGCGTGGCGCCCGCCAACGTCAGGGAGCGGTCGGAATCGTCGAGCACGTGCACGAAGCACACGTCGGTGCCGGTCGCCGCGGTGATCATCCGTGCCGCGGCCGCTGCCAGCGGTTCCACGCCTGGGCCGCTCGACGCGGCCTGGATGAGCTCACGCAGCAGCGCCAGTTCGCGGTCGGCGTCGACGAGATCGCGAACCGGCTTCATCGTGCGCTTGCCCGTGCTCATCGGTAGCTGCTCATCGGTAGCTGCTCATCGGTGGCTGCTCACTGATAGATGCCTTCACGCAGCGCCGTCGCGACCGCGCCCGCACGGTCACCGACACCCAGCTTGCGGTAGATGGAGCGCAGGTGCGTCTTCACGGTCTCCTCGCCGATCACCAGTTTGTTGGCGATGCCACGGTTGGACAGACCCGCCACCACGAACGACAGGATCTCGCTCTCACGCTGCGTCAGGCCCTGACGCGCACCCGGCCAGAATTCATCGCGCTGCAGGCGGGCCGCGGTCCCCGCCGCCCTGGCCGCCATGACCGGGTCGATGGCCGTCTCACCGCTGTGCGCGAACTCCAACTGGTGCACCAGATCGTCGCTGTTGATGCTCTTGAGCAGGTACCCCGCAGCGCCGACCCGCAGGGCCTGGAACAGATACTGCTCGTCGTCGTAGACCGACAGCATCACCACCTTGCGTCCGGGGTTGCGCTCGAGCAGCGTCTGGCACAGATCGAGGCCGCTGACACCCTGCATCCGCACATCGCACAGCACGATGTCGGGATCGAGTTCCTCGACCACACTGACGGCCTTTTCGGCGCCGACGGCCTGCCCGACCACCTGCACGCGGTCGGAGAACGCGGCGAGCATGGCCTTGAGACCCTCGATGACCATCTCGTGGTCATCGACCAGTACAAGGCGCACTGGGCTGGAGGGCGCCATGGCAACACCATAGAGGGGCGGGTTCGCCGTTGGGCTGCACTTGCGGCTCAACACCTGACCCACGTTGGCCTGTCGAATCCCCCGTAGGGGGGACGCGCGAACACTGTGGCGTGGGCCACTGTGTCGGTGTGTCCCCTGTACAGGAGAAAGCGTGGCGTGCCGGGCGGTTCTGGTGGGACTGTACGCAGTCGACCGACCCGGGCGCCCATCCGCTGCGAGCGCTGATCTTCGACCTCGACGCGCTGTCGGATCTTGAGCTCGACGGTCATCGCGTGGTCTTCAATGCCGCCTTCGCCGCGCACGGCCTGGGGCTGCGGTGGTCGCCGGCACGCTACCGGCAACTGCTGACCCTGCACGACGAACGTCAACGCGTTGCCGCCGAACTGCGCAAACGGTGCGTCGGTCCGGAATGCGACGTGCTCACCGAGCTGCTCGCCGACGAGATCTGCGCGACCAAGGGCATGATCTTCGACGAGATGATCCTCGAGCTCGGTCTGTCGCCGAGGACGGGTCTGGACGACCTCGTGATGGATGCGTTCGCCGACGGGGTGCCGGTCGGCGTCGTCTCCACCGGCGGGCGCCGCTGGGTCGAGCCGCTCGTGCGGCAACTGGTCGGCGACGGACTCGTCGACACCATCGTTACCGGTGATGACGTGAGCGGCGCCCGTGGGGACGCATTCCGCCACGCGCTGTGGGAGCTCGGCGTGGCGCCGCACCACGCACTGGGCATCGCCGGGTCGGGCGCGGGCCTGCGCGCGGCGAACGCGGCCGGGTTGGGCAGCGTGCTCGTCGGGGCCGAGGGCACCGGGCCTGCGGTTGCGGTGCGCACGGACTACACGGGAGCCGACCCGCTACGGCTTGCGACCTGCCGGCGTCTGCTGGGGCAGTGGTGGGCGCAGCACAGCCCCTCGGCTGCTTGAGCTTTCACCCAGATTGCACTGAGGGACAGATCCGTCACCGGATCTGTCCCTCAGTGCAATCTCGCGTCTGGACTAGTCGCGCAGCAGCTCGATGACGGCGCTGAAGTCCTTGTCGGCGTTGGACTCGTTGAACTTGGCGTAGATCTCGGCGGCATGGCTGCCGAGTGGCGCACTGGCCCCGGTCGACGACACCGCCGCCATCGCCAGACCCAGATCCTTGTTCATCAGCGACGTGGCGAAGCCCGGCGTGAAATCGTTGTTGGCCGGTGACGTCGGTACCGGACCTGGCACCGGGCAGTTGGTGTGCACGGCCCAGCAGTTCCCGGTGGCCCCGGTGATCACGTCGAACAGCGACTGCGCCGACAGGCCGAGTTTCTCGGCGAGCACGAACGCCTCACCGATCGCGATCTGCTGGACGGCCAGCACCATGTTGTTGCACAGCTTGGCCGCCTGCCCCGTGCCCGACCCGCCGCAGTGGATGATCTTGCCCGCCATGGGATCGAGGATCGGACGGGCACGCTCCACGGCGTCGTCCTCACCGCCGACCATGAACGCCAGCGTGCCCGCTGTGGCTCCCTTCACGCCGCCGGACACCGGCGCGTCGAGTTGGGCGTGGCCCTTCTCGAGGGCCTGCGTGTGGACCGTTCGGGCGTCATCGACCGAGATGGTCGAGGTGTCGATGAACAACGTGCCCGTGGGTGCGGCGGGCAGGACCTCCGCATAGCAGGACTTGACGATGTCCCCGTTGGGCAACGAGGTGATGACCACCTCGGCCTCCGACACGGCCTCGGCGCCCGTGCCGAACGCCTTGATGCCCTTGGCCTCCGCGGCCTCGGCGAGGGCGGGCACCGGGTCGAAGCCCCGTACGGTGTGGCCCGCGGCAGCGAGGTTGGCCGCCATCGGGCCGCCCATGTGACCCAATCCCAGGAACGCAATGGTCGCCATCTGTTCTCCTGTCCTGCTACGCGGTGGCGTGGGCCCTGGCCGCTTCGGTCTGATTGCGGGCTTCGCCCGCTTTCGTCTGATTGCGGGCTTCGCCCGCGACCGAGCGACCGATGACCACACGCATGATTTCGTTGGATCCTTCAAGGATGCGGTGCACGCGGAGATCGCGGACGATTTTCTCCAGGCCGTACTCGCGCAGGTAGCCGTAGCCGCCGTGCAACTGCAGCGCCGAGTCGGCGACGTCGAAACACGTGTCGGTGACGTAGCGTTTGGCCATCGCGCACAGCGTGACCTTGTCGGGATGACCGGCGTCCAACGCCGACGCCGCACGCCACAACAGGTTTCGTGACGTCTCCAGCCCGGTCGCCATATCGGCGAGGGTGAACCGGATCGTGGGCTCGTCGAGCAGGGCAGCGCCGAACGCCTGCCGGTCGGCCAGATACCCCACGGTCTTGTCGTAGGCCACCTGGGCACCGCCCAGCGAGCATGCCGCGATGTTGATGCGGCCGCCGTTGAGCCCGTTCATCGCGATACCGAAGCCCGCCCCCTCGGTGTTGCCGAGCAACGCGTCGGCGGGTACCCGCACACCCTCGAAGATCACCTGGGCGGTGGGCTGGGCGTTCCACCCCATCTTCTGCTCGTCGGCGCCGAAACTCAGCCCGGGCGTGTCCTTCTCGACCAGGAATGTCGAGATGCCGCGCGGCCCTTCGCCTCCGGTACGCGCCATCACCACGTACAGATCCGAGGCGCCGGCCCCGGAGATGAACTGCTTGACGCCGTCGAGGACGTAATGGTCGCCGTCACGGACCGCGCGTGTGCGCAGTGCGGCCGCGTCGGATCCGGCGCCAGGCTCGGTGAGGCAGTAGCTGGCGATGGTCTCCATCGAGGCCAACCTGGGCACCCAGGTCTTGCGCTGTTCCTCGGTGCCGTAGGTGTCCACCATCCACGCGCACATGTTGTGGATGGACAGGAACGCCGCGAGAGTGGGATCGGCCGCCGACAGCGCCTCGAAGATGCGGACGGCATCGAGCCGCCGCAACTCCGAGCCGCCGACGTCCTCACGGCAGTAGATCGCGCCCATGCCGAGTTGTGCCGCCTCGCGCAGGACGTCGGTGGGGAAGTGGTGCAACTCGTCCCACTCCAATGCGTAAGGCGCGATGCGTTTCTCGGCGAACGCGGCAGCTGTCTCGACGATCACGCGTTCGTCGTCGTCCAGATCGTTGAGGTTCACGTGGCGCTACTTCATCGTCGGGATGACGAACTCGGCGCCATCCTTGATCCCCGACGGCCACCGCTCGGTGACGGTCTTGGTCTTGGTGTAGAACTGGATCGAGGCCGGGCCGTGCTGGTTGAGATCGCCGAAGCCCGACCGCTTCCAGCCGCCGAAGGTGTGGTAGGCCACCGGCACCGGGATCGGCACATTGACGCCCACCATGCCGACCTGGACCCGTGAGACGAAGTCGCGGGCAGCGTCGCCGTCACGTGTGAAGATCGCAACGCCGTTGCCGTATTCGTGCTTGGTGGGCAGGCTCAGCGCTTCCTCGTAATCGTGCGCGCGGACGATGCACAGCACCGGGCCGAAGATCTCGTCGGTGTAGATCGACATGTCGGAGGTGACATGGTCGAACAGGGTGGGACCGATGAAGTAACCGCCCTCGAGGTTCACGTCGTCGAACGTCAGCTCGTCGGAGGCGCGCTCACGACCGTCCACCACGAGGTCGGCGCCGGCCTCCACGCCCTGCGCGATGTAGTCCTTGACCCGGTTGAGCGCGGCCTCGGTCACCAGCGGACCGTAGTCGGCCTTGGGGTCGAGGCTGTGGCCGACGCGCAGCTGCTTGACGCGCTCGACCAACCTCGCCCGCAGTCGCTCTGCTGTTTCACGGCCCACCGGCACGGCGACGCTGATCGCCATGCACCGCTCGCCGGCGCTGCCGTAGCCGGCACCGATCAGCGCGTCGACGGCCTGGTCGAGATCGGCGTCGGGCATCACGATCATGTGGTTCTTGGCGCCGCCGAAGCACTGCGAGCGCTTGCCGTGGGCGGCCGCGGTCGAGTAGATGTACTGCGCGATGTCGGAGCTGCCGACGAAGCCGACGGCCTGGATGGTCGGGTGGGTCAGGATCGCGTCGACTGCCTCCTTGTCGCCCTGCACGACCTGGAACACGCCCGGCGGCAGGCCGGCCTCGATGAACAGTTCGGCCAATCGCACCGGCACCGAGGGGTCACGCTCAGAAGGCTTGAGGATGAAGGCGTTTCCGCAGGCGAGCGCGGGGCCGGCCTTCCACAGCGGGATCATGGCCGGGAAGTTGAACGGCGTGATGCCCGCGACGACGCCGAGGGGCTGGCGGATCGAGTACACGTCGATACCGGTGCCTGCGCCCTCGGTGAACTCGCCCTTGAGCAGGTGCGGGATGCCGACGGCGAACTCGATGACCTCGATGCCGCGCTGGATGTCGCCCAGCGAGTCGGCGACGGTCTTGCCGTGCTCGATCGAGAGCAGTTCGGCCAGCTCGTTGGCGTTCTGGTTCACCAGGTCGATGAACTTCATGAGCACGCGGGCGCGGCGTTGCGGGTTGTAGGCGGCCCACTCCTTCTGCGCCTCGGCGGCACCGGCGACCGCGGCATCGACGTCTGCTGCTGAGGCCAGCAGCACCTGAGCCTGCACCTCACCGGTGCTGGGGTTCATCACGTCGGCAGTGCGGGTCGAGCCTGCGCTGGTGCGCCGGCCGTTGATGAAGTGCTGGATCTGTGTGGTCATGACATCCGTCCAAAGAGGGTGTGCGCGGTGATATCGCTCGGTGAGACCCGAGATACTTGGATATCCTAGTAATTGCGCTGAGGGTTTGGCAAGGATTTCTTGGATGACCCGTGGCCGGGTTTAAATTACGGAACCGTATCGTTATTATTTTGGTCATGGTTGATGAAGCGTGCGACGTGGTCGTGGTGGGCGCCGGGCCGACGGGCTTGACCCTCGCGTGTTCGCTACTGCTGCACGGACTTTCCGTGCGCGTGCTCGACCGCGCCCCTGGCCCGGCGACGACCTCGCGAGCGAACTTCCTGCACGCGCGGGGCTCGGAGGTGCTCAACCGGATCGGTGCCTTGGGCACCCTGCCCGACGACTCGCTGCGGGCCATGCGCATCACCAACTACCTCGGCGATCGGCCGGTGATGACGTTGGAATTCGGTGATCAGGGCATGCGCACGGCCGCACCACCCATGGTCGTGTCGCAGGCCAAGGTCGAGGCCGCCCTCAGGGAACGGCTGGCGCAACTCGGCGTGCGACCCGAATGGGGCCGCAAGGTGACCGGAGTGCGGCAGGGTGACGACGGTGTGGTGGCCGAGCTCGACGACGGCGCGCAGGTTCGCGGGCAGTGGCTCGTGGGGTGTGACGGTACGTCGAGCGTCGTCCGGCAGCAAATGGGCATCGGCTTCCCCGGCGTCAAGCTCTCCGAACGGTTCCTGCTGGCCGACATCCACCTCGACTGGGCGGTGGGCCGCGGCGGGACGACCGGCTGGATCCATCCCGACGGCGTGGTCGGTGCGATGCCGATGCCGAGCGCTGACGGCCGCGACGACCTGTGGCGGTTGTTCGTCTACGACCCGGCCCTTGACCGAAAACCAAGCGACAGTGAGATTCTGGAGCGCATCAGCCAGATCGTGCCGTACCGGACCGGGCGTGCGGTCACGATCGGTGGCGCCGAATGGCTGTCGATGTTCACTGTGCACCGCAGACTTGCCGACACCTACCGGCGCGGACGCGTCCTCATCGCCGGCGATGCCGCACATGCCCACGCGCCGTTCGGTGGCCAAGGCATGCTGACCGGCATCGGTGACGCCGAGAACCTGGCGTTCAAACTCGCACTCGTGCAGCGCAACCTCGCCTCCGATGCGCTCGTCGACACCTATGAGGCCGAACGCAGACCCTTGGCCACCGAGGTGCTCCGGGGGACGAGTGCCATCACGCGCATCAACGTCGCCGGCAATCCGATCGGCCGGTTTCTGCGAGATCGGCTGGCACCCCGGCTGTTCGGTCTGCCCGTCGTTCAACGGTGGACGACCTACACGGCGTCGCAGCTGTGGGTCAGTTACCGCAAGGGACCCCTCGGTGGCCGTGGACGCAAGCCGCGGGCCGGCGACCGGATCGAAGATCTGCCCTGCAACCGCGCCGACGGCACCCCGACCCGCCTGCACAGTGAGCTCGGCGGACGATGGGCGCTGCTGTGGCCGCGCGGGATGTCCGGCGCGTCGGCGGCCCGCCGGCTCGGTGAGTACGCCGTCACCCTGCACCACGACGGTGCCGAGGTGATGTTGATCCGTCCCGATGCGCACCTCGCATGGCGTGGAGCGCCCGCCGACCTGGCCGGTCTGGATCGTTGGCTGGCAACGGCTTTGGGGTCGGGGAGTGCGCGATGACCACGCCGGGCCGCGGCCGGCCGCGCGATGCCGGGGCCGACCGCGCGATCCTGCAGGCCGCGTTGGACCTGTTCATCGAGCGGGGCGTGGAGGGTTCCAGCATCGAACAGATCGCCAAGCGCGCAGGCGTCGGCAAACCGACGATCTACCGGCGGTGGACGACCAAGGAGGAGCTGATCGCCGCCGCCATGGAGACGTTGGTCGCCGAGGAGGTGGTGTGGGCCTCGCCGGAGGCGATCGACACGCAGTCCCCGCATGCGCTCGTCGAGGCCGCGCTCGAGAGCGCGGCGGTGACCACGACGTCGCCGTACTACCGCGCGCTGGTGGCGCGGGTGTACGGCTCGGCGGTGAGCCACCCGGACCTGATGGCGGTGTACTGGGACCGCTACATCATGCCGCGACGCGCACAGGCCACTCGGCTGTTGGAGCGGGCCCGTGAGCTCGGAACCGTCTCGGGGGACGTCGATTTCGACGTCGCCATAGACATGATGGTCGGCGCCATCACCTACCGGGTTCTGCAGCCCAACCCGCCCGACATCCACGAGATGCGGCGTTATCTGCGCACGGTCTATCGGCAGATCGGGCTGCTGCCCTGAGCCGGTCAGCCCAGTGGTTCTGCGGCACCGGTGTGTGCGGTGCGCACCGCGCCGATGCTGGCCGCGGTCACCAGGGCCACCCCGAGGTACCCGAACGGGCCGATCTGCTGGCCGAGCACCACCAGGCCCGCCAGGGCGGCGACCACAGGTGACAGGCTGGTCAGCACCGCGAACACCGACGGATGCAGGTGCCGCAACGACAACAGTTCCAGCGAGTACGGCACCAGCGAGGACAGCACCGACACCGCCACCGCGAGGCCGATCACGTCGGCGCGCAGGGCCCCGGCGAAATCCACCGACAGCATGGCGAACGGTGCGAGGGCCAGGGCGCCCATGCCGGTCGCCACCGCGAGTCCGTCGATGCGGCGGAACTCGGCCGCGGTGCGGGACGACGCCAGGATGTAGCCGGCCCAACTGGCGCCGGCGACCGCGGCGAACCCGAACCCGAGCACGTCGAGGTCGCCTCCGGTGTGTCGCGTCAGGCCGAGCAGAGCCACACCCGCGAACGCCAGCACCGCCCACAGCCAGGCCGCCCGACGCGCGCCGGTGACCACCGAGAGAATCAGCGGCCCAAGCACTTCGATGGTGACGGCGATACCGAGCGGGATGCGCGCGATCGCGCAGTAGAAGCTGAAGTTCATCACCACGAGCGTGACCGCGAGGGCCAGTGCCGAAAGCCACGCACGGCGCGTCACCCCGCGCAGCCGCGGTCGCACCGCCGCGCACAGTATCGCGCCCGCCACGGCGAACCGAGTGAACACCGCACCCACCGTGCCAAGCGTGGCGAAGAGCCCGACGGCGAACGCCGCGCCGACCTCCTGGCTCACGGACGCCACGATCACCAGGGCCGCTGCGCCCGCCGGACGCCGCGGACCGGCTGTCACACCGTCACCGGAAGCTCTGCGCCAGTGGCCATTTCCGCGTAGCCGCGCATGAGCCGTAACGCCGTCTCGCGGCTCAGGTCCGGATCACGCGCGACGATGCGGTAGCCCAGGTAGTCCTCCATCGCCATCAGCGTCATCGCCACGTCACGTGCGGGGGAGTGGAGCCGGAAGGCCCCGGCACGCGCGCCGCCCTCGAGGATCCGGACGTAGAGCTCCACCTGGTGGTGGTAGATGTGTTGCACGTCGCGACGCTGGTCGAGCTCGAAGCCGGCGGCCAGGACCGCCCGCCAGATCGCGCGCCACTCGGCGTCCTCGGGCCCGGTCGGCAGTCCCGCGGCGATGGTCAGGGCCAACTGTGCACACGGCTCGTCGGTGCGGTCCACGACCGCGAGGCGGTCGGAGTAGAACCGCGTGTCGGATCGCTGCGCCAGCTCCGAGAGCAGCTGGTCCATCTCCTTGAAGTAGTAGCGCACGGCGTTGGGGGTGAGGCCCAGCTCGGCGGCCACGTCGGCGATACGCAGCGTGGCGAGGTCGTGGCGTTCGATCAGGGCGATCGCGGCGTCGAGGATCTCCTCGCGCCGCTGCGCCTTCCGATTGGGTCTGCCCATCGGTCCATATTTACCGATTTCGCTCCAGCTCTTGCATCCGGCGTCACCCAGCAGCATTATTTTCCAAACGTGAAAAAAACTCAGGAGAATCTGTGACTGACAGCGCCCGCAAACGCGTCCGCGACCTTGGCGTCGTGGTCGGTGAGCATCCGACCGGCCCGTACAACGCGATCACCGATGTGGCGGGCGTGCGTGTCGGGCACACGACGGTCCGGGACGGCGACGCCGTCAACACCGGGGTCACCGTCGTCATCCCGCACGACGACATCTGGACCGAACCGGTGTTCGCCGGTGCCCACCGGCTCAACGGCAGCGGCGAGATGACCGGCCTGGAGTGGATTCGTGAATCCGGCGAGCTCACCACGGCGATCGGGCTGACCAACACCCACAGCGCGGGCGTCGTGCGCGACGCCCTCGTCGACGCGCAGGTCGCCGCCCGCGGCGACGGACTGTACTGGTCGCTGCCGGTGGTCGGGGAGACCTACGACGGTCTGCTCAACGACATCAACGGCCACCACGTGAAGGCCGAACACGTGCATGCGGCACTCGCTGCCGCGGCCGACGGTCCGGTCGCCGAGGGCAACGTCGGCGGCGGCACCGGCATGATCTGCCACGGCTTCAAGGGCGGGATCGGCACCGCGTCGCGCGTGACCGACACCGCGGCGGGGCGCTACACCGTGGGTGTGCTGGTACAGGCCAACCACGGTCGACGCGAGAGATTGCGGGTCAACGGGATCCCGGTGGGCGAGGTGATCGGCCCCGACGTGGTGCCCACCCCCGAGATGCCCAAGGCATACGAACCGGGATCCGGTTCGATCATCGTCATCGTCGCGACCGACGCACCACTGCTGCCGCACCAGTGCGCGCGGTTGGCGCAACGGTCCGCGCTCGCCGTCGGGCGCCTCGGCGGCACCGGCGAGCAGTACAGCGGGGACCTGATGCTCGCGTTCTCCACGGGCAACCGCGGTATCCCGCCCTACGCGTGGGACGAGAACGCCGACACCGAGCGTCCGGAGATCGGCGTGCGCATGGTCGCGCCCCAGCTCATGACGCGCCTGTTCGATCTCACGATCGAGGCCACCGAGGAGGCCATCCTCAACGTCCTCGTCGCGGCCGAGACCCTGACCGGCCGCGACGGCCGCACCGCACACGCCCTGGACCACAAGCTGTTCCGCACCGCCCTTCTCCTGGAGGACCACTGATGAGCTCAAGCGCCCCCACCTCCGACGATCAGCGTCTCCACGGCAGGCTCGGCCCGATCGGGGTCGTGTTCATGGTGGTCGCCGCGGCCGCACCGCTGACGGTCATCGGCGGCAACATGCCCCTCGGCATGGGCCTCGGCAACGGCGCCGGTGCGCCGGTCGGGTTCCTCATCGCCGCGCTGGTGCTGCTGGTGTTCAGCATCGGTTTCGTCGCGATGACCCCGTACGTGCCGGAGGCCGGTGCGTTCTTCTCCTATGTGACCCTTGGCCTCGGAAAACGGTTGGGCAGCGGTATCGCCACAGTCGCGCTCATCGCCTACACCGCGATCCAGGTCGGCATCTACGGCTACATCGGCTGGGCCATCGACGACACCGTCCGTTTCTACGGTGGACCGCAGATACCCTGGCCCGTCTACTCTTTCGCGACGCTGGTCATCGTGGCGGTGCTCGGTTACCGCCACATCGAACTCAGCGCCAAGGTGCTCGGGGTCGCACTCGCCCTCGAGATCGGCATCGTGGTCCTGCTCGACCTGGTGATCGTCGCGAATCCGGGACCGGCGGGATTGACCTTCGCATCGTTCACGCCAGGGGTGTTCACCGACGGCGTGCTCGGCATCGCAGTCCTGTTCGCCCTCACCGGGTTCATCGGGTTCGAGGCCACCGCGGTGTTCCGCGACGAGGCCCGCGACCCCGAACGCACCATCCCGCGCGCGACGTACGCGGCCGTGCTGATCATCGGTGGGTTCTACGCGCTGACCTGCTGGGCCTTCGTCGTCGCGATCGGCCCCGACCAGGTCACCGAGGTCGCGCAGCGCACCCTCGACGGCGAGGCCAACATGCTGCTCGACACCACCGGCGACAACCTGGGGCGGATCGGCCGTGACGTGGTCAACGTGCTGCTGCTGACCAGCCTGTTCGCCTGCGTTCTGTCGTTCCACAACGTCATCGCGCGTTACCAGTTCGCGCTGGCACGAAAAGGCTTGCTGCCCAAGCCTCTGGCGACCGTACACGCGAGCCACGGGTCGCCGTCGGTGTCATCGTTGGTGCAGACAGCCACCGCCGCGGTGATCGTCGCGATCCTCGCGGCACTGGGTATCGACCCGCTCGTGGGGGTGTTCGGGTCGATGGCGGGCGTGGCCACGGTCGGCATGGTCCTGCTGATGCTCACCACGTCGGTGGCGGTGCTGGTGTTCTTCGCGCGGAACCCCGACCTGGCGAGCGGACGGATCTGGCAGACCCGCATCGCACCGACGCTCGCGTGCCTCGGCCTGGTGGGCGCACTGTTGCTCGTGCTCACCAACTTCACGCTGGTGACCGGCGGCAGTGCCATGCTGAGCGCGATCCTCGCCGCGGTGCCGTTCGTGGGCCTGCTCGCCGGCACGGCGCGTCAGCCGCGCGACTGACCCGGTCACCGCGAACGCGGGCCGGGGACCGGAAAACCGGTCAGCTCAACACGTTCTGGCGCAGCGATTCGACGAAGGCCTGACTGTCCTCCCACGTGGGCAACAGGCCAGCGGCTTGCGCCTCGGCGAGCGACGGAGCGGCCGCATCCCGGTCGGACAGGATCAGTTCAGGCACCCCCGGCACCTCGGGCCACTCGATGCCCAGGCCGGTGGGGCACACCGTGTGCTCGCGCTGCGGCGCGTACGGCGCCGAACACAGGTACATCACGGTCGAATCGTCTTCCAGCGCAAGGAAGGCGTGGCCCAGACCTTCGGCGATGTAGATGGAGCGCCGGTCCCTGTCGTCGAGCAGCACCGCGTCCCACCGACCGAATGTCGGTGAGCCCACGCGGATGTCGACCACGACGTCGTACACCGCACCGCGCACGCACGTCACGTACTTGGCCTGGCTGGGCGGCACCTCGGCGAAATGCACGCCGCGCAACACCCCCGCCGCCGAAACCGAGCAGTTGGCCTGCCGGATGTCCAACCGGTGCCCGGCGAACTCGGCGAAACCGGCCTCGGTGAACCACTCGAAGAACAGCCCGCGGGAGTCACCGCGCAGCACCGGTGTGATCTCCCACGCGCCCGCGATCGACAGTTCACGCGCGGTCACTGGCCCCGCTCCTGGTACTTGGCCTCGACGGCGTCCTTCAAAGGCCGCCACCAGGATTCGTTGGCGCGGTACCACTCGATGGTGTCGGTCAGGCCAGCCTCGAAATCGGTGTGCTTGGGTGACCAACCGAGTTCGTCGTGCAGTGTCGACGGATCGATCGCGTACCGCAGATCGTGGCCGGCGCGATCGGTGACGTGGTCGAAGTCGTCGGGGTCGCGGCCCATCAACCGCAAAATGGTGCGCATCACGGTCAGGTTGTTGCGCTCGCACTCGGCGCCGATCAGATACGTGCGGCCGATGGTGCCGTCGGTGAGGATCCGCCACACCGCGCTGTTGTGGTCGTCCACGTGAATCCAGTCCCGCACGTTGGCGCCAGCGCCGTAGAGCTTGGGCCTGCGCCCGGTCAGCACATTGGTGATCTGCCGCGGGATGAACTTCTCCACGTGCTGATAGGGCCCGTAGTTGTTGGAGCAGTTGGAGATCGTCGCCTGCACCCCGTACGACCGGACCCATGCGCGCACCAGCAGGTCGGCGGCGGCCTTGGTCGACGAGTAGGGGCTCGACGGGTTGTACGGCGTGGTCTCGGTGAACCGGGCCGGATCGTCGAGTTCCAGATCGCCGTACACCTCGTCGGTCGACACGTGGTGCAGCCGGACGCCGTGCCTGCGCACCGCCTCGAGGATCGTGAACGTGCCGATGACATTCGAGTGCAGGAACGGCTCAGGATCGGCCAGGGCGTTGTCCACATGCGTCTCGGCGGCGAAATGCACCACCGCGTCCGATTCGGCGACCAGCTCACCGACGAGGCCGGCGTCGGCGATGTCGCCCTTGACGAGCCGGATCTGATCGGCCACCGGCTCCAGTGATTCGCGGCTGCCCGCGTAGGTCAGCGCGTCGAGCACCGTGACCGAGCTGGTGCGCGCCTCGCGGAGGGCAAGATGCACGAAGTTGGCGCCGATGAACCCGGCGCCGCCGGTGACCAATAGCCGCATGGGACAACCCTAGCGGGCGGAGCGGTCAGCCCTTCAGACCGAGCGGCCCCGCGAGCTCGGTGAGTGTCGGGATCAGGTCGTCCGATTCGCCGAGCACCTGGATCGCCACGTGGTCCGCACCCGCGGCGATGTGCTGACGCAGACGCGCGGCGATGTCACCGGCTGTGCCGTGTGCGACGACGGCGTCGATGAGCTTGTCGCTGCCCGGCTTCTCGACGTCCTTTTCGGTGAACCCGAGCTTGCGCCAGTTGTTCACGTAGTTGCTCAGATCGAGGTAGAACTCGACCGTCTTGCGGCCCACGGCTCGGGCGGCCGCGGCGTCGGTGTTGAGCACAACCTTGTGTTCCGGGGCCAAGAACACCGCCTCACCGAGGACGTCGCGGGCGTGCTCGGTGTGCTCCGGGGTGGTGAGGTAGGGATGCGCGCCCGCACTGCGCTGCGCGGACAGCTTGAGCACCCGGTCGCCCAGGGCGGCCAGCACCCGGCGGCTGGTCGGAACCTTGGCGGCGTCGAGCACGTCGAGGTACTCCACCAGCGCGTCGTACGGCTTGCGGTACTCACCGGTGTGCTCGGGGTGGCCGACGCCGACACCGAGGACGAACCGTCCGGGATGCGCCGCCTCGATGCGGTGGAACGACTCGGCGACCGTGTTCGCGTCGCCGGCCCAGATGTTGACGATGCCGGTGGCGACCTGAAGGGTCTCGGTGTTGTCGAGGATCGGTTCGACGAACGAGAGATCGGCGGCGGGCGAGCCTCCGATCCACACCGCGCCGTAGCCGAGCTTCTCGATCTCGGCGGCCTGCTCGGGGGTCACGGCCCCACCTGTCCAGACCCCGTACTGACCGAGGTTCGGCTTGAGCGTGAGTGCGTCAGTCATATGTGAAGTCCTTACTGTTGTCCGGGGTCCTCACGCCAGGCCGAGCGGCCCGGCGAGTTCGGCCAGTGCCGGAACCAGTTTGTCCGGTGTAGTGAGCACTTGCACGGGTACGTGGTCGGCGCCCGCGTCGAGATGTTCCTTGAGACGTGCGGCGATCGCATCAACCGTGCCATAGGCCACAACGGCGTCGATGAACCGGTCGGCGCCGGGCCTGGCGAGTTCGGCCTCGGTGAAACCGAGACGTTTGAAGTTGTTGAGGTAGTTCGTGAGACCGAGGTAGATGTCGAGAGCTTCACGGCCGACGGCGCGCGCCTGCTGGGCGTCGGTGGTCAGCACCACCTTGTGCTCGGGTGCCAGGAACGCCTCGGGTCCGAGAATCTCGCGTGCGCCTGCGGTGTGTTCTGGGGTGGTCAGGTAGGGGTGCGCCCCGGCCGAGCGCTCCGCGGACAGGCGCAGCACCCTCGGCCCCAGGGCCGCGACCACACGGCGGTGCCTGGGTACGCCGTAGGAATCGAGCTTGTCGAGGTAATCGGTGAGGGCATCCATCGGCTTGCGGTACTCGCTGGTCGCCTCTCGGTGACCCACCCCGATCCCGAGGAGGAAGCGTCCCGGATAGGCCGACTCGATGCGGTGGAACGATTCGGCGACCGGACCCGGCGCGGCGGCCCAGATGTTGACGATGCCGGTGGCCACCTGCAGCGTCGTCGTGGCTTCCAGGATCGGCTCGACCCACTCCAGTTCGGCGGGCGGTGAGCCGCCCACCCAGACGGCGCCGTAGCCCAGCGCCTCGATCTCGGCGGCCTGCGCGGGCGTCACCCCGCGGCCGAACGAACCGAACCTGCCGAGATCGGGTTTCGGGCCCGCGGTCGATGGTTTCTCAGTCATGTCTGCCTCAACCCGGCGTTCGACGGACGGTATTCCGGCGTCGGAAACTGGCGAGGTTGCACCGGTGGCCAGCGGCGCAGACCGGCGATGGTCGGGTGTCAGTTCCCGGATTCGCCGTCGGGTGCGGGAGCCTGCAGCGGCAGCAGCACCACGAAACGCGTGTTGCCGGGTTCGGAGTACACCCGCAGATCACCGTTGTGCTTCTCGACGACGATGCGCCACGCCAGGTCCAGGCCCAGACCGGTGCCCTCGCCGAACGGTTTGGTGGTGAAGAACGGCGTGAAGATCCGGTTGATGATGTCCTCGGGGATGCCGGGGCCGTCGTCGCAGATCTCGACGCGGATCATCTCGTCGTTCTCACGCGCGGTGCGGATGGTCAGGGTGCCCTGCCCGTCCATGGCCTGGATCGCGTTGTCGATGATGTTGGTCCACACCTGGTTGAGATCGCCTGGGTAGCACTGCAATTCGGGCAGAGACTTGTCCATGTCCTTGACCAGGGTGATGGGCTTGTCCTTGCCGATCTTGCCGCCGAACATCATCAGCGTGCTGCGCAGCAGTTCGTGCACGTCGGCACTCTGATAGGCGCCGCGGTCCATCTGCGAGTACTGCTTGGCGCCCGCGAGCAGGGCCGAGATCCGCCTGCTGGCCTCGCCGATCTCGTTCATCCGCAACTCGGTGTCGATCGTGTACTTGAGCCAACCGAGCGCGGACTGCAGCGTCTTCGAACCGCACGCACCGTCGTGGACGTCCTCGATCGACGCGGAAATCCGTTCCAGCCAGTCGATGTCGAGACCGGCCTCGACGAACGTCGGTGCGTAGTCCCACGCGGAGGAGATGTCGTGGTCCTCGAGCCAGTCGCCGATCTGATCCTCGCGGTCGGCGGTCTCCAGGGCCGTGAGCTCGACGCTCTTGTTCTTGGCCACCTGCTCGGCGACCTCGTCCTGGATCGTCACCAGCACCCGCAGCGTCTCGGCGCTGAACTTGCCGTCGGCGAGCATCGCGAGCTTGTGGCGCATCTTGCCGACGCCTTCGCGCAGATCGGCCACCGCACGCGCGGTCGCCGCCGCCGGATTGTTCAGCTGGTGTGTCAGGCCGGCCGTGATGGTGCCCAGCGCCAGCAGCTTCTCGCGCTGGCCGATGATCTGGCTCTGTCGCCTGCCGCCGACCTTGTGTCCCTCCAGCAGATGCACAGCCATCGGGAACTGCGACTGCATGAACACCGCGAACGTGTCGGCGTCGAGCACGAAGATCCGCGACGGCTGCGTCAACCGGACCGAAGCCTCGTAGATGTGCTCCTCGCCGGGGACGTAGGCCGACCATGCGCCGAAGTACACGCCACGCTGCGATGTGCGGTTGGTCTGGATGTCGACACCACCGGAGCGCTTCGACATCACCAGCTCACCGTCGATCAGCACGTAGAAGCAGGTCGCCGGATCGCCCTCGGTGCAGATGGGGCCGGCGGGGAACGTCTCGATGCGGCCGGCCTCGCACAGCGTGTCGAGCTGCTCGTCGGTCAGATGCTCGAACAGGAAGAGGGTCCGAAGCTCGTCCCGTACACACAGCTCGCTCATTTTTCAGCTCCTCACGACTCGGCCAGGTAGCGGTGCACAAACATCACCGCCATCGACCCTTCGCCGACCGCGGCCGCCACTCGTTTGGCGGACTCCGCCCGCACATCTCCTGCAACAAACACACCGGGCACACTTGTTTCCAGGTGGTGCGGCGGACGTTCCAGCGTCCAGCCGACCACGTCGCGCAGGTCCGGTCCGGCGAGGATGAAACCGTGCTCGTCACGCGCCACGACACCGTCGAGCCAGTCGGTGCGCGGTGTTGCGCCGATGAAGCAGCACAGCCGCGACGCCCGGACCTCCTCGCGTTCACCCGTGCGTTTGTTCGCCAGCACCAGGCCGATGAGGTGGTCGTCCTCGCCGATGGCCTTCACCACCTCCGTGCACGTGCGGACATGGATGTTGGGGGTCTGTTCGATCTGCTGGATCAGGTAGTAGGACATCGAGGCCTCCAGCGACGGGCCCCGAACCAGCAGCGTCACCGAACGCGCGGCCTTCGACATGAACATCGCGGCCTGCCCGGCCGAGTTCGCGCCGCCGACGATGTAGACGTCCTCGTCGCGGCATTCGGCGGCGTCTGACACCGAGGCGCCGTAGTACACGCCTCGGCCGATGTAGTTCACCGGGTTGTCGGGGTCGTCCCAGCAGCCGGGCACCGGCAGCTGCCGGTAGTCGACGCCGGTGGCGAGGATGACCGCGCGGGCACCGATCGTGTCGCCGTCGGCGAATGTGATCGTGCGGGCCGAGCCCGCGACGTCCAGCTTGACCGCCTCACGCGTCGTGATGACCTCGGCACCGAAGCGTTCGGCCTGTCGTCGCGCCGATGTGGCCAACTCGGCACCCGAGATCCCGGTGGGGAACCCCAGGTAATTCTCGATGCGCGAGCTGCGGCTGGCCTGCCCGCCGGTCGTCGTGCCCTCGATGAGCACGGTCCGCAGGCCCTCCGACGCGCCGTACACCGCTGCCGCCAGCCCCGCCGGGCCGCCGCCGATGACGGCGAGGTCGTACATCGTCAGCGACGGTGCGGTCGACAGGCCGAGCATGTCGGCGAGTTCGGCGTCGGTGGGCTCGACCAGCGTCGTGCCGCCCTCGGTGATCACCACGGGCAGCTGCAGACCGTCGAGGCCCGCGGCCTCCAGCAGCTGACGGCCCTTCGGCTCGTCGGCGTTGAACGCACGGTACGTGTGCTGGTTGCGGGCCAGGAACTGGCGCACCTCCCACGACCGCGGGCTCCACTGGTGCCCGATCACCTTGGTGTACGGGATGGCGCGGTCACCGGCCGCGTGCCAGGCCTCCAGCAGGCCGTCGATCACCGGGTAGAGCTTCTCCTCCGGCGGATCCCACGGTTTGAGCAGGTAGTGGTCCAGGTCGACGACGTTGATCGCGGCGATCGCCGCGTTGGTGTCGGCGTACGCGGTCAGCAGCACGCGGCGCGCCATCGGGTAGAGATCCATCGCCGACTCGAGGAACTCGATACCGCTCATCTGCGGCATCCGGTAGTCCGCGACGAACACCGCCACGGTGTCGCCGCGCAGCTTGAGTTCGTGCAGCGTCTCCAGGGCATCGGGACCCGACTCCGCGCGGACGATGCGGTAACGCTCGCCGTAGTGCCTGCGGAGGTCGCGAGCCACTGCCCGGGACACGGCGGGATCGTCGTCGACCGACAGGATCACAGGTTTGCGGGGCTGGGGGGCGGGGCCAGTCATCGGATCAATTATGCGCCCCCCTGCCAGCGATTTTCCTGCTTCGCTCGGTAGCCCGTGCGCAGCTAACGCTTCCTACTCCGCGGGTGTGGTCGACACGACGTCGCCGTTGGTCGCCGGGGGAGTGGAGACATCGCGCACATCGGGGCCGGCCGGCCCGTTCCCGCCGCCGATCAGAGCGGCGACGTCGATGCCAGACGACTTGAGCGATTCGATGATCTTGGCGATCGCCAGCGGGCTGATGCCCAGCAAACCACCGACGGCGTCCTGGGTGTCGCCGGATCCGCCGATGATCGACAGCCGTTCGATCTCGCTGAGCGGGGACGCCGCCGCTTCGGTGGCCTTGACGACGGAGTTGAGCACGTCGGGCAGCATCAGCAGCCGGGCGGCGTCGGCGGTGTAGCTGTTGAGCGCCGCGGCGATCTCCTTCTTGCCGTTGGCCTCGGCGAGCAGCTTGGCCTCGATACCGGCGGCCTCGGCCTGCTGCTCGACGCGCAGCGCGTCGGCGAGTTCCTTCTTACCGGCGGCCTCGGCGACCAGTTTGGCCTGCAGGGCGTCGGCCTCGGCCTGGCGTTCGACGCGCAGCGCGTCGGCGGCGGCCTTGCGGGCATCGGCCTCGGCCTGGCCAGCGCGGCGTTTGGCCTCGGCGGCGGCCTCGGCGGCCAGGATCGCGGCCTGCCGCTGCCCTTCTGCGCGGGCGACGTCGGCCTGGCGCTGGGCTTCGGCGGGCGCGATCACGTCGGCCTGCAGTGCGGCCTGCGCCTGCTCGCTGCGGCGCTGCTCGACCTCGATGCGGGCCTGCACGCGCGCGGCCTCGGCCTGCTCGATCGCGATGCCGACGTCCTTCTGCGCGCGGGCGTTGGCCAGCGGGCCCGCCTGGTCGGCCTGGGCGTTCTCGGCCTCGGTCTGCGCGCGAAGGCGGGCGAGTTCGACATCGCGCTTCTGGTTGGCCGAGGCGATCGCGGTGTCGGCCTCGGCCTGGGCGATCGATCCTTCCTGGCGGGCGCGGGCCGACTGGATCTGCGCGTCGCGCTCGGCCTCGGCGGTGCCGACGGTGGCGTCGCGCTTGACCTCGGCGATGCGGCGCTGGCCGAGGGATTCCAGATAGCCGTTGCGGTCAGAGATGCCCGCGATCTTGAGGACGTCGACCTCCATGCCGATGCGGGCCAGATCGGCGCCGGCCTCCTCGACCACGCTGCGGGCCAGGGTGTCGCGGTTGGAGTTGAGGTCCTCGACGGTCATCGTCGCGGTGATGCCGCGCAGGCTGCCGGCGAGGATGTCGTTGATCTGGCGCTGCAGCTCGTCGAGATCGGAGGTCAGGAAGCGCTGCACCGCGGTCTGCACGGCCTCGTCGGCCGAACCGATGCGCACCAGGCCGACGGCTTCGACGTTGACCGGCACGCCGTTGTTGGACAACGCGTTCTGCAGGTTGATGCTCACGTTGAACGGCTCGAGGCTCATGATGTCGACGCGTTCGATGCCGGGCATGCGGAACCGGGCCCCACCACGCACGACCTTCGGCGCGCCGCGGCCGGTGAACACCGCGACCTCGTTCGGCGGCACCTTGATGTAGTTCTTGACGTAGATCAGCGGCACCACCACCAGGATCAGGATGGCGGCGATGGCGGCCAGTACGACGATGAGCAGCGTGGACACGGTGGGGCCTTTCTCGGTCAGGTCTCGGGTACGGCGACGACGTGGACGAAATCGGAATCGATGTCGGCGATATAGACGCGGGTGGATTTCGGCAGCGATGCCGGCTCGTCGCTCTTGGCCCGGGAGAACACCCGGTTGCCGTCGGCGTCGACGAAGGACACCTCACCCCACCCGCCCGCGGGAACTTCGAGGGTGACCGTGCCGAGCAGCCCGATGTAGGAGGACCGGCCACGGTGTGAGTTGGACTGCTGTCTGCGCAGGTACGGGAGCAGCACGCCGTTGAGCACGAAGGCCAGGACCACGGCGCTGGCGCCGGCGAGCACCGCGGTGGGCAACGTGCCGAACCCGGCCCACGTGCCGATCAGCCCGCCGGTGCCCGCGCCGACCAGTGCCGCCGAGATCCCGGTGAGGCTCAGGAAGGGCATGCCGTCGCCGTGGCCCACGTCGGCCAGCAACAGCGCGGTCAACACGGAAACACCGCCGACGATGAATGCCGCCAGGTACACAGCCGTCACGTGTTGTCGTCTCCGGTCTCGCGTCGGGGCAGCGCGTGTCGAATCAGGACCGCCCACGGCGCTCACCCCCGAGTCCGCGAGCGACGTGGCTCACTGCAACACATTCTCTCGTGTCCGCGGGCAAGCTGCGCGCACTATTATTTTTCTGCGGTGCAGGCCAGCCGCGATTTCGGTGGATTTTGGAGATGGCCGATCAGCGGGTATTGTGGACCAACGGTGCGGTCTCCGTGCTGACTTTTTGCGTGCCCGTCCAGGAGTTCCTGGAATTCTGTCGATTCGGCTCACGTTCTTAAGTCGGATGGATGCTGCGCCAGGCGGGCGCACGATACGAAACGAAAGCAAGGATCGCCAGACAGTATGGCCAAGAAAGACGGTGCCATCGAGGTCGAGGGCCGTGTGATCGAACCTCTGCCCAATGCGATGTTCCGCATTGAGCTGGAGAACGGACACAAGGTTCTGGCCCACATCAGCGGCAAGATGCGGCAGCACTACATCCGCATCCTGCCCGAGGATCGCGTCGTGGTGGAGCTCTCTCCCTACGACCTGTCCCGGGGCCGCATCGTGTACCGGTACAAGTGACAACCAGCCCGACTAGGTAACGACGAGAACTTGACGCGCTCATCAGGTGCGTCAACGAGAGATCAGAAGGATCGAAGAAGCCGTGAAGGTGAACCCGAGCGTCAAGCCCATCTGCGACAAGTGCAGGGTGATCCGCCGGCATGGGCGGGTCATGGTGATCTGCAGCGATCCGCGCCACAAGCAGCGGCAGGGCTAGTCCCTTCGGGGATCCCGTCGTAATCGGCGAACGCTCACAACTGAATGCAGACCTCCCAGCGCCACTGAGTGGATAGGCCGCTCAGCACGTCCGGTACGGAGGCCGGACCTCGGAAAGGCCGAAAGGCCGCCGGGAACGGACTGGGATCAGACCTCCGCATAGAAGAAGGAATACCGCCACATGGCAAGGCTCGTGGGCGTCGATCTTCCGCGCGACAAGCGCATGGAGATCGCGCTGACCTACATCTACGGCATCGGCCGTACCCGTTCGAACGAGATTCTCGCTGCGACGGGCATCGACAAGAACATGCGCACCAAGGACCTGACCGACGATCAGGTGACCCAGCTGCGCGACTACATCGAAGCGAACCTCAAGGTTGAGGGTGACCTGCGCCGCGAAGTGCAGGCCGATATTCGCCGCAAGATCGAGATCGGCTGCTACCAGGGCCTGCGCCATCGCCGCGGTCTGCCGGTGCGTGGCCAGCGGACCAAGACCAACGCGCGTACCCGCAAGGGTCCGAAGCGCACCATCGCCGGCAAGAAGAAGGCCAGGTAATCACTCATGCCACCTGCAAAGAAGACCGCAGCCGGCCCCAAGAAGGGCCAGAAGACCCGTCGCAGGGAAAAGAAGAACGTCCCGCACGGCGCCGCTCACATCAAGAGCACGTTCAACAACACGATCGTGTCGATCACCGATCCCCAGGGCAATGTCATCGCCTGGGCCTCGTCGGGCCACGTGGGCTTCAAGGGCTCGCGTAAGTCCACCCCGTTCGCCGCGCAGCTGGCCGCCGAGAACGCTGCCCGCAAGGCGCAGGAGCACGGTGTGAAGAAGGTCGACGTGTTCGTCAAGGGCCCGGGTTCGGGCCGTGAGACCGCCATCCGCTCGCTGCAGGCCGCAGGCCTCGAGGTGGGCACGATCTCCGATGTCACCCCGCAGCCGCACAACGGTTGCCGTCCGCCGAAGCGGCGCCGGGTCTAAGAGAGAGTCAGGAGAGGACTAACAAATGGCTCGTTATACCGGACCCGCCACCCGCAAGTCGCGCCGTCTCGGCGTCGACCTCGTCGGCGGAGACCAGTCGTTCGAGAAGCGCCCCTACCCGCCCGGCCAGCACGGTCGCGCGCGGATCAAGGAGAGCGAATACCGTCTGCAGCTCCAGGAGAAGCAGAAGGCGCGTTTCAGCTACGGCGTCATGGAGAAGCAGTTCCGCCGCTACTACGAAGAGGCGGTGCGTCAGCCCGGCAAGACCGGTGACAACCTGCTGCGCATCCTCGAGAGCCGGCTGGACAATGTCGTGTACCGCGCCGGTCTGGCCCGCACGCGTCGCATGGCGCGCCAGCTGGTCAGCCACGGCCACTTCCTGGTCAACGGCGTGAAGGTCGACATCCCCAGCTACCGCGTCTCGCAGTACGACATCATCGATGTCAAGGAGAAGTCGCTCAACACGCTGCCTTTCGAGGTGGCTCGGCAGACCGCCGGCGAGCGCCCGATCCCGTCGTGGCTGCAGGTCGTGGGTGAGCGTCAGCGCATCCTCGTCCACCAGCTGCCCGAGCGCGCACAGATCGACGTGCCGCTCACCGAGCAGCTCATCGTCGAGCTCTACTCGAAGTAGTAGTACTGTCCTCCCGCCATCCCGGCGGGAGGACACCCAGACGGCATCAAATAGCGGGTGCCGAGAAGGAGTAAGAAAAAATGCTGATCTCTCAGCGTCCCACCCTGTCCGAAGAGACCGTTGCCGAGAACCGGTCCCGGTTCGTCATCGAGCCGCTTGAGCCCGGTTTCGGCTACACCCTGGGCAACTCGCTGCGGCGCACGCTGCTGTCGTCCATCCCGGGCGCAGCGGTCACCAGCATCCGCATCGACGGCGTTCTGCACGAGTTCACCACCGTGCCCGGGGTCAAGGAAGACGTCACCGACATCATCCTGAACCTCAAGAGCCTGGTCGTGTCCTCGGAGGAGGACGAGCCGGTCACCATGTACCTGCGCAAGCAGGGCCCCGGCGTTGTCACCGCCGGTGACATCGTGCCGCCTGCCGGCGTGACCGTGCACAACCCCGACATGCACATCGCCACCCTGAACGACAAGGGCAAGCTGGAGGTCGAGCTCGTCGTCGAGCGCGGCCGCGGTTACGTCCCGGCCGTTCAGAACAAGGCCTCGGGTGCCGAGATCGGCCGCATCCCGGTCGACTCGATCTACTCGCCGGTGCTCAAGGTCACCTACAAGGTCGAGGCCACCCGCGTCGAGCAGCGCACCGACTTCGACAAGCTGATCCTCGATGTCGAGACCAAGAACTCGATCAGCCCGCGTGACGCCCTGGCGTCGGCAGGCAAGACCCTGGTCGAGCTGTTCGGTCTGGCACGGGAACTCAACGTCGAGGCCGAGGGCATCGAGATCGGTCCGTCGCCTGCCGAGGCCGACCACATCGCGTCGTTCGCACTGCCCATCGACGACCTGGACCTCACGGTGCGGTCGTACAACTGCCTCAAGCGCGAGGGTGTGCACACGGTGGGCGAGCTCGTCGCCCGCACGGAGTCCGATCTGCTGGACATCCGTAACTTCGGCCAGAAGTCCATCGACGAGGTCAAGATCAAGCTGCATCAGCTGGGTCTCTCGCTCAAGGACAGCCCGGCCACGTTCGATCCGTCCGAGGTCGCCGGTTACGACGCCGCCACCGGTACCTGGACCAGCGACGCCGGCTACGACCTGGACGACAACCAGGACTACGCCGAGACCGAGCAGCTGTAACCACCGTTCTCGAAAGAGAATCCGTCCCGGTCCTACCTGATACGGGGGCCGGCCCCATCTAGGAGAAGTCGCAATGCCCAAGCCCACCAAGGGCCCTCGCCTCGGCGGGTCGTCCTCGCACCAGAGCGCGCTGCTGGCCAACCTGGCCACGTCGCTGTTCGAGCACGGCCGCATCAAGACGACCGAGCCGAAGGCACGCGCGCTGCGGCCGTACGCGGAGAAGCTGATCACCCACGCCAAGAAGGGCGCCCTTCACAACCGGCGTGAGGTCATGAAGAAGATTCGCGACAAGGATGTCGTGCACACCCTGTTCGCGGAGATCGGTCCGTTCTACGCCGATCGCAACGGCGGCTACACCCGCATCATCAAGGTCGAGAACCGCAAGGGCGACAACGCCCCCATGGCGGTCATCGAGCTGGTGCGGGAGAAGACCGTGACCGACGAGGCGAACCGGGCACGTCGCGCGGCTGCTTCGCAGGCCAAGGCCGACGACAAGGCTGAGGACAAGGCCGAAGAGACGGTCGAGGAGACCACTGAGGCTCCCGCCGAGGAGGCCACCGAGGCTCCTGCTGAGGAGACCGCCGAGGCCGAAGCCAAGGATGACGCCAAGTAGTCCTGAGGACACTCGCAACATGCCCGCCATCGAATCCGGTGGCGGGCATGTTCGTCTCCGGCTCGACATCGCCTACGACGGGACGGATTTCGCGGGCTGGGCGGTGCAGGCCGGCCAGCGCACGGTCGCGGGGGTGATCGACGAGGCATTGACGACGGTGTTCCGTACGCCCGTGGTGACCCGGGTCGCCGGCCGTACCGACACCGGCGTCCACGCCACCGGGCAGGTCGCGCACGTCGACGTCCCGGCCGAGAAGGTGCCACACGCCTATCCGCGGCACATGCGCCCCACCGACGCCGAGTTCACGCCGCTGGTACGTCGACTCGCGGGCTTCCTGCCCGCCGATGTGCGGGTGCGCGGCATCGTGCGGGCCCCGGCGGGTTTCGACGCGCGGTTCTCGGCGCTGCGCCGGCACTACGTCTACCGGCTGACCACCGCGCCGTACGGACCCGAACCACAGGAGACGCGGTTCGTGACGCCGTGGACGCGGGCGCTCGATGTCGATGCGATGAACGCTGCCGCACGGGAGTTGATGGGGCTCAACGACTTCGCGGCGTTCTGCCGCTATCGTGCCGGTGCCACCACGATCCGGGATCTGCAGCGGCTCGAGTGGGTGCGTCACGGCGAGCACGGTCACCACGTCAGCGCGCATGTCACCGCCGACGCGTTCTGCTGGAACATGGTCCGCTCGCTCGTGGGTGCGCTGCTGAAGGTGGGGGAGGGACGTCGGCCGCCGGAGTGGATCGCCGGACTACTCGGCGCCACAAGCCGATCCAGCGAGTTCCCGGCAGCCCCGGCTCGCGGGCTGACCCTGGTGGCCGTGGACTACCCGCCCGACGACGAGCTGGAGGCCCGCAACGCCGTCACCCGCGATGTGCGCACCATCGACTAGAGGCGGCCCGCCACGAAGTCGGCGGCCTGGTTGACCATTCCGCCGCTGATGTAGGCACCCGCGAGGTGATCGGGCCAGTTGTTCTGCCACGTGTTCGGATCGGCCGGGTTGCAGACCGGGTCGGCACCGTGGCACAACTCGATGGTCCGGTCGCGGTAGACCGGGCTGAAGTTCGTGATGGGACCCACCCAGGCCGCGCCGTTGCCGAACAGTGCCACCGCGGCGATGTGCTGATCGGCGCCCGCTGGCAGCGGGTTCTTGAAGCCGAACGCGGTGAACGGCACCGCGAGCACCACGTCGGCGACCGCGGCGCCCAGCGAGTAGCCACCGATCACGAGTCGCGTGTTGGGGCAGTTGTCCATCATGTACTTGATGCGGTTGCTCATGTCGTTGGCACCGATGTCGACCTCGGTGTCGGCGGGGTACTTCACCGCGTAGACGCCGAGGCTCTTGTCGACCTTCGGCCGCAGCGCGTTGACGAAGGCGTTGCCCAGTGTGCCGACGCCTGCCGGTTCGGTGCGTCCGCGGGCGAAGATGACCTCGACGTCGTTGCACGGGGCGGCACCGGCCGTCGGGAGACCCCGGGGCGTCGCCATCGGCGTGACGGCGAGAGCAACGGCGGTCGCCGCGACCATCACGACCGCGGAAAGCCACTTCAGAAGCTTGGGGCTGCTGGAATGTTCGACCACCTAAGCGATCGTAGCGGACAAGATCAGCATGCCCACAGGCCTTTTTGACGTAGCTGCCAGAACTTACAGCAACCCGGCCACGAAATTGGCGGCCTCGTTGGCCGGGCCACCGTCGTAGGCACGGTGCGCGGGCACACTGTCGCCGCTGGTGCACACCGGATCGCCCGGATTGCACAGATCGATCGCACGCGGTCCGTACACCGGGCTGGCGGTCAACGGCAGGCCGAGTTTCGCCGACGGATTGCCGAACACCGCGATCGCGGCGACGTGCTCGGGAACGTTCGCCGGCAGCGGCGACGTGAAGCCGATGGCCGGGAACGGCACGGCCGCGATCACGTCGATCACGGCTGCGCCCTGCGAGTAGCCGCCCAGCACCAAGCGCGTATTCGGACAGTTGTTGACCATCCACTGGATGTGGGCGCTGGCGTCATTGGCGCCGTCGGCCGCGGCCAGGAAGTCGTAGCTGGCCGGATAGTTCACCGCGTACGTTCCGACGGACCGTCCGCCGACCTTGCCGCGCAGGGCTTTCACGAACGCGTTCCCGATGCGCCCGATACCCGGTGATTCGTCGGTGCCGCGGGCGAAGACGACCTCGATATCCGGACAATCGGCGGCCCGCGCCGTGCCGACAGGGCCGAGGACGCCCGTGGGTCCCTGCGCCGCGAGCGGCACGGTGAGCATGACGGTCGCGATCAGTGCAGCAGCCGCGACCAGCCGGGTGCGGCGAAAAACAAGATCAAGGGTCACACCGCATAGTAGCTGTGAGTGCTAGACCAAGCCCGCGATCAGTCCTGCTGCCTGCGGAATGAACGGTGAGCTCTCGTAGTGCGTGTGCGCGAACGGGTTCCGGCCGTCCGAGCAGATCGGGTCGCCGTCGCTGCACGCGTCGATCGCGCGGCCGCCGAAGCGGCTGGTGACCGGGATGCCGAACTTGGCCGACGGGTTACCGAACACCGCGATGGCCGCGACGTTGTTCATGAGCTCGCCGGGCAGCGGTGGGGCGGAACCGAAGTTGCCGACCTTGTTACCCAGCGGCGGGATCCCCAGCAGCATGTCGACGACCGCGGCGCCCTGCGAGTAGCCGCCCAGCACGACGCGCGTGGACGGGCATTGCTCGGCCAGCGTCGCGATGCGGTTTGTGGCGTCGTTGGCGCCGTCGGCCGCGGCCAGGAAGTCGTATGTGGCGGGATAGTTCACGCCGTAGGTGCTCACCGTGCGGCCACCGACCTGATTGCGCAGCGCGTCAGTCAGCGCCTGGCCGACGCGGCCGATGCCGGCCGGCTCACTCGTGCCGCGCGCGAACACCACCTCGATGTCCGAGCAGGGTTCGGCGGACGCGACCGGGGCGGGGACCGCGGCCAGGACGGCACCGGCGCACAGAACTGCTGAGGCGAACGCGGCCAACCGGGCCGGCTTCCGGAAGGAAATCACGATCGCCATAGTCACACAAAATGGTTAGCCGCGGCTAATCGTTCTTTCCGACGCGGCGTCGTGTGCAGGCGTTTCGGGCCAGCAGGCGTCGGAAATCTCGGCCGAGAGCCGGTCCTGCTCGTTGCGGTCGCCCTGCCGCGCCAGTGCGAGTCCGAGCAGCACCACCGCGCCGCCGGCCGCCTGGATGGGCGTGACGGCCTCGCCGACCATGACCCACGCGATGAGCACCGCGAACATCACCTCGGACAGTCCGACCAGCGAGGCGAAGCGTGGTTTGAGCCTGGCGATCCCGATGATGCCCAGCGTGTAGGCCAATGCGGTCGGGATCAGCCCGAGCGCGATCACCGGCACCACCCAGGACAACGAGAAGCCCGCGATCTTCACCGGGTTCGTCGCGAAGGTCATGGGCATGATGCCGGAGGCGCCGATCGCCGCGACCGTGGCCGCGCCGACGATGAGACCGCCCGCGGCGAGGCTGTACGGGTGCAGATCGCCGTCGTCGCCGCCGACCTTGTTGGACATCATGAAGTAGCACGCCGCGCACAGTGCGGCCGCCAGGCCGAAGCCGACGCCGACGAGGTTGATGTGCGCGCCGCGGAACACGTCGAGCACGAGCATGATGCCGACGACGGCAAGGGCGACGCCGCCGAAGGTGCCCGCGCTCGGGCGCCGCCTGGTGACGGCCCACACCCAGGCGACGACGAGGATCGGCGCGGTGTACTCGAGCAGCAGCGCCACGCCGACCGACAGGTGTGCGACGGCGTTGTAGTAGAAGAACTGGGCGCCTGCGATCGGGATCAGGCCGTAGGCGATCACGGTGCGCCGGTGCTGGATCGCTTCCCTGACCCATCCGGGGCGCGCGAAGCCGGCGAACACGGCCATGAGCAGTGCGCCGCCGACGAGGCGTGCGGTCACCGCGGCGGTCGGGCTCCAGCCGGCCTCGATCAGGGCTTTGGCGAACGGTCCCGATGACCCGAACGCGAGCGCCGAGCTGACCGCGAACAGCAGGCCGATCCGGAACTGGTTCCCGGTTGTGGTCGAATCGACGCGGGCAGAACTGGTCGCGGTGGCCATCGGTACACCTCCCCAAAGTGTGTCATGAGTAAAATTGGCTTTGGTCATGACGCTAGAGCGGAAGGGGGTCATGAGTCAAATGATTTTCACTCATGACACGGAGATCACACTTCACGCTGCGTCCGTGCTGGTCAACAGCGACCGTGTGGATGGCGATCAACTCGCCGACATGCGGGCCCTCGACGCGTATCTGGACAGTTTCGGGTGGACCGGCCGGCGTGATCGTGATGACGCCGAACTGGTCTCGGTGCACCGGTTGCGCAAGCGGCTCGGCGCGATCTGGGCCGCCGCCGACGACGAAGAGGAAGCCGTCCGGTTGGTCAACGCCCTGCTGAGCGAGACCAAGGCCTCGCCGTGGCTCACCCGCCATCCGGAGATGCCCGAATGGCATCTGCACCTGGCGTCGGTGGACGACCCGCTGTGGCAGCGCATGGGCGCCGAGATCGCGATGGCGGTGGCCGACGTGATCCGCGGCGGCGAACTCCGCCGGCTCAAGATCTGTGCGGCACCCGACTGCGAGGCCGTGCTGACCGACCTGTCGAAGAACCGGTCGAAGAGGTTCTGCGACACCGGCAACTGCGGCAACCGCCAGCACGTCGCCGCGTACCGGCAGCGGCTGCGCGGGGAGTGATGTTCTCGAGAACCGTCAGCCGACGGTCATCTCGGCCATCTGCGACCACCCGGTCGCGTCGATGGTCGTGTTGATGATCTGTGGCGTGGCCGCCAGATAGGCAGGCGCCTCCTCGATGAACCTCTTGAAGTGCGCGCTCGTCACGTGTGCCGCTCCGGCATCGTCGCGGAATGCCTCGACCAACACGTACACCGACGGGTCGTCGAGGCTGCGTGACCACTCGAACCACAGATTGCCCGGCTCGTCGCGGGTCGCGGCGGTGAACTCGGCCACCTTGTCGGGAAAGCGCTCGACATACTCGGGCTTGGCGGTGAACTTGACGACGATGAAAATCACGGGCGCCTCCTGATCGTGGACCACCCGGAGTAACGGTGCGGCCGTCATCCCGGTTCTGCGCGCATCGGACGAAATCGCTGTGCCGAGCACCGCCACGGCCGGGTTATGGTCAGTCCCGGGGGACATATGGCACGGCAACCGGTTACCCGGCTCCAGCGCAGCGGGCACCGCTTCCTGATCCGGCGCACGATGCACGCGCTGGTGCGCGGTGACGCGAGGAAGATCGACGATCCGATACGCGCACAATCGGTTTCGTTCGCGGTCGGGTGTGCCTTGACGGTCCTCGCTGTAGGGGTGATATGACCTTCAAGGCGTAGTGCCTGAGTTAGAAATTCAGGATTTCGAAACTCTTCTGAGATTGGAATCGATCGTGGCGGGGCACAGGGCCCTAGCGTGGATGGATCACCGTCAGGAGTGGCAACGTCGTTCGACCGGTCGCTGTCCGGGCATGCGTCGTGTGTGGTTTGGCGAGCTGCAGTCGGGATTCGCCAACGTATGCAACTCGCGCCGCACGGCTTCAGCCTCGTCTACTGAGGGGAGCAGATCACGGAAACTCCAGGAACCTCGGTGCTGTGCGCTGACTCGGTCAGTCGTCGACCGACGGTAGTCAGTCGAATCGCCGTCAAGAATCTACGGTTGATTTGAGGTATGGCGCTAGGGACGTCGTGGATGGTGAGGTTCGACCCCCAGACACCTACGATCCATGGCATGGCAATCGAGATCATCCGCGGCACCACGACCAAACCAGCCGCTACAGAAGAATTGATCAGGTTGTTCCAGGAAGAATCGGAGGTAGACGGGCAGCTGATCATCGGCTTTCCAAACTTGGGCGGTCAGATCGGCGAGGCCGGTGCAGATGCGTTATGGCTCTCCGCAACATTCGGCCCAGTTCTATTCGACCTGGTAGAAGGAACCTCGGTTGGTGACTTTGCGGCACGCCAGGATGACCTTTTCCGTCTCTTTCATGGACGTCTCTTCAACAATCGCGGACTGGTAAAGGACCGACATCTAATTGTTGACGTCCAAGTGGTGACGTTTGCTCCCCGGATCCTCGATCGCACGGTGGAATCGCTCAGCGGCGGCACCGCACTCATCGCCAACCGGGAAAACCTGTTCGATGTCATCGGAACGAGGCTCCCCCCCCAGAATCTCGATGGGGAGACCTTTGACACGTTGCTGTCTGCAGCGCAGAGCATATCGTCGATCCGCCGCGCACGGCAGACACGCGTTACCGCCAAGGCGGATTCACGGGGTGCGCGACTGCTGAAGCTAGAGAGTTCGATCTCCACTCTCGACAACAAGCAACACCATGCGGTCATCGAGACGATCGACGGCGTCCAACGCATTCGCGGCCTGGCAGGTTCTGGGAAGACGATCATCTTGGCGCTAAAGGCTGCGTACCTGCACGGGCGACATCCCACCTGGACAATCGCAGTGACGTTCTACACCCGGTCTTTAAAAGAGCAGTTCAAACAACTCATCACGACCTTCTGTGTCGAGCAGTCTGGCGTGGAGCCCGACTGGGAACGGCTACACATCATCAATGCCTGGGGCGGTCGAGGCGGTCCAGACCGCACCGGAGTGTATAAGCGGTTTTGTGATGTCAACGGGGTAGATTACTTCGACTTAGGCGCGGCATCAGCAGAGTTCGGAAAGTCTGCAGCCTTCGAGGGTGCGGTTACGCGAGCCCTCGCCCAAGCGAAAGACCCGCAACCCGTCTATGACGTGATCCTCGTCGATGAAGCCCAGGATTTTCCTCCTGAGTTTCTGCGTATGTGCTACTACATGCTGGGCCCAGAGCGTCGTTTGGTCTATGCATATGACGAATTGCAGAGTCTCACGGGTGATGGACTACCCGATGCCGCCACGATATTTGGCAGGGACAGCCAAGGACGTCCGCTCGTCTCGTTCGAACGGACGGATTACGACCAAGGCGCACGTCGTGACATCGTGTTGGAGAAGTGTTACCGCAACTCGCGTCCGGTCTTGGTGTCGGCCCACGCATTGGGGTTCGGTGTATACCGGGTGCCGAGATTCTCCAATGATATTGGATTGGTCCAAATTTTTGAACAGACCCGACTGTGGCACGACATTGGATACTACGTCGCCGATGGCGACCTCACGGACGGACACCAAGTCGCGCTTGCTCGATCGCCAGATAGTAGCCCTAAGTTCCTGGAGGCCCACTCGCCCATTGAAGACCTTATCCAGTTCCACGTCTTCGATAGTGCCGCTGACCAGAACGCGTTCGTCGCCGATGAACTCGAACGGAATCTCATTGCGGATGAACTCCGTCATGACGACGTAATGGTCATCAACCCCAATCCGTTGACCGCGCGGGCGAATCTTGGTCCTTTGCGAAAACAGTTGGCCGAGAAGGGAATCGATAGTCACATGGCCGGTGTTGATCTGTCGGCCGATGTCTTCTTTGCGCCTGGAAGAAAGTCGATTACGTTCACTGGTATCTACAGGGCGAAGGGTAATGAGGCTGGGATGGTGTACGTCGTCAACGCCCAAGAGGGCAACGACAGCCGTGCAAATCTCGCTGCAATCCGCAATCGACTCTTCACTGCGATAACCAGAAGCAAAGCGTGGGTACGTGTTTGTGGCGTGGGGCCTGAAATGAAGTTATTGGCTGATGAATTCGCCCGTATTCAACAGTCTGAATATAAACTTCGGTTCGTATACCCGACGAAGGGGCAGAGGGAACAGATCAGCATCGTGCACCGTGAGATCAGTAACGCGGAACAGGAAGACATCTCGAATGCCGGGCGGGCTGTTGAGAAGTTCATCGAGGGCATTCAATCGGGGCAGCTCTATAAGGAAGACCTCCCTGAAGGACTGTTGAAACAGCTTCGTGCGTTGCTCGACGACGATCAGGCCGATGGCTAAGACCCGCGTCGCCAGAGCGGCCATAGCTGGCCGGATTCAACAGGAACTGTCTGACCTCATCACCGACCTGATCGGGCTCGGAATGGTTGACCATCAGAACTATTCGGCGATCACCATGGGCGCTGACGACAGTTGGCAGGTCGCTCAGCCCGGAGCTCAACTGCATCTTTCTTTGAAGAGCCGGCCGTACGAGGACATTTATCTGGAGTTGATCGGCGCCGGATGTTACAACCTGCTTTTTCTTGACGGTGCGATAGTTCAGCTGTCCTACGACGGGATTGGTGAGCGCGTGGTACGGCATCGCTTGGCCTACTTGCCATCCCCGAGCCTGCGTCCCTATCAGGATGATCCAGAGTTGTACCTGTTAGAAAAGCACTTCGTTGAGATTGTCGGGCATCAAGTGGTGCCTGTGCCGGTTCGATTTGACTTCGACGACCGTGCCGGTGTCTCGCGTGATGTGATCCACCCGGTTTCGCACGTTACGTTGGGGCAGTACCAGCATTGCCGAATCCCCGTGACCGCGCCTGTGAGTCCGCGGTGCTTCGTCGAGTTCATCCTAAACAGCTTTTATTCCACACCGGAGAGCGCGCGAATCTCGTTGCGAAGCCATGTTGAACCTTGGGCGACCACGATCACACCGCGTGAACGTAGTGTTGTGCACGTCAACCTTGGAGAGCCTACTGGTCGTTAAGATATCGACCTGATCTTCGAAAAGTCGACGAACACATGCGATAACCCCATCAAACCATTAACGACCATCAGGCCAAGCCGGTTATTCCGATCGATAATATCTTGCAGATTTGGCGAGCCCCCGTTACCGAGTCCACCCGTTTCTAGAGTCGGGTTGGTGTGATCCGTTCTCATTTGATGCTGCAGGCCACCTGTGTATGCGTGCACCTGCACGCACCTGCGTACTCTGCCTCGACCAGCAGCCGCCTGAGGCGGGCGTTCTGTTGAGTTCGTTGGCGGCGTCAGTGTCCATCCCGCCGTAGGTGCGCAGCCAGTTGTACAGCGTCGCCGGCGAGACGCCCGGCTCAGGGGCGATCTCCTCACCGTTCTTGCCCTCAGCAGCCAGCTCATCCGCACGGCGCAACTTGCGCGCGATGTCCTCCGCGGAATGCCGCTTAGCTAGTCGCGAGTGGCCGTCACTTCAGAGCGCTGCCGCGCTTGCCCAAACGGTTCCGCCAAGCACCGTACGTTCGGCCGGAACACTAAGTTTCAGTTGGCAGAGGCGGAAACAGCTGAGTCGGATCTGGCGGTGCGTTGTCGCCCTCGACCCAGTCACCCATCTCCGGCGGTGGCTCGTAGTTGCGCCATGCGGCGAAGTACGTCGTCCACTGGGCAGTTGCCGTCAGCACCGCAACCCACATCCCGGGGTCCTGAAGAAGAGTTGACTTCGCGCGGCGCGTAACGGTGGCGCGACTCGGGTAGCCGAGCATCGCCAACCCAATTGGAAGGCTGTTGTCGGCTGCCGCAAGGTCCAAGTCCAGGGTGCCACCGAACTGATACGGATTCGGCAGATTCAAATTTACCCCCAGCACCGCCGAGCAGTCGTAGCCATGCTCGGTATTCTCAACATCCGCATACAGCATCCACCTTCCATCAGCGAAGCGACACACGAAGTGGGCGGAATGCACTACGTAACCGCCGGTGTCACTTTGGTCGGATAGGTGCTGTCTTGGCGCGGGCAGTGTGAAGTGCTTCTCGCCGGGCAGAACTGGGTACTCACGGTGCTCGCGCTCAGATGTTGATTCCCCGCACAACTCCTGGATGGCCCAAACAACATCCGTCTCGTTCAGACGCCGCGCTAGCGGTACCGCTGGGTCGGCCATTGTTACATCACGTTGACCCAGGACCTCGGGATTCGCACGCCCGTCCGTGGACCCCATCACGATGATGCGGGCACCGGAGATGGCGTTGATTGGTACTACCAACCGCATGCCCGCAATCAGAGGGTCGCGCAACTCGACTGGCTCTAGCGGCGGGTGGGGTTTGGTCGCGTAAGCGGGGCTGTCTTGGACTAAACCTCCGCAAGATAGCTGCCGCGCCCAAATGATCTGTGGCTCAGTGAGATACGGGTACACCCGCACCGTCATTAGATCACGATGAGCGCGCACACGAGTGGAGATCTGAGTGGGCCCAGAACCGGAATCGGCCCAGATCTCGACAAAAGCGCCCACCCGAGTATTCACCGATACGGCGCGGCCGCAGCTATGCAGCGGCGGCGCCAGGTCGGGGGCTGGTGGTGGCATGTCATCGATCACCGGCACAGTCGTCGAGGTCTGAAAGGTACATAGTGCTTCGGTAACTTGTATGATGCCGGCGGCTGGCAGCGGCGGCACAGGGATGTCCCAGATGGTGCGCTCCGGCGGGACCACGTAAGACAGGGCCTCGACGGAGATCATAGGCTTGGTTATCGTCACCGTCAGCGACGCTCCACCGCGTAATGACTCGGCATGTAACAGCGTGGCCCCTGCGCAGGGGGCAGCGACGCCGACGGGCGGCGGTGGCGCGGCAGGGCCGATGTCGGCCTCAGCGCGCTTTGACGGCTGTAGGTCATGCTCCCTGCAATGGGGCAGGTGTTGGGACACTCCGACGCGGTCCCCATCAGCTGGGAAGGGTTTCGGCATCACGAATCGGAGCTCGCTAACGTCGAACGTAACTGAGTTGCTAGTGCCGTCGGACTGGCATTCGACGGTGACCATCGCGCCGTCGATCACCTCGCCGACCAAAATCGAAGTTTCGCATCCTATCGGCAGTGGTTCACGGATGACTGGCGGGCGTATCGGACCCGCCGGCAAGGCGAGGGTGCTACCAGTGGCAATCGCGGGCGTACCCACAAGAGCGGGAAACCCGGTGGGAGCCGCCTGAGTTGCCTCAATAATGGCACCGGCCCCGGGCAGAGACGCTACGAGAACCACCCGGGCATCGCCATAGGCGTCCGCACGGGCCGTCCCGATAGTCGTGCCGGCAGAAGTGACATTTACGACAGCACCGGGTGTCGCACCCGCCACCCACACAGCACGGCCGCATTCGTAAAGGCGGCTTCTGAAGTCCATCGGTGGCAGCTGGGCGTGCGAAGTGGGCGATGCGCTCACTGTCACAGCGAGACTGTCCGGAGTCGGTGAGCTGGTTTCTCCACCCAATTGCTGGAGGGCAACGAGCCGTTGACCAGCCGCCAGCGTTAGACCGGGCTGAATGGGTACATGATCAGCCCCACCCACGCTAACCGCTAAAGCGACGGTTTGACCCTGGACGGTTCGGACGGTGATCGTGGCACCAGGTAAGCATCCTTCGACCAGAACCGTCGATGCCCATTCTGTGATTGGTCCGATGAGCGATGGAATCCCTAATGCCATCAGCACGACCCCCTCCCCGGCGGTCTTCGCGCTTGTTGAGCTTTGTTGACCGTATAGCACCGCAAAGAGATTTTCTCAAAAGGCGCTGAAATTTGTGATCCGGCGTTTAAATGGACTGACAGGGGGAGTGATTGGATCCGGGGGTTCAAATGGATATTCCAGACAGGCCGACGAACGGAGCCAACGGGTCGATAACCATGGTTGGCCCCCCACCGTCGACTGAAGTCCTGTGCGAGTTCTGCGACGGGGCACTCTGGCTGCGGCGCCAGAACAGCGACAGGGTAGGTGCGCCGATCGACATTGCGAAAATTGATGTTCCGGACAACATATACCGGCGCGGTGGGCAAGTGTTCTATGAGGTTTCACCGGCTGGAGTGGTTCTGCTAGAACGCATCTCGCCTGCGGACATGCCAAATAAGCTAGCGTTTCACGGCGCAATCGTGGGCGAAACTACCGCTTCTCTAGCCCTCACTCCCGAACTCGCGCAGATTTCAGAGCGAGCGGTAGCGGCGGGATCGGCCACGAGGAGCGCCCAGAGTGCTCTGCAACGACCCGGCGACGATGATAACGATGATGAACAAGTCAGGAAGGCGGCAGAGGACTCACTTGCGGACGATATTGATAAGTTTCGGCGGCATACGGTCCTTGGGGGATTGGCCATCGTCGGAGAGGCTCTAGTAGTCGGCGGCGTTGCCGGCGAAGTGATTTCAGTCGCTGGTGGCGTGGTTGTTGTATCGGGTGCCGGCGCCGTCGTCCTAGCAGGGGTGACGATTGGCGCGGTAGTAGGCGCGTATTTGATCATAAGTGAACTAGTGGACGAGTACGACAGGCTAAAAAGGCGCGGGGCTGTTTCAGGCGGTAGCGGTCGCGGTACGTCCACGCAACGCCCGGGATCAGGGAAACCGTCGATGTCTGGCGGCGCAGGCGGACCCGGCCCCCTCGACGGCGGCGCAGGCGGACCCGGCCCCCTCGACGGCGGCGCAGGCGGACCCGGCCCCCTCGACGGCGGCGCAGGCGGACCCGGCCCCCTCGACGGCGGCGCAGGCGGACCCGGCCCCCTCGACGGCGGCGCAGGCGGACCCGGCCCCCTCGACGGCGGCGCAGGCGGACCCGGCCCCCTCGACGGCGGCGCAGGCGGACCCGGCCCCCTCGACGGCGGCGCAGGCGGACCCGGCCCCCTCGACGGCGGCGCAGATGGAAGCAGCGGTTTCGACCAGTATCCGACCATCATTTTCGCACCAGGCGGGGGGACGTTTGTTGATTGGAGTCGCGTCGAGGGCGGCAATCCAGACGGCGGACCCGACATACAACCGGTGCCTGAAGGCGACGGCGGCGGTGGCGAAGGTGGCGACGGCGGCGGTGGCGAAGGTGGCGACGGCGGCGGTGGCGAAGGTGGCGAAGGTGGCGACGGCGGCGGTGGCGGTGGCGAAGGTGGCGACGGCGGCGGTGGCGAAGATGATCCCGGCAAGGGCGGCGGGGGGAGTGCGTTGCCAACTGGCGACGGAGAAGGTGGCGGTACGCCGAACACGCAGCCGGAAGGAGACGGCGACGGTGGGATGGAAGGCAGGCCCCCCGGGGTCTGGGAGGGTATTGTCGGACGCCGTGACCGCAGATCGTCTTCGGTCGGCTTCTTCCCAGGCTTCCGTCAGCCCGAAGAGGGTGTCATTTTCTGGTACGACGATCCATATTCCGGGCCACCGAGGCCCAACTACGCCGCGTGGCGCATAGTCGACATTGAAAAGGCGAGTACGGGTGTCACCGCGACAACGATGGGCATAGTGCAGATCAGCCCATTCGGGTCATTACCGACAGGTGATGGGACCGGCGGCGGCACCCCGAATACATAACGATTGATCTGACTCCAGTCTCGCTGGTGAGTTGCAACCAATATGGCGAGTCTCCGTTATTTCCAACCGTTTCTAGAGTCGGGTTGGTGTGATCCGTGCTCAGTTGATGCTGCAGGCCACCGGAGTGTGGGTGCACCTGCAGGCCGTAGCCTACTCGGCCGGTGTCAGGTAGCCCAGAGCAGGATGGCGGTGGCGGGTGTTGTGTTCGGCCTTGAAGTCGCCGGTGACGACTCGGGCCCCGAACAGGGTGTTCCAGTAGTTGCGGTTGAGGCACTCCTTCCGCAGGCGGTTGTTGAACGATTCGATGTAGCCGTTGTCCCACGGGCAGCCCGGCGGGATGTACACCATGCCGGTCTTGTTCTCGCGGAATCGTTGCAGCGCTTGAGAAACCATCTCCGGTCCGTCGTCCATCCGTAGCACCTTCGGTGGGCCGCCGGCGGCGGCGAAGGCTTTCTCCAACTCGAACACCAGCCGCTCGCCGGTGATCGAGCGCTCCACCAGGTGCAGCAGCGACAGTCGGGTGTGTTCATCGATCATCGAGGCAATCTTGATGGCCTTGCCGTCGATGGTGGAGTCGAACTGAAAGTCGATCGCCCACACCACGTTGGGCGCATCGGCGGCCACCGGCGGAATCGACGAGATGCCGGCCCGCTTACACGGACTGTGCACCTTGATCTGGAGGCCCTCCTCGCGCCACAGGCGGTGGATCTTTTTCTTGTTGACCTCACGGCGCTCGTCGTAGCGCAACGCCGCCCAGGCACGCCGGAACCCGTGGCAGGGGTGTTTGACGGCGTAGGCACGCAGCCAGGCCCTCATCATGGCATCCGGAACGGTCGGTGTCTGCGACAGTGGCAACCGGCGGTAGGTGGAGCGTGCCAGCTTAACGGCCTTGCACGCCAACCGTTCCGACATACTCAGCGTCTCCTTGAGCATGTCCACGGCGCGGCGCTCGGCAGCTGGGCTCAGAATTTTCCAGTGATGATGGTCGTGAACGCGGATCCGATGGCCTGACCCGGAATATTCCTGGCCACCTGGTGTGCCTTTCGTAAGAACCTGTCGACCATCGGGGCCGCGTTCACCCGAACAACCAAACATGGGCATTGCGACAGGGTGTGACCTCATAGGGGCATGTTCGCCCGCAACCCATCACTGGCCTGTCCACCTGGCCGTGGTGCCCAACCGACAGGAAGGGCACGGCATGGGCCGGCGCAGCACAACCATCATCGGCGGGGTCGACACCCACACCGCAACGCATCACGCAGCTATCATCGACACCCGAGGACGTTTGCTCGGCAATGCCGAATTCCCAGCCACATCAGCTGGTTACGCAGCCATGCTGACCTGGATGCGCAGCCACGGCAAGCTCAGCCAAGTCGGCGTCGAAGGAACTGGTGCCTACGGAGCCGGCCTCACCCGCTTCCTGCACGAGCGGAAAGTGGAGGTACTCGAGGTACCGCGCCCCGACCGCAGACTGCGACGCCAACACGGCAAGAGTGACCCCATCGACGCCGAAGCAGCCGCACGGACCGTGCTGGCGGGCAAAGCAAGCGGAGCACCGAAGCTCGCAGACGGTCCGATTGAAGCAATCCGCATGCTGCGGGTGGCCCGCGGCGGTGCGGTCAAAGCCAAGACCGCCGCAATCAACACCCTGCGCGCCATGCTCGTCACTGCCCCCGACGCCCTACGTAGGCAGCTTCACGGACTGTCCGCCACGCAGCTAATCATTGCCTGCGCACGACTGCGACCCGACCTCGCCAACCTTTCAGATCCCGTCCACGCGGCCAAGTCCGCCCTGCGTTCCCTCGCCATCCGAATCCAGCACCTCGACATCGAAGTAGACGCTCTCCGAAAGCAACTCGATCAACTGACCTCGCACGTCGCTCCAACAACCAGTGCCGTATTCGGCCTCGGGCCGGACACCGTGTCCGCGCTGTTGGTGACCATCGGGGACAACCCTGACCGGCTCCGCAGCGAAGCCGCATTCGCCCACCTCTGCGGCATCGCCCCGATCCCCGCGTCTTCAGGCAAGACCAACCGCCACCGACTCCACCGCGGCGGTGACCGATCCGGCAACAGCGCCCTACACATCGCTGCGATCGTGCGCCTGCGCCATGACCCACGCAGCCGCGCCTACGCCGACCGGCGCACCACCGAAGGCATGTCCATGCCCGAAATCATCCGCTGCCAGAAGCGCTACCTGGCCCGCGAAGTGTTCCGCGCTATCCGAGCTGATTTCGCCGAACTCAGCAATTGACATCTATAGGAGCGTCCTTCGCGACCTCCCGCAACGCGTCCTTCTCCAACTCTGCCTCGGCCAGTAGCCGCTTCAGTCGGGCGTTCTGCTCGCGCAGCTCTTTGAGCTCTTTGGCAGCATCGGTGTCCATCCCGCCGTAGCTGCGGCGCCAGTTGTACAACGTGGCCGGCGAGACCTCCAGCTCGGCGGCGATCTCCTCGCCGGTCTTCCCTTCAGCGGCCAGCTCATCCGCACGGCGCAGTTTGCGCACGATATCCTCCGCGAAATGCCGCTTACGACCAGCCATGTGTTTCATCGTCCCTTCCGGCCCGACCTCGGGCCACCAGACTCTAAAACCAGCTGAACTAATTCACCGGGAACACGCCAATCCGGGTGTTACCGCCTCGTCGGGTCCAACACGCGGCTTTGGTCGAATCAGCGTGGTTTTCTGTTGGGGTAGACGTCCGTAGATGAGGCGGTTTAGGGCGTCGGCTAGGGAGGCGGTATGGCGTACTGGGTCATGCCGCGTCCAAAAATTCTGATACCACAAATGCTTGTGCGGTCCCACCCGGTATGGAGAGGTCGGGTGGGACCGCACATTTCGCGCGTCTAGCGCGCAGACGACTCGCTGGAGCGGCGTGGGCGGCGCCCGCGTCCACCGCGGTGCGCACCGCCACGTGCGGCGGCAGCGCCCTCGGACTGCGCACCGTGGCCTGAACGTCCCGGCCGGCCCGAACCCTGCGGGCGGCTGCGGCGGGGCTGCGTCGAGCGGGGACGACTCGGGGTCGCTGCGGGCTCGGTGCGCTTGGGCTCACCAAAAACCCGCTCGCCCGGGGCGATTTCACGCAGCACCGGGTGATCGAGACCACTGATCCGGGTGATGGTCGGCTTGACGCCGGCCTTGCGGGTCAGGTTGCGCACATCGTGCACCTGGGCGTCGAGCATGAGGGTCACCACGGTGCCCTCGTTGCCGGCCCGTGCGGTGCGGCCCGAACGGTGCAGGTACGCCTTGTGCTCGACCGGCGGATCGGCGTGCACCACGAGGCTCACGTCGTCGACGTGGATGCCGCGCGCGGCGATGTCGGTGGCCACCATCACGGTGGCGGTGCCGTCCGAGAACGCCGTCAGGTTGCGCGTACGCGCATTCTGCGACAGGTTGCCGTGCAGTTCCACGGCGGAGATGCCCCGCGAATTGAGCTGGCGGGTCAGGTTTTTCGCGCCGTGCTTGGTGCGGGCGAACACGATGGTGCGGCCCGGCGCGGCGGCCAGGTCGGCCACGACGTTGATGCGCGCGGCGTTGTCGACGTGCAGCACGTGGTGCACCATCGCCGACACGGGCGACTGCGCGGAGTCCACGCTGTGCACCACCGGATCGTGCAGGTATCGCTTGACCAGCACGTCGACGCCCGCGTCGAGCGTGGCCGAGAAGAGCAGCCGCTGGCAGTTCTTGGGCGTGCGGTCGAGCAGACGCTTGACGCCCGGCAGGAAGCCGAGGTCGGCCATGTGATCGGCCTCGTCGAGCACGGTGATCTCCACCGACGACAGATCGGCGTGGCGGGACTGCACGTGATCCTCGAGCCGGCCGGGGCAGGCGATGACGATGTCCACACCGCGGCGCAGAGCCGCGATCTGGGGTCCGGCGCCCACGCCGCCGAAGATGTTGATCGACCGCAGGCCGGTGGCGGCCGCCAGCGGCGCCAGCGAGGCCTCGATCTGGGTGACCAGTTCACGCGTCGGCGCGAGGATGACCGCGCGCGGCTTACCGGCGAGGCGGGGTGTGCCGCTGGCGGCCAGCCGGGCCACCAGCGGCAACAGGAAGGCGTAGGTCTTGCCGGAGCCGGTGCGGCCGCGGCCGAGCACATCGCGTCCGGTCAGTGAGTCGGGAAGCGTCGCGGCCTGGATGGGGAACGGTGTGAGCACACCGTTCGCGGCGAGCGTGCTCACGAGCTCAGCAGGCAGTCCGAGGTCGGCGAAGGTTTTCTGGGCAGACAAAAAGAAACTCCGAAATCTAGGCGGTGGTCCTGCCCGGCGCGGGTGAGATCCCGCGGCGCTGGAGTTGATGATCAAGAAGGCGGCAGAGGCAGAACAGGCAAGCCGCCGAGACCCAACTATACCCGTAACCGGCGGTTTTCCACGTATCGGCGGTGTGACCTGCGGGTGTTGCCACGGTAACCGGGCTGGTCAACTATCCTGGCGGGCACGCGTGGTGGCCGGCGGGTCGGCCCGCGCGCACAGGAGCGTGATCGCGGTGGCTTCAACGAGGAATGCAGGAGGACGGGTGCTGACCCGACTACCTTCTGCGAAGGTTCGTGCCATCCACGACCTGTTCATCGAGGGCCAGGTCGATGTGGACTACCTCGGATCGACCCCGCTCCCTCGAGTCGTGGTGGACAGCTGGAAGCGCAGCCTCGAAATCGGCGTCGATCCCGACAGAGGCGGCCGCACCGCCGCCGCCGAGGCCGCACTGGCCGAGTTGCGCGCCACCCATCCGCTGGCTCCGACGTTGCCGCTGATCCGGAGACTGCTGGTCGACGACGCCGTCGACGCGGGCGTCGTCGTCGCGATCACCGCCGCCGACGGCACCCTGCTGTGGGTCGAAGGCGACCGCCTCGCGTGCCGCAAGGCCGAGGCGATGAACTTCGTGCCCGGCTCCGACTGGAGCGAACGCTCCGCGGGCACCAACGCACCCGGGACGGCGCTCGCGCTGGACCGTGAGGTGCAGATCCGAGGATCCGAGCACTTCTCACGCGTCGTGCATCCGTGGAGTTGCACGGCCGTGCCCGTGCACGATCCCGCGACCGGTGTGCTGCTGGGCGCCATCGACCTCACCGGCGGCTCACGCGTCGCCTCGCAGCAGACCCTCGCGCTGGTGCGCGCAACGGCCGTCGCCGTCGAGAACCACCTTGCGCTGCTGCGACTGACCACGCCGGTCACCCCGACCTCGGCCGAACGCCCACGGCTGTCGGTGCTCGGCGCCGACCGGCCGCGCTGGCAGGCCCCTGGCGAGGACGGACGTCCCGGCTCGACCGTGCTGACCGGCCGCCATGCCGACATCCTGGTGCTGCTCAGCCGCCATCCGGAGGGGTTGTCGGCCGACCACCTCGCCATTCTGCTCGACGACAAGGATCTCGACGTCGTGACGATCCGCGCCGAGATGTCCCGGCTGCGCCGCGTCATCGGCGCCGGTTACATCGCGTCGCGCCCGTACCGGCTTCTCACCCCCATCTGCAGCGACGTGTCCGACGTGTTCGATGCGTTGCAGTCCGGCGATGTCGCCGCCGCACTGTCGGCCTACACCGGCGCGCTGCTGCCGCAGTCGGTGTCCCCGGCAATCGCCCGCCTGCGCACCGAACTGACCGCAAGCCTGCGCGAGGCGGTGCTGGCCCGCGCGACCTGCGGCGATCTGGGCCTGCTGCGCCGCTGGTTGAAGCTGCCCGACGGTCGTGACGACCGCGACGGGTGGCGCATGCTGCACGACCACGCGGAGGACCCGGTCACCCGCGCGCAGGCGCTCGGCCACCTGGCCGGGCTCGATTCCGAACTGGCCTGAGCGAGCGGCCCGGGTTTCCGGGCGCCGAAACCGACGCAATTGTCGCTGCGATCGATCGACGACGACATTTCCGTCGGTCTCGAGGAAATCTGTCCGCAGCGCACCGTGTGCAACCGTGGTGCAACCTCTGACTGCCTACCTTGAGTGACGACCGACACACTTCGGTGTCCGAACAGGAGATTGCCATGACTGTTTACGCACGTCCGGGCGCTGAGGGCGCCCTGATGTCGTTCCAGGCCCGCTACGACAACTACATCGGCGGCGAGTGGGTCGCTCCGGTCGAGGGCCGTTACTTCGAGAATCCGACGCCGGTGACGGGCCAGGTGTTCTGCGAGGTGGCCCGCTCCAGCGAGGCCGACATCGAGAAGGCGCTCGACGCCGCGCATGCCGCCGCACCCGCGTGGGGTAAGACCGCTCCGGCCGAGCGTGCGCTGATCCTCAACCGCATCGCCGACCGCATGGAGCAGAACCTCGAATCCATCGCGCTGGCCGAGTCGTGGGACAACGGCAAGCCGATCCGCGAGACGCTCAACGCCGACATCCCGCTGGCGATCGACCACTTCCGCTACTTCGCTGGTGTGCTGCGCGCCCAGGAGGGCTCGCTGTCGCAGATCGACGAGGACACCGTGGCCTACCACTTCCACGAGCCGCTGGGTGTGGTCGGGCAGATCATCCCGTGGAACTTCCCGATCCTGATGGCCGTGTGGAAGCTCGCCCCGGCACTGGCCGCGGGCAACGCCGTCGTCCTCAAGCCCGCCGAGCAGACGCCCGCCTCGGTGCTGTATCTGATCTCGATCATCGGTGACCTGCTGCCCGCTGGTGTCGTCAACATCGTCAACGGGTTCGGTGTGGAGGCCGGCAAGCCGCTGGCGTCGAGCAACCGCATCGCCAAGATCGCGTTCACCGGTGAGACCACCACGGGCCGGCTCATCATGCAGTACGCGTCGCAGAACCTGATCCCGGTCACGTTGGAGCTGGGCGGCAAGAGCCCGAACATCTTCTTCAACAACGTGCTCGCGCAGGCCGACGACTACCAGGACAAGGCGCTCGAGGGCTTCACGATGTTCGCCCTCAACCAGGGCGAGGTGTGCACGTGCCCGTCGCGCTCGCTGATCCAGTCCGGCATCTTCGACGAGTTCCTGGAACTCGCCGCGATCCGCACCAAGGCCGTGCGCCAAGGGGATCCGCTGGACACCGAGACCATGATCGGCGCTCAGGCGTCCAACGATCAGCTCGAGAAGATCCTGTCCTACATCGAGATCGGGAAATCCGAAGGGGCCAAGCTCATCACGGGTGGTGAGCGCGCGCAGCTCGGCGGCGACCTCAACGGCGGCTACTACGTGGCGCCGACGATCTTCACGGGCAACAACAAGATGCGGATCTTCCAGGAGGAGATCTTCGGCCCGGTCGTGGCGGTCACGTCGTTCAGCGACTACGACGACGCGATCTCGATCGCCAACGACACCCTCTACGGCCTGGGTGCCGGTGTGTGGAGCCGCGACGGCAACATCGCCTACCGTGCGGGCCGCGACATCAAGGCCGGCCGAGTGTGGACCAACTGCTACCACCAGTACCCGGCGCACGCCGCGTTCGGTGGGTACAAGCAGTCCGGCATCGGCAGGGAGAACCACAAGATGATGCTCGACCACTACCAGCAGACCAAGAACCTGTTGGTGAGTTACAGCAACAAGGCGCAGGGATTTTTCTGACGAGCGCTTGCGCGAGGAACATCGAATCCTGAGCCGCATCTGATTAGACCCCGTCGAGTGTGAAGCTGTTGCGACAATTGACCCGCAAACTCGCAACAGCTTCACACTCGCGGCATTTCGCTACCGACAACGCATTTCGTAGGAGGCACGATGGGCGCCCTGCCGCTGTCCACGGCACAGAAAGTGGTCGACGCCGCGATCGAGAAGGCGAACGAGATCGGCCAACCGATGAACATCGCCGTCGTCGATGACGGTGGCCACCTGGTGGCGTTCGCCCGCATGGACGGCGCCATCAAGGCCAGCATCGACATCTCGATCCGCAAGGCCCGCACGTCGATCCTGATGAACCTGCCGACCAGTGCACTCATGGATGTCGCGCAGCCGGGTGGTGAACTGTATGGGCTCGAACAACTTTCGGGCGGCCTGGTGCTGTTCGGCGGCGGTTTGCTGCTGGAACGCGACGGTGAGGTGATCGGTGCCATCGGCGTCAGCGCCGGAAGCGTGGAGCAGGACGTGAAGGTGGCCGAGGCCGGCGTCTCGGCACTCTGAAGTGCTCTAGGCTTCGGGTCCGACCAGCACGCAGTCGCCGCAGTATCCGCCGCCGGGCACCTGGTAGAACAGGCAACAGTTCCGGCGGCGGAACCGGCCGTCGGTGAATTCCGCAGTGCCGCGCAGAGGTTCGTCGGTGATCAACTCGCGTACCAGAGCGCGGCCGAAGCCCTCGGCGTCCGGCCGGGTTGCGGCGAGCACCGTCACCGCGCCGTTGGCGGCCGACGCGATGTTGCCCCACATCACGTGCGGCGGCAGCGAAACCGCATGTCTCATCGTCGTGCTCAGCAGGCGCAGCACACCGTCGACGAGCGTGTCGGTGATCCGGCGCGCCGCCGCTCGGGCGTCGGTGACCGGTGACCACTGCAGACGCGCCGCGCCGAGCAATGGCCGGTGCGACGGATCGCGTTGCCAGAACACAGAACCCGATGTCAGCATCGGAACGGCGCCCAGGCAGGTCGCCGCGCCGATGGCGGGCGAGAGCAGCCGCGCCGCGATCGACAGGTGCACCGAGGACGCCGCCGCCTTGACCGGCACGTCGTCGTCGGCGACGCGGAAGCCGGCCGCGGTCGCGGCCCGCATCCGCAGCGTGTAGTCGCGCAGGGTCTCGGCGTCACCGCACAAGGTGGCGACGGGCAGCCAGGAGTCGCCCTGCGCCGAAGGGAGAGCGAAGTACTCACCCAACGCTGTCAGCGCACTCAGATCCGGGGTGTTCATCGTCGGCACACCGTAACCCGGTGGATCGATACAGGTGCGAAGCCCCGCGCTGACCTGCGACGCAACGGTCATGCAACGTGACCTGGAGCACAATTGGTACTCGCGTAAGAGTTCACGCCTGGGCGAGTGATCGCCCCGCATCAGTTGGGAGCTTGCATTGTCAGAACCGGTCCTCGATCCCGCGGTCGACTACCCGCTGAGCCTCAACCGTAAGGACTTGCTCTCCACCCCCAACGGCAAGCCGATCGATGCCATCACGATGGACGCGGTGATGTCGGGCGAGGTGTCCGCGTCGGATCTGCGAATCACCCCGGAGACCCTGCGGTTACAGGCCCAGATCGCCGAGAAGGTCGGACGGAAACAGCTCGGTGCCAACCTGCGGCGGGCCGCGGAGATGACGGTCATCAGCGACGAGCGGGTGCTGCAGATCTACAACGCACTTCGGCCCAACGCCTCGACGAAAGCCGAGCTCGACGCAATCGCCGACGAGTTGGAGAACCAGTACGGAGCGACGTTGCTGGCCGGTCTCGTCCGCGAAGCCGCAGACGTGTACGAGCGCCGCGACATCCTGGCCACCAGCGAATAGGAGACACCTGTGACGACAGCCAGAAATCTCGGCACCGACGCCAAGCGCCAGTCGGAACGCACCAAGGTTCTGGAAGCCCGCCCGGTCAACCTCGACGGTTTCGTCGAGGAGTGGCCCGAGGTGGGCATGGTGGCGCTCGACAGCGCGTTCGACCCCGAACCCAGTGTCCGGGTGGAGAACGGCGTGATCGTGGAGATGGACGGTCGTGCCCGCGCCGACTTCGACTTCATCGACCAGTTCATCGCCGACCACGCGATCGACGTGGCGACCACCGAGCAGTCGATGGCCATCCCGGCCGTCGAGATCGCGCGGATGCTCGTCGACCCGCGCGTGACCCGCGACGAGGTGATCGCGGTGACGGGTGGGCTCACCCCGGCCAAGCTGCTCGAGGTCGCCAAGAACCTCAACATCGTCGAGATCATGATGGGCATCCAGAAGATGCGGGCCCGTCGCACCCCGGCCAACCAGGCGCACTGCACCAGTGCCCGCGACAATCCGCTGCAGGTCGCGTGCGAGGCCGCAGAGGCGTCGCTGCGTGGGTTCTCCGAGGTGGAAACCACTTTGGGCGTCGTGCGGTACGCGCCGCTGGTGGCCATGGCGCTGCAGATCGGCAGCCAGGTCGGCACCGGCGGCCCGCTGACCCAGTGCGCGCTGGAGGAGGCGACCGAACTCGAACTCGGCATGCGCGGCATCACCGCCTACGCCGAGACCATCTCGGTGTACGGCACTGAATCGGTGTTCGTCGACGGCGACGACACCCCGTGGTCGAAGGCGTTCCTGGCTGCGGCCTATGCGTCGCGCGGCATCAAGATGCGGTTCACGTCCGGCACGGGCTCCGAGGTCCAGATGGGCAACGCCGAGGGCCGCTCGATGCTGTACCTGGAGATTCGCTGCATCCTGGTCGCCAAGGGCGCGGGTGTGCAAGGCCTGCAGAACGGCTCGATCTCGTGCATCGGAGTGCCGGGGGCGGTTCCCGCGGGTATCCGCGCGGTGGCCGCGGAGAACCTCATCGCCTCGGCGGTTGACCTCGAATGCGCATCGGGCAACGACCAGTCGTTCTCGCACTCGCCGATGCGGCGCACCGCACGCCTGCTGCCGCAGATGATGCCGGGCACCGATTTCGTGTGCTCGGGTTACTCGGCGACGCCCAACTACGACAACATGTTCGCCGGATCCAACGTGGACGCCGAGGATTTCGACGACTTCAACACCATCCAGCGTGATCTGCAGATCGACGGCGGTCTACGGCACGTGAATGAGGCCGAGATCCTCGCGGCGCGCCGCCGGGCAGGCCAGGCCCTGCAGGCGGTGTTCCGGTACCTGGATCTGCCTGCGATCACCGACGCCGAGATCGAGGCCGCGGTGTACGCGCACGGCAGCCGTGAGCTCATCCCCCGTGACGTGCTGGAGGATCTCAAGGGCGCACAGCAGGTGATGGACCGCAACGTCACCGGACTGGATCTGGTGAAGGCACTGGAATCCACCGGGTTCTCCGACATCGCCGAAAACCTGCTCGCCGTACTGCGGCAACGCGTTTCCGGCGACCTGTTGCAGACATCGGCGATCATGACGCGCGATCTGCAGCCGCTGTCGGCGGTCAACGACCGCAACGACTATGCCGGGCCGGGAACCGGTTACCGGCCGTCGGGCGCCCGTTGGGAGGAGATGAAACGGTTGCGGCACGTCACCAGCGCCGAGAACCCCGAGCTGGAGGTGGAGTGAAGATGTCTGCGCGCAGCACACAGGCACAGCGCACGCTGGAGTTCGTCGGTGACACCCCGGCCGAGCCCGGCAGGCGCTCCGACGAGGTGGTGGTGGCGGTGTCGCCGGCGTTCGCCGACTTCTTCAGCCAGACCATCATCGGGCTGTCCCACGCCGATGTGATCCGCGAGATCCTCGCCGGTATCGAGGAACAGGAAGTGCACGCCCGCTGTATCCGCGTGCGCCACAGCAGCGATCTGGCCGTCGTCGCGCACACGGCGGCGAAACTGTCCGGCTCGGGCATCGGCATCGGGCTCCTGTCGCGGGGGACCTCGATGATCCACCAGCGTGACCTGCCCCGGTTGTCGAGCCTCGAACTGTTCCCACAGAGCCCGCTGATGACGCTGGAGACCTACCGGTCCATCGGCTCCAATGCCGCGCAGTACGCGAAGGGCGAGTCTCCCGAACCGGTTCCGACGCTCAACGACCAGATGGCCCGGCCGCGTTGGCAGGCCAAGGCGGCGCTGCTGCACCTGAAGGAGACCGAGCAGATCCGCAAGCAGGCCAAGCCCGTCGAGGTGATGCCGCAGTTCAGCGTTGCCGAGGCGCTGGGGACCTGATGGGACTTACCGTTGTCGGCGTCGACATCGGTAACTCGACCACCGAGGCCAGCGCCGCGGCGATCGAATCGGACGGATCGGTCCGGTTCCTCGGCGCGGCGCTGACCGCGACGACCGGTATCAAGGGCACGCCCAAGAACGTCGACGGGGTGGCCGACGCGGTGACGCGCGCGCTGGAGGCGGCGGGAATCCCGCCGGCCGAACTCGATGTCGTGCTCCTCAACGAGGCGACACCGGTGATCAGCGGGCTCGCGATGGAGACCATCACCGAGACCATCATCACCGAGTCCACGATGATCGGGCATGACCCGCGGACCCCAGGGGGGCGTGGACTGGGGGTGGGGACCACCGTCGCGTTCGACGCGCTGCCCGAAACCGATTCGGGCGCCGAGGTTATCGCGGTCGTCCCCAAGGGCGTCGACTTCGAGGCCGTGGCCGCGGCGATCAACGCCGCGACACGACGCGGTGTGCGGGTGACCGGAGCCATCCTCGGCAACGACGACGCGGTGCTGGTGGTCAATCGACTCGACACCAGGATCCCTGTCATCGACGAGGTGTCGCGCATCGACGCCGTTCCGCTCGGCATGCTCGCGGCGGTCGAGGTAGCCGGACCAGGCCAGTCGATCCGCACCCTGTCCAACGCCTACGGCCTGGCCACCATATTCTCGCTCGACGCCGCCGCCACCAAGGTGGTCTCGCCCGTGGCCCGCGCCCTGACCGGCAACCGCTCGGCCGTCGTGGTGCGCACCCCGGCCGGGGATGTCGCCGACCGGACCATCCCCGCGGGATCCCTTGAGCTGACCGGGGAACGGCGACGTGCGTCGATCGACGTGTCCCGCGGTGCTGTCGAGATCATGGCGGCCGTCGAACGGGTCAGCCCGCTCGCCGACGTCATCGGAGAGTCCGGCACCAACACCGGCGGGATGATCTCCAACGTGCGTCAGAGCATGGCCGATCTGTCCCACCACGCCGCCGCCGATGTGCGTATCCAGGATCTGCTGGCAGTGGACACCTTTGTGCCGCAGGAGGTTCGGGGCGGCGTCGCCGGCGAGGTCGCGCTGGAGAACGCGGTGGCCCTTGCGGCCATGGTACGCACCAAGGAAAGCGGTATGCGCGCGGTGGCCGACGCGGTGCGCACCCGCCTACGCGACTCCGGCGCCGTGCGCACCGACGTGGAGGTCGGTGGCGTCGAGGCCGAGATGGCCGTGCTGGGTGCGCTCACCACACCGGGCACCGACCAGCCGCTCGTGGTCCTCGACCTCGGCGGCGGATCCACCGATGCGGCGCTGATCGAATCCGACGGCACCATCGACGCCGTGCATCTGGCCGGTGCGGGCGATCTGGTGACCAAGCTCATCGACGCCGAGCTCGGGTTGGACAACCTGGAACTGGCCGAGGACATCAAGCGCTACCCGCTCGGCAAGGCCGAGAGCTTCTTCCACGTCCGGTTGGAGAACGGCACCGTGCAGTTCTTCGAGAAGGCGTTGCCGACAACGGCGTTCGCCAGGGTTGTGGCGCTCGCCGAGCACGGCATGACCCCGATCCCGACGCGGCACTCACTCGACCGGATCAGGGCTGTGCGCCGCACCGCCAAGGAACGCGTCTTCGTCGTCAACGCGTTGCGCGCACTGCGGGCCATCGCCCCGGCCGGTGATCTGCGGCAGATCGATTTCGTGGTGCTGCTGGGCGGGTGCGCGCTCGACTTCGAGATCCCCGAGCTCATCGCCGATGCCCTCGCCCCGTTCGGGATCGTCTGCGGTACAGGAAATGTCCGAGGGACCGAGGGGCCGCGCAACGCCGTGGCCTCGGGTCTGGTGGCCGCACACGCCCAGCGGCTGGGGGCGCCCGTTGACGCGTAGCGGCGGCCAGCCCGAGCGACCTGTGATCGTGGTGCTCGCGCCCGTTGCGGGGGAGGGCGCGGCAATCACCCGGGACGTGCTGGCCGGAATCGAAGAGGAAGGCGTCCCGTACACCGTCGTCGAGGCCGCCGACGACGTGTCGGCGCCGGATCTCGCGCGTCGGGCGGCCATGCGGTCCCCCCTTCAGGTGGGGGTGGGGATCGGCGCATCCGGCGGTGTTTGCGTACACCACGACATGTTGGTAGATCCCTTGCCGGAGTTGACTTCTGCAGGACCCCCTGAGCCGGGAACCGCGCGGATGCTCGGTCACAATGCCGCGCGGATCGTCATCGGGCTGCCGCTCAAACCCGATTGATCTCATCCGGTTTGCGCGTTGGGGTGGACAGCTTCGCCGTCGGGGGCGATACTCATGATCAAAGGTTGAGTTTCCAACCTTTAGGTCCGTGCAGGGTGGCGCGGCCGACGCTCGAAGCCCGTAACCGGGGGCCGAAAGGTGGTTGCACCGGTCAGTTGCGGCAGACGGTCCGCGGCTGGCGCTCGTCGAATCGATGACGAATCCAATGGCATTGCAAACAAGGGAGTTTGACATGGCGGGTGTGGAAGAACACCTGGAAAGCGCAGATTACCTGCAGAAGCGCCAGCTCAAATCGGGCAGCGCGGGGTGGGTGCTGCTCGCCGGGCTGGGCGTGAGTTACGTCATCTCGGGCGACTACTCGGGGTGGAACTTCGGCCTCGAACAGGGCGGCTTCGGCGGCCTGGCGATCGCGGCCGTCATCATCGCCGGAATGTACCTGGCCCTCGTGCTTGGCATGGCCGAACTGTCCTCGGCGTTGCCCGCGGCGGGGGGCGGCTACACCTTCGCCCGCCGTGCCCTCGGGCCGTGGGGCGGGTTCGCGACCGGCACCGCCATCCTCATCGAGTACGCCATCGCGCCGGCGGCCATCGCCACATTCATCGGGGCCTACGTCGAGTCCCTCGGCCTGTTCGGCATCACGGCCGGGTGGTGGGTCTACCTCGCGGCCTTCGCGATCTTCATCGGCATCCACCTCGCCGGTGTGGGCGAGGCACTCAAGGTGATGTTCGTGATCACCGCCATCGCCATGGTGGGCCTCGTGGTCTTCGCGCTCGCCGCGATCGGCCAGTTCGACCTCGCCAACCTGACCAACATCGCGCCGGACCAGACCGCCGCCGGAGCATCTGCGTTCCTGCCGCACGGCTACCTCGGCATCTGGGCCGCAATCCCGTTCGCGATCTGGTTCTTCCTCGCGATCGAAGGCGTGCCGCTGGCCGCCGAGGAGACCGCCAACCCCGAGCGCAACGTGCCCCGCGGCATCATCGCGGGTATGGGCGTCCTGCTGGTCACCTGCGTCGTCGTGCTGTTCCTGACCACCGGAGCCGGTGGCGCCGAACAGATGTCGACGTCCGGTAACCCGCTCGTCGAAGCGCTCGGCGACGGCACGGCGGCCAAGGTCGTCAACTACATCGGCCTCGCCGGTCTCATCGCGAGCTTCTTCTCGATCATCTACGCGTACTCGCGGCAGTTGTTCGCACTGTCGCGCGCGGGCTACCTGCCGCGGGCGCTCTCGGTGACCAACCGGCGCAAGGCGCCCACGCTGGCGCTGGTGATCCCCGGCATCATCGGCTTCGTGCTGTCGCTGACCGGCCAGGGCGATCTGCTGCTGAACATGGCCGTCTTCGGCGCCGCGCTCAGCTACGTGCTGATGATGATCAGCCACATCGCGCTGCGGGTCCGCGAACCCAACATGCCGCGGCCGTACCGCACCCCGGGCGGCGCCGTGACCACCGGATTCGCGCTCGTCATCGCGGTGCTCGCGGTGATCGCCACGTTCCTGGTGAATCCCGTCGCGGCGGGCCTGTGCCTGTTGGTGTTCGCAGCGTTCATGCTGTATTTCGCGGTCTACAGTCGCCACCGCCTGGTGGCCAACTCGCCCGATGAGGAATTCGCCATGCTGGCAGAAGCGGAGAACGAACTGAAGTGAGATACCGGCAGCACGTTTCGGGAGTCACCTACACCTTCGACGGGCTCGTCGAGGTGATGGCGAAGGCGACGCCGTTGCGCTCCGGCGACCAACTCGCCGGATGCGCGGCCGAACACGACGGCGAACGTGCCGCGGCCGCGTGGGTGCTCGCGGACCTGCCGCTTGAGACGTTCCTCAACGAGGAACTGGTGCCGTACGACACCGACGAGGTGACCCGGCTGATCATGGACTCCCATGACCGCCAGGCATTTTCGGCGGTGTCGCACCTCACCGTCGGCGGGTTCCGGGATTGGCTGCTGGATGTGGCCGCCGAGGAGAACAGCGCCCAACGGCTGGCCGCCGTCGCACCGGGACTCACCCCGGAGATGGTGGCGGCGGTCAGCAAGATCATGCGCAACCAGGATCTGATCGCGGTGTCGGCAGCGGCGCAGGTGACCGCGGCGCTGCGCACCACGATCGGGATTCCGGGCACCATGGCCACCCGGCTGCAGCCCAACCACCCGACCGACGACCCGCGCGGTATCGCTGCGGCCGTCCTCGACGGGCTGCTGCTGGGTTGTGGCGATGCGGTCATCGGCATCAACCCGGCCACCGATTCGCCGCAGGCCACCGCCGACCTGCTGTACCTGCTCGAGGGCATCCGCACCCGCTACGACATCCCCGCGCAGTCGTGCGTGCTGTCGCACATCACCACCACGATCGGGCTCATCGAGGCCGGTGCCCCCGTCGACCTGGTGTTCCAGTCGATCGCGGGCACCGAGGGCGCCAACACCGCCTTCGGCGTGAACCTGCAACTGCTGCGCGAAGGCAACGAGGCCGCGCGCTCGCTGAACCGCGGCACCGTCGGCACCAACGTGATGTACCTGGAGACCGGGCAGGGCTCGGCACTGAGTTCGGGCACCCATCTGGGTGTCGGTGGCAAACCCGTCGACCAGCAGACCCTGGAGGCCCGCGCCTACGCCGTGGCCCGCGACCTGTCGCCGCTGCTGGTGAACACCGTCGTGGGCTTCATCGGGCCCGAGTACCTCTACGACGGCAAGCAGATCATCCGTGCCGGCCTGGAGGACCACTTCTGTGGCAAGCTGCTCGGTCTGCCGATGGGCGTCGACGTCTGCTACACCAACCACGCCGAGGCCGATCAGAACGACATGGACAACCTGCTGATGCTGCTCGCCGCGGCGGGGGTCGCGTTCGTCATCACGGTTCCCGGTGCCGACGACGTCATGCTCGGCTACCAGAGCCTGTCGTTCCACGACGTGCTCGTCGCGCGGCGCACCCTGGGTCTGCGTCCCGCCCCCGAGTTCGAGGCATGGCTGCGCAAGGTGGGCATGGTCGACGATGCGGGCAGGCTCACCCCGTTCGACGTGTCACGGTCCCCACTGCGTGAGCTGACCGTTGCGGAGGCATCGTGACCGCCTCGAACGAGCTTGCGGTGCAACAGTTCTGGGATGAACTGCGCAAGACCACCCAGGCCAGGATCGGCCTCGGGCGGGCAGGCAACTCGCTGCCCACCCAACAGGTGCTCGAGCTCGCCGCGGCCCACGCCGCCGCGCGCGATGCCGTCCACGTCCCCCTCGACGTCGAAGCTCTCGCGGAGCAGGTGCGCGAGGTCGGCATCGGCGAGCCGATCGTGGTGACCAGCCGCGCCACCTCGCGCGACGAATATCTGCGCAGGCCCGATCTGGGACGCGTGCCCGCCGAGGGCACCGAGGTCCCCGAGTCGGGCGCCGACATCGGCATCATGCTCGCCGACGGGTTGTCCCCGACGGGCCTCAACCACCACGGCGCGGCGCTGCTCAAGGAACTGGTCGCGAAGCTGCGGGACCGCCATACACTGGCCCCGCCGGTGATCGCGACGCAGGCGCGCGTCGGCCTCGGTGACCACATCGGCGCGCAGGCCCGCGTCCGGACGCTGCTGGTGATCATCGGAGAGCGGCCCGGGCTCAGCGTCGCCGACAGCCTCGGCATCTATCTGACCCATTTGCCGCAGCCCGGCCGCACCGACGCCGACCGCAACTGCATCTCCAACATCCATCCGCCCGACGGGCTGGGTTACGCCGAGGCCGCACGCGTCGCGGCGACCCTCGTCGACGGCGCCGTCGCGCTCGGCCGCTCCGGCGTCGACCTCAAGGACACCTCACGCGACGCCGCACTGGGTCCGCTCAGCCCCCACGAGCTGACCTAGCCCTACTCGGCGGTGCCCAGCGTTGGCTTGTGTGCGAGATTTCACGGAAATGTGGCACACAAGCCAACTTTCGTCAGTGGAGATCAGTGGGGAGCACCGGCGGCGCGCAGAGCTTCGCGCGTGCGGGCGATGACGGTGCCCTGGCGACACCGCAGCAGGTCGGCGCCGACATGAACCATGCGCCATCCCAGACTCTGGTACTCGACGTTCTGCTCGATGTCCCGGGTGCGTTGTCTCGGGTCGGTCCAGTGCTGAATGCCGTCGTACTGGACGCCCACCTTCCATTCGGGCCACCCCATGTCGATGCGACCCACCCGCTGCCCGTGGTCGAACACCTCGATCTGAGTGTGTGACGGGCGCATCCCCGCCGAGGTGAGGAGCAGGCGCAGCCGTGTCTCCTGCGGTGATTCGGCACCGTCGTCGGCCAGATCGAGCACTCGTCTCAACTGCACCAACCCCCGAACGCCGCGGTGACGGTCGATGAGCGGTCTCACATCGGGAATCTTGAGGTGAGTGGCTTGAACGAGCGCATCGACACGGATCACGGCCAAGGTCAGCCCGCGGCGGCGGCCGAGATCGAATGCGGTTCGTTCGGGTGTGGTCGCACGGATGCCCCTGATGCGGCAGGTCTCGTCGTCGGCGAGAGTGTCGCTGTGGATCACGATGCCCGGTGGCCGCGAGCGGCTCGGCTGATTGAGCTCGGCCGGATGCGTCGCGTCGATCCACAACGCGCCGTGCAGGGCCGCCGCGGACAACCCCGCCGCCGTCGCCCGCCGGCCTGACCACAACCACGCCGCCACCGCCTTGTCCACGGGTGTCAGCGTGGTGCCACGCGGTACGTAGACATTGCGGAAGACCGCGTCGTACCTGGTACGCAGTTGGTAGCGGTTGAGCCTGCCCGAGGCCAGTGCCTCGGTGCCCACAAACGGCATATGGATAGGACGCGGGGCGGTGCGTACCGGTTCCGCTGTGTCGAGTCGGGTGTGGAGTCCGGCGTCGAGTGTTGCCTTGCGTGCGAGATTTCTCGAAGAGTTCGCACACAAGCCGACGCTCGGCGTTGCGACGGCGTTTTGACCTGCACCGATACGGACCGGTAAGCTGCCCCGTTGGTGTGTGCTGCCCGCATGGGCGAGCGGTTCCGGGTCAATGTCGGTCGCCGGGACGTCAAGTGCGCACGCCTGACCGGCGCCAAAACCCGGGGAAACCCGAAACGAGAAGGGTAAGCACTGTGCCTACTTACACGCCGAAGGCGGGTGACACCACGCGTTCGTGGTACGTCATCGACGCCAGCGACGTGGTGCTCGGCCGGCTCGCCTCCGCAGCGGCATCGCTGCTGCGTGGCAAGCACAAGCCGACATTCACGCCCAACGTTGACGGTGGCGACTTCGTCATCGTGATCAACGCCGACAAGATCGCCCTCAGCGGCGACAAGCTCAACAAGAAGTTCGCTTACCGCCACTCGGGTTACCCGGGCGGCCTCCGTAAGCGCACGATCGGTGAGCTGCTGGAGAAGCACCCGACCCGCGTCGTCGAGAACGCGATCATCGGCATGCTTCCGCACAACAAGCTCGGCCGGCAGATCCAGAAGAAGCTGAAGGTGTACGCGGGGCCCGATCATCCGCACGCCGCGCAGCAGCCGGTTCCGTACGAGATCAAGCAGGTGGCCCAGTGACCGATGTGACCGAAACCGAGGTGGTGACCGAGAGCGCCGAGCCGCGCGAACCGGTCATCATCGACCGTCCGATCCAGACCGTCGGTCGCCGCAAGGAGGCCGTGGTCCGCGTGCGTCTGGTGCCCGGCACCGGCCAGTTCAACCTGGACGGCCGCACGCTGGAGAACTACTTCCCGAACAAGGTGCATCAGCAGCTCATCAAGGCTCCGCTGGTGACCGTGGATCGGCTCGATCAGTTCGACATCTACGCCCACCTCGATGGTGGCGGCCCGTCCGGTCAGGCCGGCGCGCTGCGCCTGGCGATCGCCCGCGCCCTGATCCTGGTGCAGCCGGAGGACCGGCCCGCACTGAAGAAGGCCGGGTTCCTCACCCGTGACCCGCGTGCCATCGAGCGCAAGAAGTACGGCCTCAAGAAGGCCCGCAAGGCTCCTCAGTACAGCAAGCGCTGATCTGTCGCCTTTTGCCGCCGGGCGTGGAATTGCTCCACGCCCGGCGGTTTTTTATTGCTCGTTTTTGGGCCGGCGCAGTAATTCCTTGCGAATTCAGCCAGCTCGTCGTCATCGCTGTTCACGTGGATTTCGGCTTTTTCCTGTTGTGTGCCAGGCAAATCGGTTACGCGGAGTTCCACGCGGCCGGTTTCGCGATCAGGGTTTGACATCGCACCGGTTGGTCAAAACCCTGGAGTCGAAGCGGGGGCGCTGAGGCATGCCTGGGCGGGACCGAAACCGCCGCCGGTACGGGTCAGTCAGCTCGTTGGGGGACCGGACCGCTTCCTGACTGAAAAAGGAGTAGTTGATGAAGAGCACTATGAAGCGAATGACGGTCGGCGCGGCCCTGGGCGGGGCGCTGTTCCTGTCCGGTGGAATGGGCATCGCCAACGCTCAACCACGCGACGGTCAGGTCGACCTCGCACTGGGCACCGCAGGTGTCCTCGAAGACGTGCCGATCGGCGCTGCGGCACAGGTCGCCGCTGGTGTGTGCGACAGCGACATCGGCCAGATCACGACCCTCGCCGAGACCGTCGACGCCAACGGCGCTCAGACCAACGTCTGCAACAACACCGTCGGTGCGGTCGAGTTCCGCCAGAACGAGGGCGCCCCGGCGTCCGCCGAGGAGCCGCAGGCCGCCGAGGAGTCCACGGATGGCGCGTCTGCCGAGGGGACCGGCCCGGCCGAGGGGACCGACAGCAGCACGGCTCCGACCACCACGACCGAGGAGGACAGCGGCAGCTGACCGCAGCCTGGAGCTGATCCAGGAAGCACCGCCCGCATCCCGCGGGCGGTGCTCTCGTGTCCGAGGGTCTCGATCCGATATCGGTTCGATCGCGAAACGACCGGTGACCTCGATGGTTGTGTTTCGCGGGGGTAATTATGAGAAGTTTGTGAACATGGCTCGACTGTTCGGCACCGATGGCGTGCGCGGTGTCGCCAACCGCGACCTGACCGCTGAACTGGCATTGGCCCTCGGCTCGGCGGCGGCGCGGCGGCTCGGCGGTACCCCAGCGGCGAACCCGGCAGGCCGCGCCCGCCGGGTGGCCGTGGTGGGACGCGATCCGCGTGCCAGCGGGGAGATGCTGGAGGCCGCCGTGATCGCCGGCCTCACCAGCGAAGGTGTCGACGCCCTTCGGGTCGGCGTACTGCCGACTCCGGCGGTCGCCTACCTGACCAGTGCCTACGATGCCGACTTCGGTGTGATGATCTCGGCGTCACACAACCCGATGCCTGACAACGGCATCAAGATCTTCGGCCCCGGCGGCCACAAGCTCGACGACGCCACCGAGGACCGCATCGAGGAACTCGTCCACGCCGGTGCGGTGGCCCGGCCCACCGGTACGGGTATCGGCCGTGTGCTGGATGCCGAGGACGCGCTGGACCGCTATCTGTGCCACGTCAACAAGGCGGTCACGACGCGCCTCGACGGCCTGACGGTCGTCGTCGACTGCGCGCACGGCGCCGCGTGGGCGGCCGCACCGCGGGCCTACCGGGCTGCGGGCGCCAACGTCATCGCCATCAACGCCGAGCCGACCGGCCTGAACATCAACGACAACTGCGGCTCCACCCACATGGATGTGGTGCGGGCCGCGGTCGTCGAACACGGCGCCGATCTGGGCCTGGCCCATGACGGCGACGCCGACCGCTGCCTGGCCGTCGATGCGACCGGCCGGGTGGTCGACGGTGACGCGATCATGGTGATTCTGGCCCTGGCCATGCAGGAGGCCGGGGAACTGGTTTCGAACACCCTCGTGGCGACCGTGATGAGCAACCTCGGCCTGCACCTGGCGATGCGCGCGGCGGGAATCGAGGTCCGCACCACGAGCGTCGGTGACCGGTACGTCCTCGAAGAGCTCCGAGCCGGTGAATTGGCCCTCGGCGGCGAACAATCCGGCCACATCGTCATGCCGAGCTTCGGCACGACCGGCGACGGCATCGTCACGGGTCTGCGGCTGATGTCGCGGATGGCGCAGACCGGCTCGTCGCTCGCGCAACTCGCCGACGCCATGCACACCCTGCCCCAGGTGTTGATCAACGTCGCGGTCGCCGACAAGTCGACCGTCGCGCAGGCACCGTCGGTGCGGTCCGCGGTCGCGGCCGCCGAGGCCGAACTCGGCGACACCGGACGGATCCTGTTGCGCCCGTCGGGAACCGAGCAGGTGGTGCGGGTGATGGTCGAGGCCGCCGACGAGGACACCGCGCGCCAGGTCGCGGCACGGATCGCCGAATCCGTCAGTCTTCAGGGATAGGGAACCGGACCGGCACGGGATACGTCTAAACCGTGCATGGGAGAGTTCGACCGTGCCCGTGTGGACGCCGACGCGCTGCGCGCGGCCGCGAACGGCTACGACGCCGTCGCCCAAACCGTCGACACGATCGTGCGCACGGCATTGAGCCGACCGGTGTTCGACGGCGCGGTCGCCGGACGCATGCACGTCGCACAGGGTAACGCCGTCCGCGACGCGCTCGACGACATCATCGGGGCGATGCGACGGTGGGCGACGTCCGCGGACGACATCGCCCACGTGTTGCGCGGATCGGCCGACCGTTACGGCTTCGCCGATGAATACGCGGCATCCCGGGTGGGTGGATAGATGCCCGAACCATCAGACACCGCAATGATTCTCGCGCCGGGACGTGAGATCCTCGACATCTTCACCGAGTACGTGACAGCCTGTCGAGTGCTCGGCTATCACCATCACGACCTGACCCGGTTGCACGACTGGTACGACACCGAGGACGGTCTGGACCTGCGAGCGCTCGAGTCCGAGCAGCGCACGCTGATCGCGGCCACACCCGCCGCTGAGGATGCTCTGCGCCTGCAGGGCAAGCAGTTACAGCTCATCGGCGAAGGCTGGCAAGGCAGTGCCGCGATGTCCGCGCGCGATCACCTCGGCCGCCATCAGATCGCGGCCGAACAGGCGGTCACGGCAGCGCAGACGGCAGCGGAGACGCTCAACCGATTGCGAGAGGCGTTGCGTGAGGCCGTGACCCGTAAGGTCACCGCGACGGTGGAGATCGAAGGACGACGCACCGCACAACGCGCCGAGTGGTTGGCCGCGGCGCGTACGGTGACCGGGGGTATGACAGGGGACCGCTCCATGGCGAGCGAGTTGATCGATCAGGAGATCAGACCGTTCGTCGCCAACGACATCGGCGGCGACTGGGTGGCGGCCATGCGCGCGGCGACCACGGCGGTGGCCGATGCCTATGCCGACGCGGTGGCCGCGCTGCGGGCCGGGCCGTTGCCGATGTTCGTGCGGCTTGACCCGATACCCGGTTCGACACCGGCCGTCGAGTCACGGCCGCCATTCGAGCGCACAGTTTCGGTCGGGTACACCCCTGTCGAGTCATCCTGGTCCACAGCCCCCTCCGTCGCACCGACGCCGCACACGACGCCCGCTCAGGCATCTGCCGTCTCGCCCTTGCCGACTTCCGGAACGGCGCCCCTGCCCGCGGCGGGGTCAACAGTGGTACCGGAGGCCGCGCCGCTGCCCGCGGCGGGGCAGTCCTTGGGGCTGCCGGGGATGGGCGGGGCGGCAGACCCGGGCATGGGTACGGGTCTGACTTCTGGCCTCGGCTCGAGTCTTGCGAGTGCCGGACAGCAGTTGGCGGACCTGTTCAGCGGGCTGATCGGTTCGGACGCCGAGGGGATCCCGGACGCCGATGTTCTCGATGCGGTGCCCGACGACGAGGTCGACGATCCCGACACACCCGAAACCGCCGATGAACTCGAAGATCCCGAAGAAGAGGCGACTTCCGAAGACGAGGAACCCACCGACGACGAATCCACCGATGAGGAGCCCACCGACGAGGAGGCCGTCGACGAGGCGCCTGCGGAAGAAGCGCCAGGTGAAGAAGCGCCAGGTGAAGAAGCGCCTGCCGAACCTGCGGAAGTCCCTGACCCGCAAGGGCAGTCACCTGAACCGATCGGTCCACCGCCGCCCGTTGCGGACGCGGCACCGCTCGCGCAGCCCGTGGGGGAGACGCCGTGTGAGATCGCCGCCGACGAACTACCGCAGGTCGGGTCCTAGATGGTCTTGTCGCGGCAGGCCAGCGCGGCTGCCACGAATTCGTCGCGCACCGGATTGTCCGTGGTCGCATCCCAGATCAGGATCACCCGGTTGGGCGGCACACCCTCGACCGGCACGACGCACACGTCGGGCCTGCGGTAGAAATCCGTCGTCGACCGTGGCAAGACCACGAATCCCTCACGCGCCGCCACATGCTCCAGTTTGTCCTCGACGGTGTGAACGGCCGTCGGTGGTGGCGCCCAACGTTGCTGTGGCGCGGCGGTACGACGAAGCTCCGGCAGGACCGCCGGATCCTGCAGCAGGAGCCGATCGGCCAGGTCGTCCATGGTCACCGACGTGCGGTCGGCCAGGGGATCGTCGGCGGGAAGCACCGCGCAATACGGTTCCGAGAGCAGCGGTGCGGTTCCCAGCCCCGTTGAGTCGTCGACCTCGCGGGCGTACACCACGTCGATGTCGCCGTTGCGCACCACCTCGACCTGCTCGGCCCACCCCACCTGCCGTACCACAGCGCGGCGGCCCTCCCCGGCGGCTTCGAACGCCGCGGCGGCCGCGGTGGCGCGCAGCCCCGGCATGACACCCACCGTGACGGTGCGGCTGGGCCCGGCCGCCTGGAAAAGGCGCTGTTGCAACGCATTCGCCTCCTCCAGCAGCACCTTCGCGTCTTGCAGCAGTTGCGCGCCCGCTCCGGTGAGGTGTGTTCCGGTGGAGCCGCGGACAAACAGTTGCACCCCCAGTTCCCCCTCGAATGCGCGGATCTGCCGGGACAGCACCGGCTGGGCGATGTGCAGTCGGCGCGCGGCCCGGCCGAAGTTGAGCTCTTCGGCGACCGCGACGAAATACCGCAACTTGCGCAGGTCCAGGTCCCGGGTCGTGGGCCGCGACGTCGACGGGGTCATACCGCCAGGGTATCGCCAACGACGAAAAGAGTCTTGGACGAAGCCGGGCACCGCCACCGACAGTGGAGACATGAACCTCAAGAACGCACGAGTGCTCGTCATCGGTGGTACCTCAGGCATCGGTCTCGGAGTCGCGACGGCAGTGGCCGAGCGCGGCGGCGTCCCGATCGTCGCATCCCGCAATCAGGCGAGCGTGGACCGCGCGCTGGCAACGCTGCCCGATCATGCCCGCGGGCACACCGTGGATCTGGCCGATCCGGAGGCACTGGGACGGTTCGCCGATGAGGTCGGTGCGATCGAACACCTGGTGTTCACCGCAGGAGAGGCGCTGCAGATGTACCCGCTCGCCGATATCACCGCCGCCGCGATCGCAGACCTGTTCGGCACCCGGTTAGCCGGGCAACTGCAGGCGGTACGCGTATTCGCACCGCGACTCACCGCCGGCGGATCGATCACCCTCACCTCCGGCACGGCCGCCGAAAAACCCACCCTCGGTGTGCTTCCCGCCGCGGTGTGCGGCGCGGTCAGCGCGATGACGCGGGCGCTGGCCGTCGAACTGGCGCCGCTGCGCGTCAATGCCGTCGCGCCGGGTCCCATCGACACCCCGCTGTGGTCGGCCCTCGCCGCCGACGACCGACAGGCGATCTATGACCAGTACACACAACAACTTCCGGCCGGACGCATGGGTACGGTGACCGACACCGCCCTCGCCTACGTCTATCTCATGGAACAGGAGTTCGGCACCGGGAGAGTGCTCACGGTCGACGGCGGCGGAACCCTGGTGTGACACCGGACGGATGTGTTGTCGGCGTGGCAAACCTGTGTGAGGTACGTGTGGATGCCGTCTTCGACTGAGGGCCGTCGTAACGGCGTTGACAACCGACGTGGTCGCCCCGATTCGTGCGGTGCCTGGGTGAAGATGGAGGAATGAGGCAGACCAGGACCGCCAGGTCGAGGCCGGGACGTCCTGCGGGCGGCGACAGCGTCGACACCAGGCAACGCGTGATCGACGCCGCCTGTCGTTGTTTCGCGCAGTACGGTTACGGGCCGGCCACCAACAACCAGATCGCCGAGATGGCCGGTGTGACAGCGGGTTCCGTCTATTACCACTTCGGCACGAAGAACAAGCTGTTCGAGGCCGTATGTGACGACGTCTACGGCAAGATCCTCACACGGTCCGCTCGGGCCGTTTCCGGACCACAGTCGGTGGTCGGTTTGCTGCGAGCGGTGCTGACGGAGTCGATGCGAATCAACCACGAGTCACCCGAGTTGGCAGGTTTCGTGGCGACCGCACCGATCGACGCGCGCAGACACCCCGAGCTGACCGGAACGTTCGCCACGCAGGCCGCACGCATGATCGACGCGCTGACCCAGGCCGTGCGAATGGGACAGGAGGCAGGCCACATTCCGGCCGAGCTGGACCCGGTCCGCATCGCCCACCTGGTCAGCGCCATCGTTGACGGGTTCGCGCTTGCGGCGGCCTCTGCCGACCCGGACGACATGGACGGTATGAACGAGTTGTTCCAGTCCCTGCTGCTCGGCACCGGATCAGCGCCCGGTACAGATGAGGCGGGGAACGACACCGCCGAGCGGTCGCCCAGCCGACGACGTTGAACCATCGGCGCGGTGGCGCCGCAGTGCGAGTCGGCTCGATGTCGTCGGCGAACCTACCGGGTGAGCGCGACCAGTTCTTCGCAGAACCGCACGGATTCGGCCGGATCGGTCGCGAGCGGATGCACCAGCAGCGTCGTCACCCCGGCCTCGGCGTATGCCGCGAGCCGTTCTTTGACGAAACCCCGTGGGCCGACCAGGGATACGTTGCGGACGAGGTCGTCGGGCACGGCCGCGATCGCCTCGGCCTTCTTGCCCGCGAGGTAGAGCTCCTGGATGTGGTCGGCCACCTCGCCGTAGCCGTACCGCGTGGCGAGGTTGTGGTAGAAGTTCTTGCCGCGCGCACCCATGCCGCCGATGTACAGCGCGAGTTGGGGTTTCGCCCATGCCAACCGCTCGTCGACGTCGTCACCGATCGCCAGGCTCGCGCTGACCATGACGTCCAGCGGCCCGAGCTCCGGATCCCGCTTGGCGGCGCCCGCGCGCAGCGCATCGCCCCACACCTCGTCGGCCTTCTCGGGATGGTAGAACACCGGCTGCCAGCCCTCGGCGATCTCGGCGGTCAACTCGACGTTTTTGGGCCCCAGCGCGGCGATGGTGATCGGGATCCGTTCGCGCACCGGGTGATTGATCAGGTGCAGGGACTTGCCGAGGCCCGTGCCACGATCGGAGGGCAGCGGCAGCTGGTAGTACTTTCCGTCGAATGTGACGTTCTCGCGGCGCCACACCTGCCTGCAGATCTCGACCACCTCGCGCGTGCGGCCCAGCGGGGCATCGAACGGCACACCGTGGAACCCCTCCACCACCTGTGGCCCCGATGTGCCGATGCCGAGCCGGAACCGGCCGTCGGACACGTGGTCGACACCCGCGGCGGTCATCGCCAGTAACGACGGCGTCCTCGTGTAGATCGGCACCACGCCGGTGCCGAGTTCGATCGTGGAGGTCTTGGCTGCCAGGTAACCGATCTGACTGATCGCGTCGAAGGAGTAGGCCTCGGCGACCAATGCGATGTCGATGCCGACCTTCTCGAGCTCGACGACCTGCTCGGCCGCGTCTTTGAAACCGCCCGCGTAACTCAGGAAGATGCCGGTCCGCATCACCGAGTTATACACCGTTATACACCTGGCCGGTTCACGGCTTGAGCATCGCGACGACCTTGTCCTCCAACGCCACAGCGTCTTCGCTGGGGTCGACGGTCACGGCCTTCGGAAGCGGCGCCTCCGGGTCGGCGAAATCCCGGTAGGTCTTGTCGCCGGCCAGTGTGGCCAGCAGATACCCCGTCAAGAGCGCCCGGATCCGCTTCTGGGTGCCGCGGTCGGCGCCGGGCAGGCCGATGAACTTGGCCAGGCGCCGTCCCTCCACCAGGCCGCCGGCTTCGACGTCGTCGACGGCCCGCAGCGTCGCGCCCTGCCATGCGCGGGACAGTTCCACGGCGTTCGACCGCAAGGTCATCCGGTCGCCCGGATCGGTGAGCACCAGGCCCGGAATCGTCAGGCCCGCGGCGGGCTGGTCGGCCGGTGGCTTGGTGACGGTGGGGAAGAGAGCGGCGACGGCCTTTGGGGCGTTGGGTGCCGAGGCCAGGCCCGCCGCGGCGAACACCGCCGCCGACGCGCCGAACCCGTGCCCCACCAGACCGCGCTTCGCCGGGTGGACGCTGATCTTCCCCGGGCCGAGGCGCACACCGCTGACGATGTCGAGCGCCGAACCGAGATCGAACGCCAGATTGAGCACCGACGGCAGCGGCCCGGTCTCTGTGTTGGGTGCGGCCGCCACGATGCCCCAGGAGGCCAGATGCTCCAGGGTGCCCGCGTAGCTGTCGGCCTTGGTGATCCAGTCGTGGCCGAACGCGACACCGGGAAGGTTGAAACCGGACTCGGGGGTGTAGATGACACCGGGCAGGCCGGCGAACGCCAGATCACCACGAAGAACGCGGTGCGGTCCGCGGCGGGTCAACGCAGCGAAGAGCTTCTTTGTGCTGGCCACCCGATGACCGTAACCCACCGGTCGACCGTGTCAGTCGCCCGAGCGTGAAGTTGCCGCGCTCCGGCGTCGTGTCGATGTTCACCGCGCCGTTCGCCGCGCCGCCGCCTTCACTGTCGGGTGAGCACAGTCACGTCGTGACGGGCACCACGCTCTGCGGCGAATGACGCATCCCATAGGCGGCGAGCTGCGGTGCCATGGTCGGGGTGATCACCCCGATCGCCGAGATCGTGCTCGCGCGCGCCGGGGCGTGAGCACGTCTGCACTACCCTGGATCACTATGTGTGGAATCGTCGGCTACGTCGGGCACCGCCCGGCCCGCGACATCGTGGTCGACGCGCTGCGCCGGATGGAGTACCGCGGATACGACTCCGCAGGTATCGCCCTGATCGACGGCCGCGGCGGGTTGACGGTCCGCCGCCGCGCCGGGCGCCTGGCCAACCTGGAGGCGGCGCTCGCCGAGACCGACCGTGCCGGCGGTGACGTCCTGACCGGCAGCACCGGTCTCGGCCACACCCGCTGGGCCACCCACGGCAGGCCCACCGACCGCAACGCGCACCCACACCGCGACGCCGCGGGCAAGATCGCCGTCGTCCACAACGGCATCATCGAGAACTTCGCGCCCCTGCGCGCCGAGCTGGAGGCCGCCGGCGTCGAGTTCGCGAGCGACACCGACACCGAGGTCGCCGTACACCTGGTCGCCCGCCAGTACGCGCACGGTGACACCGCGGGTGACTTCGCGGCCTCCGTGCTGGCGGTGCTGCAGCGTCTCGAGGGCCACTTCACGCTGGTGTTCGCCAGCGCCGATGCCCCGGGCACGATCGTGGCGGCACGCCGCTCGACGCCGTTGGTGCTCGGTATCGGGGACGGTGAGATGTTCGTCGGCTCCGACGTGGCCGCGTTCATCGAGCACACGCGCGACGCCGTCGAACTCGGGCAGGACCAGGCCGTGGTCCTCACCGCCGACGGCTACCGGATCACCGACTTCGCCGGCAACGACCATCTGGAGGCCGGCCGCGACTATCGAGAGTTCCACATCGACTGGGACCTCAATGCCGCCGAAAAGGGCGGTTACGACTACTTCATGCTCAAGGAGATCGCCGAGCAGCCGTCGGCCGTGGCCGACACGTTGCTGGGGCACTTCGACGAGAACCGCATCGTGCTCGACGAGCAGCGGCTGAGCGATCAGGAACTCCGCGAGATCGACAAGGTGTTCATCGTCGCGTGCGGCACCGCCTACCACTCGGGCCTGTTGGCCAAGTACGCCATCGAGCACTGGACCCGGCTGCCCGTCGAGGTCGAGCTCGCGAGCGAATTCCGCTACCGCGATCCGGTGCTGGACCGCAGCACGCTCGTGATCGCGATCTCACAGTCCGGTGAGACCGCCGACACGCTCGAAGCCGTGCGGCATGCCAAGACGCAGAAGGCCAAGGTGTTGGCCATATGCAACACCAACGGCAGCCAGATCCCGCGCGAGGCCGATGCGGTGCTCTACACGCGGGCCGGACCGGAGATCGGCGTGGCCGCCACCAAGACGTTCTTGGCGCAGATCGCGGCCAACTACCTCGTGGGGCTGGCACTCGCGCAGGCACGCGGCACCAAGTACCCCGACGAGGTGGGCCGCGAGTACCGCGAGCTCGAAGCCATGCCGGACCTGATCAAACGGGTACTGGCCGGGATGGATTCGGTGGCCGCACTCGCAGAACGCTTCGCGCCGTCGTCCACGGTGCTGTTTCTGGGGCGCCACGTCGGCTACCCGGTGGCGCTCGAGGGTGCGCTCAAGCTCAAGGAACTCGCGTACATGCATGCCGAGGGCTTCGCGGCCGGTGAGCTCAAGCACGGCCCGATCGCGCTGATCGACGAGAACCTTCCGGTGATCGTGGTGATGCCGTCGCCGAAGAACGCGGCCATGTTGCACGCCAAACTGTTGTCCAACATCCGCGAGATCCAGGCCCGCGGCGCGGTGACCGTGGTGATCGCCGAGGAGGGCGACGACACGGTGCGGCCCTACGCCGATCACCTCATCGAGATCCCGTCGGTGTCGACGCTTTTCCAGCCGCTGTTGTCGACGATTCCGCTGCAGGTGTTCGCCGCGGGTGTGGCCCGTGCCCGCGGGTACGACGTCGACAAACCGCGCAACCTGGCGAAGTCGGTCACCGTCGAGTAGAAGCGTCGTTTCGTCCGGCGTGAGCACTTGGACGCGTTCTGCGGGAGATATCGACATCTTGTCCACGTTCGGAGCCCGGTTGTGATGGATCTTGCGGTACCAGAGGTGAACATCGCGCCCCGGTGGAGCCGGAGCGGCCTGGGGGCTTTCGTCAGCGATACCGCCGTCGACCACTTCCTTGCCGCCTATCGCAGCGGCATGGCGCAGTTGCCCGCCTTCGAACTCTTCGATGTCACAACCTCGTTCGGATCCGTGCGGGCATACCGATTCAACGGGCCCGACGCCGGCGCACCGGTCGTGCTGTTGCCGGGCCGCAACGCGTCGACGCCGATGTACCTCACAAACCTCGGCCCGCTGCTACAGCGGCGCACCGTCTACGGCATCGATCTGCTGGGCGAAGCCGGATTATCGGTGCAGCACACCAGGATCCGAGGTGCCGAAGATCAGGCGCAGTGGCTCGACGAAACCCTGAGCGGCCTCGGATTCGAGCGGGCACATCTGCTCGGCGTGTCGATGGGCGGCTGGACGGCGGCGAACTGTGCGGTACATCGGCCGCGCCGCATCGCGTCGATCACACTGCTCGATCCCGTCTTCACGTTCGCGCGTGTTCCCCTCACCCCGATGCTGGCCGCGGTGGCGCTGCTGGCCCCCGGGGTGCCCGAGAAGTGGCGACGCGGCGTGATGTCCTGGATATCCGGTGGGGCCGACGTCGATGCCGATGAAACCGCGACGGCACTCATCTCTTCGGGTGCAAGGGATTTCGTTCTGCGCAACCCGATGCCGAAGTTGTTCACCGATGAGCAGTTGGGCTCGCTCGATGTTCCGGTGCTGGCACTGCTCGCCGGGCGCAGTGTCATGCTCGACGCGCGGCGGGCGGCCGAGCGGGCCCGTCGCCTGCTGCCGCAGGGGCAGGTCGAAATCTGGTCCGATGCCTCACACGCCATCAACGGCGAATATCCGAACGAGATCGCCGAGCGTGCCGGCCGGATGTGGGACGAGGTCGACGGCGCCCGCCGAAGGTGAACTCATGTGCGAGTTCCCTGCGGAATACTCGGGCACGTTCACGTTGGTGCCCGCTCAATACAGGTCATGCTCGTAGTGGTCCTCGATGACCGCGTGCAGCACACCGGCGAGGTCGCCGAGTTTCTCGGCCATCTTCGCAGCGCTCTCGGCGATGGTGAGGGTGTAGAAATCCCCGCCGAGGGTCACGGCGTCGGCCAGTCCGCGGCTGTCACCCTCCCAGAGCTTGGCCCGAATGACGGCCTTGCCGCATTGGCCGAACACCTCGCGTATCCGCACGATCGTCGCCAGCACCGCCGGTTTGCCGTCTGCGCTGAGCATCTCGAGTAATTCCGGATCGTCGGTGACAAATGCGTCACCGTTCACGCGTATCACTTCGCGGATGCCGGGCACGAAGAACACAAGCCCGACCGCGGGATGACTGGTGATGTTCTCGTGGGTGTCGGCGAGCTTGTTGCCGGGCCGGTCGGGTATCGCGAGCGTCCACGGATCCAGGATGCGCACCGAGCCCGGTGGGTCCCCCCGTGGGCTGGTGTCGAGCTGGCCGTCAGCGCCAACCGTGGACATGCAGAAGAAGGGGCTGTGTGCGATGAACCGGGCAGCGAACTCGCCCAGTTTCGGCTCCTTCTTCTCCGCGATGAACCGTTCCGGGAAACCGACGATCTCGCGGATCCGCTCCATCGTGATCGGCGAGTACGCGTCCGCGGCAGTGGTATCGGTCGATTGCATTTTGTCGCTCCTCACACGTCGAGAACGAGCCGCGGGGTCTGTGCGCGCGAGACACACACGTACATGCGATCGTTCGCGGCTCGCTCGGATTCGGAAAGAATGTCGTCGCGATGGTCGGGAACACCCTCGAGCACCCGGGTCTCGCAAGCACCGCATACCCCTGACCGGCACGACGACGGCACGTTGATCCCGGAGGCTTCGAGTGCGGTGAGGACGCTCTGATCCTCGGCAACGGTGACAGTGGTGCCCGACGCGGCGCAGACCACCTCGACCGGCTTGTCGTCGGCCGGGCGCTTGCGGGCCCGAGGCTTGAATCGCTCGAGCTGCAGGCTGTCCGAAGGCCAATGCGACACGGCGTCTTTAAGCGCCGCGAGCATTGCCGGCGGGCCGCACGCGTAGATCTTCACTCCGGGGCGGACTTGGGCGAAATGTTCGGTCAGGGGTATCCGGCCATCTGCGTCTGCTGGGTAGAAGCTCACGCGTGAACCGTGTTCGCGAAGCTCGTCGAGGAATGGCATCGAGGCAGCGGTGTGCCCACCATAGAGGAGTTTCCAGTCCAGGCCCCAGGATGCGGCCTGATGGATCATCGGAAGGATCGGCGTGATGCCGATGCCGCCCGCCACGAACACGTACGAATCGGCGCGTTGGAGTTCGAACGTGTTCCGAGGACCGGCAAGCGTGAGGCGCTGTCCTGGCCGCAGGAAGGCGTGCACGTACTCCGAGCCGCCGCGGCCGGCTCGCTCCCGCCGGACCCCGATCCGGTAGTAGGACCGCTCGCCGACCGGACCGCACAAGGAGTACTGGCGTTGGATCCCGGTCGGCAGGACCAGATCGATGTGCGCACCGGGACTCCATGGCGGAAGAAGTCCACCGGCGGTCGGCTGCAGATGCACGGACACGACGCCGTCCGCCTCCCACCGGAGCTGGCGCACGGCGACGCCGATCCCTTCGGTCACGTTACGTCCTTCCGCTCGATTAACAATGTTAATAGCAGGTCAGAGCGTAGTGTTATCATCGTTAACGTGTCAACCGGTACGGCTGGGGACCGGGTCGCGCTGGTGAACCTCAGTGCGGAACGGGTCGTGGCAGAAGCTCTGTCGCTCGTCAACGAGGGCGGGCTGGAATCGCTGACGATGCGGCGGCTGGCTGACCGGCTGAACGCGCACCTGCCGACGATCTACCGGCTCGTCGACGGTAAAGACGCACTCATGGACGAGATGGCCGAGACGATTCTCGCGAACGCTCTTTCAACTTTTCCGCCGGACGACGCCGATTGGACAGCTCAGGTCAAAGGCCTTGCCGCAGGCTTACGTTCGGCTTTGCTGGCGCAACGTGACGGAGCCCGGATCGTCGGCGGGAACTATGCCGCCAAGCGGGCGAACCTGACCTACACCGACACGCTCGTCGGCTGTATGCAGGCGATCGGATTGGCCGGGGAATACGCGTTGTGGGCCTCCGGTGCGGTCTTCTGTTTCGTCCTGGGTGAAGTTCTTGAGCAGCAGGGCGCCAGCGGCGGTGAGCTGGAGAACCTCGAGGGGGTGTTGCACGCAGGGAACTATCCGCATCTGGCATCCAGCCCCGTCGAGCATCTGCTCGACTTCGACGCGCGCTTCGAATTCGGGCTCAACCTCTTGATCTCGGGCATCCGATCGGGGCTTGATTCACCCGAGTGACAGCGACCCTGCCGCGAACGTCGCCTTGTGTGCGAGTTTCCGCCGGAATTCGAGCAACAAGCTCACGTTGGGCGTTGACGCCCAGACCCACGGCCAACCCGCACGCGATCAACCCCACGCCGCACCACACCGCCACGCCGGGGATGGCCCCCGTGAGCGGGATACCGATGACCGCGGCCGCGACGGGTGCCACGCCCGTCAGCAGGCCGGCCCGCCCGGTGCCCAGCCTGCGCACGCACGTGTACCAGAGGATGAACGCGATCGCGGTCACGCCGACGGCGAGGTAGCCGATCGCCAGCACCGCGCCGGCGTCGAAACGCGTTGCCGCGCGCCAACCCTCGGTGCTCAGCGCGAGAACGCCGAACATCACCGCCGCCAACCAGGTGGTGTGCACCGAAACCCCGGCCGGCCCGTGCGAGGCCAGCACCGGCACGGCCAGCAGCGTGAAACCGGCCTCACACACGAATACCACCGCGGCCCACGCCAGCCCGATCGCATCGGCGCGGCCGAGACCTTCGACCACCACGGCGCCGACGCTCACCACCACGGCGGCGACCAGAATTCGCGTGTGCGGGCGGTGGCCTTCGAGCAAGGGGCCGATGGTGGCCAGTGCTACCGGCACGCAGGCGACAGCCACGGCCAGCACGGCAGGCTCGGCATGCCGCGACCCGTGCACGAGCGCGACGTTGAACAGCACCAGGCCACTCATGGTGACGCCGAGCAGCCACAGCCATTCGGTGCCGCGCGGGCGGCGTAGCGGGTGGCCGGTGAGGCGAACCCAGCCGAGCAGCAGCAGGCAGGCGACGGCGTAGCGCAACGCCTGGGCGGTGTGCAGTGGCGCCTCGGCGAGCGCGCCGGACACCGCGACGCTGCCGCCGACGAACGTCATGCCGAGTGCGCCGAACAGGCCGGCGCGGATGGAGCTGGACATGAACCCATGGTCGGGCCAGGATGGTTCACCAAACAGCACCAAGTTTGGACTTCTCTAATGGACCAAATGGCACGCGGGGCCGATTTTCTGCAGCTCGACCCGGCGCCTGCGCCCGCGCGTGGCCTCACCAGCTGGCTCGTGGACGCCCTGCGCGGCGCGATTGCCGATGGCCGGCTGACCCCCGGTGTCCGGCTGCCGGCCACTCGCATCCTCGCCGACGAGCTGGCGGTGTCGCGCGGTGTGGTCGTCGAGGCGTACCGTCGGCTCGCCGATGAAGGCCTGGTGAGCGGACGAACCGGCGGCGGCACCCGCGTGCTCGCGAGACCGGTCCGGCCACCGCGACGCGCCCGCACCGCCGCGCCGCTCGACCGGCCTCGTCTCCCGCGGCCACGGCTGCCCACCGGCGAGGGCATCGACCTCTCACCCGGCGTGCCCGATCTGTCGGCGTTTCCGCGCAGCACCTGGTTGCGAGCCGAACGGGCGGTGCTTTCGGAGACCGCACCGGAAGATCTCGGCTACGGCGATCCGCGTGGACATCCCCGGTTGCGGGCGGCACTGGCGCCGTGGCTCGGCCGCACGCGCGGACTGCGCGTCGATCCCGATGACATCCTCGTGGTCGCCGGGGTGGCGCAGGCCGTGGCGCTGTTGGCTCAGCAATTGCGGCGCGAAGGTCTCGACGCCATCGCGGTCGAGGATCCCGGCTCGCGCGGTGCCGTCGACGAACTCGAGTACTGGGGCCTGCGGGCAATGCCGGTGCCCGTCGACGATGAGGGTATCCAGGTGCAGTCGCTGGGTGAAACTGGCGCGGCCGCAGTGTTTCTCACGCCGGCCCACCAGTTCCCGACCGGCGTCGTGCTCGGCCCGCGGCGGCGCCGCGAACTGCTCGCCTGGGACGGCGAGCTGGTGATCGAAGACGACTACGACGCCGAGTACCGCTACGACCGGGCCCCCGTTCCGGCACTGCACCCTTCGGCGCCCGAGCGCATCGCCTACGCGGGCAGCACCTCCAAGAGCCTGGCGCCGGCGTTGCGGCTGGGCTGGCTGGTTGCGCCGCGGCGGCGGCACCCCGACCTCGTGGCCGCCAAGCACGCCACGGATCTCGGCAGCCCGACCGTGCCTCAGCTCGTGCTGGCACGGCTGTTGGAATCCGGCGAATACGACCGCCACATCCGGCTGGTCCGCGCCCGGCACCGCGCCAGGCGGGACGCGTTGCTCGAAACCCTTGCCACCGCGCTACCGGCCGCCAGGGTGAGCGGAGTCGCCGCGGGACTGCACCTGTTGGCCACCCTGCCCGCCGACGTCGATGACGTGGCCCTGGCTGATGAACTGCGCCGCGCCGGTGTGCTGGTGCACCCGCTGTCGTGGCATCGGCGGCTACCCGGACCGCCCGGTCTGGTTCTCGGCTATGCCTCGCAACCGCCGGACCGGTTACGCGAGGCGGGGGCGATCATCGCGCGGATCGCCGGGTGACGCCACCAAATCCTGCCCCCTGCGAGCGAACGCACGTAACCTGTTGACGCGCGGACACGTCGAGCGGGATGGGGGCTGATGCGGTACTACTACTCCGCCGACGCGATCCGTGAAGCCGAGGCACCGCTGTTGGCAACGCTGCCCGACGGGGCCCTGATGCGTCGCGCCGCCTACGGCCTGGCCACCGCGATACTGCGGGAACTGCGTGCCCGCACGGGTGCCGTCGCAGGCAGGCGCGTGTGCGCCGTGGTGGGCTCAGGCGACAACGGCGGCGACGCGTTGTGGGCCGCGACGTTCCTGCGCCGTCGTGGTGTGGCCGCCGACGCGGTTCTGCTCAACCCGGATCGCACCCATGCCGAAGCGCTCGCGGCGTTCCGGCGCTCCGGCGGGAACATCGTGCAGTTCGTCGGGCCGGCAACCGATCTGGTGATCGACGGCGTGGTCGGCATCTCCGGACGCGGACCGCTGCGACCCGCCGCGGCGGAGATCTTCGCAGGAACCGGCGCGCCCGTCGTCGCCGTCGACATCCCCAGCGGCATCGACGTGCAGACCGGCGCCACCGACGGCCCGCACGTGAACGCGGCGCTCACCGTGACGTTCGGCGGGCTCAAGCCCGTACACGCGCTGGGCAAATGTGGTCGCGTCGAACTGGTGGACATCGGCCTCGACCTCGCGCCAACCGACCTCGCGTCCTTCGAGGCCGACGACGTGCGGGCACTGTGGCCGGTGCCCGGTCCGCACGACGACAAGTACACACAAGGCGTCACCGGGGTGCTGTCCGGTTCGGCGACCTACCCGGGTGCCGCGGTGCTCAGCACCGGCGCGGCCGTCGCCGCGACGTCGGGCATGGTGCGCTACGCCGGCAGCGCCGCGCAGCAGGTGCTCGCGCACTGGCCGGAGGTGGTCGCCGCCCCAACCCCGCAGGACGCGGGCCGCGTGCAGGCGTGGGTGGTCGGCCCGGGTCTCGGCACCGACGACACCGCCAAGGCGGCGCTGCGGTTCGCGTTGGAGACCGATCTACCCGTCATCGCCGACGCCGACGCCCTGACCCTGCTGGCCGCCGATCCCGCGGCGGTGGCCGGACGCAGTGCGCCAACCGTGCTCACGCCCCACGCCGGCGAGTACGAACGGCTGGCCGGTGCTCCGCCGGGGGCCGACCGGGTTGCCGCGGCCCGGGATATCGCTGAGCGGTTGGGGGTGACGCTGCTGCTCAAAGGCAACGTCACAGTGATCGCGACACCCGGAGCGGCGACGTACCTCAACCCAGCCGGACAGTCCTGGGCCGCGACGGCGGGTTCCGGTGACGTCCTGTCGGGCATCATCGGCGCGCTGCTGGCCGCGGGCCTGCCCGCGCCCGCGGCCGCCGCGGCCGCTGCGTTCGTGCACGCGCGGGCCGCGAACCTGTCCGCGGCCGACGCCGGGCCACGTCCGGTGCCCACATCGGCTTCCCGCATCCTCGAACATGTCAGGGCCGCGATCGCGGCCCTGTGAGCACCTCGAAAGGACACTCCATGTCGCACAAGCACAGTCGCGGTCCGCATGTCGCGCCGGCGTACACCGGGCGGTTGGCGATGGCGCCCGTGCCGTCGCTGCGCCTGCCCGACGAGGCGATGGATCCGGCTGCGGCCTACCGGTTCATCCACGACGAGTTGATGCTCGACGGCAGTTCGCGGCTGAACCTGGCGACGTTCGTCACGACGTGGATGGATCCCGAGGCCGAGAAGCTCATGGCCGAGACGTTCGACAAGAACATGATCGACAAGGACGAGTACCCGGCGACCGCGGCGATCGAGGCCCGCTGCGTGTCGATGGTCGCCGATCTGTTCCACGCCGAGGATCTGCGCGACGACGACCCGTCGAGCGCGGTCGGGGTGTCGACGATCGGGTCGAGCGAGGCCGTGATGCTGGCCGGGTTGGCGATGAAGTGGCGCTGGCGGCAGAAGCTCGAGGAAAACGGCGGGGAATGGCAGGGGCGCACACCGAATCTGGTGATGGGAGCCAACGTCCAGGTGGTGTGGGAGAAGTTCTGCCGCTATTTCGACGTCGAACCGCGCTACCTGCCGATGGCAGAGGGCCGCTACGTCATCACTCCCGAGCAGGTCCTCGACGCGGTCGACGAGGACACCATCGGCGTGGTCGCGATCCTCGGCACCACCTACACCGGTGAGCTCGAACCGGTCGCCGAGATCTGTGAGGCCCTCGACAAACTCGCCGCGGGCGGCGGTGTGGACGTGCCGGTGCATGTCGACGGGGCCAGTGGCGGATTCGTCGTGCCGTTCATCCATCCCGATCTGGTGTGGGACTTCCGGCTGCCCCGCGTGGTGTCGATCAACGTCAGCGGCCACAAGTACGGACTGACCTATCCCGGCGTCGGATTCGTGGTGTGGCGCAACAAGGATCACCTGCCCGAGGAACTGGTGTTCCGCGTGAACTACCTGGGTGGCGACATGCCGACTTTCACGCTGAACTTCTCGCGGCCCGGCAACCAGGTGGTGGGCCAGTACTACAACTTCCTGCGGCTCGGCCGGGCCGGCTACACCCAGGTCATGCAGTGCCTGTCACAGACCGCGCGGTGGCTCGGTGACGAACTGCGCGACAGCGAGCACTTCGAGCTCATCTCCGACGGATCGGCCATCCCGGTCGTGGCGTTCCGGCTCAAAGGCGATCCCGGCTACACCGAGTTCGACATCTCCCAGGCACTGCGGGCGCACGGCTGGCAGGTGCCCGCCTACACCATGCCCGAGGGCGCCGAGGACGTCGTGGTGCTGCGCGTCGTGGTCCGCGAAGGCTTTTCCGCCGACCTCGCCAGGGCACTCAAGGACGACATCATCACGGTGCTCAAGCATCTCGACGAATTGAAGCCGGGCGGGCAGTTCGACGAGGTGCAGCCGTTCGCGCATTAACCTTGGGCGCGTGCTGCTGTGGATCAACGGCCCGTTCGGTGTCGGCAAGACCCAGACCGCGTTCGAATTGCACCGCCGACTGAGCGGCAGCGTCGTCTGCGATCCCGAGTTCGTCGGATATGGGCTGCACCGCACGATGCCGCGACAGTTGCGACGTGACTTCCAGGATCTGCCGGCGTGGCGGCAAGGAGTGTTCGAGGTACTCGACAGCACGTTGCGGCAGTACGACGGGCCGGTGATCGTGCCGATGACCGTCATCGAACCGCGCTACTTCACCGAGACCGTCGGCCGCCTGCGCGACGTGGGCCATGACGTCTTCCATTTCGCGCTGTTGGCGAGGCGCGAGACGGTGTTGAACCGGTTGAGTGATCGTGGTCTCGGCTTCGGCGGACTGCTGCGGAGGGCCGGTAGGCAGGACGCGGCGCTGCGCAGAGAAGCGTTCGCGGTCGAACGGCTGGACCGCGGCCTGGAGAGCCTGGCGCGCCCGGAGTTCGCCGACCAGATCTGGACCGACGACCTCGGCATACCCGAGGTGGCCGAGCGCATAGCGGGCATCGCGGGGGTGTCGTTGGCGCCGAACACCGACGGCGCGGTGCGGGCGCGGTTGCGTCGCATCGCCGTCACCGCGCGTCATATCCGGCTGTAGAGACCGAGCGCCCAACCGTCCGGCCGCACGCTCTGGGACAATGGTCGCCGGAGACATGACGATGCAGACCACCGAGCCCATGACACCGCTGACCCCGCAGGCGTCGGCGCAGGCGGTGATCGATCTGGGCGCCATCGACCACAATGTGCGCGTCCTGCGGGAACTCGCCGGTTCGGCGAGCGTGATGGCGGTGGTCAAGGCCGACGCCTACGGTCACGGGGCGCTCCCGGTGGCCCGCACCGCGTTGGCCGCCGGCGCCGCCGCGATCGGGGTGGCGACCCTCCCTGAGGCACTCGCGCTGCGTGCGGGGGGCATCACGGCGCCGGTCCTGGCGTGGCTGCATCCGCCAGGCACCGATTTCGCCCCGGCCATCGCGGCCGACATCGAGGTCGCGGTCTCGTCGGGCCGACAACTGGAACAGGTGGTGGCGGCCGCGGCCGAGGTCGGCCGCACCGCGACGGTGACCGTCAAGGTCGACACCGGGCTCAGCCGCAACGGGGTCGGCGCCGCCGACTATCCCGCGGTGCTCGACGCCCTGCGCCGCGCCGAGGCCGACGGCGCGATCCGAGTACACGGCCTGATGAGCCACCTCGTGCACGGCGACGATCCGGAGAACCCGTTCAACGACCTGCAGGCGCAGCGGTTGACCGACATGCGCGCGTTCGCCCGCGAGCGCGGGGTGGACTACGAGTTGACGCACCTGTGCAACTCGCCCGCGGCGATGACGCGGCCCGACATGGCCTTCGAGATGGTGCGTCCCGGTATCGCGCTGTACGGCCTCAGCCCGATCCCCGAGCGTGGCGACATGGGCCTGCGGCCCGCGATGACCCTGAAATGTCCCGTGGCGCTTGTGCGATCGGTGCGCGCAGGCGACGGCGTGTCCTACGGGCACCGGTGGGTGGCCAACCGCGACACCATGCTCGCGCTGCTGCCGATCGGCTATGCCGACGGCGTCTACCGCGCGCTGAGTGGACGCATCGACGTGCTCATCAAGGGCAAACGCAGGCCGGCCGTCGGCCGGATCTGCATGGACCAGTTCGTGGTTGACCTCGGACCCGACGCCACCGACGTGGCCGTGGGCGACGACGCGATCCTGTTCGGCCCCGGCACCCAGGGTGAACCGACCGCGCAGGACTGGGCCGAACTGCTCGACACCATCCACTACGAGGTCGTCACGAGCCCGCGCGGACGCGTCACGCGCACCTATATTCCGGTGGGACACAATATTGGGTAACGCGCGATGGCTCGCCGGCGTGGCCGGGTTGGCCGCTGTCGGCACCGTGGCCGGGGTGTCGCTCGCGCGGTCGCTCACCCTGCGGGTGAGCAAGGAAGATCCCTACGCCGGTGAGGATTTCGACAAGCTCGACGCCGACCGCAGCTCGGTGGTCACCACCGCCGACGGTGTGCCGCTCGCGGTGCGTGAGGTCGGACCCGAGAACGCGCCGCTGACCGTCGTGTTCGCCCACGGCTTCTGTCTGCGCATGAGCGCCTTCCACTTCCAGCGGGTACGCCTGGCCGAGCAGTGGGGCGAGCAGGTCCGGATGGTGTTCTACGACCAGCGCGGTCACGGACGATCGGGCGAGGCGTCGCCGGACACCTACACCGTCGAACAGCTCGGCCAGGACCTGGAATCGGTTCTGGCCGTGACGGCACCACGCGGACCCGTGGTGCTGGTTGGACACTCGATGGGCGGTATGACCGTGCTGTCACACGCCCGGCAGTATCGGCAGCGGTACGCCTCCCGCATCGTCGGGGTGGCGCTCATCGCGTCGGCAGCCGAGGGCGTCGACCGATCCCCGCTGGGGGAGATCCTGCGCAACCCGGCGCTGGAGGCCGTGCGGTTCACCGCGCGCTACGCGCCCCAACTCGTACACCGCAGCCGCGGCGCCGCGCGGTCGTTGATCGCGCCGATCCTGCAGGCGGGTTCGTTCGGCGACGAACTGGTGAGCCCGAGTGTCGCGGCGTTCGCGGCGGACATGATGCACGGCACGCCGATCACCACGCTGGTGGAGTTCCTCCACGCGCTCGAGGTGCACGACGAGACCGCGGCGCTGGATGTCCTGGCCACGGTGCCGACGCTGATCGCGTGCGGTGATCGTGACCTGCTCACACCGGTGGAATACTCCAAGGCCATGGCCGCGAAGTTGCCGAAATCCGAACTGGTGGTCGTCGGGGGAGCGGGACATCTCGTGCAGCTTGAGGAGCCTGAAGTGATCGACGACGCGCTGGTACGTCTGGTCGAGCGCGCGACCCCGTCGAAACTCGTCGCGTTGGCGCGCCGGGTGCGCAACCGGGTGCGGACCAATGGCTGAGCGCGTGGACGGCCGCAGCACCGCACGAACCGACGGCACCGCGCAACCGGCCACCGCGCAGGACACCGTCGCGTTGGGCGCGCAGTTGGGCGCCCACCTGAGGGCCGGTGACGTCGTGGTGCTGTCCGGTCCGTTGGGCGCGGGAAAGACCGTGCTGGCCAAGGGGATCGCCATGGCGATGGATGTCGAGGGGCCCGTGGTGTCGCCGACGTTCGTGCTGGCCCGTGTGCACCGGGCCCGCCAACCGGGTAGGCCCCCGATGGTGCACGTCGACATGTACCGGCTGCTCGACCAACCCGGCGCCGATCTGCTCGGCGAACTCGACGCACTCGACCTCGACACCGACCTCGACGATGCGGTCGTGGTCGTCGAGTGGGGTGAGGGGCTGGCCGAACGCCTGTCGGAAAGTCATCTCGACATCCATATCGACCGCGGGTCCGACACCGACACCCGCACAGTGACCTGGCATTGGAGCCGGACGTGACGCGCACGGTCCTGACCATCGACACCGCGACGCCCGCCGTGAGTGCGGGCGTGGTGCGCCTGACCGACGGCGAGGCGCCGGTGACGCTCGCCGAACGCGTGACCGTCGATGCCCGTGCCCACGCTGAGCAGCTCACCCCCAACATCGTCGCGGCGCTGGGTGATGCCGGGCTCGCCGCCGTGGATCTCGACGCGGTCGTCGTCGGCTGCGGACCCGGCCCGTTCACCGGTCTGCGCGTCGGCATGGCCAGCGCCGCGGCGTTCGCACATGCCATCGGTGTCTCGGTGCACGGTGTGTGCAGCCTCGATGCGATCGGCGGTGACACCAGCGGGGACGTCCTCGTGGTGACCGACGCGCGTCGCCGCGAGGTGTACTGGGCGCGCTACCACGACGGTGTCCGCGTCGCGGGCCCGTCGGTGAACGCGCCCGCCGACGTGCCCGCCCTGCTGGATGCGCCCGTCACCGCGGTCGCGGGATCACCTGCGCACGCCGCGTTGTTCGGCCTGCCGGTGCTGGAGCAGGTGTACCCGACACCGGCCGGGCTGGTCGCCGCCGTCACCGACTGGGAGCATGCCGAACCTCTCGTGCCGCTGTACCTGCGCAGGCCCGACGCGAAACCGTCGCAGGCGGTACGGCGATGAGTGTCAACGCGACGATCGAGTACACGCCGCTCACCCGGGCCGACGCCGAACGTTGCGCTGAGCTGGAACGGCAGTTGTTCGGCGGCGACGACCCGTGGCCCGCGCGGGCGTTCCTGGCCGAACTGGCCGCCAAGCACAACCACTACGTCGCGGCCCGCAGCGACGGCAGGGTCATCGGCTACGCGGGCATCGCGCGGCTGGGCCGCGTCGAGCCCTACGAGTACGAGGTCCACACCATCGGCGTCGACCCCGCGTTCCAGGGGCGGGGCATCGGCCGGGCGATGATGCATCTGCTGCTCGAATTCGCCTCCCGCGGAACGGTGTTCCTCGAAGTCCGCACCGACAACGAACCGGCGATCAAACTGTACGAGAGCCTCGGGTTCGTGACGATCGGGCTGCGCAAGCGGTACTACCGGGCCAGCGGAGCCGACGCCTACACCATGCAACGCCTGCCCCAGGAGGGCTCGAAGTGATCATCCTGGCCATTGAAAGCTCCTGCGACGAAACCGGCGTCGGGATCGCCGAGCTGAGCGACGACGGCACGGTGACGCTGCTCGCCGACGAGGTCGCCTCCAGCGTCGACGAACACGCGCGGTTCGGCGGCGTCGTCCCCGAGATCGCGTCGCGGGCCCACCTCGAAGCGCTCGGACCGACGATGCGCCGCGCCCTCGATGCGGCAGGCATCGTGAAGCCCGACGTCGTCGCCGCCACGATCGGCCCTGGACTGGCCGGTGCGCTGCTGGTCGGGGTCGCGGCGGCCAAGGCCTACGCCGCGGGCTGGGGTGTGCCGTTCTACGGCGTCAACCACCTCGGTGGACACCTGGCCGCCGACGTCTACGACCACGGGCCGCTGCCGGAGAGTGTCGGGCTGCTGGTCTCCGGCGGACACACCCACCTGCTGCACGTGCGCTCGCTCGGTGAGCCGATCGTCGAACTGGGCAGCACCGTCGACGACGCCGCGGGGGAGGCCTACGACAAGGTGGCCCGCCTGCTCGGGCTCGGCTATCCCGGCGGCAAGGTCCTCGACGAGCTGGCCCGCACGGGTGACCGCGACGCCATCGTGTTCCCGCGCGGCATTACCGGCCCCCGCGACGACCCGTACACGTTCAGCTTCTCGGGGCTCAAGACCGCCGTCGCCCGCTACGTCGAGACTCATCCCGACGCATCCCACGCCGACATCGCCGCCGGTTTCCAGGAATCGGTCGCCGATGTCCTGACCGCCAAGGCCGTGCGGGCCGCCACCGACCTCGGGGTGTCGACGCTGCTGATCGCCGGTGGGGTGGCCGCCAACTCGCGGCTGCGTGAGCTCGCCGAGGAGCGCTGTGCGGCCGCCGGTCTGACGCTGCGGGTCCCGCGGCCGCGGCTGTGCACCGACAACGGCGCGATGATCGCGTCGTTCGCGGCGCACCTGATCGCGGCAGGCGCACGGCCGTCGCCGCTGGACGCTGCGAGCGATCCCGGCCTGCCCGTCGTCAGGGGCCAGGTGGCATGACCGTCGAGCGGCTCGCGCACACGCTGCAGATCACCGAACTGCTCTACCGCTATGCCGAGCTCATCGATGCGGGTGACTTCGACGGTGTCGGGCAACTGTTGGGCCGCGGCTCCTTTGCCGGGACGTCCACGCCCGGTGTTTCCGGCGCCGAGGCCATCGCCGCGCTGTTCGCCGCGAGCACGCGGCGCTACCCCGAGCACGGCAACCGGCCGCGCACGCGGCACCTGGTGCTCAACCCGATCGTGGAGGTCGACGGATCGCAGGCGCGCGCACGGTCGACGTTCGTGGTGGTCCAGCAGACCGAGACGGTGCCTTTGCAGCCCATCGTGGCCGGGCGTTACGCCGACACCTTCGCGTGGGACGACGACGGCTGGTACTTCACCGAGCGACGGGTCGATGTGGAGATGATCGGTGATGTATCGGCGCACCTCATGCTGGATCCCGACGCGTTCCCCAAGTAATCACGGGGCAACCTTGAGTGCTAGCACTCGCATGTATAGAGTGCTAGGTGGCAGGCGGACGCCCCACGTGCCGGCACCCGCGACGACGGAGCGAGGGGTCAGGACGCATGCCGAACAACCTGGTAACCGGAATCTGGGGACTTCCCGGATCTCACCTTTAACTAGTGGAGGGCTCCATCGTGGCGAGCGTGAACATCAAGCCACTCGAGGACAAGATCCTCGTTCAGGCCAACGAGGCCGAGACCACGACCGCGTCGGGTCTGGTCATCCCCGACACCGCCAAGGAGAAGCCGCAGGAAGGCACCGTCGTCGCAGTTGGCCCCGGCCGCTGGGATGAGGACGGCGAGAAGCGGATCCCCCTGGACGTTGCCGAGGGTGACACCGTCATCTACAGCAAGTACGGCGGCACCGAGATCAAGTACAACGGCGAGGAGTACCTGATCCTGTCGGCCCGCGACGTGCTGGCTGTCGTCTCCAAGTAATCACTCGTGTAACCGCCCCGGAGGTCCCCGTCTCACACGGGTGATGTCCGGGGCGGTACGCGTTAGGCGTCTGAAAGAGACTTATGAGCAAGCAGATTGAATTCAACGAAACCGCCCGCCGGGCGATGGAGGCCGGTGTCGACAAGCTCGCCGACGCCGTCAAGGTCACGCTCGGCCCGCGCGGCCGTCATGTGGTGCTGGCCAAGTCTTTCGGTGGCCCGCAGGTCACCAACGACGGCGTGACGATCGCCCGCGAGATCGACCTCGAGGATCCGTTCGAGAACCTCGGCGCCCAGCTGGTGAAGTCTGTCGCCACCAAGACCAACGACGTCGCGGGCGATGGCACCACCACCGCGACCGTGCTGGCCCAGGCGCTGGTCAAGGCCGGTCTGCGCAACGTCGCCGCCGGTGCCAACCCCATCGCGCTCGGCTCGGGCATCAGCAAGGCCGCCGACGCCGTCAGCGAGGCCCTGCTCGCCGCGGCCACCCCGGTCAGCGACAAGAAGGCCATCGCCCAGGTCGCCACCGTCTCGTCGCGTGATGAGCAGGTCGGCGAGCTCGTCGGCGAGGCCATGACCAAGGTCGGCCACGACGGCGTCGTCACCGTCGAGGAATCCTCGACGCTGGAGACCTACCTGGAGGTCACCGAGGGCGTCGGCTTCGACAAGGGCTTCCTGTCGGCCTACTTCGTCACCGACTTCGACTCGCAGGAAGCGGTTCTCGAAGACGCGGTGGTGCTGCTGCACCGCGACAAGATCAGCTCACTGCCCGACCTGCTGCCGCTGCTGGAGAAGGTCGCCGAAGCGGGCAAGCCGCTGCTGATCGTCGCCGAGGACGTCGAGGGCGAGGCGCTGTCGACCCTCGTGGTCAACTCGATCCGCAAGACGCTCAAGGCCGTTGCCGTCAAGGCACCGTTCTTCGGTGACCGCCGCAAGGCGTTCCTGGAGGACCTCGCGATCGTCACCGGCGGCCAGGTCGTCAACCCCGACGTCGGCCTGCTGCTGCGTGAGGTCGGCCTCGAGGTGCTCGGTTCGGCCCGTCGCGTCGTGGTGAACAAGGACAGCACCGTGATCGTCGACGGTGGCGGTTCGGCCGACGCGATCGCCGATCGCATCAAGCAGATCAAGGCCGAGATCGAGACCACCGACTCGGACTGGGACCGCGAGAAGCTGCAGGAGCGGCTGGCCAAGCTGGCCGGCGGCGTCGCGGTCATCAAGGTCGGTGCGGCCACCGAGACCGATCTGAAGAAGCGCAAGGAGGCGGTCGAGGACGCGGTCGCCGCGGCCAAGGCCGCGGTCGAGGAGGGCATCGTGACCGGCGGCGGCGCCGCACTGGTGCAGGCCCGCGCGGCGGTGGAGAAGCTCCGCGGTGAGCTCAGCGGCGACGAGGCGCTCGGCGTCGACGTCTTCGCCTCGGCGCTGTCGGCCCCGCTGTACTGGATCGCCACCAACGCGGGACTGGATGGTTCGGTCGTCGTGAACAAGGTTGCCGAGCTGCCCAACGGGCAGGGCTTCAACGCCGCCACGCTCGAGTTCGGTGATCTGGTCGCCGCGGGCGTCGTCGACCCGGCCAAGGTGACCCGCTCCGCGGTCCTCAACGCCGCGTCGGTCGCCCGCATGGTCCTCACCACCGAGACGGCGGTTGTGGACAAGCCGGCCGACGAGGACGAGCACGCCGGCCACCATCACGGCCACGCTCACTGATTCCGTTCCACGAGGCACCCCCGGTCCGTTGGGCCGGGGGTGTTTTCATTCCTGCTTCGGCCCAACGTGGGGGCCGGGTACGGATTTCAGGCGAAAAGCGTGCACAAGGCCCACGGTCGTCTGGCCGGTCGGTGGCGGGTCGGTGGCAGACGCGTCAGGACGCGACGCGCAGGTGCGGACGTTCGGGTGCGCCCTCGAGGGCACTGGGATGCGAATGCACCTTGATCAGCGAAGCCGAACGCACCACGCCGAGCGGTCCTGGCCGGACGAACCGCACCAGTTCCATGGAGTGCAACACCATTCGCGCCTTCGCCTGGCGGTAACCGATCCGCACGCCGGCGACCGCGGCCGCGAACATGCCGCTGAGCCCTGGCAGTGCCGACGACAGGAGCGCCCACAAGGACATCGTCACCAGTGCGGTCACTGCCTGCTTGGTAGGGGTGAACCCGGTGCCCTCCGACTGCCACGCCTCGGCGAGCACCGGCGCCGCGGATTCCAATGTCTCGGTCAGCGAGACGATCTCGTTGAGGGTGAAGCCCGCCGCCAGGGCGGTGCCGACGGTCGACAAGGTGACCTCCGGCAGCAGTGAACGGGCCAGCGTCTGCTTGAGACCGGCGAGGGCCACGTCGTCGGAGGGGTCGGCGGAATCGAACACACTGGGCGGAAAGTGTTCGTTGCCGATATGTTCGCTCGGCCACGGGAGCCCGAGCGCAGACCGGATGCCCTCCACCAACTGGATCACGGAGTGGAGCGCGTCGACGGCGGCCGTCGCCAGCACCTTCAGCAGATAGGCGACGACCTCTCGGACTTCGGGCGGTGCGACTTTCGCGGCGTCTACCAGCGCTGCGACCGTGGATGCCGGTGTGGCGGGGGTTTCGACGGGTGCCGTGGTTTGCGGCGGCGCCGCTGCGGCAGGGCTTCCCACCGTGGCCGCGGCCTCGGCGGCCGACGTCGTCTGCGGCGCGCTCTGCGAATTCGATGATGCCGGGGCGACCGGCTCGGAGGCGGCCGCGGTCGCCGCGGTCGCTGTGGTCGCGGGGTCGACAGGCGCGGACATGGTGGCTGTCGACGCTTCGGCGCTGACAGCCGGCGCGGTGTCGGAAACCTGCGGTTTGATCGTCGAGGAGTTCGTCTGAGCGGAGACGGTGGTGACGGGCCGATCGTCGCCAGGGGTCCCGCCCGAGGTGATCGTCACCGTGTGGCCGGCGTCCGCCGCGGCGGACCCGCCCGCAGAGGTCGGCGAACCACCTGTCCCGGTCGATGCGTCCCCGCTCGCGTCGGCGGCAGTATTCGACGTGCTACCCGATGTGGTGCTCGCACCGCTCGACGTGGTGCCGAGATCCGCGGTGCCCGAAGTACCCGTACCGGAGAGTGTCGAGCCGGCATTGCTCACCGTCGAGGAATCGCCGCCGGTGTCGGCCGACGCGATCGCACCGCTCATGCTGACCAGTACGAGTCCGGCGCAGAGAAGGCACGCACCCGCAGTCAGGTGGATACGCGTAACGATCGTGGTCTCCTCGCAGTGAACGTCGTTGACATTGTCGCCGAGGGCGAAGATCGGGTGTGATGTGGCTAACAGCAGGGCTAAATTGTGCAAGTGGCGGAGATTTCTGTCAATGAGGTGAAGGGACCGTTTTTGCGCGTGCGAATATTGCGCTCGCCAATACGTTGACGGCCGTTTCCAATGCGCCGCACAGACGGCCCCAGTTGAGGCCTCTTGCAGGGAAAATGCCGGGCTGAGCACGTAAACAAGATCAAGCTCGTGGACGGAGTCTCATAACCGAAAAAGGCACCGATATGTACGCCCGGGGTGTTTCGTTTATTGAATGGATCGGATCTGGCAATGGGCGTGGGATCGATACCACGTCAGATATTCATGGGCGTGCTGGGCGCTGACATTTGTGTTGGCACTGCCGGTCTATCTCGCGTGGACCATGGGCATCGTCGCGTTCGAGAAATCCGACCGCTACGCCGAGGCGGCCGTGCTGACCGCCGTGGCTTTGGCCGCATATCTGTACGCCGTGGCGCTTCCTGGGCTGTCCGACGCACGACTCATCGACCGTTGGGCAGCCGGAGACCGCGTCGATCGGGCTCTCGTTCTTCGTGTCAGCTACCGCTACGGCCGCAAGCTGATCGGCCGGTCGGTGACCATCACCTTCGTATGGGCCGCGACGCTGTTCGCCGCGGTCGGAATGATCGTCGCGGCGAGCGGCTCGCGGGTCATCCAGTACTCGATAATGGGTGCCATCGCCGGCACGGCCGGACAGATGATCACCGTGCACAGCTACGTCGAGGCCGCCCTGCGTCCGGTCCGGACCGCCATCGCCTCGGGCACGGAACTCGGCGATCGTCTGCCTCGCTCGCGGCCGACGTTCGCGACGTGGACGAATGCCGCGATGCTCGCCGTGGGGTTCGCGTTCGCCGTCGCCGGTGCAGTGCTGGGAGCGGTGCTGGACGTGGCCGGTCGCGGGCCCGCGCTCGCCGTGATGATCGGCGGTGTCCTGGTGCTCGTCATCGGGCCGTCGCTGTGGGCCGCGTACTCCCCGCTGCTGGATCCGATCCGCGATCTCGCGGCCGGAACCGAGCGCGTCGCGGCGGGCGACTTCAGCCGGCGACTGCCGGTGGTGCAGGACGACGACCTCGGCGCGCTGGCGGCGTCGTTCAACCGCATGCAGGCCGGCCTGGCCGAACGGCAACGCCTGCAGGCCGCGTTCGGGACCTACGTCGACCCGGTCCTGGCGGCGCGCCTGCTCGAACAGGGGGACGACGTTTTCAGCGGCGAACGCCGCGAGGTCACGGTGATGTTCGTCGACATCCGCGACTTCACGCCGTTCGCCGAGGCCAATCCGGCCGAGGACGTCGTCGGACGTCTCAACGCACTGTTCGAGATCGTGGTGCCCGCCGTCGTCGAAGCCGGCGGGCACGTCAACAAGTTTCTCGGTGACGGTGCCCTCGCGATTTTCGGTGCACCCAACGACCTCGCCGAGCACGCCGACGCGGCCGTGTCTGCCGCAGCGGTGATCTACCGTCGGGTCGCGGAGCAGTTCGTCGGCACGCTGCGGATCGGCATCGGGATCAACACCGGGAAGGTGATCGTCGGCACCATCGGTGGTGCCGGCAAGCTGGAGTTCACGTTGATCGGCGACCCCGTCAACGTCGCGGCCCGCGTCGAGCAGTTGACCAAAACCACCGGCGACACGATCCTGCTCACCCGGGATTGCGTCGAGGCGTTAACCGCCAGGCCAACCGGGCTGACCGAGCGAGGGTCCCATGCCGTCAAAGGTAAGTCGGCGCCGGTGCAGGTTTTCGGTCTCGACTCGACGGATTGAGTCGGGGTCGACGATGCCCGGCATGATGAGGCCGGTGACCGCCTTTCTCACTCCTGAACAACGGCAGGCGAGGACCGATGCCGCGGTCGCGGCGGCCGTCGACGCGGCCCGCGACCTGCGTTTGACCGTGGTGGAGCCTGTTGTGCTCTACGACCTGTTCTCTGTCGTCGTGCACCTCGCACCGGCTCCGGTCGTCGCACGAATCCCGACTGTGTTGCCGCGCAACGCTGACCCGGCCGATCTCGCCCGTCGTCAGCAGGACGAGCTCGATGTGACGTACTGGCTCGACGGGCAAGGTGTCCCCGTGATCGCACCGAGCCCGCTGGTCCCGCCGAAGCCCGTGCGGCGCAACGGTTTCTCGATGACGTTCTGGCCGCTCATCGAGCAGAACCGCGAAGAGCAACCGGATTATGTGAGGTACGCCGGGCGGGTCGCGGACCTGCATGAGGCGATGCGCGGTTACCCGGGTCGCCTGGAGTTCCTGTCCGCGGCCGATCCGCAGTTCATCACCGACGCACTCGACGAGCTGGGTGCGCACCCCGCCCTGATCGACGCGTCCGCCCTCGACCGTGCGCGTCGCGAATGGCACGTTCTCGAACCGCTGGTCCGCTCGCGGGAGGCCTTCGAACAACGGTTTCCGAACGCCACGGTCCAGCCGATCCATGGCGACTCCCCGCCGGCCAACATCTTCGCCGGGCCGGACGGTGACCTGTTCTCCGACTTCGAACTGGTGACGGTGGGCCCTGTCGAATGGGACCTCGCGGGGCTGGGGCCCGAGCACGCGGCCGCATACAACCGCGCGGCAAGTCGCCTCGGTTTGCGGACCCTCGACGACGAGATCCTGCAGTTCGTCAACGCGGTGGGCATGCTGCGTGTCGTCGCCACACTCACCCTCGTCCCGCAGTTACCCGAGTTGCTCCAGTACCTGCGGCCGGCGCTGGACCAGTGGCCGGGCATGCCTTTCGCCGGTGGGGTCGGTGGGTGAGTACGGTCGGGATATGACGGAATCGCTGCTGCTGCAACACCGTGACGAGCGCGGCGTTGTGACCCTGACCTTGAACCGGCCTCAGGCGTTCAACGCGCTCTCCGAAGCGATGCTCACAGCGCTCGGTGAGGCGTTCGACACGCTCGCCGGCGACGAGTCGGTCCGTGTCGTCGTGCTGGCGGCATCCGGAAAAGCATTCTGTGCGGGGCATGATCTGAAAGAGATGCGTGCCGAGCCGTCGCGCGAGTACTACGAGGAACTGTTCGCGAAGTGCGCCGAGGTCATGCTTGCGATCCAGCGCCTACCGGTCCCGGTGATCGCGCGCGTCCATGGCATCGCGACCGCCGCGGGCTGTCAGCTGGTGGCGATGTGCGACCTCGCGGTGGCCGCTCGGGACGCGCGCTTCGCGGTCAGCGGGATCAACGTGGGGCTCTTCTGCTCGACGCCGGGAGTGGCGTTGTCGCGCAACGTCGGTCGCAAGGCCGCGTTCGAGATGCTGGTGACCGGTGATTTCGTCTCGGCAGACGACGCACGCGTGCTCGGCCTGGTCAACCGGGTGGTCGCGGCGGACGCGCTCGACGACGAGATCGAGGCGATGGTCAGCCGGATCGTGGGCAAGCCCCGCGTCGCCGTCGCGATGGGAAAGGCGCTCTTCTACCGCCAGATCGAAGTCGACATCGAGTCGGCCTACGCCGATGCCGGGACCACGATGGCGTGCAACATGATGGACCCGAGCGCGCTCGAGGGTGTCTCGGCATTCCTCGAGAAGCGGCGGCCGGATTGGCACGTGACCGAGCGGTCGACGGCATAGACATCGACTTCGTCACGGCTCGAACCCGTCCAGGGCCGCCAGGGCAGCGGCGTGGACCTCTTCGTAGTTCGCCGACAGCAGGGATTTGACCAGTCGGGTGTCGTCGTCCGCGAGTACCTCGAACGCGCCGGTGGCCACGCCGTCGTAGGCCTGCTCGACGACGCTTCGAGGGCTGACCTTGGGCAGGTCCCACCGGGCGGACATGGCGGTGTCGACCATGCCCATGACGAGCGCAGTCACCGTCGTGCCTTGGGCCGTGAGTTCGGCGCGCATGGCGTTGGTCGCCGACCACGCCGCGGCTTTCGACGCCGCGTACGCCGTGGGCACCGGTATCCAGATCGAGGCCGACAGCACGTTGAGGAATGCGCCGCCTCCGTTCGCGGCTAGGACGGGCGCGAACACCCTTGCCACCCGCAGCGTCCCGAAGAAGTTGGTCTCGAACACGCGCCGGGTGATGTCCTCGTCCTGGTTCAGCACCGACTTGTCGTCGGCCGGTGCGATCGCGGCATTGTTGACCACCAGATCGACGTCGTCTGCGGTGTCCGCGGCCGCGGCGACGGACTCCGGATCGGTGAGGTCCAGCGCGAACGGCACGACGCGCGGGTCCTCCCAGGCGTGTGGTCGCCGGGCGGTCGCGTATACGCGTTCGGCGCCACGCGCGAGCGCCTGCCGGACGAATTCTTCACCGAGACCGCCGTTGGCGCCGGTGATCAGTACTTTTCTGCCGTCGAGCCGTTGAGTCATGCCGTGTTCCGTCCCGCATTAGAGTAAGTGGGGACCATCCCCAATACCCTCAAGTGGGGATAGTCCCCGTTTATTTCCGAGGAGACGAGATCGGTGGCCGAGACGCCCGTCCGTCGACGTCGCGCCGACGCGCAACGCAACCGCGACGCGATCCTGCGCGCGGCCCGCGCGGCTTTCGAGGCCGACGGGATCTTCGCCCCACTCGACGGCATCGCGACCGCGGCGGGCGTCGGCAACGCGACGCTCTACCGCAATTTCCCCACGCGCGACGACCTGCTCAAGGCGGTCATCGAAGATGGCTTCGCCGAACTGATCGCCGAGTCGGAGGCGTTCGAGCGAGATCTCGATGCGGCAAAAGCGTTGCAGGAGTGGATGTTTCGTGTCACATGGGCGTTACGCATCTGGCACGACCTACCGAACTGCATCGCCACGGCACACGATGACGCCGAGTCTCCGGTGCGGCCGGTGACCGATCGGCTGACCGACAGGACGGCGTATTTTCTCGAACGGTTCCGGGTGGGCAGGGGCGCGCCCCGGGTGACCGCCGAAGAACTCTTCCAACTCCTGACCGCGGTGTCATGGGCCGTCGACCGGTTCGGTGATGACCCGCAGCGCGCACGCAAGCGGGTGGAGTTCGCGACCGCGGGCCTCTTCACCGCCTGATCCGCCGAGCGTGGGGCCTGTGCACGATATCCGCGGCGAGAACGTGCACCGCGCCCACGGTCGGCGCGTATGAACAGAGCGGTGAGCGGGTAGATGCTGCGACGTCTACCCCGGATTCGTCGACACCCCCGGATTGCGCCACGGTGCGAACTATGTGGGCCGCCGGATCACCGCACCGCCGCCGGTCATCGCGCCGGACCGGGTGGCAGCCGCGATCGAGCGGTTGGCCGACAAGCCCAAGCCGACCACGATGATCGGCATCACCAGCGTTCTCACCCGCTTTCTGCACGCGCTCAACCCGACTCTCACCACCCAGACGATGGCCCGCGCGATGACGGCCTACTTCGAGCGCGCGGAACCGGTGGCCACGAGCGAAGGCAACCTCTTCGAAACGCCCGCCGACGCAGGCGTCACCACGGGTGGAATACGGTCTGCCAAGCAACGCGCAATGGCAGGGGCGGCAGCGGGATCGGTGGTGGGGGCGCTCGCATTGGCCAAGCTGATCGGCCGGCGTAGGGCGCATACTCGCTGAGCGCTCACCCCGGTTGACGACCTGAGAGAGACGAGGACCTTCGTTCCCACGGAAACGAAGGTCCCTGTACGTTTGCTGTGAATTCAGGCGGTGCGACGAATTCCGCGCTTGAGCAGCAGTTCGCGCTCAGATTCGCTGAGGCCGCCCCAAATGCCGTACGGTTCACCGACCGCCAACGCATGTGAGCGGCATTGAGCGATCACCGGGCAACTGCGGCACATTTCCTTGGCACGCATCTCACGCTGGGCGCGAGCACGTCCACGCTCGCCGTCCGGGTGGAAGAACATCGAGGAGTCGACGCCACGGCAAAGCCCTCGCATCTGCCAATCCCAGATGTCCGCATTCGGTCCGGGTAGTTGCTGCGGCTGCGGCATTGTTGGAAAACCCCTCCCTGCACGTCCTTTTCGAAACTGATGGCGTGCGTGAGTCGGTGGAATCAGACTGAGCATGTGTCGCCGGTGACCTGCCGTGCACACAAACTAGGGGTGCTCAATAAAACACGTCAATACCCTGAGCGTGTGCTCAACCGCATATGAGCAGGTCCAGAATTTACATCACGTTCATCGTTCCGATGCGCTGCCCGAGACAAGCGTGTTAGGGGTTGAACGGAGGCTAGCCCGTTTCCGCTGATCGTGCAGGACGAGCGAACACCCGCATTTCCCGGCGGCGAAAGTTGGTTGACTTCGCTTTAACATTCGCGCCATGAATTGTTAACTATTGTCGTTTGCGCAACATTCATGTGCGAATCCCGCGGTATCGGTTCCGGTGGCCCGGCGCCGCCACACCTGTTGATACCGTCGCGAACCGATGACCGCGATGCACGACGTGACCGCAACGCTGGCCGACGCGGCGTTCGGTGACGATCCCGGCCGGTGGCCCCTCCCGAGCGCGTCCACGCCCCATGAGCGGTGGCTACGTGCCGTCGCCGCCGGGGGACAGGGGCGGTACAACTGCGCGCTCACCGAGCTCGCCGAGATCATCCGGACGTCATCGGGTTCGCTGGTGTCACTTGCGCACAGCACCCGCGCGTCGTTTCTGCGTCAGCTCGGATGGCACACCCGCGCGCGTGGCGCCGACGGGCTGGCGTGGGCGCACCGCGATGCGGACTGCCATGCGGCCGCCGACGCCCTCGTCGGCCTCGCCGCCGATGCCCTCGGGATCGGACGGTTCGCGGCGTCGGCGCGACTGCTCGAACGTGCGCGCACCGAACTCGGTGACGTCAGTGCGCGCGTCACGGTGCGGACCGCGTGGGTGAGCGCCGAACTCGCGATGTCGACGGGAGACGGTGCCGCCGCGGTGGCCCACGCCGAGCGGGGTGTTGCGGCTGCCACCGAGTACGCGTCGGTGCGGCACGCCGTCAAATCCAACGTGGTCCTGGCGGCCGCACTGTGCAGCGCCGGACGCCTCGACGATGCGCGCGTGGTCGCCGACGAGGCGCTGCGGGCCACGGGTGATAACGGCTTGGTCCCGCTGCGCTGGGCACTGGCGTGTCTGCTCGCGGACATAGGAAGTACGGCCCACACTCTCGATGAGGTCCGCGAAATCCGCGATGGCACCGCCGATACAGTGCGTCGCAGAGGTGGTGTGTGGTCGAGCCACTAGAGCCGGTCCCCACACACCCGATCGTTATTGTTTAGCTGAGCCAACCGCCGCGAGTGTCGGTGCCAAGTAACGCTGGAGAGATCGCCCACGATGACAAGTTCGGGAGACCGTCTCGATGCTGTCGTTGCTGAGGCTGTGGCCGGCGATCGAGATGCGCTCCGGGAAGTGCTGGAGATCATTCGGCCGATCGTCGTCAGGTATTGCCGGGCGAGGATCGGAGCAACCGAGCGAAGTGGTCTTTCAGCTGATGACGTTGCGCAGGAGGTGTGCTTGGCCGCCATAACGGCGTTGCCGCGTTACAAGGATCAGGGACGACCGTTCCTGGCCTTTGTCTATGGCATCGCTGCGCACAAGGTTGCTGACGCGCACCGCGCGGCAGCCAGGAACCGCGCCGAACCCACCGACGTGGTGCCGGAACGGTTCTCCTTGGACGCCGGGCCCGAGCAATCCGCCATCGACTCCGAATCTTCGGCGCGGATGGCCAAGCTGCTGTCGATCCTGCCCGAGAAACAACGTGAGATCTTGATCCTGCGTGTCGTCGTCGGTATGAGTGCCGAAGAGACCGCAGAAGCCGTCGGCAGCACTGCCGGCGCGGTCCGGGTGGCCCAACACCGGGCGTTGGCCCGGTTGAAGACGGAGATCATGGCGACGGGACGTGACCATGCCTGACTTCGGACGCTGGACATCCAACGGCGGTGATCCGTCGCTCAATGAGATCAACCGCACCGACCGCTTCATCGAGGCACTGTCGCTCGAACAGCCGGTCTACTCGACCGACCGCGAAGAGGCCGAGCTCGCATTCCTGCTCGCGGGATGGCGCGACGACGTGCGCCGGGCGCCGATGACGGGCATCGTCAACCCGCGTGAGGCCGTGGAAGCGCTCGACCGTTCCGTGGCACGCAGCCGTCCGCGCCTCCCGTTGGCGCTGGTCGGCTCGGTGGCCGCCGCGGTGCTGTGCCTCGGCGGTTTCGGCGCTGCGGTGTACGGCTCGAGCCCCGGCGATGCGCTCTACGGCCTGCGCGGCACCCTGTTCGGCGAGCGGCCGACCCGGGACGTGGCAGTCGAGTTGGCCTCGACCGAACTGCAGCAGGTCCAGCAGCTGATCGACCAGGGTGACTGGCAGGCGGCCCAGCAGAAACTGCAGACCCTGACAACGACCGTCGCCACGGTCGACGACGAGGCCCAGAAGCAGCAGCTCGTCACCCAGTGGCAGGAGTTGTCGGTCAAGGTGGAGAGCCGTGATCCCAACGCCACGGTCCCGCCGGACGCGCCGCCACCGGCGCTGCCCGAGGTGACGATCACGCCACCCGCGCCCACCGACACGTCGGGCGTGCAGACCACGCCGGGTTCGCAGACGTCGTCGCCGTCGGACACCACGCCCAGCTCGCCAGGTGAGACCCCGAGCGACTCGTCACCGACGACGGCACCGACGACCGAGACCACCGTGCCGACGAGCGCGACGCCGACGCCGACCACCGTGCCGACGAGTGCCCCGGCATCCCCGTCGCCCACGTCGGCGCCCACCTCTGCGCCCGCGTCGAGTCCGGTGCAGCTGCCGTCGCCGACAGAGGAAGAGCCCGCCCAGCCGGAGCCGACGTCGGTGCCCCCGGCCCCGCCGAGCGCGCCGGAAGAGCCGACCGATGAGCCCACTGCGCCGTCGCTGCCGCGCACCGCGGTGACCACCACGACGATGACGTTGCCCACGCAGGCACGCTCGGGTCGGGGTGGAGGTGCGGAGCCGGCAGAACCTGTGGCACCGGCAGTGCCGACAGTGGAGATTCCCCTGCTCCCGGGGATGGGCGGGAACTGACGTCAGTGCGGCGTCAGTGAGCGCTGATCGTCAGCGGTAGTCGTCCGACCTGGCGTCGTTCGTGGCCTCGGTCATCGACGCGTCGGCGTACCCGCGGCAGTAATCCCACGTCACGTAGGCGTCGGGCTCGGGGTCGTAGGCCGGCTCGTGAGGCCGGACAGTGCCGTCGACCAGCAGCTGCAGCAAATTGGCGCGCAGCATGTCCCAGTCGTGATAGTGGTCCTGCTGGCATTCGTCGCAGCAGACGACGAGACCGCGAATTCCCTTGTGCGCCAACAGCGCTTCGTAGACCGCAAGGTCGGCGAGGTCAGCTTCGACCGCCGTCCGCTCGTGCGGATCCAGCGGCTGCCCCGGCTCGATGGCATCGAGCGCCGCCGAGGGATCGTACGGATCGTCGGCGAACGGGTCAGGCGGCAAACCAGGTGGCAGATGGTCACGCACGGTTCCAGACTACGCAGCGTGCCCGGGGTCGCGCCAGCCGTCCCACCGCTGCACCGATGCGGCAACTCGGCGGCGCAAATGCGAGCCGATAAGATTAGGTCAGAAGCTTCTCGCCTGCGCCTGTCTCTGGAGGCCCCACCCATGTCGATCGCTGAAAGCAGCGTTCCCATCGCCGTACCGGTGCCGACCGGCGGCGACGATCCGACCAAGGTCGCCATGCTCGGCCTCACCTTCGACGACGTCCTGCTGCTGCCCGCGGCATCCGACGTGGTGCCTGCCACCGCCGACACCTCCAGCCAGCTGACCAAGCGCATCCGGCTGCGGGTGCCGCTGGTCAGCTCGGCGATGGACACCGTCACCGAGTCGCGGATGGCCATCGCGATGGCGCGCGCGGGCGGCATGGGTGTGTTGCACCGCAATCTGCCGGTCGCCGAGCAGGCCGGGCAGGTCGAGACCGTCAAGCGGTCCGAGGCGGGCATGGTCACCGACCCGGTGACGTGCTCGCCGGACAACACGCTGGCCGAGGTCGACGCGATGTGCGCACGATTCCGCATCTCCGGGCTTCCCGTCGTCGACGACACCGGCGAGTTGGTGGGCATCATCACCAACCGCGACATGCGCTTCGAGGTCGACCAGAACAAGCCGGTCTCCGAGGTCATGACCAAGGCGCCGCTGATCACCGCGAAAGAAGGCGTGTCGGCGGAGGCCGCACTGGGCCTGCTGCGCAGGCACAAGATCGAGAAGCTGCCGATCGTCGACGGGCACGGCAAGCTGACCGGCCTCATCACCGTCAAGGACTTCGTGAAGACCGAGCAGTTCCCGTTGTCCACCAAGGACAGCGACGGCAGGCTCCTGGTCGGTGCGGCCGTGGGCGTCGGCGACGACGCGTGGACCCGCGCGATGACCCTGGTCGACGCCGGGGTGGATGTTCTGGTCGTGGACACCGCGCACGCGCACAACCGCGGCGTGCTCGACATGGTGAGCCGGCTCAAGCAAGCAGTCGGTGAGCGTGTCGACGTCGTCGGCGGCAACGTCGCCACCCGGGCGGCGGCCGCGGCGCTCGTCGAGGCAGGCGCCGACGCGGTCAAGGTGGGTGTCGGGCCCGGCTCGATCTGCACCACGCGTGTGGTCGCCGGTGTCGGCGCGCCGCAGATCACCGCAATCCTGGAGGCGGTGGCCGCGTGCAAGCCGTACGGCGTGCCGGTGATCGCTGACGGAGGCCTGCAGTACTCCGGCGACATCGCCAAGGCGCTGGCCGCCGGTGCGTCCACCGCGATGCTCGGCTCGCTGCTGGCCGGGACCGCCGAATCGCCGGGCGAGCTGATCTTCGTCAACGGCAAGCAGTTCAAGAGCTACCGCGGCATGGGGTCACTGGGCGCCATGCAGGGTCGCGGTGCCGCCAAGAGCTACTCCAAGGACCGTTACTTCCAGGACGACGTGCTGTCCGAGGACAAGTTGGTGCCCGAGGGCATCGAGGGCCGTGTGCCTTTCCGCGGCCCGTTGGGCACGGTCATCCACCAGCTGACGGGCGGGCTGCGCGCGGCCATGGGCTACACCGGTTCGGCGACCATCGAGCAGCTGCAGCAGGCGCAGTTCGTGCAGATCACGGCTGCCGGTTTGAAGGAAAGCCACCCGCACGACATCACCATGACTGTCGAGGCACCCAACTACTACACCCGCTGAACAGGGGGACCCTTCAGTCATGCGTGACATGGTTGAAATCGGCATGGGCAGAACCGCCCGCCGCACTTACGAACTCGAAGATGTCACGATCGTCCCGTCGCGCCGTACGCGGTCGTCGAAGGACGTGTCGACGGCCTGGCAGCTCGACGCCTACCGGTTCGAGATCCCGGTGGTCTCGCACCCCACGGATGCGTTGGTGTCGCCGGAGTTCGCGATCGAGATGGGCCGTCTCGGCGGGCTCGGCGTCCTCAACGGCGAGGGCCTGATCGGCCGTCACGCCGACGTCGAGGAGAAGATCGCGCAGGTGGTCGAGGTGGCCGCCAAGGAACCGGAGCCGTCCGCCGCGATCCGCCTGCTGCAGCAGTTGCACTCCGCCCCGCTGGATCCCGATCTGCTCGGTGCGGCGGTGGCCCGCATCCGGGAGGCCGGCGTGACCACCGCGGTGCGCGTCAGCCCCCAGAACGCGCAGGCGCTGACTCCGACGTTGGTGGCGGCCGGAATCGACCTGCTGGTCATCCAGGGCACGATCATCTCTGCCGAACGTGTGGCGTCGGACGGCGAGCCGCTCAACCTCAAGACCTTCATCTCCGAACTCGACGTGCCCGTGGTGGCCGGCGGCGTGCTGGACCACCGCACCGCGCTGCACCTCATGCGCACCGGGGCGGCCGGCGTCATCGTCGGCTACGGCTCGACGAGCGGTGTGACCACCAGCGACGAGGTGCTCGGCATCAGCGTCCCGATGGCCACCGCGATCGCCGACGCCGCCGCCGCGCGTCGGGAGTATCTCGACGAGACCGGCGGCCGGTATGTGCACGTGCTCGCCGACGGTGACATCCACAGTTCCGGCGACCTCGCCAAGGCCATCGCCTGCGGCGCCGACGCCGTTGTGCTCGGCACACCGCTCGCGACGTCGGCCGAGGCGCTGGGCAACGGCTGGTTCTGGCCGTCGGCGGCGGCGCACCCGTCGTTGCCGCGTGGCGCCCTGCTGCAGGTGGCGCTCGGCGAGCGCCCGTCGCTCGAGCAGGTGCTCAACGGCCCGTCCGATGACCCGTTCGGCTCACTGAACCTGGTCGGCGGTCTGCGCCGGTCGATGGCCAAGGCCGGCTACTGCGATCTCAAGGAATTTCAGAAGGTGGGCCTGACGGTCGGGAGCTGAGTCGGCAGCTTTACAAGTTAGGCCCTCCTGTCTAGAAAGTTACCCGCCGGTAATCCATACTGGTTGCCATGAAGCCTGACTACGACGTCTTGGTGATCGGTTCGGGATTCGGCGGCAGCGTGAGCGCGCTACGCCTCACCGAAAAGGGCTACCGGGTGGGTGTGCTCGAAGCGGGTCGGCGCTTCTCCGACGAGGAGTTCGCCAAGACCTCGTGGCAGCTGCGCAAATTCCTGTGGGCCCCCAAGCTCGGTTGCTACGGCATCCAGCGCATCCACCTGCTGCGCAACGTGATGATCCTGGCCGGTGCGGGCGTCGGCGGTGGATCCCTCAACTACGCCAACACGCTGTACGTGCCGCCGGAGCCGTTCTTCAAAGATCGGCAGTGGGCCGGCATCACCGACTGGCGTGCCGAATTGACGCCGCACTACGACCAGGCCCAGCGAATGCTCGGCGTCGTCACCAACCCGACCTTCACCGACGCCGACCGGGTGGTGAAGCAGGTCGCCGACGACATGGGCGTTGGGGACACGTTCGTGCCGACACCGGTCGGTGTGTTCTTCGGTCCCGACGGGGCGAAGACGCCCGGCAAGACCGTGCCCGATCCCTACTTCGGTGGCGTGGGCCCGGACCGCACCGGGTGCATCGAGTGCGGATCATGCATGACCGGCTGCCGCTACGGCGCCAAGAACACGCTGCTGAAGAACTACCTGGGTTTGGCCGAACGGGCCGGCGCGGAGGTCCACCCGCTGCGAACGGTGTCCGGGTTCGAGCAGGAGCCCGACGGCACCTGGCGCGTCGACACGGTGCGCACGGGCCGGTGGGTGCGCAAGGACAAGCGGTCGTTCACCGCGACGCATGTGGCGCTGGCCGCGGGCACCTGGGGGACGCAGCGGTTGCTGTTCAACATGCGCGACACCGGCAAGCTGCCCAAGCTGTCGTCGCGTCTGGGCGTGCTGACCCGCACCAACTCCGAATCCATCGTCGGCGCAGGCCGCTACGAGATCACGCCGGATCTGGACCTCACCCACGGTGTGGCGATCACGTCGTCGATCCACCCGACGCCCGACACCCACATCGAGCCGGTGCGCTACGGCAAGGGTTCCAACGCGATGGGGCTGCTGCAGACGCTGATGACCGATGGCGACGGACCCGACGGCGCGGGCATCCCGCGTTGGAAGCAGTTGCTGCGCAACGCAGCCGACGATCCCCGAGGCACGCTGCGCCTGCTCAACGTGCACCGCTGGAGCGAGCGCACGCTCATCGCACTGGTCATGCAGCACCTCGACAACTCGATCACCACCTACACCAAACGCAACCGCCTCGGCATCCGCCGCTACCTGAGCAGGCAGGGCCATGGGGCGCCGAACCCGACCTGGATCCCCGTGGGCAACGAGGTCACCCGGCGCATCGCCAAGAAGATCGACGGCGTCGCGGGCGGGACGTGGGGTGAATTGTTCAACATCCCGCTGACCGCGCACTTCCTCGGTGGCGCGGCGATCGGCGACAGCCCGGAATCCGGCGTCATCGACCCCTATCACCGGGTGTACAACTACCCGACGCTGCACGTCATGGACGGCGCGGCGATCTCGGCCAACCTCGGCGTGAACCCGTCGCTGTCCATCACCGCTCAGGCCGAGCGGGCGACGTCGCTGTGGCCCAACAAGGGTGAGCAGGATCAGCGGCCCGCCCAGGGGGAGCCGTACCGGCGCCTCGCACCGATCGCGCCCGAGCACCCCGTTGTGCCCGCCGACGCGCCCGGGGCGTTGCGCCGGCTGCCGATCGAACCGGTCAGCTCGGCCGGATAACGGCCAGGATTGAAGTGCCCCCGGATTGGGTACCTACGGTGCCATCTGGGGGCGTGTGGCTCCCGGCGGGGAGGACACCGACATGCGGACTGCGTTCCATGAGCAGCTCACCGCCCTGAGCGCCGAGCTGGGAGAGATGTGCGGTCTGGCAGCGAGTGCGATGGAGCGCGCGACGCAGGCTCTCCTGCAAGCCGACCTGCTGCTGGCCGAAGAGGTTCTCGACACCCACGAACTCATCGCGCTGCGTGACAGGCATGTCGAGCAGACCGTCTTCAAACTGCTCGCGCTGCAACAGCCGGTGGCCAGTGAACTGCGCATGGTCGTCGGATCGATGCACATCGCAGCCGATCTGGACCGCATGGGTGCGCTCGCGTCACACGTCGCGCGTATCTCGAGGTTGCGGCATCCGGACTGCGCCGTGCCTGCCGACGTCCGCGCCAGCTTCGCCGCGATGGGTGCCGGCGCGGTCAAGCTCGCCAGGACCGCACAGGAGGTGTTGATCTCGCGGGACCCGGACACCGCCGCGAGGCTGCGCGACGAGGACGACGCGGTCGACGCCGAACACCGGCACCTGTTCACTCTTCTGATGGACCACAAGTGGCAGGACGGTGTGAGCTGTGCGGTCGACGTTGCGCTGCTCAGCCGCTATTACGAGCGGTTCGCCGACCATGCGGTCGAGATCGGTAAGCGCGTGGTGTTCGAGGCGACCGGCGGTATGCCGAGCCACAAGAAGCTCGCACTGAGCACCGGCCAGCGGTAACAGGACGTACGGATCACATCACCGGTAGATGCCAGGCAGGTTCGGCGCCCGGCGCTTGCGCGACCCGGGCCGGGAACTGGCGCGGCTCGCCGCGACGACAACCGACCCGACCTCGCGCGTCCCGGTGGCTCAATGGCCAGCGGGCCTGCGACGCAACGGCGCCCGTCCGGGGGGCTGCGGGGGCGGCGGCAACAGCGGATGGCGCGGCCGCACCGCGACCGTGGTCGGATTCGACGACTTGAGTACCAGCTCCTCACCGGCGTGCCGGACGGTCAGTGTGCCATCCGGCCCGTCGCGAACCGTGTACGTCACATCGGAGTGATTGGCCTCCACCGTCACCCGGAATCCCCTCCAGCGCACCCGGAAGCGCAGGCATGAAATTCCGTCCGGCAGATGCGGATCCAGGGACAGGATGCCCTCGTCGTCGCGAAGCCCGCCGAACCCGGCGACCAACGCGGTCCACGCTCCGGCCAACGATGCCATGTGCAGACCGTCGCGGGTGTTGCGGTGCAGATCGCGCAGATCGATCATCGCGGCTTCATAGGTGTAGTCGTGGGCGAGTTCGAGGTGGCCCACCTCGGCGCACATGACGGCCTGCGTGCATGCCGACAGTGACGAGTCACGCGTCGTGCGGCGCTCGTAGTAATCGACGTTCCGAGCCTTCTGTTCGGGGGTGAACGCGTGGCTCTGCCACTGCATCGCGAGCACGAGATCCGCCTGCTTGAGCACCTGCGCCGGGTACAGCCGTACGTACGGTTCGTTCATCAGCAGCGGGTAGATGGTGTTGGACGAGAAGTCCCACTCCGCCAACGTCGTGAATCCCTCGCACTGCTGGTGCACGCCCAGTTCCTCGTCATAGGGAATGTGCGCGGCGTCGGCCGCGTCGCGCCACGCCGCGGTCCCCTCGGTGGTGACGCCCAGCGCGTACGCCGCGTCCGGATGGCGGATGCACGCGTCGGCGGCGACGCGAAGATTGTGGGACGCCATCAGATTGGTGAACACGTTGTCGCGCACCACCGCGGTGTACTCGTCGGGTCCGGTGACCCCGTCCAGATGCCACACGCCGTGGCGGTCGTGGTGACCCAGCGACATCCACAGCCGCGCGGTGTCGACGAGGACCTCGAGCCCGCACTCCTGCTCCAGCGAATCATCACCGGTCACAATGCGATAGCGTTCGAACGCCATCGCGATGTCGGCATTGATGTGCCACGCCGCGGTTCCCGCGGGCCAGTAGGCCGAACATTCCTCGCCGCGGATGGTGCGCCACGGAAAACTCGCACCCTTGAGGTCCAGCAGCGCCGCGCGCTCCCGCGCGAGGTCGAGCGTGGATGCGCGCCATCGCAACGCGTCGGCCGCGGCCTGCGGTTTGGTGTACGTCAGCACCGGCAGCACGAAACCCTCGGTGTCCCAGAAGGCATGCCCGTCGTAGCCCGTGCCGGTGAGTCCTTTGCCCGCGATGGCGCGGCGTTCGGCGCGCGCACTGGCCTGCAGGACGTGGAACAGGCCGAACCGCACGGCCTGCTGGCAGTCCGGGTCACCCTCGACCTCGACATCGGCGCTGTCCCAGAACTCGTCGAGGTAGGCCCGCTGGGACTCCAGCAGTCCGTGCCAACCGCTGTACCTCGCACCCGTGATGGCACCCGCGGCCTGATCGCGCAGCGCGGGCCGTGACCGCAGACTCGACCACCCGTACGCCAGATACTTGACGATGCGCAGCTTCTGGCCGGGGCGCAGCCCGCAGATGACGGTGGTGCGTGCGAGGTCCTCGTAGGCGTCGGTGCTGACCTCGACGCGTCCCGGCACCTCGACGTCGTGATCCATCGCGGCGGCCATCATGAGTCCGCTCGCCTGCGTGCGGTGCACGAGAAGAGCACCGTGAGAGGTCTTCTCGTGGTGCACAGGGTGCAACGGGTTCTTGAGGATCGCCGCGACGCGGGGATCGTCGGGCGACTCCGGCTGGTCCTCGTTGGCGACGAGCTCGGATTGCACTGTGACACGGACGAACTGATCGACGGCTTCCACGATGTACTCGATGGCAGCGACCCCGCGGTGGGCCAGTGACACCAGGCGTGTGGATTCGACGCGCACCTGCTTGCCCGCGGGCGAGCACCAGTGGGCGCGGCGGTTGAGGGTGCCTGCGCGCATGTCGAGCGTGCGCTCGTGGTCGATCAGCTCGCCGTAGCGCACGTCGAACGGCTCGTCATCGACCAACAGTCTCAGGATCTTGCCGTTGGTGACGTTGACCACCGTCTGGCCGGCCTCTGGGTATCCGAATCCGGCCTCCGCGTACGGCAGAGGGCGCATCTCGAAGAACCCGGCGAGATACGTGCCCGGAAGGCCGTGCGGTTCACCTTCTTCGAGATTGCCCCGCAAACCGATGTGGCCGTTCGACAACGCGAACAGCGATTCCGACTGCGCCAACAGGTCCAGATCCAGTCGCGTCTCACGTACCTGCCACGGTTCGACCGGGTACGCCTCATGGCTGATCATCATGGCTGCGGCCGCTCCGAGGTGGTCAGCAGTTGCGCGAGGTCGGTCACCACGACGTCGGCACCGTCGCGACGCAGTTGGTCGGCCTGTCCCACGCGGTCGACTCCGACGACGAAGCCGAACTTCCCGGCCCGCCCCGCGGCCACACCCGACAACGCGTCCTCGAAAACCGCGGCATCGGCGGGCGCGATATCCAGAAGTTCGGCGGCGCGCAGGAAACTGTCGGGAGCGGGCTTGCCTGCGAGGTTCTCATCGCGCATCGTCACGCCGTCGACACGGTGCTCGATCAACGGTGCGAGGCCGGTGATCTCCAACACCTCACGCGTGTTGGCACTCGACGACACCACCGCGCGACGCAGGCCCGCGGCCGCTGCCGCCTCCAGATATCGTCGGGACCCCTCGAACACCTCGACGCCATCCTTCCTCAACGTCATGTGGAACATGTCGTTCTTGCGATTTCCCAGGCCATGCACGGTTTCGGCGTCCGCCGGGTCATCCGGTCCGCCCTCGGGCAGCTCGATACCGCGGCTGCACAAAAACGACCGGACCCCATCCTCACGCCGCTTGCCGTCGACGTACCGCAGGTAGTCGCCGCCGATGTCGAACGCGACGAACGGTTCACCGGTGGCCTGCGCCCGCGCGCGTAGATACTCGTCGAACATCGCCTTCCAGGCCTTCTTGTGCACGCTGGCCGTATCCGTGAGCACGCCGTCAAGGTCGAACAGGCACGCCGTTATCTGGTCGGGGAGCCCCAGCACAGGTCCTCGCTTCCGTTTTCGTCTCTCACCACCGCACCACATCGGCACAGTGGCCTGCAGGCGCTTCAGAAAAGCGTTACCGGGCGGGATAACCATCGGGCCGCCCGGTGAACCACCGGGGCCGGGCGTCAACAGGAACGATCAGCGCAGCTCTTAGACTGTTGCAGTGGCATCAGAATCTCCCCGCCCCGTTCTCGTCATCGACTATGGCGCGCAGTACGCCCAGCTGATCGCACGGCGGGTCCGTGAGGCACGGGTGTATTCGGAGGTTGTTCCGCACACCGCCGGTGTCGAAGAGATCAAGGCGAAGGATCCTCAGGCCATCGTGCTCTCGGGCGGACCGGCCAGCGTGTACAGCGAGGGCGCGCCGCAGCTCGACCCGGCGTTGTTCGACCTCGATGTTCCGGTGTTCGGCATCTGCTACGGCTTCCAGGCCATGGCGCAGGCGCTGGGCGGCACCGTCGAGCGCACCGGCACCAGCGAGTTCGGCCGCACCGAGTTGAACGTGAACGGTGGTGACCTGCACTCCGATCTGCCCGCCACGCAGCCGGTGTGGATGAGCCATGGTGACGCGGTGACCGCGGCGCCCGAGGGCTTCGACGTCGTCGCTTCCAGCGCCGGTGCCCCCGTCGCAGGCTTCGAGAACCGCGCGCGCCGTCTCGCCGGTGTCCAATATCACCCCGAGGTGCTGCATTCGCCGCACGGCCAGCAGGTGCTCAGCCGGTTCTTGCACGACTTCGCCGGGATCGATGCGACGTGGACACCCGCCAACATCGCCGATCAGTTGATCGAGGCGGTACGCGAGCAGATCGGTGACGGCCGCGCGATCTGCGGTCTGTCCGGCGGCGTGGACTCCGCGGTCGCCGCCGCTCTCGTGCAGCGCGCGATCGGGGACCGGTTGACCTGTGTGTTCGTCGACCACGGCCTGCTGCGTGCCGGTGAGCGCGCTCAGGTGCAGCGGGACTTCGTCGCCGCGACCGGCGCCAAGCTCGTGACCGTCGACGTCGCCGACCGGTTCCTTGAAGCGCTGACCGGCGTGACCAACCCCGAGGGCAAGCGCAAGATCATCGGCCGCGAGTTCATCCGGGCGTTCGAGGGTGCGGTGCGTGACCTTGTCGAAGATGACGGCACCGGGGACATCGACTTCCTGGTGCAGGGAACGCTGTACCCCGACGTCGTCGAATCCGGCGGCGGTAGCGGCACCGCCAACATCAAGAGCCACCACAACGTCGGCGGACTGCCCGACGACCTGAAGTTCAAGCTCGTCGAGCCGTTGCGGCTGCTGTTCAAAGACGAGGTGCGCGCGGTCGGCCGGGAACTCGGGCTACCGGAGGAAATCGTTGCGCGCCAACCATTCCCGGGTCCCGGGCTCGGTATCCGCATCGTCGGTGAGGTCACGGCGGAGCGGTTGGAGACGTTGCGCCGCGCCGATGCCATCGCGCGCGAGGAACTGACGGCCGCCGGTCTCGACGGTCAGATCTGGCAGTGTCCCGTGGTGCTGCTGGCCGACGTCCGCTCGGTCGGTGTGCAGGGTGACGGACGGACCTACGGACACCCGATCGTGCTGCGGCCGGTGTCGAGCGAAGATGCCATGACAGCCGACTGGACCCGCGTGCCCTACGAGGTGCTGGAACGGATTTCGACGCGCATCACCAACGAGGTGCGCGAGGTCAACCGCGTGGTACTCGACATCACGAGCAAGCCGCCGGGCACGATCGAGTGGGAGTGACTTCCGGCTCGTGAAGTACACGCCGGGATGGCAGCCCACGCCGGTGGACTGGACGTCGACGCGGGGCAGGATCCTCCTTGCCGCGTCGCAATTGTTCGCTGCGCGTGGGTATTTCGGGACCTCGACGCGGGATATCGCCGACGCGGTCTCCATCCGGCAGCCGTCGCTGTTCCATCATTTCAGTGCGAAGCAGGAGATCTTCCGCACCCTGGTGGAGTTGGATCTCGGTCCGTCGATCGACCGGGTGCGGGATCGACTCGAGGAAGAGTCGACGTGGGGTGAGAAGCTCCATTTGACCGTCGCGTGCGACGTCCGTGAGATTCTCGTGCAGCCGTTCGATGCTCGCGGGCTGTACCAGGACGCCGTTCTGGCCATGCCGGAATTCGTCGAGGAGAGGCGGGGCATCGAACTGTTCCATGATCTGGTCGAAAAGCTCATCCGCTCCGGGATCGGTGCCGGTGAGTTCGTCGACTTCGAAGCGGGCTTCGTGCTGAGGGCGGCCAACGGCGTGATGTTCGAAACCTTGCGTGAGCAGGGCGGCCCGACCGGTCGGATGCGGGTGCAGCGGCCGCTCCAGGCCGCCGACTTCGTGTTGCGCGCTGTTCTGGTTGATCCGGCCGACCTTCCCCGTATCCGCGCGATCACCGAGAATCGCCTGGTCAAAGGCATCTTACCGGCCAGTCGGTGAGGTGCTGACCCGCCGTGTGAACGTCACCGCAATATTTCTCAGGTCAATTCGGCGTTAAAAACCTCCATTTCGGGTGCCTATCGGCCGATAGGAGCCTATCGTTCGATAGGGACAGATCCCGGCCCCCTCATCCGGAGGTAATCGTGAACAAAACCGCTCGCAATGTTCTTGTCGTGGGTCTCGCCGCGGCGTCCCTTGCCGGACTGGCGGTCGGATGCTCGTCGTCGGAGGGGGCGACCCCCACGCCGACCGGACCCGCAAAGGTGGCGCCACCGACGATCCTCACCGCCGACACCTTGAAGATCTGCGCGCCGAACGACGGTACGCCGCCGAGTGTCTACCACGACGAAAGCGGGGATCTGGTCGGTAGCGAGGTGGACCTGGGCAAGGCCATCGCCGCGCAACTGGGCCTGAAGCCGGAGTTCGTGCAGTCCGCGTTCGCCGCGGTGATCCCCACGCTGCAGGCCAAACAGTGCGATGTGATCATGGCCCAGCTCTACATCAAGCCGGAGCGCGAGAAGGTGGTCGACTTCGTCCCCTACGTCTACTCGGGAACGGGCATCGCAGTCTCCGAAGAGCATCCCGCCGCGATCACCGGGATGGACGACAGTCTCTGCGGCAAGAAGGTGATGGTCGCCGTGGGCACGACGGCGGAGGTGCTGTCGCAGGAGCAGTCCGACCGTTGCACAGCCGCGGGCAAGCCGGCAGTCGACATCAACCGCAACAACCACGCCGACGTGTCGATCCAGCAGGTCCAGAACGGCCAGGTGGACGCCTATCTCGACACCGCCGAGACCATCGGTTATTACGCGACGAAGACCGGTGCGCAGATCCAGATGGCCGGCGAACCCTTCGGCACCATCAAGATCGGCGCGGCGACGTTGAAGGGGAACACCGCACTGCACGACGCGATCCAGCAGGCCCTCGAAACGCTCGAGCAGGACGGCACATACGACAAGATTCTCGGCGAGTGGGGCCAGAGCGACCTTTCGATCCAGAAGTGAGTGCAGCACAATGAACTTCGACTGGACCTTCTTCTGGAAGAGCTTGCTGACGCCGAGCGACGCATTCGTCAACGGGTTGGTGCTGACCGTCGTGATCTCCGTCGTCGCCATGATCCTGGCGACGATAGCCGGACTGATCGTGGCGCTGATGCGGCGCTCACGCCTGCCTGCGGTGCGATGGCTTGCGGGCGTGTACATCTGGGTGATCCGCGGTACACCGCTGCTCGTCCAGCTGGTGTTGATCTACACGGGCCTGGCCGCCGCCGGCCTCTATCAGTTCCACGACGTCTCGTTTCTCGGAGTGTCGGTCAAGGCTGCCCTACAGGCCGCGATCATCGGCCTGATGGTCAACGAGAGCGCCTACATCGCCGAAATCATCCGCGCCGGGCTGGATTCGGTGTCCAAGGGGCAGTTCGAGGCGGCTGCGTCGTTGGGAATGAAGCCGGCAAAGGTGATGCGCTGGATCATCGTCCCCCAGGCGTTGCGGGTCATGGTGCCGCCGCTCGGGAACTCGTTCAACGGTTTGATGAAGACCACGTCGGTGCTGAGCGTGATCGGGGTCAGCGAGATGTTCCTCGTCACCCAGTCGATCAGCTCCGCCACGTTCCACACCTTCGAGATCTTCATCGTGGCCGCGATCTACTACCTGGCGCTGACCACGGTGTGGACGTTCATCCAGGCGGGAATCGAGAACCGCCTGGCCCGTCAGCTCGGGATCGAGCAGCGCGTTCCGATCACGCAGCGCCTGCTGGGTGCCCGTCGAGCATCGGCCGCGCCCATGGAACCCGCCGGGGTGAGGTGAAACATGTTGAAGGAGAACATGACCAGCACATCTGATGTGACCGCCGAGACCGTCGTCTCCGTCCGCAACGTGTCCTGCACGCTGGGCGGGCGCAAGGTCCTCGACGATGTGTCACTCGACGTCCAGCGCGGCCAGGTCGTCGTGCTGATCGGGCCGTCGGGCGCAGGCAAGACCACGCTGCTGAGGTCGCTGAACCATCTCGAAGAGGTGGACACCGGGACGATCCTGGTCGGCGGGGTGCCGATCGGACACCGCAACCTGTCCGACAGACGCAAGGTGGGCACCACCGAACTCGCGCGGCGTCGACGCGAGATCGGATTCGTGTTCCAGCATTTCAACCTGTTCCCGCACATGACAGCCGCGGAGAACGTGTGGAACGCACCCGTGCGGGTGCTCGGAACTCCCAAGGGGAAGGCCGAACAGGATGCGCTGGCCCTGCTCGAGCGCGTCGGACTGGCCGACAAGGCGAACGCCCGGCCGAGTCAGCTCTCGGGTGGGCAGCAGCAACGGGTGGCGATCGCCCGTGCGCTGGCCATGCGTCCCAAGGTGATGCTGTTCGACGAGCCGACCAGTGCGCTGGACGTCGAGATGGTCGGTGAGGTGCTGGCGGTGATGCGCGAACTCGCCGCCGAGAACATGACGATGGTGGTGGTGACACACGAGATGCGCTTCGCGCGCGAGGTCGCCGACCGCATCGTCGTCATGGATGCCGGGCGGATCATCGAAGATGCGCCACCGGCGGAACTGTTCGAAAATCCGCGCCACGAACGCACCAAGGCGTTTCTTTCCACCATCCGCTAGGAGCCCTTTTCATCGTGTCGACCTTCACCGGCGCGTTGGCGTCGCCGCATGCCCTGGCCACCGAGGCCGGTATGGCAGCGTTTGCCGCAGGCGGTAACGCCATCGATGCCGCAATCAGCGCCGCAGCCGTACTCACCGTGGTCTATCCGCACAACGTCGCGCTGGGCGGCGATCTCGTCGCACTCGTGCGCACGCCGGACGGAACTGTCCATTGCGTCAACGCATCCGGCTGGTCGGGTGCCGCGGCGAACGTCGAGCGGATGCGGTCCCGGCACGGCGTGTCCCTGCCACCGCGAAGTGCCGACTCGGTGACCGTTCCCGGTGGTGTGCGCGGTTGGGCGGCGCTACGGGGTTTGGGTTCCCGGGTCACCTGGGCACAGACCCTCGCGCCTGCCCAGCGGGTCGCAGAAGAGGGCGTCGCGGTGTCGAAGTCGCTGGCTCACCACCTCGCCGATCCCGAGAACGCCGACCTGGTGGCATCCGAGGACTTCTGCCGGGTGTTCCGCCCTGACGGGCGCATGTTGACGGTCGGTGACACGTTGGTACAACCCGCTCTGGCCGCAACGCTGGCCGCGTTGCGACAGCGTGGTCCGGACGCCTTCTATGCCGGTGCGCTCGCCGAGAGCATGCTCGCGCATCTGAACAGGCACGGATCATGCTTGACTGCAGCGGATTTCGAGGAGTTCGCACCGGAGTTCACCGAACCGCTGTCGGCGCCCTTCGGTGATCTGACCGTGCTCACCAGCCCGCCCAACACGCAGGGGTTCTTGATGTTGCGCGCGTTGCGCGCGATCGAGGAGCTCCACGTGTCCGATCCACTCGGCGGAGATATCGGCACCCTGATGAGGATCTTTCACCACGGCAATGAGCTGCGCAGGCGCCGCCTGGCAGATCCTCGGCAGCGCGAGGTCGACATGGCTGAACTGATCAACGGCGGGTTGCACGAGGTCACCGAGTTGGGGCAGCCGTCGGGTCCCGTACTGGTGCCCCACGGGGACACCGTCGGTGTCGCCGCAGCAGACTCGGACGGCTGCGCCGTGTCACTGATCCAGAGTGTCTATCACGCGTTCGGTTCGGGCCTGATCGACCCCGAAACCGGGGTGTTGTTCCACAACCGTGGTACGAGCTTCTCATTGGACGCCGACTCGCCGAATGTCATTGCGCCGCGGAAACGTCCGGCGCACACGCTGATGCCGGTGCTCACGACGCACGACGGTGCGGTGCGGCATGTGCTGGCGACCATGGGCGGCCAGGGGCAACCGCAGATCCTCACGCAGGTCCTGTTGCATGCGGTGGTGGGGAGGTCCGCACGTGCAGCGGTCTGCGCGCCACGGGCCATCGTCGGTGGCCAAGTCGACGGGCTCACCGCCGATTCGGTCGCGGTGGAGGCGGACCTGGATGCGCCGTCTCGGGAATCCCTGCACGCCAGCGGGCTTGGCGTGGTCGAGGTGCCGATTCACACCGAGGCGATGGGGCAGGCGAACGCGGTCTTCATCGACGGCGACGCCATGCAGGCCGCCTCCGACCCGAGGTCCGACGGTGCCGGGATGGTCGCCTACTACCCCCGGGGCCCGCTTTCGGACGGATGACTTCCCTTGCCGAGCAGACGCAAAACTTCCTGTTCGGGCGCCAAGAGGTGCAGGTTTGTGTCTGCTCGGCAGAAAAACTCGACAACAGGAAGAACCTAGCGGGGCGGGTCGCCGCGCCAGCGGAAACTGTTGACGTACTTGCCCATGTCGAGGGCGATCTGGAGGTTGGCTCCAGAGGGCTTGCTGGCGCCGGAGTTCGGGCCGAACTCGTGGAACGGGCCGACCGCCGAGGCGATGAGCGCGAGGTCGTTCTTGATGGCCACCATCACGATCACGCGCATGCGCGCATAACTGGACGTCGCGCCCTGGGGCCAGCAGTCGGCGACGAGTCCGTACCCGGGTTGGTAGCCGACCATGGCGTTGGGGATCTCGTAGGCCGTCTTGGTGTCCGGAAAGGTCTTCTTGACGAGGGTGTCAGCGATCTCCTGCGGGGACCTGCCGTCGGCGGGCTGGCTGAACAACTGCAGCATGCCGCCGTCCCCGGCGGTGAACTCCGCGGTGATGCCGGTGTTGTCGGTCGAGATGTCGTACGCCGACCCCTCGATGGGGTAGGACACCGAGAAGCTGCCGTCGGGCGCGGTGAACACCGGGTTGATGGCCACCGGTTCGCCCATCGGCGGGGCACCGCAATCCGGTGGGCACATGTACCGCGCCGGCGGCTTGCTCATCGAACCCGCGATCCAGGCCAGGACACCGCCGACGATCGCGACGCCGGTGCACAACACGGCCAGCACCTTCCACAGCGACGGCCTGCGTGTCGGTTCGGCGCGGTAGGTGCCTTTGGGCACCGCGTACCCGGGGAAGAACTCGGTCGGTGCGCTCGTCGTGGTCATCCGGCGTCGGCCCTCCGTTCCCGGATCGGCCGGTGCTCGCGCCGTTCGTTGCGTGAGGACCGCGACGACGCATGCGTGGCCGCACCGCAGTGCGCGCAGAACGCCATGTCGGGAACCACATTGCCGCAGCGTGGGCAGAGAATCGGCTTGTCCGAGGCGATCTCGTCATGAGCCTCGTGCAGCAGCGCCAGGTGCAGGCCGACGCGTAGCGCGAACATCGCGACCAGCGCAACCGCCACGTGCACCGTCAACTGCAACCACTGCGGCACCCGCGCGACATCGATCAGGCCGAGACCGGCATAGACCAGGACGACGACGAAGACGAACGCCACCAACACGGCCCGCACGTATCCGGGATGCTGGTGGGCCTTGCTGGGCGGGCGGGTGAACCACAGCGCCGCACCGATCAGACCACCGACGGCGGCCGCGGTCAGTGGCACGGCGAAACCACGGATCCCCGCCTCGACGAACAACCCCGACATCGGTCGGTTGTGGGCCACCATGCCGGTGGCGAGTTGCGGCGCCAGCCGGGTCAGGGTGGCGGCCGCGGTGAACGCTGTCGCACCGAGTGCCCCGATCATGAAGCCGTCCAACGATTCCCGGGTCGGTGGTCGCAGCAGCCGGATCACCACCGCGGGCATGATCATCAGCACCAGCCCCCCGATGGGAACGCCGAGGCCGTTGCGCAGCAACCGGTATCCGGTGATGCCGGAGCCCAGTGGCACGCCGTAGGACCGGGCCATCATGGAGCCGGTGAGAAACACCCAGCCGACCCCCAGCGCGATGCCCAGCACAGCCGTCGTCACGAGTGTGCTCTTCGGTAGATCGCTGAACGCGTCGGACTCCTGCAGATAGATTCCGAACAACAGCGGTAGCCCGAGCGCGGCGACCGCGATCAGGGCCGCGGGCAGACGCAACCACGCGCACAGGACCAGTCCCGCCACCAACACCACCATCGCGATCCGGAACGGGATGCGGGACCGGTGCGACAGATGGGGGAACAGCGAACTGGTGATCGCGGGTTTCAGCAGATGTTCTTCGGGTGCGACGCAGGATGCCGTGACGCGCAACCACTCCGGGCCGTCCCCGGGTTCCTTGTCGAGGTGGACGCCGCACAGGCCGCAGTATTTGCCTGCGGGCACGTCGACCTTGCAGACACGGCACTCGGTCGTCGGAACGGTGTCATCGTCGGTGTTGTCGGGCGGTTGGGTCATGGGTTCGCCTTCTGTAGGACGAGAAGGTTCTTCACCAGGTTCTCGGTGTCGGGTGTGCCGAGGCCGGTCACCAGGTCGTATCCCGGCCCCGCGGTGGCCACGGCGTTGCCGCCCAGGGTGACATCCCGGAACGCGGGAAGCGCTGCCCCACGGGCGATCTGGTACAGCTGTGGATTGAGATCACCAAGGCGCCGACCGCCGTTGGCGAGGAGGTACTGGTTCATGACCGCGGCGATGCCGGCCCACAGCGGAGCGGCCTGGGACGTGCCGCCGCCCACCAGAACCTGGTTGTTCAGAACGATTTTCACGCCCGTGAACGGATCGGCGACCGCAGCGATGTCAGGGGTCAGGCGGCGTGGCGCGCCACCGTCATCAGGGGCGGAAAACCCGCGCTGCCAGTCGGGACGGTCGAACAACGCCGAGACGCCTCCGCCGGTGCCCTGCGAAAGGGGGACGTCGAACCAGGCCTGTTCGGCGAGCCAGGCACCTTCGGCGGTGGTGGACAGTGTGGTGCCGCCTACGTCGGTGATCTCGGGAAGTGATGCGACCGAGTCCAGGCCGATGTCGTCGTCGCCGGGTGGCGAGGACCAGTCTTGTCCGCCTTTGCATTCCAGGCCGGCCAGGTCGCCGCTGGCGTTGAACGCCGTGGTGCCGCGGGTGTGCGCGGCGGCCAGTGCCGAGCGCACCGGCGCGAGGTCGGCCGCGGTGAGCAGCTTGTCGCAGCCCCAGCCGATCGAAAAGCTCCACACCGCACCGGGAAACCGGTTGTCGGCGTCTTCGAGCATCTGCCCGATCTTCTCGTAGGCGCCGTCGCCCTCGACCGTGGGACGCGCGTTGATCACCACCTTCTGGGCATCGGGGGCGATGGCGTGGGCCACCTGGAGATCCATGGTGGTCTCGCCGCGCGGCGCACTCGGCTGTCCACCGATCAGGATGGGGGTGAACCGGGGCAGGCCGAATGTGGTGGCATACATGTCGAGATCGGCCTGATCGAACCCGTCGAACGCGAAGATGACGATGGTCTGGCCCTTGCCGGTGTAGCCCTGTTCGGCCAGGCCGCGCAAGTTGTAGGTGTTGAGCAGCAACTGGGGCGTGAGCCCGCGGTCGGGCACCTCGGCAGGCAGGTGCTGCAGGTCGGGAACGTTCATCCGGTATGGGGTGTAGCCGAGGATCCGACCGACCTCGGTGACCTCGCCGCGCACCGGTTCTGGGATCGACGGCTGCTGCGGTGAGGCGTAGAACTCCTGACCGCGTCTGCCGCGGTAGTCGTGGATGTCGACGTCGAAGGCCGCTGCCATGGCGGTGGGCGCACCCTCGACGATCGCCCACCGGTCGCCCTGGCGCCACCGCACCGACAGCCCGTGTTGGCGGGCCCACTTCGTCAGCGCGTCGGGGGATCCGTCGAGGGTGACGGTCAGCTGAACGGGCCCGCTGTCGGCGGGGCCGAGATCGGTTGAGGCAGCGAGCAGATGAGCGTACGGGCCGGCGATCTCAGCCGGCCCGTGCCCAACTGGTTCCGATGTGATCCGAAAATCGGCGACCAACAGTGCGCCGATCATGATCAGCGCCAATGACCAATGGGTATACCAGTGCCTGAAGCCGCCGGGGTGTCTGATGGATACGCCGGCGTGACGTCTATTACCAGCCATACCGCAGCGGCTTCAGGTCAGTGGTGTCGAGCGTCGACTATCCGGTGTTCTCGCGGTTACCCGGGATGGCCGTCTGCGGGCCGGGCGCCCTCACCGAAGGCGTGAACAGGTTGCCGCCGGTGGGGTTGATCGACTTCTCTGTCGGCTCGACCGGTGGCGGCGGCGCCGGGGTTTCGGCCGGCGACGTGGTGGTGGTCGTCGTGGTGGTGGTCGGCGTGGTGGTCTCGGGTGCCTCTTCTTCGGTACCGCACGCCGCGGTGAACGAGATCATCCCGATGACTGCCGCACCGCCTGCGATGACGGTGAGCCGACGGGTCAACTGTTTCATGGTGGGTGTCCTCACTGTCCCCCTGGTTGACAAGAGTTGGCCTTCGGTGAATCCGTCAGTGAAGCGTGTGGATTCCCACTCCTTGCAACGCAGATCGTGGCCCAGCCCCATCCCGAAGAGGGTTTCTGGTGCACCGACTTTAACGTACTGCGGAAACAGGCGCAGGGGCATTCTTGCTGGCTGCGTTGCCGGCAGCTCCCGCGCGTGCGTTCCGGACGGGTGGCGGGCCCGCCCGGAGGGCCCGAAGGGGCGCCTGACATACCGGCGGCGCGTTGGCCGGAGCCCATCGGCAGCTTGACGGTGTCGGTGGGCCGGTGTTTACTCGAGCCATCGAACATACATTCGAACATGATCGGATTCTGATGGTGCGGGAGGTGCTGGTGTGACAGCTGCGGCTGACCTTGATGTGCGCCGGTTGACCCGTGCTGAGCAGGTAGAACACCTCCGTCGCAAGATGGCGTCGGTCTCGGCGAAGGTGAGTTCTTCGCATCGTGATCTGACCAGGTCCGATGATTTCATTTCACCGCCTGAATCTTTGCTGAGGCGTCCCGAATCGCAGGAGGATGCCGAGCCGGAGCAGTTGCCGAGGACGTTGCCGCGCGGAACGGTCGCAGTCGCGAGAGGCGCCAGGTCGTTGACGCTGGGCATGGTCGCGGCGGTGACGGCCGCGGGCGGCCATGCCGTCATCGTCGGCCAGCCCGATGTCGGGCTGCTGGCAGCGGCCGAGATGGGGGCTGACCTGAGCCGTCTCGCGGTCATCCCCGATCCGGGTGCAGATCCCGTCGAGGTGGCCTCGGTGCTGATGGACGGGATGGATCTGGTGGTGCTCGGGCTGGGTGGTCGCTCGGTTCCGCCGAGCCGGACACGGGTGATGGCGGCGCGTGCCAGGCAGAAAGGCTGCACACTGCTGGTGACCGACGGGGACTGGCAGGGGGCATCGGCCCGGCTGGAGGCCAGGGTCTGCGGTTACGAGGTGACCGGTGCGGGCCGGGGTGAGCCGACGCCGGGGCGCGGCCGGATCGGCCGGATCCGGTTGACGATGCGCAGCAGGGGGCGGTCCCTCGGGCCGGTGCAGGCGGTAGGCGGTTAGACCATGCCCGTGGGTTCCAGGGTGCTCGCCCTGTGGTGCATGGACTGGCCCGCGGTCGCCGCGGCCGGTGCGGCGGGGCTGCCGCCGACGGTCCCGATCGCGGTCACGCTGGCCAACCGGGTCATCGCGTGTTCCGCTGCGGCGCGCGCGGCCGGTGTGCGCCGCGGTCTGCGGCGGCGGGAGGCGCAGGCCCGCTGCCCGGATCTGCATGTCGTGACGGCGGATCCGGCCAGGGACGCCCGGCATTTCGAGCGGGTGACCGCCGCGGTCGACGAACTTGTGCCGCGTGCCGAGGTGCTGCGACCGGGCCTGCTGGTGTTGTCGGTGCGGGGCGCGGCCCGCTACTTCGGGTCCGAGGACGCTGCGGCCGAACGGCTCGTCGACGCGGTGGCGGCGACAGGGGTGGAGTGTCAGGTCGGCATCGCCGATCAACTGTCCACAGCGGTCTTCGCGGCCAGGGCCGGACGGATCCTCGCGCCGGGAAAAGACGCGTCGTTTCTGTCCGATCTGTCCATCCGCCAGCTGGCCACCGAACCCGCGCTCGCCGCGCCGGATCGTGACGCGTTGGCGGATCTGTTGTGGCGCATGGGTATCCGAACCCTGGGGCAGTTCGCGGCGCTGTCACGTACCGATGTGGCCTCGCGGTTCGGCGCCGACGCGGTGGTCGCCCACCGGTTCGCGCGTGGCGAGCCGGCCCGGGCGCCCTCCGGACGGGATCCGGCAGCCGAACTCGACGCGGTGCTGGATTGCGATCCACCGATCGAGCGGGTGGATACCGCGGCTTTCGCGGGACGCTCACTCGCGGTCACCCTGCATCGCAGCCTGGAAGCGGCCGGTGTCGGCTGCACCCGGCTGGCCATCCACGCGGTCACCGCCAACGGTGAACAACTGGAACGGGTCTGGCGGTGCGCGGAACCGCTGACCGAGGACGCCACCGCCGACCGAGTGCGCTGGCAGTTGGACGGCTGGCTGAACCGCCGGACCGACGACCGGCCCAGCGCGCCGATCACGGTGCTGCGACTGCGTCCGGTGGAGGTGGTCTCGTCGGCGGCGCTGCAGCTGCCGTTGTGGGGCGGTATCGGCGAAGAGGACCGGCTGCGGGCCAGGCGTGCCCTGGTGCGGGTGCAGGGCCTGCTCGGGCCGGAGGCCGTACAGGTGCCGGTGCTCAGCGGTGGGCGGGGACCTGCCGAGCGCATCACGTTCACCGCGCTGGGGGACGAGCCGGTGCCCCAGGCCGACCCGCGACAGCCGTGGCCCGGTCAGCTGCCCGAGCCGTCGCCGACCGTGCTGCTCGACGATCCGGTGGAACTTCTTGACGCACAAGGAAATCTGGTTCGGGTGACCAGCCGGGGGTTGTTCTCGTCCGATCCGTCGCGGCTGTCGGGTGCGGGGAAACGCGACGGGCCCCTGCGCTGGTGGGCCGGGCCCTGGCCGGTCGACGAACGGTGGTGGGATCCGGAGAACCGCGGCACGGGGCGCACGGCGCGGGCGCAGGTGTTGCTCGGTGACGGCGAGGACGCGCTGGCGCTGCTGCTGTGTTACCGGCAACGACGGTGGTACCTGGAGGGGGCTTATGAATAGAGCTGAATGACTATCTGAATGAACTACGAGTGAGCGGCCAGGCGCTGCGCGAACGCGCCGACCCGGGAGATGAACCGGTCGAAGAACACCGTCGGGTCGACCTCCATGCCCACGAGCGCGTTGGGCCGCCGTCCCCAGTGCCCGCGCCAGTCGGCCACCGTCATCCCGCGGGTCAGCGTGCCGGCGAGTTCGACGTCAACCGTCGTCTGCCGGTACCGCACCAACTCGGGGTCGAGTGCGACCGCGGCCGCCAGTGGATCGTGCAAGTGCGCGAGGTACCCGTCGCCGGTGTCGAAGTGGAACTCGAAGTAGAAGCGCATCGCATCTTCGAGCACGCGGATCAACGGATTGGCCGCCGCCGACCGGGTGCCTCGCTCATCTCGGACGCTCATCGCCGTGGAGGGGGACCCGGCCGCCGTCGCCAACCGGTTCAGCAGGGCCGGCGTCATCGCGATGTTCTCGGTGAGGTTGAGACCCAGCACGATCGGGATGTGGGCCGGCGCCTCGTCATCCCAGGCGGCGTCCCACCCGCCGAACACCTCGGCGGCCGATTCGGGGTCGACGCTGATGTTCCACTCGGCAACCGGCGTGGTGTTGCCCTTGTAGTCGAAGGCGCCGCCCATGATCACCAGGCGACGCAGCAGCTTGGGCAGCGCGGGCTCGGCGCGCATGGCCAGGGCCAGGTTGGTCAGCGGTCCGGTGGCCAACCCGATCAGCTCACCGGGGTATGCGTGCGCCGCACGGACCCAGGCCTCGGCGGCGTCGTATGTCGTCAGCGTTCGGCCGGTGGCCGGGAGCCGCGCGTAACCGAGACCTTCGGGACCGTGGGTGTCCTCGGCGGTGCGCAGCGGAGCCTTCAGCGGTTGCTCGGCACCGCACGACACCGGGATGCCGGGTGCCCGGCACAGCTCCAGCAGGCCCAGATTGTTGATGCAGACCTGTTGCACCCCAATGTTTCCCGCAGTCGACGCGATACCGACGAGGTCGGCATCGGAGCTGGCCAGCAGGTAGGCGAGGGCCATCGCGTCGTCGACACCGGTGTCGACATCGGCGAACACGGGCATCGGTGTCACGCCGCCAACGATAGGTCGCCGCGGATGTCTGGCTCAAATGCCGACTACCAGTGCACGCCGGGCAACGCTCGCACCGCCCGCTTGACGGGAAGTCCGACAGCCCGCGGTACCCGGACGCCCGGACGGCTCCGCGCCGGCCGCTTCGGTCGTCGTTGCGGCGAGGCGGCGGGCGGAGGTGAGGACTCGGCCTCGGCCAGCCCGCGCGCGGCCGCCGAATCGGGATAGCCGAGGTAGAGCTGGTGCAGGAACCGGCGGGCCACCCGTGGTGTGAGGTAGTTGCCGAAGTCGGCGAACGTGCCAAGCGGTGTGTCGATCCTCGGCGGTTTCTCGACCAGACCCCGCACCACCATGGCCGCGGCATGTTCGGCGCTGATCGGCGGCACCGGGTTGAGTCTGCGTGACGGCGCGATCATCGGCGTCTTCACCAGGGGCATGTGGATGTTGGTGAAAGTGATGTGGTCGGAGAGGGTTTCGGTGGACACCACGTCGGCGAACGCGTCCAGCGCGGCCTTGCTGGGCAGGTAAGCACTGTACTTCGGCGTGTGTGCCTGAACTCCCGCGCTCGAGACGTTGACCACGTGCCCGAAGCGGCGTTCGCGCCAGTGCGGCAGCAGTGCCAGCACCATGCGGACCGCGCCGAAGTAGTTGACCGCCATGACGCGCTCGTAGTCGTGCAGCCGGTCGGTCGAGTTCACCACGGACCGGCGGATCGAGCGTCCCGCGTTGTTCACGAGATAGTCGACATGATCGAACCGGCCGAGGATGTCCTTCACGGTGTGTTCGACCGACGCGGAGTCGGTGACGTCGCATGTGAACGCGTGTGCCTGTCCACCGTTCGCCCGGATCTCGGCGATCAGCTCGTCGAGCGCCTCACCGTTGCGGGCCAACGCGAACACGACCGCGCCCCGCTCGGCGGCCGCGATCGCCGAGGCGCGGCCGATGCCGCTCGACGCGCCGGTGATGATCACATGCTTGCCGACCAGCGGCCCGGCGGGATCGTCGCGGCGGGATCGTTCCGGGTCGAGGTGCTCCGCCCAGTACTTCCAGAGTTTCGGCGCGTACGAGGCGAATTCGGGTGCCGCGATCCCGGTGCCGCGCAGCGCGTCGTCGGCGTTGTCGCAGGTGAATGTCGGCCGGAGTTCGACGACGTCGAACACCTCGCCAGGAATACCCAGTTGCGTCGCCACCATGTTGCGCACCGCCCTGCCGCGACCACGCACGTTCAGCACGGGCGCCGCGGTGGCGTGCGGCAGCTCTGCGCGCAGCGGCGGCAGACCTGCGGCCTCGGCGACGCCGCGGTAGATGTCGACCAGCCCAACCGTATTCGGTGCGGTCAGGTGGAATGTCTGACCGTCCCGCCCCTCGACGTGCATGAGGTGGACCAGTGCCTCGGCGACGAAGTCGACCGGTACGACGTTGGTGCGGCCGGTGTCGGGCAGCGCCATGGGCGTCCACCTCGGCAGCGCCGCGAGCCGCGCCAGCATCCCGAAGAAGTAGTACGGCCCGTCGATCTTGTCCATCTCGCCGGTGCGGGAGTCGCCGACCACCACCGCGGGCCGGTAGATGCGGTGACGCACGTCGGTGGCCGCGCGCACCAGCATCTCGGCCTCGAATTTGGTCTGGTGATACGGCGTCGGCAAATCCTGTGCGATGTCGAAGTCGTCTTCGGTGAACACGCCGCGGTGGTCTCCGGCGACCGCGATCGACGACACGTGGTGCAACGTGGCGCCAAGGCGACGCGCGAGAGCAATCACGGCCCTGGTGCCGTCGACGTTGGCGGTCCGTTGCGCGGCTTCGTCGACGGTGATGTCGTAGATCGCCGCGCAGTGCACCACGTGCGCGATGTCCCCGAGGTCGCCCACGTCGATGTCGGTGAGCCCGAGATCGTCCGCGGTCAGGTCACCGACCAGGGGTTTCGCGCGATCGGACCAGTGCTGGGCCAGATGTTCGAAGCGGGTGAGCGACTCACGGCGCACCAGTACCCATACCTCGGCGGTGGTGTCGCGGGCCAGGATTCCCGATACCACCCGTCGGCCGATAAACCCGGTACCGCCGGTAACGACATAGCGCATGCGAGCCATCGTGGCCCGAGATCGAGCAAACGTCAACCAGGCATCTGCGGCGGTGGGCGCCGGACTTCGCGCAGGGCCCGACAATCGGCGCGATTTCACCGAAATCACCGCGACAGGTGCCCGCAGGTTGACAGGATCGATTCACTACAGTCGCGCGGATGACGTGCGGGATTGATGGGGGACGGATGAAGCTGGTCGTTGGATATCTCGCCACCCCGGGTGGCGCTGATGCGTTGGCTCTGGCAATCCGATTCGCGAGAACGCTCAACGCCGAGCTCGAGGTCTGCATCGTGCTGCCGCCCGACACCAGGGCGCCGGGCATGCCCAAGGGCGGCTACGAGGAGGTACTGGCGGAGCAGGCGCAGGAGTGGCTCGACGACGCGCTGAAGCGGGTGCCTGATGACGTTGTGGCACACGGGCATCTGACGTTCGCCGAATCGTTCACCGACGGCTTGACCGGTCTTGCCTTGCATCTCGACGCGGTGGCGATCGTCGTCGGTGGATCCGGCGGCGGTCTGGTCGGTGCCTTCTCCCTCGGGTCGGTGGTCAGCGAGTTGCTGCACTCGTCACCGCTGCCGGTCGCCGTCGCGCCGCGGGGCGCTCGCGAGTCCGCGATCAAACGGGTCCGCGAGGTCACGTGCGCCATCGGCCAGCGCCAGGGAGCCGACCGCCTGCTGGCGACCGCGGTGGCGGCCAGCAAGGCGGCGGGCACACCGTTGCGGCTGGTGTCGCTCGTCGCGCTCGATCCGGTCTTCGGCCACCTGCGCTCCGACGACGACGCGGTGCGCCAACGCGCGCTCGAGCATGCGCAGAAGACCCTGGAAGCTGCGAAAAGCGAGTTGCCCGAGGGTTTCCCGGTAACCTCGACCATCGTGAGCGGAACGTCGGTGGAGAATGCGGTGAGCCAGCTGGAATGGCATGACGGCGACGTCATCATGGTCGGCTCCAGCCGGCTGAGCGCACCGAGGCGGATCTTCCTGGGCAACACCGCGGCCAAGATGCTGCGGGTTCTGGAGGTTCCCATGGTCGTGGTGCCCCGCGATGAGCTGAACAACGGCGAGGAACCGTCGTGAACCGGTCCGACCCACAGGCCGACCCCGAATCCGAGTCGCATCACGCACTACAGCTCGCCGAGGAATCCGCCGGGTTGGTCGGAAAGGGACTGGCCTCGGGAAAGGTCGGGACGTTCTCCGGCGCCATCCTGGGAATCTCGTCGGTCGCACCGGGTTACACCCTCACCGCGAGCATCGGGCTGATCGTCGCGGCCGTCGGGCTCAAGATGCCCGCGATCTTCATCGCGGGATTCATCCCGATGTTCCTCACCGCGTACGCCTACCGTGAGCTGAACTCACGCGCACCCGACTGCGGTGCGTCGTTCACGTGGTCCACCAAGGCGTTCGGCCCGTACGTCGGGTGGATGTGCGGCTGGGGCATGGTGATCGCCACGATCATCGTGTTGTCGAACCTGGCTGCCATCGCCGTCGAGTTCTTCTACCTGTTCGTCGCGCGGGTGTTCAACACCCCGGAGATCGCCGATCTGGCCGACAACAAACTCGTCAACATCCTCACCACACTGGTGTTCATCGCGCTGGCGACCTGGATCTCCAGCCGTGGCATCACCACCAGTGAGCACGTGCAGTACGTGCTGGTGGGATTCCAGATGACGGTGCTCCTGGCGTTCGCGATCACCGCGGTGGTCCACGTGGCCGCAGGCAACGCCCCCGCAGGCCTCGGCTTCGACCTCGACTGGTTCAACCCGTTCACGAATCTGGCGTTCGGCGCGTTCGTCATCGGCGTCACCGGGTCGATCTTCGCGTTCTGGGGTTGGGACACCTGTCTGACCCTCGGTGAGGAATCCAAGGACCCCACCAAGGTGCCCGGGCGCGCGGGTCTGCTGTGCGTGACGACGATCCTGCTCACCTATCTGCTGGTGGCGGTCGCGGTGATGATGTACGCCGGTGTCGGGGAGACCGGTCTGGGACTGGGCAATCCGGAGAACTCCGAGAACGTTTTCGGGGTGCTGGCCGATCCGGTGCTGGGCAGCTGGGGTGGGCCGTTGCTGTTCCTGGCGGTGTTGGCGTCGTCGGTCGCCAGCCTGCAGACCACGTTCCTGCCCGCCGCCCGCGCGATGCTGGCGATGGGTGCCTACGGGGCGTTCCCGAAGCGGTTCTCCCACGTGCATCCCCGGTTCCTGGTGCCATCGTTCAGCACGCTGATCGCGGGGATCGTGACGGGCGTGTTCTACACCGTCGTGAGCCTGCTGTCGGAGTACGCGCTGTTGGACACCATTGCCGCGCTGGGCATCATGATCTGCTGGTACTACGGGATCACCGCGTTCGCGTGCATCTGGTACTTCCGGCGCGAGCTGTTCACCAGCGTGCACAACATCGTGTTCAAGTTCGTGTTCCCGCTGCTCGGCGGTCTGGTGCTGGCGGCGGTGTTCGTGTTCTCGCTCAAGGAGAGCATGAACCCGGAGAACGGCAGCGGCGCCGAACTCGGCGGGATCGGGCTGGTGTTCTACATCGGCTTCGGCATCCTGCTGCTGGGCGTGGTGCTGATGCTGGTGATGCGGTCACGCAGCCCCGAGTTCTTCCGTGGAGAGACGTTGTCCCGCAACACACCTGTGCTGAAAGACTGAAGCGGTCAGGCCTGTTCTGACGATTCGGTATGCCGGAGGCCCGGCACGGACGACATCGACCAGCTGATCAACAGGTTCATCGCCTCGCGCGAGGCCGTGCCCGCCTCGGTGGTGTAGGTGAACAGAGTCTGGTCGGGATCATCCGGCATCGTGAAGGTCTCGTAGTCGACGGTGATCTCGCCTACGACCGGGTGACGCAGGTGCTTGGATCCGTGCGTGCGCTGGTACACGCGGTGCTGGGCCCACCAGTCGCGGAAATCCGAACTGGCCGCGGACAGTTCGTCGACCAGCGCCGTGGTGATCGGATCACCCGGATGCGCGCCGAGTTCCAGACGCAAATTCTCGACGACGGAGCGGGCCTGGACATCCCAGTCGGCGAACAGCTTTCGCGCGTCAGGGGAGAGGAACATCCACCTTGCGTAGCTGCGTTCACGTGGACGCATGCGGTCGAAGTCGGCGATCAGCGCCGCGCCGAGCCGGTTGATCGCCAAGACGTCGCTGTGGTGTCCCAGGATCATCGCGGGTGTGCCGGTGAGTGATTCGAGCAGTTGGTACAGGCCGGGCCGCACCCGTTGCGCGGCGGTCGGTGGCTTGCGGCCACGCGGTGGGGCGCCGACGAGATGTTCGAGGTGCGCGCGGCCGGTCTCGTCGAGATCGAGTGCCCGCGCGATCGCGTCGAGCACACTGCGCGACGGCGTGATGCGCCGCCCCTGCTCAAGCCGGGTGTAGTAGTCCGTCGACACCCCGGCGAGCAGGGCGACCTCCTCGCGACGCAGCCCCGGAACCCGTCGCACCCTGCTGTCGGCGGGCAACCCGGCGCGCGCCGGATCGACGGCCGCGCGGGCGCGTTTCAGGAAATCCGCGAGGTCGCGGTTGGTATCGGACATCACCACGAGTGTCGCACCCCGGCGCGATCCGTACCTGGGTCTTTCAGTCCTAGGTTGCCGCGGCCTCGGTTCATCAGGCCAGGTTATGGGCCACTTCTGCGCCCCGCGGCGGCCGAGACTCGATGTCAGCCCACCGGCACCGAAGAACCCGAACAGGAGACGCCATGTCCTATCCCACCAACCGCCCCGCCACCTGGTTCGTCACCGGCACGTCGAAAGGCCTCGGCCTCGAGCTCGTGCGGCAACTGCTCGAACGCGGCGACAACGTCGCGGCCACCACGCGTTCGGCCGAACGGTTGCACGTCGGCCTCGAAGGCGCCGACACCGGATCGCTGCTGCCGATCGAGGTCGACCTCGCCGACCCGTCGGCTGTGCACAAGGCCGTCACCGCCACGGTCGAGCGGTTCGGCAACCTCGATGTCATCGTCAATAACGCCGGTTACGGATTCCTCGCCTCGGTCGAGGACACCACCGACGCCGACATCCGACAAATGTTCGACGTTCAGGTCATCGGTACGTGGAACGTACTGCGCGCAACCATTCCTCACATGCGCAAGGCCCGCAGCGGCCACATCATCAACGTGTCATCGATCCTCGGGCTGACCGCGATGCCGGGCTGGGGTCTGTACTGCGCGGGGAAGTTCGCGCTCAACGGTATGAGCGAAGCGCTCGCCGGTGAGATGGCCGAATTCGGAGTCAAGGTCAGCATTGTCGAGCCAGGCTATTTCCGCACGAGCTTTTTGACCACCGACTCACTGGCGCTGCCCGAGGCCCCCAACGACGCCTATCCCGGCATCCAAGAGATGACGCAGAACCACCTCGCATTGCAAGGCAGACAGCTCGGCGATCCAGTGAAGGGAGCCGAGGCGATCATCACCATCGCTGTCGCGGGGGAGGGCCCGCTGCATCAGCTGCTCGGGTCGGATTCCTACGAGTACGCACACGCCAAGGTGACCGCGCTGAGCCGGGACATCGAAGCCGGGCGCGAGCTCGCGTTCACCACCGACCACCGCTGAGCGTGCTCGTAACGTGGTGGCGCTGAATCGCTCTCACGAGCGCCACCACGTTACGCACGCGATTAACCTGCGGCTGAACCGATCCCGACCGCCTTGTCCGTGTTGTGCACCAACTGCAGCGGATCGAGGATGTTCCACACCGTGGCCACGGCGCGGTATTTGAGACCGGCCGCGGGGCCTTCGAGATTGATCAGATCGGCAACGATGTCGTAGCCGTAGTACAGGGCCGATCCCGGTGGGGTCGTCTTGATCAGCTCGGTGATGATGAGCTGGCGGGCATCCCGCGCGACCTCGATGTCTTCGCTGAGCGCGGGTGCCAGGTTCGGCAGGATCTTGCTGATCGGGATGACCGCGTTGACCCACGGCACGATCTGGCTGCCCCGGTAGATCTGCTCGGTCGCCTCGCGGACGAAGGGATCGAGGAATGTCGGCGAGGCACCGAGCAGCGCGTCGCGCAGATCCATGATCGCATCCGGGAAATCCGTGGGGTCGGGGTCGACCGGCCGCAGCGGATTGGGGCTCCACGGCTGGTCGGCCGCGGCATCGACGTCGGTGTCGGCCTGGGTCTGTACGGCGGTCCGCACCACGTTGGTCGGTGTCTTGCCGGCCTGCGCAGTGTTTTCGAGCGCACTGTCCGACGCCGTGTCGGGCTTCGGCGCCGCGATTGGCTTGGGCGTGAACAACTCCTTGAGCCGCGCGACCTGCCTGGTCTCGAAATCCTTGGCCGCGTCTTCGAGGACGGGCTTGATGACCGGCTTGGAAACCGGCTTGATGACCGGCTTGGAAACCGGCTTGGTGAGCGAGTCGGTGACCGACTTCGACACCGTGGACGCGGCTTTGGTGAGCTGATCGCTGACGTGGTCGACGGCCTTCTCTGTCCGGGCAGCGGCTTTCTCGGCTCGTGCGGCGGCCTTCGTGACAGCCTTCTCCGCGGCCTGCGAGACGGCCTTCTCGGCTTTCTGCACACCCGCGCTGACCTTCGACAGCGGCTTGGGCCGATCGGTCTTGGCAGCCGATTTGGTTTCGGTGCGCTTGGGCCCGGCGTTGACGCCCGAGCCGGTCCCGGAGGTGGCCCCGGAACTGGCCCCCGAACTGGTCGAAGCGCTCGACTCCTTCGCCGCGCCGTCGGTATCCGCGTGCGCGGTGCCCTGGCCGGCTACGGCGATCGCCGCTCCGACGCCCATCGCCACCGCGACTCCGCCGACGTAGCCGACGTACTTCGTCGAGCCCGTCGCCTTGGTCGATGCCCTGTGTGCGGCCATTGCCGTCCTTTCACAACCGATCCCCAGCCCAGAGGCATCGTAGGGGGTCGCTACGTGATCGGCAGCACGAGGTGATCATGAAAGTCCCTGTGATCACACCGGCACCAGAGGCCACTACACCCACGCGCCGCCGTCGACACGCAGAGTTGCCCCGGTGACGAACGATGCACGGTCACTGAGCAGCCATGCCGCGGCCTCGGCGATCTCGATGGGGTCGGCGGCGCGTCGCAGTGGGGTCGTGGCGGCGATCCGGTCGATGGTGCCGGGGCTCGCGGCGTCCCAGTCCTGCATCATCTCGGTCAGCGTCGCGCCCGGCGCGATCGCGTTGATCCGGATTCCCTCCGGACCGTAGGTCGCCGCCGCTGATTCGGTGAGGCTGTTGACGGCGCGCTTCAACGCGCCGTAGGCCGGCAGCTCGGGATTGCTGTGCAGGCTGCCGATACTCGACGTGTTCACGATGGCTCCGGTTTTCGAGGTGGCGCGGATCGCCGCGACCTCGGCGGTCAACGCCAGCCACACGCCCTTGAAGTTCACGTCGTAGACATGGTCCAGTCCTGCCTCGGGCAGCTCGTCGAGCGGGCCGGGCGGCTGGCCCGTCGCACCGTTGTTGAACGCGACATCGAGGCGTCCCCACAGTTCGACGGTGCGGTGCACCGCCGCGCGCACGCTGTCCCCGTCGGCCAGATCGCACACCACGTACTCGGCGGTGCCGCCGTCGGCGCGGATGTGTTCGGTGGCCTCTTTGAGCTGTGATTCGGTGCGTGCGGCAAGCAGTACGGTCGCACCTTCCTTGGCGAACAGTCGCGCTGCGGCGGCACCGATTCCGCGTCCCGCGCCGGTGACGAAAGCGATCTTGTCTGCGAGCAGGCCCGTGGTGGTTGTTTGCGTCATGACCCGAGCCTGCGACCGGTCGCCGGACGTATCCAGGTATCACCAGTACCAGCCTGGGCACCGACGTCACCGGCAGAACGCACGCAGAATGAGGACGTGGACAAGCGAGAACTCGGCGCGTTCCTGCGGAGCCGTCGTGAGCGCATCGGGCCCACCGAGGTGGGGCTGCCGGTGGGTCCGCGCAGGCGCACGCCCGGGCTGCGGCGCGACGAGGTCGCGCATCTGGCGTTCATCTCGACCGAGTACTACACGCGCCTCGAGCAGGCCCGCGCCCCGCACCCGTCCCGCGAGGTGCTCGAGGGCCTGTCCCGCGCGTTGCGGCTTCCCGACGCGGAGCGCACCTACCTGTACCAGTTGGCCGGCGTCGTGCCGCAACGCCCGGTCGGCCCGCCGCGAGGGGTGCGGCAGAGCATCCTCGACCTGCTGCACCGCCTGCCCCAGGCGGCGGCGATCGTGGTGTCGGCCACCAACGAGGTGCTGGCCTGGAACGACCTGGCGTGCGCGCTGATGGAGGACTTCTCGGCGTTGAGCCGCCGCGACCGCAACCTGATCAGGCGGGCGTTCCTCGGACCTGTCGGGCCGGGCGGGCGACGGCTGTACGGGGTCTCCGACGTCGACGAGTTCACTCACACCAGTGCCAAGCATTTGCGGGCCGCGGTGGCCCGGTATCCCGACGACCCGGAGACCAGGGAACTCGTCGACGAACTGCTCGCGGGCAGTGAGGAATTCGTGCGACTGTGGGAGTCTCACGACATCGTCGACCGCCCGGTCCTGTGCAAGACGTTCGTACATCCGGTCGTCGGCCCGGTGTCGGTCAACTGCGATGCGCTCGACATCGCCGACCGCGACCAGCGCCTGGTGATCTACACCGCCCAGCCGGGTTCACCGTCGGAGGAGGCGATGCGGCTGCTCTCGGTCCTCGGCACGCAGCGTATGGACATTCCCGGCTGATCCGATCGTATCGAACAGACGTTCGATACACTGGTGGGGTGGGTTGGCACAACGGGCCGCCGAGCTGGTCGGAGATGGAGCGCGTGCTCACGAGCAAGCCGCGCCGCTCGGGCCTGCCCCTTGAGGCCCCGGGTGACGGCGGGGACAGTCCCGCCTGGTCACGCAAACGCGGCGCCTATGAGCCGCCGGACCAGATCGCCAAGCCCGCGTCTGTGGTCCCGTACGCGGAACTGCATGCGCATTCGGCGTACAGCTTCCTCGACGGCGCCGGCACTCCCGAGGAACTCGTGGAGGAGGCGGCCCGGCTGAATCTGCGCGCCATCGCGCTGACCGACCACGACGGTCTCTACGGTGTGGTGCGCTTCGCCGAGGCCGCCAGGGAACTCGACGTGGCGACGGTGTTCGGTGCCGAACTCTCCCTGAGCAACGTCGCGCGCACCGAAGACCCCGATCCGCCCGGCCCGCACCTGCTGGTGCTGGCGCGCGGGCCCGAGGGGTACCGGCGGCTGTCCCGGGAGATCGCCAAGGCGCACCTGGCCGGCGGAGAGAAAGGCAAGCCCCGCTATGACTTCGATGAGCTGACAGAGGCCGCGGGCGGGCACTGGCACATCCTCACCGGGTGCCGCAAAGGCCATGTCCGCCAGGCCCTGTCGGAAGGCGGCCCGGACGCTGCGGCCGCCGCGCTGGCGGATCTGGTGGACCGGTTCGGGGCGGATCGGGTCAGCGTCGAGCTCACCCACCACGGTCATCCGTGCGACGACGAACGCAACGCCGCACTGGCCGAGCTGGCGCCCCGGTTCGGTCTCAACGTCGTGGCCACCACCGCGGCACACTTCGCGACACCGTCGCGAGGACGGCTGGCGATGGCCATGGCCGCGATCCGGGCCAGGAACTCGATCGACACCGCGGCGGGATGGCTGGCCCCGCTGGGTGGCGTGCATCTGCGCTCGGGAGAGGAGATGGCGCGGCTGTTCGACCCCGAGTTCGTCACCGCGGCAGCAGACCTCGGTGAGCAGTGCGCGTTCGGACTCGCGCTCATCGCGCCGCAGTTGCCGCCGTTCGACGTGCCTGCCGGGCACACCGAGGACAGCTGGCTGCGTCATCTGGTGATGACGGGTGCGGCGCGGCGATACGGTCCGCCGCGACGCGCGCCCAAGGCGTACGCGCAGATCGAGCACGAGCTCAGAATCATCGAGCAGCTGAAGTTCCCCGGCTATTTCCTGGTGGTGCACGACATCACGCAGTTCTGTCGTGACAACAACATCCTGTGTCAGGGCAGGGGATCGGCCGCCAACTCGGCGGTCTGCTACGCGCTTGGGGTCACCAACGTCGACCCGATCGCCAACGACCTGCTGTTCGAGCGCTTCCTGTCACCCGCGCGCGACGGCCCACCCGACATCGACATCGACATCGAATCGGACCTGCGCGAGAACGTCATCCAGTACGTGTACGAACGCTACGGCCGGGACTACGCGGCCCAGGTCGCCAACGTCATCACCTACCGCGGCCGCAGTGCGGTCCGGGACATGGCGCGGGCGCTTGGGTTCTCCCAGGGGCAGCAGGACGCCTGGAGCAAGCACCTCAGCCGGTGGGACGGCAAACCCGACTCGCCGGACGTCGCCGAGATCCCCGAGCAGGTGATCGATCTGGCCAACCAGATCGCGAACCTGCCCCGGCACATGGGGATCCACTCGGGCGGGATGGTCATCTGTGACCGGCCGATCGCCGACGTGTGCCCCGTGGAGTGGGCCCGCATGGAGAACCGCAGCGTGCTGCAGTGGGACAAGGACGACTGCGCGGCGATCGGTCTGGTCAAGTTCGACCTGCTCGGCCTCGGCATGCTCTCGGCGTTGCACTATGCCATCGACCTGGTCGCCGAACACAAGGGCATCACGGTCGACCTGGCCACGCTGGACCTGTCCGAACCGGCGGTCTACGAGATGCTGCAACGTGCCGATTCGGTCGGGGTGTTCCAGGTGGAGTCCCGCGCGCAGATGGCCACCCTGCCCCGGCTGAAGCCGCGTGAGTTCTACGACCTGGTGGTCGAGGTCGCGCTGATCCGTCCCGGGCCCATCCAGGGCGGTTCGGTGCATCCGTACATCAAGCGGCGCAACGGCCTGGAACCCGTCACCTACGACCATCCGTCGATGGAACCCGCGCTGAAGAAGACGCTGGGCGTGCCGCTGTTCCAGGAGCAACTCATGCAACTCGCGGTCGACTGTGCGGGTTTCAGTGCGGCCGAGGCCGATCAGTTGCGCCGAGCCATGGGGTCCAAACGTTCCACCGCCAAGATGCGTAGACTGCGCAGCCGGTTCTACGACGGGATGCGCGAACGCCACGGCATCACCGGTGTGGTGGCCGACCGGATCTACGAGAAACTCGAGGCGTTTGCGAATTTCGGCTTCCCCGAGAGTCATTCGTTGAGCTTCGCGTCACTGGTGTTCTACTCGTCCTGGTTCAAGCTGCATCACCCCGCGGCGTTCTGTGCTGCGCTGCTGCGGGCACAGCCCATGGGTTTCTATTCGCCGCAGTCACTGGTCGCCGATGCGCGGCGCCACGGCGTGACGGTGCACGGTCCCGACGTCAATGCCAGCCTGGCCCACGCCGGTCTGGAGAACCGTGGCCTGGACGTGCGTTTGGGGCTGGGCAGTGTCCGCCACATCGGTGACGATCTGGCGCAGCGCATCGTCGACGAACGAGAAGCCAACGGCCAGTTCGAGTCTCTGCTCGATCTGACCAGCCGGGTGCAGCTGACCGTGCCGCAGACCGAGGCGCTGGCCACCGCGGGCGCGCTTGGGTGTTTCGGGATCACCCGACGCGAAGGGTTGTGGGCGGCAGGGGCCGCCGCGACACAACGGCCGGACCGGTTGCCGGGAGTCGGCTCGTCCACACACATCCCGCCGCTGCCGGGGATGAGCGCGCTGGAACTGTCGGCCGCCGACGTGTGGGCCACCGGCGTCTCACCGGACAGCTATCCCACCGAATTCCTGCGCAAGCACCTGGACAGCCTGGGCGTCGTCCCCACCGACCGGCTGCTGGACGTTGCCGACGGCACCCGGATCCTGGTGGCCGGCGCGGTGACCCACCGGCAGCGTCCGGCCACCGCGCAGGGCGTGACGTTTCTCAACCTCGAGGACGAGAAGGGCATGGTCAACGTGCTGTGCGCACCTGGGGTGTGGTCGCGCTACCGCAAGGTCGCCCAGACGTCGCCTGCCCTGATCGTGCGCGGCATCGTGCAGAACGCCACCGGGGCGGTCACCGTCGTGGCCGACCGGATGGACCCGGTGGACCTGCGGGTCGGTTCACGCTCCCGTGACTTCCGGTGAGGCCTGCGTGGTTCCATCCGCCCGTCGGGGGGAGCGCATGCGGGATCAGGCAGAGTCCGGGGGACGAACTGCGGCGGCGCCGGCATCAGGATCGAATCCAGGGTCGTCACGGCTGTCCGTGCGAACGGACCGTGCTCAAGTACAAGGGATTCACTCCCCGATGACGGGGTGGTTGCTGCGAAAAACCCCGTCGGGATCCCGGCGCTGTTTGACCGCCTGTAGCCGCGCGAGGGTATCTGCGTCGAAGACGTCGACGACGCTCTGTTCAGGGGTGAGAAAGTTGAACGGGACCTTGGTGGTGTCGACGGGCGCCAGCGTGTCGAGGAATGCGTCGGTTCGGGCCTTCAGAGCCGCTTCGCTGTCCGCAGTGGGCTGCATACCGAGGAAGCTGACCAGGTAAGGCGCGCCGATGGGTCCTGCGGGGGTATCCGACGGGCGTTGCAGCGCGCCGCCGAGGTGGCGGATCTGAACGGTCATCAGCGGCTCGATCGACTGAGTGTGCACCGTGTCGATGAACTGGTCGGTCAAGCCGTTGACGAGGGTGGCTTGTTGACGCGATGGTGCAGGCTTCGTGGGTTCGTCGGTGATTGTTCCGAGCTCGGCGACCGGAAGGACGCGCCGCGTGTCAGAGAGCATCCCACCGATGCGGTCGAACGGTTGCAGCAGACCGGCAGCCGCTTCGGCTCTTCCGAGGTAGGTGCTGTCGATGCGCACGAGTGCGGGCGCACCGGGGAACCGGGTGAGGCTGCACCAGGCCGTCAGTTCCTCGGGTGCTGATGCGGTGACGTCACGAAAGGCGGAGATGACGGCAGCTGTCCGGCCGGCCGGCCATGTCATGGTGCCGCCGTACACCGATGGCGCCGGTTTGAGGGCGAATTCGACCGCGGTGACGAATGCGTAGTCACCGCCACCACCGCGCAGAGCCCAGAACAGATCGGACTCGGTGGCGGCGGTCGCGGTCACACGGTCGCCGTTCGCGGTGATGACCTCGAACGCGGTGACGGTGTCGGCTGCCCAGCCGTACTTGCGGCTGAACCAGCCGAGGCCGCCGCCGAGCAGGTACCCGGTGATGCCCACGACCGGCGCGCTGCCGGCGACCCCGGTCAGACCCGCCGGACTGGCGAGGGCCTGGACCTCAGCCCATGAGACGCCTGCTCCGACCCGGGCCGTGCCGGTTGCGGTATCGACTCGGGTCTCGTTCAGCGCCGCAGTCCGGACCAGGATCGTGCCGCCCATCTCGTTCGAGGCGCCATGCCCGTTGGGCTGCACGGCAATCGGTACACCGACATTGCGCGCGAAGCGGATCAGGGCCGCCGCGTCGTCGACATCGGCAACATCGACCACCGCCTGTACCGACTGATCGACCGCCAGGTTCCACGGTGCCCGGGCGGCATCGAAGCCGGGGTCCCCCTTGACCAGGACACGGCCACGCACCGCCGAGCGCAGACCGGCCAGGCCTTCCGCCGATGCGCCTGAGCACCCCACCGACACTGCGGCGACGGCCAGCCCGCCGATCAGAAAATTCCTGCGGTTGAACATCTTGTATGTCATTTCGAGAACTTCAGCACGTACTTTTCATCTGGAGTTGCGACACCGGAGACGGTGAGTTCGCCCCGCGCGTTTGTATATGCGCCGGTGCCACCGGTAATCGACATGTTGAAAGGAGCGAGAGTATGAGGGGTCAGGCTTCGGGCGAAAATCTGCCCGTCGTCGAGATGGATGGTCAGCTCGCAATAGGTCATCGGGTTGTCAGGGGTGACATTGGTGAAAAAACAAACCCCACCGTCATATCCGACCTGTTTGCCGTCGATCGACAGAATGTCGGAGAAGATGTCCATGTCACCGACATCCAAACCAGGATTGCCGAAATTGTGCTTTGCCACCTGATCGTTTTCGACGTCGAGAGTGAGGGTGACCGCCTCGGAATCGTCCTGCGTTCGAGACGGGCCGGTGAAAAGCCATAAACCCACGCCTGCCACCACCAACCCCATGACCGTGAACGCCCCGATGATGGCTGCTTTCGACAGTCGTGTCACAAGTTCCTCCTGGAGAAATGAAACGGAACAGATCGAGTCCGTGTACGCGAACAACAATGCGGGAGGGGGCTTGTCGGCGTCCAACATCGAATTATGCTGGCTGCTATCATTTCTGGTTATGGAACTGCGGCAGCTCGAGTATTTTGTTGCCGTCGCGGAAGAGGGAAGCTTTACCAAGGCGGCTGCGCGGATGTATGTCGCGCAGTCCGGGGTGAGCGCCCAGATCCTGCAGTTGGAGCGCGAACTCGGTCAGCGCCTGTTCGACCGGTCACCACGTTCGGTGCGGCTCACCAAGGTTGGTACCGCGCTGTTGACGCACGCGCGGGCCGCCCTGGCCGCCGTGAGCGAGGCGAAGCAGGTCGCCGACGAGTACAGAGACGCGTTGCGTGGCAATGTCAGCGTCGGTCTGGCCGCGTCGTCGTCGGTCGCCTTCAATCTTGTCGACATGCTGGCGCAATTCCACCGCGACCATCCCATGGTGGAGATATCGCTGCTGGAAGCCAGCGCCGAAGATCTCATCAACGGGCTGCTCGACGGGCGTCATGACGTGGCGATCATGTCGCCGCCGGCGACATTGCCTGCCGACCTTCATCTGCAATTGGTTGCCGACGAGCCGATTGTCGCCGCGGTGAGTCCGGACGATCCACTGGCCACGCGTGCCAGAGTGACCCTAGGTGATCTGAGCGGGTCGCAGCTGATCACATTTTCGCCGTCGATCGGGACACGGAGCATCATTGACGCAGCGTTCGCCGCGGCGGGAATCGAACCGCATGTCGGTATCGAGGCCAGTGATCCGAACGTGCTCGCCGACCTGGCCGGCGGGGGACTGGGGGTCGCCCTGGTGCCGGAACCCTACGCGCGGGCTCGCGGCCGCAAACTGCACATCATTCAGATCGCCGGCATCAGCCTGCGCGGATCCCTTGCGCTCGTGTGGAATAACGCCAGAATGCCCACCACCAGCGCCCGTCGACTGATCGACCATGCCAGGCAGGCGCTGCAGTTGATGTAGCGCACCGGCCGGGCCAACGGGCAACAGCGTGGTTCGGCAGCGTGGTTCGTCGCGGTGTGCGAGTTCGCCGCCGGACGCCGCAACGGTATCGGCTCGGCCGGTCACTCAACCTCTTCCGCAAAGCCGGGGCCCTTGCCCTTGTCGGTTCAGCCGGCTCGAGCACCCGGACTCCCGTCCCTTCGGTCGCTCATCAACGGAGACCTCGGCCGCTGCGCCGGGATCGAGCTCGGCCGGCGGGTCTACGTCACGCGCGTCCGTGCGAAGTTGTCGGCGCGGGAGCTCGCGAACGGCGCGGGTTTACGGGCGGGGCTGCTCGACGAACCGAGGCGGGTGCGACGCCCACCGAGGAGGAGGCCGCCAGGATCCGCGAAACCATTGCGGCGCTGGGCGGATGCCCGGTGCCGAGCACGGTGACCACCGGGGTGCCCCTGGCGGCAGCGGCGAGAGCGTGCGCCGGTCATCGACTTTGCGCACCACGAAGGCCACATCGACGACGTCGTCACCGAGAGCGCCGGCTGACGCGACATCGGCGGTGCGATCGGGCGCCGCAGGTAGTCTCGCGATATGACGTTGAATCTGTCCGTTGACGAGCTCCTCACCACGACCCGGTCGGTGCGCAAACGGCTCGATTTCGAGAAACCGGTATCGCGCGACGTGATCCTGGAATGCCTCGACCTTGCGCTTCAGGCTCCGACCGGGTCCAATGCCCAAGGCTGGCAATGGGTTTTCGTCGAGGACGCGGCAAAGAAGAAGGCGCTGGCCGACATCTACCGCTCCAACGCGATCCCGTATCTCGACCAGGGCAAGGCCGAACACGGAGACATCCGCGACGAGCAGCAGCCCAAGGTCAAGGACTCGGCCCGTTACCTCACTGACAACTTCGAGAAGGCGCCGGTGCTGCTGATCCCGTGTCTTGAGGGCCGCCCCGACGGTGCACCCGCCGGGTTGAGCGCATCCTTCTGGGGTTCGCTGCTGCCCGCGGTGTGGAGCTTCATGCTCGCGCTACGGTCCCGCGGGCTGGGTTCGGCGTGGACAACGCTGCATCTGCTCGGCGACGGCGAGAAGCAGGCCGCCGAGGTGCTCGGCATCCCGTTCGACAAGTACTCGCAGGCGGGTCTGTTCCCGATCGCGTACACCATCGGCACCGATTTCAAGAAGGCCAAGCGACTGCCCGCCGAGCAGTTCGCGCACTGGGACACCTGGTGAGCTGACGGAAGTCCCGTAAGTTCACACCGCGCCGGCGAACCCGTGCTGGCGCCAGGCCTCGTAGGCGGCGACGGCGGCCGCGTTGGACAGGTTCAGCGACCGCCGTCCCGCCAGCATGGGGATGCGGATCTGCTCGGTGACGTGCGGATCGGCCAGCGTCTGTGCGTCCAGGCCGGTGGGTTCCGGCCCGAACATCAGAACGTCGCCCGGTTGGTAGGCGATGTCGGTGAACGGCGTCGACGCGTGCGCGGTGAACGCATAGACACGTGCCGGCATGAGGGCCTCCCACGCCGACGGCAGATCGTCGTGCACGGTGACCGACGCCAGGTCGTGATAGTCCAGGCCGGCGCGGCGCAGTTTGGGCTCGGACAGATCGAATCCCAACGGGTGCACGAGATGCAATTCGCACCCGGTTGCCGCAACCATCCGGATCGCGTTACCGGTATTCGGCGCGATCCGAGGCGAGAAGAACATCACCCTGAACATCGCGACGATCGTACGGCCGCCGTGGATACCGCCTATGTCGGGATGAAAGCGCCTACCGGTGCGCATTTCACCTCAGCGATCAATGAGCGGTTTGCTCAATTACCACACAAGTGCGCTACAGGTCGGTCACGAACTCTGTCTGTTCAGTAAGAATTGTGGAAACGCTCGCGCGTGGCTGTCATACTCTCCCAATTGCCAGGCGTTTGACGCCCGTCCCAGCGTGGGCGGAAACAGCAGGAAGCCTTATGACTCTCGCCCTAGTACTGAACTGCGGCAGCGCCGCCGATAGCACGGTTGGGCGCCGATGACTGCCTTCACCCAGCTGAAACAGGCAGATGGGACGCTCGTCGACTTCGCACCGTCGGCAGCACCGCCGGTGAAACGGCCGTCTCGCTGGTCGCCGGCGAACTGGCCGGTGAGCCGGAAAGTGTTCGCGATTGTGCTCGTCCCGCTGATTCTCGCCGCCACATTCGGCGGATTGCGGATCTATGCCAGCGTCAATGAGGCATCCGATCTTCGGCTCGCCGCCGACCGCGCCGAATTGATCCCCGTCATCAACAACTACATGGCCGCCATGGAAGGCGTGCTCGTCGCCAGCACCGGAGGAGGCGACGGACAGCCCGCGATGGACGAGTTCAATTCGCGCAAGTCCGAGTTACAGGAACGTCTCGGCGCCACCGACGTCGCGGGCGATGTCGGTCAGGCGGTCAGCGGACTGCTCGACAAAGGCCAGACGCTCGTCGACGCCGCCATGGCGAACACCATCGACCTGCGTCAGCGCATTCTCGACTACGCGCCGCTGTTGCTGACCGCCGAGGCCGCCGTCACCGGTTCGGCGCACAGCGACGACCAGCAGGTCCAGGCGCAGATCGAGGCGCTGGGCCGGGCCATCGGCGCCCGCGGCCAGATGACCATCCAGGAGATGATGGTCAACCGCGGCGGTGACGAGCCCGAGCCGTTGCTGCGCACCTCCATGATCACGATGGCGGGCACCGAGCCGTCGACGGTAGCGGCGCTGACGAAGCTGCTGGGCGGCGCCTCGGAGGAGGCCGCGACGCTGCGCGCGGAGATGGTCAAGCGGATGGCCATGATGTCCAACCCGGGCATCCCGCTCGTCGGGAACCAGGATTTGCTCGCGTCGCTGGAGACCACCAGCAAGATCGCCGAACGCATCATCAACGACACCACCACGGCAATCCCGGACGCTGTCGAGGCCGAGGCCGCCGATGCGCGCAACGATGCCATCCGCGATGCCGTCCTCGTCGCGATCGCCGTCATCAGCGCCCTGGTGATCGTGTTGTTGGTGGCGCGCTCGCTCGTGCGTCCGCTGCGGACGCTGCGCGACAGCGCCCTCAAGGTCGCCCACGAGGATCTGGCAAAGGAGATCGAACGCGTGCGCGCCGGTGGCGAACCCGCTCCGATCACGCCGCTGCCGGTGTACACCTCCGAGGAGGTCGGTCAGGTCGCGCACGCCGTCGACGAACTCCACGAACAGGCCGTGTTCCTCGCCGGTGAGCAGGCGCAGCTGCAACTGCAGGTCTCGGACATGTTCGAGACATTGTCGCGGCGCAGCCGGTCGCTGGTTGACCAGCAGCTGTCGCTCATCGACGAACTCGAGCGCAACGAGGACGATCCGAAGCGGCTGGAAAGCCTGTTCCGTCTCGATCACCTCGCGGCCCGCATGCGCCGTAACGGCGCCAACCTGCTGGTGCTCTCGGGCGCGAAGGTGACCCGTGAGCACAGCACCCCCGTCGCGGTGGCGACGATCATCAACGCCGCAACCTCTGAGGTCGAGGACTACACGCGCGTCGTCACCTCCGACGTCGTCGACGCCGACATCGTGGGCTCGGCGGCGGGTGATTTGATCCACCTGCTCGCCGAGCTGCTCGACAACGCGCTGCGGTATTCGCCGCCGAGCTCGCAGGTGAGGGTCTCGGCGGTGTTGGCGGGCAACGGTGCGGTGGTCATCGAGGTCGCCGACGTGGGTCTCGGCATGACCGAATCGGATCTGCGGGTGGCCAACATCCGGCTGAAGTCCGGCGGTGAGGTCAATCCGTACACCGCTCGCCATATGGGCTTGTTCGTGGTCGGCCGTCTCGCCAACCAGCACGGTCTGGTGGTCCGGCTGCGCAGCACCATCCCCGAGGAGCCCGGTTCCGGCACCACCGCCGGGGTCTACGTCCCGGCCGAGCTGCTGGTCACCGACGGTGTCATCGGCACAAGTGGTGCGCCCGCGATCGACACCGGTCAGCCCGAAGGCGCGGCCGTCGACGTCAACACCGGGTATCCGACCGTGGTGTCGCTGGACGCGCGCTTCGCAACCGCGGCGCCCGGGTCCGGTCAAGACGACCACGACGATCTCCCGGCCGGTCTGCTGCCACAGCGCAATCCGGGCGCGTCCGGCATCTCCGAGATGCCGGGGGTCTTCGCCCAGCCGGCCGCCGGGCACGAAGCGGCTCAGGCGTCCGACGAATCACCGGCCGAATGGCCACAGCAGTGGCCGGATCCGGAGGATCCCGGCGAGCCGGAAGCTGCGCCGCAGGCCAACGGCGTGCCCACCGATACGTCGTCGTTCTTCGCCTCGCGTGTCCGTGCCGAGACGAACGGGGCTGTGCCCAACGGGTCCGCCGACACCTTCACCGGGTTCTTCAGCACCGCCGACGACCACGCCGAACCGAGCTCCGACCAGGGCGACTCGATCTACCAGTCGATGGTCTCGGAGTTCGCGATCGACCCGACCACCCATGCGCGCAGCGCCGATCTCGACTGGCAGACGGTGTGGGAGAAGGGGTGGTCGGTGGCGGCCGCCGCGCAGGATGCACCTGTAGAACAGCACACCGAGGAAGGCCTGCCGATGCGTACGCCCGGCGCGCGGCTGGTTCCCGGTGGGGTGGCAGCCGCCGCGGGGGTCACCAACGGCCACCATCCCAACGGCGGTGTCAATGGCGGAACGAACGGCGGCGTGAACGGTGAAGCTCACGGAAACGCCAACGGTGCCGAGGCGGTAGCATCTGCGGACGAAGCCGACAGCGGCATGTTCGCGGCGTTCAAGCCGCGCGATCCCGAGGCCGTCCGTGCGAGCATCAGCAGCCACTTCGGGGGCGTGCACGCCGGACGCTCGCATGCCCGTGAAACCAGAGGAACCGATAACGAATGACCCGTCCGACGCAGCGCGATTCCCTGGACTGGTTGGTGTCCAAGTTCGCACGCGAGGTGTCCGGCGTGTCCCATGCGGTGTTGGTGTCGGCCGACGGCCTGCTGATGGCCGCCAGTGAGCACATGCCGATTGAACGCGCCGACCAGCTGGCCGCGGTGGCCTCGGGTCTGGCGAGCCTCGCCACCGGCGCCGCGCAACTGTTCGACGGCGGCTACGTCCTGCAGTCGGTGGTCGAGATGGAGAACGGCTACCTGCTGCTGATGCGTGTGGGCGACGGGTCCAATCTGGCGACGCTGGCCAGCCGCTCGTGCGACATCGGCCAGATCGGCTACGAGATGGCGATCCTCGTCGAACGCGTCGGCGCCGTCGTGCAGTCGTCGCGGCGAGCGCCCCAACCGTCCTGACAGTCACAAACCGGACAAGCGTGAACAGCCGTGGACGAACTCGAACCCACTGACCAGCCGAGTCTGGTGCGGCCGTACACGCTGACCGCCGGCCGCACGGCCCCACCGGTCAATCTGCCGCTGGAAGCGCCGGTCGAAACGCTCGACACGCCCAACTCGCCGCAGTGGCCAGGGCGCGATGTGCGTGGACAGATCGTAGAGTTATGCACCGGCAGCCCGTCGGTGGCAGAGATCGCAGCACATTTGTCCCTACCTCTCGGCGTGGCGAGGGTGCTGATCGGTGACCTTGTGACGCAGGGTTATCTACGGGTGCACACGACCCTCGAGGATTCGGCGAGCTTTGACGAGCGCCGCGAACTGATAGGAAGGACCCTGCGTGGCCTACGAGCACTCTGAAAGGCGCTCGGCCGCTTCGACGAAGATCGTGATCTCCGGGGGATTCGGCGCCGGCAAGACGACGTTCGTCGGCGCGGTGTCGGAGATCATGCCGCTGCGGACGGAAGCGTTGGTGACCAACGTGTCCGAGGGCATCGATCCGCTCGACGGGACACCGGACAAACGCACCACGACGGTCGCGATGGACTTCGGCCGCATCACCCTCGACGAGGACCTGGTGCTGTACCTGTTCGGCACGCCCGGACAGCGCAGGTTCTGGTTCATGTGGGACGACCTGGTGCGCGGAGCCATCGGGGCGATCATCCTCGTGGACGTGCGCCGGCTGCAGGACAGCTTCGCCGCGGTCGACTTCTTCGAGGCGCGCAAACTCCCGTTCATCGTCGCGGTCAACGAGTTCGACGGTGCGCCAAAACATCCCACCCAGGCCGTGCGCAAGGCCCTCGCGCTACCCGAACACATCCCGGTGATCACCGTCGACGCGCGTGACCGCAACTCGGCGAAGGCCGCACTGATCACGGTCACCGAGTACTCGCTCAGCACGTTGACCCCGCTGCCCGGCTGACGCGTGGCAAACCGCGACGAATCGCTTTGGGCGGACGAAGAGTTCGCTGGGCGTGACTTCCGCGACGAGGACCTGAGCCGCATCCGCACCGAACGCGTCGTGTTCACCGAGTGCGATTTCAGCGGTGTCGACCTGTCCGAGTCCGAACATCACGGATCGGCGTTCCGTAACTGCACGTTTCGCCGCACGACCATCTGGCACAGCACATTCACGAACTGCAGCCTGCTCGGATCGGTGTTCACCGAATGCCGGATCCGCCCCGTCACACTTGTCGAGTGCGACTTCACGCTCGCGGTGCTGGGCGGCTGTGACCTGCGGGGCGTCGACCTGTCCGACTGCCGGTTGCGTGAGGTCAACCTCGTCGGCGCGGATCTGCGAAAAGCGGTGCTGAGCCGGGCCGATCTGACCGGCTCGCGTGTGCAGGACGCACGCTTGGAGGAGGCCGATCTGCGCGGTGCGCGCGTCGACCCCACGTTCTGGACCACCGCCAAGGTGCGGGGCGCCAAGATCGACATCGAGCAGGCCCTGGCATATTCGGCCGCGCACGGACTGGTGGTCGGCGGCGGCTAGGTTTCCACCGCGAGCAGTCACAAAACTGCCCAATTTCGCGTGAAAAAGGACAGTTTTGTGTCTGCTCGGCAGAAAACTCAGCCGGCCTTGAGGCGGATCTTCCAGCGCACGAAGCTCACATAGAACACCGACAGCACGGCGAGCATGGCCATGTCGAACAACCACGTGCCCGACGTGTGTTCCCAGTGTGAATCCTTCGGTGTCAGCGGGCCGGGCACGAGCCGGATCAGGTCCACGGTGGAGGCCGAGGCCGCGAAACCCCAACGGGCCGGGGTGATCCAGGACAATTGGTCGAGGCCGATGCGGCCGGTCACCGGGATCATGCCGCCGGAGAACACCAACTGGCTCATGATCGCGACCACGAGCAGCGGCATGATCTGCTCGCTGGTCTTGGCCAGCGCCGACAGTGCCAGGCCCACCATCGCGGCGGTCACGGTTGTGGCGGCCATGCTGAGGAACAGTTCCAGCGAGCGGTTGCCGATCACCACACCACGTTCCACCGCGCCTTCGCCCCAGCCCTTGCCGCTGATGGTGATCGCGGTGACGATCGCCGACTGCACCACGGCGAACACCGAATACACGCACACCTTGGCGAGCAGGTACGCGGTCGTGGACAGGCCGACGGCCTGCTCGCGCCGGAAGATCGCGCGTTCGCCGATCAGGTCCCGGATGGTCAGTGCGGTGCCCATGAAGATGGCGCCGACGTTGAGCAGCACCAGGATCTGGCCCGGTTCATTCGGTGCGTCGCCCATCGGGTTGGGCACACCGAACCCGACGGTGCCCGGCACCGACAGCGACAGCGTGCCCATGATGAACGGCAGCAGCGCCAGGAAGATGAAGTAGCCGCGGTCGGAGATGATGAGCCGCAGCTGTCTTCGTGCGATCGTCGAGAACTGCCGTCGCAGGCTGGTTTTCGCCGGCGCACCCAGATCGGTCGGCGCCTCCGACGACGCCGTGGCGGGCGGCGCAGGAGGCGTGCGCGCGAGGTAGCGGCGGTTCGCCTCGCCGGGATCGCCCGCGACCGTGGAGAAGATGTCGGCCCAGTTGGTGGTGCCGAGCTCGGGGCCGATCTGGCTGGGCGGCCCGCAGAACGCGGTCTTGCCGCCCGGTGCCAGCAGCAGCACCTGATCGCACACGTCGAGGTAGGTCAGGGAGTGCGTGACCACCAGCACCACGCGGCCCGCGTCGGCCAACTGGCGCAGCATGGTCATGACCTGACGGTCCAGCGCCGGGTCCAGGCCCGAGGTGGGCTCGTCGAGGATCAGCAGCGACGGACCGGTCAGCAGCTCGAGCGCCACCGAGGCGCGCTTGCGCTGACCGCCGGAGAGCTTGTCGACGCGCGTGTCGAGGTGTTTGGTCATCTCGAGCTCTTCGAGCACCTGCATGACGACCTGCTCGCGGTCCTCTTTGGTGGTGTCCGGCGGCAGGCGCAGTTCGGCGGCGTACATCAGGGCCTGGCGCACGGTCAGCTGACCGTGGACGACATCGTCCTGCGGGACCATGCCGATACGGCTTCTCAGCGAGGCGTATTCGGCGTGGACGTCGTGGCCCTCGAATTTGATCGTGCCGCTCGTCGGATGTGTGTAGCCGGCGACCTGGCGGGCGAAGGTCGACTTGCCCGCGCCGGACGGGCCGATCACCGCCGTCAGCGTGCCGGGCCGCGCGTCGATCGAGATGTTGTCCAGCAGGGTCTTGTTGCCCTCGATGGTCCACGTGAGGCCACGCACCTCGAGACCGCCGGTGCGCGTGTCGGCCTCGGTCTCCGAGCGGCGTGCGAGCGTGCCGCCGCTGAACACCAGGTCGACGTTGCCGATGGTGACGACGTCGCCGTCGTGCAGCACCGCCGAGTCGACGCGGGTGCCGTTGACGAACGTGCCGTTGATGCTTCGCTCGTCACGGATCTCGGTGCCGCCCGGCAACGGGATCAACGTCGCGTGGTGGCGTGAGGCCAGCACATCGGGAATCACGATGTCGTTGTCGGTGGCGCGACCGATCTTGACCGCGCCCGCGGGGGCCGGCGTGCCGCGGCCCGGCCGCAGGATCTTGAGCATGCTCGTGGCGAGATTGCTCGCAGGCTCGGCACTGCCGCGCGGCGCGGCGGCCGGCCCCATGGTCGTCGGCGCCTGTGACGAATTGGCCGGTGCCGGTGGCGGAGTGCGCACCGGCTGGGACTGGTAGGACTGCGGCGCGCTGGCCGGCCCGTTGGTGGGGTAGCCGGTCACCGGCCCGCTCGGGTACCCGTGCTGCGGTCCGCTGGGATACCCGGTCTGCGGCCCGCTCGGGTACCCGTGCTGCGGCGCAGCCGGATATCGCTGCTGCGTGCCGGTGCTCTGCGGATACGCCGTGCGCGGCGGTTGGGTGTACGACTGCTGCCAGCCACCGCCGGTCGGGGCCTGCGTGGGCCATGAGGCGCCGGTGTGGCCGGCGACGGGAACGGCGGCGGTCGGGGTGCGGCCGGCGGACCCCTGGTGACGCCCGACCTCGAACGTCAGTTGCGGGCCGTCCGGGTTTCCGATGTTGACGACCTGACCGTCCTGCACGTCGACCGACGACACCCGTCGCCCGTTGACGTACATGCCGTTGAGGCTGCCGTTGTCGATCGCGACCCATCGTCCCTGGTCGAAGCGCAGCACGAGGTGCGCCCGCGAGATCAGCGGGTGGGCGATGCGGACGTCGGCGCGCAGATCGCGTCCGATGACGACATCGCTGCCTGGGGCGAAGGTACGGGTCGACCCCTCGTACCGGACGGTCAGCGCAGGTGGGGATGGTCGGCTCATCGCGGTCAACTCTATCGGTACTTCGGGCGTGGACCGCTGTGCCGCAGCGGTGTCGTCCCGCGCGCCGGTTCCATGTGAATATGGCCCGCGTGGGTCGCGAAGAGATAGCCGAACGGATCCGTCCTGTGCTGCAGACGGTGGCGACGCTGTCCGCCGGTGCCGCGCTGGTGTTGCTGGTGTGGGCGGCCCTGCTGGGCTTGTGGAGCCGGCTGGTCTCGCCGCGCAGCATCGCCGAGCAGGACTGGTATCCCGGCGGTCTGCACCGCTGGGGGGAATCGCTGCCCAATGGTCTGGCGATTGCGACGACGGCCGTGGCGCTCATCCTGCTCGCGGCGATCGCCTACAGCATCCGGCGAGGTCGCACCGAGGGTTACCTGCCTGCGGCCCCCGCGGTGTGGGCGGCCGTGGCGGCGTTGCTGTTCTTCGCGTTCTTCTCGCGTGGCATCCCGCAGTACTACCGCGTGGTGATGGACAACTATCCGGTGACCACGGCGCTTCCGTTCGGCGTCACCGCGTGGTTCCTCAGCGTTGCCGGCGCCGTTGCCACGTTGCTCGGGGCAACCGCGTTCTGGCGGTTGCGGCGCGAGCACGTGCGGTTCGTGGCGGTCGGCGCCGCGATCGCCGTCGCCGCGGCAGCGGGCGCGACCCTTGTTGCGTCAAGATCCGGTGACGACGGGCGTTTTGTCGACGCGACGACGGCTGCGGCCCCGGCGACCGCACCCGCGATGCCCACCGAACTGGGCACACGCACGTTCACCGTGGCCGTTGCGGACGCGTTCACGGACAACCCACCGCAGCCGGTCTATTCGATCGCGCCCGGTGGTCCTGGCTTCGTGGTGTACCACGCCGGGCGCGTCACGGCATACGGTGCCGACGGCGCCGAGCGCTGGCACTACAACCGCACCGGTCCGGGCGGCGTCTCGGTGACCGGGATGCGGGTGTTCGACGACGGGCAGACCGTGGTGCTGTTCGTCGACGACGCGCTCGTCGCGCTCGACGCCACGACCGGTGAGCAGTTGTGGTCGAGCATGGACACCGGGTTGGTGTACGCGGTGTCACAGCAGCCGGGGTTCAACCTGGATTCGCCGTTCGCGATCGTGCGTGAGGCCGGGGCGTGGACGCGTTACGACACCCGCACCGGGGCGCGGATGTGGACGGTGCCGGTGCCGGACGAGCGATGTGAATTCCCGCCGCGTGAGGCGGACACCCGCAATTGGGTGGTGACGGTGTCGCGCTGCCGCTCCGGCGAGGACGTCGGCGTCCGTGTCTACGTGCTCGATCCCGAAACCGGACAGACGCGCTCGGACCGCGAGGTGCGGCGCGGCGGCGAGGATCTGGTGGCCATTGCCACCCCGGCCAACGCCGACGGGATCTTCATGCAGTTCGCCGGCGGCGGTGCGTCCACAGCCTCGTCAGGGATGTCGTACATCAACGTCGCCGACGACACCGTCACCGTGCTACCCGAGGACGTCGCAGGCGAGCCGTCGTTCGGCCCGGCCGACGATTTCCTGGCAACCGGGCTGCGGACCGGACGCGATGTTACGCGCTACGGCGCCGATGGCAGGCAGCGTTGCGCGGTGCCCGGCGATGTGCGCGGCGCACGCACCGAGGTGCCCGGTGGGGGACGGGGGCTGGCGTACGTGTCCTTCGCGGACAGCTTTGTCATCGCCGACCGGTTGGGTGTTCTGCACACCTTCGACGGCGCGACATGCACCGAGACCGGCCGCACCTCCGAAGCCTCTCTGGAAGTCGGGGTGTCGGGATTCGTGCCGGTGCCCGGAGCGGTGCTGGTGTTGCGCCGCGACGGCTCGACCCTCCAGATCGACGGTTACACCTCGGGCTGAGTGCTCATCGGGCCGAGGGCCCGGAGGCCAGGGCCGGTACCGCCGCCGCGGGGTAGCGGTCGTCGAAATCCCAGACGTCCCAGGTTTGTACAGCCCAGAAGATGCCGAACAACACGATCAGGACGATCTCCACGCTGAGCACGCCGTAGGGAACGTGGGTGAACAGGAACACGATCGACAAAACCACGGTCGCCAACATCAGCACCGCGATCGTCGCGTAGAAGCGCGCGCGGTGCGCACGCACCGCGGCCCGCGCATAGCACGCGTGGTAGACCGCCACCAAGGTGATGGCCAGGAACATGGCCGACGCGGCGAACGCGTGCGCCCGTACGGCGAACCAGTCCCACAGCATCAGGAACGCACCGAGGAACGCGATCACCAACAGCCCTGCCGGAAGCCACTTCTCGATGCGCAGCAACGCGGTGGCGACGTGCTTCCACGGCGTGCCCGCTTCGGCGCAGGCATCCGGTGACGCGGTCGGTTGCGGTTGTTCGCGACGCCCGCGTTGCAGACCCAGATACAGCGCCGCACCCGCGGCCGTCGCGATGAACAACGCCGCGATGTTGTTGGCGACCGCGCCGAACGGATCGGCCTCGGTCGGCAGCCAGGGTCGGCACAGCCCGTCGGCGTCGGCCGGGATGAGCGCCACCACGAACGCCAGGAATCCCGAGAAGTTCAGCAGCGCGTCCTCGCCGATCCGGCTGCCCTTGTACGCGATCAGGCAGATGCCCATCGCGGCCAGTGCGGCCACGAACACCGTATGGGTACGGGTGTAGAAGAACGCGCTGATCGACCCCTGCGGGCAGCTCTGCCACCACGTGATGCCAAGCGACACCAGCAGGAACACCGCCAGCGCCACAAGGCTGACGCGGACGTAGCGGTAGGTGACCTCGGGATCGCTGGGCCGCATCACCCGTCAGCGTACGAGGGCATCGGGGGCTCCGGTGAGAACACAATGCGTGTGGCTGTAGATCGTCGGCATGCACTTGTTGCAGTGCGTGCACAGCGATTTGACGGAGTGCGCGTCACCGTCGGCCTTGATGCGGTTGATCAGGTCGGGTTCGGCCAGCAGGGCGCGGCCCATCGCGACGAACTCGAACCCCTCGGCCATGGCCTTGTCCATGGTGTCGCGGTTGGTGATGCCGCCGAGCAGGATGAGCGGCAGCTTCAACTCGGCGCGGAACTCGCGCGCCTCACGCAGCAGGTATGCCTCGCGGTAGGGGTATTCGCGCAGGAAGCCCTTGCCCACGGTCCGCATTCCCCAGCTGATCGGCGGCTTGAACGCACCGGCGAACTCCTTGACCGGTGCGTCGCCACGGAACAGGTACATCGGGTTGACCAGCGAGCTGCCCGCGGTCAGTTCGATGGCGTCGAGGCCGCCGTCGGCCTCCAGCCACTTGGCCGTCTGCAGGGACTCCTCCAGGGAGATGCCGCCGCGGATGCCGTCGCTCATGTTCAGCTTGGCGGTCACCGCGATCGTGCCGCCGGCCTTGTCGACCGCGTCGCGCACCGCGCGCACCACACCGCGGGCGACCTTCGCGCGGTTCTCCAGCGAGCCGCCGAACTCGTCGGTGCGACGGTTGAGCAGCGGGCTCAGGAACGAGCTGGCCAGGTAGTTGTGTCCGAGATGGATCTCGACGGCATCGAATCCGGAGTCGATGGCCAGGCGCGCGGCGTCGGCGTGGGCCGCCATGACATCCCGGATGTCGTCGGCGGTGGCCTTTTTGGCGAAGCGCATGGACAACGGGTTGAAGAACCGCACCGGCGCGAGCGCCTTGGCCTTGTTGGTTCTGGCGTTCGCGACCGGTCCGGCATGGCCGATCTGGGCGCTGATCGCGGCGCCCTCGGCGTGTACGGCCTCGGTGAGCTTCTGCAGGCCGGGCACGGCCTCCGGCCGCATCCAGATCTGCCAGCCGTCGGTGCGTCCACCCGGCGCCACGGCGCAGTAGGCCACCGTGGTCATTCCCACGCCGCCGGCCGCGGGTAGCCGGTGGTAGTTGATCAGGTCCTCGGTGACCAGGGCGTCGGGCGTCGACGCCTCGAACGTGGCCGCCTTGATGATGCGGTTCCGCAGCGTGATGGGCCCGAGCTTCGCCTCACTGAAAACATCAGTGAACACATTGGGCGCAGTGTTCATACCGTGGAGCTTGCCACAGGACCGGTGCGCGCGGCCCCGGTGCGGTATGCGCCGTTCGGGGTCCCTGACACAATGGCTGCCGTGGGTGCGATATCGCTGGACGGAAAGACCACGCGCGACGAGATCTTCGTCGACCTCAAGGAGCGGGTGGCGGCGCTGACCGCGGCGGGCCGCACACCGGGCCTCGGCACGGTCCTGGTCGGTGACGATCCCGGCTCGCAGGCGTACGTGCGCGGCAAGCACGCCGACTGTGCCAAGGTCGGCATCAACTCGATCCGCCGCGACCTGCCGGCCGACATCACCCAGGAGCAGCTCGACGAGACCATCGACGAGCTCAACGCCAATCCGGACTGCACGGGCTACATCGTGCAGCTGCCGCTGCCCAAGCATCTCGACGAGAACGCGGCGCTGGAGCGCATCGACCCGGCCAAGGACGCCGACGGTCTGCACCCCACCAACCTGGGCCGGCTCGTGCTCGGCAAGCAGGCCGCGCTGCCGTGCACGCCGCGCGGCATCGTGCACCTGCTGCGCCGCTTCGACGTGCCGATCGCCGGCGCCCACGTCGTGGTGATCGGCCGCGGTGTCACGGTCGGCAGGCCCATGGGCCTGCTGCTGACCCGACGTTCGGAGAACGCGACGGTCACCTTGTGCCACACCGGAACCCGTGATCTCCCGGCGCTCACCCGGCAGGCCGACATCATCATCGCGGCCGTCGGTGTGCCGCACATGGTCACCGCGGACATGGTCAAGCCGGGGGCGGCCGTGGTCGATGTCGGCGTCAGCCGCGTCGACGGCAAACTCACCGGTGACGTCGCCCCCGACGTCTGGCAGGTCGCCGGTCACGTGTCTCCCAATCCCGGTGGGGTGGGGCCGTTGACCCGGGCCTTCCTGCTCACCAATGTGGTCGAGGCGGAAGAGTCGAAACTGGCGTGACGCCAAGAGAGTTCGTCCGCAAGGTGTTCGCCGGTCAGTGGCCGATCCTGGTGGTCGGCCTGATCTTCGTCGCGGCGTTCGCCCTGGTGGTGGCCGGTTACTGGCGCCGCGGCGCATTGGTCATCGGGATCGGCGTCGGGGTCGCCGCCGCGTTGCGGTTGGCGTTGACCGATGAGCGGGCGGGTCTGCTTGTGGTGCGGAGCCGGGCGATCGACTTCGCCACCACCGCGACGGTGAGCGCGGCCGTGCTGTACATCGCGTGGACGATCGACCCGCTCGGTACCAGCTAGGGTCGCCTCGTGCAGTGCGGCCCACTGCGCCGCGGACAGTTGCCGTGGCAGCGCGTTCGGCGCCACGCCGTTGGCCCGCAACCAGTTTCGGGGAACCGGCGTCGGTAACCGTCGCAGGATCTGCGCCATGCCGCGGCCTCGCCCGGTGAACACCCGGTGCACCAGCGCCTGATACCGTGCGCGATCCGCGGAGTCGACGAGCGGTCGGTTGCGTCGCGTGATGGTGAGCAGTCCGGCGTCCACCGCGGGCCGCGGGCGGAAGCTGCTCGCCGGGATCTTTTGGGCGAGCGCGAATTCGAACCACGGCCACCACTGCGCGGTCATCATGGTGGCGCCGCCAACCGCGGCGCGCCTGCGCGCCACCTCCCACTGCACCACCAGCACCGCCGTGGTCCACCCCGGCCCGTGCAGCAACCTGCGCAGGATTGCGGTGGTGAGGTGGAACGGCAGGTTGCCCACCACCACATGGGGTGAGTGGGGCAAGGGGTGGCGAAGGAAATCCGCGACGACGATCTCGGTGGATTTCGCGGTGCGCTGCGCCAGTCGATGCGCGCGCCGCGCGTCGACCTCGATGGCGGTCAGCGGGCGGACGAGACCTTGTAGCGGTACGGTCAGCGCACCGTCGCCTGCCCCGATCTCGATGATGGGCCCGGTTGTGTGCGAGACGATTTCGACGATATCGGCGATGACGCGCCGATCGGACAGGAAGTTCTGGCCGAGCTCGTGCCGGCCGTGATGTGGTTTGGACACGGTTCTCCGCGGTCGCAGGGGCAACTGGCGCTGCGGCGGCGGATGTGTCGTGAGGCAGACCCGCCGCTAGGCGGTGCGGGGCCGGATGAAAGCCGCGGCTGCGGCTGATTCGCAATCCAACATGGCGGCCAGCGTAGGGGCTGCGTGTGGTTGCCTTCAACCGAATTACCCAGAAAAATGCCCGACAGGAAATATTGCTCGATAGGCAAGAAATGGCTACCGTAACGGTATGGGGTTACGCGAACGCAAGAAACTCGACACCCGTAGGGCGCTCAGCGACGCCGCACTGCACCTGATGTTCGAGCGCGAGGGACTGGAGAACGTCACGCGTGAGGACATCGCCGCCATGGCGGGCGTGTCGGTGCGGACGTTCAACAACTACTTCACCGGCAAGTACGAGGCGCTGGCGTACCGGCAGACCGAACGCATGCGGCGCAGCATCGAGCGGCTGGGGGAGCGCCCCGCCGAGGAACCGCTGTGGACCGCGATCACCGAGGCCGTGATCGCCCCTCTGGAAGAGGATCTCGACGACGTCTACGGCCCCGAGAACGCATTGCCGACCCGTCAGCAATTGGCTCAGGTCAGAAAGGTTCTCATGATCCCGGAGATCCGCGACGCCACCTTCCGTGGGCTGTTCGACGAGTGGGTCGCGGCGATCGCAGCGCGCACCGGGACCGATCCCCGTGACCGGTATCCGCGCCTGGTGGCGGCCGTGGTGCGTGCCGTCGGCGACGTCGCGATGGACGAATACGCCAACGCTGACCCGCCGGTGCCGCTCTCGTCGTTACTCCGTGAGGGGTTCGCGGCCGTCGCGGCGGGACTCCCCGAGCGGAGGGCGCGGGTGTGAACACGCAAGATCTGACCGGACGCGATCAGGCGGAGGTGGTCATCTCCGGCGCAGGCCCCAACGGCCTGCTGCTCGCGGGTGAACTGGCGCTGGCGGGGGTGCGCCCCGTGGTGCTCGAACAGCTGACAGAACCCAGTTCGGAGTTGAAGGCCAACGGGATCATCGGCCAGGTCCACCGGGTGCTCGACATGCGCGGCCTGTACCAGCTGCTGACCGGATCCGGCGCACCGCCGCAACCGCTGGACGGCCACATCTTCGCCGGCATGCGTGTGCCGTTCACCGGTGTCGCCCACAACCCGATGTACGGCATGTTCATCAAGCAGCCGCAGGTGGTGCGCCGGCTCACGGACTGGGTGCGCGGGTTGGGCGTGGAGATCCGGTGGGGGCACCGGCTTGCCGACGTCGTACAAACACACGGCGGGGTCGAGCTCGGTGTGGAATCACCGCACGGGAACTACCGCCAGGGCGCCGCGTATCTGATCGGGGCCGACGGTGGCCGTTCCACGGTCAGGAAGCTCATGGGCATCGGATTCCCCGGCATCACCTCTGCCGTCGTCGCACGGGTCGGACATGTCGCGATCCCTGACCGGCTGCGGGTGCAGGGCGCGCTCGATGTTCCCGGCCTTGGCCGTATCCCGTTCGGTCACAACAGGTTCGACCGAGGCGTGCTCATCTATATGGAGTTCGAGCCGGGACGCCCGATGGTCGGCACCATCGAGTACGGCACGCTGCTGCCCGACGATGCGCCGCCGATGACGGTGGACGAACTGCGGGACAGTGTCACGCGGATCCTCGGTGTCGAGGTGCCGATGGAACCGCCACCAGGTCCCGGTCCACACGCGTTGCGGCGCATCAACGGTCAGAACACCCGCCAAGCCGAGCAGTACCGCGTCGGAAACGTGTTCCTGATCGGCGATGCGGCACACGTACACTCCGCGTTGGGTGGGCCCGGCCTCAATCTCGGGATGCAGGACGCGATGAACCTCGGGTGGAAGCTGGCTGCCGCCGTGCACGGTTGGGCGCCGACCGGGCTGCTCGACACCTACCACAGCGAGCGGCATCCGGCCGGGGAGCGTGTGCTGATGCAGTCCATGGCACAGACCGCGTTGCTGGCGGGCGGCCCCGAGATCGGCGCCCTGAGAACTCTTGTCGGTGAGCTGCTCGCCACGACGGCCGGTGCGGAGCACATCGCACACGTGCTCGCCGGGGCCGACGTCCGCTACGACGTGCGGGATAGGCATCCGCTGTCGGGGCGGCTGGTGCCCGAGGTGGTGTTCGACGACGGCCGGCGGGTCGCCGACCTGATGCGCGCCGGCCGCCCGGTTCTGCTCGACCTGGATGGCGGCGCCCATGCCGCGGCGGCGCTCGACTGGCGCGACCGCGTCGATCTGATCACGGCGGCCACGGCGGCCACCTCGGAACGCCCCGCGCCCGCGCTGCTCATTCGCCCCGACGGCTATGTCGCCTGGGCCGCAACGGAATCGAGCTCAGACGACCATGAGCGGCTGCGTCGCGCGCTCGTGCGCTGGTTCGGGGAGCGGCACGCCCGTCTCGCATACGCCTGAGCAACTAGACCAGGGTGGCCCTGGTGCACACCGTCACGTACGGCAGCGCCAGACCGTTCGAGTTGGCCAGCGCCGGATGGGTGGCCAACAGTTCCCGCACCTGCCCGAGCGTGCGCGTGCGCACCTGCTCCGGCGAGGTGATGCAGTAGCTGCGGGAGGCCACCAGATCGATGAGGGCCTGCGGCGTCAGGTAACTCGTCCACTCCACCTGATGGCGTTCGATGTCCGCGAACGGTGCGGGCAATGTCACCCGGTGGCTGAACGGGTCCTCGTGGCCGATGATGTGGCCCAGGTCCTTGACCCAGCCCAACCGCTCGTCGCGCACATTCCACACCAGGCCGAGTCGACCACCGGGCCGCAGCACCCGGCTGACCTCCTTGACGGCCAGTTCGGGGTCGAACCAGTGCCACGCCTGTGCCACCAGCACTGCGTCAACGCTGTTGTCCGGCAAGGGGATCTCTTCGGCCGTGCCCAGCAGGGCCGGCGTGTCCGGAAGCGAGTTCGACAGCAACTCCAGCATCTCGGCGATCGGGTCGACCGCGACCACGTTGAGGCCCCGCTCGACGAGGCGGGTGGTCAGCTTGCCCGTTCCCGCGCCGAGGTCCAACACATCGTGCGCCCCGTCCGGAAGCAGCCAGTCGATGGCCTCCGGCGGGTACGAGGGCCTGCCGCGTTCGTATGCCGCCGCTTCGGAACCGAACGACAGGGAACGTTGCTGCTTCGAGGGATCCGATGGCGTCACCGTTGTGCAAGCTCCAATGTCCGACGGATGAGCTTGCCGACCAACTCGGTCTCGACCAGGAACCCGTCGTGCCCGTAGATCGAGTCGACCACGTCGAGGCCCTGACAGCCGGGAAGCAGGTCGGCGAGCTCCTGCTGTAAACGGATCGGGTACAAGCGGTCCGACGTGATCCCACCGACCACGATCGGTACCGGACAACTGCGCAGCGCGGCCTCGACGCCGCCGCGCCCGCGGCCCACGTCATGGCTGGACAACGCGTCGCTGAGCACCACGTAGGTGCCAGGGTCGAACCGGCGGGCCAGCTTCCCGCCCTGGTACTCCAGGTAGCTCTGCACGGCGTAGCGGCCCCCGGTGAGGGGGTCCTCGTCACCTTGTGCGGCGTTGCCGAAGCGGTCGTCGAGTTCCTCTTCGCCGCGGTAGGTCAGATGCGCGAAGCGGCGGGCGATCTCCATGCCCTCGGTCGGGGCGCGGCCCGTGCCGTAGTAGTCGCCGCCCTGCCAATCCGGATCGGCCTTGATCGCGGCCACCTGGGTGCTCTGCGTGCCGATCTGGTCGGCCGTCGCGCGGGCTCCGACCGCCAGCACCAGGCCCGCGCGCACGTCGTCGGGGTGCGTGACGAGCCATTCGAGCGCACGCGCTCCGCCCATCGATCCGCCGACCACGGCGGCGACCTCGGTGATGCCGAGCGCCGCGAGCGCGGCGCGGTCGGCCTTCACCTGGTCGCGGATCGTGATCTGCGGAAACCTTGAGCCCCATGGCTTTCCATCGGGCGCGATCGAGCCGGGGCCGGTCGAGCCGCGGCAACCGCCGAGCACGTTGGTCGCGATCGCGCACCAGCGGTCGGTGTCGATCGGGGCGCCGGGGCCGGCGACGCCGTCCCACCAGCCCGCGGTCGGATGCCCGTCGCCTTCCGGGCCGGTGACGTGGGAGTCGCCGGTGAGCGCGTGCAGCACCATCACGACGTTGTCGCGGTCGGGCGAGAGCTCACCCCACCGCTGGACCGCGATGGAGACGTCCGGCAGGACGGTGCCGTTCTCCAGCGTCAGCGCGCCGATGCTCACCACGCCGATCTCGCCTTCGGCGGGCAGGGGGAGGGCGGCCATGCCGGGGTCCGTGGCAGGTTCTTCGATGATCGTCACTGCATTTCTTCCCGCCCGGCTCACACTGTCTGCGCGGTCTGGGCCGCACCGCTGAACGGACGCGCCGCGGCGAATCCCTGCTCCAGGTCGGCGATGATGTCGTCGATGCCCTCGAGGCCGACCGCGAGGCGCACCAGCCCGGGCGTCACACCGGTCGACAGCTGTTCGGAGGGGCTGAGTTGCTGGTGGGTCGTCGAGGCCGGGTGGATGACCAGCGACCGCACGTCACCGATGTTGGCGACGTGGCTGTGCAGGGTGAGCGCGTTGACGAAGGCCTTGCCCGCCTCCAGGCCGCCGGCCAGCTCGAACGCGAGCACCGCGCCGGTGCCCTTGGGGGCGATCTTGCGACCCAGCTCGTACCACGGCGAGGAGGGCAGACCCGCGTAGTTCACCGATGTCACGTCGGGATGGTTCTCCAGGAACTCGGCGACCTTCTGCGCGTTCGCGACGTGGCGCTCGACGCGCAGCGACAGGGTCTCCAGACCCTGCGCGATGAGGAACGCGTTGAACGGGGCGGCCGCCGAACCGAGGTCGCGCAGCAGTTGCACGCGCGCCTTGAGTGCGTAGGCCGGCGCGCCGAGCTCGGCGAACACGACGCCGTGGTAGCTCGGGTCGGGCTCGGTGAAGCCTGGGAACTTGCCGTTGGTCCAGTCGAAGTTGCCGCCGTCGACGATCACGCCCGCGATCGCCGATCCGTGCCCGCCGAGGTACTTGGTCGCCGAGTGCACGACGATGTCGGCACCGTGGGCGATCGGCTGGATCAGGTACGGCGTCGCGATCGTGTTGTCGACGATCAGCGGAACGCCTGCCTCATGGGCGGCGCCGGCAACAGAAGGAATGTCGAGCACATCGATCTGCGGGTTGGAGATCGTCTCGGCGAAGAACGCCTTGGTGTTCGGCCGCACCGCTGCGCGCCACGAGTCGAGATCGTCGGGGTTCTCCACGAACGTGGTCTCGATGCCGAGCTTGGGCAGCGTGTAGTGCAACAGGTTGTAGGTGCCGCCGTACAGGCGCGGGCTGGACACGATGTGGTCCCCGGCCTTGGCGATGTTGAGGATCGCGAACGTCTCGGCGGCCTGCCCCGAGGACAGGAACAGCGCGGCGACACCACCCTCGAGGGCGGCGATGCGCTGCTCGACGACGTCGGTCGTCGGGTTGCCGATGCGGGTGTAGATGTTGCCGGGCACCTCAAGGCCGAACAGCGCGGCGGCATGGGAGGTGTCGTCGAACGTGTAGGACGTGGTCTGGTAGATCGGCAGCGCGCGGGCATGGGTGGCGCTGTCCGGGGACTGACCTGCGTGGATCTGCTTGGTTTCGAACGACCAGTTCTCGGTGGGGTCTGGGGTGGTCATGAATGGTCTCCTCCGCGAGTTCGGGGGCGAAATGGGGGGATGGAGTCGGCCGGGAGGCGTTATGCCTGGGGCGAGCCTGGCCCGGCCGTGCACATACACACGCCGGGCGGATGTGAACAGTTCACGAACAACGACACACGGTTGGCCTCCATCAGGTTTCCCTGTCTCTCTGGGGCCCGAACCTACGGACCCGCGCTTGCCTTACAGCCGCTCACGGCTGCTCAACCTGGTCATCACCCGGGGCACCCCACCGCGGTTGGAGGGTTGCCGGCCAGCAAGCCGGGGCTTGTCGCTGGCGCTCATGACCGACAAAGAGACTATCCCACTGCTCACAGTCGGTGCCACCGGGTTCACCGGGCGTCGGAGCCCCGACTGTGTGACCGGCCCGCGCGATAAGGTCATTACCGACGAGAAAAGACCGACAGTGACGTTCGGAGAGGAACCATGAGCGCCCAGCAGCCGACCATCATCTACACGCTGACCGACGAGGCGCCGCTGCTTGCGACCTATGCCTTCTTGCCGGTGATCCGCAAATTCGCCGAAGCCGCGGGCATCGATGTCAAGACCAGCGACATCTCGGTGGCGGCCCGCATCCTGGCCGAGTTCGGGGACTACCTGACCGAGGAACAGCGGGTTCCGGACAACCTGGGTGCGCTGGGTGAGCTGACGCAGGATCCCACGGCCAACATCATCAAGCTGCCCAACATCAGCGCCTCGGTGCCGCAGTTGCTCGCGGCGATCAAGGAGCTCCAGGGCAAGGGTTACAACGTGCCGGACTACCCCGGCGACCCCAAGACCGACGAAGAGAAGAAGATCAAGGACCGCTACGCCAAGATCCTCGGCAGCGCGGTGAATCCGGTTCTGCGCGAAGGGAACTCGGACCGCCGTGCGCCCAAGGCGGTCAAGGAGTACGCCCGCAAGCACCCGCACAGCATGGGTGAGTGGTCGCAGGCGTCGCGCACCCACGTGGCGACCATGAAGACCGGTGACTTCTACCACGGTGAGAAGTCGATGACGGTGAACAAGGACCGCCGGGTCAAGATGGTGCTCACCACGAAGAGCGGCGAGACCATCGTGCTCAAGCCGGAGGTGAAGCTCGACGCCGGCGACATCATCGACAGCATGTACATGAGCAAGAAGGCGCTCATCGAGTTCTACGAGGAGCAGATCGAGGACGCCTACAAGACCGGCGTCATGTTCTCGCTCCACGTCAAGGCGACCATGATGAAGGTGTCGCACCCGATCGTGTTCGGCCACGCGGTGAAGGTCTTCTACAAGGATGCGTTCGCCAAGCACCAGAAGCTGTTCGACGAGCTCGGCGTCAACGTCAACAACGGTTTGTCCGACCTCTACAGCAAGATCGAGTCGCTGCCGGCGTCGCTGCGCGAGGAGATCATCGAGGACCTGCACCGCTGCCACGAGCACCGGCCCGAGCTGGCGATGGTTGATTCCGCGAAAGGCATCTCGAACTTCCACTCGCCGTCCGACGTCATCGTCGACGCCTCGATGCCCGCGATGATCCGCCTCGGCGGCAAGATGTACGGCGCCGACGGACGCACCAAGGACACCAAGGCCGTCAACCCGGAGTCGACCTTCTCCCGCATCTACCAGGAGATGATCAACTTCTGTAAGACGCACGGCCAGTTCGATCCCACCACGATGGGCACGGTGCCCAACGTCGGCCTGATGGCGCAGAAGGCCGAGGAGTACGGCAGCCACGACAAGACGTTCGAGATCCCCGAGGACGGCGTCGCCGACATCGTCGACATCGACACCGGCGAGGTGCTGCTGACCCAGAACGTCGAGGAGGGCGACATCTGGCGTATGCCGATCGTCAAGGACGCGCCGATCCGCGACTGGGTCAAGCTGGCCGTCACGCGCGCGCGACTGTCCGGCATGCCTGTGGTGTTCTGGCTCGACACCGAGCGTCCGCACGAGGTCGAGCTGCGCAAGAAGGTCAAGGAGTACCTGAAAGACCACGACACCGAGGGCCTGACGATCCAGATCATGCCGCAGGTGTGGGCGATGCGGTACACCCTGGAGCGCGTCATCCGCGGTCAGGACACCATCGCCGCGACCGGCAACATCCTGCGTGACTACCTCACCGACCTGTTCCCGATCCTGGAACTGGGCACCAGCGCCAAGATGCTCTCGATCGTGCCGCTGATGGCCGGTGGCGGTCTGTACGAGACCGGTGCGGGCGGTTCGGCGCCCAAGCACGTCCACCAGCTTGTCGAGGAGAACCACCTGCGGTGGGATTCGCTCGGTGAGTTCCTCGCGCTCGGCGCCAGCCTGGAGGACATGGGCGAGAAGACCGACAACGCGAAGGCCAAGGTGCTCGCCAAGGCGCTCGACACCGCGACCGGAAAGCTGTTGGAGGAGAACAAGAGCCCGTCGCGCCGCACCGGTGAGCTGGACAACCGGGGCAGCCAGTTCTACCTGGCGCTGTTCTGGGCGCAGGCGCTGGCCGAGCAGACCGAGGATGCCGAACTGGCCGAGCACTTCGCGCCGCTTGCCAAGGCGCTCGCCGAGCAGGAGGACACCATCGTCTCCGAGTTGAACTCGGTGCAGGGCAAGTCGGTCGACATCGGCGGCTACTACTACCCGGATCCGGAGAAGACCTCCGAGGTGATGCGTCCGAGCAAGACGTTCAACACCACGCTGGAGACGGTGTAACCGCCGAGTCGCACCTCTAGGGACGGCGATCCACGCGGATTGCCGTCCCTCTTTGCGATCTCGGTGCTGGTCAGCCGGCTGCGCGGCCCTGTTCGGTATGCCGGTCGACGAACTCGGTGATCAGGCCGGTGATGCGGCCGGGCGCCTCGAACATCGGTACGTGGCCCACGCCTTCGAGGTGGGTGATCTCGGCGTTGGCCGGAAGGTTCTCGACGAAGTGCCGCGTGAACCTGGGGTGGGGGAGCACACGGTCCTTCTCGCAGATCACCAGATGCGTGGGCGTGCACGAGTTGGGCAGCTCCATCAGGCCCGCGGTGGTCAGCGATTTGAGCATCAGCTTGTGATAGGCCGGGCAGTGCGCGACGTCGTCGATGAGGTCACGACGGTCGCCGTCGCTGAGTGAATCGGCGGTCGCGGCGACCGCGACGTAGGAGATCTGGCGGGTGAACGGCAACCGGTGCACGCGCTGACCCAGCAGTTTGGTGATCACCACGATCGGCAGCCCGGCGACGAACTTCGCGATGATCTCGTACTTGGCGGGTGTGAACCGCGTCCAGCCGCCCGCGGGGGCGATGCCGGTCAGGGTCCGGGCGCGCCCACGCCGTTCGAGCTCGAAGGCGACCCATCCGCCCAGCGAGTTGCCGACGATGTGCGCGGTGGTCCAGCCGATCTCGTCGAGGCGGCGTTCGATGTCGTCGGCCAGGTGTGCGACGTCCAACAGGAACGGGCCGCGCGGCCCGCCGTTGTGGTCGGCCATGGTGGGTGCGAAGACCTCGTAGCGGCCGGTGTCGGCGAGCTGCGGGGCGACGTACTTCCACACGCTCTGCGACAGCAGGAACGGGTGCAGCAGCAGGATCGGCTCGGTGCTGCCGTCGCGGGAGCCCAGGTGGATGGGTGCACGTTCAACCATGAGGCCCGAGATTAAGGTGATACCGCCGGTATCGCAAGACGCCTTCGGCGATGTCGGAGCGGATCGGTAGGGTCTCGGCCGTGGCTTCTCCGCAGACTTTGACTGTCAGCACCATCAACGTCAACGGCATCCGCGCGGCCTGCAAGGAGCGCTCCACCGAGAACCTGGGCATGCTGGCCTGGCTGAAGGAGACCCGCGCGGACGTGATCTGCCTGCAGGAGACCCGCTGCGACGAGGATCAGCTGGCCGCCACGCTGGAACCTGTGCTCGCCGACGGCTGGCACCTGGCCTCGGCCACCTCCGAGCGCAAGGGCCGCAACGGCGTCGCGGTGCTGTCCCGTACGCCGTTCGACGACATCCGGATCGGCTGCGGCGTCGAGGAGTTCGAGACACATGGGCGCTGGATCGAGGTCGACACCGCGGACATCACCGTCGCCAGCGTCTACGTCCCCACCGGCGAGGCGCAGACCGAGCGGCAGTTGGAGAAGGAACGGTTCATGGCCGCTGTCGGGGCACGCATGGCACAACTGCGGGCCGGCGACCGTGAGGCGCTGGTCTGCGGCGACTGGAACATCGGTCACACCTCGAACGACATCAAGAACTGGAAGGGCAACGTCAAGAAGGCCGGTTTCCTGCCCGAGGAGCGGCAGTGGGTCAGCGGTCTGCTCGCCGCCGGGTGGGTCGACGCCGTGCGCCACCTGCACGGGGACGTGCCCGGCCCGTACTCGTGGTGGTCGTGGCGTGGCAAGGCGTTCGACAACGACGCCGGGTGGCGCATCGACTACCACCTGGTCACGCCGGGCCTGGCGGAACGTGCGGTGGCAGCAGGCACCGAGCGGCCCGAGGCCTACGCCCTGCGCTGGTCCGACCACGCCCCGGTCACCGTCGAGTTCAGCTGACCCGGTTGCAGGTGTGGGGACGCTTGGTGAAAACGGGTCGACGCGGCATGAAAAGATCGAGGGACCATGAGTAGCGGAAGCAAACGCGTCGTCTTCTCCGGCGCCCAGCCCACATCGGACTCCCTGCATCTCGGTAACGCACTGGGCGCGGTGACGCACTGGGCGCAGTTGCAGGACGATTACGACGCGTTCTTCTGCGTCGTCGACCTGCACGCCATCACCATTCCGCAGGATCCCGACACGCTGCGCCGCCGCACGCTCGTGACCGCCGCGCAGTACCTCGCGCTGGGCATCGACCCGTCGCGCAGCACCGTGTTCGTGCAGAGCCATGTCGCCGCGCACAGTCAATTGGCTTGGGTGCTCGGCTGTTTCACCGGGTTCGGGCAGGCGTCGCGCATGACGCAGTTCAAGGACAAGTCGCAGAAGCAGGGCGCCGACGCGACGACGGTGGGCCTGTTCACGTACCCGGTGTTGATGGCCGCAGACGTATTGCTCTACGACACGCACGTCGTGCCGGTCGGGGAGGACCAGCGTCAGCACCTCGAGCTGGCGCGCGACCTCGCCCAGCGGTTCAACACGCGCTTCCCGGACACGTTCGTGGTGCCCGAGGCGATGATCCCGAAGGCCACCGCCAAGATCTACGACCTGCAGGATCCGACGGCGAAGATGAGCAAGTCCGCCGCCACCGACGCCGGGTTGATCAGCCTGCTCGACGATCCCAAGGCCACGGCCAAGAAGATCCGCTCGGCAGTCACCGACAGCGAGCGCGAGATCAGGTTCGATCCCGAGGCCAAGCCGGGCATCTCGAACCTGCTGACCATCCAGTCCGCGGTCACCGGCACCGACGTCGACAAGCTCGTCGAGGGCTACGCGGGCCGCGGATACGGCGACCTCAAGAAGGACACCGCCGACGCCGTCGTGGAGTTCGTCACCCCGATCAAGACCAGGGTGGACGAACTGCTCTCCGACCGAGCCGAACTCGAATCCGTGCTGGCCGCAGGCGCGGCACGCGCCACGGAAGTGTCTGCAAAGACCCTGAGGCGGGTATACGACCGGATAGGTTTCCTACCGCAACCGTCGTAACCGCTGGGAGGTGGCATGACCGACCCCACCGAAGAGTCGGCCAAACCTGGGCTGCTGGACCGCATGAGGGCCAAGCGACCGTGGTTCGACCACGTCATGCGTGCCCAGGAGCGCTACAAAGACAGCAAAGGTGACTTCTACGCTGCCGGGATCACCTACTTCACCATCTTCGCGCTCTTCCCGGTGCTCATGGTGGGCTTCGCCATCGGTGGGTTCGTCCTCGCGAGCCAGCCCGAGCTGATGACCCAGGTCGAGGACAAGATCCGCCAGGCCGTCAGCGGTGACCTCGGCGCCCAGCTGATCCAACTGATGGATTCGGCAATCGAATCGCGCACATCCGTCGGTGTGATCGGTCTGGCCACCGCTGCCTGGGCCGGTTTGGGCTGGATGGCCAACCTGCGGGAGGCGCTCTCACAGATGTGGGGGCTGTTCCGCGACGAGAAGCCCGGATTCCTCAAGACCAAGGTGTCGGACCTGCTGGCGCTGCTGTCGGCGTTCGTCGCGATCGCGGTCACGATCGGTCTGACCGCGCTCGGCAGCTCGACTGCGATCGAGAACGTGCTCAACCGCGTCGGCATGCCGGATTCCGTCGGACTGTCGATGCTGCTGTGGGTGCTTTCGGTGCTGATGTCGCTGCTCGTGTCGTGGCTGCTGTTCACGTGGATGATCGCGCGCCTGCCCCGAGAGTCGGTCACCTTCCGCAGCAGCGTGCGGGCCGGTCTGCTCGCGGCCGTGGCGTTCGAGATCTTCAAGCAACTCGCGTCGATCTACCTCAAGTCGGTGATCACCGGTCCGGCCGGTGCGACGTTCGGTCCGGTGCTGGGCCTCATGGTGTTCGCCTACATCACCGCGCGCCTGGTGCTGTTCGCCACCGCGTGGGCCGCGACCGCCGAGGAGAACCTCGAAGCGGCACGCGTGCTGCCGCCCGAGCCCGTGCAGATCACCACACGCGTGCAGGTCCGCGAAGGCGCGGGGGTGCCCGCGATGCTGACCGCGGCGGCGGCCGGGGCGGTGGGCGGATTCGGGTTGTCGCGCTTGCGGTTCCGGCATTGAGCCGTCGCGAACAGTGCGTCAGTGCGTGACCAGCTTCAACCCGATGACGCAGCCGACAACGCCGAGGATCAACAGCACCTTGGCGAGCGACGTCGACTCGGCGCCGGTGATCATCGCGTAGGCGACCGTGAGCGACGCGCCGATGCCCACCCACACCGCGTAACTGGTCCCGGGTGGCAACGAGCGCATCGCGATGGCGAGTCCGAGCAGCGACGTCGGCGCGCTGAGGGCGAAGATCACGGACGGCCAGAGCCGGGTGAACGCCTCGCTTTTGCTCAACGCGGAGGCCCACACCGCTTCGAGGACACCTGAGACGACAAGAATCAACCAAGCCATTGAAATCTCTCCGGTGGCCCGTCTTGTCGCTGTCCGGGTACGGGCGCCCCTCGTCCGGTGCCGAGTGCCGGCATCGACGATTCTAGTGACGCCGTAATCTCGCCTGTTGTGAGCCTGACAACGACATGGTCCAAGCAGATGGGCATCGACGTGCCGATCGTCAACGCGCCGATGGGTGGTGCGGCCGGTGGCCGCCTGGCCGCCGCGGTGTCGGTCGCCGGTGGTCTCGGGATGATCGGTATGGGCAGTTCGGCGACCGCTGAACAGTTGCGCCGCGAGCTCGCGCTGTTGTCCGAGCTGGACCGGCCGTTCGGCATCGGGCTCGTGCACTGGGTGATGACCGAGCGGCCCGACCTCTTCGACATCGCCTTGGAGACCGGGCCGGCGCTGCTGAGCGTGAGCTTCGGTGACGACTGGGCGTGGGTGACGCGCGCGCACGGCGCGGGCGTGACCGTGGCGACGCAGGTCGCCACGGTCGAGGATGCGTTGCGGGCCGTCGACGCGGGGGTGGATGTGCTCGTGGCCCGCGGGGCCGAGGGCGGCGGTCACGGTCGCCCGGTACTGGGCACGCTGCCGCTGCTCACCGCGGTGCTCGATGCGGTCGAGTTGCCCGTGCTCGCCGCCGGCGGCATCGCCTCGCCCCGAGGACTGGCCGCGGTGCTGGCCGCAGGCGCAGGCGCCGCCTGGTTGGGCACGGTGTTCACCACGTGCGTCGAGGCGTCGACCCCGCCGCAGGCCCGCGACCAACTACTCGCCGCGGCCGGTGAGAACACCACGCTCACCACCGAATTCGACATCCGGGCCGGATACCACTGGCCTGCCGACATCCCCGAACGCGTGCTGACCGATCCCACGGGTGCGGCGACACCGGTGAACGCCGGACAGGGCGTCGGCATGGTCAACCAGTCGCTGACCGTCGCCGAGACCATGTCGCGGTTGAGCTGGGGTGCGGAGGCCCTGCTGCGACGCTGGTCGTGACGGTCAGTGCTGCGGGCGTTGATTCAATTGGCGCGCACCGAGAATCAGCATGAACACGATGATCGCGCCCACCACGGCCACACCGACGCGTACCGGCATCGCGTCGGCGGGCGGCAGCACCGCCGCGGCCTGTGCGGGTGAGGGCTCCTCGGTCTTGGATGCGACGAGCGACGGATCGGGGTCGACGAGCGTGCCGATCTTCGTGCCCGGTGGTGTGGCGAACCCGTAGTCGAGCAGGCGTGCGGCCTGCTCCCACGGTGCGATGGGTACCCGGGTTCCCTTGAGCAGCACCGCGATCAGCCTGCGCCCATCCCGCTCGGCGGCGCCGACGAACGTCTGCCCGGCGTCGTCGGTGTAGCCGGTCTTGCCGCCCAGCGCACCCGCGTAGTTGGCCAGCAGCTTGTTGTCGTTCTCGATCGGGTACGAACCGCCGTCGCGCCCGGGGAAGTCGTAGCTCTGAGTGGAGACGATGTCGGCGAACACCGGGTTCTGCCACGCGTAGCGGTAGAACAGCGCGATGTCGTACGCCGAGGTGCTCATGCCGGGCCCGTCCAGACCGGACGGGGTGGCTGCTCTGGTGTCACGACCACCGAGCTTGGCGGCGAGCGTGTTGAGCTTCTGCAGCGCGGTATCCCAGCCGCCGAGTTGCATCGCCAGTGCGTGGGCGGCGTCGTTGCCCGAGTACATGAGCAGGCCGTGCAGCAGGTCGTTGATCGTGTACTGGCCGCCGGGGCCCACGCCGACGCGGGTGCCCTCGGCGTTGGCGTCATCCTGCGTGCCCGCGATGCGCTTGTTCAGGTTGAGTTCGCCCAGCGCCGCGGTGGCCGTCAGGACCTTGATGATGCTGGCGGGCCGGTGGCGTCCGTGAGGATCTCGCGCGGCGATCACGTCGCCGGTGTCCATGTCGGCGACAATCCATGCCTCGGCCGAGACGTCCTCGGGCACCGGCGGGGTTCCCGGTGCGGTGATCACACCGCACCCGGACAGCGCCTCACCGCCGATCGCCTTGGGGGGCACGGGCAGTGGGCCGGGGGCGACCTCACCCGGCTTCGGTACCTCGGACGCGTCGACCGCGGGTGGCGTCGTCACCCGGTACGGGCAGTCCACGCCGGGATCGGCGGTCGCCGGGGCTGCCGTCATCAGGGGTGCCGCCAGCATCGCCAGTGCCGCGAACGCGGACACCACGCGCCGGGTTGGTCTCGCAAAGGTCGCCATCGTGACCGAAGGTTAGGCGAAATCTGCCGTAAAACCGCTGCGCCACGCTGTGACAGTTGTGACTGATGTGAAACTAGTGACCTGCTCCCGAACGCCGAAACGACATCCCGGCAGGGAGCTGCTCGACGCTTTTCCTGCCTGAATGCCGTCGCGTGCGAACTGAGACGCCGATACCTACACGCGCGTCTCGTTTGTGGACGCCGAGGTTGGCACCGCCCCGGGGGCACCTCCCAACCCGCTGGCCTGGTCGAGGTTGAGATCGGTGGTCTCCGGTGCCCAGGGGACGGAAACGGCGGCGGCGAACAACAGCAACGCCCCGGCGATCATCATCGTCCCGCCGATACCGACATGTTTCAGGGAGAGCGGAACCAGGAACACGCCGACCGCGGAGCCCACACGGGTGAGCGCGGTGATCACGCCGACCGCGGTGGCCCGAACGGCGGTGGGGAACAGCTCATTCGGATACACCCAGGTGAGCACCTGGGGCCCGCCGTTGAAGATCGCGAAGCCGGTGAACGCGATCACCAGGATGACCGTGGGCGCATTCGGGGCGACGCCGAGGACCAGCAGGCAGACGCCCGCGAGCAACGACCCCCAGATGACCATGCGGCGTCGCCCGGTTCTGTTGATGACACACAACGCGGCCACGACACCGACGAGGAACAGGAATTCGAGGATGGCCGCGCCGATGTTCTCCGAGACGCCACTCACGCCGAACGCGCCGAGAATGTCGGGGCCGAAGGTGTAGATCGCGAATACCGGGATGTTCGAACAGGTGTAGAACGTCACCACATACGCGAGCCGACGCAGGTATCCACGCCCCAGCAGGTCGCGCCAGGTGACGGTGGCAGCTTGCACCGGTGCGATGTCGGCAACCGTCACGTGAGGTCCGTACACCTTGGTCAACACGCGCTCGGCATCTGCATGGCGGCCCTGGCTGATCAGCCAGCGAGGTGACTCGGGGGTGCCCAGTCGCAGGATCAGCAGGATCACGGCCGGCACAGCGGAACTCGCGAGGAACCAACGCCAGCCCTCGTCACCCATGTGGCGCAGCATCGTGTCACCCACGAAATAGGCGGCAGCGGCACCGACGAAGAACATGCACACCAGGCCGCTGAGGAACGGCCCGCGGTACTTGCGCGGGGCGAACTCCGTCAACAGCGACGACGCCATCGGATAGTCGGCGGCCACCGCGGCGCCGATCAGGACACGTGCGATCAACAGCATCCAGCCCTCGGTGACGAACGCTTGCAGCATCGAGATGATCGCGATGAAACCCAGATCGAGCGTGTACATGACCTGACGGCCGAAGCGGTCGGTGAGAAAGCCGGAAACGGCGCCGCCGAACAGCATCCCGATCAGTGCGCCCGCGCCGACGAGTCCTTCCATGGCAGCGGACAGCTGGAGGTGGGGACCGGCGGCGACGAGTGCGATGCCGATGCTGCTCAGGATGTATCCGTCCAGGAACGGTCCTCCTGCCGCGTAGACCGCCAGGCGTTTGTGGAATCCGGACAACGGTGCGTCGTCAAGGGCGTGGGGTTTCACGTCTCGATCTCCTCGGGGGCGGGCCGCACCACGTCGGCCGGGTGAGGTCGACAGGGTGCAGACATTTCTGCCAAACCAGATCTAGTGGTCTGGCCAGTAGTAAAAGTAGACTGAGGTTGCGCAATTGTCGCGCCTTTCGAGAAAACTCTGGACAGGCGGCGAACCATTCGGACCGCCACCTGCGACTTCAACAGGGAGTGCACATGTCGTTGACACATTCGTTGAGCCGTACCGTCGGCGAAGGAGATACCGCAGCCGGGTTCGGTGCGCATTTCCCCAAGGCGGCGTCAACGCCGTTCGTGCTCGGGCTGGCAGAAGTCGCTTGCCACAACGCCATTGCGGACGAACTCGCACCCGGCGAGGTCACTGTCGGCACTGCCGCGACCATCGAGCATCGCCTTCCCAGCCCGGTCGGGGCCGAGCTGACCGCCCGGGCCCGCCTCGTGCAACGCGACGGGCGGCGTCTGCAATTCGAGGTCGAGGTGTTCGACGGAGACCGGGTCTGTGCGACGGTGACCCATGCCCGCGCGATCGTCCTCGCCGAGAAAATCGAACAGCGGCTTGCCGAGCAGTCGGCCGCTCAAGGGTGACCGGATGCCGCGGGAGTAGTCTGTGGCGGTGGTCCGACCAGTAATCCGGTAGGCGAGGGGCGAAATTTGGCCAGGAAACTCACTGACGAGCCGTCGAGCGAACCGGTGCGCCAGTTCGCCCCCGCCAAACGGATACGCGCGTACGAAAGTGTCGTCGAGCAGATCGAGAACGCGATCCTGCACGGCGAACTACGGCCCGGCCAGCGGCTGCCCAGCGAGCGTGAGCTGACCGCGCAGTTCGCGGTCAGTCGGGCCACCGTCCGAGAAGCCCTGCGTGTTCTGGAGAGCCAGGGACTCGTCAAGTCCCGACAGGGTGATCCCACCGGCGGCGCAGTGGTGCAGGAATTCTCACCGGATGCGCTCAACCGGTCATTGACGACGATGGTGCACCTCGAGCAATTCGACCTGGCCGACCTCGTGCAGTTCCGCATGACCGTGGAGGGATCGGCGACGTTCTTGGCTGCGATTTCGCACACCCCGGAACAGCTCGCGGCGATGAAGGCCGCACATGCGGCGGCCACCGATGCGATCCGATTGGGCTACGAGGCCTTTTCGGCGGCCGACGTCGATTTTCACCGCTGCGTTGCCGAGGCGGCAGGTAGCGGCCTTCTGCGTGTGTGCAACGACGTGGCGTGCGGTGTGGTGATGAACCTGATCGAGGCCAAGCTCAAAGCCGCCGTCGACATCGATGAGCTCATGCGAGACAGTTGTCACCGGCACGGTCTGGTGCTTGAGCAGATCGAGAAGCGCAACGGGACCAAGGCCGCGCGAATGGCGTTGCAGGACATGATGGAACATTACGGGCCGTTCATTCCCGACGAGCGCAGGGCGCCCCTGGACGCCTTCGCTGCCCGGGCGCCGATGGGATAGGCGGGGCGACGCACGGCACCCGGGCAGCCGCTCTTCTCACCCCACCGCGGCCGCCGCGCGGGGCAATTCGAATTCCCTTGTGCGCTCGCCGACCCCAGCCTCCTGCAGCTTGAACTTCTCGACCTTTCCTGTGGGAGTTTTCGGTAGCTCGTCGACGAACTCGATGAACCGGGGCACCTGGAAGCGTGCCATCCGCTCGTAGCAGAACGCCCAGATCTCCTCCTCGGTGGTCGCGCGTGCCCCTGGCTGCAGCACGATCGCCACCATCACCTCTTCCTCGGTGAGGTCGGACTTGACGCCGAAGGCTGCACAGTCGAGCACGGCCGGGTGCTCGCGGATGCTCTCTTCGACCTCGAACGCCGAGATGTTCTCGCCGCGACGACGTATCGCTTCTTTCTTGCGCCCGACGAAGTAGACGTTGCCCGCCTCGTCCATCTTCGCGAGGTCACCGCTGTGGAACCACATGTTGCGCTGAGCCTCGGTCGTGGCCTGCGGATTCTCGTAGTATCCCGAGAACATGGTGTACGGGACCCTCGGCCGAATGAGCAGTTCGCCCACGGCGCCCGGCGGCACGGTCTCGTCGGCGTCGTCGGCGATCCGTACCTCGAACTCCTCGACGACCCGACCGCATGAGCCCGGCACCCGTGGTTGGTCGAACCGCTGGGTGATGGGGATGTTTCCCTCGACCGACCCATAGAGCTCAACGACGGTCAGCCCGAACCGCTTCTCGAAGGTCTCGATCGTCTCCGGGACGGGAACACCCCACGCCAGACGCACCGGGTTGTCGGCGTCGTCGGGCCTTGGCTCGGCCTTGGCCAGGATCGACAGGGTCGCCCCCATGAAGTCGAAAACGGTTGCGCCGGTTTCACGTACCTCGGCCCAGAAGCGCGACGCGCTGAACCGCCTACCGATCGCCGCCGTCGCGCCGAGCAGCAGGGCCGGCACCGTGGTCAACGCCGTCGCGTCGGCGTGAAACAGTGGGAAGGGGCAGTAGAGCACGTCGTCGTCACGCAGGCCGAAGTCACGTATCGCGATCCTGGCCTGCGAGGTGAAGTACCGGTGTGACAGCACACATGCCTTGGATCTGCCGGTCGTGCCCGATGTGTACAGCAGAGCCGACACGTCGGTGTGCCGAACCTCCACGGCGGCAACGCTGTCCCGGTAGAGCTCGGACAAGCTGCCGGCATCCCTTCGGGCGTCTCCGGAAACCACGATCGGCGCAGTGATGCCCGCACTGGAGAGGGCATCGGCGAGGACGTCGACCAGATCCTCGTCCGCGATGAAGATGCACGCGTCGGCGAGTCGCACCGCGTGCACCAGTCCGAGGCCGCGGAATTCGGTGTTGATCGGGACCCAGGCTGCGCCGAGCCGGTTGGTCGCGAACCAGGTGTGCTCGCATGCCAGGGAGTTGCGCATGAACACCGCCACGCGGTCGCCGCGTTCGACACCGTGCACCTCGCGTAGGCCGCCGGCCAGCCGACCCACCGAATCCTCGAATTCGGCAAAGGTGATCGATGATCCGTCGATCTTGAGGAAAACGCGGTCGGGCCAACGTGTTACGGCGTCGGCCAGGGCTGAGTTCAAGGTGGTGTCATCATGCATGTCGTGGTCGCTCATCTCTGAAGTCTCGTGATTTTGCCTGCGGCGTCATCGACGATTGCGGTCGCGGGTGCGGAAGTCCTCGAAACTCTGTGCGGTCTCGGCTGATGCGAAGCAGTAGGAGGCCATGTCGACCTCCATGCGCAGATTCGCCTCTTGGGCTGCGAATGCAGCCAGTTCGATCGCACTCTTGACGCTCGATTGCGAGCGCGGCGGGTTGGCCGCCAGGGTGCGGGCGAGCTCCACTGCCCGCGCCTTGGGGTCGTCGGAGACCTCGGTGTACAGGCCGATGGCCAGACCCTCCTGCGGCTCAACCCAACGACCGGTGAGCAGCAGGTCTTTGGCGCGCAGCAGCCCCACCATCATCGGCAGTCTGCCCGTGATCCCGCCGGTCGGCGCGTGGCCGATCACCGATTCGGGAAACTTCATCCTGGCCGCGGGTCCGGCGATGACGAAGTCGGCCGCGAGAGCGATCTCGGCGCCACCGCCGATCGCGTAGCCGTGCACCGCGGCAACCACTGGGCACGGCGCTGCGGTCATGAGCCGCGTGATGTCCTGCAGTTGGCCGAATGCCACTCGCAGCTCGTCCGGCGAGCCCGTCTCGGGTGCGAGCGTTTCGGTGAGGTCCTCGCCGGCGCAGAAGGCCCGTCCGGCTCCCTGGACGACTATCGATCTGGCGCAACGAGTTTGGTCCCTGAGCGCCTCCACCAAGGAACTCAACAGGTCGATGTTCAACGCGTTGAGCACATCGGGCCGGTTGAGCGTGATGACGGAAACCCCGTCGATGTTCTCGGTCTGCACCACGGCAGTCGCGTGCATGTCACCTCCTAGTGGTCTGGCCAGTAGTATGGGCAGGCCGATGATCGCTGTCAACAGTCGGAGTCTGGCGTCAATATTGCTTTTTCAGCTGTCAATCAGGGGTGATACAGGAAAATCAGGTCCCCGCTTGATTGCGCTGCGATACAGTGGCTGCTTGTCAGACCACTGTCGTCCGAGCTGGACGGGTGAGCTGTACGCGATACGTCACGAGATCCGTGTCCGTTTCGAACAACTGAACAAGGTCATGAGCGTCCCGCAGTACCCCCGCGGAACGTCTCGCTTCAGTGGTCAGGCCCCACCACCCTCGGGGCCCCACCACCTTCGCGCCTACTAGGCAGAGGAGATGTCAATGACAAGTGCACAACTGAGCACGGACCGCCAGAGTCGGTCAGCGAGCTCGCCCAACTCGGCGATCACCCAGTTCGTCACGCCACAGGGCACCTTGACCCTGGAAGGCAGAGCCCACGGCGTCGACATCGACCTGACCAAGACCCTGTACCGGGACATGATGCTCGCGCGCCGTCTCGACAGTGAAGCCCTTGCCCTGCAGCGACAAGGAGAACTGAACCTGTGGCTGATGAGCTTCGGTCAGGAAGCGGCGCAGGTCGGATCTGTTCGGGCACTGCGTGATACCGACATGGTCTTCCCGAGCTACCGGGAGCACGCGGCCGGACTGTGCCGGGGGCTCACGCCCGCCCAGTTGATGACGCAATGGCGCGGATGCGCACATTCGGGTTGGGACCCCCGGACCTATCGCTTCCACATCTATTCACTCGTGCTCGGGACACAGACGCTGCACGCCACCGGCTATGCGGCCGGTGTCACGATGGATGGGACCGACGAGGTTGTCGCGGTGTACTTCGGCGACGGCGCCTCGAGTCAGGGCGATGTCAACGAGGCCCTGAACTGGGCGGCCGCATCGAAGCTTCCGGTGTTGTTCTTCTGCCAGAACAACCAGTGGGCGATCTCCACTCCGACGGAACTGCAGATGGGCGCGCCCCTGCACCGCCGCGCGGAAGGTTTCGGCATGCGCTCGTTCCACGTCGACGGCAACGACGTGTTGGCGGTTCACGCGGTGACCGCACAGGCCGCGGAATACGCCCGCGCCGGAAACGGCCCGGTGCTGATCGAGGCGCGAACCTATCGCCGTGGCGGCCACAGCAGTTCCGACGACCCGGGCAGATACCGTCGCGCCGACGAGCTCGAGCTGTGGGAGTCCCGCGACCCGCTCACCCGCATCCGCGCCCTGCTCGGTGAACTGGGAGCCACCAGTGCATATTTCGACGAGGTGGACGACGAGTGCGCCACGTTCGGGCAGACCGTCCGGGACCAGTGCAGGGCGATCGCGGCCCCGCAGTTGGAGGAGACCTTCGCCTCGACGTACGTCGCACCGCACCCGGTGATCGACGACGAACGCCGCAGGTTCGCCGCTGCTCGACTCGCCACCGGGATGGCCTGAGATGGCGACGATGACCTTGGGCGCCGCCATCAATGCGGGCCTGGCGGCGGCGATGGCGGCTGACGATCGTGTCGTGCTCATGGGCGAGGACATCGGCAGGCTGGGCGGGGTCTTTCGGGTCACCGACGGCCTCCAGGATCGGTTCGGATCCGATCGCGTGGTGGACACTCCGCTGGCGGAGTCGGGAATCGTGGGAACGGCAATCGGGTTGGCGTTGCGCGGATACCGGCCGGTGTGCGAGATCCAGTTCGACGGATTCGTCTACCCCGGCTTCGATCAGATCGTCAGCCAGCTGGCGAAGATGCGGGCGCGATCACGGGGATCCATCGCGCTGCCCGTGGTCATCCGGATCCCGTTCGGTGGCGGCATCGGAGCGGTCGAGCACCACAGTGAGTCGAACGAGGCGTATTTCGCGCACACGGCCGGGCTGCGCGTGGTCGCGTGTGCCGACGCGAACGACGCCTTCCACATGATCCAGCAGGCCGTGACGGCCCAGGACCCGGTGATCTTCTACGAACCGAAACGCCATTACTGGGCCAAGTCCGAGGTCGAGGACACCGCCGGCGACACGTTGAACGCCGCGCGCGTCCGTCGCGACGGCTCCGACTGCACACTCGTCGCCTACGGACCGACGGTGGCGACCGCGATGGCGACAGCGCAAGCGGCGGAGGAGGACGGATATTCGGTGGGTGTGGTGGATCTGCGCAGTCTGTCGCCGCTGGACCTGTCCACGCTCACCGAACAGGCGATGAAAACCGGCCGGGTGGTCGTCGTCCACGAGGCCTCGACATTCCTCGGCATGGGCGCCGAGGTCGCGGCGGCTCTGACCGAGGCCTGCTTCTCCCACCTGCGCGCGCCTGTGTTGCGGGTCGGCGCGTACAACCTGCCGTACCCACCGGCCGGTGTGGAAGCGCAGTTCCTACCAGACATCGACCGTGTCCTCGAAGCCGTCGACCGAACTCTCTTCTTCGGGAGCTGACCATGGCCACCATCTCACGATTCAAATTGCCCGATGTCGGTGAAGGACTGACCGAAGCCGAGATCACCACGTGGTTCGTCGCCGTCGGCGACATCGTCGAGGTCAACCAGACCCTCTGTGAGATCGAAACCGCCAAGTCCGCGGTCGAACTCCCGTCACCGGTGGCAGGCATCGTCGAAGCCATCCACGTCGAGGTCGGGGACACCGTCGAGGTCGGCACGCCGATCATCAGCTTCCGGACGGGTGCCGATGTCACTTCGAGAACGGCCTCGAATCCGGCCTCGACGCCAAGCGTCGCACCCGAGACCCCGGCGCCCGCACCGGACGCAGCGGACGAGGCCGAGCCGGACGTGAGTGCCGACGCGGAGCCGGCGGCGAAAATCCTCGTCGGCACGGGGCCGAGCAAGATGGCCGAACGGCGTCGCCATCTGCGGCCACGAAGTGAACTCCCCACGGCGGTGCGCCCCGGGGCCGCGGTGTCGGCGGCAGCGGTGCGATCGGAAGTCCGGGTGCCGGTCAAAGGCGTGCGCAAAGCTGTCGCGACAGCCATGGTGAACTCGGCTTTCACCGCACCTCACGTCACCGAATGGCTGTCGGTGGACATCACGGAGACGATGAACCTCGTCCGATCGCTCAAGACTCACCCGCGATGGGAGGGTTTACGGGTCAACCCGCTGCTGTTCGTCGCGCAGGCGCTCGTCCTCGCGGCCACTCGCCATCCCGCGATCAACGCCAGCTGGGACGACCCGGCACAGGAGATCGTGTACCACGGCCACGTGAATCTCGGCATCGCGGCGGCGACGCCCCGCGGCCTCGTCGTACCGAACATCAAGCACGCGGATCTCCTCACGCTGCCCGAACTCGCCTCCGCGATATCGGATCTGGTCCACACCGCGCGCGAGGGCCGCACCAGTGCGGCCGATATGGCAAACGGAACGATCACGCTCACCAACATCGGCGCACTCGGCGTCGATGCGGGAACACCGATCCTCAACCCGGGGGAGGCGGCCATCCTGGCGTTCGGTGCGGTGCGTCCCACCCCGTGGGTGCACGACGGTCAGATCCGGATCCGCGAGGTCACACAACTCGCACTGTCCTTCGATCACCGCCTGGTGGACGGGGAGCTCGGATCCGCGGTGCTGACCGAGCTCGCGGCCATCCTCTCCGATCCGGCGCGGGAGTTGCTGCACCGCTGATCGGCGCCGAAACGGCATTCCGGCAGGAACCGTTCGAGTCCCTGCCGGAATGCCGTTTCACGCGAATGGAGACCTACAGGCGGTTACCGGCCTCGGTGAGCACGCTGTGCAGGATCTCGTAGATCGCGTCGAACTCGGCCTGACCGCTGATCAGCGGCGGCGCGAGCTGGACGACTGGGTCGCCACGGTCGTCGGCGCGGCAGTACAGACCGGCCTCCCACAGGGCCGGGGTGAGGAACCCGCGCAGCAGGCGTTCGGACTCCTCGTCGTTGAACGTCTCCTTGGTGGCCTTGTCCTTGACCAACTCGATGCCGTAGAAGAAGCCCTCACCGCGGACGTCGCCGACGATCGGCAGGTCGTAGAGCTTCTCCAGCGTCGCGCGGAACGCCGGCGCCATCTCCTTGACGTGGTTGTTGAGACCCTCACGCTCGAAGATGTCGAGGTTGGCCAGGGCGACGGCGGCCGAAACAGGGTGCCCGCCAAAGGTGTAGCCATGGCCGAAGACGGTCTTGCCGTCGTTGAACGGCTCGAACAGCCGATCGCTGGCAACCATCGCACCGAGCGGCGAGTACCCCGACGTCAGGCCCTTGGCGCTGGTGATGATGTCCGGTACGTAACCGAAGTCGTTGCACGCGAACATCGATCCGATGCGGCCGTAGGCGCAGATCACCTCGTCGGAGACCAGAAGCACGTCGTACTCGTCGCAGATCTCGCGGACCCGCTCGAAGTATCCGGGCGGCGGCGGGAAGCAGCCACCGGCGTTCTGCACCGGTTCCAGGAAAACCGCGGCAACGGTGTCGGGCCCCTCGAACTCGATGGCCTCGGCGATGCGGTCGGCGCAGTAGCGGCCGAAAGCCTTTTCGTCGTGGGCGTATTCGGCGGGTGCGCGGTAGAAGTTGGTGTTCGGTGCCCGGAACCCGCCGGGGGTCAGCGGCTCGAACGGCGCCTTGAAGGCCGGGATGCCGGTGATCGCCAACGCGCCCTGCGGCGTGCCGTGGTAGGCGATCGAGCGCGAGACGACCTTGTGCTTGCCGGGCTTGCCGGTCAGCTTGAAGTACTGCTTGGCGAGCTTCCACGCACTCTCGACGGCCTCGCCGCCACCGGTGGTGAAGAAGACGCGGTTCAGATCACCCGGTGCGAAACTCGCGACCCGCTCGGCCAGTTCGATGGCCGGCGGGGTCGCGTAGGACCACAGCGGGAAGAACGAGAGCTTCTCGGCCTGCTTGGCGGCGGCCTCGGCCAGTTCCTTGCGGCCGTGGCCCACCTGGACGACGAACAGGCCGCTCAGGCCGTCGATGTAGCTCTTGCCCGTGTCGTCGAAGATCTTCACACCCTCGCCGCGCGTGATGATCGGCGGCGTGATGCCTGCACCGTGGCGGGCGAAGTGGCCCCACAGGTGCCGGTTCGCCTTGGCGCCGAGATCCGTCGGCGCCGTTTCGGTGATATCTGCGGTAGTCATCGTGTTCCCCAATTATATTGCTGTTTAACAAGTTTCAAGTAAACAAGAGTTTCGGTGGATATCACTCCCGGCAGTGCGCGAATCTTGGTGTTGAGTAGTTCCAGCAGGCTGTCATCGTCCTCGCAGACGACCTCGACGATCGCGTCGAACGAGCCCGCGGTCAGCACCACGTAGTCGACGGATTCGATCTGGGCGAGCTTGTCGGCGAGCTTCGTGGTGTCACCGGTGCAACGGATGCCGATCATCGCCTGGCGGGCGAAACCCAACTGCAGCGGGTCGGTGACCGCGACGATCTGCATCACCCCGGCGTCGACCATGCGCTGCACACGCTGGCGCACGGCCGCCTCGGACAGGCCCACGGCCTTGCCGATGCCGGCATAGGAACGCCGGCCGTCGGCCTGCAGCTTCTCGATGATTGCCTTCGACAACTCATCCAGCTGAAATGCTCCGGGACGAGAATGGTTCACCCGCAGTGGCACGGATGCCAGCTCGTGACCATCGGGGTTGGTCATGCCACGATTGTGCACGGAATCCGTTGTTTGGGGCAACAGTATCGATGAATTCGATTGTCTGAGGGTGCCTCGACTGCGGGATTGCGTAGCGATGGCATAGCCGAACGGGCCCCCGATCGGTTAGCGTTGGCCCATGAGTGTGGCAGTAAAAGTCGCGAGCAGTTGGATCAATGGTGCCTCGGTGGAGACCAACGGGGAAACCCACCAGATCGTCGACCCGGCGACGGGCAAATCCGTGGCCGAGTACAGCCTGGCCACCGCGGCCGACGTGGACACCGCCGTCGCCGCTGCACGGGCCGCATTTCCCGCATGGGCGGGCGCAACCCCGGCCGAGCGCTCAGCGGTTCTGGCGAAGCTGGCCAAGTTGGCCGACGAGCACGCCGACCAGTTGATCTCGGAGGAGGTCAGCCAGACCGGCAAACCGGTGCGGCTGGCCACCGAGTTCGACGTCCCCGGCAGCATCGACAACATCGACTTCTTTGCCGGCGCGGCCCGCCACCTGGAAGGTAAGGCGTCGGCCGAGTACTCCGGCGACCACACGTCGAGCATCCGTCGCGAGGCCGTCGGCGTCGTCGCGACCATCACCCCGTGGAACTACCCGCTCCAGATGGCGGTGTGGAAGGTCATCCCCGCACTCGCCGCGGGCTGCTCGGTGGTGATCAAGCCGGCCGAGATCACGCCGCTGACCACGCTGACCCTGGCCCGGTTGGCCACCGAGGCCGGCCTGCCTGACGGGGTGTTCAACGTCGTGACCGGATCAGGCGCCGAGGTCGGCACCGCACTGGCCGGGCACCGCGACGTCGACGTCGTGACGTTCACGGGTTCGACCGCCGTCGGTCGCAAAATCATGGCCGCCGCAGCCGTGCACGGTCACCGCACGCAGCTCGAGCTGGGCGGCAAGGCCCCCTTCGTGGTGTTCTCCGACGCCGATCTCGACGCCGCCATCCAGGGCGCGGTGGCCGGTGCGCTGATCAACACCGGACAGGATTGCACGGCCGCGACGCGCGCCATCGTCGCGCGCGAACTCTACGACGACTTCGTCGCAGGCGTCGCCGAGGTCATGGGCAAGATCGTCGTCGGCGATCCGCAGGATCCCGACACCGACCTGGGCCCGCTGATCACCTACGCGCACCGCGACAAGGTGGCGGGGATGGTGGCCAGGGCGCCGCAGCAGGGCGGTCGCATCGTCACCGGCGGTGAGGCGCCCGACCTGCCCGGCTCGTTCTACCGCCCGACGCTGATCGCCGACGTCGAGGAGTCCTCCGAGGTGTACCGCGAGGAGATCTTCGGCCCGGTGCTGACGGTGCGTTCGTTCACCGACGACGATGACGCGCTGCGCCAGGCCAACGACACCGACTACGGGCTGGCGGCCTCGGCGTGGACCCGTGACGTGTACCGCGCGCAGCGCGCGTCACGCGAGATCAACGCGGGCTGCGTGTGGATCAACGACCACATCCCGATCATCAGCGAGATGCCGCACGGCGGTGTCGGTGCGTCGGGCTTCGGCAAGGACATGAGTGACTACTCGTTCGAGGAGTACCTCACCATCAAGCACGTGATGAGCGACATCACCGGCGCCGCCGAAAAAGAATGGCACCGAACCATCTTCAACAAGCGGTAGCTAGTCTCGAGGTGTGACCACCGCCGCGCGGACGGAGGAGTTCGAGGCGTTGCGACCGCATCTGCTCGCGGTCGCCTACCGCCTGACGGGTACTTACGCCGACGCAGAGGACATCGTCCAGGAGGCGTGGATCCGGTGGGCCTCGTCGAACACCGCCGTCGACAACCTGCAGGCCTGGCTGACCACCGTCGTCAGTCGGCTGGGCCTCGACCGGTTGCGCTCGGCCGCGCATCGTCGTGAGTCCTACTACGGCGAGTGGCTGCCCGAACCGGTGGTGACCGGCATCGACGGCAACGACCCGTTGAACGCCGTGGTGGCAGGGGAGGACGCACGCTTCGCGGCGATGGTGGTTCTCGAACGTCTGAGCCCCGACCAGCGCGTCGCCTTCGTGCTGCACGACGGGTTCGGGTTGCCGTTCACCGACATCGCCGACGTGCTCGGGGTCAGTGCCGCTTCGGCGCGGCAGTTGGCGTCGCGGGCGCGACGCGCCGTGGCCGATGCTCCGCCGCCGGTGCCCGAAACCACCCACAACGAGGTCGCCGGAGCCCTGATGGCGGCACTGGCCGAGGGCGACATGGACGGCGTCGTGCGGCTTCTGCATCCGGACGTCACGTTCACCGGTGACTCCAACCGCAAGGCGCCGACGGCGCCGCGCGTCATCCACGGACCCGAGAAGGTTGCGCGGTTCCTGTTCGGGCTCGCCCGTCGCTACGGGCCGAACTGGCTGGCCGGTGCGCAGCTCGTCTACGTCAACGGCGAGCTGGGCACCTACACGCCGGGTGCGCCGGCCGTCGACGGCTACCCGGAACTGTTGCCGCGCATCACCGCGATGACGGTGCGCGACGGAAAAGTCCGTGCGCTGTGGGACGTCGCGAACCCGGACAAGTTCACGGGTTCACCGCTCGGCGCAGGGGGAAGACGCTCGTGATGCCTGGCGATCGCGGGAACCTCGGTCAGACCTTCGGTCGCGTCATGTTCCGCGGTACGGACAAGATGCGGCACCGCGAGGCGTTCGACATCGGTGAGCCGACCGCGACCGATTTCACCGGTTTCGAGCGGCACCGGCAGATCGTGCTGGTGACCTACAGACGTTCCGGCGAGGCGGTGCCGAGCCCCATCAACCACGGCGTCGCGGACGGCAAGCTGTACGTCCGCACCGATGCGTCGACCGCGAAGGTCAAGCGGCTGCGCAACAACCCCAACGTGATCGTCGTCCCGTGCAATCTCAGGGGCAGGCCCGCCGGTCCGGTGGTCGCGGGCGTGGCGCGCATCCTGCCCGAGGACGAGCACGCGCGCGCCGATGCCGCGATCGCCGCCAACTGGAGCCTGCCGATGAAACTTCTCGAGCGAGGTCTCGACAGGGGCAGTCAAACCTTCGGGATCGCAATGGCTTACATCGAGATCAGCCCTACTGGGCCCACGGGACCCGGCACGCGTCCCCCGAATTGAAGCCCTGCTCCGTGATGCCCAGCGCCGAGTACATCCTGGCCCGCATGTTCTCGACACCGATCTGGTAGGTCAGCTCGATCACGCCGTCGTCACCGAAGCGGCGACGCAGATCGGCCACCTGTTCGTCGGTGACCGTGTGCGGATCGGTGGTGATCGCATCGGCGTAGGCGATCGCGGCGCGCTCGTCCTCGCTGAACAACGGTGAGGTCGCGTAGTCGTCGATCGATTTGAGCCGCTCGACGTCCAGGTTCTCCAGCCGCATGAGCATCGAGCCGAAGTCAACGCACCACGAGCAGCCGACTGTGCGGGCCGTCCAGAACACCGCGAGCTCGCGCACGCTGGCAGGCAGCTTCTTCGACCCGCTCTGCAGCAGGCCCTCGTGCACGGCATTGGCCACGAGCAACCGCGGATGATGTGCGGCCACCGTGAACGGTTCGGGCACCTCACCGAACCGGCGCTTGGCGAAGCGGTACATCAACCGGGTCAGCAGTCCGGCCTTCTCAGGGGGAAGGGGAGCGATTCTGGTATTTGTCTCGGTCATACCTGTCAGACGAGACAGCGCTTGGATGTGTGACAGCACCCCTCTGCCGAAACGAGTGTTGGCTTGTGTTCCAGATCCGGGCGGATCTTGGTACACAAGCCAACACTCGGGCGAACAAATCAGCGCGCGAACATCAGCGCACGCTTGACCTCCTGGATCGCCTGGGTCACCTGGATGCCGCGCGGGCACGCCTCGGTGCAGTTGAACGTCGTGCGGCAGCGCCACACACCGTCGACCTCGTTGAGGATGTCCAGCCGCTCGGCGGCCGCCTCGTCACGCGAGTCGAAGATGAAGCGGTGCGCGTTGACGATCGCGGCCGGACCGAAGTACGAACCCTCGCTCCAGTACACCGGGCAGCTGGTGGTGCAGCAGGCGCACAGGATGCACTTGGTGGTGTCGTCGTAGCGGGCCCGGTCGGTCGGGCTCTGGATGCGCTCCTTGGTGGGCGGGTTGCCGCTGGTCACCAGGAACGGCTTGACGGCACGGTAGGCGTCGAAGAACGGCTCCATGTTCACCACGAGGTCCTTCTCCACGGGTAGGCCGCGGATCGGCTCGATGGTGATGGTGAGCTGCTTGTTGGGGTTCTTCGGCAGCATGTCACGCATCAGGACCTTGCACGCCAGCCGGTTGACGCCGTTGATCCGCATCGCGTCCGACCCACACACGCCGTGCGCGCAGGACCGGCGGAAGGTCAGCGTGCCGTCCAGGTACCACTTGACATAGTGCAGCAGGTTGAGCAGACGGTCGCTGGGCAGGCACGGAACCCGGAAGCTCTGCCAGCCTGCGGCGTCGGGGTTCTCGGGGTTGAACCGGGCGATCTTGAGGGTCACCATCACGGCGCCCTCGGGCACGGGCGGCAGCTCGGGGTCGCCGGCTTCCGGCTTGTCTATGACGGGTGCACTCATTTTGAACTCTCTTCGCGCAAGCGGCTCATCGTCATCAGTACTTCCGCTCCATCGGCTCGTACCGGGTCTGGACGACGGGCTTGTAGTCCAGCCGGATGTCGGAGAGCAGATCGGAGCCCTGTTTGTAGGCCATGGTGTGGCGCATGTAGTTGGTGTCGTCGCGGTTGGGGTAGTCCTCGCGCGCATGTCCGCCGCGGGACTCCTTGCGGTTGAGGGCGCCGACGACGGTCACCTCGGCCAGCTCAAGCAGGAAGCCGAGCTCGATGGCCTCCAGCAGATCGCTGTTGTAGCGCTTGCCCTTGTCGTGCACCGTGATTCGCGAGTAGCGCTCCTTCAGTGCGTGGATGTCGGTCAGCGCCTGCTTGAGCGTTTCCTCGGTCCTGAACACCGCGGCGTTGTTGTCCATGGACTGCTGCAGCGCACCGCGGATGTCGGCGACGCGCTCGTTGCCGTGCTCGGAGAGGATGTCGCCGACCCAGTTGACCACCATGTCGGCCGGGTTCTCGGGCATCTCCACGAAGTTGTGGTTCTGCGCGTACTCGGCGGCGGCGATACCGGCGCGGCGGCCGAACACGTTGATGTCCAGCAGCGAGTTGGTGCCGAGGCGGTTGGCGCCGTGCACCGACACACACGCGCACTCACCGGCGGCGTACAGGCCCGGGATGACGTTGGTGTTGTCGCGCAGCACCTGGCCGTTCACGGTGGTCGGGATGCCGCCCATGACGTAGTGGCACGTCGGGTACACCGGCACGAGTTCCTTGACCGGGTCCACACCGAGGTAGGTGCGGGCGAACTCGGTGATGTCGGGCAGCTTGGCCTCGAGCACGTCCTCACCGAGGTGGCGCACGTCGATGTAGACGTAGTCCTTGTTCGGCCCGGCGCCGCGGCCCTCGAGGACCTCGAGCACCATCGAGCGGGCCACGATGTCGCGGGGCGCGAGGTCGACGATCGTCGGGGCGTAGCGCTCCATGAACCGCTCGCCCTCGCCGTTGAGCAACCGGCCACCCTCGCCGCGCACTGCCTCGGAGATGAGGATGCCCAGGCCGGCCAGGCCCGTCGGGTGGAACTGGTGGAACTCCATGTCTTCCAGGGGAAGTCCCTTGCGGAAGATGATGCCCAGGCCGTCACCGGTGAGGGTGTGGGCGTTGGAGGTGGTTTTGTACATCCGGCCCGACCCGCCGGTGGCGAACACGATCGCCTTGGCGTGGAAGATGTGAATATCGCCTGTCGCCAGCTCGTAGGCGATGACGCCGGTGGCGACCGGACCCGCAGGGGTCTCGGTCAGTGCGATGTCGAGTGCGTAGAACTCGTTGAAGAACTCCACGTCGTGCTTGACGCAGTTCTGGTACAGCGTCTGCAGGATCATGTGGCCCGTGCGGTCTGCGGCGTAGCAGGCCCGGCGCACCGGTGCCTTGCCGTGGTCACGGGTGTGTCCGCCGAAGCGGCGCTGGTCGATGCGGCCCTCGGGGGTGCGGTTGAACGGCATCCCCATCTTCTCGAGGTCGAGTACCGCGTCGATGGCCTCCTTGCACATGATCTCGACGGCGTCCTGGTCGGCGAGGTAGTCGCCGCCCTTGACGGTGTCGAAGGTGTGCCACTCCCAGTTGTCCTCTTCGACGTTGGCCAGCGCGGCGCACATGCCGCCCTGTGCCGCGCCGGTGTGGCTACGCGTGGGGTACAGCTTGGTCAGCACCGCAGTGCGCACCCGCGGGCCTGCCTCGACGGCCGCCCGCATGCCCGCGCCGCCGGCGCCGACGATGACGACGTCGTAGCGATGTTCCTGAATCATCCTGCGTCCCCTATGAAATGTTCGCGTCGAAGGTGACCAGCACGTAGCTGCCCAGCACCAACGTGAAACCGGTCGCCAGCAGCAGCAGCGAGTTCAGCCAGAATTTCGTGGTGTTCTTCCGGGCGTAGTCACCGATGATGGTGCGCATGCCGTTGGCGCCGTGGATCATTGCCAACCAGAGCAGTGCCATGTCCCAGATCTGCCAGAACGGCGAGGCCCAGCGCTCGGCGACATAGTTGAAATCGATCCGGTACACGCCGTCCTGCCACATCAGCATGATGAACAGGTGGCCGAGCGCGAGGAAGACCAGAGCGATACCGGAGAACCGCATGAACAGCCAGGCGTACTTCTCGAAGTACGGGATGCCGCGCGGCTTACGCGGAGCCCGCGGGTGATCGAGCGCTGCCGGACGATCGTGTTCACGTTGCATGACGGGCGCCGGACGCCCCAGGCGGGATTCGCCTGCCCCCGGCGCGCTCACAGGAACCGCTCCACCATGTGCATACCGATAACTCCCACTGCTGCGATGAAGATCACCGCGAAGAGGCCGGCGATGACAGCCAGCATCTGCCGCTGATAACGCGGGCCCTGAGCCCAGAAGTCGATGAGAATGACGCGGATGCCGTTGAGTGCGTGGAACAGCACGGCGGCGACCAGGCCGATCTCCATCAGGCCGACGATCGGGGTCTTGTACGTCTCGATGACCGCGTTGTAGGCCTGGGGGCTCACGCGGACCAGGGCGGTGTCAAGAACATGGACAAAAAGGAAAAAGAAAATCGTGGCACCGGTAATGCGGTGCAAAACCCATGACCACATCCCCGGATCACCGCGATAAAGGGTGCGCCGGCGTGTCTTCTTGGGTTGCGGAGCCGGTACCTCCGTCTGCGTACTCATCGGTCCCTCCAACGCCATCGGTGGATGTCTGGGACCGGTCTGTCGACTAGCCCCAAACCATCGGGGCGACTCTAATCCCATTTGTAGACCTGAACGAACTACGGTGTAGCGGTTCGGCGGCTCAACCAGGGCGAAGTTAGGCTTACCTATCCTTATTGCCCAGTGTTTGACGGGGGTTTTCGGAATGCATTCAGAACCGAGTCGGTGAAAACGGCATGAACACGGATGTTGATTGGAATGCACTGCGCAGCAAGGCTATTGAGGTCTCTCGGCACGCATATGCGCCGTATTCGCGGTTTTCGGTCGGTGCGGCGGCGCTGGTGGACGACGCCCGGATCATCACCGGATGCAATGTGGAGAATGTCTCATATGGTCTAGGTCTCTGTGCCGAGTGCGCTGTGGTCTGTGCCCTCCATTCCGGGGGCGGCGGACGCCTCCTCGCGCTGTCCTGTGTTGGCCCCGACGGTGGTGTTCTGATGCCGTGCGGACGCTGCCGTCAGGTGTTGCTCGAACACGGCGGACCGGAGTTGCTCGTCGATCATCCGCAGGGGCCACGACCGCTGCGTGAACTGCTTCCCGATGCGTTCGGGCCGGATGATCTCGGGCGACGCTAACGTCAAGCGGTGCAACGGCTCCGGGTGTCCGGAGGGTTCCGGAAGATCGGCAGGGTCACGGCCGATGCGCCAACCGCTGCGATGCCTGCGGCGACGAAGAACGCTGTTGAGAAACCGTTACCCGTCGGTAGCCCGGTGGCCGACACGGCGCTACTGGCGAGTAGGGCCGCGGCGAGCTGGCCGCCCACCGCGCCGCCGACGGTTCGCGCCACAGTGTTGACTCCGTTGGCGCTGCCGCTCTGCGCCGTCGGGCACGCGGCGTTCACCATTCGGGGCAGCGACGCCATGGCCAACCCCCAACCCGCGCTGGCGATCGCATAGTTCAGCACCGCCTGCCACACGGTGTGGTGCAGGAGCGCCAGAAGCGTTGTGCCGATCGCGGCGAATGCCAGGCCCGCAACCAGCGGCCCACGCACGCCGATGCGGCGCCCGAGCCACGGCGTCGCCCAGCTCGCCGGCACGGTCAGCAGGGTTCCGGGCAACAGCACCAGGGCCGCGCCGGTGACCGACAGCCCGAAGCCGGGTCCGCCCGATTGCGGTAGCTCGGCGAGTTTGGGCACCAACACGTACACCGCGAACTGATTGACGCCAAGCAGCAGGGCGCCCAGATGTGCTGCGGCAAGCGGTCGCTCGGTGAGCAGCGACGGGTCCACCAGCGGATGGGCGACCCGGGATTCGACAACTGCGAACGCGGCCAGGAAGAGGAGCGCGGCGGCGAACAGTCCCGCGACCGACGCTGAGCGCCAGCCCCACGCGGGGCCCTGCGTGATGGCCAGCAATGCCGCGATGAGGCCGGCTGCCATCAGTGTCATGCCCGCGAAGTCGAGTCGTCCGGGATGCCGCGCGCCGCGTTCGGGGATCCAGCGTGCGGTCATCGCGAGTGCGGAGATCACCAGGGCCGCACCGATCACGAACAGCCAGCGCCACGAGCCGTGATCGACGACGAGTCCACCGATCAGCAGACCCAGTCCGGCGGTGCCGGTCACGAGTCCGGAAGCCAGGGCGATACCGACGTGGACGCGCTCGGCCGGGAGTGCGTCTCGCATGATGGCAAACGACAGCGGCAGCATGCATCAACCCGTACGACACGACCACGGCAGACACCGCGATCAGCACGTGTGCCGGTCGGTGACGTGTCTGCGCGGATGCGGCATGCTGGCTGGCAATGACGTCCATCGGTCTCCTGCTCGCGTTCGAAAGACGGGTGCGAACACTGTTCGCGTCGAGCGCGGGCAGCCTGACGCGAACACCGTTCGCACGGGGGGCACGTGACCCGCGCCCGCCCTGCGCTGGGCAGGGACACGATCAGGGCGGTGGCCTGGCGGATCGCCGAGGCGGAAGGCCTGCCGGAGGTGACGTGCCGCCGGATCGCCCGCGAGCTGGGCACCGGTCCGGCCTCGCTGTACCGGCACATCACCGACCGGCAGCAGGTGCTGAACATGCTCGCCGAGGACCTGGCCGGAGGCTATCCGTTGGTGGAGGTCGCGGGACCTCCGATGGCGGGACTGATCCGGCAATGGCTGGCGATGCGGGACTACCTCGTCGCCCATCCCTGGGGCGTGCACCTCATTGCCGACGGTCAGCACACCGTGTCGTCGGCGCGACCGGTGGCCGATCGGTGCATGGCGCTGCTGCGCGATCTCGGTCTGGACGAGACGGCCGCGCACCGCGGCTACCGCGCGCTGTGGCGACTCTTGATCGGCCACCTGCTCAGCCGTCACCCGTTCGGGCATCTGCACGGCGCGCCGCCGGAGGACGACGACTTCGAATGGGCGATGCGCGCACTGCTGTCGGGCCTTGTCACCGAGTCGAGAAAGTAGGGTTCTGCCATCGACACATCGAGAGCAACAACGCATTTCGACGCTCCGTCCGTTATCCGGGCCAAGCGTGACGGTGCTGTGCTGTCCGACACGGCGATCGACTGGGTGGTCGACGCGTACACCCACGGGCGGGTCGCCGAGGAACAGATGTCCGCGCTGCTGATGGCCATCTTCCTGCGGGGCATGACACCGGCCGAGATCATCCGGTGGACAGCGGCCATGATCGCGTCGGGGGAGCGCTTCGACTTCACCGACCTCCGGCGGGACGGCAGGCCACTTGCCCTGGTGGACAAGCACTCCACCGGAGGCGTGGGCGACAAGATCACGATTCCGCTGGTTCCGGTGGTCGTGGCGTGCGGTGGGGCCGTTCCGCAGGCCTCCGGCCGCGGGCTCGGCCACACCGGAGGCACCCTGGACAAGCTCGAGTCGATCGCCGGATTCTCGGCCGAGTTGTCGAAAGCTCAGATCCGCCGGCAACTTCGCGATGTCGGCGCGGCGATCTTCGCCGCAGGCGAGCTCGCGCCCGCCGACCGGAAGATCTACGCGCTGCGCGATATCACCTCGACGGTCGACTCGCTGCCGCTCATCGCCAGCTCGATCATGAGCAAGAAGCTGGCCGAGGGTGCGCGCGCGCTTGTGCTCGACGTCAAGGTGGGCCGCGGGGCGTTCCTCAAGACCGAACCTGAGTCACGCGACCTCGCCCGCACGATGGTCGAGCTCGGAAACGCCAACGGCGTGCGGACGCGCGCTGTGCTCACCGATATGAACCGACCGCTCGGGCGCGCTGTCGGCAACGCGGTGGAGGTGGCCGAGTCACTGGAGGTGTTGTCCGGCGGAGGACCGGACGACGTCGTCGCCCTCACGCTGGCGCTGGCCACTGAGATGCTCGACGCTGCCGGGATCGACGGGGTGGACCCCGCGGACACGTTGCGCGACGGTTCGGCCATGGACCGGTTCCGCGCGATGGTCGCCGCTCAGGGTGGTGACCTGAGCCGGCCCCTTCCTGTCGGATCGGCGTGCGAGACCGTCACCGCGCCGCGCGGCGGTGTCATGGGTGATGTCGACGCCATGGGGGTGGCGATGGCCGCGTGGCGACTCGGCGCCGGACGGGCCCAGCCGGGTGAGCCGGTGCAATTCGGTGCCGGGGTCCGTATTCATCGCAAACCGGGCGAGCCGGTGTCCGCAGGCGAGACACTGTTCAGTCTCTACACCGACACCCCGGACCGGTTTCCGGCCGCGCTCGCCGAACTCGACGGCGCGTGGGCCGTCGGCGAAACCGCGCCCGCGGACCTGCCGCTGGTGATCGACCGGATCGGCTAGGGCGTCGCGAGTGGTGCGGGTGCAGGTGCGGCCGGTGCGGGTGCCGGCGGTGCCGGTGCCGGTGCAGGCGGTGCGGGTGCCGGCGGGGCCTGTGGTCCGGGTAGCTGGTCCCACTGAGCGGGCGGTGCCGCGGGCGGCGCCGGTTCCAGCCCGAGCCGCGCGGCGGCAAAGTCGACCCCTTGTGTGATCAGACCGTTGTAGCCGTAGGACGTGTGCGCGGCGAAGTTCAGCCCGTCCGAGCAGACGAAGTCATCGGGGGCGCACACCTTGAGGGTCTTGGCCTCGTACTCCGGTCCGATGATGACGGGCGGTTCACCGAGGAAGTTCATCGCGCGAAGATTCGGCGTCCCGTACAGGACGACGGCGGCGACATGCTCGGCGATGTCGGGCTGCAGCGGTTTGGGAACGGTCGCGGGGTCGACCCCGTCGGGCACGGTGGCCGAGGTGACGAAGCCCATCACGGCCGCGCCTTGCGAGTATCCGCCGAGCACCATCTTCGTGTCGGGGCAAGTGGCTGCCATGGAGGTGACGTGGGCACCGGCATCACGGATGCCGTCGACACCGGTGGCCCATTGGTCGGTGGCGGGGTAGTTGACCGGATACACCCCGAATGTTCTGTCGCCGACGCGCTGACGCAGGCCGTCGACGAAGGCCTGTCCCGTCGGCCCGACCCCCGGTGGCTCGCCGGTGCCGCGGGCGAATACCACCTCCACATCGGGGCAAGGGGCCGCCGACGCCGGCGGCGTGCCGATCGCGACCAACATCGGCATCATGGTCATTGCGGCTGCAGTCAGAACATCTACACGCACGTTTCGTATCCTTTGCTGGTTCCAAATACCTTGTCGTGCAGTAGCAGTTTCGTCGTCACCGACTCCCTGCCACACCGGTTGTGGTTGCTCGCCAATCGGGAGGTTCTTGCAGCGACGCCAAAGCCGCTGTGAGAGATCCGCTTACCGGCACAACGCCGTCGCGGTCACGGCCACGCAGCCGTCGCGACACCGCTTGGCCTGCCACCATCGACCAACGCACATCGAAATGTGCGCATCGGATGTTGACCACGCGCGGGCCATCGATGCTTGCCGCGTCAACGAATTCGACTGCGGCCAAATCCAACACGAGCCATTCGCAACCCGTCGGGTGATCAACGTGATCGAGTGGTCGGTTCGGGTTTGCGGCGTCGAGTTTGCCCGCCACGCTGAGCAGTGTCCCGGTACGGCCCGGGTGCGTGGTGAATCGGGCCGTGTCCGGCTGGGCCGATCCGACGACCGGCGATCGTGTTTTTGCGATCATGACATCGACGACCCCTGAGTCGATGAGTGGTGGTGCCGCGGGGCGACGTGAAGGTGCCACGGCATGCCAGTGAATTGCCGTGGCAGGCTCGGGCTCAACCTTGTCGCAAAAACTACTCCCACCCGTCGATGTCGGCAACTGTTATCGGGGACGAACCGGTTGATGTCACGGATGATGGAAGGCATGAGTACGCCGCTGAGTTTGGAGAAGATCACACACGCCCCCAAGGCCCTGCTGCATGACCATCTCGACGGCGGGCTTCGCCCGGCCACAGTGCTCGATCTGGCCGGACAGGTGAGCTATGACGACCTGCCCGCCACCGATGTCGACGATTTGGCGACGTTCTTCCGCACGGCCGCCCACAGCGGTTCGTTGGAGCGCTACCTGGAGCCGTTCGCGCACACCGTCGCGGTCATGCAAACACCTGAGGCGCTTCATCGGGTCGCCTTCGAATGTGTCGAAGACCTCGCCGCCGACAACGTCGTGTACGCCGAGGTCCGGTTCGCACCGGAGTTGCACATCGACCAGGGCCTGTCACTCGACGATGTGGTCGACGCGGTCCTGGCCGGGTTCGCCGACGGCGAGAAGGCGTGCTCCGCAGCGGGCCGCACGATCGTCGTGCGCTGTCTGGTGACGGCGATGCGCCATGCCGCGCGGTCACGGGAGATCGCGGAACTGGCGATCCGGTTCCGGGACAAGGGCGTGGTGGGCTTCGATATCGCCGGTGCCGAGGCCGGTTACCCGCCGTCGCGCCATCTCGACGCGTTCGAGTACATGCGCAGCAACAACGCCCGCTTCACCATCCACGCCGGGGAGGCGTTCGGGCTGCCCTCGATCCATGAGGCCATCGCGTTCTGCGGCGCCGACCGGCTCGGCCACGGGGTGCGCATCGTCGACGACATCACCGAGCTCGCCGACGGCACGCAGCAGCTCGGCAGATTGGCAGCCCTGCTGCGGGACAAGAGGATTCCGCTGGAGATGTGCCCGAGCAGCAACGTGCAGACCGGTGCGGTCGCAAGCATCGCCGAGCATCCGTTCGACCGGCTGGCGCGCCTGCGGTTCCGGGTCACGGTCAACACCGACAACCGGTTGATGAGTGACACGACCATGAGCCAGGAGATGCATCGCCTGGTCGAGGCGTTCGGCTACGGCTGGTCGGACCTGGAGCGGTTCACCATCAACGCGATGAAGTCCGCGTTCATCCCGTTCGACCAACGCCTCGCGATCATCGACGAGGTGATCAAGCCCCGGTACGCGGTCCTCGTCGGCTGAGGCGGGTGCGGCGTCATGCCGCGCGATAGACGGTCCGGCCGCCGACAATGGTCTCCACCGGGCGCACTGCCCCGATGTCGTCAGCGGCGAGAACGTTCCGGTCGAGGACGACGAGGTCGGCCAGCATGCCATCGGCGATGCGTCCGGTGCGGTCCTGGCCGTTGGCGTACGCCGATCCGGCGGTGTACGCCTGAAGCGCCGACGGAAGGGTGATGGCTTCCTGCGGTTGCAGGGGTATGTCGAAGACGTCGTCGCCGATCGCGTGGGGGTCGGCGCGCGTGCCGGTGCGGTGCACGGCGGTGTGGATGGCCCAGAGCGGATTCGGATCGGTGACCGGCCAGTCGCTGCCCATGGCCAGCGTGGCGCCGTGTCGCTGGAGCGATGCGAACGGAAAATGCCAAGGTTCCCGATCCGGCCCGAGCAGCGGCAGCTTACGTTCGACGATCTCCTTGTCCCGTCGCGCCCAGAGGGCCTGAATGTTGGCGATCACCCCGAGCTGTCCGAACCGAGGGATGTCCTGCGGGTCGACCACATCGAGGTGGGCGATCTGGTGGCGGCCGTCGAACGTCGGGTTCTGGGATATCGCGTATTCGAGCGCGTCGAGACACTCGCGCACCGCACGGTCGCCGACGGCGTGCATATGGATGCCGAACCGTTCGGCCGCCAGCACGGCGGTGGCCTTTTTCAGGTCCTGCGGGTCGATGAAGGACTGACCGCTCGGGATGTCGTGCCCGCCCACGGCCCGGTACGGTGCGAGCATCGCGGCCGTGCAGTTCTCGCAGATGCCGTCCTGCATGACCTTGACCATGGTGGCCGTGAACCGCGAGTGACCGGTGCGATCCCGGCGGGCACACAGGTCGCCGAGTTGCTCGACGCCCTGTTCGGCCTGCCACCACAGCGCGCCGACCACCCGCGCGGTCAGCTCGCCCGCCTCGTCAGCGTCGACGTAGGTGGCGAAGTTGTCCTTGAGCCCGAAGAACTCCGCGCCCACCGCGGCGTCCTGCCATCCGGTGACGCCGACCGAATGCAGTCGCCGCTGCGCCTCGATGAGCGCGCGGCGCATGAACTGCGGTGTGACCTCCGGGATCAGGGCGTTGACGGCGTCGCCTGCGCGGTCCAGGAGCACCCCGGTGGGGAAACCGTCATGGTCGCGGATGATCCTTCCGCCGGTTGGATCGACGGTGCGGACATCGATTCCGGCCGATTCGAGCGCGCAGGTGTTGACCCAGGCGCCGTGGTAGTCGTGGCTGGTCAGGATCACCGGCCGGTCGGCGACGACCGAATCGATGTCCTGGCGCGTGGGAAAGCCGTCGGCAAACGCGTCGCCGTACCAGCCCGCGCCGGTGATCACGGCCTCGTCCGGATGGTTCCTGGCGTAGTCGGCGACCGCTGCGAGGTAGGCCTCGCGGCGATGGGGCAGACCCGACAGGTCGCAGCGCAGCGCCGCCATGCCGGCGGCAACCGGATGTGCATGCGCGTCGACGAAGCCCGGCAGCAGGCTGGCCCCGCCGAGATCGGTGATGTCGGTGCGGTTTCCGATCATGTCGCGGTCGACACCACGGGACACACTCACGATGGTGCCGTCGCGGACGGCGACGGTGTCGGCGGGCTCGGCTCCGCCCGCCCGGAATACCGCGGCGTTGGTGAAGATGCGGTCGGCAGACCCACGCCGGCGAAGCGCGACATCGACCATGTTGCCTCCTCAGACATATGCGCTGTGGTGATCGGCGAGCAGCAGCGCGCTGGCCTGCTCGGCGACCGCCATGATGGTGCCCACCGGGTTGACCGACGGGATGGTGGGAAACACCGAGGCGTCGACGATCCGCAGCCCGTCCACGCCCCGGACGCGCAGCCGTGAGTCGCAGACCGCCATCGGGTCGTCATCGGCGCCCATCCGGCAGGTGCCGGACACGTGATAGACGGTCTGATGTGTGGCCCGCAGCGCCTCGGACAGCGCCTCGTCGGACTGGGCGTCGGGACCCGGGAACACCTCGCGGACCAGCCAACCGGCCATCGGCTCGGTCGCGGCGATACGGCGGGCCAGCCGTATCCCGGCGATGAGCATCGCCTCGTCATGACCGTCCGGATCAGTGAAGTACCGGTAGTCGATCGATGGCCGGCCGGACGGATCGGACGAGGTGATCCACACCCGGCCACGACTGCTCGGCTTGGCCACGTTCGGTGCGATCGACACGATGCGCCCGGGCATCGTGACGCCGTATGCCACGGCATGGTCGGCGACGGCTTCGACGGGGAAGTGCATGAGCACGTCGGGCCGCGCAGGGCCGTCGTCCGACAGGCGCACCGCGGCGCCGGCATCCCATCCCGTCGCGCAGGTGTCGGGGACATCGGCACCGACCTCCCACACGATCAGGCCCTCGGCATGATCCATGAGGTTCTCGCCGACTCCGGGAGCGTCCACCACCTGCGACACACCGGCCGCCGCGAGCACCTCGGCGGGTCCGATTCCCGAAAGCTGCAGCAACTTTGGTGAATCGATGGCACCGCAACACACGATGACCTCGCGGTCCGCCCTGAACTCGCGGCGGTCACCGGTGTCGTCTCGGGCGATCACACCGGTCACCCTGCCGTCCTCGATCAACAGCCGCTCGGCGTGCTGACCGTGTTCGACGACGAGGTTCTCGCGGTCGGTGACGGCATCGTGCAGATAGTGCACCGAGGTGGATGACCGCAGGTGGTTGTGCGGTGTGTAACCGATTTCGAAGAAACCGGCGCCGACTCCCGTGGCCGCGAAATCGGGGTCGGAGTTCCAGGCGTGGCGGGCCGGAAGATCCAAAGCCCGCCGGGCGGAGGCCACGACGTCGCCGACGTAGGGGTTGCGGTCCTTGTCGGCGACCGGCTGCACCGGGACCAGGAGCCGGTCGAACGCGGCGTGCACCGTCGCGGGGTCCCATCCGGTGACACCCATGGCTGCCCATTCGTCGAGATCGGCCGCCAGCGGCCGCCACGTGATCATGGTGTTCGCCGTCGAGCAGCCACCGAGGATGCGCATCCTGGCTTGCCGGATACCGGAGTTGCCGCGGACCTGTGGCACGCTCCGGTAATCGAGGTCGTATTCGCTCTCGAGCATCTGCGCCCAGCGGCGGATGTCTCGGGCGCGGGGCTCGTTCCTGTCCGACGGGCCCGATTCCAGGACCGTGACCGTGACGTCAGGGTTCTGCGAAAGCCGGGAGGCCACAATGCACCCGGCGGTCCCGCCGCCGATGATCAGGTAGTCGCTCATGCCTGCACCACCGCCGGGTGGGTCGCTGGTACGGGCACCTTCGAGCGCATGAGCGCGTAGTACAACGGGCAGATCGCGGCCAGCCCGACGATCCACGAGATGTCCACCCCGCCGAGCGCCGCGGCCACGAAACCGGTGAACAAGGTCGTGGACAGGAACGGGATCTGTACCGCGATGCCGATGGCGTAGCAGGCGATCGCCATCCAGTTGAACCTGCCGTACCGGCCCCCGTCCGGTTCGAACAGCGAGTCGATGTCGTAGTCACCGTGCCGCAGGAGGTAGTAGTCGACGAGGTTGACCGCTGTCCAGGGAATGAGCACACACAACAGCAGGGCCAGGAAGTTCGCATAGTTCGCCAGGAAATCGTCGGCGCTCACCAGTGCCGGGATGAGCGCGAAGACGAACAGGATCACCGCCGTCACCGCGCGGCTGGCCGCAGCGGGCCGCCAGCGGGGAAACAGGTTCTGGCCCACGGTGATCGCCGACAGCGACCCACAGTAGAGATTCATGGCGTTGGTGGCCGCGATGCCTGTCGCGAAGATCGCGAAGACCCCCGTGCTCACCCCGTGAGTGAGCGTCGAGAGCCCGATCAGTGTGTCATCGTTCGGTAGTGCGGCGCCCACCAGCACACCGAGCAGCATGGGCAGCACGGAGCCCAGAACGCATCCGGCATAGGTGCCCCAGAACGCGGCGCGCTGACCGGTGTCCTTGGGCATGTAGCGGGTGTAGTCGGAAACGTAGGGCGCATAGGCGATCTGCCAGAGCGCGGCGACCGAGAGGGTGGCCATGAACCCGGCCCAACTGAATCCGCCGCTGTGCCAGGTGTCCGCGGGCACCCCGTTGACCCCGATCATCCAGACGAACGCGATGACCAACGCGCCGCCGGCCACGACCGACAGGAACGCGGTGACGCGGTGGATGAGGCGGTAGCCGACAATGGTGGCGACCACGCTGATCAGACCGATGGCGGTGATGGACCAGTTGGTGGGCAGTCCGGTCACCTTGGCCAGGGCCTGTCCGCCGAGAACCGCGTTGGACGCGAAGAAGCCCAGGTACATGAACACCACGAGGACAACCACGAGAAGACTGCCGTACGAACCGAACTGGGCTCGGGTCTGCAACATCTGCGGTACACCCATTTGCGGCCCCTGCGCTGCGTGCAGCGCCATCACCACACCGCCGACGACGTTGCCGACAACGATCGCCAACGCGCCGGCCCACAGTGGCAGACCGAACACCGTCGTGGCGAGCGCGCCCGTGATGATGGTCAGCAGCATGATGTTGGAGCCGAACCACACGGTGAACAGGTCGCGAGCGCGGCCGTGACGTTCGTCGACGGGGACATGGTCGATGGTGCGACGTTCCACGGGCGTGGACACCCGCGCTTGGTCGGTCATGATGCTCCTATCTAGAGCGCGATCCAGGTGGTCTTGAGGCCGGTGTATTTGTCGAGGGCGTGCAGGGACAGGTCGCGACCGAATCCGGACTGCTTGAATCCGCCGAAAGGCGTCTGCGGGCTCAGCGCGTCGACGGTGTTCACCGAGACCGTGCCCGCGCGCAGCGCGGCCGACACCCGGTGGGCACGCGACAGATCGCGCGTCCACACCGAGGCCGCAAGACCGTAGACGGTGTCGTTGGCCATGCTGATCGCCTGGGCCTCATCGGCGAACGTCTGCACGGCCAGCACCGGTCCGAAGACCTCCTCGGTCACCAGTTCGGCGGTCGACGGCAGGTTCGCGACGATCGTGGGGGTGACGTAACAGCCGCGTCCGTCGACGGTTTCGCGCGTCCCGCCGGTGAGCACCTCGCCGTCGGCGCGGGCGCGGTCGATGAACCCGATCACCCGGTGGGTGTGGTTCTCGTCGACGAGCGCGCCCAGGGTGGATGCGGGATCGAGCGGGTTCCCCGGGCGAAGGTCCGTGGCGCGCTTGACCAGCTCGGCCAGGAACTCATCGGCGATCGACTCGTGGAGCAGCAGCCGGGAATTCGACGAGCACACCGCTCCCTGGTTGTAGAACGCCCCGAAGATCGCCTTGTCGACCGCGGCGTCCAGATCAGCGTCGGGGAACACCAGGTTCGGGCTTTTGCCGCCGCACTCCAGCCACACCTGTTTGGCGTTGGAATCGGCGGCGTAGCGCAGGAACCGCTTCCCGGTCGCGGTCGATCCGGTGAACGCGATGACGTCGACACCCGGGTGGCGGCCCAGAGCCGCACCTGCGGTCGGCCCCAGACCGGGAACGACGTTGAGCACCCCCTCGGGCAGGCCGGCCTCCACCGCGAGCTCGGCGAGCCTGATCGACGAAAGCGGCGCCTGCTCAGCCGGTTTCAGGACGACGGAGTTGCCGGCCGCCAGCGCGGGCGCCACCTTCCACACCGCGAGATCCAGCGGGAAGTTCCAGGGCGTGACGGCTCCGATGACACCGAGCGGTTCACGCGTCACCAATGCGAGGTTTCCGGGTTCGGTCGGCGCGATTTCACCGCTCTGTTTGTCGACGGCCTCACCGTAGAACGCGAAAAGCTCAGCCGCCGAGGGTACATCGACGGTATGGGCCTCGGTGACCAACTTACCCATGTCGATCGAGTCCAACAGCGCGAGTTCCTCGCCGTGGGCCAGGACGAGTTCGGACAACTTCTGCAGTACGCGTTTGCGGTGTGATGCGGAGGACTGCGACCAGGTGCCCGCTTCGAAGGCCGAGCGCGCCGAGGCCACGGCCGCGTCGACGTCGGTGGCGTCGGCCGACGCGACCGGGGCGATCAGCTCACCGGTGGCCGGGTTGACCGAGTCGAACGTGGCGCCGGAAGCAGCGGCCCGGTACTTCCCGTCGATGAAGATCTCGGTGCGCGGCGTGATCTCGCCCGCAAGTCGGGTCCAATCCTCGAGTGTCGTCATGTGCCTGCCTTTCAGGGGACGTAGATCGCGAATTGCTTGACCAGTCGCTCGGTCACCCGGTAATGGCCACGCCAGCCCCTGCTGAGCGTGAACGAGTCACCAGGGCCGAACGTGTGGGCGACACCGTCGTCGCCGGTGAGGGTGATCGACCCTTCCAGCACCCGGGTGTATTCGTCGCCGGGGTAGCTCTCGATGAACTCGGCATAGGGTTCGGCGCGCCATGATCCGACGGTGAACTTGCCGTCGGAGCTGGACAGGTGCACGGCCTCGTGTTCGGCCGGGTCACCCTCGCGCAGGCTCTCGGCGGTGACATAGGCGCTGGGGGTCATGGCGGCGACAGCGTCGCGGCCGGACGGGATGAGTGCAGGCATGGGTCCTCCTCAGACGGTTGCCGGTTGGATCGGCGTGATCGGTAGGTATACGACGGGTTCGCTTGCAAGTTGAGAAGTTTCGCGTAGATATGGCACGGGACCCAGGGGCTGCGGCTCGTCGAGTTCTTCGGCGTAGCGGTGGCCCGACCAGACGGCCGCCGCGATGGTGGCCGGGGCCCACGCGTCACCGATCGCGCGGACGCTCAGCAGGCCGGCATCGGTCCATTCGCTTTCACGGCTCAACAGCTCCTGGTAGAGGCCGTCGTGGGGGAGCCGGGCGGTCACCATGACCACGGACTCGGCGCTCACGGTGCCCTCGTCACCGGTGTACACGCATGCGGTGCGCACGCCGTCGGCCGTGACGGCCGTGACCGCGGTGTTGGTGCGCACGTCGACGCCGGCCCGGATCACGCGCTTGCGGATCCGCGCGACTTCCAAAGTGTTGGTGGTCCACTGCGACACGTGGGCGGCGGGGGTGATCAGGGTGACGTCACGGCCGTCGGCGGCGAGCAGCTCAGCGATCACCCCACCCATGTAGTAGTGGTCGTCGTCGAACACCACGACGCGCCGACCGCGTGGACGTTTGCCGGCCATGATGTCGTCGGGACTCAGAACCTCTGCGCCGTCGGCGATTTCGAGCGGTTTGGTGTGCCAGCGGCCCACCCCGTCGGTACGCCAGCCTGCGCCGGTGGCGACCACTACGTGGTTGAAGTCGTTCTCGATGATGTCGTCGGCGGTCATCTCGCTCTGCTTGAAGACCTCGACGTTGTCGAGTTTCGCCAGCTGCTGTTCGCGGTAGTCGACGACCCGGATCCACGCCGACAGGCTCGGGAGCTTGGATTCGCGCGCGACGCGCCCGCCGAGGGTGCGGGTGGCCTCGGCCAGACTCACGGCATATCCGCGATTACCCAGGGAGCGGGCGGCTTCCAGTCCGGCCGGTCCGGCGCCGACCACCAGCACCGTGGAGTCGCTGGCCTTCGGGCGGATCTTCTCGGGGTGCCAGCCGCGGCGGAACTCCTCACCCATGGTCGGGTTCTGGGTGCAGCGGATGGGCGACATGGTGAAGTCCCCGGACACGCAGATGTTGCAGCCGATGCATTCGCGGATGTCCTCGAGGTCGCCGCGCTCGATCTTGCGGGGCAGGAACGGATCGGCAATAGAAGGACGGGCTGCGCCGATCAGATCGAGCACACCGGTCTTGACCTGGTGCACCATCATGTCCGGGGACGTGAAGCGGCCCACGCCCACGACCGGTTTGGTGGTCAGCGCCTTGAGCCCGCGCACGTACGGCTCCTGTTCGGCCTCCGGGCCGAAGCGGGACGTGACCGAATCGTCCTCCCAGCTACCCAGGACGAAGTCCCACAGATCCGGGTGCTCGCCGAGCATGCCGATGACGTCTTCGATCTCGGCGCGTGTGATGCCTTCGTCGCCGAGCAGCTCGTCGACCGAGATGCGGCAGGCCACCGCGGCTTTGCCGTCGCACATCTCGCGGGTGTCTTCGAGGATCTCGCGCAGCAGACGTGCGCGGTTCTCGATGCTGCCGCCGTACTCGTCGGTGCGGTTGTTGTAACGGCGGGACAGGAAGTGGTGAAGGCCGCCGATGGCGTGTCCGGCGTAGACGTAGACGATGTCGTAAGAAGCCTGCAGGGACCGGCGGACGGCCTCGCGGTGCCAGAACCGCATGTCGGCGATGTCGGCCTTGGTCATCTCGCGGGCCTGCACGGGATCGTAGTTCCACGACACGACCGGCAGGTTCTGCGGTCCGAGCGGTGCTTCGCGGCTGATGAGGTTGGGCGAGTTCAAGCCGTTGTGCGCCAACTCGATTCCGGCCAATGCGCCGCCCTCGTGGATCTTCTCGGCGATGCGCGCCACCGCGGGGATGTCCTGGTCGTCCCACAGGCGTAATTCGATGAACGGCCCGATGTCGGAGGTCGGGTGGATCTCGACCTGCTCGGTGCACACCACGGCCCAGCCGCCCTCGGCTTTGACACGGCGCATGTAAGCCTCGCCGGACGGATCGCGGTAGCCCATCCCGTTGCAGTGCGGGACTTGGTAGAAGCGGTTGCGCGCGGTGACGGGGCCGATCTGCACGGGCTCGAAGAGGATGTCATAGCGGGGGTCTCGCATGGACTCACTTCCTGGAATTGCAGGCGATGTGGGGCTGTGCCGTGACCTGGGTCACGTGGGTATTGCCATCGTTGTGTCCGGGCTACCCGTGGTCAACCAGTGGTTTCAGCTTTTTTGCATCTGTTTTTGAGATGAACAGCGGACGCCCTGCGGTCGCTGCGCCCGACCGTGGGCGGCCGAGGTCGCCCCGGTTCTGGTATCGGAAATTCCGATGTGAAACGACTGAAAAGGATGTTTTACAGCTGCGCGGCGACCCGTCACTGTGGGGGCCATCACATCCACACCGAGAACAGAGGTTGCGTCGTGGAATCAGAAGTGGAATCACAGACCGCCCAGGCCGATCGCGAGGTCAGGCATCTCAAGAAAACCCTGGGCCGGCTCGACATCGTCTTCCTGATCGTCGCGGCCGTCGTGTCGATCGAGACACTGGGGCAGGTCTCCGGCTTCGGCGCAGAGACCTTCACATGGGCCCTGGTGCTCGCGGTGTTCTTCCTGGTGCCCTACGGGCTGATCTTCGCCGAGACCGGCGCGGCGTTCACCGGTGAGGGCGGCGTGTACATCTGGTGCAGAAAGGCTTTCGGCCGTCCCGCCGCGGCCATCGCCTCGCTGCTGACGTGGATCACCCAACCGGTGTGGGTCGGTGGGTCGATGGCGTTCATCGCCTCGGAGGCGTGGAGCACCTACGTGACGCCGTTCGAGCACGGCTCGTTCGCCGATTATGGATTCAAGCTCGTGTTCATCTGGCTGACCGTGCTGGCCGCAATCATCAGCCTCAAGCACGGGAAGTGGATTCCGAACATCGGCGCGATTCTCAAGATCGCGTTCCTGGCCGTCTTCCTCGTCACCACGGCCATCTACGCGCTCCGCAACGGTGTCGCGGGATTGTCCGCGAGTGACTTCGCGCCGACGATCGGCGGCCTGCTGGGCGTGACTCCGCTTCTGCTCTTCTCCTATCTCGGTTTCGAGTCCGGCAACAGCGCGGCAGGGGAGATGAAAAACCCGGCCCGCGACGTCCCGTTCGCGATCGCGCGGTCGGCGGGAATCGCCGCGGCGGCCTACCTGCTGCCGATCTTCGCGATCCTCGTCGTGTTGCCCGCCGACCAGATCACCGGCATCGGCGGCCTCATGGAGGCGGTGGCGACGGTGTTCGGCGTCTACGGCTCGGCTGCGCCGGCGATGCTGACGGTCACCGGTGTGATCTTTGCGGTCGTGCTCATGACACAGGGGTCGGCGTGGATGATCATCAGCGACCGCATGCAGGCCATGGCCGCGGCCGACGGCGCGTTCTTCGGCGGATTCTTCGGCCGCTTCCACCCGCAACTGGGTACGCCCGTGCGGGTCAACCTGCTCTCCGGTGTGGTGGCAACGGTGTTCTGCTTGGTCGCCATGCAGGTCACCGGGTCGTCCGCGGCGATCTTCGGTGTGGTGCTCAGCATCTCGATCTCGACGTTCTGTTGAGCTACGTGATCGCGATTCCCGCCGCTGTGCGGTTGCGCACCCACTTCCCGGAGGTGCCTCGGCCGTTCCGGGTCCCGACGGGCAATGCCGGATTCCGTGCCCTTGGCGGGTTGTGCTTCGCATGGGTCGCATTCGGATCCTGGGTCGCGGTGTTCCCGGGAACGCTGGAGAGTCTGTTCGGGCTCGACTACGACTTCGTCGAGACGTGGGGCGTGAGCCAGTTGACCTTTGAGGCGTTCACGCTCGGCACCTTGCTGGTGCTGGGCGTCCTCGGTGCGGTGGGCTACCTGCGGGCCCGGCCGGTGCGTGCCGAACGTCGCGTCGGCGCGCCGCCCGAGCACGGTGTTGCTGGTAAGGAAGCCGCGTAGCTGTAATGCTGGTAGCCCGCGACCCAGAAGGGGAGTCAGTTAGGGGTACCACCATGCGCAGACGTCCTGACGTCACGCTCACTCAGCTGCGGTACTTCGTGAAAGCTGCCACTTATCTGTCCATGACCAAGGCCGCCGACGAGCTGCACATCGCACAGTCGGCGGTCTCGGCCGCCATCAGCCAGCTCGAGCAGCAGATCGGCACGCAGCTGTTCATCCGGCACCGCGCCCGTGGTTTGGCGTTGACCGCGGCCGGTGAGGACATGTTGCGGGACACCCGCGCGCTCCTGGCCCATCTGGACGAAGTCCTCGACAGCGCCAGCGGAAGCGTCGACAAGGTGCACGGGACGGTGCGATTGGCCTGCTTCGTCACCCTGACCCCGTTCGTGCTGCCGCGGTTGCTGTCCGACCTCGGGGCGCGTCATCCGGATCTTGAGGTCGAGGTCATCGAGACGTCGGCCGACGCGATCCGGACTGTGCTCCGCAACGGCACCGCGGAGTTGGCGTTGACCTACGATCTCGGGTTGGGGGCCGGTGTGGACGCCGAATATCTCGGTGTGGCAGCGCCGTATGTGGCGTTGCCGCCCGCACACCGGTTGGCCAAGCGGAGATCCATCCGGCTCACCGAGCTGGCCGAGGAGCCGATGGTGCTGCTCGATCTTCCCGACAGCCGGGACTATTTCGAGTCGATGCTTGCCAAAGCCGGTGTGACACCCAGAATTCGGTACCGCTCGGCCAGTTATGAAGCCGTCCGCGGATTGGTCGCCCGCGGCCACGGATTCTCGATCCTCAACCAGATCCCGGCGCACCGGGGGACCTATGACGGAGGCGAGGTGAGTGTCGTCCCGATCCGCGACGAGCTGCCGGGTCTGCCGATCGTGCTGGCCAGACTGCAGTCGGTGCGCAGCACTGCGCGCGCACGGGCAGTGGCCGATGCGGCCCGGGAGATCTTCGCCGATCGCGTGGGCTGAGTACTCAGCGGGCCACGGGATCGTTGGGGCCGCAGAGGTTCTCGGGGCTCAGTACCCGGGCCAGCACCGCATCGTCGAGCAGTGCCGAACGGCGCACCAGCTCGGGGATGGAGGCACCGGTGGCGATGGCTTCGGCGACCAAGGCGGTCGCTGCCTCGTAGCCCAGCACCGGGTTGAGCGCGGTGGCCAGGCTCGCCGATTGCAGGACCGCGTCGCGCATGCGGTCGGTGTTGGCGGTGATGCCCGCGACGCAGCGCTCACCGAGGACGTGCACCGCCGCGGTCAGGTGGTTGAGCGACGACAGCAGAGCCCGGGCGATGATCGGTTCAAAGGCGTTGAGCTGCAATTGCCCCGCTTCGGCGGCCATGGTGACGGTGAGGTCGTTGCCGATCACCTCGAAGGCGACCTGGTTGACGACTTCGGGGATGACCGGATTGACCTTGCCCGGCATGATGCTCGAGCCGGCCTGCACGGGCGGCAGGTTGATCTCGCCGAAACCGGCCCGTGGGCCCGACGACAGCAGGCGTAGGTCGTTGCAGATCTTCGACAGCTTCACCGCGCTGCGTTTGGCCACACCGGACAGTTGCACGAACGCACCGACGTCGGAGGTCGCCTCCACGAGGTTGCCCGCGGTGGTGAGCGGAAGGCCGGTGATGGTGCGGAGGTGATCGCAGACCAGTGCGGCATACTCCGGATGGGTGTTGATCCCCGTGCCGATGGCGGTTCCGCCCAGGTTGATCTCGGCGATGAGCATCGACGCCTCACAGAGGCGGTCGGCGTCTTCGAGGATGGTCACCGCGAACGCGCCGAATTCCTGACCGAGGGTCATCGGGACCGCGTCCTGCAGTTGGGTGCGGCCGAGCTTGAGCATGCCGGCGAATTCGAGCGACTTGGTGCGGCAGTGATCGGCGAGGCGCCGCAGGGCCTGCTCGAGGGTGCGGGTCGCGGTGCCCAGCGCGATCTTGACCGCGGTCGGGTAGACGTCGTTGGTGCTCTGTCCGAGGTTGACGTGCTCGAGGGGGTGCACGATGTGGTAGGAGCCGCGTTCGTGGCCGAGGAGTTCGCAGGCGCGGTTGGCGATCACCTCGTTGGCATTCATATTGGTCGACGTGCCTGCCCCGCCCTGAATCTGGTCGACGACGAACTGCTCGTGCAGGGCCCCGCCGCGGATCTCGACGCAGGAGGCGACGATCGCGTCGGCGATCGCGGAGTCGAGTTGACCGAGTTGGCGATTGGCCTCGGCGGCGGCCTGTTTCACCGAGGCAAGCGCGATCACCAGGTCGGGATGGCGGGATATGGGCACGCCGCTGATCGGAAAGTTCAGCAGCGCACGCGCGGTGTGTACACCGTAATAGACGTCGACGGGTACCTCGTGATCCCCGAGCAGATCGTGCTCGGTGCGGGTTGGGTGCACGGGTTTCACTCTCTGTTCAGCAGTCGCCGGCGAATATGGTTCTGGGTGCAGGCGTCGACGACCGTGCCCGCCAGTGCCAGCGCACCCTGCGCGATGGCGGTATCGGCGGCCGAAGTGATGGTGGCCGCGGCGAATTCGGGCTGGTGGTTGACCGCAGGCAGCGAGTCGATGCCGATGTAGGGATGGATCGCGGGCAGGATCTGCGAGACGTTGCCCATGTCGGTGGATGCGCGCGCCATCATGGTGTCGGGGCCCGACGCGAAGTGTCTGCCGATTGCCGTCGCGCGCCGCTCATAACACGCGAGCAACTCCTCGTCGGTACGGAACTCCGCGTACGGCTTGGACTCCGGTGTCACGGTGAGCTCCGCGCCCGAAGCCAACGCTCCGGCTTCGAAGCAGCGCATCACCCTCGGTTCGATCTCGGCCAGTTGACGCAGCGTCTCGGCGCGCACATACCAACGGCCTTCCGTGCGTTCGGCGATGGCATTGGGAGCTTCACCCCCACGGGTCACCATGCCGTGCACCCGCACCGACGCCGGCAGCTGCTGACGTAGCAGCCCGATCGCGACCTGAGCAATGGTGAACGCGTCGGCTGCGTTCACACCGCGTTCCGGATAGGCCGCCGCGTGTGCGGACTTGCCGTGGTATTCGATATGGCTGTGCGAGACCGCGAACGGCCGTGCACGGGCCACGTCGACCGGCCCCGGGTGGACCATCGCGGCCGCGTGCTGCCCGCTGAAGCCGCCACGTTCGAGCAGTTCGATCTTGCCGCCTCCGCCCTCTTCGGCGGGGGTGCCGATCACCGTCAGCGCCAGCCCGAGATCATCGGCGACGGGTGCGAGAGCCAGCGCAGCCCCGACCGTGATGGCGGAGATCAGGTTGTGGCCGCACGCATGGCCGAGGCCGGGCAACGCGTCGTACTCGGCGCACAGTGCGATGTGCAGATCACCGCTGCCCGTTCGGGCAGCGAATGCGGTGTCGAGGCCGCAGTAGCCTTCGGTGACGTCGAATCCACCGTCGGCCAGCGCTCCGGCGACCCGCCGCGCGGAACGGACTTCTTCCCACGCCGTTTCGGGGTGGTCATAGAGATCGCGCGACAACTCGATGAGCTTCGGATGGGCCGTTCCGACGCCCGCGGCGAGGACGGCATCGCTACTGGTCACCCGGGACTCCATAGGAGGGGGCCTGCGTCGGGTCGATGCCACGGACGCGGTAATCGTTCTTCTGGGGCTGCCACAGCCGCCACAGCGCGGCGAGATCGCCGATCGGATCGTCGGAGTGGTCGACCCGCAGATCGGTGACGGGCCACGGAACATCGTCCACCACAAGCATTCCGGCGGAGTGCACGGGGCCCGCTTCACCACCTGCGGCCAGCGCGGCCCGCAGGCCGTCGAGCAGCCGCTCCTCGAAAACCTCGGCCGCGCTGGTCGCAAAGCCGGTCAGCAACTGCGAGATCACCGATTCGTCGGCGAGGAGATTACCGGCAGCGACCGCTTGATCGCCTTCGACGTGGGTGTGCACGCCGAGGCTGTTGGGCCCGGAATGCACCGCGGTGGTGCCGCGGGCGTCGACGACGGTCAACTGCCGGTGATCCGGGAATCGCTCTTGGTCCAGCGCGGCCTTGAGCGCCGCGTCGGCATCGGAGCCCGCGGCGAGCGAGTCCAGGACGAGCGGTCCGAGGGCCGGGTTGGTGACGTTCTGCGAGGCGACGACCCCGACACCGGCTCGCGCGTGCGCGCACCGCGATGCGACCGCGGGACTCGACGAGCAGATCACGATGCCGAACGCACCCGTTGCGGCGTCGCGCGCGACCAGGGAGAAGGTCATCGGTCTGCCTCACTGATGACGGCGGTGGCATCGATCTCCACGAGCCATTCCGGGCGGGCGAGTGCCTCGACGACCAGGCCGGTGGAGACCGGGAAGACGCCCTGCAGCCAGCGGCCCATGATCCGGTACACGGTTTCGCGGTACCGGATGTCGGTGAGGTACACGGTCACCTTCACGATGTCACGCAGGGAGCTACCGGCCTCGTCGAGCAGCATCGCGATGTTGCTCATGGCCTTCTCGGTCTGGGCTGCGACATCGCCGATGCCCACCGACTCGCGGGTGTCGAGATCCTGGCCGATCTGGCCGCGTAGGTACACCACGCCGCGCGCGACGACAGCCTGGCACAGGTCGTTGTCGAGGTTCTGCTCGGGATAGGTGTCCTTGGTGTTGAAGGGCCGGATCCGTGTGTGGGTGCTCATTTGGCCACTGCCTTCGTCAGTTCGGCGCCCTTGTAGGCGAGGTAGGTGCGTTGGATCGCGATCTGGTCGGCAAGGTATTTGGCGTCGTGCCACACGCCCCAGATGAAGCTCGACCCGCGCCGGGACTGCCACGGTAGACCGAGGAAGTACACGCCGGGTTCGGCCGAGACCCCGCGCTGATGTATCGGTCGGCCGTTCTCGTCGAACGTGTCGACCTGCAACCAGCTGTAGTCGAACGCGAACCCGACGGCCCAGATGATCGTGGTGATGCCTGCGGCGGCGAAGTCGAGCTCGAGGATCGGATTGATCATGCACTCGGGGTCGGGGCCCAGAACCCGAGCCTGCGGCTCCTCGGGCAGGTCGAGCCCGTTGCGGGCGACATAGGCGTCGGCCTCGTCAAGCATGGAAAGGTAGTTCGCGTCGCCGTTCTCGATGTTTGTGCGCAGATCGGGTGCGAAACGCATGACGCCGTCCTCGTACGGGCCCGCCATGCCGAGCAGTGTGATCCCACTGGCGGCCAGCGACCGGAAGTCGACCGTGTGTCCGCCGTGGGCTCCGCTCACCGCGATGGTCACATGCTCGGCGCCGCGCGGTGGGGCGGCCATATCCCACTTGCCGAGAACGCCCAGCCACCAACAGAAGTCACGACCCCGATAGCTGCGGGGCGGCCGATCGTGGGGCCCCACGGCGAGGTACACCCGGCGCCCCGACTGTTGGAGCTCGTCGGCGATCTGGACGCCGGACGACCCGGCTCCGATCACCAGCACGGAGCCGTCCGGCAGTTGCCGTGGGTTGTGATAGGCACTGGAGTGAATCTGGTGGATGCCGGCGCTGTCGGGGACGACCGGTGGAATGACCGGCTTCTGGAACGCGCCGGTGGCCGCCACGATGTAGCGGGCCTCGATGGTTCCCTCGGATGTCTCGACGTGGAATCCCGCGCGGCCGTGGTTCTTCCGTACCGATCTCACCTCGACACCGGTACGAATCGGCGCGTCGATCTTCTCCGCGTAGGAGACGAGATAGTCCGCGACCTGCTCCTTGCCTGCGAAGGAGTCGGGATCGATGTTGAACTCCTGGCCCGGGAAGCGGTCGTGCCAGGCGGGTCCGTTGGCCACCAGGGAATCCCACCGCCAGGTGCGCCAGCGCTCGGCGATCCGGTCGCGCTCGACGACAAGGTGCGGCACACCGTGCAGACCGAGGTGCTCGCTCATCGCGATACCGGCCTGCCCCGCGCCGACCACGAGAACCTCGGTCTCTTGGCTCGACATTCCAACCTCCACTGCTCGGAAAGACTCGTGTGTTGCTTTCATGATTCAATCGCCCACTGCATCTGTACAGCTCATATATTCGATGCACTTCATCTGAAAACTAGATCCAATCTGCCGTGGGCGGCCTGCCGGCACTTCGCGTGCGCAGGAGATCAACCAGGCGTGATGCCGGTCATTCTTGCGGTTGTGTCGCGAGATGGCCTGTGTGGCCGGAGTTTTCGGCACCGGTGCGCAAGCCCAGGGTGATCGGTCCGGTGGAGCGGCTCACCAGCAGCAGATAGATCGGCCCGGTGACGATCAAGCCGGCGAGCCAGGACAGATCGGCACCGCCCAGGTGGTCGGCCACCGGACCGGTGTACAACGACGTTGCCATGAAAGGAATCTGGACAACGATTCCGGCCACGTAGGCGATGACGGCCGCACGGTTGTATCGGCCGTAGATGCCGCCGTCGAACCGGAAGATCGATTCGAGGTCGTATACACCCTTGTGCACTATGTAGAAGTCGATGAGGTTGATGGCCGTCCACGGCACGAGCACGACCAGCAGGGCCACAACCAGATTCACGAAGTGCGAGACGAAGTCCGCCGACAACGCGATCGCGACGACCGAGGCACCGATGAGGATCACCACGGACAGGACCACTCGGGCCTGTGCCGTCGGGATCCACCGTGCACGGAACGTCTGCACACTGGTGATGATCGACAGCACCGCGCCATAGAGATTGAGCGCGTTATGACTGATGACACTGAGCACGAACAGCACGAGCATCGTGGTGCCCAGCGCGCCGGTGGTCGTCTTGACGCCGTCCATGGTGTCCATGCCGACCGGGGCGGCAAGGGCGACAACGGCACCGAAGGCGAAGGCCAGGAAGGATCCGAGCACACAGCCCAGATAGGTGGTCCAGAACGTCGCTGCCACACCGACGTCCTTCGGCAGGTAGCGCGAGTAGTCCGACACGTACGGGGCAAACGCGATCTGCCACAGCGCGCCGAGGGACACGGTGGCCAGCCAGCCGGCGAAGTTGAATCCGCCTCGCGTCAGAAAGTCGGCCGGGAGATCGGAGATCAGGATGGCGACGAATCCGGCGACGATGGCGACACCCAGCACCCACGTACCGATCCGGTTCAGGAAGTGGATCAATCGGTATCCGATGATGCAGATGATCGCCGAGCCCACCGCGCCCGGGATGATGCCCACGTTCACCGGGATACCGCCGACGATGCCGTGGATCGACTGGCCCGCCAGGACGATGTTCGAGGCGAAGAAGCCGAGGTACATGACCGCGGCGATCAGCACGATGATGAGTGCGCCTATCGTGCCGAACTGGCCGCGACTCTGAATCATCTGGGGGATGCCCATCTGCGGGCCCTGGGCCGAGTGCAGGGCCATGAGCGCGCCGCCGATCACATGCCCGACGACGAACGCGATCAGGCTCCACCAGAGGTTCAGCCCGAACAGGCTCGGCCCGAGCGCGCCGGTGACGATGGGCAGCGGCGCGATATTGGTGCCGAACCACAGGGTGAACAGGTCGCGTACCTTGCCGTGCCGGTCCGATGCCGGGACGAAGCCGATCGTGTGCTGCTCCAGCATCGGGGCAGTCTGGCCAGGAATGTCAGCCATGTGTTCCTCCGTGATTTGGGCCGGGTGAATCCGTCAGCCCGCGGTGGTGATGAGGACCACAATGAACCAGAGTCCATCGATCTGTAAAACACAAGTAATCGATGTAGTTTTTCTGAAATTCAGATGAACAAGCTCCCGCCGGCCGAGGTCGAGGTCGGGCGGCCGACGACTGCGACCTCGGGCACTGCCGGATGAGTCAGCTCATACAGTGACAACTCCGCCGCGCTTGAACGTCCCTCATCCTCGCCGCCGGCACCGCCCCCACATTCAATGCCTTACAAGCTATCCAGGACGAAATGCCCCTCCTGCGCGACGAAAACTCGCCATGGGACACCAACGTCGATGCCCTTGCACGCGAGTGCACACTCCGTGCACTCGACCTGTTGGTCGCGTGGAAGATCGAGAGCCTCAACGAGATGGCGACCGACATCGCCGGTATCAAGCCCCCACCGCCACAACGGTCAGCGCCGCTGCCACCGCTCACATACATGCCCACATGCAGCAGTACCACGAAAATTGCAGCAAAGTCCTGCGCGAGGTTCGAAATGTCGGTCGAATGCTCGACCGCGCGACCTACCCGACACCCAAACCGCCAGACCCACCGCACAACCGAAAACCGTAGGAGCGGAACCGTGCTGCGTTGAAGCGATGTGCGCAGTGTGGTGCGCCCTTGAGCCGCTGAACCAAGGTGGAGACCGCCCAGCCGCGCCCGCCGGGTATGGCCGCGGCCGCCAACACACGAGTAGCACAGGTGCTACATTGGGTGAATGGAGAATGTAGGGTTACGCGAGCTCCGTCAGGACGCCTCTGACCTGGTCAGACGCGTCGAACAGGGCGAGGAGTTCACTATCACCGTTGCTGGGCGACCGAGCGCCCGACTGGTGTCTGCAACGCCGCGGGCATGGAGGACGTGGGCTGATGTTGCCGGTGTATTTCGCGGGCCCGCCGATCCGGACTGGGATGCCGACCGCGACACCGTCGACCAGGAGCTGCATGACCCCTGGGAGGCCCGGTGAGGGCGCTGCTCGACACCAGTGTCATCATCGCCACCGATGTCGGGCCCCTCGAAGGGGAATTGGCCATCAGCGCGATCACTGTGGCGGAGATGCACTTTGGCGTCCTCGTCGCCAAGACACCCGAGATACGGGCTGAGCGGCTACGACGCCTGCTTGCGCTGCAGCGAACGTTTGACGCTCTGCCAGTGGACAATGCGGTGGCCGACAGCTATGGCCCTGTTGCGGCAGCGATTGCGCGAGCTGGCCGTCAGCCGCGGGCGCGGTCTATGGATCTACTCATCGCCGCCACTGCGCGCGCACACTCGGCCCGGCTGTATACCCGCAACGCTGCAGACTTTGCCGGTCTGGACGATCTTGTCGACGTAGTCGCCGTATAACAGCACCCTCAGACGCCGGCGTCGAGCTCGTCGGTTGAGTAGCAGGCAATAATGGCTCGGCGATCTGCACTGGACCGAATCGCAACCCGCAACCCGGACCCAGCTGACGGGCATGAACTCAGACAACGCGCCTGCCGCCGAGTCGTCAGACCGCATAGACCTGGCCACCGGCGCGCGGTTGCCGCTCGACATCGTCACGGCCACTGTCGCGGTCATGGCCAACCGTGGTGCGGGAAATCTTCGGTTACCCATCGGCTCGTCGAGCTGATGTAGGCCGCCAGCCTCGTATAAGGAGCCAAAACACCACCACCACAACCTAATTGACTTGGTCTCGGCCAGCACCGCCCTGGCCCAAAAACACCGGGTGGTCGTGGTCGAAACACTCCACGCTGCCGGCATGCGTAGCGCTGGTGGGGCCCGCAAGCGTGGCCTCAACCGTGCCCTGGCTGATGCCGCCCTGGCCGAGGTGCGGCGCATGCTCGGCTACAAAACTCGTTGGTACGGTTCTCATCTGGAGGAAGCCGACCGGTATTTTCCGTCATCGAAGACCTGCACGGGCTGTGGGAGGCGAAAGCCAAACCTCACGCTGGCCGATCGAGTCTTCGACTGCGAGCACTGCGGCACGCGGATCGATCGTGATCTGGGTGCTGCGATCAACCTCGCCCGACTCGGCGATCACCAAAAGGCAACGGCTACTCCGCGCGCAGCCGGGACTCCACGAACCGTACGAGCGATTCCCACTGCTCGACGGCCTTGGCGTACGGCGGCTCGGGGGCGTCGTGGTCGTCGGGGTCGAGGACGTGCGCGATGAAGGCGCCGAGCGGCTCATCGACGCTGAGCGTCTCGTCGACCGTCTTGTCCTCGGAATAGTCGCTGACGTCGCGCAGCAACTCGACTGCGAGTTCGAGCTGATCGCGATCGATGGCCTCGGGCCCGTCGGCGATGTCGTCGGCGATACCACTGAGCACGTAGACGTTCTCGTCGGTGACCTCGACGCGCAGTGAACCGTCGGTGGCGGCGGTGCGGATGTCGTCGTAGGTCGCAAGATCCGACAGGTCGTGGTCGTGCTCGTCGGCAAGGTAGCGCGCCAGGGTGCGCTCCGACGGGAACACGCTGATGCGCCCGTTGCGGCCCAGGAACACCGGCTGATCGTCGAGGTAGCAGCGCAGCGTGAAGTGCGTGCCCGTGCCGGTCATGATGCGGACCGGATCGATGCCGACCTTGAGCCAGAAGTCCTCGTCACCGCCGAGGACTCCGCCCGGTGCGGCCGCGGGCGCGACGTCGGTGTCGTCGTCGCCGGCGTCCGACTCGGCCGCCTCACCGTCGGCGGCCTCGTCTTCGACAGCGATGTCCTCGTCCTCTTCGGGAGCGTCCTCTTCGAGTTCGGCCTCGGCCTTCTTGACCGCGGCGGGGTCGATGTCCTCGGGGATCGCCACGATCTCGTCGATCGCGTCGACCACGCCATCCCAGCCGCGCAGGATCACGGCCTCGATCTCGGCCCAGCGCTTGCGGCCGCTGCGCCCGCTGAACGCCTCGAGGCCACCACCGATGGTCGCCAGCACCGGGTTGCCGTTGAAGAACTTGTTGACGGCGGCCAGGTCGCACACCGAACCGATCGACGCCGCGACCGCCAGCGTCTGGCGCAGCGCCTCGACGGAATCCTCGGTCGGCTTCTCAGCGACCACCTCGGGCACGCCCACCAGGTCGTACCGCCGATCCTCCGCCGGGTCGAGCTTGTGCGCGTTGGCCTCGGTCAGCTTCTCCCACGCCGGATGGTCGGTGAGGTCGTTGTCGCTGTTGGTGCGGACGAATGCGACCAGGTCGGCCACCGTTTCGAAAGCGAAAAGGTCCTCGTCCTTGCCGAGAAACGCCTCCCACTCGTCGCCGGCGTCACGCCAGCGCGGAGCCCACAATGTGTAGAGGTCACCCTTGGTCAGCCCAAGGCGGACCGGCACGATGTCAGCAGCCATGCGGCACAGCCTAACGGCGTACCCCTGATGCTCAGTCAGGTTGCCTGCCGTTTTCGATCCTCACCGGCCTCGAACTCGGCGACGAGGCGACCGAGCCGCCGCTCGCGCCACGCCCCGTCGGCGCGTTCTGACCCAGCGGTGCGGCGACGGGCCAGATCGTCGATGGCGGCCTCCAATGTCCTCAGCCGCGCTCGTGCGCGGGCCATGGCCTCCTCGAACGACCCGCTCATGCGGTGGGCCGCCAGAATCCCTGGAACCCCTGCCCGGCGTTGGTGGTCCGGATCGGGGACAGCTGCACGGGATCGCCCGCCTCGATCATCGTGTCGGGCCCGACGATCATCGCGACGTGGCCGTCCCACACCGCAAGATCCCCGGGCCGCACCGCGTTTGCCGCGACCGCGACGCCGACGTCCTGCTCCTGGGCCAGACGGGGGATGCTCAAACCGGCTTCGCGATACGCCCACTGTGTGAGCCCGCTGCAGTCGAGTCCGACGCCCGGTGTGGTGCCGCCCCAGTGATACGGCACGCCCAGTTGCGTCAGCGCATGCCGCACGGCGCTGGCCGCCACGGCGTTCGGGGCCATCGCCGTGCTGCCGTCGGGCAGACGCACCGCGACACCGTCGCCGAACGCCGCGGCATCCGGGAGATCACCTAGTTCACGCAGGCCGGTCTCGGGGGCCGAGAACACCGGCGCACGTGCGCCCGACAACCCCGACCCCGGGCCCGCGGCCAGGCCCGACCACCCGGCGGTCGGCAGCGCCGCGCCGGCGCCCGAGAAGCCGGCGGGGGTGGCTGCGGGCGCCGACGTCATCACGGTGGACTGCCGATCGAGTTCGGCGCGTAGTTCGGCAACGACGGCGACGGCTTCGCGTAGAGTGTTCTGTGCCTCGATGAGAAGTTCTTCGGCGACGCCGGGTTGGCCGAGTCGGGGCTCGAGTGCGGCGGCGCGCTGCTCGAAGTTCTCGATGATGGCGTCCAACCGGGCCTGCGCGCGTGTCACCGCGGACCCCGCCTCATGGGCGACGTCACCCAGCAGCCCGGCACGATCGGCCAGCGCACGGGCGGCAGCCACGGTGGTCGTGGACACCCCGCCTGCCGCGACGGCCGCTGCGCCGGCCCATCCGTCGGCGACCCGTACCCACGACACCGCGGCGGACTCGGCGATGCCGGTGAGAACTGCCCGCGCGCGGGTGAGGGCCGCCACCGGCGCATCGGTCGCGGTCCAACCTGTGCCCACCAGCTCCCGCAGGTCGTGCAGCGGCGCCGCCAGTGCGTGCGCCAATACCCCCGGCATACCGGCCTACAACAACTCCGCGGCGTGGTGGCACGCCGCTTCGTAAGACGTGGCGGTGTGCTGCGCTGTCACCCCGGCCTGCTGGATTCGGTGGCCGAGCGCGGCAACCGAATTCGCGTGTGCGACCAGGGCATCCACAAAGACGGCGAGGAACCGGTCGGCGGCGGGGCCGAGTGTGGGCAGTTGCGACGGCAGCGACTGCAACGCCGCGGTCAGGGCAGTGAGGTCGGCGGTGTGCGCGGCGCACGCGGCACCATGCGCGCGGATCGTGCCGGTGTCGGCGAACAAGGCGAGCATGACGTTATGACGCACGGCAGCGCCGTTCGGTTCCGCTGCCGCGCGTTTTTGTCAGCCCGCGACGCGGTGGTCCTTGCGGGCCTCGAGTTCGTCGTCGTCGACCAGGACGAGCATGGGCTTACCCGGCGCGCACAGCATCGTCACGGTGAACCGCAGCGGGATGTCGCTGCGGTTGTTGCCGTCCTGGTAGTGGATGACGTCGCCGCCGGGTTCCCAGAACGCCTCACCGGCCCGCACGACCCGCGGCGGCAGGCCCTCGAGTTCGAACAGCATCTCACCCTCGAGCACGTAGCCGAACGCGGGCCCGGAGTGGCGGTGCGGGGGAGTGCCGGGGTCTCCCGGCGGGAATTCGACGACGATGGTCATCGCGTGCGCTCCGTCGGAAATGGACGGCGGATGTGCCTCCTGTACCACGGTGACCGCGGTCTTCCACGCATCGCTGCGGGTGGGGTTGTCGGACATGATGGTCTCCTCTCAGACGGCCGCGCCGCCGCCGTCGACGTGCAGGGTCGACCCGGTGATGAAGCTTGCGCGCGGTGAGCACAGGAACAGCACCGCGTGCGCGATCTCCTCGGGCAGCGCCGTGCGGCCCAGCGGCAGCGCCTTGCCCAATTGCTCGTTGACATTGCCCCATTCGGCTTCCACACCCGCGGTCCGGGTCGGGCCGGGCGCGACGCTGTTGACGCGGACCCCGCGCGGCCCGAACTCGGCGGCCCAGGTTCGGGTCAGGGATTCGACGGCGGCTTTCGACGCGCTGTAGGTCGACGCCCCGGCGACGCCCTTGGAGGCGACCATCGACGTGACGTTGACGATGCTGCCGCGCCCACGTGCAAACATCCCGGGAACCAGTTGGGCCACCAGGAAATACGTGCCGCGCACGTTGGTGTCGAAGGTGCGCTCGTACGACGCGATGTCCTGTTCGACAGTGAGCGCACCCGGGAAGCTCGCCGCGTTGTTGACGACGATGTCGACCGAACGGCATTCCTCGGCAAGCGCTTTCACCGACTGCAGATCCGCCAGATCGGCCTGGACGAATCGCGCGTGGCCGCCGAGTCCGGCGGCCGCGTCCGCGCCCCGCTCGGCATTGCGGCCCGTGATGGTCACGCCGGCGCCCTCCTTGGCCAGCAGTTCGGCGCATGCCAGGCCGATGCCTGCCGTACCTCCGGTGACCAGTGCGTGGTAGCCCTCGAGTTGCATGGGTTCCTCTCTTTCGATCAGGCGGCGCATTCCCCGCGCGCCGGGGCGGCGCCGGTGGTGTTGGTGGTGTCCACCGTGAGCGCGGCGCGCAGCCGCTGACGTCCACGTGCGATTCGTGACATCACGGTGCCCACCGGAATCCCCATCAGCACAGCGGTTTCGGCGTAGGTGAAACCTTCGATGTCGGCGTAGAAGAGCACCGTACGGAACCCTTCGGGCAGGGTGCCCAGCGCCGTGCGCAGATGCGCGTCGGGAATCGCATCGAGCGCCTCGTCCTCGGCCGAACGCCACCCGGTCGCCGTGTACAGCGCGCCTTCGGCGATGTCGCTGTCGGTCAGTTCGTCCACGCAGAACGTCGTCGGTCGCCGTTGCGTCATGCGGTATGTGCTGATCCACCGGTTGTGCATGATGCGGAACAGCCAGGCACGCATGTTGGTGCCGGGTCGGAAGCGCCGGAATCCGACGTAGGCGTTCAGCAGCGCATCCTGCACCAGGTCCTCGGCGTCCGCCTCGGTGCGGGCCAGCCTGCGCGCGGTGCGCAGCAGCGCTGGCCGGTACGGCATGGCATCGCGCGTGAACCGCGCGGCACGCTCGGCCTCCGATTCCGAATCGGATGCCGGGTCCGGTGCCAAAGTCATGAGAATCCCCGATCTCGCTCGTGTGCAGTGCTCCGGTGGGGCTGCCATCTCAGGCTCGCCGACCCGGGCCGGGAGCGGACCCTTGAAAACCCGTGGTTCGTGGTTCGTGACTGCGCAACTGCCTGCGCGAGGTGATGCCGAGCTTGACGAAGACCTTGCGCAGGTGCCATTCCACGGTGTGGGTACTGATGAACAACTGCGCACCGATCTCCTGGTTGGTCAGGCCCGTCGCGGCCAACCCGGCGATCTGGGCCTCCTGCGCCGTGAGCTGCTCACCCGCGCGGTCCGTAACTGTGCGGGACTTCCGGCCCGCCGCGACGATTTCGCGGCGTGCCCGCTCGGCGAAGGCCTGCGCACCGATCCGGTGGAACACCTCGTGCGCGGCGGTGAGATGACGGAGGGCATCGGGCCTGCGGTTGGCGCGGCGCAGCCACTCCCCGTACCGCAACCGGGCCCGCGCCGCCTGCACCGTCAGCCGGGTGCGGTCGTACAGGTCGATCGAGTCCTGGAACAAGCGGTCGGCACGGTGACGCCGCTCGGCGCGCCCGCCGCATGCGAGCAGCGCCCGACCACCGGCCAGCGCGGCCGCCGCCCATGCGGTCCCGGCCGTCGAGGTCCGCTCCTCGAGCAGGTGCAGTGCCTCGGCGGCAGAGTCGCGTTGACCGCACCGCGTGCCCGCCTCGATCAACTCGACCAGTGTGCCGCCGTAGAACCCCAGATCCTCGTACTCGCAGGCCTGGTGGGCCGCGGCGAAAGCCTGCTCGTAGAGCCCGAGGCCGTTGTTGAGCACTGCCAGGGCGTATCCGGAAACTCCCGCCGCACGGCCCGCGCGGCAGCTGGTGACCGCCTCGACCAGGCGCGTCGTCTCGGCGGCGTCGCCGCGCCACGCCGCCAGCACCGGCGCCTGCAGCGGTACCGCGCCCCGATCGGCCGCCTCATCGAGAAGCCGTTCGGCTTCGGGGAATTCGCCGCCCTGGGTGAGCAGCCCGGCGCGGAAGTCGAGCGCATCGGGCAAGGCCGCGAATGCGCCACAGTCCCGGACCTCATCCAGCAGGGCTGTGGACACCGCTTCCCAGGCGTCGTCGTCCCAGCATTCCCGAACGGCGGCCTCCCGCAGCATCGGACTCGGCGGGACCGACGGAACGTCGAGACCGCCTCGCAGCGTCGGGATCGCCGACGCCCCGCACGCGATACGCGTGGCCAATCCGTCGAGCAGCAGATCGGCGGGCTCCCGGGGCGGCGGTGCCTGGGCCACCGCGGACCGTGCGGACTCGGCGGCCTCCTTGAGGAGGTGCATCTCACCGTGTCGGCCTGCGCACATCGCGGCGGCCAGGGCGTCGAGGTGGGTGGCGGACGCCGCGCGAGCATCCAGTGTGGCGAGCCGACGCGCGATGTCGAGCAGGGCCGCGGCCGGTTCGGACACGGTGCCGCGGTGGCACCCGAGCAGTATGCGCAAACGCGCGGCCTGTGCCCGTTGAACCGCATCGAGAGGCCCGGCCTCGGCGATCCCGAGCAGTTCGAACGCCGCACTGTCTTCACCGGCAAGGTATCTCGCCTCGGCGGCCGCCAGCGCGCGGGCACCCCGTCGCGACGGATCGGCGGTCAGCGCCGTCGCGCGTTCCCAGAACGCGGCTGCGGCCACCACGCCACCGGTGTCCCGGGCGCACTCCACGGCGTCCTGCAGTTGGGTCGCCACGGACTCGTCGGGCGCGGCCGCGGCGTTGGCCGCGTGCCAGGCACACCGAGCCGGATCCAGCTCGGCGTCGGTGACCGCGGCGAGAGCGTGGTGCACCGTTCGGCGTTCGTCGAGGCGCGCGGTGCGATAGATCATCGTCCGCAGATGGGGGTCGCGGAACCACACGCGTGGTCCCATCTCCACAAGCCCGGCCGCCTCGGCCGGCGCGAGAGCCGTCAGGGGGATGTCCAGGATGTCCGCAGCCCGCATGAGCAGCAGCGGGTCCCCGGTCGGCTCGGCCGCGGCGGTGAGGAGCAGCCGGCGTGTGGGTTCTGGAAAGTCCGACAGCACACCGGGATTCGTCAGGTCAAGACGTATCCGCGGGTTGGTGAAGCCGCCGGCGATCTCGGCCGCGGTGAACGTCTCGGGCAGTGCGTGCAGAGCCAGGGGATTGCCCCGGGTCTCGCCGATGATCCGGTCACGCACCCGAGGGTCGATACGTCCCGGCAAAAGCGCGTCGAACAACTCGCCGGCTTCGCGGTCGTTCAGCCTCGCCACGCTCAATTCGGGCAGGCCGGGCAGCTTCGTCGCGCGGCGCACCGCGAACAGCAACCCCAGCGGCGCATCGGGTAGCCGACGCGCGATGAACAGCAGCGTCTGCAACGACGCGGGATCGAGCCAGTGGGCGTCGTCGACCATGCACAGCACCGGAGTTTGCGCGGCCGCGGCCCCCATCAGCTCGAGCGTTGCCAGCCCGACGAGAAAGCGGTCCGGCTGCGGGCCCGGCCCGCGGCCGAACGCGACGGTCAACGCCTGTTGTTGCAGTTCGGGTAGCCGGGGCAGGTGCGCCATCAACGGGGCGCACAGCTGTTGCAGACCGGCATAGGTGAGGTCCATGTCGGATTCGACTCCGGTCACGCGCACCACGCGCACACCCGCACCGTCACCCTCGCCGACAACCGCATCGATCAGCGCGGTCTTACCCACGCCGGCCTCACCGCGCAGCACCAGCACCCGGCTGGTTCCGGCGCGCAGATCGGCGCACATCTGTCGCAGTGCGCCGCGTTCCGTGGCTCGCCCGATCAGGTGCCCGGTCCGCCTCATCCGTCGTGACTCATTCGTCGTCCACCTCTCGTGTCACCAGGTAGACAAACCGGCCCGGCGATCTGTGACAGAACTCGGCAGTGGGGTGCATCACGCCGATCGCGGCGCCCCCGCGGCCTTGTGTGCTTGACTTCAGGCCATGGCAGATCCGGCGGCGAATCCGGCATGGACGGATCTCTCCCGGGCCGAGGAGGTCTTCACCCGCGTGCGGCCGCGCCTGTTCGGCGTCGCCTACCGGATGACGGGCACGGTCACCGAGGCCGAGGATGCCGTGCAGGAGACGTGGTTACGGTGGCAGGACACCGACCGTGCCGCGGTCACCGACCCGGCGGCGTTCCTGACGACGATCGTGACGCGGATCTGCCTCAACGTGCTGCAGTCCGCGCGGGCGCGCCACGAAACCTACATCGGCCCGTGGCTTCCCGAACCGGTCGACACCACCGCCGACCCGGCGTTGGGCGCCGAGCGCGCTGCGGCGCTCGAACTCGCCACCTTGATGCTGCTGGAACGGCTTGCACCACCGGAACGTGCCGCCTACATCCTGCGGGAGGCGTTCGACTACCCGTATGAACAGATCGCCGAGACGGTCGGGGTGTCGGCGCCCAACGCCAGGCAACTCGTGAGCCGTGCACGCAAGCGCCTCACGACGCGGCGCGTGGCACCGGTGACCGACGCGGATCAGGACCGCCTGCTGCGGGCGTTCGTCGCAGCGGCGCGAAGCGGTGACCTCGACGCACTCGAAGAGATCCTCGCCGAGGACGTTGTGAGTTACACCGACGGCAACGGAGTGCGAAACGCGGCACAGATCCCCGTCCTCGGCCGCGCGACGGTCGCCAAGTTCGTCCGCGCTTTCCGCCCCCGGCTGTGGCCGGGCGCCGCGTTGCGGTGGATCACCGCGAACGGCCGCTCAGCGGTGTTGGTCCTCCACAACGATTCTCCTGCAGCGTTTCTCACGGTGGCCGCCTCGGCGGATGGGATCGACCACGTGTTGTGGGTGCTCGCGCCCGAGAAGTTGTCGAGGATCGGAGCGACGCCCGAACGGTGATCACGCCCTTGTCATTCGACAAGTTTCCCCACCGATGACACCTCCCGCATACGCGCCGAGATGTCCTGCGGGATATCTGCAATCGGCTCGCGCTCGATGCGGCCGGGTGCCGACCACACCAGGTTCACCCGAAGCGACTCGTCGACCTGGGGATGATCGGACCGGTTGTGACAGCCCCGGGTCTCCCGACGTTCCAGTGCTGCCTCCAGCGTCGCGCGCGCCGCGACGATCCCGGATCTGAGGTCGAACGCGTGCGCCAGGTCATGGAACCCCGCGATGTCCGGATGCACTGCGATGTCCGACATCTGGGCCTCGATGTCGTCGAGTTCGTCCAGCCCGGTGCGCAGGCCGGCCTCGTCGCGGATCACGCCCGCGTATTCGGTCATGAGGTTGCGCACCGAGCGCTGCAGGTACCGCACCGTCTGGGACCCGCGCGCGCACAGCATCGCGTCGATCTCGTCGCGGGCATCCGATATCGCTACCGGACAACGCTGTTGGGCGAGTAACCGACTGGAGTACGCCGCGGCGGCCCGGCCCACGATCTTGCCGTACACCAGCAATTCGATCAGCGAGTTGCCGCCGAGCCGATTGGCCCCGTGCAGACCGCTGGCGGCCTCACCCACCGCGTACAGGCCCACCACGTCGGTGCTGTGGTCCTCGGCGCGCACCCAGACCCCACCCATCGAGTAGTGGGCGGTCGGTGCGATCTCGATCGGCGTGGTGGTGATGTCGAGAAGCTGCAACTCCATGAGCGTCTGGTAGACGCGTGGCAGCCGCTGCATGATCTGCGCACGGGGCAGGTGGGAAACGTCCAGCCACACCCCACCGCGCGGTGTGCCGCGTCCCTCCTTGATCTCGGTGTAGGCCGCCAGCGCCACCCGGTCGCGTGTGGACAACTCCATCCGGTCAGGGTCGTAGCGTTGCATGAAGCGTTCACCGAGTGCGTTGCGCAGGACGCCGCCCTCACCGCGGGCCGCCTCCGAAACCAGGGTTCCCGCCGCATCTTCCGGATCCAGCAGGCCCGACGGGTGGAACTGCACCAGCTCGGGGTCGCGGATGCGCCCCCCGGCCTCGACCGCCAGCCGAAACGAATCACCGGTGTTCTCGTCACGGCGCGACGAGGTGTGTCGCCAGATGCGGGTGTGCCCGCCGCACGCGAGGATCACGGCGTCGGCGTGGATGGTGTGGCGCGTACCGTCGCGCAGGTCGAAGCCGTAGGCGCCGAACACCACGTTGTCGCGCACCAGCAGCCGCGTGATGTACACGGAATCGAGTATCGGAACGGCGAGTTCGGCGGCACGGCCGATGAGGGTGCGTTGCAGTTCCAGCCCGGTGTAGTCACCGGCGAACGCGGTGCGGCGATAGGTGTGGGCGCCGAAGAAGCGTTGCGAGATACGGCCGTCGCGTTCCCGCGCGAATGCCATGCCCCAGCGTTCCAGGTCGGCAATCGATTCGGCGGCGTGCTCGGTCACGGTCTGCACGGTGACCGGATCGGCGAGCAGATAGCTCTCGGTGATGGTGTCGGCGGCGTGCTGCTGCCAGCTGTCGTCGGGATCCATGGTGGCCAGTGCGGCGTTGATGCCGCCCGCGGCGAGCGTGGTGTGTGCATCGGTTCTCGGGCGTTTGCCGACGACGAGCACGTCGATTCCGTGTTCAGCCAGTTCGATCGCGGCGCGCAGCCCCGATCCGCCGGCGCCGATGACGAGCACAGCGGTGGAGATCTGCCGGGCCGGGTCGCTCGTTGACATCACTGGGGTCATCTTCAGGAGAACGCCGGGGTCACCATCGAGCCATCCGGACGTTAAGGTCGGCGCATGGATGTACGCGTCGTCGACCACCCGCTGGCTGCTGCGCGCCTGACCACGCTGCGGGATGAGCGGACCGACAACGCGGCCTTCCGGGCCGCGCTGCGGGACCTGACCCTGATGCTGGTTTACGAGGCGACGCGGGACGCGCCCTCCGAGCAGATCCCGGTGCGCACCCCCGTCACCGACACCGTGGGGTCACGCCTGGCGAACCCGCCGTTGCTGGTGCCGGTGCTTCGCGCGGGGCTGGGGATGGTCGATCAGGCGCATGCCCTGATCCCCGAGGCGCAGGTGGGTTTCGTGGGCGTGGCGCGTGACGAGACGACGCATCAACCGACGCCGTACCTGGCGTCGCTGCCCGAGGATCTCAGTGACCGGTCGGTGTTCGTCCTCGACCCGATGTTGGCGACGGGCGGTTCGATGGCCCACACGATCGGGCTGCTGCAGGCCCGCAATGCCGTCGACATCACCGCGGTGTGCGTGGTGTGCGCACCACAGGGCATCGCCGCGCTGGAGGCCGTCGCTCCGGACATGCGCCTGATCACCGCGACGGTCGACGACGGCCTCAACGAGATCGCCTATATCGTGCCCGGGCTCGGTGACGCGGGGGACCGTCAGTTCGGGCCGCGCTGATCACCAGCCTTTCGCCGCCAGGCACAACTCGTCACCGATGCGGTGCGCCTGCTTTCTTGCCGCGCCGAGATCATCGGTGGGCGCGCAGCGAACCTCGATGTAGGACTTGAGCTTCGGTTCGGTTCCTGACGGCCGCACCACCACGCGGATCGCGGTGTCGCCATCCGCACCTGTGAAGATCAGCGCATCGGTGCGCGGTTGACCGCGGCGCTGCGACAGGTCCTCGACGCCGACGGTGAACCCGGCCAGTTCGGTGGGCGGCTGCGCGCGCAGGCGGCTCATCGCGTCGTCGGCGTCGGACACCTGGCGCGACACCGCGCGTGTGACGTGCACGCCGTGCGCGCGGGCGAGCTCGTCGAGCGCGTCGACCATGGTGCGCCCCTGATAACGCAGTGCGGCAACCAGATCGCACGCCAGGACCGCGGCGGTGATACCGTCCTTGTCGCGCACAGAAGACGGGTCGACGCAGTGTCCGATGGCCTCCTCGTAGGCATACACCAGTGTGCTGCCGGGTGATCCCGCGCGGGCCAGCCATTTGAATCCGGTGAGCGTCTCGACGTGGTGGGCGCCGTGCGCCGCGGCGATCGAGGCCAGCATGCGTGACGACACCACGGTGCTGGCCACCACGGTGGATTCGCTGACCATCCCGGGTTCGATCTGCGACAGGATGTAATCGCCCAGGAGCCACCCGGTTTCATCACCCGAGAGCATGCGCCAGCCGTCCGGCGTGGGGATCCCGACCGCGCACCGGTCGGCGTCGGGATCCAGGGCGATCGCGATCTCGGCGCCGACGTCGGCGGCCAGCGCGAGCAGTTCGTCGGTGGCGCCCGGCTCCTCGGGATTCGGGAACTCGACGGTGGGAAACTCAGGATCGGGGTTGAACTGCGATTCCACCACGTGGACATCGTCGATGCCGGCCAAAGCCATTGCGTCGAGCGCGAATTCGCCTCCGACACCGTGTAGGGGCGTCAACGCGACCCGGACCGGATCGGACTTGCGCCGCACCCGGGCGGCGCGTTCGAGGTAGGCCTTGATCTGGGCGAGGCCGCCAGTGGTGACCGGGGCCCGCGGGATCTCGTCGGCGTGCGGCGCGCGCGACACCGCCTCCTCGATCTCGTGATCTGTCGGTGAGATGATCTGCAGCCCGCCGTCCAAGAACACCTTGTAGCCGTTGTCGGTCTTCGGGTTGTGCGACGCGGTGATCTGGATTCCGGCGACGGCGGGCATGTGCCGCACGGCGAAGGCCACCACCGGGGTCGGTACGGCCGCGAGCATCAGCAGCACCTCGAAGCCCTCGGCGGCAAGAACTTCGGCGGCGGCGAGCGCGAACTCATCGGATTTGTGGCGGGCGTCGCGGCCCACCACCACCTGGGACCCGCCGAGGGAGTGCTGTTTGAGCACCTGCGCCACCGCCCACGTGGTGCGCAGCACGACGGCGAGGTTCATGCCGTCGGGGCCGCCACGCAGCGGGCCGCGCAGGCCTGCGGTGCCGAATGTCAGCGGGTGGCTGAATCTGTGGTCGAGTTCATCGGGGCTGCATGCCCTCAGCTCGGCCGCAGTTTCCGGGTCAGGGTCGTGGGCGATCCATTCCTGCGCTGCTGTCGCGGTCGACGTCATGAGCCAAGTGTGCCCGCAGCGGCCTCCGCGTATGCAAGCTTGCGCAGGACCGGTGCGACGAGCATCAACAGATCGAACTCGAGCTCGGACAGGTTGTCGCGCATGGTGTCGTGCAACCATGCGTCACGCTCGGCCCGGTCGGCCTCAAGTAGATCGGCACCCGCAGGCGTGAGATAGATGAGCTGACGCCTCCGGTCGCCGGCGTCGGGTCGGCGCGCGATCAGGCCCCGTCCGACGAGTTCGTTGATGCTGTCGGTCAGTGACTGCGTGCGCACGTGCAGCCGCGCACCGAGTTCGGCGGGAGTCGGGGTGCCCGCGCGGCTCACCTCACCGAGGATCTCCATTTGCGTGAGGGTGAGGCCGTGGTCGGGACGGTGCCTTCGCATCTGCCGCGCCACCGCCATCATCGATTCCCGCAGTTCTGTGGCCGCCGACGTGCCGGCTGTCGTTCCCGTCGGGGTGACACTACCCATAACGAAGTTATACCTTGGTAATCGATCAGAGTCACCGGTAGAACAGCGATCGACTTTCGGAAAGTCGCAAGGTTTGGCTTAGGTTTGTGGGGGTAGGGAGGTGGCATGTCGAGGACGCCCATGCTGAGAGCACGACGGACGCGCGCGGTGCTCCGATGGCTCCTCCTGCTGATCGTGACGGTCGCGGTCACCGTTCCGCTCACCCTCATCAACGTCCCGTCCGCGGCGCTGTTCGCCGCACTGATCGTCGGCGTCGTGCTCGCGATCGCGGCACTGGCGCCGCCGAGGGTTCCGCGGCAGGCCGGTGTCGTGGCGCAAGGCGTGCTCGGTGTCTACATCGGCACCATGGTCCATCAGGACGCGGTCGACGCCCTGCAGTCGGACTGGGGCATCGTGCTGGCGATCGCTGTGGCGACCTTGGTCATCAGCATCGTCGCCGGTGCGTTGCTGGGTCTGCACCGCGACGTCTCGCCACTGACCGGATCACTGGCCCTGGTGGCCGGCGGCGCCTCGGGACTCGTCGCCATCGCGCGTGAACTCGGGGGTGACGACCGTGTCGTCTCGGTCGTGCAGTACCTGCGCGTCGCGCTCGTGACGGCGACCATCCCGCTCGTGGTGACCGTCGTGTTCCACGCCGATCGGTCCCATCCCGCCGTCGCGCCACCCCAAACGGAAGTGGCGCCTTGGTATCTGAGCCTCGCGATGCTCGTCGGCCTGGTGGTCGTCGGCGCGGTCGGCGGACGGTTGCTGCGCATGCCGGGCGCCGGCCTGCTCGGCCCGTTGGCCCTCACCGTGGTGCTGCAGTTGACCGGCCTGTCGTCCGGTCTCACGGTCCCGGCGGTGCTGGTGCAGGCCGGGTACATGGTGATCGGTTGGCAGGCCGGTGTGGCGTTCACGCGCGAATCGCTGCGGGCCATCGGCCGCATCCTGCCGTTGGCGTTGCTGCTGATCGTGCTGCTCGGGGCCGCCACCGCGTTGCTCGGGGTGGTGCTCGCCGACGTCACCGGGATGACGCAGCTGGAGGGTTATCTCGCCACGAGCCCCGGTGGCGTGTATGCGGTCCTGGCCACCGCGGTCGAGACGGGCTCCAATGTGACGTTCGTCATCGCCGCGCAGGTGCTGCGGGTGTTGCTGATGCTGTTCACCGCGCCGCTGTTGGCCCGCACCATGATCCGGCTCACCGGCCGTCGGGCCGAGGCTGTCGACGTCGCAACGCCCGCGCGTCGGTAGACGATCAGCTCCGTGGGCGGTGTCAGCGGCGGTCCAGGCCGGACAGCCGCCAGGCCAGCGCGCGCCGCACGGCGGGAAGGGAACCCGCGGCGCGCATGATCCGGTTGCGCACGGGACGTTTTCGCGCCGACGCGGTCGCGAGGCCGGTGAGCCGACCGGTCGCCGCGACGATCCGCCGGGCGGCGCGGCGCCGGCGTGCCGCATAGTCGTCGAGGACGGTGTCAGGTGCGCCGTCGAGGACCTCCGACAGGGGCCGCGCGAGCATGACGGCGTCCTCGATGCCGAGGTTCATGCCCTGCCCGCCGGCGGGGGAGTGCACGTGTGCGGCGTCACCGGCCAGCAGAATCCGGTTGGCGCGGAATGTGTCTGCGACGCGATGATGCACCCGGAACCGCGAGCTCCACACCACGCCCTCCACCACGGCGGGCCGGGCGACGGGGCCGCGCTCGTCGAGCAGGCGTTGCACGAACGCCGCGTCGGGGTGCGCGGGTGCCTCCTGCGCATCGACGGTCGCGACGATGCGATGGATGCCGTCGGGCAGCGGTGCGACGACCACCAGGCCCGCCGGTGAGAAGTACAGGATCACCTCGTCGGTGGGGATCCCGCCGGACAACCCGACGTCGGCGAGCACGAAGGATTCGGCATAGGTGCTGCCGGTGAACGGGATCAGTGCCTGTTCGCGCACCGTGCTGTGGATGCCGTCGGCGCCGACCACATACCGCGCCCGGATCTGCTGTCCGTCGTCGAAGGTGGCCACCGCGTGGGTGTCGTGCTGGGAGATCGAGGTCACCGTCGCGGGCCGGGTCACCTTGCCGCCGAGCGCTTCGAGGCGCTTGAGCAGGAACGCCTCGGTGTCGGCCTGCGAGATCATCAGCGTGTACGGGTAGGCGCTGGGCAGCCGGCCGAACGGCACCTCGATGAGCAGGTCGTCGCGATCCCGGATGGTGAAGACCGGTGTGTGTACACCGCGGCCCACGAGGTCGTCGACCACTCCATAGGGCTCGAGCAGTTCGAGGGTGCGGGCGTGGATCACCGCGGCGCGCGACGTGTTGGTCCCCTCGGCCTCGGCGTCGACGACGGTCACGTCGCGACCCAACTCGGTGAGCGCCACGGCGGCGGTGAGACCGACCGGTCCGGCCCCGACGATCAGCACATCGGTTGCGATTGCCATCTCGACTCCTTTGTCAACACTTGTTGGCCAACGCTTGTTGACTCACGGTAGATCCGGGGTGTGCGGATGTCAACGCCTGTTGGCCTACACTTGTTGACCATGAGGCGATCGGCAGCCGAGACCAAGTCGGTGATCCTGGCCGCGGCGCGTGAGCGCTTCGCTGCCGACGGCTACGAACGCGCCACGATCCGCGCGATCGCGGCCGACGCGAACATCGATCCATCGATGGTGATGCGCTATTTCGGCAACAAGGATCGGTTGTTCGCCGCGGCGGCCGAGTTCGATCTGGAACTACCGGATCTGTCCGTGGTGCCGCACGACGACCTCGGTGCGACGTTGGCCGGACATTTCGTCGAGCGGTGGGAACGCGACGAGGCGCTGCTGATCCTGCTGCGCGCCGGCGTCACCAACGACGCCGTCGCCGAGCGCATGCGCACGATCTTCGCGGCGCAACTCGCGCCGGTGATCCTCAAGCTCACCGACGGTGCGCCCGATGCGCCGGTTCGCGCAAGCCTCGCGGCGTCGCAGGTGCTCGGCATGGCGTTGTGCCGCTATGTGCTGGCGTTTCCCCCGCTGGTCGACATGTCACGCGACGAGGTCATCGCGTGGATCGGCCCGACGCTGCAGCGGTATCTGGCGGGTTAGGCCGCGGAAATTCTCATCAGAGACGCGCGATGACCTCAGCGAGGAGCGCGCCCATGCGCGTCGCGGACTCGCGCCCGGCCTGCAGCACCTCGGCGTGGCTGAGCGGTTCCCCGGTCATGCCTGCCGCGAGATTCGTCACCAGGGACACCGCGAGCACCTCGGCCCCGGCCGCGCGCGCCGCGATCGTCTCGTGGACGGTCGACATCCCGACGAGATCGGCGCCGAGCGTGCGCAGCATCCGGATCTCGGCGGGTGTCTCGTAGTGCGGTCCCGGTAGGCCGGCGTAGACGCCCTCGGCCAGCGAGGGGTCGAACCCGCGGGCCACGGCGCGCAGCCGCGGCGAGTACGCGTCGACCAAGTTGACGAACTGGGGTCCCACCAGCGGCGACCGGGCGGTGAGGTTGAGGTGGTCACTGATCAGCACGGGTTGGCCCACCGTGTACTCGGGCCGCAGTCCGCCTGCGGCGTTGGTGAGCACGACCGTGCGCACACCGGTCGCCACCGCGGTGCGCACCGGATGCACGACGTGCGCGAGGTCGTGGCCCTCGTAGGCGTGGATGCGGCCGACGAGCACCAGCACCCGATGGTTGCCGATGCGGACGGAAAGCACCTGACCGCCATGTCCGGCGGCGGTTGGCGGGGTGAACCCGGGCAGATCGGCCATGTCGGCCACGCCGACGGGATCGCCCAGTTCGGCGACCGCGGGTGCCCATCCGGAGCCGAGGACGACCGCGACATCGTGCTCGTCGACGCCCGTCCGGTCGGCGATCGCGGTCGCGGCCGCTTGGCTTGAGGTGTGCGGGTCGGTCACGGTAGGCGAGCTTAACGGGCCTCTTTACCAAGTGAGATACTGCGAGAATGTCCACCGCCACCGCTTCGCTGAGCGTCGAGGATGCCGTCAGGCGGCGCAGTGGCGACCTGATCGAACTGTCGCACTCGATCCACGCGGAACCCGAATTGGCGTTCGCCGAGCACCGCAGCTGCGCGAAGACACAGGCGCTCGTGGCCGAGTACGGGTTCGAGATCACTGCGGCGCCCGGCGGCCTGGACACCGCGTTCCGCGCGTCGTACGGCAGCGGTTCGCTGGTGGTCGGCGTCTGTGCCGAGTACGACGCGCTGCCCGACATCGGCCACGCGTGCGGGCACAACATCATCGCGGCGTCGGCGGTGGGTACCGCGCTGGCCCTCGCCGAGGTCGCGGACGCGCTCGACCTCACGGTGGTCCTGATCGGTACCCCGGCCGAGGAACTCGGCGGAGGAAAGGTTCTGCTGCTCAACGCCGGAACCTTCGACGACATCGCCGCATCGGTCATGCTCCATCCCGGTCCGGCCGACATCGCCGCCGCGCGTTCGCTGGCGTTGTCCGAGGTGACCGTGAGCTACACGGGACGTGAATCGCACGCCGCGGTGGCGCCGTATCTCGGGGTCAACGCCGCCGATGCGGTGACGGTTGCGCAGGTGGCGATCGGGCTGCTGCGTCAGCAGTTGGCGCCGGGGCAGATGGTGCACGGCATCGTCACACATGGCGGACAGGCCACCAATGTCATACCCGGACACGCCGAGATGCGATACACGATGCGGGCCACCGACATGGCCGCCCTGCACGAGCTGGAGGACCGGATGGCGGGGTGTTTCTCGGCCGGGGCACTGGCCACCGGCTGTGAGCACGACGTGACCGAGACCGCGCCCGCCTACGCCGAGCTGCGGCCGGATCGATGGTTGTCCGAGACCGTGCGCGCCGAGATGGTGCGACTGGGGCGCGAGCCGCTGCCGGTCGGTGTGGAGGCGAGTGTGCCGCTGGGTAGCACCGACATGGGCAATGTCACGCACGTGATGCCGGGGATCCATCCGGTGATCGGGATCGACTCGGGTGGTGCGGCGATCCACCAGCAGGCCTTCACGGCCGCGGCGGTGCGACCGAGTGCGGACAAGGCTGTCGTGGAAGGCGCGATCATGTTGGCCCGCACGGTTGTTCAGCTGGCCGAAACCCCGGCCCAGCGTGACCGGGTGCTGGCCGCGCAGAGCCGGCGGGCGGCATCGTGAGCACAGCGGACCTGGGTGCGCTCACCGAGCGGTGGCTCGCCGAGCACTACGACGAGATGGTCGCCTGGCGCAGACACATCCACGCTCACCCGGAGTTGGGGCGGCAGGAGTTCGCCACCACCGAGTTCGTGGCGCGGCACCTCGCCGAGGCCGGACTCAATCCGAAGGTGCTGCCGGGTGGAACCGGCCTGACGTGTGACTTCGGTCCCGAGGACGGCCCGCGCGTGGCGTTGCGGGCTGACATGGATGCGCTGCCGATGGCCGACCGCACGGGCGCGCCGTACGCGTCGACGGTGCCGAATGTCGCGCACGCCTGCGGCCACGACGCGCACACCGCGGTGTTGCTGGGTGCGGCCAAGGTGCTGGCCTCCGCGCCGGAACTGCCGGTCGGTGTGCGGTTGATCTTCCAGGCCGCCGAGGAGTTGATGCCCGGCGGCGCCATCGACGCCGTCGCCGCGGGCGCGTTGAACGGCGTCACCCGGATCTTCGCGCTGCACTGCGATCCCCGCCTGAGGGTCGGACGCGTCGCCACCAAGCCGGGGCCGATCACGTCGGCCGCCGACTCGATCGAGATCACGCTGCACTCCCCGGGCGGCCACACGTCGCGGCCGCACCTCACCGGTGACCTGGTGTACGGATTGGGCGCACTGATCACCGGCCTGCCCGGTGTGCTGTCGCGTCGCATCGATCCGCGCCACAACACCGTCATGGTGTGGGGTGCGGTCAACGCGGGCGTCGCGGCCAACGCCATTCCGCAGATCGGTACCCTCGCAGGCACCATTCGCACCGCGAGCCGCGACACGTGGCTGACATTGGAGGCCATCGTCGAGGAGACGGTGACGGCCCTGCTGGCGCCGCTGAACATCGAACACAGCCTCAACTACCGGCGCGGTGTGCCACCGGTGGTCAACGAGGACGTCTCGACGCGCATCCTCACCCACGCCATCGAGGCAGTGGGCCCCGACGTGCTGGCCAACACGCACCAGTCCGGGGGCGGCGAGGACTTCTCGTGGTACCTCGAAGAGGTTCCCGGCGCGATGGGCAGGCTCGGTGTGTGGAGCGGGCAGGGGCCGCAGCTGGATCTGCATCAGCCCACGTTCGATCTCGACGAGCGTGCGTTGGGCGTGGGGGTGCGCACCATGGTCAACATCGTGGCCGCTGCGCGGCAGTAGATACGGCCGCTGCGCGGCAGTAGATTACGGCCGCAGTGCCGCGATGTTAATGCTCACATCTGCGGTTTGCTGCGGTATCGCGGTTCCGCGGGGTCGACGTCGTCGGCCATGGGTTCGTTGATTTCAAAAATGCTGTTCAGCTGCTGAACATCGCCCGTCTTCGTAAGATCTCATTGACAAGTCAGTGAAGTGGCTCACATACTTACCGACGGATGTTAACGCTCACATATCTGGCCCGCCGTAACCGATCGCGCCCACCCGCTCACTCCGGGGCGTCGTCGCCGTCGTTTATCACCGAGGCCCACTTAGGAGGTTCGATGCGCAAGTTGACCTGGCTGGCGGCCGTGCTGGCCGTGCTGGCCATGGTGACGACCCTGTCCGCGTGCGGACGGTCCACCGAATCGGATGGTGGCGGGGGCAGTGGAAATGGCGGCGGCGAAGCCAAGGGCACGGTCGGCATCGCCATGCCGACCAAGTCGTCTGAGCGCTGGGTCGCCGACGGCCAGAACATGGTGGACCAGTTCAAGGCCCTCGGATACGACACCGACCTGCAGTACGGCGACGACGTTGTGCAGAACCAGGTCTCGCAGATCGAGAACATGATCACCAAGGGTGTCAAGCTCCTGGTGATCGCCCCGATCGACGGGTCCTCGCTGACCACCACCCTGCAGCACGCCGCCGATCTCAAGATCCCCGTGATCAGCTATGACCGGTTGATCAAGGGCACTCCCAACGTCGACTACTACGCGACGTTCGACAATTTCAAAGTTGGTGTGTTGCAAGGCAACTACATCGTCGACACGCTCGGCGTCGCCGACGGCAAGGGCCCGTTCAACCTCGAGCTGTTCGCAGGCTCGCCCGACGACAACAACGCCACCTACTTCTTCCAGGGCGCAATGAGTGTGCTGCAGCCCTACATCGACAACGGCAAGCTGGTGGTCAAGAGCGGTCAGACGACGTTCGACCAGATCGCCACGCTGCGCTGGGACGGCGGGCTCGCGCAGTCGAGGATGGACAACCTGCTCAGCCAGGCCTACACCAGCGGTCGCGTCGACGCGGTGCTGTCCCCGTACGACGGGATCTCGCGCGGTGTGATCTCGGCGCTGAAGAGTGCCGGGTACGGCAACGCCGCCAAACCCCTGCCCATCGTCACCGGGCAGGACGCCGAGCTCGCATCGGTGAAGTCGATCGTCGCGGGTGAGCAGACCCAGACCGTGTTCAAGGACACCCGTGAACTCGCGAAAGCCGCTGTGCAGGAAGCCGACGCCGTATTGACCGGCGGGACCCCGCAGGTCAACGACACCGAGACGTACAACAACGGCGTCAAGGTCGTCCCGTCCTACCTGCTCGACCCGATCAGCGTCGACAAGTCCAATTACAAGAAGGTGCTGATCGATTCGGGTTACTACACCGAGACCCAGGTCCAGTGACGCAGGCACTTCTCGAAATGCGGGGGATCACCAAGGAATTCCCCGGGGTCAAGGCCCTGTCCGGCGTCGATCTGACCGTCACGGCCGGGTCGATCCACGCGATCTGCGGTGAGAACGGCGCGGGCAAGTCGACGCTGATGAAGGTCCTCAGCGGGGTGTACCCCCATGGGAGCTACGACGGCGAGATCTTCTTCGACGGCCGGCTCTGCGAGTTCAAGGACATCCGCGGCAGCGAGCGATGCGGCATCGCCATCATCCACCAGGAGCTCGCGCTGGTGCCGTATCTGTCGATCGCCGAGAACGTCTTTCTCGGCAACGAACTCAGCACCCGGGGCGTGATCGGTTGGGACCGCACGCTCACCGAGGCGCAGGCATTGTTGGACCGGGTGGGCCTGCACGAGAGCCCGCAGACCCGCGTGGCGGACATCGGCGTCGGAAAGCAGCAGTTGGTCGAGATCGCCAAGGCGCTCTCCAAAGACGTGCGGTTGCTGATCCTGGACGAGCCGACCGCGGCGCTCAACGACTCCGACAGCCGCCACCTGCTGGAGCTGATCTCTGATCTGCGGGACCACGGCATCACCTCGATCATCATCTCGCACAAGCTCAACGAGGTGATGCAGATCGCCGACACCGTCACGATCCTGCGTGACGGTCACACGATCGAGACCATCGAGGTGAACGAGGAACTCACCGAGGACCGCATCGTGCGCGGCATGGTGGGCCGCGACCTGACCCACCGCTTTCCGCCCCGCGGCGATCACGAGATCGGCGAGGTTGTGTTCGCGGTGGCCAACTGGACGGTGCTACATCCCATCGATCAGCAGCGCAAGGTGGTCGACGACGTGTCGTTGAACGTCCGCGCCGGTGAGATCGTCGGCATCGCCGGCCTGATGGGCGCGGGCCGAACCGAGTTGGCCATGAGCGTGTTCGGCCGGTCGTACGGCAGATATGTCAGCGGCAAGGTGTTCAAGGGGGACCGGGAGGTGAGCACCAAGACGGTGTCCGACGCGATCCGCAACGGCATCGCGTACGCCACCGAGGACCGCAAGCATCTCGGCCTCAACCTCATGGACGGCATCGCCCAGAGCATCACGCTGCCGTCGCTGCGCAAGGTCAGCACGCGCTCGGTGATCGACCACCACCGGGAAGTCGTCGTGGGCGAGCGATTCCGCTCGTCGATGCGGATCAAGGCGTCGTCGGTGTCTGCCGTCACCGGGAAGCTCTCGGGCGGCAACCAGCAGAAGGTCGTGCTGAGCAGGTGGTTGTTCACCGATCCCGACGTGCTCATCCTCGACGAGCCGACGCGCGGGATCGACGTGGGCGCGAAATACGAGATCTACACGATCATCAACGATCTGGCGTCGCGCGGTAAGGCAGTCATCGTCATCTCCTCGGAACTTCCCGAACTGCTCGGGCTGTGTGACCGCATCTACACGCTCAGCCAGGGCCGGATGACCGGTGAGGTGGCACGTGCCGATGCCACCCAGGAGACCCTCATGCGATACATGATGAAAGGACGGGTCTGAGTGACCTCCACGGTGAATTCCGGTTCGACGCAGGCGGACTCGCCGGCGACATCGACGGGTGCAGCAGGGGCGACGCCGCCCGGCGCATCGTCGCCGCCGCCGGGTTTGCGTGCGCGGCTGTCTGCCTACCTCATGTCACATGTCCGGCAGTCCGGGATGGTGGTCGCGCTCGTCGCGATAGTGCTGCTGTTCCAAGTGTGGACGAGCGGCATCCTGCTGAAACCGCTCAACGTCACCAACATCATCCAGCAGAACGGCTACATCCTGGTGCTGGCGATCGGGATGGTCATCGTGATCATCAACGGCCACATCGATCTGTCGGTGGGGTCGGTCGCGGGCTTCATCGGTGCGATGTCGGCGGTCCTGATGGTGCGCAACGACATGCCGTGGCCCGTCGCGGTGGCGGTCTGTGTGATCGCGGGCGCGTTGATCGGTGCCTGGCAGGGATTCTGGATCGCGTTCGTCGGTATCCCGTCGTTCATCGTCACCCTCGGTGGCATGCTCGTGTTCCGCGGCGCCACCCAGTACCTGCTCGAGGGTCAGTCCATCGCACCGATGCCGCGCGGCCTCGAACAGGTCAGCAGCGGGTTCCTGCCGGAGTGGGGCACCAACGCGCTCTACCACTGGCCCACGGTCATCCTTGGTGCGGTCATCATGGTCGCCGCGGTCGTGGTGCAGTTCCGGCGGCGCCGCTCGCAGATCCGCTACGGGCAGGACGTCTCGGGTGTTCCGGTGTTCGTCGCGAAGTGTGCGGCGATCGTCGTCGCGCTCGGCGCGGTGACGCTGCTGCTGGCGAGCTACCGGGGTGTACCCATCGTCGGCATCATCCTGGTGGTGCTCACGCTGGTGTACGCGTTCATGATGCGCAACACCGTCTTCGGCAGGCAGGTCTACGCCGTCGGCGGGAACCCCGCTGCCGCAGCACTTTCCGGTGTCCGCAACCGGTGGGTCACGCTGCTGGTGTTCGTGAACATGGGCATGCTCGCCGCGATCGCGGGTCTGCTTTTCGCGGCGCGACTCAACTCCGCGACCCCACAGGCAGGCATCAACTTCGAACTTGAGGCCATCGCCGCGGCGTTCATCGGTGGTGCGTCGTCCAGTGGTGGCGTCGGCACGGTGTTCGGCGCCATCGTGGGCGGCCTGGTGCTCGGCGTGCTCAACAACGGCATGTCGATCCTGGGGATCGGCAGCGACATCCAGCAGGTCATCAAGGGACTCGTCCTGCTTGCCGCCGTCGGATTCGACGTCTACAACAAGCGCAAGGGCGGCCGCTGAGGCCGTGCGCGGGCGGGGATTGCTGCTCAGCTTCCCGCCCGCGCACTCAGCGCGTCAGTATCGCGTCGTAATCGACGACGAGATCGTTTCCGTCGAACGAGATCCCGGACAGATCGGCCACGCTCACATCGACGTCCTCACCGATCGTCTGCGCACCGACACCGACCACCAGTCCCGCCCCGGCCGCGCGGGCCGCCATGATGCCGAGGCGGGCGTCCTCGAACACCGCGCAGTTCCGCGGATCGAGCCCCAGCAGTCGCGCGCCGGCCAGATAGGGTTCCGGCTCCGGTTTCCCGGCACTCACGTCGTCGGCGGACACCAGCACGCGTGGGGTGGGGAGCCCGGCGGATCTCAATCTGGCAGCGGCCATCTCGCGCCCACCGGAGGTGACCACCGCCCAGCGGTCCGCAGGACTCGACGACAACAGTGCGACCGCACCGGCAACCGCGGGCACCTCGGTGGCCAGCTCCAGTTCCAGTTCGGTGAGCAACCTGGTGGCGAGCGCCGTATCACCGTCGCCGACCAGTTCGGCGACCACGTCGACCAGTCTGCGTCCGTGCTGGGCATCGCGGTGGAAGTCGAAGCCGGGTGCCCACGTGCGCGCCCAGTGGTTCCAGGCCACCGCCGCGGCCTCGTGCGAATCCACGAGCACCCCGTCGCTGTCGAACAGGATCCCGGCTATCGGGAAGGTGCGGACTGTCTTGTGAGATTTCATGTGGCGGAATTCATTTCGTAGCGGGCGGTGGGGCGGTGCTGGCACGGACGACCAGGTCGGCGGGTAGCAGTGCGGTGTCGGTCTCGACACCCGAGAGTTGCGCGGCGACAAGGGTGATGGCACGGCGGCCGACCGAGGCGAAGTCCTGCCGGATCGTGGTGAGCGCCGGTATGAGATACGCGGCCTCGGGGATGTCGTCGAAGCCCACCACGCTGACATCGTCGGGAACCCGGACCCCGGCCTCGTGGAAGGCATGCAGCACGCCGATCGCCATCTGGTCGTTGGCCACGAAGACCGCCGTGATCTCGCGTTGGGCCGCGAGCTGCTGCCCGATCTCGTACCCGCGGGCCGCGCTCCAGTCGCCGTGCCAGTCGGGGTGCGGCACCAGGCGGGCGGCCAGCATGGCATCGAGGTAGCCCTTGGTGCGGCCGGCGGCCTCCGGGAAGTTGGGCGGGCCGCTGACGTGGGCGATCGCGGTGTGGCCCAGGTCGATGAGGTGCTGGGTGGCCTTGCGGGCGGCGCCGACCTGATCGACCCCGACGGTCAGCCCGACACCGGAGAGATCGCCCTCGACCACGATCACCGGAACGCCGAAATCCTCGGACTGCACGAGAGTGAGCGCGTCCTGTTGCGCGGCGACCATCACGATGGCCTCCACCGAGAGCCTTGAGAGGTGTTCGACGGCACCGCGGATCGCCTGGTGTGTGACCGACGCCAGCGGTACGGCGCTGGAGAAGAACCCCGCCTCGCGTGCGGCCTCCTCGACGGCGCGTTGGACGCTCGACGGCCCGTACAGGCCGGTGTTGGTCCCGATGATGCCGATGATGCCGGACCGGTTCGTGACCAGGGCGCGCGCCGCAGTGTTGGGCCGGTAGCCCAGTTGGGCGATCGCGTCCTCGACGCGTCGCCGGGTGGCCGGGCGGATGCTCGGCGATCCGTTGATCACCCGCGACACCGTCTGATGCGAGACACCGGCAAGACGCGCGACGTCCGCCATGACAGGTTTGCGAGTCATGACGCCATTATCGCGGCGGTTCATCGGGGCTTCCGCACCAGCACCCGCTGCACCAGCACAAAGGCGAGCAGCAGGGCGCCGGTCATGATGCGTGTCCAGTACGAATCGAGGTTTTCTGCGGTGACGAACGTCTCGATGGTCCCGAGCACCAGCACACCCACGAGCGCACCCGCCACGAACCCGACGCCACCCGCGAGGATGACGCCGCCGATGACGGCCGCGGCGATGGCGTCGAGTTCCAGGCCGACCCCGTTGAGGCTGTAGCCGGACAATTTCTGGACGGCAAGCAGGATTCCGGCGAGCGACGCGCAGAACCCGCTGATGACGTACACCGACACGCGGGTGCGCGCGGCGTGGAGCCCCATGAGTTGCGCGGACTGGCGGTTGCCGCCGATCGCGTACACGGTCTTGCCGAAGCGTGTGAGGTGCAGGACGTACATCGCACCGGCGACCACGGCCAGCGCGATGATCACGGGCCAGCGGATGAACTTGTCGTCCCAGAGGTAGAGGTACGTCAGGCCGAGGTTGCGCAGCACGGGGTCGTTGATCGGAATGGAGTCGACGCTGACGACGTAGCACATCCCGCGGGCCAGGAACATGCCGGCCAGGGTCGCGACGAACGGTTGTACGTCGAAGTATTCGATGATCGAACCCATGGCCAACCCGAGGACGGGACCCACGAGCAGCACCGTCACGAGTGCGACGGGCGCGGGCCAACCGAGTTGGAGGGTCTTGGCGAGGATCACCGTGGACAGCGCCACCACCGAGCCGACACTCAGATCGATTCCGCCGGTGAGTATCACGAACGTCATGCCGACCGCGAGGACGACAAGATAGGCATTGTCGACCAGCAGGTTGAGGAAAACCTGTGCCGGGCTGGCGAATTGGTACCGGTCGAGAACCGCGGCGAACATCGCGACGAACAGCACCAGCGTCGCGACCGGGCCGACGAACCGGCCCTGCGCGTGGCGGCGCAGCGACTCCCGTATGCCGGTCGAGTGCCCGGTGGTGTTCGGGGTCGGCGGTGGGACGGTTGCCGTGACACCGGTCATCGCTGGACCACCTTCGGTCGATCGGGGATCACATCCGCGGGCGGCCTGACCGCGGACGCAGGAGCCGGCCGGCGGCCGCGCCTCTTGCCGAACACCGACCGGAACCTCGCCGACTGCAGGAGCACGACCGAGACCACCACCAGTGATTTGAAGACGAGCGTGACCTCGGGCCGGATGCCGACGGTGTACACAGTCGTGGTGAGTGTCTGGATGATCAACGCGCCCAAGACGGTTCCGGTCAGGCTGTAGCGGCCGCCGAGCAGTGATGTGCCGCCGATGACGACGGCGAGGATCGCGTCCATCTCGATCCACAGACCCGCGTTGTTGGCGTCGGCCGCCGAGATGTTCGATGCGATCATCAGGCCCGCGACCCCGGCGCACAGTGCGCAGAACACGTAGATCGCGAACACGATCGTGCGGCTGCGCACACCGGCCAGACGGCTGGCCTCCGGGTTGATCCCGACAGCCTCGAGCAGGGTGCCCAGTGCGGTCCGCCGGGTGAGCAGTCCGATGAGCACGAACACCGCGAGGCTCACGAGGATCGCGACGGGCAGGCCCAGGAAGTAGCCCGCGCCCAGGACCTTGAACGGGGGACTGGTGACGGTGACGATCTGGCCCTCGGTGACGAACAGGGCAATGCCCCGGCCCGCGGTCATCAGCACCAGGGTGGCGATGATCGGCTGAATACCGAGAACCGCCACCAGCATTCCGTTCCACAGCCCCAGCACGGCGGCCACGGCGAGTGCGACACCCAACGCCGAGAGCACCGTCCCGGTGCTCGCGGGATCATCGGCTGCGGCGATATGAGCGCACGCCAGCGCCCCGGATATCGCGACGACGGCGCCCACCGAGAGATCGATTCCGCGGGATGCGATGACCAGGGTCATGCCGAGTGCCACGAGAAGGGTCGGTGCGCCGTTGCGCAGGATGTCGATCACACTGCCGTACAGGTGGCCGTCCTGCACACGGACGCTCAGGAAGCCGGGTGTCAGGAAGGCGTTGAGGATCAGCAGCGTGACGAGCGCGACCGCCGGCCATACGAGCGGCGTGCGTGCGAAGGTCCTGAGCACATTCGGGATCACGCCGTGCTCCCGGCGATCAACGCGGTCAGCTTCGACGGCGAGGCGCCCGCCTCGACCGATGCGACGTGGTGGCGGTCCCGCATCACCGCGATGCGCGTGGAGATGCGGGTGACCTCGTCGAGCTCGGCCGAGATGAACACGATCGACATCCCGTCGGCCGCGAGTTCGGTGACGAGTTTCTGGATCTGCGCCTTGGCGCCCACGTCGATGCCCCTGGTCGGTTCGTCGAGGATGAACAGGTCGGGTTCGGTGATGAGCCAGCGGGCCAGCAGCACCTTCTGCTGGTTTCCGCCGCTGAGGTTCTTGAGCAAGGTGTCGGGGTTTTTCGGCCGGATGTCGAGGGCGTCGATGTATTTCGCCACCAGTTGGTCTTTCACCTTCGCCGACAGCGGGCGGGCGAAACCCCGCCGGGCCTGCAGCGCGAGCACGAGGTTCTCCCGTACGCTCAGATCCCCGACGACCCCTTCGTCCTTGCGGTTCTCGGACGTGAACGCGAAACCGTGTGCGATGGCCGACCGCGGCGTGCGCAATGCCACGCTCCTGCCGCGGATCTCGACGTGACCGGAGGTCGCGCGGTCGGCGCCGAAGAGCAGGCGTGCCAGCTCGGTGCGGCCCGAACCGAGAAGACCGGCCAGGCCGAGGATCTCGCCCTGCCGGATGTCGAGGCTGACCGGGTGGACGGCGGGCACCCGACCGAGTTCGTCGGTTCGGACCAGGATTTCGGACTCACCGTCGGCTGTGGACCGGGCCGCGTCATGGGCGATCTCGGCAACCTCGTCGAGAACGTCGAGTTGGCGGCCGAGCATGGCGGCCACGAGCTCGGACTTCGGCAGCTCGGCGGTGGGGTACTCGCCGACGAGTGCGCCGTTGCGAAGCACGGTCATCCGATCGGAGATCGCGTAGACCTGATCGAGGAAGTGCGAGACGAACAGGATCGCGGTGCCGGCGTCGCGCAGTCGCCTGATGACGCGGAACAGTTCGCCGACCTCGCGGGCGTCGAGGCTCGACGTGGGTTCGTCGAGGATCAGCACCTGCGCGCGCACCGCGGTGGCCCTGGCGATGGCGACGAGCTGTTGTATCGCGATGGGGTGTGACCCGAGCTGGGATCTCGGGTCGACATCGAGTTCGAGTTCGGCGAGCAGTTCACGCGCGCGGCGATTGAGTGTGCGATGGTCGATGCGTCCCCAGCGCCGCGGCTCGCGGCCCAGCAGGATGTTCTCGGCCACTGTGAGATTGGGACAGAGGTTGACCTCCTGGTAGACCGTGCTGATGCCCGCGTCCTGTGCCTGCCGCGGTCCGGTGAACGTGCACGGTGTGCCGTCGACGACGATGGTTCCGGCGTCGATGTCGTACACGCCGGTGAGCGCCTTGATGAGGGTCGACTTGCCCGCGCCGTTCTCACCCATCAGGGCGTGCACCTCACCGGGAAGCAGCCGGAAGTCGACCCCGTCGAGGGCCTTCACGCCGGGGAATTCGATGCTGATGCCGCACATCTCGACGACCGGCTGCACCGCGGTGGCTGTGTTCATGTGATGTGGTCCCGCTCGATCAGTACTGCCGATCGGGCAGCGCGGCCTTTGCCTGCGCCTGATCGAAAGCCTCGTCGGGCGTCACGACGCGCTGCGGAACGGGCTCGCCCGCGGCGACCTTCTTGGCCAGATCCATGAGTTGGGGCCCGAGCAGGGGATTGCACTCGACGATGTAGTTGAACTTGCCGTCGGCGAGTGCCTGCATCCCGTCGTGGGTCGCGTCGACGGTCACGATCTTGATATCGGTGCCCGGCTTCTTGCCCGCGGCCTCGATGGCCTCCATGGCGCCGAGGCCCATGTCGTCGTTCTGCGCGAACACCACATCGATCTGCGGGGTCGACTTCAGGAACGCCTCCATGACCTGTTTGCCGCCCGATCGCGTGAAATCACCGGTCTGCGAGGCCACGACCTTGAGGTTGGGGTTCTGCGAGATGCCTTCGGCGAAACCGGTTTTACGGTCGATCGCGGGATCGGCGCCGGTGGTGCCCTCGAGTTGCACGATGTTCACCGGACCGGACGCCGACGCGTATTGCTGGGCGACCCACTGGCCTGCGCGCCGGCCCTCCTCGACGAAATCGGCGCCGATGAACGTCTTGTAGACGTCGGTGTCCTGGGTGTCGACGGCCCGGTCGGTGAGAATCACCGGGATGCCCGCGTTCTTGGTCTCCTGCAACACCGCATCCCAACCCGTGCGCACCACGGGGCTGAACGCGATGACGTCAACGCCCTGCTGGATGAACGACCGGATCGCCGAGATCTGCTTCTCCTGTTCGCCGTTGGCGTCGGCGAACAGGAGATCGACGCCGGCTTCTGCCGCCGCGCTCTTGATCGACTCGGTGTTGGCGGTGCGCCACCCGCTTTCGGCTCCCACCTGTGCGAACCCGAGAGTGAGCGCACCGTCGGGGGCGCTCGCCCCCTGAGTCCCCGGTGCCTTACCGCTGCCGCATGCGGTCACCGCGGCTGCGACGGCGACGACGCCGATCGCTGCGGCAAACATCTTCTTCACAAGCCGACTCCTTTGTCCGACGGCGCGACCCGTGGCCGGCCCGTGCTGGTTGCGTCCCCGGCGTGTGCCGTTGTCGTGCTCCATGACACTCGCGACACCGTCTATGACGCCGATCACAGCCAGCGATGTTAACGCTCACAGTAAGCGGGGTCAAGGGTGATGAGTTCGTTGACGAACCCGCGATGTGATCGTTAACATCCGTGCTTGTGACTCAGACCACAGTGATCGGACCAGGCCGAACGCGGCCACAGCGCCCGGCTTCCTGCGATGTGATCGCACCGAGCGGGCAACCCCAGAACGGACACCTCTCGTGACTGCCGCGAAGTACGTCATCGGCGTGGATTTCGGCACCCTGTCGGGGCGCGCGCTGGTCGTCCGTGTGGCCGACGGCGCGGAGATGGGCTCGGCGGAGCACACGTACCGGCACGGCGTCGTCACCGAGGCGCTCCCGGATCACCCCGAGGTGCGCCTGCCTGCCGACTACGCGCTCCAGGTTCCCGCCGACTACATCGACGTGCTCCGGTTCGCGATACCCGAAGCCGTGGCGAAGGCGGGTATCGATCCGGCCGATGTCGTCGGGCTCGGAACGGATTTCACGGCGTGCACCATGGTCGCTGCCACCGCTGACGGAACACCCCTGTGTCAACTCGACCAGTTCGCCGATCGACCGCACGCATACGCCAAGCTCTGGCGTCACCACGCCGCGCAACCACAGGCCGACCGCATCAACGCACTCGCGGCAGCGCGCGGCGAACCGTGGCTGCCCCGATACGGTGGATTGATCTCCAGCGAATGGGAATTCGCGAAGGGCCTGCAGATCCTGGAGGAGGACCCCGAGGTCTACGCGGCCATCGACCGCTGGGTCGAAGGCGCCGACTGGATCGTCTGGCAGCTCACCGGACGCTACGTCCGCAACATCAGCACCGCCGGTTACAAGGCGATCCGCCAGGACGGCAAGTACCCGTCGCGGGCATTCCTCGCCGAACTCAACCCGGGTTTCGCGAGCTTCGTCGAGGACAAGATCGAACAGCCCATCGGCCGGCTCGGCGACGCCGCGGGCACCTTGACCGCCCAGGCCGCGGCCTGGACGGGACTGCCAGAGGGAATCGTGGTGGCAGTCGGGAACATCGACGCCCACGTGACCGCGGCCGCCGCCGACGCGGCGGAACCCGGGCGTCTCATCGCGATCATGGGCACCTCGACGTGCCATGTGATGAACGGCCGCTTCCTGCGCGAGGTCCCGGGTATGTGCGGCGTGGTCGACGGCGGCATCACCGAAGGGCTGTGGGGATACGAGGCCGGACAGTCCGGTGTCGGCGACATCTTCGCGTGGTTCACCAAGAACTGTGTGCCGCAGGCGTATTCGATCGAAGCCGCACGGCGTGGTATGACCCTGCACGAACATCTGTCGGAACTCGCGTCGGCCCAGGAGGTCGGTGAGCACGGACTGGTCGCACTGGACTGGCACAGTGGTAACCGCTCGGTGCTGGTCGATCACCACCTGTCGGGCATCATGGTCGGGCAGACGCTGGACACCACGTGCGTCGACCAGTACCGGGCACTGCTGGAGGCGACCGCGTTCGGCACCCGCATGATCGTGGAGACCTTCCAGCGCAGCGGAGTTCCGGTCGAGGAACTCGTCGTTGCCGGCGGCCTGATCAAGAATCCGCTCTTGATGCAGATCTATGCCGACGTCACCGGTCTGCCGCTGTCGTGCGTGACCTCGACGCAGGCGCCGGCCCTCGGCGCCGCCATCCACGCGGCCGCCGCCGCGGGTGAATACCGGGATGTGCCAACGGCATCGGGACGGATGGGCGGCCGTACGGAGAACGCCTTCACGCCGATCCCGGAGAACGTGGTGCGCTACAACGCGCTGTACGCGGACTACGTCGAACTCCACGACTGGTTCGGGCGCAACAACCCGATGATGCGGCGCCTGCGTGTGATGCGCAGCAATGCCGCTCGGCGCGAGCCGGTGGGGTCGGCGCAGTGAGCGTGACGACCGAGATCGACGCCGTCATCCGTCAACTCCGCAAGCAGGTCTGCGACCTGCACGCCGAGCTGACCCGATATCGGCTGGTGATCTGGACCGCCGGCAACGTGTCCGCGCGGGTGCCGGGGCGGGACCTGATGATCATCAAACCGTCTGGTGTGGACTACGACTCGATGACTCCCGAACAGATGGTGGTGTGCGACCTCGACGGTGAGCTCGTCGACGGTGAGCTCGCACCGTCATCCGACACCGCGGCGCACGCCTATGTGTACCGGCACATGCCAGAGGTGGGCGGCGTCGTGCACACGCATTCCACCTACGCGACGGCCTGGGCCGCACGCGGCGAGGCCATACCGTGTGTGCTCACGATGATCGCCGACGAGTTCGGTGGCGACATCCCGGTGGGTCCGTTCGCGATGATCGGTGACGACTCCATCGGTCGCGGCATCGTCGAAACGCTGCAGCACAGCAATTCTCGCGCCGTGCTCATGCGCAACCACGGCCCGTTCACGGTCGGTCGCGACCCGCGGGACGCGGTGAAGGCCGCCGTGATGGTCGAGGATGTCGCGCGAACGGTCCACATCAGCCGTCAACTAGGCACACCCGATGTGATACCCCCAGCCGCGGTCCGCCGGCTCTTCGACCGCTACCAGAACGTGTACGGGCAACCGCAGATCGATGAGAAAGGGTGACGGTGGCGAAACACTTCACCGATGAGGAAATCTGGTTCGTCACAGGCAGCCAGTCGCTGTATGGCCGGCAGATCCTCGACCAGGTCGCCGAGCAGTCGCGGACGCTCGCCGAACGGTTGGACGCGAGCGCCGACCTGCCCGTGACCGTGCGCTGGAAGCCCGTCGTGACCACCAGCGAGGCCATCCACGATGTCCTGCGCGAGGCGAGTTCGAGCACGCGGTGCGTGGGCGTGATCGCGTGGATGCACACGTTCTCGCCGGCCAAGATGTGGATCCGCGGCCTCGGTGCGCTGCGGAAGCCACTCCTGCACCTGCACACGCAGTTCGGGGTCGAGATCCCGTGGGACACCATCGACATGGATTTCATGAACCTCAACCAGGCCGCGCACGGCGACCGCGAGTTCGGTTACATCCAGACCCGGTTGTCCGTCCCCCGCACGACCGTCGCCGGACACGTCGGCGATCCCCGCACCACCGCCAGGATCGGTTCGTGGATGCGGGCGGCGCTCGGGGCCGCCGAACTGCGGAGCCTGCGCATCGCGCGCTTCGGCGACAACATGCGTGACGTCGCGGTCACCGAGGGCGACAAGGTCGAGGCCGAGTCCCACTTCGGCGTCTCGGTCAACACCTACGCGGTGAACGACCTCGCCAAAGCCGTGTACGACGTCAGCGATCCCGAGATCGACAAGCTGGTACAGGAATACGAGGACACCTACGCGGTGGCCGAGGAGTTGCGGCGCGGAGGTGAACGCCACGCGTCGCTGCGGGAAGGTGCCCGCATCGAACTCGGGCTTCGGCACTTCCTCGCCGACGGCTTCGGCGCGTTCACCACGAACTTCGAGGACCTCGGAGACCTGCGCCAGCTGCCGGGCCTCGCGGTGCAGCGGCTGATGTCCGACGGTTTCGGGTTCGGCGCCGAGGGGGACTGGAAGACCTCCGCGATGGTGCGCACCGTCAAAACCATGGGTGTGGGCCTGCCCGGCGGCACGTCGTTCATGGAGGACTACACCTACGACCTGTCGCCCGGCGCCGAGCGCATCCTCGGCGCGCACATGCTGGAGGTGTGCCCCAGCATCGCGGGCGGAAAGCCCAGCCTTGAGGTGCATCCGCTCGGCATCGGCAATCGTGAGGACCCGGTGCGCCTGCGCTTCACCGCGGCCCCGGGCGCCGGTGTGGTGCTCGGCATCTGCGACATGGGTTCGCGATTCCGGCTGGTGGCCAACCACGTCACGGTTGTCGAGCCGTCCGCACCGCTGCCGAAACTTCCCGTCGCCTGCGCGGTGTGGGAGCCCAAGCCGTCGTGGTCCACGTCGACCGAAGCCTGGCTGATGGCGGGCGGTCCGCACCACACGGTGCTCACCACCGCGGTGTCGTCCACCACGCTCGACGATTTCGCGACCATCACCGGGACCGAACTGCTGCAGATCGACGACCACACCACCGCACGCGACTTCCAGCGCGAGATGCGATGGAACGCGGTCTACCACCACATCGCGGCCGGCCTGTAGGTTTCTCCGGTCACCCCAGCACCGCGAGCGTGCGTGCCTGCTGCCCGACACGCCGCAATTCAGCAGCACTCCACGCACCCTCGCGGCGGATGACGGTGCACAGTTGCCTATTCATCCACAGACCACGCAACAAGTGTCCGACGCGACAGCCCGTCGGCCAGACGATCACTGGCATGAACCCAGAGCTGATGCGTCTGTTCGAGAACCAACGCGGCGTGGCCACCAGTGGTCAGATTCTCGGCAACATCACGCGGTACGCGTTCGAGCAGGCATTGAAAGACGGTGCGCTGGAACGGATCTGGCCAGGGATTTATTGCCTGGGTGAGCCGACGGAGCCGGTGTTGCTGCGCGGGCTCGACCTCGCAGCGGGCACAAGGGTCGCAACGTGCCTCACAACCGCCGCCGCGATGCACGGTTTCGACACCGAGGGCTCGTCGGATCTGCATGTGCTGAACCCGCCACGGCATCAGTTGCGGTCGGTCGACGGTCTGGTGGTTCATCGGCGTGAGGGCGCCCCGCTGACCGTCATCGAGGTCGACGGCGACGTCCGGTATGTCACCACACCGGCGTGGACGGCGGTGGAGGTCGCTCGCGCCCTGCGTCGTCCGCGGGCGTTGGCAACGTTGGACGCGGCCCTGCGCAGCGGAACGTGCACCCGCGCCGACCTGTGGCGTGCCGCGCTGGATCAGGCCGGGCGCCGCGGCATCGTGGCGGTACGCAATCTCATCGCGCTGGCCGACCCGCGTGCGGAGTCCCCGATGGAGAGCGAGGCGCGCCTGATGATGCTCGACGCCGGCCTACCGGTACCCGAACTGCAGCACGAGGTGACCGACGGGATGGGCAAGGTGCGTCGCCTCGACTTCGCCTGGCCCGAGTGCCGCGTCGCCGTCGAGTACGACGGGGACGCCTGGCACGGCAATCCCGATGCGTTGCGCAACGACCGGCAACGCACGGCGGCGCTGATGGATGTCGGCTGGTTCGTGATCGCGATCGTGTCCGAGGACGTTCGGCTGCGTCCCCAGGAGACGGTCGGGCGCATCGATCGGCAGTTGGGTCTCGCTCGCGCCGCGTGAGCGTGCGCGGACTGCTGAGAATTGACGGCGTGGCGAGGGGCAGACGCGCACGCTCGCGGTGCCGGGCGACGGCGGCGGTGCCAGGCGACGGCGGGGTGCCGGGCGAACTACGGCCCGATGTTGCGGGACGGGCGGGTCCGCAGGTCGTGCACGTACTCCGGGGGTGCGCCCGCGATCTCGGCGGCGTCTGCCATGACGCCGATGTAACGGGCCGAGGGCAGGCCGCCCTCCCACGCGTCGACGACATACAGCCACGCCAGAACCGGATCGGTCGTGGTGTCGGAGGAGAGCCGGTCGACGCGGCAGCGGATCTTCTTGTGGATTCCCAGCTCCGCACCTTCCCAGCGGTCGAGGGCCTCCTCGTCTTCCTTGGTCATGTCGTAGAGCACGACGAACACCTTGGACAGCGGGTCCTCGACGACGGTGGCCAGTGCGCCTTCCCAGCCGATGTCCTCACCGCCGAAGGTCAACCGCCAGCCGTGCAGCCACCCGGTTCCCGCCATGGGCGAGTGGGGAGCGCGCTGGAGCATTTGCTCCGGATGCATGTTGGATCCATACGCGGCGTAAAGCGGCACGGTAAGACAGCTTAGTGGGCATCGCGGGTTAGGTTGGTGCAGTGGTTACCCGCATCGTGATCCTCGGCGGTGGCCCCGCCGGATATGAGGCGGCATTGGTCGCCGCAGCCCGTGGCCCGGAAGTCTCAGATGTCACCGTCGTCGACTGCGACGGTATCGGCGGTGCATGCGTGCTGTGGGACTGTGTCCCGTCGAAGACGTTCATCGCGTCGACCGGTGTGCGTACCGAGCTGCGTCGCGCCCCCAAGCTGGGCTATTCGATCGATCTCGAACAGGCGAAGATCTCGCTGTCGCAGATCAACGAGAGGGTCAAGACCCTGGCCGTGGCGCAATCGTTCGACATCGCCGAGCGTCTGCGCAGCGAGGGCATCAAGCTCATCGCGGGCCGCGGTGAACTGATCGACGACGTGCCGGGCATGGCCCACCACCGCATCAAGGTGACCGGGCACGACGGGACGGTGCAGCAGCTCACGGCCGATGTGGTGTTGATCGCCACCGGGGCGAGCCCACGGGTGCTGCCGAACGCCGTGCCCGACGGCGAGCGCATCCTCAACTGGCGCCAGCTCTACGACCTCGAGTCGCTGCCCGACCACCTCGTGGTCGTCGGCTCGGGTGTCACGGGTGCGGAGTTCGTCAACGCCTACACCGAGCTCGGCGTCACCGTGACCGTCGTGGCCAGCCGCGACCAGATCCTGCCGCACGAGGATTCCGATGCGGCCGCGGTCCTGGAGCAGGTGTTCGCCCAGCGCGGTGTGACTCTGGTGAAGAACGCGCGGGCCGAATCGGTCACCCGCACCGCAGACGGTGTCCGGGTCACGATGACCGACGGCCGTTCGGTCCAGGGCAGCCACGCGTTGATGACGGTCGGTTCGGTGCCCAACACCTCGGGGCTTGGCCTGGAGCGCGTCGGCATCGAACTCGGCCCGGGCGGCTATCTGACCGTCGACCGCGTCTCGCGCACCACGGTGCCGGGCATCTACGCTGCCGGTGACTGCACCGGCCTTCTGCCGCTGGCCTCGGTCGCGGCGATGCAGGGCCGCATCGCGATGTACCACGCGCTGGGGGAGGCCGTGGCGCCCATCCGGTTGCGCACGGTTGCCGCCGCGGTGTTCACCCGCCCGGAGATCGCGGCCGTGGGAGTGCCGCAGGCCAAGATCGACGACGGATCGGTGCCCGCGCGCACCCTGACGCTGCCGCTCAATACCAACGCGCGGGCCAAGATGTCCAGCCTGAGCCATGGTTTCGTGAAGATCTTCTGCCGCCCGGCGACGGGTGTGGTGATCGGCGGCGTGGTCGTGGCGCCGATCGCCTCGGAGCTGATCCTGCCGATCGCGCTGGCGGTGCAGAACGGCATCCCGGTCTCCGAACTCGCACAGACGTTCTCGGTGTACCCGTCGCTGTCGGGGTCGATCACCGAGGCCGCGCGGCAGTTGATGCAGCACGACGACCTGGACTGATCCGGGACTGATCGAACCGGATCAGGTTTGACCGACGCGGCAACCGGCAAATCTGAGGCGTGACACGTAGCCTGGGAACCGTGACTGTCCCGATCTCGGCTCCGGGCGACGGGCAAACCTTCCTCGGACCACACCAGCGCGCGCAAGCCTGGGAGCAACTCGGAAACCAGCAGTTCGACGTCGTCGTCATCGGCGGCGGTGTGGTCGGGGCCGGAGCCGCGCTCGATGCGGCCACCCGCGGGCTCAAGGTCGCGCTGGTCGAGGCCCGCGATCTCGCGTCCGGTACGTCCAGCCGCAGCAGCAAGATGTTCCACGGCGGGCTGCGCTATCTCGAGCAGCTCGAGTTCGGGCTCGTGCGTGAGGCGTTGCACGAGCGCGAATTGTCGCTGACGACCCTGGCCCCACATCTGGTGAAGCCCTTGCCGTTCCTGTTCCCACTCACCAACCGGTGGTGGGAGCGGCCATACGTCGCGGCGGGCATCTTCCTCTACGACCAGTTGGGCGGCGCGAAATCGGTTCCGGCCCAGAAGCATCTGACCAAGGCGGGCGCGCTTCGCCTGGCTCCCGGTCTCAAACGCAGTTCGCTGATCGGTGGAATCCGTTACTACGACACCGTTGTCGACGACGCCAGGCACACCATGACCGTGGCGCGGACCGCGGCCCATTACGGTGCCGTGGTGCGCACCTCGACGCAGGTGGTCGCGCTGCTGCGCGAGGGCGACCGGGTCACCGGCGTGCGGGTGCGTGACTCCGAGGACGGTTCGGTCACCGAGGTCAACGGACACGTCGTGGTCAACGCGACGGGTGTGTGGACAGACGAGATCCAGGCGTTGTCCAAACAGCGTGGCCGCTTCCGTGTGCGGGCGTCGAAAGGCGTGCACATCGTGGTGCCGCGCGACCGCATCGTCAGCGAGGTCGCGATCATCCTGCGCACCGAGAAGTCGGTGCTGTTCGTGATCCCGTGGGGCACCCACTGGATCATCGGGACCACCGACACCGACTGGAACCTCGACCTCGCGCATCCGGCCGCGACCAAGGCCGACATCGACTACATCCTCGGCCACGTCAACACCGTGCTGGCGACACCGCTGACGCACGACGACATCGACGGGGTCTACGCCGGTCTGCGCCCGCTGCTGGCGGGGGAGAGCGAGGAGACGTCGAAGTTGTCGCGGGAACACGCCGTCGCGGTGCCCGCACCCGGCCTTGTCGCGATCGCCGGCGGGAAGTACACCACCTACCGCGTGATGGCGGCCGACGCGATCGACGCGGCCGCGGAGTTCGTGCCGACGCGGGTGGCGCCGTCGATTACCGAGAAGGTTCCGCTGATGGGGGCCGACGGCTACTTCGCGTTGATCAACCAGACCGAGCACGTCGGCCGCCAATACGATCTTCACCCGTACCGCGTGCGGCACCTGCTGGACCGCTACGGCTCGCTGATCGGTGAGGTGCTGGCCCTCGCCGACGGTAAACCCGAACTGCTCGAACCGATCACCGAGGCCCCGGTGTATCTCAAGGTCGAGGCGGCCTACGCCGCGGCGGCCGAAGGGGCGCTGCACCTGGAGGACATCCTCGCCCGGCGCATGCGGATCTCGATCGAATACCCGCACCGCGGTGTCGATTGTGCGCGCGAGGTCGCCGAAGTGGTTGCCCCGGTGCTGGGCTGGAGCGCCGAGGACGTCGACCGCGAGGTGGCGACCTATGCCGCGCGCGTCGACGCCGAGGTGCGCTCGCAGCAGCAACCCGACGACGAGTCCGCCGATGCGCTGCGCCAGGCCGCGCCCGAGGCCCGCTCCGAGATCCTCGAACCGGTACCGCTCAATTGAGACGCCCGGCACCGTCCCCGAAAGGCCTGCCGGAACGACCCGGGCACGAGGGGATCGGTCCCGCACGCCTCAAGGTCGAGGGTGGCCGGTTGGTCGACGAGCTGGAGCGACGATTCGGCGCTGGGTGGAAAGTCCGCGCCGGTGAGGTGTTCTCGTCTGACGGCACGGTTCTCGACGAGTCCACGGTGCTGCCTGCCGGTAGCCATGTGTACCTGTACCGGGAGCTGCCCGACGAGGTCGTCGTGCCGTTCGACATCCCGATCCTCTACCGCGACGACGACATCGTCGTCGTCGACAAGCCGCACTTCCTCGCGACCACGCCGCGCGGCGGACACGTCACGCAGACCGCCCTCGTACGGTTGCGGCGCGAACTCGATCTGTCCGAACTCGCGCCCGCGCATCGCCTCGACCGATTGACCGCGGGCGTGCTGCTGTTCACGGCGCGCCGCGAACTGCGCGGTCGGTACCAGACGATGTTCGCCGACGGCGCCGTCCACAAAACCTACGTCGCGCACGCCGAGGGCACACCGACGGTGGAGCTGCCGGTGACGCTGCGCAGCCGGATCGTCAAGCGACGTGGGCGGTTACAGGCTGTCGAGGAACTCGGTGAGCCCAACGCCGAGACGCATGTCGAGGCTCTCGGTGACGCGCTCTACCGGCTGACCCCGCGCACCGGACGCACCCATCAACTGCGGGTGCACATGGCGTCGATCGGTCTGCCGATCACGGGCGATCCGTTCTACCCCAACGTGATCGACGTGGCACCCGACGACTTCAGCCGGCCGCTGCAGCTGCTGGCCCAGCGGCTCGTGTTCGACGACCCGGTGACCGGCGAACGTCGTGAGTTCGTGAGCCGCCGCACCCTGGGGGCGCGAACATGGGACGGCGGATCAGCGTGAGCGCGTGTACGTAACCAGTTCCGGCGGAATCAGCGAGACCACTTGGTGCGGCCGTCGCCGTGGTTGAGCAGCAGGTACAGCTCGTCCGACCACGCGTGGGCGCGATGCTGGTCGAGGACCTTGCGTGTCAGTACGGCGACCAAACCGCACAGCACGGTGATGGCTGCCCACAGGGCGACCGACGAACCCGTGGCGTATGCCCGAGCGGTCGTGGCCGAGATGGGCGGGGGAACCCGCTGCCCCTTCCCGTCGATCCAGATCTGGACCTGGTCGCCCGGCTCGACCTTGCCGGTGGGGCGCAGGGCGCCGGTGTGTTTCTCCCCGTTGACGGTCCACGTGATGCCGACGATCCGGACGTTGGCGCCTTCGACGTTGGATTCGCTGTCGGAGACCACTGTGGCCTGGACCGGGTGACGTGTCTGCGCCTGGACGGCGGCCTCACGGAGCTGGCCGGCGTGCACCTCTTCCCCGAACGAGATCACGTACGGGATGACGAGGACGCTGACGACGATCGCCAGGACGACGGCGAGGGCTTCGATACGGTCGGTGCGTCGAACGAGCGGATTCTTGCCGAGGGCACGCAGCACCCACCATCGACGCCGGCTGGTGACGGGCACTTGTCACCCGCCTTGTTTCGGGGGTGTTACGACCATGTATCCCATGCTGGCACCGCATTCACCTGACATGCCAGTCAGCGGTGGCCTCTGGAGTCCAATATCACACCGGGTGCGCCGGGAGGCGCATGGCACATGTCCACCCGCGCGACGTGGTCAATCGGCCGGTCACGTCGGCGCACCCCCTCGGTGTGGCCAACCGAGTTGAGCGAGACGCGAGACGGTCTGTTCAGCCTGCGCTGTGCCATCCGTTGACGCCGACGGCGATCATCCGCATCTGTTTGACCGCTGTGCGGTGGACGGCGTCGACGGATTGTGGGTCGGTGGCGTCCTCGAGGGCCTCGGCGGTCGAGATCATCGCGTTGACGAACAGGTTGGCCAGGATGTTCAGGTCCTCGCTGCTCCAGTCCTTGAGAGCGGGGAAGCGCGCCAGGTCGATCGCGAGTTCGGAGGTGATCAACCGGATCTCGGTTCGGATGGCGTAGCGCAGCGCCGACGCACCGCCGGACCGTTCGCGGGCGATGAACCGCCAGTGCTCACGACGCTCATCGAAGCTGCTCACCAGGATTTCGGCCGAGGATTCGATGACGTGGTGCGGGTCGAGTCGTCCCGCGCGTGCGCCGCGCAGCATGTCGCGCAACGAGCGGAACGACTCGTCGATGAGCACGAGGCCCAGCGCGTCCATCGAGTCGAAATGCCGATAGAACGCAGCCGGGACGATGCCGGCCGCGCGGGTGACCTCGCGCAGGCTCAACGCGCTGAAACTGCGGTCCTCGAGCAGCTTCAGCGCGGCCGCGATCAATGCCCGGCGCGTGGCCTCTTTGCGCTCTTCGCGGGACAGGGTGTCGCGCGAACGCGATGTTTCCGATCGTCGTGTTCGGGTATTCGGCGTACGTCTGTTCACTGATGTGAACCGTAGCACAGAAAGCGAATTGATCGTTGACAGCACCCGCAGCACGCACGCACTGTGTACACATGTTCACTCAAACGGCTGCCGCCGGATTCGGCCGGCGGTTGTTGGCTGGCCCGCGCATCGCGAGGCTTGCCAACCTGTTGACGGGCCCGCACGGTGTCGACCGTTACACCGAGCTGGTCGAGCCCACATGGACGCGCCGCGACGCGCGCGCCAGAGTGGTCGCGGTGCGGCGGCAGACGCCGCGCAGTGTCACCCTGACCCTCGAACCCAACGACGCGTTCGCCGGCTTCCGGGCCGGTCAGCACATCAACCTGTCTGTCGAGATCAACGGCAGGCGACGCATCCGGTGCTACTCACCGGCCAGCGCCGAGGGCGCGTCTCACATCGAGCTCACCATCGGCCGCCACGACGGCGGCCTGGTCTCGTCGTACCTGTACGACCACGCCTACGCGGGCATGGTGCTGGGGCTGGATTCCGTCGGCGGCGACTTCGTGCTGCCGGACCCCTCGACCGGGCCGCTGCCCGAGTGCATCCTGTTCGTTTCGGGCGGCAGCGGGATCACCCCGGTGCTGTCGATGCTGCGTACCCTTCGTGCACAGGCGTTCACCGGGCAGATCGGTTTCGTGCACTACGCACGCAGCGCCGAGGAGGCCTGCTATCGCGACGAACTCGAGCGGATCTGTACCGCCATGCCCGATGTTCGGGTGCTGCACGGGTACACGCGCGACACGCGAGGTACCGACCTGTCCGGACGATTCGGGCCCGAGCACCTCGAAGCGGCGCTGCCGGGAAGCCCTCCCGAATCCGTATATGTCTGCGGCCCAACCGCTCTGGTGACTGCCGTGGAAGGGCACTGCGCCGGCGTGCGGTCCGAGAGCTTCGTGCCACCCGCCTTCACCGCAACCGCGACCGGCGGCACGGTGACATTCGCCGAAAGCGGCGTCGCGGTGACCGACGATGGACAACCCCTGCTCGCACAGGCCGAGGCCGCCGGTCTGACCCCGCAGAGCGGATGCCGAATGGGTATCTGCCACAGCTGCACCAGGACCAAGACCCGCGGTGCCGTACGCAACCTGATCACCGGCGCGGTCTCCGGCACCGACAACGAGGACATCCAGATCTGCGTCACCGCACCGGTCGGCGATGTCGACATCAACTTGTGATTCGAAAGATTCGAAGGGAACTCTCATGAGCGCACCCACGTACACCCTGACACCCGAGCAGGCCGAGGAGTTCGGGCGCGAACTCGACGCCATCCGCGAGCGCGTGATCGCCGACCTGGGCGAGCGGGACGCCACATACATCCGCAACGTCATCAAGGCGCAGCGCACGCTCGAGGTCGGCGGCCGTGCGCTGCTGTTCGGCGGCATCTTCCCGCCGTTCTGGCTCGCCGGAACCGCGATGCTGGCGGTGTCCAAGATCCTCGACAACATGGAGATCGGGCACAACGTCATGCACGGGCAGTACGACTGGATGGGCGACCCCGCCCTGTCCAGCAAGACATTCGAGTGGGACACCGCGTGCCCGGCCGACCAGTGGCGGCACTCCCACAACTACATGCACCACACCTACACCAACATCGTCGACATGGACCGTGACATCGGGTACGGCATCCTGCGCATGAGTCCCGATCAGAAGTGGAGCCCGTACTACCTGGGTAACCCGGTGTACGCGTTTTTGCTGATGGTGTTGTTCCAGTACGGCGTCGCGCTGCACGAGCTGGAGACCGAGCGGATCCGCTCAGGCGAGATCAGCATCGCCGACAAGCGAGAGGTCCTCCGGGAGATCTGGCGCAAGACCAAGACGCAGACCATGAAGGACTACGTGGCGTTCCCGCTGCTCGCGGGACCGTTCGCACCGCTGGTGTTCGCCGGCAACCTGACCGCCAATCTGACCCGCAACGTGTGGGCGTTCATGATCATCTTCTGCGGCCATTTCCCCGAGGGCACCCAGGAGTTCTCCATCGAGGAGACCGAGAACGAGTCCCGTGGCATGTGGTACTTCCGTCAGCTGCTGGGCTCGGCCAACCTCACCGGCGGCAGATGGTTCCACATCCTGAGCGGCAACCTGTCCTTCCAGATCGAACACCACCTGTTCCCGGACATCCCCGCGCATCGGCACGCCGAGATCTCGGCCGAGATCCGCGAGATCTGCGAGCGTTACGGCCTGCCCTACAACAGCGGCCCGCTCTACAAGCAGTTCGGCACCGTGGTCCGCAAGATCGTGCGCCTGGCATTCCCGTGGGGCGGCACGCCGAAGACGGCCGAACCGGTCGCGAAATCCGTCCCCACCGCAGAAGCTGACAACGAAATGGCGCTGGCGCACTGAGCGGCTGACGCTTCAGCGCGACGCCCGATATCGCGACCGCGTCCCACTGTGTCACCGGCGACTACGGGTGTCATCGAAACAGATACTGCACGAACAGGTTCCATGAGTCCGTGTAGCGGTGGGTGACATCGGCCGCCCCGGCTTCCTCCAGCAGCCGCACCCAGCTGGTGACGTCGAGTTCGTAGACGTCGCGTTCGGCGCGTGGGACGAAGGCGTAGTCGACCTGTTCCAGACACCAGTGGAGCAGGATCGCCTCCCAGGCATCGGCCAAGGCGAATCCCGTTGGCGCCGAGTCGATCGCCTGTCCCACGGCGCGGGCGGCGCGCCGGACATACACGTCGAGGAAATGATCGACGAGTGTCTCGTCACCCGGGGACAGCGCGATGTCGTTGTAGCAGTCCGCCTCATTGAGGATTCCGATGCCGGACCGGGGACGGAGCGCCCCCACCATTCGTCGCAGGATCTCAAGCTTGCCGTCCCCGGTCATACCGTAGGTCGCGCGTTGCGTTGCGCTTTCGCCGGCGTGGTGATGCAGCGTCAGGCTGCAGACGACGACGTCGGCGGACGGTAAGGCGGCCGCTGCGACGGGGGCCACCACGGAGTGGAAGTCGACTTTTTCCGGCAGTCGCTGCTGTACGGCCTGGTGTGCGGTCGGGTTCGGATCGATCAGCGTGAACGTTCCCGGCGGGAGCGAATCGAGAGCTCCCTGCCACAGCGCGCCGTTTCCACCGCCGATCTCCACCACATGCCAGTCGGTGCGCCCGTGGAGTGTCTCGGTGATCACCGAGCGGTTGTGGTCGTAGATCGCGTCGACGAAGGGCAGCTGGGTCCACGCGTTGTAGAGGCTGTCGGGACCGAACGTGGTGTTCCATGCTTCGGTGACGGTGCGCCGCAGCCGTGCGCGCAGCTCGGTGAGTGCCGCATGCTGCTCGCCGCGCGGCAGGACGGTCAGGGTGTCGAGCGTGGCGGTCCACGTGTGCGATGTCATCGCGTCTTCAAACGCCGCGCGTCGTTGAACTGTTCGCGCGCGGCCACCGGGGCCGTCAGCGCAACAGGGTCGAGGCCGCGGTGTCGCGGAGCCAATGCTCGGCCTTCTCCGGTGGCCAGCCGTTGTCGTCGAGAAGCGTGAAAAAACCGGTGTACCCGAAGAAGAACCACAGCACATCGACAGCATCTTTTACGGTGATTCCCGGTTTGAGGGAGCCGAGTTCGCAGAGTCGCATTGCGACAACGTGCATTGCGGCTCGATACCGCTCCGTCGCGACGCGAAGGCTCTCGGCCGCGGTGTCGTCCTGCGGCGCGGTGGCCAGCACGATACGCATGACATCGCTCCAGTCACCGCGCATGCGCCGTACCGTGCCGGCGGTGAGATCCATTACCGCGTCAGCTGTCTCGGCGGCGTTGATGGCGGCGTATGCCTCGGCCACTTCCGGTGCCTGTGTCCACTCGTCGACGAGTGTGTGCAACAGACCCTGCTTGCCTCCCGCGACGGCGTAAACGGTTGCCGGCGAGACGCGTGCGCGAGAGGCGATGTCGTCGACCTTGGTGCGCGCATATCCGCGTTGCGCGAACAGTTCACGTGCGGCGTCGATGATTGCTCGTCGTGTCAGTTCGGCGTACTCGGCACGCCGCGATACCCCGCGTGACTGTTCGCTCATGGCGTCAGCGTAACGATCCGGGTGGCCATCTCTTGCGGTTAGGTGCAAACTGGAATTCCTAGAGTAAAGCTCTAGTGAGTAAATCCATCCTCCAATTCGGGAGTCCTGATGCTGGAAGCGCACCCAACCGCGGTCGACGAGCTTGTGAGGTCCCTGCCCGGACGCGTGCACGTGCCCGGCTCGCCCGAGTACCTCGACGGTGTGACCCTCTGGAATGGCGCGGTGACGGCACGACCCGCCGTGGTGGTGCGCCCGCGGTCGTCGGCCGACGTTCAGACGGCCGTGCGGTTCGCCCGTGACCGATGCGTCGCGGTCACTGTGCGAGGTGGCGGGCACGACTGGGCCGGCCGATCCCTCAACGACGGCGGCCTGGTCATCGATCTGACGGCGATGCGGCAGGTCCGCGTCGACCCTGCCGCGTGTGAAGCCGTCGTCGAGGGTGGTGCCACCGTCGACGACGTGGTTCGCGCCGCCGAGCCGCACGGGTTGACCGCGGCGTCGGGCAACATCGGGGACGTGGGGTTCGTCGGATTCACCCTCGGCGGGGGCTACGGGCCCCTCAACGGGATCGCGGGCCTCGGTCTCGACAACATGATCGAAGCGCATGTGGTTCTGGCCGACGGAAGCTTGGTCGCCGCCAGTGCCGACAGTGAACCGGACCTGTTCTGGGCGTTGCGCGGCGGCGGTGCGAATTTCGGTGTGGTGACGCAACTTCGAGTCCGGCTGCATCCCCTCACGTCGATCACCACCGGCGTACTCATGTTCGGCTGGGAGCAGGCAGCCGACGTGCTGCGCCGATATGACGCGCTGCTGCCGTCGCTGCCCGACCCGCTGACGGTGGCGTGCGGCGTGCTCTCCGCTCCGGATGGTGCACCGGTGGTGTTCCTCGCGCCGACCTGGGCCGGTGACCCAGGCGCGGCCGACCACTGGCTCGGCGAGGTGCGTGGACTCGGTAGCCCGGTGCTCGAGCAGATCGCCCCGATGCCGCCGAGCGTTCAGATGCACCTGCTCGACGACTTCGTCCCCCGCGGCCGTCACTACGAATTGCGCACCGTGAACGTCGACGCATTGTCGGCCCCGGTGATCGACGCGCTCGTCGCCGCGGGTTCGGCGCGTACGAGTGAAATGAGCGCAATATCCCTTCATCACTTCCATGGTGCACCGACGCGCGTCGGCGTCACCGACACCGCATTCGGCCTTCGGACACCACACCTCGTGGTCGAGATCATCGCCGCCTGGGAGAAATCCGATCCTGATGCCTCACGGCATCGACATTGGGCGCAATCGCTTTTCAGCGAACTCAGTCCCCACGCGCTGCCGGGCGGTTATCCGAATCTCATCGGGCCGGAGCAGCATGGGCAGGCCGATGCCGCATACGGGCCCAACACCCGACGGCTGCTCGACGTCAAGAACCGATGGGACGCAGCCAATGTCTTCACGGCCACACCGCTTCCGTCGCAGTCGAGCACACCCTGACCCAAGCGGTCACGGTCGAACGTGAACCGGCCACCGGGACGGTCCGGGGGCCGACACCCGAAGCCACTGGGCAACGGCGCCCGAGGCTCGGTACATGTCGATGGCTCTTCATCGAAAAGAGCCCGCGCACAAGCGATCAAGGAGATTGCTTCGATGACTGCATCATTCTGCGCCGATGCCTCGATCACCGGTCCGAACGCGCTCAACGAACGGTTCGTCCGTGAGACCGAACCGGTCAGGGACTTCCTCATCCGCAACGCCATCCGGTTGACGCATCAGCGTGCCGATGCCGAGGATCTCGTTCAGGAGACCCTGCTCAAGGCGTATATGTCATTTGAGAGATACCGCGAGGGAAATCACCTCAAGGCCTGGTTGGCGCGGATCATGTCGAACGCATGGATCGACCGGCATCGCTCGGCCCAACGCCGCCCCGCCGAGCAACTCAACGCCGAGATCGCCGACCTGCGAGGCACTGTCGACACGCTCTCCGCGAGCCGGGGCTGGGTGGATTCCGCCGAGGCGGAGGCCATGCGATCGCTGCCGGGCGATGCCGCTGTCGCACTGGGGACGTTGCCGTCGGAATTGCGTGACATCGTCTACTACGCCTGCGTCGCCGACTACCGCAACACCGAGATCGCGGCCATGCTCGGAATCCCGGTGGGGACGGTGGGGTCACGGCTGCACCGAGGCAAAGCGCTGCTCCGCGAGGCGCTGTCCGTGCCGGAGGCAGGATGGTGACGGTACCGGACGGGGTGACGTCTCAGATTCGCGTGGCGCGGTCCGCTCCGAGTGCCCCCGCCGAGGTCGGACCGATCAGGACTCCGATCTGATGCTGCGCGTCAGCTGTGCGCCGGATTTCGTTGCCTCCCAACGATCCGCGCTTGCGTGAATGTTGGACTCGAACTAACGTCGAACCACAGATCTTTCGGACTCCAGCGGACAGGTGCGCATGCATCCACCCAAGCGACACCGTTCGCCCAGGGCAGGGCGCGGGTCCGATCGACCCGGTTCCCGACGCAGAAAGTTCTGTGCGATGACAACACTTCCCGATTGGGCAGAGCGGCTTGATCTGTCCCCACATCCCGAGGGCGGCTGGTTCGCCGAGACATGGCGCAGCGAGGTGACCATCCCTGAGATGACGCTGCCCAACGGCTACACCGGCCCGCGCAGCGCCGGCACCGCGATCCTGTTCCTGCTCATGCCGGGACAGCAATCCGCATGGCACACCGTCCGCAGCGCCGAGTTGTGGCTGTACCATCGCGGCAGCCCGTTGCTCCTGGAGGTGGGAGCCGAGATGGCCGATACCACAACGCATCTGCTGGGCGCGGATATCACCGCGGGCGAGCAGCCGCAGGTGCTGGTGCCACCGGGACACTGGCAGCGGGCCCGGCCCCGCGACGACGAACCGACCCTGGTCAGCTGCGTCGTGGTGCCCGGCTTCGATTTCACCGATTTCACGATGCACAGCCCTGATTGAGACAGGAACCTCCTGATGAGAATCGCCGCACAACGCTTCGTCGTCGCGCTCGTGACCGCCGCGCTCGGTGTGGCCGGTGCCGTCACGCCGGCACACGCAGAGGACGGAGGTCCGTTGTACAAACTCGTGGACACCGCCGTACAGCGCCTGCAGACCGCTGATCCGGTGTCTGCCTCGAAGTGGGTGAACGGAGGATCCATCGAGGACAGCGCACGCGCGAACCAGGTGCTCGAGGCGGTCGCCGCCGACGCCAACAAACGCGGACTCGACGAGAGTTTCGTCCGCCGCGCGTTCGAGAATCAGATCCACGCGACCGAGGGGGTGGAGTACACACGCTTCGCGCAGTGGAAGTTCGATCCGGCGCACGCACCGAAATCGGCGCCGGACCTCACCCGGTCACGGGCGGCGATCGACGAGTTCAACCGCGAGATGGTCGCCGAGATGGCCGCGCAGCGCGGTGTGCTGATGAGCGGTGACTGTGCCAGGGCGCTGACCTCGGCGCGTGCGGCCGTGACGGCCGCACGGTCGCTGGACCCGCTCTATCAGCAGGCGCTCGGTGCGGCCACCGCCAGCTACTGCCCCTAGCGGCCGAGTTCGGCCAATTGGGGCACCACCGGCGCCATCTCGTCGATCCAGGCCGCCGGTGACCCGGTCATCGGCATGACGATCGCGGTGTGCACACCGAGCTTCGCGTAATCGGCCATGCTGCGGACGAATTCGTCGCGGGTGTCGACGGTCGGCCGCGGATTGTTGGCTGCGATCGTCACCCGGATCTCGTCGAAATCGCGGCCGACGTCGTCGCAGTGCCGTTTCAGGACGTCGATCTTGTGCCTGACCTCCTCGACCGATGACGCGAACAGATTGCACGCGTCGCCGTACCGGGCCACGAGTCGCAAGGTCTTGCGCTCGCCACTGCCGCCGATCATCACCTTGGGGCGGTTGATGGGCTGTGGTGAACAGAGTGTCTCCGCGAGTTGATAGTGCTTGCCCTCGAACGGGCCGTTGTTGGCCGGATCCCACATCTGTGCGCAGATCTGCAGTGCCTCCTCCAACCGCTCGAAACGCTCGGCAAGCGGGGGAAACGGTACGCCGAGTCCGACGTGCTCACGTTCGAACCACGCCGCACCCATACCCAGTACTGCTCGCCCACCCGAGAGCACATCGAGCGTGGTGACGATCTTGGCCAACAAGCCGGGGTGGCGGTAGGTGACACCGGTGACCAACAGACCCAGCGGGACCGTGCTGGTGTGCGCCGCGAGGTACCCCAGCGTGGTGTAGCCCTCGAGCATGTGGGCCTCGGCAGGCAGGCCGGTCGGCTCGATCTGGAAGAAGTGATCCATGAACGACAACCAGCTCGCCCCGGCGGCTTCGGCGGACTGGCCTACACGGGCGAGTTCACCGGCGATCGCGGTGGTACCGCCGTCGATATCGAAGATCGGAATGTGAAAACCAAGGTCCATGCGGCGTAGAACCAACGTGACCCACGTCGCATTCCCGATCAGATCGGCGGCGCCGCCGGTATGTCGCAGACTCGCTTCCGCGAGCGCATCATGTTCTTGCGCCGTTGCCTGTGGTTCCAGGACGCGGTGTCCTGGCGTTCGGGTCCTCTCCTGAGCACTTTGTCACCACGACGTAGTCGTCGCGGTCCCGACCGCCGAGTGTTCGAGATCGCGTCAACTGCACAACGTCGATGGGCGTGAAACTCCCGTCGCGGCGGGCACGACGGGATCGGCATAAACTCCGGTTGTGACAATAGGTTTGATCTGCGCGCTGCCGCAGGAGCTGGTCCACCTTCGCGACCTGATGAGCGACGTCGACGTTGTTCGCCACGCACACACGAGTTTCGAGACCGGGACGCTCGACGGACGTGAAGTGGTGGTTGCCGGCACGGGCATGGGCAAGGTCAACGCCGCGCTCGTGACAACTCTGCTGATCCACGGTTTCGGTTGCCGCACAATCATTTTCTCCGGTGTCGCCGGTGGCCTGGACCCGGAACTGAACGTCGGGGACGTCATCGTGGCCGAGCGGGTGGTCCAGCATGATGCGGGCGTGATCGAGAACGAACAACTGCAGACCTATCAGGCCGGCCACGTCCCGTTCATCAACCCCACCGACCGCCTCGGCTACGACGTCGACGCGGCGCTGCTCGGCAAGGTCAGGGCCGCGCTGGAGGGCCTTCACCTGCCTCCGTTGTCGACGCGTGCCGGAGGTCAGGGTCGTGCCGTCCAGATCGCCTACGGCACAGTGCTTTCAGGTGACCAATACCTGCACTCCGCGCCGATCCGCGACCGGTTGCACGCCCAGTTCGGCGGCCGCGCCGTCGAGATGGAAGGCGGCGCGGTGGCCCAGGTCGCCGAGGCGTTCGATGCCGCTTGGCTGGTGATCCGGGCGCTGTCGGACCTGGCGGGTGAGGATTCCCGGTTCGAGTTCGACCAGTTCGCCGGTGAGGTCGCCGCGGCATCGTGTTCGGTCTTACGCGCGCTGCTGCCGGTGCTCTGACCGAACGATTCGTTACCCACAGACGTTCTATGCCTGCAGAACTTCGTGACCGCCCGACACGAAAGGCCTTCTGTGAGAACGCTGTCAATGTCTTTGCTGCCACCTCTGCGGCGGCTCGTCAGACCGATCGCCGCGGCGCTGCTCGCAGCGGTCACCGTCACGGTCGGGACTGTGGCGCCGGCACACGCGACCCCGCCGAAACTCGTGAGTGCCACCGTGCTGTCCAAGCAGACGGTCGGCGGCAAGGACTACATCGTCAGTGACATCACGATCGAGCCGGGTGGCAGCACCGGGTGGCACACCCACCAGGGGCTGGTCTACGGCATCGTCAAGAGCGGTGTGCTCACGCATTACGGATCGGACTGCAAGCAGGACGGCGAGTTCGGACCCGGCACCCCGATCACCGATCCCACGGGTGCCGATCACGTGCACATCGGCCGCAACGAGGGCTCGGCACCTCTGGTGCTCGAGGTGACCTACGTCGACGCGGCGGGCGCGCCGACCTCGGACAGCACGCCCAGTCCGGGCTGTGATTTCGACTGATCAGCCGCGCTCAGCCCTCGGGATAGAACAGGAACAACACGCAGCCTTCTTCGGATTGCGGCACGTGCCAGGAACCGGCAGGGGCGTGCAGGAAGGTGCCGGCCGGATAGTCGTTGACGCCGTCGTTGAACACGCCGGAGACGACGTAGACCTCCTCGGGCCCGGGACTGTGGTGGTCCTCCTTGCCCCATACGGCTCCCGGTGCGATCTCGGTGATGACCGCCTTGGCGCCGTTGTCACCTTCCCACAGCAGCTTGATCGTGATACCGGGGAACGGCTCCTTCGCCGGGATGTCCTCGGCCGACACCCACGTGTAGCCGGGTGCGTTCGGACCGAACTGGGAGATGTCACCTTCGACTGTGCTCATACCCAGACGCAACGAGAACCGGTGGCCCGACTATTTCGCGAGGCGGGGGTTTCAGTCGGGCGTTTGGCACAAAGGGCACCAATACGTCACCCGTTCGCCGCCGGGGTCGGTCTCGATCAGCGTCCCGCAACGGCGGCACGGCTCGCCGGCGCGCCCGTACACCCATAGCCGCCTGCCGTTGCGGGTGTCGCCGGTGGTGGTGCGATTCCAGCGCAAGCGGTTGAGCCACAGCATGTCCCTCGCGCGTTGTACCACCCGGAGCGGATCTTTGAGCGTGCCGACGGGCGCGGTGGGCAGGCGGCCGAAGAGAAAGCACAACTCGTTGCAGTAGACGTTGCCGACACCGGCCATGACCCGCTGATCGAGCAGGGCCTGCGCCAACGGCCGGTCGGGGTCGGCCGCGAGATTGGCCGCCGCGACCCGTGGTTCCCAGTCGGACCCAAGCAGGTCCGGACCCAGATGCGCGACGGCATCCATATCGGTGGCCCGGTCGAGGATCTCCAAGATCCCCAGGTCGATACCGGTCGCGCGACTGTCGGCGGTCTCCAGCACGATGCGGATACGGTGCTGGGCCACCTTCGCGGGGCCCATGCGCCAGGCGCCCTCCATCTTGAGGTGCGAGTGGATGCTCGTCACCCCGGCGCGGATGAACAGATGCTTGCCGCGGCTGAGCACCTCGTCGACGACCTCTCCGCTCAGATCCACCGTGGCGTAGCGGGGCACCCGCACATCACAGCGCGTGAGGGTCTTGCCCACCAGCGCGTCGCGCAGCGCGGCAGCGGTGTGGAACACGGTGTCGCCTTCAGGCATGCGTCAATTCAACCCTCACCTCGGCCCTCCCGGAGAACCCACCGGCCTAGCGCAGCCTCAGGCCGCGCGGGGTCCGCGACAGGCCCGCGCCGAGCAGCGCGTCCTGCACGACCGCACGCTCGGGATCCACGTCGGGGTCGAGCACCGCGACACCGTTGATCCGTTCGACGAGCAGCGACGGTATCCGGCCCGCGCCCACCAGATCGGTGAGCGCGGCTGCCGCGGCCCGTTGTGCGTCTGCTTCTGCGCCGAAGCTCAGCAGCGAGCGGCCGCCTCGTTCGAGGAACCACACCAGGCGCCCGTCCACCAGCACCACCAGGGCACCGGCTTTGCGGCCCGGCCGGTGCGCCTCCGAAACCGTCGGCCAACCGAGCGCGGCGCCGTAGGGGTTGGCCGGATCGGTCGCCGCGAGCACCACTGCGTGGTACTCGGGCCGCTCGGGATCGACGCTGTCCAGATAGGACCGCAGGCGGTCGACCGTCGACGCGACCGCGAACTGAGCACCGCCCAGTGACTCCACGAAATAGCCCCGCTGGCAGCGGCCCGCATCCTCGAACGCGCTGAGGACCTTGTAGAGCGTCGCGAAGCCGCCAGGCACGCCTTCGGCGCCCACCGCGCCCTTGGTGAGCACGCCGTGGCGGCTCAGCAGCAACTCGGCCTGGAAGTGGGCTCGCACCGTCGAATCGGGTTCGGCGGCAGGCAGTGCCGACCACCGGCCCGCGACCGTCGGATCCGTGGTGCGGGTTTGGGCATGGGCGACGCTGTAGCGGCTCAACCGTGGCGGGCGTTGCCGTTGCCGGTGTGCGGGGGTGCCCGACCGTCGCGGCCCCGACAGCACAGCACGCACCGGAGCGAACGTGTCCCCGGTGACCCAGCCGGCCCAGATCAATTCCCACAGCGCCTGTTTGAGTTCCTGACCGGCCGTACCGTCGATGGTCCCGTCGGCGAGTTGACGGAAGAAATACGCGCCGCCGTGGCCGAGGATTTCCAGGATCGCGCGATGCGTGTCGGTGAACTCGATCTCCGCACCGGGCGCCAAGGTCAGCGGTGCGGCGTCGGCGAGGTGGAACGCGACCCACCCGTCACCGCCGCCGATCTGCCCCGCACCCGACCACATGACCTCGCCGGAGGCCAGCAGTTCGTCGAGCATCGCGGGTTGATAGTCGCTGATCCGCTGCCCGAACACGAGGGATTCCACGGCCGACGCCGGAATCGGCACGCCGGCAAGCTGTTCGATCACGCTTGCGAGTCCGTCGACACCCGTGGTGTGGGTCGACCCGACGTGCTGCCAGGCCGGGAGGAACCGCGCGTAGGCATCGGTGCTGACCGGCTCGACCTGCGCACGCAATGCGGCCAGAGACCGGCGGCGCAGGATCTTGAGCACCTGCGCGTCACACCACTGCTCGCCGGTGAGATCGGCGACGAACTCGCCGCGCACCAACCGTCCGTCGACGGCCATGCGACTCAACACGTCCGACGCGACTCGCACACCCAGACCGAACCTGGCGGCGGTTTGTTCGGTGCTGAACGGACCGCGAGTGCGCGCGTACCGGCCGATCAGATCCCCGAGCGGATCGGGGGCCGATTCGGTGAACGCCGCCGGTACGCCCACCGGCACCGGTACACCGATACCGTCTCGTAGCAGCCCGATATCCTCGACGGCGGCCCACCACGTCTGACCGGCATATGTCACGGGCAGCGCCCGTTTCGCGGCCTGCAGCCCGTCGAGCCAGCCGCCGATGTTCTCGGCGGTCGAGCGTTGCGCGATCTCGGCCTCGGTGAGAGGACCGAGCAGGCGCAGCAGATCCGCCACGCCCTCGGCGTCGCGCGCGGCGCGCTCGGGCGTGAGGTGTTGCAGCTGTGCGGCGGTCGACGCGACGACGGCCGGATCGAGCAATTCGCGCAGCTCGACACGGCCGAGCAGTTCGGACAGCAGCACGGTGTCGAGTGCCAGCGCTGCCGCGCGTCGTTCGGCCAGCGGGCTGTCGCCCTCGTACATGAACGCCCCGACGTAACCGAACAGCAGCGATGCCGCGAACGGCGACGGTGTCGCGGTCTCGACCTCGACGACCCGCAGCCGTCGCTGCGCAACCTTGTGCATGAGCTCGACGAGGGCGGGAACATCGTAGACGTCCTGCAGGCACTCTCGGACGGCTTCCAGCACGATCGGGAAATCCGGATACTTGCGCGCGATGTCGAGCAGCTGCGCGGCCCGCTGCCGCTGATGCCACAACGGGGAGCGCTTGCCCGGATGTCGGCGGGGCAGGAGCAGCGCGCGGGCCGCGCACTCGCGGAACCGTGACGCGAACAGCGCCGAGCCGCCGACCTCGGCGGTGACGATCGGTTCGATCTCGTCCGCGTCGAACACGAAAAGATCTGCGCCGGGCGGGGCGTCGCCGCTGTCGGGGAGCCGGACGATGATGCCGTCGTCGGACGCGGTGGGCTTCTCATCGATGCCATAGCGTTCATGCAGCCGTCGGCCGACGGCGAGCGCCAGCGGACCGTGCACGCGAAGTCCGTACGGCGAATGCAAGATCACCCGCCAGTCGCCGAGTTCGTCGCGGAACCGCTCGACAACGAACGTGGTGTCACTCGGTACCACGCCCGTGGCCTCGCGTTGCTCGCGCAGCAACTCGTGCAGGTTCTCGGTCGCGTAACCGGCGAATCCCATGTCCCGGCAACGCTTGTCGAAGGCCTTGCGGTCCAGGCCGGCGAGCTCGCCGGTGAATGCGCCGACGGCGGCGCCGAGTTCGGCCGGGCGGCCCACGCTGTCGCCGCGCCAGAAGGGCAGCCGCGCGGGTTGTCCCGGTGCCGGGATGACCAGCACCCGGTCATGGGTGATCTCGGTGATCCGCCAACTCGTGGCACCCAGCGAGATCACGTCACCCGGCCGCGATTCGTAGACCATTTCCTCGTCGAGTTCGCCAACGCGGGAGGGCTTTTCGGTCTCGGAGGCCAGGTAGACGGTGAACATGCCGCGGTCGGGGATCGCTCCGCCGGAGGTGACCGCGAGCCGCTGCGCGCCGGGCCGTGCGGTGAGGGTGCCGGTGTCGCGGTCGTAGACCAGGCGGGGGCGCAGTTCGGCGAACTCGGTCGACGGGTACTTGCCCGACAGCAGGTCAAGGGTGGCCTCGAATGCGCTGCGCGGCAGGGTCGCGAACGGTGCGCTGCGCCGCACCGCGTCGAACCAGGCATCGGCGTCGACCGGTTCGAGCGCCGCTGCCGCGACGGTGTGCTGGGCGAGGACGTCCAGCGGGTTGGCCGGCACCCGCAGGGTCTCGATGTCACCGGACTGCATACGCTGCACGGTCACGGCGCAGCCGATCAGATCGGTGCGGTGCTTGGGGAACAGCACCCCTTGGGAGATCTCGCCCACCTGGTGCCCGGCGCGGCCCACGCGTTGCAGACCGCTCGCCACCGACGGTGGTGCCTCGACCTGGATGACCAGATCGACCGCGCCCATGTCGATCCCGAGTTCCAGGCTCGACGTGGCGACCACGGCGCGCAGCCTGCCGCTCTTGAGGTCGTCTTCGACCTGGGCGCGCTGCTCCTTGCTGACCGAGCCGTGGTGGGCCCGCGCGAGCAGCGGCGGTGCCCCGTTGGCCTGACCGCTGCCCATGAGCTGGGCCGGCGCCCCGCCCCCGACCTGCGGATTGTGTTCGGCCGCAAGTTCGATCCCGCTGCGCTCGGCATGGATCTCGTTGAGGCGGGACGTCAACCGCTCGGCGAGCCGCCGGGAATTGGCGAACACGATCGAGGACTGGTGGGCCTCGACGAGGTCGACGATGCGTTCCTCGACGTCGGGCCAGATCGAGTTGTTGTCGAGGTTCGCCATGTCGGGTACCGGCACCTGAACCGACAGGTCGAAGGTCTTGGCCGCGGGCGGGCACACGATGGTGGTGGGCGCGTGGCCGGACAAGAACCGCGCGACCTCTTCGGGCGGACGGACCGTTGCCGACAGGCCGATGCGCTGTGCGGGCGTGTCGAGAAGTTGATCCAGGCGCTCCAGGGACAGAGCGAGGTGGGCGCCGCGCTTGGTCGCGGCCACGGCGTGCACCTCGTCGACGATGACCGTACGCACCGACGTCAGCGTCTCGCGCGCCGCCGACGTGAGCATGAGGAACAGCGATTCGGGGGTCGTGATGAGGATGTCCGGGGGATTGGCGATCATCGCGCGGCGCTGATTGGGCGGGGTGTCCCCGGAACGCACGCCGACGGTGATCGACGGTGCGGGCAGCCCACGCCGCTGGGCGACGCGCGTGATGCCGGTCAACGGCGTGCGCAGGTTGCGTTCGACGTCGACCGCCAACGCCTTGAGCGGGGACACGTACAGCACCTGCGTGCCGCGTCTGGTCTGCTGCTGAACCGGCTCGTGAGACGATTCGGCCAACCGGTCGATCGCCCACAGAAACGCGGCCAACGTCTTGCCCGAACCGGTCGGGGCGATGACCAGCGTGTTGTTGCCCTCTGAGATGGCCGACCAGGCGTCGGCCTGTGCGGCCGTCGGCGCGGGGAACGCAGTGGTGAACCACTCCCGGGTCAGCGCGCTGAACCGGGCCAGCGGGTCAGCCGGTGCGGTGGTCATCTAGCCATGGTGCACCCGGGCACCGACAAGCCTCGCCGAGCCCTGGCGTTCGGGCCGGCGGCCCACGGGATCAGTCGCGCTTGCTCTGGCTCCTGGCCTCGGCCCCGCTCTGCTCGGCGTCGAACGAGTCGTCGGAGGCTGCCCGGCCCACGAAGCGCCCGCCCTCCCGCGAAGTGGCGACGTTCTCGTCGGAGTCGACATCTTGTTCGGACCTGTCGTCCGCGCGTTCGGCCATGCTCGTGCGTACCCGGGCAACACCGGCGTGAAACCGCGCCGAGCGGGGTACTTTCAGGTGGTCAGACAGGTTTGTCCCGGCACGATGCGCACGTATAGGTCCGCACATGGAGTGGTTCATCGCACCCGAATACTGGCTGGCCCGACAGGTATTGCAGCGTGGCATCGCGGCGCTCTACCTCATCGCGTTCGTCGCGGCGGCGGTTCAGTTCCGGGCTCTGCTGGGAGAGCGCGGCCTGCTGCCGGTGCCGCGGTTCCTGGCCCGTAGCTCGTTCAAGAACTCCCCGAGCGTCTTCCACCTCCATTACTCCGACCGGTTCTTCGCGGCGGTGTGTTGGACCGGCGCCGCGGTATCGGCGGCCCTGGTGCTGGGTCTGGGGGACCGGGTGCCGTTGTGGGCCGCGATGCTGCTGTGGGCGGTCCTGTGGGTGCTGTACCTGTCGATCGTGAACGTGGGCCAGGCCTGGTACTCGTTCGGGTGGGAGTCGCTGCTGCTGGAGGCCGGGCTGCTGGCGGTGTTCCTCGGCAACGACGACGTCGCTCCGCCGCTGCTGGTGCTGTGGCTGGTGCGGTGGCTGCTGTTCCGCGTTGAGTTCGGTGCCGGGATGATCAAGCTGCGCGGCGACCGCTGCTGGCGGGATCTGACGTGCCTGTACTACCACCACGAGACGCAACCGATGCCGGGCCCGCTCAGTTGGTTCTTCCACCACCTTCCGAAGCCGCTGCATCGGGTCGAGGTGGCGGGCAATCACGTCGCGCAGCTCGTGGTTCCGTTCTTCCTGTTCGCCCCGCAACCGGTCGCGAGCGTGGCGGCCTGCGTCGTGATCGTCACCCAGCTGTGGCTGGTGGCATCCGGGAACTTCGCGTGGCTCAACTGGATCACGATCGTGCTGGCGGGCGGGGTGGTCTCGGATGCGGTGTTCGGCGCCGTCGTGCCGGTGCCCGCTGCGCCCGACGTCGGTGATCCGCCGGTGTGGTTCGTGGCGGCGGTCGTCGCGTTCACCGCGTTGGTGGTGTCGCTGAGCTTCTGGCCGCTGCGCAACCTGGTGTCGAAGCGGCAGCGGATGAACATGTCCTACAACCGGTATCACCTGGTGAACTCGTACGGCGCGTTCGGCGTGGTCGGCCGGACGCGCGACGAGGTGGTGATCGAGGGTACCGATGACGCGACGATCACCGACGACACCACCTGGCGGGAGTACGAGTTCAAGGGCAAGCCAGGAGATGTGCGCCGCCTGCCGCGCCAGTTCGCGCCGTACCACCTGCGCCTGGACTGGCTGATGTGGTTCGCGGCCATCTCGCCCACCTATGCGCAGCCCTGGTTGCGGACCTTCCTCGAACGGCTTCTCGAAGGTGACCGAATCACGTTGAAACTGCTGCGCACCAATCCGTTTCCCGATCATCCGCCGCGGTTCGTGCGGGCGCGGCTGTACCGCTACCGCTACAGCACGTGGGACGAACTGCGTCGCGACCACGTGTGGTGGCAGCGCACGCTACTCGGTGACTACGTCCCGCCGGTGACGCTACGCGCCGGTCACGGTACCGCCGCCCAGTGACCGCTGGTAGCGACGCATGCCGGCGATCCAGCGGTCGTAATCGGAGCCCTTGCGGCGGTAGAGGTCGAGCACATGCGGGTGGGGGAGCACCAGGAACCGTCCGGCCCGGACGGCGTCCACGGTCACCGTCGCCACATCCTCCGGCGTGATCACGTCCCCGGACCGGACGATCGATTCGGCCCCCACGAGCGCATCGGACTCCGACGAGTTGCGCACGGCATGCAGCAACGGGGTGTCCACCCCGAGCGGGCACACACAACTCACGCCGATGCCGTCGTCGCCGTGCGTGATCGCGAGCCACTCGGCGAAACCCACCGCGGCGTGCTTGGTCACCGCGTACCCGGCCGCACCGATCTGGGAGAGCAGGCCGGCGGCCGAGGCCACCGACACGAAGTACCCGCGGCCGCGCGAGACCCATTGCGGCACCAGGATGTCGGCGGCCCGGACGTGGGCGCGCAGGTTCACCGCGAGAATGCGGTCCCAATCGGCGTCGGTGCCGAGACCGGACACACCGATGATCCCCGCGTTGGCGACGTAGATGTCGACCGGGCCCAGCTCGGTGCGGGTGAGCGCCTCGATGTCGGTGGTGGCGGACGCGTCCGCGCGCACCGCCACGGCGTCACCGCCGGCCGCGCGGATTCGCCCCGCCGTGCCTGCGGCCCCCGATTCGTCGAGGTCGGCGACCACGACGCGGGCACCCGCGGCCGCGAACGCCTCCGCGAGGGCTGCACCGATGCCCGAACCGCCGCCGGTGACCACGGCGGTGGTGCCGTCGATGTCCATGTGCCTTTTCTACCGCAGGCCCGCTACCCGAATCGCACGCCTTGGGCCAGCGGCAACTCCGAGGAGTAGTTGACGGTGTTGGTGGCGCGGCGCATGTACGCCTTCCACGCGTCCGAACCAGACTCGCGTCCGCCACCGGTGTGTTTCTCGCCGCCGAACGCCCCGCCGATCTCGGCGCCCGACGTGCCGATGTTGACGTTGGCGATGCCGCAGTCGGAGCCGTCGGCCGCCATGAACCGCTCGGCCTCCCGTACGTCGGTGGTGAAAATTGCCGACGAAAGCCCTTGCGGCACCGCGTTGTTGAGTGCAATGGCCTGGTCGAGATCGTCGTAGGTGAGCACATAGAGGATGGGTGCGAAGGTCTCGTTGTGCACGATCGCGGTCTGTGCGGGCATGACGACGACCGCGGGCGCCACGTAGAACGAGCCCTCGTCGCCGAGGTCGTGACGCGTCCCGCCGTACACGGTTGCGCCGTCGGCCCGGGCCTGCTCGAGCGCGCCGACCATGTCGCGGTAGGCGCGGGCGTGGATCAGCGGGCCGACCAGCGAGCCCTCTGCGAACGGGTCACCGATGGGCAGGCTCTGGTATGCCGAGACGACACGGCGCACCACCTCGTCGGCGATCGAGGAGTGCACGATCAGCCTGCGCAGGGTCGTGCATCGCTGGCCGGCGGTGCCCGCCGCGGAGAACACGATCGCCCGTACGGCGAGGTCCAGGTCGGCCGACGGGGTCACGATCGCGGCGTTGTTGCCGCCGAGTTCCAGCAGCGCCTTGCCGAAGCGCGCCGCCACCCGCGGGCCCACCTCCTGGCCCATCCGGACCGAACCGGTCGCGCTCACCAGCGCCACGCGGGGATCGTCGACGAGGCGTTGGCCGATCTCGCGTCCACCCTGGATCAGCCTGCTCACCGCGGCGGGTGCGCCGACATCGGCGGCCGCGCGTTCGATCAACGCCTGGCACGCGATCGCGGTCAGCGGTGTCAGCTCCGAGGGCTTCCACACCACGGTGTCACCACACACCAACGCGATCGCGGTGTTCCACGACCACACCGCCACGGGGAAGTTGAACGCGGTGATCACGCCGACCACCCCCAGGGGATGCCAGGTCTCCATGAGGCGGTGCCCGGGACGTTCCGAGGCGATCGTGCGGCCGTACAGCTGACGCGACAATCCCACGGCGAACTCGCAGATGTCGATCATCTCCTGCACCTCGCCGAGGGCCTCCGACGTGATCTTGCCCGCCTCGACCGTCACGAGTGTCGCCAGATCGGCTTTGTGCTCGACAAGCAGTTGACCGAGCCGCGCCACCAGCGCGCCGCGCACCGGGGCCGGCGTGGTGCGCCACACGGAAAACGCTTGGGCGGCTTCGGCGATCGCCTCATCGGCCGCTTCGGCGGTGTGTGCGGGCAGCGTGAACAGCACGTCACCGGTGATGGGTGTGCTGGCATGCAGATCACCGTCGGACGCGCCACCCGGTTCGGTGAGAGCGGTCCTCGCACCGATCGCGCCGAGCGCGCGACGAACCCGTCCGCGCAGTTCCTCGGCCGTGGGAAGACCGGCCGCGGCGGCGCCCTCGGCCTTGTCGGTTGTGATATTCGCAGTCATCGTTGCGCCTCTCTGGTCGGCTGTGCCGGGTTGGATATGCGAACCGCTACAGTGCGGGCCATGGGCGAACCGGACGAACAGTCATTGGATGGGATCGACCGGATTCTGGTCCGCGAACTCGTGGCAGACGGACGGGCGACTCTCGCGCACCTCGCGGCGGCGGCCGGCCTCTCGGTGTCGGCCGTGCAGGCCCGGGTGCGGCGCCTGGAGTCCCGTGGCGTGGTGACCGGGTACGCGGCACGGATCAACGCCGAAGCGCTGGGCAACATGCTCTCGGCGTTCGTCGCCATCACTCCTCTCGATCCGTCCCAACCCGATGATGCGCCTGCCCGGCTGGAGCACATCCCCGAAATCGAGTCGTGCCATTCGGTGGCCGGCGACGAGAGCTACATCCTTCAGGTCCGGGTGGCCTCTGCGCGTGCCCTCGAGGACTTGCTGCAGCGGATCAGGACCGCGGCGAACGTCCGGACACGCAGCACCATAATCTTGCAGACATTTTACACAGGAAGAGACTACATTCCGTAACTCTTGCGGTCACTGGTCGTGATCACCGTAAAAATTGCGCTAATGTGGCGGCATGACCGCCCTGCTGAACACGCCCACCTCACTGGACGCGGGTGAGGCGCTCGCTCCCGACAACGTGCGCGAGACGCTGGCCCGCAGCATCCTGGCCGATGGTTTCGACTTCGTGCTGGACCTGGAGAAATCCAGGGGCTCGTACCTGGTCGACGCGCGAACCGGCGAGCGTTTCCTGGACATGTTCACGTTCTTCGCGTCCTCGGCGCTCGGCATGAACCATCCGGCGCTGGCCGACGATCCCGAGTTCCGCGCCGAGCTCGCGCAGGCCGCGGTGAACAAGCCCAGCAACTCCGACATCTACAGCGTGCCGATGGCGCGCTTCGTCGACACGTTCCGGCGGGTCCTCGGTGATCCGGCGCTGCCGCATCTGTTCTTCGTCGACGGCGGTGCGCTGGCCGTCGAGAACGCCCTCAAGGTGGCATTCGACTGGAAGAGCAGACACAACGAGTCCCGCGGGATCGACCCCGACCTGGGCACAAAGGTCCTGCATCTGCGCGGCGCCTTCCACGGCCGCAGCGGCTACACGCTGTCGCTGACCAACACCGATCCGGTCAAGGTGGCCCGGTTCCCGAAGTTCGACTGGCCCCGCATCGACGCGCCGTACGTCCGGCCCGGCCTCGACGATGACGCCATGGCCGCGCTCGAGGCCGAATCGCTGCGGCAGGCGCGCGCGGCATTCGAGGCGCACCCGCACGACATCGCGTGCTTCATCGCCGAACCCATCCAGGGTGAAGGGGGGGACCGCCACTTCCGGCCCGAGTTCTTCGCGGCCATGCGGGAACTGTGCGACGAGTTCGATGCGCTGCTGATCTTCGACGAGGTCCAGACCGGCTGCGGCATCACCGGAACCTCGTGGGCCTATCAGCAGTTCGGTGTCACGCCCGACGTGGTCTCCTTCGGCAAGAAGACGCAGGTGTGCGGCATCATGGCCGGAGGCCGCGCGCATGGGGAGCACTCGAAGACCCGTGTCGACGATGTGCCAGGAAACGTGTTCGCCGTGAGCTCGCGTATCAACTCCACCTGGGGCGGCAACCTGGTCGACATGGTGCGTTCGCGCCGCATCCTCGAGGTGATCGAGCATGACAATCTGCGGCAGAACGCCCGTGACATGGGCGCCTACCTGCTCGACGAGTTGCGTGCGCTCGCAACCCGATTCCCCGGAGTCGTCGTCGATCCGCGCGGCCGCGGCCTGATGTGTGCCTTCAGCATGCCCACGCCTGCGGACCGAGACGACGTCATCCGCAGACTGTGGGACCGCCACGTCGTCATGTTGCCGAGCGGCGTCAACTCGGTGCGCTTCCGCCCGGCCCTCACGGTGACCCGCGACGAGATCGACGCGTGCCTCGACGCCCTGCGCGGTGTGCTCAGCGAACGCTGACGCCCGTCACGCCCGGGAACCGTCCGCCGCGGCGCGGCGCAGGATCGACCGCAGCCGCGGCAGGTCGTCGCCGCCGACGAGTTCGCAGCCGTGCAACTCGGCGAGTTTGCGTGCCGCGGGGGTGAATGCGTTGTTCGACACCACCATCGTGCTGGTGCAGTCCTGCATCGGCGCACCGGCGACCACCTCCTGCACAGCACCGGCGCCCACCGGACGGGACTGCCGCTTGCACTGGATCGCGATGCGGTGGGGGCGACGACCGACGATCAGATCGACACCCCAGTCCCCGCTCAGCGGGGTCATGATGACCGGCAGACCACACGATCTGGCGACGCGCGCGACGTAATCCTCGAACTCCAGACCCGACATGTCGGCCGCGGCGCCCTCACCGGGACCCGGTGTGCGCGCACCGCGCACCACGGCGAGGACGAAGCGCGGCAGCGCCGCGAGCGCGAGCGGAACCGTCACACCGAGGATCACCGTCCACAGCATGCCCACCCCGGCGAGATGACCGGTGAGGGCCGCCGACACACCTGCGACGACATAGAGCTTGGTCCGGGCCACGTGCGCAGATGTTAGAGCCAAGGCCCGACAGTGAACGCCTCCCGCGTCGCCTGCCCAAGGGGTTTAGCCTGCGCAACCGCCGGGAAGTCGTCTCTTGATCGAGAACGAGTCGGGAGAGGTGCAATGGCGATCTGTGCCACCTGTGGAAACGATTACGACAAGGCCTTCACGGTCAGCTGGGAGGGGCACACCGAGGCCTTCGACAGCATCGAGTGCGCGGCCGCCCATGTCGCGCCGGAATGCGCCCATTGCGGCTGCCGGATTCTGGGCCACGGTCTCGAAGCGTCCGGGACGATGTACTGCTGTGCGCACTGCGCGCGCAAGGCGGGTCATTCCGAACTCGTCGACCGTCAGGCGGTGGGCTGAGTGGTCCCGAGTCCTTCGCGGGTGTCCGGTTCACTGCGTCCATCTTCACTGCGTTCCTCGCGTCGACTCGGCCATGGAGGCGCGGGTCTTCGGGAGGCGGTGCGGTTCACGGTCACCGCGGCCGGTGTGGCTGTGGTGTTCCTGGTGATGTCGGGGGTCTGGCTGAGCACGTGCGTGGGCGAGACCGCCGACGCGGTCGCATGCGGTGCACCACAGCGGACGCTGCTCACGCTCGCGGCGCCCACGGTTCTGCTGGTCGCGGGGATGTGGGCCCTCGCCCGACCGCACCAGACGGACATGGGCCGTGGGCACGCCCGCACGTGGCAGGGTGCGGGGCTGGTTCTGCTGACGCTCATGGTCGTCGTCCTGGCGATCTCGCTGCCCGAACTCCCCGGGTCGGGGAACCTGTGACCGCCCCGGCGTTGAGCGCGCTGGCGTTGGTGTGCAGTCTCAAACGCAGCCCCGCCGAATCCAGCAGTGAACTGATGGCCCGTCACGTGTGTGACAACCTCGGCGCCGCCGGCGTGGGCACCGAGATCCTGCGGTGCGCCGACTACACGATCGAGCCAGGGGTCGAGACCGACATGGGCGGCGGCGATCAGTGGCCCGAGATCCGGAAGAAGATCCTCGCCACCGACATCCTGCTGATCGCCACCCCGGTGTGGGTGGGCCACCCGTCGAGCATCACGCAACGCGTGCTCGAGCGGCTCGACGCCGAACTGTCCAACACCGACGACGCAGGGCGGCCCATACTGGCGGGCAAGGTCGCGCTGGTCGCCGTGGTGGGCAACGAGGACGGCGCCCACAAGACCATTGCCGACGTGTTCCAGGGGCTCAACGACATGGGCTACAGCATCCCGGCGCAGGGATGCACGTACTGGAACGGCGAGGCCATGCAGGGGGTCGACTTCAAAGACCTCGACACCGTGCCCGAGCCGGTGGTCGGCGCCACCGCGGCCGCGGCGCGCAACGCCGCGCACCTCGCCGGACTGCTACGCGCGGGGCCGTATCCGCGGTACGAATAAATCTGGGTGACAACGAAATTCGTCTACGAGGTGAGGAGTGACGATGGCTGAGGAACCCGTCGACCATGCCAGGACGACGCGACCACACGCGGGCGAGACGATGAAGGATGCCAGGAACTTCCCCGGCCTGGCGCTGATCGCTGTCGCGCTGGTGGTGTTCGTGAGCAGCCTGGTGGCGTTCGCGACGGCCCATATGAGCATCGGGGGAATTCTCGTGGGGATCGCGGCGATCGGCGGACTCGCCGGCGGCGTCTGGCTCGCCACCGAGCACTACCGGGTGCGCAAGAACGAAGAACGGTGGTATGCGAACCACCCCGGGATCATCAGGCAGAATCCGAGCTGACGCGGTTCGACAGACAACCGAATGGCACAACGAGATGGCCCAGCCGGCAACGGCCGGGCCATCTCGGTATGAAATTGTCTGACGCTCAAGGCCGCTGCTCGGACTCCTGGCGCTGCTCGGCTGCCTTGGCCCCGGCACGGGCCGATTCGGCCTCGGCTTCCTTCTTGGCTGCGGCCTGCTGGGCATCGGCCTTGTCCTGCTGGGCCTTGCCTTCCCGAACCATGTCGTCACGGCCGGTGACGGTGCCGACGGCCTCCTTGGCCTTGCCCTTGACGTCCTCGACGGCGCCCTTGATGCCTTCTTCAGGTCCTGAATTCTTCTCGGTCATGGTTACCTTTCCGCTGCCGCGAGTGGATTGGTGTTCACATAGCGCGTCGTCGCGCACCCTACGGATGCCCGATGTCGCGGGTGCCGAAACGTGGTCCGAAACCCATTGGAGGCCAACACCCGAGGTCGGCGAAGGTTTGCCGGTGCACCAGATGGGTACCAAACGAGCCAGGTGATCGAAAGGACTCAGATGCTCGCTGTCGCCGCCGAAGGTGTTTACCGTCCGCAAGAAGACTCGCAGTTACTCATCGATGCGTTGGAACGCAGCGGCGAGGTTCCCGGCCGCCGTGTTCTGGATCTGTGTACCGGAAGCGGTGTCGTGGCAATCGCGGCCGCGCGTATGGGCGCCGACCATGTGACCGCGCTCGACATCTGCCCGCGCGCCGTGCGATACGCGTCGGCCAACGCCGCGGCGGCAGGAGTCGACATCTCCATCAAGCTCGGCTCATGGAACGAGGCACTGAACTGGGAGCCTTTCGACCTCGTCGTGTGCAATCCGCCGTACGTACCCACCAGCCCTGCTGTGGATCCGAACAGCGTGGCGCCGTGGGCCGGGCCGGCGACGGCCTGGGACGGCGGCGCCGACGGGCGCATGATCCTGGACCCGCTGTGTGACGTGGCGGGGGCGATGCTCGCCGAGGGCGGCTCCATGTTTCTGGTGCAGTCGGAATTCTCGGGGGTCGAGGAGTCACTGGCCCGGTTGAGCTGGAGCGGCCTGAAGACTGAGATCGTGGTGTCGCAGTCCATCCCGTGGGGTCCCGTGGTGACCGCACAGGAGCAATGGCTGCGGGAGACGGGTCGGCTGCGTGATGATCGCGACGATGAGGTGCTGGTCGTCATCCGAGCGGACAAACCATGACCGCGCAGCGACGAACGGTGAAGATCACCGACCGTGGCCCCATGCTGATCGAGGGCCCCGTCTGCATCGAACTGCCCGACGGCTCAACGGTCGAGTCGGACCGGTTCATGGTGGCGGTGTGTACCTGCCGCCGCTCGAAGACCTACCCTCTGTGCGACACCAGTCATCGCAAACACGTGCGCGCCGGCAAAACCGGCAAACGGACCGCGTGAGCCTCGACAGCCCACAGATTTCGCCCCCACCGTGACGGTGGGGGCGAAATCATCTGTCGATGATGATCATTCGCCAGGGAGGGCCCCGGGATCACGCGTCCAGCGGCCGGGTCAGCGAGCTGCGCTCGGCCGACCAGTTCTTCATCAGGTGGTCGGCCAGGCGGTCTTCGAGTGCGCCGAACGCGCGGATACCGAACACCACGTCGGCGTCCAACTCGGGCTCGCGCTCCAGGAGATCACCGATGACGTTGAGGCGCACCACCTGCTCGTGCACGGCGTCGGCTTCGACGTGCTCTCGGTAGAACCGCACACAGGCCTCTGGTGCGTCGAGGCGCCGCAGCGCGGCCGTGAGCCGCTGTGAGCCCGGCGACGAGGTGATCTCGGTGGCGGCGAAATGCCCCGCGGCAGCACCACGGAGCTTGCGGTGCAGTCCGAACATCGACATCAGGTTCACCAGAGCGAGCGACTCGGCGGGCACATGCGTGATGTACCCGAGATAGGTGCTGTCGAGGTCGGCCGCCTCCATCAGATCGGCGAAGAGCTGCTGGTGGAGATGGTTGCCGTGGCCGGCCCCGTACTCGTCGAACTCGATCGCCACGAAGGACGCCTTTGCCTGACCGCCGATCCGGGGGATCAGCCAGGCGTGCGGATCGCCTTCCTTGAGGTGATACAGCGAACGGTGCACGAAGTACTCGCGCATCTGCTCCCACGTGCCGTGGTCGCGCAGGAAGTACGACGGACCGGTGCCGTCCACCGGTTCGACGGAGAGCCGCTCCATCTCGTCTGCGGCCGTGACATCCGGTGGGATGGCGCCGACCTCCTTGCGGACGGCGGCCAAGAATGCGCGTTCGAGTTGCGAGCGCAGGTGCAGGAGTCCGGCGCTCCACTCCCAGTCGGGGTCGACGCCGTCGAACCCGCGGTAGTGGAGTTCGTAGCAGACGTAGAGCGCCAGTTGCATGTCCAGGCCGAGAGGATCGGCGTCACGCAGCGGAACCCACACAGGCTCCAGGTGGTTATGCGGGGCGCGGCCTTTGAGTTCGGAGATCACCGCGGCCGATATGCGGCCCTGGGCGTCGGGAAGCGGCGGTTGCAGGGTGGTGGGGAATGTCATCATATTGGCCCCAGAATTCCCGTTCTGCCCTGCGGTAAACGTCAATACGGGCGTGGACCTGGCGTTTTGCTGTGTATTGATGGTGATGCTCCTGATCGTGTCGGCGGCCGCGGTGGTGTGCACGAGGTGGGCGAAGCGCCTGGACGGCGCGGATCTGGGCGGAGAAAAACGAACGACGAAGCTGCGCCCAGGATAGTTGCGGACCGCCGTCCACATTCAGAAATGGGGGCGGCGGCCCAGTGAACTCTCGGGCGTTGCGGATCAGTTGATGGTGCCGGGTGCCCCTGTGCCCGCGCCGTTGGTCGCGCGAAGCGTCGTGTTGCGGCCCAGTGCGACACCGAGCCCGATCATGAGCACCGCGAGTGCGAAGTGCAGCCAGTTGTCGGCGGTGTTCAGCGGAACGAAGTTGGCTGAGCTGTGCGGATCGATCACGAGACCGTAGAGCCACAGCACGGCGTAGATGACGCCGCCCACGATCAGGTAGATCCGGGCAGCCGCAGGTGTTCGCGCCATGATGAGGCCGGCGACGCCGAACGCGAGGTGCACGATGTTGTGCAGCACCGAGACCGCGAATATCCCGAGCAACAAGGCTCCGGAGTGATGGCTGGCAAAGGTCAGCTCGCCGTAGTTCGTGGTGATACCCGGGATGAAGCCTGCGATGCCGACCAGAAGGAACACCGCGCCCACGCTGAGCGCCGCCCATTGCAGCGGTAGCCGGGCGGCGGTGGTGCCCCCGGTGACATGTGATGTACCCATTGCTGAACCTTCCCTCGCCGTGGCGGCCGCGCGTCGCGCAGGCCTGCTGCTCAACTACCCGGTCTGGCACCGGGCGAAACGTTGCCCAGGGGGGTCGATAGGCGTGCTGAGCACCATGTTTGGCGCCTCCACCGGCGGGTAGACCGCTGCGCATGAGAAACGGTGGACACCAGCTGCACGGTGTAGAGGCTCTGGCCACGCTGACCGATCTCGGTTTCGCGGCGATCTCGTCCGGTGTGATCGCGCGGCGTCCCTCGATGCTGCGGCTGCTGGAGAAGACGCAGGCCGACGAACGTGCCGTCAAACGCCTGCACCGCCTGCGCCGCGAATTCGGCCGTGGCCCCGTCGAACTCGTGATACCGGGACGACGCATCGTCGTCGTGACCGATCCCGAGGACGTCGCGGCGGTGCTCGAACAGGCACCCGAACCCTTCCACCCGGCCAACCGGGAAAAACGCAAGGCGCTGCAGTGGTTCCAGCCGCACGGCGTCCTGATCTCGCAGGGGCGGATCCGGGCGCAGCGGCGCGCGGTCAACGAGGCGGCTCTCGACTCGGGCGCGGCGATGCACCGTTTGGCGGAATCGTTCGCGGCAAAGATCGCCGCCGAGGCGGACACCTTGGTCGCCCGTACCCTGCCCGGCCATCGCATGAATTCCGGCGATTTCATGGCGGCGTGGTGGCGGTTGGTGCGCAGGCTGACCTTGGGCGAGCGGGCGCGCGAGGACCACGCGATCACCGATCAACTGGCTCGCCTCCGCAGAGCGGGCAACTGGTCGTTCTTGGCCCTGCCGCACTACCGCGCGCGCTCGCACTTCACCGAACACCTCTACCGCTATGCCGAAGATCCCGAGCCGGGCACGTTGGTGAGCGCGCTCGCCGAGATCCCGGCCGGCGGTGCGGTCGACCCGGTGGGGCAGATGCCGCAGTGGCTGTTCGCCTTCGACGCCGCGGGTATGGCGCTGTTGCGGGCGCTCGCCGTCCTGTCGACCCATCCCCTTCAGCGTGACCGTGCGCTCGAGGACTCCGGCGAGCCGAACCGGCCGCTTCTGCGTCCATACCTGCGGGGCTGCGTCCTCGAATCGGTGCGGCTGTGGCCGACCACACCGACCATCCTGCGCGACACCACGCAGGACACGCACTGGCGCGAGGGCGCCGAACGTTTCACGATCGCCAAGGGCGCGGGGCTGATGGTCGTGGTGCCCGCCTTCCACCGCGATGAGCAGATGCTGCCCTTCGCCCACGACTTCGTCCCGGAGATCTGGATCGACGGGCGTGCCCAGCTCTACCCGCAGTTGGTGCCCTTCTCGGCGGGCCCCGCCGAATGTCCCGGCCGTAACCTGGTGCTGTTCACCACGAGCACATTGGCGGCGAACCTGCTCAGCCGTGTGCACCTCGACCTGAGGTCCACACCGCGGCCGATGCCGGGCGAGCCGTTGCCGTTGACGTTCAACCAGATGGGACTCGAATTCTCGCTGCGGCCGGCCGAGCGTGCCGTCGTGGCGGTGGCCTCGGATCCCGCGACCTGAACGCGCCCACTCTAGGGAAGGCGGGGCGGAACCGCGATGCGCGCCAGGTCGTTCGCGACGACCAGGTCACCGTCGTACACCTCGGCGGCCTCTTCGAGGTGTCGCTGCGTGTCACCGTAGCGTTGCGAAAAGTGGGTCAGCACGAGTTTCCGGACGCGGCACGCGGCCGCCACCCGCGCGGCCTGGCGTGCGGTCAGGTGCCCGTGGCGCAATGCGAGGTCGGCGTGTTCGTTGAGAAACGTGGCCTCGATCACCAGCATGTCGGCACCGTCGGCGAGGTCGTATACCGCGTCGCACAGCCGGGTGTCCATCACGAAGGCGAACCGCCGCCCGGGCCGGGGGTCGCTGACCTCGTCGAGGTCGATCACCTCGGAGCCCACGCGGATCGTCCCCGCGCGTTGCAGCTCGCCCACCGCGGGGCCGCGAATACCGTGATGTGCCAAGAGATCCGGCCGCATGCGCCGTGAGTCCGGTTCGACCAGCCGGTAGCCGATCGAATCGACGGAATGGTCGAGTCGGCGCGCTTCGATGGTGCCGAAGGCGCCGACCGCGACCGGCCCGTCCACTTCCACGGGATGTTCCCGGATGTCGGCGACATCATGGAACAGGTCGCGTGGCGAAGCCGGGCGAAGATGTCGCGGCCCGACGCCGGATAGTGGGCATGGACCGGGTGCGGGATGCGATCCAGTGACATGCGTTGTACGACGCCGGGAACGCCGAGGCAGTGATCGCCGTGGAAATGTGTCAGGCACAGGTGCGTGACGGAATTGGCCGATACCCCGGCCAGCGACATCTGACGTTGCGTGCCTTCGCCGGGATCGAAGAGGAAGCCCTTGTCGTCCCAGCGCAGCAGGTAACCGTTGTGGTTGCGCAGACGCGTGGGGACCTGGCTGGCGGTACCGAGGACGACGAGTTCGCGCATCGACACGTGCTCGACAGTACGGCTCGCTCATCGAGGGTTCGGTGTCATCCGGTGCGGTGTCACCCGCCGAGGTTCGCGACGGCCGCCTCCAGTTTGGCCGCTTCCTCTTCCAGATCGTGCTCGGAGAGTTCGGTGCCGTGGATGCCGAGATCGCTGCGCGTGGCCACCTGCAGGGCACCGCGGTACTGCTCGGTGTCGAGTTCGTTCGCCGGGACCACCGCGGTGCGGCCCTGCACGAGAACCAGCACCGCGTCGGGCGCGTCGGCCTCGAGTAACCGGCGTACGTCGCTCGCGGAGATCGTCATGTGTGCGCTCCTGTCGCTCGCTAGGGGTCAGCACAGCTATGCCCGTTTCTCGCGCGTCCAAGCGGTCCGGTTTCACATCGGCGGGTCCCGGGTAGCCATCGAGCAAGTCCGGCCTGCCGGGCAGGACCGAACATGATCAGGGCGCCGCCGAGAGGAGCACCAAATGGGCGACACCGCGAAAGACCCCGTTGACCATGCACGAACGACACGGCCGCACGCCGGTGAGACGTTGAAGGACACCACGAACATCCCGGCGTTGGTGCTGTTGTTCCTCGGTGGTGTGTCCTTCGTGTCGTGCCTTTTCGCGTTCAGCACGAGCCATGAGACGGTCGGCATCCTGCTCGCGGTCGCAGCCGCGGTGTTGTTCGTGATCAGCGGTGCCTGGTTGGTGCTCGAACACCGGCGGGTGACCCGCAAGGAACGTGAGTGGAACGCGGCTCACCCCGAGGTGCATCAGAACCGGCCCTGACCGGGCATGATCACCCGTGCAGCGCAGGCGGGTGACGCTCGAACCCGCTGCGGAGCGTGACGTGGCGGGTTCCGACGCGTGCGATGTCTTTCCACGTGACCACGAACGTGCCACGGTGGCGCCAGCGCGCGATGGCAGCGATGAGCGCGGGTGCGTTGATGCCGGTGCGTTCGTAGCCCAGGTATGACGACCCCGTGCGCGGGCTCACCACCAGTCCGGCCAGCCGCGGGGGCGGAGGGTTCTCGGTTGCCGAACCCGCAACGGTGAGCCGCACGTCGATCACCGTTCCCACCCGGTGATGGCCGGCGTCCAACACCTCGAGCCCGAGAAGATCACTCAGCTGCATGACGACCGCCCGGAATGCGAGAGATGATGTGGTCGCGCAGCCAGCGTTCCACCCATTGCGCGTCGAACCGCCGGTCTGTGGGTCGCAGACGTACCGTGACCCCGATCGACGCGACGAGATCCCACGGGATTTCGCGCAGCAGGGATCTCGGAGGGGCGCCACCGAGGATCCGCGTGATCACGACCTGGCCCGTGAGCACCGAGGTGACATGAGGCGCCCGCGTGCCCGGTGCGATGGGTTGATCGAGCTCGATGCCGTCGAGCTCCAGATCGTCGACGATGCCAACGGGCGCTCCGTCGTCGTCGATCAACTGGCGGTCGAGCAGGTGCAGCCGGGCATCCAGCATGGTCTGGTCTGTGCTCACTGTCCGGCTCCCGTCACGATCATGAGCGGAATGGCGGCCAACGACGCCGCCAGGATGATCACCAGATAGATGGAACCGAACACGTTGGTCACCTTTCCGTTCGTGTTCTCGCCCATGTACTCCGGATCGTTGGCCACGATGAGGATGGGCAGATAGGTCAACGGCAGCGCGATCGCCGAGAACACCACCGAGTACTCCGTCACCAGTACCGGGTCGACGCCGGTGAACAGCACCGCGGCACCGACGACGATGCTCACCAACATCACGACGTGGAACCGTGCGGCCTCGGTGGGCCTGCGGAACTTTCCCCACGGCCAGCCGAGGAACTGGGCGAGTGTGTAGCCGCTCGACAACGTGGTCTCCAGTGCCGCACCGAAAGTCGCCGCGACGATCCCGATGATCGCGAAGGCCAGCGCGAGCTTGCCGCCGGCCTCGACGACGGGCATCACCACCTGTGACAGCGAGGACACCTCGATCTGATCGGGCAGAAGGACCAGGGTGGCGCAGGTGGCGATGGCGACCGACAGCACGCCGCCGAGCGGGAAACCGACCATGACGTTCATCCGCGAGACACCCAGATCCTTTGTGGTCCAGTGTTCTTCGATGGCACCGGAGGAGAAGAAGAAAACCTCGTACGGCGTCATGGCCGCGCCGAACAGTGCGATGGCGTAGTACCAGTAGGTGGCCGCCGATTCCGAGTCCGGGATCACCGGTTGCACCGCCTGGCCGGCGAGATCGGCCCAGTCCGGGTGCAGTGCGAAGACGCTGACGGCGAACACGATCAGACACAGCCCGGCGAGTCCGGCCGCGTTCTCCATGACGGTGAACTTCACGCGCCAGATCACGATCCACACCGCGAACGCCGCGACCGGTATCCACATCATCCGCCCGACATCGGTGGCCAGCTGCAGCGCGAGGGCAACACCGCCGATCTCGGCGGTCAGCGTCATCAGGTTGATGAAGAAGGAGGCGCCCAGGTTGGCGGCCGCCGTGCGCGGGCCGAGACGCTCGCGGATGATCTCGAACGTGGCGCGGCCGCTGACCGCGGCAACCCGGCCCGCCATCTGCGCGAACAGGCAGATGCCGACCACGCCGACCACCACGACCCACACCAGCGACACCCCGAACCGGGAACCGACCACGGCGTTGGTCACCAGGTCGCCGATGTCGAGGAACCCACCGATCGCGGTGAGAATGCCGAGTGCGACCGCGAAGAACTTCTTCATCAGCGGTATCCGGATTCGAGCGAATCGGCGGCCGCCACCAGATCGTCTCGCAGCCGCGGCAGGGGAGGCTCTGCGATGATCTCCCGGACACGGGCCGACGCGGTGTTGAGCGTGCCGATGAGGTCCGTCATCGCCGCCGTGAGCAACCGTTGCCGTTCGATGTCGACCGGGTCATCGGCTTCAAGACCGGCAATACCCTTGTACGCCTTGAGAACATCTTCGGTGGCATCGGAAATCTGCACGCTGGCCAGTTGCCGGGTCGTGCGATCGCGGATCCGCAGGTCCAGCGCGAGTGCACCGCTGCGGGCCGCGATCACCGTCTCCTCCATGGCCTGCGCCAGTTGGCCGGGCATCCCGTCGCGGTTGCTGGGGCAGCGGGTCAGCATCAGGCCCAGCGCGACGATCATGAGACCGGTCAGCAGCACCGTCCGCAGGTGACGCCGTCGGTTGTTCACGCCGGCCACGGCGGGTGACCTCGACTCAGCCGGGGAGCGTCTCGCCGCCGAGCGGTGCGAGTACTTCACCGGTGTAGTACGACGACAACTGGTCCGCGGCGAAGAAGACGTAAGACGGCGCGATCTCGTCGGGCTGCGCGGCCCGGTTGTACGGCGTTTGTTCGCCGAAGGATTCGACGCGCTCGGAATCCATGGTGGCCGGGATCAGCGGTGTCCACACCGGCCCCGGGGCCACGCAGTTGACCCGGATCCGGCGTTCGGTCAGCGACTGCGCCAGTGCATAGGTCAGCGCGATGACGGCGCCTTTGGTGGCGGAGTAGTCGATCAGGGTCTTGTTGCCGCGCAACCCGTTGATCGAGGCCGTGTTGATGATCGCACCGCCGTCGGGAAGGTAGTCGAGCGCGGCCTTGGTGACGTAGAAGAAACTGTCGATGTTGACCGCGAACGTGTGCCGCCACTGTTCATCGCTGATATCGGTGAACTCTTCCGTGGGGCGCTGGTACGCAACGTTGTTGACCAGGATGTCGATGCCGCCCAGCGCACCGGCGGTCCGTGTCACGATCGCCTTGCACTGCTCGACATCGGCGAGATCTCCTGGCAAACGCAGGCAGCGGCGTCCGGTGCGCTCCACCAGCGATGCGGTGTGCGTGGCATCGTCGTGCTCTTCGAGGTACGCGATCGCCACGTCGGCGCCTTCCTTCGCGAATGCCACCGCCACGGCGCGTCCGATACCCGAATCGCCACCGGTGATCAACGCGCGTTTGCCCTCGAGCAGGCCGCGACCGACATAATCGGCCATCTCATCGCGCGGTTCTTCCGGCATGTCCTCGGTATGGCCGGGATAGGAGATCACGTTGTTCTGGTCGTTGAGATCCTCGTCTGCGCCCGGGCTGTCGGATTCGAACTTGTCCATGAGTATTTCGCCTCACTAGCTTTCGTTGTCTGCTATTTCGTCGTCGGGATCGAATTCGACGGCTTCGCGCTGCTCCTGCCAGTCGCCGTCGCTGGCTTCCAGCGGAGGGCCTCCGGGATCGGACACGCTGTTCTCGTCGTCGCGGTCCTCGTCGATCGGTGGCCGTACAGCCGGCCGGTCCTGCTCGACGGCATCTGCGACCGGCACCTCGTCGGGTACGTCTTGGCGCTCCATGGCCGAGCGGATACCCGAGAAGTTCTCGATCAAACTCTTCGCGTGTTTAAGAGTCGAGTGCCCGGGTACGCCGGGTCACATGACTGCAGACCGGATCCGGTCGATCTTGGCGTGGCACGTGCACGGTTCCTGGATGGAATCGTTCGTCGGCGGTGGGCATCGCTACCTGATCCCGGTCAACGTGGACAAGGACGCTGACGGGCGCGGTTTGTGCGGCCGCAATTGGCCTGCTGCGCAGGAAGTCCCGCTGGATCGGTTGCGGGACGAGGACATCGATCTCGTGGTGTTGCAGCGGCCGCACGAAATCGAACTGGTGGAACGATTTTCGGGCCGACGGCCGGGTGTGGACGTGCCCGCGGTGTACGTCGAGCACAACGCGCCCCGCCCCAACGCGGTGGACAGTGTCCACCCCCTCGCCGAGCGACGCGACATCCCGTTGGTGCACGTGACCGATTACAACCGATTGATGTGGGACAACGGCGTCGCGCCCACACACGTCATCGCGCACGGAATCGCCGATCCCGGCAACCTTTTCAGTGGTGAGATCGGCGCTGCGGCGACGATGATCAACGAACCGATGCGGCGCTGGCGAACAGTCGGGACCGATCTGCTCGCGGATCTGAGCACAAGCGTTCCGATCGATGTCTGGGGCATCGGCACCGACGATCTCAACCGTGAGGGCCGGCTCGGCGCGGTGACGGGACGAGGCGACGTCGGACATCCACGCGTGCTGCACGAGATCGCCCAGCGGCGGGTCTACCTGCACACGGCGCGGTGGACCTCGCTGGGCTTGTCCCTGCTCGAGGCGATGTTCCTCGGTATGCCGATCGTCGCGGTGGCGTCGACCGAAGCGCCGATGGCGGTTCCTGCGGAGGCAGGCGTGGTGAGCGCGGATGTCAAGCAGCTGGCATCCGCGCTCCAGACCTATGTGGTCGATCTGTCCGCGGCGATGGTCGCGGGCAAAGCGGCCCGTGAACACGCATTGGCCCATTTCGGCCTCGACCGGTTCCTGCGCGACTGGGACCGGTTGATCGCCGAGTGGTGCCGGTGACACGAGGAGTGGTGAATGAAGATCGCGATGGTATCCGAGCACGCCAGCCCGCTCGCAGCCCTCGGCGGCGTCGATGCCGGGGGGCAGAATGTGCATGTCGCGGAATTGTCGGCCGCGCTGAGCCGGCGCGGACACGAGGTGGCGGTCTTCACCAGGCGTGACGACCCGGATCTGCCCGAGCGCATCGACACGCCTGACGGGTACAGCGTCCACCACGTGCCTGCCGGACCTGCCGAGCCGATTCCCAAAGACGAATTGCTCCCGTACATGGGCAATTTCGCGCGGTACCTCGACCGGGCCTGGTCGGCGAACAGGCCGGACGTCGTGCACGCCCATTTCTGGATGTCCGGGGTGGCCACCCAGCTCGCGGCACGCCACCTCAACCTGCCCGCAGTGCAGACCTTCCATGCCCTCGGTGTGGTGAAACGGCGCCACCAGGGCGCCAGGGACACCAGCCCGCCCGATCGGTTGAAGCTGGAGGCGATGGTGGCGCGCTGCGCCACGTGGGTCGCGGCGACCTGTACCGACGAGGTGTTCGAGCTCATGCGGCTGGGCCGGTCACGGTCGCAGACCTCGGTCGTGCCGTGCGGTGTCGACGTGGATCTGTTCCGCCCGGACGGGCCGAGGGCTCCGCGGGGGGAGTTGCATCGCATCGTCAGCGTCGGCAGATTCGTGCCCCGGAAGGGGTTCGACGTCGTCATCCGTGCGCTGCCGAGCGTTCCGAACGCCGAACTGGTCATCGTCGGTGGACCGGACCAAGCCGGGATGGACCGGGACCCGGAGGCCTGCCGGCTGCGGGAGTTGGCTCGTCAACTCGGGGTCGACGACCGGGTGAAGCTGTACGGCGCGGTCGCGCGTGCGGACATGCCCGCGATCCTGCGCTCGGCGGACGTGGTGGCGTGCACGCCGTGGTACGAGCCCTTCGGGATCGTGCCGCTGGAGGCGATGGCGTGTGGTGTCCCGGTGGTGGCGTCGGCAGTCGGTGGGATGCTCGACACCGTCGTGCACGACGTGACCGGCCGCCTGGTGACCCCGAAACGACCGGACCGGGTGGCCGGGGCCCTCAACGACCTGCTGCGTGACGATTTCCGCAGGCGGAGCCTCGGGGCGGCCGGACGCGACCGCGCCAGATCCCGCTACACCTGGGATCGGATCGCCGCGGACACCGTGCGGGTCTATGACCGCGTCGGCCCCTCCGGCTATCAGCAGCCCGACACGCCGAGCGCATCGCTGGGATGACGACGTCAACGCTGACTGTCGCGCTCGAGGACCGCGAGCGCGTTCTCGACAGTCGAAGGCAGCCGCTTGCGGTGGGTGATCACCGCGGGCACCCGGAGCACGGCCTCCAGCGCGGCCCGGGCGTGCTCGGCGTCGCGCAGGGCGGCGCCAAGCAGCGACCCGGTTGCCCGCACACAGTGCCGAGTGGGCCTGCGCAGCCACGTGGTCAGCACGTCGTTGCGGAGGCTGCGGGCGTCCTGTGCCGCGGTGGTCGGCCGCGCCACGGATGGCTGATGGATGGCCGTGAGCTCCGCGCAGTAACAGAGGTCCCAGCCCAGCGCAGCGAGATCCAGTGCGAGCAAGCGCTCTTCACCGCGGAAGTGCAGGATCTCGCTGAACCCGCCCGCGGCCTCGAACGCCGTTTTCCGCACCATCGCCGAGCAGGCGAGGAACCCGAGGATCGACGGGCCCGGCAAGTCGTGGCGCCTGCCCAGCGCGCTGTTGGCCAACTGCTCGACGAGGGGGTCCTCGCGGCGCTGCGGCCAGACCTCCGTGCGGCCCGCGAGGACCGCGGTGGTCGGGTACCGATCGAAGATCTCGGCACCGAGCGCGAGAGCCTGCGGTTCCCACCAGGAGTCGTCGTCGCAGAAGGCGACATACGGCGTGCGGCTCGCCGCGACGCCGACGTTGCGTGCGACCGCACCGAGATTGACCGAGAGCCCGATCACCACGACGCGGCCCTCGGACCCGGCGGCGATCCGGCCGACCACCGCCACCGAATCGTCGTCGGACCCGTTGTCCACCACGATGACCGGGCAGGGTGTGGTCTCCAGGAGCCGCTGGACCACGGAGGCGAGTTCCGGTGCCCGGTTGCGGCTGGCGATCACGAACGACATCTTGCGCTGCAGCGTGCTCTCATCCATAACCCGGCGAGCTACCCGCGACGAGGAACGGTAAACCATCGTGCATGAGATGAAACGAGTTCTGGTCACCGGTGGAGGGGGCTTCCTCGGTGGCCACCTGTGTGAACGACTGCTCGACGACGGCCGCGAGGTCATCTGTGTCGACGACCTGTCGACCAGCGCGCCGCCCACCGTCGGCCTGCTGAACGGACGTGACGGGTACACCTTCGTCCACCACGACATCAGCGCCCCGCTGACGGATGTGCCGGTCGTGGACACCGTGTTCCATCTGGCGTCGCCCGCGTCGCCGGTCGACTACCAGCGCATGCCGGTGCAGACCCTGCGTGCCGGCTCGCTCGGCACCGCCAACGCGCTGGATTTCGCCGAACGGTGCGGCGCCCGGTTCGTCCTGACCTCCACCAGCGAGGTCTATGGGGATCCGCTCGAGCATCCTCAGCGCGAAAGCTATTGGGGCAACGTCAATCCTGTCGGACTGCGCAGCGTCTACGACGAGGCCAAACGCTTCGCCGAAGCGCTGACGTTCGCATATCGGCGCGCCAGGGGCGCCGACATCGCTGTCGCGCGACTCTTCAACACCTATGGGCCGCGGATGCGCGGCGACGACGGACGCATCGTGCCGACGTTCTGCCGGCAGGCGCTGGCCGGGGATCCGATCACGGTGCACGGCACCGGACGGCAGACCCGTTCGTTGTGCTACGTCGACGACACCGTCGACGCGCTGCTCAAACTCGCCGAATCCGACTGCGCGGGACCGCTCAACATCGGCAACCCCCACGAACTGACGGTGCTGGAGATCGCCGAGCTCATCCGGGAACTGGCAGGCAGTGCCTCCTCCATCGAGTTCCTGCCCCTCGGCGAAGACGACCCCCAACGGCGGTGTCCCGACATCAGCGCCGCCCGAGAACAGCTGGGGTGGCAACCCAGGGTGGGTTGCCGCGAAGGACTCGCCAGGACCATCAAATGGTTTGCCGCCCAACAACGTTAGGAGAAGCACGTGCGGATTCTGGGAATCAATGCGGTATTCCACGACCCGGCCGCCGCGCTGGTGGTGGACGGACACATCGTCGCAGCGGCCGAAGAGGAACGGTTCAGCCGACGCAAACACGGCAAGGAAGCCGTCGCGTTCTCGACGTGGGAACTTCCCGTGCAATCGGCGCGGTGGTGCCTCGAGGTGGCCGGGCTGTCCCCGTCGGATCTCGACGCGGTCGGATACTCCTACGACCCACGTCTGATGCAGGGGCAGGACACCGACCTGCCGGGCCTGGACCGCGATTGGGAGTATCTGCGCACGCTCTACGCCGAACGGGCGCCGCGGTTCCTGCAATCCGCCCTGCCCGGATTGGATCCCGGCATCGTCCGGTATGTCCGACACCACGTGGCACATGCGGCCTCGAGCGCTCTGGCCTCACCTCATCCCGACTGTGCGGTGCTGGTGGTCGACGGCCGCGGTGAACGGACCTCGATGCTCGCCGGGGTCTACACGGACAACAAGCTCGACATCCTCGCCGCACAGGAACTACCACACTCCCTCGGGCTGCTCTACGAGGACCTGACCCAGCACCTGGGCTTCAAACGGTCCAGCGACGAGTACAAGGTCATGGCGATGGCCTCCTACGGTCGGCCGCGGTTCATCGACGAGTTCCGGGAACTCGTGTACACCACCGGCGACGGTGGTTTCCGCACCGAACCGGTGGACTGGAGTCGATGCGGTACCGACTGGGATGACCGGGTCGACCTGGCGTGCAGCGTACAGCGCGTCGTCGAGGAGGTCCTGCTCGATCTGGTGCGGTGGCTGCGCACCCGTACCGACCGCGAAAACCTCTGCCTGGCGGGGGGAGTGGCGCTCAACTGCGTCGCCAACTCCAAACTCCACAACAGCGGTGGTTTCCGCAGTGTGTGGGTGCAGCCCGCGGCGGGTGACTCGGGCACGGCGCTCGGTGCCGCGCTGTCTCTGGCGGCCGAGGCGGGCGAGCCCATCACGCCGATGCCGACGGCCGCGCTCGGCCGCGGATTCTCCGACGACGAGATCGAGGCGGCACTGTCCGAAGCGGCCGTGCCGTTCGAACGCCCCGATGATCTCGCCGCCGCCGTGGGTGACGCGCTGGCCGACGACCGCATCGTCGGATGGTTCCAGGGCCGGTCCGAATTCGGCCCGAGGGCACTGGGGCGGCGGTCACTGCTGGCCGATCCGCGTCGTGCCGACAACCTCGACCGGCTCAACGCGGTCAAGGGACGTGAGCAGTTCCGCCCGGTCGCACCGATGGTGCTCGCCGAGCGGGCCGGCGAGATCTTCTCCGGCGGACCGCTTCCCAGCCCGTACATGCTGTTCGTCCACGACGTCGCACCGGACTGGCGGGAGCGGATTCCCGCGGTCACCCATGTCGACAACACCGCGCGCATCCAGACCGTCGACCGTGACGACGCGCTGCTGCACGCCACGATCAGCAGGTTCGCCGAGCGCACCGGTGTGCCGGTGATCGTCAACACGAGCTTCAACACCGCGGGCAGGCCCATGGTCGACAGCCCGCGCGACGCACTCGAGTGTTTCGGCAGCGCACCGATCGACGTGCTGGCGATCGGTCCCTTCCTCGTGCGGAGGTCCAATTGAGCGCGGCCGATCCGGCTCGGGACTTCGCGGTCGTCATCCCCACGATCGGGCGGCCCACCCTGCAGCGCCTGCTGGCGGCGCTGGAGAAGGATCTGGCGAAATCCCCCGGGGTCCGACCGCAGTCGGTGATCGTCGTCGACGACCGTGCGAAAGCCGACCCGCCACTGTTGATCACGTCGAGCCTGCCGGTCACCGTGGTGCGCAGCGGAGGCCGCGGACCCGCCGCGGCGCGCAACGCCGGATGGCGCCGCACCACCGCACGCTGGATCTGCTTCCTCGACGACGACGTACGCCCCGACCCCGGTTGGGCCGCGGCACTGGCCGAGGATCTCGCGGCGGCCGAGTCCACCGGTGCCGTCGGATCACAGGCCATCATCGGCGTTCCGGTCCGGCCCGGGCGACGCGTCTCCGACGACGAGCGGCGAACACAGCGGCTGGAGACCGCGCAGTGGATCACCGCCGACATGGCATACCGCAGGTCAGCGCTGGTCGAGGTCGGCGGATTCGACGAGAGGTTCCCACGTGCCTACCGCGAGGACTCCGATCTTGGCCTGCGGATCACGTTGTCCGGCAAGAAGATCGTGCAAGGCGCGCGCCGCTCGACTCATCCGGTGGCCCAGGCGCGGTGGATGAGCAGTGTGCGGGCCCAGATCGGCAACCGCGATGACGCTCTGCTGCGCCGCAAGTACGGCAAGAGGTGGCGCCCGGCCATCGGTGAGGGCAGGGGCCGACTGCCCGCGCACATCGCCACGACAGTCGCGGCGTGCGTCGCACTCGCCTCCCCCGATCGCAGGGTGGCGCGGTGGGGCCGCATCGCATGGTGCGCGCTGACGGCCGATTTCGCGCTGCGCCGGTTCCTGTCCGGACGACGCACCATCGGTGAAGCGGTGCGGATGTTGTCGACGAGCGTGCTGATCCCACCGGTCGCGGTGTATCACCGCCTGCGTGGAGAGTGGGATTTCCGTGCGGCACACCGCGATCCACCACTGGCGGTCCTGCTCGACCGCGACGACACGATCATCGAAGATGTACCGTATCTCAACGATCCCGGTGGTGTCCGTCCGGTCACCGGTGCAGACGAGGCACTGAATCGGTTGCGGGACCGCGGGATCCTGCTCGCGGTGGTGACGAATCAGTCCGGTGTCGCCAAGGGGCTGATCGGTTCGGACCAACTGACACAGGTCAACGCACGTGTCGATGAACTGCTCGGTCCGTTCGACGCCTGGCAGATCTGTGTGCATGACGCCGACGACGGTTGCGGGTGCCGTAAACCCCAGCCCGGCATGGTTTTGGCCGCCGCCGAGGCACTCGGTGTCCGGCCGGATCGCTGCGTGCTCATCGGCGACACCGGGGGCGACGTGCAGGCGGCCCTGGCAGCGCGTGCCCGCGCGGTCCTGGTTCCGACCGAGAAGACCTTGCCGCAAGAGGTTTCGCACGCGCGTGAACGGGCACGCGTGGCATCGACGCTGACAGAAGCGGTGTCGATGGTGCTCGAGGAGGCGAGATGAGGTTTCGACGATGACGAGGGCGGTGGTGGCCCGACTCGACAGTGCCGGCGACGTGCTGATCACCGGTCCCGCGGTGCGCGCCGTCGCGGCGGCCCACGATTCGGTGACCTTCCTCGCCGGGCCCCGCGGCCGTGCCGCGGCCGAGATGCTTCCTGGCGTCGACGATGTCATCGAGTGGCAGGCACCGTGGGTCGACTTCGATTCCCCCGAGCTCACCGCCGACCACGTGGACGCCCTCGTCAAGCAGCTTCGCGACCTGGCACCCGACCGCGTGCTGATCTTCACGTCCTTCCACCAGTCACCGCTGCCGCTGGCACTGGTGTGCCGGATGGCCGGGGTGCCGTGGGTGGGAGCCATCAGCGTGGACTATCCGGGGACACTGTTGAATCTTCGGCATCACGTCGAGCCGGGTGTACCGGAGCCCGAGCGCGCCCTGTCCCTTGCTCGGGCGGCCGGCTTCGGCCTGCCCGCGGGCGACGACGGGTCGCTGCGGGTGCGCACGACGCCCGGCCTGCCCGCCGATCTCGCCGATCTGATCGGCCCGGAGCCGTTCGTGGCGTTCCATCCGGGTGCCGCGGTTCCGGCCCGCAGGCCCAGCGCCTCGCGCAGCGCGGGGATGGTGCGCGCGCTTCACGCTGCGGGTCATCGGGTGGTGGTGACCGGTGACGAGCACGAGCGGGAGCTGACCGCTGCGGTCGCCGGTGACGTCGCGCTCGACCTGGGCGGCGCCACCACGCTGGCGACGTTGGGACGCGTGTTCGCGCATGCCGATGTGGTCGTGGTGCCGAACACCGGTCCGGCGCACCTGGCCGCTGCGGTCGGCGCTGCGGTCGTGTCCCTGTTCGCGCCGGTCGTGCCGGCGTCGCAGTGGAGTCCGTACACGCGCAACGTCATTCGGCTCGGTGACCAGCACGCGCAGTGCCGGCAGACCCGTGCCCGCGAGTGTCCGGTGCCCGGCCACCCGTGCCTGGACGGCATCACCGACACCGAACTGGTGGACGCGGTCGAACGACTGGGAGGTAGACAACGATGAATGCGACAGCTGCGGCGTCGGGGATGAGCCCGATCGGCGATCATGTCTCGGCGCTCGCGCATGCGGTCGGTCGTATCGACGGGGAGACCCCACGCCTGACCCGGTGGGGCCGCCACCTCGCGGCCACCCTGACCGGCGGTGGCCGACTGCTGGCGTGCGGCAACGGCGGCAGCGCGGCGGAAGCCCAGCACCTGACGGCCGAGCTCGTCGGCCGGTTCCGCGACGAGCGGATACCGTTGTCGGCCATCGCGTTACACGCCGACACCTCGGCATTGACGGCCATCTGCAACGACTACGGCGCCGATGAGATCTTCGCGCGTGGCGTACACGCGCACGGTCGCCCCGGGGACGTGCTGGTGGCTTTGTCCACCAGCGGGACCAGCCCGAATGTGCTGGCCGCGGTCAAGGCCGCCCACGAGGAGGGCCTCACCACGTGGGCCATGACCGGACCCGCGCCCAATCCGCTGGCGGCGATGTGCGACGACGCGATCTGCGTCGAGGCGCCGAGCACCGCGACCGTTCAGGAGATCCACCTGCTGCTGGTGCACGCGCTGTGCATCGCGCTCGACGACGTGCTGCCTGCGGCCGACGGAATATTGGGGGCGCGCGATGAACGGTGAGCCTCTGGTGATCGTCGGGGACTGCATGCTCGACGTGGACGTGGAAGGCACCGCGACCCGGCTGAGCCCGGAAGCCCCGGTGCCGGTGGTCGACGCACAGCGCGTGTGGCACCGGCCGGGCGGTGCCGGGTTGGCCGCGGTGCTCGCCGCACGCGGCGAATCGGACGTCGTCCTCGTCACCGCGCTCGCCGACGACGAGGACGGCCGACGCCTGGCCGAGTTGCTCGACCGTGCGGGTGTCAGGGTAGAGCCCCTGGCCATGAGCGGATCGACAGTGTGCAAGACCAGGATCCGTGCCGTGGGCCAGTCGATGCTGCGCCTCGATCACGGGGACGGAACAGCCTCCGATGACGCGCTTCCCGCATCCGTGGTGCGAATTCTGCGGCAGGCCCGCGCGGTCTGCGTGGCGGACTACGGTCGTGGCGTCGCGGCGCACGCGGGGATCCGCGAGGTGCTGAGCGCCATCGCCCAGCGGATCCCGATCGTATGGGATCCCCACCCGCGCGGCGCGCCGCCGGTGCCGGGATGCCAGTTGGTCACACCGAACGAAGCCGAGGCGCAAGGACATTCAGCCGAGATGATGCGCCGGCGGTGGCAGGCCAGGGCCGTGTGTGTGACCCTGGGCTCCAGGGGAGCGATGGTTGCCACGGGAGCCGACGGCACCGTCCAGGTTGCGGTGCCGGGTGCCGCGATGGCCGGATCGGGTCGAACGGACACGTGCGGCGCGGGCGACCGCTTCGCCGTCGCGGCCACGCTCGCACTGGCCCAGGGACACTCGGTCGTGCCGGCGGTCACCGCAGCGGTGGAGGCGGCGAGCCGGTTCGTGGCCGCAGGCGGAGCGGTCGGTGTTTCCAGCCCGGCCGAGTCGGGCGGATACCGGGGCGCCGCAAGCGAGGCGACCGCGATCATCGGCGACCTGATCGAGGTGCGCGACCGGTTGCGCAGCAGAGGAGGGCGTCTGGTGGCCACCGGCGGCTGTTTCGATCTGCTGCACACCGGCCACGTGCGCCTGCTGCACCAGGCCAGGCAGTTGGGCGACGCCCTTGTGGTGCTGGTGAACTCGGACTCGTCGGTGCGGGCACTGAAGGGGCCGGACCGTCCGGTGATGGCCGACGTCGATCGAGCCCGGGTTCTCGCTGCGCTCGCGTGTGTCGATGCCGTGGTGATCTTCGACGAAACCTCGCCCGAAGATCAGCTCGAGCGTCTGCGCCCGGACGTGTGGGTCAAGGGCGGCGACTACACCGAGGCGGATCTGCCGGAGGCGGCCGTGGTCCGCCGCCACGGCGGAGAAGTGGTTCTACTGCCGACCGTGGCCGGCTATTCATCGTCGAATCTGATCGCCGCGATGCGGTCGTGAGCAGGAGGGGAAATACATGGGTACCGGAAAAGTGGGCAATGTCGTGATCACGGGCGGTGCGTCCGGACTCGGTGCGGCCACCGTGGACGCGGTGATCCGCCGGGGTGGGACGGCGCTGGTGCTGGACCGCAACACACCCTCGGCGGACGTGCCCTACCAGTGCGTCGACCTGGCCGACACCGAGGCCGTCGAAACCGCGGTGACCGCGCTCGCCGAACAGGTCGGCGGCGTGATCGACGGTGTGTTCACCGCAGGGGGCACCGACGCCTGCGGCAAGCTCGCCGATCTCCCGGTCAAAGACTGGGAGCGGGTCATCCACGTGAATCTGCTGGGCACCGTGGCCGTGGTCCGCGCCGCGTTGCCCTACCTCAAAGCCAGTGGGGGACGGATCGTCACGTGCGCCTCGACGTTGGGCATCAAAGCGGTCAGCGACGCCACCGCGTACTGCGCCTCGAAGTTCGGTGTCGTGGGTTTCAGTCGTGCGTTGGCCGCCGAACTCGCCGGTGAGGTGGGTGTCACGACGTTGATACCGGGCGGCATGCACACGGCGTTCTTCGACGGGCGCGACGAGCAGTACAAACCACCGCCCGACGCGAAGCTCAACGATCCGGCGAACGTGGCCGAGACGGTGGTGTTCGCACTCTCGCAGCCCGCCGGGTGTGAGATCCGCGAACTGGTCGTCTGCGCGTCCACCGAGTCGTCATGGCCGTGAGCCGTCCTGGGAGTCACTGGGATCCGCCCGTGGAGCAGGTGCTCGTGTTGCGGGCACTGGGCCTCGGTGACCTGTTGACGGGCATTCCGGCGCTGCGCGGACTGCGGCGGGCGTTTCCCGACGCCGTGATCACCCTGGCAGCGCCGCAGCGGTTCGCCGATCTCGCCATGCTGTCGGGCGCGGTCAGCGAGGTGCGGCCCACCGACGGGTTGGGGTGTCTGCGTGCCGGACCCCGGCCGCCGGACATCGCGGTCAACCTGCACGGCAGCGGACCTGAGAGCACTTCCGACCTGTTGGCACTGCGCCCGAAGACCCTGCTGACACACCGCCATCACCACCATCCGGAGTTGCCCGGTCCGCCGTGGCGGTCTGACCTACACGAGGTCGACCGCTGGTGTCACATGCTGCAGTGGTACGGGATCGACTGTGATGCCGAGGATCTCGCGCTGCCGCGCCCGTCGGGTGTTCCCGACTTCTCGGGCGTGGTCGTGATCCATCCCGGTGCGGCGTATCCGGCGCGCCGGTGGCCGATCGAGCGGTTCGCCGAAGTCGCCGCCGATCTGCGGGCCGCCGGCCACGATGTGGTGGTCACCGGTGACGCGAGCGAGACCGATCTCGCGCAGTCGTTGGTCGAACTCGCCGGCCTTCCCGAATCATCGTTGCTCGCAGGAAGACTCGACGTGCTGGAACTGGTGGCGCTCATCGGCGACTGCCGGCTGCTGATCTGTGGCGACACCGGCGTCGGTCACGTCGCGACCGCGACCGGGACGCCATCGGTACTGTTGTTCGGTCCGACCCCGCCCAGTCGGTGGGGGCCGCGCGGGGACGGACCGCACGTGGCGTTGTGGGCGGGGGACCGCGGTGATCCACACGGCGACGAACCGCACAGCGGTCTGTTGCTGATCACGGTGCCCAGGGTCCTTGAGGCCGCCCGGGAGATGTTGGGGGTGCGGACATGAAGGTGGGTGTCATCGGAGTCGGCTACGTCGGGTTGACCACCGCGGTCTGCCTCGCCGAGCGCGCGCACGACACCGTGTGTGTCGACATCGACGAGGACCGGGTGCGGCAACTGTCCTCCGGCATACCGCCGATCGACGAGCCCGGGCTGCCGGAACTGCTGCGGGCCGGCTTGAGAGCCGGGACATTACGGTTCAGCAGTGACATCGGCGCACTCGCCGATCGCCGCCTGGTGTTCGTGTGCGTTCCCACGCCGAGTGGCGATGACGGAGCGGCCGACCTCAGCGCCGTCGACTCCGTCGTGGCGGGCGTCGCGCAGGTTCTCGCCCCGGGTGCGATTCTCGCGATGAAGTCCACAGTGCCGGTGGGAACCACCCGCCGGGTGGGAGACCGGTTGCGCGACCGAGGCGTACACGCGGTGTCCAATCCGGAATTTCTCCGAGAGAGCCACGCCATCTACGACTTCCGGCATCCGGACCGGATCCTGATCGGATCCGATGACGATACGGCGGCGGACGTTGTGGCCGCGGTCTACGGCGAGGCGGCCCGCGAGACCGCGATGCGCATGAGTCCGGAGAGCGCCGAGCTTGCCAAGTACGCGAGCAATGCGTTTCTGGCACTGAAGATCTCGTATGCCAACTCGCTGGCTCAGCTGTGCGCGCATGCCGGTGCCGACATTGACGACGTGGTCCGGTGCATGGGTGCCGATGTCCGGATCGGGCCACATTTCCTGCAGCCGGGCCCCGGGTGGGGCGGATCGTGCCTACCGAAGGACACGTCGGCGCTGTTGCACACCGGCCGTCGCTACGGTGTCGATCTCCCCGAGGTGTCCTCGGCGTGCGCGACCAACGGCAGACAGGCCACGCGGATCATCGGCACACTTCGCCACGCCATGAACGCGCCCCTCGCGACGGCGCGCGTGGCGGCTCTGGGTCTGACCTTCAAGGCAGGCACCTGCGACATCCGCGACTCTCCGGCACTGGCGGTGTGCAAGGAGTTGGCGCACACCGGCGCCCAGATCAACGGCTACGACCCGCGGTTGGAAATGATCGACCATGACGCGCTGCGCCGTGCCGCCGTGGCCGCGGTGGACGACCCCTACCTGGCGGCCAAGGACGCCGACGGCATCGTGGTGTTCACCGAGTGGCCGGAGTTCCGGGACCTCAACTGGTCGCGGATCGCCGATCAGGCGCCGGGCGCCGTGGTCGTCGACACCCGCAATCTGCTGGACCCCGAAGTCGTGACCGCGGGCGGTCTGACATATCTGGGTAACGGCCGACCGAACGGGTTCTGAGCGTCAGCCCCGCGCCACCTTCCGGATCAACCGGGCGGTCGCCCGGTCCAGCACGGCCTGACGTTCATCGGCCGATCTGACGCGCTCTGCGCGTCGCACCGCAGATTCGATGGTCATACCCTTCCGGTAGGCGTGCACCACCCGCGGGTCGACGTAGGCGCTGCGTGCGACCGCAGGGGTGTTTCCCAGGTCTTCGGAAACCTCCCGCATCACCGCCGACTCCACGCGTTTGATCACCTTCGGGTCCACCGGCGGGTCGGCGTCGACGAACGCCGCAGCGGCCAGCACGGTGCCGTGCCAGGTCCGCAGATCTTTGACCGTGTAGTCCTCGCCGACCATCTCCTTGAACCGGAGATTGAGGTCATCGGCGTGGACCTCCACCCGGCCCGCGGAGTCCTTGTACGCCAGGAACCGCTCGCCGGCCGTGCGCCCGCGTTGCAGCGCGCGCACGGCGCGGACGACTTCCGGGTCCTCGACCACCAACGTGCGACGCACGCCGCTTTTCGCCGGATAGTCGAACTCCACGCCGTCGGCCCCCACGCTCACGTGTTCGCACTGCAGTGTGGCGATACCGAACGAGTTGTTCTCCTCGGCGTACTGATCGCCGCCGGCCCGGAAGTACCCGAGGTCGAGCAGGCGCAGTCCGAGCGCCAGCACCCGGTCGCGCCGCAAACCCCGCCGCGCGAGATCCTCGGCGAGGTTCTTTCTCCAATCCGGCAGTGCTGCAGACATTTCCAGCACGCGGTCGAACTTCTCCTCGCTGCGTTCCTGCTGCCACTGCGGGTGGTACAGGTACTGGCGCCTGCCGGCGGCGTCCGTGCCGACCGCCTGGATGTGTCCGTTGGCCTGCGGGCAGATCCACACCGCCTTCCAGGCCGGTGGGATGACGAGATCTTCGATACGCTGCAGCACCGCACGGTCGGTTACCGTCTGCCCGTCGGGATTCTGATAGCTGAACCCGCGGCCGCGCCGGATCCGTCTGATCCCGGGCCCGTCGACCGCGCTTCGACGTAGCCGCATCGTCAGCAGCTCACGATGCGTTTAGTGCCGGTCGGAACATGGGTAACCCGCAGGCGTGACGCAGGTGAGCCCTCGGGCAGGTGAGAGTGATGGTGTTCGCCGCCTGTCCCTGCGCGGCAATGCGATCGGATTGCCGTCATCGCTGCGGTCGCCGGTCACAGTCGTCCATACCGAGCGGTTACCCGGCGAACCGGGGCCGTACACCGCTGACCGGCGGCGCGTGGTGGTGCAGGTGCGCGCGCGTGAGGCGATGCTGGCGCCATTGCGGAACATCCTGGGTGCCATCGCCACCTTCGAGGGTCTCGACAGCGACGCGGTCGCCGACCTGTGTCTCGCCGTGGACGAGGCCTGCGCTGTGCTGATCAACGCGGCTGCGGCGGATTCGATGGTGTCTCTCGACATCGTCGCCGACGCGCACAGGCTCGTGGTCGACGCGTCCACCACGTGTTCGCGTCCGGAAGACGCGGGACTCGGTCCCTTCAGCGAGCGCGTGTTGTCCGCGCTGACCGACGAGGTCGGCACCTTCACCACAGAGCAGAACGGCGACCCCCGAGGCGTGTTCGGGATTTCCCTCACCACGCGTCGGAAGCCGCCGACTCCTGCTGGCTAGGTGTTCTCGCTGACCAGCTGCAACGGCCGCTGATCGCCCTTGCGCGACATCGCCGACGGGACGTCGGGAGCCGTGATCAGCCCCGCGTCGGGATCGCAGATACGCAGCACCCGCGATACCGCCTTGCCAGGTACCACGAGCAGGTCGACGCGGGCTCCGGCGCACCGCACGTTCAGCGTGTGCAGCGTGGCGAAGCATGCGGCCCCGAAGAACCCCACGTCACTGAGGTCCAGGATGAGCCTGGCGTTCTCCGGCAGCGATTTCAGGGTGTACTCGGTGAAGTGGGCTGCGTTGGAGGCATCCAGATCGCCGTGAACCGTCACAACGACGGTCGAGGCGGTCAGATGCCGGGTGGTGAAATGTGCGCGTTGATGCGCGTGGCTGCCGTGGTGGGGGTTGGTCCTCTTGGCAACACTGATAGTGGGCATGTGTGACTCCATCAGTCGAAAGACACGTTTCGTACTGCGGTCACGTCACTCAGGCTCTGCTCGCTCAAAGCCCCCGAGTGCAGGTTGTGTTGGCCTGCACGTCGATGACGATTCCAGCGGCTGTGAACTCAACCTGTGTCGGACTCTACGCCAGAACGTTACCCCGGACAATTGCTCTGCCGCGGTTCTCATCAAACCATCAGCTCCGTCTGGCCGGGCACGTCCACGCGTCGCAGGAATCGTGAAAGTTGTTGCGGCAGAAACAACATAAGTTTGCCAAGAGGTGACGAACGTGCAACGTTCGGATCGCGCGGCGTTGCTGTCGCCGGGGGCGACGCGCGGCTTGAGTACGGGGCTGCGAATCTGTGAACTCGGCGATCGCCGGCCTGCGGATCCGTTTGCTGAGCGGCGGCACACAAACCGGATTCGGCGTGAATCGGGCTCAGGTCCCGTGCGATCCGTACGAACCTCAGGTTCGCCGCAATTGTTTGGTGGTCGAAGTGTCGGGGTATCCGCGCTTCATGAGACTCGGTGGCTTGTTCGGAACGATTGTTCTCATCTGGTTGCTGATCGGAGTTCTGGCCGCGTGGCAGCGGGACTATTTCCAGAAAGGCACAACCGATTGCGCGACCGCGGGCCAAATTGCGCTCACTGTGCTGGCCGGTCCGCTCAACTACGCCGGCGTCAACCCGAAGGTGGGCGAGTGTCGCCTGCCCGAACCCAGTGCGATGCCTGTCATCGCCAACCTGAAGTGAGGTCGTCATGATTATCTTCGGAGCGATTCTGCTCATCCTCGGCCTGGTGCTCAACATCTACTGGCTGTGGGTCGTTGGTGTGATCTTGATGGTGATCGGCGCGGTTTTCTGGCTGCTCGGCTCGATCGGGCGTCCGGTTGGCGGCCGCCGAGCCTGGTATTAGACGCCGATCCTGAGGAGGGCAACGATGCCGAATTCGTCGATCAAGGACGAGAAGCTGTACCAGGACCTGCGTAAGCAGGGCGACTCGAAGGAGAAGGCGGCCCGCATCTCCAATGCGGCGGCGTCCCGGGGGCGTTCCAAGGTCGGTCGTTCGGGCGGCAAGTCCGGCTCCTACGAGGACTGGACCGTCTCCGACCTTCGTAGTCGTGCGAAAGAACTCGGGATCACCGGCTATTCCGACAAGAACAAGGGTGAGCTGGTGAAGATGCTCAGGAACCACTGAGCGGTCCACAGCCCGCGAGAAGAGCCCCGCTGTCGAACAGCGGGGCTCTTACTCGATGGCCCCTTCTCGGGTTGCGCCTGTTTGGTCCTTGCCTGATCGACCGATCGGCCCCTTGTCGGTGAAAATCGTTCTACCGTGGGAATCAGCCCCGAATGCCAGGGCAGAGCAATGGCGGAAGGAGCAGCCATGAAAGGCCCTAAGGACCCGGTCGATCACGCTCGGACGACGCGGCCGCACGCCGGGGAATCGATGAAGGACAACATGATCATGCCCGCGCTGATCGTGATCGGCGTGGCGCTCGTGACCTTCGTCGGTTCGCTCTTCGCGTTCGCCACCAGCCATCACGATTTGGCACTCACCCTGGTGAGCCTCGCCGCCGCCGGGTTCGTCATCGGGTCGTTGTGGTTGGCGCTGGAGCACCTACGGGTGCGGCGTATCGAAGACCGTTGGTACGCAGAGCATCCCGGTGTGATGAGGCAGCGGCCCAGCAGCTGAGCCCCAGCTGAGCCGCATCGAGGTCTGCGGGTGGGTTAGGCCGCCCGCACGTGTCAGGTTGTCTGCGGCTAGAACGTCAGGGCCAGTACGACGAAGTCGATGGCCAGCAGCGCCAGGCCGACGATCGGGACCAGGATGCCGCGTCGGGCCCGGGCTGTGAACACGGTCAGCGCGATCACGACAACCGGGACCACGGGAGCGCCGTAGAACAGCACGCCGAACCAGAATTCGCCCGGCCCCTGGTTCGCGCACGCGTCGTCGGCGCACCCGGCCATGCTCATCACCGCGCCCATGCCGTAGAGGAACACCGCGATGGCGGCAGGAATCGTCAGCAGCGCCAGCACCCACGTCGCCGAGATCCGCGTCTTCCGCTTGGTTTCCGCGTGGTCGATCTGTGCTTCGGTCATAGCTGCCGGGTACCCAGTTTCACCTTTTTGTGCACGGGTATCCGCACGGGCATGACGAGGTTCGGATACACGCTGATGACAGAGCAGAGCGGACCGAAGGATCTTGTGCGTTACGCCGTCGGGGCGGAGCAGGCGGGATTCGATTTCGAGGTGTGCAGCGACCATTTCTCACCCTGGTTGACCAGCCAGGGGCATGCCCCGAACGCGTGGGCGGTGCTGGGCGCGGTCGCCCACGCCACCGAGTCGGCGCACCTGTACTCGTATGTCACATGCCCGACGATGCGGTACCACCCCGCGGTGGTGGCGCAGCAGGCCGCCACCGTGCAGATTCTCTCCGACGGGCGGTTCACGCTCGGGCTGGGAAGCGGAGAGAACCTCAACGAGCACGTCGTCGGAAAGGGTTGGCCTACCGTCGAACGTCGCCTGGACATGCTCGCCGAGGCGATCAAGATCATCCGCGAACTGTTCACCGGAGAACTGATCGACTTCCGCGGCGAGTACTTCGAGGTGGATTCCGCGCGGATCTGGGATCTCCCCGACGAACCGGTCGGCATCGGTGTTTCGCTGACCGGCGAGAAGGCCGTCGAGAAACTCGCGGTGTCGACCGACCACCTCATCAACGTCGCACCCGACGGTTCCGTGGTCGAGGACTGGCGCAAGCGCCGCCAGGCCACCGGCATCCTGCCCGAGGGGCGCGTCGTCGGACAGATCCCCGTGTGTTGGGACCCGGACCGCGACGCCGCAATCGCCCGCGCACATGACCAGTTCCGCTGGTTCGCCGGAGGCTGGGCGGTGAACGCCGACCTGCCCACCCCTGCCGGTTTCGCGGCCGCCACGCAGTTCGTGCGGCCCGAGGACGTGGCCTCGGCCATTCCCTGCGGGCCGGATCTCGACGCGATCGTCGCCGCCGTGGACGAATACCGGAAGGCCGGATTCACCGATATCGCCCTGATCCAGATCGGCGGCGACAGTCAGGAACGGTTCCTCGCCGAAGCCGCCAAGCCGCTACTCGCGGCGCTGCGCGACAGTGCCGGATGAACTGCCGGCTGAACTGGTCGATGAACGGCCGGATGAGAAGCCCGACATCGGCTGACCCGACCGCATCGTGAACGGCCAGACGATCCAACAGCCCACGAACACGATCAGTGCGACGCCGCCCGCGACGAAACCGGTCCTGCGGCTGGCGACCGTATCGAAGATGATCTGCACCACACCGGCCATCGCGAAGCCGAGCAAAAGCAGCCCGGCGTAGGCGCAGCGGTGGGCGGCGGTCACCACGAGGTTCAGCCGGTGACGTCGAAATACCATGCGGTGCATGGCAACCGGAGCGACGAGCAGCGCCGTGGACGATGCTGCGCACGCTACGGTCACCAGATAGACCGTGCGCATCATCCCATCGAGAACCTCGAACCCCTCCTGGAACGGCAGCGTCAGCAGCAGCCCCGTGAGCAGCTGCACACCGGTCTGCACCACGCGCAGCTCCTGCAACAGGTTGTTCCAGTTGCGGTCCAGCCGTTCGGCCTCGGTCTCGTTGCGCGCGACTCCGGACGGCCGTTCGTCGTGTGCGCGCATGTCGTTGATCATGCATCGCCGACGGTCGTCAGACGCGGTTTTCCGTCGACCGGGGCCTGGTCCGACCCGGCCGGTACAAACCTGGCGTTTCTGGGTACGCCGCAGATATGGACGGCGGCTCGCCGCACACGATGCGGCGCATCCTCATCTCTCTGGCGCTGCTACTGGCGGTGTTGATCGTGATCATCGCCGCGGTGTACGCGATCGCATTCATCATGTTGGCCCCGATGATGACCTGAGGAGGCAAGGCGAGGGTTTCCCGGATGCCGCCGTTGGGCATCCGGTGGTCCGGAAGCGACCCGAAGTTTCACGACAGGACCCGAGAGGAAGTGGTCACAGTGCCGAAGACGACCCGGCGGGGCACGGCCAAGAAAAGCGAACTGCCGAGCACTCTGCAGAAGTCGGAGGCCAAGGCACAGCGCACTTTTGCCAAGGCGCACGACGCGGCGGCCGAAGAGTACGGCGAGGGGGAGCGGGCCCACCGGGTCGCGTACTCCGCGCTGAAGCACAGCTACGAGAAGGTGGGCGACCACTGGGAGGCCAAGAAGCGGCGCGGCCCGTCCGATCAGCGCGCCCGCAGCGGCGGCCCGGCCGCCAAGGGCGAGACGGCCGAAGGGGTCGATGCCCACGCCAGCAAGTCTCACCTCATGCAGATCGCCCGGCGCCTCGACATTCCCGGCCGCTCGACGATGAACAAGAGCGATCTGGTGACCGCCATCGAGAAGGCGAACCGGCGCGAAACCCGGGCTCGGCGTTGACCGGGCACCGCACAGCGCGTGATCCGGCGGCAGAGGGAGTGGCGTGGTGAGTCCATCCACGCGCCTGAGGTACTGTCGGTCACAAATTCCAGGAGGTCAGATGGCGGAAACACCCGCTCGGGGCGAGCGGTCGGTCGAGATCCGCGTCGCAGCGATGTTGGAGAACCTGGCGGTGGTGCGCACGGTGGTCGCTGCCATTGCCACATTCGAGGACCTTGACTTCGACGTCGTCGCGGATCTGCGTCTTGCGGTCGACGAGGCATGCACCACGTTGATCAGGTCGGCGGTGCCCGATGCGACGCTGGTCCTGCGGGTGGATCCCGGCCCCGACGCGGTGGTCATCTCCGCGTCCACGGTGTGCATCGGTGCCAACGTCGTCGAGCCCGGCAGTTTCAGCTGGCACGTGCTCAGTTCGCTCACAGACGAGGTGAACACGTTCACCGATGGCGCCGGACCCCAGGAGGGGCAGGTGTTCGGCATCACTATGACCACGAGGCGAGCGAGCCTGCTGCGGTGACGTCGGAATATGCAGACGTCCTCGACATGTTCCGCGAACTCGCGGGGACAACCGAGGGCTCGCCGGCCTACGTGCGCCAGCGCGAGAAGATCGTCGAGCGGTGCCTGCCGCTCGCCGATCACATCGCGCGCCGATTCGACGGCCGCGGTGAGCCGCGCGAAGACCTCGTGCAGGTCGCGCGGGTCGGCCTGGTCAACGCCGTGAACCGGTTCGATGTCGAGGCCGGTTCCGATTTCGTGTCGTTCGCCGTGCCCACGATCATGGGCGAGGTCCGCAGGCACTTCCGCGACAACAGCTGGTCGGTCAAGGTGCCGCGCCGGCTCAAGGAGCTGCACCTGCGTCTCGGTGCCGCGACGGCCGAACTGTCGCAGAGGCTGGGGCGTGCACCCACGGCCTCCGAGCTCGCGCAGGAACTCGACATGGATCGCGAAGAGGTCGTCGAGGGCCTGATCGCGGGGAGCTCGTACAACACACTGTCGATCGACAGCGGTGGCGGTGGCGGTGGCGACGACGAAGCTCCGGCGATTGTTGACACGCTCGGAGACCTCGACATGGGACTCGATCAGATCGACAACCGCGAATCGCTGCGTCCGCTGCTGGCGAGCCTGCCCGAACGCGAACGCACGGTGCTGGTTCTGCGGTTCTTCGAATCGATGACGCAGACCCAGATCGCCGAACGCGTCGGCATCTCGCAGATGCACGTATCGCGGTTGCTGGCAAAGTCGCTGGCGCGGCTACGCGACCAGCTGCAGTAACGGCGCGTCGGCACCGGCGGCATGTCGAATCCTCCCGTGATCGCAGGAGTGGTTCTCGCCGCTGGCGCGGGCACCCGCTTCGGAATGCCGAAGGTCCTTGCCGCCGAAGGCGAATGGCTGAAGGCGGCGGTACAGGCCCTGGTCGGTGGCGGCTGTGCGCACGTCATCGTCGTGCTCGGCGCGGCCGTCGTCGACGTACCGGAACCGGCACGGGCCGTGGTGGCCACCGACTGGTCCGACGGGTTGTCGGCATCGCTGCGCACCGGGATCGAGGCCGCCGCGCAGACCGGTGTGGACCTGGTGGCGCTGCATCTCGTCGACACGCCTGACATCGGCGGCGACGTCGTCGCGCGGGTGGTGGCGGCGGCCGCCGAAACGGGACTGGCGCGCGCGGTCTACGACGGCAGGCCCGGACACCCCGTGGCGATCGCGCGTCGGCACTGGCCGGAGCTGCTACGCGTCGTGCACGGCGACGAGGGAGCCAAGCTTTTCCTGCGCGGGCGGACCGACGTCGTCGCCGTCGAGTGCGCAGACCTCGCCACCGGGCACGACATCGACGTCAATCCGTGACGGGTGCATCGGATTCGTGCGGAGTCAGCCCCAGCATGGCTCCCGCGAACCGTCGCACACTCTCCTCGGCGATCCGCGCGGCGTCGGCGTGACCGGCTCTGGCCCTGCTGTGCACCACCGCGGTCACGGGGTCGAGGGTGACCTCGGCGAGCATCTCACCGGTGGTGGGTTCGCACACGGCCCACGAGTAACACGTGTCGGACGCCCACTGCGCCTCACGCCTGGTGACGTGTTCGGGATCGGTCTCACCGAGCTCGGCGAGTGCCGGCCGGTCGTCCATCAGGTCGTCGGCCCGCAACGCGCGCAGATACCAAGAGCCCGCGTTGATTTCGACAGGTTCCATCGTGATCCTTCGCATGCCAGGCCCGTTGACGCCCGAAATGCCGCGAGGCTGTGGTTACCGGGGTGCGCGCTCGCACATCCCAACGATAACCACAGCCTCGGCGTTCAAGTCGCGGCCGCTATCGGCCTACTTGATCTCGGCGATGACGGTGCCCTGCGTGATCGCGGCGCCGGCCTCGACGGCCAGGCCCGTGATGGTGCCGTCCTTGTGGGCGGTGACGGGATTCTCCATCTTCATGGCCTCCAGGACCACCACGAGATCGCCCGCGGCGACCTGCTGACCTTCCTCGACGGCGACCTTGACCACGGTGCCCTGCATGGGTGCGGTCACGGCGTCACCCGAGGCGGCCGCGGCGCCGCCACCGCCACGCTTGCGCGGCTTCGGCTTCTTGCGGACCACGCCTGCCGCGGCCGCACCGCCGCCCCCGCCGATGGCGAGATCGCCCGGCAGCGACACTTCGAGACGGCGTCCGCCGACCTCGACCACCACCGTCTGACGTGGGACGGTGTCCTCTTCCTCGATCGGGTCCCCGCCGGTGAAGGGTTCGACGGTGTTGTTCCACTCGGTCTCGATCCAGCGGGTATGCACACTGAAGCCGTCGCCGCCGTCACCGATGAACGCGGGGTCGGACACCACGGCGCGGTGGAACGGGATGACGGTGGCCAGACCCTCGACCTCGAACTCGGCCAGGGCGCGGCGGGAGCGCTCAAGGGCCTCCTCGCGGGTGGCGCCGGTGACGATGAGCTTGGCCAGCATCGAGTCGAACTGGCCGCCGATGACCGAACCGGTCTCGACACCGGAGTCCAAGCGCACGCCGGGGCCGGTGGGACCGACGAACTTGGTGACCGGGCCGGGGGCAGGAAGGAAGCCGCGCCCGGCGTCCTCGCCGTTGATGCGGAACTCGAACGAGTGGCCGCGCGGCGTCGGGTCCTCGGTGATGTCGAGGGGCTCGCCGTTGGCGATCTTGAACTGCTGGCGCACCAAATCGATGCCGGAGGTCTCCTCGGTGACCGGGTGCTCCACCTGCAGGCGGGTGTTGACCTCGAGGAAGCTGATCAGGCCGTCCTGACCGACGAGGTACTCGACGGTGCCCGCGCCGTAGTAGCCGGCTTCCTTGCAGATGCGCTTGGCGGATTCGTGGATCTCCTTGCGCTGCGCGTCGGTCAGGAAGGGCGCAGGCGCCTCTTCGACCAGCTTCTGGAAGCGGCGCTGCAGCGAGCAGTCGCGGGTGCCCGCGACGACGACGTTGCCATGCTGGTCGGCGATGACCTGGGCCTCGACGTGGCGGGGCTTGTCGAGGTAACGCTCGACGAAGCACTCGCCGCGGCCGAACGCCGCGACGGCCTCGCGGACCGCCGACTCGTACAGCTCGGGGATCTCCTCGAGCGTGCGGGCCACCTTCATACCGCGGCCGCCGCCGCCGAACGCGGCCTTGATCGCGACGGGCACGCCGTATTCCTTGGCGAACGCGACGACCTCGTCGGCGTCCTTGACCGGATCGGAGGTTCCTGGCACCAGCGGGGCCTTGGCGCGCGCCGCGATGTGGCGTGCGGTCACCTTGTCGCCGAGATCACGGATCGATTGGGGGCTGGGCCCGATCCAGATCAGACCGGCGTCGATGACGGCCTGGGCGAAGTCGGCGTTCTCGGACAGAAAGCCGTAGCCCGGGTGGATGGCGTTGGCGCCGGACTTCTCCGCCGCGTCCAGGATCTTCTCGAAGACCAGGTACGACTCGGCCGAAGTCTGGCCGCCCAGCGCGAACGCCTCGTCGGCGAGCCGGACGTGCGGTGCGTCAGCGTCAGGCTCGGCGTAGACGGCCACGCTGGCCAATCCTGCGTCCTTGGCGGCGCGGATCACCCGGACCGCGATCTCCCCGCGATTGGCGACCAGCACCTTGGAGATCTTTGAGCTGGCGTGGTTGGCCACGGTGCCTCCTCGGCAGTTCTCTAAGAAACGTCTTTAAGAATCTATCGCGCGCAGTTTATGCGCCGCGAATCGAGCCTGTCCCACGCGGGCCGGTTACTCGCCGGTAAGTTCTGTCGGAACTTGTTGACTGTGGCGGCTTTCGGCTTCCGATCAGCCGCTGGCCAGCGCAAACTCCTTGCGTCGACCGCTGCGGCTCCCACTTCGCTGTCACCTTCCTGATCGCCGAATTTTTCTGTCCCGTCTCGGGGTGTCGGTCGACGATCGCCGGCCGCCGCGCCGCGTGGTGGCCCTTGGCTACCCGCTCTGGTCGGCTCCCGAACCCGAGCGCAGACAAGCCCGGCGGCCAATGTCGTTCGATCCCGTAGTCGCGGGCGCGGAAACGCTTGTCGCTCAGGGGCTTCGACCCTCAGGCCGCAAGCAGCCGGCGCTTGATGCGGGCCAGCATCGCGGACATGCCGCGCAGCCTCAGCGGGCTGATGAGCGCCGCCAGGCCGAGTTCGGAGTAGAAGTCGTCGGGTACCGCGAGGATGTCCGCGGCGGGCTGCCCGTCAAGACCGGCGGCCAGGATCGCCGCGAACCCGCGCGTGGTGGGGGCCTCGGCGGGCGCGCTGAAGTACAGGCGGACCGACTCCGGATTCGACGCGTCGACGTCGAGGAACAGCGGCGACTGGCATTCCGGCACCGGTTCCATCGCCGCCTCCTCAAGGTGGGCGGGCAACGGCGGCAGTTCGTTGGCGAACTCCAGCAGCAGTTGCAGCTTGTCCTGGCCGGCCACCTCCTGGAAGTCCGACACCACCTCCGCCAGGGCGGCCGGCATGGTCACGGCGCCGAACCCGGATCCGGACCGACCGCTACGGGCACCCGCACCGCGTTGCCCCATTCGGTCCACGAGCCGTCGTAGTTGCGGACACCCGGCAGGCCCAGCAGGTGCGTCAGCACGAACCAGGTGTGGCTGGAACGCTCGCCGATGCGGCAGTACACCACGGTCTCGTCATCAGGCTTCAGGAAGCCGTACAGCTCCTCGAGCTCGGCGCGACTGCGGAACTGGCCGTTGTCCTTGGCGGCCTTGCCCCACGGGATCGATTTCGCGGTGGGGATGTGGCCACCCCGCAACGCACCCTCCTCCGGGTAATCCGGCATGTGGGTCCGTTCGCCGGTGTACTCCTGCGGCGAGCGGACGTCGATCAGCGGCTGCTTCCCGAGGATCTCCAGCACGTCCGCCTTGAACGCGCGGATCGGGGCGTCGTTGCGCTCGACGACCGGGTACCCGCTCGACTGACGCGTCGGCACGTCGAGCGTGGTGTCTCGGCCGTGGGAGACCCACAGATCGCGTCCACCGTCGAGCAGGCGCACGTCCGGGTGGCCGAACAGCGTGAAGACCCACAGGGCGTACGCGGCCCACCAGTTGCTCTTGTCGCCGTAGATGACGACGGTGTCGTCGCGGCTGATGCCCTTGCGGTCCATCAACGCCGCGAACTGCTCGCCGTTGATGTAGTCGCGCACGTGCGGGTCGTTGAGGTCGGTGTGCCAGTCGATCTTCACCGCACCGGGGATGTGCCCGGTGTCGTAGAGCAGCACGTCCTCGTCGGACTCGACGATGGCCAGACCAGGCCGGCCCAGATTGCTGGCCAGCCAGTCGGCGGTCACCAGGCGTTCCGGGTGGGCGTATTCGGAGAGAGTGGGGCTGGGATCTGCAGGCAGCGACACACCATGAGCGTACCGCCGAGACCGCGAACGTTGTCCCGGCAGTGGGGCGAAACACCTGATCGCCGCCGCTAATTGCCGCATGGCCGCCCTGTTCGGTGGCGTTAGGCTCCCCCCGTGGGATTTGTGGTCCTCGGTGTGATCATCGGTATTCCAACGGGTCTCATCATGCTGCTGCGGCCGCGCAAGCTGTGGTGGGCCGCCGAATCGTGGAAGTACAAGAACCCTGAGGCCAACGAGCCCAGCGACGCGTCGTATGCGATGACCGCCCTCGGCGGGCTCGTCGTCATCGTGGCGTCGATCTTCATCGCGATCCTCGGTTGGTCGGCCCAGAACGACAAGGCCGAGCGCGAAGCCGAGCAGAAGCAGCGCGACGAGTGGAACGCAGCGGTCCAGGCCTACCAGCCCCCGAAGCCGGAGCGTCGGGGTGCACTGCCCGTCATCGGCTACGTGGTGGATCCGGTTGGGTCCGACCGGACGCAGATCGCCACGGCGTACTTCCTGGTGCCACCGGACACCGGTGTCAAGGGCTATCGGAGCTGGCGGAACATGCGGGGTGCAGAGCAATGTGTGGCGTCGACCTCGTCTCGGCCACCCGTCGACGGTGCGCCGGCGCACATGACCGTCGAGTTGCTCTGGGCGCCCGATGTGCCGCAGACCAGCAGCACCGCATCGGGCAAGTGCACGACCCGGGACATCTCGTCAACGCACGAGATCAAGTCCGAAGTAATCACGGCCAGGTCGGACGCGGGATTCGTCACCGATTCCCCCATAGTCGACCGGGACGGGAAGATCCTCGTGCCGGCTGGCCCCGGCAACGTGGTGCCGAAGCTGCAGCGTGCGCCGCAGTGACCGTTCAGGCCGTGTACACCACCTCGTACGCCACGGCGTAGCGGCGCGGACCGGACTTGGTGCGGAACAGCGAACCACCGTCCTGGCACCACGTGACGACCCGCAGGAGGCGTTTGCTCGGTGCGAGCCGCTTGGCGATTACGTCAGCGAACGCGGCGCGCAGCCGCTCCAGATCATAAGTTTCGATGTCGCGCTCGACGCGGACATCCCACATCGTTTCTTCGACCGGCATCGCCCCAGTGTCGGCCGATGTGAGGGAATTCACAGCTTTGTGCCCGGCGTGCCGCCCGACCGAGTTTGTTGCAATTTGGTCACTGCCGGGTCAGCGGACCGTCACGACACGCATTCCGCGCGAAGGCGTGTCGTCAACGCTTCGGTGCCGCCTCTCACCGTCCGTTCGCCGACCACAGTTCGGCGATCGACACTCCCAGTCGCGAGAACAAGGCGCGCAGCACCGGCAGACTCAGGCCGATGACGTTCGACGGATCGCCCTCGATACGGTCGATGAACCAGCCGCCGAGCCCGTCGAGAGTGAATGCGCCTGCGACCCACAGCGGTTCGCCCGTCGCCAGGTACGCCGCCAGATCGTCAGGGGCGGGGGAGCCGAAATGCACTGTGGTGCCCGACGATTCGGTGAGATTGCCCACGATCTCGCCGTCCCGCAACCGGATAACGCAGTGCCCGGTCAACAGATCGGCAGACCGCCCCGCCATCGTCTGCCACTGGCGTTGCGCGGCGTCGACCGAACCGGGTTTGCCGCACAGCTTCCCGTCGAGCAGCAGCATCGAATCACAGCCGATCACGACCGCGTCGGCGGCCTCCGAAGCGGACAGCCGAGTCACCACCTCGGCGGCCTTGGCCGCCGCCAACGCCGCGACGACCTCATCCGGCCGAGCCGATGGGTGCGCAGCGATGATCGCGTCCTCGTCGACATCTGAAACCACGACGAGCGGTTCGATGCCGGCGTTACGCAGCACACTCAGCCGGCCCGACGACGCCGAACCAAGAACAACCCGGGTCATGAGCGGCTCAGCCGACCCGTTTGTTCTTCGCGCAAGCGGCTCATCCGACCCTGTTGTTCTTCGCGCAAGCGGCTCATCTGACCCGTTTGTTCTTCGCGCAAGCGGCTCATCTGACCCGTTTGTTCTTCGCGCAAGCGGCTCATCACCGCCGCATGTGGGTCCGCTCCAACAGCGTCACCCGCTGCCAGCTGAAGATCGAGTACCGCAACTTGTCGACCGGATGGCCCCACATGTTGCGTTCCTTGCTCACCGGCTCGGCTGAGCCGCCGCCCGCTGCCGCCAACACGGCCATCAGCGCGGCCATCTCCTCGTCCGTCGGCTCACCGCGCAGCACCTTGATGTGGGCCTCGTGATCGGCCTGTGCCTCGGCGTTCACGCCGGCCTCCTCCTCGCCGCTCACAGGGGTTGAATCGTTCGCGCCGCTCACAGGCGTTGAATCGTTCGCGCCGCTCACAGGGGAATGTTCCCGTGCTTCTTCGGCGGCATCTGCACGATCTTGCGTTCGAGCAGCCGCAGGGCGTTGGCGACATAACCGCGCGTGTGCGACGGCGGGATCACCGCGTCGACATAACCACGCTCGGCCGCGATGTACGGGTTGACCAGCGTGTCCTCGTAGGTCTGCTGCAGTTCGAGCCGCAGCGCATCCACATCTTGGCCCTCTTGCGCCGCCTGCTTGAGCTGCTGGCGGTAGACGAAGCCGACCGCACCGGAGGCGCCCATGACGGCGATCTGGGCCGTCGGCCACGCCACGACGACGTCAGCGCCCATGTCCTTGGACCCCATCACGCAATACGCGCCGCCGTAGGACTTGCGGGTGATCACGGTGACCTTGGCGACCGTGGCCTCGCCGTAGGCGTACAGCAGCTTGGCGCCGCGACGGATGATGCCGTTGTATTCCTGATCGGTGCCGGGCAGGAAGCCGGGAACGTCGACCAGCAGCACGATCGGGATGTTGAAGCAGTCACAGGTCCGGATGAACCGTGCGGCCTTCTCGGAGGCGTTGATGTCCAGGCAGCCGGCGAACTGCGTGGGTTGATTGGCCACGATGCCCACCGGGCGGCCATCGACACGGCCGAAGCCGACCACGATGTTGCCCGCGTAGCCGGCCTGGACCTCGAGGAACTCGTCGTCGTCGAGGATGCGGGTGATGACCTCGTGCATGTCGTACGGCTGGTTCGGTGAATCCGGAATCAGCGTGTCGAGCTCGAGGTCCTCCTCGGTGAGGGTCTCCTCGATCGAGCCCTCCGGAGTGGCGACCGGGTACAGGGGCGGCTCGGCGTAGTTGTTGGGCGGCAGGTAGCTGAGCAGGTCGCGCACGTAGTCGAAGGCGTCCTGCTCGCCCGAGGCGACATAGTGGGCGGTCCCGGACTTCGCCATGTGGGTGTGGGCGCCCCCCAGTTCCTCCATGGTGACGTCCTCACCGGTGACGGTCTTGATGACGTCCGGTCCGGTGATGAACATCTGGCTGGTCTGGTCGACCATGATGACGAAGTCGGTGAGCGCGGGGGAGTACACGTGGCCACCCGCGGCGGCACCCATGATCAGCGAGATCTGGGGGATGACGCCCGAGGCCTTGATGTTGTTGTGGAAGATCCGGCTGTACAGGCCGAGCGAGACCACACCCTCCTGGATGCGGGCGCCCGCGCCGTCGTTGATGCCGATCAGCGGGCGGCCGGTCTTGATGGCCAGCTCCTGGACCTTGACGATCTTCTCGCCGTAGACCTCGCCGAGGCTGCCGCCGAACACCGTGGCGTCCTGGCTGAAGATGCAGACGTCGCGGCCGTCGATGGTGCCGTAACCGGTGACCACACCGTCGCCAAGCGGCCGGTTCTTCTCCAGGCCGAAGTTCGTGCTGCGGTGCCGCGCGAGCGCGTCGAGCTCGACGAACGATCCCTCGTCGAGCAGCGCGTAGATGCGCTCGCGGGCCGTCAGCTTGCCTTTGGCGTGCACCTTTTCGACGGCGGCTTCGCCGACGGGATGCAGCGTCTCCTCGGTCCGCCGCTTCAGATCGGCCAATTTGCCTGCAGTGGTGTGGATGTCCACCTGATGCTCGGCGGACGGCTCGGTAACGCTCGTCATGGGTGACGATGGTATCCGCTTCCTTAAGACACGTCTAAGAGAGGCCCCCGTCGCGTGTTCCGCGTCACCTTCGGCGGCGCGGGGACCTGCGGCGTCGCCGCTGTGACAGAAGTTAAGAATGGCTGCGACGAGTGACAGCGGCGCGGTCCGGCGCCGACGCACCTCGGCGGTGCTCGCGCGGACAGCGCAGACTTCGGCCCTGCGCGCCGGTTCGCTTTGCCGCGCACCGCGGCAACGGCGTTGGCACACCGACGATCTGGTGTACCGGCCGCTGTGAAACCGGGTGTCTCCCAACGGCTGTCGAGAACAGGGAAGCTCTACATAGGAGGTCTGCGCGTCGGTCGTGCAGTGCCCGCGGTGAATGCCGACGCCGTATGGTGACAGACGTTATGCGAACCCCACTTGACGTGAACACCCTGGCCTCCGGACTCGCCGCACCGTGGCGGCAGGTCGACGTCGTCGACGAAACCGGATCGACCAACGCCGATCTGCTGGCCCGCGCGACCGGCGGCGAGAACATCGCGGGCAAGGTGCTGTTCGCGGAGTTCCAGAACGCAGGCCGCGGCAGACACGGCAGGCGGTGGACGGCGCCGCCGCGCTCGCAACTGATCGTGTCGTTCGGCGTGGACACCGCGGGTGTGCCCACCGACACGTGGGGATGGCTGCCGCTCGCGACCGGCCTCGCGATCGTCGACGCGGTGGGCGAGGTGTGCGATGTGGACGCGGGTTTGAAATGGCCCAACGACGTGCTCGTCGGTCCGCCCGAATCGGCGGGCAAGCTGGCGGGCATCCTCGCCGAGATGGCCCCCACGCAGGTTGTCGTGGTCGGTCTCGGGCTCAACGTCACCCTGACCGTCGAGGAGGCGCCGGACCCGCGCGCGACGTCGCTGGCGCAACAGGGAGCGCCCGCCGTCGACCGCAATCACCTGGCACCGGTGCTGCTGCGTCGTCTCGCCGCGCGTATCGAGAGTTGGCGTACGGGTGATCCGTCGCTCGCCGCCGACTACCGCGCCCGCAGCGTGACGATCGGCAATCAGGTGCGGGCGAGCCTGCCCGGCGACCGCAGTGTCGAGGGCGTCGCCGAGTCCGTCGACGACCTGGGGCGCTTGGTGATCGACACCGGGGGCGAACGGGTCAGGGTGTCCGCCGGCGATATCACGCACCTGCGTCCACTGGGGTCGTAGAGTTCTGCCGTGGGCTACCCGGAGAACGTGCTGGCAAACGACGAGCAGGTGGTTCTGCACCGACATCCGCACTGGAAACGCCTGATCGGCGCGATCTTCGTTCTCATCTTCGCCAGCGCGGGGGCAGCGTTCGTCGCAGCTGTGGTGAACACCATGGACTGGCAGCCGACCGCCAAGAACGTCCTGTTCATCGTCATCACCGCGATCTGGTTGGTGCTCGTCGGATGGCTCACGCTGTGGCCGTTTCTCAACTGGTGGACCACCCACTTCGTCATCACCGACCGCAGGGTGATGTTCCGTCACGGCGTGCTCACGCGTTCAGGCATCGACATCCCACTCGCGCGCATCAACAGCGTTGAATTCCAGCACGGTTTGACCGACCGGATATTGCGAACCGGCACCCTGATCATCGAATCGGCAGCGCAGGATCCCTTGGAGTTCCACGACATTCCGCGCGTGGAACACGTGCACTCACTGCTGTATCACGAGGTCTTCGACACGCTGGGTTCCGAGGAATCGCCGAGCTGACGCGCACGCCCGGAGTCTCGGCGTTTGGCGCGGGCCGAGCCAGGGCAGTCTCACCGTGTCCGCACAACGCTCAACGGTTTTCGCCAGACCGGCGAGCCGGGGCCGGTACCTACGAGGAGACGAATTCATGAGTGCCGTCGACAAGGCGAAAAACAAGGCCGAAGAAATGGCAGGCAAGGCCAAGGAGAAGGTCGGACAGGCGACCGGGGACAGGGACACCGAGGCCGAAGGCCACAAAGACCAGGCCACCGGAAATCTGAAGCAAGCCGGCGAGAAGGTCAAGGACGCCTTCAAGAAGTGAGATCCGACAGTGAGCGGTCGGCTGCCCAGCTCTGAAAGGGGTCTGTCGTGATGGGTCTCATCGTTGCGCTGCTGGTGATCTGGTTGATCTGCATCGTGCTCGGGATGGTCATCAAAGGACTGTTCTGGTTGGTCGTGCTCGGCGCCGCACTGTTCGTCGCCACCGCGATCATCGGGTGGGCCAAACGGAACGCCTGACCCCCGCAAGCGGTCGATCCGTGCGTCGAGCACGCCGAGCGCGACGTAGCGTCAGGAAGTTCTCGAAATCCTGGGCTCGTCGGGAGATTCGCCCAGTCGGGCGGCGCGTTTGCGGCGGCTGGGATTGCGCAGTGGCGTGACGGTTGCGGCATCGCGCTTGTGTTCGGCGTGCTCCTCGAACACCTCGGCGATCCCGCCACCGGTGAGCGCGGACTCCAGCGCCAGATCATGGGCGCCCCCGAGTTCGTCGGGGAACACCCAGCGGCGGAAAGCCCAGAACCGGAACGCCATCTGGAGCAGGTTGCCCAAGATGTAGGCGGAGACGAAGTCGGCGATGTTCTCGACCGTCAGCGACACCTCGGGCACGCGAAGGCCGAGCACGTAACTGGAGAAGTACAGCGGTGCCATCGACAACAGCACGCCGACCCCACTGAACGCGAAGAACAACAACGCCTCGTGATGGCGCTCACGCCCCCCGCGATTCTGAAAACTCCACTCCCGATTGAGGATGTAGGAGGCGATCACCGCGACGATGCCCGCGATGATCTTGGCGGTCACCGGCTTGGGCTCAAGGATCGTGAGCTTGAGCGTGTAGAAGATCGTCGTGTCGATCACGAACGTCGTCGCGCCGACGATCGCGAACTTGATCAGTTCGTGATGTTGTTCGGCGTAGGGACGGACGAACCGCGGTAGGCGCGCGATTGTCGCATCGGCAAAGGACACAGGTAGGCAGTGTACGTAAACGAGCGGTGCGATGACGAAGCCGTACCTTAACCGCAGGTCAATGACCTGGCCATGACAAGCGCGCGATGGGCTCATGAAACGATGGGCTCGTGCCGACAACTGTGCCGACTACTTCCAACAAGCCCCCTGTGGTGGCGATGATCGGTGGCGGGCAACTCGCCAGGATGACCCACCAGGCGGCGATCGCGCTGGGGCAGACCCTTCGCGTGCTCGCGACCGCGCCAGACGAATCCGCCGCCCAGGTGACCTCCGACGTCGTCATCGGCTCCCACACCGACCTCGATGCGCTGCGCCGGGCGGCGGATGGCGCCGCAGTCCTGACGTTCGACCACGAGCACGTGCCCACCGAGCACCTCGAGAAGCTCGTCGCCGAAGGCGTGGCGGTCGCTCCGCCGCCGGCGGCCCTGGTGCACGCGCAGGACAAGTTGCTGATGCGCACCAAGCTGCAGGCGATCGGCGCGCCGGTCCCGCGCTTCGCCGCGATCGGGTCGGTTGCCGACATCGAGGAGTTTGTCCGCCAGATCGGCGGCCCCGTGGTGATCAAGACCGTCCGCGGCGGCTACGACGGCAAAGGCGTCATGATGGCCGACGACGTGGCGCAGGCTCGCGGCATCGTCGAGCGCTACCTGGCCGACGGGGTCGCGTTGCTCGCCGAGGAACGTGTGGAGATGCGCCGGGAACTCGCCGCCCTCGTGGCGCGGTCCCCGTTCGGGCAGGGCGCGGCGTGGCCGGTCGTCGAGACCGTCCAGCGCGACGGCATCTGCGTCGAGGCGTATGCCCCCGCCCCGGGGCTGAGTGAGGAACTGCGTGTGGAGGCGCAGCAACTCGGCCTGCGTCTGGCCGCCGAACTCGGTGTCGTCGGCGTGCTGGCCGTCGAGCTGTTCGAGACCGTCGATGGCATGCTGCTGGTCAACGAACTGGCCATGCGGCCGCACAACTCGGGGCACTGGACCATGAACGGCTCGGTGACCAGCCAGTTCGAGCAGCATCTGCGCGCCGTGCTCGACTATCCGCTGGGCGATACCGCCGCGATCGCGTCTGCGGTGGCGATGGCCAATGTGCTCGGCGCGCCCGAGACCCCGCAGATGTCGATGGACGAACGGCTGCATCACCTGTTCGCGCGGATCCCGGACGCCAAGGTGCACCTGTACGGCAAAGGCGAGCGGCCGGGACGCAAGCTCGGGCACGTCAACGTGCTCGGCTCGGACATGGATGAGGTGCGCGAACGCGCGGTGCGAGCGGCGCACTGGCTGTCGCACGGGGTGTGGACCGACGGATGGGATCCGCACCGATGACGGGGTTCTCGGACGCTTCAGGAGGCGAGTGATGGCAGGTAAGCCGCGGGTCGGGCTCATCATGGGCAGCGACAGCGACTGGTCGGTGATGTCGGATGCCGCGGAGGCACTGGCCGAGTTCGAGGTGCCGTTCGAGGTCGGTGTCGTGTCGGCGCATCGCACGCCGGGACGCATGCTCGACTACGCCAAGAACGCCGCCGACCGCGGTATCGAGGTGATCATCGCGGGCGCCGGTGGGGCGGCCCATCTTCCCGGCATGGTCGCGTCGGCGACCCCGCTGCCGGTGATCGGCGTGCCGGTCCCGTTGGCGCGCCTCGACGGCATGGATTCACTGCTGTCGATCGTGCAGATGCCCGCCGGTGTACCGGTGGCGACGGTCTCGATCGGCGGGGCCCGCAACGCCGGACTGCTTGCCGTACGCATCCTCGGATCCGCCGACGCGGGACTTCGCGCCAAGATGACGACCTTCCAGGCCGACCTCGAAGCCATGGTGCTGGCCAAAGACGAGGCGTTGCGGGAGCGTCTGTTGGGCGAGGGCTGAAACCCGGCGCGTCAGCAACCCCCGTCCGGGGTCAATCGCCGATGAGCTCTCGAATCCGGGGGGTCAGAGATTCGATCGGTTCATCGGTCGAGAGCACCACAACCGCGGTGCGGCCGCTGCCGCCCCGGTAGATCGGCCAGGTGGCGGCCAATGCCTCGGCGAGGTCCGACCGTGGGCTGGACACGTCGCCGCGCAGCCATCGGCGCAGTACGTGATTGTGTGCAGCGACGACGGCGTTGGCGAACAGTTCTGCGCGAAGGCCTGCCGTCCAATCCTTGGTCTGTTCCCTGGCCTGCGCGGCGCGCAGGTGCCGGGCGAACAGCCGTGCATACCGCGACACCACCGCCGTTTCGAAGTCGCGCAGGGCAGGTACCGAGCGCGTGAGCCGATACCGCGTCCGTGCCCGCTCGCCTTCCGCGAGATAGTGCTCGAACACCGAGGTCGCCACCGCGATGACTTCGGCAGGAAGAGCTTCGGCCGGCGCCGTCGACAACCTCTCGTCGGCGCGGCGCAGCAACGCCTCGTGCTCGGGGAAGATCAACGCCTCTTTCGATCCGAACTGACGAAACGCCGTGGTGCGTCCCACTCCCGCGCGTGCCGCGATGTCATCGACGCTGGCGGCCTCGTATCCGCGTTCCTCGAACAGATCGAACGCCGCGCTCACCAGCCGGTCCCGGGTGCTCGGCAGGTCGGACATGGGCGCACCTCCTTGGGTACTCAGTTCCGGTGGTATGGTACTGGGTACCAAAAGTAGCAGGGCGATGTACTAGATGTGCCGTCCGGGCAACGATTGAAACCAGAGAGCGAAGAGCGCTAAGGAGAAGATCATGGCTGGTTGGGGCGGTAACCCATCATTCGATCTGTTTCAGCTGCCCGAGGAACACCAGGAGCTGCGTGCGGCGATCCGGGCCTTGGCGGAGAAGGAGATCGCTCCGCACGCGGCCGAGGTCGACGAGCTGGCCCGGTTCCCCCAGGAGGCGCTCGACGCGTTGAACGCCTCGGGTTTCAACGCCGTACACGTGCCCGAGGAGTACGGGGGCCAGGGTGCGGATTCAGTCGCGGCGTGCATCGTGATCGAAGAGGTCGCGCGGGTCGACGCGTCGGCGTCGTTGATCCCGGCGGTCAACAAGCTGGGCACGATGGGCCTGATCCTGCGCGGTTCCGAGGAACTCAAGCAGAAGGTGTTGCCGTCGTTGGCTTCTGGCGAGGCGATGGCGTCGTATGCGTTGTCCGAGCGTGAGGCGGGTAGTGATGCGGCGAGCATGCGCACCCGTGCCAAGGCCGACGGGGACGACTGGATCCTCAACGGCACCAAGTGCTGGATCACCAACGGCGGCAAGTCTTCCTGGTACACGGTGATGGCGGTGACCGATCCGGACAAGGGCGCCAACGGCATCTCGGCGTTCATGGTGCACAAGGACGACGAGGGTTTTTCGGTGGGGCCCAAGGAGCGCAAGCTCGGCATCAAGGGTTCGCCGACCACCGAGTTGTATTTCGAGAACTGCCGCATTCCCGGGGACCGGATCATCGGTGAGCCGGGGACGGGGTTCAAGACCGCGTTGGCGACGCTGGATCACACCCGGCCGACGATCGGTGCGCAGGCCGTGGGTATCGCGCAAGGTGCACTGGACGCGGCGATCGAGTACACCAAGGACCGCAAGCAGTTCGGCACGTCGATCAGTGATTTCCAGGCGGTGCAGTTCATGCTGGCCGACATGGCGATGAAGGTCGAGGCCGCCCGGTTGATGGTGTACACCGCCGCAGCGCGCGCCGAGCGCGGCGAGGGCCAGCTGGGGTTCATCTCGGCGGCGAGCAAGTGTTTTGCCTCGGATGTGGCCATGGAGGTCACCACCGATGCGGTGCAGCTGTTCGGTGGCGCCGGGTACACGCAGGACTTCCCGGTCGAGCGGATGATGCGTGATGCCAAGATCACCCAGATCTACGAGGGCACCAACCAGATCCAGCGCGTGGTCATGAGCCGCGCCCTGCTGAAGTAGTTCCGCGAGCAGACGTGAAACTGCCCATTTCCCCGTGAAAATCGGGCAGTTCACGTCTGCTCGGCAGAAAAAGTGACCCGCCGGGTCCGACAAGTCCTAACCGCGGGTGACTTTTTCGGTCTGGCGTCGGCGCTCCTGCGCGGCGGGGTCGGGATTGGCAACCTGTACGAGCGACGCGCCGACGACGAACACCGACAGCAGATTTGCGACGAGTTCGTCCGGGGTACCCCATGTCGCGGTCGAGAGCACGCGGTCGCTCGCGGTGAAACCGCTTGAGACCGCGGCATTTCGAGCCGCGGCGAGAACCTCGTCGACAGACTGGCCGGCCAGCGCCGGTCCCGGATGGCGCTCAGGCACGATCTGATCGCCGTGCACGCGCACCGACGTCGCATAGTCGGTCACGCCCACCGGGAGATCGGCGGCAGGCTTGCCGAACGGATCGAGCGAGAGCACCGCGACCTCACCGCCCGACACGGCGTCGTCCGCGTCGTCGAGCCGGTCACGGGTGCACAGCGCGATGTCGGCAGAGCCCTCCAACACGACCTCGGCCCCGATCCACCAGATCCCGAACAGCACCGCGGCGGTCTGCCAGTGCGCGGGCAGCAGCACGGCGACACGGGTCTGCGGACCCGCACCCAGCTCGTCGCGTAACAGGTTGGCCGTCTTGGCCGCCCAGTTGGCCAGGGTCACGGCGGACAGCTCGATGCGTTCGCCGGTGGCGTCGTCGTAGTACGTGATCCGAGGTCCGGCCGGATCGGACGCCAACAGTGGATCCAGCACGGCGCCGCTGACTGTGCTCATTGCTCGCTCATTCGGTGATCGGTCAGTTCACGCACTGCGGGTCGGAACCCGCAGTGAGAATCGGTGACGGCGGGGGTGGGGGCGTCTCACTGCCGTCCGAACCGTCGGCGTAGCCGTTCGCGGTGGACGAGGCGGCGTCCACCGAGGTCAGCGGAGCGCTGCCGTCGAGCCCGGAGCCGGGCCCGGTGTAGTCGTCGCCGAGCACCACCCGGACCGATCCCGCGGGAATCGACGAATCCTCATGCACCGGCAGCCCGCCGAGATTCTTCGCGACCTCCTGGGCGCCGAGATCATCGGATTTGGCCGCCAGCACCTGACTGCCGGCCACCGGCCCACCCTCATGGTTGCCGGTGTCGCCCGGCGTGAAGCCCTTCTGGGTGAGCACCTGAGACACCGAGGCGGCCAGACCGTTGATGTCGGTGCCGTTGAGCACCTCGACGGTGGTCTTGGCCGGCGAGTAGGCGAGTTCCTCGGTTTTGCCCTCGTCCTGGCCTTGGAGCAGGCTCGTCACCCAGTCGCGGACCTGTTGCGGGTCCACCCGCACGACGCTCTGCATCCCGTCGTCGCTCCAGCCGTCCTCACGCAGGATCGGAATGGTCGCGAACGCGACATTCCCGCCGGCCAGGTTCTGCAGCTGGCTGATGAAATCCATGATGTTCCAACCGTCGGAGATCACCACCGAACGCTGCACGGCGTCCTGGATCCGTCCCAGCGTGGCCGGGCTCGACAAGGTCTTGCTCGAAAGCGCCTCGTGCGCGAGCGAAGCCATGAACGCCTGCTGCCGGGTGACACGGTCCAGGTCGCCGCGGGGGAGGCCGTGCCGCTGCCGCACGAAGCTCAAAGCCTGTGGGCCGTTGAGCTTCTGCCAACCGGCCGCGAAGTCGGCACCCGAGAGCGGTTCGTAGACCGGGTTGTTCAGACACACGTTGACGCCGCCGAGCGCATCGGTGATGAGTGCGAAGCCGAGCAGCCCGATCTCGGCGTAATGGTCGACGGTGACGCCGGTGAGATCGGCGACCGTTTGGATGAGCATCTCGCGACCGGCCTCGGTGGCCTGCGGCTCGGCGACCGTCGGATCCTCGCCCTCGACCTCGACGAGCTGCTTCATGCGGTCGAGCTTCACGTCTCCGAAGACGCCGTTGATCTTCATCTTTCCCCAGCCGGGCGCCTCGACATATGAGTCGCGGGGGATCGAGATCGCGGTCGCCGACGTCCCGTTGTTCGGGATGCGGACGAGGATGATGGTGTCGGTGTTGGTCGACACGTCGTCGCCGGCCCGCAGCGTCGCGAGCTCCTCGGGGGACAGCGGGTTGCCGTGAGCATCCGTGCGGCTGTCGATGCCGACGAGCAGGATGTCGATCGCGCCGTCCTCGCCGCCGCCGCCCAGCGCCGACGAGCTGATGTGGTTGATACCGGATTCGAACGACCGGACCTGGGTCCAGGCCACCCCTGTTCCGAGCACCACGGCCGACGCTGCGGCCACAGCAATGGTCCTGATCAACGGGATGGGCACCTGCCCAGGCTACTGGCGGACCCGACGTGAGCCGGGTAACGATGACCGGCGTGCCAGACTCGTCACCATGGTGCAACGGATAGTCATCACCGGGGCAGGCGGCATGGTCGGTCGTGTTTTGGCTGATCAGGCCGCCGCGAAGGGGCACACCGTGCTCGCCCTCACGTCCTCGCAATGTGACATCACCGACGAGGACGCGGTGCGGCGATTCGTCGCGAACGGTGACGTGGTGATCAACTGCGCGGCATACACGCAGGTCGACAAGGCCGAGGCGGAGCCAGAACGCGCCCACGCGGTCAACGCGGTCGGCCCCGGCAATCTCGCCAGGGTGTGCGCGGCGGTCGACGCCGGGCTCATCCACATCTCCACCGACTATGTGTTCGGTGGCGGTGAGCGCGACACTCCCTATGAGATCGACGACGAGACCGGTCCCATCAACATCTACGGCCGCACCAAGCTGGACGGCGAGCGGGCCGTGCTTACCGCCAAGCCCGACGCGCACGTCGTGCGGACCGCGTGGGTGTACCGCGGCGCCGACGGTTCGGACTTCGTGGCGACCATGCGCAGGCTGGCCGCCGGCGACGGCACCGTGGACGTCGTTGCCGATCAGGTGGGTTCACCTACCTATACCGGCGACCTGGTGAGTGCGCTGTTGGAGATCGTCGACGGCGGTGTCCAGCCGGGGATCCTGCATGCCGCCAATGCGGGCGCAGCCAGCCGCTTCGACCAGGCGCGCGCAACGTTCGCGGCGGTCGGCGCCGATCCGGAACGCGTGCGGCCCGTCGGCAGCGACCGGCATCCGCGTCCGGCGCCGCGGCCCAATTACACGGTCCTTTCGGCGCAACGGTCGGCGCAGGCGGGTCTGACCCCGCTGCGGGATTGGCGGGAGGCGCTGCAAGCCGCGGTGACTGCGGTGGTGGGGGCCACTGCCGACGGCCCGCTACCCTCTACGCCGTGACGAAGGACGATGCCCGCCCCCTGGTGGTCGTGACGGTGACGTATTCGCCGGGCCCCCACCTGGACCGGTTCCTGTCGTCTCTGTCGCTGGCGACCGATCGTCCGGTGACGGTGATCATGGCCGACAACGGTTCGACCGACGGTGTGCCGGAGGAGGCCGAGCAGCGCTATCAGAATGTGCGCCTGCTGCGCACCGGCGCAAACCTCGGCTACGGCAGCGCGGTCAACCGGGCCGTGGCGCACTTGACCGGCGGCGAGGGCACCGACTTCCTCGTGGTGGCCAACCCGGATGTGCAGTGGGGGCCGAATTCGATCGACCTCCTTCTCGAGGCGTCCGACCGCTGGCCGCATGCCGGTGCGTTCGGACCGCTGATCCGCGACCCCGACGGCGCGGTGTACCCGTCGGCGCGGCACCAGCCGAGCCTCGTGCGCGGCGGGCTGCATGCGGTCGTCGGCCCCTTCTGGAAGAACAACCCGTGGACCGCGGCCTACCGGCAGGAGCGCGAGGAGCCGACCGAGCGACCCGTGGGATGGCTGTCTGGATCGTGTTTATTGTTGCGCCGCAGCGCATTTGATGAGATCGGTGGCTTCGACGAGCGCTACTTCATGTACATGGAGGACGTCGACCTCGGCGACCGGTTGGATCGGGCGGGGTGGCAGAACATCTACGTGCCCTCGGCGGAAGTCCTGCACTACAAGGGGCATTCCACCGGACGCGACCCGGCGCGCAATTTGGCCGCCCATCACCGCAGTACCTACACTTTTCTGGCTGATCGCTACCCCGCGGTCTGGCAGGCCCCATTACGGTGGGCTATCCGGGGCGCGCTGGCGGTGCGGGCCGGGCTGGTGGTTGGAAACTCTCGGCGCAAGCGGGCGAACAAGGGGGCGTAGCGATGACCGAACCTGCACAAGTCGATGCCGTCATTCTCGTCGGCGGGCAGGGCACACGCCTTCGCCCGCTGACCCTTTCGGCGCCCAAGCCGATGCTGCCGACCGCGGGGCTGCCGTTTCTGACACACCTGTTGTCGCGGATCGCCGCGGCCGGGATCAGGCACGTGGTGATGGGCACCTCGTACAAGGCCGAGGTGTTCGAGGCCGAGTTCGGTGACGGGTCCAAGTTGGGTCTGGAGATCGACTACGTCACGGAGACAGAGGCTTTGGGCACAGGCGGCGCCATCGCGAACGTCGCCGACAAACTGCGCCACGACACCGTGATGGTGTTCAACGGCGACGTGCTCTCCTGCGCCGATCTCGGCGCGATCCTGCAGACGCACGACGCCAACGACGCCGACGTGACCTTGCATCTGGTGCGCGTCGGTGACCCCCGCGCCTTCGGGTGCGTGCCCACCGACGCCGACGGCCGGGTGACCGCGTTCCTGGAGAAGACGCAGGATCCGCCGACCGACCAGATCAACGCGGGCTGCTACGTGTTCAAACGCGAGATCATCGACCGGCTCCCGAAGGGCCGCGTGCTGTCGGTGGAGCGTGAGGTGTTCCCGAGCCTGCTCGCCGACGGCCTGCGCATCTACGGCCACGTCGACATCTCCTACTGGCGCGACATGGGGACGCCCGAGGACTTCGTCCGCGGATCGGCCGACCTCGTGCGCGGGATCGCCGTCTCGCCCGCACTCGACGGGCATCGGGGGGAATCGCTTGTGCACGACGGCGCCGGGGTCGCGCCGGGCGCCCTGCTCATCGGCGGCACCGTGGTGGGCCGGGGCGCCGAGATCGGGGCAGGAGCACGCCTCGACGGCGCGGTGATCTTCGACGGCGTCCGAGTGGGCGCCGGCGCGGTGATCGAACGCTCGATCATCGGTTTCGGCGCCCGGATCGGGCCGCGCGCCCTCATCCGCGACGGCGTGATCGGCGATGGCGCCGACATCGGCGCGCGTTGCGAACTGCTGCGCGGCGCACGGGTGTGGCCGGGTGTGACCATTCCCGACGGCGGAATCCGCTACTCGACCGACGTCTGAGGCTATCGCGCCGCGGCCCGCGCGGCCGCCGCAAGCTGGTTGAGCCCGAAGTCGGTGCCTTCGGGCAACGCGTCGAGGGGCCACCACCGCAGGTCCAATGATTCGTCGCTGCGGGCGATTTCGGCGTCCTCAGGGGCCCGAACCAGAAACTGCATGTCGAGGTGCCGCGTCGGTACCCCGAGTGAGCACGTGACCGGATGGACGTGGAGTGCGGCAAGACCGGGGTCGATCGTCAGCCCCTCGATGCCCGATTCCTCGGTGGCCTCGCGCAGGGCGGCGGCGTGGATGTCGGGATCGGATTCCTCACAATGCCCACCGAGTTGCAGCCAACGCCCGAAGCGCGGATGCAGCGTCAGCAGGGTGTGCGTTCCGGTGTGATCGAGGACGAGTGCCGACGCGGTGATGTGCCCCGGTACGCATGCGCGAAGGCAGGCGTCGGGCCGGGCCGCGAGAAACGACAGCAGCGCGTGACGCAGGGAGTCCTGCGCGGGATCGGGCGCGTCCCAGTCGGTCAACAGTCGCGTCGCCGAATCGTGCAGGCTCACTTGCGTACCAGCAGTTCGTCGGTGGACACCGGGCCGCGTGGCTGCAACCCTTCATCGGGATAGCCGATCGCGATGGCGCCCAAGGGTTCCCAATCGTCGGGCAAATCGAGTTCGGCGCGAACGAGGTCCGCGGCGAAGATCGTCGACCCGATCCAGCAACTGCCGATGTCACGCACCGCGAGCGCGACCAGCAACCCTTGCACGGCCGCACCGACGGCCACGGTGAACATGGTGTGCTCGGCCGCGGTGCGGGTCGGGTCGGGATAGCTGTGCGCGCCGTCGGGAACCAGGAAGGGGATCACCAGTTCCGGCGCGTCGTAGAGGATCTGCCCGCGGCCCACACGGCGTTCGACGGCATCGGTGTCGAGCCCGTCTGCGGTGAGGTCGGCACGCCAGCGTTCCTTCATGCGATCCAGCAGCCCGGTGCGGGTCTCGGGGTTCTGTACCCACACGAAGCGCACGGGCCGGGTGTGGTGCGGGGCGGGTGCGGTGAGCGCCTCGCCGACGGCCGCCTCGATGGCGTCGTGCGGAACCGGCTCGTCGCTGAACCGGCGCACCGAGCGGCGCAGCAGCAGGGCCTGCCTGCGACCCATCTCGATGGCCTCGGCGGTGCCGAGCCAGAACAGGTCGTCCTCGCCGGACCGCAGCAGCCGCCGGGCGGTGGAGCCGTCGTCGGGCAATCTGAGCCCGCGCACCACGGCGACCGGGATCGCGGTCAGCTTGCCCTTGACCAGATCGGCGGCCGCGGCGATCTCGTCGGCGACCGCGACCTCGGTGACCAGCAACTCGTTGCCGTGACGGTCGTGGGAACCGGCATACCCGTGCAGCACCGTCAGACCCGATGCGCCGATGGCGAAGTCGGTCTGCCCGGTGCGCCACGCGCGGCCCATGGTGTCGGTGATCACGACGCCGACCGTGACGCCGAGTCGCTCACGCAGACCCTCGCGCAGCGCGGCCGCGCTGCCGTCCGGGTCGACCGGCAGCAGCGCGAGTTCCGTCGAGCCGACGTTGGAACCATCCACCCCGGCGGCGGCCTGGATGAGCCCGATCGCGTTCTCGGTGATCAGCGTGCGGCCCTTGCGCGCCAGCACGCGCACCGCCTCCTCGTCGATGAGTTTGCGACGCAGGGTGTCCCGCTCCTCGGGATCGGACGGGGCCTCGACGATCCGGCCCTCACACTTAGAGACCACCTTGCTGGTCACGACCAGCACGTCGCCATCGCGCAGCCACGGCGCCGCGTCGGCGAGCGCCCCGACGAGGTCATCGCCAGGCCGGAACTCCGGCAGACCCGGTACCGGCAGGATCTCGACCCGGTCGGCCGAACCGTGCTCGGCGTTCACAGCGGCACCCCGGCGAGGTGAAGGCCTGCGCGCACCATCGCAGCGGTCGCCTCCGGATCGGTCATCAGCAATGGCACCGCCTTCACGTTCACTCCCTCGATCTCGGCGTGGTCGCCCTCGGCCACGAGCCACCCGTCGAGCAGGCCGGTGCCGGAGCGCGCGCCGAAATACTCACCGACGGCCTGCGAGGTCGATTCGACGCCGATGACCCTCAGGCATTCATCCGCCATGCCGCGCAATGGTTTTCCGGCGATGATGGGGGAGTACCCGATCACCGGTGCGGCGGTGGAGCGCAGTGCGCCGCGGATGCCGGGAATCTGCAGGATGGGACCTATGCTGACCACGGGGTTCGACGGTGCCAGCAACACCACGTCGGCTTCGCCGATGGCCTCGAGCACGCCGGGTCCGGCTGTTGCCTTATCTGCACCGACGTACGCAAAACTGTGCGTCGGGACCTTTGCCCGATAACGCACCCACCACTCCTGGAAGTGGATGGCGCGCCGCTCGCCGTCAGCGGGATCGGTGATGACGACGTGGGTCTCACTGCGCTCGTCACTCGCGGGCAGCAACCGCGCGCCGGGCTGCCAGCGTTTGCAGAGCGCCTCTGTCACCTGGGACAGGGGGTAGCCGGCCCGTAGCATCTGGCTACGTACCAGGTGTGTCGCCAGGTCGCGGTCGCCGAGACCGAACCAATCGGGTTGCACGCCGTAGGCCGCGAGCTCCTCCTTGGCGTTCCAGGTTTCGTTGCGATGGCCCCAGCCGCGCTCGGGGTCGATCCCGCCGCCGAGGGTGTACATGCAGGTGTCGAGGTCCGGACAGATGCGAACGCCGTGCATCCATGCGTCGTCTCCAACGTTGACGACAGCTGTGAGTTCATGCTTGCTGGGGCCGTCGGCAAACGAGCCGAGCCCCAGCAGGTTCTGCACGCCCAGCAAAAACCGTGCGCCGCCGACTCCGCCGACCAGAACGGTGATCTTCACAACGTCCGACCCTATGCGTTCGGGCCGTCCGGACGGAAACGACGTCGTCACGAGCAGGACACGCCGATGTCGCGACGCGCCGGAAAGAGATCACGGGATGGTATGAATTCGCGCCCTGGAGCTTGACCCTGACAGCTAACACGTGTGTAATCACAGCAGTGTCATTTTTCGGTTGGTGGCCGATTCCGGTGTCGCGGACCGCGATTCGATCAGCTGTTCGAATGATGGCCGCATATCACAATAGTGGGGCTCCACTGAGGATCTACGAGACCGAGTGAGGAGGCGGGGGATATGTCTTATGAGAGCGGCGATTTCGATCGTGTAGTCCGGTTCGACGGCCGGCTACTCGGCTCGGTAGACCAAGCACCGCACATCGACACCGGATCGACACCGATGGGGGCAGCTGGACGTCCTCAACTGAGTCTGGTGCCAGATTCGTTTGATGTTGTTCCGGAATCCGAAGACGACCAATGGCAGGAGCGCGCCCTGTGCGCGCAAACCGACCCGGAGGCGTTCTTCCCGGAGAAGGGTGGGTCTACCCGAGAGGCCAAGCGCATCTGCCAGGGGTGCGAGGTTCGTGACGCGTGCCTGGAATACGCGCTCGCCCATGATGAGCGCTTCGGCATTTGGGGCGGTCTGTCCGAGCGCGAGCGCCGGCGCCTCAAGCGCGGCATCATCTAGACGCGCCGCGCGGCGAGCACTTCGCGACGTGCCGTCCGCGCTAGTCGTCGTCGATCGTCGGGTCGATGACCGACGGCTCGACGCCGAGATAGGTGGCCACCTGCGCCACCAGGATTTCATGCAATAGATCAGCCAGCTCATCGGATCCTTTGACCCGGCGCTCGATGGGCTTGCGGAACAACACGATTCGCGCCCGGGTCGAATTCCCCCTGACGTCCACCCCCGCCGGTATCAACCGCGCGAGAGCGATCGGACCGTCCGCCACCACCTCGGGTGGCCACTGCACACTGTCCGGATCCTTCGGGGTCATCCGTGGAATCTCGTCGACGGCGACATCGAGTGCGCTGACTCTCGACGACCATCGCCGCTCGATCGGTTCGTAGGCTTCCAGCACCGCCATGTCGAATCGCTCGGCGCGGCTGCGCCACCCCGGCACCGATCGCGGAAGCAGCGGTCCGCGGATATCGCGTCCGCGACGCGAACGCCGATGGTTCAGGCGAGCCACGGTCATGATCGTAACGGTTCGGGATCGGCCGCCCCGCGGCGCGCGTGTCCGGCGGCGCCCGGCGATCGGCCAGGATAATCTCTGGTGCGTGAATGTTCCCCGTCGCTGCTGCCGGCCCGGGTGCCCGCACTATGCCGTGGCGACGCTGACCTTCGTCTACTCAGACTCCACGGCCGTCGTCGGGCCGTTGGCCACGGTGTCCGAACCTCACTCCTGGGATCTGTGCGTGGGCCACGCCAGCCGGATCACCGCCCCCAAGGGTTGGGAGCTGGTCCGCCACGCCGGACCGCTGCCGACGCATCCCGATGAGGACGATCTCGTCGCGCTGGCCGACGCGGTGCGCGAAGGGCGCACCGGCCCCGGTCCGGTCAACGGCGTCGTGGCCGGGTTCTCCGATCCTGCCACCGGCGCGGCCGGCGGCGCCGTGATCGCGCCCCCGGTGCGCCAGCCGGAGTCCAACGGCCGCCGACGTGGCCATTTGAGGGTGTTGCCCGATCCCACCGACTGATCACCGACGCGGTCGGTTCGGCGTACCGAGGACTTGGGAGAGCTGATGGGGCGCGAGCCCGGAGTAGTGAACGTGGAGATGTCGCCAGGCGGTTAGGCTGGCGCCAACGATCCCGTTTCACAAGGAGTTCTATGTCTCGGCCAGCAGCGGCTGTTCACGGTGTCATCAAGGCCTATGACGTCCGCGGCCTGGTCGGCTCCGAATTGGACGAGTCTTTCGTCGCCGACGTCGGTGGTGCGTTTGCCCGCCTGGTCCGCGGCGAGGGCGCCCGGCAGGTCGCCATCGGCCACGACATGCGATCCAGCTCGCCGGCACTGGCTGCGGCATTCGCCGACGGGGTGACCGCACAGGGACTCGACGTCGTCCGGATCGGTCTGTCCTCGACCGATCAGCTCTATTTCGCGTCCGGCTTGTTGGACTGCCCGGGAGCGATGTTCACCGCGAGCCACAACCCGGCGGCCTACAACGGCATCAAACTGTGCCGGGCGGGTGCCAAGCCGGTCGGCAAGGACACCGGGCTCGCGGTCATCGCCGACGAGGTGATCGGCGGCGTACCGGCGCACGACGGGTCGCACGGGAGCGCCACCGACCGCGACGTGCTGGCCGATTACGGCGAATTCCTGCGGTCGTTGGTGGATCTCAGCGGTTCGCGGCCGCTGCGCATCGCGGTCGACGCAGGCAACGGCATGGCCGGCCACACCACGCCCGCGGTGCTGGGGCCGATCGCCGGGGCCACCGTCCTGCCGCTCTACTTCGAACTCGACGGCACCTTCCCCAACCACGAGGCCAACCCGCTCGACCCGGCCAACCTCGTCGACCTGCAGCGCTTCGTCGTCGAGTCCGGCGCCGACATCGGGCTCGCGTTCGACGGCGACGCCGACCGCTGTTTCGTCGTCGACGAACTCGGTCGACCGGTATCACCGTCGGCGGTGACGGCTCTGGTCGCGGGTCGGGAGCTGACCCGCGAGATCGGTGCGACGATCATCCACAACCTCATCACGTCCCGCGCGGTGCCCGAACTGGTCACCGAGCGGGGCGGCACCCCGGTGCGCGCCAGGGTGGGGCACTCCTACATCAAGGCGTTGATGGCCGAGACCAGCGCGATATTCGGTGGCGAGCATTCTGCCCACTACTACTTCCGCGACTTCTGGGGTGCCGACTCGGGAATGCTCGCGGCCCTGCACGTCCTCGCCGCGCTCGGCGAGCAGGACCGCCCGCTGTCGGAGATCATGGCGGACTACCAACGCTACGAGGCCTCTGGCGAGATCAACTTCACCGTCAGCGATGCCGCGGCGTGCGTGGACGCGGTGCTCAAGTCGTACGGCTCGGACATCCACTCCATCGACCACCTCGACGGCGTCACCGTCGACCTCGGTGACGACTGCTGGTTCAACCTGCGCAGCTCGAACACCGAACCGCTGCTTCGGCTCAACGTCGAGGCACGCACCACCGAGGAGGTGGAGGCCGTCGTCGACCGGGTCGCCGACCTCGTCCGGGCCACCAACGAGAGCGCCGTGGTCGTGAACGGGGCGGTGAAAGAGGCGGCGACGTGAACGCGTTGGACGCCACAGTCGACCTCGACGACGGTGACGGGCTGCTCGCGGCCGACCGTGGCGGGTTGCTGAGGGCGGCGGCGATGGCCGGGGCGCAGGTACGGGCGACCGCGGCCGCGCTCGACGAGGGACTGTTCGACAGGCTTGGCGCCGACGATCCCGCGCGCACCGTCATCTGGGTCGCCGGACGCGGCACGGCCGAGCATGCCGGCGCGGTGCTCGCGGCCACGATCGGCCCTGCGGCGGCCGCACCGATCGTGCTCGCCTCCGAGGCACCGCCGTGGATCGGCGCGCTGGACGTGCTGATCGTGGCGGGCGACGATCCGGGTGATCCGGCGCTGGTGAACGCCGCGGCGATGGGCGTACGCCGCGGCGCGCGCGTCGTCGTCGCCGCGCCGTACGAAGGGCCGCTGCGTGATGTCACCGCGGGCCGTGCCGTGGTGGTCGAACCTCGGTTGTGGGTTCCCGACGATTTCGCGTTCGTCCGTTATCTGGCCGTCGGCCTGGCGGCCCTCTACGCGATCAACCATGACAGGGCTCGCGACCCGCACGCCGACTTGGCCGCCCTGGCCGACGAATTGGACGCCGAGGCACTGCGCAACAGCGCGGCGCGAGACCTGTTCACCAACGCCGCCAAGACCTTGGTCGAGCGCATGTCGGGCACCGACGTGGTGCTGGCGGGCGACACCGCCGCGACCCTCGCGCTGGCCCGCCACGGCGCAACGATGATGCTGCGTGTCGCCGGGGAAGTGGTGTCGGCGGCCGGACTGTCCGATGTCCTCGCCGCGCTGCGTGGCGGTGCACGTGGTGACGCGGGGGAGCGGTCGCTGTTCCACGACGAGGAGATCGACGGTCCGCTGCCCAACCGAATGCGGACGTTCGTGCTGACCACCGATGTCGAGCGTGCCAGCGTGGCCGCGCGCGTCGCCGGTTTCGACGACATCTCGGCGATCAGTGCGGACGACGTACCCGACGCGGCCGGAACCAGCCTGCCCGCGGGGCGGCCGGAACAACAAGTGGCGATACTGGCTGTGCGACTGGAGATGGCAGCCGTCTATTCGAAATTGGTTCGAGGTTAAACGAGTGCATCTGCTACGGGGAGCGGTGCGGACCTATGCCTGGGGTTCGCGGACCGCCATTGCCGACTTCACGGGCAGGCCCAGTCCGACAGTGCATCCCGAGGCCGAGTTGTGGTTCGGTGCCCATCCCGCGGACCCCGCGTGGTTGCAGACCGACGACGGTGAGCGCTCGCTGTTGGACGCGGTGGCCGACGATCCCGAGGGACAGCTGGGAAGTACCGCGGTCGCCCGCTTCGGCGATGCGCTGCCGTTCCTGGTGAAGGTGCTCGCCGCCGACGAGCCGTTGTCGTTGCAGGCGCACCCCAGTGCCGCCCAGGCGCAGGAGGGGTTCGAGCGGGAGGACCGTCTCGAGATACCCATCTCGTCGCCGGTCCGCAACTACCGCGACCGCAGTCACAAGCCCGAGCTGCTGGTCGCACTCGAGGAATTCCACGCGCTGGCCGGATTCCGGCAGGTGGCCCGCACGGTCGAGTTGATGCGGGCGCTGGCCGTCTCCGACCTCGACCCGTACATCAACCTGCTGTCGGATCAGTCGGATGCCGACGGCCTGCGGGCCCTGTTCACCACCTGGATCACCGCGCCCCAGCCCGACCTCGATGTGCTGGTGCCCGCGGTTCTCGACGGTGCGATCAACTACATCCGTTCGGGGGAGAAGACTTTCGCGGCGGAGGCCAAAACCGTGCTGGAACTCGGTGAGCGGTATCCGGGCGATGCGGGTGTGCTCGCCTCGCTACTGCTCAACCGCATCGTCCTGCAACCGGGGGAGGGTCTGTACCTGCCCGCCGGAAACCTGCACGCGTACCTGCACGGCGTGGGCGTCGAGGTCATGGCGAACTCCGACAACGTGTTGCGCGGTGGGTTGACCCCCAAGCACGTCGACGTGCCCGAACTCCTGCGCGTGCTGGACTTCACGCCGACGCCGGAGGAGCGTCTGCGACCGGAGATTGTCCAGGACGCAAAGGAACTCGTGTATCAGACGCCTGCGCAGGAATTCGCGGTGTCGGTGCTGCGCCTCGACGGCGAGTACCTGGGACACGAGATCGACGCGCAGTCACGCCATGACGGACCCCAGCTGCTGTTGTGCACGGAGGGTTCTGCGACGGTGTACGCCAAGACCGGGGAACTGGAACTGAGCCGCGGCGACGCGGCGTGGGTGGCCGCCGACGACGGCCCGATCCGGTTGACGGCGCAACTGCCCGCCAGCATGTTCCGGGTCACCGTCGGCATCTGAGGGATTCGACCGGCATCCGGGTCAACCGGTGGCCGCGAGGTCCTGGTCACGGGCGGTGCGGTTGGTCCGCTCGGCCAGCCACATCCTGGCGTTGTGCCGGATCGCTCGTCCGATCACACGTGGTGACGGGGCCAGATAGAGGCTGTCGAGCAGGCTGGTGCGCCGCAGAAACCACTCTGCCAGAACGGGATCCGTTTCGGCAGCGCCGAGGAACTGGTCGAACAGGTTGTAGAGCGGCCGGTACCACCATGGTTTGGGGCCCTCGGCGCCATGCGCGACATGGTCGGCGACGGCGTTCATCAGCCATACCGGAAACGTGGTTCGCGCGGTGCGATACGCGAGTCGGGGAATGAGGTCCTGTTTGCCGACCGACAAGACGGTGCGCAGGTTGGCGGACTGAAGCGCCGTCATCGTCACGCCCTGCCCGTAGGTCGGATTGAGGCTCGCGACGGCGTCGCCGAACGGCATGATGCCCGCGGGCCAGCGGCGCATCTTGTCGTAGCGGCGCCACTTGGCCACCGGATACCGGTGAAAATTCATCTCGCCCACGGGTTCTCCGGCCCGCAGTGCCGCGCTGATGTGCGGTGGCAGCATGGTGTCGGCCTGGGCGCAGATGCCTGCGAGGTCTTTCGGCGGCTCGGCCTTGGCGACCCCGAAGGCCGTGACCGTCCAGATACCGTCCTCGTGGAACAACATGCCCATGCCGAGACCGTCGTCGTGGGAGGCGCTGACCAGCACCATCTTCTCGGCCATCAACCCGTCGGGGATCCGCACCCGATGCGAAGCGTAGGTCACGCCGATTTTGACCGAGTCCTCCCTTGGCCGCTCAAAACCCCACTCCTCCAACCACACCGGAAGGCGGCTTCCGCGCCCGGACGCATCGACCACCAGATCGCCGGATACGGTCTCGCCGGTGTCGAGGACCACGCCGGTGACCCGTTGGGCGACCGCGTCGAACTGCGGACGGGAGATGCCGCCTCGGAGCACCGAAACCGTGGGCAGCGCGAGCACGCGTTCCCGGATCTGCCACTCGAGTCTGCCGCGGGTGGGGACGTATGCGGTGAAGTTCGATTCGAGTGTCTTGCCGGTGCCGAGGAGGTGGCCGCCCGCGGTGAAGTGGATCGACTCCGGTTGGTTCCGCACCACGGGCACCCCGGCGCCGGCCATGTCGTCGAGCAGGCCTGGGAAGATCGCCTCAAGTTCCTGTGCACCTCTTGCCATGAGCAGATGCACATGCTGTCCCTGCGGTATCGCGCTACGGTTCACGGGCTCGGCAGGCAGCTCGTCACGCTCGTAGACCGTCACACGGTCGAAATGCTCGGAAAGCACGCGAGCCGCGCACAAACCGGCGACACTGCCACCGATCACGATCGCATGGGTGGGGGAATGTTCCAGAGTCGTACTCATCGACTGCCACGGTAATGGGAACATGACGTGAGCCGGGCGGAATACGAGAGGCAACGAAAACTATGACGACACGGTGGCGTACCAAATCCGTTGAGCAGTCGATTGCTGACACCGACGAACCGACCACCCGGTTACGCAAGGATCTCACGTGGTGGGATCTCACCGTCTTCGGCGTCTCGGTGGTGATCGGTGCGGGCATCTTCACCATCACGGCTTCCACCGCAGGCAATCTCACCGGCCCCGCCATCTCGATCTCGTTCCTGATCGCGGCCGTGGCATGTGGGCTCGCGGCGTTGTGTTACGCCGAGTTCGCCTCCACCGTGCCGGTTGCCGGGAGCGCCTACACGTTCTCCTACGCAACGTTCGGAGAATTCGTCGCGTGGATCATCGGCTGGGACCTGATCCTGGAGTTCGCGGTGGCCGCGGCGGTGGTCGCCAAGGGATGGTCGAGTTATCTCGGGACGGTGTTCAACTTCGGTGGCGGGATCATGCAGATCGGCGGTGGGCTGACCCTGGACTGGGGCGCTCTGCTGATCATCGGGGTGGTCACCCTGCTGCTGGCGCGTGGCACCAAGATCTCGGCGATGGTCAGCCTCGTCATCACCATCATCAAGGTTTCGGTGGTGCTGCTGGTGGTGTTCGTGGGTGCGTTCTACATCAAGGCGTCCAACTACACGCCGTTCATCCCGCCTGCCGAGTCGGGTGACGGCAGCGGTGGCGGCAGCGGGACCGAGCAGTCGCTGTTCTCGTTGCTCACCGGCGCAGAAGGCAGCCACTACGGCTGGTACGGGTTGCTGGCCGGCGCCTCGATCGTGTTCTTCGCGTTCATCGGTTTCGACATCGTGGCCACCACGGCCGAGGAGACCCGCAACCCTCAGCGGGACGTGCCGCGCGGCATCCTCGGGTCGCTGGCCATTGTGACCGTGCTCTACGTCGCGGTGGCCGTTGTGCTGTCCGGCATGGTGTCCTACCGCGACCTCAAGAGCGCCGACGGCGAGTCGGCCAACCTGGCGACCGCGTTCGCCCAGAACGGTGTCGACTGGGCGGCCAAGGTCATCTCGATCGGCGCACTCGCGGGGCTCACCACCGTGGTGATCGTGTTGATGCTCGGACAGACGCGGGTGTTGTTCGCGATGTCGCGTGACGGCCTGATGCCGCGCCAGTTGGCGAAGACGGGTGAGCACGGTACGCCGGTGCGGACCACTCTCATCGTGGGTGCGGTCGTCGCGGTCGCGGCGTCGGTGTTCCCGATCGGCAAGCTCGAAGAGATGGTGAACATCGGCACGCTGTTCGCGTTCGTCCTGGTCTCGGCCGGCGTCCTGGTCCTGCGTCGTACCCGCCCGGATCTCCCGCGCGGCTTCCGCGCACCGTGGGTGCCGGTGCTGCCGATCGCGGCGATCCTCGCCTGCCTGTGGCTCATGCTCAACCTGACCGGTCTCACCTGGATCCGGTTCCTGATCTGGATGGCGATCGGTGTCGCCGTCTACTTCGTCTACGGCCGCAGGAACTCGGTGCTGGCCAGCCGCGACATCACGCCCACGGGATAGTTCGGTTTTCGACCCCGATCGACCTTCTGGGATTGCGCACACCCTGCCTTGTTTACAAACAGCGCCTCAATGTCTAGACACAGGACAAAGAGCGTCATATAGTCAAGGCATTGCGGTGATCGCACTCACAGAAGGAGGCATCTCGTGGTGGCAGAAATGGGCCCGTCGGCCGTGTCCGACGTCGAGGAGTGGCGCGACAAGAAGCGATACCTGTGGCTGATGGGATTGATCGCCCCGACCGCGCTGTTCGTGATGCTGCCGCTGGTGTGGGCGCTCAACGCGGCCGGCTGGCACACCGCGGCGCAGATCCCGTTCTGGATCGGTCCGATCCTGCTGTACGTGCTGCTGCCGCTGCTCGACCTGAAGTTCGGCCCGGACGGTCAGAACCCGCCGGACGAGGTCATGGAGCGGTTGGAGAACGACAGGTACTACCGCTACTGCACCTACGTCTACATCCCGTTCCAGTACGCCAGCGTGATCTTCGGCGCCTACCTGTTCACCGCCTCGGACCTGAGCTGGCTGGGATTCGACGGCGGGCTGGGCTGGGCCGCCAAGATCGGTCTGGCGCTGTCGGTCGGCGTCCTGGGCGGTGTCGGCATCAACACCGCTCACGAACTCGGACACAAGAAGGACTCGCTGGAACGCTGGCTGTCCAAGATCACGCTGGCGCAGACCTGGTACGGCCACTTCTACATCGAGCACAACCGCGGCCACCACGTGCGGGTCGCCACGCCAGAGGATCCCGCGTCGGCGCGTTTCGGTGAGACGTTCTGGGAGTTCCTGCCGCGCAGCGTGTGGGGCGGCCTGCGGTCGTCGTGGGAACTGGAGGCCAAACGCCTGAAGCGGGCCGGCAAGAGCAAGTGGCACTGGTCCAACGACGTGCTCAACGCATGGGCGATGTCCCTGGCGCTCTACGGCGCGCTGATCGCGGTCTTCGGCCTGGCGCTGATCCCCTACATCGTCATCTCGGCGGTCTTCGGGTTCACGCTGCTGGAGACCGTGAACTACCTGGAGCACTACGGCCTGCTGCGGCAAAAGGTCGACGAGCCGCTTGCGCGAAGAGAAGGCAGGCCCGCGAGTGGCCGTTACGAGCGCTGCACCCCCGAGCACAGCTGGAACTCCGACCACATCGTCACCAACTTGTTCCTCTACCACCTGCAGCGGCACAGCGACCACCACGCCAACCCGACGCGTCGCTACCAGACGCTGCGCAGCATGGACGGTGCCCCCAACCTGCCCAGCGGATACGCGTCGATGATCGCGCTCACGTACTTTCCGCCGCTGTGGCGACGCGTCATGGACCACCGCGTGCTGGCGCACTACGACGGTGACATCACGCGGGTGAACATCCATCCGCGCGTGCGCGAGGCGGTGTTGGAGCGGTACGGGCGCCGCGAGGTCGCCTAGCATGGCCAGCTACCGCTGCCCGGTTTGCGACTACATCTACGACGAGTCCAAAGGCGCCGCGCGGGAAGGGTTCCCGCCCGGCACCTCCTGGGATGCCGTTCCTGACGACTGGTGCTGCCCCGACTGCGGGGTGCGCGAAAAGATCGACTTCGAACAGATTGAGGTGACCCGATGAGCGACTACCGCGTCTTCGTGTGTGTGCAGTGCGGTTTCGAGTACGACGAGGCCAAGGGCTGGCCGGAGGACGGCATCGCGCCGGGAACCCGGTGGGAGGACATCCCAGACGACTGGAGTTGCCCGGACTGCGGTGCGGCAAAGTCCGATTTCGACATGGTCGAGGTGTCCCGGTCGTGACGTCGCCATGACGGCGGCGGGGTTGTTCGGCACCTCGGCGCGCGTGGTGGGACGGAACGGGGCGACGGAAAGCGATATTGTCGCGCGTGTGAGTCGTCCCCGGGCCAAGCAACGCATGCCGTACGCAGAGGCGTCACGCGTGCTGCTGCGCGATTCGATCCTCGACGGCATGCGCGATCTGCTGCTCACCCGGGACTGGTCCGCCATCACGCTGTCGCACGTGGCGCAGGCCGCAGGTGTCAGCAGGCAGACGATCTACAACGAGTTCGGCTCCCGGCAGGGCCTGGCCGAGGGGTACGCCATGCGCCTCGCCGACCGGCTCGTCGACGCGGTGGACGACGCGATCAACAACAACGTCGGCGACGTCTACGCGGCCTTCCTGGAGGGCTTCCGCGCGTTCTTCGCCGATTCGGCCGCCGACCCGCTGGTGATCTCGCTGCTCACCGGCGCGGCGAAGCCCGATCTGCTGCAGATCATCACCATCGGCAGCGGGCCGATAATCACGCGCTGCTCGGCTCGGCTGCAGGAGACGTTCCAGAACGGCTGGATCCGTTCGAGCGACGAGGACGCCGGCGTGCTGGCCCGCGCGATCGTCCGACTGGCCATGAGCTACGTCTCGATGCCTCCGGAAGCCGACCATGATGTGGCCCGTGATCTGGCCCGCCTCATGTCTCCGTTCGCCGAACGATACGGTGTTATCGACACCCCATAGCTGTCAGAGCGCCACATGCCGTCCGAATGCCGTAGCGCCTGTCCCGCGAGCCCGCAGGCTTTGGGTTGTCGGCGTGACAGTGCACGCGGCCCGCCGCGGCACGTCATGCGTTCACAGGCAATGACGAACGAAAAAAGGGGCTCTTACATGACCGAACTGAAGGCCGATGTCCGCAACGGCATCGACTACAAGGTCGCCGATCTCTCGCTGGCCGATTTCGGCCGCAAGGAGATCCGCCTCGCCGAGCACGAGATGCCCGGCTTGATGGCGCTGCGCCGCGAATACCACGACGTGCAACCGCTCAAGGGTGCACGCATCTCCGGCTCATTGCACATGACCGTGCAGACCGCCGTGCTCATCGAGACCCTGGTTGCGCTCGGCGCCCAGGTCCGCTGGGCCTCCTGCAACATCTTCTCCACCCAGGACCACGCGGCGGCCGCCGTCGTCGTCGGCCCGAATGGCACCCCCGAGGAGCCCAAGGGCGTCTCGGTGTTCGCCTGGAAGGGCGAGACCCTGGAGGAGTACTGGTGGGCCGCCGAGCAGATGCTCACCTGGGACGGCGAACCCGCCAACATGATCCTCGACGACGGCGGCGACGCCACCATGATGGTGCTGCGCGGCGCCCAGTACGAAAAGGCCGGCGTTGTGCCGCCCGCCGAGGACGACGATCCGGCAGAGTGGAAGGTCTTCCTCGGCGTGCTGCGCAAGCGCTTCGAGGAGGACAAGACCAAGTGGACGAAGATCGCCGAGTCGGTCAAGGGTGTCACCGAGGAGACCACGACCGGTGTGCTGCGGCTGTACCAGTTCGCGGCGGCCGGTGAGCTGGCGTTCCCGGCCATCAACGTCAACGACTCGGTCACCAAGAGCAAGTTCGACAACAAGTACGGCACGCGCCACTCGTTGATCGACGGCATCAACCGTGGCACCGATGTGCTGATCGGTGGCAAGAAGGTGCTGATCTGCGGTTACGGCGACGTCGGCAAGGGTTGTGCCGAGTCGCTGGCGGGCCAGGGCGCCCGTGTCTCGGTCACCGAGATCGACCCGATCAACGCGCTGCAGGCGCTGATGGACGGATTCGACGTGCGCACGGTCGAGGATGCGATCGGCGAGGCCGACATCGTGATCACCGCGACCGGCAACAAGGACATCATCACCCTCGACCACATGAAGGCGATGAAGGACCAGGCGATCCTGGGCAACATCGGCCACTTCGACAACGAGATCGACATGGCCGCCCTTGAGCGGTCCGGCGCCAAGAAGCTCAACATCAAGCCGCAGGTCGACCAGTGGATCTTCGACGACGGCAAGTCGATCATCGTGCTGTCCGAGGGGCGTCTGCTCAACCTCGGCAACGCCACGGGCCATCCGTCGTTCGTGATGAGCAACAGCTTCTCGAACCAGGTGATCGCCCAGATCGAGCTGTGGACCAAGAACGACGAGTACGACAACGAGGTGTACCGCCTCGCCAAGCATCTCGACGAGAAGGTCGCGCGCATCCACGTCGAGGCACTCGGCGGCAAGCTGACCAAGCTCTCCAAGGAGCAGGCCGAGTACATCGGCGTCGACGTCGAGGGCCCGTACAAGCCCGAGCACTACCGCTACTGAGTTCCGGTGCGAAGTCCCCGACACCGTTGGGTGTCGGGGACTTTCGCGTTATCGGGTGGGTTCGCCGGTGACCTACCCGGTACCGGCGTCGTCAAACGGGTGCGTCAACGCAACCCTGGCGGCCGCGGCGCGTGCAGGTCGAAACGCACGCCCACCATCCGGATCACGAAGCACACCGCGGCCGCGCTCAACGCGGCCACCGTCCCGCGGTATCCGAAGGTGTAGCCGGTCGCTGCGAGGCCCGCGGCGATCAATGCCGGAATGGCGTACAGCTCGCTGCGCAGGACGGTCGGGATCCGTCCGATCATCACGTCCCGGATGGTGCCGCCACCCACGGCCGTGACGGTGCCGACGATCATCGCTTGCGGCACACCGAATCCGAGGTCGAGTGCCTTGTAGGCGGCAAGCACCGCGAACACGCTCAACCCGATGGCGTCGAGCACGGTGATGGTCATCGAGAGACGGTCGAGCCTTCGGCTGAGGATGAACGCGAGCAGTCCACCTCCGGACGCGAGGGCGAGATACCGCCAGTCGACGAACGTGGCGGGCGGCAGCGCGTCGAGCAGTACGTCGCGGATCGTGCCGCCACCGAGACCGGTGAACATGCCGAGCGTGATCACGCCGAAGATGTCGAGCCGTTCGGCGCGTACGGCGGTCAGCGCACCGTTGAGCGCGAACGCGAAAGTACCCACCAGATCGAGGATGAGCAGCAGCGGCGTTTCGAACGGCATGCCGTGAAAGCTACCGCTGGTCACCTCGAGCCGGGCGCCCGGCGTCGAGGCGGGCGCGCTGGGGAACCACCACGTATTTGGGGTCGCGGGTCGACTGCACACCGGCTTCGAACACGCCGAACCGTTGCAGCGCACTGCCCGCGAGCAATGCGGCCCCCGAGGTCGCCACCGCCCACCGGCGGCGACCCGACACCACCGCCCCGACCGCGCCGCCGACGGTGAGGATCTCCGACCACTTCCGCAGCGTGTGCGGCTTGCCGGTCGTGTACGTCTCACCCACGAGGCCGAGCCGGCGCTCCATCGTGCGTGACGCCACCACTTCGAGCGCTGCTCCGGTCACCGCCATACGTCGCGCGGGACCGCTCTCTGACACGGGTGCCAGCAGCATGCCCAGACCGGCGCCGCTCGCGGCCGCGGAGCCGGTGAAGATGAACGGAAGGTAGGGGTGCGCCTCACGCCACGCCGGAACGGCCGTCTGCGACAACAGCACCGCGGTGTACGACGCGACGCCAGGGGCGACGGCGGCGGCCTCCAACCCGGCGGGCCGTGCCGCCCAGCGAAGGAGCCGCCCGATTCGGCTGCGGCGCAGACGACGGGGCATCAGCTCCGCCACCGCCGCGGCGCCGGCACCGGGACCGTAGCCGCTGAGGATCCAGGTGCCCATGCTCATCGGTGAGCTCGGCTTGGCGACGCGCAGCATGTGGTGGAACCGTTCGGGCCGCCCGAGATCACCGACGAGGAAGTACATGCTGGCCAGCAGGCTTGCGAGTGCGCCGATGCGGGACACCCTGCGCAACTGCGGCCGCCCCGTCAGGTCCGCGCCTGCTGCCAGCAGCGCCGAACCCGCCGAGAGGCCACCGCTGAACAGATACGCCGCGATCATCCAGTTCCACACCGGCGTCTTGAGGATCTGCCGTCCGTAGTACGAGCGGAATTCGGCTGGGGGAACGGCCATGTCGTCGTGTCCGCCTCGGCGGTGGCGGGCTTGTGCGTGCATGTCCGCCGCGTCGGTGTCGCTGCGAAGTTCCTTCATGGTCGCCGCCCCATGAACGCCGACACGGCCACCCCCACCAGTGCGCTCGCCGCCATGCCCGCGTATCTCCACATCGCGCCGGCATCCCGCGTGGGCACCACGGGATCCGGTGGCAGCCCGTACACTTCGGGCTCGTCGAGAAGCAGGAAGAACGCACCGTCGCCGCCGACCCCGTCATTGGGGTCGTGTCCGTACAACCGTGCCTCGGTCACGCCACGCTCGTGCAGTTCCTCGACGCGGCGCGCCGCGCGTTCACGGAGTTCGTCGAGAACGCCGAACTGGATGGAGTCGGTGGGGCAGGCCTTCGCGCACGCCGGTTCCAGCCCGTTGTGCAACCGGTCGTAGCACAGCGTGCACTTCCACGCCCGGCCATCGCCCTCACGCCGTTCGATCACCCCGTACGGACAACCGGACACGCAGTATCCGCAGCCATTGCAGATATCTTGTTGCACAACGACAGTCGAGAACTCGGTACGGAACAACGCACCCGTCGGGCAGACATCCAGGCAGCCCGCGTGCGTGCAGTGCTTGCACACATCCGAGGCCATCAGCCACCGGAAGTCCTGACGTGTCTCGGCCCCCGTGGCGTCGCCGGGACGTTCGAAGCTCGGCATTCCGAGATCCTCGGGCTCGCGCGCGGGTTGTTCGATGAATGCGACATGCCGCCACGAGTTCGCGCCGAGATTGCCGGTGTTGTCGAACGACATACCGAGCAGGTTGAACCCGTCGTCGGGGACACCGTTCCACTCCTTGCACGCGACCTCGCAGGCCTTGCAGCCGATGCACACCGAAGTGTCGGTGAAAAATCCCACGCGTTGCGGGTGGTCGTCGTAACCGGCGTCCGCCGCGGGGTCTTCGAGCGGGCCATAGAAACTGGTTGAGCCGATGCGCGATCCGCTGCGCTTCTCGCTGGCGCTCATGACGACTCCTCGATGTGGTCGGGTGCTACCCCGGTGGTGTCCAGTCTGGTACCCGTCTTCGTCGTGATCTGCGCCCGCTCGCGGTATTCACGCAGATAGTCCAGCAGCTGGGGTCCGCGCGGCCGCCGACCGGGCTGGATGTCACACGTCGCGACCTTGCTCTCCTGGATGAACACATTGGGGTCCGCGACCACCCCGAGCAGATCGTTGACCACATCGCCGTCGACGAGACCGACGCTGCCCCAGTGATATGGCATCCAGATCTGATGCACCACATGGTCTTCGACGCGAAGCGGACGCATCCGGTCGGTCACGAACACGCGGGCATCCACGGCGGCCCGGCTGGTGACGACATGTGCCCAGTCCATGTGCTTCAGGCCGCGCATCCGTGCGAGTTCGGGCGACACCTCGACGAACAGCGCGGGCTGCAACTCGGCGAGGTACGGCAGCTGGCGGCTCATGCCGCCGGCGGTGTGATGCTCGGTCAGCCGGGCGGCGGTGAACACGAACGGGAACACGTCGCCGTGTGCATCGGGCCATGAGGGGTTCGACGGATTGTCCTCCCGCCCATACACTTTGCGGGCCGGGTTGGCCTGCTGGCGATACAGCGGGTTGCGCACCGGCGACTCGTGGGGCTCGTAGTGCGTCGGCAACGGGCCGTCGGCCACCCCGCTCGGGGCGAACAGCCACGCCTTGCCGTCGGCCTGCATCACGAACGCGTCGTCGCCGCGCAGGGCCTCGACGCCCACCGCGCCCGGTTCCGGACGGTAGTCGGGTGGCTTGTTCTTCTCGAAGTCGGGGACGTCGTACCCCGTCCATTCGCCCTTGCTCTCGTCCCACCAGACGAGTTTCTTGCGCTCACTCCACGGGCGGCCCTGCGGATCGGCCGACGCGCGGTTGTAGAGCACGCGCCGGTTCATCGGCCAGGTCCAGCCCCACTCGTTGTCGTAGGGGCCCTGCTGGGTGTGCGGCGTGCGCCGCGCGGACTGGTTCACATCGCCCGCGTACACGCCGCTGTAGATCCAGCATCCGCATGCCGTGGTGCCATCGGCCTTCAGAGACAGGTAATTGTCGACGGCCCGGCCGGTGGTGAGGTCGACGCCGTTCATGCGCCGCAGCACGTCCTCGCCGGAGGGTTCGTCACCGTGGAGTTCGTAGTCCCACCACAAATCGAGCAGCGGGCGGTCGCGTTCATCGGTCGAGCCGGCGAGCTTTTCGCGCAGGATGCGGCCCAAGTGATAGAAGAACCACAGCTCGCTGCGTGCGTCGCCGGGAGGCTCGACGGCCTGCTCGCGCCACTGCAGCATGCGTTGTGTCTGCGTGAACGTCCCCGACTTCTCGACGTGCGACGCCGCCGGGAACAGGAACACCTCGGTACGACACGTCTGCGGGGTGATCTCGCCCGTCTCCGTCTCGGGGCCGTCCTTCCAGAACGTGGCGCTCTCGATCTCGACGAGGTCGCGCACCACGAGCCAGTCCAGATTGGCCATGCCCAGCCGCTGCAGGCGCCCGTGCGCCGAACCGACCGCCGGGTTCTGGCCGAGCAGGAAGTAGCCGAACACCTTGCCGTCGACCATGTCCATGACCGTGCGGTAGGTGCCGTGGTCGCCGTTGATTCTCGGCAGGTAGTCGAAGCAGAAGTCGTTGTCGGCGGTCGCGGTGTCGCCCCAGTACTCCTTGAGCAACGACACCATGTAGGCATCAGCGTTGTGCCAGAAGCCCTTCTGGTTGCGGCTCCGGATGTCGTCGAGATAGTCGGCCAGTGTCTCCTGGCCCGCGTGCGGCATCGCCAGATAGCCGGGCAACAGATTGAACAGCGTCGGCACATCCGTCGAACCCTGGATGCTGGCATGCCCGCGCAACGCGAACACCCCACCGCCGGGCCTGCCGATGTTGCCCAGCAGCAACTGGATGATCGACCCGGCACGGATGAACTGAGCGCCGAGCGTGTGCTGTGTCCATCCGACGCTGTAGACGAGCGCCGTGGTGCGCTCGCGGTTGGAATTCTCGGTCCACTTCCTGGCGATCTCCACGAACCGCTCGGCAGGCACGCCGCAGACCCGCTCGACCATCTCCGGGGTGTAGCGGGCGTAGTGCCGCTTGAGGATCTGGTACACGCACCGGGGGTGTTGCAGCGTCGGGTCGTTCGGGATCTCACGCGCCGCGCCCTCCAACGGGGGTCCGCCGGAGCCCGACTGGTACGGCACCGAGCGTTCCTTGGCGTCCGCGCCGTCCTCCTCGGCGTCGGTGCGCTCGTACTGCCAGGTCGACGTGTCGTACGACGCCGTGGCCTCGTCATAGCCCGAGAACAGCCCGTCGAGGTCCTCTGCGTCCTGGAAATGCTCGTCGACGATGAACGACGCGTTCGTGTACGCGGTGACGTACTCCCGGAAGTCAAGCTCGTTGGACAGGATGTAGTTGATCACCCCGCCCAGGAACGCGATGTCAGTGCCGGCGCGCAGCGGGACATGCCGGTCCGCGAGTGCGCTGGTGCGGGTGAACCGCGGGTCGATGTGGACGACCTCGGTGCCGCGAGATTTGGCCTCCATCACCCACTGGAACCCGACGGGATGGGCCTCGGCCATGTTGCTGCCCATGATGACGATGAAGTCCGAGTTGACGAGGTCCTGCTGATAGTCCGTCGCCCCGCCGCGACCGAAGGAGGCTCCCAGACCGGGAACCGTGGCGCTGTGTCAAATACGCGCCTGGTTCTCGATCTGTAAGGCCCCCAGGGCGGTGAAAAGTTTCTTGATCAGATAGTTCTCTTCGTTGTCCAGCGTCGCGCCGCCGAGGCTCGCGATGCCCATGGTGCGGCGCAGCGTGTTGCGGTCCTTGTCGAACTGCTGCCAGCCCTTCTCGCGGGCATCGAGCACACGGTCGGCGACCATCTGCATGGCGGTTTCGAGATCGAGCTCCTGCCATTCCGTCGCGTACGGCGCGCGGTACTTGATCTTCGTGAGCCGCTGCGGGCCGGTGACGAGTTGCTTGCTCGCAGACCCCTTAGGGCACAGACGGCCCCGCGAGATCGGGCTGTCCGGGTTGCCTTCGATCTGCGTGACCTTGCCGTCTTTGACGTAGACCTTCTGGGCGCACCCGACGGCGCAGAACGGGCACACCGAATGCGCGATGTGGTCGGCCTCGGCGGTTCGCGGCGTCAGGGTCAGCGAGCGCCTCGACTGCGCGGCTTTCCCACGCCCCAGCTGATCGGCACCGGTGATCTGCCGGTACACGGGCCAGGACTCGATCAACTTCCGGAACTCCATACCGTCCTCCTACCCATCCGCTACCGATCCAACCACCGACGGCTGATTGTCGCCTGGAAGTTCGCGCGGTTGTGTCGCCCTGGCACCGCGAGTGTGCGTGTCTGACGGTCGACACGCCGGGTTCTGGCAGCAGTCGGCGCACGCTCGTCGACGGTGAGCGTGCGCACGCACCTGCCGCTATTTCGCCTGTACAACAATCACTTTCGTCAATGTGAACCCATTGATCACAGGCGTCTCACGGCGGCAGTTTCTGTCGGTGTGTCGAACTAGTGTTCGACTCATGGAAAATGGGGTCGGCACGACGATCGCGGCGTTGAAAGCCGCGATCGCCGACGTGCTCGCCCTGCCCTACGGTGCACTGTCGGAAGCGGAATTGTTGGACGTGTGTGCCGGTCTGCAAGACGTGCGCAACCTGACCCCCGCCGCCGAACACCGCGCCATCGCCGCGTTATGTGAGCAGACCACCCCCGCCGCACTCGGCGCCAAATCGTGGCGCGAAGTCCTCCAGGCACGGCTGGGAATCTCGGGCAAGGAAGCCAACCGCCGCTGCGCCGACGCCCTCGAACTCGGCCCGCGGATCTCGCTCACCGGCGAGGTCCTGGCGCCCAAGCGCGAGCATGTGGCCGCGGCCCAGGCCGGTGGCTGGCTCACCCCCGACCACATCACCGAACTGCTCACGTTCTTCAAGAAATGCCCCGACTGGATCAGCCTTGAGCAACAAAGCCGGCTCGAAGAACGATTGGTCGCCGGCGGTGTGGGCGCGAGTCCCGAGACCGTGCGCCAGGCCGCCGACCACGCCCTGTACCTCCTCGACCAGGACGGCCCGGTACCACCCGAAGACGTATGCAAGAGCACGCGCGGGATCACCTTCGGGCGGCAACAGCCCGACGGGTCCTACACCGTGCGTGGGAATGTCACGGCCGAGTTCAAGGCCGCCTTCGAGCCCATCGAGGAGAAACTGGGCGCTCCCGGCATGTGCAACCCCGCCGACCCCAACCCCTGCATATCCGGCACCCCGAGCCAGGAGCAGATCGACAACGACGACCGCACCGTGGCCCAACGCCGCCACGACGCCATGCTCACCGCCCTTCATCAACTGCTCGCCACCAAGGATCTCGGGCACATCAACGGACTACCCGCCACCCTCCTGATCACCACCACCCTCCAGGAACTCGAAAAAGGTGCCGGCGTGGTGGTGAGCGCCGGCGGCACCAAACTGCCCATGGCAGATCTCATCCGCCTGGCCTCTCAAGCCCATCACTACCTCGCCGTCTACGACGAACACACCGGAATCCCGCTCTACCTGGGGAGAGCGCGGCGCACCGCCAGTGCCGGTCAACGCCTGGCCATCTGGGGACGCGACCGCGGCTGCTCCCGCCCCGGCTGCACCGCCAGCGGCTACCGCTGCCAGGCCCATCACGCCAACACCGACTACGCCGACGGCGGACTCACCGACGCCGACGCCCTGACCCTCGCCTGCCCGTCCGACAACCGCAGCGTCGGCCCCACCAAATGGAAAACCCGCATCAACGACCAGGGCCGCTGCGAATGGATCCCACCCGAACTCCTCGACCGCGGCCAACAACGCGTCAACACCTACCACCACCCACAGACCTACCTCAAAGACAACGGCGGCGGCAGCGACGGCAAGTCCGGCGGCACGAACGACGACGGAGACCACGAATCCGACTGTCAACCGACGTGATCAGCGTCCGCACGGCAGACGCGGACCGTGCGCGTCCCGTCGTCCGCACGTTTGGTGACCCCGCGCGCGTCGAGCTGTTCGAGCAGGGGCACGGCCACCCGTCGAGTGGTGTTCAGGGCGCGCTTGGCCTCCGCGACACTGAACGGCTGCGGCAAGCCCGTGAGAATCTCCGCCGCACGGTCGAAGGCATCAGGTCCGAGCACGACGCCGTCGGCGATCCGGGTGAGCCTGCCGGCGCGCACCGCCGCGGCGAGTTCCTTGGGACCCAAACTCAACTCGGTCAGTTCGTCGGCTTCGGGGGCGCGGAACGGTTCGGCCGCCAGCCACTCCCGCACGGTCCGCACGGCCTTGTCGACCCGCGGTGGCAAGTCTGCTCCCGGCCGCCGCACGAGCCCGTCGCGCACCTGCAGACCCGCACCGTGAAGCAACGCAGGCACCAGGTCCACGGCCGGTAACCCGATCTGCTGCCGCAGGGTCTCGAATGGCATGCCCGCCGCGATGTCATGCCCGGCGGCCCAGCGATCCACAGCCGCGAGCGCGAGTCGGCGTCGCTCAGCCCACCAACCGGGGGAGACCACCCAGTCGGCGACGCGCTCGCCGACCACATCGAAACCCATGGCGCGCAGATCTTGGATCCGGGCACAGACCGGCGGCGCGACCCGACCGGTCGCGAGCTCAGCGGCCCTGGCTCGGGCGTCACCGCGTCGGCGCAGAGGCGCCGGCCGAACGTCGAGCACCTCGATGCCGGCGACGATGCGATGCGCGCCGGGATCGCGCAACAACCCGACATCGCCGATGCGCAACGGCAGAGCCCGCGTGAGACGCAGGCGCGCACCGACATCTCCGAGCGGTCGAACGTGTACGGATACCGAGGCCGAACCGACGTGCAGCGTCAACCGCTGATGCAGCTTGCTCGCGGAGCGCAACACGACGTCGATCTCGGAGGTGTCCAACCACGCACCCGGGGTGCGGATGGCATCGCCGCGACGGATGCTCTGCCGATCCACACCACGCAGATTCACCGCTACGCGTGCCACCCCCGTCACCGCGTCCACATCCCGGCCGAGGGACTGCAGTCCCCGCACGGTGATCAGTCGCCCATCGTGTTCGAGTTGATCGCCGAGGCGGATCGTCCCCGCCGCAAGCGTTCCCGTCACCACGGTGCCCGCGCCACGCACTGTGAACGAACGGTCGACCCACAGCCGCACATCGGATTCGACGGCAGGAGTGGGCAATTGATCAACCAGGGTCACCAACCCGGCACGCACCGCATCCAGGTCGGTGCCGAGCACCACCGGCGCCTCCGGAATGCGGTCGCGGACTTCGGCGATGGCGCGGGACGGATCGGCCAGGTCGGTCTTGCTGATCACCACGAGGGTGTGCCGTACACCCAGCGCTTCCAACGCGGCGAAATGCTCCTCGGACTGGGGCATCCAGCCTTCGGTGGCGGCGACGACGAACATCGCGGCAGGCACCGGGCCCACCCCGGCCAACATGTTCCCGACGAACCGCTCGTGGCCCGGAACATCGACGAAGGCGATGTCGCGGCCATCGATCGTCGTCCATGCGAAGCCCAGATCGATCGTCAGGCCGCGTCGCTGCTCCTCGGCGAGGCGGTCCGGCCACATGCCGGTAAGGCGGTGCACCAGAGTGGATTTCCCGTGGTCGACATGACCGGCGGTCGCTACAACGAACATGATCGGACTGCTTCGACCAGCTTCCCGTCGTCCTCGGGGGCGACGGTGCGCAGGTCCAGCAGGCAGCGTCCGTTCTCGAGCCGCCCGACGACCGACGGGTTGCCCACCCGCAGCGGCGCGGCATACGCCTCGGGCAGACTGACCGCCGCGCTGGGCAATTCGACACCGGGAGCGCCGCCACCACCCACGGCCGCGATGCAGTCCACGGCCTTCGCATCCGAGAGCAGAGCGGCCAGCAAGCCTGCCCGCGCACGCAGGGATTCGACGTCGACGCTCAACGCCTGCGCGACCGGCGCCGGGGGACCGGTCAGTGTCGCCTCCAGTGCGGCAAGCGTCATCTTGTCGACGCGTAATGCCCGCGCTGCCGGATGTCTGCGCAGCCGCTCGATCAGATCCTCGCGGCCGAACAGCAGGCCGGCCTGCGGCCCGCCCAGCAGCTTGTCGCCCGAGGCGGTGACCAGGTCGGCGCCGTCGCGCAGCATCGTCGTGGCATCGGGTTCATCCGGCAGCAGCGGATGGGGCGTCAGCAGGCCCGACCCGATGTCGACCACCAGCGGCGCGTCGAGATGGGCGAGTTCGGACACCGGCACCGAGGACGTGAATCCGCTGACGGAGTAATTCGAAGGGTGCACCTTGAGCACGAAACCGGTGTCGGGGCCGATCGCGTCGGCGTAATCGCGGAGGTGGGTGCGGTTTGTGGTACCGACCTCGCGGATGCGCGACCCCGTCGATTCCATCAACGCGGGCAGACGGAAGCCGTCGCCGATCTCGATCAGCTCACCGCGGCTGACGATCATCTCCTTGCCCGGCGCAAGAGCCATCGCCGCCAGCAGCAGGGCCGCGGCGTTGTTGTTCACGACGTGGGCCGCACCCGCATCGGGGACGGCTCGGGTGAGTGCGGCCAACGCTCCGCGGCCCCGCCGGGCCCGGCGGCCGGCCTCCAGGTCGAATTCGACGTCGGTGGCGCCGCTGGCGGTGACGACGGCGTCGATCGCGGCGCGCGACAGCGGTGCCCGGCCCAGGTTCGTGTGTACGACGACGCCGGTGGCGTTGATGACCGGTCGCAGGCTCGTCGCGCCGGTCGGCAGGGCGGCGACGGCGGCGTCGGCGACCTGCTCAGGAGGTATTTGACCGGCGCGTGCCTTCTGCTGTGCTTCGGCGATCACGGATTTCACCAGCGCGCGTCCCAGCACCTGCTCGGCCGCGGCGAGGCGCGGATCGGCCAGCAGCGTGTCGGTGCGGGGCACCCGGCGACGGGGATCAGTCATTGGAGGAGCGGTCCTGGCATTCGATGGCGGAGGCGGACGGGAATCGAACCCGCCAGCGGCAGAAACTGCCGCTCAGCGATTTTGAAGACCGCGCCGGTCACCAGACCGGATACGCCTCCCTGACCCATCGCTCCATCATTACAGGCAACATGGTCTTCATGACGTACCGACTGACCCAATACGCCCATGGTGGCGGCTGTGCCTGCAAGATTCCGCCCGGCGAATTGGAGGACGTGGTACGCGGGCTGACCCACGCCGATCCGAAGGATCCGCTCGGTGAGCTGATCGTCGGACTCGACGACGGTGATGACGCGGCCGCGGTGCGGATCGACGGCGACACCGCGTTGATCGCAACGACGGATTTCTTCACACCCGTCGTCGACGACGCGTACGACTGGGGCCGGATCGCGGCGACCAACGCGCTGTCTGACGTCTACGCCATGGGCGGGCGACCGGTGGTGGCGGTGAACCTGCTGGGGTGGCCGCGCGATGTGCTGCCGTTCGAGTTGGCCGCGGAGACCCTGCGCGGCGGTCTCGATGTCTGTGCGGCGGCCGGTTGCCATCTCGCGGGCGGACACAGCGTGGACGATCCCGAACCCAAGTACGGCCTGGCCGTCACGGGCATCGCCGATCCGAAGCGGTTGTTACGCAACGATTCCGGTAAACCCGGTGTGCCGTTGTCGCTGACGAAGCCACTCGGCATCGGTGTGCTCAACAGCAGGCACAAGGCCACCGGTGAAGTGTTTCCCCAAGCGATCGAGGCGATGACGACCCTGAACGCCGCGGCCTCGGCTGCGGCACTCGCCGCCGGTGTCGAATGTGCCACGGATGTCACCGGTTTCGGCCTGCTCGGGCATCTGCACAAGCTGGCCCGCGCCAGTGGGGTGACGGCGGTGATCGACTCGAAAGCTGTGCCCTATCTGGAAGGGGCCCGCGAGGCGATCGCGGCCGGATTCGTCAGCGGTGGGTCGCGGCGCAACCTCGAGTGGGTGAGCCCGCACATCGATGTGTCCGAGGTGAAAGAGGACGAAGCGCTGCTGCTCGCCGACGCACAGACGTCCGGTGGTCTGCTGATCGCAGGCGAGATCCCGGGCGCCCCGGTGATCGGCGAACTCGTCGCCCGTGGCGATCACACCATCGTGGTGCGGTGATCGGGACTCGCGCCCGACGCGTTGCGGTCGTCGTCAACCGACATCGCCGCGCAGCAACTGTGCCAGATACCACGAGTTCGCCGGACCCATGACGCGGTTGCCCTGCACGTAGATCGTCGGGGAGGCGGGCAGCCCGGCGGCCTGAGCATCGAGGTTGTCGTCCTCCACGCGCGACAGTCGGTTGTTGGTGTTGAGCGACCGTTCGAAGCGGCCCACGTCCAGGCCGACATCGCGCGCGATGTCCGTCAGTGCGGCGTCGGGGTCGCCGCCGGGTTTGACGAGGGCGTCGTGCATGTCCCAGAAGCGGCCCTGCTGGGCGGCGGCCTCGAGGGCCAGTGCGCAGTTCAAGGCCTGGTCGTCGGTGGTGTGATGGCGGAAGACGATCCGCAGGCGGTCGCCGAACTGCTGCCTGACCTCGCGAAGTGCTTCGGCCGTTCTCGTCCGGTAGTCCTCGTCGATCGCGGCATAGACCACGACGGTGGCCGACGCGTCGCGGGGCCCACGCACGTGGTCTCGCTCCATATCCACGTCGCGCTGGAGGACTCGCCCCGCAGGGGTGGGCAACGGTCGCACGCGGTCGCCGATGCGGAACGTCGCCCATGCCAACAGGAACGCCACCGCGGATGCGATCAAGACACCTACGCGGGCCTCGGCCTGCGATCGGTTGTCCCCGAGTGAAATCTTCACCACAAGCAGGGAAATCGTGAACCCCATGCCGGACAACGCGCCGATACCTGCGATCCTCGGCAGATCGAGGCCGGGCACGCGCGAAGCCGCTGAGAACCGTTCGACGAGAAATGCGGCGGTGGTGATGCCGAGCAGTTTCCCGACGACCAAACCGACGACAATGCCCCATGTCAGTCGTGAAGCCGCCGCATCGTGAAACGCTGCACCGGTCAACGCCACCCCGGCGTTCGCCAGGGCGAAGATCGGAACCACAACGAAATTCACGTACGGCGTCAAAACCTCGGACATCCGTTGATTCAGCGGGACCGAGTAGTCCAAAGTACGACGCACCACTCTTGCGGCCCGTGGATTGGGTGCTTGACGGAAGAGATGGACAAACCGAGCGACCCGGTCGACGTCTGGCCCGTGTTGTGGATACACCGGCATGAGAAGCGCGACGAGAACACCGGCGAGAGTCGCGTGGACACCAGATGCGTGGGTCGCGAACCAGGTCGCCACTGCGACGACGAAGTACGGCGTCATCCGCCACACACCGACCCGTTGCATCATCCACACCACGAACAGGCCCGCGCCCGCGAGCGCCAGTGCGCCGACGTCGAGGTCGGCGGTGTAGAAGACGGCGATCACCGTGAGTGCCCCGATGTCGTCGAGGACGGCGAGGGTCAGCAGGAATATCCGCAACCGCGGGGCGTTGCTCGGGCCGACGAGAGCCAACATGCCGAGCGCGAAGGCCGTGTCGGTCGAGATGACCGCACCCCATGCCGAAGACGACGGCGGTCCCTGTGTGAACGACAGGAAGATGACCACGGGAACCACCAGCCCGCCGAGCGCACAGCAGGCCGGCAAGATGGCACGGCGGCGTTGCCGCAACTCGCCGATGGTGAGTTCACGTCGTACGTCCAGGCCGACCGCGAAGAAGAAGACGGTCATCAGACCCTCGTTGACCCACTCGGCAAGCGGCAAGGTCAGACCGAGTCGCCCTACCTCGATCGAGGCCGTGGTCTCCCACAACGACGAGTAGGTGGAGCCGATGTTCGCCCAGATGAGCGCCGACGCGGTGGCTCCCGCGAGCGCGAACGCCGCGTAGGTGTCGTTGTTGAAGAAGCGATTCAACACCAGACGGCGACGCAGAACGGCTGCGTCGTCCCGGCTGATGGTCATCGCCGCACCCTCCTGATGGTGAACAGGCTGGGTCGCAAAGCGTTCCTGGCATGGATGGGCGATCCAGACCGCCGAGGTGCGCCGCCGTATGAGGCCACCGGGTACCCGCGTGGTTGCGCCCGAAACGTCTGATTGGCGACGTTCCCCAACCGGTGCGCCCGATAGGATCGCCACAGATCGAGGGGGTGCGCATGGCTGACGACGCGGTCATCGATGAGTTGGCTGCGGCTGTCGTACGCAGCCCCGAGTTGACCGAGCTTCGGCTGCACCTGGCCACGTTGTTGGTCGAGCGTGGACGCTACGCCGAGGCGCTGGCCCATTGCAGCACCGTCCTGGCGCAGGATGCCGGTAACAGCCGCGCCGTGGATCTTCTACAGACATGCAGCGCAGCGTTGTCGTCGACACCCCGTCCCGAGCGGTTCGACTGGTCGGCAGCCGAGGAGCAGGTTGCCGATATCGTCAAGCCCGCGTTCGTCGAAGAGCCTGCGCAGGTGGTCGACGAAAACGATTTCGACGCCGTGCGGTCCAGCGGTGTGCGCCTGTCGGACGTCGCTGGGATGGCCGATGTGAAGAGGCAGCTCGAGCTGTCGCTGCTCGGGCCCATCCGCAATCCCGAACTGATGAAGGCCTTCAAGATGTCGGCCCGTGGCGGCCTGCTGCTCTACGGTCCCCCCGGATGCGGCAAGACCTACATCGCGAAGGCGGTGTCGGGCGAGCTTGGCGCGAACTTCTACCAGGTTGGTATCGCCGATGTCCTCAGCCGCTGGCTCGGCGAGAGCGAGCGCGCCGTCCGTGCGGTGTTCGACACCGCTCGCCGCAAAGCGCCGTGTGTGCTGTTCTTCGACGAAGTCGACGCCCTGGGTCACCGCCGCTCGGCTCTCGGCGGTAATTCCGGACTGCGTCCGGTGGTGAACACCCTACTGGAGGAGATGGATTCGGCCGCGTCGAGCAATGACGGCGTCTACGTACTCGGTGCCACCAACGCCCCGTGGGACGTCGACGTCGCCTTACGCCGGCCGGGACGGTTCGACCGGATGATCTTCGTCCCCCTACCCGATGCCGATGCGCGCGCCGCGATCATCCGGTTGCATCTGCAGGACCGCCCGGTCGAGGGCATCAATCTCGCCTCCGTCGTCAAGCGCACGGACGGCTTCTCCGGCGCTGACCTCGCCCATGTATGCGACACGGCAACACAATTGGCCATGTCCTACTCCTTACAAACGGGATACGTCCGCCCGGTCCAGATGCAAGACGTCGACGCCGCACTCGCCCAGATCCGCCCGTCCGCAGGCGCGTGGTTCGACACCGCACGCAACGTGGTGGAGTTCGGAAACCGCGACGGCGCCTTCGATGACCTTGCGAACTACATGCGAAGCAGGAAGATTCGGTGACCTCGACAACCGGTGGGGCCAGAGACATCGCCCAGGCGTACTTCGATTCCGGAAACTACTCGCGTGCAGAGGAAGTGCTGAGGTCGGCGCTTGCCAATGAACCGGACAATCCCGATCTGCTCGTGGCCTACGCGCAGGCCAGGCTGGGACTCGACGATTACCAAGGGGCGGCCTGGGCGGCGCACTCGGCGTTGGCGAAGGCTCCACACAGTGAGCATGCCAAGCGCGTCTATGCGTTCGCATTGAGCGGTCAAGGGCGCTCCGCTGACGCTCTGCAGGTTGCGTGGAAGTCCGTCACCGAGCATCCCGACGTCCACCTCGCCCACTATGCGTACGCAAACCTGCTGCTGTCCGCCGGGCAACCGCAGCAGGCGCTGACCGCGATCAACGAGGCCTTGCGGCTGAATCCTGCGGCGCCTGACACGTGGGTGTTGCGCGGCGACATCTATCGGGCTCTGAACTGGTTGGGGCCCGCCGAGGCCGACTACCGGGAGGCGCTGCGCCTGCAACCCGACAATGCCGCTGCGCTGAACAATCTCGCGGTCAACCTCCTCCAACGCGGAAATGCCCGTTCCGCGATCGACGGGTTCGTCGGCGCCGGCCAACTCGACCCGGGGGTAGGGGAGTTGGCCCGCTACAACATCAGCGCCGCCCTGATGAAGTGGTTGCGGCTGTCGAACACGTGCGTCATCTTCTTGTTCGTGGCGGCCGTCGTGGTCATGGCGCTGCACGACGAGGGCCGACCGACGGTCATTCCGAGGATCATCGCCGGTCTGATCACCGTCGGCTTTGTGGCTGTCCTCGGGTGGATCGTGCGCCGGGTGCCGCGGCCGGTTCTACGTGCCGTGCTCCGGCAGCGGAAAATGCTGGTGGTCCGGATGCTGTTCCTGGTTTTTGCGGTGCTCGCCGGTCTGGGCATCTCGCTGATCGGGCCGAACGTGGTGACCAGCACGCTGGCCGGGCTGCTGTTGCCTGGCGTCATCCTGATGACGCTGATCAGGTGGTTCACCAGACACTGACGGGTCGGATTGTTCCGTCGTGTGGTGGGGCCCGCTGCGAGACGCCGAGTTCGTCGCTTCGACTGGTCATCATTTCAGGGCAGGTGCGGCGAGAGTTCTCTGGCCACCTGCGGGGAGCCGACGAACTCGACTGGAACTCGTCCACCCGGGCGGTGCTCCAGTACCCAGACTCTGCGGCCGGAGACGGTTCCCGTGACGACGACGTGAATCACCTGACCGAGCGCAGAGACAGGCAGCTTCTGCCAGCTTTCGACACCTGCTACGTCAGACACACCTGATTCGATCGAGTCCGGAAGTGTTTCGCCCAGTTCGGTTTCAGGCGACCGAGTCATTGCGGCCGAACAGCATTCGATACCGCTCGCCGCAGTATGTCGCGACTGCGCCGCTGACTCGTATCCCGGGCATGAGCCTGCGACTCAGCGCATCAGGTACGTGTAGTAATTGCCGATGCACTCGAGAGCTTTCGGGGAGAGCTCAGGGTGTCTCGTATGCATCTCTGCCTCCACGAAGTCACCGGCGTCATTGAGCGTCATGTGAGACCAGTCAGGACGAATGCTCATGGCTTCGTCAAGAAGCGAACGGACGAGCGCTCTCGCTGCAGGCGCGACCTGGGCACCGTAAAAATCGTCGAACTCTGTGTCGTTTTTTCCCGGATAGTGTTTGAGGTATAGCGCAAGGGCTTGGCTCACGTCGATTTCGCTCGCGTCAATCTTGTTGCCGGTCACGGTGTCCTCCTGAGGAACAGAGAAGAATGAAAGTCGTCAGATGACGTCACGGCCGAGAAGTATCCAGTCGTCAGCTTCGTTGACCACCCGAACCCCAGGGATTTCCGGATTGTTCTTGATCATGTCGACCAGCGCGTCCCATGTGATGCCGCCGTATTTGATGCCGGAGCGGAGCCGCGTTGTATAGGTCAGTACCCATCCGGCTCGTCCGGCCGCCGAGGACGTCACCAGTGATTGCTGTCCGGTTCCGGGATCGTCGGTCAGGTGAAGATACAACTCGTGTCGTCGTAGGAGGGCGATTGCGGGTTCATACCAGTCGTCGGAAGTCGCCCCCACTGCATTCGAGATGACGTTCTCGAGGTCGTCCGCCACCACGGTTGGATTCGGCATTCGGTCGTCCACCGGCACGGATAGGTCTGCAAGGATGACCGGGATCTGGTCACGAGCAATGGCAACTGTTTCATTTCTCATGTTCGCGACGACAAGCCAATCCGGACGTACGGTCCCATAGGCCGCCTTCAGGATATTCGTCCATTGTGAGGCGACGAAACGGTCGGGGAGATCGGGGTGCCGCCTTGACGTGTACACGACCATCGCGGAGCTGCCATCGTCGAGTCTGCGTACGCGGGTCGACAGCACGTGGTTGCCGTCAACTTCCCGTTCCGTAGCGACGTAGTACAGCGTGACACCATCGAGGGCTCTGAAAAGTCTGATACGAGCGTGCCCGTCACCTGTTTCCCGGGCTGCCGCGGAGAATATGCGGGCGCGCTGTTCTCTGTCGATCACGGTGAAGTCCTCAGAGTTGGTTGTTGGTAGGTGGCCCAGACAGCGACGGAGACAGGAAGGTTCGAAGAGATGTTGCTACCAGTCATCGTCACCGAGCTCTTCATGCTCAGGCCAGGCATACTTCTCTATGTATTCGTAGGTGTCGCGGTGGTAGATCCCGTGGACGTCGAAGACTCTATGATTCCAATAACCGAGACACGCCGCAAAGTCAACGCTGCCCATATTCGGATGAAGAAGATCGCTGAGTGTCGTCGCGCGATCGACCGTGTGTGGTGTGCCCACAATATTCATTTCGTCCGGCGGTAGCAGAGTGTAGTTGGGCATCTCTTCACCTGCGTAGTAGGTCTTTTTGTACACGCGTGACGTGTCGCCACCTGACTCGATGAGATTTCCCAGGGACTGGGTTATCGGAGAGCCGTGTTCGCCGTACACCGTCACAGATGTGCCTTCTGGCACGACAACCGTTCCGTTTCCGGAGTTGTAATCGCCGTGCCCACTTATTTTGTAGCGGCCATCGGGACCGATGGCGTTTTCCCGTGGTCCGTTGTTGTCGCCGTCATGTCGATCGTCGCCGCGTTGTTGATGATTGTCGTCATCCCAGCGATGGTGAAGATCTGCGCGCATCCCGATATCAGGCTGCTTTGGCTCTCGGTCGGCTAGGCCGCGGTCCCCGCTGCCCTGCGCGAGGCTCTCGGGCTTCTGAGTCTGACGGCCTTGTCCGCGATCGAGATCGTCGGAAACGTTGTCTCGTAACCCGCCACGGCCTGTGGGATCGCTTGTCCGGCCCTGGAGGTTCTCTGGCTGGTTGTATGGGTGGTGTGACCTTTCCGTCTGACCGGGTGTTCGCGGGTCGGCGTGGTGGTTTGAGGGGGGTTCAACCGGTCCATTCAGCGTGGGGTCATCGCCGCCAGTCACTCTGCTGAACAACTCGGTGGACTTGCCAGTGTCTGGGTCAATTTGAACGATCCGAGTGACGTTCGGGTTCTCCATCAGACGAGGGATCTCCACCGTCTGCCAGATGTTGCCCGGTCGAAGGTCGCTGCCCACGATCGCTGTAACGTTGCCGCGAGCGTTCTCCGCATACGCAGCAGATGCGTCTTCCCAGAACCTCACCGACTCCGGGTCGTGGCGATTCCACGCCGGAAGAGGATGAATGCCGTTCCGCTCAAGAGTCATCTCAAGAGTTGTTCCGTTGGCCCCATCAGCGATGCGCTCCGCGATCCCCGAGCCGTCTGGGCCTACTCCGACCCCGTTCGCGTCGCGGCCTGACCAGTAGTGAGCGGTGTCTGCTTCCGTTCGTGTCAAACGACGGAGTTCTTCGTACGATGGCAGGCTGCCCCCAACGTAATGGCCATTTTCGTCGATGATGGGGCTGTATTCGAATTCTGATCCTTCGCGGTCTGCAAACCTGTCGCTGGCACGCGATTGGGGATCCGGCTGACTGGAGTCGCGCGGTTGCTCTTGTGCCGACTGCGACATGCCGCGGTCAGAAACTGACTGCCGTTGAGATGATTCCGGAGCCGCCTGGTGTTCCGCCGGAGCGACAGTTGATGAACTCGAGGTCGAGCTTCGTGACGCTGTGTGTTCCGATGGGTGCACCGGCGCCGAAGGCGTGGTCCCGGGCACCGGTCCGACAGCGTTGGGTTGTTGTGCCCTGGGAGGTTCCGGCGATCCCGTGTGCGAAGCTCGTGTCTCTGGACCGCGCGTGGTCGTATCGGGCGCCGGTGATTTCGCAGCGGGAGAATGACTTTCGCCGCCACCGTGCACCGGCCCCGGTGCGTGGGGAGTCATGGGCGAGGTGGGACCGCCGCCTACACCCGGTGACATCATCGCCATTGCAGGCTGGGAGTTGTTGGCGGCCACTGAATACGCTGGTTCCCGAGACTCGTTGCTTTCTACCGAGTTTCGGTCGTGGTTGGCGGAGTGCTCGGCTGCTGGAGTATGAGCGGGCTGCTGTTCTGCGGGTCGATGTGCTTGTTGGTCCGCCGAACTGCGTGATTCGTCGACCGCGAAGCGATGGTGATCGGTTGACGTGAAGTCGTTATCGGGCCGCGTCGCGGTGGGGTCTGCGCCTGTCGATCCGCCGGTGTGTTGTGCCGGTGAGTGCGTGGATGCAGGCGCATCCGACGCCGCGGATTCGTGAGTCGGCTTCGGGTTCGACTCTGCCGGAGTGTGGGGAGCATCGTTTTGTGCTGCGGGCGTGGCGGGTTCGGGCGCGTGCTGCGGCGAATGGTCGACGGGGGACGGCGTATAGCTGGGCTCTGAATTGCCGCGAATCCCAGGCTCGCCGACCGAAGAGGATCCCGATCGGTTCGACTCGGGTGTGCTCGGCGTATGTGGTGGCGCTGCGTCGCTATGTGTCGGACCCGGATCGGTGGGGCCGACTGGGCGGTGCGGGGAATCGGGTGGGGGACCGTCGCCGCCACCGGAAGGGCGGGCACCACCGCCGGGGTTGTTCGTCGTCGGTCCGGGCGGATCAGGAGGTCGGACCGGGGCCTCGAGGCCGTTCGGACTGGACGGCGCGTCAATTCGATTGGGCGGCATCGGGTTGATGACGGAATCCGGGATGCCGCCCTGTCGGATCTCTGGCACTTCTGGAACGCGGGACCCCGTAGTCGTCAGGTCCCCATCCAAGCCGTGACGCCCCGGGAGATCGACGGACGGAGAGTCCGCTCGGTCGAATGCCCTGCGGACCTTGTTGACACCCTTGGCCACGGTGCCACCCTTGGACAACGGCCCGCCAACGAACAGGCCGGCGATGTTGAAGCCCGCTTCGCCGATGCCGCGTCCCGGGTTGTCCCCGGTCAACTGATCCCAGGCCAGGAACTCCTTGCCGGCGGCGATGCCGATGTCATCGATCAAGGACGGATCCTTGACGACGGCCAAGGCCGTCTCACCGAGGCCTTTCCACGTGTCGAGGTCGGCGAACGCCACTGTTCCGGCCACGGTGTTGATCACACCGCTGAGAACACCGGTCGTCAGGTCGGTCTGGAACTTGATGATGTCCGAGATCGCGCCGCCGACTTGATCGCCGAGGAGTTCTCGCAGGTTCTTGTCGGCCCATTTCTGGAACTTCGTCACAGTGTCGTTGAGCGCCTCCTTGAGCGCTTCCAGCAGTCCACCAACGGCTTTCACCTGGCGCTGGAAGTTCCCCAGGAGGGTCCGAATGTCCTCGACGACCTCTTTGACGATGTCGAGCGCGTCCCCGGTGAAGATGCCCTTGACCGTGTCGACGATCCCGTCGATGGACGACACGCGGTCAAGCAGTCGGCGTATCGCGTCCTGTGTGTCCTGCACGTTGTCGGCGAACGTTTCCAACGTCGTGGCGATCTGAGTGGCCTGGTCGGCCAGGTCGGCGACACCGTCCGCAAGGTCAGCGTGTGCCTGCGCGATCTGCGAAGCTTCGGGGATCTTCTGGGTCGATACGGCCGTTCTGGAGGCGCTGACCTGCTCGGAGAGCGTGGAGAATCCGGAAGCCAGGTTCTTCCACTGAGCCGCGGTCAGACGCAACATCGAAGGATTCCCCGATGGCCAGGCGGTGGGGCCGAGAAAACTTGCCACGAGGAACCACGACGGCGGCGGCGGAACGACACTGAGGCTCGGGCTGTCCCTGGCGTCGACCGGCGTCGTTTCCTCGAACTCGCCGTCCACGCTTCCCGTCGGGCCGCCCCCGCCGATGGTGGAAACCGCGTCGGCGTTGGCGTAGTTGTGTCCGCTCGCCTGAAGTTTGATGCCAACAGCTTTGAGAGTGTTTGCGCCGCCGGCCAAGGTGTCGGAGAACTTCTGCGTGAGATCGCCGTATTCCAAGGCCATCGCGAGCCCGGCAAGATCGATGCCGGAGGCGATACCGCTCGACAGCATGGGTCCGAGCGCTCCCATGAGCATGTCCAGCTGCTTGCCAAGTGAGGACATGCTCTGTCCCGCGCGGATCAGTACCTGGGGGTCGACTTCAATCCGTATGCCGCTGACGCCGCCGCCATCACCGCTGTTGGATGGCACTAGGCATCCCACATCTGGGAGTTCTTGGCAACAGCGTCGGTGTAATTCGACCGTGCAGTCTGGGCGATCTTCTGCAACTGCGACAGGGCTTCCCGCATCTGCTCGGCGCCTTCTCGCCACTGCGCTTGCGCCTGAGCCTGTGCGTCGGACGCGTCGCCGTGCCACGACTGCCGCAACGAAGCCATGGTCCGGTCGATGTCCTCCAGGCAACTGGTGACCTCGCGCTCGAAACTCGCCATATGCGCGATCGCATCCTGCATCTGCCCGAAATCGACCACCAGAGGGGACCCGCCACCGCTACTGGGCATCGTTCAGCCTCCCGAAGCGCATCGGATTCCCGGTCCTCGGCGCAGGTGTCATCTCCGCAGGGGCGGACAAGCCCGGTGATCCGGACGCGGCGGCGCCGTCATGGCCGTCTCGTTCGTCGCCCTCCCGGTCGGCCTCCTCACCGTCGTTCTCGTCGCGCTCACCGTCGTCCCGATTCTGTTCGTCCAGCGCGAGTGAGTGTTCGACGCCGGTCGTGTTGCCGGGCCCGGCCGGGGTGGCATCGGCGCCCGACTGCGATTGCGCGGCTTGGACGATTCCCGTCACGCCTTGTGCGATCGTCGTTGCGGCCTGGGTGAGCCCGCCGGCCAACTGCCCTGCCGCCTGTGCAGCGCCCTCGGCGAGCTGGCCGCCGAGCTGAGCTGCGGGCTCGCCGAGACCCATCATTTCCGCGAGATCACCTGTGCTGCCACCCATCTGGGCCGACGAGGCGGGTTGAGCCGACGTAGCGGAGACAGTGGATGCCGGTGAGGCACCGGCTGGTCCCGCAGATGACCCGCTGCCGGGGTGGAACGAGGAGCCGACCGCACCAGCGGCCTGCTGGTCGGTGGCGCTGTAGCTGTCGGCCGAGGCTTTCAGTGACTCCGACATCGCCTGCAGACCCCGGATGACCTGTCCGGCGCCGTTGTGCCACTTGTCCCACTGTTCCGAGTACGCGGACGCGGCGCCGCCGTTCCACCCCGGCCCCAGCAGCTGATCCACCGAGAGATCGACGGCGGACAATCCGTCCTGCAGGCGTTGGCCGGCCTCAGCGAGCCTGGCCGAGGCCGACCGAAGTTCAGACGTGACAACTTCCAGCGACTGCCCCACAGCGTTACCCCCTCGACCGGCAGCCGACAACCGAGGATGAGTTTATCGGCGCTCGATGGGCCTCGAGCGCACCAATTACGCTGCCCGTGTGCTCATCGCGATAGAGGGCGTCGACGGCGCAGGAAAGCGCACGTTGACCAACGGCCTGCGGGCGGCGTTCGAGACGAACCACAAGTCGGTGGCGAGCCTGGCGTTCCCGCGGTACCACCAGTCGGTGCCCGCGGACCTGGCGGCCGAGGCCTTGCACGGCAGCCACGGTGACCTCGCGGACTCCGTGTATGCGATGGCGACGCTGTTCGCGTTGGACCGCGCGGGCGCGCGGGAGGAGATCGAGCACCTGCAGGCCGCGTATGACGTCGTCATCCTGGACCGGTATGTGGCGTCGAACGCGGCGTACAGCGCCGCGCGCCTGCACCAGGGCGTCGACGGTGACGTGGTGGCGTGGGTGCGTGATCTGGAGTTCGGACGGCTGCACCTGCCGGTGCCGAACTGGCAGGTGCTGCTGAACGTGCCGACCGAACTGGCGGCGCAGCGCGCCGAGCACCGCGCGAACACCGAGGCCGACCGCGCCAAGGACGCCTATGAACGCGACGACGGTCTGCAGCGGCGCACGGGCGAGGTGTATGCGGAGCTCGCGGCCTCCGACTGGGGCGGCCGGTGGGCGATCGCCGGGGCCGACGTGGACGCGACGGCCCTGGCGGACCGGTTAAGCAGCGGTTGAAGCGAAACGCCCGCGTGTGGTAGCCGAGTTTTGTGGCGATCTGGTGACACCATGGACACCATGAGGCAAAGGATCCTTGTCGTCGATGACGACCCGTCACTGGCCGAGATGCTCACCATCGTTCTGCGTGGTGAGGGTTTCGACACCGCGGTCATCGGCGACGGCAGCCAGGCACTCACCGCTGTCCGTGAGCTGAGGCCGGACCTGGTCCTGCTCGACCTGATGCTGCCGGGGATGAACGGCATCGACGTGTGCCGTGTGCTGCGTGCCGACTCCGGCGTGCCGATCGTCATGCTGACCGCCAAGACCGACACCGTCGACGTGGTGCTGGGCCTGGAATCCGGAGCCGACGACTATGTGATGAAGCCGTTCAAGCCCAAGGAACTCGTCGCGCGCGTCCGCGCCCGGTTGCGCCGCAACGAGGACGAGCCCGCCGAGATGCTGTCGATCGGCGACGTCGAGATCGACGTGCCCGCGCACAAGGTGACCCGGCAGGGGGAGCAGATTTCGCTGACACCGCTGGAGTTCGACCTGCTGGTGGCTCTGGCACGCAAACCACGGCAGGTGTTTACTCGGGATGTGCTGCTCGAACAGGTGTGGGGATACCGGCACCCCGCTGACACCCGTTTGGTGAACGTGCATGTCCAACGGTTGCGGGCGAAGGTGGAGAAAGACCCGGAGAACCCGCAGGTGGTCCTGACCGTTCGAGGAGTGGGATACAAGGCCGGACCCCCGTGATCGACGCCTGCGACGAAGCGCGGCGCCGTGACGAGTCGAAGGCTTCTGTGCACGAGGAGCGGTGCCGATGATCTTCGGCTCCAGGCGGCGTATACGTGGGCGATGGGGAGGTTCCGGCCCACTTGTGCGCGGATTGGGGACGTTGGGCAGAGCGCTCGGCTTGGTGTGGCGTCGCTCCCTGCAACTGCGGGTCGTCACGCTGACCCTCGGGCTCTCGCTGGCCGTCATATTGGTACTCGGCTTCGTGCTGACCAGTCAGATCACTGACCGGATCCTCGAAGTCAAGGTGAAGGCCGCCACCGAAGAGGTGGAGCGGGCCCGCAACACCGTCAGCGGCATCGTGGGCGGTGAGGAGTCCCGCTCGCTGGAGAGCAGCCTGCAGCTGGCCCGCAACACGCTGGTCGACCGCAAGGCCGACGTGCGTGCGGACTTGGCGGGCGCGTTCGATGCGGTCCTTGTCGTACCCGGCGACGGTCCGCGGGCGGCCGCCGCGGCCGGACCGGTGCAGCAGATCCCCGAAGCGCTGCGTGACTTCGTCAAGGCCGGCCAGGTCAGCTACCAGTACGCAACCGTGCAGACCGAGGGGTTCTCCGGACCGGCGCTCGTCGTCGGCAGCCCGACGACGTCGTCGGTGCCGAATCTTGAGCTGTACCTGATCTTCCCGCTGAACAACGAGGAGAGCACCATCTCGCTGGTGCGCGGCACCATGGCGACCGGCGGCGTGGTGCTGCTCGGCCTGCTCGCGGCGATCGCACTGGTGGTCGCACGGCAGATCGTGCAGCCGGTGCGCTCGGCCTCGCGTATCGCCGAACGCTTCGCCGAAGGGCACCTCACCGAACGCATGCCGGTTCGCGGCGAGGACGACATGGCGCGGCTGGCGGTGTCGTTCAACGACATGGCCGAGAGCCTGTCGCGCCAGATCCAGCAGCTCGAGGAGTTCGGTAATCTGCAACGTCGCTTCACCTCTGATGTGAGCCACGAGTTGCGCACGCCGCTGACGACGGTGCGGATGGCCGCGGACCTGATCTACGACCACAGCGAGGATCTGGACCCGGCGCTGCGCCGGTCGACCGAACTCATGGTCAGCGAGCTCGACCGGTTCGAGACACTGCTGGCCGATCTGCTGGAGATCTCGCGCCACGACGCCGGTGTGGCCGAACTGTCGGTCGAGTCCCTGGATCTGCGGTCGACGGTGCGCAGCGCACTGGACAACGTCGGGCACCTCGCGGCCGACGCACAGGTCGAGCTCACCCTCGACATGCCCGAGGACGAGGTCATCGCCGAGGTGGATCCACGCCGCGTGGAACGCATTCTGCGGAACCTCATCGCCAACGCCATCGATCACGCCGAGAGCAAGCCCGTCCAGATCCGGATGGCCGCGGACGAGGACACCGTGGCCGTCACCGTCCGCGATTTCGGGGTGGGGCTGCGCCCCGGCGAGGAGAAGCTGGTGTTCAGCCGGTTCTGGCGATCGGATCCGTCGCGTGTGCGGCGTTCGGGCGGCACGGGTCTGGGGCTGGCGATCAGCATCGAGGACGCCCGCCTGCACCAGGGGCGGCTGGAGGCATGGGGCGAACCGGGCAAGGGCGCGTGCTTCCGGCTCACCTTGCCGCTGGTGCGTGGTCACAAGGTGACCACGAGCCCGCTGCCGCTCAAGCCTGTCACGGAGCAGCGGCCACCGCGCCGCCGTTCCAGCAAGGATCGGGAAGCAGCGGAGGAGAGCGTGTGAAGCGCCTGCTGACGGTGTTGATCGTCGGTCTGGTGGCACTGGTGGCCGGTTGCGCGGGGATCCCCAGCTCGTCCTCTCCGCAGGCGATCGGCACGGTCGAACGGCCGGCCCCGCCGAGTCTGCCGAAACCGACCCCGGACATGGATCCGGATGTACTGCTGCGGGAATTCCTGAAAGCGACGGCGGATCCCGCGAACCGGCACCTCGCGGCGCGACAGTTCCTCACCGAGTCCGCATCGAGCGCCTGGGACGACGCGGGCAGCGCACTGCTGATCGACCGCGTGGTGTTCGTCGAAACCCGCAGCACCGACCGGGTTTCGGTGAGCATGCGCGCCGATATCCTCGGATCCCTCTCGGATCTGGGCGTTTTCGAGACGGCCGACGGCGCGCTGCCCGATCCGGGGCCGATCGAACTGGTCAAGACCTCGGGCGGATGGCGCATCGACCGGTTGCCCAACGGCGTGTTCCTCGACTGGCAGCAGTTCCAGGCCACCTACAAGCGCTACACCCTCTACTTCGTGGACCCGACCGGGACCACGGTGGTGCCCGATCCGCGCTACGTCGCGGTGTCGGACCCGGATCAGCTTGCCACCGAACTGGTCTCGAAACTGATCGCCGGGCCCCGGCCGGAGATGGAACGGTCCGTGCGCAACCTGCTGGACGCGCCGTTGAAGCTGCGCGGTCCGGTGACCCGCGCCGACGGCGGCAAGACCGGTGTGGGCCGCGGATACGGCGGTGCCCGCATCGATCTGGAGAATCTGTCGGCCTCCGACCCGCACAGCCGTCAATTGCTTGCCGCCCAGCTCATCTGGACGCTGTCGCGGGCGGGTGTGGCCGGCCCGTACGTTATCAACGTGGACGGCGCGCCGCTCGACGACCGATTCGCCGACGGCTGGGAGACCTCCGACGTCGCCGCGACAGACCCGGGTGCGGCCCCCGGCGCCGCGGCGGGTTTGCACGCGCTCGTCAACGGCTCGCTGGTGTCCCTCGACGGTCAGCGCGCACCGCGCGTTCCCGGCGCGTTCGGGCAGGCGCCGCACCAGGTTTCCGCGTCGGTCTCACGCAACGGCCAGGACGCCGCATCTGTCGTGGCGCCGCCGGGGGCCCCGGATCCGGCCGCGACGCTGTGGATCGGCCCGTTGGGCGGCAGCACGGTTCAGGCCATGGAGGGCCGCGCGCTGTCGCGGCCCAGTTGGTCACTGGATCAGGCGGTGTGGGTGGTCGCCGACGGCACCAACGTGGTGCGCGCCATCCGGGACGCCTCAGGGACACCGGCGCGCATCCCGGTGGATTCCAGCGCGGTGTCCAGTCGCTATCCGGGCCCGATCACCGAACTGCAACTGTCACGCGACGGCACCCGTGCCGCGATGGTGATCGAAGGGCAGGTGATCCTGGCGGCTGTCGAGCAGGCGCAGGACGGGCGCTTCCTGCTGACCTACCCGCGCCGGTTGGGCTTCGGGCTGGGCGATTCCGCTGTGTCGCTGTCCTGGCGTACCGGCGACGACATCGTCGTCAGCCGGACCGATCCCCAGCACCCGGTGTCCTACGTGAACCTCGACGGGGTCAACTCCGACGCGCCGAGCCGCAACCTGGTCATGCCGGTGACCACGGTGGCTGCCAACCCGTCCACGGTCTATGTCGCCGATCAGCGTGGGGTCAAGCAACTTTCGGCGTCGGCCGACGAGCAGAACTCCGGCTGGGTAGAGGTCAATCCATTGATGGTGCCGGGTTCGCTTCCCGTGCTTCCCGGCTGACGTGTCCGCGGTGTCGGTGCCGCGGCGCACACTGCGGGCATGCTCGATCTGGTCCTGCCGCTCGAATGTGGCGGCTGCGGTGCGTCGTCGACGCGGTGGTGTTCGCGCTGTGCCCGCGAGCTGACGGTCCGCGACGACGAGCCGCACCTGGTCGCCCCGCGCACCGACCCCGGCGTCCCGGTGTTTGCTCTCGGCCGCTACGCGGGCGCCCGCAGGCGCGCCATCGTGGCGGCCAAGGAGCACGGCCGCGCGGATCTACTCCCCCCATTGGCAAACGCGTTGAGCGACGGGCTCCAGCGGCTGTTGACGTGGGGGATGGTCGTTGCTCCACTGATCGTCGTCCCGGCACCGACGCGGCGCAGCGCCGCCCGCAGACGCGGTGGTGATCCGGTGGCGCGGATTGCGATGACGGCGACCACCGGACTGCCCGACGTCACCATGATCCCGGCGTTGCGGCTGCGGGCCTGGGCGCGAGATTCGGTGGGGCTCTCCGGCAGTGACCGGCAACGCAACCTCGCGGGGCGGATCCGGCTCACCCGTGCCGGGGCGCGGCATCTCGCCGGCGGTGAGAAGTGTGATGTCGTGCTGGTCGACGACGTTGTCACGACCGGGGCGACGGCGACCGAATCGGTGCGGACGCTGCGGGCGGCCGGCCTCGACGTGGCGGCGATGCTGGCGGTCGCGCACGCCTGACGCGGGTGCAGATTGCCCGGGTATCAAGCGATCATGAAGAACACAAAACAGGTGCGTTGAATCAGTGGCACGAACCGGTGAACACGGCTACCGTCGGCAGCAACACCCCGTGAAGCCTCACGGCAGAGCGCACCTACAGCGCCCCTTCGCCGTACAGGGCCCGTCACATGGCAGGAGGTGAGCCACTCGACACCTTGCGCCGGTGGGCGGAGCAAAAATCGATGGCCCTTCGGCGCGTTTCATCAGAGCCCGGCACGCGATGCGTGCGACGTGTGAGAGAAACGAGTTGCCAAGTATGTCAAGTCATTCGCTGGATTCAAGCCACACCATGGTTGTCGAAGACGACCGCGATAGCACTGCTGGCACCACCCCCGAACGGCCCCATGCCGAGGTCGTCGTCAAGGGTCGCAACGTCGAGGTCCCCGACCACTTCCGTACCTATGTCTCAGAAAAACTGTCGCGCCTAGAGCGTTTCGACAAGACCATCTACCTCTTCGACGTCGAACTTGACCACGAGCGCAACCGCCGTCAACGCAAGAACTGTCAGCACGTCGAGATCACCGCGCGAGGGCGCGGCCCGGTTGTCCGTGGCGAGGCATGCGCCGACAGCTTCTACGCCGCTTTCGAGTCGGCGGTCGACAAGCTCGAGGGCAGACTCCGCCGCGCCAAGGACCGGCGCAAGATCCACTACGGCGACAAGACCCCCGTGTCATTGGCAGAGGCCACCGCGAAAGACCCGCTGGCGGGCCTCGAGGTGTCCAGGGACGATGACGAGTCGCGCTACAACGACGGCGTCACCGATCACGAGCCGGGCCGGATCGTCCGGATCAAGGATCATCCGGCCACACCCATGACCGTCGACGATGCGCTCTACGAGATGGAACTGGTCGGCCATGACTTCTTCCTCTTCCACGACAAGGAGACGGACAAGCCGTCGGTGGTGTACCGCCGTCACGCGTTCGACTACGGGTTGATCCGCCTTGCCTGACCGGTAGACCAGCACAAACGGCCCTCGACGAGATCGCACTCCGGACCCTTCCGGAGTGCGATTTCGCGTCTGCGGTACCCAACGGCAGCGGCCGGAGACGGCTTGCGGAGGGGCATTGGCGGCTGACAAAGGCCGGACAGTTCCACCTGTCACCTACGATGGACTCGACTAATAGCCCGTGCGATCCCACCACGGGGATCCATCGAAACCCACAGGGGAAATAGCGTGCTGTCGAAGTTGCTCCGTCTCGGTGAAGGCCGCATGGTCAAGCGCCTCAGGAAGGTGGCTGACTATGTCAACGCCTTGTCCGACGACGTCGAGAAGCTCTCTGACGCCGAGCTGCGAGCCAAGACCGATGAGTTCAAGAAGCGGGTCGCCGACGGCGAGGAGCTCGACGACCTGCTGCCCGAGGCGTTCGCCGTCGCGCGGGAAGCCGCGTGGCGCGTGCTCAACCAGCGCCACTTCGACGTCCAGGTGATGGGTGGTGCGGCGCTGCACTTCGGCAACGTCGCCGAGATGAAGACCGGTGAGGGCAAGACCCTGACCGCGGTGTTGCCCTCCTACCTCAACGCCCTGTCCGGAAAGGGCGTGCACGTCGTCACGGTCAACGATTACCTGGCCAAACGCGACGCCGAGTGGATGGGGCGTGTGCACCGGTTCCTGGGTCTCGACGTCGGTGTGATCCTGTCCGGTCTGTCCCCTGAGGAGCGCAGGGCCGCCTACGCCGCCGACATCACCTACGGCACCAACAACGAGTTCGGCTTCGACTATCTGCGCGACAACATGGCGCACTCGGTCGAGGACATGGTGCAGCGCGGACACAACTTCGCCATCGTCGACGAGGTCGACTCGATCCTCATCGACGAGGCCCGCACGCCGCTGATCATCTCGGGCCCGGCCGACGGTGCCTCGCACTGGTACACCGAGTTCGCGCGGATCGTCCCGATGATGGAAAAAGATGTCCACTACGAGGTGGACCTGCGCAAACGGACAGTCGGCGTGCACGAGCTCGGCGTCGAGTTCGTCGAGGACCAGCTCGGCATCGACAACCTCTACGAGGCCGCCAACTCGCCGCTGGTGAGCTACCTCAACAACGCGCTGAAGGCCAAGGAGCTGTTCCAGCGCGACAAGGACTACATCGTCCGCAACGGTGAGGTGCTCATCGTCGACGAGTTCACCGGCCGCGTGCTGATGGGCCGCCGTTACAACGAGGGCATGCACCAGGCCATCGAGGCCAAGGAACGCGTCGAGATCAAGGCCGAGAACCAGACGCTGGCGACGATCACACTGCAGAACTACTTCCGCCTCTACCAGAAGCTGTCCGGTATGACCGGTACCGCCGAGACCGAGGCCGCCGAGCTGCACGAGATCTACAAGCTGGGCGTGGTGCCGATCCCGACGAACAAGCCCATGATCCGCGAGGATCAGTCGGATCTGATCTACAAGACCGAAGAGGCCAAGTTCATCGCGGTCGTCGACGACGTGGCCGAACGCCACGCCAAGGGGCAACCGGTGCTGATCGGCACCACCAGCGTGGAGCGCTCCGAGTATCTGTCGAAGCAGTTCACCAAGCGCCGGATCCCGCACAACGTGCTGAACGCGAAGTACCACGAGCAGGAGGCGAACATCATCGCCGAGGCCGGTCGGCTCGGTGCAGTCACGGTCGCCACCAACATGGCCGGTCGTGGTACCGACATCGTGCTGGGCGGCAACGTCGACTTCCTGGCCGACAAGCGGCTGCGTGAGCGTGGCCTCGACCCGGTCGAGACGCCCGAGGAGTACGAGGCGGCCTGGCACGAGGTGCTGCCGCAGGTCAAGGCCGAGTGTGCCAAGGAGGCCGAGGAGGTGATCGCCGCGGGCGGTCTGTACGTCCTCGGCACCGAGCGCCACGAGTCCCGGCGTATCGACAACCAGCTGCGTGGCCGCTCCGGACGCCAGGGTGATCCCGGCGAGTCGCGGTTCTACCTGTCGCTCGGCGACGAGTTGATGCGGCGGTTCAACGGCGCGACGCTGGAGACGCTGCTGACGCGGCTCAACCTCCCCGACGACGTGCCGATCGAGGCCAAGATGGTCTCGCGCGCCATCAAGAGCGCGCAGACGCAGGTCGAGCAGCAGAACTTCGAGGTCCGCAAGAACGTCCTCAAATACGACGAGGTGATGAACCAGCAGCGCAAGGTCATCTACGCCGAGCGCAGGCGCATCCTCGAAGGCGAGGACCTCGCCGAGCAGGCCCACAAGATGCTGGTCGACGTCATCACGGCGTACGTCGACGGCGCGACCGCGGAGGGCTACGCCGAGGACTGGGACCTGGAGACCCTGTGGACGGCGCTCAAGACGCTGTACCCGGTCGGCATCGACCACCGCGACCTCATCGACTCCGACGCAGTGGGCGAGCCGGGCGAGCTCACGCGAGAGGAACTCCTCGACGCCCTGATCAAGGACGCCGAGCGGGCCTACGCGGAGCGGGAGAAGCAGATCGAGGAGATCGCGGGCGAGGGCGCCATGCGTCAGCTCGAGCGCAACGTTCTGCTCAACGTGATCGATCGCAAGTGGCGCGAGCATCTGTATGAGATGGATTACCTCAAAGAGGGCATCGGTCTGCGGGCCATGGCGCAGCGCGATCCGCTCGTCGAGTACCAGCGCGAGGGCTACGACATGTTCGTCGGCATGCTCGAAGCGCTCAAGGAGGAAAGCGTCGGCTTCCTGTTCAACGTCGCGGTCGAGGCGGCGCCCCAGCAGCCGCAGGTCGCGCCCGTCGCGCCCCCGCCGACGTTGTCGGAGTTCGCTGCCGCGGCCGCGGCAAAGGCGTCGGATTCGGCGGCCAAGCCCGACTCGGGCTCGGTGGCCACCAAGGAGCGCGCGCAGGCACGCCCCGCTCCGGCTCTGCGCGCCAAAGGGATCGACGACGAGGCGCCGCCGCTGACCTACACCGGTCCATCCGAGGATGGCACCGCGCAGGTGCAGCGCAGCAGCGGCAACGGCGGCAGGCATGCCGCCCCGACCGGCGGCTCGCGCCGTGAGCGCCGCGAGGCGGCTCGCAAGCAGGCGAAGGCCGACCGGCCCGCGAAGTCGCACCGCAAGAACTAGCCGATCTGGAGGGCGGCGAGTCGCCAACGGCCGCTCCGCAATTCGACGCGCGCAGCGATCGCGCGCACCCGGGGGCCGCGCGTGTAGGTGGCGAACACCTCCGCGGCCGTCGCGGTCGGCGCGTCCGGGTGCTGGTCGGCGGCCGCGCGTAACCGCACGCGACGCAGGTTCGCGGGCGCACCGTGGCGCGTCTGGGCAAGTGCCACCACGGCGTCGATCAGCGACGGGTCGAGCACCGCGCGCAACTGCGCGGGCGACCGACGCCGGTCGACGACCTCCAGTACGCGGCGCAGGGCCATCGTCGCGAACTCTCCCGCGCCGTCGTGCGGGCGTTGCTCGGCGGGCGGTCGCACCAGACGCAATGTGCGCGGCGTGTGCCGGCGGAACGCGGTCGGAGCCGCGCACGGCGGTGCGGACGTCACGCGTTGCACGGGCGGCTCGTAGTCGATGACCGGCTCGGTGATGGGCTCGGGGACCGGCATGGCGGGCCGCGGATCGTCGGCGGGCTGCGGCACGGCTTCGGATGGTTGCACTACAGGACTCCAGCGGTCGGCAGGACAGGGCGACATCTGCTGGAGAGGTGCAGATGATCCATGATCCCACGACGTGACGGGGTCGGAACGCACCCGTGATGCGCGGTCGCAGAATCGGCGGTTACCGTGACGAGGTTCCACGCGATCCACAGGAGAGGATGGCGCCGAATGGTGACCAGGCTGTCGGCGTCCGACGCAGCGTTCTACCACCTGGAGAACACCTCCACGCCGATGTACGTCGGGTCCCTGTGGATCCTGCGCAAACCTCGCGCCGGCCTGAGCTACGAGACCCTGCTGGAAACCGTCGAGCAACGCCTGCCGCAGATCCCCCGGTACCGCCAGAAGGTGCGCGAGGTGACGTTGGGCCTGGCGCGTCCGGTGTGGATCGACGATCGAGAATTCGACATCACTTATCACATCCGGCGCTCGGCCCTGCCGTCTCCTGGCAGCGACGACCAGTTGCACGATCTGGTGGCCCGCCTCGGGTCACGACCCCTGGACAGGACCCGGCCGCTGTGGGAGATGTACCTCGTCGAGGGCTTGGCGAAGAACCGCATCGCGATCTACACCAAATCCCACCAGGCGCTGGTCAACGGTATGGCCGCGGTCGAGGTCGGACACGTGATCGCCGATCGGGCCCAGAAGCCGCCCCGGTTCGGCGAGGACATCTGGATCCCGGCGCGGGAGCCGACAGACAGCCAACTGGTGCTCGGCGCCATCGGGGAGTGGATCGCGCGGCCCACCAGCCAGCTCGCGGCCTTGCGGGACACCCTCACCGAGGTGGCCACCAACGCCGGCGAGCTCGCCGCGGTGGGGCGGCGAATCGCAGAGACGGTCCGCACGGTCGCGCGCGGCACGGCCCCGAGCAGCCCGCTCAACACCACGGTGTCGCGTAACCGGCGGTTCACGGTGGCCGATCACAAGCTCGACGACTACCGCCAGGTGCGGGCCCGCTACGACTGCGACATCAACGACGTGGTGCTGGCGGTGATCTCCGGGGCGCTGCGCAACTGGCTGTTGTCGCGGGGCGAGCCGGTGACGCCGAGCACGACAGTGCGGGCCATGGCGCCGCTTTCGGTCTATCCCGACGAGGAACTCGATCAGCCGGGCCCAGGCCAGGCCATCAGCGAGGTCTCGCCGTTCCTCGTCGATCTGCCGGTCGGGGAGGGCAACGCCGTCGTGCGCCTGTCACACATCAGCCACGCCACCGAATCGAACTCGTCGGTGGCCAGCCTGGTCGACGCCCGCACCATCGTCACCCTCTCAGGTTTCGCGCCGCCGACCCTGCACGCGATGGGAATCCGTGTGGCGACTGGTTTTTCGGCACGATTGTTCAATCTGTTGATCACGAATGTGCCGGGTCCGCAGAAGCAGATGTACGTGGCGGGCACCAAGCTTCTCGAGAGCTACGCGGTACCGCCGCTGCTGCACAACCAGGTGTTGGCGATCGGTGTGACGTCGTACGACGGCAAACTGTACTTCGGCATCAACGCCGACCGCGACGCCATGAGTGACGTCGGCGTTTTCCGGGGTCTGCTCGATGAATCCCTGGAGGAATTGATAGACGCGGCTAAGTAAATTCTGGCAAACCGGTACCGGAATTTGACCTGGTTTGCTATTCACGATGTGATGAATCGACCATGACTGCTGAGATACGAAAAGTTGGATCCGACAAGTCCAAGAACGAAGTAACGAAAACGGAAAAGGTTCTGAAGTCTCCGGTCGGCAGCGACGTCGTCCCGCAGCACCCCGTGCTCGACATACCGGTCGAGCAGAAGGCGTACACCCGCCGCGAGGGTCTCGACCGGGTGGTCTTCGGTGTCACAGCGCTCATCGCGATCGGCTTCCTCGTCTGGGGGTTCGTCAGCACCGACTCGCTGGCGTCGGCCTCGGCCGGCGCCCTGTCCTGGGTGATGAACAGCACCGGCTGGCTGTTCGTGCTCACCGCATCCGGATTCGTGGTGTTCGTGGTGTGGTTGGCGGTCAGCCGTTACGGCAACATCCCACTCGGCCGCGACGACGAAGAACCCGAGTTCCGCACGGTGTCGTGGGTGGCCATGATGTTCAGCGCAGGCATGGGCATCGGTCTGATGTTCTTCGGAGTGTCAGAACCGTTGTCGCACTTCGTCACTCCGCCGCCGGGCACGGGCGAGCCGGGTGATCCGGCCGCAGCGCAGACCGCGATGGCGACCACGCTGTTCCACTGGACTCTGCACCCGTGGGCCATCTACGCCGTCGTGGGCCTGGCGATTGCCTACGGCGTCTACCGCAAGGGCCGCCTGCAGCTGGTCAGCGCGGCGTTCGAGCCGCTGCTGGGGGAGCGGGCCAACGGGCCGTGGGGCAAGGTCATCGACATGCTGGCGATCTTCGCCACGCTGTTCGGGTCGGCAGCCTCGCTGGGTCTTGGCGCCCTGCAGATCCGCAGTGGTCTGCAGATCGTGTCGGGTATCGGCCAGGTCGGCAACACCATCCTGGTCGTGATCATCGCGGTGCTCACGGTCGCCTTCGTGCTGTCGGCGGTGTCGGGTGTCGCGCGCGGCATCCAGTGGTTGTCGAACATCAACATGGTGCTGGCCGTCGTGCTGGCGGTGTTCATCTTCCTCGTCGGCCCGACGGTGTTCATGCTCAACCTGATCCCCACGTCGATCGGCAGTTATGTCGAGCAGTTGGCGATGATGTCGGCCCGCACCGGGGCCGAGGGCGCCGACGTCAACGAATGGCTGCAGTCCTGGACGATCTTCTACTGGGCGTGGTGGATCTCGTGGACCCCGTTCGTCGGGATGTTCATCGCCCGCATCTCGCGCGGCCGCACCATTCGGCAGTTCATCGCGGGCGTGCTGCTGGTGCCGAGCGTGGTGTCGCTGGTGTGGTTCTGCGTGTTCGGCGGTGCGGCGATCCGCGAACAGCAGAACGGCGTGGATCTCGCGGGTGAGGGAAGCGTCGAACAGCAGTTGTTCGGCCTGCTCGATCAGTACCCGATCGCGACGATCGCCAGTGTGGTGGTGATGGTGCTGGTGGCGATCTTCTTCGTCTCCGGTGCCGACGCCGCGTCGATCGTGATGGGGTCGCTGTCCGAGCGTGGCACGATCAAGCCGACGCGTCCGACCGTGATTTTCTGGGGCGTCGCCACCGGCGCCGTGGCTGCCGTCATGCTGCTGGTCGGCGGCGAGGACGCGCTCAACGGCCTGCAGACCATCACGATCATCGCGGCGCTGCCGTTCGTGCTCGTCATGGTGGGCCTGGCGGTCTCGCTGGTGAGGGACCTGCGTCGCGACCCGATGGTGGTGCGTCGGCAGTACGCGGTGGAGGCCGTCAATTCGGCGGTGGTCGCGGGCGTCACGCAGCACGGCGACGACTTCGTGATCGCCGTGGAGAAGGACCCGCAGGCCGGCGACGGTGGACATGCCGGTGGAGACGCCGGTGGAGATGCCCGTCCGGATGCCGACACCGGTGGCGGCGGCGAGGACACGAACGACACGGGCGACGCGAAGACGGGCGGTTAATCTCGCGGGGTGCGCGTATACATCCCGACCACCCTGGCCGCATTGCAGCGTCTCGTCACCGATCGGTCGCTTCTCGTCACGAACGGGACGGCCTTCGCCGTCACCCCGACGCTGCGTGAGGCGTACGCCGAGGGCGATGACGACGAACTCGCCGAGGTGGCGCTGCGGGAGGCTGCGCTGGCCTCGCTGAGGCTGCTGGCCACCGGCGGCGAGTCGGATCTGCCGCCTCGCCGCGCGGTGGTCGTGGCCGATGTGCCCGAGGCCAAACCACGTCCGGATCTCGACGATGCCGTGGTACGGCTCTCGGGTCCGGTGGGCATCGATGCGGTGATCGCGGTCTACGTCGACAACGGCGAAGCCGAGTCGGCCGTGCGGGCGGCGGTGGATGTCATCGACGAGGCGGATCTGGGGGACGAGGACGCCGAACTCACCGTCGGCGACGCGCAGGACCACGACCTGGCCTGGTATGCGGCGCAGGAGCTGCCGTTCCTTCTTGAACTGCTCTGATATCGCTCAAGGGCTGGCTACTGCACCGTAAGTTACGGTACCGTAGGTTGCGTGGCCAAGAACTACGTCAAGATCTCGGCCAATGTCGCCGATACGGTTCGTCCCACCGTGGCAGGCGCCGACGCGCGGCCCGGCTGGCACGCGCTGCGCAGGCTCGCAGCGCGGATCACCACCCCGCTGCTTCCCGATGACTACCTGCAACTCGCCAACCCGTTGTGGTCGGCGCGGGAGCTTCGGGGGCGCGTCCTGGAGGTGCGTCGGGAAACCGAAGACTCGGCGACATTGGTGATCAAGCCCGGTTGGGGCTTCTCGTTCGACTATCAGCCCGGGCAGTACATCGGCATCGGTGTCTTCCTCGACGGGCGGTGGCGGTGGCGCTCGTACTCCCTGACCTCGAGTCCGGTGACGGCGCATCCGAAGGGCAAGGCGCGGACCATCACGATCACGGTCAAGGCGATGCCCGAGGGCTTCCTGTCGACGCACCTGGTCGGCGGGCTGGAACCGGGAACCGTCGTACGGCTGGCGGCGCCGCAGGGCAACTTCGTGATGCCCGATCCGGCGCCCGCGCAGGTCCTGTTCCTCACCGCCGGCTCCGGGATCACCCCGGTGATGTCGATGCTGCGCACGCTGGTCCGACGTGATCAGATTACCGACATTGTCCACTTGCATTCCGCGCCAACCGAATCCGATGTGATGTTCCGTTCGGAGCTGGCGGCCCTGCAGGGCTCGCACCCGGGTTACCGCCTGCGCATCCGCAGCACGCGCACCGAGGGCAGGCTCGATCTCGACCGCATCGCCGACGAGGTTTCCGATTGGCGTGAGCGCCAGGTTTGGGCGTGCGGCCCCGAGGGCATGCTGGCTGATGCCGAGCGCGTGTGGACAGCGGCCGGTGTGGGTGAGCGCCTGCACCTGGAGCGGTTCGCGGTCAAGCGCGCCGCGCCGCATGGCACGGGCGGCAATGTGACGTTCGAGCGTAGCGGCAAGAGCGTGCACGCCGACGCCGCGAAATCGTTGATGGAAGCCGGCGAGGACGTGGGCATCCGGATGCCGTTCGGTTGCCGTATGGGCATCTGCCAGTCGTGCGTGGTCGGCCTGGTCGACGGACACGTCCGTGACCTGAGGACCGGTGAAGAACACGACGCGGGAACCCGGATTCAGACCTGTGTTTCCGCAGCGTCGGGCGATTGTGTGCTCGATGTTTAGGGTTTACTGCCTGGTAACCTACGACCGCGTAGGTTACGGTAGCGTAGGTACGCGAAAGGAGGGTTGCCAATGGCTGTTACCGACGTCCCGGCGTTCGCGCATCTGACCGAGGCCGATATCGAAAACCTGGGTCTCGAGCTCGATGCGATCCGTCAGGACATTGAGGATTCCCGCGGTGAACGCGACGCGCGTTACATCCGCCGTACGATCGCCGCCCAGCGGACACTGGACCTGGCGGGTCGACTGATGCTGACCGCGAGTAAACGCCGCTCGGCGTGGTGGGCCGGCACGGTGACCCTGGGCGTGGCCAAGATCATCGAGAACATGGAGATCGGCCACAACGTCATGCACGGCCAGTGGGATTGGATGAACGATCCCGAGATCCACTCCTCGTCGTGGGAGTGGGACATGAGTGGCGCGTCCAAGCACTGGCGCTTCACGCACAACTTCATGCATCACAAGTACACGAACATCCTCGGCATGGATGACGACGTGGGCTACGGGCTTCTGAGGGTCACGCGCGACCAGAAGTGGAAGCCGCACAACCTGCTGAACCTGGTGTACAACACCATGCTGTGCGCCTTCTTCGAGTGGGGCGTGGGCCTGCAGCACCTGGAGGTCGGCAAGATCTTCAAGGGTCGCGACGACCGCAACGCCACACTGGTTCGGTTGCGCGAGTTCGGCGCGAAGGCCGGGCAGCAGGTGTTCAAGGACTACGTGGCCTGGCCTGCGATCACCTCGCTGTCGCCCGGTGCGACGTACAAATCGACCGTCAAGGCCAACGCGGTCGCCAACATCATCCGCAACATCTGGTCCAACGCAGTGATCTTCTGTGGCCATTTTCCTGATGGCGCAGAGAAATTCACCAAGACGGACATGGTGGGCGAGAGCCGTGGCCAGTGGTACCTGCGGCAGATGCTCGGCAGCGCGAACTTCGAGGGCGGCTGGCTGCTGCGCTTCATGAGCGGCAACCTGTGCCACCAGATCGAGCACCATCTGTACCCGGATCTGCCGAGCAACCGGTTGCACGAGATCTCGATCCGTGTGCGCGCGCTTTGCGACAAGTACGACCTGCCCTACACCACCGGTTCGTTCCTGGTGCAGTACGGCAAGACGTGGCGCACGATCGCGAAACTGTCTCTGCCGGACAAGTTTCTGAAGGACACCGCCGACAATGCGCCCGAGACGCGCAGCGAGCGGATGTTCGAAGACCTCGACGGGTTCGGTGTCACCGATCCCGCGACGGGGCGTCGTCGTGGTCTGAAGACCGCGATCGAGACCGTTCGGGGCTGGCGTCGCTCGAGGCGCGCAGCCGCGTAATCCTGCACCACCGGCCGAGGGCGCAACCGACCATGTCGGATGCGCCCTCGGTCTTTGCTGTCCTACCTCCTGTCGGGAATGTTTTCCGGGTCGGCCGGTTCCAAGAAAACCCGCGACGTTTTCCCAGGGCACTGGCAGTCGCCGTTCGTAATCTGTGGCTCTGACATCGATCGTTGGAGGACATGATGAGGAAGCTCCTGGGCGTGACGCTCCTGAGCGCGGCCGCGGCGATACCCGTGGGAATGCTGGCCACCGGCGTCGCCTCCGCCGACGACTACGCGGGCCAGACGTACGCGGACGCGGAGTCGGCGCTCGCCGATGCCGGTATGAAGGGGGTGATCGCCACGCGCTCAGGCGATTCCCTCAACGATGACGACTGCGTAGTGACCAGTTCCGAGCAGGCGCCGTGGCTCAAAGGCGACGACTTCCAGCCGGTCACCGACACCGTGTTGCTCAACCTCAACTGCAGTGCCGCCGTCGCCACGGCGAAAACCCCTGGCAATTCAGCCGCCAGCCCCGAGGGCCGTGCCGCGCTCCTCAAGGCGAAAGAAGAAGCGGCGCAGCAGAAGCAGCAGGCCCAGGCCGATCAGTCGAAGGCCAAAGCCAAGAGCTGAAGGTCGAATCCAGGGACAACCGCCGACGTCAGCGCTTGATCGCGGTGCTGTAGTAGTTGTCGCTCAACGAATTCCGCCCGTCGACCGGGCGTGCCAGCTCGAATCCGGCCTCGCCGAGCAGTGCGCCCAACGGTGTCCGGGTGGTGGTCCAGCCGCGGGTTGCGAGGTAGTCGTCGACGTCGTTGCGTGGTCCGGGATGACCGAGATCGCCGAGATCCAGCTCGAATCCGTGTTCGCGCCGGCGCGCGGTCATGGCGTCGAGGGCTTAGATGTACTAACCAGCAAGGGTTCGGCCCTGATACACAGGCGGTTCTCAAAAACCCTCGGGGCACGTCAGGAGTTGAGCGCCTTGCGGGTGTCTTTCAGCACCGCCAGGAGTCGGCGCGCGGCCGCGGCGCGATCGGCGGCCGGTCCCGAGAGCGTGTCGAGCGCGCACTCGGGGTCGGCGGGTGGACCCATGTGCCCGCATCCCCGTGGACAGTCCTCGATGGTGTCCGCCAGATCGGAGAACGCCAGGATGACGTCATCGGGTTCGATGTGTGCCAGGCCGAATGACCGGATGCCCGGGGTGTCGATCACCCAACCGTCGTGATCGAGCGGCAGCGCCACCGACTGCGTCGAGGTGTGCTTGCCCTTGCCGACCCCCGACACTTCACCGGTGGCCCGATCGGCCTCGGGGATCAGGCGATTCACGAGCGTGGACTTGCCCACCCCGGAATGCCCCAGGAACACCGTGACCTGTCCGGCCAGCACCGGCTCGATCACTTCCAGCGGATCGTCACGGCCTGCGGTGACGATGGTGAGGTCGAGGTCGACGAACTGCGCCGCGAACGGCTCCGGTGGCGCCAGATCCGATTTGGTCAGGCACAGAACAGGTTTGAGACCGCCGGCATACGCGGCGATCAACGCGCGTTCGACGAATCCGGTCCGCGGCGGGGGATCCGCCAGCGCCACGACGATGAGCAACTGGTCGGCATTGGCCACCACCACCCGCTCGGTCGGATCGGTGTCATCCGCGGTGCGGCGCAACACCGTTCGACGCTCACCACGGCGCACGATGCGGGCCAGGGTGTCCGGGCGCCCCGACAGGTCGCCGACCACGTCGACGTCGTCACCGACCACGATCGGTGTGCGGCCGAGTTCGCGGGCACGCATGGCGGTCACCAGACGATCGGGATCGCGGTCCAGTGCGCATCCCCAGCGGCCACGGTCGACCGTGACGATCATGGCGGATCGTGCGTCGGCGTGCTCCGGCCGGTTCTTGGTGCGCGGGCGACTGCCCCGACCGGGCCGGATCCGGACGTCGGACTCGTCGTAATTCAAAGACCGCCGCGCACTCAACGCTGCCGGTTCCCCCCTGCGTCGCCCGACAGCATGTCGACCCACATCAGCGGGAAGTCGGGCAGGGTCTTGGCCGTGGTCTCGATGTTCTCCACCTCGACGCCGGGCACGCGCAGGCCGATGATGGCGCCGGCGGTGGCCATTCGATGGTCGGCGTAGGACCGCCACGTGCCGCCGTGCAGCGGCCGGGCCGTGATGAGCAGTCCGTCGTCGGTCTCACGGCAATCCCCGCCCAGGCCGTTGATCTCCGCGGTCAGCGCGGCCAGTCTGTCGGTCTCGTGCCCGCGCAGATGCGCGATACCACGCAACTGCGACGTGGAGCCCTCCTTGGCCAGGGCCGCCAGTGCGGCGACGGTCGGCGCGAGTTCACCCACGTCGTGAAGATCGGCCTCGAACCCGCCGTACTCCTGTGACCCGGTGACCTCGAGGTGCCCGTCGACGTCGCGCACCGCACCGCCGACGGTGGCGAGCAATTCCAGGATGGTGTCGGCGGGCTGGATGCTGACAGCCGGCCATCCCGCGATCCGGATCGTGCCGCCGGTGACCAGCGCGGCGGCCAGGAACGGGGTCGCATTGGACAGATCGGGCTCGATGCTCCACGAGCGCGCGGCGACCGGACCCGGTGAGACGTGCCAGCGGTTGGGCATCGAATCATCGACCTCGACGCCCGCGTCACGCAGCATCGCGACCGTCATCGCCACGTGCGGGGCCGAAGGCACCGACGTGCCGGTGTGCACGATCGTCAGCCCGTTGTCGAAACCCGCCCCGGCCAGCAGCAGACCCGAGACGAACTGCGACGAGCCGGAGGCGTCGATCTCCACGGTGCCGCCACCCACCGCGCCGGTGCCGCGCACCGTGAACGGCAACCCATCGCCCTCCAGGTCCACGCCCAGACGGCGCAAGCCGTCGAGCAGTGGCGCGATGGGCCGTGACCTGGCCTGTTCGTCGCCGTCGAACATGACCGACGCGCGGCTCAGGGCGGCGACGGGCGGAACGAAGCGCAGCACGGTTCCGGCCAGCCCGCAGTCCACGCGCGCGCCGGGGGCCGGCGCGATACCGCCTCGGACGGTCAGTTCGGTGGGGTCGCCCCCGGCGACGTCGACCGTGACACCCAGCGTGCGGATCGCCTCGATCATGAGGTCGGTGTCACGGCTGCGAAGCGCGCCGCTGATGGTGGAGACGCCCTGCGGAGTGGCCAGGGCCGCGAGGATCAGCGCTCGGTTGGTCAGCGATTTCGATCCGGGGACAATCACCGTCGCGTCGACGGGGACCGTCGTCGACGGGGCTGCCCAGTGTGGTTTCTGCTCCTCACCCGCACGTTCACTCACGGCTACATCCTGCCTCATCGCCCCCGGTCGGCCGACTCTGCAACCATGGGAAACATGTGTGGACGTTTTGCGGTCACCACCGATCCGGCGCTGCTGGCGCAGAAGATCGAGGCCATCGACGAGACTACGGCGGCGACAGCGGCTGCCGGGAGCTCAGGGGACAAGGATGTGGCGGGCCCGAACTACAACGTCGCGCCCACGACCACGATCACCAGCGTGGTCAAACGTCACACCGAACCCGAGGACGAGTCCACGCGACGGTTGCGGTCGATGCGGTGGGGTCTGATCCCGCCGTGGGTCAAGACCACCGAGGACGGCAGCCCCGACAACAAGGGGCCGCTGCTGATCAACGCCCGCGCCGACAAGGTGACCACGTCGCCGGCGTTCCGCAGCTCGGCCAAGAGCAAGCGCTGCCTGATCCCGATGGACGGCTGGTACGAGTGGCGGCCGAACCCGGTCGCGGACGGCAAATCCGGCAAGAAGCCCGGCAAGACGCCGTTCTACATGTACGGCGCCGACGGGGAACCGTTGTTCATGGCGGGGTTGTGGACCACCTGGCGGCCCCAAGGTGCGCCCAAGGACCAGCCGCCGCTGCTGAGCTGCACGATCATCACCACCGACGCCGCCGGGCCGCTCGCCGAGATCCACGACCGCATGCCGCTGACCATCAGCGAAACGGACTGGGATCGGTGGCTCGACCCGGACTCCCCGATCGACGAGGGGCTGCTGCGCGGCCACGGCGACCTCGACCGCATCGCCATCCGGCAGGTGTCGCGGCTGGTCAACAGCATCCGCAACAACGGCCCGGAGCTCATCGAGCCCGCCGAGCCCGAATCCGAACAGGCCGAACTTTTTTGACCGGCCAGATCGACGGCGCCGTCATCGATGCGATCGGCGCCGATTTCAGGTCGGCCGGCTACACCGTCGACGGTGTCGCCGAGTTGCTCGGGGAACCGGCCGATGCCGCGCTGCTGCGCGGTGTCTGGTGGCCCGCCCTGCACGCCACACGTAACGCGGCGGCCGACCGGCAGCGCCTCGCGGTCCTGGTGCGGCTGTTCCTGCTCGGCAGCGAGGAATCGCGGGCTGCTGTCGAGGTCGCACTGCCGTCGGCCGGGGTGGCGGCCCTCGTGGCCAACGGCGTGCTCGAGGCGGCCGGAGACGATGCGGTGCGCGCGGTGCTCGACATCCGCCCGCACAGCGACGGGGCCCGCGACTTCTTCGTCGTCTCCGATCAGGATGCGGTGCTGCGCAGGGGGCCGCTGCGCCACGACCATGTTCTCGGCATCGGCGGCGCGTCGGTGTCGCTGGCGCGCGCCGTCATGCGGACCCCGGCCGGTCGTGTGCTCGATCTGGGCACCGGATGCGGAATCCAGGCACTGCACCTCGACGCGCACTCGGATCACATCGTCGCGACGGACACCAATGCGCGGGCACTGACGCTGGCCGCAGCGACGGCCCGACTCAACGGGATGTCGTGGGATCTGCGGCAGGGCAGCCTGTTCGAGCCCGTGGCAGGGGAGCGGTTCGACCTGATCGTCTCCAACCCGCCGTTCGTGGTCGGCTCGGGCGCACGCGACTACATCTACCGTGATTCCGGCATGGCCGGAGATGCGGTGTCCCAGAGCCTGATCGAGCAGGTCGGCGATCACCTGAACCCCGGCGGCACGGCCCACATCATGGCCAACTGGATCGTCATGCGTGACGCCGACTGGCGAGACCGGGTCTCGGGTTGGCTGGCAGGCACCGGTCTGCATGCCTGGGTGGTGCAGCGCGAACTGGCGGACCCGATCAGCTACATCTCGCTGTGGCTCGCCGACGCCGGTGAGACGCCGCAGCAGGCCGCGCAACGTGGCGGGCAGTGGTTGGACTGGTTCACCGAACAGGACATCGTAGGCGTCGGCATGGGCCTGATCCTGCTGCGCGCGCCGCGCGGGGGCGAGCCGCCCGAGCAGATCTTCGAAGAGATCACCGGCGCGGACGAACTCGTCACGGGCTCGGAGGTCGAGGCGTTCTTCGCGCGGCGGGCGTATCTGCGCGAGAGCTCCGACGAACAACTGCTGACCGCACGGTTGTCGACCGCACCGGTCTTCCTCGAGGAGCAGTTCCTGCCCGGGCCGAACGGATGGCAGCAGGTCGGCGCCGCGGTCCGTCGCCCTGGCGGGCCCGGCGCCGTGATCGGTGTCGACGACGTCATGCGGTCGCTGTTCGCGGGGTGTCGCGGTGAGGTGCCCCTCGGCATGCTGATCGAGCTGCTGGCCGCGCACCACGGTGTCGACGCCGATGCGCTGGCCGACGCTGCGCTGCCCGAGATCCGCGAGGCGATCGCCCGCGGAATCCTGTATCAGGCCGAGTGATCCGTGCTCAGCGGCGCACGGCCGTCGTCACCAGGTACGGGCTGCTGAACGACACGGCGCCGGTGCCGTCGACGTGCCTGCTCAGCGCTGCCTCGAAGGCGGCGCGCAGGCGGTCCCGATCCGGCCCGTCGAGACTCTGGAACAGGTTGACGTGCGCCGGTGATTCGTTCTCCAGGAACGCCAACGCCGCGCCCAGCGAGGCGAAATTCCAGGTGAGTGAGGACGTTTCGACGACGAGGTCATCGAAGTCGGCGGCCAGGCGCTGCGCCACGGTGTCGCGATCACCCCATTGGTCATGGGTGTAGTCGGTCGGCGGTGGCGGGCCGAGGACAGCCACGATGGGCGTGAAGAACGGGTTCTCGGTGTCGTCGCGCACCCAGGAAGAGAAGCCGAAGACGGCACCCGGACGCAGCAACCGGGCGACCTCGGCCACCAGGCTCGTCGGCTCGACGAAGATGATGCCCATGTTGGACACCGCGGCATCGAACCCGCCGTCGGGCAGGCCCGTGTGCGCGGCATCGGCGGCGACCCATGTGACCTGTTCGCCCCCCGGTCGGGTCTTCGCGATCTCGAGAAGTTCGGGCGTGATGTCCACACCGGTCACATTGGCGCCCGCGGCCACGGCCGACAGTGCCGCGCTTCCGGTACCGCAGGCGAGGTCGACGACCTCGGCCTCGGCCAGTGGTGTGCGGTGGTCGACCGCCATGACGACCTCTTCGGCGACGGCGGCGATGCGTTCGGCGACGGCAACGTAGCGGCCGTTCGCCCAGTTCGTGGGCTTGGGAGCAGGCACAAGCTCAAGTATGGCCGAATACGCCGACTCCCAGAGGGTTACGGGGCGGTGTAGCCGGGTGGGTTGGGGCTGTCGACCCACAGATCGACGCCGAGTTCGCCGCCGGGCACGCAGTCGTACACCGACAGGTCGGTGACACCGGAATCCAGCAGCACGTCCTCGCACAGCAATGTGTTGCCCGTGAACGCGCGGGCCGGTTTGGTGAAGATCGCGTAGGCCGCGTCGGCATACACCTGAGGTTTGCGCGCGCGTGCCATGGCCTCGTCGCCGCCGAGCAGGTTCTGCACCGCGGCGGTGGCGACCAGGGTGCGTGGCCACAGCGTGTTGGACGCGATGCCGTGCTCACGCATCTCTTCGGCGATGCCCAAGGCGCACAAGGTCATCCCGAACTTCGCCATCATGTACGCGGTCGGCTTGAGCCACTCGGACTCCAGCCGGATCGGCGGGGACAGTGTCAGGATGTGCGGATTCTCACGGCCTTTCATGTGCGGGATGCAGGCCTGAGACACGGCGTAGGTGCCGCGGATCTGGATCCCGTTCATCAGATCGAACCGCTTGAGCGGCACGTCCTCGATCGAGCCGAGGTTGATCGCCGAGGCGTTGTTGACGCAGATGTCGATGCCACCGAACTGTTCGACGGCCTTGGTCACCGCGGCGGCCACCGAGTCCCCGTCGCGCACGTCGCCGACGATCGGAAGGGCCTGCCCGCCGGCGTCCTCGATCTCCTCGGCTGCGGTGTAGATGGTGCCCTCGAGCTTGGGATGCGGTTCGGCGGTCTTGGCGATCAGGGCGATGTTGGCGCCGTCGGCGGCGGCCCGCTTGGCGATCGCCAGCCCGATACCGCGGCTCGCGCCGGAGATGAACATCGTCTTGCCGGACAACGGTGCCTGTGCCATGGGAACCACCCTAGGTGTCGGGGCGCGCCGACGAGGGCGAGTCCGCCCCGCCGGTGACGACGGTCCGCAACACATCGAGCACGTTGGTGATGAGCGGCGACTCGCCCATATGCGCGGCGAGCAGGTCCACGCCCAGGCCCGCGGGCTCCAGTGGAACGTAGCGCACCCCCGCGATGTCGAGTGCCGTCGTCGGATCAGGCACGATCGCCACTCCCAGCCCCGCGGCCACCAGGGTCACCAGAGTCGAGGTCTCCGAGACCTCCTGCCGGATGCGTGGCAGAAACCCCGCGTCGGCGCACACCGAGGCCACGAGATTGCTCATCACGGACCGCCCGTGCCCGGTGTGGACCACGAAATCCTCGTCGCGCAGGTCGGCCACCGTGACGCCGGCGCGGGAGGCCAGGGCATGGTCGGCGGGCAGCGCCACCACCAGGCCGTCGCGGCGGACGATGTGTGTGAGCACCGCGTCGTGGTGAACCGGGGGCCGCAACAGGCCCAGCTCGATACCGCCGGACAGCAGCGCCTCGATCTGTGCGGGCGCGAGCATCTCACCGCGCACGGTCACCTCGACGGCTGGCAGCGATTCGCCGAGCGCCCGCACGAGTCGGGGCAGCAGTGAGTAGGTGGCCGATCCGACGCATCCGATCGTGATCCGGCCCTGGACACCAGCGGCGATCCGTTGCGCCTCGATGTTCGCCGAGTCGACGGCGTCGAGGATCTCGACGGCGCGCCGCAAGTAGGCGTGCCCGGCCGCGGTGAGTTCGACACTGCGGGTGGTACGGGTCAGCAGGGCGCATCCGAGCTCGCGTTCAAGCTGACGGATCTGCTGGGACAACGGTGGCTGGGCGATGTGCAGCCGTTCCGCGGCGCGGCCGAAGTGCAATTCCTCACCGACCACGCGGAAGTATCGCAGGTGCCGCAGCTCCATAAAGACCCCACAGATATCAATAACTATCAACTGAGTATTTCACAATATCTCCGCAGCTCTTTACCGTCGAAGCATGACATCCGACGCGTCCCAAGTGGTCATCTGCAGCCCCCTCCGCACGCCGGTCGGCCGGATGGGTGGCGCGTTAGCGGCGCTGACGGCCGCCGACCTCGCGACGTCGACGCTGCGCGAGTTGGTCACTCGGACCGGACTCGGCGAGGGGGACGTCGACGACGTCGTCCTGGGTCACGGCTATCCCAGCGGCGAGGCGCCCGCGATCGGACGGATCGCCGCACTCGACGCGGGCCTGGGCACGGGTGTCCCCGGCCTGCAACTCGACCGGCGCTGCGGCTCCGGGTTGCAGGCTGTGCTGTACGCGGCAGGCCAGGTCGCCACCGGCGCGGCCAGGGTGGTCGTGGCAGGCGGTGCCGAGTCGATGTCGAACGTCGAGCACTACGCCCTCGGCCTGCGTACCGGAGTGCGCCAGGGCGGTGTCGCGCTCCAGGACCGGCTGGATCGTGCCCGGGAAACCGCCGGTGGCACAAGCCATCCCATTGCAGGCGGCATGATCGAGACCGCCGAGAATCTGCGCCGCGAGTACGGCATCGGCCGCGCCGAACAGGACGAACTCGCTCTGCGTTCACACCACCGTGCCGTTGCCGCACACGACGCCGGCCGCTTCGCCGACGAGCTCGTACCGGTCACCGTCCCCGGCAAGCGCGGCAGGCCCGACACCGTCGTCGACCGCGACGAGCATCCCCGCGCCGACATCGAGATCGAGACACTGGCCGCGCTGCGCCCGGTCCGCGGCAAGGTCGACAACGCGGCCACCGTCACCGCGGGCAACGCCTCCGGGCAGAACGACGGCGCCGCCATGTGCATCGTGACCACTCGCGGTGAAGCCGAGAAGCGCGGTCTCGCACCGATGTTGGCGCTCAAATCGTGGGCGGTCACCGGCTGCGCCCCTGAACGGATGGGCATCGGGCCGGTCACCGCGACCGACGCGGCACTGCAGCGCGCCGGGATCACCCTCGACGAGGTGGACCTCATCGAACTCAACGAGGCGTTCGCCGCGCAGGTGCTCGCGGTGCTCGCCGAATGGAAGGTCGACCCGCTCGACGACCGGTTGAACCCCAACGGATCCGGAATCTCGCTGGGCCACCCGATCGGTGCGACCGGCGCACGCATCCTCGCGACCGCGGCGCACGAGGCGGTCCGCCGCGATGCCCGCTACGTGCTCGAGACCATGTGCATCGGCGGAGGCCAGGGTCTGGCCGCGGTGTTCGAGGCGGTCCGATGAGCAGTCCGATGAACGCCGTCGCGGTCCACCATGTCGTCACCGGCCGGCCTGACGGTCCGGCAGTGCTGTTCGCCAATTCGCTGGGATCGACGCACCGCATGTGGGATCCGCAACTGGCCGCGTTCGAGGAGCGGTATCGCGTCGTGCGCTACGACACCCGCGGCCACGGGCAGTCACCGGTGCCCGACGGCCCGTACACCATCGACGATCTCGCCGACGACGTCGTCGCGCTGCTGGACACCCTCGGCATCGAGCGTGCCCACCTGATCGGCCTGTCACTGGGCGGGATGACCGCCATGCGGGTGGCAGCACGCCACCCCGAACGCGTCGACCGGCTCGCGTTGCTGTGCACGGCAACGCATCTGCCGCCGAACGCCAGCTGGACGGAGCGCGCGACCACGGTGCGTGCACACGGGACCGCGGCCGTCGCCGAAGCCGTTGTGGCGCGCTGGTTCACATCCGACTTCTTCGCCGCACACCCGGACCGGACGGCCACCTACGAACATATGGTCGCCACCACCCCGGCCGAAGGGTACGCCGGATGTTGCGAGGCCATCGCGACGCTGGACCTGCGCGCCGACCTGGCCCGGATCACCGCACCGACACTGGCGATCGCCGGAACCGACGATCCGGCAACGCCACCGGCCCGGCTCGCGGAGATCGCCGCGGGTGTGCGTGGCGCCCGCTCGGTGGAGGTCGCACAGGCCGCGCACCTGGCCAACGTCGAGCAGTCCACCACCATCACCTCCACTCTCCTCGAACATCTCGGAACGGAGTAGACATGACCATCGACAAGGTCGTCGGCTCGGCGGCCGAAGCCGTCGCCGATGTTTCCCGCGGCGCCAGTATCGCCGTCGGCGGATTCGGATTGGCAGGCATCCCATGGTTTCTCATCGAGGCACTGCTGGAGCAGGGTGCCGACGATCTCACGATCGTGTCGAACAATTGCGGGGTCGACGGCGCCGGTCTCGGCCTGTTGCTGGAGGCCGGACGCATCAGCCGCGTCATCGCGTCCTACGTCGGGGAGAACAAGGAGTTCGCGCGTCAGTACCTGTCCGGTGAACTCACCGTCGAACTCACCCCACAGGGGACGTTGGCCGAGCGAATGCGGGCCGGCGGCAGTGGGATCGGCGCCTTCTTCACCCCGACCGGGGTCGGGACCCTGGTCGCCGAGGGCGGACTGCCGTGGCGCTACCACCCCGACGGCACCGTCGCGCTGGCGTCGCCGGCCAAAGAGGTCAGGAACTTCAACGGCACCGACATGGTGCTCGAGGAGTCGATCGTCACCGACTACGCGCTCGTGCGGGCAGCGGTCGTCGACAAGGCCGGAAACTGCCGGTTCCACGCAGCCGCACGCAACTTCAACCCGCCCGCGGCGATGGCGGGCCGCATCACGGTGGCCGAGGCCGAGCAGGTCGTCGAGGTCGGCGAGCTGCATCCCGATGACATCCACCTGCCCGGCATCTTCGTCCAGCGGGTGGTGGCGCTCACCCCGGAACAGGCCGCGCACAAGGACATCGAGAAACGCACCACCCGGCCACGGCCGGTCACCGAGGAGGTAACCCGATGAGCTGGACCCGTGACGACATGGCGGCCCGCGCCGCGGCCGAACTACGCGACGGTGACTACGTCAACCTCGGCATCGGGCTGCCCACCCTGATTCCGGACCATCTGCCCGCGGGTTCACAGGTCACGCTGCACTCGGAGAACGGAATCCTCGGCGTCGGGCCGTTCCCGTACGACGACGAGGTCGACCCCGATCTGATCAACGCGGGAAAGCAGACGGTGTCGGTGGTCGCAGGCGCGTCGTACTTCGACTCGGCAACGAGCTTCGCGATGATCCGCGGTGGTCATGTCGACGTCGCGGTGCTCGGTGGGATGCAGGTCGCGGGCAACGGCGACCTGGCCAACTGGATGGTGCCCGGAGCGATGGTCAAGGGTATGGGCGGCGCGATGGACCTCGTCAACGGTGCCCGGCGGGTCGTCGTGTTGATGGACCACGTCGCGAAATCCGGTGCGGCCAAACTCGTCTCGTCGTGCACGCTGCCGCTCACCGGGAAGGCCGTAGTGAGCCGGGTGATCACCGAGCTCGGCGTCTTCGACGTCACCGGTGACGGGTTCCGAGTCGTCGAACTCGCACCAGGGGTGCAGTTCGACGACGTCGCGGCCAAGACGGATGCGCCCCTGGTGGACGGCCGCGTCGGCAGCCTGGTCTGACCGGTCAGCCGGCCGCGCTGGGCAGCAGCGGCGGGCAGTTGCCGAGCGGATCGGCGACCAGCTCGAAATGCCAGGATTCGTTGGCGTAGATCTGGCACAGGCCGAACCGAGGTCCGTTGGCGATCAACCACTGGTCGGCGCCGGCACCGCCGATGTCGACGGCCTCGCCGGTGACGTGCCGCGACGCGGTGGGCGTCTGCACGTATTCGCGCGCTGCCGCGAGGCTGCCGTAGGTCTGCACCGCGTCGTCGAGCAGGCTCTGCTGGAACTCGGGGGAGCGCCAGCCCGAGGTGACGGTCATGGTGATGCCCTCGGCGGCCGCGGCGTTCGCGGCGTGCTGCACGGCCGCAAGCAACCGCGGATCGAGCTTGGCGATGGCCGGTTGCTGCAGGTCGAACGGTGAAAACGCCTGACCGTCGGCCAGCGAACCGTCACCGGGGGAAAGCGCCTCGGTGTTGTCCACGAGCTCGATCTGTGGGCCCGCGCCGGGCGTGCCCAACGCGCCCGTCAGCAGCGCTGCGGCAGCCATCACCCCCGCGCCGATCCCCATGATCCTCCCAAACACGTTGCTCACCTTACCGGTCAGCGGGTCATCGTCGAAGTGCAGCTAACTCGGCGCGGGACCGCACGCCGAGTTTCGCGTACACCCGGGTCAGGTGGTACTGGACAGTCTTGGGAGATACGTACAGTTCGGCAGCAACCTCACGGTTGGACAGTCCCTGTGCGACGAGGGCGGTCACGGCATCTTCCTGCGGGGTGAGCTCGACGCTGTCACGCGATCCCCGCAGCTGGTGCAGACCGCCGGCCTTGAGTTCGCGGTCACAGCGTGCGACGTACGTGTGCGCCCCGAGCGACAGGTACAGGTCACGGGCCGTGGCGATCACGGCATCGGCTTCGCGCCGCTTACCGGCCCGTCGCAGGGTCTGCCCGTACGCGAAGTTGATCCGGGCCCGGTCGTAGCGCAGCGGAAGCCCGTCGAGGAGCGCCAACGACTCCTCGAACCTGTCCCGCGCCGCGGCGAGCTCAGCCCGGGCGCCGAGCAGCCGTCCCCGCGCGTACCCGAGGCGGGCCATCGCCGAACGGTGCCCTCGCTCGCGAGCGACTTGTTCATGGGGGCGCAGGAATTCGTCGGCCTCGTCCAGCGCGCCGTCGATCACGAGTGCGTTGGCCAACACGTCGGGCCAGGGCCAGTAACCCGGTTCGGTGAGCGCGGTGCCAGGCGCCCTGGCGGCCAGGGCCGCCAACGGTTCCAGCACGCGGCGAACCTTCGGATAGTCGGCCTCGGCCTCGGCGACCTGGGCGCGCGCCAGCAACGTCGGGATCCGCATCATCTCGTAGTCCTGCGTCACCTTGTCGGCCGCCTGCACCGCCGTGTGGGCGGCGTCCCAGTCGCCGCGCAGCGCATTGATCTGTGCGGCAGTCCATTCCAGCAGCGGAGTGGTGATGGTGATCCCGCTCGCGGCGGCCAGATCACGCCCGGACGCCACGGTGTCCAACGCGGCGTCCCAGTCGCCGCTGACGAAGTGGGCGCGCGCGAGCCACGCCATGCCCCACAGCGTGATCCGGCTCGACCCGCCCAGATTGGCTGTGGCGATCGCGCTTTCGAGGTTGCTGCGGGCGCCGTCGACGTCGTCGCGGATCAGTTGGAGCCAACCGCGTCCCATCGTGACCCGCTGGGCCTGCGCGCCGTGCACGATGTGCTCGGCCAGGTCGTCGTAGGCAGCGGTGGCCTGATCGGGCCGCCCCGCGGCGGCCAGACCGAGTCCGCGTATCGCGGCCGACTCGATGGCGGTGGGGGATTCGCGGTCGGCGAGGCGCAGCGCGGTGTCCGCCCAGCGCACCAGGTCGGAACCGCGGCCACGTATGAGCCAGTGCAGGACATGACGTTGCGCGACGAGCGCGGCGGTCTCCGGATCGCGTTCGGGGTTGACGATGTCCCAGGCCCGGCGCAGCCGCACCTCGGCCTCGGTGGCACGCCCGCGCAGGATTGCCAGATAAGCCAGAACCGCGTTGCGCAACGGGGTTTCACGTAGGCTCTCGATCATCGGGATCAGTTGCGCGGCCGCGCCACAGTCGCCCGCGGCCACCAGTGCGTCGACCGAACGGGTGAGCCGCTCGTCGCGCAGCAGCGGGTCCGAGGTCAGCCTGCTCGCATCGTGGAAAAGCGTCGCGGCCTGCGCCCACGCACCGTCGGCGCCACTGGTCCTGGCGAGGGCGTCGACCTCGGCGGCCAGTGCCTCGTCGGGCGCCGCGGTGGCGGCCACCCGGTGACGCAACCTGCGGCGCGGATCGGAGATCACCTCGGCCGCACGCCGATGCGCCTCGGCGGCCGCGTGGGCGCCCAACAACGTGAGCACCGCCGATCCGGTCAGTCGATCCCGGAGCCGAGGCTCGAAATGCACCACGTGCGTGACGAGACCGGCCGCGACGGCCTCGTCGAGGGCCGACAGCGACTCGGATGATCCCGTCAGGCCGGCCAGTTCGGCGGCCTCGGCGAGAGTGACGCCGTCCCAGGTGGCCCCGTCGCCGGGCGCGCCGAGCACCGCGAGCGCCTCGACGAGTCCACGTCCCGCCGGGCCGCATGCCTGCAACTGCGTCGCGACGCGCTCGACGACGTGACGCGGTGCGGGCAGCGCTGAGTCGAGCCTGGCCCACGCCGACGGCGGCACCTCGTCGAACAACGCCAACACATCGCGCGGGTTGCCGGCGGTGTGCCGGGTCAGCCGGTCGGCGAGGGTGGGATGGATGGTGATGCCCCGCAGCCGGGCCAGCTCCACGACTGCCGACACCGAAAGACCGGTCAACTCGACCGATTCGGCCGTAGCGAGCGGGACGGGCAGGGCAGCCGGCGACCACGTGGCCAGCACGACCAGGACCGGTAGATCCCGCTGATGCCGCACGAGCGTCGAAAGTGCCTGCAGCGATTCGACATCGGCGTGGTGGGCGTCGTCGACGAGGACCAGGCGCACGCCCGCAGCCCGCACGTGGTCGACCAGATGGGCAGCGCCGTCGAGAGGATCGTCGGGGATGTCATCCTGTATCAGCTGCGCCAGCACGCCTCCGGGCAGGTCGGACTCCCACTCCGCACCGAGTGCCCACCACGCACTGTGCCGCTGCGAAAGCTCCCGCAGCAGAGCGGTCTTGCCGATCCCGGGTTCACCGGTCAGCACCACCAGACGTGCGGCGCGTTCCGCGGCGGCGACGTGCTCGCCGAGCTTGCCGAGTTCACGATCGCGTCCGCAGAGCACGCGCCAATTATGCGCTCCGGTGCGCATGCGCCACGGTACGTTCGAGCTGATCCACGATGGCCTCGACCTCGGCGGGGGACAGGGCCCGCTCGGAACGCCGGTCCGACAGCCGGTCCGGTGACCACGCGAGCGCGATCTGTGCGGGTGCCCACGTCGCTTCGTCGATGGGGATCAGTTTGAACTCCGGCGGCGAGAAGATCCTGCCGATCATCGATTCCGGCGCGTAGGTGACCATGGCGACCAGATGCCGGTTGAACACCTGGGTCGCCATCTCGAGTTCACCGCCGAGCTGGTTGATGGTGCGCACGATCTTGGTGACACCTCTGGCGGTGAGACTGCGCGTCAAACCCGCGAGCACCACCGGGTTGGGTCGGGCGAAGTCGATGACGACCTCACGATCGCGCAACTCCTCGATCGCGACGACGTCCTTTGCGGCCAGCGGATCGTCGAACCGGACCGCGATCGCGCCCTGGTACCTCGCCACGACCCGGTGGCGCAGCCGTTTGTCCGCCGACGGCAGGTGGATCAGCCCGATGTCGAGGTGGCCTGACACCAGCTTGGCGGTCACCTCCGCCGCCGATCCCGGCACGCTGAAGTGCGTGGGCACCGCCAGGCCGGCGACCGCCTTCTCCAGCCGCGCCAAGAAGTCCGACGGTGCGTACGCCGTGGCGCCGACCCGCACCGGCGCCACACCCTGGGTGATCCGGGTCGCGGTCGCCTTGAGGTCCTCGACGCGGGCCAGGATGTCGCGCGCGGGACCCAGCAGCTTCTCGCCGAGCGGGGTCAGCCGCACCTCGTGGTAGTTGCGTTCGAACAACTGCCCCCCGAGCTCCTTCTCCAGCAGCTTGATCTGTTTGGAAAGCGGAGGAGGCGTGATCATCAACCGGTCGGCGGCACGTTTGAAGTGCAGCTCTTCAGCGACCGCGACGAAGTACCTGAGTCTGGTGAAGTCGATCTCCATGCGGTCGGTTCCGGCGATTCGAGGTGGATGGGATGCCCGAATCGTACGAGACGTCCCCGGAGTGCCCCCACGACCTCCGCGTTCGGTGGCCAGTGCCTGCTGCGGAACCTCAAGAACCCCACGTTCGATGAGCGCGTCGATCTCGGCGTCACCGAGGCCGAGAAGATCCGCGGCGATCTCGCGGGTCTGCTCACCGAGCAGCGGCGCCTGGCCCAGCGGCGGATCGGCCACCCGGTCGGAGTGGATCTGGACGTTCTCCATCGTGAACGGCTCGGTACCGTGCGGGTGCAACTCCTCGCGGAACGCGCGACGTTCCACGTAATAGCCGAACGTCGGGACATCCGCGGCATGCAGGACCGCGCCGGCAGGCACACCGGCCTCCTGCAGCAGTTCCATCGCCGAGGTCGCGGTGCGCCCCGCCGTCCACGCCCGAACCGCCTCATCGATACGGGCGCGGTTGCCGTGCCGGCCGGCCCGGGTGCCCAAGGTGTCGTCGGACGCGAGATCTCCCCGGCCGATCACCGCGCACAACGCGTGCCAGTCGGCGGTGTCGCGCACCGTGACCGCCAGCCACGCGTCCTGGCCCTCGGCGGGGAACAGACCCCACGGTGCGTCGTGCACCGGTTCATCCGAGCGCGCGTGTCCTCGCCGCTGCAGCACCTCGGCGGCGATCTCGCCCGCCAGATGGCTCAGCATCACCTCGGACTGCGCCACGCTGACCGCGCCGCCGGTTCCGGTGCGCTCCCGGCGCGCCAGCAGCGTCAGTGCGGTGAGCGCGCCGATGCGTGCCGCGACGTGGTCCGGGTAGACCGTGACGGTGTCGCAGAACTCGCCCGGCGCGTCGGGGTACACCCACAGGTCGGTGAACCCGGCCGCGGCCCGCACGAGCGGTCCGTAGCCCAACCGTTCGGCCCATGGGCCGGTCGGTCCGAACGCCGAACTGTCCACCACCACGATGCCGGGATTCACCTTCCGCAGTGTCGCGTGATCCATACCCAGCGCTTGCGCGACACCGGGTTTGAAGTTCGTCAGCACCACGTCGGCTTTCTCGGCGAGGCGGTGCGCGAGCGCGCGGCCCTCATCCGAGCGCAGGTCGATGCCGATCGAGCGTTTGTTGCGATGACCGGACGCGTAGGTCTGCGACATCATGTTGAGCCTGCCGCGCAGCCCGTCGGGGAACGCGGAGTTCTCGATCTTGACGACGTCGGCACCCAGGTCGGCGAACAACCGCCCGGTGTCGGCACCGACCACGATCACGCCGAGGTCGAGCACCCGCAGACCTTCCAGCGGAAGGCCTTCGTCGCGTCGCGCGCGTGCGCCGAGCACCGGCGCAGCATCCGGTCGTGCCTGCGCATCCTGCGGCGCATTGAGCGCACTGGCGCGCTGGCCGTCCACTTCACAGACACCCACCGGGACCGGGGCCGTGAGCCCGTCGGCGAGGTCGACCTCGCGGAAGAACCCACGCTCTGAGACCTGTTCGGTTCTCAAGGCCTCCGTCAGTGTCAGCACAGCCGCGGTGGGCACCCCGTGCCGCTGGCCCTCGCTCTCCAATTCGGCGCGCGTCTTGTCCGAGCAGAACTTCTCGATCGCCTTGAGCAGGGCCGGCGACTTGAACCGCTCGATGAGGCTGTTGAACTTCGGGTCGGCGAACTCCTCGGGCTCGCCCATCCACGTGAACATGCCCTGCCACTGTCGTTTCGCCAGCACGCAGATCCGCACGTAGCCGTCCTTGCAGCCGATGATCGGGTATCGCTGCCGTTCGGCCGGCCAGTTCCTGCGCTGTTCACTGATCGGCACCCCGGCCGAGGCGGTGCCCGGCGTACCGAACGGGGGGTCGAGTGTCTGCATCGCGCCGTCGAGGATCGAGAAGTCGATGAGATCGCCTGTGCCGGTGCGTAACCGGTCGAGGTACACGCACACGGTCATCACCGCGGCCTGCGCGGCGGCCACCTGGTAGGGCAGCTGCGGCGCCGGCGGAACCAGCGGTTCGCGGCCCGGAATTCCCGAACGCGACAGCTCGCTGCTCAGCGCGTGCAGCACCGGCGTGGTGGCCTGCCATGTGCGGTAGGCGGTATCCCGGCCGAAGTCGCTGATGGACAGGACCACCAACGCCGGATGCTCGTCACGGATCTGTCTGACGGCCAGCGCCTTCTCGGCATCCGAACCGGGACGCGTGTTCTCGATGAGGATGTCGGCGTCGGCAAGCAGCTCCTGCCAGCGGCGGGTGCCGTCGGACACCGAGGTGTCGATGTCGAGGGCCCTCATGCCGTACCGGTTGATGGCGCTGCCCACCGGGATCGACCCGATGAACGGTCCGACGGTCGCCTCGGTCTCGGTCACCCCGGCCAGGTTGACCGGGGTCACCTGCGCGCCCAAGTCGGCCAGCAGGCGCCCGATCGCGGTGATCGGGCCGCACGAGAGATCGAGGACCTTGACCCCGGACAGGGGCGGGTCATAGGTATCGGTGCTCGTCATGTCCGTCAGCTCCGGCGTGCCTCGCGGAACGGGATGTCCCGGTCCACCTCGGGCTCCTTCGGCAGGCCCAGGACGCGTTCGCCGATGATGTTGCGCTGCACCTGATCCGTGCCTCCGCCGATCGAGGTGAAGAACGCGTTGAGGGTCAGGAAGTTGATGTCATCGGCCTCCGGGTTCTCCCGACCGGCCAAAAGTGCTTCGGCACCGATGATCTCCGTTTTCAGTCGCGCCTCGGCGTGCAGGATGTTCGACATCGCGAGCTTGCCGAGCGACATGATCGAGCTCGACGTGCCTTGCCCGGCAGAGGCTTTCGCGCGGGCGTTGTTGAGGCGGTTGAGCTCGCGCAGCGCCAGTACGTTCGCCAGCTCCTTGCGGATCGCCGGATCGTCGAGACGTCCGTGTTCGCGGGCGAGGCCGACGATGTCGTCGGCCTTGGACTTGTTGCGCGATCCGCGTCCGCTGTCACCCATGATCGAGCGTTCGTAGGCCAGGGCGGTCTGCAGCACCCGCCACCCGTTGCCCTCGCCACCGACGAGGTACTCGTCGGACACGCGCGCACCGGTGACGAACACCTCGTTGAAATGCGACTCACCGGTGATCTGCACGAGGGGACGGACCTCGATGCCGGCCTGTTTCATCGGGATCACGAAGAAGCTCAGGCCCTTGTGCTTGGGCACGTCCCAGTCGGTGCGGGCGATCAGCAGCGCGTACTCACTCGTCGCGGCACCCGAGGTCCACACCTTCTGCCCGTTGATCACCCAGTCGTTGCCGTCACGCGCCGCGGTCGTCCGCACGCTCGCCAGATCCGAGCCCGCGCCCGGTTCGCTGTAGAGCAGGCACGTGCGTGAGCGCTCGGTGAGGAACTCGCGCAGCAGGTCGCGCTTGATGGTCTCGTTGCCGAACATCAGGATGGTGTTGGCCGGGATGCTGTACTTGTCCAGGCGTGAACCCGGAGCCCGCACGGCCCGGAACTCCTTCTCGATCACCGAGGCGAGCTTGTGCGGGTACCCGCGTCCCCACCACTGCTTCGGGTAGGTCGGCACGGCGTAGCCGGCATCGACGGTCTTCTCCAGCCACGCGACTCGTTCCGGGGTGCTGACCCAGGGATCGGACTGCGCAGGCAGCCCTTTCCAGTTGTGGGTGAGCCACTGCCGCACCTCGGCAGCCAATTCCTCGGGGCTTGGCAGTTCGTCGGTCATATCAGGCGCCTTTCGCGGTGAGGTAACGCTCGCGGTGCCGGCTCGAGCTGCCGAACAGTTGCAGGCCGGTGCGGGCCCGGCGCACGAAAAGATGCGCCGGATGTTCCCAGGTGAAGCCGATGCCGCCGTGCATCTGGATGGCCTGCATGGCCGTCGTGTTGTACGTCTCGGCGCAGAAGAAACCGGCCAGCGCGATCGCGCCCGCGGCGTCATCGCTGCCCGCGGCCTTCTCGGCGGCGGCGTGCTGCGCGGCCGAGGTCGCCGATTCCACCTGGATCAGCAGGTCGGCTGCCATGTGCTTGAGCGCCTGGAAGCTGCCGATGGCGCGGCCGAACTGGATGCGGGTCTTGAGGTACTCGACCGTGGTGTCGAAGATGCGGCGGGCGCCGCCGACCTGCTCACCGGCCAGCGCGATCACCCCGAGGTCCAGCGCGTGGCTCACCGCCTCCCAGCCTGCGGTGCCCAGACGTCGCGCCGGGGTGTTGTCGAACGTGAACGTCGAGAACCGGACCGAAGGATCGAAAACCTCCGCCGCGGTGCGCACCAGACCGAGGGCGTCCGGGTCGACCTGGAAGATCCCGATGCCCCCGCCCCCGTCCGTGCGTGCCACCACCAGGATGACGTCGGCGACCTGGCCGCTCAGGACGTAGTGCGCGTTGCCGCTCAGCGTGTGAGCGCCTGCGTCGCCGCCTCTGGCGCGGACCGCGACGCCTTCCTGCGCCCAGGTGCCACGTGCCCCGGTCAGCGCGACCGTCGCGATCGAGGTGCCTGCGGCCAGGCCCGGCAGCAGGAGCTGTTTGTCCTCGTCGGTGCCCGCTTCGTCGATGAGAGCCGTCGCCAGCACAGCGCTGCCGATGAACGGTGCGGGCAGCAGGGCCGCGCCGGTCTCCTCGGCGACGGCCTCGAGTTCGAGGGCGCCCAGACCGACACCGCCGTACGCGGGGTCGATCAGCAGCCCGGTGACCCCCTGAGCGGCGAGCTTGCGCCACAGCTCAGGGTCATAGCCCTCGTCGCCGCTGATCGTCTCCCGCACGTGCTGCTCGGTGCATTCGTCGTGCAGCAGATGCCGGACCGCGGCGGCAAGCTCCGCGCGCTCTGCCACGCTGATCGTCATGTCAACCGCCTTTCTGCGCGTCGAGACCATGCAACGCGGATTCGGCGGACGTGTAAATCACGGATTACGACACTGACAGATTTCCTGAAGGGAAACGCCAGGCGCGCGGGAGGTGTCCCAGACGATCATGTGGCCGTGGGGCGGACACTCGTGCTCAGCCGAGGTCGCCACCGGCCACCGGCAGAACGCTGCCGGTGATGTAGGACGCCTCGTCGGAGGCCAGGAAACAGATCGCGGCGCTCTGCTCGTCGAGGGTTCCGTACCGGTGCATCAGCGACGACGCGAGGGTCTGGTCGATGTGGGCCTGGAACCAACCGCGTTCGGTGTCGTCGACCGGCACGGGGGTGCCGCGACCGATGCGCCGGGGCGGAGCATCGGTGCCGCCCGGCGCGGTCGCCACCACCCGGATCCCGTAGTCGGCGTACTCCATCGCCAGCGATGCGGTGATCGCATTGATACCCCCTTTCGCCGCGGAGTACGGGATCCGGTGGATGCCACGGGTCGCCGCCGAGGACACGTTCACGATCACGCCGTGCCCCCGCTCCACCATCGCGGGCAGGGCTGCGCGACAGCAGTACAGCGTGGTCATCAGGGATCGGGTGATCTCGGCGTGGATTTCGTCGGCCGTGAACTGCGTGAACGGTTTGAAGTTGATCGCCCCGCCCACGTTGTTGATCAGCACGTCGATGCGTCCGAGTTCACCGATCGCCTGTCGGACAACCGTTTCGGCGCCCTCGGCGTTCTCAAGGTCGGCGGTGACCGCCAGGGGTGCCGGTCCGGTGGTCGTCAATTCGCCGGCCAGTTCGTGGACCAGATCGGCCCGGTCGACCAGAACCACCCGGCCACCCTCGGCGTTGATGCGCCGCGCGGTGTGCGCGCCGATGCCCTGGGCGGCCCCGGTCACCACGACAACCTTGCCTGCGAACCGGCCGGGGGAGATGAACCTGGGTCTGCGTTCTGCGGAGGCTCTTTCACGTTGGGCCCGCTCCTGATCTTCGAGCGCACGACGCATGGTCTGCTTGGAGCATTCCGCATGTGCCATGATCAGGGTTCGGGCCGCGGTGCGATCGTTGGCCTCGAACGCCTCGACGATCCGCACATGGTCCTGTGCGCACAGCGGGTGACACCAGGTAGCGTGACGCAGCACCTCGCTCATGCGGCCTTTGACGTCGAGCGCCTGATAGGCCTGCAGCAGATGCTCGTTGCGGGTCAGGGTGAACAAGTGGTCGTGGAATGCCGCGTTGGTCTCGGTGTACCGGACCGCATCGATGAACCGGTCACCGTCCACATACGGCAGCGTCGACTCGGCGAGCAGGCGGTAACCGGCCAATTGCGCGGTGCTGAGCCGTCCGATCGTGAGCTCCAGCGCACCGAGTTCAAGCGCCTGACGGTTCTCGAACAGGGCGTCGGACTCGTGGAGTTCGGGGTGCTCCTCGCCGATCTGGTACCCGTCCGGCGACACCGGATCCGACGGAATCGGCGCGGGTGCGGGATCCGGCTCGGACTCGCGTACGGGTGAGAAGGCGTCGGCCGTGAACACCTCCTGGCCCGCGAGCAGACGAGCGCATGAAGGCAGCAGCGCGCCGCCGTCCTCGTCGAGCGCAGAGGGGACACCCGGTGATGCGGGTGCGATCAGCTGACCGATGATCCGGCGCGCGGTTTCGGGATCCTCGGCATCGCGCACCGCGTCCGGCAATGGGACAGCGGTGATGCTCGACGGTATGGTCTGGCCGCCGACCATGCGCGCGTCGGGCGCCACCAGCAACTCCTCGGACTGCGCGGTCCGAATCTGCGACCCAGCAGGGGGTGCCGCGGGAGTTGCGGGACGGGTGAGCCCGAACTTCTCGAAGTAGAAACCGGTCGGTGTGATCCCGGATTCGGCCAGGTGCGCGCGGACCGCCTCGACCATGGGCGGTGGACCGCACAGGTAGACGGCCACGTCACCGTCGTAGAGGTGCCCGGGGTCGATCAGCTCGGGTATGCGCACCTTGTTGGCCGCGGTGCTCGCCGGATCCGACACACAGTGGTCCCACGTGAATCCGGGGAGTTGCGAGCCGAATTCGGCGATACGGTCCACTTCGACCAGATCCGCGTCGGAGCTCACGCCGTAGATCAGGTGTGCCGTGCGGGTGCTGCCGTCGGAACTCAGCTTGCCCAGCATCGACAGCACCGGCGCCAGGCCGGTGCCGCCCGCCAGCAGCAAAATAGGGCGCTCGGCCTCACGCAGGAAGAACGATCCGTGCGGGCCGGTGAAGCCGACGGTGTCACCGACGGCCGCGCGCCGGGACAGGTACTCCGACATCACCCCGCCCGGAACCAGCTTCACGAGAAAGCTCAGCAGCGCTTCGTCGGGTGCGTTGGCGAACGAGTACGAGCGGGCGATGTCGGTGCCCGGCACCGTGACGTTGACGTACTGCCCTGGCAGGAACGCCAGATCGCTCCGGTTGGGGATCTCGACGGTGAACCGGACCGTGGTGGGCGACAGCCGGCTCAGTTCGACGACGGTGCCGGTGTACCTGGTGGCCTGTGTCTTGGCGACGTCGGACGTGCCCGCGATCTGTAGTACCAGATCCGAGCGCGGTTTCATGCTGCACGGCAGGACGTATCCACGCTCGGCCTCGTCGGGCGCAAGCGCGTCGTCGATGTACGTGCCGCCGTCGTAGCTGCCGGATTCGCACAGCGCTTTGCAGGTTCCGCAGGCGCCGTCGCGGCAGTCCAGCGGGATGTTGATGCGCTGTCGATAGGAGGCGTCGGCCACGGTCTGGTCGGCACGGCAGGTGATGAATCGGGTGACGCCGTCTTCGAAAGACAAGGCGATCGAGTAGGTTTCGCTGCCCAGTGGACTTGCGTCGGCCTGTTGGGTTCTGTCGATCATCACGGTCACGGTGGCCCTAGAAGTGGTAGACGTCCACCACGTGGTGGATGTAGTCGTTCTTGAGCACGACCGTCTTGCGTCGGATCAGTGGTTGTTCACCGGCGAAGTCGATCGTGTAGAAGGAAGTGCCGTAGTACGGGTCGACCGTCTTGTAACGGAAGTACATGGTGTGCCAGTTGAACCGGACGTCCACCAGATCACCGCGCCGTTCGATGACCTCGACGTTGCTGATGTTGTGGCTCGTGCGAGGTTCGGGTAGCGAAGTGGCAGAGGAACGTTCGGTTCGGATGCGGAACACGCGGTCCTCCAGGCCACCCTTGTTGGCGTAGTAGATCAGCGAGATGTCGCGTTGCGGGTCTTCCACGAGACGGTCGTCGTCGGCCCATGACGGCATCCAGTAGACGACGTCGTCGGCGTAGCACTCCAGCCATTTCTCGAACTCGCGGTCGTCGAGGTAACGCGCCTCGCGGTAGAGGAACTGCTCGATGGCGTTCTGCGTGATCAGCTTCGTCGGTTTCTCGGTGGTGGTCATGTCAGCGCTCCGATGGTGTCGAGTTGACGGCGCGACGCATGGTCTTCAGCCAGTACCCGTGCTGCACCGGGTACAGGCCCTCGTCCTCGTTGCGGATGCCTGCCGACACGATGCCGTGCATTCCGAGCGACTCCGCGAGGGGGTCGGGGCCGGAAAGCCAGTGCTGGGCACCGCGGCTCATGTCGTTCCACGGCGCGGCCTGCGCGCGGAAGGTGAGCTGGCAGGACCGGAACTCCTCGAGGTCGTCCGGGGTGGCCATGCCGGAGGCGTTGAAGAAGTCCTCGTACTGACGGATCCGGTGGGCCCTGGCCTCGGCGCTCTCGCCCCTGGGGGCGATGCAGTAGATGGTGACCTCGGTCTTGTCCGGGGCGATCGGTCGGAAATGGCGGATCTGTGTCGAGAACTGGTCCATGACATAGACATTCGGGTAAAGGCACAGGTTGCGCGATCCCTTGACCATGAATTCGCCCTTGGCTTCGCCGAATCGTGCCTTGAGCTCGTCGAGCCGGTTCCACAACGGACGGTCCTGCGGGTTGGCGGCCCATGTCCACAGGCACAGATGCCCATGGGGGAAGGACCAGTAGCCACCACCGGACTTGCCCCAACCGCTCGCGTCGAGTGCCTTGGTGTCGTTCTTGGATTCGCCGGAACTGCGCCGACCCGTGGTGGCGGCGTAGTTCCAGTGGGTCGCGGTCACGTGATAGCCGTCGGCGCCGTTCTCGGCCTGCACCTTCCAGTTGCCGTCGTAGGTGTAGGTCGACGCACCTCGCAGCACCTCGAGACCGTCGGGTGACTGGTCGACGAGCATGTCGATCACGGTCGTCGCGTCGCCGAGATGCTCGGCGAGCGGCAGCACATCCGCATTGAGGCTGCCGAACAGGAACCCCCGGTACCCTTCGAAGCGCGCGACTTTCGTCATGTTGTGAGAACCGTCGGAGTTGAACGTGTCCGGGTATCCGGCGCCCTCGGGATCCTTGACCTTGAGCAGCGTGCCGTCGTTGCGGAACGTCCAACCGTGGAATGGACACGTGAGCGTGGTGCGGTTGTCCGTCTTGCGTCGGCAGATCATGGCACCGCGATGTGCGCACGCGTTGATCAGGCAGTGCAGGTCGCCGTCGCGGTCCCGCGTGATCACCACGGGCTGGCGCCCGATGTACGTGGTGAAGTAGTCACCGGGGTTCGGCACCTGGCTCTCGTGCGCGAGGTAGACCCAGTTGCCTTCGAAGATGTGTTCCATCTCCAGCTCGAAGATCTCGGCGTCGGTGAAGATGCGACGGTTGGCGCGGTAGACGCCGGCCGCGGGATCCTCGATCACCGCGTCGGCCAGCACGCTCTCCAGGTGGTCCGGGGAGAGGTGGACTGTGGTCATGTTGCCTCCGGGTTGGCTGCGGGTCGGCGGTCCGTCAGTGCCGACTGGCGTTCACAAGCACTGACGAGCAGCTTCTCAATGCGTGGCGGCAGTCACACTAGGGCTTTTCCCAGTCCCGGCCTCGGCAGTCATTGATAAATCACATCGATGAATAAGCCGAAAATATGTCCTTGTTACCTATCTATGGCAGGTCTACCGTCGTCGGTGTCGACCGTCACATCCGGTCGGCTCTGCTCGTGAGAGAGGCCCGCAGTGGAGCTCAGGCATCTTCGCTATTTCGTAGCCGTGGCGGACACCTGCCATTTCGGACAGGCCGCCGAGCAGCTGCACGTCGCCCAACCCGCGTTGTCCTACGCCATCCGCCAGCTGGAAACCGAGCTCGACGTCACGCTGTTCCACCGGACCACACGCCAGGTGTCCCTGACCCCGGCTGGTGAGTTCCTGCGGGCCGAAGCGATGCGGATCCTCGCAGGTGTCGACGACGCCGAGCGCGGGGTGCGACGGATCGCTCGTGGTCGCGGTGGACTTTTGCGGCTGGGGCTGACAGGCACGGCGGCGTTCTCCCACCTGCCTCGGATCGCGCGTATCGTCAAGCGCGAATTGCCGGACGTGGCACTGGAAATCCACGCCGACATGCTCACGCCCGACCAGTGTGACAGCTTGCGGACCGGGGCGCTCGATCTCGGTCTGCTGCGGCCTCCTGCCGTCGGCGACGGGGTCGAGATGACCGTCATCGACACCGAATCGCTGGTGCTCGCGGTCTCGGCCGATCATCGGCTGGCGGCCGAACCTGTCGTGTCGATGGCGGACCTGCGTACCGAACCGTTCATCGGTTACGCCAGCCGGGACTCGGCGGTCAACGAGGCGGTGCTACGTAGTTGCCGCAGAGCGGGATTCGTCCCGAACCGCGAACACACGGCCGCGGGGACGGCGGTCCTGCTTGCCCTCGTCGCCGCCGATCTGGGAATCGCGGTGGTCCCGGAGTCGGTGCGCGCGTTGCCACTCGACGGCGTGGTTTTCCGTGACCTGCTCGACGGCGGGACGGTCGAACTCGCACTCGCCTGGAAGCGGGCCGTCGACCGCGAGGGCCTCGCGAATCCGCTGGTCGACGCCGTCGTCGGCATCCTGGCTCCCGCACTCGGCCGGGAGTATGCCGGAAGTCTTGAGGAGATACTGTGAAAATCGTTGCGATAGGCGCCATCCCGTTTTCGATTCCCTATACGAAACCGCTGCGGTTCGCCTCGGGCGAGGTGTACGCCGCCGACCACGTGCTGGTGCGGGTGCACACCGACGACGGGATCGTCGGCGTCGCCGAGGCGCCGCCGCGGCCCTTCACCTACGGGGAGACGCAGGCGGGCATCGTCGCGGTGATCGAGCAGATCTTCGCGCCCGCGCTGACCGGGTTGACGCTCACCGAACGCGAGGTCGCGCACGCCCGAATGGCCAGGACCGTCGGCAATCCGACCGCGAAGTCCGCCGTCGACGTGGCGATGTGGGACGCGCTCGGCCAGTCCCTGCGGCTGCCGGTCAGCGAGCTGCTCGGGGGTTACACCGACCGGATGCGCGTGAGCCACATGCTCGGATTCGACGAGCCTGCGAAGATGGTCGCGGAGGCCGAACGCATCCGGGAGACCTACGGGATCACCACGTTCAAGGTCAAGGTGGGTCGGCGCCCGATCACGCTCGACACTGCCGTCGTCCGCGCGCTGCGCAACCGGTTCGGCGACGCGATCGAACTCTACGTCGACGGCAACCGCGGATGGTCGGCATCCGAATCCCTGCGTGCCATGCGCGAGATGGCCGATCTGGACCTGCTTTTCGCAGAGGAACTGTGTCCGGCAGACGATGTGCTGAGCCGGCGCAGGCTGGTGGGCCGGCTCGACGTGCCGTTCATCGCCGACGAATCCGTGCCGACGCCCGCCGACGTGACCCGTGAGGTGCTCGGCGGGTCGGCCACCGCGATCAGCATCAAGACCGCCCGCACCGGATTCACCGACTCGACGCGCGTGCACCACCTCGCCGAAGGTCTCGGGCTGGACATGGTGATGGGCAACCAGATCGACGGGCAGATCGGCACGGCCTGCACGGTCGCGTTCGGTACCGCGTTCGAGCGCACATCGCGCCACGCCGGCGAACTCTCGAACTTTCTCGACATGAGCGACGACCTGCTCACCGTGCCGCTGCAGATCAGCGACGGGCAACTGCACCGCAGACCCGGGCCTGGACTCGGCATCGAGATCGACCCCGACAAGCTCGCGCACTACCGCACCGACAACTGAACCCGACAGCCCGCATCCCGAGAAGGAGCCATCATGACCACTTTCGAAGCACCGCACATCGCGAAGTCGACCGCGAATGCGACGGCCGCGGCATCGGGGGCCTCGGCCACCGAGCGGTTCCACCTCGACAAGTCGCCGTTCGACGCGGTGCGCCATGTGCCCGCCGAACGTGTCGACCTGCTGGCCCGCGAGGTGCTCGACGCTGTGCACGCCACCATCCGCAGACACCAGGTCACCTACGACGAGTACAACGCGCTCAAGGCGTGGCTGATCAACGTCGGCGAGGACGGCGAGTGGCCGCTGTTCCTCGACGTGTGGGTGGAGCACGTCGTCGAAGAGGTCGCCACGGCGCACCGGCACGGGAACAAGGGCAGCATCGAGGGCCCGTACTACGTCCCGAACTCACCTGAACTCGGCGCGGACGCGACCATGCCCATGCGGCCCGGCGAGGCGGGCACCCCGCTGGTGTGGGAGGGCACGATCACCTCGACGGACGGGCACCCGCTCGCGGGCAGCGTCGAACTCTGGCACGCAGATTCCGACGGCTTCTACTCACAGTTCGCCCCGGGCATCCCGGAGTGGAACCTGCGCGGCACCGTCTCCACCGGGCCCGACGGCGCCTTCCGCATCACCACGGTGCGGCCCGCGCCGTACCAGATTCCCACCGACGGCTCGTGCGGCAAGCTCATCGCCGCGGCCGGTTGGCACGCGTGGCGTCCGGCGCACTTGCACGTCAAGGTGTCCGCACCCGGACACGAACTGCTGACCGCGCAGCTGTACTTCCCCGGCGACCCGCACAACGGCGACGACATCGCCGCAGCCGTCAAGCCCGAGCTGATGCTCGATCCGCAGGCGCAGCCCGACGGCAGCGAGAAGGTGCGCTACGACTTCGTCCTGGACCCGGAAAGCTGAGCCGCCATGCTCTTTCACGTACGGATGGACGTCCGGCTGCCCCACGACATGGAACCAGACACCCTCTCTCACCTCGTCGCGCGGGAGAAGGCGTACTCGCAACAGCTTCAGCGATCCGGCAAGTGGCCACACATCTGGCGCATCGTGGGGGAGTATGCGAACATCTCGATCTTCGACGTCGAGTCCAACGACGAACTGCACACCCTCATCTCGGGGCTGCCGCTGTTCCCGTACATGGACATCCACGTCACCCCGCTGGCCCGTCACCCCTCCGACGTGGCCCAGGGCATCGATGCCTGATGTGTGCCTGATGTGTGCCTGATGCCTAAGCGGCCGTTGCTATCTCGGCGGTGACGGCGTTGGTGGCGCGGATCAGGTCGGCCGGGGCGAGCGCGATGTCCCACCCGCGTTTGCCCGCACTGCACAGCACCTTGTCGAATCGCAGCGCCGACGAGTCGATCACGGTGGGCAGCGGCTTGCGCTGGCCCAAAGGTGAGATGCCCCCGACGACGTAACCGGTCGAACGCTGCGCTGCCGCCGGATCGGCCATCTCGGCCCTGGACACGCCCAGCGCGGCGGCCGCGGCCTTGAGTGACACCTTGGTCGGCACCGGGACCACGGCGACGGCGAGCCCCTTCGGCAGCGCGATCACCAGCGTCTTGAACACCTGCTCGGCCACGTAGCCGTCGGCGGCCAACTCGGCGACCGCCTCGGCGCCGAACGAGTCGTTGCGGGGATCGTGGTGATACCGCACCACGTCATGTTCTATGCCTGCCGCGACGAGTGCCGCGATGGCTGGAGTTGCTGCGCGTGCCACGCGGTCAGCGTAGTCAGCACCCGGCGCGGTCACCGGCGGGCAGGTTGTTGACGGTCGGCCGACCGGGGCGAATTGACGGCGCGGTGACGCACGGGAACACCCAGGCCCCTGCGTGCTGTTATTGGAGCTAACCGCGCTGCCCACGTGCAGCAAGGGTCATTTGTCGGTAGCAGGCTCTAGGATCAAGGAGGGATTTTGGTGCCAACCGTGTGCCTGGAACGTCCGGTGGATGCCGGATCGAAGCGAGGGCAGCTTGGTGGTGCCGTAATAGAAGGGAAGGTGTTTCCCACGATGACTGACGTCGACCGGGTCGAACCCGAGACGCCGCCAGAGCGCGAAGAGACCGATGCCGAGCTGACCGCCCGGTTCGAACGCGATGCGATCCCGCTGCTGGATCAGCTCTACGGCGGTGCGCTGCGGATGACCCGTAACCCGGCGGACGCCGAGGACCTCCTGCAGGAAACGATGGTGAAGGCCTACGCCGGCTTCCGTTCGTTCCGGGAGGGCACGAATCTCAAGGCCTGGCTCTACCGGATCCTGACCAACACCTACATCAACAGCTACCGCAAGAAGCAGCGGCAGCCGTCGGAGTATCCGACCGACGAGATCACCGATTGGCAGCTGGCATCCAATGCCGAGCATTCGTCGACGGGTCTGCGTTCGGCCGAGGTGGAGGCGCTCGAGGCGCTTCCGGATACCGAGATCAAGGCCGCACTGCAAGCTCTTCCAGAAGAGTTCCGGATGGCGGTGTACTACGCCGACGTCGAAGGGTTCCCGTACAAGGAGATCGCCGAGATCATGGATACGCCGATCGGGACCGTGATGTCCCGTCTGCACCGCGGCCGCAGGCAGCTGCGCGACCTTCTGGCCGGTGTGGCCAGGGATCGTGGGTTCATCCGCGGTCAGCAGCCCGAGGAGGTGACGTCATGAGCGAGACCGAACGCGACGACGAGCGCTGGACGCCGCCGATCGGACCCATCGACCCCGAGCATCCCGAGTGCGCGGCCGTGATCGCCGAGGTCTGGACGCTGCTCGACGGGGAATGCACCCCGGAGACGCGCGACAAGCTCAAGCACCACCTCGAAGAATGCCCGGCCTGCCTGCGTCATTACGGGATCGAGGAACGGGTCAAACGGCTCATCGCCACCAAGTGCAGTGGTGAAAAAGCCCCGGATAGCTTGCGTGAGCGGCTGCGCATCCAGATCAGCCGCACCACGATTATCCGGGGCTAGAAGACAGCCAGGTCAGGCGTTGGGACGCTTGCCGTGGTTGGCCTTCGAGTGCTTGCGGTCACGCTTCTTGCGGCCACGCTTGGCCATAATGATCCCTCCAGACGTTTAGAGCTTGCTCTCTAGTGTCTCATGCCCCGGCGACAGCACTGTCCACCCGGGGTTGTGGTTCGATTAGTCCGAAAAGCACCGGAGAGTGGAGTGGGGTGAAGATGGCCGAAGACGTTCGCGCCGAGATCGTGGCCAGTGTGCTGGAGGTCGTGGTTCATGAGGGCGATCAGATCGGCGAAGGGGACACCCTGGTGCTGCTCGAGTCGATGAAGATGGAGATCCCGGTGCTCGCCGAGGTGGCGGGTACGGTCACCAAGGTCAACGTGTCCGAGGGCGACGTGATCCAGGCCGGCGATCTGATCGCGGTCATCGACTGATCCGAAAGAGTTCTTCCGTGAGGACTTCCGTGCACGTGGTGTGCGCGAGGAGCCGCCATGATGAGGTCGGCTGATGTCGACCCTCGGTGATCTGCTCGCCGAGCACACCATGCTGCCCGGTTCTGCCGTCGACCATCTGCACGCAGTGGTCGGGGAGTGGCAGATGCTGTCCGATCTGTCGTTCGCGGACTATCTGATGTGGGTGCGCCGCGACGACGGCGTACTGGTGTGCGTCGCGCAGATCCGGCCCAACACCGCACCGACGGTTCTGCTGGCCGATTCGGTGGGCACGCTGGCCGGTCCTGAGGAGCTTCCAGTGGTGACCATGGCCTTCGAGTCCGGGGCCATCGGCCGCGGCAGCGACAAGGCCGGACAAGGGTCCCGCACCAGGCCCGGCCTCGATGTGGAGGCGGTGCCGGTGCGGCACCGCGGCCAGGTGGTCGCGGTGCTGACGCATCAGACCGCCCTCGCCGAGCGCAGGCTCACCAGCCCGCTCGAGGGGGCCTACCTCGATTGCGCCAGCGATCTGCTGCACATGCTGGCCGAGGGCACGTTCCCGAACATCGGTGACCTGGCGATGTCGCGGTCCAGCCCACGCGTGGGCGACGGGTTCATCCGGCTCGACGAGGTCGGCGACGTCGTGTTCGCGAGTCCCAACGCGATCTCGGCCTATCACCGCATGGGTCTCAACTCCGAACTCGACGGGCACAATCTCGTGGCGATCACGCGTCCGCTGATCTCCGACCCGTTCGAAGCGCAGGAACTGGCCAACCACATCCGCGACTCCCTGGCGGGCGGCTCCAGCATGCGCATGGAAGTCGACGCCAACGGCGCCGCGGTGTTGATGCGCACGCTGCCATTGGTCGCCGGCGGCAGGTCACTCGGAGCCGCGGTGCTGATCCGCGACGTCACGGAGGTCAAGCGCCGCGACCGTGCGCTGCTGAGCAAGGACGCGACCATCCGGGAGATCCATCACCGGGTGAAGAACAACCTGCAGACCGTCGCCGCGCTGTTGCGCCTGCAGGCGCGTCGCACCAGCAATGTGGAGGCCCGCGAGGCACTGATCGAATCGGTTCGGCGCGTCACCTCGATCGCGTTGGTGCACGACGCGTTGTCGATGTCGGTCGACGAAGAGGTCAACCTGGACCAGGTCGTCGACCGCATCCTGCCGATCATGAACGACGTCGCCTCGGTGGACACCCCGATCCGGATCAACCGCGTCGGCAACCTCGGCGTGCTCGACGCCGATCGCGCCACCGCCTTGATCATGGTCATCACCGAGCTCGTGCAGAACGCGATCGAGCACGCCTTCGACGCAAAGACCGAACAGGGCTGCGTGACCATCAAAGCCGAGCGCTCGGCGCGCTGGCTGGACGTCGTGGTGCACGACGACGGCCGTGGTCTGCCCGCGGGCTTCAGTCTGGAGAAGTCCGACCGGTTGGGGCTGCAGATCGTCAGAACGCTCGTGACGGCCGAACTGGACGGGTCACTGGGTATGCATGACGTGCCGACCGGCGGCACCGATGTGGTGTTGCGGGTGCCGATCGGCCGGCGCACCCGCGGCACCCAGTAGCGCTCCCATGTGCCATTGATTGGTGGCGTGAGCCATTATGCAGTCGCGTCAATGCGAAATGTGATCACGATTACGTGAATTCACCATTGAAATTGTCCAGAAATGAGATACGGCCCCGGCGAATTCTGCCGGGGCCGTATCTGTCGGAAGACTTGAGTGCTCAGACTCCGGTGCGAGCCTTGGTGCGCGCGTTGCGACGCTTCAGTGCGCGACGCTCGTCCTCGCTCATGCCGCCCCACACGCCGGCGTCCTGGCCCGACTCCAAAGCCCAGCTCAGGCATTCGGTGGTCACCGGGCACCGGTTGCACACCAGCTTCGCGTCAGCGATCTGGGCGAGGGCCGGCCCGCTGTTCCCCACCGGGAAGAACAGCTCCGGATCCTCGTCGCGACAGACCGCCTTGTGGCGCCAATCCATGTGATCTAACTCCTAATCGGGCGCGCGGCAAAGCGCGCGAATTTTTTCTCGGCTGTTAACGCGTGCACACAAATGTTTCTGCACTGTTGCATCTGATGTTTTCACACGCTCGACAGATGTCAATACCAGTGAGTTAACACGTGGGCAATGTCACTACCCGGGCCGGTTACCCGACCGCTCATTCCGTTGTACTACAGTGATACCCATCTGCGCCCTGAATCGAGCGTGTGATATGCGTCTGCGCAGGTCAGGGGCGTGAACACGGCGGGGCGACCACCTTCAACGCCTCCGGAACCGCCGTGAACGTCATGGTTTCGCGCAGGCCAACGTAATCCCCGTCGATCTGGCACGCGACAGGCGTGTCGCTTGTCACTGTGACCATCGGCACGTCGTCATCACGGATCAGGTGCCTGCTTTCGATGCGGGGTTCGCGCGCGATCATCTGCCGCACGAGACGCAGGTTGGCCCACACGTTCATGCTGGTCGTCGCGAACACCCCGAGCCCGGTTTCGAACGTCGTGTCGGGGTTGGTCCACACCGGTCGCGTGTTGGCGTACGTCCACGGACTGGAGTTCGAGACGAACGCGAAATGCACGCCCGAGACCGCTTCCCGGCCCGGCAGGTGCAGCGTCAACGTGGGTTCCTTGCGCACGCTCGCGAGCACCTCCCGCACCGCGACGCGGATATAGCGGCCCGCGGTCACCTTGCGCCCCTTGGCCCGCTGCGCCTCGACCGCTGCCACCACATCGCCGTCGACCCCCATGCCCGCGGTGAACACCGCCCAGCGTTCGGCGCAGTCCATCAGGCCGATGCGGCGCCAGTCCCGGCCATTGCGATAGCCGCTGAGCAGGTCGACGAGTTGATTGGTGGCCTCGATCGGGTCGGGACTGATGCCGAGCGCGCGGGCGAACACGTTCGCCGAACCGCCGGGCACCACCGACACCGCGGGAGCGGAATCCGCGTCGGGACGCGTGCCGCACTCGCCGAGCACGCCGTTGACCACTTCGTTCACCGTGCCGTCGCCGCCGTGCACGATCAGCACGTCCACACCGTCACGCGCGGCGCCGCGGGCGATCTCGATCGCGTGACCACGGTGGTCGGTGTGCGCGACGGTCAGGCTCACCCGGCTTTCCAGCGCGTGTGCCAGCAGGTCGCGTCCCGCCGCGGTGGTCGAGGTCGCATTCGGGTTGACGATCAGCACAGCGCGCACGGGGAACCAGCCTATCGGCGCGATGCGGCCTGTCAGGTGAACAAATCCCCGTCGACGTAGACCCATGCGCCGTCGACGCGTGCGAAACGGCTGCGTTCGTGCAGGATGTGGCGGCGCCCGTCGGTGACGTACTGCGCGCGGAATTCGACGACACCGTGGGCATCGTCACGTCCGCCGGCCTCGGTGTCGACGATCTGCAGGCGTCGCCACACCACCGCGTCGTCGATCGTCACCTCGCTCGGACGGTTCGCGGGATGCCAGCTGGACAGCAGATAGGCGTCGTCGCCGACCGCGAACGCGCTGTAGCGCGACCGCATCAGGGCCAGCGCGGTCTCCGCGGGACGCTCGCGACGGTGCAGCGGTCCGCAGCACGCGGCGTAATCGTCACCACTCCCACACGGGCAACGCTCACCGTTCGGCACCTCGCCAGTTTCTCAGCCGGCGGTTCGGCCGCTCGGCGTGGGCGTCCTTGCGGTGCTCAGGGGTGTGCGTCGGTACCGTACGGAGGTGACCGAACGCCGATTGCTGCTCGTGAACGGACCGAACCTGAACCTGCTCGGCACCCGGCAGCCCGAGATCTACGGCTCCACGACGCTCGCCGACATCGAACAGTCGGTGACGGCACTGGCCGCCGAGTTCGGGTTCGAGGTGCGCGCCGTGCAGAGCAACCACGAGGGTGTCCTGATCGACGCCATCCACGCCGCTCGCCCCGATTGTGCGGGCATCATCATCAATCCCGCTGCCTACAGCCACACCTCGGTGGCGATCCCCGATGCCCTCACCTCGGTTGGGCTTCCCGTCGCCGAGGTGCACCTGAGCAACATTCACCGCCGCGAGGAGTTCCGCCACCACTCGTATGTGTCGGCCGTGGCCGAGATGGTGATCTGCGGGGCCGGGGCGGCCGGTTACGAGTACGCGGTGCGCTACCTGGTGGGGCGGGCGGGATGATCCAGCCGCCCGGCGTGCGCTATGCCGGATTCCTCACGGCCGCCGAAGGTGTCGCGGCGCTGGTGGTGGCCGTCGTGCTGCTTGTCCGCGCCATCGGCGGGGCCGATCAGCACATCGTCAACGGATGGGGCACCGCGGTGTGGTTCATCCTCATCGGAGGCGGCGTCGTGGCCGGTGGCTGGGCGTTGATCACCGGAAGGCGTTGGGGGCGGGGCATTGCCGTGATCACCAATCTGCTGCTGCTACCGGTGGCCTGGTACATCATCACGTCGCACCATGTCGTCTACGGCGTGCTCCTCGGCCTGCTGGCCCTCGGCACGCTCGTGCTTCTGTTCACGCCGTCGGCGGTGGAGTGGCTCACACACCGCGACTGAGCGGTGCCGTCAGCCCTCGGCCAGCGCGGTGAGCTCCGGTCCGGAGACGCGATAGGTGGTCCACTCGGTCTGCGGCTTGCCGCCGACGGCGTCGTAGAGCGCGATCGCGTCGACGTTCCAGTTCAGCACCGCCCACTGCAGCCGCGAGTAGCCGTTGTCCACGCATTCGCGGGCCAACGTCGACAACAGTTTTCGCGCAAGGCCGCGCCGACGGAATGCCGGGCGCACGAACAGGTCCTCCAGATAGACGCCCGCGACCCCGTCCCACGTGGAGAAGTTCAGGAACCACACCGCGGTCGCGGCCGCCTGACCGTCGACCTCGACGAGGTGTGCGTACGCGACCGGCTTGTCGCCGAAAAGCGCTGTGCGCAATTGCTCTTCTGTGACGGTGCACTCGCTCGAGGCGCGCTCGAACTCGGCCAGTTCGCGGATCATCGCGACGATCTCGACCTCATCACCCGGCCGGGCCCGGCGGATCAGCTCACTCATTGCACTCCCAGCCCTGTCAGTATCGTGCGGAATTTCGTTGTGGTCTCGTCGACTTCGTCGTCGGGATCGGACTCGGCGACAATGCCGCCGCCGGCATTGGCGAGCGCGACGCGGCGGTCGGCCGACAGGACGGCGCACCTGATCGACACCACCCAGCGGCCGTTGCCCGCGTTGTCGCACCAGCCGACGGCGCCCGCGTAGAAGCCGCGGTCACCTTCGAGTTCGGTGATGAGGTCGGCGGCCAGGTCGGTGGGAACCCCGCCGACCGCCGGTGTGGGATGCAGTGCGACCGCGAGATCGATTGCCGTGACGTCCTTGTCGCGTAGCCGGCCGCGGATCGGTGTGCTCAGGTGCCAGAGCGCGTCGGTCGCATGCAGCTCGGGCTGTGCGGCGATCTGCAGGTCGACGCACAGCGGATCGAGCGCCTTGCGCATCACGTCGACCACCAGTTCGTGCTCGTGGCGGTTCTTGCCGGAGGCGGCCAGCGCCGCGGCGCTGGCCCGGTCGGTCTCGGGATCGGCGGATCGCGGTGCGGAACCGGCGAACGGTTGGCAGATCACCTCGTCGCCGTTTCGCGCGACGAGCAACTCGGGGCTCGCACCGACCAGCATGGTGCCGGTGTGCGCAACGCCGGCCGGGCTCAGATCCGCGAGGTAGACCGTCACCGCCGCATCGGCGTCGGCAAGGCGACGCAGCACCGCGCGTGGATCCCATGCCGTTTCGGCGGTCAAGCGCAGTGCGCGCGCCAGAACGACCTTGTCCAGCGCGGTGTCGGGGTCACGCAACCGGCGCACCGCCTCGGCCACCCGCTCACGGTGCACCTCGCCCGACGGCAGGGTCTCGCGCGCGCGTAGCGCAGGAGCCGAGCCCGTCGGCCAGTCGGGCAGGGTGTCGGCGAAGCGCACGTGGGCCGGGGTGTGCAGGGCGGCCGGGCCGGACAGGTCGAACGGCAGGGCGCCGACGACCAGCTCTGTGTCACCGCAGATCAGCGCCGAACGGGCGTCGGCGACCGTGGCGAACCCGGTCTGCAAGCCTGCGCCGATCAGCACACCGGACGGGCCGGCGAAGACGAACGACGGCGCGGTCATTGTGGCAGACACGGGTTGGGGTGACCCGTCAGACCGAGGGCGGAGATCTGGCGCACACCGTGCTCGAAACCGCACACACCGATCGACGCGGGCACCATCGATATCCGAATGCCCTGTGCCACAGGAAGTTCCACCCAGCGAGTGAGGATCGCCCTGGAGAAGTGGCCGTGCCCGACGAACACCACGTCTCGGTTCTCCAGGTGCTCCAGGGCCAACGTCACTGCCCGGTCGGCGCGTGCGCCGACGTCGTCGACACTCTCACCGCCCGGGCAGCCGTGGGTCCACACCAGCCAGTCCGGCTCGGTCTCACGGATCTGGGCTGTGGTCAGACCCTCGAAATCGCCGTAATCCCACTCGGCCAGCAGCGGAAGCTCTTCGGCGACGGTGAGACCGGCCAGCTCGGCGGTCACGACCGCTCGGCGGCGCGGGCTGCTGAACACCAGCGGGTCACGCAATCGCAGCTCGGCGAGTGCCTCGGCGGCGAGCTTGGCCTGCTCGCGGCCGGCTTCGGTGAGATCGAGGTCGGTGCGGCCCGTGTGCCTACCGCTGGCCGACCATTCGGTCTCGCCGTGCCGAAGCAACATGAGGCGGTGCTGCTGGACGCTCACACGGCGATTCTGCCCCACGTCAAGCCGCCGCCGCCCAGAGCGTGCTTGGATGGGGCGTGTGACGCGAGTATTAGCGGTCGCCAATCAAAAGGGTGGGGTAGCCAAGACGACGACGGTGGCGTCTCTCGGCGCCGCGATCACCGAGCAGGGCCGTCGCGTGCTGCTGGTCGATCTGGACCCGCAGGGCTGTCTGACGTTCTCGCTCGGCCAGGATCCCGACAAGCTGCCCGTGTCGGTGCATGAGGTGCTGCTCGGCGAGGTCGAACCCGGCGCTGCGCTGGTGGGCACCGAGGAGGGGATGACACTGCTGCCCGCCAACATCGACCTGGCGGGCGCCGAGGCCATGCTGCTGATGCGGGCCGGTCGGGAATATGCGCTCAAGCGGGCCCTGGCGAAGCTCGAAAACGACTTCGACGTCGTGATCATCGACTGCCCGCCCTCGCTCGGCGTGCTCACGCTGAACGGACTCACCGCCGCGCACGACGTGATCGTGCCCTTGCAGTGTGAGACGTTGGCGCACCGCGGTGTCGGCCAGTTCCTGCGCACGATCTCCGACGTGCAGCAGATCACCAACCCCGAGCTGAAACTCCTCGGGGCGTTGCCGACGCTGTACGACTCACGCACCACACACAGCCGGGATGTGCTGCTCGACGTCGCCGACCGCTACGAGCTGCCCGTGCTGGCCCCGCCCATCCCACGCACGGTGCGGTTCGCGGAGGCCAGCGCGTCGGGGTCCTCGGCGCTGGCGGGCCGCAAGAGCAAAGGCGCCATCGCCTACCGTGAGTTCGCCGACGCGCTGCTGCGGCACTGGAGGTCCGGCAAGAAGATGCCCACATTCACACCCGAGGTCGTGTAAGGCTCGGTTCTCATGGCATCGGTGTTGAGGGCTGCCACGGCCACCGACCAAGGGCCGGTCCGGGAAAGCAATCAGGATGCGTGTCTGGCCGAGGGCATCCTCTATGCCGTGGCCGACGGTTTCGGTGTGCGCGGCGATCATGCGAGCACGACGGCGCTGGACGCGCTGGCCGCCGGGTTCGCCGCGGCGCCCGACCGCGACGGGTTGCTTGAGGCGGTCCAGTTGGCCAACCTGCGGATATTCGAGCTGCTGGGTGACGAGCCCACGGTGTCGGGCACCACGCTCACCGCGGTGGTCGTGTTCGGGCCCGAACAGGGCGGCCCGCTGGCGGTGAACATCGGTGACTCCCCGCTCTACCGGATCCGCGACGGCCGCATGGAGCAGCTGACCGACGATCACAGCGTTGCCGGGGAACTGGTACGGATCGGTGAGATCACGCGCGACGAGGCCCGGTGGCACCCACAGCGGCACCTGCTGACGCGCGCGCTCGGGATCGGCCCGCATATCAGCCCGGATGTGTTCGCCATCGACTGCGGCCCCGGAGACCGGTTGCTGATCAGCAGCGACGGCCTGTTCGCGTCGGCCGACGAGACGCTGATCGTCGACGCCGCGACCTCACCGGACCCGCATACGGCGGTACGCCGGCTCGTCGAGGTCGCCAACGACGCGGGCGGCAGCGACAACACCACCGTGGTCGTCATCGACCTCGGCTGAGGATGCCGCCGATATCGCGCCCATTGCGCTCAACTGTGCGTTTCCTATGCGGCGCCCAGCGCCACCAGATCGGTGCCGCGCTGCTCCAGCACGATCGACCCGGCCACGGCGGGCACGACCGGCATCACGCTGGGTGTGCGGGGCACAGAGATGTGCCGGTCGCCGGTGCCGGTCGCGGGATCGAACACGTCGTATCCGTCGTCGACGGGCACCAGGAGCCGACCCGCCATCGCCGTGGCGGGTCCGACGGGCGCATGTTCCCCGGCCGGGCTGACGGTGTACCTGTACCGCAGGCCTGCGGCATCGAACACCATCACCGAATCGCCGGTCCACCAGGTGACGAGGTCCCCGGCGCGCGTCGTGGTCGATTGCGGTGCCGCAGGTTTCGGTAACACCGTGCTGGCCACCGTCGCGCCGGTCTCGTCGATGATGTCGACCTTGGGTTCGGGAGTGGGCACGTAGATCGCCGTGGTCGTGTCCGACACCGCGATCACCTGGGCGCCGGATTCGTCGGTGACGCCCGGCAATTCGACATAACGCAGGTCGGGGGTGTCCTCTTCGTCGGCGGGTCGCAGGAGCGTGAGCCGGACCTCGTCGCTGTTGGGGCAGGCTTCGATCACCGACACGGCCGAGGAACTGGCCGCGGCGGAGAGTTGCCTGCACACCGGCGAGGCCGGGACGTCGGGTTTGATGCGCGCGTCGAGCGCTCCGTAGCTGAGCATGCGCACCATGTCCGAACGCCACAACTCAAGGCGGCTGTCCCCGGCGGAAAGCACGGTCACGCCGTCGGTGGACAGCTTGACCTCCGGATCGGCGTAGGCCGTGCGGGCCGGTCCACGCATTCCCGTCCTGCCGTCGATCGTGCTCACCTGTCCGCAACCCCGCACGTCGGGGTAGACGGCGACGGCGTACGAGTACACCGAGGTGACGCCGCACAGGTCGACGTCGCGGGCGTAGGTCCACAGCACCTGGCCGCTGATCGGGTCGCGACCGTCGACGGTGCGTCCGTCGCCGGTCACCACCGCGCCGCCGGCGATCACCGGGGCCGACGTCTTCGGGCTGGGCGCCGTCCACATCTCGTGCAGACCCGCGGGCACCGCGGTGGCGGGGGTGAGATAGGGGACCGGCGACGCGGCGGGACGGCTCAGCGTCGCCCGCGCGTCACTGGTCCACCAGATCAGACCTGCGGCGACGGCGATGACGACGACGATCAGTGCGGCCGCGACGATGTCGCCGCGGGTGCGGCGCTCGGGTTTGACCATCGAATGGTGGTTCGGTCAGCCGGCGGCGGCTGCTTCGGTCTTGCGCGGACGGCGCCGGCGGCGGCGACGCGGGGCGTGCTCGCCGGCCTCGGACTCGGCGGCCGGAGCCGCATCGGTGTCGTCGGCGGACGACGACTCCTTGTGAGTCTCGGGATGCGACTCGGGGTGTCCCGTGAGCGGCTTGCCGCCGCGGGTGCGCCGCCGGGTGCGGGTCCTGGTGCGGGCCGGACGGTCGGCCGAGGAGATGCGGTGCTCGTCCTCGTCCGCGGACTTGACGCGCTTCTCACGGTGCGGCTTACCCACGGTGCCGGTGGCGTCGGTGGGGATGTCGAGGTCGGCGTAGATGTGCGGCGAGCTCGAGTAGGTCTCCGCCGGATCCGGGTTGCCCAGGTTCAGCGCCTTGTCGATCATCTCCCAGCGCGTCAGCTCGTCCCAGTCGACCAGGGTGACCGCGACACCGGTCTTACCGGCGCGGCCCGTACGGCCGATGCGGTGCACATAGGCCTGCTCGTCCTCTGGGCACTGGTAGTTGATGACGTGCGTGACGTCGTCGATGTCGATGCCGCGAGCAGCCACGTCGGTGGCCACGAGCACGTCGATCGCGCCGGTGCGGAACGACTTGAGCGCCTTCTCGCGGGCTCCCTGCCCGAGGTCGCCGTGAACCGCGCCGACTTTGAAGCCGCGCTCGGCGAGCTCGTCGGACACCTTCTGTGCGGTGCGCTTGGTGCGCGTGAAGATCATGGTCGCGCCGCGTCCGCGGGCCTGCAAAATGCGGCTCACCAGCTCGACCTTGTCCAGTGCATGCGCGCGGTAGACGAACTGCGCGGTGGTGTCGTGTGTGGCGGCCGAATGCGGGGCCTCGGCGCGGATGTGTGTCGGCTGGTTCATGAACGTGCGAGCCAGCGTGATGATCGGGTCCGGCATGGTGGCCGAGAACAGCATCGCCTGCCGCGAATCGGGGGTCAGCTGCAGGATGCGCTCGATGTCGGGCAGAAAGCCCAGGTCGAGCATCTCGTCGGCCTCGTCGAGGACCAGCACCGACAGGCCACCGAGCTGCAGGTGACCCTGCTGGGCCAGGTCGAGCAGGCGGCCGGGGGTGCCGACGACCACGTCGACGCCCTTGCGCAGCGCCTCGATCTGCGGCTCGTAGGGCCGTCCGCCGTAGATCGACGTCACGGTGAACTTGCGGCCGTCGTTGGTGGGCAGGTGTTTGGCGGCTCCGGCCAGGTCGTCGTAGACCTGCAGGCAGAGTTCCCGCGTCGGCACCACGACCAGAGCACGCGGTGCGCCGGTCAGCGGGCGGGTCTCGTCCGAGGAGACCCGGTGCAGCAGGGGCACGCCGAAGGCGTAGGTCTTGCCCATGCCGGTGCGGGCCTGCCCGATCAGGTCGTCGCCGGCCAGGGCCAGGGGCATGGTGAGTTCTTGAATGGCAAAGGGGTGCTCAATGCCGTTCTCTGCAAGTGCGCGGACGATTTCGTCGCGGACGCCGAGATCGGCAAACGAGAGATTGGGTTGTGTCATATGCGGTGGAGGTAGCCTTTCACTGTCAAACCTCATGGGGCATCCAGCGCACACGAGTTTCGACTGTGAAACGGTCGGGTTCGCCCGGTAGAGCGGCGCTGCCGATCCGTGGGCCCAGCGCTTGGGGCGGGCCAACTGCGTGCACGCACATTTCCTGGTAGCGGTATCGGGCGGCTCACCAGGCACCCAGATGGCACTCAGCGGTCGGCTCGAAGCCGTTACCACAGACCATTGTAGCTGGTCTACCTGATTACCACGATTTGCCGTGGGGGTGGCCGTCTGATTCGGCGTCTACAGTTGGCCCCATGAATGCGCCTCAGCCCGCCGCAGAAGGGATTGCCGAACCGGTCGCCTCAGGCGTCACCGTGGACCATCCCGGGGTCAACGAGTTGTTTGCGGTGCTCGCCTACGGCGAGGTCGCCGCGTTCTACCGGCTCACCGACGAAGCGCGGATGGCGCCGAATCTGCGCGGCCGGATCAACATGGCCAGCATGGCCGCAGCCGAGATGGGTCATTTCGAGCTGCTCCGAGAGGCGTTGCGGCACAGGGGAGTCGACGTAGTCGAGGCGATGACGAAGTACGCCCCCGCGCTCGACAACTACCACCGGATGACCACCCCCAGCACGTGGCTGGAGGCGTTGGTCAAGACCTACATCGGCGATGCGCTCGCCGCGGACTTCTATCTGGAGATCTCCCACGCGCTGCCAGAGGAGGTCGCGTCGGTGGTGCGCGCGGTGCTGTCGGAGACCGGGCATTCTCAGTTCGTCGTGGCCGAGGTGCAGGCCGCGGTCACCGCGAGCGACCGCCAACGGCACCGGTTGGCGCTGTGGGCGCGTCGTCTGCTCGGTGAGGCCGTCACCCAGGCGCAGTACGTGCTCGCCGACCACGACGAACTGGCCGACCTCGTGATCTCGAGTGGTGAAGGTCTCACGCAGTTGGCCGAGTTCTTCGGCCGGCTGCAGGAGACCCACCAGGGCCGCATGCAGGAACTCGGTCTGGCCTGACCGGTTACTGCGTGCAGGTCGCGATCATCGTGTTGTTGGCCTGGGCCACGAGCACGTTGCCTGCCGCGTCGGTGATCGAGCAGTTGAGCTGACCGGCGACGCTGGTGGCGGTCACCGACTTGAGCTCGACACCGGGATCCAGCACGACGGTCTTGGTCCACGGCAGTGCGACGTTGATGTCGGTCTGCAGCGCACCCCGCTGGTCGGTGTAGACAATCGTCACCAGGTCGATGAGCTGGCGATTTCCGGTCACCTGGTAGGTGACGGCCCGGGGGTTGGCGGCCGGCGGTGGCGCGGCCTCCACGGGCGGCGCAACGGGGGCGGGCTCGGCGGTCGCCGACGGAGGCGTCGGCGACGGCGTGACCGTGGTGACGGTCTCCGGCGACAGTGACGGCGCGGCCGGCGGGGCGGGGCGAGGCGTCGACGACGCGTCCTGGGGCGCGGTGGTGGCCGGCTGGCTCGTCTGTGTGGGGGCCGCGACGGTGGCCGAGACAGATCCGCTGTCGCCACCGCCCAGGATCACCACGGTGCAGACGACGGCGACGAGCAGGATCGCGCCGGCCACACCGGCGACCCAGATCCAGCGCCGATCGAGCGGTTCCTCGTAGAACTCGATGTCGGGCTCGTCGAAACCGCCCTCGTCATATCCACCGTCGTTGCCGCCCTCGGAGCGGACATAGTCGTCGTAGTCCTGGTAGTCGCCCGCATACGCCCCGCGGTCGTACCCGGTCCCGTACCCGGAGCCGTAACTGTGGTCACGGTTGTACCCGCGGCTGTAGGAGTGGCCGCTCGGGTAGCTGCCGGGCTCGGAGGTGTGGTCCGCGTAGCGGTCGGTCGCGGTGGCGTCATACGGCGAATAAGGCCTGGTCATGCGGCTATCCCAGTCGTCTCGTCCAATGTCGTTGCCGATGCTAGCGAGGCAGGAGTGACAGATGAGGTTCGCAACCGTGCGTGTCGGTCACGGTCCGGCCTCGGTTCGGTCGCGTAGATATCGGCGAGATATCGGCGCCGAATCCTCGCGTGATCCGGCCGCCGGGACCACCCCATGCCTGGGCTTCGCTGAGCGCGAACCCGATGCGGCGGCACCAGGGCGCACCGGGGGCGCCGCGTCCACTAGCCTGCTGGAGGAACGGACACGCAGTCCAACCAGAGAAGAAGAGAAGGGGTCAAGCGTGGAGGTCAAGATCGGTGTCACGGACAGCCCGCGTGAGCTGACCTTCAACAGCGCGCAGTCGCCGAGCGAGGTGGAGCAGCAGTTCACCGAGGCACTCTCCTCGGGAACCGGTGTGCTCGCGCTGACCGACGAGAAGGGCCGTCGTTTCCTGGTGCAGACCGCCAAGATCGCCTACGTCGAGATCGGCGCCGCCGACGTGCGCCGGGTGGGCTTCGGCGTGACGGTGGAATCCGCCTGAGACGCGGTTCTAGGAGCGAGTGAGCGGCACGTGTGATAGTCCGCCCCAGGCGAACTGCACCGTGCCCTCCACGGCCGAGTCCTTGTCGATCGGCCGGTCGTTGTTGAGCCAGTACCGCGCCGAATCGACGCTGATGGCCACCAGGCCGACAGCGATCATCCTGGCGCGATGGGCCTCAAGGCCCGAATCCCGACTGATCAGATCGAAGACCGCGTCGGTGCAGGCCTCGGTGGCCACTTTGACCTGCGCGGCGACCTGGGGTTCGGTCACGTAGTCGTTCTCGAAGATCAACCGGTAACCCTGGCTGTCGTGTTCGATGAAGTCGAAGAACGCCTCGACTGCCGCGCGCAACCGCTGCCGGTTGTCCGTCGTCGTGCGCAGCGCCTGGCGCACCCCGGAGACCAGGTTGTCGACGTGGCGTTGCAGCACTGCCAGGTACAGCTCGAGTTTGGACGAAAAATGTTGGTAGAGAACCGGTTTGCTGACACCGGCGCGGTCGGCGATCTCGTCCATACCGGCGGCGTGGTAGCCGCGGTCGACGAAAATTTCGCTCGCGGCGATCAGCAGTTGACCCCGCCGCTCATCGCGAGGGAGACGGTTACCGCGACGGTTGCCCCCTGCCGGCCGCTTTTCGCCTCTCCTCTCGGCGGTGTTGGCGAGATCGCTCATCAAGTCCTCAATCTGTATTGCTCTGGCGCACATGGGGCATGTTCGCCCAGTGGCTCATCGGGACGACATTACTACCGTTGCCCGTCACCGTGCGAAACGTGCCCGCAGGCTGTTCCATGGTGTCCTGCGTTCGCCACGTCGGTGCTGCCGCCGTATCTCGAAATGACACCGGCGCGGTTACAGAGCGGGCGCACGGGCGTTGGTCACACAGTCGGCTGTGCCATCCTGGTTCGGTGACCTACGACCCGGGACGTCGCGGGGGTGGCCATGTCCCGGCGCTGCGCAACGAATGGCGGGAGCCGCTGCGCGCACAACGTGACCCGGTGGCATTCGACTCCGGGCGCGCGCGGTCCAACCGGGACGATCATCAGCGCTGGCGCAAGCAGACCTGGATCGGGCGGTTCGTCTCCACATACGGCTGGCGGGCCTACGCCCTTCCGGTGCTGATCGTGCTCACCGTCGTGGTCCTGTATCAGACCGTCACCGGCACGTCTGCCGCACCGTCGGCACCAGAGGCAGAGGGCCCCGTGCAGGGCCCGCCGACCCTCGATGTCGGCACCGCGATCATCGGTGCCCCGCCGAAAGGCCTCACGCAGTTCGACGCCAACCTGCCCACCGGCATCCTGCCCGCGGGCGGGCCCTTCACCCAGGCCGGCGCCAAGACCTGGCACATCGTGCCCGGCACCACCCCCAAGATCGGTGCGGGCAGCACCAAGTCCTTCACCTACACCGTCGAGGTGGAGGACGGCCTGGACACCACGTCCTTCGGCGGTGACGAAGGCTTCGCGCGCATGGTCGACGAGACCCTCGCCAACCCCAAGAGCTGGACCCACAACGGCCTGTTCGCGTTCACCCGCGTCGACGCGGGCAGCGGTGTCGAACCGGATTTCCGGGTATCGCTCACCTCGCCGATGACCGTGCGCGAAGGCTGCGGTTACGACATCCAGCTGGAAGCCTCGTGCTACAACCCGTCCTACAACGGCGGCGAGGCCAGGGTGTTCATCAACGAGGCGCGCTGGGTGCGCGGCGCCGTGCCGTTCCAGGGGGACATCGGCTCCTACCGGCAGTACGTGATCAACCACGAGGTGGGCCATGCCATCGGTTACCAGCGCCACGAGGCGTGCCCCGGCAACGGCGATCTCGCGCCGATCATGATGCAGCAGACGTTCTCCACGTCCAACGACGATGCGGCCAAGTTCGACCCCGAGACCGTCCACGGCGACGGTCTGACGTGCCGATTCAACCCATGGCCGTACCCCATCGCCTGAGCTGCGCCCGGTCTGGCGCGGCCGCCGATCCGGCTTCGCCCGCGCAACTGTGGTGAGATGCCACGCGGCTGCCGGGAAGGCTGGCGGCCGGATTACCGTTGTCGATACGAGCAGATTTTTGACTTGAGGAGATGCGGTGTCCGCGAATTTGGATGTGTCGTTACCGCCACTGGTTGAGCCGGCCGCCGAGCTCACCAAGGAAGAGGTGGCGCGCTACAGCCGGCACTTGATCATTCCCGATCTGGGACTGGACGGGCAGAAACGGCTCAAGAATGCGAAGGTCCTGGTGATCGGCGCGGGTGGGCTCGGCTCCCCGACGCTGCTGTACCTGGCCGCCGCCGGTGTGGGCACCATCGGCATCGTCGAGTTCGACGTCGTCGACGAGTCCAACCTGCAGCGCCAGATCATCCACGGCCAGTCCGACATCGGGCGGTCCAAGGCGCAGAGCGCGCGTGACTCGATCGCCGAGATCAATCCGCTGGTGAAGGTCAACTTGCACGAGTTCCGGCTCGAACCGGACAACGCGGTCGACCTGTTCGGCCAGTATGACCTGATCCTCGACGGCACCGACAACTTCGCCACGCGGTATCTGGTCAACGATGCGGCCGTGCTCGCGGGCAAGCCGTACGTCTGGGGTTCCATCTACCGCTTCGAGGGCCAGGTGTCGGTGTTCTGGGAGGACGCCCCGGACGGCCTGGGCCTCAACTACCGGGACCTGTACCCCGAGCCGCCGCCACCGGGCATGGTGCCGTCGTGCGCCGAGGGCGGCGTGCTGGGCATTCTGTGCTCCTCGATCGCATCGGTCATGGGCACCGAGGCGATCAAGCTCATCACCGGCATCGGCGAACCGCTGCTGGGCCGGCTGATGGTGTACGACGCGCTCGACATGACCTACCGCACCATCCGCATCCGCAAGGATCCGTCGACGCCGAAGATCACCGAGCTCATCGATTACGAGGCGTTCTGCGGCGTGGTGTCCGACGAGGCCGCCGCCGCGGCCGCCGATTCCACCGTCACGCCGCAGGAACTGCGTGAGCTGCTGGACTCCGGAAAGCCGTTGGCGTTGATCGACGTCCGCGAGCGCGTCGAATGGGACATCAACCACATCGAGGGCGCGGAGTTGATCCCCAAGCCCACGTTCGAGTCCGGCGCGGCGTTGGCCAAGCTGCCTGCCGACCGCACACCGGTGTTCTACTGCAAGACCGGTATCCGCTCGGCCGAGGTTCTCGCGATCGCCAAGAAGGCCGGATTCTCCGACGCCGTACACCTGCAGGGCGGCATCGTGGCGTGGGCGAAGCAGCTCGAACCCGACATGGTCATGTACTGACGGCTGGTTTGCGGGCTCACCGCTTAGGCTGAGCGTGTGAGTGTGGAACGACCGCCGGAACATGTGCTGGCGGCGTTCGGCCTGTCCGGGGTGCGCCCGGTACCGCTCGGCTCAAGCTGGGAGGGTGGCTGGCGCTGCGGCGAAGTGGTGTTGTCGATGGTCGCCGATCACGCCAGGGCGGCGTGGTCGGCGAAGGTCCGGGAGACGTTGTTCGTCGACGGTGTGCGCCTGGCGCGACCCGTACGGTCCACCGACGGGCGCTACGTGGTCGCAGGCTGGCGCGCCGACACGTTCGTCGCCGGGACACCCGAACCGCGGCACGACGAGGTCGTCTCGGCGGCCGTGCGCCTGCACGAGGCGACGGCCAAGCTCGAGCGGCCGCGCTTCCTGACGCAGCCGCCGGTTGCGCCGTGGGCCGACGTCGATGTGTTCATCGCCGCCGACCGCGCGGCCTGGGAGGAACGTCCGCTGCACTCGTTGCCGCAGGGTGCGCGCGTCGCGCCGGGCTCGGCCGACGGCCAGCGGTCCATCGAGCTCATCAACCAGCTCGCGACGCTGCGCAAACCGACCAAGAGCGCCAGCCAGCTGGTGCACGGGGATCTCTATGGCACAGTGCTTTTCGCCGGTGCCGCGGCACCGGGCATCACCGACATCACGCCGTATTGGCGCCCGGCGTCGTGGGCGGCGGGTGTGGTCGTGGTCGACGCGCTGTCGTGGGGTGACGCCGACGATGGGTTGATCGAGCGTTGGGACTCGTTGCCGGAGTGGCCGCAGATGCTGTTGCGGGCGTTGATGTTCCGGCTGGCCGTGCATGCGCTGCACCCGCGTTCCACCGCGGCGGCCTTCCCGGGCCTGGCCCGCACCGCTTCTCTGGTGCGGTTGATCCTCTGAGAATCAGCCCAGGGCAGCGGTGATCTCGGGGATCGGCCGCAGGTGCTCGTCGAGGAGCGCGGCGACCTCGTCGACCGAGTTGTGTGCGAGCGCAGCGATGATGGCGCGATGTTGACGGTCGATCTCGGGCACCCGTTGGGGGCGGATCTGCAGTGCCCGGACGGCGACCCGTTGCTGACGTGATTGCAGCGCGTCGTACAGCTCGGTCAGGACCGAGTTGCCGTGTGCATCAACGATGGCGCGGTGGAACGCGCGGTCCAGCCGGGCCACCGTGAACCAGTCTTCGGCTCGGCCCGCCTCTTCCATCTGGCCCGCGAGTGTCTCGAGATCTGTCGGCGCACCGGCGCGAGCGGTGCACAGAGCGCACGCCGCGTGGCCCTCGATCAGCCTGCGCGACGCGTACACCTCCTCCATCTCGCGGGCGGTGACGTTGCGGACCTGCGCTCCGCGCCGCGGCAGCAGGTCGATGAACTTCTCGGAGTTGAGGCGGTGGAAGGCTTCGCGCACCGGAGTGCGCGATGTGCCGACCAGCTCGGAGACCCAGACCTCGTCGAGGAACCGGCCGGCCGGTAGTGCACCTTTGATGATCTCGTCGCGGACCCACTCGTAGACCCGGTCGCGCGCGGACAGGGGCGTGGCGGGCTCAGCGGACGGTTCGTTTGCCGCGATCGGCATCTGCACTCCCTTCACTGCATCAAGACGACACTAATGGACACACTTTGCATATCTTGTGTATACACGGTGTACGCAACCGTAGGAGATCAGGAGGAGAGATGACACCGAACCGCCGCTACGCCGTCTGGTTGTCGAGTCCCAACGTCGCAGCCGTGGAGATCGCTGCGCAGATCGGGTTCGGCGCGGTCGTGATGGACATCGAGCACGGCACGTTCGATCTCACCGACCTGGAGCGCTTCGTTCCCTTTGTGAAGGCCGTGGGTCTGGAGGTCATCGCGAAGGTTCTCGGGCCCGAGCGTGGACCGATCCAGCAGGCGCTCGATTTCGGGGCCGACGTCGTGGCGATTCCACACGTCGAAAACGCCGCGCACGCCCGTGAGGTGACCGCGTACGCGAAGTTCCCGCCACGGGGTGACCGCAGTTTTGCCGGTGGTCGGACGGCGGCATACGGCGGATTCACCGACGAGTGGGTGCGCGAGCAGGACCGGCGCACGCGTTGCTATCCGATGATCGAAGACGCTGGTGCCCTCGAGGAGATCGACGGCATCCTGGCGCTCGATACCGTGGACGGGGTGTTCGTGGGACCGTCAGATCTGTCACTGCGGCGCGAGCGCGGGGCGTACTCGCGTACGGAAGGCGACTTCGCCGACCTGGCGCGGGTGGCCGCCGCCGCGCACGCCGCCGCGAAGCCGTGGTTGCTGCCCGCGTGGACGCCGGAGGAGAAGCGTTTCGCAGTTGAACACGGTGCCGATCAGGTGGTGGCCGTCATGGAGCACGGTGCGTTGGTGGCCGGGTTCTCGGCGGCCTACGCAGAGGTCACCGAACTCAGCTCGTTACGAGTCTGACGGTGCTGCCATGAACGAGGTTGAAACACAGAGTCTCGCGACACACGGGCGGACGGGATCCGGCGGGCGCACCCGCTGGTATATCGGCGGGCTCCTCGGTGTGGGCATGTTCGTCAACTACATCGACCGGGTGAATCTGTCGGTCGCCACGCCGGCGATCATGGCGGACTTCGAGATCTCCGCAGCGCAGATGGGCATCGTTTCCTCGGCGTTCCTGTGGACGTACGCAATGCTGCAGATGCCGATCGGGTCGATCATCGACAGGATCGGTGTGCCCTGGGTCAACCGCGTCGGCACGTTCCTGTGGGCGACGGCGTCGTTCCTCTCGGCGGCGGCGGGCGGGCTCGGATTGCTCATCGTGGCACGGTTGCTGCTCGGCGTCGGGGAGGCCCCGACGGTGCCGGCCGGTTGGAAAGCGATCGGACAGTGGTTCCCCAAGCATGAGAGGGGAACTGCCACAGCGATATTCGATGGATGCGCCAAAGTCTCCAACGTCGTCGGCATACCGGTGATGGCGTTCCTCGTGTCGGTGTTCAGCTGGCATGCGGCCTTCATCTTCACCGGGGCGCTCAGCCTGATGTACTTCGCGGCATGGTGGTTGCTGTACCGCTCGCCCACGGCTGCTGTCGCCGACGGCCGGATGGCGCAGGCCGAACTGGACTATCTACGTAGCGGCGGCGCCGAAGACGAGAACGTGGTCAACGGCGGATCGCTGCGCGGTGTGGGCTACCTGCTCCGTCGGCGCAAGACCTGGGGCCTGTCTCTGGGATACGCCTCGTACACATATGCCTACTACGTGCTGCTGACCTGGCTGCCGGGCTACCTTGAACATCAGTTCGGGGTCAATCTGCTCAAAGGCGGCCTCTACACGATGATTCCGTGGCTGGTGGCCGTGGTGGCCCAGTTTCTGGTCGCCGGCGTGTTGATGGACCGGTGGGTCGCCCGCACCGGTCAGGTCACCAGGGTCCGGCGGATCGTACTGGTGGGCAGCATGCTCACCTCGCTCTTGGTGACGGGCGCAGCGTACTCGGATTCCATCGCGGTGGCGGTGGTCTTCTTGTCGATAGGCGCTGCGGGCCTTGCTGTTTCGGTCCCGGCCGGGGCCAGTATCGTCTCTCTCATCGCTCCAGAGGGTTACACCGGAACTCTGGGTGGCGTCGTCAACTTCATCGCAAATCTCATCGGCATCGCCGCACCGATCGTGACCGGCTTCGTGGTCGATCGCACCGGTTCGTTCGCCGGCGCCTTCCTGGTGACCAGTGTGGTGCTCATCGCAGGCATCATCTCCTACACGCTCGTGCTCGGGCGCATGGAGCGCATGCCTGCGCCGGAGAAAGGCTGAAACACCCATGCTGACCAAAGACCCAGATCCCAAGGAGGACTGCGTGGTAGTGGCGTCGATAGCGCAGTTCGCGCCCGGCGAGGACAAAGCGGCCAACCTCGACAGCATCGCGCGGCTGGTCGCCACCGCGAGTGCACACGGGAGTCACGTGGTTGCACTGCCCGAGTACTCCATGTTCAGCGTGCCGACCATGGATGAGCGTTTCCTGGCGTCGGCGGAAGCTCTCGACGGTTCGTTCGTGTCGGAGATCCGGGCATTGGCCGAGCGGCACTCGATCACGATCGTTTTCGGGATGAACGAGGTGACCGAAAGCCGCAGTCAGATCTTCAACACGCTGCTGGCGATCGACCGGTCAGGTGCGGTGGTCGCGACCTACCGGAAGATCCATCTGTACGACGCGTTCGGGTACAAGGAGTCGCGGTTCGTGCGTCCGGCGGCGATCGAGGACCCCGAGATCTTCACCGTGGGGGGTCTCAAGTTCGGGCTGCAGACGTGCTACGACCTCCGCTTCCCTGAGGTCACCCGGCGGCTTGTCGACGCCGGCGCCGATGTCGTGGTGATACCGGCCGAGTGGGTCCCCGGTCCACTGAAGGAGAACCACTGGCAGACATTGCTGCGGGCCCGGGCGATCGAGAACACGGCTTACGTGATGGCCGCTGATCAGTGCGGCAGCGCCGGCGTCGGTAACAGCATGATCGTCGACCCGATGGGCGTTGTGACCGTGGCCCTCGGTGAGCAGGAAGGCTGCGTGAGCACACGACTCGATCGCGGCAGGCTCGACGCGGTGCGGGAGACCAATCCCGCGCTCGAGTTGCGTAGGTTCGGAGTACACCCGAACATCGGGTAGCCGCCCACCCGGGTTGCCCACCGAACAGACGCAAACCTGCCCTATTTGCCGCCGAAAGCGCAGGTTTTGTGTCTGTTCGCGCTAGAAAATGTGGCGGTACTCGCGCAACGGGATACGGCCGTCGGTGGCCAGAACGCCCTCGGCGCGCAGACGTTCGAGCTGACGGGTGGCCAGATGCGCAGCGGGCCGCCCCGACGCGGGAACCACGCGATGCCACGGCAGATCCGAGGAATCGGTCCGCATGACCCAGCCGACGATGCGCGCACTGGAGAGCCCGACGGCCTCGGCGATGTCGCCGTAGGTCGACACCCTGCCCGGCGGAATCGCCGCGACCAGCGTGCGGACCGCCTCCACCTGCTCCTCGGTGACGCGCGGCATGTCAGCCCAGCTGTCGGCGGATCAACTCGGCGGTCTCGGCGGGCCTGGCCTGGGCCACCATGTGGTCACAGTCCCAGTCCAGCAGCGTGAACCTCGAGCCGAGCCGTTCGGTCAACCCGTCGATCAGCGCGTCGGCCACGAACGGTGGACGGCAACGCTTCGCCCGCACCAGAACCGTCGGGATCGGATTGCGCGGCAGCACAACCGGGCGGGCGAGCTCACTCCAGTACGACATCGCCGCGGGCACGCTGATCCGCCAGCCAACGCGGCCGTCACCCACCTCGACGAGATGTTCGTCGAGTTCGCGTTCGACCTCCGCGGGATCCACCTCGCCCCACGAGCCGTTCACCTTGTCGAGACGGGCCTCCTCACGGTCCGGATAGTCCGGCGAGGCCAACATGTCATCGGCGATGTCGCGCATCCAGTCCCCGTCCAGGGCGATCGCCGGATCGAGCAGGATCAGTCCGCTCACCAGATCCGGATGGACGGCACTCAGATTCAGTGCCAGCGCCCCGCCGAACGAGTGCCCGACCACGAGGGTGGGACGGTCCAGCAGTGCCGCGAGCGCGGCGACGTTGGCGTCGATCGTCCACGGCGCCGCCCACGAGGACCGCCCGTGCCCGATCAGATCGGGGGCGAGGACCGGAAGGTCGGGCAGATACCGTGTCGCCAGGGTCTGCCAGCGTTGACCGTGGCCGGTCAGGCCGTGGATGAGCAGCACCTGCGGTGTGTCGGGCGGACCGTAGCGGTGGACATGCAGCACGTCGGTTGACATTCCACTGATGCTGCCACGCCGCTACTTGTCGGGGTTCATCACTCCAATCCGCTCCGCTACTTGTCGGTCCCTTCTGGTGTCATTCACACCATGACCGCACACCACGTCGAGTCCGCATCGCAGACCGCCGCCACGCTTCTGGAGCCCGGCCGCAGCGGTGTGGTTCGCCTGCTGGGCGGGCCAGGGACCGGCAAGAGCTCACTGCTGGTCGACACCGCGGTCGAACACATCCTGGCCGGTGTCGACCCGGAATCAGTTCTTCTGCTGACCGGTTCGGCGCGCCTGCGCAGCGCCGCGCGGGCGGCGGTCACGGCGCGGCTGCTCGGTGCCGGAACCGTCGGGGTGGTGCGTGAACCGCTCGTGCGCACGGTGCACTCGTATGCGTTCGCGGTGCTGCGGCTGGCGGCCCAGCGCAACGGAGATCCGCCGCCGCGCCTGATCACCAGCGCCGAACAGGACGGGATCATCCGCGAGCTGCTGGCCGGTGACCTGGAGGACGGGCACCGCTCGCCGGTCGGCTGGCCCGAACAGCTGTGGCCCGCCCTGACCACCGCCGGTTTTGCCACCGAGCTGCGCGACCTGATGGCGCGCTGCACCGAGCGGGGTGTGGATCCGATTGCGCTGCAACGTCTCGGACGCGCCGCCAAGCGGCCCGAATGGCTGGCCGCGGGGCGCTTCGCGCAGGCCTACGAGCAGATCATGCTGCTGCGGTCAGCGGTGGGCATGGCCGCGCCGCAGGCCACCGTGCCCGCCCTGGGCGCCGCCGAGCTGGTCGGTGCCGCCCTGGAGGCGCTCGGCGCCGACGACGAACTGCTCGCCACCGAGCGCAATCGCATCAAGCTGCTGTTGGTCGACGATGCGCAGCACCTCGACCCGCAGGCCGCGCGGTTGGTGCGGGCGCTGGCCGCGGGCACCGGGCTGACGGTGATCGCCGGTGACCCCGACCAATCGGTATTCGGGTACCGCGGCGCCGATCCGGCGATGCTGCGCGACGACACCCACCCGGCCGTCACGTTGACGCAGTCGCATCGCTGCGCCCCCGAGATCGCGTCCGCCATCACGGGTCTCGGGCAGCGGCTGCCCAGCGTGAGCGATACGCGGTACTGGACGGGAAATCCGCAGCGCGCGGGCACGGTCACGGTTCGGCTGGCCGCCTCCACACACGCCGAAGGCGCCATGATCGCCGACGCACTGCGCCGCGCACACCTGATCGACGGCGTGCCGTGGTCGCAGATGGCGGTGGTCGTGCGGTCGGTACCGCGGGTCGGCACCGCCCTGGCCCGCGCGCTGGGTGCGGCAGGTGTGCCCGTGCAGGAGAACGGCAATGACGTGCCGCTCGCCCAGCAGCCCGCGGCCGCCGCGTTGCTCACGGTGCTCGACGCGACCGCCGCTGGTCAGCTGGACGCCGACAGCGCGGTGGGGTTGCTCACCGGCCCGATCGGACGCGTCGACCCGGTCACCCTGCGCCAGTTGCGGCGGGCCCTGCGCCGCGTCGACGGGTCCCAGCCCCCACGGGATTTCGGTGATCTGCTGGTCGAGGCGATCGAGCACGAGCCCAAGGGACTGTCGACCGAGCACCTGCGGCCGCTGCGCCGGTTGCGAGCGGTGCTGACCGCGGCACGACGCAGCGACGCTTCCGGCGCCGATCCGCGCTACACGCTGTGGCAGGCCTGGCACGCCAGCGGGTTGCAGCGCCGCTGGCTGGCGGCCAGCGAGCGGGGCGGCAGCGTTGGCGCCCAGGCCGACCGCGATCTCGACGCCGTGACGACGCTCTTCGACGTCGCCGACCAGTACGTCAACCGCACGGCGGGCGCCTCCCTGCGCGGTCTGGTCGACCACGTCACCCGGCTCGGTGCGGCAGTGGCCCGGGCCGAGCCGAACACACCCACCGAAGCTGTCGCGGTGCTCAGCGCCCACGGCGCACTGTCGGGCGAATGGGAATTCGTGGTCATCGCCGGTGTGCAGGAAGGACTGTGGCCCAACGTGACTCCCCGAGGCGGGGTGTTGGGCACCCAGCATCTGGTCGATGTCCTCGACGGCGTGACCGATGCCACCGACCGCACGGTGTCGACCAGCGCCCCGCTGGTGGCCGAAGAGCGCCGCCTGCTGATGGCGGCGATGGGGCGCGCGCGAACCCGGCTGATGATCACCGCGATCGACAGCGACACCGGCGACGAGTCCCTGCTGCCGTCGCCGTTCTGCGCCGAGATCGCAACGTGGGCGACCGAGCCGGTCGCCGAACCGCCACTGGTCGCCCCGCGAGTGCTGGTCCCGTCGGCGCTCGTCGGCCGGTTGCGCGCGGTGGTGTGCGCACCCAACGGCGCGGTCGACGACGAAGCACGTGCTTGCGCCGCAACGCAATTGGCGCGGTTGGCGGCCGCGGGTGTGCCTGGTGCGGAACCGGCGCAATGGCATGCCATGACCCCGCTGACCACCGACGAACCGCTGTGGTCGGAGCCCGGGCACGTGGTCACGCTGTCCCCGTCGACGTTGCAGATGCTCACCGACTGCCCGCTACGCTGGCTGCTGGAGCGCCACGGTGGCGACGACGGGCGAGATGTCCGGTCGACGGTGGGGTCGCTGGTGCACGCGTTGGTCTCCGAACCGGGGAAGACCGAGAGTCAGCTGGCCAATGAGCTCGAAAAGGTCTGGGCAGAACTGCCGTTCGACGCGAAGTGGTTCTCGGACAACGAGTTGGCGCGCCATCGTGCCATGCTGGAGACCTTCACCCGGTGGCGTGAGGACACCCGGCGGCAACTCACCGAGGTCGCCACCGAGATCCCCGTCGAGGGCGTCGTGGTGGAACCGGGGGCCGATACCCCCGGTGTGCAGGTGCGCGGCAGGCTGGATCGACTGGAGCGCGACGAGGCCGGCCGCCTCGTGGTCGTCGACCTCAAGACCGGCAAGAGCCCGGTGACAAAGGACGATGCGCAGAACCACGCGCAGCTGGCGATGTACCAACTCGCCGTCGCCGCAGGCTTGCTCGACCACGGCGATGAGCCCGGCGGCGGCAGGCTGGTGTACCTGGGCAAGGCCGGCGCCGCGGGCGCCACCGAACGGGAGCAGGATCCGCTCACCCCGGACAAGCGTTCCGAGTGGCTCGAGTCCGTCGGCAGGGCAGCCGCGGCGACGGCGGGTCCGGAGTTCGTGGCGCGGGTCAACACCGGCTGTGCCAACTGCCCGGTGCGCTCCAGCTGCCCGGCCCAGGCCGGTGGGGAGCGGCCATGACGCAGGTAGCATCCACCGTCGTGGCGGCCCGATTCACCCCGGCCGAACTCTCGGCAGCCCTCGGTTTGTTTCCTCCCACCGACGAACAGGCGGCGGTGATCGCGGCCCCGCCGGGACCGCTGGTGGTGATCGCGGGTGCGGGTGCGGGCAAGACCGAGACCATGGCCGCGCGCGTGGTGTGGTTGGTGGCCAACGGCTTTGCCACGCCGTCGCAGGTGCTCGGTCTCACGTTCACGCGCAAGGCCGCCGGTCAGCTGCTGCGCCGCGTCCGTACCCGGCTGGCACGCCTGGCCGGTGCCGGTCTGGCGCCGGCCTCTGGTGCGGCCGACGAATCCGCGACGGTCAGCACCTACCACGCGTTCGCAGGCACCCTGCTGCGTGAGCACGGCCTGCTGCTTCCGGTCGAGCCCGACACCCGGCTGCTCAGCGAGACCGAATTGTGGCAGCTGGCCTACGACGTGGTGTGCGCGCACCCGGGGCAGCTCGACACCGAGAAGACCCCGGCCGCCGTCACCGCGATGGTGCTGCGGCTCTCGGGCGCGCTCGCCGAGCATCTCGTGGACACCGACCAGTTGCGCGACACCCACGTCGAACTGGAGCGGCTGGTCCACACGTTGCCGGCGGGGCCGTATCAGCGTGACCGCGGGCCGAGCCAGTGGCTGCTGCGCATGCTCGCCACCCAGACCGAGCGCACCGAACTCGTCCCGCTCATCGACGCGCTGCACCAACGCATGCGGGCCGAGAAGGTGATGGACTTCGGGATGCAGATGGCCGCCGCGGCGCGCCTGGCAGCCCGGTTCCCCCAGGTGGGCGAGCAACTGCGCCAGCGCTACCGGGTGGTGCTGCTCGACGAGTACCAGGACACCGGCCACGCGCAGCGGGTCGCCCTGTCGTCTCTGTTCGGCGGCGGCGTCGACGACGGGCTCGCCCTCACCGCGGTGGGGGACCCGATCCAGTCGATCTATGGCTGGCGCGGGGCCTCGGCCACCAACCTGCCGCGGTTCACCACCGACTTCCCGTACTCCGACGGCACGCCCGCACCCACCCTGGAACTGCGGACGAGTTGGCGTAACCCGCCCAGCACGCTGCACGTCGCCAACGCGGTCTCGGCCGAGGCCCGCCGCCGCTCGGTTTCGGTCCGTGCACTGCGGCCCCGGCCCGGCGCCGAGCCCGGCACGATCCGCTGCGCGCTGCTGAACAACATTGCTGCCGAACGTGAATGGGTTGCAGATCACGTGGCGCGCGCCTATCACGGTGCGATCGGGCGCGGCGAGACCGCTCCTACCGCCGCGGTGCTGGTGCGGCGCAACGCCGACGCCGCGCCGATGGCCGAGGCGCTCACCGCACGGGGTGTCCCCGTCGAGGTCGTCGGTGTCGCCGGACTGCTCGCGGTGCCTGAGGTGGCCGACCTGGTGGCGATGCTGCGCCTGGTCGCCGATCCGACGGCCGGCTCGGCGGTCATGCGGATCCTCACCGGTCCGCGCTGGCGGTTCGGTGCGCGCGACATCACCGCGCTGTGGCGTCGTGCCGTCGAACTCGACGACCGGCCGAAAGCTGAGGCGAGCACCGCCGAGATCGTCGCGCAGGCCGCGCCCGACGCCGACACCGCGTGCCTGGCCGATGCGATCTGCGATCCCGGTGACCCGCAGCGGTATTCGCCCACCGGATACGAACGCATCGTCGCGCTCGGACGTGAACTCACCATGTTGCGCTCACATCTGGGTCATCCGCTGCCGGAGCTGGTGGCCGAGGTGCGCCGGGTGCTTGGCCTGGACGCCGAGGCCCGCGCCGCCCGGCCGGTGGCCGCCGGATGGGCGGGCACCGAGAACCTCGACCGGTTCAGCGATCTCGTGGCCGATTTCGCCGCTCGCCCGACCGCGTCGGTGTCGGCGTTGCTCGCCTATCTGGAAGCGGCCATTGAGGTCGAGAACGGTTTGGCGCCGGCAGAACTCACGGTGTCACACGACCGGGTACAGATCCTCACGGTGCATGCGGCCAAGGGGTTGGAATGGCAGGTGGTGGCGGTGCCGCATCTGAGCGGCCGGGTGTTCCCGTCGACCGCCCAGGCGCGGACCTGGCTGACCGACGCCGCCGACCTGCCGCCGCTCCTGCGGGGTGATCGCGCCACCGAATCCGAGATCGGTGTCCCGGTGCTGGACACCTCCGACATCTACGATCGGAAGATTCTGTCCGACAAGATCTCCGATCACAAACGCAGCCTCGATCAGCGGCGTGTCGATGAGGAGCGCAGGTTGCTCTATGTCGCGATCACGCGCGCCGAGGACACGTTGCTGCTGTCCGGACACCACTGGGGCGCCACCGAGAGCAAGCCGCGTGGGCCGTCGGAGTTCCTGTGTGAGCTCAAGACCATCCTTGAGGAGGCCGCGACGGCGGGCACGCCGTGCGGTGAGATCGAGCAGTGGGCGCCGGATCCTGGTCCGGGGGAGGCGAATCCGCTACGTGATCAGGTCGTCGAGGCGCTGTGGCCGCCGGTGGCGTCCGCCGACGACGATGTGCACCGCGGTGCCCGACTGGTCGCCGCGGCGATGGCCGGTGAGGTCACCGCCGATGCCGATCAAGAGGGTTGGACGGCCGACGTCGACGCGCTGCTGGCCGAACGCGAACGCGCACCGCAGCAGGCAGACACCGAATTGCCGGCTCAGCTGTCGGTGAGCACGCTTGTGGAACTGAGCCGGGACCCCACGGCCGCGCTGGCCCGGCTCCGGCGCAGGCTGCCGCAGCGGCCCGACCCGCATGCCTTGCTGGGCACCACGTTTCACGAATGGGTGCAGCGGTATTTCCATGCCGAGCGGTTGTTCGATCTCGACGATCTGCCGGGTGCCGTCGACAGCGACAGTGGGCGGGCCGCCGAGGAGAGCCTGGCCGAACTGCAGGACGCGTTCATCAAATCCCCGTGGGCCGCGCGTACCCCGGTGGAGGTCGAGGTGCCGTTCGACATGGTGCTCGGCGAGGTCGTCGTGCGGGGACGCATCGACGCCGTGTTCGCCGAACCCGACGGCACCACCACGGTTCTCGACTGGAAGACCGGTGATCCGCCGGACACGCCGGAGGCGAAGGAACACGCGGCGGTTCAGCTCGCCGTGTACCGGCTCGCATGGGCCGCGCTGCGCGGCTGTTCGCCCGAGTCGGTGCGGGCGGCGTTCCACTACGTGCGATCCGGCCAGACCGTCGTGCCCGACACCTTGCCCGGCGCCGACGACCTGGTGGAGTTGCTCGCCGCGGGCCGCGGCCAGGACGCCGCTAGGAGTTCCGGTACACCTTGAGTGCGGTCGTGATCATCGGGATCTGCAGTGGCAGCCGGGCCATCGCGCCCAGACGCATCGGCCACGGCTTGTTCCACCACAGCCGCACCATGTTGACGTTCGCCGGGAACACGGAGACGAACAGCGCCACCGCGGCCAGTGCGCCCAGCTTGCGGGTCCGGCGCGAGGCGAGCAGTGCGCCGGTGGCGAGCTCACCGACACCAGAGGCATAGGTGTAGAACCGCGCGCTTCCCGGCAGCTCGGCGGGCACGATCGAATCGAACGGTTTCGGTGCGACGAAGTGCAGGGTTCCGATGCCGACCAGCATCGCCGCGAGGCGACGTGCTTCGGGTGCGGCGGTGAGCTGCGCGGGCGTTGGTGCGGTCATGGTTACATTGTGGCGTGCGACTGCTCGGATCGGTCCAGGCAAACGCTGGCCCGCTGTCCTGGATGACTCGTGGCTAAAGGCAGGTTGCGGCGTCGACTGGCCGCCATCGACTCGAATCTGACTTCGCAGCCAGACGCCGCCCTCGTCGATGTTCTGCGGATTCCCGAACCGTTTGTCAGCCCCGGCCGCAAGATCGCGATGCGGATGCTCTACGCGCTCGCGGCGCTGTTCGCGGCCGTGTTGATCGTCTATCTGGACCGGCACGGCTACCGGGACATCGGCGACACACCGGACGAGAACGATCCGCTGTCGTTCTTGGACTGTCTCTACTACGCCACGGTCTCGCTGTCGACGACCGGCTACGGCGACATCACGCCGTACACCGAGTCCGCGCGGCTGGTCAACGTCCTGGTCATCACGCCGCTGCGGGTGGCGTTCCTGATCGTCCTCATCGGTACCACGGTGGAAACGCTGACCACCCAGTCGCGGCAAGCGCTGAAAATCCAGCGATGGAGGAGCAAAGTGCGCAACCACACCGTGGTGATCGGATACGGCACCAAGGGCCGCACGGCGGTCGCCGCCATGGTCGGCGACGATGTCGCGCCGGCCGACATCGTCGTCGTCGACGAGAACGCGGCCGCGCTGGAACGGGCGAGAAGCGCCGGGCTGGTCACCGTCCACGGCGACGCCACCAAGTCCGACATCCTGCGGCTCGCGAGTGCCCAGCACGCCAAGGCCATCATCGTCGCCACCGACGACGACGCGAGCGCCGTGCTGGTGACACTGACCGCCCGAGAGCTGGCCCCCAAGGCCAAGATCATCGCCGCGGCGCGCGAGGCCGAGAACCAGCACCTGCTGCGCCAGTCGGGTGCGGATTCGACAGTGGTGTCGTCAGAGACCGCGGGTCGCCTGCTCGGCATCGCGACGCAGACGCCCAGCGTGGTCGAGATGATGGAGGATCTGCTGACCCCGGACGCCGGGTTCGCGATCGCCGAACGGGAGGTCAGCCCGAAGGAGGAGGGCGGCTCACCGCGGCATCTGCACGACATCGTGCTCGGTGTGGTGCGGGACGGGCGCCTGTTGCGGGTCGACGCCCCCGAGGTCGATGCGCTGGAAGCCGGTGACCGGCTCTTGTACATCCGCAGTGCGGATGCCGAGCGATGACCGTACACCGCACGTTCGGACTCCGTAACGTCCCCCTGCTGTCTCGGGTGGGTGCCGACCGCGCCGATGCCTTGCGCACAGACATCGACGCCGCGCTGGCCGGCTGGCCCGACGCGCTGCTGCTGCGTGTGGATCACCGCAACCAGGTGCTGATCGCCAACGGTCAGGTGGTGCTGGACCGGGCCGACACGATCGGCGACCGACCGCCGGAGAACGCCGTGTTCCTTGGTCGCCTGAAGGACGGCAGACATGTATGGGCGGTGCGCGGCGACCTGCAGGCCCCCGAGGATCGGGACCTGGGAACCGACGTTCTGGACCTGCGCCGGGCCGGGCAGATTTTCGACGACACCAGCGCCCAGTTGGTGGCGACCGCCACGGCGCTGCTGAACTGGCACGACAACGCGCGCTTCAGCGCGATCGACGGGGCTCCCACCCGGCCCGCCAAGGGCGGGTGGTCACGGGTCAACCCGCTCACCGGCCACGAGGAATTTCCCCGTATCGACCCCGCCATCATCTGTCTGGTGCACGACGGGCACGATCGGGCGGTACTGGCGCGTCAGACGGTATGGCCGGAGCGACTGTTCTCGATCCTGGCCGGCTTCGTCGAGGCCGGTGAATCGTTCGAGACGTGCGTGCGACGCGAGATCGCCGAGGAGGTCGGGCTCGATGTCACCGATGTGCAGTATCTCGGCAGTCAGCCGTGGCCGTTCCCACGGTCGCTGATGGTCGGATTCCATGCGATCGGCGATCCCGGGCAACCGTTCTCGTTCAACGACGGCGAGATCGCCGAGGCTGCATGGTTCACCCGCGACGAGATCCGCCGGGCGCTCGACCAGGGGGACTGGAGCTCGGGGCTTTCCGCTCCTCACGTGCGCGGCGACTCGTCGTCACGGCTCCTGCTGCCCGGCTCGATCTCGATCGCCCGGGAGATCATCGAGTCGTGGGCCGCGCTCGACTGAGGCGTCGACGTCAGCCCAGCTTGGCCTTGACCTGCTTGATGGTGGGGTTGGTCAGTGTCGAACCGTCGGCGAACTTGACCGTCGGTACCACGTGGTTGCCACCGTTGACCGAACCGACGAACTCAGCCGCTGCGGGATCGGCCTCGATGTCGACCTCGGTGTAGGGGATACCTTCAGCCTTCAGGGCGGTCTTGAGGCGGGAGCAGTAGCCGCACCATGTCGTGGTGTACATGATGAGTTCGCTGGAAGCAGTAGTCATAGTGTGCACAACGTAACCCAACCGACCGGTATGCCGGTGACCAGGTCACGCCATATCGGCGGTGCGCTGTGATGGGAGCGACATGGCCAGGCTGGTGCCAGCGGTGGCCGGTGATCCCCACGAGTTCGACGAATTGCGCCTGCAGGTACGGCAATTCATCGCCGAAGAGCAGCAGGCGGGCCGGATCGGCCGGCTACGCCGACAGCTGGCTGACCGGATGGGACGAGGGATTCAGCCGGGCGCTGGCCGCACGCGGCTGGCTCGGCATGACGGCGCCGGTCGATGGTCGCTCGTCACCGGCTTTGATCTTGACTGGCGCACGCCATCGGGCGATCTCGAGTGGCACACGCCACAATGCGCGCCGATCGGATTAGCCCGGGCGCCGACGTGGAACCCCAATGGGCATACCCGCACGTTCATACGAGCTGCGGTTGATGCCGAAGGGGAAGTGTATGACCCAGCACAGCAAGTCTGACCAGGCACGCAAGGGCTTCATCGACTCGGTGAAGGGCACTGCCAAGGAGGTCGTCGGCGCTGTCACCGGCAACGACTCGTTGACCGCCGAGGGCCAGTTGGAGAAGACCCAGGCCAAGGAGCGGCGGGAAGCGAGCCGTGCTGCGGCGGTCGCCGACGCCGAGGCCCGCGAGGCCCGCGCCGAGGAGGCACAGGCCAAGGCGGACGGCGCGCAGAAGCGTGCGGCCGTCGCCGCGGAAACCGCGGCCGTCGAGAACACGGTGCGCGCACAACAGGCCGCCGAGAAACGCGAGGCCGAGGTCGCCGCCCAGCGTGACGCCGAACGTCAGAAGGCGCAGGCCGACCTGGATGCGCAGCGTGAGGTCCAGCAGGCCGATGCCGCGGAACGGTCCGATGTCATGGTGGCGCGTCAGGAAGCCGCCGAGGCGGCCGCCGACCACCAGGACGCGGTCAAGGAGTCGGCGGATGTGCGGGCTCGTGCGGACCGCATGCGGCAGGAGGCCGACAAGTTGACCGAACAAGCCGATCTGCCCGGTCACGAGAACTAGGAGTGCACATGAGGATCACAGATGTTCCGATCGCCGTACTGCGCCTGCAGTACCAGGTGGCCCGGTTGCCGCTCCAGCTGATCGAGGATCAGGTGATGACGCGGCTGGACCCGGAGACCCCGGCACGGCTGTTCTACGAGCGTTCGTTCGGCCAGCTCGACGCGACCATCGGTGGAGCGCTCGGCGCCGTCGACCTGCGGGAGCGCGGATCGGCGCTCGTCGAGCGCAGCAACGCATTGCTGCGGGCCGTCCAGTTGGAGGCCGAGGCGACGGTGAACACCCGGCAGGCCGACGCCGAATTCCGGGAAGCGCAGGCCGAGGCTTCGGAAGATCTCGCCGAGGCGCGCGCCAACCGGGAGCAGGACGTCAAGGAGGCCCGGTCGACGGCCCTGCAGCGCAAGAAGGCCGCCGAGGAGACCAAGCAGAAGCGTGCCCAGGCCGCCAAGGCCAAGACCGACGAGGTGGCCGCAAAACGCGAGGAGGTCGCCGAGACCGCCAAAGAACGCAAGGAAGCGGCCATCAACACCGTGGAGCAGGCCAAGACCAAGACCGCGCGGACCAAGCTCGCCGACGCGCAGGAGACACGAGTCGAGGCGGCCGAGAAGATCGTCGAAGCCGATCAGATCGAGGAATGGGCCGAGGCCGAGAAGGCCAGGCGTTCCTGACCGCACGCCTCTCCCGGAGCTGAACACCGACGACGCCGAGTCGTCGGTGTTCTGCCGTGTCGGGTGGTGCTGACATCATGGTCGGCATGCCGTTGGAGGCCCCCAGCCCAACCTTGGACGATCTGGACGACGAACAGCGGGAAGCGGTGCTGGCTCCCCGCGGGCCGGTCTGTGTGCTCGCCGGGGCCGGTACCGGTAAGACCCGCACCATCACGCGGCGCATCGCCCATCTGGTGGCGTCCGGCCATGTCGCGGCCGGCCAGGTGCTCGCCGTGACGTTCACCGCGCGCGCGGCGGGGGAGATGCGGGGCAGGCTGCGGGCGCTCGGCCAGCAGACCGGGGTGCCGACGGGTGCGGTCCAGGCCGTGACCTTCCACGCGGCCGCGCGCAGGCAGTTGCAGTACTTCTGGCCGCGTCTGGTCGGGGACACCGGATGGGAACTGCTCGACAGCAAGTTCTCGGTCGTCGCGCAGGCCGCCAACCGCACCGGAATGCAGCCCAGCACCGACGACGTGCGTGATCTCGCCGGCGAAATCGAATGGGCCAAGGCATCTTTGATCACCCCCGAGGCGTACGGCGCCGCGGTTGTGAAAGTGGGACGCGACATCCCGTTCGACGCGCAGAAGGTCGCGGCGGTCTACGCGGGCTACGAGGCGCTCAAGGCGCGCAGGGACGGTTCGGCCCTGCTCGATTTCGACGATCTGCTGCTGCACACCGCCGCGGCCATCGAGAACGACGCCACGGTCGCCCAGGAGTTCCGCGACCGGTACCGCTGCTTCGTCGTCGACGAGTACCAGGACGTGACGCCGCTGCAGCAGCGGGTGCTCGACGCCTGGCTGGGGGACCGCGACGATCTGACCGTCGTCGGCGACGCCAATCAGACGATCTATTCGTTCACCGGGGCCACTCCGCGCTATCTCCTGGATTTCTCACGGCGCTTCCCCGACGCCGCGGTGGTACGCCTCGAACGCGACTACCGCTCGACGCCGCAGGTGGTGTCGCTGGCCAACCGTGTGATCGCGGCCGCCCGTGGCCGGATGGCGGGCAGCAAGCTACATCTGGTGGGCCAGCGGGATCACGGGCCCAAGCCGACGTTCAACGAGTACCCCGACGAGGTGGCCGAGGCCAAGGGTGTGGCCAAGGCGATCCAGAAGTTGATCGAATCCGGCACGGCCCCGGCGGAAATCGCTGTGCTGTATCGGATCAACGCCCAGTCCGAGGTGTATGAGGAAGCGCTCACCGAGGCCGGTATCGCATTCCAGGTGCGTGGCGGGGAAGGCTTCTTCAGCCGGCAGGAGATCCGTCAGGCGCTGGTGGCGTTGCAACGCGCCGCGGAACGGGATGCCGAGATTCCCGACCTCGCAGTCTTCGTCCGCGAACTGCTGGAACCGCTCGGCCTCACCGCGCAGCCGCCCGCGGGCACCCGGGCGCGCGAACGTTGGGAGGCGCTCGTCGCACTCGCCGAACTCGTCGAGGAAGAGGTTGCGTTGCGGCCCGAACTGGATCTGCGCGCGCTGGTGGCCGAACTGCGCCAACGTGCCGACGCGCGGCATCCCCCTGTCGTGCAGGGTGTGACGCTGGCGTCGCTGCACGCGGCGAAGGGGCTGGAATGGGACGCGGTGTTCCTCGTCGGCCTCGCCGACGGAACCCTGCCGATCTCGCACGCGCTCGCCCACGGTCCCGACAGTGAACCGGTGGAGGAGGAGCGCAGGCTGTTGTACGTCGGGGTCACCCGCGCCCGGGTACACCTCGCGCTGAGTTGGGCGCTGGCCCGCACGCCCGGCGGACGGCAGGGGCGACGCCCGTCGCGCTTCCTCAACGGCATCGCGCCGCAGACCGAGTCGTCGTCGGGTCCGGACCGGCCACGTCGTCAGCGTGGACCCGCACCGCGCTGCCGCGTCTGCAACGCGGCGCTGAGCACTCCGCCTGCGATCATGTTGCGGCGCTGCGAGACCTGCCCCTCCAATCTGGACGAGGACCTGCTCGCCGAACTGAAGGAATGGCGGTTGCGTATCTCGAAGGAGATGAAAGTGCCCGCGTACGTGGTGTTCACGGACACCACGTTGATGGCCATCGCCGAGACGCTGCCCACCGATGACGCCGCACTGGTTGCCATCCCCGGGATCGGGGCGCGCAAGCTCGAGCAGTACGGCGAAGATGTCGTGGCGCTGGTCCGCGCGCGGGCCAACCGCCACGATTCGTAAAGATCGTGCCAAAACCGCAGGTAGAAAATAAGTTGTGCGATTCGGCTGCTAAGCTCTAGCCTCAAGAACATAACTCTGGCGACGAGAAGGTAAGGGGGTGCCCGCGAGATGATCAGCAACTTCAACTTGAGCGAAGTCGCAGTGGCGGGCATGCCCAGGTTCATTCCTTCCGTTGTATCGGTGGCTCACACGCCGGCCCTTGCGCCGGCTCATCTGCCGCCGCACACGCATGCCGCTCACCCTGTCGCCGCCGCCGCATGGCCGGCCGCTGCTGCCATTGCGCTGCAGCCCAAGCGCCGCCGCACCGCCGCCGCGACACGCGCGTCCGTGGATCGGAGCCCCTTCTAGGTAGAGGCTTCATACCAGCCGAAAAGGCCACGGACCCGCAGTCACCGGATCCGTGGCCATTTTTGTCGGACCCCCGAGGAATCTGGTCGCAGGATCCATCAGCTCAGACAGATCACCGACAACTACGACCAAGATGCAGGGGGAAACACACATGTCCATTGCGATGACTGCTCCGACCACGGGCGTCGCGCCGATGACATGCGAGAAGCGACCGCCGGCGGTGCCGTGCCATGTCGGTGACCCGGATCTGTGGTTCGCCGAGAACCCCGGCGACCTGGAGCGGGCCAAGGCCCTGTGCGCGGATTGCCCGATCCGGGTCCAGTGCCTGACCGCCGCGCTGGAACGGCAGGAGCCGTGGGGTGTCTGGGGTGGCGAGATCCTCGACCGCGGAAGCATTGTCGCGCGCAAGCGCCCGCGTGGGCGTCCGCGTAAGGATGCCGGGGGCAACCCGGCCGCCGCCTGAAGCGCCAACGGCCCGAAGCGCGAACAGAACGGCACCGAGTGCGCAACGCACTCGGTGCCGTGATGCGCTGGCGCCCTTGGGTTTCGGGGAGCTCCTAGGCCGCCTCTTCGGCGAATCCCGGAACCAGTTCGGTGGCAATCGCTTTCACCGGCACGTGGGCGTCGAGCTGGCAGCAGATCGCGATCGTGGAGGCGATCACGCGCAGCGGGATCGCGAGGTTGGCAGGCAGGTCGAGGCTGCGGGCCATCTTGATCTGCGCGACGGAGTTGTCCATCTGGCCCGCGGCCATCTTCTGAATCCACTTGCGGGTGTAATGGAAGACGTCGACCTTGATGGGTTCGACGTACTGGCGCAGCATGTCCTCGACCTCTTCGATCGACACCCGCTGGCCCTTCTGCAGGAAGCCGGCGCGCTCCATCGTCGGCAGAAGCTCGTCGTAGTTCTTGTCCCGCGCCAGCCGGATCGTCTCGCCGAGCGAGCTCGGAAACCCGCCGGGCAGCGGCGCGACGGCGCCGAAATCGATTACGCCCATACGTCCGTCGGGAAGCAGCATGAAATTCCCGGGATGCGCGTCGCCGTGCATCATCTCGAGCCGGGCCGGTGCCCCGAAGGTCAGTTCGGTCAACCGGGTGCCCATGAGGTCACGCTGCTCGGGGGTGCCCTCCCGGATGATGACCGACATCGGAATGCCTTCCATCCATTCGGAGATCACCACTTTCGGCGCGCTCGCGATGACGGCGGGGATCGCGAAGTGCGGATCGTTGCGGTATGCCTTGGCGAAGGCACGCTGGTTGTCGGCCTCCAGCCGGTAGTCCAGCTCCATCTCGGTGCGTTCGGTCAGCTCGTCGACGACACCCTGGATGTCGGCGCCGGGCGCCAGTTGCTTGAACACGCCGACCAGCCGCTGGATCGTCTTGAGGTCCGCGCGCAACGCCTCGTCGGCGCCGGGGTACTGGATCTTGACGGCGACCTCACGTCCGTCGGACCACACACCCTTGTGGACCTGGCCGATGCTGGCCGAGGCGACCGGCTTGTCGTCGAACGACGTGAACCGGTCCCGCCACTTGGTGCCCAGCTGCCCATCGAGCACACGGTGCACCTTTGCGGCGGGCAGCGGGGGAGCGTCTTTCTGGAGTTTGGTGAGTGCCTCGCGGTAGGGCTTGCCGTACTGCTCGGGGATCGCGGCTTCCATCACCGACAGCGCCTGGCCCACCTTCATCGCGCCGCCCTTGAGCTCACCGAGCACGGTGAACAATTGCTGAGCGGCCTTGTCCATCAGCTCAGCAGTGACTTCATCCTTCGACTTGCCGGTAAGGCGTTTGCCAAAGCCCAGCGCAGCCCGGCCGGCCATGCCGCCGGCGAGTCCGGCCAGCTTCGCGTTCCGGGCCACGCTTCCCCGTTTGATGTCAGACACCAGACCATCATCCACGACTCGGCTGAATACCCAGCAACCAACTGGCAACATTCGTTTTCAACATGGGCATTCCGGGTGTCGTGACCAGCGGCGGAAGTCCAACGAGTAGCCGTCGGCGGTCAGTTCGAGGGTGGTGTCCAGGGTCGCGGGCGGCTCGTGGTATCCCGGCGTGCCGCCGATCGCGCGGATGACCAGGTCGACCTGCCGCAGGGCGAGGGCCGCGGTGGCCAGGATCGTGGCGCGGCTGGCGCTGCCGACGGTGCCGCGGAGCTGCGCCGCCAACGCGGGCCACGCCGCGTCCCGGTCGGCGCGGTGCAGGTCGGCACAGTGCAGGCAGCTCGTCACCCCCGGGATGACCAGGGGGCCGACCAGTCCGGCTCCGTCGCGCACGCGCACCGGCAGGTGGGCGATGCGGGAGCGGTGCAGTTCGCGCAGGATGCGCGGTTCGGCGACCAGTTCGTCGGCCAGCACCACGAGGTCGGTGCCGGGCCGCGGCGCGGCGTAGGACTCGGTCGTGTGCTGTAACCGCGCGCCTGAGCGGCGCAGCGCGCCGGCCAGCAGCTCCGACAACGGGCCGCTTCCGTGGATCCGGATCGTCGCGGCCCGTGCCGGCTTGTCGGGTAGCCGTGCCAGGACACCAGCGGCGCGCAGTGCGTCGAGCACCCCGTCGACGGAGGTGCTGTCGCCGAATTTGTCGGTGGCCGAGCGCAATTCGTCGGCGCTGCAGCCGACCTGCAGGGCGTGCAACAGATCGGTCAGCTGCGTCAGCGTCATGCCGTCGGGCGGCCGGACCCGAAGCGCGCTGCGCGGATCCCACCCGATCTGTGCCGCGCCGTCGGGCCGCAGCAGCACCGGCCTGCCGGGTGTGAGGGCGTACCGCGCGGTCATGGCATGACTGTGCCACGACCTGCGGGTGCCGAATCTCAGTTATCCACAGGCCTGCTCAGGACTTGTCGGTGCCCCCAGCGTTCCCGGTGCCCTCGTCGGGGTCGTTCTTCTGCAGATCGGCGATCGCCTGGTCGATGGCCTCGTCGATTCCGGAGGTGTCGCCGCCGACCATGCGGTCGATGAACCCCGCCGGCTCGTCGAGATCGGACGAACTGGGCAGCAGGTCGGGGTGCTGCCATACGCCGTCGCGTGCGTCGGCGCCGACGGCCTCGGTCAACCGCTCCCACAGCGCGGCGGCCTCCCGCATCTTGCGGGGGCGCAGTTCCAGCCCCACGAGCGTGGCGAACGTCTGCTCGGCCGGCCCGCCGGTGGCACGACGGCGACGCAGGGTCTCCGACATCGCCGAGGTTCCGGGGATGCGATCACCCAGCGCGCCGGTGACGACGGTCTGCACCCAGCCCTCGATGAGCGCGAGCAACGTCTCGAGCCGTTCGAGTGCGGCCTCCTGCTCGGGGGTGGCCTTCGGCTCGAAGATGCCCTGGTTGAGCAGTTGCTCCATCTCCGACGGGTCGTTCAGCGACGCGGGGTTGAACCCGCGGGCGAAGTCCTCGATGCCGGACATGTCGACCTTCATGCCCTTGGCGAAGGCCTCGACCGCGCCCAACAGCTGGCTCGACAGCCACGGCACGTGGCTGAACAGGCGGTGGTGCGCGGCCTCGCGTGCGGCCAGGAAGGTCAGGATCTCGCTGCGGGGACGCTCCAGCCCCTCGGCGAGTGACTCGATGGCCTCCGGTAGCAGCGCGGCGACACCTTTGGGCCCCAGCGGCAGACCGATGTCGGTGGAGGTCAACACTTCTCGTGAGAGCTTGCCCAGGGCCTGGCCCAGCTGCGAGCCGAACGCCATGCCGCCCATCTGCGACATCATCGCCAGCAGGGGGCCCGCCATGGCCTTGGCTTCCTCGGGCAGCGCCGCGGTCCACATCGTCGACACCTGCTCGGCGACCGGGTCACACAGCCGCTTCCACGTGTCCATGGTGTTGTCGAGCCAGTCACTGGAGGTCCAGGCCACGGCGCGGGTGGTTCCCGCAGGCAGCGGGGTCACGCCGTCGAGCCATGTCTCGGCGAGCCGGACCGCGTCGGCCACCGCACCCACGGTCTTCTCGGGGACGGGGGCGACGAATCCGATCGAGCTGTTGGCCAGTTGCCGCGCCAGGTCGTAGTTGACCGGTCCGGACTGTTTGCCGCCCGCCATCGCGCTGCCGGCTCCGCTGAACATCTCACCGAGCTTGGTGAAGATCTGTCCGAGATCGCCCATGTCGAAGCCCGCTCCGCCCATGCCTAAGCCGAACGGGTCCGATCCGGGGTTGCCGGAGCCGGCCCCGGAGTCGGGGTCCTTCTTGTTCTTGTCTCGGTCGGGGTCGTCCCCGGCGGAGAAGCCGAAGGGCAGGTCAGCCATACCTGCAACGGTACTCATGACAGCAGAGCCGTGTACGGGCGCGGGTCACGCTCTCAGTGAACGCCCTCAGTCGCCATTGCGACGAAGGCCTTACTGTGAACGGCGTGAACAGGCGGATTTTGACGCTGCTGGTCGCGTTGGTGCCGGTCGTGGCGTTCGGCGTGCTGCTGTCGGTGGTCCAGGTGCCCTTCGTCTCGCTGGGCCCGGGTCCGACGTTCGACACGCTCGGTGAGGTCGACGGCAAAGAGGTCGTCGACATCGAAGGCCCCGATGCGACCGTCCACCCGACGTCGGGGCATCTCAACATGACCACGGTGTCGCAGCGCGACGGACTGACCCTGGGCCAGGCGCTCACGCTGTGGATGTCCGGACGCGAACAACTGGTGCCTCGCGACCTGGTGTACCCGCCGGACAAGTCGAAGGACGAGATCGACGAGGCGAACACCGCCGACTTCAAGAACTCAGAGGACAGCGCCGAGTACGCCGCGTTGTCCTACCTCAAGTACCCCATGGCGGTGACGGTGCAGAGCGTCACCGATCCGGGTCCGTCGGTGGGCAAACTGCGCGACGGCGACGCCATCGACGGCGTCAACGGCAAGGCCGTGGCCAACCTCGACGAGTTCCAGGCGCTGCTCAAGCAGACCAAGCCCGGCGACAAGCTCGTCATCGACTACCGCCGCAAGAACGCGCCACCTGGGGAGGCCACGATCACCCTCGGTGACAACCCCGACCGCGACTACGGCTATCTGGGCATCGCGGTGCTCGACGCGCCGTGGGCGCCGTTCGACATCGAGTTCAACCTCGCCAACATCGGCGGGCCGTCGGCGGGCCTGATGTTCAGCCTCGCCGTCGTCGACAAGCTGACCACGGGCGATCTGAACGACGGCAAGTTCGTCGCGGGCACCGGCACCATCACCGGCGACGGCAAGGTGGGCTCGATCGGTGGCATCACCCACAAGATGCTGGCCGCCAAGGAGGCCGGGGCCGAGGTGTTCCTGGTGCCTGCCGACAACTGCACCGAGGCGCGTTCGGCGCCGCAGGACGGCCTCGAGCTCGTGAAGGTCGAGACGCTCGAAGGTGCCGTCGACGCGCTGAAGACGATTTCCGCTGGTGGCGAACCTCCACGGTGCTGAGCCGCTGACCACATCCGAATGACTAGAGTTGTATGAGATCGGGCATCGCACCTGGGCAGTCCCGAATTCGCCGAACCTGAGACTGGAGTTGACGAGTGGGTATGCGGCCGACGGCAAGGATGCCGAAGCTGACGCGACGTAGTCGTGTCCTGATCGCCTTGGCGCTGGTGGTGGTGCTGCTGTTGCTGCTCGGGCCGCGGCTCGTCGACACCTACGTCGACTGGTTGTGGTTCGGCGAACTGGGCTACCGCTCGGTGTTCACCACCGTCCTCGCGACGCGGGTGATCGTGTTCGTCGTCGTGGCGCTGGTGATCGGCGCGATCGTGTTCGCCGGTCTGGCACTGGCGTACCGCACGCGGCCGGTGTTCGTCCCGACCGCCGGTCCCAACGATCCGGTGGCCCGGTACCGCACGACGGTGATGGCGCGGCTGCGGTTGTTCGGGATCGGCATCCCGCTGTTCATCGGTCTGCTGGCCGGCATCGTCGCGCAGAGCTACTGGGTGCGCATCCAGCTGTTCCTGCACGGCGGGGACTTCGGCATCACCGACCCCGAGTTCGGCAAGGACCTCGGGTTCTATGCGTTCGATCTGCCGTTCTACCGGCTGGTGCTGACGTACCTTTTCGTGGCGACGTTCCTGGCGTTCATCGCGAACCTGTTGGGCCACTACCTGTTCGGCGGCATCCGTCTCACCGGCCGGGTGGGTGCGCTCAGCCGCGCCGCGCGCATCCAGTTGATCAGTCTCGCGGGCACCCTCATCGTGCTCAAGGCGTTCGCCTACTGGCTCGACCGGTACGAACTGCTCAGCAACGACCGCTCCGCCAAGCCGTTCACCGGCGCGGGATACACCGACATCAACGCCGTGCTGCCGGCCAAACTGATCATGCTCGCCATCGCGGTGATCTGCGCCGTGGCGGTGTTCTCCGCACTCGTGCTGCGAGACTTGCGGATTCCGGCGATCGGTGTGGCGCTGTTGTTGCTGAGCTCACTGGTGGTGGGTGCGGGCTGGCCGCTGATCGTCGAGCAGTTCAGCGTCAAGCCGAACGCCGCGCAGAAGGAAGCCGAGTACATCAGCCGCAGCATCGCGGCGACCAGGCACGCCTATGGGCTCACCGACGAGACCGTGACCTACCGGAACTACGAGAACACCGGGCAGACGACCGCTGCACAGGTCGCGGCCGACCGGGCGACCACGTCGAACATCCGACTGCTCGACCCGACGATCGTCAGCCCCGCCTTCACTCAGTTCCAGCAGGGTAAGAACTTCTACTTCTTCCCCGATCAGCTGTCCATCGACCGCTACGTCGGCCCGGACGGCAACCTGCGTGACTACGTGGTCGCGGCCCGTGAGCTCAACCCGGACCGCTTGATCGACAACCAGCGCGACTGGATCAACCGGCACACCGTGTACACCCACGGCAACGGGTTCATCGCCTCGCCTGCCAACACGGTGCGCGGTGTCGCCAACGACCCCAACCAGAACGGCGGTTATCCCGAGTTCCTCGCGAGCGTCGTCGGCGCCAACGGCAGCGTGATCTCGCCTGGGCCCGCGCCCCTGGACCAGCCGCGCATCTACTTCGGCCCGGTCATCGCGAACACGCCTGCCGACTACGCGATCGTCGGCAAGACCGGCGACACCGACCGCGAGTACGACTACGAGACGAACACCGAGACCAAGAACTACACCTACACCGGCTCCGGCGGTGTGCCGATCGGCAACTGGCTGGCCCGTAGCGTGTTCGCCGCGAAGTTCGCCGAGCGGAACTTCCTGTTCTCCAACGTGATCGGCGAGAACAGCAAGATCCTGTTCAACCGCGACCCGGCCGAGCGCGTCGAGGCTGTGGCGCCGTGGCTGACCACAGACACCAGCGTGTACCCGGCCATCGTCAACAAGCGGATGGTGTGGATCGTCGACGGTTACACCACGTTGGACAACTACCCGTACTCGGAGTTGACGACGCTGTCGAGCGCGACCGCCGACTCCAACGAGGTGGCCGTAAACCGGTTGGCACCGGACAAGAAGGTGTCCTACATCCGCAACTCGGTGAAGGCCACCGTCGACGCCTACGACGGCACGGTCACGCTGTACGCGCAGGACGAGAACGATCCGGTGCTCAAGGCGTGGATGGCTGTGTTCCCCGGCACCGTCAAGCCCAAGGCGGACATCAGCCCGGAACTGCAGGCACACCTGCGTTACCCCGAGGACCTATTCAAGGTGCAGCGGGCCCTGCTCGCCAAGTACCACGTGGACAACCCCGTGACGTTCTTCTCGGCGCAGGACTTCTGGGACGTGCCGCTGGACCCGAACCCGACGGCCAGCAGCTTCCAGCCGCCGTACTACATCGTGGCCAAAGACCTTGTGAAGAACGACAACTCAGCGTCGTTCCAGCTGACCAGTGCGCTCAACCGCTTCCAGCGTGACTTCCTGGCGGCCTATGTCAGTGCGAGCTCAGACCCCGAGACCTACGGCAAGCTCACGGTGCTCACCATTCCGGGCCAGGTCAACGGGCCGAAGTTGGCGTTCAACGCGATCAGTACCGACACCGCGGTCAGCCAGGACCTGGGCGTGATCGGTCGTGACAACCAGAACCGCATCCGGTGGGGCAACCTGCTGACGCTCCCGGTGGCCGACGGTGGTCTGCTCTACGTCGCACCGGTCTACGCCTCGCCGGGCGCCAGCGATGCCGCCTCGTCGTACCCGCGCCTCATCCGTGTGGCGATGTTGTACAACGACAGAGTCGGTTACGGTCCGACGGTCAGCGACGCCCTGACCGAGCTGTTCGGTCCGGGGGCCGGCGCCACCGCCACCGACGTCGCGCCGACCGACGGCAGGCCGGCCCAGGCCGCCGCGGCGCCCGCGAACGGACAGCCCGCCGCGACGCCGCCACCGGCCAATGCCGACGGTCGTCCGGCGCAGTCGCCGCCACCTCCGGCGGCGGCGACACCGGGTGGGCCGGTGCAGCTCTCCCCGGCCAAGGCTGAAGCACTGCAGGACCTGGAGTCGGCGCTCACGGCCGCGCAGGATGCTCAGCGCAGCGGTGACTTCGCCGAATACGGTCAGGCGTTGCAGCGCCTCAACGACGCGATGAAGAAATACGACGCCGCGAAGTAACTCCTCGCTAGTTTTTCTCGCGAGCAGACGCAAACCTGCGCCTTTTCACCGAAAAAGGGGCAGGTTTGCGTCTGCTCGCCGTGAAGACGCACGAACATTTAAGCTGCGTCGGTGCACTATCGTCTGCTCGGGCCGCTGCAGGTGGTGCATGCCGGTACGCCGGTCGATATAGGCGCCCCGAAACAGCGGGCCGTGCTCGCGATGCTGTTGCTGGCGCAGGGCCGCGTCGTGTCGGTCGACCGTCTGATCGACGCGGTCTGGGGTGACGATCCGCCGGCCAGCGCGACCGCGAGCTTGCAGGCCTACATCTCCAACCTCAGGCGGTCCCTGCGTGACGGTTCCGACGCCCAGGTGGCATCACCGATCGTGCGGCAGCCGCCCGGCTACTACCTCGATGTGCCGGCTGATGCGGTGGATCTGGTGCAGTTCACCACCGGCTGCGCGCAAGCCGCGCAGGCGGTGGAAGAGGGCCGCTGGCTCGACGCGCTGACCGCGGCTGACGAGGCCCTCGCGCTGTGGCGCGGTCCGTTTCTCGACGACCTGCGTGACGAGAAGTGGGTCACCGAGGACGCCGCGCGTGCCGCCGAGTTGCGCAGTGAGTGCGTCGACCACCGGATCACCGCGCTGCTGGCGCTGGGGCGGGTGCCTGCCGCGCTGACCGCTGTCGCGCAACTCCGTTCGGCCGACCCGCTTTCCGACCGCGCCTGCTGGCTGCACATGCTGACGCTGTATCGCGCTGGTCGCGCATCCGAGGCGCTGGACACCTACACCCGCTATGCGCAGTTGCTCGACAACGAATTGGCGCTGGTCCCGGGCGCCGAGCTGCGCGAATTGCAGACCGCGATCCTGCGCCAGGCACCCGAACTCGTCGCGTGGCCGCGGCCGCCGGAATGGACCGGCGCCGAGGAGGTGCACACCCCCGCGGCGCCGGCCGCGCCCGTGGCCGACGTCGGCACCCAGCGCGGCGTCCTGATCGGTCGCGACCGCGAATTGTGTATTGCCACAGATCTTCTCGCGGATGTGACGGCGGGGGAGACCCGGTGGCTGGTGTTGTCCGGGCCGCCGGGCATCGGCAAGACCCGCCTCGCCGAGGAGATCGCCGACCGCTGCGACGCCGAGGTGGTGTGGGTGTCGTGCCCGGACGAACGGTCCACCCCGCCGTGGTGGCCGATGCGACAACTGGTGCGCGCCTTGGGCGGTGACGCCGACGAGGTGCTTGCCGTGCCGTCGCACGCCGATCCCGATACCGCGCGGTTCCAGGTGTACGAGCGGGTACAGGCGCTGTTGGAGTCGGCGCACCGGCCACTGGTCGTCGTGATCGACGATGTGCAGTGGGCGGATTCGACCTCGGCCAGTTGTCTGGCCTACATCGCGGGCACCCTGCGCGACCATCCGGTGGCCATGGTGCTCACGGTGCGCGACGGTGACCACAGCAGCGAGGTCGCGCGCGTGTTGGCGACGGTGGCACGCGGCGATGGTAACCGGCACCTGGCATTGTGTTCGTTGTCATCTGATGACGTTGCGGTATTGGCCAATCAGATCTCCGAGGATGCCGTCGACGACGCCGAGGCCCGGGTCCTGGCCGAGCGCACCGGCGGAAATCCGTTCTTCGTTTCCGAATACGCCCGTCTGCCACGCGCCGAGCGCGGCGAGATCCCGGTGGCGGTCAAGTCGGTGCTCGACCGGCGCCTTGCCGGACTCGACCCAGATGTGCTCGCGGTGCTGCGGGTTGCGGCGGTGATCGGCGATCCCATCGACGCCGACGTGGTGCCCGTGCTGGCGCGGGTCGCGAAGATCGACTTCGACACGCTGGCAGACCATTTGGACGCCGCGGCCGACGAACGCATCGTGGTCAATGCCCACACCGGCGACGGATACGCGTTCGCCCACGGACTGCTGCGTGACCATTTGATGGCAGGCCTGCCCGCGCTACGTCGACAGCGCCTACACGCGCAGGTGGCCGAAGTGTTGGCGGGCAACCCATCTGACGATGCGATAACGCGGCGCGCGCAGCATCTGGTGGCCGCACAACCGTTGGCCGACCCGGTGGAGGTGGTGGCGGCGTGCAGGCTGGCCGCCGAGGCCGCCACCCAACGCTGGAGCTCGGACATCGCGGCCGGGTGGTGGCAGGCCGCGCTCGACGCCTATGACCGGGTGCCGGTCGCGTCCCGCAGCGACGCCGAACGCGACGCGCTCACCGTGGCGATGCTCGAAGCGCATTCCCGCGCGGGCCGAGGTCGCACGGTGCTGCGCTACGTGGAACGTCACCTCACCGAGGCGTTGCGCAACGAGCGCGCCGACACCGCGGGCCTGGTCGCCAGTGTGCTGTTGCGGTCCAGCGGGGGATGGCCGTGGTTGGCCCCCGGTGACGATCCGGGTGCGCTGCTGACGTTGTTGCAGCGCGCCGCGGACATGGCTGCCGGCCACCCGGCGGCCGGGGCGCGCGTGCTGGCCGCACTCGGTGTCGGATGCTGCTATCACCCGGATCCCGCGGTGTCCGCCGGTCACCTGGAGCGCGCCGAACAGCTCGCCGAACAGACCGAGGATCCCGATGTGCTCGCCGACGTGCTCATGGGCCGGCTCATCACGTACTCGGGGGTCAACGAACGCAGCCACGATATCTTCGAATGGATGACGCGACTCAACGCGTTGCAGCACAGCAGGTTTCGTGAGGACTCGGTGATCGCCCATTCGGTGGCGACAATGTCGGCGATGCTCCTCGCCGACATCGATCTGACCGAGCGTCACCTCAGGGCCGGAGTTGCCGGCAGTGAGGAACTGCAACTTCCCGTTCTGCGTGCCCAATTGCGGTGGATGGAAGCAGTTTTGGCGACGTGGCGCGGAGACTTCGACGAGGCGCAACGCCACCATCTGATTGCGGCGCACGTTCATGAGCAGACCGAACTCTACGGTGCCGGAAGCGGTCTGCTGGCCGAGGTGACCCTGCTGCGGGAGATCGGCGGACCGGTCCCGGCGGGATTCGGGGTCACGCCCGCCGACGTAGAAAGAGGCGGGCAGGGCATGGAGGCCATGGTGTGCATCGCGCTGCTGACCATCGAGCGCGGCTCGCGCACCGAGGCCGCCGCGAGGCTGGAGTACTGGGTGAACTCCGATCGCGGACACGTCTGGACCAACCTGGGTGAGGCGGCCTGGTTGGCCCACCTGGCTGCCGACTACGAGCTGGGCGAGTACGCCGAGCCGTTGCTCGCCGCCCTGAAGCCTTTCACCGAGCGCATCGCGTTGATCGGACAGGTAGGCCACGCCGGCCCGGTGGCGCTGGCCACGGCCAGGCTGCACGCCTTGCGCGGGGACCGTGCCCGAGCGCTCGCGGACCTCGCGATTGCCGAGGACATCGCGCGTCGGACCGAGGCCAAACCCACGCTGCTGCGCTGCGCGCTGCTGGCCTGTCAGCTCGACGACGAGGGCCCGACCCGGCGCCAAGCGGCGGCCAAGCTGGCCGCCGACGCTGAGGCGATGAGCATGCGCGGCATCGCCGCGCAGGCCCGGGAACTCGCCTGACCTGGAGTTTGGCGTCTTGACGCATCCTTGAGCGCGCCGCCAAGAGATCGCCAAGCGGGTGCGGTGATGCTCTGTGCCACACAACCGCGTCAACACTGTCTGAAGCTTGGAAGGACTCCGATGACCCTGACCGACCTCCCGCACGGCACCGAGGGCCTCGCCGACGCCCTGGACGGGCTGCGCGCACATGTCGTGGCCCCCGTGGCGCTGCCGGGTGAAGCCGGCTACGAGCGTGCCACCCCGTGGAATGTGGCCGCCGAAGTGAAGCCCGCCGCCGTGGTGCTGGCCACCTCGGCCTACGACGTCGCCAACACCGTGCGTTTCGCGGCGTCGAGAGGGATGCGGGTGACGGTGCAGGCCACCGGCCACGGCGCGATGGGCGTTACCGACGACACGATCCTGGTGGTGACCTCGGGTATGACCGGATGCACCGTCGACCCGGGCACCCGTACGGCCCGAGTGGCCGCCGGCGCCACCTGGCAGCACGTGATCGACGCTGCGGCGCCGCACGGCCTCGCTCCGCTGTGTGGGTCCGCGCCGAATGTGGGCGTGATCGGTTACCTCACCGGCGGCGGCGTCGGCCCGCTGGTGCGCACCGTGGGGCTGTCGTCCGACCACGTGCGGTCCTTCGAGTTGGTCACCGGGACAGGGGAGTTGCTGCGGGCGACACCGGAGGACAACGCCGAGCTGTTCTGGGGGCTGCGCGGCGGCAAAGCGACACTGGGCATCGTCACCTCGATGGAGATCGACCTTCCACCCATCCCTGAGTTCTACGGCGGTGCAGTCATTTTCGACGGGTCCGACGCCGCGGCGGTGCTGCGTGCGTGGAGCACCTGGTGTGTGACATTGCCAGAGAGCATCAATACCTCCATCGCCCTGCAGCATCTCCCGCCGCTTCCCGGCGTGCCGGAGCCATTGGCGGGCAAGCTCACGGTTGCGGTGCGCTACACCGCCATCGGTGACTACGCCCGGGCGGAACGTCTGCTGGCGCCCATGCGCGCCGTGGCCACGCCGCTGCTGGACACCATCGCGGTGCACCCGTACGCCGCCATCGGCGGGGTCCATGCCGATCCGGTCGATCCCATGCCGTGTTGCGAAAGCCACACGCTGCTGCGGGAACTGCCGCCCGAAGCGGTCGATGTCCTGCTGTCGGCGGCCGGTCCGGACTCGCCGCCGGTGCAGACGATCGTCGAAGTACGCCTGTTCGGTGGAGCTTTGGCGTGTGAGCCGCGGCACCGCAGCGCGTTCTGCCACCGCGACGCCGGATTCGGCGTCACCGCCATCGGTGTGCTGATGCCGCCGACCGCCGACACCGTGCGCGCGCACGGCGCGGCTCTCGTCGACGCGCTCACACCGTGGTCGACCGGCGGGCAACTGCCGAACTTCGCACCATCCGACGATGCCGGGCGCGCCGCGCGGGTGTACGACGAGGACACCCTGCACTGGCTGGCCGCGCTCGCCGAACGCTACGACCCGGCCGGGGTGTACCGATGCGGTCAGGTCGTGCGTTTCACCGCCTGATCGGGCGCGTGTGGCAGCAAAAACCGCCGCTGACCATACGATTTGGAACTGTGCTCACGGCCCCGGTAACCTGGTATTCACCAACGCGGGGTGGAGCAGCTCGGTAGCTCGCTGGGCTCATAACCCAGAGGTCGCAGGTTCGAATCCTGTCCCCGCTACTAGGTAGAACGGCCCCCGGAGATTACTCCGGGGGCCGTTTTCATCGGGCTTGTGAACGCATTTGTGAACGTCAGCCGACCGAACTGCGTCTACGATCTTTCGGCCCTGTGGCTTCCGTCCACTTGACCCCTTAGCGTCTAGCGGTCGGCCCTTGGGCGCCGGTGCAGTGGGCGCCTGCTTCGCCAGATGACTCGATAGATCCGTCGCTCGTCGTGGCGCAGCCATGTACGAGGGTTGCTTCGCAGCGTCCGCCGAGACCTGTGGTCGTCCCTGTGCTTGGCTACACCACGGCCGAGTACTTCCCGAAGCGTCGTCGACGCGACTGATGATCGTATAGGGGCAGGCGATCCTCAGAGGGCCGAGCGGGTTAGTCAATGGGTCTTTGGAAATCTCGTCGACTTGCGCGGGAGCTGCGGTGAACAACACATCAGCCTTTTGCACCGTCTAGACCACGCCATCAATGTGTTGAGATTTGGACTCCGACGTACAGCTCATCCGACGAACGCCCAGGGTTTACTTGGCGAAGAGCCGGCACAGATGATTTGAGTTGAAGTCGGCAGAGTCTATGCGTCCGTGGCCCGTTCAGAATTGACCGACGTACCTAGGTGGTCACCGATTAGGAAGGCTGCCGCTTGCTCGGCGGCTTCTCTATCATCGTTCTTGAGCACATAGGCATAGGTCTGGAGGAAGAATCCGACGTCCGCGTGACCGATGCGCTCACTGACGATTTGAATCACCCCGGTGGCTTGATCTGCATTTCCGATCGATCGTGCCGCTTCGACTTGGGATGTCGATACATTTGTGACACAACGTGTTTCGCCTGGTGACGACTTGGGTCGCGGTGCGCCGGGCTCGCCAGCGGCGGGTCGGGGGCCGAACCGGGGTGGTGCGTTCACCCAGGAGGACGACCGCGCGCCGGCTGCCGGTTGGGGAGCTGCTCGCGGCGTCGCGCGTGTCGTCGCGCGGGCGCGGGAGCCGTTCCGGGGACCGCGCGCGATGCTGAAGATGAATCACGAGGACGGCGGGTTCGATTGCCCCGGCTGTGCATGGCCTGACGACCGCAATGGGCTGCACCTCGACGTCTGCGCGAACGGCATCAAACACGTGACGTGGGAAATGACCCGCAAGAAGGTCGACCGGGCGTTCTTCGCCGCCCACACCGTGACCGAGCTGTCGAGCTGGACCGACTTCGCCCTCGAAGATCAAGGCCGGCTGATGGAGCCGATGAGCTACGACGCGGCCAGTGACACGTATGTGCCGATCTCCTGGCATAAGGCGTTCGCCATGGCAGGAGAGCACCCCAGAGCCCTGGACAGTCCGGACGAGGCGTCGTTCTACACCTCGGGTGCCCTGTCCAATGAGGCGACCTTCCTCTACCAGTTGTGGGTGCGTGAGTCGGTACCAACAATCTGCCGGACTGTTCGAACATGTGCCACGAGGCGTCCGGTCGGGCGCTGCAGGCGTCGCTCGGCACCGGCAAGGGCACCTGCGACATTGACGATTGGAATCGCGCGGACCTGTTGGTCGTGATGGCGGTCAACGCCGCCTCGAACGCCCCGCGGATGCTGACCGCATTGGCCGACGCATACCGTCGCGGCGCGCGTATCGTGCACGTGAACCCGATGGTCGAGGCGGCGTCACGGCGCACCATCGTCCCGCACGAGTTCGTCGCGATGGGCATCTTTCACGCGACCGAGACCGGAACGATGAACGTGCAGCCGCTGATCGGCGGGGACCTGGCGCTACTGCGTGGAGTGGCCAAGGCGGTTCTCGAGCGGTCACAGGACGATCCATCGGCGATCGACCGGGACTTCATCAGGAATCACACCGCCGACTTCGAGTCGTACCGCGATCTCGTCCTGGACACGCAGTGGCCGGAACTCGTTGAGCAGTCGGGGGTTTCGGAAAGTGACATCCGAGTGTTGGCCGACACGTACATGGCGTCAGATCGGATCGTGATCAGTTGGTGCCTCGGCCTGACGCAACAGGAACACGGTGTTGACACCGTACGTGAGATCGTCAACCTTCTTCTGCTGCGCGGCAATCTGGGACGCGAAGGTGCTGGGCCTTCGCCGGTCCGCGGGCACAGCAACGTGCAGGGCAACCGGACATGCGGCATCGACCACCGACCGACTGCGGCGTTCCTCGATCGACTCGACGAGGTCTGTGGGATCTCCTCGCCCAGGGAGCACGGACTGGACACGGTCGCCACGATCGAGGCAATGCGGACGGGCCAAGTCAAGGTGTTCGTCAGCATGGGCGGCAACTTCAGCCTCGCCGCACCCGGCACCGCCGCCACGTTCGAAGGTCTGCGCAACTGCGAGTCGACCGTTCAGGTCAGCACCAAGCTGAATCGCAGCCATCTCGTGCACGGCCGCAAGGCCCTCATCCTGCCGTGCCTGGGCCGAACGGAGAAGGACGTCCAACACAGCGGCGAGCAGGGCGTCAGCGTGGAGGACTCGATGAGCATGGATCATCTGTCCCGCGGCAGCCGGGAACCGCCGTCGCCGCATCTGAAGTCCGAGTGCGCGATCCTCGCGGGCATGGCCAGGGCGACACTGCCGGAGTCGGCCACTCCGTGGGGGGAGTTCTACGTGCAGGACTACGACCGCATCCGAGACACCATGGCGGCGGTGCCGAAGGTTTCGAGGACTTCAATCGTCGGGTCCGGATGCCGTTCGGATTCCGTATCCCCCAACCCGCGCGAGAGCGGGTGTTCCTCACCCCTTCCGGCAGGGCGGAGTTCGTGGCGTCATCGCTGCCCGACGCGTGCCCGCCGCCGGATCGGTTGATGCTGTCGACGGTGCGGTCCCACGATCAGTGGAACACCACGATCTACTCCGACGGCGACCGCTACCGCGGGGTGCGCAATCTCCGGACCCTGCTGTTCATGAACCGCGCCGATATGACCGATCGAGGACTCGCCGAGTTCCACCTGATCGACATCACCAGCAACGCCCGTGACGGCAGCACCCGCACCGTGTGGGGGTACCGGGCGGTCGAATACGACATCCCTGCAGGCAACGTGTGCGGCTACATGCCCGAGTTGAACGTGCTCTGCGCGCTGGGCGACTTCAGCGCTCAGAGTGATCAGCCGCTGATGAAGCATTAGATCGTCTCGGTGATCAAGTTCATTACGAGGGGCGCGGGAATCGCGTCCGAGTGACTATGGGTGAACGGGTGCAGGGGTTCGGTCTTCATCCGGTCGAGTGCAGACCGTGGTCGGCAACGGTTGCGCCACCACAGATCTTGAGTGATCACTCGACTCGAATCGTGGTGGGTGAGTGGACCGCTCGACTCGCTCGGCGAGGTAGCCTTGAGGCCGTCGCAGTGAGTCGGCTGTCGGCTGACGGTGTCGGGGGAGTTGTCGGTCTTTGGACGCCGCCGGGTTCCGTTCGTGTGTTCGGCGCTGTCCGACGCGGCGGGTGAGGGCGCGATCCTGGGGCCCATATTGCTATGGACTCAAGCGCTCACGGAATCTGCTCACCCGACGGCGGGATGGAACCGTCGTCTTCGGCGGGCCAGACGACGGCATGGAGCAGGCCCGGCAGTTCGTCGGGCGGTGGTGCCCGCAGTAGGCACCGAACGTCGTCGGATGTCACCCCGCGGCACCGCCCCCAACTTGAAAGTGATTGGCGCTGGCTTATCTACGATGAGGGCGTGGAGTTACGTCAACTGGAGGCCTTCGTGGCCGTTGCGACCGAACTGCATTTCGGGCGAGCGGCCGAAAAGGTGGGCATCGGCCAGCCGACGTTGAGTGACATGATGCGGCGGCTGGAGCGGGAGATGGGGACCCCGCTGCTGACACGGAACACACGGCGCGTGGCGCTAACTGCGGCAGGCACCGACCTGCTCGATCGAGCGAAGACGATGCTCAACGAGGTCTCCATCGCCGGAGCCGCAGTGCAGCGCATCGCGCAGGGTGAGGCGGGAACGGTCAGGCTGGGCATCACGCCCCTGGCCGCACCGATCCTGGCAAAGCACCTGCTGGACCTCTGGGTTCGCAGGCTCCGGACGTCGAGGTGATCGTCGCGCGGATGTGGCTGTTTCATCTGCAGGAGGCGCTGGTCGAGGGGTCGGTCGATATCGCCATCACCTGCGGGATCGTGCCCGATCCGCCGCACGCCGTCAGCGAGGTAACCTGCGCTGAGCCGCTGCTTGCCAGCGTCCGCCCCGACCATCGGCTGGCGCAGCTGCCGCAGTTGGACCTGACCGATCTGGCACACGAGACCATGGGTATCCAGAGCGACTTCCTCTTCCCTGCATGGGTGTTGGCGCAACGACAGGCCCTTGAGGAGGCCCGCGTATCGCCGCGCACCGTCGAGCTGGAGGACAACCACGTCTCGGCGGCGTGGCCGGCGCAGGCAGACGTCGACTGGATCCTGACGACCGGTTCGATCGCCGACGAGGGCATGGCCGCCGTGGTGCGTCCGGTGACGAGGCCGCGCTTCGTGCCCTACACCCTGCAGTGGATTCCGGATCGTGCACCGACCGAGGCGGTCAACCGCTTCATCGGCATGGCACGCCACGATCCCGGTGCCGTTCCGCCCGGTTGGGTGAAGTCAGGCGATCCGAGCATCGACGGCCCACCGTTGCGTTAGGAGCCGGTGAAGGCCAGAAGGGACGAATAGGCGGGGATGGCCTAGCGGCCGAGGATGTCCGCGATGGCGTCGCCGCCTTCGGTCCGCCAGTCGCCGAGCAGTTCTGCGGCAACAGCCACCGTGCTGGTCAATACGACGCCGGCGCGCGCCATCCGGTCGCACGCGGCGTCGGCTGCCAGCGTGCCTCATGTGCCCGAGGCGTCGGTGACAGCCCACGCGCCGTATCCGGCCGCGACTGCCGATTGGGCTACGAAAGACACGCAGACGTCAGTGCTGATGCCCGAGAGAATCAGTTGATCGCGGCCGCTATCACGCAGCGCCGCAGTGAAATCGGGATTGTCCATGGCGTCGATCTCACCTGATCGGCGTACGATCACTGCGTCGGGAGCGGCAGCGGACAGGTCGGCGGTGATCGGCCCGTTGGGGCCGTCGTCGGCGCTCGTGGTCATGATGACGGGCACGTGGAACGCCTTGGCGATGAGCGCAAGAGCGATCACGTTGCGGCGTAGCTCCTCCTTGTCGTGATCCTGTACTCCGAGCAACAGCCCGGCCTGGTGGTCGATGAAGACCATTGCCGCGCGGGTGCGGTCGAGTCGTACGGCTGGATACGAGGTGCTGGACATGAGGGCTGCTATCGTGGTTTCCCGGATTGTGGGGTATTGGGGGCGATTCACGCTCGTGTGAAACGCCTTCGGCAACTATCAGATCTGGGTGGGATCGCCGTACACCGCGAATTCCGATCGTTCGACGTCGGTGCCGATGCGGACGTAGGCGAATGACCTGATCGTGACCGGGCCGCCGCACGCATCGGCCTTGACGTGCACGTTGGTGACGTCGAGCATGCCCAGACCTCCGGGGCTCAACGGCATGCTGGCCATGGGCAGGTCGACGATCACGCCGGGCTGGAGGTTGGTCTGCAGATAGCCGGTGAGCCCGCCGCCCAATCCGGCGTTGACGCCAGGCCCTTGGCCGGTCAGGCCGACAGCGGCGGTCGGCGCGATGGCACCCGCACCGCCGAGCTGCAATCCGCTGGAAACGTCGGTTTGACAACCCAATTGGTATCCGGCCACGAAGTAGCTGTCGGTGATGGGAAGTCCCCCGCCGCCGACATTGGCCGTGGCCTCGTAGGTGACGAAGGCCTCCCGTGAGTTGGCGGCCGCAGCGAGGTTGGGCACCGAGTTCACCGTCTCGTTGGCCAGCGTCAGCGTCAAACTGTTCCCGCCGCGCGTGACTTTTGTGTCGGTCTTGGACGCCATCGGTTTGACTTCGGCTCGCGCCGGTCCGGCTGCGGGCGCGGAGAGTGCGAGGGCGGCGATGACCGCCATGGCGGTTGCACCGCAACGCATCCCGAACGGAACGCGACCGATCATTCGCCGGACCCGATCGCGACAGGGGGCGATTGCGGCCCAGCCAGGTCGACGCCGACCGACGGTCCCGCCGGCGGATGCGCGGGCGGCGCGGGGGCCTGCGATGCGGTGGCGCCGGGGTCGAGGTCGGACAGCGTCGTGCCGCCGACAGCGCCCTGAGGTCCTGCGACGCCCACGGCGATGCGGATGGCCGGGCCTGGTCGTTCGTTGGGCATTCCGGCGATGGGCCCACCCAAGTCCGAGAGTGTGCTGGCGGCTACGCCCCCGGTGTCGAACTCGGCGCGGGGTGGACCGTTGACGAAGGCGGGCGGTGTCACCTGTACTGGCCCGTACGGCGCGCCTTGGCTGCCGGGGACCCGAGGCCGCGACGGCGGAAGGGGCGGCGGTTCGGCGACGGCTGCCGTGGCCGAAAGCAGCGGCGCGGCAGCGCAGAACAAAGCCACCGCGAGTGCCCCGGTGACCGACCGGCTGCTGATGGTGACCGAACTCGTTGACACACCGACAGTGTGGAACACCCTGCGACCTAACAGAAGACGCTGATTCATATGGCTGCGATCTGGTGCGCCGATGAATTCCCGCGCGGCAGTGGCCGTGGCCGGCCTTCGATTGAGTCTCATGATGTTCAGATGGCTCTCGCGGCGAAATCCGCGCCCTCGTCGATCATGCCGTTGTCCAGGTAGGCGTGGTGAGCTGCGCGGTCGAGCCCTCCGGCGTCGCAGATGGGATCGCGGGGTGCGCAGAGTTGGAGCATCTTGGCGGTGTAGTCGGGCCCGATGCTCATCGGCGGCGCCTGGCTGGCCAGGAGATTGACCACCCACGGCTTCGGTGTCCCGAACATCACCACTGCCGCCACGTGCGGCGCGACCGTCGATGGCATGGTACCGGTAAGACCCTCGGGTAGAACGAATCCGGGGGGAAGCGAGTCGATCACGGTGTAGCCGGCCACCGCGGCGCCTTGGGAGTAGCCGCCGAGGATGATCCGGGAATGCGGGCACGCGGCGACGGTCGCCTCGATGCGGTGGCTGGCGTCGATGACCCCCTGCACACCCGTCGCGAAATCGTACGACGCCGGGTAGTCCACACCGTAGACGTCGACCGTGCTGCCCTGCAGTCGTGATTGCAGAGCGTCGACGAATGCCTGCCCGACCTCGCCGACACCGGGTGCCTCGTTGGTCCCCCGCGCGAACACGACGGCTACGTCGCTGCAGTTCGGTTCGCTCGCCGCGGACGGGCCGGCCGTGACGCATGCCGCCGCCACGAGTGTGGCGAGGAGGAGCCCAAGGCGGCGGGAGTCTCGCCGAAGAGCCGTCATGTCGGGGAGCCTTCCGCTACTGCCACTGCGCCACTGCACGAGTCGTGACCCTAAGCCAGGGCGCCGCGGCTGACGGGTCGCCGACAGCGAACGTAGGTGATTTCTACCGAGTGGCCGACCGGGTGCCGGTATGCCGGCGCGCCCACCGATCGCCGGCACCGATCGCAGTTATCTGAACTTCGCTGTTTGCGGACGCGGTGTTGGCGGTGACACTTGTCGTGTTCGGCCGCTCACGAGCGCGGTCGGCCGTCAGAGGAGGTCGTCACCGTGCCCGTCGATGTGTCCCGCCCGCCGTTCCCGCCGTTCGACGAGCATTCGGCTTTGGTCAAGGTGCAGGCGGCCGAAGACGCGTGGAACACCTGTGACCCAGACCGAGTGAGCCGGGCGTACACGCCGAACTGCGTGTGGCGCAACCGAAACGAGTTCGTAACCGGTCGCGACGAGATCGTCGCGTTCTTGACCGAGAAGTGGCGGCGCGAGCGTGACTACGCATTGCGCAAGAGCCTGTGGGACTTCCACGGGAATCGCATCGCGGTGCGCTTCCAGTACGAGTGCCGTGACCAGTCTGGGCAGTGGTGGCGGAGCTATGGCAACGAACTGTGGGAGTTCGACACCGACGGGCTGATGCGCCGCCGCGAGGCCAGCATCAACGACCTCCCGATCGAGGAGTCCGAACGCCGATACTTTGGCCCCCGCACCGAGGCCGAACGCGGGACGGTCATCCCGCTCGAATGAGCGGCGACGATCGCCTGCCGGCCGCGGTGCCGGCATCCTGGTTGGCGGTCCTGGGCTTGCTCACCGCCGTGTGGCCGCTGTCCGTGGACATGTACCTGCCGTCGTTTCCTGCAATGGCCGACGAACTCGGCACATCGGCATCGGCACTACAGCCGACCCTGACCGCCTTCATGGTCGGCCTGGCGCTCGGTCAACTGGTCGGGCCGCTGTCGGATCACTGGGGTCGGCGGTCGCTGATGCTGGGCGGTAACACGCTGTGTGTCGTGGCGAGCGTTGCGTGTGCACTGGCGGTGTGGTGGAGATGCTGACGGTGTGCCGATTCCTGGAGGGGCTGGGCGGAGCGGCCGGTGTCGTGCTCAGCCGGGCGGTGGTCACGGACCGCGCCGAGGGGCCGGCGGCCGCCCGCATCTTCAGCCTCATGATGATCATCAACGGCACTGCGCCGGTGATCGCACCGTTGATCGGCGGCGCGACGTCGAACCACATCGGCTGGCGCGGCGTGTTCTGGATCCTGTCGGGTCTTGCCACCATGATGCTGGTGGGCGCCGCCATGGTGCTAACCGAGACGCTTCCGCCCGCGCGCAGGGTGCGGGGTGGCTTCGGCGCGCTGCTGCGCGATGGCCGCCAGGTCCCGCTCGATCGGGCGTACCCCTGGTATGTGATGACGTTCGGCTTCGGGTTCGCGACGATGTTCGCCTTCATATCGGCGTCACCATTCGTCATGCAGCACGTACTGGGCCTGTCTCCGATGGCGAACGGAATCGCAGTGGCCGCCAACGCGATAGGGCCGCTCGGGTCCAACGCCCTCAACGCCAGGATCGTCGGACGGTTCGGGCAGGTGAGATTGTTGTCGATCGGGGTGGTACTGCTGGCGTTCTTCTCGTCGCTGGTCCTGCTCGTGGTCGTGGTCGCTCCGGTCATCGAACTGCTCTTGCCGGGTGCTGTGGTGTGCTGTTGCCAGCCCGGGGCTGATCTTGGCGAACGCGACGTCGCTGGCGCTCGATCGGACCCGACAGACCGCCGGAATGGGTTCGGCGCTCATCGGGTTGATGCAATACGCGCTCGCTGCCGTGGTCGCGCTGTTGGTGGGGTTGGCCGGGGATGCGACGGCCGCCCCGATGGCGGTGACGATGGCGGTGTGCGCGCTGCTGGCGGCGACGGCTCTGCTGTGGGTGAGGGCACGCACCAGGCATCCGTCTGGGTAACGGCCTCATCGGTGTCACCCCGACATGGCGATGGCCACCGAACCTCTGAGATCACATCTGAGACAGGAGACCTGCGCCGTCACGCGGTGTGACTGCGCCGGATGGCCTCCAGCGCGCCGCGGATCTCGCGGCGAGACTTGATCTCCAGCTTGGCGAAGATGTTGCGCAGATGCGCGTCGACGGTGCGTGGGCTGAGCACCAACTCCCCGGCGACCTCCTTGGAGGTCTTGCCCTCCGCGACGCGCTCCGCGATCGCGTACTCCTGTGCGGTGAGAGTGCCCGACGTCGAATGTGGTTGCGGTGGGGAGATCCCGGCGGCCCGCAGTTCGCGCGCGGCGCGGTTCGCGAACAGCTCGGCACCGGCGGCCGCGAAGGTCTTGTAGGCCGGGCGCAGATACTCGCGCGCCTCGCCGCGTCGCTGGCGTCGTCGCAGCCACTCCCCGAACAGCAGTTGCGTACGCGCCAACTCCAGACGCGCCCTGCTGCCCTCGAGGTAGTGCACTGACTCCGCGAATCGGGACTCGGCGTCGGCGGGATCCCCAACCAAGGCCGAGCATCGGCGCTCGATGCCCAGCGCCCACGGGGTCGACGCCGTGACGGCGTGCACTCGCAATCGATCGAAGGCTTTGCGGGCCTGATCCATTCGATCTTGACGGACTGCCGCTTCGATCAGTTCCGGTGGCACGAAACCGTGGAAACCGGGCTCGTCAGCAGGTGGGTGCGCGTCGAAGGCGGCCAGCGCGGCGGCGTGGTTGCCCGTGCTGTTGTGCAGAACAAGTTCGGCGTAGACGCACCCGACGACGTGCCGCGGGTCGAGCTCTTGTAAGTCCGCGGGACACAGCTCGTCGCGGGTGCGTGCCACGAAATGACGGTCGCCTCGCCACGCTGCGATGCCGAGCTCGACCAGTATCGGTATCGACGTCGAGAACCCTCGGGCCTCCGCCACGCATTGCGCGGCCTGGTCGAGTGCGCCTCCCTGCAGATGAACCAGGGCACGCGAGGTCAGGGCCATCGGAAGCGCCGCGTTCCTGCCCACCCGTCGGACGGCGGCCAGTTGGCGTTCGGTGATGTCGTGCAGCGCTTCGTCGTCCCACGCCAGCGATCCCACTATCCAGGCCCACGCCGGGTCGAACTGGTCGGGGTCGTCGGCGTGGTCGCGTAGCGACGCCAACGAGGCGCGGGCCGCGGGCACCACGGCTGCGCGCTCACCGGACAGTGCGTTGGCCAGCGTCGGCAGGACGACGTCGACGGGTCTGTCGCGCGCGGTGACATCCAGAACGAGCTCTTCGGGGCAGACGGTGCCGGTGGTCGATTCACCGGTCAGGTAGGCGGCCACCAATGCGCTGGAGTACGCGATCGTCGCCGCGGCCGGGTCCCGCGTGGCCCAGCGGCGCGCGGCGGAGAGCAGCGCGCCGGCTGCTTCGGGGCGACGCGACCGCGAAAACGCGACGCAGGCTTGGAAGGCGTCCACTCTGGCATTCCGTGTCTCGGTATCGGCATGCAATCTGGCGGCGGCGCTCAGTTGCGCTGCGGCGTCGAGGTCGCCGACGTCACTGTTGGCGACAGCCGCCTGCATCGTGAGGGCGAAACGCCTGGCCGGGTCCTCTGCGAGCGCCGCGCTGCGTTCGTAGAAGGCCGCCGCGGCGGCGACTCCACCGCGGCGGCGTGCTGTTGGCGCGGTGCTCTCCAACAGCAGCGACACCTCTGCGTCCGGTCCGGACGTGCTCTGACCGAGATGCCAGGCGCGTCGCTCGGGGAAGGACGTCCCGGTGGTAGCGGCAGCGAGGGCGGCGTGAGCGGCGCGGCGCGCGGCGGGCTCGGCTCGCTGGTAGATCGCCGGTCGAAAGAGCGGGTCCTGGAAACGGACGCGAGCGCCGATGTCGAGCAGGCCTCGGTCGAGGAGGGGGACAGCGTCCGCTTGTGAGACGCTGAGATCGCCCGCAGCGCGCCACAGTAGAACGGGGTCTCCGGTGGGGTCCGCTGCCGCCAACAGGGCCAAGGTGCGCGCGGCATACGAGAGCTTGGAAAGTGATGCCTCGACAGCGGCCTTCGACGCCGCAGGAACGTCAACGACCGCGGGTAGCAGGTAGCCTCCGGCAACGTCGGATGGCCGGCGAATGCCCGCAGCCAACGTCGCGATGGCGGCTGGAACACCGCGTGACTCGGCGACGATCTGGTCTTTGACGCACTCGTCGAGCGGTATCGGCAGGACGGTTGACAGAAGCCGCCGTGTGGCGGCTTCGCTAAGCGGAGACAGGGACAGCGACGGCAGATCGTGCAGTGAGAAGAGCTGGTGATCGGGCCGCGCAGCGAAAACGATGACCACGGATTCCCCGTAGAGCCGACGAGCGACTAGCGCGAGCACGTGGGCACTGGTCTCGTCGAGCCACTGGGCGTTGTCGATGAGGCACAGCGTCGGCTTTACCGAGCCGAGTAACGCCAGGGCGGCGAGCCCGAGTCGGAGCTGATCCGGCCGTCCGGGGCGGGAACCGAAAGCCGTCTCGAGCGAGGCGCGCAACGGTGCCGGCAAGCTCGACCCCAGCGACAGCCTCGGCTTGAGCAGTTGGTGCAGGGCCGAGTAGGGCGAGGCGGCCTCGAATTCCGATGCATTGCACCGCAGTACGGTGCAATCGCTGGCTCTGCTGGCCAATTCGTCGAGGAGTGTGCTCTTGCCGAGGCCCGGCGCTCCGGTGATGATCAGCGTCCGCGCCGCCCCGGTATCGGCGGCCATCAGCTTCTCGAGCGCGCTGATCTCATCAGAACGCCCCAGAGACGCCGAGTCCACCGGCCCGCAGCTCGGTCCGCGCCCCGTTCCCGGTGGCATCGCCGTGCGCACGAGCCTGGACTCTACCAGGGGGTCGTCAGTCTGATGGTGATCACACCAGCGGTCTGCGGCTCGGTGAAAACCACCTAAGTTCGGGTGTGTTTCGCCTCGTCAGCGGGGCGGATTCGATGTCGCTTCGTAGGCTCCCTCCATGCCCCTATCTTCGGCGTCTCTGCCCGCCGCGGCAGCGCCTCCGTGCCGCGCTGCGGTCGATGTCTAGCGCCCCAGGCCGTCTGCGGCACGGCTCAGTCGTGTCTCCAACGTCAGGAGACTCTCCTCAATGGCTCGGCGATCCGCAGCCCCCAACCCGCCGACGGCAGCGTCTTCGAGCTCGGCCCAGATGCCCTGAACTCGCTCGCGCAGAACGATACTCGCGGTAGTGGGTTCGATGAGCCAGGCCCGCTTGTCTGCCGGAGTGGGAACGCGGCGCACGAAACCGGCGGTCTCAAGGCGCCGGATCGTCCTGGTCATGGTGGCAGCGTCCGAGTCGAGGACACGTACGAGGTCGGCTTGGCGTTGAGGACCCGCTTGCCACAAGTGCATCATCACGATCTCCTGCCCCGGGTGCAGCCCCACCTCGCGCAACAGATGTCCGGCGATCATCCGATGCAACCGCGCCACACGGAAGATGGCGTGGCTGATGGGGCCGCTCTGCGCGGCTTCAGGTACAGGGACGCTGGAATCAAGCGGTGCGTCTTTCGAGTCGCCTGGCCGGGATGCGTGTTTCATGTCCAGACAGGCTACTCCGGCATCAACCGAGCAGCTGCCCTTACGCGCTTACGAAAACGCTGATAAGTACGGCGACAGCCGGTCGGGGAATGAATGTGCAGAGATAACTGTTCGGACAGGTAACCGACGGCGACATTACCGAGCTGACGGTGAGAACGAGGTCACGAGCTCCGTGGCCTGACGGACATTCAAGATGAAGGGACAGCCATGAGCACTGTTTTCGACCCCATCACGGTCGGCGGCGTCGAACTGAAGAACCGGATCGTCATGTCGCCGATGACGCGCAGCCGCGCATACGGCCCCGGTGCGAGCCCGACGCCGAGCATGGCCGTGTACTACAGCCAACGGGCCAGCGCCGGCCTGATCATCACCGAGGGTACGCAGCCGTCGGTGATCGGCCAGGGCTATCCGAACACCCCCGGCCTGCACTCCGGCGAACAGGTCCAGGCGTGGAGGATGGTTACCGACGCGGTGCACGCCAACGGCGGTGTCATCTTCGCCCAGCTCATGCACACTGGCCGCATCGGTCACCCGAGCCTGCTCCCAGCGGGCATGGTCCCCGTCGGGCCCTCACCGGTCGCTGCGGCAGGTGAGGTGTTCACCCTCGACGGCATGCAGCCCTACGTGGTTCCCGAAGAACTGGACGAGGAGCAGATCACTCAAACGGTGCTCGACTTCGCCCAGGCGGCACGCAACGCCGTCGCCGCCGGGTTCGACGGCGTGGAGGTGCACGGAGCCAACGGCTATCTGCTGCATCAGTTCTTGTCTACCAACGCCAACCTGCGCACCGACCGGTGGGGCGGATCAGTCGACAACCGCATCCGCTTGACGCTGCGCGTCGTCGATGCCGTGACGGCCGCCATCGGCGCCGACCGCGTTGGTGTGCGCATCTCACCGGCCAACCCGCTCAACGACATCCGCGAGGACGACTACCACGACACGTACCGCGCCCTGGTGGACGGACTGGCGTCGAAGAATCTGGCCTATCTGCATGTCATGGAGGTGGGTGATCGCGACTTCACCAACGAGCTGCGCCAGCGCTTCGGCGGAACGTTCATCCTCAACCCGGCCACTCCCGGAAGTATCACCGGCCCAGCCGAGGTCGGTCTGGTCGAGGACGGCACCGCCGACCTCGTCGCATTCGGGGCGGCGTTCCTGGCCAACCCCGACCTGCCCCACCGCCTCGCCGAAGGTGCTCCGCTCAACACTCCCGACCGTGCCACCTTTTACGGGGGCGACGAGCGCGGCTACACCGACTACCCCGCGCTCGACGCGGTACCGACGGTCTGACATCGAGACGGGGACTGAGGAGACTGACATGAGTTCGACATTCGACGGCCGCGTCGCGCTGGTGACCGGCGGAAGCCGAGGCATCGGCGCCGCGATAGCATCTCGACTCGCCGACGCCGGCGCCACGGTCGCGGTCAACTACCGCTCCAACGCCGGAGTTGCACAGGAACTCGTCGAGGCCCTGCGCTCACACGGCCACCGCGCCGAGGCGTTCGGTGGGGACCTGACCGACCCGGCTCAGATCGCCGATGTCATCGCCCGCATCGTCGAGGAGTTCGGTGCCCTGCATCTCCTGGCCAGCAATGCCGGCGTCGAACACTTCGCCCCGCTGGCCGATATCACGATCGATGATTTCGAGAAAGTGTTCCGCACCAACGTCGGCGGCCAGTTGTTCGCGGTGCAGGCCGCGGCGGCCGTCATGCCCGCGGGAAGTCGCATCGTGTTGACCTCGTCGGTCAGCGCCCGCATCGCCGTGCATCACCACACGCTGTACGCCGCCAGTAAGGCCGCGGTGTCCGCCATGGCGCTCAACCTCGCACCGGAACTGGCCGAAGCGGGCATCGCCATCAACGCCGTCGCCCCCGGTGGAACGGCCACCGACATGGCCGCCGAGAACGGAGCCGACTACGTCCATCCTGCCCTGGCCGAGGTGGCGCCGGAGGAGGTGACCCGTTCGATGAATGCGCTGGGGCGGCTCGCGCGGCCCGAGGAGATCGCCGATGCCGTCTGCTTCCTGTTGTCGCAGCAGGCTTCTTACATCACCGGCTCCACGCTCGACGTCGCCGGTGGGTGGATGCGGTGACGCCGGATCCGTTCGCGCTCCGGAAGCGGAAAAGAGGCGGTCGATGAGGACGCGCGCCGAGCTCGAACAGTTGTACAGCGCGTATCTGGACGCGTGCAACGCTCACGACCTCGACCGCATGACGACCTTCTACGCGCCGACGATTCGGGTCAACGACGCTCCGATTGAGCGCGATACCGTGGCGACGCAGTTCGCTCCGATCTTCGCCGCGTTCCCGGACTGGCATTGGGACGTGCGCAATCTCGCGATCGACGGCGTCCTGGTCTCGCTACACTTCACAGTCACCGGTACCCACCGCGGCACCTATCTCGGTGTGCCGGCGACGAATCGCCGGGTGGCGATCGCGCAGTTCACCATCTACCGGGTGGAGAACGGCCTGTTCGCGGACGTGTGGGACCTGGCCGACATGGCCGCCATCCCCGCGCAGCTCGGCGTGTGATCATCGTGCCCTGAGATCTGCGAACGGCTCAGTGCGGCAGCGCGTTTGCGGTGCCCACTGGAATGGGTGGGCCGACCAGGGCGCTGCTGTCGCGGAGCTGTTTCACAACACCGGATAGGGAGAGGGGAGTGGCATGCGCGCCATCTTCTACGACAGTCAGGGCCCGGCAAGGGATGTCCTGCGGTTCGGCGAACTGCCCCGTCCCCGAGTCGGCGCAGGCGAGGTGCTCGTCCGCGTGCACGTCTCGGCAGTCAACCCGAGTGATGTCAAGAATCGGACCGGGTTCACGGGGCCCATGCGGTACGCGCGGATCGTCCCGCACCAGGACGGCGCAGGAGTCGTCGAGGCGGTCGGCGCGGGCGTCACGCCCGAGCGCATCGGCGAGCGGGTGTGGATCTACGAGGCGCAGACCGGCAGGGCGGCAGGCACGGCCGCAGAGTACGTCGCCGTGCCCGCTCGGAACGCCGTGCCACTGCCCGAGGCGGTCTCGTTCGAGGTCGGCGCGACTTTGGGGGTGCCGGCGATGACCGCGCACCGGTGTCTGTTCGCCGACGGGGGGCTCGAAGGTCGGCGCGTTCTGGTGCACGGGGGAGCAGGGGCCGTGGGCACCGCAGCCATCCAGCTCGCGACCTGGAACGGCGCCGAAGTGGTTGCAACGGTGCGCCGGGCCGAGCAGGTGGATGCCGCCCGGCGGGCCGGCGCCGAGTCGGTACTGGTCACCGGAAGTATGGACACGGCGAACCTGCGAACGGCCCTCGGAGGCCGCGGAGCCGATCGCATCGTCGACGTCGCCCTCAACGAGAATCTCGACGTCGACCTCGCCGCACTGGCCGACGGCGGCGTCATCAGCGCATACGCGACCGCTTCCCCGACGGACGAGGTCTGTGTGCCGATGGTGCGGGCGATGGTCGCCAACGCCGCGGTGCGCTTCGTCTACGTGTACACGGTGCCTGCGCAGGGCAAGGCGGCCGCCGTCGCCGACATCGGCGACTGTCTGCGCGACGGAGGTCTTCGTCCCAGAATCGGTCTGGTGGTGCCGCTGGAGCGCACCGTCGACGCTCACCTGGCCGTGGAGGCCGGCGCCGCGGCCGGCAGGGTGCTGATCCGCGTCGCCGACGATCAGGCCGATGAGTAGACGTCGGCGACGGGGCGATCAACGGTCGGCAGGACGCGCACTGTGACGCGCCGCGCGAGGTCACGATCCCGTGGCCCGCAGAGCCGAGACGAAAATGAGTGAAAGGAACCAGACATGACCGACTACGGACGAGAACTGCAATTCGGGGTGTTCGTGACTCCGAGTCCGGACCTGCTCGACAACAGCTACGCCATCGCCGAGATTGCCGACGAGAAGCTGGATTTCATCGGCGTACAGGACCATCCTTACCAGAAGCACTTCTTCGAAGCGTGGGCGTTCATGGCCACCCTGTTGGCTCGCACCGAACGGGTACGGGTGGTACCCGACGTCGCGAACCTTCCGCTGCACAACCCGGCGGTCCTGGCCAAGACGGCGGCCAGCCTGGACGTCATCTCCGGCGGGCGGGTGGAGTTGGCCCTCGGGGCGGGAGCGTTCTGGGATGCGATCGCCGCCATGGGCGGGCCGCGGCGGACGCCGGGCGAGGCCGCCCAGGCGCTGCGGGACGCAGTCCAAGTGACCCGACTCATGTGGTCGGGCGAGCGGTCGGTCAAATACGACGGGGACATCTACCGACTGCACGGCGTACACCCCGGACCGCAACCCGCCCACGAGATGCAGATCTGGCTTGGTGTGGCCGGACCGAAACTGCTGCGATACCTCGGTGGGCACGCCGACGGCTGGCTCCCGTCGAACTCCTACTACCCGCCCGAGGCACTGCCCGGCATGAACGAGCAGATCGACCGAGGCGCGACCGAAGCGGGCCGTGACCCGGCTTCAATCGTTCGCGCCTACAACGTCTTCGGCGAGATCAGCGAGCGAGAGTCCGGCGAGCCGTTCAGAGGAACCGTCTCACAGTGGACCGATGACCTGACGGCGCTGGCCGTCGACACCGGCATGGACACCTTCATCTTCGGCGCCCCCGACGACGACCTCACACAGACCAGGCGCTTCGCCGAGGAGGTCGCGCCAGCGGTACGTGCCGCAGTTGCGCAGAGCAGACGATAGCGCCGATCGCGACGCACGAATCGTGGCTCTGCTCAGCCCGGCGTCATCACGATTGAGGGAGGTTACAAACTCGCTGGCGCCGCTGTTTCCGGCGGCACCGACCAGTGGGGGTGGCCCAGGCGAGCCGTGGTGACTCGCTTGTTCGGGCGTGGGCCGCTGAGGCGGTGAGTACGGCTGCCGGGGCTGGACTAGGACTTGTGTGCGGCGAGAAGCAGTCCGGGCAGTTTCCAGTCACCGCCGGGGATGTCGTCAGCGCCGGTGACACGGCTTCCGTCGAGACCGTTGGCATAGAGCGAGGCCGGCCGCACCCAGTCCACGGTCCACAGTGTGGCGACTGTGTCGCGCAGTTCGTCCTCTGTGAAGCCGTGAGGACCGGGATGGGCGTCGGCTCCTGGCCGCAAGGCGGCGGCGAGGACGTACAGTGCGGCGCCGGGAGCAGCAGCTCGGTGAATCGACTGCATGTACGGTTGCCGACGGTCCGCGGGCAGGGCGTGCAGCAAGCCGCTGTCCATCACCGTGGTGAAGCGTTCGTCGTAGCCCGCGAAGTCGGTGACGTCGGCTCGGGCGAAGGACGCAGTGGTCAAGCCGCGTTCGGTCGCGGCCCTGGTAGCCGCGGCGATCGCGGTGCCGCTGGCGTCGAGGCCGACGACGGTGTAGCCCCGTGCGGCCAGTGCCAGTGACAATTCGGCGTGGCCGCACCCGGCGTCGAGGACGTCCCCCCGCACCTGGCCCTGATCGATCAACGCGGCGAGCTCCGGCTGGGCGGCGCCTATGCTCCACGGTGGCAACACATTCCGTCGATAGATGCTGTCCCAATCCATGCGTGGTTCTGTCACGAAGTCATCCCGTCTGATGTAGGTGAACGGCCGCCGAGATCGGCGAGTCGCGAGGTTCTCGTGTCATCGTGACCGGGGCGGATCACTCGGTTCACAGCCAGCGTGGTGGCGTGGGAACGACGTCAGGCTGCGAGCCTTCCGAGTGGATGCCGATGGCGCCACGTCCGGCTGCCCAGCGGACCACGGCGGGCAGTGTGCCGGTGATGGTCGTCGTCGCCGCAGCGGTGTCGTCTACCGCGATGGGTTCGCGGCCGTCGACCGCGAGGACCAGTTCCGCGCCGTCGCCCCTGGTGCGCCACGTCCCTACGATGTCGATCAGCAGCGAGTCCAGGACGGGGGCTGGGCAATCGCCGAACTGGCCACCGCTGTCGAGATCGACGGCGTGAATCCACACTTCGCGGCTGCGCATCCACACCGTCTCCTTTGCGGGCACCTGCCGTCCTTGGGCGGTGCGCACGGTTTCCCTCCAGGCCGTGCTCGGCAGGTTTCGCCACTTCTCGTCGAGTCGGGCGCAGCTGTGCGCGAACAGGTTTCGCAGGGCTCCTGCGTTGAGAGTGGCCCCTTCGGCGATCTCTCGATTGCGCTGTTCGGGGGATGCGTACATCGGGGTTTCCTCGCCGGTCACCGCCCAGTCGAGCAGGCGGCACAGGGCCAGTGCGTTGTAGGCGGTGTGGGCGATGAGGTGTCGTCGGGTCCACCCGTGAAGCAGTGTGGCATCGTCGAATTCGGCATCGGTGAGTTCGGCGATGCGTTGGGACAGGTAGGCGGTGCCCCGGCGGGCGATGAGCAGTCTCTCGGGGAGCGCGACTGCGTGAAACGTCATGACGCTCACTTGATGATGGTGGTGTTGCGGACGGTGCCGATTCCGTCGATGCTCACCTCGACGGTCTCCCCGTTCTGGATGTAGCGCGGGGGTCTGCGGGCGTGGCCGACGCCGCCGGTGGTGCCGGTGATGATGACGTCACCGGGCTGCAGGGTGACGATGTGGCTGATGTACTCGACGAGCTTCGCCGGACCGAAAACCAGGTCGTCGGTTCGCGCGCTCTGCATGACTTCGCCTTCCAGGCGGGCTTCGATGCGGGTTCCCAGGGTGTAGTCGGTGACCAGGTGCGGGCCGAATCCGCTGGTCTTCTCGAAGGTCTTGCCCTGATCCCACTGCAGGGTGCGGTACTGGTAGTCCCGCATCGTGTAGTCGTTGATCACCGAGTAGCCCGCGATGTAGGCGTCGGCGTCCGCCTCGGCGACCTGGTAGGCCTGGGCTCCGACGATGACCGCCAGTTCTGCTTCCCAGTCGAGTTCGGCTGCTGCGTAGCCGGGGACGACGACGTCGTCGTACGGGCCGGTGAGCGCTTCGGCGAACTTCGCGAACAGGGTGGGGTATTGCGGGAGTTCGCGGCCCATCTCGGTGATGTGGGTGGCGTAGTTCAACCCGACGCAGACGATCTTGCCGGGCCGCGGTAGCACGGGGGCGTAGTCGGCGCCGGACAGGTCGACCGTGGCGCCGGCTGCGTCACGGGCCAGCGCGTCCCAGTTCGGATCGCTCAGCAGCGTCGACAGATCGGGGAAGCCGTCGATGGTCGTGGCGGTGCTGGGATCGTCGATCCGGACGGCCGCGGTCCCGGTGGGCGTTCGGAGGGTGGCGAGTCTCATGGTCAGGCTCCTTGGCTGACATGGCTGCGGTCGAAGTGCAGCCGTTCGACGATGGGGGCATCGGAGAAGGCGAACACGTCGAGGTCGGTGTCGGCTTCGATGGACCATTCCGTCCAGGACGGGACGACGACGAGGTCGCCGGTGCCGACGTCGGTCGGGTGGTCTGCCAAGTGGAATCGTCCGGTGCCGCCGAAGACCTGGTAGACCGTGGACCCGACCTCCCGCCGTGCCCGTGTGCGGGTGCCGGCGCGCAAGCGGTGGAACTCGGCGCGGATGGTCGCCATGATGTCGCCGCCGGTGGTGGGGTTGGTGTAACGCACTGCGGCGTGGCCGGGTTCGGTAGTGGCGGCGTAGCCTTCGTCTTCGAGCGAGAGCTGTTCGCGCAGTGCGGCGTCGGTGTGTTCCCACCGGTAGGCGGTGATGGGTGTGGTGGTCTTGTGGCCGAGGCCGACGAGGGGCCGCAGACCGGGGTGTGACCACAGGCGCTCAGCCCGCGAGATCTCGGGGGTGGATTCGTCGGTGACGCCGTCGGAGCCGAACTCGAAGAACCCGGTGTCGGTGTAGTTGACGAACGGGATGTCCAGACCGTCGATCCAGGCCATCGGGTGGTCGGTCTCGTTGTGGTGGCCGTGGAACGCCCAACCGGGGGTGAGGAGCAGATCGCCCCGGCGCATCGCGACGGGGTCACCGTTGACCACGGTCCATACTCCGTCGCCTTCGACGACGAAGCGAAATGCGTTCTGGCTGTGCCGATGCTCGGGGGCGGTCTCCTTGGGGCCGAGGTACTGGATGGCGGCCCACAGTGTCGGAGACGCATACGGCAGGCCGCCCAAGCCGGGGTTGGCCAGCGCGATCGCGCGTCGCTCACCGCCTCGTCCGACGGGGACCAGATCACCTGCGCGTTGCGCCAACGGGTACAGTGTCGACCACTTCCACACGAACGGAACTGCTTTCGGTGCGGGTACCAGCGGCATCAGATCACCGAGTTGGGTCCACAGCGGGTTGAGGTGTTCGGCGGCGAAATCGCTATACAGCCGATCCAGCTCCGGACCGTCGACCTGGGTTTGGGTGCTCACCGTTCCAGCTCCGACTCGGTGACCGGACCCCACATGTTGATGGTGGCGATGTCCACCTCCCAGGTCCGGGGGTACTGCGGATAGCTCTCGTGCCACGGGCGGGGCTCGAAGTACCCCTTGGACTCGTCGTGAATGAGGTCGAGTTGGGTGAACAGTTCGATCGTGTTGCCGTCCGGGTCGCGGTGATAGGTGAACATGTTGTGGCCGGGTCCGTGACGGCCAGGCCCCCAGTGCAGCCGAAAGCCGTTCTTGGCCAGATGATCGACCATCGTGATCAGGTGATTGGGGTCCCGCATCTCGTAGGCGATGTGATGCATGCCGGTCCTGTTGATGCTGCGCAGGAAGTTGGCGGCGTGGTGGTCGGCGTTGCAGCGCAGGAAGACGAAGAAGTCGCCGATGGTGTCGGACCACCTGAAGCCCAGCAGGTCCTGGTAGAAGCCCTGCAGCCGTTCGAGTTCGGTGGTGAAGGCGGCGACGTGACCGAGCTTGGTCGGGCGAAGGGTGGCCCGGCCGTCGACACCGCTTGGCGTTTGACTCTCGAACAGGTGAAGTTCGGCGCCGGTGGAGGGTTCGGCCATGACCAGGACGTCCGGCGTTCCGGGTGCGACGTCGGATCGGCGTTCGACCTCGTAGCCGGCGTCCTTGAGTCTGCGGTGGGCGTCGCCGAGCGGTCCCCAAACCTCGTAGCCGACCGCCGAGCGAGGTTTGGCCTCGTCGGTCTTGCGGATCACGACGCAGTGGTGGTCGGCGCCGGTGGTGAGGTAGGCGTAGTCGTGCGCCTGTTCGACCACCTCCAGGTCGAGCACCTTGGTGTAGTACCACGTCATGCGTTCCACGTCGGGCGTGTCGAAGGTGACATAGCCCAGCTTGGACACCGGTGCGGCGGGCTTGGTTGCAGCCGTTGATGATTCACTCATGGGGGTCCCTTCTTCGAGGTTGGTGGCGGTCACGCGTCGGGTTCGGTCAGTAGGGTGACGCGGCCGACGTTGGCACTGGCCTCGACGTACTCGTGTGCCCTAGCCGCGTCGGTGAGCGCGAAGGTGCGGTCGACGACGCTGCGGAAACCCGCGGCGGCTTCGGCCCACAGGCGCCGGGCAGCGGTGAGGTTGCCCGAGCGCACGCCGATGACCCGTTGTCCGAGCGAGTACAGCCGCTGCAGGTCGACCGGTACGGTCCTGCCGAGGAACGCCCCGGAGGACACGATGGTGCCGCCGGGGGCCAGGGCGTCCATTCCGTGCGTCCACACCACGGGGTCGCCCAGGTTGTCGACCACGATGTCGGCGCCCTGGCCGTCGAACACGTCTCGGACGTCGTCGGCGAAGGTCGCCGTGGAGGCATGGAGGACGGCGTCGAATCCCAGTTCGCCCAGGCGGGCGCGTTTGGTCTCGTCGCGTGAGGTGACGATCACTCGGGCGCCGAGATGTCGAGCAAGCAGCGCCGTGGTGGACCCTAGCGCCGAGGACGCTCCCTGCACGACGACTCGTTGTCCCGCAGCCAGTCCCGCACGGGTGAACTGGTTCATCGCCACCACGCCGGCCAGGGCCAGCGCTGCCGCGTCGGCCGGGGTCATGTCGGCGGGCACCGGTGAGACGTTGGTGGCGGGCACGGCGATGTAGTCGGCGTACGCGCCCTGCAGGTGGGTCCCGATGATGCGGGCGGTGGGGGAGAGTTCGGCGTATCCCGCGGTGACCATGGGGCAGTCGGGGTCGGTCAGTACGGGAAAGGTGGCCACCCGGTCACCGACGTGGAACTCGGTGACAGCGTTGCCGACGGCTGCGACGATACCGGCGTGCTCGGCGCCCAGTACGTGGGGGAAGGTGAACGTCGCGTAGGGGTGACGGCCGGAGCGCGCGACGAGGTCGAGCAGGCGCCCGACGCTCACGGCGGCGATGCGGATGAGCACGTCACCGGGGCCCGGATGGGGTGTGGGCACCTCGTCGACGCGCAACACCTCGGGCCCGCCGAACTCGTGGAACGCCACAGCTCGCATTGTGGTGGGAACCGGACCCGGACTCGGCCACCCCTGCGTGGTGGTGGCCGCTGGGGTCGTCACTTGGCGACCACCTTGTTCGAGATGCGGCCGATGCCCTCGATCTCCACGGTGACAACGTCGTCGGGGCGCAGGAAGTCCTTGCGCGGCATGCCGACGCCGGCGGGTGTGCCGGTGAGGATGACGTCGCCGGGCTCGAGGGTGAACACCCGACTCGCCGCGGCGATCAGCCTGTGCACGTCCACCACCATCTGCGAGGTGTCGGAGTCCTGTTTGACGACGCCGTTGACGTCGAGGCGGATCTTCAGCGCCTGCGGGTCGGGCACCAGCCACGTCGGCACCAGTCCCGGACCCAGCGGGCAGAAGCCGTCCTGGCTCTTGTGTCCGAGCCAGTCCCATTCGAACGGCGCTGCCACTGAGCCGTTTCGGTGAAAGACACCGCGGTCGGAGACGTCGTTGGCGACCAGGTAGCCGGCGATCACCTGCGCGGCGTCCTCGGGCGCCACGTCGGCGCACCTGCGGCCGATGACGACGCCGAGTTCGGCTTCCCAATCGACCTGGGAGCGGCCGTCGTCGAAGATGGGGACCTCGCAGCTGGGCCCGACGACGGTCGTCGTCGGCGTCTTGAGGAAGAAGAAGGGCTCAGCCGTGGGGTCGGGTCGATCGACCCCCATCTCGTCGGCGTGATCGTAGTAGTTCGCGCCGGCGCAGATCACCTTGCTCGGATAGGTGAGGGGTGCCACGACCTCGGCATCGGCGACCGGTGTCAGCGCCGCACGGTCCATGGTGCGCAGCACGTCTTCCCAGCGCTCCCAGTGCGCCAACATGTCCATCACGGTGAGCCCGTTGAAGGTTTGCGCCGCGAAGATCCGGTCGTCGGCGTAGATGCCGGCCTCGATGCCGCGCGCGGTGCGGTACTGCGCCAGCGCCCAGGTCAATTCGGTCATGGTCGGTTCTCCTGTTGTCGGTGGGATCGAGGGGGTCGTGTGGTGGCCGGGGTCGTCATCCGGCCAGCCAGCCGCCGTCCACGGGCACGACCGCGCCGTTGACGTAGGAGGAGGCCGGCGAACACAGCCAGACCACGGCCTTGCCGACCTCCTCGGGTGTGCCGTAGCGACCCGCGGCCGTGCGGCCGATGACGGCGTCCATGACGGCGCTGGGCACCGAGGCGGTCATCGCGGTGGCGATCGGACCGGGGGCGATGGCGTTGACGCGGACGCCGGCCGCACCGTAGTCCAGGGCGGCGGTGCGGGTGAGGCCGACCACGCCGTGCTTGCTCGCGCTGTACGCCGCCTGGGTGGCCGCGCCGGCCTGAGACCACACCGACGCGGTATTGACCACCGCGCCGGTGTTTTTCACGATGTGGGGGAGCTGGTACTTCATGCACAGGAACACGCCGGTGAGGTTGACGTCGATGACCCACCGCCATTGTTCGACGTCGAGGTCCGCGGTCGGGGCCGGGCTGAACACTCCGGCGTTGTTGTGGGCGAAGTCGTGGCGCCCGAAGTGTTCGACGATCCGGGCCACCGTGGATTGCACCGACTCGGCGTTGGAGACGTCGGTGTGGAGGTAGACGGCCGACCCGCCGGTAGCGGTGATCTCGGCCGCGGTCTGCGCGCCGTCTGCGTCGAGGACGTCGCAGATCACCACCGCCGCGCCGGGATCGGCAAGGGCGCGGGCCGACGCGGCGCCGATGCCGCGGGCGGCGCCGGTCACCATGGCGACCTTGCCCTCGAAGCCCTCGATGTCGCTCACTTTCGGTTCTCCTTGGTCATGCGGCGCTGTATCCGCCGTCGATGCTCAGCGCGGTTCCCGTGACGAACGCTGACGCGGCCGAATACTCCAGTGCGGCCGCCTTGGTCAGTCCGATCACGCCGTGCTTGGATGCGACGTAGGACGCCTGCCGGGGTAAGGCGGCTGTTCGCGCCGCCGGTGACCACGGCGACCTTGCCCGCGAGTCCGGGGTAGTCAGGCATAGACCGGCGCCAGGTCGAAGTACACGCGGTAACTGTCGAATCTGCCCGAGGGATCGACGTGCCACATGGTGGCGGCCGGGATGGTGACCTCGCCGCCGTCGTGACGGCGGTAGGTGACGCTCAGTTCGATGATGGTGTCCGCGCCGACCGTCCATTCGTTGACGATGGTGTGCTGCAGCCCGGCGATGCTGTCGTAGAAACACCCCACGCCGTGACGTATCTCGTCCGTGCCGACCAGGGCCGGCCGGTTGGCAAAGACCAGTGATCCGCGTTCGGAGAACAGGTCGCCGAGCGACTGCAGGTCCATCGCATCGACGATCGCGAACACCTTCGCCGCTGTCGGTACCGTCATGGCGTCCACCGCCTAGCTCGGGACCGACGTGTCGGTGTTGACGATGCGCTCGCGCACGGCCTGCAGCGTGGTGTGGACGGCGTCGAGGTAGTCCGACTGCATCTGCTCGCCGAACGCCGCTTCCTCCGGGCTGCCCTCGGCGATCCCGTCGACGACGAGTCGGAAGCTGAACTTCAGCACGTCGTTGCCCGCCTCGTCGATGCAGATCTCGTTGTCGATCGTTCCGCGCGCGCTGCCGTGGGTCCGGACGAAGTGCACCAGCTTCTTCGGGTAGAAGGTGACGACTTCGCGGACGGGACCCACGTGCTCGATGTCGCGGACCAGTCCGCCCTCGAAGCGCTCGACGACCTCGCACGCACTGATCGCCTTGACGTAAGGCAGGGGATTTTCGGCCTTTTCGACGAGCCCGGCCCACACGTCGTCCACCGTCAGAGCGGGTTGCAGGCCGTCGTCGAGGGGGATCGTGCGGCTGATGTCGATCATGGTGCCTCCTGGGTTCATCGGGTGGGTCCGTGCGGTGCGACGCTCGGGGTGACGTTGTGATGCAGGCCACCGTAACCCACCTCACGCCAATGTGTCTACACTTTGACGGGCACGGATTCGGAATGTCCACGGCCCTTGTGGGATCGCATCAATGTGTATACTCTTTGGATCGGACGTGATCCGGCCCACTTCGGCTGGACCCCGAATCGGAAGGCTTCAGACCATGACGACGGTCGAATCGCGCAGCTCCACCACCATCAAGACGCAACCCGCACCGCGCAACGGCTGGTATGTCGCCGCCTGGGACCGCGAGGTCGGCCGCACCCCAACCGCGGTGCGCGTCAACGGAACTCCGCTGGTGCTCTACCGGACGGAGGACGGTCGGGCGGTGGCGCTGGCCGACGCCTGCTGGCATCGTCTGGCGCCCCTGTCCATGGGCAAGCTCGTCAGCCGCGACGGCATCCGCTGCCCGTACCACGGCATCGTGTACAACTCGGCCGGCCGCTGCACGTCCATGCCCGCCCAGGAGGTGCTCAACCCCAGCGCCACCGTGCCGTCCTACCCCGTGGTGGAACGGCACCGCTTCGTGTGGGTCTGGCTGGGCGATCCCTACCTCGCCAAGCCCGACGAGATACCCGACATGCATCAGATGGACGAGTGGGCCGGTGACGGCGAAACCATTGCGCTGCAATGCAACTTCCAGCTCGTCCTCGACAACCTGATGGACCTCACCCATGAGGAGTTCCTGCACACCAGCAGCATCGGCGGCGAGAACATCAGCACTTCGGAGTTCGACGTCGTGCACGACGGTCGCAGCGTCACGCTCACCAGGTGGATGATCGACATCCCCCCGGTGCCGTTCATGCGGGCTCAGATGCGCAACAAGTTCCCCGGCTTCGAGGGCCACGTCGACCGTTGGCAGATCATTCACTACCAGTACCCGTCGACCATCTGCATCGACGTCGGCGTCGCCAAGACCGGTACCGGAGCGCCGCAGGGGGATCGAAGCCAGGGCATCAACGGCTACGTGATGAACACCATCACCCCCGAGACCGACACCACGTGCCGCTACCACTGGGCGTGGATGCGCAACTACCTCACGGACAGTCAGCTGCTGACAACGCAGATCCGCGACGGCATCCGACACGTGTTCACCGAGGACACCGCGATGCTGCAAGCCCAGCAGAAGGCCATCGACGCCAACCCCGACTACGAGTTCTACAACCTCAACATCGACGCGGGCGGCATGTGGATCCGCCGGCTGCTCACCCGCCAACTGGAGGCCGAGGGACGCCTCCACCCGCAGAGCTGACGGGTCGACCCATGGCTGCCACCAACAAGGAAGTCTGGCAAGTCGGCACCGTCATCGAGACGCGCGACATCGCCGCCGGCATTCGCCGAATCGTCGTCGAGGTGCCGAATCCTGCTCCCGCTCAACCTGGTTCCCACATCGACGTCGCCGTCCACCTCGACGGGCGCCGCGACACCCGGTCCTACTCAGTGATCGAATCCCAGGACGACGGCAGGCGACTGGCCATCAGCGTCCTGCGCGCGCCGAACTCCCGCGGCGGATCGATCCTCATGCACTCACTGCCAGTGGGCGCCTCCATCGAGCTGACCCAACCGCTGCAGAACTTCCCACTGCGCGTCGGCGCCCCGAGATACCTGCTTCTCGCCGGCGGTATCGGGATCACCGCGGTCGCCGAGATGGCGCGTGTGCTGCAACACCTGGGCGCCGACTACACCCTCGTGTACGTCGGGCGCTCACGGCAGGCGATGGCCTATCTGTCCGCGCTGCAGGAACTGCACGGCGACAGGCTCGTCGTCCACGTCGACGACGAAGGCACCTCCCTCGACACCGGGCAGCTGGTCGCCACTGTCGACCACGACACCGAGCTGTACATGTGCGGCCCGATCCGGTTGATGGACGCCGTCCGGCGGAGCTGGGCCGACGCCGACCTGCCCGCCTCGAACCTGCGCTACGAAACCTTCGGCAACAGCGGATGGTTCGACGCCGAGGAGTTCATCGTGCGCATCCCGCGCCTGCAGGTGGAAACCCGTGTGGGCACACATCAATCGATGCTGCAGGCTCTCGAAGGCGCCGGCGTCGACATGATGTCGGATTGCCGCAAGGGGGAGTGCGGCCTGTGCGAGGTGAAGCTGCTCGGGGTGGACGGCATCGTCGACCACCGCGACGTCTTCTACAGCGCCCGTCAGCGCGAGGCCAACCGCCGAATGTGCTGCTGCGTTTCACGGGTCACCCGGCCCCCGGCATCCGCGACGGCCGGCGAGACGCCCGTCCTGACGATCGACGTCTCGTGACCTCCGTCGACCAGGCCGCCACGGTCACGATCCCGCTGCTCATCGACGGACACGACGTCGACGGCCCGATCACCGAGGTGCGCAATCCGGCCCGACTCACCCAGACCGTCGGCGGCTACGCCACCGGAGACCGCGCGACGGTCGACGCCGCGGTGGCCGCAGCCGTCACCGCGTTCGCCGGCTGGTCGGCACGGTCGGCGCACGACCGAGCCGCCGCCCTCACGGTGACCGCCGACGCCATCGACGCCGACCTCACGGCCCTGTCCACGTTGCTCACCCGCGAGCACGGCAAGATCCTCGCCGACGCGAGCGCCGAGATCGCCAACACGGCCCGAACTCTGCGCTACTACGCCGGACTGGCCGACTACGCGTCTCGCGAGTCGATCACCGAGGACCACCGGGGCCGCATCGTCGAACGCCGGGCCGCCATGGGAGTGGTCGCCGTCATCGTGCCGTGGAACTACCCCGTGCTCCTCGCAACGCTGATGATCGCGCCGGCGCTGATGGCCGGCAACACCGTCGTGGTCAAACTGCCCGACAACTCCCCGTTGGCGTTGGCCCTGGTGCTGCGCCGGCTCGCCGCCGCCCTCGAACCCGGTGTGCTCAACGTCGTCGCCGGTTCCGGCCAGGACGTCGGAGCCGCACTGACCGCCCACCCGCGCGTACGCAAGGTCAGCTTCACCGGGAGCACCGCCACCGGCCGCGCCATCATGCGCGACGCCAGCGTCAACCTCAAGAACCTGAGCCTGGAGCTGGGCGGCAACGACCCCGCCATCGTCCTCGACAGCGCCACTGTCACAGAGCAATTGGTCGGCGAGCTGGTACGCGGCGCCTTCACCAGCAGCGGACAGGTCTGCTACGCACCCAAGCGGCTCTACGTGCACCGCGACCTGTTCGACGAGTTCACCGAAGCCTTTACCGCCGCCACCGACACCCTGATCGTCGGAGACGGACTCGATCCCGCGGTCAGGATGGGGCCGGTCAACAACGCCCAGCAACACCGCACCGTGACCGACCTGATCGAGGCCAGCCGCCGCGATGGTGCCCGAGTCACCGAAGTCGGGCAATACCGCGGCTGCGGCCCCGACGACGGGTACTTCATCCGGCCCACCGTCGTAACCGGACTGGACCAGCAATCGCCACTGGTGCAACAGGAACAGTTCGGCCCCGTGGTGCCCATCCTCGCCTTCGACACCGAGGACGAGGCCATCGCCTTGGCCAACGACAGCGAGTACGGGTTGGCAGCCTCGGTGTGGTCCGACGACGCCGACCGCGCCTTCCAGGTCGGGCGGCGCATCCAGGCCGGGTCGGTCTTCGTCAACATCCACCGCGTCGGCGCATCGGACCCCTCGATGCCCTTCGGGGGTTTCAAACAGAGCGGCATCGGCCGCGGCCACGGCGAGATCGCGCTCGACGAGTCCACCGAAATCCAGATCCTGGCCGACCGAATCGACATGCACGCCAACACACCTCACCCGAAGAAGGCGCAGCCATGATCACGACCACAACGCCCATCACCATCATTGGAGCCGGAATCGGCGGCCTGACACTGGCCTTGGAGCTGCACGCTGCGGGCATCCCGTGCCGCATCTACGAGGCGGCACCTGAACTGCGCCCCCTGGGGGTGGGCATCAACATCCTGCCGCACGCCACCGCGGTGCTCGCCCATCTCGGCGCACTGGAACGGCTGGAGGCCATCGCCGTCGAAACGCGGGAGTCCTCGTTCTACAACCGGTTCGGCCAGCACATCTACACCGAGCCAGCCGGCCGGTACGCCGGCTATCCCACACCGCAGTTGTCGATCCACCGCGGGCACCTGCAGTTGACGCTGGCTGAGATCGTCAGGGAACGATTGGGCGCCGATGCCATCGTCGGGGACCATCAGTGCCTCGGCCTCGAGCAGGACGGCTCCGGTGTCACCGCTCGGTTCCGGTCGCTGGCGACCGGTCAACCACGGGACTCCGTCACCGGAAGCGCGGTGATCGGTTGCGATGGTGTGCATTCGGCGATCCGCAAACAGTTCCATCCCGACGAGGGCCCACCGCGCTACTCCGGCGTACTGATGTGGCGCGGAACGACGGTCGGTCAACCGTTCCTCTCCGGAGCGACCATGGTGCGCGCCGGCTGGTTGCGCGACGGCAAGCTCGTCATCTATCCGATCCGCGACAACCCCGACGGCACCCAGCTGATCAACTGGGTCGCCGAGATCGAGCGCCCCTATTCCGGCGACCGCGACTGGGGCAAGCCGGGTGACCCCGCCGACTTCGCCCCCGCCTTCGCGGACTGGGCGTTCGACTGGCTGGACGTGCCGGCCCTACTGCGCGGTGCCGACACGGTACTGGAATACCCGATGGTGGACCAGGATCCGCTGGAGTCGTGGACCGTAGGACGGGCGACGCTGCTCGGCGACGCGGCCCACCCCATGGTGCCGCGAGGATCCAACGGGGCCGGGCAGGCCATCCTCGACGCTCACGCCCTGCGCCGGGCCCTGCAGTCCGAAAAGGACATCCCCACCGCGCTGCTGGCCTATGAAGCCGACCGCAGACCCAAGACGTCGGCCGTCGTGCTGACCAACCGCGCCACGCCACCGGACGCGATCCTCAAGGAAGTCTGGGAACGCACCGGCGACAAACCGTTCGGGCACATCGACGACGTCATCACGGCGGCAGAACTCGCCGACATCGCGGCGCGCTACCGGCAGGTGGCCGGCTTCTCCCTCCCCGACGCGGCGCGGTGACCCCGATGACGAAACCGCACGACCAGGACTCCGTCGCCGGATCGGTCATCATCGTCACCGGCGGCGCCCGAGGCATCGGAGCCGCACTGGCGACCCATCTCGCCGGCCGTGGCGCCCGAGTCGTCGTGGCCGACGTGCTCGCCGACGACGGCGCAGCGCTGGCAGCCACGTTGACCGACGGTGGGGCGGACGCGGTCTTTCACCGCACCGACGTCGTCGACCCGGACTCGGTACGGACCCTGGCCGAGGCGACGGTGGACAGGTACGGTCGGATCGACGCCCTGGTCAACAACGCGGCCATCTACGAAAGGCTCGGCGCGAAAAAGCATTTCGCGGACATCTCCGTCGACGACTGGGACCGCGTGATGGCCGTCAACGCCAAAGGCGTGTGGCTTGCCGCCGCCGCGGTGTACCCCACCATGAAGACGCAGGGCTACGGCCGCGTGGTCAACATCGCCTCGGCCACCGTGCACGCCGGTGTGCCGTTCTTCGCGCACTACACCGCATCCAAGGGTGCCGTCATCGCGATGACACGATCCATCGCCAAAGAGGTCGGACGCGACGGAATCACCGTCAACGCCGTTGCACCCGGACTCGTCGACAACGAATCCTCAGCGGCACTGAACGACACCTCGTACTTCCCCACGCTGGAACGCCAACGCGCCATCCCTCGTGCCATGACACCGTCTGACCTCAGCGGGTCCATTGCGTTCCTGTGTTCCCCCGCCAGCGGATTCATCACCGGCCAGACACTGATCGTCGACGGAGGCCTCGTCTTCGCCTGAACGAGCAGACACACCCGGCAATGCCTGTAGTCGGGGTCACGACGGCACCCATGCGTGCATGGACGCCGTCGTGCGGCCCGCGACCTATTCGCGTCTGGTGCCTTACACGTTGCAGTGGCTGCCCGAGCGCACCCCCAATCCGGCAATCCGGCGGTAAGTCGATTCGTCAAGCTGGCGACCGAAGAGGCGGTCGTTCCACGAGGCTGGTCCAGGATCCACCACTGGCCCTGATCGCCACGCACTCGTTAACCACCGGTGGCCAACTCGATCAGAATTTCGGGTTCGCCGCGGAGTACCGCTTCGAGCACCCTGCTGACCGCTGCGTCCAAATTCGGTGCCGTCTCGGCCGAGTCGACCGCGTCGTGGAGGCCAAGGTGAGCGACATGAAGTGTTGAGACCCGTATTCCCGATTGGGCGAGCTCAGCTCGGAGCTTATCCGTCAAGGACCACGCTGCTGCTCTGGCCGCCATCAACGATCCATTCGGCTGGGACAGTAATCCCGGGGGGGAGTGGTAACACGTTGCAGACCACTCCGCCACCGTTTCGCTCGATCACTGGCGCGAAGGCTTGTACCAGCCGCAGCGTGCCGAAGTAAAACGATTCCATGTCTTGCCGTATGGCCTGAATCGCTCCTGTGATCAGAGCTGCACCCGTGGGGGCACCCGTGATGTTGATGAGCAGATTCACGTCGCTGGCTAGGTGCCGCGACTCCGAGACCGTGTCGGCACTTAAAACATCGAGATGAACTTCAGTTATCTGCCCGGTTTTCGGGTTCGCGGATCCGGGGGACGCCGAAGTACACCTTGGCGCCGCCTGCGGCAAGTTCAGCTGCGAAACACTTGCCAAGCCCCCCAAGTAGTCACCGCTCACCAGTGCGGTGACGTTTTGTAGATTCACGTGTTCCCCTCGGTCAGACGCCTCGGCGATGGGCTGCCCGGCTATTGAGGCGGTGAGCTGAAATGCACTGAAAATGTGCGCACTTGGTGCCTAACGACAGTATGTCGTATTTTGCGTGAGGACTGGTAGTTCAAGGTGCGCGGATTCATCGGGATGTGCGATGAGATCGAATGGCTATTCGTGCTTGTTCACCTCGAAGACGAGGCATGTCCCGCAAAGCGCTCCTCAGCGATTCTGCAGTTCGCGCATCTTGCGGTTGGTATTCGAATGTGGTTCCGCCCAGTAGACAACCAATACATGCCGAGTTGCCGGGAGGAACACGCGCTGGAAGTTGAGATGCACCGCGCCGGCCAGGGGATGATCGATTTGCATGCCGCCGTGGCTATCCCGACGCACGTGTTGCCACGACCAGAGGTCCCGGAACCGTGAAATTTCGTGACTCGTCGTGAATCAGAGTGCGTTGACGAGTTGGTGAAGCGCGCCGCTGTGGAGCAGTGAGCGCCAGCGGTAGTGGGTCAGGTTGCGGAATCCCAATGCGTTGCGTTGCAGCGCTTCCAGTCGGCCGTTGATGGCCTCGGTGGGTCCGTTGAAGGTGTGGTGATTTCGAAGAACGCCAGGATGTCGGCGCGGCGGCGGTGCAGGGTGCGGGCGAGCTGGGCCAGTTCGTCGAGCACCGCGGGCACGCCGCGGCGTAGCGTGTCGATGACCGCGGTCATCATGGTCTTGCCGCGACGCCGGTCGGGTTGGCCGTAGGCGGCGATGATCCGCTGGTACACACTCCAGGTCACCATGACGGCGAGGTGGTCCTCGGCGGCGAACACCGCCTGCAGTCGTGCTCGTTGCCGGGCGGTGAGCAACGGCAGCCGGCTGCGCAGCGTGCGGCGCATGCCGTAGAGCGGATCACCGCTGCGGCCCCGATGGCCGCCGGTCAGCTGTTTGATGCGTTTGGCGGCACAGGTCCAGCTTCAGGCCCGACAGGGCGACAACGTGGAACGGGTCCATGACGGCGGTGGCGTCGGGTAACACCTCGGTGGCGGCGGTCTTGTAGCCGCCGAACCCGTCCACGGCGATGACCTCGACCTGTTCGCGGAATGCCGGAGGCTGCTCATCAAGCCAGCTGGTCAGTGCTGCCGCTGAGCGGCCCGCGACCAGGTCGAGCGACCGCGCCGGCCCGGTGCCGTCGTAGACCGGGGTGAGGTCGATGATCAGCGTGACGAACCCCTCGGTGCCGTGGCGGCGCCGCGCCCACCGATGTTCGTCGACCCCGATGACGCGTACGCCGGCGAGGCGATCCGGGCCAGCGGCGCCGATCAACCCGGCCACCGCTCACATCGCGATGGTGCTCACGGTATGCCAACTGATGCCCAGCTCGGCGGCGATCGCGGCGATGGTAGTGCGATCAATCATCGACCGTCGCAACACATACCGTTCGCAGCGGCGCGCCGTCGATGAGCCGCGCTCGGCGAGCTTTCCCAGGTTCTGGTTGAACACCGCCCGCCCGCACCGGCGCTGATGCAGCGGTAGCCGGGCACCGCCACCTGCAGCACCAGTGGGGCCACCGGCAGGTCGGTCATCGGCCGAATCACGGTGTCGCGGTACGTGTGCTCACGGCCGCAGTCCGGGCAGCGCGGATCCCGGGCCACCGGTGTGCAGAAAATCGTGGTCTGCTTCTCGCCGACCGCGGCGTCGCTGATCGTCACCCCCAACTCGATGGTGCGCATGATCGTGTCGGCAATAACAGACGGTGGACAAGCAGTAACCTCACGCACGGGTCCCCTCGGCGCGGTGGTTGGTGGCAGGTGTAGGAACCCGAATCGTCACCCACCGAGGGCCCACCTCAGCTCACTGACACGACCAATCCGCGTGGATATCCGCAGCAACCGGTGCACGCTCATTCACCAAGAGCCACTTTCGTGCGTGAGTTCGGCCATAAGCCGGGCCAATCCAGGGGATGGTTGGTTGCCTGAGAAGGAACGAAGCCACGCCACAGCCCACTCGGTCAGTCCCTCCCAGTTGCTGTACAACTTCCGAGACTCTGTGTCCAAGAACAGGTTTCGCAATGTGTTGTTGCCCGATCCGAACGTGGGAGATAGGCGGACCGTCGCCGCCTTAGCTGTGATCACATTCAGCGAGTCGTCAGGGACGTGCGCGGCGGCAGATGGCCATCCTTCAAATGAGTGAATCGATTGAGCGCGGTTGCGGCGACTGAGGCGGGGCGCTTTGGAACCGGACGAGATCGTGCAATAGTTCGTCTCGACCTCACTCATCATCAGCGCGTGTGCGATCGCGTCCAACACCCTCGCCGAGGGTGTCGTGTCTCGTCCTTGTTCGATGCGAAGGTAGTAATCGACGCTAATGCAGGCCAGTTCGGCCACTTCCTCCCGGCGTAAACCGATCACTGGTCGGCGCCCACCGCCGGGGAGCCCCACGTCACCAGGCTGGAGTCGACTCCGGCGGTAACGAAGAAACCGGCCCAACTGTGGATCTGTTGACATCAGTCAATCCTAGGCGGAATGTGCAACGTCGACTTTGTACCCGTAACCACCGTAATGCGTCTCAGATTTGCTCACCCCGCCGTGGCGCCAGTTTCGCTTGGATCTCAGGACGGCCCCGGTTGCGAGCCGCGGACACTGGGCGTTCCGATGCGCGGCGGGTCACCACGCGACCGTATGTCACAGAACCGGGCCAGCGAGAAGAACTTCGACCACCGCTCTTTTTGAGGAAGGTTACGTTCGGCTCGACACGCTTCGGCTTCGGCTTGAGTGCTTGGGCCAATCGCATGCAACAAGGATGCGAACTACTCGGTAACGCTCATCAATTCTGCCGTAGCTCGTCGCCGGTTGGTCGGTGATGTCTGCGGGAAGTCTGCAGTCACCCTTGGCTATGTGCCTTGCCGGGCTCACAAGCAGGGGTTCAATCCGTCACGGGGTAGTTACTGCGAAACACGCGCTGGGGATCGCGCCGTTCCTTGATAGTTTGTAGTCTACTTATCGAGTCGTTCGGCAGTGCCTGAGCCGCAGTCTGTTCAGGTGCCAGCAGGGTGAAGGGCGTTCTGCCGCTGTTAATTGGCTTCAGCAGTTCTAGATAGGTGGCGACTCGGCTTTGCATGGCCTCGACGGCTGTTTGGGTGTCTCCCCTTCCCACCAGATTCGCCAGGTACGGCTCTTTTATCGGTCCCGCTGCAGTGTCCGACGGGCGACCAAGGGCCCCACCGAGGTGACGTATCTGAATGTTGATTAGGGGTGTCATCGACACGGCAGTGAACGACTCAATCACGTCGTCGGTCAGCGTGGTCAAAAGTGTAGCCCGCTGCCGTCCGCCCCCGGGCGCAGTGGGTTCGTTGGTGATGGTTCCGATCTCGTCGAATCGCAGAGGCCGAAGCGTGTCGGAAATACGGTTAGCGATGCCGGCGAAGGGCTTCAGCAACGCCCGCGCCGCGGCGGGCTCACCGAGATACATCACGTCGATTCCCGTCAAAGGGGGAGCGCCCGGAAAGTGGGACTGATTGAACCAGACCGCCAGTTCTTCGGGCGCGGTGTTTGTAGTTTCGCGAAACGCGGCCAAAACTGCTGGTGCGTGCCTGGCTGGCCACCGCAGGCTTCCACCGCACATGTTCGGCGCCGGATAGAGATCGAACTCGATAGCGGTCACCAACCCATAATCGCCGCCGCCGCCGCGCAGGGCCCAAAACAGGTCTGGCTCGCTGTCGGTGGTTGCGCGGAACCTGGCGCCGTCAGCGCAGATGCCTTCGATGGCCCTAACGCTCTGCGCTGCCCAGCCATACCGCCGGGAAAACCAGCTGAGCCCACCACCAAGCGTGTAGCCAGTAATGCCCACCCCGGGTGCGCTGCCCGCCAACGCCAGCAATCCTCCCTGCGCAACCAACGAGTGCAACTGCGTCCACGACACTCCAGCTCCGACACGCGCAATCTTCCGCTCTGGATCGACGCGCACCTCATCAAGGTGACGTGTGCGTACGAGGATGGACCCATTCGCGGCGGGTGTCGCGCTGTGACCCGTGGGCTGAATGGACAGGGAAGTTCCTGTCTCTCGGGCATACCCGACGAGCGCCGACGCGTCCCCGACGTCGGCAACGTCCACAACGGCTCGCACCGCCTGGTCGATGGTCAGAGTCCACGGTTTCCGCGCGTCCTCAAAGCCTGCATCACCGGGCAGCAGTACCGTCCCGCGAAGACGTCTGCGCAAGGTCGACAGATCGTCGGCTGAAGCAATCGGGGTCGCGAGTAGCGATATCGCGGCCACTGCGGCGCTACCGGCGAGGAAAGTCCGACGGCTCACCGCGTTGGCAGTGCGCTGCGCTGGATGCCTATCTGAGCTGTTGAGCATAGGTGGCCTTCTGGGGTCGGTGCAGGTTCGAATCACGTTCATGAGGAGGAAGCGGCTGGCTTGGTAAACGCCCGCAGACTGGCCAGTCATCCAGTTCGCGTCCTTGGAGGTGGGCCGACTCGTGAGCCTCCCGAACTGATGTTGCCTACACCTGTAGGTGATCCGACTGGTGCTCTCCACCACGATAGATTCGCGGTGGCATCCACCAGCCGGTTAATATCAGTAGCATCAACGGCGCTCGAGGGCCGTTCCTTGAGTATTCGGTGTATCTGGAGCGCGAGATACAAGATTCGTCAAGATTTAAGTGGTCACCGCTCACAAACGTGACGACGTTCTCGAGGTTCACAGAATGTCCTCGGTCAACAAAGGTTAGTCGGCCTTTACTCGATGCTGGAGGCGGCGGCGACAGACTAAATGTACTGTGAGCGAATGAGGTCAGCCGAGCTGGCGGCATTTTGCATCATCGCTTTTTTCAGGCGCTGGGCACTACCCGACCACCAATTCATCGAGATAAACGATCGGATCGATTTGGCGTTCCGCTTGTTTACCTCACGGAGACGGGCGAGCATGTTGCGATGACACATCTAACCGATGAGGGGGCTCTGGCGCGACGCACGGTTTCGATGATCGTGAACGGGGTCAACGTCGTGCGCAGAGTAAACAGCTCATCACGGCACTCTTTTAATTCACGCAGCGCTACGCCGGCCTGATGGCTCAGTCGCATGCCAACATTGGTGGTCGGCACTCAACCCCTGAGTCGAGCGCGAGTGTGCAAGCGCTTCGCCGACTGGCGGAGTTGGTCGCGGCTGGGAGGCCATCGCCGGAGCTCTTCGCCGCAGTGACCGCGGAGACGCTGCAACGCGCACACGCTGATGCTGCGCAGGTGTTGAAGCTCGGTCGCGACGGGTCTGCTGTGCTTCTAGCCACTACTGTGCGGGACCCTGGCCGCACCGGTGTGCCCGCTGCGCGAGCCGGAGATCCACCCGACCACCGCGCAGATACGGAGCGTGAGCGGCCCGTTTCGTGGGTCCGTAAAGCTGATGGCGATGAGCAGTCCTGTGTAAACGACGAAGCAGGTGCCGAGTGGCACACCATCACGATCCCGCTTCGGGTCGGTGGGGGTTCCTGGGGAACGTTGGCGCTTGGCATATTTGGCTGTCGGCTCTCACCCCAGATGGAACAGGTGGCGCGGGGCTTCGCCGATCTGCTACTACCGACCATTGCCGCGGCCGATGCCAGGGCGGAGCTTGTTACGACCCAGGCTCGATTAATTGCCGTGTCGGATGAAGTCCGCCGGGATATCGAGCGGAAGGTCCGCGAGGGGGCGCAACAACTAGTCGTCAATGTGGCGCTGGGGCTCCGGATAGCCGGCGAGGATGCGAATGCGGCTTTTTTCCAACATGTTCCGCCTTTGCTCGTTCTGCTTCAAGAGACGCACGACCAGTTGCAAGGCATTGCGTGCGCGGCGTTCCCGCGAATATTGACAATCGGTTGGCTACGCGCGGCCCTCGTGATGCTGGCCCGCGCATCCGACGTGCCAGTCGACCTGCGCGTGGGCGTGGGCGTGGGCGTGGACCGCAGACTGCCCAGCAGCATCGAAGCTGCGGCCTATTTCCTGGTCGCGGAAGCGGTGGCGAACGCCGTGAAGCACTCACAGGCGTCCAGGATGGAAGTGGCCGCCGCGATCGATGACCAGACGCTGTCGGTGCGCGTCACTGATGATGGCGTTGGGGGCGCGCATTTCGGGCATCTCGGTTCCGGATCAGGACTTCTTTGCCTGCATGATCGGATTGAGTCCGTTGGCGGGGTGTTCACCATGATCAGTCCCCCCGGGAACGGGACGACGGTGTGGTGTGATCTACCGCTCGAGCTCCCAGTATGAAAGTTGTCCCGACAGTGCATCACCCGATCCTGTTTCTTCCTTGGTTAACTCGTCCCGTAGCCGATATACCTGTGCTCCTCCACACCACAACCAAAGGAGCAGCACTGTGACCGTCTTGCCGATCCGAGTTGTCGGGGATTCAATCCTTGGGATGGCGACCACGCCGCTTCCGGTCGTCGACGGACCGAAGTGCCTCGTTGGGGAGCGAGGTGACCTGATAGCTGACATGCGGGAGACGCTTGCGCGGTCCGGCGGAGTCGGTCTCTCCGCCAACCAGATCGGCTTCAAGGAACGGATTTTCGTCTACGATTGCCCCGAGGCCGCTGGCCGACCGGAGCGGCGTGCCGGGGTCGTGATCAATGCGGTGTTGACCCGCTCGAACGTCCCGCTGCGAATGCCCGATGCCAATCTCGATGTCGAGGCGTGCTTGTCTGTTCCGGGATTGAAGTTCCCCGTCGTCCGATCTGAACGGGCGGAGGTCCGCGGCTTCGACGAGGATGGAGAGCCCGTCGTGGTCGCTGGATCGGGGGTGTTCGCCAGAATGCTGCAGCACGAGACCGACCATCTCGATGGACGCCTCTACATTGACCGGCTCGTCGGACCCCATGCAGAACGCGCGGAGAAGTCGTTGATCGCGCTGTCAAGATCCGAATGGGGTCGACCGGGCGCCACATGGACTCCGGGCGTCGACAGGCACCCATTCAAGGACGGCTAGTGGCCCAGCATCCGCGGAGTTCCCGAGACCAGACTGTTGGTGGAACGACTCGACAGCTCAGCACGCAAGGCGTCGACGTCGAGCTAGCGGTGCCCCTGGCAGTCACTCCATCGCGTACGGAGCCGCGGTGGCTCTCACGCACGAGCTGCTCGCGTTCACCGTTTCCGCCGTTTACCGTCGAGACGGCATTGACAAAGTTGTGGCTTGTCGAAGCCGCCTGGAACGGGTTTGACCCACACTTGATTGCAGTAGCCTGCACCCCCAATTCTTTGTGGCGCAGCAAAGACGTTTACCTTGTCAGTCGCGCCGAGATAGTCGAGATTCTGACCTTGACGCGTTATCGGGAGCCCATTCCGCACTCCGTATGGCACTGTGGTCATTCTGCGACAACCGGGTCGGCGGGCGTCCACTGCGAATACACCGATGCACCGGCCGCAGCTGGCGCGGGGTACGGAGTAGAGCTGTGAGAGTTCGCTACAGCTTGAAGTACCAGTAGGCGTAGGCAGCGAACCAGTTGTTGTTGCCGCCGTAGAGGACCATGGTGTCGTCGTTAAAAATGCCCTTGTCCGAGAGCAGCTTGGAGAACTGCTGCTGATCGACGAAGTCGCGCTTCACCTGATCCTGCAGTCGGTCTTCCAGTCCAGCCGCACTGCGCTGGCGATGTGGCCGCCGTCGTAGGCGCTGATGCCCTCGTCGACCTCGACGAACACGGTGTTCGGTGCGTCGAGATTGTTCTCGGCCCAGTCAACGGAGACTAGGACGTCGGAGCGTGCCATGGAGCGGTCTTTTCAGTCGGAACCCGGAGGGGCCCAGCAGCGAACCGCCTGTGGGCCTCGGCGGTTAGGATCCCTGCGCATAGCGCCTCAGGCGAGGTGCACAACAAAATATACGGTACATACATTGCAAAACTTGGCATTGATAGCTGATGGTTCGCCCGAAATTCCGTCTCGCGCGTCCGGCGCTGGTAGATCGGGGTGAGGTACCGTCATACGCATGCGTCGTCCGTACCACCACGGGGACCTCCGCGAATCGATCCTCTCGGCCGCCATGGTGAAGATCGAGAGCGACGGTCTGGCGGCCCTATCGCTTCGTGACCTTGCCCGCGAGTGCGGCGTGAGTCCGTCGGCGCCGCAAAAGCACTTCGCCACCAAGCAGGACCTGCTGTTGGCATTAGCACTGCGTGGGTACGCCGAGTTGGGCCGACTGTTGGCGGGGTTGGAATTGCAGCTGCCCATCGATAAGGCACTGATGATGTTCTGCAAGACCTACTGCACCTTCGTAGCTGAGCATCCCGTTCTCGTGCAGTTGATGCATGCGCGTCCCTTCGACGAAGGCGTCGAACTCGTGGAGGAAGCTTCCCGACAGGCCTTCGCCCCGTTGGAAGACGTCTTAGAGTCAGCACGCACGCGTGGGAAGATCGTCAACAACCGAAAGCAGGTCGATACCTTTGTGCACGTCGTGATGCGGGGCCTGGGTACATCGTTGTCGAGCGCTTGGTTGGCGTCTACGGACGACGCAGTGCCCAGGAGTGTGATTCGCCTCATGCTCACAGGTTTGCGGCCACGCTGATAGCCACCCGGCCGGTGACTACGGTCAACCCTGTCGGCTGCTGCGAATCAGGTTCCGATCTGCCCTGTGGTCAGTTCCATCCTGAGCCGAAGTCGACTGCGGTGCAGACGCGACATCGCGGTCCCCAGGGGAATTCCCATCATGCGGGCCACTTCTCGTAACGGGTACCCTTCCACCTCTACGTAGTAGAGCACCAGGCGGTGGTCGTGCGAGAGTACATTCATGGCGGCCTGCAGGTCGCTGCGCGGTGACTTCGCTAGGACGTCATCTTCGGCAGACGGCCGCAGCAACGCTGACTGGGCGAACGCACCCGACCCGAGCACAGTTTCGCTGAGTTCGGCGGAAAGCAGCTCCGAGGGTCTACGCTCCCTGCGGCGGTAATCACTAATCCATGTGTTGCGCATGATGCGTCGTAGCCACGCTCGTAGGTTGGTACCGGGTCGAAATCCATCCAGCCCCTTGTACGCGTGCATCAAGGTATCCTGCAACAGGTCCTCAGCGTCCGCATCAGAGCGGGTCAGCTGCAGCGCATCTCGCAGAAGTGACGCCATCAGTGGGCGGACGTCGCTGGTGAACGCCGCGGTCTCGGCGGTAGATTTATGGCTGTCTGCCGCAATCACCGTCGTAAGGTCGCTCTTCGTCGCAGCCATTGTCGGCCTACACCCTTTCCTCTAAGCCAGCGGCGACAATGACACCGGTCGTTTAATCGTGTTTGTGGGTCGGCCCGCACAGGTATGGCTATCGGCCCGAAGGCTGGGCCGCCGCCTTGGGCAGGCGTCGCGAGAGTCAGCGCCGCCAGTGAGGCGACAGCCCAAATTGGGATAATGAGAGTACTTAGTCGTTCGATTGATGCCGGAGGCGGCAACACGGTTGAGATGCTGTCGGTGCCAAACGATTTCGGCAGTCTTCTTCAAGGTGCTGGTTCAGCCGTGTGTGAAGACTCTGTGTCCGGTCGCTTCGAGCGGGCGTTGGCCATACGTGCTAGGCCACGCTCCGAGTTCACGATCGCTCCCTTCTGGTTCGCGACGAACCGCAAAACGTCCTGCACTTCAGGCTTCAACGTCGGCGTCGTCGGCTGCCGTAGCCAACGACATCCATCAGGGATCAACGGTCTGCATGTCGCAGAAGGACCGTTCGTCATGCCCCAGATCCTTTTCGAGCCGTCAGCGCCTGGCTGTCGTCTGCTGAACTCTTGCGGGGTCGATGCCCTGAAAGCCGGAAGCCCGACATCGACCGATCACTACTTCGGCGCAGATGTTTTCGACGCGCTACAGCTTCTGTTGTTGTGAGGCGGTCCGGCGGCGACACCGTGGCAGAGAACATTCGTCTAGCGTCAGGCGTCACATGGACGCCGGACGTGCCGCCGCCGGTCGCGTCACACGCCGTTCCGATGGCCCCGCGTGGGCCTCGACGGCCGCACTTTCACTGCACCAGGAAACCTGCGTCCACCGGCAGTGAGATCCCCGTGACGTACCTACCGGACTCACTGCAGAGATACACCATGGCCTCGGTAACGTCTGAGCTCTCGATCATGTCCACCCCAGGCAAGGCATTCCCCACGGCCGCGCCAACCTCGGGGAAAGCGTTCCAGTAACGCTCAACAGCCCCATCGGTCACCATGGGCGTCGCGACTCCCGTCGGGAGAACTGCGTTCACGCGAATGTTCTTCTCTGCGAGTGTTTTCGCGTAATAGTGCATTAACCCAATCAACCCACTCTTGGCGGCCGTATAACCGGCGACACCGTGATTCATCGTCCGGAACGACGGGCTGAGCACCGACCGATCGGCAATCGCGGAACTGGTGATGACGACAGCGCCCCCTGCACCATGATGCGTCAGCGCTGGTATCGAAGCCTCAACCGTGTGGTACACGCCCTTGAGCATCACGTCAACCGCATCATCGAATGCAGCGACCTTCGGGTCATCCTCACCGATCCCGGGCAAAATGCCCGCATTTGCCATCACATAGTCCAAGCGGCCCAACTGCGCGACACCACGATCAACGGCGCTCCGAAGCGCCGCGCCGTCACGAACATCAACCTTCTCGGCAACGATGCGACCACCAATATTCTCGATCAACCGAACGGTCTCGTCGAGATCTGCCGGGCGCGACATCGCGTAGTTCACCGTGTCAATTTGACTGCAGATGTCTATTGCAACGATGTGCGCGCCTTCCTCGGCAAACCTAAGGGCGTGGGACCGACCCTGCCCCCGCGCGGCGCCGGTGATGAGCGCAACCTTGCCCTCGAACCGTTTAACCACTTTCTCCTCCTTCATCAGTCACTGCCCTTCAGCGTGCGATTTGTCTCGATGCCGTCTCGGCAAAACGACCTCCCGACACCGCAAAGGCCAAGCCCTACAAGCGGCTGACCTTCCAACATGCAGAGCGCCGACCCGGAGAACTCCGGGGGGCATATATAGGCACCGCATACAATGTATACGATGAATACACATCAACGGTTCCCGCAACGTGACACCATGCCCATTACAGGCTGAATCGAGCACCGGCGATGATCGGCCGCAGATAGGCCCCGACCCACGTTTGGCATGCATGCGTAGGTGGTCTGAGGCGTTACGGCAGGAATAGCATCCCGGCGCGGTAGCCATACCCCAAGTGTCAGCATGGGCCGGCGTGCCCATCGGGTGACCTGGCGTCGTTGTCGAACCTGGCGTCGCGCCTCGCTAGGGTGCGAATGCCGCCACAACGGTCCTCTCCAGGCTGGGGGAGCGTTCACAGATCAGCCCGTGCCGAGCACGTTGTCGTCAGCCGCGATCTCGGCACGGTTCCGGGTGTTCTCCAGTGGAATAGCTGGACTGCGAGGAACCATGGCTTTCCGGCAGCGATCCGACGGCAGTGTTACCTGGCGCCGTCGCGGTAGTGAATGCGGAACCAATGGCCACATGCTGAAATCTGCCTCGGAAGCCATTGGCCACGGTGGCGCCGTTGTCGAGACTGTCACGCGTTCGACGTACTGCCGCGTAGACGGGAGTAGGAGGCGTGGTTCGCCGAGCTTGGGCCCTCGGTCTGACTAGGGATGGCTAATGTCCGACGCAAGTGGTGCTGTCGGTTCGACAATCCCAGAAATGGCTTGAACAAGTCGACACTATGCCCCGGTGATGTTCATCGATATCTCCTACATCCAGCGCCATGTCTACGGCTCACCCCGCGGCGGTCATCAATCCTAACCACCTAGGACGGCGAACCACCTTGCTCAACTGGTACTTCCATGAACGAGCGGCATACCGCAGCCACTGCCCATACGGTGACCAACCACGCTTCGATACCCAATTCGAACGCGGGACACAACAACCGAGGATGTCGACGCGAAAACCTCGCCAGAACCAAATTTCGGCCTTTATCGACCGTCCCTGTCAGGGGCGTGCCAGTCACCGGATCCTACGCATTACGTTACGCCGCTGAGCGTTTCAATTGATCCGGACCCACGCGCATACTTGGGGGACAAATTCGACCTGGCTGAGAAGTTGTAGTGCCGACTGCCGTAGCCGATGTTCGAGAGTGGCGATCTGAAGGGTCTCGACGTCATCGCGCGTCAGATAGGGCAACAGCGAGGTGAGCAATGACGCGGTGAGCGCGAACGCCGCACCGTCGAGACCGGATGACACAATCGATTGAGCAGACAATGCCGGTAGGGGTAATCCCGCCTCGTCGAAAAGATCGACAAGTCGACCGCCGGCGTCGGGCAGAACACCAAGACGATCCAGAGTTCGTCCAATGATGTCGTCGACCGCGCGGAGATCCGGTATCGGCGGTGTTGACCGGATACCGCGGCTGGCATCCATCTCGTGGACGGCGACGATGCCGCGGTTACGAACTAACCTTGCGGCTGCGCGCAGGAAGGCCACCGGTTCGCGGAGGCCCGAGATGACATGTCGACACACCACTGCATCGAACCTCGTCGAGGTGCAAAAGTGTTCGATGCTTGCGTGGTGAAACTTGACGTTTGTGTAGCCGCCTTTTGTTGCGCGCTCCCGCGCTGCTTCAATGACGTCGGCGGATGGGTCGATACCCACCACGCTACCCGTCTCACCCACACGCTCCGCCAGCGAAAATGATAGATCCCCACGTCCGCAGTACAAGTCGAGCACGCGAAACCCGCCGACGATACCGGCGGTGTTCAACAGCCCGTCGGTGATTGGCTGCAGTGCGTGGCGGGTGGTTGAACTCCTCTGGTTACCAGCGAGCCTGAGATCCACGAAGTCGGGATCCTTTGTCGTCACTATGTTCCTGTCCTCAGTTCGGGCACGTGGTCCGGGAGCGACGCATGGCGGCCACTGCGTTAGTAATCCCTGAAGAGTGCGTCACGGCAATTGCGACTCGCATTGACGCTAGTGTCCATTGAAAAGCACCGCTGGCCAGTATGGCGGAAACCGCAGGAATCTGCTACGAGGCCTCGAAAACAGCGCTAGTGGAGGCGGATTGGGCCCAATGAAACGATAAGTCCGATTGGGCAACCCGATCAATTCGGCCGGAGCGAACATGTCCGCCTTGACGGTGCCGCCGCGTCGGGGTGAATATGTAGTCATTAGCCACATTGTGGGCCGTGTTGAAGCGGACCCGGCCGCGCCGCCGATGCTTGGGGAGTTGTCGTGAAGGTCAACGAGTGGGTTGAACGCGGAGAGCGCGCAGAGGCCGAGTTGTACCACCAGCTGCTCTCTAAGGCACCCGGAAATTGTCCACTCGGGGTGTCCACCGCCCGCATGGCTGGCGGCGTAGTCACGTCGGTGCGTCAGGATGTCAGTGGATACTGGAGCAATGCGCTCGCGTTTGGTCTCGATGAGCCCATCACTGGCCCGCTCTTTGACCAGATCATCGATTTCTATACCGCCCAACGTAATCCCAGCGCACGTATCCTCATTCCGCCGGCTGTATCGCCGGCTGAGTGGGCGGCGATTAGAGACCGTCACGCGTTACGTGCGTGTCAAGCTAGATTCCAACACATCTGCGATATCAAGGATGTGCGTTGCGTCGGGTCGACTGACCTGCGCGTCGGTGCCGCCCCTGACGTCGAGCAATGGACGCGGTTCACTATGCGCGTTCTTGGCATGTCCGACGGGGAAATCGCCGACATGTTAATCCCCGGGTACGGCAGCAACGAATTTCAGCTGTTCTCGGCGTGGGACGAAGACCGCATGGTTGCCGGGGCTGCACTCTTCGTCTGGCAAGACGTCGCAGTACTTAACAGTGGCGCGACGCTTGCCACACATCGCAACCGCGGCGCGCAGTCGGCGCTCATCGCTGCGCGCGTCGCCGCGGCGCGAACAGCGGGATGCCGTTGGGTGGTGACCCAGACCGCCGACCCTGGAAGCGACGGCTACGCACCCTCCTTGAACAACATGATTCGGGTCGGACTGGTCCCGCTCTACGCTCGGCCGGTGTGGAACTGGGGGACCCCCGAGGCTGTGCTCTAATGCGATACCCCGGGGCGTAGCCCCTTGTCGTTCACCGGTGGCCGCGAGATCCGAAGCCGTACCCGGGTTGGGGACGAGGTGGCAACTGCGGGAATATTTGTTGCGATCATCCGGTTGCGTTATTCCCCCTGAAGGCGGCGCGAAGTTCCGTTACCACCCTAGCCGGGGCGGTCGTTCCGATGCGGCGCGCTCCGGTGGCTCCTGCCGCATTACCGGAAGTTTGCCTATCGATATCTCATTTGCGGAGCACTTCGATTGCACCCGGAGCCGACGAGTGTGCGGACCTTCGCTGCAACGCAGGCTTTCGCATTAACGGGGGCACCGACGAAACCGTCTCGCTCGGCAGGCTCGCCAATATCGTCGAAGCTGGATGATCCTGGGGCAGGACAGCGATAGAGGTAGCAGGGAAAAGGTACTGCTGCAGGCCCACATTGGGACCGAGATCTAGGGGAGTAATGAGAAAAGCTGCAGGCGTGGGAGTCGCGATTGCCGTGGCCGGGCTGTTGTCACCTTCGGCGGGCGCCACCCCCGCCGAAGGTGACATCGAGCGCACTGACCTGGCCCAGGGCACCACTGACGCTCCGGTCGTCGTGGTGGCCATCGGCCACCCGACCACCCAGTACGTACAAGAGCTTGTGTTGCGCGGGGTAGCCAGTAGCGGCTGGCACAGTCACCCTGGGCCAGAGTACACCGTAATCACTGAGGGAACAGTGTTCATGCAGTCCGCTCTGAACTGTACCGTTGTTCCGTACAGGCAGGGACAGGCGGTGCTCATCCCCGGGGGTGTCCCACATGTCGTGCGGACGGAATCCGACGCTCACGCCGTCGTGACCTACACCCTTCCCGCCGGGCAACCTGTCCGCAACGACGCGCCTGCCGCGTGCCCCTGAATCGACCCCTCGCTGCGCTCCGACTGAGTTGCGTTTGGACGCCTCAGCTCGGATCGGCAACCGATGGTGGACGTGCGCCTGGCGACATCGGTGGATTGCGGCGGCATCGGTGGATAACGCCCGGGAGTTGACTTCGGTCTGCTGTTCGCGGCCCCATCCCCTGTAGCTGGTGTTCACTTCATCCGCGCTGCCGCGGGGCTCGTCGTCAGGGTAGCGGCTGCGGTTCTCGAACGACTGTGCACCCGACCGCTTATGGCGCCCAACGTTGATCACTGCTTCTCGTTGTACGTGGAGTGTGTCCAGCAGAGTGGCGTACGAGTGTGACCCGAGATGCGCACCGCCGTGGCGTTCACTCCGCTGGACACACCCTCGGCGTTACGTGGTTTCCTCAAGAGGTCGGTCCACCCAGCTCATCAACTCACGCAGCCTCCTACCGATTAGTTCAATCGGGTGCTCGGCATTCTTCTTCCGAAGAGTTTCAAGAACCTTGTTGCCGTTGTTGACATTCCCGACGAGATGCTCGACAAATGTACCGTCGCGGATGTCTGACAGGACCTCCTGCATGCGCAGCTTAGTGGTGGCGTCAATGACTCGTGGTCCCGACAGGTAGCCGCCCAGCTCGGCTGTATCGGAGATCGAGTAGTTCATGCGAGCAATGCCGCCTTCATACATCAAGTCGACAATGAGTTTCAGCTCGTGCAGTACCTCGAAGTAGGCGAGCTCAGGGGCGTAACCCGCCTCTACCATGACGTCGAACCCCATCTTCACCAGTTCCTCGGTACCGCCTGCAAGCACTGCTTGCTCGCCGAATAGGTCCGTCTCGGTCTCATCCTTGAATGTCGTTTCAATAACGCCGGCCCGTGTTCCGCCAATGCCCTTGGCGTATGACAGGGTCAGCGCCATACCGTCACCTGACGGGTCTTGAGCGACGGCGACCAGGCACGGCACACCTTTTCCGTCGACAAACTGTCGACGCACCAGATGCCCCGGGCCTTTGGGGGCGACCATGCCGACCGTGATACCGAGTGGCGGTGTAATCAGTTTGAAATGGATGTTCAGGCCGTGCCCGAAGAGCAGCGCGTCCCCGGCGCTGAGGTTGGGTTCGACATCGGTTCTGAAGATCTCAGGCTGTGCTGTATCGGGAGCAAGCAGCGTGATTACGTCCGCCCATCTGGAGACCTCGGCTGGTGTGCCGACCCGGAGTCCTTGGTCAGCTGCCCGTTCTCGGGACTTCGAGCTCTCTAGCAGGCCGACTCGTACTTGGACGCCGCTATCGCGCAGACTCAGGGCGTGCGCATGCCCTTGGCTGCCATAGCCAATGATGCCGACTTTGCGGCCTTGGATCACGGATAGGTCCGCGTCGTCGTCGTAAAACATTTCGACTGGCATGAGATTTCCTTTCTGGGAATAGCGGTGCGCGGTGCGCCATACAGTGGTGAATAACGACGGCATTTTCAGGTTTGGATTCGGCAGCCCGACTGGTCTACGGCACGCACGCGCATACCTGATTGCTGCATAGGCAGAACCGGCTGATCACGGCATCTCCTCGCCCAGTGCGGCGGCGTTAGCAGCTCTTCACGCCCCGGTCCAGTGTCCAGGTGTTGGGTCCCGCTATCGGGCGAGTCCGTGTCAACGTTGGAGACGCATAGACAGCACAAAGGTGTGGCGTCTTCATGCAGAAGTGGTTGCGTAGGAATCATTCTCGGGAGAGTTCATCCCACGCCCCGCCTCTGTAATGATTCTGACTACGTCTGCGGGAGCTGACAGCATTGGGCTATGGCCGGTCGGTAGTGTGCGAACATCATTGCACCGCAGCGCCATTTGACGTTGCAGGTCTGGTGGTAGTGCACGGTCCTGCTCGCAGATAACGTATGTGGACCGGACACTGGTAGGCAAGGCGGCGCCGGGTCGTTCGCCGAACGATGCCAGGCTTGAGCTTCGTAGCTTGTTGATCGCGAGCTCGGCGGCCTGAGGTTCCACGTCTGCGTAGAACACCTCGGCGGGCTCAACGGCCGATAGTTTGTCGCCCTCCATCAAAGACCACTTCGCTAGCCGCCATCCGAGGGCGCTCAGCAAGGAGTCGTCAACCTCGATGCAGAAAGCCGCTAAGTAGATCAGATGCGATACTTTAGGCGAGCTTGCGGCGGCTTCTGTCATCGGAATCCCGCCGTAGGAGTGCGCGACGGCGATCACCGGGCCGGCGATGGTGTCGAGGGTCCGCCCAATAGCAGCGACGTCGTCGCGCAAGCCGAACGAGGGTGCCGTCTGATCCGCCACGCTGGGCAGCATCACAGCCTGCACCTCCCAGCCTTGTGCCCTAAGCGACTCGACGACTGCCTCCCACACCCAGGGACCATGGAATGCGCCATGCACTAGCACTACCTTGGGCCGGTTGGTCGCTTCGGTCGACATAAGACTCCTTCTATCCAGTCACAAGGGCGAGCCTGTCGTGGACCATATGGGTAGGGGGGGCGAGCCTTGAAAGATAATCGTTGCTTGGATATATGCAGTGCATACTTTAACTCTCATTTCGGGCCGACGCTAGGGTGCGCCATGAACCGGTCCCGTATAACTCGGCTGTCGAGAAGACACGGCTGCCCGGTGCTGGAAGGGCGAGATAGCGAGGGAGCTGGCGACATACCCAGCGTCGGACTGAGTAACCCGTGAACGCAGGCAGTACCGCGGTGCCGAGAGGTAACCCGCCGCCCTCGTCAACGACGGTACAGTCGGGAACTGAGCGAAACTGCCTGCGTAGCTTGCTGTTGCGGGATCGATTATCCTGGAGTACTGGCCGGCTCGCCACTTGCGAGAGTCCGCTCCGACGAACGCCACTTACCGCACCAGTGCCCCGCTATCTCGTCAAATCCACCGAACTGGTCCCGGGCTGTATGTGCGGTACAACCGGTCAATACGACCCTTTCTGTCCCCGAAGCGGTTCATCCACGCGCTGCACATCCTCCATGGCACAACAGAGCCGCTCACAACATGGGGCTCACGGGCCGCTTATCACCGACAAGCGCCCGCCCGTAGCTTTCTCTCTGTAACCCCGTGTTCAGCATTGGATGGCGCGCAGCGGTTTCCAGATCCCGCCAGTGCCGTTGAATGACGTTCCCGTCACGGAATGCACTTGCCCCGGCCACAGTCAACAGCAGCGCCATCGCGTCTCGTAGGCAAGTGGACGCATGCGCCATATCCATTCTGACTCGTCCCCGGGCAACGAGATCTGGCTCGACCCTGTCTTTGGCTGCGACATCGACGAACTGCACTGATCGGGCCACGTGCAACTCGGCGGAGTCAATAAGGTTTGCGGCATCGGCAAGTGCTAGTTGGGTGGTTGGCGCGCTACCAGTTTTCGAATAGAACGACATCGCAAGCGGTTTGCCACCCTCGACCAGCGCCAACGTGCGCCGAAGCGCGTCTTGGGTGGCGCCCAGCAGCGGTGCAATCATGGTGGTTGACAGCGAATTGAGCGAGACGGCTCGCCGTGGTGAGTCCGACTGGTCTTCAGTCGTGGTGCCCGTTCTCTGCAATCGGTGCGCTGGAACGAAGACGTTGTCGGCGACGATGGTGTCGCTCCCCGTTGCCCGCATACCAGCCATATCCCAGGTCTTCTCGATATGTAGCTCAGCTAGGGGAATCAGAACGAGCCCGGGTGATAAGTGCTCTTGCTCGGCTGGCACTCCCAGCCACGCCCAGCTGGCATGGTGACATCCCGATGCCCAGGACCACCGTCCCGTGACATAAATGCCGTCCTCGCCCGCGCGCACGCTGGCGCGATCCGGGCGGAATGCGCCACACAGGGGCGCATCCACGTTGGCCGACCACAGGTCGAGCCGCGCGGCATCTGCATATGACATGGCCGCATTCTGGGTTACATAGGTGACCATGACGATCCACGCGCTCGAAGGGCACCCGCGGCCGATGCGCGTGATGACCTCGAATGCGGTGGTGATGTCGGCTTCGTGGCCGCCGAAGCGCTTGGGCACGCCCAGGCGGAACAAGCCCGATCGCCGAAGGGCCTCGACCGCTTGTGGAGTTAGCTGACTGTTCCGCTCTGCGGAGTCCGCCTCAGATTCCAGCGTGGGTGTGACCGCGTCGACGGCACTCAAGAGTCTGTCCCGAAGAGCCCCCGCCTTGGCAGGGCCCTTTGTCATACGCGGTGAACTCACTCTTCCTCCCTCGAAATTCAACGGCCGATGTGGCTTATCAACGTTGAACGCCGCGCCGGGCGGATTCATTCAGCGACCGCGCTCCCGCCCACGAAGGCCGGCGGCACCGAGCGCCGGTCGGCTCACGCCGCAGGACACCCGAAACTACCTGGGGTCGGCGTGTCGGACCGGCCGGCTCAGAGTGTCGCTCTGCCTGTGTAGCTGAGATGCGCTGTCTTGGAGAGCCGCTGGGGAGGGGCGGGGGATAGGTTTCGCGGCGGAGACGTCGACGTAGTTCGTTTGCGATCTGGATGACCGGGTCTGCGAGAGTTTCCTGAGATGAGGCCGGTTTCCGGGCATTAGAGGTGAATGCGCGGCTCGCTCGCATTACAACAGCACAGTGCGGTGGCCGTATGCTCTGGCGGCTTAAGTGACTTTGAGCAGTCTGAAGGCGGTTCTAAGTGAGCAGTGACTATATTGAGGTAATGTGACTCGGGGAGCTGGCGGCAGTGACGCCGAGCTAGTAACGAGTGCGCTCTGACATAGCGCCACTTCCCGTCGCGGAATTGCCCGGTGCGCTAGATGGTGCAAGGGCCTTTGGCAGGGTCGCGCAGACCGCGACGTACGGCCGTTTCCGATCAATGGAGGAGGTACTCAACATGGGTGTCCTGGACGGGAAAGTTGCGCTTGTCACCGGCGCCGCACGCGGCCAAGGCCGAAGTCACGTACTACGCATGGCCGCCGAGGGCGCTGACATCATCGCCACAGATCTCTGCGCACAGATCGCGTCAGTCCCGTACCCCATGTCCACAGCCGCCGACTTGGCGATGACCGCCGAAGCCGTCGAATCAATGGGCCGACGCGTGATGCCCCGAATCGTCGACGTGCGCGACGCATTGGAGATGCAGCGCACCGTAGTCGAGGCAGCTTCGGAACTAGGGTCGTTGGATATCGTGGTGGCCAACGCCGGGATCGCGACGGTCGGCGCGACGAATCCCGATCCCGCGCGGGCTTTTGGCGACACGATCGACGTCAACCTCATTGGCACCTGGAACACCATCGCCGCGGCGGCACCTGCCATGCGGGAGGGTGGTCGCGGCGGAGCGATCGTACTCATTAGTTCCACGCAGGGATTGAAAGGTGTTGGAGGCGACGGTAGCCCGGGAATCACCGCCTACACCGCAGCCAAGCACGGGGTAGTCGGAGTGATGCGTTCGTGTGCACATTGGCTCGCTCAAGACGGTATCCGGGTGAACTCGCTGCATCCCACCGGCGTAGAAACACCGATGATCACCAATCAAGCTGTTAGCGAGTGGTTCGCCTCTACCCCAGAGGCAGCCGAAGCGACCAGGAGTCTTCTTCCCGTAAGCCTTCTTCAGCCAGAAGACGTCAGTGACGCACTCCTGTGGCTCGTCAGCGATCAAGCGAAGTACGTCACTGGGGTGGCGCTGCCCGTCGACGCGGGACTTGCTGCTCGATAATTCGTGGGTCGGGTCAAGAGCCTGCCCACGTGCGTCGGATCGCGGCTTCGTAGCAAAATCACACAAACCCGCAATCGACTCTGTGAACCGACCGCCTGGATGCCCGCGAGCGCGAAGCGCGCTTCGCATCCGCGGCACCCGTGAAGGGATACGGTTGTAGTACGGACACGCGGGTGGGGAAATCGTCCATGGGTTGTTCGGACCCGTCGGGTCGCCGCTCGCCATGGTGAGGAGGGCGTACGCGCATCGGTGGGTTGGCAGTTGTTCGCCGTGGCACCTCGGGCATCGCGCCATCAGGACCGTAGCGTGCCGGCGCGTGGAAGTCGCGTGGAAGCACTCGGGTCCGTTCGGCGCTTTCACTAACGTACTAATCAAGCAAGGAGCACTTGGTGGAGTCTGTGGCGAGGATACAGGTGGCCGCGGGAGCGGCGGCGGCAGTACCGGTCGGTCTGTCTATGGGTGGTCATCAGATCGCATGACTAACAACAACTTTATCCCCGCGGTCGATGACTCAGCCGATGATTCGGCCGAGTTTGGAGCGCGCATGCTGGGCGCCGTGAATGCCGCGTCGCTTGCGTTGCTACTCAGCATCGGACATCAAACACAGCTCTTCGACGTGATGGCGTCGATGCCGCCGGCATCGAGCGGTGACATCGCCGACGCTGCTGAGCTGAACGAACGTTACGTGCGTGAATGGCTCGGCGGTCTAGTGGCTGCCGATGTCATCGCCTACGACGTGCAGACCAAGCAATATCGACTCCCGCCGGCTCATGCACCCGCGCTGACCCGGGCCGGAGGTCCGGGAAACTATGCCAAGATGGCACAGTACGTTGCGATCCTCGGAAGCGTCGAACAGCGAATAGTTGACTGCTTCCGCCATGGCGGAGGTGTTGGCTACGAGCATTTTCCCCGCTACCACGAGGTCCGCGCGGAGCAGGGCGGCGCTGTCGTCGACTCCGGATTGCTCTCCGAGATCTTGCCGTTGGTTGAGGGTCTGCCAGACCGCTTAACAGCCGGAATTGATCTCGCCGACTTCGGTTGCGGCCGCGGGCACGCCGTGAATGTCATGGCCTCGGCGTACCCGTCGAGCCGATTCACCGGGTTCGATTTCGCAGACGATGCACTCCGCTACGCCCGGGATGAGGCCAGCGCGATGGGCCTCGACAACGCCGGCTTCGCTTGGGCCGACCTGGCAGCCATCGACGTCAGCGAGCGCTTCGACGCGATCCTCGTCATCGATGCGATCCACGACCAGGCCGACCCCGCTCGGGTGCTATCGAACATCCAACGTGCACTGCGAGCCGGAGGAGTTTTGCTGATGATCGACATCAAGGCATCGAGTAATCTTGAGGATAACCGCGTTCTTCCCTGGGCCACCTGGCTTTACACGGTTTCGACGATGCACTGCATGACGGTTTCCCTCGCCGACGGGGGCGCTGGGCTTGGCACCGTTTGGGGTGAGCAAACGGCCTTAACGATGTTGCACGCCGCGGGATTTGCCGATGTGCGTGTCGCAGAGGTGCCCCGGGATCAGTACAACAGCTACTTCGTGGCGTACAAAGCCTAGGGGAGCAAAGGCACATCCACCCGCTCGAACCCAGTGGACGTGCGTCCGCGACGGGCCGACGGTCCGTGAACAATCCCAATTTCCTCAGATGAAGGCCCTGCCCCGGGGGAGGTGTCACGCCTGGGGTCAGATCCGCGTTGATGCGCCTCGGTCTGCGCACGCAAGCCTTGAATGTTCGGAGTTTACATTCGCGGGCGCAGAACGCTTGTGGGCCCGCCGAGACGGGCGGCTTCGTCGGATGGGCCCGAGGCGCCGTTTTAACTAGCAAGGATGGTGGTGTTGCGCTGGCGGTACCCACAGACGTTCGCGAATGTGATGCGGAGTTTCCGGTCCAGTATGAGGTGCTGGGTCGTCTTTCGCGCCATTGGGACTCCCAGGCCCACGTCAGATCTGCACACGCGCACTTAAGCGCAAAGAGATTCCGTTCCGACGAGCACCCCTCACCCAACAGGTTCGCCCACAGTCATTGGCGGATGCGGGACTTCACGGCCCATCCTCATTCACTACCATCCGTTGGCCCTGTGCTACACCCTTCCGATTTTGCGATACGACTCTGAGGTGGCGTGTGGGTCTCGGGCTGACTGCACCCGCTGGGGCTTTTAGTATTCGGAGCCGGCGTTATGACATCTTGGGTGGGCAATCCGAACGGGAGCCGAAGTTGTGCGCCACCGCCGTTTACTTAGAGACCATTCTTTAGTAGCCCACTGAGGCGAGGTACGGCGTTGTTGGCTCGTAGTATCGACCAATGGTCATCAGGTTCATCGATGAGACGATGCGCAGGCCGCGAGCGAGGCACCACTGAAGAAGGCTTGCGTTGCGTAGCGGCAGGAGGAAACCTGTTCCGGGATAGTCGTCAGTGGCTGCTATTAGTGCCTGAAGGTCCGCGTTGGACTCGGCGATCGAATGGCCGAACAGTCCAACACCGCTGGTGTATGCCGTTATCCGGTCCTCACGTTCTACCACGTGCGCTGTCTGGGCAGCGATACTGTCGTTCACCTCGCCGTGTCGGTCGAAGCCATGAGTACCGCGACAGAGGATGTCACATGCATCAAGTACAGGCGGATCGGCGCGACGAACCACGAGTGAGTCGTCATCTTGAGGCGACGGCCCTTGTACCACAGCGAAGGACTCGCGGTAGGTAAAGCCAAGTTTGGCGTAGAGACCGAAAGATCTACTGTGATAAGCAGATTGCATGAGACGCACACTAGAAGCGCGAGTCTCGCGGGCCCGATCAAGCGCAGCCGTCACAAGTGCGCGACCTACTCCCTTGTCCTGAGCGCGGGGGTCTACTGTCACCGGACCTACCGATGTCACTGTCGATCGTTCGTCGAGAAAGTTGCTACCGATCACCTCGCCGTTTCGCTCCGCGACGACTCCAAAGAAGGAGTTGTTGTCAATGAGTCGCGAGATGAGGTCGGTGGCCTCTTTGGGAGTCGCGAAGTCTCTCGGGAAGCGATGCCTATCAGCGATGGCGGCAAAAGCCTCGAAGCAGATCTGCCCACATGCAAGCGTGTCCGCTGCGTTAGCTGGTCGTATGTTTATCGTCACGATGAGGTATCTCCTTTGGCTAGGACCCTGTCAGTGTTCGTTGTAGCACCGGAGCTTCTGGACATCGCTCTCAAAGCCCCACGTACCCACCAGGGTCTGGTCCGAGTTGCTATGGGGACGAGCTGCTCTCGTGCAGATGCTGGGCCACGCTCGAGCGGTCCGCAAAGGCTTAAGAAATGGCCCACGGGGCTGTGCCTGCACGCCGTAAAAACCCCGTACCCTCGCCGAGTCATGCCTTGAGTGGCACATCGGCCGTACGGGCCCGCGCTTGATCTCTACCGTCCCGCTCGATGCTCGATGCTCGATGCTCGATGCTCGATGCTCGATGCTCGATGCTCGATGCTCGATGCTCGACAGCGCTACTCTAGAGGCGAATTCGGGCAGGCCACCCGAGGTCAGCACCCGCGTCACGCGGCACGCGAGCTCGCGAAACCCTTAGCCGGATTCCAGGGACACCTGACGGGTCTCACGCATCGCAACCTGGGCGATCAAGGTGACGGCCGCAGCACCCGCGAGGTAATAGCCGACGTAGAGAACGCCATAGTGCACCGTCAACCAGGTCGCAATGAAGGGCGCTACCGCCGCGCCGAGGATCCCCGCGAGGTTGAAAGCGACTCCAGAGCCGGTATAGCGGACATTTGTCGGAAACAGCTCAGGGAGCACTGCGCCTAGCGGGCCGTAGGCAAGCCCGACCAGCACCATACCCATGATGAGGAATGCGAGCACGCCTGGTGTGCTGGCGTTCTCAGGGCTTAGGAACGCATTGAAGCAGCATCCGTACGCGATGATGCCGAGACTGGTAGTGATCAGCACACGTCGGCGACCGTACCGGTCGATGAGTCGACCTGCGACGGGGACGCTGGCGGCAAAAAACAGGACCGCGACGAGTTGTAATTCGAGAAAATCGACGAATCCGATCCCTAGACCGTGTTTTGTGTCGCGCGCGGCCGTGGCGTAGCCGAGCATCCAGGTGGTCACGATGTAAAAGATCGTGAAAGTGGAGACAACCGCGAGCGTGCCCACCGCGACATCGGCCCAGTTCCTGCGCAGCAACAACGCCAGCGGCGCCCTGACATTTTCCCCCCGGTCCAGAGCACGCTCGAATACCGGCGTTTCGCTGAGCTTTAGCCGAACGTAGAGTCCGAACGCGACCATCACTGCGCTCGCCAGGAAGGGCACCCGCCACCCCCATGTATAGAAGGGTTGGTCGAGATCGGTTTGCCCCGGGTTGCCACCGCCGAGCACGGCGAGCAGCACGAGCATCGAGCCGTTGGCGAGTAAGAAACCGACGGGCGCGCCGAGTTGCGGCCACATCGCCGCCCATCCACGTCGATGCGCCGATGCCGACTCGGTCGCGAGCAATGCTGCTCCGCTCCACTCACCGCCTAAGGCGATCCCTTGCGTGAACCGCAGGGCGGCAAGAGCCAGTGGGGCAAGGATGCCGACTTGCTGATAGCTCGGCAGCAATCCGATAGAAAAGGTGGCGACACCCATAATCAGCAAGGAGGCCACCAGGGTGGTCTTGCGACCTAAGCGATCGCCGAAGTGCCCGAACACGACCGAACCCAACGGTCGGGCGACGAAGGCGAGGCCGAACGTCGCTAACGACGCCAGTAGCGCTGTGGTGGGATCGACTTTCGGGAAGAACAATTGGGGAAACACCAGCACCGATGCGGTCGCGTACACGTAGAAGTCGAAGAACTCAATCGTCGTGCCGACCATCGATGCCACGGCAATCCGCCGCTGGCCAGGTTCCGTCCGGCGCGTCACTGCGGCCCCGGCAACGTTGAAGGCCGGTCAAGCACAGTTAGCACCAAGGATTCACCGGCGAGTACTGACTCCGCCGCTTCCGCTTTCCTCATATTTTCACTGCCTTTCGGGTCAGACTTGGAAACGCCGACGCGCCGCCGGATCATTCACCGCTGGGCAAAAATAACGGGCACCGCCAGAGTCTCCGCCGCGGCTCGAGGGAGAGCGCCACTGCCCATAGACTGAGCGCGTCTTGAACCAAGCTCTACAAGACGCGTGTGTGAGCAGGCAGCAGTCGTAAGCGCGGCGAATCGATCCCCCAGCCTGAACGCTGCCGGACAGGACACTCCCGCCTGTCGTGCAGCGCTACAGCTGCCACCGTGGGCTACCAAAAACATAATCACGGGCCCGCAGGTTGTGGCCGACCTCAGTGTGGCGGCCGCGTGTGCCCCTCCTGGGTCCTTTGCACCGCAGAACTGAACCCGCACAGGAGGAACGACACTGATCGTCGACGGAGGCCTGGTCTTCTCGTGAGCTAGGTAGGTCGCGGGGCCTAGACGGAGCCGCCAGCGCACATCTGCAGTGACTCCGCCACCGTGAGTGCCTCGAACCCGTCGTCGAGATCAGCCAACACGGTTGTGGCGGTGTGCGCGAGATGGCGCGCCATCAGCGCACCTGCTGTGTCCGCCTCACCGGCGACCAGCGATCCAAGTATCTGCTCGTGTTCGGCCTCTGCGACGGCGAAAGCGTCCGCGTGCGCCTGCTGACCGAAACGCACGTATCGTTCGGTGCGTTCAGAATAGGACAGGATGATTCCCGCTAACGGTGCGCCGGCTCGCGCGGTACACAGAGTGTGGAACCGCCTGTGCGCCGTGACCCATTCGGTCATGTCCGCTGCGCGCTTGGTTCTACGCATCCGCCGAAGGCACTCCTTCGCCTCTGCGACCTCCGTGTCGGTCAACCGACCCGCCGTGATCCGTGCGCCGAGTGCTTCCAGTGAGATCCTCACGCCGTAGAGTTGATCGACTTCACCGGCGTCCAAAGCCCGAACGACCGCACGCTGATTGAGCTGAACGTCGATCAACCCTTCCTGCTGCAGCATGCGGAACGCTTCGCGCATCGGAATGCGACTGACGTTGAAGCGGCGGGCCAGGTCGGCCTGGTTGAGTTCGGTACCCGGCGCGATCGCGCCGTCGTTGATGAGGCGACGCAAGTGGGTGTGCAACTGCGAGCTGGTCTCTCGGGGGTTGTCGAGGGCGGGAATCGCCAGATCGTCGAGCGCTGCGTCAACGCGAACGGGCATGGATCGACTCCTTCGAACGAGCCCTCGCCGCAAGCGGTCCGGCGAACGAGTGATAGTGTATACACAGTAGCAGCTCAAGTGTGTGGCCGCTGAACGTCGTGGTGGGCAACGACGCGCACCACGACGGTCGACACAGACGGCGTGTTCCATCGCGAGGATGGAGTTGAGGCTACGGTCACTCTTCTTCTGCGCCAGGAGATACCGCCGAAACCATACGCACCCGGCTCGACATCCGTGTGACGGTTGAGCCGGGGCCGGCCGGTCAGGCAGGGTAGTCGACCGGGTAGGGCTGCGAGAAATCCGCGGACCGGCCGACTTCCGCCCACTTGCGGTCTTCTGCGAGCAGGAACTCGTCCTGACGGATCGACCCCTCTACGGCGTTTACACCCAGCGGCAGGTGATACGGCAGGTCGTCACGGCGGGACAGCCCGACCAGGATCGCGGCCGCGCGCGCGGGGTCGCCCGCGGTGATCGCCTCCGAGCGGCGCCGCTCATTCATCGCCCCAACCGTCTCGGCGTAAACTTCGGGGACGTCGGCGATCTGCATCGACGAGCCGGCCCAGTCCGTGGCGAAGCCACTAGGCTCCACCACGAGCACTCTGATCCCGAACGGCGCGGTCTCGGTCTGCAGCACCCTGGAGAACCCGTCGAGGGCGAACTTGGCCGCCTGATAAGAGGCGATGCCGGCGGATCCGCCGACCCGGCCGCCCATCGAAGAGAATTGGATGATCAATCCGCCGCCCTGGGCGCGCAGAACCGGGATGGCGGCTTTCGAGACGTGGTAGACACCCCAGAAGTTGGTCTCGAACTGCGCGCGGAAGTCGGCCTCGTCGCCGGTTTCGATGGGTGCGACATTGGCGTAGCCGGCGTTGTTGACCACGACGTCGATGCGTCCGAAGCGGTCTCGGGCGGCATCGACGGCTGATGCCACAGCAGCGGCGTCGGTGACGTCCAACGGCAACGCGAAGATGCGCTCCCCGTACTCGGCGACCAGATCGTCGAGTTGCTCGGGGCGTCGGGCGGTGGCGGCGACGGTGTCACCAGCATCGAGTGCGGCGCGCACGAGCGCGCGACCGAATCCCCGTGACGATCCCGTGATGAACCAGACCTTGCTCATGTCGTTCTCTCCTTATCTGCGGATAGGTGTTCACGCGATGGGTTGCAGCCTTAGGCGTCCCGTCAAGAGAACAGAAGATGTTGCCCTGCGGGTCGGCCGATGGGACCATAACTGAGAGTGAAACTATCATATAGTGTGGAACGGGTTGGCGCACAAACTATTCCCGTGCGTGCCCAGTCAGGGAGGGGTGCATGTGCGCCGTGATGCCACGAACAACCGCGAGAAGCTGGTCGCCGCGGCCGAAGAGGTCTTCGCCGAACGGGGACCAAATGCGACACTCGACGACGTTGCGGCGGCCGCCGGGGTGGGTCCGGCCACGCTGTACCGCCGGTTCGCCAACAAGGACGCTCTGGTCCGGGAGGTCCTCGCGGCGTTCTTCCAGCGCCTCATCGATGTCGCCGAGATCGCCGAGCAGGCATCCGCGGAAGACGGTGTGGAGCTTTTTCTGCGGACCGTCGGGGTCGAACTGGCGGAGAAGTCGGGGCTGTCGGCCCCGGTCTGGGGCGACCTCGCCCCCCGCGACCTGGTGGCGGAACTGCGCCGCCGGTCAGCCGGACTCCTCACTCGGGCACAGACCGCCGGGGCGATGCGCGCCGACCTGACACCGGACGACATCACCATCGCCGTGTGGGCACTTCGCGGGGTCGTTCAATCCGAGCGGATCGACCCGGCGCACCGCGGCAGGCAGCGCTGGGAACGCCACCTGGACACGATCATGCGAGGGTTCAGCCCCGGCAGCGCTGGGTCGTCGTCCGAGTCGTGAGGTGGACCGAGACTCAGCCAGGCTGTTGGTCTCAGTCGAAAAGACCGCCGCCGCAGCCGTTCCAACGACACAACCGGGTAGGGACGCCACGTGCGGTGGCAGCGATGGCGCAGTCACCTCGGATGTGCGCAGGCGGCCCTGTGTACGGTGTGCTCGCTCGGGCGCGCTGACACCAGCACTCCTCTACCGGTCCGGGTGCGATCGTGTCGGCGATGGTGGAACTCACTGCGCCCTGCGGCGTTACCTTCGTCGACGAGGTCACCCTGTCTGCTCATCACCGAGATCTGCGCCAACCCGTTGAGCGACTTGTGCACGCTGCCGATGCAGAGGTCGGCTCCCGACTCGATCGCCGACGCCGGCAGGCGACTACTGAAAGCTGAAATCGAGGCCCCAGGCGTCGTCGGTGATCAGCGGGACACCGTGGGCGTGTGCGGCCTCGGCCAGCGCCCGCACGTCGGCGCCGACGCCGTAATAGGTGGGGGTGAACACCATCGAGGCGACTGCCTCGGGGTGGTCTTCGAGAACCCGCCTGATGCGGGCCGGACCGACACCGTGCGTGACCTCCCACCGCTCGTCGTACTCGGGATCCACGTAGACCGGCATCGCGCCGGACAGCACCAGACCCGAGAACGCAGATTTGTGCCCGTTGCGAGCCATCACCAAGGTTTCGCCAGGGCGAACCGTCGCGAGCATGGCGACGTGAACGTTTCGGGTTCCCATTCGTCGAGAAGAGCGTCTCGTCGGCACCCACCTCGTCGGCGAACAGCTGTATCGCGGTGGGCTCCACCTGCCACGACTGGTGTCGGGTCTCTACCCCGTTGTTCATTCCGGTGTCGGACCGGAACGCGTCGGCACCGACCCATCTGGCGGCTACCGGATCGGTGTCACCGAAACCGGACCGGTGCGCGGGGATGCCGACACTCAAGTCGCCGCGTCGGTGAAACTCTTCGATGGCCTCACTGATCGGCACTGCGTCGGGATCGTTGCGCGCCGGTCCCTGCTCGGCTTCGTTTTCGGCGCGTTCGGAGTTCTTGTCCCGCTCAGCGTCGATGTCGACGCGGTGGTCGACTGCTGCGCTGTCATGCGGGCCCACATACCCGGGGTCGGGCCGGTCATGCGGATCGACAGTCCCGAAGGATCTGAGGCAGGATGACCGAATGGCCACTCTGGTGTCCGTCAATGTCGGTCTGCCCCGCGACGTCTCGTGGCACGGCCGCACCGTCTTCACCGGGGCTTGGAAAGAGCCCGTCGCCGGGCCCCGCCGGGTGCGCCGGTTGAACATCGACGGCGACGGGCAGGGCGACCTCGGCGGGCACGGGGGCGAGAACCGCGCGGTGCTGGTCTATCAGATGGATTCCTATCGGCACTGGGCGCGCGAGTTCGGTCGCGACGACCTCACGCCCGGTCTGCTGGGCGAGAACCTGACCGTCGAGGGATTGCCCGACGACGAGGTGTGCATCGGGGACCGCTACCGCGTGGGCGGCGCGGTGCTCGAAGTGACGCAGCCCAGAGTGACGTGTTACCGCGCCGGGATGCGGATCGGAGAGCCGCGGATGGCAGCGCTGCTAGTCGCGCACCGCAGGCCGGGGTTCTACTGCCGGGTGATCGCCGAGGGCGACGTGGAAGCGGGCCACGAGATCGTCAAGATCGCCGACGGACCCGAACGCGTGACGGTCGCCGAGATCGACGCGCTGCTCTACCTTCCGGGCCATCCGCGCGACGGATTGGCTCGTGCGTTGCGCATCCCGGCGCTGAGTCCGGGATGGCAGGGGTCGCTGCGGGCCCTGGCCGAGCAGGACGCCGGGGGGACGGGAAATCCGGGTTTGGCGGCGGCGAGCCCTCCGCCGGCGTGGGCCGGGTTCCGCTCGTTGATCGTGCGGGACGCACTCGAGGAGAGCCGTTCGGTGCGCTCGATGGTGCTCGCCGACCCGGCCGGTGCGCCACTGCCGACGTGGCGTGCCGGCCAATCGGTCGCGGTGCGGCTGCCCTTGCAAGACGGGGCGCCGGCACTGGTGCGCAGCTACTCGCTGTGCAACGCGCCGGGCAGCCCGGTCTATCGCATCGGCGTCAAACGCGAGCAGCACGGTGCGGCAAGCGAATACCTGCACACGCGGCTGCGCCCCGGCGACGCGCTGGATGTCGCCGCGCCGCGGGGCACCTTCTGGCTCGCTGACAACGAATCCCCGGTGGTGCTCGTCTCCGCCGGGGTGGGGGTGACACCGGTGCTCTCGATGCTCAACGCGCTGGCCGCCACCACCTCCGACCGGCCCGTCTGGTGGCTGCACGGCGCCCGCGACGGAGCTGAGCACCCGTTCGCCGCCGAAGCGCTCGGTGCCCTGAAAGCATTGCCGCACGGCAACTGTCATATCTTCTATAGTCGACCCGCCGCGTCGGACCGGGCCGGAGTGGACTACACCGCACAGGGCCGACTCTCGGCCGCGGCCCTCGAAACGCTGGCTGTGCCGCGCGAGGCCACCGCCTACGTTTGCGGCCCCCAGGTTTTCATGAAGGAGATGGAGACGGCGCTGCTGGCGCACGGCCTGGCCCCGGAGCGGGTGCACACCGAGATCTTCGGCGCCGGGCCCGCCCTCACCCCCGGCATCGCCGCCACCTCGGTGGCGCCCCATCAGCCCACCGGGGAACCGGGCAGTGGGCCGGAGGTGCAATTCGTCCGCAGCGGACTGGCGGTGCCGTGGGAGGCGGGACGGCTCAGTCTGCTCGAACTCGCCGAGGCCTGCGACGTTCCGACGCGGTGGTCATGCCGAACCGGGGTCTGCCACAACTGCGAGACGGCGCTGCTGTCCGGGTCGGTGCGCTACGACCCCGAACCGCTGGAACCGCCCGCCGAGGGCAACGTGCTGATCTGCTGCGCATCCCCCATCGAGCCGATCACGCTGGACCTGTAATTCAGGCGGCGGTGAGCGTGCGCATCGACTGCCAGCGGAACACGCCTGCGCCCCGGGCGTAGTACAGATGTCCGCCGAGCGCGCCGCCCACGCCCATCGCCAGCAACCCGAGCACTGAGTAGCGGCGCGCGGCGCGGAGCTTCTCGGCGCGGTAGGCGCGATAGGTCAGCGCGAACAGCGACGCCGTCGGCTCCGGTGCCGTCACGGCATTCGACCCCGCGTGCACCAGGCCCACCCGCTGTTGCCGCCGGTTCAGCAGCGCAAAGTCGGCCCAACCCGCCGGGCATGGTCCGAGGGGCGGCGGCAAGGCCCAGTCGGTGTGCCGCGGCCTGGTCGTCGAAGACGGCGTCGAACAGCACCGACGTGGTCCACGCCCCGTCGGCACGGTGACCACCAGCGGATGCACCGGATGCCCGAGCCAGGAACCGCGCAGCAGGCGAGCCAGGCCCGTCGCGGTCACCACCCGATCGGCGACACCGGCGCGGCGGTGTCATCGAGGAACTCGAACTTCTCGACATCGGCAAGGACCCGGTGCCGGTCATTCTCGCTGGCCACCGACCGTCGAGCCGTCCGCCCCGGCCCAGTGTCCTGGTGGGCCATGTGCTCGACCGAAACAGGCTCAAATGAGGCATCGCCCCATAGTCAATACCGTCGCGACCAGTGTCGTACCAGTGGTCATCGCAACGACGTTGCCGATGAACGGATGGAAGTCTGCGGGCAGTCGACGGGCGATCGCTGCTGCCAGCGGCGGTCCGACCAATGCGCCGAGGACCGCGCCGACCACGATGGACTGCAGCGAGCCGCCGCACATGAGGACGGTTGCCGGAGCGATGGAGACCACCGGGACGAAGCTAGGGTACCAGCCGTACTTGGCCCACTGTCGGTGCCACAGCGTTACCGAGAGCGCAGAGGTCATGATCTGCGCGGCCAGCAGCCGCGGTAGCAGTTCTCCAGCACCGCTAGCCAGTGCGGGGGATAAGACAAAAGAAAGCACGGTGCCCAAAAGGAGTGCAGCGCCCGCCCATTCGTTTCCGATGAACTGCGCCTCGGTGAAATCGGCCAGTATTCGCCGAGCCAACCACCTCGGCCCGTGCGGCGCAGTGTCTCGGAATGTGCGTGGTGACCTCGAATGGCAGCGGGGCACGGCGATCAGCCGTACGGGCATCCACGGAAGATGACGACACAGCGCGAAGGCGATGAGCGCACTAACCCACATCCCCGTGGTGGCACCGATGACGTTGGGCAGTCCCAACGGACGACAGCCGAAATTCACCACTGCAAGTGCGATCGGTGTGGTCAGGCTTGCGCCGAGTGCGACACCGGTGAGCAACACCGGCGTACTGCCACCGTAGATGAGCACCACCGCAGCTGGCACCGAGGCGAATGGGACGAAAGTGGGCTGCCACATTCCGGACGCAGCGATGGTCCAGCCCCACGCCAGGTTACTGAACACCAACCCCAAAGATGCGCTGCTCAGCACCCAAGGGAACAATCCGGTGCCGGACGCGACGGGGAACCCGGCCCAGCGCCTCCCTTGCACGCAACCGCAGTGCGCCGCGTACCCACCGAGCAGCATGAGGGTGCCGGCCAGTGCCGCGTGAGCGAAGCCCGGCTCGGTCGTGTCGCCGATTGTCCACAGAAGGAAGGCCCCGACATCCGTGTAGTCGCCACCCCAGGTCGCAGCCCCAGAGAATGCTGTCGCCATCGAGGCCTGCAGAAAGTCAAGGCCGATCAGCAACACCATCGCCAGACCGACGATCACCGCGGCGCTCGACCACAGGATCGCCGGCCGAGATCGCGGTCGTGGGCTTGGCAGGGCGGATGCGGCGCCATTGGGGTCCGCAGTCGGGTGGGTCACCACGGCGAAACATCGCGTGAAGTCCACGTCCGTTCAATCGCTCGGCCAGCGCAGGCCATCGATCTGAACTGGCGAGGGCACCTCCGTTGTTCGCACGTGTCCTCGGCGAATTGTGCTCTGCGGGTGGCTTTCTGCAGGCGGCACGGCGGACAGGGCGGTCGCGAATCGGGCATCGCCGAACTCCTTCAGTCGATACGTGGCTCCCGTGTTGACCGCCGACCGCGGTGCGGAGTCGTGTCACCGGCACCTGTGAACCGCCGGTCCTCACGCAGCGTCCTGTGAGGATGTACGCGAACGCGGTCGTGATAAAGACGCAGTCTGCGATCGCTGTCATGGAGTTTGACGATCAATTCCACGTAACGTGGCCACAACCACTCAGTCATCCTGTGTGCCGCATGCATCCTGACTGCTGTGACCGGCGCACCGCGTGCGTTGTGCCGGGCGCTGTCTGATCGGCGTGGGCGATGGCTGCGATGGGGTTTTCCGTGTTGTTCTGCCTGACCGCGGCGGAGCAGTCTTGAGCGGATCAGTTGTCAACCTCTAAGAAGGCGCCCTGTGAACCCGTTCAGTACCCGCTATCACACCGTGACCATCGATGGACTCGAGGTCTTCTACCGCGAAGCCGGCGACCCCGATAACCCGACAGTCCTTCTACTGCACGGCTTTCCGTCCAGCTCGCACATGTTCCGCAACCTGATCACCTCGCTGTCTGACGAGTTTCATCTGGTCGCCCCCGATCACATCGGCTTCGGTCGCTCATCGATGCCGTCGGTGAACCAATTCACCTACAGCTTCGACCGACTGACGGAGATCACGGAGAAACTGATCGACCACCTCGGGCTGCAGCGCTTCGCGATCTACATCCACGACTACGGCGCGCCGATCGGCTTGCGCATCGCCAGCACCCGCCCCGACCGCATCACCGCCATCATCAGCCAAAGCGGCAATGCCTACATGGAGGGCTTCACCCCGTTCTGGGACGTGCTCTTCGCTCACGCGAAGGACCGCGCCGCCAATGAAGACGCCGTGCGCCAGTACCTGACCGCCGAAAAGACACGGTGGCAGTACACCCATGGGGTGCCCGCGGACCGCCTCGACCGCATCGCCCCGGAGGCATGGCTGCTCGATCAAGCCGGCCTGGACCGCAACGGAAATGACGCCATCCAGCTCCAGCTGTTCTGGGACTACCAATTCAACCTGGACGGCTACCCCAAGTTCCAGGAGTACTTCCGAACCCACCAACCACCGCTACTGGTCACCTGGGGTAAGAACGACGAAATCTTCGGGGCCGCAGGCGCCGAGGCGTACCGCAAGGATCTGCCGAACGGCGAAATCCACCTGCTCGACGCGGGGCACTTCGCGTTGGAAACGCACGGTGACGAGATCAGTGGCTACATACGGAGCTTCCTGAACCGTATTGACGTCAACGAGCGATGACCGGCGGCCCTGTCGTCCCCCGTGCTGTGCGTCCGGCGAGGGATGACGGGACCGATGCGCAGCGTCCCACCGCCAGCACAGTGGACTCGCTGTGCCACCGCAATACCGCCCGGTCACACCACCGTCTACTCGGACGCCTAGGCGAATCAATGCGCGAACGGCTTGTCGAAGAACTACTGGCGGACAGTGACTTCCGAGTAGCGCTGGCTGCGCTGTGTCTGCCCGGCGGAAGCCGTGTCGGCGTGCTCGGCGCTTCCATGGGCGGTGCTGCCGTCGATTGGGTCGCGCTGCTCAGCGACGTATTCGCTGCGGCACGACCTGATGTCGAACTCGTCGATCACTGCACGATCGGATGCACCACAGCCGAAGCGCTCGTGGCGCTGCCGGGGCTCTTATCGCAGCGGCCAGACCACATCCTTATCATGCTCGGGGTCGACGACGCTTGCCGCCACGGCGCCGCCTCTGGCGTCTTGCGTGTCTCGATGGCGGAAACGCACCGCAATTTGTCAGCGCTGCGAGCCATGGCCCAAGTAGAAGCCCACGTGGGGACAACGCTGATCACCCCTCCGCCAGCTCATCCACGCCACGAGCGGATCACCGATTCCTACTGGTTGGCAGAGGATCTGAGCAGCGTTGTCAACATCGTCAAGAGCATCGACCCCGAAGCGATCTGTCTGCGTACCGGTATGCCGCCGTGCCCGGACTACTGGCTGGGAGATGGCGTACACCCGTCAGAAGTAGGACACATCGACATCGTCCGCAGGATCGTCACCCACTTCGGTCGATTGCATCAGCCTGAGGGAAATGGTCGAACTCGACGAGATGCTGCGGCGCGTCAGCCACTACGCGGCGAGATGTTGGCGACCGACCCCCCGACGGCCGCCTCGCGTGGATGAGCGGCGCCCCGCCGTACGAAGTCAACCGGTGTGCACGGCAGGGGGATTCACCTCGTGGCAGCTGCGTTGCGTATCGATGCCGACGTAATCGTTATCGGCTTCGGCGTGGCCGGCACGACGCTCGCCGCGACGCTGGGTCGGCAGGGCAGGCACATCGTGATGATCGAGCGCTCAGATCGCTTGTACGGTGGGACCTGGATCAACCTCGGGTATGCACCCACCACGTCGGTGCTCTGCCACTCCGAAACGGCCGCCGCTGCAGATGGTGAGGCTCACTCGTCGGCCTTGCGGGGCGCTGCCGCGCTGGCCGCGGAGATGCGCGCGGAGGTTCTCGCCGTGCTCGACGCGATGCCGAACGTCGAAGTTCTCAAGGGCACCGCGAGTTTCGTCGATCCGCACACAGTCGAGGTTCAGCTGCGATCGTCGATCGTGTTGGTCACGGGCCACACCATCGTCATCGCCACCGGGTCCGAACCAACCTGGCCTCGTGTTCCAGGGTTGCGCGGCAATCCACGGGTGGTGACCGCCGTGGAGCTACTGTCCTCCGTGGCACCGCCTCGTCGGGTCGTCGTGCTCGGCGGAGGGCATGTCGGTCTGGAACTCGCTGCGATGTATGCCGCTTTCGGCAGCGAGGCCACCGTTCTCGAACGTCGACCGGTGATCCTCGGATCTGAGGACGACGATGTCGTTAGTTGCGCAGCACAGGCGTTGGCCGATGCCGGCGTCGACTTGGTCACCGCAGCGACCGTGACCCTCGTCGACGGGCCGGCCGTCACCTACCAGGTCGACGGTGCCACCTCGACGGTGCTGGCTGACACCATCCTGATCGCCTCGGGGCGGCGGCCGGCGACTGCGGAGTTGAACTTGCGCAATGCCGCCATCATCACGCGAGCCGACGACACCATCGTGGTCGACGATCACCTGCGGACCAGCCAATCCCACGTGTTCGCCGTCGGCGACGTTAACGGGGGAGCGCCGCTGCACTGCATCTCACTCGATGATTGTCGGATCGTGTTGGACCAGTTGATCGGTGACGGCACCCGCCACACCGCGGACCGTCGGGCCGTCCCACACGTCCTGTTCGTCACTCCGCCACTGGCCCGGGTCGGGATCACCGAACGCGACGCCAGGCGATCCGGATATCAGGTGAAGGTGGCCACCCTTCCCGTCGCGGAAATGGGCACCGTCCCGCGTGCGCGGATCGCGCGCCCACCCCGCGGCCTGATGAAAATCGTCGTCGACGCCGACACCGACCTCATCCTGGGTGCCGCATTCCTCAGTTACGACTCCCACGAGGTCATCAACAGCCTCGTTTTGGCCATACGCCACAACATCAGCGCTACTGAGTTGCGAAAGGGGATCTACTCTCATCCGTCAATGACAGAAGCGCTCAATCAACTCCTCGGTGCGCTCGCCTAAGGTCGCATGACAGCTCGCGACCTGCCGTCGACTGCTCCGCGTACCGTGCGCTCAGGATGCTTCGCTGCGTCTCGGCTGGTCGCTGCGTCTGACCATGCCTGGAGGTAGCTCACCGTCCAATGCCAGCCGAACGAATCGGCCCACCGCGGGATTGGTCGCCCGGCCAGGAGCCCAATGCAGCATGAAGGGGACGGCCTGCTCGGGCGTGACGGGTCGAACTGTCGCCGCGAGGTCAGTTACTGCTACCGACGCCGTTGTGAGAATCCAGTCCACGTCAGACTGTGTCGGCCACTTCCACGCAGACAAGTCAGTGTCGTCGAGTTCAACGATCGTCGGGCGCACCCCTGCGACGCGAAGCACCCGCTTCTGCGCCGCCGTCCATGCGGGAAACAAAGCCTCACTGTGCATCCCGAGCGTTTCAGTGCCAAGATCCGACAGAACGATAGCCTCTCGGTCTGCAAGGCGATGGCCAGGACGCAACCCCACCATCCACGGCTCGCCGCAATACACCGCGCTGACCACCCCCATCATCGCAGGCACAGGGCCGCAGGTGATCGCGACATCAACGGTGGCGTCGGCAATCGCCCGTTCCAAGTCGTAAGGCCACATGCGACGGACCTGCAATTCGACATCAGGAGCGTCGGCCTGCAACGCCGCGGCGAGATGAGGGGTCAGTATGGGCGCAACGGGCGGCGCGATGCCGAGACGTACGACCCCCACATCGCCGTCGGCCCACTGGTGCATTGCTGCGACGGCCGCGCCGGCCTGTTCAAGGATCAGCTTGGCGCGTTGAAGCATCTCGGCTCCGGCGTTGGTCAATGCCACCCGCCGCGATGTGCGCGTCAGCAATGTGGCGCCCACTTCGCGCTCCAACCGCCGAACCAGGTCGCTGAGAGTGGGCTGGCCGATGTGCAAACTCTCGGCGGCACGACCAAAGTGCAACTCCGTCGCGACGGCAACAAACGCGTCTAGCTGGCGCAGCTCCATTCCAGCAACTTACTTGCTTGCATTCAGCCAAGCAAGTTTGGTCTCGAACCGGGCGAGGGACTATCGTCAGACCATGGTGCCGTTCTCTCACTGCGAAAGCAGACGTTCGTGGTCTGTTGTGCAGGCCGCAGTCGGGCCGGTACACCATCGTTTGATGCCGGTATCAGCGGTCGCGGCTTCGCAGCGATGACCGAGGCCAAGCAGCGCCGCACCCAACGCGAACGTGTCGACGAATCCTCCCGGCGGCTGGCCGCCGCGGCCATCGAACTCATCGTCGAAAAGGGATATGCCAACACGACGGCGAAGGACATCGGGCTGCGAGCCGGATACAGCCGGGCGATGGTAGCCGAGCGGTTCGGCAGCAAGGAAGCACTCCTGGACGCGGTGTTGAGCGAGTACGAGAGTCGCATCGACGTCGGCGTCGCCGCGGATGCAACCGGCTTCGACAAGGCCATCGCACCGGTCGATGCCGTCTGCCAGTTCGTCGCCGAAGACCCCACGTTCCTGCGGGCCATGTTCATCCTCAACTTCGAAGCGGTCCACGACGCCGGAGCGCTACGCGAGCGAATCAGACAGTGGCTTCTGGGCATACGCCAATCAATCGCTGAGGGTCTCCGCGCCGGCATGGCCGACGATTCCATCACTGTTGAGGTCGATGCCGACGACTTCAGCCGAGAGATCCTCACTACCGGAATCGGCTACTGCTATTGGTGGGTGGTGCTGCCGGATCACATCGACTTTCCGTCAACTCTATCCCGGTGGCGTGAACGGGTCGCCGAATCCCTTGCGCCACAGAAGTAATGACGTCGTTTCCGGTAGTGATTCGAGCACCACGGCGGTGGCCCGACAAGATGCGATGGCCTGAATCCTCACTCTCCCATGGCATCTGACCGGCCACCGTCCAGCTTGGCCTAGGCCTGTGGACATGACCGACGGCTGATCGAATCAACGAACGACCGTCACGGCAGAGGCCATCCTCGCAGCTCGACGAACTGCTCAATCGATGCCTGAATCGCCCCCGGCATGTCCGGAGACCTACTGGTTTGAGAATTCGGCGGTGTGCTGAGTTCGGTGGTGACGGTAGTACAGGCCCTCGCACTCGGCCGGCGGCATGTCCCCGCAGTACTCGTTGATGCGGCGATGATTGAACCAGTCAAGCCATTCCAGGGTGGCGACTTCGACCTGGTCCACGGTGCGCCACGGCCCCTGGGCCTTGATCAGTTCGGTCTTGTAACGACCGTTGATCGTCTCGGCCAGCGCATTGTCGTCGTCGATTAGCCGGTCAACAGGCAGGCGCCGACGCGGCCTCAATCGAGGCGTCGATGCCGGCCTCGATGAGCCGGTCGGTGAACGCGATCGACGTGTACTGATGCACGATGAGCTATCCTCGATCGAGAATAGTGTTGCGTCGACCAGCTGAATCCGCGCTGGCTGCCGCGACCGTTGGGATGGATCAACCCGGTCACATCCGTGATGCCGTCGCGGCCACGGGTCCAGATCGCGTGCCTCGATCGCATCCACCACCAACTGTGACGTCATGGTCGTTGCGGTACCCCACCCCACGATGCGACGGGCGTAAGCGTCGATCACGAACGCCACATACACCCACCCCGACCACGTCGACACATAGGTGAAGTCGGCTACCCACAACATATTTGGTGCATTAGGACTGAAATGTCGCCCGACCAGGTCATCGGGCCGAGCGGCTTGCGGGTCGGGGTGGGCACCACCTCTCCGGTGCGCTCGCTCCCATATGGATAGGCTGCTCGCTCAGCAGCACCTGCCCGACACCGAGAGCCGTCGGCACCACTACGTGCCGCAGACCCTCGATACTGAAGCGCCGTGTGGCTGGTGATCTGTCCGGTGTTTGATCAGTTGAGCCCGAGGGGGCCGGCCAGTTCGGCAAGAGCGGGAATCAGCTTGTCGCGGCCGGTCAGAACTTGCACGGGGACGTGGTCAGCGCCCGCGGCGAGATGCTCCTTGAGCCGGGCTGCGATGGCATCGGTGCGGCCGTATGCGATCAGCGCGTCGATCAGGGCATCGCTTCCGGGCGCGGTGACATCAGAGTCGTTGAACCCGAGCCGCTTCCAGTTGTTGACGTAGTTGGTCCCTTGCAGGTAGATGCCGAGGTGGTCGCGCCCGACGGCTCGTGCCTGCGCGGCGGTCACATACTCCTCGAGCGAATGTTCGTCAGGGGTGCTGATCACCACCTTGTGCTCGGGGGCGAGGAACGCATTCGGACCGATCAGAGCACGCGCCCGGGCTGTGTGCTCTGGGGTGGTCAGGTATGGATGGGCTCCCGCGCTCCGGCGTGCGGCTAGTTTGAGCACTTGTGGGCCGAGCGCAGCAACGACGCGACGATCCTTCGGCACACCGTACTCATCGAGCCTATCCAGGTACTCGGTAAGCGCGTCGTAGGGCTTCTTGTATTCGGTGACCAGCTCGGGGTGCCCGACTCCGATCCCGAGCAGGAACCGCCCTGGATGCGCCGCCTCTATGCGGTGAAACGACTCGGCAACCGAACCGGCGGTGGCTGACCAGATGTTGACGATACCTGTTGCGACCTTGATCTTCTCGGTTGGCTCCAGCAACGACTCAACCCAGTCGAGCTCGGCCGGCGGCGAACCACCTGCCCAGATAGCACCGTACCCGAGCGCCTCGATATCTCGCAGTTGTGTGGCGGAAAGTTGCTTCCACTGCTGGAAAAGACCGAAAACGCCGAAGGCCCCCAGATTCGGATTCGTCATGATGCAGTCAACCTGCCTTGCGCTCAGAAGTATTCCGGTGATGGGCATCTCGATGATCTCGTTTTCGCCCATGTGCACGGGCGGAAGACCAAGGCGCGGCGAGCGTTTCGCAACGACGCGAGGATGCCACGCGAACGCGGCGCGGTGCCAGACCTGTCCTCACGCGGCCGGCCGATTGACCGACGCCGGGGTTACCAGGTCGGCCGTCGCGGTGTCGTACTCGCGGCGGAGTCGAGCCACCAATGCGGACGTTGGCAGTGTGGTGCTGATCGTCGCGGTGCCTTGCCCGGCGCCCCAAATGTCTCTCCACGCCTTGGCGTCCATGTTCCCGTCCGAGCCGAAGTTCATCGCCGAAGGTTCCGACACCGGGAGAAGTTGAGTGCCGGTGTACCGTCACCCCGAAGGTTGCCGCGCGGCCCTCCAGCCGCTACGGATAGTTCACGAGTCTGATGTTCCTTCACAGTTGAATGGGTATGACCGATCGTGGTGAGCGCTTCTCATAGTTGAGCTTTGTGGTCGCCGAGTAGGCAGCTGCCTCGTATCAACTGCAATTCGGTGTGGTGGGCACACCGTTGAATCGGTCGGCGATCCACGCCATGCTGCGCTCGCCGTCGACGAACGCCGTCAACAGAGCATTGGTATTCATCTTGTTGAGGAAGGGCGGTTGCTCGTTCGTCCACAAGGTCACGTCCGCCCCCAGCGCGCACCAATCTCTCGCGGTTGCCACGATCGACTCATATGGCGCAAAGGAATCCCACCGATTATGGGAAAGATACACCGGGCCAGTCGGTTTCACGTTGCCGATTCGTTGCATCGCCAGAATCGACTTGAGCGGCTCCTCTTGCACCGATTGATAGAGATCATCCTTGAACCATGGCTGCAGATGCCGGAACGCGTAGTTGATGCCCGTCTGAACCATGCACTGCCGGCTGGTGTTGGCCAGCATCTCCACACCGCGCGGGGTGAGAGAATCTGCAATCGGTTGTGTCATATCGGGATACGCTTCTTGAATTCCTCGTAGCACCCAACCGATGGACCCGGCGAGCTGGTTTCCGTCAAGAGGTGGCAACATGCTGGGCAGATCGGTCGTCGCGCCGTTGGCATACGTTCCGACGATGTTGAGTTCGGGCGCATATGTGCCGGCCAGTTCCGCGGCCGCCAGCGCAGCATGTCCGCCCGCCAGCCAGCCCCAGAAGGCGACCGGACCATCCGGCTGCAAGGTCGTGTCGGGCAGTCTCATTGCTGCACGTGCGGCGTCGTTGAGTGCCGTCCCTCCTGCCACTCGGTTCAGGAACTGTGGCGCCATAGGACCGTGCACTCCCAGTCCGACGCCGTCGGTGACCACGATGGCGTAACCTCGCGCCAGCAGCGTCGCGATGAAACCTTCCTCGAGATTGAACATCAGGTCGAAACCCGTGTCCAAAGAGGTATGGATGCCTTGGTTGAACAGTCGGGAGGGAGCGCATTGCTCGCCCATCCCGTACGGGGCGGTGGCGTAGGCCAGCAGCGGGCGTGGCCCGCTGCCGGGCCACGGGACGTGGGGCTCGATATAAGTACCGGTTACCGCGACGTCCCGACCTTGAGCATCGGTGCTGCGATACATGATTCGAGTTCCGGTCCCCACAAATGAGCCCAGTTGGCCGGATGGTTCCAGGACCAGCCGGGACGGCTCCGTTCGAATGAGATCACCCGGTGCGCCCGCGGGTAGCGGATCCGGCGGGGTGTAGAAGGCGAGGTATCGTGATTCGTCGGCTCCGGCAACCGGTAGGATGCTTGTAATTGGCGCTGACACAACGGCACACAGGGCGACAATCATCGCTTTGACCCAGATACGGGCAGATCGGGCTCGGTGTTTCGGAACCTGGGCAAGTGCGTCTCGCGGAAAGGGAATCACCGTTGGTTTCCTTCGGTTGCAATGTTTGACACGGCGGATCATTGCCAGGCTTGGTGCACGCGGGCAGCGACCAGCGCGAGGGGACCGAATTGAGAAGAGAAGAGGCAAAGCTGATTGCTGCAGGGTCAATCAGCGATTCGAGCCAACCTCGTTTGACGCGAGGCCCGCTGATTGGTAGCGCAGCCCGGCGGAGCAGTTACGTCGTAATACTCTGCGGCGGTAGCTGATCGATCAGTCGCCGACATTCCGGCACGGTTTCTTGACATGCCTAGCTAAGCAACGCGGCGAGCTCCTCCGCGAACACCGTGATGGCGTGATCGCCGGCGTCGAGCACCCCCGCCAGCAACGGAAAGGCATGTGGCATGCCCTCGTAGTGGTGCGCTCGGACCTTGACGCCTGCCGCGGCGAGTCGTTTACCGTAGCGATCGGCGTCGTCGGCTACGGGATCCACCTCGGCGCTGAGGATCACAGCAGGCGGTGCGCCCATCAGATTCTGCGTCAGCAAGGGTGAGGCGAGGGGTGAAGACCGGTCGGCGACCTCAGGTATGTACATGGCGTATGCCCATTCCAGCGCGGCCCGGGTGAGGAACGGACCGTCGCCGTGCCGGTCGATGGAGTTACTGCTCATGGTGGCATCGAGTGCGGGACACAATAAGCCTTGGGCTTTGATCGCAGGGCCCTGTTCTCGTGAGGCGAGCGCAACGCTTGCCGCCAGTGCGCCCCCCGACGAATCACCGGCGATCGCGAGTGCTTCGACGTCGATGCCGAGCTCGTCGGCATGCTCACTGACCCAAGACAAGGCATCGGCCGCGTCATGGTGTGCACTGGGAAACCGGTCTTCCGGGGCCAGCCGATAGGCAACGGAAATCACGATGAGTTCGCCCCGCACACAGAGCTTCCGGCACATCCGATCGTGGGTGTCCAGGCTACCGCGTACAAAGGCCCCTCCGTGCAGATAGACAACGCCCGGCAGCGCGGATCTGGCCGCGGTTGGATGGTAGCTGCGTGCTGCGACTGACCCATGCCGGACGGAGATCGTGAAATTTTCTACGCGGCAACGATCATCAACGTCGCCTGCCAACGCAATCAGTTTCTCGCCGGCCTCCCGGTAGGCCGCTATCGACATCTCCCACGGCTGTTGCGCGGGCCGTTTGGACAGCGCATCCAGCAGTTGCTGGACCTGCGAATGCAGCACAGTCATATGCACCGTCGCCTATCGAGAGGCCGGGATGGACCACGGCCGTCGGTGCCTGTCACAGTGCGACTCGGAAGACCTGGAATTCGACGACGGGTCCGGGTTGGATGCGTCCTTGGCCGACGAAGATGGTCTGGTTGACCCATGAGTATCTGGGGTCTCCGCATTCCAGGCGCGGGGTGGTGACGAAGTAGTGATCTCCGAAGTCGGTGCCGGTGGTGGCGCCGCCGAGTGCGCCTGCGGCCGCTTCGTTGACCTCAACCAAGCCTTGGTAGCTCATGTAGATGACCGCGCCGTCGTCGGTGTAGAACTGGGCACGCACGTCGAGTCGGCCGTAGCCGTCCTCGCCGGCCAGTAGCCAGTCCCCGCCGCCGGGGGCGGCGGTCCCGCTGATCCTGTTTCCGGTGACCTTGCCTCCGGTGACCGCCAGGACCTGACGCAGCCCATAAGGGCCCGGGCCCACAATCTGAGGCTCGGCAAGCTCGGCGGTGTAGCTGAACTCCAACTCCAACTTCATTGACTGTCCTCCGTTTTCGGGCGGGCTACCTGCAGACCCGCGGCGGCTCCGAGAGTGCACCATGCGTCTGTGATAGTCAACACCTTGTCGATTTCTGGGTGATGTGCCAGCGCACTGCAAACTGGACACTGTGTTGACTAAAGCCAACTGTGAGTCTAATCTCAGCCCTGTCGGGCCGTGATGCCGACCACCGGCATGCGGACTCACAACGACCTGAGAGGGATTGATATGGCCACCAAATCGGACGTCGACCAGATCCAGCCGACAACTTCACGCGACGGCGAGAGCTACGTCTCCCACCGTGACGACATCCACTTCAGGATGACCGGTGACTTCATGACCGGTGTGGACTTCTGGATTCACGCCACGGGTGAGAGCACCAACGGGCAGCTGATCGTCATCGAGACCAATTGGGTGCGTGGCACCGAACCGGTCTGGCACATTCACCACCGCGAAGAAGAGGGTTTCTTTGTGATGGACGGTGAAATAAAGATCCACACCGAGGCCGGTTCGTATAGCGCCAAGAAGGGCCAGTTCGTTTGGGGGCGTAAGGATCAGCGGCACACCTATGAAGTGATCGGTGACGAAGCACGGATTCTGGTGGTGTTCGTGCCCGGGCCCGACAGCAGCGGTTTCGAGCCCAACGGGGGCATTGACAAGTACTTCTACGAGGCGCGCGATCGTGAACTTCGGACGCCCGAGCAGCTGCAGGCCGAGGTCGAGAACCTGAAGGTCAACTACGGCTTGGAGATGTTCCCCGATCTGCCTCATCCGCGCGAGACCAAGGCCTGAGTTTGGCTGACGTTTCGGATATTTGGCGCTACTGACCATTGGAGTTGCTGTGACCATCGATGTTTCTCTCGACACCGTGCCGCATTGGATCGGCGGCGCGGCCATGTCCTCGGCGGCAGGGCCGCGAGCCAAAATTCATGATCCCGCTACCGGGCGCGTGATCGGCACTGTCGTGTTGGGCGGCGCCGACGCCGTCGACGATGCGGTGATGAGTGCGCGGACTGCGGCAGCGGCCTGGGGCGGTACCCCTAGCCCTGCCCGTGCATCGGTACTACATCGCTTCCGGGCGTTGCTGCACGAGCAGTTGGACGACTTGGCCTGGATCATCACGGCCGAACAGGGCAAGACGCTGGCGGACGCTCGTGGAGAGTTGGCGCGCGCGATCGAAGCCATCGATGTGTCGCTGTCGGTCGTGCAGCAACTCAAGGGGGAGTACGCCGAACAGGTCGCCAATGGTGTCGACACGTACTCGTTCCGGCAACCGCTCGGCGTGTGCGCCGGCATCACACCGTTCAACTTCCCGGTCATGGTGCCGGTGTCGATGTTTGCGGCGGCCATAGCTTGCGGGAACGCGTTCGTACTCAAACCGAGTGAACAGGTGCCGTCGGCAGCGGTGCGCTTGGCACAAATCGCGACCGATGCAGGATTGCCCAACGGCGTACTCAACGTGGTGCACGGCGGTGTAGAGGCCGCCGAGGCGCTCATCGACCACCCCGATGTCGCGGCGGTGTCCTTCGTCGGGTCCACCCCTGTCGCGCGTGCGATCTACCGACGCTCGGCCGACGCCGGTAAGAAGGTGCAGGCCCTCGGAGGTGCCAAGAACCACATGGTGGTGCTGCCCGACGCAGACCTCGATGCTGCTGCCGATGCGCTGGTTTCGGCAGCTTACGGTGCCGCGGGGCAGCGATGCATGGCCGTGACCGTCGCCGTCGCCGTCGGCGCGGCGGCAGATGCGTTGGTGCCCAAGATCGCTGAGCGTGCGAATGCGTTCAAGGTAGGCCCGGGCGCAGCGTTGGGTACCGACATGGGTCCGTTGATCTCAGCGACCGCTCTGGATCGGGTCCGCTCAGCGCTGCAAAGATCTGTCGAGCAGGGTGGCAGACTGGTTGTCGACGGCCGCAAGCTGACTCCACCGGGTGCCGGTTACTTCATCGGCCCCAGTCTCGTGGACGGCGTTCGCGTCGAGAGCGATCTGTACCGCGACGAAGTGTTCGGACCGGTCCTGAGCGTGTTGCGCACCGAGGACCTCGAGCAGGCCCTGCAGATCGTCAACGACAATCCCTACGGCAACGGCGCCATCATCTTCACCGGCAGCGGCGCGGCGGCCCGGCGATTCAGCAGGGAAGTATCGGCCGGCAGTGTCGGGATCAACGTGCCTATCCCCGTTCCGATTTCGTGGTTCGGCTTCGGTGGATGGGGTGACTCGCGCTTCGGCGATGACGGTCTCAACTACGACGCTTACCGCTTCTACACAAGGTCCAAAGTCATCACGCAGCGTTGGACGGATCCCACGCCGGGCCCTTCTCCGCACTTCGTTGCGGCGGGCAGCCAGTAGAGGAGCCTCCATGCACGAACACGGACCGGCTATCAACCTTCCCCGACTCGATCACGTCGGCATTCTGGTACGCGACCTGACGTCGGCCGTCGGCCACTGGTCCGATCGGTTCGGGGTCGAGGCTGCCCGCACGGTCGAGATTCCGGTCATGGGCATCAGCGCGGTGTTCCTCAACATTGCCGGAGCCGAGGTCGAGTTGTACACCGTCCACAACCTGGATGTGCTCGATACAGCCCTCGAAGAAGCGCCGGCAAAACTGGATCACATCGCACTGCGGCTACCCGATGCCGATGGTCCCGAACTCGGGGGCTGCGCCATCCGAGGGCCGGGCCGAGCGGATCCGATCGCGGCCCCGATCCTGCTGGGCGACGCCACACATGTCTGGACCGAGCCGCCCGGAATCGATGTACTCCTTCAACTGATCAGGCCGAGCTTCTGAAGTATCGAACCTAGATCCGTTGCAGTACCAGAGTTCCCGCCGTATCAGAGGCAAATCAGAATCAACAAAAAGAAGGAGAGGTCATGGGACGCATGGAAGGAAAGGTCGCTCTGATCACCGGCGCGGCTCGAGGTCAGGGACGGGCACACGCCATCCGCCTCGCACAGGAAGGTGCAGATATCCTCGCTTTCGACTGCCCGACGAATGGACGGGTTCCCTATCCCGTCGCCACGGCGGCGGACCTCGAGATCACGGTCAAGGAAGTCGAAGCACTGGGTCGGCGAATCATTGCGCGCGAAGGTGACGTCCGTGAGCAGGCGCCGTTGGACAGCCTGGTCGCCGAGGGAGTAAAGGCCTTCGGTGGACTCGATGTCGCAGTGGCCAACGCCGGCATCTGGACTGTGCACCCGTTCGCGGACATTCCCGAGGGCGAATTTCTGGATGTGCTCAACGTCAACATCATGGGGCCCTGGCGCACCCTTAAGGCGGTGACTCCCGCCATGAAGACTCGTGGCGGTGGATCGGTGATCATCACCTCGTCCGGTAATGGCGTCGAGGGGTCTCCCCACTACGTTCACTACGTTGCGTCCAAGCACGGTGTACTCGGATTGGCGAAAAGCGCAGCGCTCGAGTTCGGCCAGTACGGCATACGAGTCAACTCGCTACTGCCCGGTCCTACCGATACACCGGCCCTGGATTGGCAGGGTGGCTACGATCTTTGCGCGGGCAAGGGGCCTGGAAACGGCGTCAAAGAGGACTTGCAGGGCGCGAAGTACTGGGCAGTTCTCCGGGATGTGGGCCTCTTGCCGCCCCAAGCCATGAGTGAGGCGGTGCTGTGGCTGGCCTCCGACGAATCACGGTGGACGACAGGCCTCGAAATGTTGGTTGAGGGCGGCCACATGATCATGCCGGGGCTGAACATGACGAAAATGGCCTTGGACAACCAATAACGTGCGCGCACACCCCGGCAGTCGGGTGAGCCCTCTCCGAAGGCGTCGATCACGTCTTGGGGGAGGGCTTGCGGCGTTTACCGGACTTGTTGCTGGGCTTCCACTCAACGCCATAAACTGTCCGCAGCCAAATGGTGGTCACCGTTTCCGCCATGCTGTCCAACGGAATTGCGTTCTCGCTGCGCATACTCATCACTGAGAGGTTGCGTTCTCCCATCCACATCAACGCCGCAGCCAAAGACCTTGCCGGTGGCCCGTCGATGGCCACACCGGCAGCTCTGTCTCGCTCGATGCTGGCGGCCGACGCGTCGATGAAGCGGCCGAGGATGGTGTCCCACTGCGTCTGCAAGTCCGGCTCGGCCGCGGCGGCGTCGCCTACCTCACGAAGAACGTGACCGTGGCGCTCCCAGACCTGGATGACCTCCTTGACTGCATGCTCGATGGCCGCCTCTGGCGGCATGCCTGCTGGACGCTCGAAAATCAGTTGCGACGCCTGGAACACATCGGCCGTGACCCGAGACAGCAAGGCGGACAGTACCTGCCACTTGGACTCGAAATAGAAATAGAACGATGACCGCGACAGCCCCGCGCGCTTGGTGATGTCGTCGATCGAGATGTTGCGCAGGGGCACCGTGCGCAACAGGTCGTAAGCCCCTTCGAGGATGGCTTGCTCGCGCCTGTCGCCTTTGATGTTTCGTCGGCCCACCCGTGTTTCCGCTGCGTTCAGGCTGAAAGGTGAAGTGGACGCCATAGAAGCATGATAGGGCAGGTCCACTGCGGAGGGCGTGCACCGGCGGCGCCCAGGTGCCTCGTGGCCGATCGGTATCATCGACGATGAATCGACATTGTGTTGATAATCATGAACCCGATGTGCATAATGGGCGTACCGGCCTCGCGTTCGAAGGCCACCACGCCTGACGGTCTACTCAGATTCATCTGCCGCGCTTGCGCTGTCGAACGAGATTTCGCACGCCGGCCGCGGAATCGAAGGCGAACTCACTCTCTTCGAAGTAGGAGTCAACTGTGCCCAATCTCGCCGGCAATCTCGTCACCACCGCGCACGACTACGGAGACCGGCCAGCCGTGAAGCTGGACGAGTACGTCCTGTCCTACCGGGAGCTACACCAGCGCGCCTCAGCTGTAGCCGGAGATCTGCGAGCGCGCGGTGTGCTCCCAGGCGACCGGGTAGGTTTGATGCTGCCGAACGTCCCGGCATACCCAGTGCTCTTCTACGGAGCGCTGCTGGCAGGCGCGGTTGCCGTTCCCATGAATCCATTGCTCAACGCACGCGAGGTCGAGTACTACCTCACGGACTCGGGTATGACGGTGGTGTACGGATTGGACGGCCCCGACGCTGTCGTGGCGGCCGCGGCGGAGAAGGTAGGAATTCGCTCGGTGGCGGTACCCGGAACCGGTCCAATCAACCTGTCCGGCAACCCGATCTATGACGCAACCGATCGAACGGACAGCGATACTGCTGTCATCCTGTACACCTCGGGTACCACAGGAAAACCCAAGGGAGCAGAACTCACGCATCGCAACATGTCGTCCAACGCGGCGACGACCGTAGACACTTTGATCAAGGTGGGCGCCGGCGACGTGATCCTCGGTTGCTTACCGCTGTTTCACGTCTTCGGCCTCACGTGCGGACTCAATGCCGCGGTCAAAGCCGCGGCCCTGCTCACCCTCGTCCCTCGTTTCGAGGCGGCCAAGGCTTTGCGCGTCATTGCCCGGGATCGCGTCACTGTTCTCGAAGGTGTACCGACCATGTACGCCGCGATGCTGCACTCTCCTGATGCAGAGGACACGGACATGTCATCGCTGCGCACATGCATCACCGGCGGTGCACCCATGCCCGTCGAGATTCTCAGAGCCTTCGAGCGCAAGTTCGACTGCGAGATCTACGAAGGGTACGGGCTCTCGGAGACGGCACCCGTCGCCTGTTTCAACCAACCCGGCCACCCGCGCAAACCCGGCACCATCGGGATACCGGTGCGCGGCTGCACGTTGCGGATCGTAGGCGATGATGGCCAGGACGTTCCCGACGGCGAACCCGGCGAGATCGCCATCCAGGGCGAAAATCTCATGAGGGGATACTGGAACCGGCCCGAGGCAACGGCCGAAGCCATTCCCGATGGCTGGCTGCGCACCGGAGACATCGCCACGCGCGATGGCGACGGCTACTACACCATCGTGGACCGCAAGAAAGACCTCATCATCCGCGGCGGGTACAACGTGTACCCACGCGAAGTCGAGGAAGTCCTCTACGAACACCCAGCTGTCGCTGAAGCAGCGGTAATCGGCATCAAACACGCAACCCTCGGGGAGGAGATCGGCGCAGCCGTGGCCCTCAAACAGGGCGCTCAGGCAGAGGTCGAAGAACTGAAGACCTTCGTCCGAGACCGGCTGGCCGCGTACAAATATCCCCGTGAGGTGTGGTTCGTCGATGCCCTGCCCAAAGGCCCGACCGGCAAGATTCTGCGGCGCGAGGTGCAGGCTCCGAACCCGTCCGTGATCGGCTGAGTCGGGGGGCCGGCGGTTGCCAAGGCGACGATTCCGTCCGGGTGGATGAGAGGTCGAAACCGGGATCGTCCGGGCGCCGGACCGTCCCCAGAAGCACATTTCATCCCCAAGGTGGTTGCGCTCAGAGGTCCGGATGCCATCCGGTAGAACGGAGGGAGCCGCCGCACGCGGTGTTCATGACGTCGAGCAGTACCTACCGCACCGGCAGGGGTGTTCGGGTCCGGTTGCGTTGCCGTAACTTGCGCACACGTGACCAATCCAGGACCGCCGCATTCGAACCGAATACGGCGGTCCGATACTGCACCGCGCCCCGGCCTGCACTTCCGAATGATGCTCCAGCACGAGCATCCCTACTACTGGCCTGGCCTGCGCGGGAATTCGGTGAATTCGTTCTCTCGACAGGTCCATAATGTGCAACCGCACGAGAAGGCGCGCAAACCCCAGGAACGCGGCTATCCCTTGACTGGCTTGTCCTTGCCGCGCCACCCAGTCGGTGGCTCTTCACCGCCTGGGTGGCGCGCCGTTCGGCCAACGGTCTAGGGGAGCGGTGCGACCTGGACGACCGTCTTTCCGCGAGCGCCGCCGGACAGGGCCTTATTGAGGGTTTCCCGAGCGCTTTCCAGTCCCTCGACGACGGTCTCGTCGTATGTCACCGAGCCCTCGCCCAGCGCTGCGGCGAGCTTTCCGATGATTTCGGCGTAGCGCTCCACATGGTCGGTAACGATGAAGCCCCGCAGAGTGGCTCGCTGCATGAGCAACTGGTTTGCGTTGCGCAGGCCGGGTTGGTCGCCGTGGTCGTTGTAGGTGTCGTACTCCGAGATCAGACCACAGAGCGCCACTCGGGCGCCGATGTTCAACCGGCCGAGAACGTGATCCATGATCGGACCACCCACGTTCTCGAAGTCGACGTCGATGCCGTCTGGGGTCGCCTCGTCGAGTCGCTCGCGCCAGTCGTCGGAGTGCCGGTCTATGCATGCGTCAAAGCCCAGTTCCTCCACCAGGTGCCGGCACTTTTCGGCGCCACCGGCGATGCCGACCACGCGGGCACCGCGCTGCTTGGCCAGCTGTCCAGCGATGGAACCGACGGCGCCCCCTGCCGCGGAAACGACAACCGTCTCACCGGGCTGCGGATCGCCCAGTTCGATGCCGAGGAATGCTGAAATGCCGGTGTGGCCGAGTACGCCCAGAAATGCCGAAAGCGGCGCCGGCAACGGGTCAGGCAGCACCGTGAACGGAAGCTCAAGAACGGAATCGTCAGCGACACAATATTCTTGCCAGCCGGTGAAGCCGAGTACGAATGCGCCGACCGGCAGATCGTCTCGCCGGCTTTCGATGACCTGTCCGACGCCGAGTCCCCGCATCACGGCACCCAACTCGACCGGCGGGATGTAGGAACGCAACTGGCTCATCCAGACACGGTTCGTGGGGTCAAGCGACAGGTACAGGGTACGGACCAACGCCTGCCCTTCGGCAATATCGGGGATGGGCTCCTCGACCCACTCGAGATCTTGTTCGGTGACCTGGCCCTGCGGCCGCCTCTGCAGACGGAACAGCCGGTTGGTGGGTGTCTTCATGGCGAATCCTCGTTGTCAGCGGTGACTGGAATGGTGGTCATCGGGCGGCGCAAGCGCCGCATCCACAGGGTCGGCTGCGAGACCAATAGAGACTTTAGACTTACCGTCGTTATTAATCAACGATATGTCGAAATGGGCGTGGTCTGCGGGCTGACGATCATGAATTCCGTGCCCAATCCACGGGATTCAACAAGTATCGACATAGTGTTGACTATCAACGACACATAGTGCACTCTCGATTATGCATCCGACTGTGACAGCAGTCGACCGAGAGATGGAGGCGGGCGAATGAGCATTCAAACGGACAACCGCGCGACGGTGGAACGATTCTGGGCGGCCCTCGATGACGGTCCGCCTCGCGGCGAGGCTCTGGAGACGTGGAAGGACAACTTCGCCGAGGATGGCGTCTGGGAGATGCCCTTCGCGCCCGAGCCGCTCGCCGATACCGTCCCCGGCCGACACCTGATCGGCCATTTCATTGACTGGTTCTTCGCTTCGGTGCCCGATCTCAGGATCGATTCCCTGACCGTGCACGACACTACCGACCCAGAACTCTTCATTCTGGAATTGCGCGGAAAGGCGACGGTCACCCAGACCGGCAAGATCTACGCCAACACCTACTGCACCCATATGCGGATCCGGAACGGCAAGGTTGCGCTGATCCGCGAGTACTTCAATCCCAATGTGGTACTCGAGTCCTTTGGGCGTGACGTGATCGCCGAGGGCATGTCCGCTGTGATGGCAGCAGCCGGAGTGGGTGCTGCACAATGAAGTTGGAGTTGGAGTTCAGCTACACCGCCGAGCTTGCCGAGCCTCAGATTGTGGGCCCGGGCCCTTACGGGCTGCGTCAGGTCCTGGCGGTCACCGGAGGCAAGGTCACCGGAAACAGGATCAGCGGGACCGCCGCCCCCGGCGGCGGGGACTGGCTACTGGCCGGCGAGGACGGCTACGGCCGACTCGACGTGCGTGCCCAGTTCTACACCGACGACGGCGCGGTCATCTACATGAGCTACCAAGGCTTGGTTGAGGTCAACGAAGCGGCCGCAGGCGCACTCGGCGGCGCCACCACCGGCACCGACTTCGGAGATCACTACTTCGTCACCACCCCGCGCCTGGAATGCGGAGACCCCAGATACTCATGGGTCAACCAGACCATCTTCGTCGGCCAAGGACGCATCCAACCCGGACCCGTCGTCGAATTCCAGGTCTTCCGAGTCGTCATCTGACCGAGAGGCTCGCGGTCAATAGGTAAGTTCAGCGCCGACATCGGGGGGGGGCTCCAGGTTTCGATCCGGGAGCGGATGTCGGCGTTGAGCCGGGGCGCTGAGACACGGGTGTCGCGGCGCCGTTACTTGGGGATCAGTTCGGCACACCAGCGTTCTGACGCTCCTAGCAGCGGCGCCGGGGCGCCACCGGGTACATCGCCTGAGCGCCGTTGCGAGTGTTCTCCGCTCAACGTATGAATGCAGTCTGCGGTGTTGAGCGGACGCGCATATCGGTCCGTCACCTGCCCATCATTTTCAGTGATGGTCTGCGGATCTGCTGGGGTGGGGCGAAGGCATCGGAACCACAGTCGGCGACATCGGCTTGAGGGCCGGGCCCATACCTACGGAAATGCCAACCAACCACGCCGGCGCGCAGCGACTGCATCACGCGCAAAATAGCTACTCAACTGAATTAACTTCATCGGCGAGACGCTTTAACTTCGTTAAAGTGTGACCCATGGCGAAGGGCATCACCCGGGAACGCATCGTGGCGACAGCTCTCGAGCTGCTCAACGAACATGGAATGGATGCTCTGACCGTTCGCGCGCTGGCGACCGCGCTCGATGTGCGTGCACCGGCCCTGTACTGGCACGTGCGCAACAAACAGGAATTGCTCGACGAGATGGCCACCGAGGTCATGCGCCGAGTCGGGATCGCCCTGTCGAAGATCGGCCCAGGAGCCGACTGGCGCGACGACGTCCGCGCCTACGCGCGCACGTTGCGTTCGGAGTACCTGAAGCACCGAGATGGAGCCCGGATCTTCAGTGGCACTCGGATCTCCGATCCGAATGTCCTGCGCACGAAGGAACTCTGGTATGCCCGGTGGACAGCGGCCGGGATGACGCTCGTGGACGCAGATGATGTCGTCGATTTGGCCACCGCGTTCGTGGTCGGCTTCGTCATCGAAGAACAAGAGCGACGACAGTCGGCTGTGGCCGACCCGACGCGGTACTCGCTCGCCGAGCGTGACGCTTGGCTGGGTGAGGAGTTCCTACTGGTCAGGGAGGCCGGCCACGCCCGCGACGACGGCGATAGCCGTTTCGAACGTCAACTCGGCGTTGTCCTCGACGGAATCACAGCTCGAATGAATGAAGCAGCATCAGGAAGTTGAACTGCGGCGTCGGCGCACGTCGCTACGACCCGTCGCGCAAGGTGTGGTCTCCCGGCGCGAACGCCGCCACGGCGCGCTCCAGGACAGGTGAACGCATAACTATTCGGACAGATTTCCACCACGTTGCCCAGATGGTGTCCGGGGCGTCCCGCCCATCACAGTGCTGTGTCCAATGGGGTTGCGCAACACCGCGATCACCGGCAGAGCTGCCAATGCAAAGAGCGCTCCAGACAGCGAAATGTACAGGTAGACGCCGGAGGCGGTACTGACCGCGGCACCACCTGCGCGGAGGTCCTGCAGTTGAGTAGCTTTGAGTACTTCACCACCGGCAATATTGACTACGACCGAGCCGAGGGCGAGCACAACCGACACCAAACCCGCTGCTGTGCCTTGCCGTTGTGGATCTTCGAGGCTGGTGGCCAAGTTGTAGCCGGAGGCGCCTATCGCACCGGCGGCAACACCAAGCATGGCGCCGCAAGCAATCGCCAGCGGCAGCAGTGATACCCCGGCCAGCATTCCGAAGGTCGCAGCGGTGCCTACTGCGATACCGCCCAGAAGGGGAAATGCCGGGCCGACCCGGCCCGCAACCCATCCGGCGCCGACGCCGCCCACGACGATGCCAAGATTGGCCGTACCGAGTAACACGGCGACCGCATCACTGTCACCCAGTCCATAACCGAGACCGAGCGCAGGAGAGACCTGAGCGGTGATACTTGTCAGTTGCAGCATGCTGCGAAAGGAACCAGCAGCCAACACCAGCGCCAACAGCGTGAGCAGAACAGGGCGAGTCAAGGCACGGATATCGATGATGGGTTCATCGATTCGCAGGGCGAGAAAGGCCCAGCCCGCCAACGCTGTGACACCGGCCGCCAACAGCGCAACCATGCCCTCGGCCAACCATCCAGCGTCACTGCCCAGGCTGATGTAGGCAAGGGTCGCGCCAAGGCCGCAGCCAAGAAGTAACGCTCCCACCACGTCGATCCGGCCGCCGGTGCGTATCGGCGACTCAGGGATGAACAAACGCACACAGGCAGCAGCGGTTGCAGCGAGCAAGGCCGCCACGACGAACACACCCCGAAATCCGAACGACTCGATTACGGGCTGCATCAGAAATGGCTCGACGATCCCGACAATCGACGAACCCGACGTCAGAATGCCGACCAGTGTCATTGCCACCGTCGGCCTGCAGATCTGCTGTGTGAGCGCCACAGTGAGGAAGACCGCAGCGAATGCGGCTCCTTGGAAGAAACGCCCTACCATAAAGATCCACAGGCTAGGGGCCAGCAGGCAGATCAAGGCCCCTGCGCAAGCAAGGAGAAGGGTGATGAGAAGTAACCGCCGCTTACCGAAGATGTCGGAACTCTTGGCCAGCAGCGGTGACCAGATAGCCCCGGCCAGCATCGCCCCGGCGTTGAGCCAGGCCGCCTGATCGGTATCGAAACGCTCCATCAACTGCGGCAAGACCATCATCGGCGTTCCGATGACCAAATCAGCCAGAACATTGGCGAGAGTGAGAACCGCTGCCCAGAGGACGAGCCTCTTACTCCAGCTGTGCGCTTCGTTGCCTCCGACTGAATCATCTTGAGTCTGCTTCACTATGCACCTTCTTTTTAATGACCTGGGAATTCGTTGTCGGGAGGTTGATTTGAGACGGTCGCGCGATCGTTGCGGCGATCGGCGGCTGCCACGGTCGATCCGTTCCGTCGGCGTGGTCTTGAAAAGAATTGGCACTCAGAGTGTTCGGGTGGAGGCCGCTCTCAGGGCTTCATTACGGGCGGCAATGTCGGCCCAGGTCGCGGGCAGGATGCGATCGCGGCCACTGGCCGCACGGCCCTGAGCGAAGGTGACATACGGGCGTTGCCGGGCTTCGTACCGCGCGAATGCTATGGAGTGGCTGTGATCTCGATCCAGTTCCTCGGCGAGGAACCGGGCACCGGTGAGGGCCAGGGAGGTGCCCCGGCCGGACAGGAACGCCGCACAATAGCCGGCGTCCCCGACAAGCACGACGCGACCACGATGCCAGGATGGCAGGTGAACTTGACTCGCAGCAGAGAAGTAGAAGGCAGAATCGACGCGTGCTGCTGCCAGCAGCTCTGGGATGCGCCACCACGGGTAGTCGGCAAAAGCGTCGAAGAGGATCTGCTTCTTAGTGTCCAAGTCGTCCGGATCAAAAACCAGTGACTCCGAGCGGAATTCGAAAACCGCGACCGACTTACCCCCATATCGGAAGACGCCTGCCATTCGGCCGGGAACGTTGTATATCGAGTTAGTGCTCCCAAAATGACGCTCATCGGGAAGCTCGGCCAGGGCGAAGTACACCCCGAGGTGTCGCAGACAGTGCTCGTCGGGTCCGAATACCAGCCGACGTACCGCCGAGTACTGGCCGTCGGCGCCAACAACCAGGTCGTAACGCGAGGTACGGCCCGATGCGAATAGCGCATCGACATGGTCGTCGCTTTGAGCCAATGCCGTGATCGAGTCATCGAACCGGATGGTCGCTGCGTCCGAAACAGCATCGGCCAAGAGGCCGACGAGATCCTCGCGCAGGATCTCGATGTCGTCGTCGGAATCGCCGATCTCAGCGATTGGCATCAGGGCGATCGGCTTGCCGTGTATGTCGAGAAACTGTGTGTGCTCGGACATCCGGACGCGTCGTGCCTGAATGCTCGCGAGCAGTCCCATTCTGTCCACGGCTTCGATGGCATCGCCGCGGATATCGATCGGGGTGCCTGTGAGCCGGAGGTGGGAAGCGCGTTCAACCACCGTGACATCGTGGCCTCGGCCGCCGAACTCCAGAGCGCACGCCAATCCGGCTATCCCGCCGCCCGAAACAAGAATTTTCATCGGCGCTCCATGGGTCACGTGGGGTTGGTGGCGACTGACGACCGGCCGTCGGCTGCATACCCACAACCTAAAGCGAAAGAGCGTCGCGTTAGTGAGCCTATATGTATCCGGCTTGCACCGCAACACTCCGCTTGGCAACAATCGTCGCTGAGGCAGAAGGCGAGGGTGGCGATGGGAAATGGGACTTCCGACCGACCCCCAGTGCGGCGTCCCGGCGGGCGCACTGCACGGGTCAAGGCGCAAATCCTCGCCGCCACAGCCGAAGTCGTGGCACGTGATGGCGTCGCTGCGTTCCGGTATGAGGATGTTGCCGCGGCAGCCGGCGTCCACAAGGCCAGCATCTACCGCAACTGGCCTGACCGTGAAGAATTGGTCGCCGAGGCGTTGTTGCGTTATGCGGAGGGCCTCGCCTCGATTGCAGACACCGGTGACATACGCCGAGACTTGGTGGATTTTCTGGTGGCCCTTGCGGCCGGTCTCGAAACGCCATTTGGTCGCGCCCTCGAAAGGGCCATCCAACCCGCTCGGCACGATGCCACCCTGCGCGCACTGACCCGGGTGCTCGACGCCCGGGTGGCCGCAATGCAACATCGGGTGGACCTCGCGGTCGATCGAGGCGAGCTTCCCCCGGTCGATAGCTCCTTCCTGGGCGAGATGATCTCTGGCCCAGTGCACCTCATTGTCAACCGGGCAATGCGTACGTTCACCTCGGCAGACGCGGAGAGGATCGTCGACGTTGTGCTTGCCGGCATCCGATCACGGCCACCCGAACAGCAGCAGTGACTTCATTCTTCGCAATTCGCACCTGATGATAACGACGCACGGTGTTGACACCTTAACGTCGTTAAGGCATGCTCGATTCGAGCATTTAACTTAGTTAGGGACAGCTTATGCGTGCTGCAGTCTTCCCCGCCCCCGATGTGTCACCCATCTGCGATGACTTCCCCGAGCCCCCGGTCCCGCCCGGCCATGAGCCGTTGCAACTTGTCGGAGCCGGCCTGCATAACGTCGTTCGCGGGCTGGCCACCGGGCGGCACTACGGCTCCGGCCAGACGACGTATCCGTTGGTGCCGGGCATCGACGCGGTCGCACGCACCAGCGATGGGCGCTTGGTCTACACCGGATACGCGCGTCCACCTTTCGGGACGATGGCCGAGCGGCTGTATGCACCCTTTCAGGTGGAGCTACCGGTGGGAGTGGATCCGCTCACGATCGCCGCCGGCATGAACCCCGGCCTCTCGGGCTGGATGGTCCTCACCGCGCGACGCAGGGAATTGGGGGCTCTGGGCACCGTGTTGGTGCTTGGCGCCACGGGAATGTCGGGCAGCCTTGCGGTGCAGGGGGCGTTGGCGCTCGGGGCGGAGCGGGTCGTCGCCGGCGGGCGCAACCCGGAGGCGCTGGACTGGCTGCGCGCAACGGGCGCAATGACCGTGTCCCTGGCCCACGACGGACCCGACGATCTGCAGAAGGCCTTGGCTGACGCGGTGTCGGAGACGTCGCCCAGTCTGGTACTGGATTACCTGTGGGGGCCGGTAGCCGAGGCCGCCTTCGCTGTGCTGGGTCGTGGCGGCGAGGACACCGCGGCGAACACGGCCTACGTGCAGATCGGTTCGCTCGCAGGTCCGACGGCATCCCTGCCTGCAGACCTGCTGCGCAGCCGGCGGATACACATCGCCGGCAGCGGCATCGGATCGCAGTCTGCCGAGGCAATGCTGGCCGAGGCGCCCGAGGTCATGGCCAGCTTCGCCGACGGGTCCCTGCAGCTGCCCTACACCGCGTTCCCGCTGAGCCGGATCGGCGAGGCGTGGGCGCACACCGGCCGCAGCCGCGCCGTCGTCGTGCCCGATTGAGCCGTTCGCTCAGCCAAGCGTAATCGGAGAAAAACAGCCATGCGGACGAGAGCGCTGGTGGTGGGGCTCGGGATCGCGGGCAGCAGCGTGCTTTGCGACGGAAGCAGCAGCGGTTCGTTCCGTCCGCCCGTCTGACCGAGGTGCTGTGTGCGGTTGTCCTCGAACTGGTACGCAAGGTCGGTCACCGCCGGATGACCGTGGAACCAACTGCACCGACGACGTCGGGACCGACACCGTGGTCACGCCAGGTAGTCCGCGCACGGCCGTGGGTCGCCCGAGAAGGCTGGCCTATGAGGCTCACTCGAAGATATCGGTGGGCACCATGGCCGACACCAACACATTGGGTACGTCGACAATTTGGCTGATGTGCAGATCGACGGCCACGCTGCACAGTGCGTACGCCTGCTGGCGGGTGAAGCCGCGCTCCTCGGCCAGATGATCCACCATCAGCCGCAGCGCATTTCGCGTCGCCAGATTCAGATCCTCAGGGTGGATCCGGCCGTCGAGATCCACCGGCACACCGGTCACCGCGAAGTGCGGTCGGCTGGCTACATCGGGCGGTCCCGGGGTGCGGCGTTCGAAGCGCAGGTGGCGCACGCCACTGGCAGCTCCAGCACCTTTGCGCAGGTCGAATCTCACCACGACCCTGGTGGCGGTCTCCACCGCAGCGCCGCAGGATTCGCCGTCGCCCTGTGCGAAATGGCCGTCACCGACGGAGAACAGCGCACCGGGCACCCACACGGGCAGGTACACCCGGCTGCCGGCGGTGAGGTGTTTGATGTCGATGTTGCCGCCGGCTTCGGTGGGGGAGATGGTGCGTCGCCCCGGGTCGCCCGTGCGATCCGGAGGGACCGCCGAGGTGGGATTCGGCAGTTCCACCAGTCCGCCTTCGTCGGCCGCCTGCTGTTCGGAGGCTTTGGTGCGTTCGAACAACTCCCGTGACGGCGCGACGCCCATCACTCCCATGAAGGGGGCGGCCGGCAATCGGATGCCGGGCAGGTCTGTCGAGCGGGCGAATCCGTCGGCGATTTCCCAACGTACGATATGTGGTTCGGTGAATTCGTCACGCAGGAAACCGAATCCGGGAATGTTCAGCGTGGCGCCGAAGTCTCCGGTCTCGACCGACAACACGTCGACAACGAGGAGATCTCCGGGTTCGGCATCCTCGACATAGACTGGTCCGGTCAGTGGGTGGATTCGGGCGGCATCCATCCGCAGTACGTCTGCGGCCGTCGAATCCCGGGTGATCTGACCGTCGTAACCGTCGCGTGCGCGCATCGTCACCGTGTCGCCCGGCGCGCATCGCAACACCGCGGGAATGTCGGGATGCCACCGATTGTGTCCCGCACGCGGGTCTTCCACCAGGGGTCTGGTCAGGTCCAGTTCGATCTCGTGCACACCGCTCATGATGCCGGATCCGCAGCGCTGGGGAAGCCCCCGTGAGCCCGCTCGAACGTCTGCGCAACCCGCAATACCGTGGCGTCGTCGTGATGGCGGCCGACGATCATCATCCCCACGGGAAGCCCGTCCACCGTCCCGGCCGGGACGCTGCACGCGGGATGACCGGTCACATCGAAAGTGGCGGTGTTGGCCATCATCTCCAGCGCTCGAGCCAAATACTCGTCCAGGGATGCATCGGGACCCGGAATCACGCTTGGCAGAATTGGGGTGGTGGGCATGACGAGGACGTCGACGTGGGTCAGCGCTTCGTCGTATGCGGCGCGTAAGCGCGGAACGAGGTTGCGCGCCATCGCATAGTGCGTGCCGTGATGGCGGTCGAGGGTGTGGCGACCCGCCAGGAGCACGAGCTTCACGGTGTCGGGGAAGGAGGCGCCGGCGGCCCGACGACGACTGCCGTAGTGCTCGATCAGCGCGGGGTCGTACCAGCCCTGCCAATTCCTGCCGTAGGCGTTACCGTCGACCATCTGCGCGGTACCGCCCTCGACGGCGATCACGTCCCATATCTTTTTCCCATGGCGATGCCAGGGGACCGACACTTCCTCGCACAGCAGGCCTTCGGCGCGAAGGGTGTCGACAGCGTCCCGGACAGCGGCGTCCACACCGGGAGCGGACTCCGGGTGGGCAAAGCCTTCCGTCACGACACCAACGCGCAATCCGGTTGCGGCCCGGGACAACTCGTCGGTGAAGCTCGGCCGGTCACCGTGGCTGCGTTGTCTCGGGTCCAATCCGTCGGGCCCGGCGATCACGTCGAGAACCAGCGCGGCATCGGCGACCGTGCGGGTCATGGGCCCGAGGTGATCCAGCGACTGTTCGATGGGGAATGCCCCCGTGTAGGGGACCAGCCCGTGCGTCGGCTTGTGTCCGACGATCCCGGTGAACGCGGCGGGCAGTCGAACCGAACCGCCCTGATCGCCGCCGATGGCGAGGTCGACGGCCCCGGAGGCGACCAACGCGGCGCTGCCGCTCGACGAGCCGCCCGTCGTGCGGGTGTGGTCCCAAGGATTGCGCACCGGCCCGGTCGCGGCGGTGTGCGACGCACCGGAGAAACAGAGGTTCTCGCAGACAGTCTTGCCCGCGATGGTGGCACCGGCGTGCAGGAGCCGGGCCACTACGGTGGCGTCCCGATCCGGGACGTAGCCCTCGACCAGTGCCGAGCCGTTCATCATCGGCACACCGGCGACCGCGATGTTGTCTTTGATGCCCACCGTCCGCCCCGCCAACGGACCGGCGGCGGCGGTGGTGATCGCGCAGGTGACATACCAGGCACCGAGCGGATTGTGTTCGGGCCACGACCACGATCGTGTCACGGGTGCCGCCGGGAACTCTGCGTGCAGTTTCTCGACCAGATCCCAGGAGTCCAGCATGGTCTCGACGTGTGGGGCGAACTCCGCCAGCTCACCAGCGGTCAGACTGAGCCCGTAGGTGGAACTGATGTATTCAAGATCGGCAGCTGCCGGTGGGTGCACGGTCATGGTCAGCCGACCTCGACGATTTCGCGGGCCCGGCCGGCCAACTCGGTGTTGACGTTGTTCTCATACGACGTGGCGTCTGAGGGATAGGCCGCGATGTTCTTGGTGAACAACGCGATCTCCATGTTGCGGTCCCACGATTCCCTGGTCACCGTGACGTCTTCGGCGTAACCCTTGGCCTCGATCTCCCGCTGCACCGCTGCGGCGACGACATCACGTGACAGGTCTGGAAAGTACTGCGCGGCAATTTCGATCGTTGCATCCGGGTCGGCATAGATGAATCTCGACGCCTTGGCGATCGCGGTCACCACGCCCTGAGCGGCATCCCGATTCTCCTGGAGGTAGTCCTTTGTGGTGGTCAGGCTGGAGAAGGCGAAGGGGAACCAGTCCGGATTGGCGGGGAAGGAGTACACCACCTTGAGGCCCTGGTCGACGACGGCCTGGCTGACGGTCGGTTCGAAGGACAGCGCAAGGTCGGCTTGTCCACCTGCCACGGCGGCGAGTTCGCTGCCGAGTGCGACGTTGACCATCGTCACGTCCTTGATGCCCTTCTGGTCGATCAGGTACTTCATGAAGGCCCAACTGGTATCCGGCTGCGGGCTCACTGCCACCTTCTTGCCTTCGAAGACAGATGGGTCGTCGAGTGTGGCGTTACCGCCGTCGCGACCGATGACGAACACCGAAGGTGCGTTCTGGATGGCCGCCACCACCACGCCGGGACCGCCGTTCTCGTGGAACTTCGGGACGAATACCGGATCCTGGATGGAGAAGTCGGCAGATCCGCCCAGCACCGCGGTCCAGGACTGGGTGCCACCACCGCCTGTGGCGATGTCCACGGTCACCCCCTGTTCCTCGAAATAGCCGTTCTCCTGCGCGACATAGAGCGGGAGGTAGAGCAGGGACTGAAAGGCCTGACTGATGCGCACCGTCGTGGTGCCGTCCGCAGACTGCGACGGCTCGCCGGCACAGGCCGTGGCGAGCAGAACCGTGCCGGTAGTGACAGCAATCATCAACTGGCGGACGCACTTTCGGGGATTCATGATCATGCCCTTTCCCAATGGCCGAGGAGCTTTTCGAGCGCGCTGACGAGGAGGTTGAAGACCAGCACCATCGCCATGACGATGGCGATGCCGGCGATGACGAGGCTGATGGTGAAGTTGGAGCTACCGAGCAGGATCATGTGGCCCACTCCGGCATCAGAGCTGATGTACTCACCGACGATCGCCCCGACGAGTGCGAAGCCGATGTTGAGTCGTAGGCCGGACACCACCCACGTCATCGCTGACGGCACAACGAGTTTGCCGAAGATCTGGGAGCGGGAGGCGCCGAACGACTTCATCAGGTTGATCAGGTCGGGGTCGGTGCGCCGGGCGCCGCGATAGGAGGTGGTCAGAGATACGACCACGCATGAAAAGGCGACGATCACCACCTTGGATGTCATCTCGGTGCCGAACCAGATGATCGTCAGTGGGGCGACGGCAAGGACAGGGATGGAGCCGATGGCGGCGATGAACGGTGCTGTCAGATCGGCAACGAACTGGGAGTACCAGAGCAACAACCCGAGGATCGAGCCGCCCACCGCGCCGATCAAGAACCCGAGAATGACCTCCATGCTCGTTACACCGATGTCGGTCCACAGTTGCCCGGATTGCCCTCGGCTCTGCAGGACATTCCAGACCGCGCTGGGGCTGCCGAACAGAAACGAACTGATCGCCCCGCCGCGAGTGCCCAATTCCCAAGCCGACAAAGCGGCTACGACGATCAGCACCTGCAGGGTGTGTAGCTCGATCCGCCTGCGATGCGGCGAGGCGGCTCCCGTGCGGCGGCGCGCCGGACGCGTGGGTGCGGCCGACTGTTCGGTCAGTACGGTGGTCATTTCTCCTCCTGGGTGCGATGAGGAACGGTGCGGGCGGATGGCATCATGCGACGGCCCCGGACTGGCCGATGCCACGCCAGATCAACTCGTAGAACTCGTTGAATCGCGGGGCGAGACGTCGTTCGTTGATAGCGGTGCTCGTGGTGCCCAGATCGACGTCCAGCTCGTGGACGACCTCTCCGGGGTGGGCTTTGAGGACGTACACGCGGTCTGACATGGTGACCGCTTCTTCGATATCGTGGGTGACTGCAACGATGGTTTTGCCTGTCGCCCTTGCCGTTTCGAGGAGCTCGCTCTCCAGCGCGATCTTGAGGGGATAGTCGAGAGCTTTGTAGGCCTCGTCCATGAGGATGATGTCGGGGTCGGTCACCATGGTCCGCATGAGTGCGGCCCGCTGCCGCATTCCTCCGGACAGGTCACCGGGGTATTTGTCTTCGTAGCCCTCCAGCTTGTACGCCGCGAAGAGATGACGGGCGCGTTCGCGTGCCTCTCTTCTGCGAGTGCCTCGCACTTCGAGCCCGAGGATCACGTTCTCCAGCACCGTGCGCCACGGAAACAACAGATCTTTCTGTAGGACATAGCCGATGTGTTCGGACGTGGTGCCGGTGACATCCTCGCCGTTCACACGTACCGAGCCGGAGGTGGGGGACACCAGGCCGGTGATGATGTTGAACAACGTCGACTTACCGCATCCGCTGGGTCCGACGATGGAGACGAACTCCCCACGGTCGGCGTGCAGGGTCAGCCCCTTCAAGACCTGATTCGTCCCCGCTGCCGTGACGTACTCCTTGTCGATGCCGACGACTTCCAAACGGCGGGTCATTGGTGGACCCAATCACCACGAACAGCAAACCGATCGATAACCGATATATCACCCATGATGCGGCTGATCCTCATTGTCGAATTGTGGAGTAGATCGTTTGATGCCCCGCAACGATGCGCGGGCTGGAGAACGGTGGTCGAGCGTTAACCGCCCGTTGGTTTACCTAGCGAAGCACACAGTATCGGGTTGAGCAACCGATTGTGCAGGATTGTCCGTATTCGAAGAATCGGTTGCTCTGCATCGGATTGTCCTGATTCATGCATGAGGTCGACGGCCCCGTCGGCTGCCATGCCCGCAGATCCCCGTCGCGGCCCTTCGGCCGAGCACCGTCCGTCTCCGATGCCGACCATCCGTTGCACAGCTACTTCCCGGCGGTGACGCATGCGGGGTCGGACATGTCGAGGGCGGCCAGGTCGATGCCTCTGGTTTCCTTCAGGAAACTGACCGCCGCCGTCGATATGACTGCGGCCACCGCGAGATAGCAGGCGATCGGCACCCACGATTCGTAGGAGCGCAGCAGCGACGTGCTGATGAAGGGGGCCAGCGACCCGGCGAAGATCGACGTGACCTGATAGCCGAGTGAGACACCGGTATAGCGCATTCGCGTCGGAAACATCTCGGCCATCAGTGCCGGCTGCGGCGCGTACATCAAGCCGTGGATCAACAACCCGAGTGTGATTCCGAGGAAGATGAACAACTCGTTGCCGGTGGCGAGCAATGGGAAGCCGATGAACCCCCATCCGGTGGCCAGCACCGATCCCAGCAGAAATACCGGTTTGCGGCCCCAGGTGTCGGCGAGTCGACCGTAGAACGGCACCGCGATGAAGTGAATCGCGTGCGCGCCCAGAATGAGCCCCAGTATCTCGGTGGTTGTGGCTCCGATCCTGAACGCCAGGTAGGTGATCGAGAAGGTGACGACCATTTGGTACATGATGTTCTCCGCGATTCGGGCGCCCATGGCGATCAGCACCTGACGTGGGTAGGCCCTGATGACCTGCAGTGCACTCGGGGTGGCCGCATTCGTCTTCGCGGCCGCCTCGCGCGCTTCGAGGAACAGCGGCGCCTCGTCGACGCGGGTGCGGATGTAGTACCCGACGATCACGATCACGGCCGACAGCCAGAACGCGATGCGCCAACCGTAGGTCAGAAAGGCGTCTTCGGTCATGGCGAACGAAAGCCCCGTGAGCACAAGCGTCGCAACGAAATTGCCGAGCGGCAGGGCGGCCTGCGGCCAACTGGTCCAGAAGGCGCGACTCTTGTTCGGGCTGTGCTCGGCGACCAGCAGCACGGCTCCGCCCCATTCGCCGCCGACACCGACGCCCTGGACGAAGCGCATCAGCACCAGGAACAGCGGAGCGGCCATCCCGATGGTGGCATAGCCAGGTATGCACCCGATTGCGAAGGTCGAGGCACCGACCAACAGCAGGCTCACCTGCAGCAGTTTCTTGCGGCCCACGCGGTCGCCGAAGTAGCCGAAGATCAGTCCGCCCAGCGGGCGGGCGAGGAAGCCCACCGCGTAGATGAGCAGCGCGTTGATCACGCCGTCGAGAGCGTTGTCGGTCTCGGGAAAGAACAAGGTGCCGAACACCAAGGCCGAGGCCGCCGAGTAGAGCAGGAATTCGTACCACTCGATGACGGTGCCGGCCATCGATGCTGCGACCACCCTGCGCAACCTGCTTGTCGGCGGGTCGGTTGATCGTGCAGAGCTGGCGGGTGATTGCTGGGGCGAGGTGTCGGTCATGGGGAACTCCTGTCGGCGGACCTCGGTGGGTGACGGACGCCGCGACGTGTGTCCCAGGTCACGGCTGAACCAGTGAAGCACGGAGAAGGGCTGAGAACAACCGATTGCGCAAAAATCGACGCGACTGTGGACAATCGATTGTTCATTTTGATTCAATGACGCTGGGCGAACCGCGCCGCCCCGGTTGGGGGTTCGATAAGGAGGCACCGATGGCCATGCTCGACGGGATACGCGTCGTTAGCTTTACGCACTTTCTTCAGGGGCCTTCGGCCACCCAGATGCTTGCCGATCTGGGCGCGCACGTCATCAAGGTCGAGCCGCCGACGGGTGCGTTCGAACGGTCGTGGTCGGGCCCCGACGCCTATCTCAACGGCGAGAGCGTCTTTTTCCTACTGGGCAACCGGAACGTCGACAGCCTCGTGGTGGATCTCAAGGACCCCGAATGGGTGGACGCCGTCATCCGTCTGCTCGACGAAGCGGACGTCCTGATCGAGAGTTTCCGCCCCGGAGTCATGGATCGACTGGGACTGGGGTGGGAGCGGCTGCGCGACCGCAACCCACGATTGGTGTACTGCTCATTGTCGGGCTATGGCAGCGACGGCCCCTACAAAGACCGGCCGGGCCAGGATGTGCTGTTGCAGTCCCTATCGGGGATTGCTGCCGCGACCGGTACCGCCGATGATCCACCGACGCCAGTCGGCGCGTCGGTGGTAGACCAGCACGGCGCAGTCCTCGGAGCGTTCGGCATCCTGGCGGCCCTCCATGGCCGGGAACGTACCGGGCGAGGGGCACGGGTGGAGAGCAATCTCCTCAGTGCCGCGCTCGATCTCCAGATCGAACCGTTGTCCTACTTTCTCAACGGCTACACCGGTAGGCGCAGCGGCAGCGGTGTGTCGTCGCCGTATTACAAGGCGCCCTACGGCGTTTTCGCCACCGCCGACGGTCACCTCACGCTGTCGCTCAATGCGCTGACAGTGCTGGCTGCCGTCTTCGAGGATGATTGGTTCCTGGGCATCGGCGAAGATTCGTCGTATGAGCGGCGCGAGGACGTCAACGAGCGGGTGGCAAAACACATGGCGCAGCGCACAACCGAGGATTGGAGTGCAGTTTTCGCCGCAGCCGGGGTCTGGTTCGCGCCGGTGAACACTTACGCCGATATCGTCGCGGACCCCCAGGTGCTGCACAACAAGTCGGTGATCGAAATCGACCATCCGAGGGCAGGTGCTGTCAAGCTCCTTGGGCACCCGATCATCTACGACGGCCAGCGTCCCGGGGTGCGCAGCATGCCGCCTGAGCTGGGTAGCTCCAACCGGACCGTCCTTGCCGAATTAGGCTTCAGCGCAACCGAAATCGATCGTCTTCAAGCAAAGGTGGGTAAGTGATGAACGAGACGCTGATGGCGGAGACGGTGACCGTCGACGCAGATGTCGATGCCGGAGTACTGCATCTGGTGTTGAACCGCCCTGAGAAACGCAACGCATTCGACCTCGGCATGGTGCGAAGTCTGACCAGGATCATCGATGGTCGCCCGCCCGGCACCCGGGTGATCGTGCTCAGCGGCGGCGCGTTCTTCTGTGCCGGAGCCGATATTGCTGTGTACGGTCGCGGCGATCAGGGTGAGATCGGTGAACTCACCCGTGCCGCCGGGGTTCTGGTGGAAACGATTGCCACGGTTCCGGTTCCCGTCATCGCCGCGGTGGAAGGGATGGCACTGGGCGGCGGATTCGAAGTGGCGCTGGCTGCTGACCTCATCATCGCGGGTGATACGGCGAAGTTCGGGCTTCCAGAGGTGTCCTTGGGGCTGGTGCCGGGGTGGGGTGGCACGCAGCGGTTGACGGCTCAAGTGGGCGGTCGTAAAGCCAAGGAGATCATCATGTTTGGGCAGCGACTGCCGGCGGCGCAAGCATGGGAACTCGGCCTGGTGAACGAGGTGGTGCCGGCCGGCGCGTGCCGCGAACGTGCCCTCGAGTTGGCCGGGCAACTGGCTGGATCGTCGGCCTCGGCGTTGGCTGCCACCAAGGAGCTCGTCTCCGGCGCGGAGCAGGCGCTGGCCTACAGTGACGAGCGCGCCACCCTGATGGAACTTTTCACTTCAGCAGACGGCATCGAGGGAGTCGCCGCCTTCGTGCAGAAGCGCCCCGCGCAGTTCGGACGATGAGCGCGAAACCACGGTCCCGTCATGCACCCGGCGGGGCCGTGGTCTCCAGCACCAATAATTCAGGGGCAGGGTCATCGACCACCACATCGGTGAGCGGGGCGCCCCCGAGGTGATCCAACAGCATCGTCGCGGCGAGTTCGCCGAGTCGGTGCAGGGGCAACTTGACCGTCGTGATCGCGGGATACACCGTGCTGGAGACCCACGTCGTGTTGATGCCGACGATCGACAGGTCGTGCGGTACCCGCAGGCCCAGCCGCAAGGCGGTGAACAGAGCGCCGACGGCAGCGTTCACGCTGGCGACCACGACGGCGGTAGGACCGCTCGGTCTGCCCAATCCGACGTTGCGATTCAACGCCGCGAGAGCCCGTGCGCCGGCGTCGGATTCCCACCCGGCATCGACCGCCCAGGCCGGGTCGGGTGTGAGGCCGGCGTCGGCCATGGCGGTCAGATGGCCGCTCTTACGCCTGCGCGCCGTGTCGTGCGCGTGCGTGCCCGAGATGAACGCGATGCGTTGGTGGCCCAGTCCGATCAGATGTTCGGTGGCCAGTGCTGCGCCGCGCTGATCCTCCAGGATCACTGATCCGGTCCGGCCCGGCAGTCGGGAGTTGACGGTGATGGCGGGGACGCCGGAATGCAGCACCGCGGCCAGCATGGCGTCGTCGAAATCCTCGCGCCTTTGGATCAGCAGTCCGTCGACCCGTCCTTCCCGGACCAGGCGGGACAGCTGATGAGCGCCCTCCGGTGGCGGGTCGACCTGGCCGAGAAGCACGTCGGTGCCGTGGCGGGCGGTCGCCTGCTGTACTCCTGCCAACATATCGGCGAACACTGCATTGTTGACATCGGGCACAATCAGACCGATTGCGCCGGACCGGGATTGGCGCAACGCGCGGGCGCGGGCATTGGGCACATAGTCGAGTTCGGCCGCGGCGGCCAAGATCCGGGCACGGGTGGCTTCGCTCATACGCGCCCTGGCATCGCCCGTGAGAGCGCGCGAGGCGACTGACTTCGAGACCCCCGCCGCACGCGCCACGTCATCGAGGGTGCCCATAAGTCACATCATAATTGGTCCGACCGCAGGTTCAGCGATTCGGCTGTGGTTCTCGGCAGCTTTGACCGGCTTATCGGACAGGGGTGAACGGACATCGGCCTCACCGTCGTGGTTCGCGGAAGGTCAAACTGTCATCTGATCGTGCAGCAGACCCGATGCGTTCAAGGCCGATGACGCTCGTTGTGGTACAGCGTTATTGGAGGTTCGCCGTTCGAGTATCAGCGCCGAGGTGCTGCGCCGGCGCGTGGGAGTCATGCTCTTCTAACGAGCGGTCACCATCGTCGTCTCGTCCGAGGATTGGGCGGCGAGCCGATCCCGCGCGACGCGTTCGGCGTCATACGTGTTGACCTCGATGCCTTCGAAGATGGCGTTGATCCGCTCGGCGCGAACGCTCGCCGGCAGTCCAGCGGTTCGGTAGAGGAGTCCCGCCTCGCGCGCGCCGGTTCGAACACGGCGAGTGCGGGCCAGCCGGAGATCCTGGTACAGGTCGAGCCGTTGCCGCATCTGGGCAGGCGCGCAGTCCTCGAGCAGCACCGCGAGGGTGATGGCGTCTTCGATTGCCTGGTTGGCACCTTGCCCCAGGTGCGGGACGACGGCGTGCGCCGAGTCGCCCAGCAGCGCGACGCGTTCACTCGTCCACGTGGTCAGCGGCTCGCGGTCGTAGATCCCCCATCGGAAGGTGTTGTCCATAGCCGCGATGATGTCGAGCACGGCTTGATCCCAACCGGCATAGGACGCCGCGAGTTCGGCGACGTCACCCGGCGCCGTCCAGGACTCGACGACGTCCAGGTTGGTCGGTGCGAACGCGACCACGTTGAGCAGTCGCCCCGCTGACACTGGATAGACGAGGAAGCTGCGCTCCGGACCCATCCACATCGCACTCGATTCCAGGACGCCCGGAAGGGCGATGCCGGCGAGCCGTTCGGCGGGAATCAGTCCTCGGTAGGCCATGACACCCTCGCTGACCGGTTGGGCCGGAGTGCTGACCGAACCCTGCAGGCGCGAGTGGATGCCGTCGGCGCCCACAACCAGATCGGCGTCGACGGAGCCGCCGTTTGCGAAGTGCACGGTCACCCCGTCTGGGCGCTCGGTGACACCGGTGACGCCGCAACCCAGCGTCAGCGCGCCCTGGGGAAGGGCGTCGGACAACACACGCTGGAAGTCGCCGCGATGCAGGAACCAGGTCCGCGCCGGGTCTCCGAACGACAGCGTGGACGGTTCGCCGGCGATCGGTTCGCCTTGCCAGGAGCGGAACACGTACTGCGAGATCGGGCCGGCGAGGGCGCGCAGCTGGTCGCCGAGCCCGAGACCGGTCAGGATCCGGGATCCGTTGGGGGCGATCGAGACGCCCGCGCCGACGGCCTTGAGCTCGGATGCCTGTTCGTAGACGTGCACATCCACACCGCGGGAGCGCATTGCGATGGCGGCGGTGAGCCCGCCGATGCCGGCTCCGACGACAGCAACGCGAAGTGGTCGGGTGTTCTGCACGATGTCTCCCGAGTCGTTGATTCATGTACCGATCGGCACATAATTGACTATAAATGTACCGATCGATACATTCAAGTGATGCCGCGCACCCCCGATCCGGACAAGCGCGCACACCTGCTGCAGGCGGTCGTCGACTATCTCGAAGTGCACGGTGTCGCGGACATGTCCTTGGCGCCGATGGCCGAGGCGCTGGGGACGAGCAAGCGAATGCTGTTGTATTACTTCGGCGATCGCGGCGAACTTCTGGCGCAGGCGCTCAACGCGAGTAGGCCCGACGTGGGGGAGATGTTCGACGCGGTCACCACCGAGGCTGAGTTCGCCGACGCGGCCCGCCGGCTGTGGCACGCGATCACAAGAGGCGCCCAGCGACGCACCGTCGGGTTGATGCTGCAGGTGCTGAGCCTGGCCGCCACCGACCCCACCTATCAGCCGTACGCCCACACGGCGGTCACAGTGATGCTGGATCCGATCGCGCGAGCGCTGGTGGGATTGGGATATTCGCGCGCAGAGGCCGACGTCCGGGCAAGCCTCGTCGTGTCCGCGCTGCGCGGTCTGTGCCAGGACCGGATAGTGACCGGGCACTCGCGCCGCGTCGACGCTGCCGCCGAACTCGTCATCACCGCCGCCGTCCACCCGCCGGCCGGTTGTGGCCAGCGCGATTGATCGCACGCCGGGGATCTCGCCCTTGAGGCGCACGGGTCACGCGATGCCGAAGTCTTTGATCTTGCGGTAGATCGTGGCTCGTGACATTCCCAGGGCCTCTGCGGCTTCGGCCTTGTTGCCGTCATTCTCCAACAGACTGCGCACGATCGCGTCGCGTTCCATCGCCTCCAGGCGCGTGAGTTTGCGGCGGGTGACCGACCGGCATTCGGAGGGCAACTTGTCGGCGCCGATCACCCCGGACCGTTGGCGGCGCAGCGTCTCGGTCAGCACATGACGCAGCTGGGCGATGTTGCCCGGCCACGGCAGTTTGGCCAACTGCCGCATGGCCTCGGCGTCCATGCGGGCTTCTCCCCGGCTCAATTCGTTGAGGAGCATCGGAACGAGCTCGTGGAGGTCCTCGATGCGGTGCCGCAGCGCGGGCACCGTGACGGTGTGGGTGAAGAAGGGCAGCATGAGCATGTCCACCAACTGCGAGTCGCGCTCTGCGCTGGTGGTGGCGGCGATCCAGCCGCGGCCCGCGCGGGTCTGCATGACGGCCGCCAGCGGGTGCAGTACCTCGTCGGGAAGTTCGTCGACATCGGCGACGATCACCGCGAAGTCGGCGTCGTCGGTCTCGGAGTCGAAGGCGGCGACGAAGCTTTCGGGAGTTTCGAAGTCACCGATGCGCAGCACGGGAATCGTTTTTTCCGGGGTGACGAAACGCGCCACTGAATACCCCAGATGGGTTCGCCCAGAGCCTTTCTCGCCCTCGATGACCACCCATTCGCGGTCGCGGTAGCAGCGCTCCACCTGATGGGCGCTTCGGCGGAAGGAACTGCTCCGGCCGGCCAGGCGGGGGATGTGCTGTGAGCCTCGGACGGGAATGCTCTCGGCCACGTGAACGGAAACGTGGAGAACGACGCTGTCGCCGCGGACGCCGACCATGATGCGTTCGGCTGCCGAGATCTTCACTGACGCACCGCTGGGCAGTTGGGCCACCGTCGTCGAGGTGAATGACGATCGTGTCAGCTCCGCGGCGTGATCCAACAGCACCGTCTGGTCGGCGGCGTCCAGCGCCTGGCGCAGGTATCGGTTCATCAGCACGACGTCTCCGCCGATGGCGAGCACCCCGCCGGGATAACGGCGGCTCTGCTTCAGATATGCGTCGAGCAGCGCGGTCTCGGTCTCGTTGTTCATGGTGCGGAGGCGGTCTTCGATCTGGCTGCCTGCGCTCTTGGCGAGAACGAAGAGCAGTGGATCGGCCTGCCGGGCCCAGCACGTCAGATCGACGACGCCGAGGATCCGGCGGGTGACGGGTTCGCGGATCGGCGAACCGGCGCACGCCAGACCGCCCAGGGTGCCGACGTAGTGTTCACTGCCCCGGATGAACGCCGGCTGGCCGGTCTCCAGCGCGGTGCCGATGCCGTTGGTGCCTGCGAACTCCTCGGCGTAGCTGTACCCGCGGGCCAGGCGCACGTCGTCGAGGATTCGCTCGAACTCGGTGTCGGCTGCGATGCGGTCCAGCACCAAGCCGTCCGCTGACGTGAGCACCACGCTCACCGCCTGGTCGGAGAGATCCTCGGCGATGCGTCGCAACACGGGGGCGGCCGCATGCATGAGCGGAGTATCGGTGTCCGGGTCGCGCAGATAGGGCAGGTCGACGCGATCGGGATGGACTTGCAGTTCGCGTGACCGCTGCCAGGAGTTGAGCACGCTCGGGGCAACGGCGTCCGGTTGGAGGGCGCCGGCGGACAGGAACTGCTCCCGGGCGCGTTGTGCGTCGACGGAGCTGTCGGCAGGTCTGACCATGGTGACCTCGGTCTTTTACGGGCGGTATCTGCAGCCTAGGGGCCCTCGGCGACGGCAGCGTCTCAATTTGAGAATCCGCGTGCCGGAGCCTGCCGGAAGGGCGGACGGTGTGATTGCGATCTCATAGTGAGACGCATGTGGGACACATCACAGAGTTACATCGGTGTCGCATCGTCCTCCGAATCCGGCGGATGGCCCATCTATCAGGAGGCTCACGTTGAGCAGACAAAGCCTGACCAAGGCGCACGCCAAGATAAGCGAACTCACCTGGGAGCCGACGTTCGCCACACCGGCGACCCGGTTCGGCACCGACTACACGTTCGAGAAGGCACCCAAGAAGGATCCGCTCAAGCAGATCATGCGGTCCTACTTCTCGATGGAGGAGGAGAAGGACAACCGCGTCTACGGCGCGATGGACGGCGCCATCCGCGGCAACATGTTCCGGCAGGTCCAGCAGCGCTGGCTGGAATGGCAGAAGCTCTTCCTGTCGATCATTCCGTTCCCCGAAATCTCGGCGGCCCGCGCCATGCCGATGGCCATCGACGCCGTGCCGAACCCGGAGATCCACAACGGCCTGGCGGTCCAGATGATCGATGAGGTTCGGCACTCGACGATCCAGATGAACCTCAAGAAGCTCTACATGAACAACTACATCGACCCGGCCGGCTTCGACATGACGGAGAAGGCGTTCGCGAACAACTACGCGGGCACCATCGGGCGCCAGTTCGGCGAGGGTTTCATCACCGGCGACGCGATCACCGCCGCCAACATCTACCTCACGGTGGTCGCCGAGACCGCCTTCACCAACACCCTTTTCGTGGCGATGCCCGACGAGGCGGCCGCGAACGGCGACTACCTGCTGCCGACGGTGTTCCACTCGGTGCAGTCCGACGAGTCGCGACACATCTCGAACGGCTACTCGATCCTGCTGATGGCGCTCGCCGACGAACGCAACCGACCGCTGCTCGAACGCGACCTGCGCTACGCCTGGTGGAACAACCACTGCGTGGTCGACGCCGCGATCGGCACCTTCATCGAGTACGGCACCAAGGACCGCCGCAAGGACCGGGAGAGCTACGCCGAGATGTGGCGTCGCTGGATCTACGACGACTACTACCGCAGTTACCTTCTGCCACTGGAGAAGTACGGACTGACGATTCCGCACGACCTGGTCGAGGAGGCGTGGAAGCGCATCGTCGAGAAGGGCTACGTGCATGAGGTGGCCCGATTCTTCGCCACCGGTTGGCCGGTGAACTACTGGCGCATCGACACCATGACCGACACCGACTTCGAGTGGTTCGAGCACAAGTATCCGGGCTGGTACAACAAGTTCGGCAAGTGGTGGGAGAACTACAACCGGCTGGCCTACCCCGGGCGCAACAAGCCGATCGCGTTCGAAGAGGTCGGGTACCAGTACCCGCACCGGTGCTGGACCTGCATGGTGCCCGCGTTGATCCGCGAGGACATGATCGTCGAGAAGGTCGACGGCCAGTGGAGGACGTACTGCTCCGAGACCTGCTACTGGACCGACGCCGTCGCCTTCCGGGGTGAATACGAGGGCAGAGCAACCCCGAACATGGGACGGCTCACCGGTTTCCGCGAGTGGGAGACCCTGCATCACGGCAAGGACCTCGCCGACATCGTGACCGATCTCGGCTACGTCCGCGACGACGGGAAGACTCTCGTCGGGCAACCACACCTGGATCTGGATCCGCAGAAGATGTGGACCCTCGACGACGTGCGCGGCAACACGTTCAACAGCCCCAACGTGCTGCTGAACCAGATGACCAACGACGAGCGGGACGCGCATGTCGCGGCGTACCGCGCCGGCGGGGTCCCGGCCTGAGAACCCGCGGTGGGTGGCGCTGCGTCGGCGGTGTCACCCACCGTGACCAACGTCTATCCAGATCGCAGTCAGGAGACACCGCCATGGCGGATTCGCACAAGATCAACTTCGAACCCGTGGACATCGAGATGGATGTCCGCGAGGACGAGAACATTCTCGACGCCGCCTTTCGCCAGGGCATCCACCTGATGCACGGCTGCCGGGAGGGGCGCTGCTCGGCGTGCAAGTCCTACGTGCTCGACGGCGAGATCCAGATGGAGAACTATTCCACCTTCGCGTGCAACGACGCCGAGGTGGACGAGGGCTTCGTCCTGCTGTGCCGGTCACATGCGTTCAGCGACTGCACCATCGAGCTGCTGAATTTCGACGAGGACGAACTTCTCGGCGGCATTCCGATCCAGGACGTCCGCACCGAGGTCCTGGCGGTCGAACCCAAGACGCGTGACATCGTGTCGCTGCGACTGAAACCGGTCGAGCCGGGCAAGTTCGATTTCAAGCCCGGCCAGTACGCCGACCTGCATATCCCAGGCACCGAGGAGCATCGATCGTTCTCGATGGCGACCACCCCGTCGTGCAGCGACGAGGTCGAGTTCCTCATCAAGAAGTACCCCGGCGGTAAGTTCTCGGCACTGCTCGACGGCCACATCCAGGTCGGCGACGAGATCGCGCTCACCGGCCCCTATGGATCGTTCACCCTCAAGGACGGACATGTGTTACCTGTCGTGTGCATCGGCGGCGGGGCGGGCATGGCGCCGATCCTCTCGCTGCTCCGGCACATGAACGAGACCGGGAACGGCCGGCCGGCGAGGTTCTACTACGGTGCACGCACCGCAGCCGACCTGTTCTACCTCGACGAAATTCTAGAACTGGGCAAGGGAATCAAGGACTTCCAGTTCATCGCCTGCCTCTCGGAGTCCGCGGAGGGGCAGGTGCCCGGCACGGTCGCGGTGGAGGAGGGCATGGTCACCGACGTCGTGGCACGCCACGAGAGCGCCATCGCCAAGACCGAGGTGTATCTGTGCGGCCCGCCACCGATGGTCGACGCCGCGTTGGGGTTCCTCGACGCCAACTCCGTGCCCAAAGACCAGGTGTTCTACGACAGCTTCACCAGCCCGATCTTCGACCAATAGCAGCCCACCCGAAAGGAACCGGAGATGTCAGCCCCTGAAAAACCAAGAGAACGCAGCTTTCCCAAGATCGAGTTCACCGACTCCGAGGCCGGAGCCAAGGTGTTTCCGAGTTCCAAGAGCCGCAGTTATTCGTACTTCACGCCGGCCAAGCTGCGCGCGACGATGTACGAAGACGTCACCGTCGACGTACAACCCGATCCCGATCGGCACCTGACCCAGGGCTGGATCTACGGCTTCGGGAACGGACCCGGTGGATACCCGAAAGACTGGACCACGGCCAAGTCCTCGAACTGGCACGCCTTCCTCGACCCCAACGAGGAGTGGAACCAGACCATCTACCGCAACAACGCCGCGGTCGTGCGTCAGGTCGAGCTGTGTCTGAAAAACGCCAAACGTGCCCGCGTCTACGACGGCTGGAACACGACCTGGCTGACGTTCATCGAACGCCATGTCGGGGCGTGGATGCACGCCGAGAATGGGCTGGCGTTGCACGTGTTCACGTCCATCCAGCGGTCCGGACCGACCAACATGATCAACACTGCGGTCGCGGTGAACGCCGCGCACAAGATGCGGTTCGCCCAGGACCTCGCGCTGTTCAATCTCGACCTGGCCGAGGCCACCGACGCCTTCGACGGCAGCGTGCACCGGGCCGTGTGGCAGGAGGCGCCGGAATGGCAGCCGACCCGCAGGGTTGTGGAAGAGCTGACGGCGGTGGGAGATTGGTGCCAGCTGTTGTTCGCCACCAACATCGTGTTCGAACAGCTCGTCGGGTCGCTGTTCCGCTCGGAACTGATCATGCAGATCGCCGCACGAAACGGCGACTACATCACTCCGACGATCGTGGGCACCGGCGAACACGACTACGACCGCGACCTCAACTACAGCCGCAACCTGTTCCGGCTGCTGACCCGCGACCCGGAGCACGGCGAGGCCAACAAGGCACTGTTCGCCGAGTGGCTGGGAATCTGGGTGCCACGTTGCCTCGACGCCGCACGTGCGCTGCAACCGATCTGGTCGACCCCGGCCGACAAAGCCGTCACCTTCGCCTCGAGCCTGAAGGCCGCCAAGGCGAAGTTCTCAGCCCTGCTGGAAGAGATCGATCTCGACATCCCCGAGGAGTTGGACAAATGAGCAGCATGCAGTTCGGCGCGGCCACGGAGTTCTCCAACAGGTGCGGCGTCACGCTGATGAACACACCCATCGGACGGGTCGTCGCCGAGGTGATGGGTGCCAAGGAGGGCGTCGAACTGACCGAGTATCCGTCGATGATCCGCGTCGACGGCGTCAAGCTGCTGAGCTTCGACTACGACGAACTCACCGATGCCCTCGGTCAGGAGTTCGACGGTTCGATCTTCGAGGAGATCAGTTCGACGCACTACGGACGCATGGTGCATCTCGACGACAAGACGATGCTGTTCGCCAGCCCCGAGGACGCCGCCGAGTACATCGGCTTCGACCTCACCGCGCAGTAGACCGATCCAAACAGCCTGTAGTGCAAGGAGAGCGCAATGTATGAAAAGGACGGCCAGCAGTACTTCATCGTCGACTCGCACGTTCATCTATGGGACGGCAGAGCCTCGAATCTGAAGAACGTGCACGGCAAGCAGTTCATCGACTGCTTCTACGACTACCACAAGAATCTCAGCCCCGAAGAAGCGCTGTGGGACTACGACACCTACACCTACTACGGCGGTGACCGGTTGATGAAGGACCTGTTCAGCGACGGCTACGTCGACCACGCGATCTTCCAGGCGACCCTGCTCAGCGACTTCTACGTCACCGGGTTCGGCCAAACCGAAGAAGCGTTCGCGCTCACCCAGCGCCACCCCGACAAGCTGACCTACAACCACGCCTATGACCCCCGCTACGGCGAGGCCGGACTGGAGCAACTGCGTCGCGATGCCGACCGGATGAACCTGCAGGGCGTCAAGCTGTACACCGCCGAGTGGCACGGTGACTCGCGCGGCTACAAGCTCGACGAACCCTGGTCGCGGCGCTATCTCGAAGAAGCCATCAAGCTGGGCATCAAGAACATTCACGTCCACAAGGGCCCCACCATCCGACCGTTGGACCGGGACGCGTTCGACGTTGCCGACATTGACAAGGTGGCCACCGACTACCTGGAACTGAACTTCGTCGTCGAACACGTCGGACTGCCTCGGCTGGAGGACTTCTGCTGGATCGCCACCCAGGAGTCCAACGTCTACGGGGGTCTTGCCGTGGCCATCCCGTTCATTCACACCCGACCGCGTTACTTCGCCCAGATCATCGGCGAACTGCTGTACTGGATCGGCGAGGACAAGATCCTGTTCTCCAGTGACTACGCGCTGTGGACGCCGAAGTGGCTCATCGAGAAGTTCGTCGACTTCCAGATACCCGACGACATGCTCGGTGAATACACCCAGCTCACCACCGAGCAAAAGCGAAAGATTCTCGGTCTCAACGCCGCATCGCTCTACGACATCGACGTGCCCGCCGCACTGCAGTTGCCGACCCCCGGGCAGGACACGGTGGAGGTGGCTGCCGGCGCCAAGGAGAGCGTGTCGATATGAGCACCGTGGTGATCTCCGTCGAGACGGAGATCCTCGACGCGCTGGCGACGGTGACCGATCCCGAACTCGACGAACCGATCACCGATCTCGGCTTCGTGCGCTCGGTGCTCGTCGACGATGACGGGATCACTGTGCATCTGCGGTTGCCGACGGCGTTCTGCTCCCCGAACTTCGCCTACCTGATGGCCTCTGACGCCCTGGATGCGCTACGCGAAGTCGCCGGGGCAGGCCAGGTACGTGTGCTGCTCGACGACCATCACGACAGCGACAAGATCAACGCCGGCCTTGCCGCCGACGCCGGCTATGTCGGTACGTTCGGCGTGGAAGCCGAAGAGAGCCTCGACGAACTCCGCAAGGTGTTCTGGCGCAAGGCACATGCTGCCGCGATGGAACGTGCGATCACGTCACTGCTGCGCCAGACACCGATGGACGTCGAGCAGATCGGACACCTGCTGCTACGTGACCTACCCGAGGGCAAAGCGAAGGCGGCGCTGTTGCGACGTCGGTTCACCATCGGGCTGAGCAACTGCCCCAACAGCAAGGTCCTCGTCGACGACGAGGGAAAACCCGTTGCACCCGAGGCGGTTCCGATGCGGCTGCGTTTCGCCCGGTCGGTACGGATCTCGATGGAAGGAAATTCGCACTTCTGCCGAGGTCTGCTGGCGACACGGTATTCCGACGACGAACCCGAGGGCACCCTGCCCGTCATCACCAACAACAGAACCCGAAGGAGCAGGCGATGAAAGCTGTGCAGGTGGTGGGTTACCACCAGAACCTGGAGATGGCCGACGTGGAGAAGCCGACGCCGACGGGACCGTTCGACGTCGTGGTCAAGATCGGCGGTGCCGGCGTGTGCCGGACTGATCTGCACATCCTCGAAGGCCAGTGGGCGGAGAAGTCGAAGGTGCAGTTGCCCTACACGATCGGCCACGAGAACGCCGGTTGGGTCGAATCGATCGGATCGGCGGTCACCAACGTCGCCGAAGGGGACAAGGTGATCGTTCACCCGCTGATCACGTGCGGGCTGTGCCGTGCCTGCCGTTCCGGAGACGACGTCCACTGTGAGGCCAATGCGTTTCCCGGGATCGACACCAACGGTGGGTATGCGGAGTATCTCAAGACCTCCGCGCGCAGCGTGGTCAAGATCGACGACGCGCTGGAACCGTCCGATGTCGCAGCCCTGGCCGACGCCGGTCTGACGGCGTATCACGCCGCCGCCAAGGTCGCCCGTCGGCTGACGCCACGCGACCGGGTGGTCGTGATCGGCGCGGGAGGATTGGGCCACATCGGGATTCAGGTGCTCAAGGCGCTCTCCCCAGCCGAGATCATCGTCGTCGACCGCAATCCCGAGGCGCTCAAGCTCGCGGAGGCGATCGGCGCCGACCACTGTGTGATCGCCGATGGCAGCCAGGTCGAGCAGGTGCGGGACCTCACCGGGGGACATGGTGCCGAAACCGTGGTCGACTTCGTCGGCGAAGGAGGCGCGACTCGCGAGGGAACCGCCATGTTGCGCAGGGCCGGTGACTACCACGTGGTGGGCTACGGCGAGAACATCGATGTGCCCACGATCGACGTGATCTCCACCGAGATCAACTTCATCGGCAACCTCGTCGGCTCCTACAACGACCTGTGCGACCTGATGGCACTGGCCGCCCGCGGGGCGGTGAACCTGCACACGCAGAAGTACGCACTCGATGACTTCCAGTCCGCCATCACCGATCTGGACAACGGCAACGTCCGCGGACGCGCGATCCTCGTCCCCTGACGCCGTTCGTCACCAGCCCGTTCGAAAGGAGCCACGTCCATGGCCAAAGAACTGCGGTTCAACTCCGACGCCCGCGCTCGTCTCGAGCAAGGTGTCAACGCCCTCGCTGATGCGGTGAAGGTCACTCTCGGCCCCAAGGGGCGCAACGCCGTCCTGGAGAAACTGACAGGTCCGCCCACCATCACCAATGACGGTGTGACCATCGCCAGGGAGATCCAGCTGCGTGATCCCTTCGCCAACATGGGTGCCCAGCTGGTCAAGGAGGTGGCGATGAAGACCAACGGTGTGGTCGGCGACGGCACCACCACCGCCACCGTGTTGGCGCAGGCGATGGTCCGCGAGGGGCTGGAAGCCGTCGAGGCCGGCGCCAACCCGATGCGCGTGCGCCGCGGCATCGAGCGCACGGTACCGGTGGTCGTCGAATCACTGCGCAGCCACAGCGTCGAAGTCAGCAGTAGCAGGGACCTGCGTCGCATCGCCGCACTCGCGGCCAGCGACGATGAGGCGATCGGCGAGGTCATCGCGGCCGCGGTCGAGCATGTCGGCAAGTCCGGCGTGGTCACCACCGAGGAGAGTGACAGCCTGGGAATGGCCGTCGATGTCGTCGACGGCATCGAGTTCGACCACGGGTACACGTCGGGCTACATGGTGACCGACCCGGTGCGGATGGAGGCGGTGCTCGACAATCCGTTGATCCTGTTGACCAACAAGAAGATCAGTCAGGTGCAGGAGATCATGCCCACGCTTGAGGTGGCCAAGCGCGCCGATCGCCCCCTTGTCGTGATCGCCGAGGATGTCGACGGGCCGGCGCTACAGTTGCTCGTCGGCGGCAACATGCACAAGACCATGCAGTCCGTCGTCGTGCGTGCCCCCGGTTTCGGGCACCGTAGGGTCGCCGAGCTCGAAGATCTGGCCGTCGCGCTGGGCGGGCATGTCATCGCCAAGGACACCGGCGTCGAACTGCATGAGGTGACCCGCGAGCACCTCGGATCCTGCGACCGTCTGACCGCCACCGAAAACGACACCACCATCGTCGGCCCGCACGGACAGCAGAACCTCGTCGACGCGCGGGTGGCGCAACTGGAGGCGCAGCGCGAGCGGGCCAGGGTCGACGCCGATCGGGACATCCTCGACCTGCGGATCGCCCGGCTCACGGGGCGGGTGGCGGTGATCCGCGTCGGCGGCGCCACCAGTGTCGAACTCAAGGAACGCATGCTTCGCGTGGAGGATGCCCTCGCGGCCACGAGAGCGGGACTAGAAGCCGGCATCGTCTCGGGTGGCGGCACCGCGCTCGTGCAGGCGCACCGGGCCCTGGACGCCCTCGAACTCGTCGGCGACGAGGCCATCGGTCGCGACGTGGTCCGGCGTGCACTGGCCGAGCCGTTGCGCTGGATCGCCATCAACGCCGGCTTCGAAGGCGACGATGTTGTCGATGTAGTCGCCGAACTGCCCCTCGGACACGGCTTCAACGCACTGACCGGTGAGTACGGCGACATGTTCGAGGAAGGGATCATCGACCCGTTCAAGGTGACCCGCGCCGCACTGGAGAGTGCTGCCTCGATCGCCGCGCTACTGATCACCACAGAGACCGCGGTGGTGGAGGAGATCGTCGGTCAACCCGGCGCCATCATGGCACCTGGATTCGGTGATCTCGCCGAGGGCATGGTCCGCCCGTCGAACATCTACTGAAAAGCCGTTACGGCAACATGTTTGGAGTGATTGTGATCTTCATCGTCGTCAAGTTCCAGGTGGACGAGGTTTACCGTGAGCAGTGGCCCGCGCTGACGAAGGCGTTCACCGATGCCACGCGGGCCGAGGAAGGCAACCTGTGGTTCGACTGGTCGCACAGTCTGGATGACCCGAACGAATACGTTCTGGTGGAAGCGTTCCGGGACTCGGAGGCCGGTGCCGTGCACGTCAACTCGGATTACTTCCGTGCGGGACTTGCGGCGATGCGGCCGGCATTGACTGCGACCCCGCGGATCCTTCACACGGAGATCGAAGGTGAGGACTGGGCGGCGATGGGCGAACTCGAGATCGCTGACGCATCGCGCTGAGTATCTACATCGGATACCGGGGTAGCTCGAGGTCATCGGAGAAGCTGCGCGCCAGCAGACGGTCACTCCATGGGGTCGTGTTCATGACGCGCATGTAGTGGTCACGAAACGCTATGCCGAACGCGGATTTCGGCTCGAACACCTTGTTCTCGGTGGTGGAGTAGACGGTGGCGGCGAGGTCACCGAGCGACAGGCTCCTGTTCATAGACGTGCACGTCCACACCGCGGGCGCGCATTGCGATGGCCGCGGTGAGGCCGCCGATGCCGGCTCCGACGACTGTTCGACGCGGTCACCACCGAGGCTGAGTTCGCCGACGCGGCCCGCCGGCTGTGGCACGCGATCACAAGAGGCGCGCAGCGACGCACCGTCGGGTTGATGCTGCAGGTGCTGAGCTTGGCCGCCACCGATCCCACCTATCAGCCGTACGCCCACACGGCGGTCACAGTGATGCTCGATCCGATCGCGCGAGCGCTGGTGGGATTGGGATATTCGCGCGCAGAGGCCGACGCCCGAGCAAGCCTCGTCGTGTCCGCGCTGCGCGGTCTGTGCCAGGACCGGATAGTGACCGGGCACTCGCGCCGCGTCGACGCTGCCGCCGAACTCGTCATCGCGGCCGCCGTCCACCCGACGGCCGGTCGTGGCCAGCGCGATTGATCGCCGGCGCGTTATTCAGGTCGGTGAGCACCGACATCCAGTACTCAGCCGACCGACCATCGCGCTCACCGGCCCAGATGCCGAGCACGACAGAATCAAGTCTCGCGGTATACCGTCCATTTGTGGTTGGCGGTGCTACCGACGGCGGTGGCGCGATCGAGTTGATCGGGCGTCGCGAGGAACTTGCGATGCTCGACAGATTGGTCGTCGCGCTGGCCGCGGGTGAGAGTCGCGCGCTGGTACTGCGCGGTGAAGCGGGCGTGGGTAAGACCGCACTGTTGGACCATCTGGCGGCGTCGGCGGCTTCGTGCCGTGTTGTCCGTACTTCGGGGGTGCAGGCCGAGATGGAACTCGCGTTCGCGGGCCTGCACCAGCTGTGTCGTCCCCTGATGGATCACCTGGGGCGGCTGCCGGAACCGCAGCGTGGGGCGTTGAGTACCGCACTCGGGATGACGACCGGCCCCGCACCGGATCGCTTCCTGGCCGGCCTCGCGGTGCTGAATTTGTTCTCGTATGCCGCTGAGGAACGGCCGCTGCTGTGTCTGGTCGATGACGAGCAGTGGCTGGACCGGGCGTCGGCTCAGGTGCTGGCTTTTGTTGCGCGGCGCCTGGTGGCTGAATCGGTGGGGCTGGTATTCGCCGCTCGCGTTCCCACCGATGCGTTGGCCGGTCTGCCCGCGCTGGTGGTCAACGGTCTGCGTGGTACCGATGCGCGCCGTCTGCTGGAGTCGGCGTTGGTGGGCCCGATCGATCCGCGGATTCGCGACCAGATCATCGCCGAAACACGCGGCAACCCGCTCGGCCTGCTGGAGTTGCCCAGGGGCCTGTCCGCTGAGCAGTTGGCGGGCGGTTTCGGACTGCCCGAGGCGGTGCGGTTGTCCGGCGATGTGGAGGCCGCGTTCCGGGCGAGGATCGACACACTGCCCGCAGGGGCGGCACGGTTGCTGTTGGTGGCGGCCGCCGACCCGACCGGTGACGTGGCGTTGATGTGGCGTGCGGCAGGTTTGCTCGGCCTCAGCGTCGAGGACGCGGCGCCAGTGGTCGAAGCCGAACTGGCGTCCTTCACCAGTCGCGTACGGTTCCGGCATCCCCTTGTGCGCTCGGCGGCCTACCGTTCGGCGGTGCTCGCGGTCCGTCGGGACGTGCACCGTGCGCTCGCTACGGCCACCGACGGTGGGACCGACCCGGACCGACGGGCGTGGCATCGGGCGCTTGCCGCGGTGGGCCCTGATGAGGACGTTGCCGCCGATTTGGAGCGGTCGGCAGTCCGGGCACAGGCTCGGGGCGGCGTCGGTGCTGCGGCGGCCTTCCTGGAGCGCGCGGCGATGCTGTCGGCGGACCAAGAGCTGCGCGCTGAGCGCGCACTGGCCGCGGCTGCCGCCAAGATCCAGGCCGGTGCTTTCGATGCCGCGTTGGATCTGCTCACACTGGCCGAAAGCGGCGCCCTCAGCGATGTGCAAAAGGCGCGAACAGATCTGATTCGGGGGCGAATTGCCTTTGTGACCAGTCGAGGTAGTGAGGCTCCACCGCTGTTGTTGGCGGCTGCCGACAAGCTCGTGGATGTCGACGTGGGTCTGGCCCGTACGACCTATCTCGAGGCGATGACCGCGGCGATGTTCGTGGGGCGGTTGGCCGTCGGCGCTGATGTGGTCGACATGGCCCGGACCCTCGAAGCCGATCCGCCTCCGCCGGGTGATGACCGTCCGTCAGATCTGCTGCTGGATTGGCTGATCGTGCAATTCAGTCTCGGTTATGTCGCGGGGGTTCCGTGGTTGCGTCGGGCGCTGGCGGCGTTCGGCGCAGACATGTCCGCCGATGAACATCGGCGGTGGATCTTCCTCGCCGGAACGGCGGCCCACTTTGGTTGGGATGACGCGAGGTTGGACCTGTTGACCGCCCATCACGTCGACGAGGCTCGCGCAGCCGGAGCGCTCAGTGACGTCCCGCTGGCTCTGAGTGCGCGCGCCATTGCGCTGGTGTTCTTCGGTGATTTGGAAGGTGCGGCGTCCGTGGTCGACGAACTGCAGGCCGCGATGGACGCCACCGGAAGCCAGCTCGCTCCGTACGCCGAGCTGGGTGTTGCCGCGATGCGGGGGCATCGGGACCGGGCGACAGCGCTGATCGAGTCCACGGTGGCAGAGGTGACCGGGCGCGGAGAAGGAAACGGACTGACTGTGGCGCGTTGGGCGGAGGCAGTTCTGCACAACGGTCGCGGTGACTACCGCAGTGCTTTGAGGGCAGCCCAGCAGGCTGTCGACTTCCCTCCCGAGTTGGGAGCGTCGAACTGGTCGCTACCCGAACTCATCGAGGCGGCGGCCCGCACCGCTGCGGTTGACCTCGCCGAGGATGCCCTGACGCGTCTCGATCAGATGGCAGCGGCGAGTGCGACGCCCTGGGCGTTGGGTTTGGCCGCGCGGTCGCGGGCACTGATCAGCGACGGTGACGCGGCCGAGCAGTGCTATCGCGAGGCGATCGACCAGATGAGTCGTACCCGGGTGCGTGCTGAACTGGCCCGCACACATCTGGTGTACGGGGAGTGGCTGCGCCGCGAACGCCGCCGCAGCGAGGCCCGCAGACAGCTTCGCACCGCGCACACCATGTTCATCGAGATGGGCATGGAGGCCTTCGCCGATCGCGCGCGACGAGAACTCAACGCGGTCGGCGATACACCGCACGAGGTCCATTCTGACGTCAACAGGCAGCAGCTCACTGCGCAGGAGGCGCAGGTCGCACGGATGGCCAGGGACGGTCTGTCCAATTCGGAGATCGGCGCACGGCTGTTCATCAGTGCCCGCACGGTGCAATACCACCTCAGCAAGGTGTTCACGAAGTTGGAAATCACCTCGCGCGCACACCTCGACCGCGTCCTGCCCAAGTAATCGGGCACGCGCAGCGTTCGATCCAGGACTGGCGTCTCACACTGTCGGGTGGCGGATACGCGCGCGGCCCCGCCACCGGGATGCTCACTACGAGCACAAACGAATCCCGAGAGGCACATCATGATCCAGCTGTCCTGGTACCGCGAGCCCAGCGAGCCGGCACAGTGACCGCGCCGATGATGAAAGCCGTCGGTGTCACTCGCTACGGCGGCCCGGAAGTGCTGGAGCTCATCGAGGTGCCTCGGCCCTCCACCGGCCCGAAGCAGATCCGAGTCCGCGTCCACGCGGCCACCGTCAATCCGGGCGACTTCGTTTTGCGTAACGGCGATCTGGACGAGGTACTTGAGGCGGGTCCGTTGACTCCTCCGTACATCCCGGGCATGGAGGCGGCGGGTGTGGTCGACGAGGTCGGCGAGGAAGCCATCACCGACCTGCTGGTGGGGGACCGGGTCATGGCGATCGTGATGCCCATCGACGCCACAGGCGGCGCGTACGCCGAGTACCTTGTCCTTGACCCCGATCAGGTGACACGCATGCCGGTGGGGGCCACTTTCGCAGAGGCCGCCACGCTGCCCATGAGCGGACTCACCGCTCGACGAGCACTCGACTTGCTGGCCCTGGATACGGGCGCGTCGGTGGCCATCACCGGCTCGGCCGGCGCTGTCGGGGGTTATGCCGTCCAACTGGCGAAGGCCGACGGGCTCTGCGTGGTCGCCGACGCCGCGCCAGCTGACGAAACACTTGTCGCAAGTCTGGGTGCCGACCAAATCGTCGCGCGCGGAACGGGCGTCGGGGAACGGATCCGTCAATGGTGGCCCCAAGGAGTGGATGCTGCCGTCGACACCGTGTCCCGAGGCGAGGAGATCGCGAGCGCGGTTCGCGACGATGGTCAGGTTGCCGTGGTGCCCGTGCCCCACAACGGGGTTTTCGACTCCATCGACCTGGGACGTGGCATCACCGTGTCGCAAGTATGGGTGCCCGAATACACCCACGCCCACGACAAACTCGACGCATTGCGCGTACTTGCCGACAACCGGCAACTGCTTCTACGGGTCGCTCGGACCTATCCGGCCGCCGACGCAGCCCAGGCGCACCGCGCTCTGGCGGCCGGCGGCGTCCGCGGGCGCCTCGTCCTCGTCTTCGACTGAACGGACTCATCGTCATGACTGCTATCGGCGTCGGCATCATCGGTGCCAGCCCGGACTGCGGCTGGGCAGGATCGAACGGGGACATTCGACATGATGCCGTTACCTGCTTCTAGGCTTGTCGACGACGCTGCCGAGCACATCCGCGCGGTCGTTCACCCCGAGATCTACCGGCACAGTCTTCGCACCTATCTGCTCGGTATGGAGGCGGCCCGCCGCGACGGTGTCACTGACATCGATGAGGAATCCTTGTGCGTGGCAGCGCTTTTTCATGACTCCGGTACAGCGCCGGTGTACAACGGTCCGGCCCGCTTCGAGATCGAAAGTGCCGACGCCGCGGCTCGGTTCCTCCGCGCATATGGTTGGACACCGGCAAAGGTGGACGCGATCTGGGAGGCCATAGCGCTGCACACCACCCCCGAGATCCCCGACCGGCGCGGGATGATCGCGCGTTACGTGCGCATGGGTGTGCAGATCGAGTTCGGCTCGACCAAACTGCGGGAGTCCTTCGCCGACGCCATCGAAGCTGCCGAGTACAAGTACCCTCGACAGCGCGTGGAGGAGGTGCTGCAGGGGCTGGTGATCGACCAGGCACTGGCACGACCACAGAAGGCTTCACCACCTTCGTGGGCCGCGGATCTGGTTCGTCACCATCGACCGGGTCAACAAGGGATCAACCCCGCGTTCTGACATCCAAGGCCAATCCAGCCATCACGCACCTGAGGAGAATGATGCCCGAACCGATCGAGTTCGACTTCGTCACGATGAACCGCAACGTCATTCAAGAGTTCCGCGAGAACAACGGGAAGGTCGGAGGTGTCTTCGCAAACCAGCCACTGCTGATCTTGCATCATGTTGGCGCGAAGACTGGAATCGAGCGTCTCTCACCGTTGGCGACGCTGGTGGAGGATGGACGAATTTTCATCTTTGCCAGCAAGGGTGGCTCCGACACCCATCCGGACTGGTACCGCAACATCCTGGCGAATCCACACGTCACTGTCGAACTGGGCACGGAGATGTTCACCGCCACCGCAACTGTCGTCACCGGCGACGAACGTGACGAGGTGTATGGCAAACAGAGTGCTCTGCACCCTCAGTTCGAGGAGTACCAACGTACTTCCACTCGACTCATCCCAGTTGTGGAACTGATTCCCGACCGTCGCAGATGAGCTGATGCAAGGACGTTGCCCCTCGCCCGAGTACGTGACTGGTATCGCGATGCCGCCCAACTGTTCGGTGAATTCAGGCGACGGTATGTCGACGAGTTGGGCAATCCCGTGTCCGCCGCGGAGCGCGCGTCACCTGAAGGAACTTGCCCGGTAACAGAAGCCGCTGACCGTGGGGGACATACCCCAACCTTTGATGACGCATCAGATCGTCGAACTCACACCCGTAGCGACATCGTGACAGCGCCCGGTTGGTCTGCACAGCACCTCCGACAGGCCCGCACCGTCCGGTGACTGGCCAGTTGCACTGTCCGACGGCGGATACCCGCCGTCACCACTTCCGACGATGCTGAGTGTGCGACACCGAAACACCGCGGGTCGTCCGCCAGCCTGTAGGGAGTTCGTCCGATGAGCACGTCGACGGTCCACAGCTCGACCAACGGTGATGGACCTGAGGACCAACGCATGATGCTGACCATCACCGGAGAATTGGCTGCTACCGTGCTCGGCCCCGACAACGTGCCGATCGCCGGCCCCAAGTCCGCCGCCCTACTCAAAAACGGCACGCTCAAGGCATATGAGGACTTTCCGCACGGTATGCCCACCACGCACGCTGACACTGTCAACTCCGATGTGCCGGCGTTTCTGAAGTCCTAGGAAGGAAACAACAATGAGCAGTCGAGCATTGGTGCCTCCGTTCAACCAGGAGACGGCGACAGCGAAAGTCCGCGCCGGCGAGAATCTCTGGAACACACGCGATCCACAGCGCGTCGCGCTGGGCTACACGCCGGACAGTTGGTGGCGTAACCGCTCAAGCTTCGTGGAGGGCCGCGAGCAGATCGTGGAATTCCTCACCGAGAAGTGGGCATCCGAACGCGACTACCGATTGATCAAGGAACTCTGGGCATACGGCGACAACCGCATTGCCGTGCGCTTCGCCTACGAGTACCGCGACGCAGAGGGACGCTGGTTCCGTGCCTACGGAAACGAGAACTGGGAGTTCGACGCCGGCGGCCTGATGAGAACCCGGCACGCCAGCATCAACGACGTCGCGATCAGTGAGACCGAGCGGTTGTTTCATTGGGACAGTGCTGGCATACGTCCCGATCGCCATCCTGGTCTGAGCGAGCTGGGATTGTGAGTCAGACCATGAGGACAGCGGCGGGTCGGACAATGTGATGAGAAGGCAAGAAGCCGCCGTTGCGTTTGGTCAAGCAGCGGATGTCCCTGAGTCACCGGGGGGTTCCTTCCATCTGAGAGCTCAATTCGAACACCTCCGAAGGAGATGAGAAGATGTCAATGGACATCGCCGGTTTCGCATCCGTGCGGCTCGGGCACTCAGATCTGGTAGTGCGGCCGGTGGGTTTGGGCTGCATGGGCATGTCGCAGTTTTACGGCGAGGCGGACGACTGCGAGTCGGTCGACACGATCAGATCGGCGATCGACCTCGGTGTGAACTTCCTGGACACCTCGGATGTGTACGGGGCCGCCGATATCGGCAAGGCCGAGAAGGTCCGCGGTTTCGGGCACAATGAACGGTTGATCGCAGCGGCGATCAGGGGCCGCCGCGCAGAAATCGTGTTGGCCACCAAATTCGGCGCAAAGGTTGACGATGGTGGCACCGGGGTCATCATAGACGGCCGACCGGAGTACGTCCGTGCGGCTTGTGAAGCAAGTCTGCGACGACTCAACACCGACGTCATCGACCTGTACTACTGCCACCGCCTCGATCCGAACGTGCCGATCGAGGACACCGTGGGGGCGATGGCCGAACTCGTCAGCGCCGGCAAGATTCGTGCCATCGGACTCAGCGAGGTCGGGGCCGACCTGATCCGTCGGGCGCATGCCGTGCATCCCGTCACTGCCTTGCAGAGCGAGTACTCACTGTGGGAACGACGCGTCGAGCAGGGGATCACCGCCACGTGCCGCGAACTCGGAATCACGCTGGTGCCGTTCAGCCCGTTGGGCCGATCCGCCCTGACAGGTACCGTCCAGCCCGGCGACACGTTCGCCTCGAACGACTTCCGTGCGACGAACCCACGGTTCTCCGCAACCAACTTGGCCACCAATCTCGAGCCGGTGGCGGTGCTGAAGGATTTGGCAGCCGCCAAGGGTTGCCGGCCTGGACAGTTGGCGCTGGCCTGGCTGCTGTCACAGCCGCTTGACGTGGTTCCGATTCCGGGGACGAAACGCGTCGAGCACGTCCGGGAAAATCTCGCCGCCACAACAGTCGCCATCAGTGCCGATGAGTCCGCCTATCTGAGCAAGGTCTTCGCGCCGGGACGCATTGTCGGGGAACGATACACGGCGGACCACGCACGTTCGATAGCGGATTGAACCTCCGCGAGCGAGAAATCAGAAAGGCTGTTCGACAATGCGATTCGCTTTCAAGACGTCCCCGCAGAACACGACGTGGACCGATATGCTGCGGGTGTGGCAGGCCGCCGACCAGATCGAGATGTTCGAGTCAGGGTGGACGTTCGACCACTTCTATCCGATCGTCGGCCCTTCCTCGGGGCCGTGCTTGGAGGGCTGGACCACACTCACCGCGCTGGCCCAGGCGACCTCTCGGCTGCGCCTGGGCACACTGGTCACCGGCGTTCACTACCGGCATCCGGCTGTCCTGGCGAACATGGTTGCTGCCCTTGACATCATTTCGGACGGCCGACTGGAGCTCGGTATCGGTGCCGGATGGAACGAGGAGGAGTCCGGTGCATACGGAATCGAACTGGGCACCGTGAAAGAACGCCTGGACCGTTTCGAAGAGGCGACACAGGTGCTGGTCGGTTTGTTGAGTCAGCCGACCACCACCTTCGACGGCAAGTTCTACCAGCTCGACAACGCACGAAACGAGCCCAAAGGGCCGCAGCGTCCGCACCCGCCCATCTGCATGGGCGGCAGCGGTGAGAAGCGCACCCTGCGCATCGCGGCCCGCTACGCCGATCACTGGAACTTCGTGCAGGGCACCCCCGAGGAATTTGCGCACAAGCGCGACGTGCTGCGAGCGCACTGCGCCGATATCGGCCGGGACCCCGCGGAGATCACCGTCTCGGCCCACATCTGGGTCAATCCCGAACACGACTACCAGAAGTTGCTTGCCGAGGTCACCGCCTTCGGCTCGGCCGGGATGGATTTGGCGATCATCTATCTGCCTCCGCCTTTGGACCCTTCGGTGCTCGAACCCCTGGCATCTGCCATTGTCGACTCCGGACTCTCTCGGTAGGCGTTGCCATGAAACATGTTTGGTTCGTCACCGGATCCTCGCGCGGCTTGGGTCGGGAGCTGGTGAAGGCGGCCCTGGACGCCGGGGATGTGGTGGCTGCAACGGCGCGCCGGCCCGAACAACTGGCGGACCTGGCGGATCTCCACGGTGACCGGATCATGCCTTTGGCGCTCGACGTTACCGATGCCGCGGCCGCCGAGAATGCACTGATGACCGCCAAGGAGCGATTCGGCAGCGTCGACGTAGTCGTCAACAATGCCGGTTACGCCAATGTCGCGCCGATTGAGACCGGTGACGACGAGGACTTCCGAGCACAGTTCGAGACGAACTTCTGGGGTGTCTACCACGTGTCGAAGGCGGTGCTGCCGATCCTGCGGGCCCAGGGCGGTGGACTGATCATCCAGATCTCATCGATGGGAGGACGGGTCGGTGGCTCCCCGGGCATCGCCTCATATCAGGCGGCGAAATTCGCGATCGACGGGTTCTCTCGCGTGCTGCAGGCCGAGGCAGCGCCGTTCGGTGTACGGGTCCTCGTCGTCGAACCCAGCGGATTCGCCACCGATTGGGCCGGACCGTCGATGCGCGTGGGTGACGTGCCCGAGATCTACGCCGAAACCGTCGGCGCGATGTCAGCGATCCGCCGAGGCGACGCCATCACCGCCGGAGACCCGAGCCGCGCCGCTGAGATCCTGGTGCGGATGACGCGGCACAACGATATTCCGTACCATCTGCCGCTCGGTGTCAACGCCGTGGAAGCGTCCATCCGCCAAGACGAGTTCCTGCTCGAGCAGGACCGTAAATGGGCGGCAGTGGGGCGGTCTGCCGATTTTGCCGAGTCCTATCCCGTGGGGTTTCCGCCCGACCGGTCCACGTGAAACCTGACCCACCGACAGATGGCTGGCGTTCCGTGGGCAACAGCTTCGACGCGGCGCCAGGAGTACTTTTGGGCACCGGTGCAGGTCGAACTACTCAACGCCCGCAAATGCCGGACCACCATCGAGTTAGGCGCTGCCACGGCAGTATCGGGGGGACTCGCCGAAGGCGGCCCTCGAAGAAAACTCTGCGGTCCGTTCTCATAGGGCTTTCGGGGCATTCCCCACGCAAGCGCCTTCGTAGGAGCGGATTTGGAACGAGAGACAGGTTGGGGTAGGCCGGTTGAACCGGCGTGTGTCAGCGACGGTTTAGTCGGCGATCCCATACCGTTGCGTGCCGGCTGGCAGGGCGCGTCCGCAACCGGGGCCTGCGGTACGAGGAGGTGACCGACGGCGTCTGTCGGAACTGCGGCGGCCAACCTCCTCGATCGCCTCGCGTGTTACTTGATGAGGAAGCCGGCGTCGACCGGCAATGCCACGCCGGTCACGTACCGTGCTTCGTCCGTCGCGAGCCAGGCGACGGCGCTACTCACGTCCGATGCTTCGATGACCGGGATTGGCATCTGGTTGGCCAGCACCCCGGCGGCGTCCGGGTCTTTCTCGAGCCATTCCCGGACGACGTCGTTGTCCACCATCGGCGTGTTCACCCCGGTCGGCGCCACCGCATTGACCCGAATGTTCTTCGGCGCGAGCCAGAACGACCAGGTCTTCATAAGACCGATGACACCGTGCTTCGAGGCTGTGTATCCGTCTTGGGCGCCGCTCCCGTTACCGCCTCGCCCGGTAAGCCCTTGGGTCGAACTGATGAGGATGATCGAGCCGCCCTCGCCCTGCTCGATGATCTGATCGACGCCAGCATGCACGGTGTTGTAAACACCGGTCAGGTTGACCGCGATGGTATCGAGGAACGTCTGATACTGATCGCTCTCACGCACAGACTGCGGAGCGATGCCAGCGTTTGCCACGATGATATCGAGCCGACCAAGCCGAGAAATCCCCTCGGCCACCGCACGGTTGACTCCATCCGCATCCCGCACATCGGTCTGGCAGGAAACGATCCTGCGGCCGGTCGCTTCCACCGCCGCCACGGTCTCACGTAGGTCTTCCGGCGTGGCCAGTGGATGGTGAACAGTGTCGATCTGTTCGCACAGGTCGAGGGCGATGATGTCGGCGCCTTCCTCGGCGAGGCGGATCGCGTGGCTCCGCCCCTGTCCTCGTGCCGCGCCGGTCACCAGCGCCACTTTTCCTGCCAACTTCTGGCTCATGCGAATTTCCTTCCGATTCTTCTTTGTTCGCTTTCCCAGCCCGCAAAGGCGTGCATGGTTTGGCCGGGTCGATTGATCAGGCGTTGTTCGCACTCTCCGGTATCCACCGGCAGAGTTGTTCCGGCGATGTGTCGCGTTTCGTCGGAGGCGAGGAGAAGTGCTGCTTTGGGCACGTCGACGGGGGCGACGACCCACGGCACCGACAGAGCGTTCATCTGCGTCGACACACCCCGACGATGTCCGAGGGTCTCATCTCCCGGGTAGATGAGAAACAGCCCGGCTTCATACTCGTGACCGCTTGGTGCGAGATGTCCGTCGGCTACACGGTCGCCGCTTGCATATCAGGACATGACGAAGCCGGGATAGTCGTTCGCCGACTCCTTGAGAAGCGCGTCGCGATAGCCCTTGACACCACCGAGGTAGAAGAGGGGAGCGTGTGCTTTCCCGGGGATGTTGTCGCCTAGAAAGTAGCTGTTCCGTCCTTTCGCGACCACGGTGGCGTTCAGGATCTCGGTAAGGGTGTCGTGCCACTCCGCGGATGCCTCTGTCGACGGATTGCTCACCCTGAGACCCCGGTCGCGCATGTACCGGATGATGTTGGCGATCCATTCGGACGCGTCCTCAATGACGATCGGTGCGTTCGCGAACGGCGCGTGGGGCCCCAAGATCATGAAAAAGTTCGGGAAGTCGTTGACGGCTACCCCGAGATAGGTGGAGGGACCTTCCTTCCATTTGTCTGTGATCGACACGCCTCCGCGCCCACGGATGTCCATTCGGGTGATCGAGCCGGTCGCGGCGTCGAATCCGGTCGCGAAGATGATCACGTCGGCCTCGTACACCTGCTGGCCAACCTTTACTCCGGTCTCGGTGATCTCCGAGATCGGCTCTTGACTTACGTCGACGAGTGAGACGTTGTCCCGGTTGAACGTCTCGTAGTAGAAGTGCCCGAGGGGCGGACGCTTCCCGCAGAACGGGTAGTCTTTGGGACACAACAATTCAGCCGTAGCCTCGTCTTTGACGATGGTACGAATCTTGTTCCTGATGAACTCGGAGATCACCTCATTGGTGCGCTCGTCGGTGAACACATCATCGAACGTCTCGAACACGAAATGGAATCCGCCGATCTCCCATCCTCGTTCGAGGATGCGTTGCATCTCGTCCGGGGTGACATCATCGAATGTCCGCCCGGCGAGGCCGAGGTCAAAGCCGAAAACCTGCTCTCGGGCCCGCATCCAGATATCGGGATAACGTGCACGGATACTCTCGTGCTCCTTCTCGTGAAGAGTTGCGTTGCGTGCCGGTACGACATAGTTGGGGGTGCGCTGGAAAACAGCGACGTGGGCAGCGGTGTGAGCAATCGTCGGGATGAGCTGGACGCCGCTCGCGCCGGTTCCGATCACCGCGACGCGCTTACCGGACAGATCAACGGTGTCCTCCGGCCAGCGGGCCGTCATGTACCACTCGCCACGGAAGTCGTCGATCCCCTTGAAATCGGGCTTGTAGGCTGCCGAAAGCGGTCCGGTCGCGCTGACGACGAAGCGTGAGGCGACCTGCTCGCCACGGTCGGTGGTGACGATCCACAACTCTCGCTCATCATCGAAACGGGCAGAGGTCACACGGGTGCCGAGCGTCACCTGATCACGGAGGCCGAACCTGTCGGCGACGTGATTGAGGTAGGCGTATATCTCCTGCTGTGGGGTGTATCGCTCGTTCCAGGTCCACTCATTCTGCAGCTCTTCGGAGAACGAGTAGGCAAAGATCCACGATTGGCTATCGGTGCGAGCACCCGGGTACCGGTTCCAGTACCAGACACCCCCGATCTCCGGCGCCTCGTCGAAGCATCGGACCGAAAAACCCCGCTGCCGTAGGTCATAGAGGTGACGCAGGCCCGCGAAGCCGGCCCCGATGACGACCACATCCGCATCGATCGTCGGATCTGGGTCTTCTGCGACGGTGGACCTGCCTTCGATAGCGACCATTGTGCCGTCCTTTCCACATGCTCTGGGTGCCGTGCGTATGCAGCTGTTCGGAGAGTTCCGAGTTCGAGAGGGCTCGCCTGCCGTGCTGCGCTGGGAGCCGCAAGTCGTCGGGCGCACAGTATGTTCGTATATACGAAAGTAGATGTCATTTATGCGGACAGCAGGTAGATTACGACGTGCTCTGCGTCACGTCAATCGTGTGAGTTCCAGTCCGGGACGGGCTGGCCGGCAAGGAAGCTCCCGAAGCGGAAAGGAGGTGCGCCAACCCGAGAACGGCATCTGTATGGGCCCTTGCGTCGGTGCGGCGAATGTCGGCAATCCAGGGTCCGATCGTCGACGAAGCTCAACGACAACAACACCGTTACGTCACAACGGTGGCTGCGGTCGCATGCGGCGCGGTCCCCGAATTCCATGTATCAGTTGGGATGTAGGCCGCGCACTGCCGCACATTCGAGGCGATCGCCCGTCGGCGACGTAGTCCTGCACCGAGGGTGGTCAGACTGGGCTTCCTTGCTGCGCAGGCGTGCGCCCGGGCTGCGTTCGACGTTCGGGGTGAACGCGGTCGCACCGGGATTCAGAACAACTGTTGATGCGCAGGCGTTGAAGCCTTGTGGCCGCCGCTGCCGTTGGGCGACAACAAACTTCAAAAGGACTGCCGATGGTCCGCCGAGGTGTCACAACTTGCGCTGGACATCTGGTTCAAGCGAGTCGGACGCGGGCGGCCTCGCTCGATCTGCGTGTCGATGGGGTCGACCTGATGCATAGGCATATGTATGGGGAAGCTTCGGTGGCGACACGAGACCCGGACATCGCGGCTCTGAAAAATGTCAAACCTGGAGATTGCGCAATGTATCTCCGATTTCCTGAGCTGGTAACCCCGGCTCAATCCTCCACGGGAGAATCGCATGGAAACAAGAACGGCAGCTACGCCTAGATCGCACGAATTGCCACGAAATCTGCGGCGTCGGGCGGCCTTCGGAAGCGTCGCCGGAACATCGCTGGAGTTTTATGACTTCACCATTTATGGACTCGCTGCGGCGCTGGTTTTTGGGCCAGTATTCTTCCCTGAATCCAGTACGACATTCGCCCTGTTGGCATCGTTGGCGACTTTTGGTGTAGGGTTTCTGGCTCGCCCACTGGGAGGGGTGATATTCGGCCACCTAGGAGATCGGTTTGGCCGTAAGAGAATTCTGTCATTGACCCTGATTATTATGGGTAGCGCGACCGTGGCGATCGGACTGATTCCGGGCCACGCAACTATTGGATACTGGGCCCCAGCGCTGCTGGTGGCTTTTCGTTTGATCCAGGGCCTTGCCTATGGAGGCGAATGGGGCGGGGCGGTACTCATGGCTTCGGAGAGCGCTCCGGAAAACAAGCGAGGACTATATTCATCACTGCCGCAAGTGGGAGTAGCCGGCGGTATTCTTTTGGGTAACAGCGCGTTCCTGATCGTCGGTCTTTTGGGTGATCAAGCGGTCCAGTCGTGGGCTTGGCGAATCCCGTTCTGGTTGGGAGGAACGCTGCTCATCCTGGGAGTATTTGTTCGGTCCAAGGTCGCCGAAAGTCCGGAATTTGAACGCAACAAAGAGAATGATGAGATCCCCAAGTCTCCGCTCCGTGAAGTGCTGCGCAAGGACTGGCGTATGGTTCTTCTCGCTGGCGGTGTGCAGGGGTCGGTTGCAATTATAGGATACGTTTTTTTGACGTTCAGCGTATCTTACGCCGCTTCGATTGGTGTGGCCGGCTGGATTCCGCTGACGGGAATCATGCTAGCTGCAGTTGCGCAGATGATTGCGATTCCCATCGGGGGCGCGCTTACAGACAAGTTTGGCTCGGCGCAAGTGTTCGTCGTGGGTGCGCTAGCATTGGCGGCACTATCCTTGGCATTCTTCCCTGTGATGGGGCTCAATAATGCTGCGCTGACTCTAGCTATGTACGTCGTCAGCTTCGGTATCGCGTACTCGTTTAGTCACGGTGTATTCCCCGCGTTATTCACTGAATCATTCGAATCCAGCCGAGGATACACCGGCATTTCGGTCGGAGCCCAAGGCGGTCTCATAGTTGGTGGCATCACTCCTTTCGCTGCGACTCTGTTGGTCGATGTAACGGGAAATGTCTTCAGTGTCGGCGCAATCGCCTGCGTAGCACTGATAGTGGGGGCCACATGCGCAGTCATGATGAGGCGAACGAGGTCGGCGGATAAACCGTCTTCCTAAGAGACCATTGCGTCAGTCACCTGGATGATGCGTGTTATCTGTGACACGGCTTCAGACTTGCGAGGCGGGCGTCAAACGGCGCAAGGCCGGAGTGAAAGTTGCTGAGGCACTTGACCTGATCCCAGGTCCCGGCCTATCGTCACTGGCAGTTCATAGATACGACGCTAACGTTCGCATACTGGAATCCGCGTGGCGCCTTGGCCCATGCACCCGTGTGCGACACGCACCAAGCTCTAACTTCAGGGCACCACAGGGCCACCTCGCTGCGTCCAAGTCTGAGAGGCTTCACTATGAGGGCATTTGATCACCCGCGGGCTCAACTGTTTATCGCCGGAGAATGGCGAGACGGCGGCGCAGGCACCGTCAACGATCTCGTCAATCCTGCTACTGATGAGGTTCTTGGAGTTACGCCGCGCGCCAGCATCCAGGATCTCGATAACGCCGCGAATGCTGCCGACGAGGCCTTCCCTGGATGGTCGCGCACCAGCGCCGTCGAGCGGTCCGCCATCCTCAACAAGACTGCCGCATTGCTGCGTGCGCGCACGGAATCCATCGCTCGCGATATGACGAGGGAACAGGGCAAGCCGCTGGCTGAAGCCAAGCTGGAAGTTGCCCTCAGCGCCGAAACGTTCGAGTGGTTCGCAGGCGAGGCATTGCGCTCCTACGGGCGCACCATGCCCGCACGATTTCCCGGCCAGCGTCACATGGTGATCAATCAGCCGTTGGGCCCTGTGCTCGCCCTTACACCATGGAACTTCCCGATCCTGCTGCCCGCCCGCAAGATCGCCGCCGCCCTGGCTGCAGGGTGCACCGTTGTCATCAAACCTGCAGAAGAAACCCCCAGCCCTACGGCGGCCATCGCTCGAGCTCTTCACGATGCCGGACTGCCGGCCGGAGCCCTCAACATCGTGCTCGGTGTGCCTTCGGAAATCTCGAGCCATCTCATCGCTGTCAAGGCAATCCGTAAGATCAGCTTCACTGGATCTACCACTGTAGGACGGCATCTCGCCGGACTCGCCGCGCAGTACGCCAAGCCCAACACCATGGAACTGGGCGGACACGCACCGGTTGTCATCTTTGCCGATGCCGACCTCGAAAAGACCGTCGCCGCCTGCGTCGCCGGAAAGACCCGCAATGCCGGTCAGGTCTGCACTTCGCCTACGCGTTTCATTGTCCATGAGTCAATTCGTGACGAATTCGTGTCTCGATTCGGAAAGGCTATGTCCGAACTGAGGATCGGTGAAGGATTTGATCCCGGCGTGCAGATGGGGCCACTGGCCAACGGTCGACGTCTCGTCGCAGTCGGCGAACTTGTCGACGATGCTGCAGCGCAGGGCGCTGAGGTCGTCATCGGTGGCAGCCGCATCGGTACCACTGGCAACTTCTTCCAGCCCACCCTGATCGCCGACGCGCCTATCACCGCTCGGGCCATGAATGAAGAGCCATTCGGCCCCGTTGCCCTGGTCAACTCCTTCACCGATATGGAAGATGCACTCGCTCAGGCACATCGCCTCGACGTGGGGCTGGCGGGATACGTTTTCACGCAGTCCGCCGACATTGCCATGGCCATGGGCGAAGCGCTGCAGGCCGGCGGAATCGGCATCAACTCCTTCTCCGTATCCAGCATCGAAGCGCCATTTGGTGGCCTCAAGGACAGCGGATACGGCTACGAGGGCGGTTACGAGGGCCTCGACGGATACCAGCACCACAAGTACATCAACCACATCGCATGAGAATCTGCCTGCCCGCACCATCTGACCGATAGCTCTTTCAAAGGACGACATGGCCTCCTACCGCACTCAGTCGATTCAGCTCCACAACTTCGGCACCCCGCCGACGCTGACGGAGCACGAAGTCGACGCTCCGACTGGATCCGAAGTTCTTGTCCGAGTCACCGCAGCGGGGGTGTGCCACAGCGATCTGCACCTGCAGGACGGCTACTACGACCTCGGGGGCGGCGAGCACCTCTCCTTCGAACAACGGGTGACCTTCCCGGTGACCCCGGGCCATGAAATCTCCGGCGTCGTCGTCGCGCGTGGAGAAGCCGCCACCGACGCAACAATCGGACGCAACGTCCTCGTATGCCCGTGGGTGGGTTGCGGTGATTGTCCGAGGTGTGCTGGCGGGTACGAGAACCTATGCACCAACTCGCAATTTCTTGGAGTTAACCGTGACGGTGGATACGCCGAGCATGTGCTCGTGCCCCACTCTCGCTACTTGATCGACCTCGGAGACCTCGACCCTGCTCGGGCCGCGCCGCTCACCTGTTCTGGGCTGACCACCTACAGCGCGATCAGAAAATTCGGCAACGACCTGGACAGTATGCCACTCGTGATCTTCGGTGCGGGCGGTCTCGGACTGATGGCCGTGGGTCTGCTCGCCATCATGGGTAAGACTCGTCCCGTCGTCGTCGAGATTGACGCCGAACGTCGGTCCGCCGCCCTCGCGGCGGGAGCGCAGGCTGCCATCGACCCAACGGAGAGGAACGCCGATGAGCAGATCCGAGCCGCCGTCGGTGGGCCGGTGTTGGCGATTCTCGACGTCGTTGGAGCCGGGGCAACCTTCGCCCAGTCTTACCGATTGATCGAAAAGGGAGGCCGCATCGTCATCGCCGGCCTACTCGGCGGCGACACCCGATTGCAGGTACCGCTCATACCAATGCGTTCGATCAGTATCCAAGGCTCCTATGTCGGGACCCTCGATGAACTGCGGGAGCTCGTTGCCCTCGTTCGCACTCACGGACTTCCCGATATCCCGGTACACACCCGCGACTTGCACGAAGCCGCCCAGGCGATGGAGGAACTTCGCTCGGGCTCCGTGGTCGGGCGACTCGTGCTCGCGCCATAGTGATTGTCAGCACCATTTTCGCGAGCTGAGCGGGTCGAACGCTGAAAGACGCAGTGCCGCAGAACGACTCGACCAAGCAGACCTTCGTCGACCAGAGAATCACTCACTGGCGGGCGGCAGCCTGAACTGCTGTCAAGCGTGGTCGTGGCCGGAAGAGTTACCGCTTGCCCCGGCTGTGGCTCACGGCTCGACCACGCAGCCGCCGGTCACATCTCCGGCCAGTCGAGCGAGACCGGCGTCCCGAATGCCGGTCAGGGGGTATCGATGCGACACGAAGGGTGTCACCAGACCCTGTGCGACCCAGTCCAGGATGGCAGCGGTGCGTGGGGGGCGGATCGAGGGGTCGCGGAAGGTGTGGATCACCATCGGTGACCCCATCACATTCAGACCTTTCATCTGGATGATGTTCGTCGGTAGCATATTTGCTCCGCCTGAGCCCCCACGGCCGCCGCCCTGAGCGACGGTCGTGTTGGCAGCCCAACCCACGATGACAAGCCGTCCGCCAAAGGTGAGCGACCGCATGCCCTCAAGCCCGATGGGGCCCCCTACGGTGTCGATGACGACGTCTGCGCCTTCGCCGCCGGTGAGCTCCTTGACCTGATCGCGGAAGCGACCCGGGTCTCCGGTCGTATGGATGGTCGAGTCAGCGCCCCAGGCTTGAAGCGTTCGGAGCTTGTCCTGGGAACGGCCGGTCGCGATGACCTTCGCGCCGAGAATCTTCGCTGTCTGGATCGTCGCCATGCCGGCGGCGCCCGACGCGCCGGTGATGAGGACGACCTCGCCCGCTTGAAGCCGGGCTCGGTTGACCAGTGCATAGTAAGCGGTTTCGTAGTTGACGAAAAGATTCGCCCCCTGCTCGTAGGAGAACGTGTCCGGGATCTTATGGAGTGCGCTGGCAGGAGCGACCGCATAGGTCGCCCAGCCGCCGTTGGCCTGGTGTGCGTCAGTGCTTCGGGGACCGGCATGTGTGAAGTCGTTGACCACGCGATCACCGATGGCGAACTCCGCTGCGGCGGCACGGCCGACAGCGACGACGTCGCCGCTGTACTCCATCCCGGGGGTGAAGGGCGTACGGGGCTTGTGCTGGTATTGGCCGCTGAGCATCAGCAGATCCGCGAACGTGACGCTGCTGGCTCGGACACGGACGAGGACCTCGTCAGATTGGATCTCGTACGCGCCAGGGTCGTTCACGACTTCGAGGACGTTTTCCAGCGCGTCGCGCTGGGATTCCGCAAAGTAGGGGAGGGTGACGCGGAGCCCAGGAGGGACGGTTACAGGTGTCACGTGTCTTCCTTTCAGCGTATGCCAAGTGAATCCGAAGATCGCCCGTTTACGGTGTGGACGGTTGCGCGGTGGCGTCGATCGCACCGGCGAGCGGTGGACCAGGGCGCTTGGCGGCGAACGTCTGCCTGTTGAGCGTGCAGGTTGGTGGAGGACGTTGGCCGCCGAGAAAGCAATGACCGAGCAGGACGAGCAGAATACTCTGAATCATCAAACCACGTGTGGTGCAGAGCTTCTCAGCGAACTGTCACGTTCACTGGGTTCTCTCCTCATTCGGTGCACGTGAACGCCCGCAGCGCGAGATCCGAACTGTGAATACTGTGTCCGTAAATGCGAACGACAAAGCCATATTAGTGCCGCCATCTGAGTCACGTCAATTCGTTGTGACGACAACCGTTCTCGCATGATCACAGCGGCTAGCGTGTGGGGCGGCGCTGCGGGGATGGATTGCGTTCGAGGGGTATTCGGTCTGATCAGTGCAACGTGCGCCGAGTGGTGTGCCATGGGGATGGCTGATCGGTTGCGGGACAGGATATTCAAGTTGGTCCTCGTGTCGAGGGCGCTGTGAGGTGCTGCGGTAACTCCGATGGGTGATAGATCGTTGGTAGTGTCATCGCGAGGGCTTGCTTGCTCGTGCGGCCGCCTCGTGTGTGGCGTGCACGACGATGTCGATCTTCTTGAGCATCCGAAATGCGCTTGGTTGTATGCACGGGACAGACGACCGGGACGGGTCAGGCTGGGTAAGATCTCTAGTCGTCATCGCGAATCCGGTACCCACATAACGATGTCGGGCCATACCAGAAACACTACGGCGAGCAACAACAAGGCCGCGACGTAAGGGATCGCTCCGCGAAAGATTTCACTGACCGGCCGATCGGCCGCTTTGGCGACGACGAATACATTCAACCCCAAAGGTGGGGTGACCAGCCCGATCTCGGCAAGCAGGACGAGGAAGATGCCGAACCAAATCGGGCTGTATCCCAGTGCGTCGACAACCGGAACCATGATCGGGACAGTGAGGGCGATGATCGCTATCTGGTCCATGAAGAAGCCCAGGACGACGTAGAACACCCCAATAACGAGCATGATCGCTATCGCAGGCAGGGTCAGTTCCTCGATCCAGTCGACGATCTCGGGTGTCACCTGCGTTTCGGTGATGAAGTGCCCAAACACGTGGGCAGAGATGATGATCGCAAAAATCATCGATGACGATTTCACTGTCTCTACGACGGCCCGGCACAGCGGCTCCATCCGACAGCGGCCTCGCGCCACCACCAGAAGAAACGACGTAGCGCAGCCAAGTGCTGCGGCCTCGGTCGGTGTGGCATATCCCATGTAAATTGAGCCGACCACCGCCAGGAACACGATCAGGATCGGCGAGGTTCTGGCCAACGCCGCGCCCTTTTCAGCGAGGCTTGCTCGTTGTCCCGAGGGGGCGGCGTCGGAGTCCCGACCGATCGTGGCGTACATGGTGAGAACGATGACCACGGCTACAAGTAGGCCGGGGAAGAGGCCCGAGATCAGCTGGTCCCCCACACTGGTTTCGGCAGTGATTGCGTAGAAGACCAGGGCGATACTGGGCGGGATCATGGCGGCGAGCGTGCCGACCACCGCGACCAATCCTCCGGCCGTGCGAGGTCGATAGCCTTCATCGATCATTTTGCCAGTCGACGCGTGTGCAAGGGTCGCCGCGGAGGCGGTCGACGATCCTGAGACCGCGGCGAATGCAGTACCCGCACCGACGGCCGCCACCGCAGTGCCGCCACGCACACGTCCTACGGCGATTCTGGTGGCATCGAAAAGACTGTCCAGCAGTCCCGACATCAGTAGCAATTGCGCCATGAAAATGAACAACGGGATGGCGCTCAACGTGTAGCTCGACACCGAGCTCGCCGGAATCGTCTCCAGCACACCGTCGATGACATTGCCACGTCCGATGAAAAGGAGCCCCAGTAAGCCGGCCGCCATGATAGCGAAGGTCACCGGAACTCGAACGAGGATCAACACGACGAGCAACACGCATAGGGCTAGCGCTGTCATCGGACATCCTCCGTGGTGAAATCTCCTGGCTCGTAGTCGGTGGCGATCGCAAAGGGGCCGGCAAGAGCCTCACGCGCCAGGTCGATCGCTGCGACGATGAGGGCCATTGCAGAGGCGACCGGCACAAAAGACTTCCAGACCCATTCCGGGACACTGAGTTCGGTGGAGCCGATTGGTGGAACCTCGCCCAGTTCGATCGCGCTGAGCATGGCCTGCAATCCGAACCAGGCCACGAGAGCGAAGATCACGACCACGAGGACATGGGTAACGAGCAGCAACCCTTTCCGAACGGGAAAGGGGAACTTCTCAAAGATGCTCGTCACGGCGACGTGCGCGCCTGAGCGGTAGGCGGTGACGATTCCGAAGAACGCAGAACCTACCAGGAGGTACTTCTCGGTGAACGCCACGTTCCAGCCGAGTGGCTTGCCGAACACAAGCCTGGCCACCACCTCGGTGCACGTGAGTGCGACCAGTGCGACCAAACAGGTGCCAGCGATCAGGCCCGCGACCATCGATAGGCCGTTTTGGATCCGGTCCAGTAGCGGGTGCTCGTCTGTCGTATACCCGAACATGGTGCGCTTGGCTTCACCCTCGGCAGAGCGCCGGATGACCATCGGATTGGCCGTCATCTCATCCGTGATGTCAGCGTTCATGCGTGCGCACTTCCTGATTGAGTGTGCGGTCCCATTCTGCGAGCACCTCACTCGCTGGCAGGCCCATTGCGTCGAGGTCCCCGGTCCACTTCTGACGTGCCGGCTGAGCGAGCGCGGTCCAGGTCCGCTGCTGTTCCTCACTGAGAACCTGGAGAACTGTTCCATCGGCTGCCATCTGGTCGCGTGATTCAGTAAGCCGCTTGTTCAGTAGCTCGCACGCGCCGGCTTCGGCTTTCGCTGCTGCGGCGCGGACAACCTTTCGTTGTGGTTCGGTCAGACGGTCGAAGGTCGCCGATGACATCGAGTAGAGGCCTGTCACCGACCCGAGACGCGCACCAATCGTGCTGTGTCGCAACACCTCGCTGAGTTTGTATGGTGCAATGCTGATAGGGCTGGCCACCGTGCCATCGACCGTTCCCCGAGAGATGGCCTCATACATTTCGCCTAGGGGCATCGAGACCCCTGCTGCTCCCATATCGTGGACGACACGGTCCACCGCGCCGCCCGGGGAACGCAGAATGGCGCCGTGGATATCCGAGGGTTCACGAACCGGCTGATCTTCGGCGGTCATGAGCTCGTAACCTGGCACGAAGACGCTCCACAGTGAAGTGAGAGACAACTTCGCCACTTCCGTTCGCCCTAACGTCGTGGCGTGAGTCACCGACGTGGAGACTGCTCGTGCTCCAATGCAGGCATCGTCGGTGTTCCCGGGCAGGTCGAACACACTCGACAACGGCATCTGTGAGGCCAGATACGCCGGGACCACCGCCGCGATGTCGGCGATGCCCGTCGTCAGCATCGCCGTGGCGTCCTTGCTCTTGCCGAGCTGTGAGCTCGGGAAGTACTCGATGCCCAGGCCCACCGGGGGCCCGTTCTTTCGCAACTCCTCGACGAACACCGCTGAGCCTCCCTCAGAAATTGGGTGGCTGGGCGGAAACCCGTCGGCGAATCGAAGCACGGTGGTACTCGAATCTGCCGGCGACACCGCGCAACCCGTTAGCGCCACTGCCGCACATGTGCTCGTGACGACCACCCGCCACAGAATCCGCAGCGGGCGCGGAAAATCGCTTCGCGCAACGTGCGAGTTCGCAGATGTCACAGGGTTCTCTCCTTAGCTGGTGCGCGCTGACGCCGCGGTGCACGCGTAACCGACCCGCCCCCGGCACTGAGCAAGACCATCGGGCCGTATTTATGAACTCTACGTCCTTAAATATGAACGTTGAACTCATGGTAGTTAGGTGATGTGAGTCACGTCAATCGTCTGCGTCATCTCACGCAAGCATCACGGCTCGGACTGCTGGGTCGGCGCTGCGGGGCATGGCCCATCGACGATTCACAGATGAAACGGCCCGGTCAACGTGCGCGGACCCCGTGTTTGCGCAAGCCGTGGCCACCACACGAGCAGTGGGGCAAATCCAGGTCTGCGGCGACTCGGCGTCCGGCGACGAGCACTGTGGTAACCGCGTGCCGTCGCGTCGGGACCAGATTGTTGTTGATCCAAAGTCGCGACATGGCCGCGAAACCCCGCCCAGAGCTGGTCAAGCAAATCACGACCAACGCCCAGCCACGACTGCAGCTGCTGAACAGTGGACCGAGGCTCAGCAGGCAGGCGTATTCGGTCTGATAGGTGCGACGTGCACCCAGCGGTGTGCCCTGACGGTGCTCGATCGTCGGTGAGTGTTACCGCGGGGGCTTGCTTGCTCGTGCGGCCGCGTCGCGTGTGGCGTGCACGATGATGTCGAGCTTGTCGAGGAAGCGAGATGTTGGGCCGGCGACCGTGATCACCGCGCTGACGCTTTGGCCGTCGAAGACGGGAGCCGAAACCGCCCGCAGATCCGGGAGGGTGTCTCCACCGTTGAATGCGAACCCGTCGGCGAGCACCTTCTCCAGCTCGGCGCGAATCGCCGCACGCCGGCTCGGGGAGGAGAAATTGCGCTCGAGGTACTTGTCGCGGTATGACGCTGGCGCGTAAGCCAGGAAGCACTTGCCGGCACTGGTCGGGTACAAGGGGCGGCGGGCACCGATCGTCGGGTTATATCGCACGGCCTTCGATGACTCGATGACGTCGGTGTTGACGATGGAATCCCCGGCAATTGTCACCAAGGCCACTGTCTCGTCGAATTCGAGATTGAGTGCCTCCATGGCCGATCTGACGTGCTGATCCAAAGGTGACTGGCGCATCAACAGTGCGCTGATCGCAGGGCCCAGCGTGTAGCGTCCGTCCTCAGCGACTCGCAGGTAGCCAGTCGAGACCAGTCCGTGAACGAGGCCGTGAATCGACGACCGTGGAGCTTCGAGTTCGCTGACAATGTCTGCCAATCGTACGCTGCGTTCGGCGCGCGCGACGTACTCGAGGATTCCGGTAACCCGCGAAACCGTCCGGTGCTCGTGCGATCCACCCGAAACTGGTTCGCTCATTGTCGTCCTGTCCGTAGCTAGGGCCAGGGCGCTCACCTATGGCCACTTGTCTTTCGATTCCTGGCGCTGCGCGCCGACCGACAGGATATGACGCGCCTGGCGTAGATGGGGTGCATCCAACATCCTGCCATCGAGGGCCACAACGCCGGTATCGCCGGCGCTGAATGCCTCGACCACACGTCGGGCATGCTCAAGTTCGGACTCCGACGGGGTGAAGGCGACGTTGATAGGACCGACTTGTGCGGGGTGGATCGCGATGCGCGCGGTGAAGCCCTCGGCGCGAGAACCGCGCGAGTCGACGGCCAGGCCCTCAAGATCGCCGATGTTGGCGTAAAGGGTCTCGATGGCGTGGACCCCTGCTGCCGCCGCAGCGAGCAGTGTGGCGGACCTGGCCAGGCGATACGTTTCTGCCCATCGGCCGTCGGGCCCCTGGTTGGTGGTGGCTCCGAGCGAGGCACTGAGGTCCTCGGCGCCCCAGGTGAATCCGTACACGCGATCCAATCCTGCGTACCGCCCCAGTTCGGGGAGCCGTAGTACGGCGGCGGGGGTCTCCGTGACCACGGGGATGATCTTCACCGATCCGCGAGGCAGTCCATATGCCGCTTCGAGGGCATCGAGGTGGTGGGTGAGTGCGGTGAGGTCCTCAGGACCGTCGATTTTGGGGAGAACGATCCCGGCGGGGCCGTAGCGCACCACCGCGGCAAGGTCATTCAGAGCGAGTGAGGTACTCAATGGATTCACCCGCACCCACAGTGCCGGGCCGTTGGAGCCGGCGTATTGCTGCAGGTGTGTTGAGGTGATGCCGCGCGCGGTCTCCTTGCGTCTCGCGCTGACCGAGTCCTCGAGGTCGATGATCAACGCGTCCGCGTCCGATTTCAAACCTTTCGCCAGCTTCTTCTCGTCATCGCCGGGAACGAAGAGAAGTGATCGTAGGGGCGTATCGGGTGCTGTTCTCCGCGCTGCGGACTCGGTCATTGGGGCCGCCGCCGCTGCAGACCGGTCCGTTTACACGACGCCACCAGTACGTCGTTCTGGTTGAACGCGCGGTGCAAGAAAGTCACGATGCCTTGGTCAGGGCGTGACCGCGAATCCCGCAGGTCGATGACCTCGGTCGTCACTCGAATCGTGTCACCGTGGAAGACCGGAGCGGGAAAGCGGACTTCGTCCCATCCGAGGTTGGCGACCGCGGTACCCAGGGTTGTGTCTCCGACCGAGATGCCCACCATGAGTCCGAGGGTGAAAGCGCTGTTGACAATGCGTGCCCCGAAATGCGACGACTCCATGTGATTCTCATCGAGGTGCAGTTGAGCCGGATTGTGGGTCATCGCGGTGAACAACACATTGTCGGTCTCGGTGACCGTGCGTCGGATCGCGTGGTCGAATGTGTCACCGATGGTCAGCTCGTCGAACCAAAGTCCAGCCATGTCGGCCTGTTCCTTTCGCGGATTGATCGGCCGTCAGGGCGGCCGGGAGAGGAGTGTTCAGTAGCTTCGCGGTAGGCCGAGGACATGCGATCCGAGGTAGTTGAGGATCATTTCCTGGCTGATTGGTGCGATCCGGGTCAGGCGCGCTTCCCGGAAGTACCTGGCCACGTGGTACTCCTCGGAGTACCCCATGCCGCCGTGGGTTTGCAGCGCACGGTCAGCGGCCTCGAAACCGGCGTCGGCACACAGATACTTGGCGATATTCGCCTCGCGGGCGCAGGGCATCCCGTTGTCATAGAGCCACGTCGCTTTACGCAACGTCAGCTCTGCCGCATCGAGGCGCGCCAATGAATCCGCCAGGGGAAACTGGACGCCTTGGTTCTTACCGATCTGGCGGCCGAAGACCTCACGTTGGTTGCCGTAGGTGACGCCTGCTCGCAGCGCCGCTCGACCGATACCGAGCGCCTCGGCGGCGACGAGCATGCGCTCGGGATTGAGACCGTCGAGGATGTACCGGAACCCTTCGCCCTCCTCTCCGACTCGATCTTCGATGGGCACCTCGAGATTGTCGATGAACAGTTCGGTGGACGTGACTGCATTGCGGCCCATCTTCCGGATCGGTCGGATGTCGATTTTCGTTCGGTCGAGATCGGTGAGAAAAAGCGTCATCCCGTCGGTCTTGCGGGGCGACTCGTCGAACCTCTGGGTCCGAGTCAGCAGCAGGATCTTCTCGGACTCCATCGCCTTGGAGATCCATACCTTGCGGCCGTTGACGATGTATTTGTCGCCCTCCCGCTTCGCGAAGGTGGCGATCTTGGTGGTGTCGAGCCCGGCGCCGGGCTCCGTCACGCCGAAGCACACGTGCAAATCGCCACTGACGATCCGCGGCAGCGTCCGCTGTTTGAGCTCGTCGCTGCCATGGACGACCACTGGATGCATGCCGAAGATCGACAGATGCATCGAGCTCGCGCCGTTCATCCCGGCGCCCGATGCGGCTACCTGCTCCAAGAGGATCGAGGCTTCGGTGATGCCGTATCCATGGCCGCCGTACTCCTCTGGAATGGTGATTCCGAGCCACCCGCCTGAGGCGAAGGCCTCGTAGAACTCATGGGGAAACTCGTGCGCGGCGTCCTTTTCCTCCCAGTACTGATCATCGAACTTGGCGGCAAGTTCGGCGACGGCGTCCCGGATTGTTGCTTGATCTTCTGTCAGTGCGAAATCCATGTGTCAAGCCCGTTCTTTGTGTATTCGTTGTGGCAGAGAGAATGTCGTAGCGGAGATCTAGGCTCGCCGGTGCGCGTCCGCAAGAACGGCACGTATACGGTCCAGTGCCGCCGGATTCTCCGCACTCGATAGGTCTCCAGGGTCGGCACCTGTCGCGACTGCGCGGATCGCACGGCGCATGATCTTGGCCGAGCGGGTCTTGGGAAGTTCCGACACGGCGATGATCTCGTTCGGCGCGAACGGTTTTCCGATGTTATCGGCGACAGCGGCGCGGAGCTCGGCCGAGACGGATGAGGAGTCGGCACCCTCGCGAGGAACCCAGAATACCCAGATGGTTTCGCCCTTTTTCGGATCTGGCACTCCGATCGCGGCCGCTTCGGCCACGCCTGGATGGCTCGTCAGTACCGACTCCACTTCTGCCGGCGCCAGGCGTTTACCCGCGACGTTCATCACGTCGTCGGACCTACCGAGGATGTACCACGCGCCGTCCTTCGTGTCGACGAGTGCGAAATCTCCGTGGCACCACACACCGTCGAAGGTTGACCAATACGACTGCAGATACCGGTCGTGGTCGCGCCACACGCTGCGCGTCATCGATGGCCATGGGGTACGGCAAACAAGTTCGCCTATGCCGCCGCGCACCGACCGGGCGTTTCCGTCGACAACGTCGACGTCCATGCCCAGCGAAGGTCCGCCCAGTGAGCAGCTGGCGATCGGCTCCACCGGATAGGGGGCGAGGAACGATCCGCCGACCTCGGTGCCACCAGAGATGTTGATGATCGGCACCCGACCGTCAAAGACCTCCACGGCGAGCCAGTCGTAGGAGTCGGGGTCCCAGGGCTCCCCGGTGGAGCCCAGGGTGCGCACCGACTTCAAGTCGCGGCTCCTGATCGTCGGAAGGGGCGTGTCGCGTAAGGCTCGGATGAGGGTCGGCGACAGGCCGAGTGTCGAAATTGAATGCCGTTCGACGAGTTCCCACAGACGCAGAGTGTCGGGGGCATCAGGTGAGCCCTCGTACAACACCAGCGTGGCGCCGTTGGCGTGCGCTCCGACGATTGTGAATGGTCCCATCACCCATCCCATGTCGGTCACCCAACAGACCCGATCATTGGGCGCGACGTCGAAGGAGTAGGCCATCTCCGTAGCGACCTTGACGGTGAACCCTGCGTGTGTATGCACCGCGCCCTTTGGGGTGCCAGTCGTCCCCGAGGTGTAACCGAGCATCAGCGTTTGCATCGCGGGAAAGGCCCTCGCAGTGTCGCGGACGTTGTCGCCGGCGAGGAGCTCGGTCCAGCTGGTGACGGTGAGATTGTCGGTCTTGAACGTGACCATTTCGTCGACGTTGGCCACGGTGACGATTGAAGTGACCGAGGGCGCGGCGGCGACCGCCGCAGCCATCTCTGCTGCCATGTCGACTCTGCGCCCTCGTCGGATGGTTGCATCGGCAACGATGACTGCCGTAACTCCGGCGTCGTTGAGGCGTGCACTGATCGCCGGTGCTGCGAATCCCGAGAACAGCGGTACCACGATGGCTCCGATGCTGGCTGCTGCATAGAAGGCGACGACCGCCTCTGGGATCATCGGAAGGTACAACGCAACTGTGTCGCCCTCTGTCACGCCTATCCTGTTCAGCCCTGCAGCGAGCGCGGCGACCTGCCGCGACAATTCGGCGAATGAGAGCTCCTCGACGCGGCCGTCTTCAGCCTCGTGAATGATTGCGGGACAGAGCGAGTCCGCCCACCGAGTGAGACACGCATCGACGATGGTGAATTCGCTGCCGACGAACCAGTCCGAATGCTCTTTGCCCCGGGAGGTGTCGAGGACTTGGCGGTAGGGCGATCGGAACGGTATGGCGAGGTCGTCGATAGCGGCATCCCAGTACCACCGCACATCACCTACCGACCGACGACGCAGTTCTGTGAGGGAATCGATGCCATGACGGTTCGCCAGGCGTGTCACATTGGCTTCGGCGATACGCTCGGGGCTTGGCCACCAGACGTAATCACTCATGAGATGCCTCTTGGACATTCGGGGTCGCGGTGTCCTGCACGACTACTTGCGCGGACAACAGTTGGCTGATGGTCTCGTCGTCGTAGCCAAGAGAGGTCAGAACCGCGTGTGTGTCTGCCCCTTTGGCGCGAGGAGCTTGCCTGATCGACGCCGGAGTGTCGGTCAACTTGATCGGAAAGCCGACGCCGCGGTAGTCGCCCATCTCCACGACCATCTCGCGGTGACGGACGTGCTCATCGTCAAGGACTTCGCGGACGTCGCGGATCGCTGACACCGGCACCCCGCGGGCAATGAGGTCATGCGCGAGCTCGTTCTTCGTCAATGGGGCGATCTTCTCGGACAGCAGTTCGCTCAGGGCTTTCAGGTTCCCGATGCGGTCAGCGTTGGTGCGAAAACGTGGGTCGTCGGCTAGGTCGGGCACGCCCAGTTGCTCGCCCAGGATGCGGAACTGGCGATCATTGCCGATGCCGATGAACACCGCCCCATCGGATGCCTCGAAGGTGTCGTAGGGGGCCACCGTCGGGTGCGCGGACCCTGTACGCACAGGTACCCGTCCATCGGCCAGGGTGGAGGCCGAGTGCGGATGCAACAGCGACACCGCAGTATCAACAAGCGTGCAGTCCACGACCTGCCCGCGACCTGTGAGCCGACGAGCGTTGAGCGCCAGCAAAATTCCACTGAACGCGTAGATCCCGGTGACCATGTCCACCACCGGGACGCCGACCCGCAACGCTGGGCCATCGGGTTCGCCGTTAATGCTCATGAGGCCGCCGTAGGCCTGAGTGACGGCATCGTAGCCCGGCATCCCACCCATTGGTCCGTCGGTGCCAAAGCCGGTGATACGGCAGACGATCAGACGTGGGTGACGCTCCAGAATCTGCTCGTCGGAGAACCCCCACCGAGCCATGGTTCCTGCCTTGAAGTTCTCTACGACCACATCGGTGTCCTCGAGTAGTCGCTCGAGCACCTGCTGTCCTCGCGAGGTCTGCAGGTCCAAGCAGATATTGCGTTTGTTGCGGTTGATCGCGTTGAAGTAAGCGCTCATGTCGTCTGCCACGAACGGGGGACCCCACCGCCGTGTGTCGTCCCCGTCAGGCGACTCGACCTTGATCACATCCGCTCCGTGGTCGCCGAGGAGTTGACAACACAGCGGGCCGGCCAGAACACGTGACAGATCGAGGACTCGCAGCCCGACGAGACTTTCGCTTGTCCCATTTCGATTACTCATGCGGCTACTACTCCGTCTTATATTGGAACATCAAGTACGTATATACGACAGTCTCGACCTTCAACACGGTCTGTGTCAACCAAGCGGCAGAGCACACGCCAACTCGCAGACACACAACGGGGTCGACTGAGGTGACTTGGGGCCACGACTTGTGCCGAGCCGCGCGCGGGAAGTGGAGGCCGCTTCATAACGGCAGCACTGGCGGGTGAATCGGAGGACGATGCTGTCTGGACCAGGCGGCAGTGGCGGCGGCGAGGTCCCGCTCTCTCGATCCAGCGAGTAAAGTCCTGCCGCCTTCTGGCGGCAGGAATCAGCGGTCGAGAATGCCGTGGTCGAACAAGTAATGACGCATGACTTGCGTTCCGGTGAAGTCGGATGCCAGATGTGGCAGCGGCGGACGGCTTTTCTGGCCGCAAGCGCATCATCGCCGGGGCCGGTCCCGGGTCGTGTCGTACTCGATCTGCGCGAGGACGGAGCCATCTCCGAACCGGCGTATGTCATCGTATCGACGATGTCTCGGCTGTGAACTCAGCCGGGCCGAATCGTTCAAACGCCGCCCCTGCAATGAGTGGACGGGCCGGTGATTCAGAAGGGTGGCAAATGGTTGCCATTCAAAGATCGAAGGGCACGAGGGGGCTGCCTCGGATACGGTTGAGCGATTGGTGGGATGTCGGTGATTGTGCCGGAACTGCTTGCATTACAACATGTCTAGCGAGGAGAGGTGAATGTCGGACCGGAGGCGTGCGGGGTCTGTCAACGTGAGGTTCGACTGGGCGACGATTCATGATCCGCTCCCGTCGACCGATACCGCGACGATTCAGCGTTTCCTCGCCCTCGATGACCTGTCGAGCACGGTGTCCGATGTGCTCGACGAGTTTGGCGTTCGTGGTGCCATTCCCGCGTCTCGTCTGGGTCCGTCTATGCCGAGGGAGAGGATTGTCGGAAACGCCACGACGGTGCGGAACGTGGATCAGTCGCGGTCGGCGTTTGCCGCGGTGTCTGATAAGGATTGGCGCATGGCCGAGATCCTCGCGCTGAGGACTGCGAGTCCCGGGGACGTGTTGGTCATCGAAGGTCTTGCCGAGGTGTCGAACATGGGTGGCTTGATGGCGTCGGTGGCCAAGAGGCAGGGTTTGGCGGGTGCGATAGTCGACGGTGGCGTGCGCGATTTGGGACGATCTCGCTCTTTGCACTTTCCTGTGTGGTCGCGCGACCATACTCCGATCACCGGCAAGTGGCGCAGCGTCACCACTGAGGTGAACGGAACGGTCCGGCTGTGCGGTGTTCAGGTGGCCGCCGGCGACCTCATCATCGCCGATGAGACCGGGATTTGCTGTATTCCTCGTGATCTCATCGACTCTGTCCTGGAGCGCGCAGAGCAGATCGCGTCCTCGGAGATCGGTTTCGATGCCCTGCTCAAGGCCGACGAGCCGGTCGACGGCCTTATCGACTACCTGTACGGCAAAACAGACTGAAACCACAGAATCGACAATGACTTGGGTCGACGAGGCGAAGGCACTCGTGTCCGACATGGCGCAGTAAAGTGGGTCGGCTACTACCGTCGGCCCGTTCATGGCCGTCGGTCTTGATCTGCTCGGGTACGCCTCATCGATGACTGTTCGCGAGTCGTCTGGCGCCTGGAGTCGTAGCCAAATTCTCTGCAGCGGCACTTGTATCGCGGCTTGTGATTGTCATCGGCTCACGCCGTCGGCATGCCCGGCAGCTCGCTCCTTGCCGACGGATACGTCCTCCTCATCGGCGGCCGCCATGCGTCCCACCCCGGATACCAACTGTGTGGTCGTTCATTTCACCTTATGTCTCAACGTAATTGGGTCTCGGACTTTGTGGAGGTTATCGCCTCAGGCTTGGCTAAAGTTGGTAGCCCCTCATCGCAGTTGGCGCAGAGTATTTGGAGAATGCGAGCGATTTGGAACCCGACGTGTCGATGCGATCGTTGCAGCGGTGAATTTCCGATTCGTCCTGATCTGAACGCAACTCCGACATGGATAAGTGACGCGCGCGTTGGTTGGAGGCCGGTGACGTGCTGAATACGATTGAGCGTGCCGGGATGGTGCTCAACCTTTTCACCGTGGACCGCCCGGAGTGGGGGGTGACCGAAATGGCGGTGATGCTGGGTCTGGCGAAATCAACGACGTTTGACATCGTGGCCAGCCTCGCTGAAATCGGTTTGCTGCAACAAACCTCTGACGATCGATATCGGCTTGGTTGGCGACTACTGCTCATCAGCCGTCGTCTGATGAACTCGAGCTGCTTCGGTCTGCATACCCACCGTGCGGTCGCCGAGCTGTCGAAGCGACTCAAGGCTGCTGTGAACGTCGGGGTATGGGATGGTCAAGGGGTGATCTCGATCGTCTCTGCCGCAGCGGGCCGGGTTGGTCACGATCTTCCTAACGATGTGTATCTCCCCGGTTATACCTCGGCACTGGGCAGGTTGCTCATCGCACAACTGCCATGGACCAAGGTCAAGGAGCGGATGCCACAGAATGGCGCCCCGCTTCTTGCCTACGGGCCGGTCACCGATGCCACCATCCTTCGCGAGGAACTGTTGTCGGTGCGCGACCAAGATCTGGCGATCGAACACGGTAGGACTATCACCGGGCACTCGTGTATTGCGGTCGGCATACATCGACGAGAGCGGCGAGCGGTGGCAGCACTCTCCATTTGCATGCCTTCGGAGAGGTTGCAGCGCAATTGCGACGAGTACATCGGTATCGCCCGACGTGCTGCGCGCGCGTTGATGCAGCAGGCCAACTAAATTCGAAGGCTGCGTTCGCACGGTGGCGCGGTCGATGTAGCTCAATGTTGGCAGCTTCGGTATCGAAGGGATTTTAACCGCTTCGTCGATCAAATGAGGCCGTGGCAGGTCCATCCATCGAGAACGGCACGAACCGTAGAAGCATCGGTCCACGCGACATCCGCTAGAACTTCGTACTCTGCGCGCCTCTGACGGCGTTGGGGGTCGTGTGCTGTCGACGTCGAAGCGCGTACCCCCTTGGTTAGAAGTGGCTTCCGATATATCCGAACAGAAAGTGATTCAGGGCACTTCGATGATGCAGTGTGGCATGTGTCGCTCCAATAGGGCGCGATCCTGACCTGTTCGGCTGGTTGCTAGGAGATGGAACATGCTGAGAATTTCACGTCGTTTCGCGTGGCGCACGAAGACGGCGTCTGCCGCTTTGGGCGCTTGTGTCTTCATTGCCATGGGCGCCAGTACCTTTGCCTTCGCTGGGGATGACGCTGCCGCGTACACGGAAGGCATGGGCCACTACCCGTTGGCCACCTACACGGTGAAAAAGGCACCGAGGGAGCTGTCCACGCCGTCGGCGAGCCCTACTTTCAAAGCAACCGTCTGTGACAAACGGGAGACCCTGCCCTGTTAGGGCTTGCGATCCAGTAGTGGTGTGGTGCGGTGGAGCCGGTGGCTTGCACAGGCGGCCTTTGGCGGCAGCGGCTATGTCGTTGAACGCCTCAGACCGCATTGCTGCATGGCGCAACCCAGGCAGCCGACGGTTGTTGCCCAGCCCCGGTTCCACCGGCTGCGTAGCAGGATCGACACCGCCGAAGGCGACACGTTACCTGCGGTCGGCCGGCGGCGTTCTCGCTGGCCGCTCAGCTTTAGTTCCGACGGTTGGCCTACCTCCCTGCGCGCGCGACAAGCGGGCTGGTCGCAGGTCAATTGCCAGGAGGGACGCCAAGAACCGAAACGCAGTCGGCAAGTTCGCTGACCAGCCGCGGATTGTGGCTCACCAGAACGATTCCGGTGCCCTCGGCTGCGAGCTGCTTGAGCAGGTCGGTGATGTCCCTCGCCGCGATGGGATCCAGCATGGCGGTGGGCTCGTCGCACAAGAGGAACTGCGGTGCCGCGAGCAGGGCCCGGGCGATGCAGGCGCGCTGGAGCTGACCGTCGCTGACCTGAGCGGGGTGGCGCTGCAGGAGCGCGGTGTCCAACCCAACGCGGGCGCTGGTGATCTCGATGTCGGCTGACGTGCCGCGGATGCGGGCGGGCTCGGTGACGATGGCGCCCAGGGTCCAGCGTGGATTGCACACCAACCGTGGGTGCTGGGCGATCATGCCGATGGAACCCGCCGGGGCCACCGGTTTGTCGTCGTAGCGCACGTTGCCTGCATCGGGCCTGCGCAAACCCGCCAACACGCGCAGCAGTGTGGTCTTGCCGCAGCCCGACGGACCGGTGACGCCGACGATATCGCCGGCGCGCACGGTGAGATTCACCGCGCGTAGTACGGGCCGGCCACCGAAGGCCACCCAGACATTCTCGGCGACAAGCCCTGACGTCCTCACGAGTTCGCTCCGGCGAAGAACAAGCCGATGTAATTGTCGGCGCTGTCGGCTATTTCCGTCAGCGGCGCCTGACGGATGATCGTGCCGCCGCGCATCAGCGCCACGTCATCGCACACTGCGGCGTCGAGGAGTGACCTCAGATCATGGGTGATGACCAGGACGCCCGCACCCGCTTCGGCGATGGATCCGAGCAGCTGCCAGATCGCCGCCGCGTGCGCGGGGTCCAGTGCGGAGGTCGGTTCATCGGCGACCAGCAGTGCCGGACGGGCGGCTATGGCCGCGGCGATCGCGGCGCGCTGGGCCATGCCGCCGGAGAGCTCGTGCGGATACAGTGCTCCGGCATCGACCGGCAGGTGCACCGCGGTGAGAAGTTCGGCGGCGCTGCGGTCGGCGCCGAGCCGGCGGCATACCTCGGTGAGCTGAGCGCCCACCGTACGCACCGGAGTGAACGACGTCGCCGCCGACTGGGGAACGAGTCCGATGTGGTGGCCGCGGACCTCACGCCAATCCCGCTCGCCGGCTACGCTCAGGTCCCGTCCGCCGATACGGATCTGGCCGCGCGCCCGTGATCCCGGCGGAAGCAAGCCGCACAACGTCGCGGCGACAAGCGATTTGCCGCATCCGGATTCACCGATCAGCGCGGTCAGCTTGCCGGTGGGTACCGTCAGGTTGACGTCGTGGAGGGTGCGGACCAAGGGGGAATGCCCGCTCTGGTGGAGGGCGATGTCCACGCTGAATTCGCGCAGCTGCGCAGCGTCTGCCATCACCACACCCGTCCGCTGGGCGGTTCGCTGCGACGGCGCGTCTCGGAGGCCGCGGCGGCGAACGACAGGGCAGTGAGGATCAGGGACCCGGCGGGGACCACCAGCGTCCACCACGCCCCGGCCAGGATGTCACCGCGAGCCTGCCCCAGCAGCGTGCCCAAGCTGGCGCGATCAGGGGACAGCCCGACACCGAGGAACGACAGCGTCGATTCGTGCCACACCGCGTGCGGCAACAGCATCACCATCGCGACAACGGCTTGACCGGTCACCGTCGGCACCAGATGGTGCCGCGCGATGAACCACCGCGACGCGCCTGCCAAACGCGAGGTTTGCACCCAGCCGGCGTCGGTGACTGCGAGCAGTTCGGCGCGCACCACCCGGGCGACGGCGGGCCAGTGGGTCAGCCCGATCGACGCGATGATGGCCAGCGTCTCGCCGCGCCACATCGCCGCGATCACGATGCCCACCACAAGATGTGGAAGCGCATTCACGCCGTCCACGACACGCATGACTGCGGCGTCGACCCACCCGCCGGCGAGGGCCGAACCCACACCGATCAGCGCACCGAGCACGGTCGCGACCACGGCGCATGATCCGGCCGTCAACAGTGAGATCTGCAGTCCCTGAGCAGTTCTGATCAGCAGGTCATAACCGAAATGGTCGGTGCCGGCGGGGTGCGCGGCGCTCGGTGGTTGTAATGCCCGGCCGAAATCCGCCAGCTGTTCGCCCGCGCCGAGCGGGACCGCCACCGCGGCCACCACGATGGCAGCCAGCAACAACCAGGGCCAACCGGTGACGGCCCGCCGGGACAGCACGAGGGTGCTCATGCGCGCAGTCCGATCCGGGGGTCCAGAGCCACCGCTGCGGCATCGGAGAACGCCGAACCGAGCAACACCGCCAGGGCGGCGCCGACGGTAAGTGCAGCTGACAACGAAAAGTCCAGTGCCGCAGCCGAATCGACCAGCACGGCGGCCACTCCGGGCCAGCCGAAGACCGTTTCGACGATGGCAGCTCCGGCGATGAGCTCGGGCAGCCGGGTGCCGGTAAGGGCCAATGTCGGCAGCACGGAAACCGGCGCGATGTGGGCACGCAACAGCGGCCAGCCGTGCACACCGCGGGCGCGGGCGGCCCGGACCGCATCGGAGTCACGCGCCTCGAGCACCGCGGCCCGGGTCGCCAGCAGCAGCCACGGAATCTGCGAGACCACCAGCGCGCTGAGCGGCAGCACCGAATAGGTCAGAAGGCCGGCGCCGGTGTAGTCACCGCCGGGTGGCCGCGCCCCCGAGGTGGGAAACCAGCGCAGGCCGACGGCGAACACGGTCACCAGGGCCAGCGACATCACAAACGGCGGAACCGCCGCGAACGCCACCGCGAAACTGTTGCACAGCCGGTCGACGATCCCGCCACTCATCCCGGCGACACATCCCAGCACCAGAGCGATCACCGCCCCGAGAAGCAGTGCAGTGCCCGACAGGCCGAGAGTGAAGGGCATCCGCTCGGCCAGCACGGTGCTCACCGGCAGTGACTGGGTGGACGACCACCCCAGATCACCCTGCAATGCCGCGGTGAGCCAGTGCCACCACGCTTCCCACCAGGGTTGGTCGAGGTCGTAAGCGGCTCGCATGGCCTCGCGTTGCGACTGGGTGGCGATTTGATAGTTGTCACCGAGATAGGCGGCCAGGGGGTCCAACGGTGAGAGTGCGGCCACGCCGAACATGCCCACGGAGACGGCCAACGTGACCGGAACCGCGATCAATGCACGGATTCCGAGGAGTCTCGCGGCGGGGCGCAGACGCTCGCGGCGCCAGTCCGGCGCCTCGGTGGTCAGCGCGTCCATGCGTTCAGTCGCCACCATGGGCCCCAGGTCACGCCGTGGGAGTGCGGCTCGAGGATCGGCGCGGTCTGTTTCCAACCGAGGTTGCGGTAGGCGTAGGTGTGGTCCAGGAACGCGAGAAACACGTTCGACGGCTGGGCGATGTAGCTGGCCTGGACATCGCGGTAGAGCGCGTCTTTGTCCACGCCGGAGGGTGATTGACGGGCTCGCTCGAGCAGCTCGTCGAGTCCGGGTGCGGTGAAGTTGCCGGGGTTGGAGTACGGGGAGGAATCCGGAACTCGGGTGTGCAGGGTATCGTAGACCTGCGAGTCGATGCTGTATGGGGTGGAGCCTCCACCGAGCAGCACTGCGGACGTGTCGAACCGCGTGTCGATCTCATCCCAGCTGCTACCCCGCGGATCGACCTGGATGCCAAGCGGCTTCATCGCGGTGGCGAACGCGACGGACAGGTCACGGCGCAGTGTGTCCGAGGCGTTGTACAGCAGCTCGAATTCAGCTCGTGCGCCGTCTTTCTCGCGGATGCCGTCGGAACCAGGGCGCCAGCCCGCACGGTCGAGGATCGCGGCTGCCGCCGTGGCATCGAAGGTGAATGTCGCGTCCGGGTTATACGCGTCTCCGTAGACATCGCCGATCGGGGTGTAGGCGGGGCGGCCGTGGCCGTCGAGCACGTCGCGGATGACGGCGGTGCGGTCCACGCCAAGGTTCATCGCCAGCCGGGCTTGCGGATCGGCGGTGAAGGGCTGCCCGGCGGGGAACGAAACTCCGCGCCAGTCCGCTGATTTCACCGCGACGGTGCTGACGTCGCCACTCTGCACCGACCGGATGAGCCTCGGCGGCAGGTTCGCCCCGTCCACCTCACCGGCAATGATGCGCTGAGCGCGGGTGTTGTCATCCGGGGTGTGGGTGTACACGATGCGCGTCACCTGCGGCTTCTCCCCCCAGTAGTCTTCCCGTGCCACCATCACCGCCTGGTCGGGCCGCAGACTGTCCAATCGATACGGGCCGGTACCCACGGGTGCGACGTTGAGCGCCCAGTCTGCGGCCGGGACCTGTTCCACCTTCTCCGACGGCACGATGCCGGTCAGCAGATACGGTGACGGGTCGGTCTCGGTGTCGACGTCGATGATCACGGCGTGGGGGCCATCGGCGGTCACGGCGGTGATCGGAGCCACGTTGGTCGCGATTTCCGAGGCGACAGTGGGATCCTTGAGCGCGGCATAGGTGGCCACCACGTCGGCCGAGTCGAACGCGCTGCCATCAGAGAACGTGATTCCTTCACGCAGCTGTAGGCGCCAGCGGCCCGGGCCGATGGATTCGGGAGCTGCGGCAGCCAGGGCGGGAACCAGATTTGGGATCTCGGCATCCGAGTCGGCCTGCGGCCGTAGCAGACCCTCGTAGATGGGGGAGACACCCAGTTCGCCGTAGCTCGCGAACGGACTGTAGCTTCCCAGCTCCTGGGCTTCAGCGAGGGTGATCTGGTCGCGTGACTGCCTCGGTGAGGATGATTGAGAACAACCGACAATCGTTGCGCCCAATATCAATAGTGCCAGTGCAACGCGGACGGCAAAAGGGCGCGTCTTGAGATGCAAGGGTGGGCCACTTTCGGCTCATGTTCGCATGTGCGACGTGTGGGTTCTTGATACAAAATGCTAGACCACATCTGTCCACCTGAACAGATGGACATGAAAGTTTGGTAGGCGGGAAGTCAACGCCGCATGTCATTCGGCAGCATCCGTCCACACGATCGGTCGTCTCCCGGGCAGCCGGACGATCCGCGACTCAGGCCAAGCGGCCGCAGTGATATTGCAGCCGCACCATGCGGGCTCTTCGGGCCGCATCCTCTCCGGTGCACGCGGGCGATCTCGACCGTGAATTCGGCGTCACTGGCGTTTGGACGGTTCATTGCGCCGAGCGCAGACATCGCAGTAGGTGGACCGCGCGATCTTGACCGCATGTGCCGTCAGCACACTGTAGATCGGCGCGACTCCGTATTGTCCGTTTGGCGGGCCGATGTCATCGATGATCGTCGATGACGATGGCCGAGTTTCGCCGCTGCTCGTTGCTGCACACAACAAAACCACCGTCGCCACGCGCTCCGGCCGACCAGAACCCCGTCGCGACACGGTGCCGACCGGGACCAACCGCAGCCAACGCTCAAGCAGCTGTCCCGGTACAGCTATCCGTCCGGCTGCGCCATTGCCGTGTCGGCGCCCAACACCGATCCGTGTGAGTCCGACCAGGTCTCGAGGTGCGTTGAAGACTCGCGGAACCTGTCCGCTCGCCCGGATTTCATTGGAGCGATGAGGGGACGGCTCAGCGACCATCAGCGGAACGCTCCTCTGGAGAGGAGCCCATCTATTCCATGCAGGGCAGGAACTTTCGCCGCTCACTCGTCAATTCACGGAGAATCCGCGCTAGCTCAGATAGGGGTCCCATAAGTTGTCGTCTTACCGGTGTGCCACGGGCCAACGCCGGAAACGCGCGTGATGTCAACAGTGACGAGGAGATGTCCATCTTCGTTGAGCCCGAAACGGGGCGCACCTGTGTACTTGTGGAACAGCTGGTCCATGAATCTTTGGCCGCGTTCGGCATCGTCGTCGATCGAGGCGATGCCCTCGATGAGGAGATGTCGGGTCAATCCGCTTTCCAGCTTTTGATTGTCCTGGATGGAGAGGATGCACTTCGGATCGTGTGCGAGGTTCTTACCCTTGACCCGCCACGGAGGTGTTCCGAACTGGATGCGCCCGTCATCAGTCACATCGATCCAGATGAAAGACACATGCGGGCGGCCGTTCGGTCGCATGGTCACCAGATGGGCGCACGGGCGTGACTCGATGAGCGCGCGGGCCTCTGGATGAAGGTCAAAAGCCATCCTTGTCTACCTCTCGACGTACGAAATTAACGTGTGTTCTCAGTAACCGGACCCGCTTCGGCCGGCCGACGCGGCCTGCGGTCGCGATCGTGTCCCGAGGATTGGTGGACTTCGCATTTCCCGTGGTGATCCACAAGTCATGTGGACCTATAGACGATCCACCGTGTCGGAAGGGAACTGATCTGATGCTACCGACGACCTCAGAGCACCTCGGCCACCGTGAACGGTGCCCAAGTGATGTCACCATAGAGGACGCTGGCTACGTCCGGGTCCGTTCCGGGGGTGAGCGCCGCCGCGGGATGATCGGCATCGAAGAGCCACTCGATCGACTTGACCTGCGCCTCCTTCACGTCGGCGACGAACGGTACCGCCACCCGCGCGATCTGCTCGCGATCGTCCGGGCCTGGGAAACTCGTGAAGTAGTTCAAGTGCCCGCCGACCGTTGCCAACCGGTCGGTGCCGACATACGAGGTCGTTCTCACGACAACCTTGTCGTCGACGTAGAGTTCCTGGACCAGTTCGCCGGGCCGGGGCTCGGTTTGCTTGACCCATCCGACGTCGGCGCGGTTCCCACATGATGCCTCGGCAAAGGACCGCATGCCGTCGGACTCCAACCAGTGATGTGCGAAGAAGCGGCCATGCCCAGTTGTATTGCCATCGCTTGTCTTCGTGTCGTATCCGCTGACTTCCGGAGCGATATACCCGCACGAGAGTCGCCCGTACGTTCCCATCCCGGACGAGAGGCCGGGATCCTCGGCGGCCCAGAGATTGAGAAGGACAATTCCATCGGGATGGGGTTCCAGCCGACCCGGAAGGGCCCGCCGCGCCGCGCCTGGATCCGCCGGCCGATACCCGATGATCATCATTCGGGCGTCCTTGATGATCTCTCGTGGAAGCGGGACGATATCCGGGCCGGCAACAGTTTCAGCACTCATGGCATTTCCTCTCGAGGCCCAGCTTGGCCGTTGTTCCACTCCTGCGTCGGGACGAGCAGTCGGGCATCGGTGGTGACCTCGTAGGGGAGGTCATGGGCGGGACGGGATACGAGCTCCAACAGCAGCCCGACAGGCGTTCGGACATACAGGATCGTCAGGCCGGCGTGAGGCACATTTTCCAGCAGGATCGGGTCACCGCAGGCGCTGCACCCGTGCTCTTGCAGATACCGCATCGCCTGGTCGATGTCACCCACGTGAATCGCCAGGTGTGACGCCCCGACATCACTGTTCAGCGGCCACGCGACTTCACGATTCGCGGCGCTCCATTCGATGAACTCCACCACCTGCGTCGCACCGAGTCGGACGAGCGCAAGAGATGCCGAGGCCCGGGCATCGACGTCGAAATGTGTAGACATCCAGTCGCCGGAGGGATCGGAGAAGGGACCGGCCCTGAGAATCTCTTGACCCCCGAGAACCTCGACACAGAAGGACACAGCGGCATCCAGGTCTGGAACCGACCAACCGATATGGTCGACATTGGTAGCGGTAGGAATAGATTTGTTCACAACATGTACATCCAATTCCAATTCTGTCGCCGACGACATCGCGTAACACAGATGGCGATCGCGCCGAGCGATATTTTAACTAGTTGCGACACAACAGTGTTCACGTCATACGGTCGGAATGCTACCGCCGTTCACGGTGTACTCAGCACCCGTGACAAATGAGCTGACCGGGCTCGCAAGGAATATGTTGACCGCGGCGACCTCCGCCACTGTGCCGAGTCTGGCAAGAGGAAGCTTGCGAACATTGACAGCGAAGTGCTCGATCGCGGCCTCCTTCTCCATGCCGAAAGACTCAGCGACAGAATCGCCGAATCCACCCGGCCGGTCCCACATCGGAGTGCGTACCGGGCCCGGACTGACAGTGTTGGCGCGGATTCCCGCGCCACCGAACTCAATCGACAGTGCCTTCATGAACATGAGGATCGCCGCTTTGGACACGTTGTATTCGGCGAAAAAGGGATCAGGCATACGTCCGGCGTCGGAAGCAACGCTGACGATCGATCCTCCGCTGGCGGCTTTCATGTGAGGAACCACTTCGCGGCACATTCGCACGATGCTGAGGAAGTTGACATCGAGCGTGCGCCGCCAGTCGGCGTCGGTTCCTTCGAGTGAGCTGGTACGCACCGGTGCGATCCCCGCACACGAGATCAGGATATCGATGGAGCCGAACTCCTCCAGCGCTGCAGCGGTCACAGCTGACGCCGAGTCCGAATCCGTGAGGTCGCACTGGAACGACCGGAGCCGCGGTTCCTGCCGGGAGGCCAGGGGAGCGACGTCAAGGTCCACCGCCAGGACGTTGGCGCCTTCGGCAAGCAACTGGTTCGCCGTCTCGAGCCCGATGCCTGACCCCCCGCCGGTGACGATTGCCGTCTTCCCTGAAAGCAGGTAGTCCATGTGCTATCTCCCTTGATAGTGCCGTCATGCGATGACGTCCTGACGAACGTGAACTGGGGGTCTCGCATGTGATCAACGAGTCACGTTGAAAGCTAAGTGATTTGGGACGCGTTGGCAAGTGTCGCGATATGCGTAGCGCCGGTCGTCAAGTCGCGGCCGGTGATTCAGAAGGGTGGCAAATGGTTGCCATTCAAAGATCGAAGGGCACGAGGGGGCTGCCTCGGATACGGTTGAGCGATTGGTGGGATGTCGGTGATTGTGCCGGAACTGCTTGCATTACAACATGTCTAGCGAGGAGAGGTGAATGTCGGACCGGAGGCGTGCGGGGTCTGTCAACGTGAGGTTCGACTGGGCGACGATTCATGATCCGCTCCCGTCGACCGATACCGCGACGATTCAGCGTTTCCTCGCCCTCGATGACCTGTCGAGCACGGTGTCCGATGTGCTCGACGAGTTTGGCGTTCGTGGTGCCATTCCCGCGTCTCGTCTGGGTCCGTCTATGCCGAGGGAGAGGATTGTCGGAAACGCCACGACGGTGCGGAACGTGGATCAGTCGCGGTCGGCGTTTGCCGCGGTGTCTGATAAGGATTGGCGCATGGCCGAGATCCTCGCGCTGAGGACTGCGAGTCCCGGGGACGTGTTGGTCATCGAAGGTCTTGCCGAGGTGTCGAACATGGGTGGCTTGATGGCGTCGGTGGCCAAGAGGCAGGGTTTGGCGGGTGCGATAGTCGACGGTGGCGTGCGCGATTTGGGACGATCTCGCTCTTTGCACTTTCCTGTGTGGTCGCGCGACCATACTCCGATCACCGGCAAGTGGCGCAGCGTCACCACTGAGGTGAACGGAACGGTCCGGCTGTGCGGTGTTCAGGTGGCCGCCGGCGACCTCATCATCGCCGATGAGACCGGGATTTGCTGTATTCCTCGTGATCTCATCGACTCTGTCCTGGAGCGCGCAGAGCAGATCGCGTCCTCGGAGATCGGTTTCGATGCCCTGCTCAAGGCCGACGAGCCGGTCGACGGCCTTATCGACTACCTGTACGGCAAAACAGACTGAAACCACAGAATCGACAATGGCTCTCGATACGTTTACCTTCCGTCCACCCCGCACTCCCGCTGAGATGAGTGCCCTCGACGCGACGCGACCTCTCGCCGTCGAGCTGGCCGCAAAAGTCACGGGATGGCTTGACAGTTTGTCCAGCGAGCAACGCGCTCGAGCCACCTTTGCGCCTCCCGGAAAATCGGAGGACGAGCGGTTGCTGTGGTTCTACACCCCGACGGACCACGGCGGTCTCCCGTTGGTCGACCAGCGCCCGGCGCAGCATCGCCTGGCAATGCAGATTCTCGCAGCCGGACTCTCAGAGGCCGGGTACGTCACCCTGGTCACGGTCATGGGAATGGAGAACGTGCTCGACCGCTTGGAAGGGTGGTCGATGACGTTCGAGCGAGAGCGGGGCAGAGACCCCGGCATGTACTACGTAAGCGTCTTCGGAACCCCGGGCGATCGGCTGTGGGGCTGGCGATTCGGCGGCCATCATGTCTCTGTCAATCAATTGATTGTGGACGGGCGTGTCGTGTCCACAACCCCGCTGTTCCTTGGCGCCGACCCGGCCGCTGCACCGTTGATCGGCGGTGTTCTGCAACCGCTGGCCAGTGTGCAGGACGTCGCCCTCGATCTGATGAGATCCTTCGATCGCGACCAGCGGTCGCGTGCGCTGATTCATCCACGGGCAGTCTCGGATCTGGTTGGAGCCAACCGTTCCTTGGTCTCCGAGGGAAATCAGCGGCTTCCCCTGCCCGACGTGTTCCGCCGCCGGTTCACCGACAGCGTCGTGGCAACCCAGCTCGAACAGGTCAACGAAGCGATGCAATCGGGCTCTGGTTACTCGGCGGAAGACGACGCCCAAGTCGCGTTGACCGGGGTGCCGAAAGGTCTGCCGGCGGCCGCCATGACAGCGACGCAGCGGGATGCACTGCGGATCCTGCTCGACCTGTACTTCACCCGGGCGGCCGAACCGATCGCCGAGTCGTACCGGGTCCGGTACCGGGGAGATGACCAATTGGACGCACTGCACCTCGCGTGGGCCGGGGCCGTGGCCGCCGGCGAACCGCACTACTACCGCGTCCAAGGCCCAGGAATTCTGATCGAGTACGACAACACCCAACGCCGGGCCAACCACGTCCATGCGGTCTGGAGAGATCCAACGGGCGACTTCGGAGTCGACACCCTCGCCCATCACCACCACACGGCCCATGGCGCGCTGACGGAACGCCGTCGCAATGAGGCGCTCGGCAGGTAGCCTGCGAAGATGGTGTCATTGCGGGCGCTGGAGTCCCTGGTGGCAGTGGCTGACCACGGATCGATCACCCGCGCCGCAGAAGCGCTGCATTCGTCGCAGCCCGCAGTCTCCCAACAACTCGCCGCACTCGAACGTGAGACACGCACGCAGTTGCTTCATCGCGAAGGACGCGGAGTGAGGCTCACGCCGGCCGGTCGTGCGGCACTGTCCGATGCCCGGCGGGCACTCGACGCGGCGGCGGCGGCGGTACGCTCGGCGCGCGTCGTCGGGGAAGGTACCAGCGGGTCGTTGCGGCTCGCCTGCGCGCAGAGTCTCACGGTGACGTTCCTTGCCCCGGTGATCCAACGATGGCTCCAGAACGACAACCCAGTGATGTTCACCCTGCGGGAATCGACATCGATGGACGTGCTACTGCAAGTGCTCGATGACGATGAGGTCGACGTGACATTCGCCGCTGCCCCGACATCTGTTCCTGACCGGTTCACCGTCACTCCGGTGGCGTCCGAAGAAATCGTTCTGACAACAACATTCGATCATTTCCTCTCCAAACAGCCCGCGGTGCGACTCGATCAACTCGACGGCATCCCCATCGTTCACTTCGCTCCCGAGAATGGTCTGGTGTCCTGGCTTGATTACTCGCTCGCCGAGGCAGGCGTCCGTCCGGATCCGGTGATGAGAACCGCGGTGACAGCATCCGCCCCCCAGCTTGCCGCTACGGGGCTCGGCGTGGCCATCACGCCGATCAGCGCGGTCGGCGAGGGGTTCCCCGGAGCCGTACGGTCCTTCTCACCCCGTTGGTTCCGCCAGCTCGTTGCCATCACTCCCTCGGCGCCTGACCCACTCGCCGCCCGCTTCATCGGCGAACTGCGTGCGCGCGGCGTGCGCGTACCCAAGGAGATTCGGCAGCAACTCGCCACCGATCTCACGGCAGGAGATGCCTCATGATGCAGAGGTCGCAGCTGCGGGTCGGCGTTCGCCTGTTTATCTGCGATGAGGCAAGGACGTAGGGCGTCCCTTGGGGGTATCCGCTGACGACGGCCGTGCGACCAGACAACCCAGGTGATGCTGGGTATGGGGCTCTGGGGCGAAAACGAATCGACGTCGACGGCGATCTTCATGCCGCTCGCGCAACGAACCGGATGAACGGTATCTGCTCGCCTGCCGCACGGAAGTCGTCGACCGAGCCGTCGACGGAGAAGCCCATCAATCGGGGCAGCAGGTACCGCGCGAGGATCCGGTGGCGCACGGCGTAGCGGGCGAAGATGTCGGCGCCTTCGGCCTGGCTCAACGGCACGGCCGTGACCGCGACGGTGCGGCGCCCCACCTCGATCGTCGCCTGAGGTTTGGCGAGCACGTTGCGGTACCAGGCGGCCGACGTGCCCCATCCCGAGGCGACCGTGTAGGCCCCGGTCGACGGATCGTGCTCGACGACTTCGAGCACCACCTTGCGGTCCTTGCCGGTCACCCGGCCGATGTGGTGCAACAGCAGAATTCGGTTGCCGAACACCCATCCGAATCTGGCTTTGTACATCGCGATCGGGGCGCGAAAGAGCAACAGGGTCAGACCCGTCGGTGGCCGCACCGGCTTGATTCGCCTCACAACACAGATGTCCTTTCGGCCGGAGGCGGCAGCCGCTCGGCGCGACTTACCTTCGCAACTGCGGCAGCACGTCCCTGGCCCAGGTGCTGAAGAAGCCGTCCAGGTCCGGGCCGATCTGCTGGACATAGACCTCGTCGATGTCGGCGTCGAGATACGAGCGTACCTGCGCGGCATGCTTGTCGGGATCGGGGCCGCATGCGATGGACTCGGCGATGGTGCTCTTGGGGACCAGCGGCGTCAGGGCCTCGAAGTCCTGTGGACGCGGCAGGATCTGGGCCGTCTGGCCGGGCAGACCTTCGTTTCCCCACAACCGGTGGGCGGTGTCGAGCGCGGCGTCGGCATCGGCGTCCCAGTTGACCTTGGTGCCGGCTTGGACGGGTTTGTCGCCGCCACCGGAATCGCGGAAGGTCTTCACGAGCTCGCCATCGGGCATCGCCAGCGTGTAGCCGTCACCGATGCGTCCCGCCAGGGTCACCGCCTGGGGGCCGAAGCCGGACACATAGATGGGTACGGGCTCGCTCGGCAACGTGTAGATGCGTGCGTCCTGCACCTCGTAGTGGAGTCCGTGGTGGCTGACCTCTTCGCCCCGGTGCAGCAATCGGATGACGTCGACGGCCTCCTCGAGCATTTCCAGCCGCACACCGACTGATGGCCACGGGTCACCGAGAATGTGTTCGTTCAGTGCTTCGCCGCTGCCCACTCCCAGGACGAACTTGCCGTCCAGCTGTACGGCAGCGGTCGCGGCGGCCTGAGCGATGATCGCCGGATGTGTCCGCATCGTCGGGCATGTCACGGCGGTGGACACCGGCAGCGACGTCGCTTCCGACAGCGCGCCGATCACTCCCCAGACGAACGGGCTCTGCCCCTGTTCGCCGAGCCAGGGATGGAAGTGGTCCGAGATCCATAGGGCGTCGAATCCGGCGTCCTCGGCCCGTTTCGCCTGCTCGACGAGCTCCTTGGGACCGAACTGCTCACTGGACAGGAAATATCCGATCTTCGCCATGTCAGCGGGGCTACCCGCCCCGGCCGGACTTATGCACTGTTGTCGGGGGTTTATCGATCGCGGTCCCGGGAACCAGTCTCGGTACCACCTCGGCGAAGGGACCGTGAACGAGAACGTGTCGGCACCCGAACTGGATCCGGAGACCTCGATACCGGGGAACTCCCCGTATCGCACCGACGGCTTCGTCGACCTGCGCAGCTACGCGCCGATCGGAGACGGCCGAACCATCGCGCTTGTCGCCGAGGATGGTTCGATCGACTGGTTCCCGTTACCCCGCCTCGACTCCATCCCGGTGTTCGCGACGATGCTGGACGTCTCGAACGGGGGCCGGCTGGAATTGGCACCGGATGCGCCGTTCTCGGTGACCCGTCGGTACCTGCCGAACACCAATGTGCTGGAGACGACGTTTCGCACCGAGACCGGTTCGATCCGAGTCACCGACGCGATCAACGTGGGCATCGATGGTCCACTGCCATGGACGGAGCTGGCCCGGAGGGTGGAGGGCATCGACGGTGAAGTCGGGATGCGCTGGCTTGTTGCGCCGGGAACATGTTTCAACACCGTCGCGCCGTGGGCCCGAGCCACTCAACACGGAAAGGTGCTGCGGGTCGGTGAGCTGACCCTCGGGGTGTCGGTCTCAGACGGGTTGAATGTCGATGTCACCGATCAGGCGCTGCACGGGACGTTCACCGTTCGCGCCGGTGAGCGGCGAATGGTCGGTGTGACGGCTTCACATGGCGAACCGCTCATGCTTTCCTCGGCGACCGACATCGACGTCGACCTGGACCGCACGATCGAGGTGTGGCAAAGCTGGGCAGGGCAATTCGACTGCGCGGGGCCGTGGAACGAGGCGGTGCAGCGCAGCGTGCTGATCCTCAAGTTGTTGTTCCAGCATCCGAGCGGCGCAATAGCCGCCGCGGCGACGACGTCGTTGCCTGAGCGATATGCCGGCGACAAGAACTGGGATTACCGGTATGCGTGGATCCGCGACACCGCGTACACACTTGCCGTGTTGCGGCGCTTCGGAATTCGATCGGAAACGCATGCCGCGGTGAGTTGGTTGCTGCGTAGTGCACGCAGGCATGATCGCCGGTTCGGGGTGTTCTACCGGCTCGACGGGTCCGCTCCGGACCCCATTCGCGAGTATGAGATGACGGGGTGGCGCGGAATCGGCCCGGTGGTCACCGGCAATCGCGCCGACGACCAACTGCAACTCAGCGTGTTCGCCGATCTCTTCGACACGGTGCGGCTCTACGCCGACAGTGGACATGTGCTCGACACCGAGACCGGTCATCTTCTGACCGGTTTCGCCGACCGGGCGTGCGATGCATGGCGTCAGCGTGACGCCGGCATGTGGGAACTTCCCCGGTACGAGCACTACACCAGTTCGAAGATCGGCTGCTGGCAGGCGTTGCGATGTGCTGTACATCTGGCCGAGGTCGGCCAGATGCCCGGTGACCCGGAACGTTGGGCTCGGGAAGCGGAACGCATTCGCGATTGGGTGCACACCCATTGCTGGTCGGACCGATTGGGCAGCTACGAATGGTATCCCGGCAGCGGTCTGCTCGATGCGTCGATCCTGCTGCACGCCGGCAGCGGCTTCGATCGGGGGCCACGTATGTCGGCGACGATCGACGCCCTGACCAAGGACCTCGGGAACGGGCCGTTGCTCTATCGCTTCAGTGGCGCACGCGAGGAGGGCGAGGGCGCTTTCGTCGCCTGTGCGTTCTGGAAGGTCTCGGCGCTGCACCACGTCGGACGCTCGGACGAGGCCCGAGCGTTGCTGGAGGAGTTGCTCGAGCTGACCAACGATGTGGGTGTGCTGCCCGAGATGATCGACCCGGCGGACAATGCCTTCCTGGGCAATCTGCCGCAGGGCCTGAGCCATCTCGGATTGGTCGGGGCGGCCATGGACCTCACGAGTTGATCGGGCCCTCACCGCACGCTGCCAAGACCGCATCGCCGCCGCGACGCACGCTGACCGGGGTACCGTCCAGGAATGGCGGTCTTCACCTTCGCTTCGCTCTCGCCGACCAGCCTCCTACAGCGGTCTGCCCAGGCGTTTCCCGATCGTCTCGCCGTCGTCGACGGTGAGCTGAGACTGACCTACTCGGATTTTTCACAGAGATGTGATCGCGTCACCTCGGCACTGGCGGCTTCGGGTGTGTGTCGAGGGGACAGGGTGGCCGCGCTGTGCGCCAACAGCCACATCATGTTGGAACTGCACCAAGCGGTACCGGCACGTGGGGCGGTGCTGGTGCCGCTCAACACGCGGTTGGCCTTCGAGGAGATGCAGTACATCATCGGGCATTCCGGCGCCCGGATGGTGATCGCCACCCGCGAGTTCGCCGACCGTGCCCGTGACCTCGCCTGCGACGCCGGGATCGATGTGGTGATCGAAGGCGAAGGGTACGACGCGTGGCTGCCGGACGTGGAGTCGCCAGAGGATCAGCTCGAGGTCGACGAACGCGATCTGCTCGCCATCAACTACACCTCGGGCACCACCGGCAGGCCCAAAGGCGTGATGTACCACCATCGCGGCGCGTATCTGCAGGCAGTCGCGATGGCCTATCACACGCGTCTGGACCCCGCGACGGGATATCTGTGGACGTTGCCGATGTTCCATTGCAACGGTTGGTGTTTCACGTGGGCGGTCGGCGCGGCCGGCGGCACCCACGTGTGTCTGCGCACGATCGATCCGGCCGAGATCTGGCGGTTGTTGCGGGAAGGCGGCATCACTCATTTCAGCGCTGCGCCAACGGTGTTGACCATGATCGCCGAGCATCCGGCGGCGCGGCCACTGCCTGCGCGGGTGCACGTAGACACGGGCGGTGCCCCGCCGTCACCGGTGTTGCTCGCCCGCCTCACGCCGCTGGGCTTCGACGTCACACACCTCTACGGGTTGACCGAGACGTATGGCCCGGTCGCGGTGAATGTCTGGCAACCGGAGTGGGATGAGCTGCCACCGGCGGAGGCGGCTGGGTTGCGGGCCCGGCAGGGCGTGGGCAACATCATCGCCAACCCCCTGCGGGTCGTGGACATCGACGGTGCCGACGTGCCGCGGGACGGGTCGACGATCGGGGAGATCGCGGTTCGGGGCAACGATGTCATGCTGGGTTATTACAACGACGACGCCGCCACGGCCGCTGCGACGCGGTCCGGATACTTCCTGACCGGTGACCTTGCCGTCATGCATCCCGACGGGTATGTCGAGATTCGGGACCGAGCAAAGGATGTGATCATCTCCGGCGGGGAGAACATCGCGTCGATCGAGGTCGAGAAGGTCATCGACAGCCATCCCGAGGTGCTGGAGTCGGCGGTTGTCGGTGTGGCCGACGAGAAGTGGGGTGAGGTGCCCGTCGCGTTCATCACGCCGCGCGACGGTTCCGCAGTGACGCCCGAGGAACTCACCCGGTTCGTGCGCGAACACCTCGCCGGCTTCAAGGTTCCACGCACGATGGTGTTCGACCATCTGCCGAAGACCTCCACGGGCAAGATCCAGAAAAACGTACTGCGCGCCCGTGCCGCGCAGAAGGAGGACTGATCCGTCCCGTCCTGCGCGACAGCCGTACGCCGAGTGTTCGAGGTCTGACCGACCATCGTGGGGACCACCCGAGGACCGCCGCCCGGCAGGATGTGCCGACTTGGCCGGTGGTTGGCAGTGGTCGAAGGTGTCTGTAGATACTTCCTGTAGACGATGGGAGAACGGCATGGCGCTGACGGCCGAAGAGGTGAGCATCGTGAGTACGGTGCACGAGTTTGTGGAAAAGCAGGTCAAGCCCGTGGTCCGGGAGTTGGAGCATGCCAACACCTATCCGGAAGCGCTGATCGAGACCATGAAGGAAATCGGGATCTTCGGGCTCGCGATTCCGGAACCCTACGGGTTCGGCGCCGTGTCGATGCCCTGTTACGTCCAGGTCGCCGAGGAATTGGCGCGGGGCTGGATGAGCCTGGCCGGCGCGATGGGCGGCCACACGGTGGTGTCGAAGCTGCTGTTGCAGTTCGGCACCGAGGAGCAGAAGCAACGTTATCTGCCGCGCATGGCCACCGGTGAACTGCGCGCGACGATGGCCCTCACCGAGCCCGGCGGTGGGTCAGATCTGCAAGCCATGCGCACGGTCGCGCGCCGTGACGGCGACGAGTACGTGATCAACGGCAGCAAGACCTGGATCTCGAACGCGCGCCGCTCGGACCTCGTGGCGTTGCTGTGCAAGACCGATCCGGAAGCGCAGCCGCCCCACAAGGGCGTTTCGATTCTCTTGGTGGAGAAGGCACCTGGATTCGACGTGTCGAGAGATCTGCCGAAGCTGGGCTACAAGGGGGTGGAGAGTTGCGAGCTCAACTTCACCGACTGCCGCGTGCCGGTCGCGTCGCTGCTAGGTGACGAGGAGGGGCGCGGGTTCGCACAGATGATGAAAGGCCTCGAGGTGGGGCGGTTGCAGGTCGCAGCGCGAGCGACAGGCGTCGCGCGAGCGGCGTTCGAGGATGCGCTGCGGTACGCGCAGGAACGCGAGAGCTTCGGCAAGCCGATCTGGCAACACCAATCCGTCGGAAACATGTTGGCGGACATGGGAACCAAGCTGTATGCGGCGCGGTCACTGCTGTTGAGCGCGGCCGAGAAGTTCGATTCGGGGGAGCGCTGCGACATGGAGGCCGGCATGGCCAAGCTGTTCGCTTCCGAGACCGCGATGCAGATCGCGCTCGATGCGGTGCGCGTGCACGGTGGTTATGGCTATTCCACCGAGTACGACGTCGAGCGCTATTTCCGTGATGCGCCGTTGATGATCGTCGGCGAGGGAACCAACGAGATCCAGCGTAATGTGATCGCCAAACAGCTCGTCGCGCGCGGTGGCCTCGACATCTGATGGGCCAGGAGACGGCCGGCGCGCGCAGCTGACCGTGCCGCTCGCCGAGGTCTGGGCGGATCGGACAGCATCTTGCGGACGTCGCCCGTCCGCCCGACCGCTGCTCCGACGGGGTCGACGGTGATAAGCACCGAGATTTCGGGTACCTGGAATAACCAGAGGTCATCGGGCGATGCACACGATGCGCAACAGTCAGGGGACACGCATGAAAATCGGCATCTCGACTTTCGTCAATGACGACACCATCGATGCGGTGACGCTGGCCCGCGCGACGGAGGAGCGCGGCTTCCACTCCCTGGTGATCGCCGAGCACTCACATATCCCGGCCAGCCGTGAGTCGGCTTATCCGGGCGGCGGTGAGCTGCCTGCGATGTACTACCGCACCCTCGACCCGTTCGTCACCCTGGCCGCGGCCGCCGCGGTGACCACGACCATCGAGTTGTTCACAGGCGTGGCCCTGCTGATCCAGCGTGATGTCATCCACACCGCCAAGGAGGCCGCCAGCGTTGACCTCATCTCCAACGGACGGTTCGTCTTCGGCGTGGGCGCCGGGTGGAACCTGGAGGAGATGCGTAACCACGGCACCGAACCGAAGACCCGCGGACGCCTGCTCGACGAACAGATCGAGGCGATCAAGGCGTTGTGGACCGAGGAACCTGCCGAGTATCACGGCAAGTACATCGACATCGAATCGTCGTACATGCGTCCCAAGCCGGTGCAGAAGCCGCATCCGCCGATCTACATCGGCGGCGCGTCCGAGGCGACCATCAAGCGGGTGATCCGCCACGATGCCGGCTGGATCTCCAACCCACTACCTGTGGACTTCTTGGGCAAGTTCGTCACCCAGATGCGCGATGGCCTCGGCCACGACGTTCCGCTCGCACAGTTCGGCACCCCGGCCGATCCGCAGTACTGGCATGCGGTCGAAGACCTCGGTTTCGGTCAGGTCGCCTTGATGCTCCCGTCGGTCCCGACCGACGAATCGCTACGGATCCTCGATGACTATGCAAATCAGGTGCAAAATTACCGCGGTTGATCGCCGCTGAATTTGCGGTGAAAAACAACAGAGCCGGGCCTGTAGGCACCGGCTCTGGACTTCGGATCCGTTTTTGTCAGCGGTCCTGGAATTCGTGGCGCTGAGCGATCGCAATCAACTCTTCGCGCACGGTCGAATCGGGGAGCGCATTGATCTTTGCGTACAAACGCCGCCGGCTGTTGGCGCGCTTGAGGTTGGCGCGGAACTGCGCGAAGGCCATTTTTCTCACTCCTCGTCAAGTGCCCCGGATTGCGGGGACTTTTGATTTTCTGGCGTCCACAAGTCGAGGATCACCCGCTTGTTGGAACGCCTCAATCCTGCTTGTTAATTCTGTGTAACGCAAATTTTTCGGTGTGAGTTTGGCTACAGGCGAAGAGTTTACTGCGAATAGAAGTGTGTGCCGTCACATTTAGGCTTGTAAAAGCGCGCGATCACCTCACGGCGTGAGTGCCGGGTGGATCGCGACCTCGTGGGCCTTGACCACGAAGTACACCTGGCGTCCGGGAGCGAGGTCGAGGTCGGTGGCGGCGGCCGCGGTGACGTCGGCACTGAGCCCGGCGCTGCCGTCGGGTTGGTCCGCACCGCGGATGCGGACCGTGCTGCCGTGGACGTCCATCTCGGCGATGGTCACGGCGATCACGTTGCGGGGGCTGGCGTGGGGCGCATCGAGGTGCACCGACACCGTGGCCGGGGTGAACAGCGCCACCGCCGAGGTTCCGACGGGTACGTCGCCGGTGCCCGAAATGGTGGTGTTCCATGCGGTTTCGAGGACGCCCGGCGCGGTGACCGTGCCCGTCACGAGATTGGTCCCGGCGATACGGGCGGCGAACGCGCTGCGCGGGGCCGCCAGAACCTCTCGGACCGGGCCTTTTTGGACGATGCGGCCGTTCTCGACGACGATGACTGTGTTGGCCATCGCCAACGCATCCAGCAGATCGTGGGTGACGACGACGGCGGTGCGGCGGTCGGCCGTGAGCATGTCGCGCAGCAGTCGACGCATCGCGGGTGCGGCGGTGACGTCGAGCGCCGACATCGGTTCGTCGAGCAGCAGCACCTTGGGTTCGGCGGCCAGTGCCCTGGCGAGCGCGATCCGTTGCGCCTGCCCACCCGACAACTGCGACGGCCTGCGGTCGGCGAGATCTGCCGAGCCGACCGCACGCAACCAGTGCTGCGCGACGGATCGTGCCTGGGATCTGTTGTGCCCCCTGCAGCGCGGTGCGTAGGCGACGTTGGCGGCGACAGTCATGTGCGGGAAGAGCAACGGGTCCTGGGCGAGCATCGCCACACCACGGGAGTGCGGAGGCACGAACGTGCCATGGGACGTGTCGACCACCGTGGTGCCGCCGACGACGATGCGGCCCGCGTCGGGGCGCAACAGCCCGGCGATCAGGCCCAGCAGCGTCGACTTGCCCGCGCCGTTCGGTCCGAGAACCGCGACCACCTCGCCGTCATCGACCGTCAGATCGAATTCCGCATCGCGCGTATCGACGCGCGCGTGCACCTGGAGTCCACTCACACCGGCCCCGCGATCTTGCGCGACGCCGACGCGACCACGACGGCCGCGGCCACGACGATTAGCACCAGCGAAAGTGCCACCGCCGCATCGGGATCGGTCTCACGCTGCAGGTAGATCTCCAGCGGCAACGTGCGCGTGACGCCCTGCAGTGACCCGGCGAACGTCAGCGTCGCACCGAACTCGCCGAGCGAGCGGGCGAACGCGAGCACCGCGCCCGACAAGATTCCCGGCAGCACGAGAGGCAGCGTCACCGTACGCAGCACGGTGGTGGGTCGTGCCCCGAGTGTGGCGGCGATCGCCTCGTACCGGTCACCCGCCGACCGCAACGCGCCTTCGAGGCTCACCACGAGGAACGGCAACGACACGAACGACTGGGCCAGTACCACCGCGGTCGTCGTGAACGCGATCCGCATGCCGGCAAGTTCGAGGTACTGGCCCACCAAGCCGATGCGGCCGAATGTGTAGAGCAGTGCGATGCCGCCGACCACCGGAGGCAGCACCAACGGTAACAACACCAGGGCACGCAGCACCGCTCGGCCGCGAAACCGCGCCCGCGCCAGCACAACCGCCATCGGAACCCCCAACAACACGCACACCGCGGTGCTCGCGGCTGAGGTCTGGAGGCTCAACAGCAGTGCGGCACGGGAGGATTCCGCTGTGATCAGTGAGAGGAATCGAGGCCACTCGATCTTGAGCAGGATCGCGATCAGCGGGACGACGACGAACATCGCTCCGATCGCCGCCGGAACGAAGATCCAGGCCGGTAGTCCGACCTGGACCGGTTCACCGGTCCGCCGGGTCACGGCGCGACGAAACCCTTGCCGGAAAGCACCTTTCGGCCATCGGGGCTGACGACGAGGGCCACGAACCGCTGCGCGGCCTCGCGGTGGGCGGAGTCCTTCAGCGTGGCGATGGGGTAGGTGTTCACGGCGGCCGCGGCTTCCGGGAAACCGATCGCGGTGACATCATCGCCGGCGCCCTTGGCGTCGGTCACGTACACCAGGCCCGCGTCGGCCTGCCCCGAGGTCACCTTGCCCAGTACATCGGTGACCGCGGACTCCTCGCTGACCGGCGACAGCGTGACCCCGGTCGCCGTCTCGATCTTCTCGGTCGCCGATCCGCACGGCACCTGCGGCGCGCACACGACGATCGAGATACCGGGCCTCGCCAGGTCAGCGAAGGTCCTGATGTTCTTGGGGTTTCCCGGTGCTGTGACGATCGTCAACGTGTTGGTGGCGAAGTCCACGGGGTCGCCGTGGACCAGTCCGGCATCGATCGCCTTGTCCATGTTGGGCGTGTCGGCCGACGCGAACACGTCCGCGGGGGCGCCCTGGGTCAGTTGCGTGACGAGATCGGAGGAGCCCGCGAAGTTGAACTCGACCGTGGTACCGGGGTTGTCGCTTTCGAACTGCTCGCCGAGTTCGGTGAACACCGATTTGAGTGAGGCGGCCGCAAAGACCGTGAGGTGACCACCGTTGTCTTCTCGAGCCGGTGTGCATCCGGCGACCAGTAGGAGGCACAGTAGTGCGCTGATCATCCGTATCATGAACTGCCTCCCGGGGTTTCGACGATCACCGTGGTCGCCTTGACGACCGCCACGGCCACCTTCCCGGGTTCCAGACCGAGCGATGAAACCGATTCACTGCTCATCAGTGACACGACCTGAAACGGTCCGCACTGCATCTGGACCTCAGCCATCACTCCCTCGGCGGTCACCTTCGTGACAAGACCGACGAACCGGTTGCGGGCCGAACTGGCGATACCGGTCGGGTCTGGCGGGGGAGTGGCGTGCTCCTGCGCGAATGCGGCAAGGACATCGCCGGCGATGACCTTGCGGCCGGCATCGTCCTTGCTCGCCGGTAGTGCGCCGCTGTCGATCCAGCGGCGCACCGTGTCGTCGCTGACGCCCAGCAGGGCCGCGGCGTCCCGGATCCGGATCGTCGACACCGGTGACCTCCCTGCGTGTCTATCCGCAAATGCGGATGTCTGTGCCTGTTTGGACAGCATATGCGATCTCAATCCGGCCGAATCGCCGCGGGCGCGACATGCAACGACAATGGGTCCGTGCAGAAAGTCGTGATCATCACCGGAGCCGGCAGTGGAATCGGCCAGGCGACCGCGCAGGTGTTGCTGGACGCGGGCCATCACGTGGTACTTGCCGGTCGTCGAGCCGATCCGCTGCGTGACACCGCGCGGGGACGTCCGAACGCACGGGTGGTGCCCACCGACGTCGCCGATCCGGCGTCGGTGCGCGCGTTGTTCGCCGACGCGGTGACGGCCTTCGGGCGAGTCGACGTGCTGTTCAACAACGCCGGTGTGTTCGGGCCCGCCGCGTCGGTTGCCGAGATCGACGACGAGCAGTGGCAGCGCACGTGGCGCACCAACGTCGACGGTGCGGTGTTCTGTGCACGGGAGGCGGCGCGTGTCATGGCCGAACAGTTGCCGCGCGGCGGCCGGATCATCAACAACGGTTCGTTGTCGGCCCACCGGCCACGCCCCAAGAGCCTCGCCTACACCGTCACCAAGCACGCCATCAGCGGTCTGACGGCGTCGATGTTGTTGGATCTACGCAGCGTCGACATCTGCGTGACCCAAATCGACATCGGCAACGCCGCAACGACGATGACGGCGGGCTTCAGTCACCAGACCCTCCAGGCGAACGGCGCACTGGCGGCAGAGCCGACGTTCGACGTGGTGCACGTGGCGCGTGCGGTGGCCCACCTCGTGGATCTGCCGCTCGAAGTCGCGGTGCCGTCGCTGACCGTGATGGCCCGCGAGATGCCGTTCTACGGTCGCGGCTGAGACACGGCCGTCACCGGCGGCCTGGACAGCCGAACGGGCAGCGACTTGAGACCGTGCATCAGCGTGCCGTTGTGATACCGGAGTTCTGCGGTGCGATCGAGGCTGATGCGGTCGTACCGCTGGATCAGGCGGCCGATGGCCGTGATTCCCTCCATGCGAGCCAGGGGCGCACCGAGACAGTAGTGGATGCCGTGACCGAATGCGATGTGGCCGCGGGTGTTTCGCTCGACGTCGAAGTGGTCCGCGTCATCGAAGCGGGCCTGGTCCCGATTGGCCGAGAGCAGTGAGATGAGCACCGTTTCGTTGGCCGGGATGACGACACCGTCGACGTCGACGTCGGCCGTGGTGAACCGCATCGTCGCGATGTTGACCGGACCGTCGAAGCGCAGGATCTCCTCGATGGTGTTGGCCGTCAACTCCGGATCGGCGCGGACCTTGTCGAGTTGTGGCGGATTGTTGAGCAACGCGAGCGTTCCGTTGCCGATGAGATTCACGGTCGTCTCGTATCCGGCGACGATCAGCAGGAAGCACATCGACACCAGTTCGTTGTGGGTCAACCCGCCTCCGTCGACGGAAGCTTGGATCATCGCCGACAACAGGTCCTCGCCGGGCGCGCGGGTCTTCTGCTCGATGAGGTCGTTGAGGATCTCGACGGTCGTCTGTTCGGCATCCGCCTTCTCGTCATGGGTGGTACTGGTCAGCAGCGGCGTGACCGCGGCCCGGAAAGGCCTGGCGTATTCCATGGCGACGCCGAGCAGTTCGCCGATGACCTGGATCGGCAGCGGTTCGGCATAGTGGGCGATGAGGTCGACCGATGCGTCTGCGCTCCTGAGGTCGATGTCGTCGAGCAACTCGTCAGCGATCGCGTCGATGATCGGTTGCATACGTGCCACCGCCCGCGGGGTGAATGCCTGCACCACGAACCGGCGTAGACGCGTGTGTTCGGGTGGGTCGAGGTTCAACATGTGCCTGTGCAACAGCGGTGAGCTGTACGGCCGCGCCTGATCTTGCGGTAACCGGGGGAGCGCTTTGGCGTGATCCTTGATCACGCGTGGGTCCTTCAGCAGCGCCATCGCGTCGGCGTACCGGGTGACCAGCCATCCGCGCACTCCCCCGACGAGCTCGACTTCGCACACCGGCGCCGTCGATCGCAGCTTCCGGTAGAGCGCCTCGGGATCCTGGGTGAACTGTTCGTCCAGAATGATGTTGTCGATCAACGTTTCTCCGCCCAGTCGTGATCTTTCGGGATCGGGCTGTCCCTGAATGTGCAAACGCGTCGATCGACCGGATCGTTCGCGGCGGCGACGCAGCCGCGGGCCTGAGCAGAATCGACAGCTGTCAGGTGAGGGCCGCGGGACGGCTATGCTCTCTGCGGTCTTGTCGGCGTCGAGGCGTAACCGCCCAGGGGATTCATTCGTGCAGATAACACAGAGCGATCCGGTCCTCGCGGCCGCAGTCGAGCGGCGGGCCCCCGATGATCTCACCGGGCTGGTCGGCATTGCGATCGCGTGGGTGATGATCGGCCAGGTCTGGTTCGGTCAGGTCGACGGCGGTGTCGACATTCTCCTGGTGGTCGTGGGATTCGTCTTCGGCCGTCGTCTGCTGCGCACGTGTGACGCGCGGGCCACGGCGCGGTGGCTGGTTCGGCGGTGGATGCCCGCCCTGATCGTCGTGATCGCCGCGTGCGCGGTGCTGACCGTGCTGATCCAACCGCAGACCCGGTGGGAGGACTTCGCCGATCAGACGCTCGCCAGTTTGGGCTTCTACCAGAACTGGCAGATCCTCGGATCCGCCGAGGACTACCTGCAGGCCAGTGAGGCGGTGACGCCGCTGTATCACCTGTGGGTGGTCTCGGCCGCGGCCCAGATCCTGCTCATCGTGCTGGTGCTCGCCGGATTGTCCGGCCTCGGGGCCCGCCGTGCCGCGCAAAAGCGTCGGCGCACGATCCTGGTGGCGTCGGTCGCGATCGCGACGGTTGCCTCCCTGGTCTACGCGACCATCACGAGCACCGACAACGAGTTGTTGACCTACTACAGCAGCCTCGCGCGGGCGTGGGAACTGCTGGCCGGGGTGCTGGCCGCGGCGTGTGTCACGAGGGTGCACTGGCCGCGGTGGCTGCGTTCGCCGACCGTCCTCGTCGGGGTGGCGACGCTTGTGGCGTCGGGCACGTTGCTCGGCGGAATGCAGCAGTACCCCGGCCCGTGGGCGCTCATCCCGGTCGGCGCGACCGTGCTGATCATCCTTGCCGCCGCGAACGCACCGACCTGGGCGCACAGGGTGTTGAGCTGTGCGCCGGCGGCCGGTCTCGGTGCCATGGCCTACTCGCTGTACCTGTGGCACTGGCCGCTGCTGATCTTCTGGTTCGCCTACACCAACGACGACGCCGTCGGCGTGACCGCGGGGACGATCGTGGTGCTGGTGTCCGTCGGCCTCGCATGGCTCACGCGGCGGTGCGCCGAACGGCGCCAGGCCGAACCGGCGCCGCACACCCACCGCGGTTGGTTGGGCGGCTCGCTCATTGTGCTGATGATGGTGACGCTGACGGTGACATCGTTCGCGTGGCGGGGACACGTCGCCGGCGCCCGCGCCGGCGGAGCCGATCTGAGCACGCTGCCGCTGCGCGACTATCCAGGTGGGCTGGCGCTCGTCGAGAATCGCAAGGTCGCCAAACTGCCGATGCGTCCCTCGGCGCTGGAGGCCTCCCACGACGTGCCGCCGTCGACTCTCGATGGGTGTGTCACCAACTTTCCCGACACCGACGTCAACGTGTGCGTGTACGGAGATCCGAAGGCCCAGCGCACGATCGCGCTTGCGGGTGGCTCCCACTCCGAGCACTGGCTGACCGCGCTGCATACCTTGGGTCGCCAACATGGCTTCCGGGTCACCACGTATCTAAAGATGGGATGTCCGCTCACCACCAAAGAGGTGCCGCTGATCGCCGGACCGTTCGAGCCGTATCCGGCGTGCCGTACGTGGGCGGACGCGGCGATGCGGCGCATCATCGACGACCGGCCCGACTACGTCTTCTTCACCACGACGCGCCCGGTACTCAACGGGCCTGGTGATTATGTCCCGGACTACTATCTGGGCATCTGGGACGAGTTGTCGGCCAACGGGATTCGCATGCTCGGGATCCGCGATACGCCGTGGATGATCCGCGACGGGCGCTTCTTCGCGCCCGTGGACTGCCTGTCCGACGGCGGCGACGCGGACTCGTGCGGGATGCCACGTCACGAGGCGCTGGCCCAGCGCAACCCGACCCTGGATCATCTGGCCGACTACCCGCTGATGGACGTGCTCGATCTCAGCGATGCGGTGTGTCGGCCCGACCGCTGCCGAGCGGTCGAAGGCAACGTGCTGATCTACCACGACATCCATCACCTGTCCGCGACCTACGTCCGGACCCTCGCCGATGAACTCGCGAGGCAACTCTCCGACGCCACCGGTTGGTGGTGACCTTCCTTTCCCGTTTCGTCGAGCCGCACCGGCGCTCGACGAAACGGTGCTCACCAAATGCGCCGCTGACGACTCGCGCCGCTCACCTGGGCTGATTCGTCAGCACCCCCATTTTCGGCCGCAGACTTGTTTGCATCGTGGGTTCGTGCTCATAATGTGGGTGTACGCGTGACGCGCACCACAAGCGGTGCGAGCCCGCTGACCGCCCTCAGCTGTCCTAGGAGTTCCGCTCATGTCAGAAACCGCAATAGTGATCAACACTGCGGTCGCAATCCTCGCGGTGGTCGTGATGATCGTGAGGTTCAAGTTCAACCCCGTGGTCTCCCTCGTGGTCGGGTCCGCATATCTCGGCCTGGCCGTCGGTCTGGGTGTCGAGAAAACCATCGAGGCGATCACCACGGGATTCGGCGACATCATGGCCGAGGTCGGCCTGCTGATCGCCTTCGGCGTGCTGATGGGGGCGATCCTGCAGCAGACCGGCGCGATCGAGCGGTTGGTGGAGACCCTGTTGCGCTGGTTCGGCCCCAAACGGATGCCGTACGCCATGTCGCTGACGATCGCGACCGCGCTGCAATCGATCTTCCTCGACGTGCTGCTGGTCATCTCGGCGCCGTTGGCGCGCAACCTCGCCACGCGGATCGGGAAGAACGGCACCGCGCGGATGGCCGCGGCCATGGCGATCGGGCTGGAGTGCGGCATCGTGCTGACCGTGCCGGGTGTGGGTGCGCTCGCGCTTGCCGGCCTGCTGGGTGTTCCGCTCGGCAAGATGCTGCTGTTCGGCCTGTGTCTGGTGATCCCGACCGTGGCGATCTCGGTGGCCATCATGTCGTTCCTGTTCAACCACGGCTGGTGGGATCCCGAGCGCGACGAACAGCCGTTCCTCGGTGCCGAACCCACCGTGGAAACCGATGGTTCCGATGCTGTCGGCGGGTCTGCCGCCACGGAGCCGACGTCGACACCGACCGGTGCTTCGGCCACCGCGACGACGGCCGTGAAACCCAAGGGCGACACCAAGACCCAGACACCGCTGCTGGTCCTGTTCGGCCCGATGCTGGCATCGCTGGTGCTGATCGCCACCGGTGCGATCCTCGACGCGGCCGAAATCGAGATCCCCGTCGTCAAATTCATCTCGTCACCGGTGATCGCGCTGTTGATCGGCCTCATCGGGACCAGCTTCGTCGGCCGCCGCGTCCAGGGTGCCAAGGCCATCGAGACCGCCATCGCCACGGGGTTCAAAGAGAGTGGGCAGATCCTGATCCTCACGGGTGTCGGCGGATCACTGGCCGCCACGATCAAGGCCGCCGGTCTCGGCGACATCCTCGGCGAGTACTTCACGGCCAGCACCGCCGCACCGCTGCTCGTGGTGTGGGTCATCGCCGCGGCGCTGCACGTGGCCGTCGGATCGGTCACGATCTCGGCGATCACCTCGGCCGGCATCCTGGCTCCCGTCGCGCCGATCATCGGCTTGGATCCCGTGCTGATCGCGCTCGCCGCCGGTGCCGGTTCCCTGTTCGCCGTTCACGTCACCAGCAACACCTTCTGGCTGCTGCAGTCGCTGATGGGACAGTCCACTCGCGGTGCCCTCAAGACCGTCACGGTGGGGGTGTCGGTGGCCTCGGTGGTCGCGATCCTGCTCCTGCTGCCTGCCAGCCTGCTCTTCTGATCTCGGGGAAAATTGATGACTGACAAAGATATTCGTCCACTGGCCGGGATTCGCGTACTCGAACTCGGCAACTACATCGCCGCACCCACCGCGGGACGTATGCTCGCCGACTTCGGCGCCGAGGTGATCAAGGTCGAGCGTCCGGGCACCGGTGACGAGCTGCGAAACTGGCGCCTCTACGCGGGCAGCACGTCGATGCTGTACCGCACCATCAACCGCAACAAGAAATCGATCGTGCTCGACCTCAAGTCCGATGCCGGCCGCGCCGTCGTGTTGGACCTGTTGCGCCACTGTGACGTACTGCTGGAGAATTTCCGGCCCGGAACACTCGAGAAGTGGGGGCTGGGGCCGGACCGGCTCAATGAGGTGAATCCGAACCTGGTGATCACGCGCATCTCGGCCTTCGGGCAGACCGGCCCGATGTCGGACCGCCCGGGCTTCGCCGCGGTCGCCGAAGCGTACGGCGGGCTGCGCGAACTGGTCGGTGACCCTGACCGTCCGCCGGTGCGCACCGGCGTGTCCATCGGTGATTCGATCGCAGGCATCTACGCGGCCTTCGGTACGGTGATGGCGTTGTTCCAGCGTGAGCGCGCCAGCGTGCCCGCCGAAGTCCCACTGCCGCAACGGATCATCGACGTCGCATTGAACGAGTCGATCCTCTCGGTGATGGAATCGCTGATCCCCGACTACCTCGCCTACGGCGTTCAGCGTCGACGGGTCGGCGGCCGCATGGAAGGGATCGCCCCCAGCAATGCCTACCCGTGCGCCGACGGCACCAGCATCATCGTCGCCGGCAACGGCGACGCGATCTATCAGCGGTACATGCGCATCATCGGCCGCCCGGATCTGGCAACGGATCCGGAACTGCAGACCAACGCCGGGCGCTGGGCCCGCCGCGACGAACTCGACGAGGCGATCTCGGCGTGGACCAGCAGGCACACCCGCGACGAGGCGCTCAAACTGCTCGACGAGGCCGGCGTGCCGTCCGGACCGATCTACACCGCCGCCGACATCTGCGAAGACCAACAGTACGAGGCGCGGAACATGATCCAGCAATTCGACGTCGACACCGGCGGCGCCGAGCCGCAGCCGGTCGGTTTTCCGGGGATCGTCCCGGTCATCGGCGGTGCGTCGCTGCCGATCCGCAACGTGGGCCCCGATCTCGGTGAGCACACCCACGAGGTGCTGTCGACGCTGCTCGGCTTCACCGACGACGAAATCGAGGCGCTGGCATGATCGTTCGGGAGCCCCGCGCCTACACCCCACGTGCCGAGTTGCGCGACGTCACCCTGCGCGACGGGCTGCAACTGACCGCCAAGACGCTGCCGACCGAGCTCAAGGTCGAGGTCATCCGTGAGCTGCTGCGTATCGGTGTGCCTGCGTTGGAGATCGGGTCGATGGCCCGCGCCGACCTGGTGCCGACCCTGGCCGACACCCTCGACGTCGTGGCGGCCCTGACGCCCGAGGAGCTTGAGCGGTGCTGGATCTGGGTTGCCACCCCACGGCACGTCGAGAAGGCCGCCGCGGCGGGAGCCAGAAAGTTCCAGTACTGCCTGTCGGCGTCGGACTCGCACAACTTGGCCAACGTCGGTCGCGACACCGAGACCAGCGTCGCGGCGCTGCCCGATGCGATCCGGATCGCCGCCGATGCCGGCGGCGCGGTCCAGCTGTGCATCGCCACGGCGTTCACCTGCCCGTTCGAGGGGCTCATGGATCCCAGACGGGTGTGGGGAATCGTGGCGGATCCGCGGACGACGGGAACGGTCGACGTCGTCGTGTGTGACACCATCGGCCAGGCGGTCCCCACACAGGTCAGTGAACTCATCCACGGACTGCATCCGGTGATTGGTGAGCGGCGCATCGTCTTTCACGGCCACGACACGTGGGGGCTCGGAGTGGCCAACACCCTGGCCGCCATCGACGCCGGCGCGACGATGGTCGACGGCTCACTAGGCGGTCTCGGGGGCTGCCCGTTCGCGCCCGGCGCCAGCGGCAACACCTCCAGTGAGGATCTCCTGTTCGCGCTGCGGCCGGACTGGCTCACACCGGCTGCGTTCGAATCGCTGGTGCGACTGTCGGAGAAGATCCTCGCCGAATTGGGGGAGCCCAACCGGTCCAAGGCCGCGCAGGGCGCGAGATCCAAGGCCACCGCGTTCCCGTGGGTCATCACCACCTGAACGGTAGATTTGCGCCATGGCAAAGGGAGATGGGGACTCGGGCAAACAGCAGACCCTGCTGGTGCTGGCGAAGATCGTCGAGATCCTCAACGCGTTCACCCTCGCGCGCCCGGCAATGACCCTCGGAGAAATCCAACAGGCCACCGGCCTGCCGACCTCGACGGTGCAGCGCCTCGTCAGCAACATGGTGGCCCAAGGCATGCTGGACCGCGTCGGCGAACAGATCCGCGTCGGCATCCGCATGTCGTATTGGGCGGCCGCCGCGCGCAAGGACCTCGATGTCCTGGCGATCGTCACCCCGGTGCTCAAGGAGATCCGCGACAAGATCGGTGAAACCGCATGCTTTTTCACCGTGGAACAGAACTTCCGGGTGTGCGTCGCGGTCGCCGAGACCCACCATGCCCTGCGCAGGCACATGTACGTCGGCAAAGTCATTCCGCTGCACGTGGGTTCGGCATCGCGGGTGTTGCTGGCCTGGAATCCCGAGCTCGCCGGGCGCGTCCTCAGTGCGCCGCTGGAACCCATGACCGAGGGCACCGTCACCAATGCCGACGAACTCGCGGGTCTGATCGCCAAGGCCAAGGCAGACGGATACGCGATCACCACCGGTGAACGCGAGGACTCCGCATCCGGATTGTCGGCGCCCGTATTCGATTCCGCGGGTGACGTTCTCGGTGCACTCACGGTCAGTGGCCCCACGGTCCGCATGCCCCTCGAGAAGTGCGAGGAGTGGGTCGACCTCGTGGTCGGCTACGCCGAACAGATCACGAGAAGTCTCGGCGGCCGCCCGCCGCTGTGATGTCGTTAGGGTGGCGTCATGACGACATGGCTGATCACCGGATGTTCCACAGGAATCGGGCGCACGCTCGCCGAAGCGGTCGCGGCGGCAGGCCACAATCTGGTGGTCACGGCCCGTGATGTCGGCACGGTCACCGACATCGCCGAGACCGCACCGGAGCGTGTGGTGGCCGCCCCGCTCGACGTCACCCGCCCCGAGCAGGTCTCCGCGGCCGTGCAACAGGCCAACGCTCGGTTCGGCGGCGTCGATGTGCTCGTGAACAACGCGGGCTACGGCTATCGCGCGGCGGTCGAGGAAGGCGACGACGGTGATGTACGAACGCTTTTCGACACCCATTTCTTCGGCACAGTGGCCACGATCAAGGCCGTGTTGCCGGGGATGCGGACCCGCAGAAGCGGAGCCATCGTCAACATCTCGTCGATCGGGGCGCAGATCACCCCGCCCGGGTCAGGCTACTACGCGGCGGCAAAGGCCGCGGTCGAGGGCCTCAGTGGTTCGTTGCGCACCGAACTCGCCCCGTTGGGCATCTCTGTCACGGTCGTGGAGCCCGGCGGCTTCCGCACCGACTTCGCCGGGCGGTCGCTCACCCAGTCGGCGGCGGTGATCGACGACTACGCCGACACCGCGGGGAAACGCCGCAAGGAACACGACACCGTGCACGGCACGCAACCGGGCGACCCGGCCAGGGCCGCCGCGGCGATCATCGAGGTCGTCGAATCACCCGAGCCGCCGGCGTTCCTGCTGCTCGGATCCGACGCGTTGTCGGCCTACCGCCGTGTCGCACAGGCGCGCGCCGCGGAGATCGACACGTGGGAAGAGCTCACCACCAGCACCGATTTCGATTCCTGACACGAAAGCGGCCCCGGTCTGCACCGGGGCCGCTGTGGTCATGAACTACTCGACGACGAATACCGGGATCAGCCGGTCGGTCTTCGTCTGGTACTCCGCGTACGGCGGGTAGGCCTCGACCGCGAGCTTCCACCAGTGCTCGCGCTCCTCGCCCTCGAGCTCGCGGGCGGTGCGGTCGGGCAGTACCTTGTCGCCGTCCTGCACGCTGACCGTCGGATTGGCCTTGACGTTGAAGTACCACGACGGGTGCTTGGGATCGCCGCCCTTCGACGCGACCATCGCGTACTTGCCGTTCTCCTCGACACGCATCAGCGGGACGTAACGCTTCTTCCCGGACTTGGCGCCGGTCGTGGTGAACAGCACGATCGGGCGGTCCAGCACCTGGACACCATCGGTGGTGCCCTGCTCGAGAATGCGTTGGGTCTGTTCGCGTACCCAGTCGGTTGGGCTCAATTCGGCATCAGTCATTCTGTGAGCAACGCCGGCAGGCGCCGGGGGTATTCCCGGGGTTCACCGGCAGGCGACCACCTCGGTGGTGCCGACGTCCACCGGCTCGGGTGTGCCGCGCCGCGCCCGGCTCACCCACACGTCAACGGCGAGCAGCACCAGCGCACACGCGCCGAGTCCGGCGCCGATCCACGGAACCGACGGATAACCCTGACCGGCGGTCAAGGCGAGACCGGACAGCCATGGACCAGCACTGATGCCGACGTTGAACGCCGAGATGTTGCCTGCCGGTGCCAGGGTCGGGGCCTCGGGGGCGATCCCGAACACCCGCGAGTTCAGCGCCGGATTGGTGCCGAAGCCGGCGAACCCGAGCAGGAGCACCAGCGCGACCACGGCCGCGGCGCTGTGCACGGTGAGCGCAAGGAGGACCAGGACGACCGTCAGGATCCCGAATCCGGTCGCCAGGACAGCCCGCGGCCACCGGTCGGCGGCGTGTCCGCCGCAGGCCATGCCGACGAGCGCGCCGAGGCCGTACCCGAGCAGAACCAACGGCACCAATCCGGCCTGCACACCGGTGGTGGTGATCAGCATGGCACTCAGATATGTGAAGGTGCCCAACAGGGCCGCGGTGGACGTCGCTGTGAGGGCATACGACAGCCACAGGCGAGGTACGGCAACGCCGCGGATCTCGTCGCGCGTATGTATCACGGTTTGTGAGCGGGTGTCGGGGACCGCGGCGAGCACTGCGCCCGCGGCAACGATCGTCAACGCGGTGACCGCCCAGAGGGCAACGCGCCAGCCGAACTGCTGGCCGATCCAGGTGCCTGCGGGCAGTCCGATCACCATGGCCACGGTGAGTCCGCCCGCGACAACGCTCATCGCGCGGCCGCGCCGGTCGGGGGAGACGAGGGTCATCGCGGTACTGGCGCCGACGGCCCAGAAGCGGCGTACACGAACGCCCCGACGAAGCGCGTGCTCAGCAGCACCGGGAACGAGTCGGTCACCGCGCCGACGGCGTGCGCGGCGATGAACACGCCCAGGAACGCCAGCAGGGCGCGGCGGCGGGGCCACCGCAGCGTCAGGATCGCCAGGATCGGTGCGCCGACGAGCATGCCGAGCGCGAACACCGACACCGCCAGGCCTGCGCGGGGGATGCTCACCGCAAAGTCGGCGGACAGCTCGGGCAGCAGGCCGGCGAGCATGAGTTCACTTGTCCCCTGGGCGAATATCGCCACACCGAGGACCCAGATCGCGACCGGCATCAGAGCATCGATCCTCCGCTGGCATCGAGCCACTGGCCCGTGATCCACCGAGCGTCATCGGAGGCGAGGAACGCGACCACGCCGGCGATGTCGTCGGCCTGCGCGACGCGGCCGAACGGTGACTGAGAGGCCGCCGCGGTACGGCCCTCGGGAGTCGACAGCCGTTCGGCGTTCATGTCGGTGTCCGTGGTGCCGGGTCCGACCGCGTTCACCGTGATACCACGTGAGGCAACCGCTTTCGCAAGGGTCGCGGTGAACGAATCGATTGCGGCCTTCGACATCGCGTAGGCCATGAGTTCTGGCACCCGCGCGCCGTGGGTGAATCGGGTGGACAGGTTGATGATCCGCCCGTGGTCTCGCAGGCGGGACAATCCGTGCTGGGTGATGAAGACCGGCGCGCGGGTGTTCACCGCGAACACCTCGTCGTATATCGACTCGGTGAGGTCGCCGAACGGGATTCGACCGCCGAGTATTCCGGCGTTGTTCACCAGGATGTCCAGACCGTCGGCATGGTCGTCGAAGGCTTTCCACAGCGCGGCGGCGTCGCCTGGGACGCCGAGTCGGGCCTGGATCGCGAACGCGTCACCGCCTGAGTCCCGGATCTGCTGCACGGTCTGTTCGGCGGTGTCGGCATTGGCGCCGTAGTGCACGCCGACGCGTGCCCCGTCGCCGGCCAGTCGGATCGCGATGGCGCGGCCGATACCGCGCCCGCCGCCGGTGACCAGCGCTGTCTTCCCGTCGAGAGCGGACATGTGCCCATCCTTTCTTTAGCGGTCGATACAGAATGAGAAGCTAGCACATTACCTAGCGGTCGCTATAGAATGGGGGTCATGGCAACAGTGCGTGGGCGTCCCCGCTCCTTCGACCGCGACGAAGCGCTCGACAAGGCGATCCGGTTGTTCTGGGAGCGTGGTTTCGAAGCGACGTCGACGCGCGACCTCAGCCGAACTCTCGGCATCGGGATGCCGAGCATCTATTCGGCATTCGGGGACAAGCGCCAACTTTTCACCGAGGCCGTCGAGGTCTACGACGCGCGGTACGGCGGGTTCATCGACGCGGCGCTGGCCGAAGAACCCACGGCACGCGCGGCGGTGGCACGGATCCTGGCGCAGGCCCCGGGCAGGTACACGCGCCGCGGCCTGCCCAGCGGATGCCTGATCGTCAGCGGTGACGACGGCAGCGCCGATGAAACCGTCGGCGTCGCGCTGCGACGGATCCGGGAAAAGAAGACCGAGACGGTCGCCGACAAGATCCGCGCCGACATCGCCGCGGGGGAACTGCCCGCCGACACCGATGCGCGGGCGCTCGCACAGTACGTCATGTCGACGCTGAGCGGCATCGCGCAGGCCGCGCGCGACCGCATACCCCGCGCGCGGCTCGAGAAGGTCGCGGCGATCGCGCTGCGCGCCTGGCCGCCGCCACCCGAGAACTGAACCGGGCACCGCCGGTGAGTGTGACGGCCCCTCCGGTCTGCTGCCCGCCACGCCGCGAAACAGCAGCAATGCGCGCACGCGCGCGGCGAGCCGTCCGGACGACGATGGACAATTGATCCATGACCGGCATCGACGCGACCGATTACCCCGCCGCACGTACCGTCGAAGACTTCACGCACAACCTGCGGGCCGTCAACGCGCGAATCGAGGCCGCGCTGCAGCGGGCCGGCCGCAGCCCCGGCGAGGTGCGGCTGCTGCCGGTGAGCAAGACCGTCGACGAGGACCGGCTGCGGCTCGCGGTCGCCGCGGGTTGCACGATGTTCGGCGAGAACAAGGTGCAGGAGGCGATGCGCAAGTGGCGCAACCTGTCCGACCTCGACGTGCGGTGGTCGGTGATCGGCCACCTGCAGACCAACAAGGCCAAAGACGTCGCGGAGTTCGCCACCGAATTCCAGGCCCTCGACAATCTGCGCGCTGCAGCGGCTCTGGACCGCAGGCTGCAGGCCGTCGGCCGCCAGCTCGACGTGTACGTGCAGGTCAACACCTCAGGTGAGGAATCGAAGTACGGCCTCGGGCCCGACGACGTGATCGCGTTCCTGAAGACTTTGCCCGCCTACACGGCACTGCGGGTGCGCGGGCTCATGACCATCGCGGTGTTCAGTTCCGACGCCGACCGCGTCAGGGAGTGCTTCCGGTTGTTGCGCGCGCTACGCGACGAGGCCCGCGACCTCGACCTCGTCGGCCCGGGCGAACTGTCCATGGGCATGTCCGGTGACTACGAGCTCGCGATCGCCGAGGGCTCCACGTGTGTGCGGGTGGGCCAGGCCATCTTCGGGGCCCGCGCGACACCGGACAGCCACTACTGGCCGGGAAGCTGACGTCAGCGCAGTTTCAGCACCACCTTGCCCTTGGCGCTGCGATTCTCCAGCGACGCGATGGCCTGCGCGGCCCGCTCCAACGGGTAGACGTCGACCTGCGGCGGGGCCACCGCGCCGGAGGCCAGGAGCGGCTCCAGTTCCGCCCACTGTTCCTGCAGGTAGCCCGGATGCGAGAACGTCCATGCGCCCCAGCCGGCCCCGATCACCTCGATGTTGTTGAGCAGCAACCGGTTCACCTTCACCTGCGGGATCTCGCCGCCGGTGAACCCGACCACGAGCAGGCGCCCACCCACGGCCAGCGAACGCAGCGAATCGGTGAAACGGTCACCGCCGACGGGGTCGACGACCATGTCGACGCCGCGACCGTCGGTCAGCTGCTTGACCGTGTCCCGGAAACCGTCGGCGAGCACCACATCGGATGCGCCTGCCGCCCTGGCGATCTCGGCCTTCTCCTCGGTCGATACCACCGCGATGGTGCGGGCCGCGCCCAACGCGGGCGCCAGGCGCAGCACCGACGAACCGATGCCGCCCGCCGCGCCGTGCACCAGTACCGTCTCACCCCCGGTGAGCCGGCCGCGGGTCCGCAGGGTGAAATGCACGGTCATGTCGTTGAACAGGATGCCCGCACCGGCCTCGAACGGCACCGCATCTGGCAGCTTGAACACCCGATCCTCTGGCAGTGCAACCACTTCCGCCATCGCGCCGGACAACATCGTCAGGCCGAGCACGCGGTCGCCCGCCGTGACCGGCGCCCCCGCCGGAGCACTCCGCACGACGCCGGCGACCTCGGCGCCGGGCGAGAAGGGCAGATCCGGCTTGTACTGGTAGAGACCCCGCGTCAGCAGCGCGTCGGGAAACGCCACTCCCGCCGCGTGGACATCGATCAGGACGACATCATCACCGGACGGTTCGTCGACCTCGACCACTTCCACCGCGTCGGGACCGTCGAGCCGGGTTATCTGTGCTGCACGCATGGAGGCCTCTCTTCGAGTAGTCGGCACAATTCTGCGCCGCGGGCGGTGTCGGGACCACGAGGCCCCTCGCCCGGTCCCGTCGTGACACGTGTCAAGTTTGTCGCTTACGATCGCCGAATGCTCAATGCGCGCGCCGCGGTGCTGCTCGACGCGGGAAGCGACCCGCAGCTCACCGACGTGCAGATTCGCCGGCCGGTCGACGACGAGGTGCTCGCGCGGAACCCTCGCGCTGCTCGGTCTCGGGCCACTGACCGCCGAGCTGCCGGTCGCGCTGATCTTGGGCAAGGGCCTGACGGTGCGCGGCGTGGTGGAAGGCGACAGCGAACCGCGTACCTTCATCGATCGGCTGCTGAGGCACCACCGTCGTGGCGAACTTCCGGTGGACAAGCTGGTGACCACGTACCCGTTGGAGGACTTCAATCGGGCCTGGACCGCTGCCAAGGCCGGTGAAGTGGTGAAACCGGTCCTCCTCGCCGGGCGGTAGGCTCGGCACCACCTGGCGACGATGCCGATGACAGGAGCAAGATGACCCTTCCGCAGTTACCTCCGGGACGTACCGTCGAAGTCCGCGCGGTCGACGGTGTGCGGCTACACGCGCAAACATTCGGGCCCGACGACGGTTATCCGATCGTGCTCGCCCACGGCATCACGTGCGCCATCGAGGTGTGGGCCCACCAGATCGCCGATCTCGCCGGCGACTACCGCGTCATCGCCTATGACCACCGCGGCCACGGACGCAGCGAGACACCGCGCGGCCGCAACCGCTACAGCCTCAACCACCTCGCGGCCGACCTCGACGCGGTCCTCGACGCGACGCTGCATCCCGGCGAGCGGGCCGTCATCGCCGGGCACTCGATGGGCGGCATCGCGATCACGTCCTGGGCGCAGCGTTACCCGAGCCGTGTGCAGAGCTGCGCCGACGGGGTCGCCTTGATCAACACGAGCACCGGCGACCTGTTGCGGGATGTTCAGCTCGCGCAGGTGCCGGCCCGGCTGGCCACCACGCGAATCCGGACCGCAGGCACGATCCTCAAGGCGTTCGGCAGCACCCCGGTGCCCAAGGTGGCCGACGGACCCAACAAGCGATTCGTCGCACATCTCGCGGTAGGGCGCGACGCCGACCCGTGGGTCGCCGACTTCGTCTACAAGCTCTTCGCCACGACGTCTCCGGCCGGCCGCGGAGCATGGGCCCGCGTCCTCGTGGACAACCTCGGTCCCAAACACATCCCGCTGCGCAACCTCACGGTGCCGACGCTCGTCATCGGCAGCACGCAGGACCGGCTGCTGCCGTTCAACGCCTCACGCCGCATCGCCGACGGTGTGCCGAACCTCGCGTCGTTCGTCGAACTGCGCGGTGGGCACTGCGGCATCCTCGAGCGACCCGACGAGGTCAACGCGCACCTGCGGAAGCTCACCGAATCGGTGATCAGCCCGCAGCGGTTGAGCTCTTGAGTGCCTCGGCCACCTCGTTGGCCGCCCGCTGCCCGGATCGCACGGCACCGTCGAGGAATCCGGTCCACACGTCGGCCGTTTCGGTGCCGGCCCAGTAGATTCCGTCGATCGGTCTGCGCAACCACGGTCCGTAGGCGGTCCAGGCCTCCGGCGGCACCGCCGCGGTGGGGCCGCCCGGCGCGAACGGCTCTGTGCCCCAACAGTGGTCGAGGTAGTCGATGGGGTTGCGGGCGGCGTCGCCGAAGAATGTCGCGAACCCGGCGAGTGCCTGTTCTCGCCGTTGTGTCGGCGGCAGTGCGTCGAAGACGCGGGCATCGGTGAAGCCGAGCAGGATTCCGGGACCGTCGGAGACCCCGCTGCCGGGGCTCACGTCGAATGTGATGAACACCGGGCCTTCGTCGCTCAACGCCTCGCCCGAACAGCCGTTGGGCCGCCAGAATGGGCGGTCGTAGGCCGCATACGCCTTGCTCAGTCGCCCCTGTGGCCAGTGCGCGGCCAGTTCGGTGTACTCCGAGGGCAGCGGCGGGTCGAACTCGATGCCGCCCCGGTGTTGGGGCGCGATCGCGACGATCACCGCGCGGGCCTCCACGTGCCCCGTGGTGAAGGTGACCCCGATGGTGCCGTCGGGTTGACGTTCGATGCGCTGCACCGGTGCGTCGACCGCGACGCGATCGCCGAGTTCATCGGCCATTCGGAGCGCGATCTGCTGGGTGCCCTCGGAAAACCGGTCCTGCTGGGCGCCTCCTTGGACGTCGAGCAGCCGGTTCAGCCCACCTGCGGCCTTCACGTACCGCACCGCGTGCAGCATCGACACCTGATCGGGTTCGGCGCCCCACGTCACCCGCGACATGATCGCCATGAGGTTGCGGGTCGAGGCGTTCGCGTGCACGTACCGCAGCCACCGCTCCATGCTGTACTGGTCGAGCTTGTGCGAGAGTGGCCCGGCCCACGGTTCGGCGACATCGACGTGGCGGAACAACCGCTCGAACCGCCACTGGATACGCGACACGTCGAGCAGTTCGATGATCGACAACCGGGGGATGGTGCTGCGGTAGGACCGCACGCGCCCGTGCCACCGGATCAGGTTCTTGCCGCGGTTGTACGTGGGGACCGTGGCACAGCCGAGTTCGGCCGCAAGGCCAAGCACCGCGTCCTGTGTCGGCCCGACGAACGTGCCGCCTAGATCGACCGGCACCCCGGCGATCGTCGCGGTCGACGACCGACCCCCGACCCGGTCACGGCCTTCCAGGACCACGACGTCGTACCCGCGCTGCACCAGCCTGCGCGCTGCCGTCAGCCCGGCGAATCCGGCACCAACCACCACAACGTCGGCATTCGTCGGGATGCTCATGTGACTAGGCTCTCACGCCGTGAAGATCATGACGGCCTTGTTCGGGCCCACCGATGCGATTGAACGCACCGAGGCACTCGTGGAGGCCGGTGCCGCGGGTGTCTTCACCTTCGAAGGGCCACATGACGTGTTCGCCCCGCTCACGCTGGCGTCCACCGTCAGAGGGGCCGACCTCATGACCAACGTGGCGATCGCCTTTCCTCGCAATCCGATTCACCTGGCCCACCAGGCGATCGACCACCAGCTGTTGTCGGGTGGACGCTTCACGCTGGGCCTCGGCACGCAGATCCGCACGCAGATCGAGAAGCGGTTCGGCGCGGAGTTCGACCGGCCGGTCGCCCGGATGCGTGAACTTCTCGGGGCGCTGCGGGCGATCTTCTCGGCGTGGCAGACCGGTGAACGTCTCGACTTCCGCGGCGAGTTCTACCGGCATACGCTCATGACGCCGACGTTCAGTCCGGGACCCTCGCCGTACGGGCCGCCGCCGATATACGTCGGCGCGCTCGGCCCGCAGCTGACCCGGGCCGCCGCAGAGTTGGCCGACGGTCTGCTGGTGATGCCGTTCGGCTCGAAGCGGTTTCTCCACGACGTGACCATGCCCGCTGTGCGGGCCGGGTTGAACGCCGCAGGGCGGTCCGCGGACGGCTTCGCCGTCGTGCCGGAGATCATCGTGTCGGTCGGTGAGGACGATCGCGACCACGAGGCCACCCGGCGCCTGCTGGCGTTCTACGGGTCGACGCCGGCGTACCGACCGGTTCTCGACGCGCACGGATGGGGCGACCTGCAGCCCGAGCTCAATGCGATGTCCAAGCAGGGCCGTTGGCAGGAGGTGAGTGCGTTGATCGACGACGACGTCCTGCACACCGTCGCGGCCTGCGGCAGCCCCGCCGAGATCGCCGCGCACATCGCCGACCGGGTCGCAGGCGTGGGTGACCGCATATGTCTCTACCAGCCATCTCCCATTTCGTTGGAATCGCTTGCCCAGATCGTTGACACGCTGCGCACCTGACCACCTAATGTGGTGGTACGCGGCGGGACCAGGGGAGGTTCGCGATGGGTGCCACGGAGTCTGTCGACCCGGAATACACCGACGTGCTCATCATCGGTGCGGGCATTTCCGGGATCAACGCGGCATACCGCATCCACGAGAAATGCCCTGGGCTCACGTACACGCTCCTGGAGCGACGTGCACGCATCGGCGGGACCTGGGATTTGTTCCGGTATCCCGGCATACGTTCCGACAGCGACATCTTCACGCTGAGCTACCCGTACGAACCGTGGACGCGTCCGGAGAACGTGGCCGACGGCGGTGACATCCGCGCTTACCTCACCGACACCGCACGCAAGCACGGCATCGACCGTCACATCGAGTTCAACACCCATGTGCTGTCGGCGGATTGGGATTCGACGACCGACACCTGGACATTGCACACCGAGCAGTACGGGCAGGCCAGGGCCTACCGGTCGCGGTTCGTCTTCTTCGGCACCGGCTACTACAACTACGACGAGCCCTACACGCCCGAATTCCCCGGCATCTCGGACTTCCGCGGGGAGATCGTGCACCCGCAGTTCTGGCCCGAATCGCTCGACCACACCGGCAAGCGCGTCGTGGTGATCGGCAGCGGCGCGACCGCGATCAGCCTGGTGCCCGCATTGGCGCGCACCGCGGGCCACGTCACGATGCTGCAGCGCTCGCCGACCTACATGATGTCTTCACCGCGAATCAACCCGACGGTGCAAGCGATCCGGAAAGTGTTGCCCCGCAAGGTGGCCCATCAGGTGGTACGGGTCCGAAACGCCATGGTGCAGTATGCGGCGTACAACTTCTTCCGCGCGGCACCGAGGCTCGGCCGGTGGGTGATCCGCAATGCCACCATCGGTGTGCTGCCCGAGGGCTATCCGGTCGACGTGCACTTCAAGCCGAAGTACGACCCCTGGGATCAGCGGATGTGCCTCGTGCTGGACAAGGACATCTTCGACGAGATCACCCGGGGGCGGGTGGAAATCGTCACCGACCACATCGATCATTTCGACGCCGACGGCATCGTGCTGAGGTCCGGCAACCGGGTCGATGCCGACGTGATCGTCACGGCCACCGGCCTGCAACTGCAGGCGCTCGGCGGCATCACGCTGCGCGTCGACGGCGACGAGGTCAGGCCCACCGAACGGTTCGTCTACAAGGAGTTCCTGCTCGAGGACGTGCCGAACATGGCGTGGTGCATCGGATACACGAACGCCTCGTGGACGCTGCGTGCCGACATGACCGCCAAGGCCGTCGCGAAGCTACTGGCGTACATGGGATCTCACGGATACACCCATGCCTATCCGCACAAGGGCTCCACGCCGATCGCCGAGAAGCGCACGTGGGATCTGGAGGCCGGGTACATCCGGCGTTCCGAGCATGCCCTGCCGCGCTCGGGCACCAGGCGGCCCTGGCACGTGCGGCACAACTATCTGCTCGACGCCATCGACCACCGGTTCGACCGGATCGACGAGTCGATGGTGTTCGGCCGCGCCCCCGCCGCGGTCCAGGTGCCCACCTCTGCACCGCGAGCGCGCGCGTCTGCCACTGAACCCGCCGCGAGTTAGCAGCAGTCGGCGCACGCTCGCGTGCACTACGGAACCCGGATCTGCAGTCCCGTCGCCAGCAACCGGGACGCAGACAGCCCAAATGTGGACTTGAACCGGTCGGCGAGGTGCGACGGACTGGCGAATCCCGAGTCGACGGCCGCCGTCGTCAGATCGTGGCCCGCCGCCAGCAGTGCTCCGGCGCGAAGCAGCCTGCACCACATCCGGTAGCGCCGCAGGCTTGTGCCCACTTCGGCTCGGAACAGGTGCAGGAAGCGGGATTCGGACAACCCGGCTGCGGCGGCCAGATCACCGGCGGGCACCACGGTGCCCGGGTCCTCACGGATCTGCTTGGCTGCCAGTTCGATCCGCGTGTCGACCTCGTGGATCATCGACGGCGCGGCGGTGTCCAGCCAGCGCACGGCCGAAAGATCGTCGGCCGGTGGGGTGAGCAAGTGCTCCTCGCGGCGGTGCCCGATACCGATGCCGTGGACGACGCTGTCGAACTGCCTGCGGCACGACCCCGTGCGGTGCGACGCCGGATCCAGATAGCACGACACCAGCGGACCCGTCATCACCAGATGATGCGTCACGCGCGGCGGGATCAGAGCGGTACGGGCACGGATCCGATGACCTTCGACGTCGACCGTCAACGGTGCGGCGATCCCGACCGCCAGGCACCACACCGAACCCGAATGCGGTTGCAGGCCCAGGGCCGGACCCGAATACAGGCCCTGTCCAGGCCACAGCCACACCGCCGGATAGCAGGTTTGTGGAAGCGGCGCGGGTATCGGGGTCGGCATGCTGGCCTCCTCATCACCTGAGCAGGAGGTTACCTTGAGCACCGGGATCACCGTTGTCATCGCCATCGTCGGGATGTTCTTCCTCGGCATGGGCATCTATGCGCTGGCCGCACCGCAGGCGATCCTGCGACCGTTCGACTACGTGCTCACGTCGGCGTCGTCGCGTGCCGAGGTGCGCGGGGTCTACGGCGGTTTCGGCCTGGCGATCGCCGCGGTGCTGGCGTATGCAACCGTCGCGCCGGCACAGGTGCGCACCGGCGTGCTGCTCACGGTCGGGGCCGCACTGGCGGGGATGGCGGTGGGCCGGGCGGTCTCGGCGGTGTTCGACGAGCGAACACCGTTCTACCCCAACTGGTTCTACTTCCTGGTCGAGGCGGTCGGCGCCGGCGTTCTGTTCTGGGCCGGCTGACTGTCTTGCGCGAGCAGACACAAAACTGCGCAATTTCGCGGCAAAACCGGCAGTTTTGCGTCTGCTCGCGGGAGAAACCTACGGTGCGACGGTGAGCCAGTCGGTGAAACCGGACGGGTCGTGACGGCCGAGGGCGCCGTGCTCGAAAAGGCCCCACCCCTCCGCGGGCGCGGCGCCACCCTCGGTGCACACCGCGCGGCCGACGTGGTCGATCACGCCGAACCCGGCCCGGCCGACGATCGCCGGATCGGTCATGTCGTAGGTGAGCCGCTCGGTGAACTTCTCGCCCTTCCACACCCCGTGCAGCCAGTCCGGATCGCCGCCGTAGCCGCCGCCCACGTGGATCGGGACCGGCAGTTTGGATTCCACGTCGAACCGCACCGGAGAACCGTCGGCCGCGGTCGCATCGATGGTGGCCCCGGTCGGGATGCGGGTGCCGGACCGGTAGTGGATGTTGATCCGCGGCCAGCCCAGCTGCTCGATGCGACCGTCCTTCCAGATCCGCGTGCAGTCATTGAGGGAACGGAACCCGCTGGGTTCCTCCTGGATGATGAGCACGATCGAGAACTCTTCGAACGCCATCGGCACGTAGAGCCACCACATCCCCTCGAACGGCGGATCAGCGGGCCGGCCTGCCGGTTCGGCCTCGCCGATGGGCCGGATGCCCCACGACCGGTCGCGTGAGCCGATCCAGGTGTCCGGGTCGATGTCGATGCGTTGGCCGTCGATGGTGAGATGCCCGCTCCAGGTCCCGAGTTGGGCGAACCGTTGCGCGTTGAGGGTGACGCGGTTGCCGGTGCGCAGGACGTGGGGTTGTTCCGGCACGACGTCGAACAGGCCGTTCCACGTGAGATCCGCCTCGATGCCGTGGGTGTCGTCGAGGGTGATCCGAAGCGTGTGCAGCGGCTCGACGACGTCGACGCGGTATCCCATGACGTGCTGGTTGAGGCGGTCCTGGTCGATGGCGTCGGACAGGTGCACCGCGGTCTGGGTGTCGCCGCCACCGCCGAATTTGCCACTGCCGCGGCGCGACACCAACAAGAACGCGTCCTTCACCCCGAGGTTGGGGTAGTAGCCGATGCCGGTGATGACGAAGATGTCGCCCGTGCGGTCGTGCGCGTTGAAATAGGAGCGGTCGTAGAAGTTGCGGTCGGACGATCCCGGCCACGCGATCGGTTGCGGAAGTTGGTGAACCGGGAATTCGTCCATCGGGCCGAGCATGTCAGGCCTCCTCGATCAGGCGGCGCAGCAGCGACGCGTGGTAGAACAGCGACTCGACGTCCTCGGGCTTTTCGATCTCACCGAACCGGACCCGCCGCGCGCCGGTACGCATGAACACACAACACCAGACGACCCCGGAGTAGATGTAGAACCAGCGCAGATCGCCCAGTTGCACGCCGGTGAGTTCGGTGTAGGTGGCGCGCACGTCCTCCTCGCGCAGCACATCCGGCAGACCCGGCAATCCGGCAAGACCGGCCAGCTCCTGGAAGACCATGTGCGCGAATATGATCCAGGAGACGTCGAGTTCGCGCGGGCCGACTGTGGCCATCTCCCAATCGAGCACCGCGACCGGCTCGAAATCCTGGTAGAGCACGTTGCCGATCCGCGAGTCACCCCACGCCAGAACCGGTTCCGATGACGCGATGTCAGTGGGGAAGTGCTCTTCGAGCCATCCGAGCGCCTTCTCGACCAGGGGCGAGCGGCCGATGTCGGCGACCGCGAAGTCGTACCAATCTTTGAGCCACGTGAAGTGGCGCCGCAGCGGCGTGTCGCCAGGCGGGTCGACCTCGAGGAGAAATCCGAAGCGGTCCAAGGCGTCGGGGATCGAGTGCAACGTGGCCAGAACCCTGACCGTGCTGTCCTGCAATTGCCGGCGTTGGTCGGCGGGCGCATCGGAAAACCAGTTGCCACCGAATGTGTACGGCATGACGTCGGGTGGGACGATCCCGTCGACGCGGTCCATCAGGAAGAAGGGCGTGCCGAGTACCGCACCGGTGGCCTCCAGCCACCGGACCCGGGGCACCGGCACATCGGTGAGGTCGGCGATCAGGCGCATCAACTCGAACTGGTGGTCGAGCCGGTACGACGCGAAGACGGGGACGTCGCCGGGCGCGGGGGCCACGCGGGCGACGAGGGGGTGACGCACACGCGCACCGTCCTCGGTCCACTCCGCTGTCAACAGAAGGGTTTCCGACGACATGCCGTTGGCGTCCACGCCGTCCTCCACCGTGACGGAGGGTTCGGCGCCTGCGGGTAACAGCGTGGACAGCCACTCGGCGAGCGCCATCGGGACCGTGCTGACATCGCGGCTCGAATGCTGCAGGCGGCTGACATCTTCGACAGCCGGTTCGTTTGCCATGCGGATCTCCCTGACGGCTGCAATTACGATACTGTTGGTTGCGTTATGAAAGCAGAGCCTTCACCGCTTGGCAAGACCGTCGGCGCGGGGCGCCCCCGCGACCCGCGGATCGACACGGCGATCATGCGCGCCACCGCGGACCTGCTCGTCGAGATCGGCTATGCGAACCTCACCATGGCCGCCGTCGCCGAACGTGCACAGACCACCAAAACCGCGTTGTACCGGCGCTGGTCGAGCAAGGCCGAACTGGTCCATGAGGCGGTGTTCCCGGCTGCGCCGACCGCGCTGGCCGCCCCGGCGGGCGACATCGCTGCCGATGTGCGTGCGATGATCGGCGCCGCGCGTGACGTGTTCACCAGTCCCGTGGTGCGCGCCGCGTTGCCCGGCCTGGTGGCCGACGTCTGGGCCGACGCCGAACTCAACGCCCGCGTGATGCAGCGCTTCACGGGCGTGTTCGCGGCGGTGCGCGAACGCATCGTCGACGGCATCGCACGCGGAGAAGTACACTCCGACGTCAACCCGGACCGGCTGCTGGAAATCATCGGCGGTGCCACGATGTTACGGCTGCTCCTGGCGTCGAACGAGGATCTCGATGATGAGTGGGTGAGGCAGACCGCGGCGATCGTCGTGCACGGCGTGACGGTCGATCGGTGACCTGAACACCTTTTGCATCGCGGTGAAGTTAACTCTCCTCAGCGCTCCTGCAGGTGTATAGGCTACGGCCACGTGACTCTTGCTGACCTACGCTCAGCGTCCGCTTCCAAGCCGAGCGCGCGCACCGTCGCGCTGGGCAGTGCGGTCGGAACCACCATCGAGTGGTACGACTTCTATCTGTACGCCACGGCGGCGGCGCTCGTGTTCAAACCGTTGTTCTTTCCGAACGTCTCGTCGACGGCCGGTACGCTCGCCGCGTTCGCGACCTATGCCGCGGGCTTCGGGGCCAGACCGCTGGGAGCGTTGATCTCGGGCCACTACGGAGACCGGCTGGGACGCAAGACCGTCCTGGTCGCTGCCCTGGTCGGCATGGGGGTGAGCACCTTTGCGATCGGCCTGTTGCCCACCTACGCGCAGGTCGGGCTGCTGGCCCCCGCGCTGCTGGTGATCCTGCGGTTGGCGCAAGGTCTCGCGGTCGGCGCCGAATGGGGCGGTGCGGCGTTGCTCTCGGTCGAGCACGCCCCGCCGGGACGGCGCGGACTGTTCGGCAGCTTCACCCAATTGGGATCACCCGCGGGTATGTTGCTGTCGACCGGCGTTTTCTACGTAACCAGGACTGTCACCGGGCCTGAGGCTTTCCTCGCCTACGGGTGGCGAATCCCGTTCCTGCTCAGCGCGGTTCTCGTGATCGTCGGGTTGGTGATCCGGTTGCGGCTCACCGACGCCGAGGTGTTCACCCGGGTCAAAGAGCGCGGCGAGGTCGCGCGGATGCCGGTGCTGGAGGTGCTGCGCACACAACCGCGCGGTGTCGTGATCACCACCGGGCTGCGGATCTCGCAGATCGCACTGTTCGTGCTGCTCACCACGTATTCACTGACCTACCTGCAGGACTCGACCTCGGCCGGCGGAGGTGTCGGGCTCGCGGCGGTGCTCATCGCATCGGCGATCGGCCTGGTCACCACACCGGTCTGGGCGATGGTGTCGGACCGGATCGGCAGGCGTCCACCGTATCTGTTCGGCGCGGTCGCGGGTGTGGTGGCACTCGTCCTGTTCTTCGTCGCGGCCGACACCGGATCGCATGTCGCGATCGTGCTGGCGATCGTGTTCGGGGTGAACATTGCGCACGACGCCATGTACGGCCCGCAGGCAGCGTGGTTCGGTGAGTTGTTCGACACCCGCGTGCGCTACAGCGGCGCGTCGCTGGGATACTCGATCGGCGCGGTGCTCTCCGGTGGGTTCGCACCGCTGATCGCAGCGTCGCTGTTGGTCGCCGGTGGCGGCAGACCCTGGCTGATCGTCGGGTACTTCGTCGTGCTCACGGTGATCACCGTCGCCGCCGCGTATTTCGCACGCGAGACGCACAAGGATGAAATCGGGGACGGGTGATGACCAGGATCTATCTCAATGCCTTCGACATGGCCTGTGTCGGGCACCAGTCCGCGGGCCTGTGGCGGCATCCGGATGATCAGGGGCATCGCTACCGCGAGCTCGGGTACTGGACGGACCTGGCGCGCACTCTCGAAGCCGGTGGGTTCGACGCGCTGTTCCTCGCCGACATCCTCGGCGTGTACGACATCTACGGCGGTTCCCGGGACGCGGCAGTGGCCGACGCCGCGCAGTTCCCGGTCAACGATCCGACGTTGGCGGTCTCGGCCATGGCCGCGGTCACAGAGTCCCTCGGCTTCGGCGTCACGGTGTCTTTGACCTATGAGCAGCCGTATGCGCTGGCACGGCGGTTCGCGACGCTCGACCACCTCACCGAAGGCCGTGTGGCGTGGAACATCGTCACGTCCTATCTCGACAGCGCCGCCCGCAACCTCGGGCTCGATGCGCAGATCCCGCACGACGAGCGTTACGAGATCGCCGAGGAGTACCTCGAGGTCTGCTACAAGCTGTGGGAGGCGTCGTGGGAGCCCGACGCCGTCGTCCGTGATGCCGAACGCGGGGTCTTCACCGATCCGGCGAAGGTTCACGACATCGAGCACAAGGGCCGGTACTTCAGCGTCCCCGGCCCGTTCCTGTGCGAACCGTCGCCGCAGCGCACGCCCGTGCTGTTCCAGGCCGGCGCCTCGCCGCGCGGTGTGCGGTTCGCCGCGGGGCATGCCGAAGCGGTGTTCGTGTCGGGTCCGACGCCCGAGATCGTCGCCAAACCCGTCAAGGCGCTGCGCGACGCCGCCGCAGAGCAGGGCAGAGATCCGCGGGCCATCAAGGTCTTCACGATGGTCACCCCGATCGTCGCGGAAACCCACGACGAGGCCGTCGCCAAGCTCGACGAATACCGGAAGTACGTCAGCCCGGAGGGTGCGCTCGCATTGTTCGGTGGCTGGACCGGCGTCGATCTGGCCGAGCTCGGTCCCGACGAACCCCTCAGGTACGTCCAGACCGAGGCGAACCGTTCGGCGCTGGCCTCGTTCACGACGGCTGAACGACCGTGGACTGCAAGGGAGTTGGCCCACGAGATCGGTCTCGGTGGTCGCGGCCCGCTGCTGGTGGGGTCACCGTCCGAGGTGGCCGACGAGCTCGAACGGTGGGTCGACGAGGCCGACGTGGACGGGTTCAATCTCGCCTATGTCACGACGCCGGGCACCTTCGTCGATTTCGCCCGTCATGTCGTGCCCGAGTTGCGGCGCCGTGGTCGGGTTCCCGCTGCCGGTGAGCGGGTCACCTTGCGGGAGCGGCTCGGTGGCGCCGGGCCGTTGCTGGCTGCCGACCATCCCGGCGCCGCCTACCGGCCCGCGGGGTGGTACTGAGTCACACTGATCGGCATGACCGAGCAGCCATTCCCCACGGACTGGCACAGCGCCCTCGTGCTGGTGCCGCATCCCGACGATCCCGAGTACGGCATCGGCGCCGCGGTGGCCAAATGGACCGCGGCAGGCAAGACGGTGCGCTACGCGTTCGCCTCCCGGGGTGAGGCCGGTATCGCCGGGATGCCGCCCGAGCAGGCAGGTCCGCTGCGTGAAGGCGAGCAGCGCCGGTCGGCGGCGATCGTCGGTGTCGACGATGTCGTGTTCTGGGATTTCCCGGACAGCAATATCCGCAACACGCCGCAGTTGCGGGCGCGCATCGCCGAGACGATCGAGGACCTCGAGCCCGACATCGTCATCACGATCTACAGCGGCCCGAGTTGGGCGCCGGACGCGCCGAACCAGACCGACCACATCGAGTTCGCGCATGCGGTCGCCGACGCGTACGACGGGCTCACACGTCCACCGCGGTACCTGTTCGAGAACGGGCCTGCGGCAACCCACTTCGAGGTGATCGACGGCTACACCGACGCCGCGATCGATGCCCTCGCCGCGCACGAGGTTTACCTGTCGGTACTCGATCCGCAGACCCCCGTCGTCGAACAGGCCCGAAAACAGGTCGAGATGGCGACACCCGTGCGTGACGACCTCGGTGGCCGCGTCGCGGAGTTCATCCTGAAGCGTCAGCGCTGAGCCCGCCTACGATGGGCACGTGCGCGCTGTTGTCTGTTCCGCGGTCGGTGTCCTACCCGGGGTGAGGGAGGTTCCCGACCCCGAGTGTCCTGCCGACGGTGTGCTCGTCGCGGTCGCGGCGACCGGGGTGTGCCGATCCGATTGGCACGCCTGGCGCGGCCACGACCCGGTGCAGTTGCCGATCATCCCCGGCCACGAGTTCGCCGGCGTCATCGCCGCGGTCGGTGCCGGCGTGACGGGTTGGCGGGTGGGCGATCGGGTGACGACGCCCTTCGTGCTCGGCTGCGGCCGTTGCGAATTCTGCGTGGCCGGCGACGCGCAGGTGTGCCCACATCAGGAGCAGCCCGGGTTCACGCTGCCGGGCTCGTTCGCGCAGCTGGTCGCGGTGCCACGCGCTGCCGCCAATCTGGTGCGTCTACCCGACGCGGTGACGTTCGTCGCCGCGGCCTCGTTGGGGTGCCGGTTCGCGACCGCGTTTCGGGCGATCGTCACCCACGGCGAGGTGCGGGCCGGCCAGTGGGTGGTGGTGCACGGCTGCGGTGGTGTCGGGCTGTCGGCGGTGATGATCGCAAAGGCGCTTGGCGCCAACGTGGTTGCGGTCGACGTCACCGCCGACGCGTTGGCGGCCGCTGACCGTCTGGGTGCCGACGAAATTATCCACAGTACCGAGACCGACGACGTCGCAACCGAGATCGTGCGGCGCACCGACGGCGGTGCGCACGTCGGCGTCGACGCGGTGGGTAACCCCGCCTCGGCGGCCGCGTCCGTCGCGTCGCTGCGCCGCCGTGGTCGCCACGTGCAGGTGGGGCTGCTGTTCGGTGCCGACGCTTTTCCCGCGTTTCCGATGGACCGGGTCATCGCCCAGGAACTCGCCATCCTCGGTTCCCACGGCATGCCCGCCGTCGACTATCCCGCGATGCTCGACATGCTGGCGAGCGGGGCATTGCAACCGGAGCAGTTGGTGACGCGCCGGGTCGGCCTCGACGATGCGCCGGCTGCGTTGGCGGGCATGGACAGCTACGCGGGCTCCGGGATGACCATCATCGAGCCCTAGTTTCGAATTCAGCGGGTCCCGTTTCCTTCGCGAGCAGACGCGAAAGTGCCTATTTTGGCGCCGAAATGGGTACTTTCGCGTCTGCTCGCGGGAAGAACCTAGTGCAGGAAGGTCTCTGCATTGTGGGCCAGATCGAGCAGCGGCTGGGGGAGCGCACCGAGGGCGAAGGTGACGACTGCGGTGACGGCGACAACCGCGGTGGACAACCCGCTGGGCACCACGAGCTCGGGTGCATCGTCGGGCGGTTCGGTGAAGAACATCAGCACGATCACGCGCACGTAGAAGTACGCCGCGACCGCGCTGGCGACCACGCCGACGATCACCAGTGGAATCGCGCCACCTTCGCCCGCGGCCTTGAACACCGCGAATTTGCTCACGAACCCGCTGGTCAACGGGATACCGGCGAACGCCAGCAAGAACAGTGAGAACACCACGCCCACAATCGGATAGCGCCGGCCGAGGCCGGCCCACTGCGCCATCGACGTCTCCTCGTCGCCGGCGGAGTTACGGATCAACCCCACTACCGCGAACGCGCCGAGCGTGCTGAACCCGTACGCGAACAGATAGAACAGAGTGGACGACACACCGGCCGGGTTGGCGGCGATGACACCGGTGAGGATGAAACCCGAGTGCGCCACGGCCGAGTACGCGAGCATGCGTTTGACGTCGGTTTGCGTGACGGCCGTGACGGTCCCGATCACCATGGTCAGGATGGCGATCACCCACAGCACCGGACGCCAATCGTCGCGCATCGCGGGCACCGCGACGTAGAAGATCCGCAGCATCGCGCCGAACGCCGCGATCTTGGTGGCGGCCGCCATGAACGCCGTGATCGAGGTCGGCGCGCCCTGATAGACGTCGGGAATCCACGAATGGAACGGCACCGCACCGACTTTGAACAGCACGCCGACGAGCAGGAGCGCAACGCCGAGCAGTGCCAGCGAGCGGTTGCCGCTGCCCGCCGAGATCGCCTCGGCGATGCCCGACAGGTCGAGCGTGCCGGCGGAGCCGTACAGCATGGCTGCGCCGTACAGGAAGAACGCCGACGAGAAGGCGCCCAGCAGGAAGTACTTCAGCGCGGCCTCTTGCGATAACAGACGACGCCGACGCGCGAGCCCGCACAGCAGGTACAGCGGCAGCGAGAGAACCTCAAGCGCCACGAACATCGTCAGCAGATCGTCGGACGCCGGGAACAACAGCATGCCCCCGATCGCGAACATCGTGAGCGGGAAGACCTCGGTCTGCATGATGCCTGCTTTGGTCGCCAGCTGCTCGGCGACACTGCCCGCCACTGCCGACGCCTGCGGTGTGAAGCCCTCCAAACCGCGTGCCTCGCCGGCCGACACGGTGGCCTTCTGGCGTTCGGCGATGAGCATGATGCCGAGGATGCCGACGAGCGCGATGGTGCCCTGCAGGAACACCGCAGGCGCATCGAGCACGACGGCGCCCAGCACCGCCGGTTGTCCCGGTGTGCCGCGCAGGTCGCCGGCGACGAACACCACCGCGACCACGGCCGCGACGAGACCGCCGAGGGCGACGGTGACCTGGAGCGGGTAGCGGCTCTGCCGCGGTGCGAACGCCTCGATCAGCACGCCGAGCACTGCCGCGCCGAACACGATGAGCATCGGCGACAGCAGTCCGTATTCGATGCTGGGTGTCACCATGTCAGCGTGCCCCCTCTGCGATCGTCGGTGGCACAGCCGGTTCGGGATCGGTTTGGCCGATCGTGGTCAACGTGTGCTCGACCGCCGGGTCGATCACGTCCAGTGCGGGTTTCGGGTAGATGCCGAGTACCAACAGCAGCGCGATCAGCGGGGCCACCACCACGAGTTCGCGCGGTACGAGGTCGCGCACCGGACTGTCACCGTCGGCAATCCCGTCGCGCACGGGGCCGGTCATCATCCGTTGATACGTCCACAGGATGTAGACCGCCGACAGCACCAGCGCGGTCGCCGCGAACACCGCCGCCACCGGATACCGCGTGAACGTGCCGATCAGCACCAGAAATTCGCTGATGAACGGCGCGAGCCCGGGCAGCGACAACGTCGCAAGGCCTGCGACCAGGAAGGTGCCCGCCAGCACCGGCGCGACCTTCTGGACCCCGCCGTAGGAGTCGATGAGCCTGCTGCCGCGCCGCGACACCAGGAATCCGGCGACGAGGAACAGCGCGGCCGTGGAGATGCCGTGGTTGATCATGTACAGCGTCGACCCGGATTGTCCCTGGCTGGTCATCACGAAGATGCCGAGGATGATGAACCCGAAGTGCGAGATCGACGTGTAGGCGATCAACCGCATGACATCGGTCTGCCCGATCGCCAGCACGGCACCGTACACGATCCCGATCGCGGCCAGCGTGATCACCACCGGCCGGAAATACGTTGATGCGTCGGGGAACAACTGCAGGCAGTACCGCAGCATGCCGAAGGTGCCCACCTTGTCCATCACCGCCATCATGAGCACGGCCGAGGCGGGCGTCGCCTCCACGGCGGCATCGGGCAGCCAGCGGTGGAACGGCCACAGCGGCGCCTTGACCGCGAACGCGAACATGAACCCGAGGAACAGGAAGTTCATGATCGCCGGGTTGACCACCAACTGCCCGGAAGACACCGCCGCGACGATCTCGCGGAAGTCGAACGTGCCTGCCGCGAATGCGTCGCTGCCCGCGGTGACGACATACAGGCCGATCACCGCGGCGAGCATGATCAGACCGCCGAACAGGTTGTACAGCAGGAACTTCACGGCCGCGCGTGAGCGGTTCTCGCCGCCGAAACCACCGATGAGGAAGTACATCGGGATGAGCATGGCCTCGAAGAACACGTAGAACAGCAGGATGTCCAGGGCCACCAGGGATATGAGCACCATGCCCTCGACCGCCAGCATGAGCGCCAGGTAGGCCTGCACGGAGCGACCCGCCAGACCGGTCTGCCTGCTCGCGTCGTTCCAGCCCGCGACGATCAGTATCGGCACCAGCACCGCGGTGAGGACCACCAGCGCCAGGGCGATGCCGTCGACGCCGAGGATGTAGCCGGTGCCGAAAGATGGTATCCAGCGGTGTGATTCGACGAACTGGAACTGCTCGCCGGACGGGTCGAACCCGACTGCGATCACCGCGGTGATCCCGAGGGTCACGACAGAAACCGCGAGCGCCAGCCACTTGGCGACGGCTCGCTGCGCGGCGGGCAGCAGGATCACCACCGCGGCGCCCACGACCGGCACCGCCCACAACACCGTCAGCCAGGGAAATGAACTCACCACAGTTGCACCGCCAGGATCGCCGCCACCACCAGAGCCGTACCTCCGAGCATCGACAGTGCGTACGAGCGGGCGAAGCCGGTCTGTACCTGGCGCAACCCGTCCGATGTTCGGCTCACCAGCGCCGCGAGACCTCCCGCGGTGCCGTCGACGGCCTTGTCGTCGACGGCGACCATGGCGGCGGTCAATGCCTGGCCTCCGCGCATGAACACGGCCTCGTTGAACGCGTCCCCGTAGAGGTCGTTGCGTGCGGCCACGGTCAGTGCCGAACCGTCGGGTACCTCGTCGGGAACCGTCTGCTGCGCGTACATGCGGTAGGCGACGAGGATGCCGAGCGCCACCACCGCGAGCACGATGGCGGTGACCACCCACACCGGTACGGCGTGGTGGGCCTCGTGCCTGCCCACGACGGGTTCGAGCCAGTGCGTCAGCGTGCCGCCGATGGCCAGTGCCCCGCCGGAGACCACAGATCCGACCGCCAGCAGGATCATCGGCCAGGTCATCACCGCAGGCGCCTCGTGCGGGTGTGCGTCTGCCGCCCAACGCTTTTCACCGAAGAACGTCATCAGCATCACGCGGGTCATGTAGAACGCGGTGATGCCCGCGCCCAGGATCGCTGCGCCGCCGAGGATCACGCCGCGGGCACCCCCCTCGCCAAGCGCGGCCTCGATGATGCCGTCTTTGGAGAAGAACCCGGCGAGCGGCGGTACACCGATGATCGCGAGATACCCGAGCCCGAACGTCGCGAACGTCACCGGCAAAACCGTGCGCAGACCACCGTAGCGGCGCATGTTGACCTCGTCGTTCATGGCGTGCATCACCGAACCCGCCCCGAGGAACAGCCCGGCCTTGAAGAAACCGTGGGTGAGCAGGTGCATGATCGCGAATGCGTAACCGGCAGGCCCCAAACCGGCCGCGAGCACCATGTAGCCGATCTGGCTCATGGTCGACGCGGCGAGCGCCTTCTTGATGTCGTCTTTCGCACAGCCGATGATCGCGCCGAACAACAGCGTCACCGCGCCGACGACCACAACACCGGTCTGCGCGGTGGGTGCGAGGTCGAAGATCGGGCCGGACCGCACGATCAGGTACACACCTGCGGTCACCATGGTGGCGGCGTGGATGAGGGCCGACACCGGCGTCGGGCCCTCCATGGCGTCACCGAGCCAGGACTGCAGCGGCACCTGCGCGGACTTACCGCACGCCCCGAGCAACAGCAACAGGCCGATGGCGGTGAGTGTGGCCTCGCTGAGCGCGGGTGCGGCGCCGAAGACGCCCGCGAAGGAGATCGACCCGATCGAGGCGAACATGATCATGAGCGCGATCGCAAGACCCATGTCGCCGACGCGGTTGACGATGAATGCCTTCTTGGCCGCTGTCGCGGCAGAGGGTTTGTGCGACCAGAAGCCGATCAACAGGTATGACGCGAGGCCCACGCCTTCCCAGCCCGCGTAGAGGCCCAGGTAGTTGTCGGCCAGGACGAGCAGCAGCATCGCCGCCAGGAACAGGTTGAGATAGGCGAAGAACCTTCTACGGTCCGGATCGTGGGCCATGTAGCCGATCGAATAGATGTGGATCAGCGAGCCGACCCCGGTGATCAGCAGCACGAAGCACATCGACAACTGGTCGAGTTGCAGACCGAAGTCGACCTGCAGGCCGGCCACCGGCACCCAGGAGAACAACGCTTCGTGCACGGCCCGTTCCTCGCCGGCGCGGCCCAGCATGCCGGCGAACAGCACAGCTCCGACGGCGAACGCGGCCAAGGACATCGCGCACCCCAGCAGGTGCCCCCAGCGGTCGGTGCGTCGGCCGCCGAGCAGCAGGATCGTCGCCCCTGCGGCGGGCAGGGCGATCAGCAGCCAGACAGGTAGCCAGTCAGTTATCATCGCGCCTCTAATGTTTCAGCAGGTTGGCGTCATCGACGGAGGCCGAGCGGCGGGTGCGGAAGATGGCCATGATGATGGCGAGGCCCACCACCACCTCGCAGGCGGCGACCACCATCGTGAAGAATGCGACCACCTGCCCGTCGAGCTGGCCGTGCATGCGCGAGAAGTTCACGAACGCCAGGTTCGCGGCATTGAGCATCAACTCGATGCACATGAACATGACGATCGCATTGCGCCGCAACAACACCCCGGCGGCTCCGATGGTGAACAGCAGAGCCGACAGGTACAGGTAGTTGTCGGGGTTCAACCGTGTCACCTCTTCCCGTTGGTTGCGCTGCCGACTGTGCGGTGCGGCAGGATCGTGCTCACCGACAATGGGGAATCCGACCCGTCGGGCAGGCGGGCCGGGACGTCGACGGAGTTGTGCCTGGCGTAGACCCCGGGGTTCGGCAGCGGGGTCGGATGCCCACCGCCCTGGAAACGTTCGATGGCCAGTTCCCTTTGGGTCTTGCGGCGTTCGAAGCGCTCCCGGTGCGCGAGCACCATCGCGCCGAGCGCGGCGGTGATCAACAGCGTGCTGGTCAACTCGAACGCCCACAGGTACCGCGTGAAGATCAGCGCCGCCAATCCCTCGACGTTGCCGCCGCCGTTGGCCGCGGTGAGACCGCTGAACCCGCTGACCGACACGTTGCCGATTCCCGCGATCACCAGGATCCCGAACCCGATACCGGCGACCAGCGCCGCGATCCGGTGACCCCGGATCGTCTCGACGAACGACTCGGTGAGGTCGACGCCGATGAGCATCAGCACGAACAGGAACAGCATCATCACCGCGCCGGTGTAGACCACGACCTGCACCACACCGAGGAACGGGGCGTCCTGCGCGATGTAGAGCACGGCCAGCGCGATCATGGTGCAGGCCAGGAACACTGCCGAGTACACGGCCTTTCGGGCGGCGACGACACCGATCGCACCGAGCAGTGCCACCGTGCCGACGATCCAGAACAACACGGCCTCACCGGTCGACGTCCTGGCGCCCTCGGCGGCCAGTAGTGCCAGGTCCGGGTTCATCGGGCGTCCTCGGCCACGGGTGTGATGGGGGCGATGTTGCCCAGGTAGTAGTCGTCGTCGGTGCTGCCCGGTGCCATGTCGTGCGGCGGGGCCTGCATACCGGGCTGCAGCGGTGCCAGCAGCTTGTCCTTACCCCAGATCAGGTCGGCCCGGTTGTCGTCGGCCATCTCGTAGTCGTTCGTCATCGTCAATGCCCGCGTGGGGCAGGCCTCGATGCACAGACCGCATCCGATGCACCTCAGATAGTTGATCTGGTAGACACGCCCGTAGCGCTCCCCGGGCGAATAGCGTTCCCCGGGTGTGTTGTCGGCGCCTTCGACGTAGATGGCGTCGGCGGGGCATGCCCACGCGCACAATTCGCAGCCGATGCACTTCTCCAGGCCGTCGGGATAACGGTTGAGCTGGTGACGGCCGTGGTAGCGCGGCGCGACCGGCCCCGGTTTCTCCGGGTACCCCTCGGTGATGGGTTTCTTGAACATCGAGCCCAACGTGACCGCGAAACCGGCCAGCGCGTCGAGGAATTTAGGCATCAGCGGTCTCCTTCTTGCCGGCGGTCGGCAGGGGCGGTACCGGGTATGCACCGGTGCTCTGCTCAGGCGGCGGTTGAGCGGTTCTGCGGCGCAGGGACTTCCACAGACCCCAGGCCAGGACCACGACGGCGAGCACGGCGGCGGTGACGAGCCACGCCGCCCAGGTTCCCTCACCGTGTTGGCGCAGGCTACGGGTGATCGCGACGACCATGATCCACACCAACGACACCGGGATCAGGACCTTCCAGCCCAGCGCCATGAACTGGTCGTAGCGCAACCGCGGCAGCGTGGCACGCAGCCAGAAGTACAGGAACATGAACGTCCACACCTTGGCGGTGAACCACAGAAGCGGCCACCACCCGCTGTTGGCGCCGTCGATCATGTTGAACGGGAACGGTGCGTGCCATCCACCCAGGAACATCGTGGTGGCCAGTGCCGACACCGTGGTCATGTTGACGTACTCGGCGAGCATGAACATCGCGAACTTCAGCGACGAGTACTCGGTGTGGAATCCGCCGACCAGCTCGCCTTCGGCCTCGGGCAGATCGAAAGGGGCGCGGTTGGTCTCGCCGACCATGGACACCACGTACACCAGAAACGACGGCAGCAGCAGGAACACGTACCAGGTGCGGTCCTGCCCGGCGACGATGCCCGACGTCGACATCGTGCCTGCGTAGAGGAAGACCGCCACGAACGACAGTCCCATCGCGATCTCGTAGGAGATCACCTGCGCGCTCGATCGCAGGCCGCCCAGCAGGGGGTAGGTGGATCCGGACGCCCACCCGGCGAGCACGATGCCGTAGACGCCGATCGACGTCACGGCCAGGATGTAGAGCACCGCGACAGGCAGGTCGGTGAGTTGCAGTGGTGTGCGGTGGCCGAACACCGACACCGCGCCGCCCATCGGTATGACCGCGAACGCCATGAACGCGGGGATCACCGAGATGATCGGGGCCAGAAGGTAGATCGGTTTGTCGACCCCGGCCGGGACAAGGCCCTCTTTGAGCGCGAGTTTGATCCCGTCGGCCAACGACTGCAGCAGGCCGGCCGGGCCCACCCGGTTCGGGCCGAACCGCATCTGCATGCGGCCCAGCAGTTTGCGCTCGATCAGGATCGCCGAGAGGACGGTCAACACCAGGAAGCCGAAGATCGCGATGGCCTTGGCAAGCATCAGCCACCACGGATCGTGTCCGAACAGCGTCGGATCCGGATGTGTCATGCGCCGGCTCCGATCGACACCACGGCGCCCGCCGTCACACCGAGGCGTTGGTGGAGCGCCGATCCGGGCGAGTTCATCGGCAGCCAGACGACCCGGTCGGGCATGTCGGTGACCGCGAGCGGCAACGTGATCGCGCCGCGCTCGGTGCTGACGATCACTGCGGCGCCGTCGGTCGCCCCGATCTCCGCGGAGGTCGCCGCCGACATCCGTGCCACCGGCCGCGGGGCGGTGCCGGCCAGATGCGGCTCACCGTCTTGCAGGCGGCCCGCGTCGAGCAGCATGCGCCAGCTTGCCAGGATCGCCTGTCCCGGACCGGGTTCGGCCGTGGCGACAGGCGTCACCGACGGAGCGGGAGAGGGCGAACCGCCCCAGGTGCCCAGCCTGGCCAGTTCGGCATCGGCCGCCTCGGCGGTGGGCAGGGCGAGGTCGACGCCGATCTCGTCGGCCAGGTAGTGCAGCACCCGCAGATCCGGGATCGCGTTCGTCTTCAGCGACGGCTCGAAGGGCCGGGAGCGGCCCTCCCAGTTCATGAACGACCCGGCCTTCTCGACCACCGGCGCGACGGGGAACACCACGTCGGCCAGGTCGGTGACGGCACTCTCGCGAAGCTCCAGGCTCACCACGAACGGCGTCGTCCGCAATGCGGCCGATGCGAGCTCGGGATCGGCGAGGTCACCCAGCTCGACCCCACCGACCAACAGTGCGGCCAGACGTCCACTCGCGGCCGTCGACAGGATCGCGGCCGTATCGCGCCCCGGTGTCTCCGGCAGCGCGGAGATGAACCATGCGCGCGCCACGTCGGCACGGGCGGCGGCGTCGTCGACCGGGCGCCCGCCCGGCAGGAGGTTCGGCAGCGCCCCGGCCTCGATGGCACCTCGTTCCCCGGCACGCCGCGGAATCCAGGCCAGTCGCGCACCCGTCGCCGCGGCGAGCCGCGCCGCAGCAGAGAGCGCACCCGCGGAGGTGGCGAGGCGCTCGCCGACCAGGATGACGGCCCCGGGCCTGCGCAGCCGGTCGTCGTCGTGCAATCGGTCAAATACGGCGGCCTCGCCGCCGGGCGGTGTCGGCAGGAGGACGCCCGCCAGCTTCGTGAGCCCACGACTCGCCCACGGCGCGACCGACAGAACCTGCACGCCGTTCTTGCGAACACCTTTGCGCAGGCGCAGAAACACGATCGGCGACTCTTCCTCCGGTTCCAACCCGGCCAGCAGCACCGTCGGCGCGTGTTCCAGCTCGGCGTAGCGCAAGTCCATGGTGTGCCCGGCGACGTGGGCAGCGAGGAACTCGGCCTCCTCGGTCGAATGCGGCCGGGCCCGGAAGTCGACGTCGTTGGTGTTGAGCACCATTCGCGCGAACTTCGCGTAGGCGTAGGCGTCCTGCACGGTGCTCCGGCCGCCGACGAGCACCCCGGTGCTGCCCGCCGCGGCGAGCAGACCTGTGGCGGCCACCGTGAGCGCCTCCGACCACGATGCGGGCCGAAGCGCACCGCCTTCGCGCAGCAGCGGCGTCGTGATCCGGTCACCGACCGTGGCATACGTGAACGCCCAGCGGCCCTTGTCGCAGTTCCACTCCTCGTTCACCTCGGGATCGTCACCGGCGAGGCGTCGCAGCACCTTTCCGCGCCGATGGTCGGTGCGCTGCGCGCAACCGGAGGCGCAGTGCTCGCACACGCTCGGGCTGGACACCAGGTCGAACGGGCGGGCCCGGAAGCGGTATGCGGTCCCGGTCAGCGCGCCGACCGGGCAGATCTGCACGGTGTTGCCGGAGAAGTACGACTGGAACGGTTTGTCCTGACCGATGCCGACCTGTTGCAGCGCACCGCGTTCCATGAGGTCGATGAACGGGTCACCCGCGATCTGCGCCGAGAACCGCGTGCAGCGCGCGCACAGCACGCAGCGTTCCCGGTCGAGCAGCACCTGCGACGAGATGCTGATCGGTTTGGGGAACGTCCGTTTGACGTCCTCGAACCGGGTCTCCGGCCTGCCGTTGGACATCGCCTGGTTCTGCAGCGGGCATTCGCCGCCCTTGTCGCAGATCGGGCAGTCCAGGGGATGGTTGATCAGCAGCAGTTCCATGACCCCGCGCTGCGCCTTGTCGGCGGCCTCGGACGTGAACTGTGTGCGGACCACCATGTCCGGCATGACCGTCGTGGTGCACGAGGCCATCGGTTTGCGCTGCCCCTCGACCTCGACGAGGCACTGACGGCACGCCCCGACCGGGTCGAGCAGCGGATGGTCACAGAACCGGGGGATCTGGATGCCCATCAACTCGGCGGCCCGGATCAGCAATGTGCCTTTGGGGACACTGATCTGGTGGTCGTCGATGACCAGCGACACCATCTCCACCGGCGGGGTGTCCTTGGTCGGTTCGGCCAGTGTCATGAGCGGCCCCCTTTCCTTGCGCGAGCAGACACGAACGTGCCCATTTCCGTGCAGAAAGGGGCGGTTTCACGTCTGCTCGCGGTGAGAAACATCTACACACCCGCCCCTTCGGTGGCCATCAGCGTCGAGGCGTGTGGATCGAACGGACACCCACCGTCGAGGTGGGCCACGTACTCGTCGCGGAAATGCCTGATCGACGACATGATCGGGCTGGCCGCACCATCGCCCAACGCGCAGAACGACTTCCCGAAGATGTTGTCGGAGATGTCGAGCAGCTTGTCGATGTCGGCGGGCGTGCCGGCGCCGTTCTCCAGACGAGCGTAGATCTGCGTCAGCCAATAGGTGCCTTCGCGACAAGGTGTGCACTTGCCGCAGGATTCATGGGCGTAGAACTGCGTCCAGCGGCGCACGGCTCGCACCACACATGTGGTCTCGTCGAAGATCTGCAGCGCCTTGGTGCCCAGCATCGAACCGACCGAGGCCATGCCCTCGTAATCCAGTGGTACATCGAGGTGTTCGGCCGTCAACAAGGGTGTCGACGAGCCACCCGGCGTCCAGAACTTGAGCTGATGCCCGGCACGCACGCCACCGGCGTACTCGAGGAGTTCACGTAACGTGATGCCGAGCGGCGCCTCGTACTGGCCAGGCCGTGTGACGTGCCCGGACAGCGAATACAACGTGAAGCCGGGCGACTTCTCCGAGCCCATCGACCGGAACCAGTCGACACCGTTGACCAGGATCGGCGGCACGCTCGCGATGGATTCGACGTTGTTGACCACGGTCGGGCACGCGTAGAGACCGGCGACCGCCGGGAACGGCGGCCGCAGCCGGGGCTGCCCGCGCCGCCCTTCGAGTGAATCGAGGAGAGCCGTCTCCTCGCCGCAGATGTACGCGCCCGCACCGGCATGCACGATCAGGTCGAGGTCGAACCCCGACCCCAGGATGTCGGTGCCGAGGTATCCGTGCGCGTAGGCCTCGTCGACCGCGGCCTGCAACCGCCGCAGCACCGGCACCACCTCGCCGCGCACATAGATGAACGCGTGTCTTGCACGGATCGCGTACGCCGCGATGATCGCACCCTCCACCAGGAAGTGCGGTGTGGTCAACAGCAGCGGAATGTCCTTGCACGTCCCGGGTTCTGACTCGTCGGCGTTGATCACGAGGTAGTGCGGTTTGGCCGCGGGGCCGCCACCAGCGGGTTGATCACCGCGCTCCTGCGGGATGAACGACCACTTGGTGCCGGTGGGGAAACCCGCGCCGCCGCGACCGCGCAGGCCCGAATCCTTGACGAACGCGATGACGTCGTCCGGGCTCATCGACAGGGCGCGCCGCAACCCCTGATACCCGTCGTGGCGGCGATAGGTCTCGAGCGTCCACGGCTCGGGTTCGTCCCAGAACCTGCTGAGAACCGGGGTGAGTGGGGTCATGATGCCGAACCGTTCGTGCCGGCACCGGGTGGCGTAGGGGCGGTCATGCCGCGCTCGCGGGCCAGCCGCAGGCCGGCCAGGGTGGCCGCACCGGGCGCACCACCGGGATTGTGGGTTTCGGTCGAACCGGCCCCCAGACCAGCCAGGGTGCGGGCGGTTTCGCGGAACGTGCACAGGGAGCCACGGGTGGGCGCCGGTGGTGATCCCGACCGCAGACCGTCGACGAGATCGCGGGCCGACGACGGCGTCTGGTTGTCGTAGAACTCCCAGTTGACCATCACCACCGGCGCGTAGTCACACGCGGCGTTGCATTCGATGTGCTCCAGCGTGATCCGGCTGTCGGGCGTGGTTTCGCCCGCATGGACCCCGAGATGGTCCTCGAGGGTCTCCAGGATCGCGTCGCCGCCCATGATCGCGCACAGGGTGTTGGTGCACACGCCGACGAGGTAGTCGCCGGTGGGGGTGCGGCGGTACATCGAGTAGAACGTCGCCACCGCCGTGACCTCGGCCTCGGTCAGACCCAGTTGTAGTGAGCAGAAACCGATCCCGGCCGGCGTCAGGTATCCGTCCTGCGCCTGGACCAGATGCAGCAGCGGCAGCAGCGCCGAGCGGGCATCGGGATACCGTGCGATGATCTGCTCGGCGTCGGCGCGCAGGTGCTCGACGACGTCGTCGGGATACGTCGCGGGTCCGCTGATCGGCGGACCCGCTTCGTCGGGCCGTTGGCCCAGTTCCAGGAACACCTCGCTCATGGCAGTCTCCTCATCGCGCAAGCGCTCATCGGGTTTTGTTTCTTCTTCGCGCAAGCGCTCATCGGGTTTGGTTTCTTCTTCGCGCAAGCGCTCATCAGGTTCTGTTTCTTCTTCGCGCAAGCGCTCATCAGCGGTCCACTCCGCCCATCACCGGATCAATCGACGCCACCGCCGCGATCGCGTCGGCCACCATTCCGCCCTCACACATCGCCGCCACCGCCTGCAGATTCGTGAACGACGGGTCGCGGTAGTGCACGCGATAAGGCCGGGTGCCGCCGTCGGAGACCATGTGTACGCCGAGTTCGCCACGCGGCGATTCGACCGCGACGTACACCTGACCCGGTGGCACGCGGATGCCCTCGGTGACGAGTTTGAAATGGTGGATCAGGCCCTCCATCGACCGGCCCATGATCCGCGCGATGTGCTCGGGCGAGTTCCCGAGCCCGTCGGGTCCGAGCTTCAGATCGGCCGGCCACGCCAGTTTCTTGTCGGTGATCATCACCGGTCCGGGTTTCAGCTTGTCCAAACACTGTTCGACGATCTTCAACGACTCGCGCATCTCCTTGACGCGGATGATGTACCGGCCGTAGGAGTCGCAGCGGTCGTCGGTGATGACGTCGAACTCGTAGTTCTCGTAACCGCAGTAGGGTTGCGCCTTGCGCAGATCGTGCGGCAGCCCGGTGGACCGCAGGATCGGACCGGTGATGCCCAGAGCCATGCACCCGGTGAGGTCCAGGTAGCCGACGCCGACCGTGCGGGCTTTCCAGATGTAGTTCTCGTTGAGCAGATCCTCCAGATCCTGCAGGCGTTTCGGCAGCAGGTCGACCAGATTGCGCACCTGTGTGACCGCGTCGTCGGGGAGGTCGGCGGCAAGCCCGCCGGGACGGATGTAGGCGTGGTTCATCCGCAACCCGGTGATGGACTCGAACACGCGCAGGATCTCCTCGCGTTCGCGGAAGCCGTAGAACATCGCGCTCATCGCACCGAGTTCCATGCCGCCGGTGGCCAGCGCCACCAGATGCGACGAGATCCGGTTCAGCTCCATGAGCATCACGCGGATCACGCTCGCCCGCTCGGGAATGTCGTCGGTGATCCCGAGCAGTTTCTCGACGCCCAGGCAGTACGCCGTCTCGTTGAAAAACGGTGACAGGTAGTCCATCCGGGTGACGAAGGTGACGCCCTGGGTCCAGTTGCGGAACTCGAGGTTCTTCTCGATGCCGGTGTGCAGATAACCGATACCGCACCGGGCCTCGGTGATGATCTCGCCTTCGATCTCCAGGATGAGCCGCAGCACCCCGTGCGTGGACGGGTGCTGCGGACCCATGTTGACCACGATGCGCTCGCCGGCCTGGGCCGCGGCGCTGGACCGGGCCGCGGCCACCACCTGTTCCCAGTCGTTGCCGCCGACGACGACAACCTTCTCGCCGCCGTCGGGCGGGACCGTCGATGTACTCATCAGCTGTAGGACCTCCGCTGATCGGGCGGTGGGATCTGGGCGCCGTGGTACTCCACCGGAATACCGCCCAGCGGATAGTCTTTGCGCTGCGGATGGCCGACCCAGTCGTCCGGCATCTCGATCCGTGTCAGCGACGGATGCCCGTCGAAGATGATCCCGAAGAAGTCGTAGGTCTCCCGCTCGTGCCAGTCGGTGGTGGGATAGACCGCGAACAAGGACGGGATGTGCGGATCGGCATCCGGCGCCGCGACCTCCAGCTGGATGCGGCGGTTGTGGGTGATGGACATCAGCGGATAGACGGCATGCAGTTCACGTCCGGTGTCGTCCGGATAATGCACACCGCTCACGCCCAGACACAGTTCGAAGCGCAACTGCGGATCGTCGCGCAATACGCTTGCCACCGCGGGCAGTTGCACACGGCTGACCTCGATGGTCAACTGATCGCGGTACACCACGACGCGTTCGATCGACATCGCGTAGCGTTCTTCGCCGAGCACCTCGGCCAGCCGGTCCATCACGTCGTCGAAATAGCTGCCGTACGGGCGGGGAGAACTCCCCGGCAACGCCACCGGACGCACCAGGCGCCCGTATCCCGATGTGTCGCCGGTGTCCCGGTTGCCGAACATCCCGCGTCGCACCGTGATGATCTCCGGGTCGTCACCGTGGGGCAGGCCGGCACCGTTGGCGCCGTTCGCCGATCCGTTGGAGGTGCTCACCGCAACAACCCCTTGAGTTCGATGGTCGGCGGTACGGCCAGCGCGGCCTCCTCGGCCTCGCGAATGGCCTCCTCCCGGTTCACCCCGAGCGGCATCTGCTGAATCTTGTCGTGCAGCTTGAGAATTGCGTGCAGCAGCATCTCGGGACGCGGTGGGCATCCCGGAAGGTAGATGTCCACCGGGACCACATGGTCGACGCCCTGCACCACCGCGTAGTTGTTGAACATGCCACCCGAGGATGCGCAGACCCCCATGGCCAGCACCCATTTCGGTTCGACCATCTGGTCATAGATCTGGCGCAGCACCGGCGCCATCTTCTGGCTCACCCGGCCCGCGACGATCATCAGGTCGGCCTGCCGGGGCGTCGCGGAGAACCGCTCCATGCCGAACCGGGCAATGTCGAAGCGCGGTCCGGCCGTAGACATCATCTCGATCGCGCAGCAGGCCAGACCGAACGTCGCCGGCCACAGCGAACCCTTTCGGACATATCCGGCAACCGTCTCGACCGTCGACAGCAGGATTCCGCCGGGCAGACGTTCTTCTAGTCCCAATTCAGGCCCCCTCGTCGCCAGACATACGCGTATGCCACGAACACCGTGAGCATGAACAGCAGCATCTCGATCACCGCGAACAGGCCCAGGCTGTCGAACGCGACCGCCCACGGGTACAGGAAGACGATCTCGATGTCGAACACGATGAACAACATCGCCGTCAGGTAGTACCGGATCGGTATGCGCTGGCCGGTCAGGCCCGCCGCCACGGGAGGGAGGGGGTCGATGCCGCATTCGTAGGCTTCGAGTTTGGACCGGTTGAACCGCCGTGGACCGATAACCAGGGCGATCCCGACGGATACCACGGCGAAAACGGCCGCAATCGCCCCCAGAACCAGGATTGGCGTGTACACATTCACGCGGTCGCTCCCTCGGTGGGCTGTCCATGTGAGCTAACCCACAGCCTAGCGACCTTTGCGGCCCGTGCCACATATTTTGGTTAGTATCGTTTCGTAACGGGGCGGCGGACAACTGCCGCTGCCGCCGTGCCGTGAACCATCAACGGCGGCAGCGCGTTTCGCTGGAAGTTCGCTGAAACTAATGAGCAGGTGCGCGCAGCAGCGACACGACGGCGTCGGTGAGCCGGATCGGGTCGATCGGATGCGCAACCGCCGCCTCCGCACGCGACCACTTGGCCAGCCAGGCGTCGTCGGCGCGCCCGGTGAGCACCAGGATCGGCGGGCAATCGTCGATTTCGTCCTTGACCTGCTTTGCGACGCCCATCCCGCCGGCCGGGGTGGCCTCGCCATCAAGGATCGCCAGGTCGAAGCCGCCGGCGTCCATCTGCGAGATCACCATGGGCGCGGTCGCGACGTCGACGTACTCGATCTCGGGGAGTTCCGGGTGGATCCGTTTGCCCAACGCGAGCCGCACCTGCTCGCGGGTGCGCGGATTGTCGCTGTACACGAGGATGCGCAGCGGCGCGGAGCCGGCCATACGTCCGATGCTACTGCGTGCGGCCGGTCAAATCGGAGAAGTCGGTGAATTCTCTTGCGCCGCTTCAACCCCGGGTGAACACCAGCGCGGCGGTCACGTCGGTCGACATTCCCACCATGCCGAGCATGTTGCCGGACACGCCGAAGTCCCGCCGATCCATCGTGCACCGGCCCGCCACCCGCAGGCTTTTGTCGTCGAGAATCTCGATCTCGACCGGAACGCGCACGGGCCGGGAGGTGCCGCGCACCGTCATCGTCGTCTCCAACAGCGCCCCGTCTCCCGACGGTTGCGCCCCGGTCACCTCGACGGTGATCTCCGGGTGGGTCTCGACGTCGAAGAAGTCGGCCGAGCGCAGATGCTCGTCGCGCTTGCCGATACCGGTCCGCAGCGAGGCTGCGCGGACGACGAGCAGGCCGGTGACGTCGTCGGCGATCTTGCCCGACCCACTGACCTCGGAAAACGTGCCGTTGACCGGCATCAGCCCCCACATCGTCTTGGTGCGGAACCGCACCGTCGACCGTTCGGGAGCGAGGGTCCAGTTCCCTGTATTCGCGGTCAGGAGTGTCTGCAGAGTGGTCATGGCGCCTCCGGAGTTCACTACGGTCAGCTTCCCACCTGATCGAGCAGTGGTGCCATGTCTTTGGGATCGAAATACTCGTCGACACGGGTGATCAGGCCATCGGCGCCCACCTTGATGACGATGCAGACCCGCAGTGCGATCCTCGCGCCGTCGCGGCCGGTGGCGTGCACAATGTGCTGTTGTACGAATCCGCCGTCGAAGAACTGCCGTTCCAGGATCTCGTAGCGCCGCTCGGCGGTGGCGTTGATGAACCACTCGATGACGCGAAGTGCGCGGGCCCGCTCGCTGTCCCTGGGGTCGCCGGAATGCCACACCCTGATGTCAGCGGACCACAGGTCGGCCACCGCGGCGCGGTCGCTGCGCTCGATCGCCTCGAACAACCGGTTCGCGACGTCGTCGAGCATCTGAGTGTCGATCACGGACATCGAGACACCTTCCTCACGGCTTGACCTGAAGTGGCATTGAGGTTGGAGACTGGGACGCATGGAGACGACACCGACACGCGAACTGTTCGACGAAGCCTACGAATCCGGCACCGCGCCCTGGGTGATCGGTGAACCGCAACCCGCGATCGTCGAGTTGGAGCGCGCCGGCCGGTTCCGCGGCCGCGTGCTCGACGTGGGGTGTGGCGCCGGGGAACACACGATCCTGCTGACGCGACTGGGATACGACGTCCTCGGGATCGACTATTCGCCGCATGCGGTCGCGCTCGCACGGCAGAACGCTGGGCGACGTGGCGTCGACGCCCGGTTCGCCGTCGGCGACGCGATGGCGCTCGGCACCGGAGGTGAGGGGGAGCGCTACGACACCATCCTCGACAGCGCGCTGTTCCACATCTTCGACGACGCCGACCGGCAAACCTATGTTGCCAGCCTGCATGCCGGCTGCCGCCCCGGTGGCACGGTACATGTGCTGGCGCTCTCGGACGCCGGCCGCGGATTCGGCCCCCAGGTCAGCGAAGACCAGATCCGCCGGGCGTTCGGCCACGGATGGGATCTTGAGGCGCTCGAAGCGACCACCTACCGCGGCGTGGTAGGCCCGGCACATGCCGATGCCATCGGCCTGCCGGTGGGGGCACAGGTCGATGAGCCCGCCTGGCTGGCGCGGGCCGTTCGGCTCTGACCGGCGCCTAAGGCGCGTCATAACCCGGGTGGGCGACATCGAGACGGTGTTTCACCAGCGCCCGCAGGCACGCCGTCACGTCGTCGGCACGGTCGTCGAGGTCACCCGCGCGGATCGCGCCGGCAAGCGCGGCCTCGTCGCCGAACCCCAGCCGGTTCATGGCCGCCAACGCGTCGACAGGTTCGGCGGCGAGGAGTTCGCGCTCGACGATGCGCAACGCGTTCGCCGCGACCCTGGCGTGGAAGTTGACCGCACCGGCGTTCGCGCTTCCGTGGACCGTCGCGGCGCGCACGTCGGTGTCGAGGAACCGGGCGACCGCGGCGACCAGTTCGGCCGCGGTCGGACGGCCGTACATGCCGGTCATGGTGCGCCCCCGTCCAGCAACGTCAAGATATCCCATTCGGTTTCGCAGACACGGCGGCCGATGGTCGCCAACTCCACCGACGGCGTCTGACCGCTCAGGTGCCTCTCGGCCTGATACCGGCAGATGACACCCCAGCGCAACGTCGCGAGCACCAGCCACCAGCGGATCGCCGCGCGGTCGAGTGTCGCACCGCCGGCTTCCTCGTACGCGGTCAGGAAGCTCTCGATGCTGCCGAGACCGCCGGCTGCCAGGGTCTCGGGCGCACCGAAACGCCATGCGCGAATGCAGAACCACGCGAGATCCTCGTAGACCTCGCCGATGTGCACCAGTTCCCAGTCCAGTACCGCGACCAGATCCGAACCGTCGACGATGAGGTTGCCCATACGGAAATCGCCGTGCACCAACCGGGGTGGCGACGCCGGTGGCCGATTGGCCGCCAGCCACCGGAAGGCCCACTCGAATGTGGCGGTGGTGTCGCCCATTTCGTCGAGTTGGTCTCGCCACTGACCCACCTGATCGAGTTCGGTGAGGCCGATGTCCGTGGGCGGTTCGGCGCGGTGAATCGCCGCGAGCGCCCGCGCGCACTGGGTCAGCAGCTTCGCCCTGGTTGTGTCGTCGAGTTGCCGCTGGATGCGACGGACGATGGTCTCTCCGGGGATGAAATCGCACACCAGGAACGGGTTTCCCAGCGCCGCCGTGCAATTGCTGGCGACCAGCACGTGGGGGACCGGGGCGCCGGCTGCGGCGGCCGCGCGCTGTGCTCCGGCCTCCAACTCCATCCCGGCGTGTACCTCGTCGGGCGGACCCGTGCGCAGGATCAGCGCCCGCCCCTCCGCGGCGGTGACGGCCTCGAACGACCATGTGGTTCGGCTCGCGCCGCCGGTCAGCTCCCGCAGGTTCTCCACCCTCGTCCCGGTCCCGAGCACCGGGACGAGGACGTCGACGAGCCTTGCGGTCAACTCGGCACCGTCGCGAATGCCTCGGGCGGTGTCTGGGGAGGTCACTTCTTCGCCTTGCCGAACCCGAACAGCCGCTGGGCCACCCGGCGCATCTGGATTTCTTCCGCGCCTTCGGTGATGCGGTACCGGCGGTGATGGCGGTAGATGTGCTCGAACGGCTCGTGACGGCTGTAGCCGATGCCGCCGTGCACCTGCATCGCCCGGTCGGCGGCCTCGCACACCAGACGGTTGGCGCGGTAGTTGGCCATCGACACCTTGTCCGACACCTCCATGTGGTGGTTGGCGTCGAGTTGCGTGGCGGCGTAGTACACCAGCAGGCGCACCATCTGCGCCTCGGTCTGCAGTTCGACCAGCGGCCACTGCACCGCCTGGTTGACCGCGAGCGGCTTGCCGAACACCTCACGTTCACCGGCGTAGGCGACCGCGCGGTCGATGCAGTACTGCGCGGCGCCCAGGCTGCTGGCGGCCTGCCGAATCCGGTTCTCGTGCAGGAAGGTCTGGCCGACCTCAAGCCCGCGGTCGACCTCGCCGAGCACCGCGTCGCCGGGCACCCGCACGTTCGTCAACTCGACCTCGCCGTGGTCGGTGGGCATGTTGAAGGTCCACCAGTAGAACGGCACGTGGAAACCGGGGGAGTCGGTGGGTACCAGGAACGCCGTGATGCCGCGGGCCTGCCCGCGTTCACCGGAGGTTCGGGCGAAGATCAGATCGTGGGTGGCGCGGTGCACACCGGTGTTCCATCGCTTGGTGCCGTTGATGACCCAGCCGTCCCCGTCCCGCACCGCGGTGGTCTCCAGCCACGTGGCATCCGATCCGTGCCCGGGTTCGGTGAGCCCGAACGCCATCGACCGGGTACCGGTGATCATCGCCTCGACCCATTCGCTCTTCTGGGCCTCGGTGCCGAACCGGTCCATCATGATCACCTGCGGGAAGTTCCCGACGATCGATGACTCGTCCTGCAGGTCGTTGTGCAGGCCGAGCCCCTTGTGGGCCAGGTGTTCCCGGATGACGGCCATGTCGAGATTGGTGCCGTCGCGACCGCCGAACCGCTTGGGCAGGCCGTAACGCAACCAGCCCGCGGCGTCGGCGCGTCGACGCATCTCGTCGAGCAGTTCCTCCCACTCGCGCCGCGGCACACCGCCGTTCTCCCAGTCGGTCCGCGCGTGCTCACGACGATGGTCGAAGTACTGGAGGTTCTCGCGCTCGAGCGGTTTGATCTCTGCCTCGATGAACTCGTCCATCTCGCCGAGCAGATCCCGAAGATGTTCCGGGAGAGTGAAATCCACGTTGATCTCCTTCAGAAGCCGTACAGGGTTCTCTTCCAGATCGTCGCGAGCGTGGTGATGGCCTCGCGGTCGTCGAGTTCGAGACCGAGCCCGGACGATCCCACGAACACCGTGGTGAAGTTCTCGAACAGCAATGCAATCGCCGCGCCGATGTGTTCAGGCACAAGTCCCACCGCGTGTCCCTGTTCCTGGGCGCGGCGCACCGACGCCACCGCGATGTCGATGCCGAACGTGCGGAAGTCGTTCTGCAACTCGGCGAATCGCTGCTGTGTGGCCGCCAGTTGGGCGACCGCGATCATGATGCCGATGTTCTGTTTGAACATGTTCCAGTAGCCGGTGACCACCGAGGTGAAGAACTCGGAGTCGTCGGGGGAGTCCGGCAGCTGCAGATTCAGCCCCGACGGTTCCACCACGTCGTGCAGGAAGGATTCGGCCAGCGCGGCCAGCAGATCCTCCTTGTCGGTGAAGTAGCGGTAGAACACCGCGGGGCTCTTGCCCGCCGCCGACGTGATGTCGGCCAGCGTGGTGCCGTGGAAACCGCGTTCGGCGAACAGCTTCCGAGCGGCCAGCTCGATCGCCGCCCGTGTCTGGCGGCCTTTCGAGCCCAGCTCACCGGGTGCCATGTCGGTTCAGCCCGGGATCCGGTCGCCCGCGCGTAACAGCGCGCTCGGCAGATCGTGGCCGACGGCCTCCTGCGCGACGCGGGCGGCCGCGATCGCCGCCTGGAGGTCCACGTCGACCCCGATGCCGCTGTCGCGCAGCAGATACACGAGGTCCTCGGTCGCGATGTTCCCGCTGGCGCCCGGTGCGAACGGGCATCCGCCGAGCCCTCCGACCGAGGCGTCGAGCCGGGTGATACCGGCCTGCACAGCGGCGTACGCACTGGCCAGACCGGCTCCGCGGGTGTTGTGGAAGTGGGCACCCAACGGGATGTCGCCGATAAGCGGGCGCACCTTCTCGACCAGCATGGTGACGCGCCGCGGTGTGGTGGTGCCGATCGTGTCGGCGATCGCCAACCGGTCCACGCCGTGATCCACGGCCGCCGAGACGATGTCGAGGACGCGCTGCGGATCGGTGGGGCCGTCGAACGGGCAGTCCCATGCGGTGGCGATGATGACCTCGACCGACGTGTTGCTGTCGTGCGCGATCGCGACGATGTCGGCGATCTGAGCGGTGGCTTCGGTGCTGGAGCGACCGACGTTGGCCCGGCTGTGGCCGTCCGCGGCCGACACCACGTACTCGAGGGAGTGCAGCCCTGCGGCGATCGCACGCTTGGCCCCGTTGGGGCTGGCCACCAGGGCCGAGAACTCGACATCGGGGAATCGGTGGAGCTCGGCGGCGAGTTCGGCGGCGTCGGCCAGTGCCGGCACCTTGCTCGGTGAGACGAACGCCGTGGCCTCGACCTCGCGCACCCCGGTTGCGACGATCGCCTCGAGGAGGTCGACCTTGGCCGACAACGGGATCGGCCGCTCGATCTGCAGACCGTCGCGCAAGCAGACCTCGCGGATGTCGACGTGGGCGGGCAGGTTCATCACAGCACCCCTTCGTCGTGCAGCGCCCGCAATTCACCGTCGGTGTGTCCCAGCAGCTCACGATAGATCTCGTCGTTGTGCTGACCGGGTCGCGCTGGACCGGCGTTGCGGATGGTTCCCGGTGACTCCGACAGTACCGGGACGACGCCGGGGCCCTTGATGTTCCGCTGTACCCGTTCGTCCCAGTGGTCGGCGATCATCCCCCGGGCCAGCAGTTGGGGATCGTTGACCACCTCGGCGACGGTGTTGATGGGTCCGGCGATCACGCCTGCCCCGGACAGCGTGGAGATGATCTCGTCGGGTTCGCGCTGCGCGGCCCAGTCCCCGATGATCTTGTCCAGCTCGTCCTGATTGCGGCCCCTGGCAACGTGATCGGTGAACCGCTCGTCGGTCGCGAGCTCGGGCCGGCCCATCGCCGCGCACAACCGCCGGAACACGGTGTCCTGGTTCGCCGCGATCACCACCCAGCTGCCGGTGGCGCTCTGGTAGATGTTCGACGGCGCGATGCCCTCCAGGCGCGTGCCGGACGGTCCGCGCACCACACCACCGACGTCGTAGTCGGGAATGGTGGATTCCTGGATGGCCAAGCAGGATTCGGTGAGCGCGGTGTCGACCATCTGACCCTCACCGGTGATGGTGCGGCGGTACAGCGCCGCGAGCGCGCCCTGCGCGGCGAACATCCCGGCCAGGCTGTCACCGAGGGACAGCGCGAGTCGCGGAGGCGGCCCGCCGGGGAATCCGTTCATGTGCCGAAGTCCGCTGGCGGCCTCGGCCACCGAGGCGTAGCCGGCTTTTGCGGCGTCGGGTCCGCTCTGCCCATACCCGGACACTCGCACCAGGATGATGCCCTTGTTCCGTTGCCGCAGAACGTCGTAACCCAGGTCCCATTTCTCCAGGGTGCCGGGCCGGAAATTCTCGACGATGATGTCCGAGCGATCGACGAGCTCGAGGAACAGCTCGCGGCCCCGCGGTTTACGCAGATCGAGCGTGACGGCCTTCTTGTTGCGGGCGTGCACGGTCCAGAAGAAGTGGTGGCCGTCGAGTTCGGCCTGCCCCCACGTGCGCAGCGGATCCGGTGCGCTCGGCAACTCGATCTTGACGACCTCGGCGCCCATGTCGCCGAGTAGTCGCCCCGCGAACGGGCCGGAGATCAACGTGCCGAGTTCGAGAACCCGCACCCCGTCGAGCGCACCGGCGGTCACGGCGCCGAATCCCCGGTCGTGACGGTCGCGACAGGCCGCGAGAACCCGTGCCGGTGCAGCCAGTCGGTGCAGATCGCGACGGCCCGGCGAAGCGTGTCGCGCTGGTCCGGTCCGGCGTAGTAGTGGTTGGCGCCGCTGATCTCGTACATCTCCTTGTCAGGATGCCCGATCGCCTCGAACAGGCGCCGTGTGTGGCTGGGCGTGCAGGCGTCGTCGGCAAGGTTGCCGATCACCAACGCGGGGACCGCGATGTCGGGCCCGGCCTTGACCGCGTCGGCGTTGGCGTCGTCGTAACTCCATTGCGACAGCCAACTGCGTAGTGTGCAGAACCGCGCGAGACCGACCGGCGAGTTGTTCACCACCTGCGGATCGCCCAGATAGCAACTGCCCGGTTTGCGTTCGTTGGGGTCGACGGTGGGGTCGAGCCAGCGTGGGTCGGCCATGGTGCCGTGCACGACGAACGCGAACTCTTCAAACTCTGCGCCGGGGCGTCCGCTTGACTTTATTTCGGCGAGTTTGTCCCTGACCCACGTGGTGATCCGCCGGTTGCGGGCGATCTGCGCGGCGCGGTAGCGCTCAAGGAACTCCTGCGTGTACGGCGGCTGGTTGGGGTTGTCGGGGTTGTACAGATCCAACTCGGGATCGCGCTTGGTGGGGTCGGACTCGTCGAGGATCGACGCGTCGAGCCACTCGGTCATGGTGCCGTGCCTGCTGATGTGGGCCGCGAGCAGCATGATGCCGTCCGCCGGGATCAGGCCCAGCCTGGTCAGGTCGGGGCCGTCGCCGGACGGGCTCGCGGTCACGGTCGGGTTCTGCGCCTGCTGCTGGTAGAACACCGACAGTGAGCCGCCGCCGCTCCAGCCGGCCAGCACCACTTTGGAGTAACCCAGGCGGTTCTTGGCGTCCTTGATGCACTCGCCGAGGTCTTCGACCACCTTCTCCATCAACAACGCCGAGTCCGTGCCGCGGAATCGGCTGTTGCAGTAGATGACGTGATGACCGGCGCGCGCCAGGCCGTTGATCATCGGCAGGTAGGCGCCGCCCCCGATCGGGTGCATGAACACCAGCACGGTGTCGGACGGCTTGTTCTTGGGCTTGAGCAGGTAGCTTTCGAGCACGACGAGTTCGGCGACACCGCCGTAGACATCGCGCACCGCTGAGTTGTTCTGGTAGGCAACCAGGTACGGGATACGGTCGTAGGCGTGCTGCCCGGATGTTTCGCGTCGCGCGATGGGTTCGGGAGTCGTCATGTTCTAGTGCTGCCCCAGGTCGTTGGCCAGGATTTCTTCGGACGGGACGAGTCGGCGGCGGGTGTCGATGGCGATCACCTTCCAGTCGACGCTGTCGAACTCGTCGAACTTGCGGCGGGCGCGCTCACGCGCCTTCTCCGGCGCACCGTGGTGAACACCTTGCGGCGCATGCGAGATCAGGCCGGGCGGCATCGGGATGCCGTACAGCGACCCGCCGTGGAAGAACGCGATCTCGTCGTAGTCGACGTTGCGGTGATACCACGGCGTGCGCTCGGTGCCGGGCACTCCCTCGGCGGGCTTGGGCAGGAAGTTCATGATGTAGACACCGGTGGCCTGCATGAACAGGTGCACGGTCGGGGGCAGGTGGACGCTGTCGGAGGTGACGACGTTGTAGTCCTCGATGTTGAAGGTGAACGCGAAATTGTCCCCGCGCCAGCCTTCCACGTCGAGCGGATGATGTCGGTAGTAAAGGCAGGTCGTCCCGGCTCCCTCGATGTCGGAGTGGATCAGCCGGACCTCGTACTCGCCGTCGGTCTGCGGACCGGCGCCGTCCTCGATGGGCTGCGGGTCGGGGATCACGGCCTGCGACGGATCGAATGGGAAGTGCCTGCCGAGCGTGCCCGGCGGCGGCACGCGAAACTCGTCGGTCGCCTGGATCATCAGCAGGGTGGACGGTCCCTGCTCGCCGTCGTCGGGCACCTGGCGCCACGTGCACGCCTTGGGGATGTAGATCCAGTCGCCCTCGCGGTAGCGCAGTGGTCCGAACTCGGTCTCCAGCAGACCGGATCCCTTGTGCACGAACGACAGCAGATCGCCGTCGACGTGGCGGACGAAGAACGGCATCTCGTGGCTGCGGCGCGACAGGAGCACCTGGCAGTCGGCGTTGGAGAACATCAACAGCGGGCCGCCGTGCGCGTCGGTGGCGTCGCCGGGTTTGAGTTCGGAGGACAACACGTCGGTGGGGCGCAGCGGTCCGACACTGCGGTAGGCGGTCGGATCGTTGCGCCGGTACATGTTGGCGGTGCGCCCGGTGAACCCGCCGCGCCCGAGTTCATCATCCTTGAGGCCGTCGAGGTCGGCGTGTAGTCGCTTCGGGGTCCTGCCTTTACGCAGGTGGATGAACGATTCCATGAGAAGGCTCCGGTGGGCGAGGGGGACGTGACCGTCAGAAACTGAAAGTGACGTTACTTTTAGGTATGGGTCGGCGCAATACCTGACTTCCACCGTTGTCGAAAACACCTCACAGCAGGCCCGCGGCCCGGAACGCACAGTCGTAGATCTCGCGGATGACGGGTTGTTTGCGTGCGTTGTAATCCATCACGTGGCCGCCGCCGGGTACGGCCGCCCGCTTGGCGTTCTCGTACTTCTGCCGATCGGCGGGGTGGGCGCGCAGCCAGTCGCGGAAGATCCGGTGGCGGATCACCTCCGGGCAGTCCGGCCCGAACACGTGCAGATTCACCCGCGGATCGCCGAGATTCAGGCAGCGGTGCTGGTGCCAGCTGGGCTCACGGACCGTCAGCCGGTAACCCAGGCGCTCAAGTGCCGGCACGTATGTCGATTCGTCGCGTGGATCGCCGACGGTGAGATCGATGTCGATCACGTCCTTGGCGGCGAGCCCGGGAACCGACGTCGACCCGACGTGCTCGAGGTCGAGCACCACCGGTCCCAGCGCCGCGCGGATCGTCTCGGCGAGCCTGCGATAGCGGGCCGGCCACCCCGGGTTGTACGCGACGATCTCCACGGGCACCGGAGGGGGAGGGCCGTTCACCCACGGGTTCTCGTCGGGATCGGGATCGTGGTGCCGGGTGATCTCGTGACGGCTGGGCACGGCCTCCACGCTAGCCGCGTCAGATCATCGCGATGGGCGAGACCTTCATCCCGATCGACATCGCGCCCACGAGTTCGCAGCCCGTGTCGTAGTCGAAGATGACGTGCCCGGACAGCACGCCGACGTCGCGGCCGATCCGCTGCAGCGGGTTGTCCAGGAAATGCACACTGCCGCCCGACGAGGCGAGCAGCAGCGCGATCACGGCCCGCGACTCGCGCACGATGTGCGCCGCGGCCAACCGGGCCTGCGCGCGCACTTCGCGTGACACCGGGTCGCCGGCCGCCACGATGCCCTCGATCTCGCCGACGGTGTCCGCCAGCAGGCCCCGCAGCGCGCGCAGTCGCACCCGTGCCTCTCCGAGGTGCGCCTGAGCGGCAGGTTTGTCCTTCTGTTTGACGCCCTCGTAGACGATGACGCGCTCGGAGAGTCGGTCGGCGTAGATGTCGGTCGCGCGTTCGGCGCTGCCGAGGGCGGGCATCGCCGCCAATAGGGCCAGCGCGGGCACCATGGGCCAGCGGTAGGCGGCGGCGTCGTGCAGGTCCGATCCGGGGGCGGTTCCGGAGTAGATGTCGATGACGCTCACCAAACGGTGCGCGGGGACGAACGCGTCGGTGATGACGACGTCGTTGGAGCCGGTCGCCCGCATGCCGTCGGTGTGCCACACATCCACGACGTCGATGTCGGACGCGGGCAACAGTGCCAGCGCGGGGTAGAGGGCGTCGTCGGGCCCGCACAGGGCGCCCACCATGATCCAGTTGGCATGCATGACACCGGTCGCCCACGACCACCGGCCGTTGAGGCGCACACCGCCCTCTGTGGGCAGACCGCGCCCGGTCGGGGCCAGCGGGGCCGGGGCGAGGAACGGGCGCGTGGCGTAGGCCTCGGTCTGGGCCTGCTCGGCGAAAAGCGCCAACATCCAGTTGTGCAGCGCGAAGAAGCCGATGGTCCACGCGCTCGATGCGCAGCCATGGGCCATGCGTCGCACCGGATCGAGCAGCGCGGGGAAGTCGGCCTGTTGGCCGCCGAAGCGTGCCGGGACCAGCAGATCGGCGAATCCGGACGCGGTGAGATCGGCCAGCGTGGCATCGGGTAGGCGGCGCAGTGCCTCGGCTTCGTGCGCGCGTTCGGCAAGCCGCGTCACGAATTCGTCAGTAATCACCGACGGAGCTGTGGTCACCGGGGTGCTCACACGGATGGTCACGGCCGCGAACGCTACCATACTTTTTTGTATGGAGGATTGGCGGACGTGGGAAAACACGCTCATTGGTCAGGGATCGGCGACGATCGGATAACCCTCAGGCCACTGGTTGTGAACGCAATGATCACGGTTGACGTCATTGATATGTGGGCCGGAAAGGGAGTGCGCCGCGACTGACGCGTGTTTGACCTGGTAAAGCGCCTGAATGGCCGATCGGGAGGAAAAAGAATTCATCTCTTGCCATTTGCAGAAGTGCAGCTCGGCGGCGCGTCGCGGGTTTTCCCTCCAAGCAGCCCCGTGATTTACTCAGGGGCGCACAACAGAATCTCTTGGTCCGCTCTGGGGCACCGGACTCCATCGAGCGGGCGCGGCATCGCGGCGACCCGATTCGCTGCGATGTCGCACGTGATCGACGATCCCTTGTGGGCGTATATGACCGGAATACGGATGGATTCGCAGTATGACCTTCATTGACAAGATTCGTGGCCATTGGGCCCGCCGGATGACGGTGGCGGCCATGGCGGCACTGCTGCTGCCTGGCTTGGTCGGCGTGGTCGGCGGCTCGGCGACCGCGGGAGCGTTCTCCCGTCCCGGTCTGCCGGTCGAGTACCTGATGGTCCCATCGCCGTCGATGGGCCGCGACATCAAAGTTCAGTTCCAGAGCGGTGGACCGGGTTCGCACGCGGTGTACCTGCTCGACGGCCTGCGCGCCCAGGACGACTTCAACGGCTGGGACATCAACACCACCGCGTTCGAGATGTTCCTCGACTCGGGCCTGTCGGTCGTCATGCCGGTCGGCGGTCAATCGAGCTTCTACAGCGACTGGTACAAGCCGGCGTGTGGCAAGACCGGCTGCGTCACCTACAAGTGGGAGACCTTCCTGACCAGCGAGCTGCCGGAATGGCTGGCCGCCAACCGTGACGTCGCCGCGACCGGCAACGCTGCGGTGGGTCTGTCGATGGCGGGCTCGGCCGCGCTGATCCTGGCGGCGTACCACCCGGACCGGTTCATCTACGCCGGCTCGATGTCGGGCTTCCTCAACCCCTCCGAAGGCTGGTGGCCGTTCCTGATCAACATCTCCATGGGTGACGCCGGCGGCTACAAGGCCAACGACATGTGGGGTCCGACCGAGGATCCGAACAGCGCCTGGAAGCGCAACGACCCGATGGTTCAGATCCCCAGGCTGGTCGACAACAACACCCGCATCTGGGTCTACTGCGGTAACGGTCAGCCCAACGAACTCGGCGGCGGCGACCTGCCCGCCACGTTCCTGGAGGGCCTGACGATCCGCACCAACGAGACCTTCCGCGACAACTACATCGCCGCGGGTGGCCACAACGGTGTGTTCAACTTCCCGAACAACGGCACGCACAACTGGGCCTACTGGGGCCGGGAACTGCAGGCCATGGTTCCGGACCTGCAACGGGTGCTCGGCTAGACCCGTATCACACGAAATCGCCCAGAACACTCGGTGTTCTGGGCGATTTCGCGTTTGGGGGTGCTCTAGAAGCCCCCGGCGACCTTCACCACGGCGCGTCCGGCGTAGCGGCCTGCGCGGACCTCGTCGATCACGCTCACGACGTCGGTGATGTCGACCTCGTGCGTGACGTCGTCGAGATGGCGTGGCTTGAGGGGGCCACCGAGTTTCTCCCACAGTGCGCGGCGCGGGCCGATCGGCATCTGCACCGAGTCGATGCCGAGCAGCGCCACACCGCGCAGGATGAACGGCATCACCGTCGTGTGCAGCGCGGCGCCTCCGGTGAGACCGCTGGCGGCCACGGCACCGCCGTACTTCAACGTGCTCAGAACGTCGGCGAGCGTGGCGCCGCCGACGCAGTCCACCGCCGCGGCCCACTGCGCGCGGGCCAGCGGCCGCGGCTTGGCGTCCGGATCGGCGGGCAGCCTGCCGATCACCTCGGCGGCTCCGAGGGAGCGCAGTTCGTCGGCGCGGTCCGCCTTACCGGTCGAGGCGACCACGTTGAAGCCTGCGGCGGCCAGCAGGTCGACGCTGACCGAGCCGACGCCACCGGTCGCACCCGTCACGACGACCGGTCCGTCGTCGGGCGTGATGCCCCGGTCGGTGATGGCCTCCACGCTCATCGCCGCGGTGAAGCCGGCGGTGCCGATCGCTGCGCCCTCTCGCGGCGTCAACGCACCGAGGGCCACGACCTGATCCGCGGGCAGGCGCGCGTACTCGGCGTAGCCGCCGTGGTGGCCGGTGCCGATGTCGTAGCCGTGTGCGAGCACCAGATCGCCCACCGCGAATTCCGGCGACTCGGACGCGACCACCTCACCGGTGAGGTCGATGCCCGGTACCAACGGATACTCCCGCACCACACCACCTTTGGGCGTCAGCGCGAGCGCGTCCTTGAAGTTCACGCTCGAGTACAGCACGCGGATGGTGACCTCGCCCGGCGGTAGCGCGGAGGGCTCCAGGGTCTGCACGGCCGCCTCGATGCGGTCACCGTCGGTTCGTGCCACCAATGCCTGAAACGATTCCATGCCCCTCACCCTATCCCTGGCGAGCAGACGCAAAACTGCCCAAAATCGCACGGTTTCGTGCAGTTTTGCGTCTGCTCGCGGGACGGGGTTACTTCAGCTCGGCGGAGGTCAGGCCCAGCAGGCGGCGTGCCACCACGAGCTGCTGGATCTGCTGTGTGCCCTCGAAGATGTCGAGGATCTTGGAATCGCGTGCCCACTTCTCCAGCAGGGTCTGCTCGGAATACCCTGTGGTGCCTGCCAATTCGACGGCCTTGAGGGTGATGTCGCTGGCCACCCGGGCGGCCTTGGCCTTACCCATCGAGGCTTCCTTGGAGTTGGGGATGTTGTTGTCGGCCTGCCATGCCGAGCGGACCGTCAGCAGGTAGCCGGCCTCCCAATCGGCCTCCATCCGCAGGAACTCCGCGGCCGCGGCGCTCTGCGCGTGGGCGGGCTTGTCGTAGGAGATCTCGACACCGGCGTCGGTGAGGATCGCGCGCAGGTCCTCGAGTGCAGCGCGGGCGATACCGACGGCCATCGCCGCGACGATGGGCCGGGTGTTGTCGAAGGTCTCCATGACCCCCGCGAAACCCTTCTCCACGTGGATTTCCGGGTCGCCCAGCAGGTTGTCCTTGGGGATGCGGACGTTCTCGAACCGGATCACCGCGGTGTCGGACGCCTTGATGCCGAGCTTGCGCTCGAGACGCTCGACGGTGACGCCGGGATGCTCGCGCGGCACGATGAACGACTTGATCGCCGCACGGCCCAACGACTTGTCGAGCGTCGCCCACACCACGATGTGGGTGGCACGCGAGCCCGCGGTGACGAAGATCTTCTCGCCGTTGATCACGTACTCGTCGCCGTCGAGCACCGCGGTGGTCGACACGGCCGCCGAGTCGGAGCCGAAGCCCGGTTCGGTGATGGCCATCGCGGCCCACACGTCCTTGCCGAGCCGTTCCAGCTGCTCGGGCGTGGCGACCGAGGAGATGGCCGCATTGCCCAGACCCTGGCGGGGCACCGACAGCAGCAGCGCCACATCGCCCCAGCTGATCTCGAGCGCGTTGAGGAGCGCGGACATGTTGGCGCCGTTGACCGTCGAGTCCTTGCCGGATCCGTTGGCGTCGTCGCGGAACGCCTCGGCGCCCGCGAACGAGATCGTCTTGGCGCTCGAGATCCCCTCGAACAGGTTGGCCAGGGTGTCGAGCTCGACGGGGTAGGCGTGCTCGGCGAGGTCGTACTTCCTCGAGATGGGCCGCAGCATCTCGGCGGCACCCTGATGGCCCTTCTCGACGACTGCCTGAAGCTTGCGGGGCAGTTCCAGATTGATTGCCATGATCAGTCTTTCGGTTGGTCGAAGCTCGAATCAGATGACGACGGTCAGATGACCACGACGCCCTCGGCGATGCCGATGGCCCGAAGGTCGCGGTACCAGCGTTCGACGGGGTGCTCCTTGGTGTAGCCGTGTCCGCCCAGCAACTGCACACCGTCCAGACCGATCTGCATGCCCTTGTCGGCGCCGAGCTTGCGGGCGAGCGCGGCCTCGCGGGCGAACGGCAGTCCCTGCTCGGCGCGTGCGGCACCGCGCCAGGTGATCAGGCGCAGTCCGTCGAGTTCGATGGCGATGTTCGCGCACATGAATGCCACCGACTGGCGGTGTGCGATCGGCTCACCGAACGCGTGACGTTCCTTGATGTAGGGGACGACGTAGTCGAGCACCGCGTGCGAGGTGCCGACTGCCAGTGCGGCCCAACCGAGTCGGGCCAGTGCGATCGCCTCGGAGTAGTCCTGATCGGTCGCACCGTCCTCGCCGAGACGCGCGTTGAGCGGCACGGTCACATCGTTCAGTTCGATCTGTCCGAGGGCCGCCGCGCGCAGCCCCATGCTGCGATCGGCCTTGACCGTCAGGCCCGGCGTGGACGCCTCGACGATGAACAGTGCCGGCTTGCCGTTGAATTGGGCAGCGGCGATGAACAATTCGGCGTCCGCTGCGGCCGGCACGAGCGACTTGACACCCGACAGCCGGTAGCCGCTCGGCGTACGGACCGCGGTGGTCTTGAGCGCGGTCGGGTCGAACAGCGCATGCGGTTCGGCGATGACCACGCTCGACTGCGGGACGTTCTCGCCCGCGTACTCCTTGAGGTAGGTGGCCTGCTGATCGGCGCTGCCCCAGTGCGTCAGCGCGGACGCGACGCCGCCGGGCGCCAGGATCGGCAGGGCCAGGCCCATGTCGCCGTAGGCCAGAGCCTCGGCGACCAGGGCGTTGGTCACCGTCGAGCGGTGCTCGGCGATGCCATCGAAGTCCTCGGGCACGTTGACGGCGGTGATTCCCAGTTCGGCGGCCTTGGCGATCAGATCCGGGGGATAGGTGGCGGCCTCGTCGGCCTCCTCGGCGGCCGGGCGCAGGATCTCGGCGGCGAACTCGTTGACCGTCTCGACGATCATCTTCTGGTCGTCGTCGGGCGTCAGGTCGAACAGGCCCGAGCTGCTGGCTTTGAGCCGCGTGGGTGCCTTGCCGAGTCCCTGGATCCGCTTGAACTGCCGGGTGGTCGCGCCCGCGGTCGAAAAGACCTGCTTCACACCGTATTTCAGGCCGCGGTTGAGCGGGTCACGCAGGCCGTAGCGGTCCAGCCATTCCTGTCCGACGAGGGGCGTGATCAATGCCAGGCCGATGTCGGTTGCGGTCCGCTTGTGCTTCTGCAGGCCCACGGCGCTTTCGTGGCCGGAGCGCTTCGGTCGGGTTACAGAGCCGTTCTTGGACGGCAGGGTGTTGGTCATGTCAGCTGCCTCTGTTGGTCGTGGCGACGCTTCTGAACCGTATCTTACTCCGGAGTAAGATACGGTTCACCTGTAACCAACCTCACAGCGGCATGGGCCGAATTCAGCTCATGGACAGCCTGCTCACCACGGCGTCGTGCAGCAGGCCGTTGGTCGCGAGGGCGCTGCCTCCGTGCGGGCCGTCGGCGCCGTCGATGCTGGTGAACGTGCCGCCGGCCTCGCGGATCAGGATGTCCAGCGGCGCGATGTCCCACAGTTTCACCTCGGGCTCACACGCGATGTCCACCGCGCCCTCGGCGACCATGCAGTACGACCAGAAGTCGCCGTAGGCGCGCACCCGCCACACCGCGTCGGTCAGTTCCACGAACCGCTCACGGCGGTCCTCCCAGCCCGTGGTCAGGTCGGAGTAGGACAGGCTCGCCGCTGCCAGATCGCCGACACCGGACACCGTGAGCTTGCGTGTCGTGCCGTTGAACGACCCGAACGCACCCTGGCCCTCGGCTGCCCACCAGCGGCGGGCCAGCGCCGGGGCGCTGACGACGCCGACCGTGGGCACGCCGTCGGTGAGCAGAGCGATCAGCGTGCACCACACCGGGACGCCACGGACGAAGTTCTTGGTCCCGTCGATCGGATCGATGACCCACTGCCGGCCCGTCAAAGTGGTTGTGCCGCCGAACTCTTCGCCGAACACCGTGTCGCCGGGCCGGGCCTGCGACAACGCGGTGCGCAGGGCTTCCTCCGCGCCGCGGTCGGCGTCGGTGACCGGGGTGAGATCGGGTTTGGTCTCCACGCGCAGATCCAGGGCGCCGAACCGGTCCATGGTGAGGGCGTCGGCCTGGTCGGCCAGTTTCAGTGCGAGTGTCAGGTCATCTGCGACGGTGCTCATGGCTGCAGTCCTACCATGGCGGGGTGTGGGAATTCGGCATGCTGTTGTTGCTGGTGGGTGCACTGGTCCTGTTGCTGGGCCCGCGGATCATGCGCCGCCGAGGCATCCGGGGTGAACTCGCGCACGGCACCTTGCTGGTGACCGGTGTGAGTCCGCGTCCGGACGCCACGGGGGAGCAGTTCGTCACCATCACCGGCGTCATCAACGGTCCGACGGTCCGAGAGCATGTCGTCTACCAGCAGATGGCCGTCGACGTGAACGACTGGCCGAGCATGGGCGCGCTGTTCCCGGTGGTCTATTCGCCGAGCAATCCCGACAAGTGGACCTTCGCCCCGCCGGAGACACCCGAGACACCCCAAGCGCACGAACCGCCGCCGGTCTAGCTGCGTCCAGATCACGCAAATGTCGCCGCCACGGGTCCGCAGCGACATTCTCGTCGGTCTCGCCTCCGAGCCGCGCGGAAGTTCAGCCGTGGCCCACGCGCAGCAACTCGGCCACGCTCGCCAACTTCACGCGCGGCCTGCCGCTCGGTTCACCCGCGGCGCGCTCGTAGTCGTCGATCAGCTTCCAATGATCGCCCGTGACCACCTTGGGCTGACGATCCAGCAGCCGCGCCGCGAGCTTCGCCTCGTAGCCAGGACCGCGGTCTGGCAGTTCGGCCGAGGCGAGGTCGTCGAGCAGTGTGTTGACCGTGTCCTGTGAGTCCTTCTTGTTGCTGCCGATCACGCCGGACGGGCCGCGCTTGATCCAGCCCACCACATATTCGTTGGCGCTGCCGTCGATCCGGCCGTCGGTGTGCGGGATCGTGCCCGAGCGCTCATCGAACGGCAGGCCCGGCGTCGGCACGCCGCGGTAGCCGACCGCGCGCACCACCAGCTGGGCCGTCAGCTCCTCGCGGTCGCCGGTGTCCTTGGCGACCATCCGGCCGTCGGCACCGCGCACGAGTTCGTTGCGTCCCAACACGATCGATTCGACGCGGTCCTCGCCGCGCAGCTCGACCGGTGATGTGAAGAACCGGAACACGATGCGCCGCTTGGCCCCTCGCGGCTCCTTCTCGGCGTAACCGCGCAGCACCTTGATGTTCTGCTTGGCGGTCTTGCCCGCGGCTTCGAGGTCCTCGTCGGTGATGTCGGCGAAATCTGCCGGGTCCAGGATCACGTCGACGTCGCCGAGTCCCTCCATCTCGCCGAGTTCGCGCAGCTCCAGCGTGGTGAACGTGGCCTGCAGCGGACCGCGTCGCCCGATGACCACCACTTCTTCCACGCCGCGCGCGTCGAGCGAATCCAGTGCGTGATCGGCGATGTCGGTGTTGGCCAACGCCTTCGGATCGCTGACCAGGATGCGCGCGACGTCGAGCGCGACGTTGCCGTTGCCGACGACGACGGCACGCCCGCCCGAGAGGTCGGGAGCCATCTCACCGAAGTGCGGATGTGCGTTGTACCAACCCACGAAGTCCACGGCCGCCACGCTGCCCGGCAGATCCTCGCCGGGGATGTTCAGTGCGCGGTCGGACTGCGCGCCGACGGCGTAGACGACGGCGTCGTACCATTCGGCGAGTTCGGCCGGCTGGACATGGTCGCCGACGCGGATGTTGCCGAAGAACCGGTAGCGCGGGTCGGCGGCGGTCTTCTCGAACTGGGCGCTGATCGACTTGATCTTCGGGTGGTCGGGGGCGACGCCGGACCGCACCAGACCCCACGGCGTGGGCAGCATCTCGAGCATGTCCACGCGGACGTCGCGATCGGGTTGAGAGTCGGCAAACTTCAGCAGCGATGCGGCAGCAAAGAATCCAGAGGGTCCTGAGCCGACGATCGCTACGTGGTACGGGCGCATATGGTGCCTAACTGAGCTCGACTGGAAGCCATCTTTCACTCGTCCCGCACGCGCAAGGGGCTGTCGCGACGTGGGAGGACGGGGTACACCCGATGCTAAACGCGGATCCGCCGCGCTGCGGGAAGGTCGCGAGAAACGCCGCCCAACCGCAGCCGGGTAACCTGAACTTCCGTGGATCCTGACCGTCAAGCAGATATCGCCGCACTCGACACCACTCTGACGACCGTGGAGCGGGTGCTCGACGTGGACGGGCTCCGTAACCGCATCGAACAGCTCGAGAAGGATGCGTCCGACCCGAACCTGTGGGACGACCAGACCCGCGCGCAGAAGGTCACCAGCGATCTGTCCCACGCGCAGAACGAGCTGCGCCGTGTCGAGGGTCTGCGTCGCCGGCTCGACGATCTCCCGGTGCTCTACGAGTTGGCCGCCGAAGAAGACGGAGCGGGCGGTTCCGAAGCCTTGGCCGAGGCCGACGCCGAACTCGCAAAGCTGCGCGAGGACATCGAGGCGATGGAAGTACGCACCCTGCTGTCGGGTGAGTACGACGAACGCGAGGCCGTCGTCACGATCCGGTCCGGGGCCGGTGGCGTCGACGCCGCCGACTGGGCCGAGATGCTGATGCGGATGTACATCCGCTGGGCCGAGAAGCACGACTACCCTGTGGAGGTCTTCGACACCTCCTATGCCGAAGAGGCCGGCATCAAGAGCGCGACGTTCGCGGTGCACGCGCCGTTCGCCTACGGCACCCTCTCGGTCGAGCAGGGCACCCACCGGCTGGTGCGCATCAGCCCGTTCGACAACCAGAGCCGGCGCCAGACGTCGTTCGCCGACGTGGAGGTGCTGCCCGTCGTCGAGACCACCGACCACATCGACATCCCCGAAAACGACATCCGCGTCGACGTCTACCGCTCCTCGGGTCCCGGCGGGCAGTCGGTGAACACCACAGACTCCGCGGTCCGATTGACGCACATCCCCACAGGTATCGTTGTGACCTGCCAGAACGAGAAGTCGCAGCTGCAGAACAAGGTCTCGGCGATGCGGGTTCTCCAGGCGAAGCTGCTGGAACGCAAGCGGTTGGAGGAACGCGCAGAGCTCGACGCGCTCAAGGGCGACGGCGGCAGTTCCTGGGGTAATCAGATGCGCTCCTACGTCCTGCACCCGTACCAGATGGTGAAGGACCTGCGCACCGAATACGAGGTCGGTAACCCAGCATCGGTACTCGACGGAGACATCGACGGATTCCTGGAGGCAGGAATCAGATGGCGCAACAGAAAAGATGACGATTAGCAGCTCGGCGGCAACCGTTCTCGCCTTCTCGGTGGCCGACCGCTGGCACGACTTCTGGCATGGCGAGATAGGCGTGTGGATCCTGACCAAGGGTCTGCGTATTGCGCTGCTGTTGATCGGCGGCCTGCTCGCGGCACGCTTCATCAACTGGGCCGCGCAGCGCGTGGTACGCCGCATCGACGCCGAATACCAGGAGAGCGATCAGCTCGTGCGCTCGGAGAGCGCCAAGCACCGGCAGGCCGTCGCATCGGTGATCTCATGGGTGTCGGTCGCGCTGCTGTTCGTCATCGTCCTCGTCGAGGTGACCGACATCCTGGCCGTGCCCATCGCCTCGCTGGTCGCACCGGCCGCTGTGCTCGGTGCCGCGCTCGGTTTCGGTGCGCAGCGCATCGTGCAGGACCTGCTGGCGGGTTTCTTCATCATCACCGAGAAGCAGTACGGCTTCGGTGACCTCGTGCGGCTGACGATCGGCGCGAGCAACGAGGCCGAGGGCACGGTCGAAGACGTCACGCTGCGCATCACCAAGCTGCGCTCGAGCGAAGGGGAGATGTACACCGTCCCCAACGGTCAGATCGTCAAGGCCCTGAACCTGTCGAAGGACTGGGCGCGCGCCGTCGTCGACATCCCGGTGCCGGTGAGCGTCGACCTCAACGTCGTCAACGACGTCCTCAACGAGGTCGCCGAACGCGCCACCGAGGACGCCGAGCTGTCCAAGCTGGTTCTCGACAAGCCTCAGCTCATGGGCGTGGAGAGCATCGGGGTGGACACGGTGAACCTGCGCATGGTCGCGCGCACGCTGCCCGGCAAACAGTTCGAGGTGGGCCGGCGGCTGCGCGTGCGGGTGGTGCGTGCCCTGCGCCGCGCGGGTGTCGTGACGTCGTCCGACGCGTCGGTCGCCGCAGCAGGCGACATCTTGCATCCGGCCGCCGCCGCTGAGGTGCACACCGCCCCGCAGGAGCAGAAGAAGTGAGATTCGATCTGAACCGTGTGACGGATGCCGCCACCCGGTTCTGGCGCAGCCGTGTGGGCAGACTGCGGACCTCCACGGTCGTGCTGATCGTGGCCTTCTTCGCGCTGTGGTGGGTGCAGCAGACCTATCAGCCGGCCCCGGCGCCGCCCGAGGCGCCGCAGGTCGTGCCGCCCGGTTTCGTTCCGGACCCCGATTACACGTGGGTGCCGCGCACCAACGTCGAGGCACCGCGCACAACGCGGACGACGACTCCGACCACCACGACGACGACCACATCGCCGACGCCGGACACCCCGACCACGACCCCGACGGGGCCGCTCGGGCCAGGGGACACCACGAGCCCGACAAGTCCGACGAGCCCGACGACCACCTCGCCGGGGCCGCAGACGACGGTCGTGGACCCGGACGGGCCGGGGATCCTGCCGCCGATCACGTTGCCGGTGCTGCCCGGCGCGGCGCCCGCCCCGGCTTCGGCGCCGGCGCCTGAGCCTGCGGCGCCCGCGCCGCCGCAGTAGCGTGGCTCGGCTCGAGCGCTCGCCCCGCTACACTGGCGTGCCGTGATGATCACCCTCGACCACGTGACGAAGCAGTACAAGTCTTCGGCGCGCCCAGCCCTCGACGACGTCTCGTTGAAGATCGACAAGGGTGAGTTCGTCTTTCTCATCGGCCCGTCGGGGTCGGGCAAGTCGACGTTCATGCGGCTGTTGTTGGGGGCCGAGACGCCGACCTCCGGCGACGTGCGGGTGTCGAAGTTTCACGTCAACAAGCTCCCGGGCCGCCACATCCCGAGCCTGCGCCAGGTGATCGGCTGTGTGTTCCAGGATTTCCGTCTGCTCCAGCAGAAGACGGTGTTCGAGAACGTGGCGTTCGCGTTGGAGGTGATCGGCAAGCGCGCCGACACCATCAACCGGGTGGTGCCCGACGTGTTGGAGATGGTGGGTCTGTCCGGCAAGGCCAACCGCCTGCCCAGCGAACTGTCCGGTGGTGAGCAGCAGCGGGTCGCCATCGCCCGCGCGTTCGTCAACCGGCCGCTGGTGCTCATCGCCGACGAGCCCACCGGCAACCTGGACCCGGAGACCAGCAAGGACATCATGGATCTCCTCGAGCGGATCAATCGCACCGGGACCACCGTGGTGATGGCCACCCACGACCATCACATCGTCGACTCCATGCGTCAGCGGGTCGTCGAACTCGAACTCGGCCGGCTGATCCGTGATGAGCAGCGCGGCGTCTACGGAATGGATCGCTAAGTGCGCTTCGGCTTTCTCATCAATGAAGTCCTGACCGGACTTCGTCGCAACGTCACGATGACCGTGGCGATGGTGCTGACCACGGCCATCTCCATCGGCCTGTTCGGCGGCGGCCTGCTGGTCGTCCGGTTGGCCGATCAGTCGCGCGACATCTACCTCGACCGGGTCGAGAGCCAGGTCTTCCTCACCGACGACATCTCGGCCAACGACCCGACGTGCGACTCGGATCCGTGCAAGGCGCTGTACCGCAAGATCGATGACCGCGACGACGTGCGGTCGCTGCGGTTCCTCAACCGCGAGCAGGCCTACGACGACGCGATCAAGAAGTTCCCGCAGTACAAGGACGTCGCGGGCAAGGACGCGTTCCCGGCGTCGTTCGTCGTCAAGCTCGTCGACCCGGAGAACCACGAGCAATTCGATCAGGCCATGGTCGGCCAGCCCGGCGTGCTCAACGTGCTCAATCAGAAGGATCTGATCGACCGGTTGTTCGCGGTCCTCGACGGCATCAGCAGCGCGGCGTTCGCGGTGGCGCTCGTACAGGCGATCGGCGCGGTGCTGCTGATCGCGAACATGGTGCAGGTCGCCGCCTATACGCGGCGTACCGAGATCGGCATCATGCGTCTGGTCGGTGCGACGCGGTGGTACACGCAGCTGCCGTTCCTCGTCGAGGCGATGCTGGCCGCCCTCATCGGCGTCATCCTCGCGATCGTCGGACTGATCGCGGTGCGGGCGTTGTTCCTGGAGAAGGCGCTCGACCAGTTCTATCAAGCCAACCTGATCGCCAAGGTCGACTACGCGGACATCCTGTACTACAGCGCGCCCTGGATGTTGTTCCTCGGCCTCGCGATGTCCGGTGTCACCGCGTATGTGACGCTGCGGCTCTACGTACGCAGGTAGTGAGGACGACGTGACCAAGAAGAGCGCCTCGAGCAACAACAAGGTGGTCGCCACCAATCGCAAGGCGCGACACAACTACACGATCCTCGACACCTACGAGGCCGGGATCGTCTTGATGGGCACGGAGGTCAAGAGCCTGCGCGAAGGTCAGGCCTCGCTGGCCGACGCGTTCGCCACGGTCGACGACGGGGAGATCTGGCTGCGCAACGTCCACATCGCCGAATATCACCACGGCACCTGGACCAACCACGCGCCGCGGCGCAACCGCAAGCTGCTGCTGCACCGCAAGCAGATCGACAACCTGATCGGCAAGATCCGCGACGGCAACCTCACGCTCGTGCCGCTGTCGATCTACTTCACCGACGGCAAGGTCAAGGTCGAGCTGGCGCTGGCCCGCGGTAAGCAGGCCCACGACAAGCGCCAGGACCTCGCACGTCGTGACGCCCAACGCGAGGTGATCCGCGAACTGGGCCGCCGCGCCAAGGGCAGGATCTGATCGGACTGGTCCTGGCGCTGGCATCGGCGCTGGGATACGGGATCAGCGATTTCGTCGGCGGGCTCGCATCCCGTCGCGTCGCCGCGCTGCGCGTGGTGCTGGTGTCCTACCCGATCGCGATGGTGCTGCTGGCGGTCATCGCCGCGATGGTCGGCGGGGATGTCTCGCAGGGCGCCGTGCTGTGGGGCGTGCTGTGCGGTGTCTCGCAGGCGTTCGGCGTGTGGTGGTTCTACGCCGCGCTCGGATCCGGACCGATCTCGGTGGTCTCTCCGCTGACGGCGATCCTGGTCGCGGGTCTCCCCGTCGGCGTCGGGCTGGCTCTGGGGGAGCGGCCGGGCGTGATCGCTGCGATCGGTGTGGTGGTGGCGCTGGTGGCGGTGGTGCTGGTGAGCCGGGAGGCGCCCGATGAGCCGCTTGCGCGAAGAGCAACAGATACCGATGAGGACGTCAAGGAGCACCGGTTCACCGCGACCGTCGCGTGGCTGACGGTCGGCTCAGGTCTGGCCTTCGGGCTCAACTTCGTGCTGATCGACCAGGCGCCGGTAGAGGCCAAGCTGTGGCCGCTGGTGTTCGCGCGCGCGTCGGCGACGGTGCTCGTGGTGGCCATCGCGGCGATGAGCCGCAGCCTGCGGCCGCCGTCGGGCACCCCACTGAAGCTCGCGGTCCTGGCGGCGCTTCTCGACGTCGGAGCCAACATCGCGATGCTGTTGGCGCTGCAGGCCTCGCTGCTGTCGCTGGCCGGGGTGTTGATGTCGCTGTATCCGGCGGCGACGGTGTTGCTGGCGATCATCGTGTTGCGGGAGCGGGTGTCGCGCTGGCAGGCCGTCGGCATGGGGCTGGCGCTGGCAGCGGTCGCCATGATCGCCGCCGGCTGACTTCCCCGTCGGGTGTGCTGCCAGGGCGAGATCTCGGCGATTTTTCCGCCATATGTTCACACTCGGCGAACGCCGCGCGGATTAATCGAGTGGAATCCAGCGTTGCTGAACACGTATCATGAGTAGTCCTGCCACCACGGCAGGGTGATGTTTCGACAACTCAACAAGGGGCTGAACGGTTTCGACTTCGAGCATCGAATCAAGGGAAGCGTGCCGGTGCAGGCAAGAGACCACCGTAAGCGTCGTTGCAACCAATTAAGCGCCGATTCCAATCAGCGCGACTACGCCCTCGCTGCCTAAGCGACGGCTGGTCTGTCAGACCGGGAGTGCCCTCGGCCCGGATCCTGGCATCAGCTAGAGGGACCCACCCATGAGTTCGGTCGCGGGACTCATGGGGACATCAAACAGCGACTGGGATCGTCATCTCGGCTTGTTCGCGTGACCGGGAGATCCGAGTAGAGGCATAGCGAACTGCGCACGGAGAAGCCTCGAGGACATGCCGTAGGACCCGGGTTCAATTCCCGGCAGCTCCACTTCTGAAGTACAGACAACTCCATATCTGAGACCTCCTTGCCGACCAGCAAAAATGTCATCCCCGTGGAGTGCCACGGGATGCACGGTCGGCGAGGAGGTTTTTTCATGCGGGTGGTTGTGGTGCAGAGAGGCTCACTGCGCACGAAGAGCTCCGCGCTCCCGACGGCGTGGGATTGGCTGGTCGGTGGGGATGTGCGTGGCCGACCTGCCGCGCTCAGTTCCAGCTGCTTTGCACCGTGATCTGCAAGAACCTGCCCAACCGATTGCCGATGGCCGAATAGCTGGGGATCGACCGCTCGGTCATGCCCTATGTCATCGACGACGCACTGGCTCTGGTGAAGAAGTCTGACGTTTAGAGACGCTCCGGGTGAAGAACTCTGAGGTTGAGAACGAGCCAGATCGTGGCCGGGCGGCGGTGCTGACCGGCATCTGCTTCGTCGTTGAGGAAGGTGGGAGACGAAATGTCGAACAACACAGACGATCTCAGCAAAGAGCCGACACCGGACCAGGCGGAGGACAACGCGTTCTTTCCCTCCCCGTATTCGTTGAGTCAATACACCCAGCCCAGGACCGACTTCGACGGTGTCAAGCATGAAGGCGCGTACACCGAGGGCAGGTGGAAGGTGCTCATGATCGCGACCGAGGAGCGCTACGTGCTGTGTGAGAACGGCAAGATGTTCTCCACCGGCAACCATCCGGTCGAGATGCTGCTGCCGCTGCACCACCTCATGGCGGCGGGTTTCGACGTCGACGTCGCCACGATCGCGGGCTATCCAGCCAAGCTGGAGTTGTGGGCGATGCCCGGCCAAGACCAGGCGGTCCTGCAGACCTACGAGGCACTCAAACCCAAACTCAAGCAGCCCAAGAAACTCGCTGAGGTGGTCGCCAACGATCTCGGTGCGGATTCGGACTACCTCGCGGTCTTCATCCCCGGCGGCCACGGGGCGGTGGTCGGATTACCGGCCGCCGAGGCAGTGGCGCAAACCTTGAATTGGGCGTTGGCCAACGACAAGTTCATCATCACCTTGTGTCACGGTCCGGCCGCGTTGCTGTCGGTCGGACAGGACGGAAACGAGTCGCCGTTCAAGGGATATTCGGTCTGCGTGTTCCCCGACGCACTCGATCAGGGCCCCAACATCGAAATCGGTTATCTCCCCGGGCATTTGCAGTGGCTGGTAGCGGATCTGCTCGGCAAGCAGGGGCTGACGATTCTCAATGACGATATGACCGGCAAGGTTCATCAAGACCGCAAGCTGCTCACCGGTGACAGCCCACTGGCGTCGAACGGCCTCGGCCTTCTTGCCGCCGACGTGTTGGTTGAAGCCGTCCAGTCGCCCGCCGGTGGCAGTACGAAGTCCTGATTGAGGACTGCTGCCACAGAGGAACTGTCGGGCGAGATCGTCTTCGATCGCAGATCACCCGCCACCGACATACCTTCGGAAATGGTGAAGTACCGGGCTTAATGGGGTTGAGCCGCCGCGGTGCGGGTAGCTCTCTCAGGTATCCCGACGCCGCGCCGGGTCAGAGCCTGTCGGGGGGACTTCCGAACTTCCACGACCAGCAACGCACCACGGCGCTGATCTGTCACGCCCCGGCGCCCTCGCCGCCGCCCCGCACATCGATGGGCCGCTGGACTACTCAGCCGAAGCGCTCGGTTCCGCCCTCGTCGCCAAGATTCACCGTTCGACTCCCTAGCAGCGCCAGCGACCCATGGACGCCTACCAACCAGCTGACTGGGTTGACCTGTACGTCACCGTCGCCGGAGCTGCTGCGGTTCTCACCGGACCGCGCGCACGAGCCGTCCACCTCAACTCTTGCGATCAGCTGGTGTAGCAGTACGAGTCGCTCGACGCGTCACCGCCTTGCAGCCGGACCTGGTGCACCCGCAGGCCGCGAAAATCATTGTCGTGTAAGAAGAATCGATTGTCCGGAACGAGGCCTCCCGAGGAGGTGTCGGCATCGAGTTTGGTCATCCACGCGCCGACGCCATCGGGGTAGAACACGTCGTCCCACGCCGCGTACAGGGAGTTGGTGAGATAAACCCGTCGACCGTCGCGGCTGATCTCCACCATCTGCGGCCCACCGGCCAGCGGCATATCGGGTGCGGCCGGATGTGGTTGGCGTCGGACGATCCCGCCGAGGCGCACGGATGCGGTCTCGCGTGGATGGAACGGATCGCTGACGTCGTACTGTTTGAGTTCTCCGGTGCCCCAGCACGATACATACAGCCACTGATCGTCGACCGACAGGTCGATGTCGGTGACCAGCGGGGGAGTGGCACCGAACGCGCGCAACAGCGGTGGCAGTTCGTCGGCGCTGGCGGGTTCGGCGGGGATGTTGATCACCTCGTCGACCGACCACTGATCGCCATCCCTGTGCCACAGCCACACCGAGGCCGACAGATCCTCGGTGCTGATCACCGAATCGACGAACCCCCACGCACGGGACGGGTCGTGGGCCGGGCGCAGTTCGAGCACCATCTGATGCTGCTCGCCGAGGTCGACGCGCTGGGTCAGTTTCCGTTCGGACATACTCCAGAAGTTCACGTGATGCCCGAACCTGTGCCGCAGAAGATCCTGCGGATCGAGCCCGTCCTCGACCATCGACGGTGTCGCCCACTCCGAAGTGATCACGGTGTCGAAGTCGCGGTGCCACCAGACGTCGTAGGCCAGGTACTGCGACCCGCGGTCGGCCTCCCATGGACCGATCACCTCGAACGTGTCGTGGTCGATGAGCGCGACGCCTCCCGGACCATCGGCACCGTCGGCACCGCCCAGCGCGGACATGAAGATGCCGTCGGGTCCGCAGTGCACGGTATGTGGACGTGAGTAGCCGGCCTTGGCGGCCAGTTCGCCGGCCTCGATGGTGTGGGTGAGCAAGGGATGGCGAGGGTCGGACTCGGTGTCCAGGACATGGATCGTCGACGAGCGAAGACCCGGCACCAGCAGGTACCGGCGCTGCAGCGCCTCGTGGTGGCCGTGGCCGTCGTGGCAGAGCGCGCTCGAACACGCGCTCCAGCCGAAATGATGCAATTCGCCGCCGGGTGTCGGTAATTCGGTCCAGCCGACCACCTGCCCGAAGGTGGTGGAATCGGGTTCGCAGTCGACCACGGCGAGCGCATCGTGCTGTCGACCCGTCGGATCGAAGGCCGCCACATAGGCGAGTTGTTCTGGAGCGGCCGTGACCGCGTGCGTCGGGCTGCGGTAGAACGTCGGATCGGTCGCTGGCATGACTCCTCCTGAGGCCGGCGCTCTATTGACACTCCCGATACTTCGCCGCGAGTGCCGCGGTGTCCATAGGCCCCGATACCTGAGGACGTCGCGATTGAGCCGCATCCCGGTTAGATTCAGGCATGCTTTTCCGCCGCACCTCCAACCCTCGGGTGGCCCGCGCGCGGCCCATCGGGTGCCCGATGGGCATCGGCGCTGCGGCGCTGGTCACCACCGGCATGCTGTTGGTCGGCCCTGCGCCGACGGCATCTGCCGACAGCTGCCCCGATGTCGAGGTCGTTTTCGCGCGTGGCACCGACGAACCACCCGGTCTCGGTCGTGTCGGAGCCGCGTTCGTCGACGCGGTGCGCAAGCAGGCCGTCGGCATGGACGTCGACAGCTACGCGGTCGACTACAAGGCAGGCAAACTGCAGCTGCACGGAGGGGACGGCGCGAAGGACGCGATCTCCCACATCGAATCCAGGGTGTCGTCCTGCCCGGACACCAAGATCGTGTTGGGCGGCTACTCGCAGGGGGCGAGCGTGGTCAACATCGTGGCCGGCAACAAATTGGGCGGCATCACGTGGGCGGATCCGCTACCGCCCCAGTACGCCAGCGCTGTCGCGGCGGTCGTCACATTCGGTGATGTCGCCACGCGCACCCAAGAGGCGTTGTCGACCCGGAGCTTGCCGCTGAGTTCCAAGGCGATCGACCTGTGCAATCCCAGCGACCCGATCTGCCACGCGGGTCCCGGCAACGAGTGGAGCGGACACACCGACGGGTACGTGCCCGTGTACACCACCCAGGCAGCGGTTTTCGTGGCGGCCAAGCTGCTGGCCGGCTTCGGTCAGACGGTGCCCGGATACGGGTCGGTGCCCGAATATGGGCAGGGATACGGGCCCGGTTACGGGCCGCCGACCGGGTATGGCCCCGGCACACCGGGATACGACCCGGAGTCCCCGCGGCACGGTCCGCCACCCGGATATGTTCCGGCGCCACCGGGGTATGTGCCCGCGATGCCGGGAGACCAGCCGCCCGGATCCGGCCCGGCGCTCCGCGAAGACATCGGATCGGTCTCGACGGTCGGTCTCTGACACCGATCGGTGAGAACTCGCTGTCAGGAAACGTACAAGTTCCGTAATTACCGTGACTCTGCATGGGCACCATGTGGTTGGCCGATGGGCTGTTCACGGGGCCGGGTCAGGGCTGGCGCCAGATCGTCGAGCTGTTGGTGGCGTTCGGGCTGACGGCGCTGATCGGTCTGGAACGCGAGACCCGCGGCAAGAGCGCGGGTGTGCGTACGCAGGCCATCGTGGGGACCTCCTCGGCGTTGATCCTGCTGGTCAGCAAATACGGGTTCGGCGATGTGCTGGCCCAGGGTGCGGTGGTGCTCGACCCGTCGCGGGTCGCGGCGCAAATCGTCTCGGGGATCGGCTTTCTCGGTGCGGGCATCATCATCACGCGCCGCGGTGCGGTGCTGGGCCTCACGACGGCCGCCGCGATCTGGGAGTCGGCCGCGATCGGCATGGCCGCGGCCGCGGGCCTGCTGATGCTGGCCATCGTGGTGACGGCGCTGCATTTTGTCATCGTGCTCGGCGTGGCGCCGCTGGTGCGCCGGCTGACGACCCGGTTGCCCGGTTCGGTGCAGATGTACGTCGTGTATCAGGACGGGCGTGGCATCCTGCGGCAGCTTCTGCAGGTGTGCGATGCGCATCGGTGGCAGCTGACCTCTATGGTCACGGATCCGCCCGGAGGTAAGCCGAACGCGCCGGCGATGCCGGGTGAGGTGGCCATCATGATGACGCTGGCCGGGCCCGGCGTCGTCGACGCGACGAAGGTGCTCGCCACGGTGGACGGCGTCAGCCGGGTCGATCAGATGAACGACGACTCCGAGTGATCAGCCTCTCTCGCCGCGTTCCCGGCGTGCCTTGGCACGCCGCTTGCCTTCGTGCATGGCGGCCACGCGCGCGACGGGAATCGTGTGGCCCTGCTCGATGAGATCGGCGGGAAGGCGTTGCGGGGCAGGCATCGCGTGGGTCCATGATGTGCGTCCGGTCAGCGCGTCGATCGCGGTGTGGATCGTGAAATCCGTTGGGGCGACCTCATCCAACTCCGACCAGTCCACCGGGAACGACACCGGTAGGCCCGGGCGCAGCCGCGGGCTGTACGCCGCGGCGACCGTCGCGCCGCCCGAGCGGGTCGCGTCCACGAACACCTTGCCCTCGCGGTCGTCGACGATGAACGCGGTGGTCGCGATCGTGGGGTCCAGGGCCTCGGCCCGTGCCGCGAGCGCCCGGGTCGCCGCTGCGACGTCGTCGACCGGAGCGCTGTCGTCGATGGGGACGAAGATGTGTACGCCGCGCGATCCGCTGGTCTTGACGACGCCGGAGAGTCCGCAGTTCGACAGCGCGGTCCGCACCAGATGCGCGACGGCCACCACGGCGGAGAAGTCGCCGCCGTCGGGCGGATCGAGATCGAGCACCAGATGGGTGGGGCGGTAGATGTTGTCGGCCAGGCCAAGCGCCGGATGGTATTCGACGGCACGCTGGTTGGCCAGCCACAGCAGCGTGCGCCTGTCATCGCAGACGATGTAACGGATCTCGCGCTTCGACGACTCCGCCCACATCGGCACCGAGCGCACCCAGTCCGGTGCGTACTTGGGAATGTTCTTCTGCACGAACGGCTTCTGGCCGCGCAACGTCCGCACGACCGTCAACGGACGATCGGCCAGCACGGGCAGGATGTGGTCGGCGACGGCATCGAGGTAGTCCACGAGGTCGCGTTTGGTGGCTCCGATGTCCGGCGCCAACGGCTCGTCGAGATGCGTGAGGTCGACACCGTCGCGCTGCTCTCCGCCGCTCATTGCGCCACCTTAACGGCGCGCGAGGGGCGTATAGCAGGTGCCGAGGTGATCGGCTGGTTGCGACACGGTCACGGATGGGTCGCTATTGATGACTCACTGATCACAAAGGCCTCACTGATCACTATCGTCACAAACGCCCACTCTAGACGTCGGTGCGACGTCCCGCTCCGGGAAGGTGTGACATGTCGCGACGTCCCCACGCTCCGACGCTGACCCCCATGGCCGCCATGGCGGTCTTCGCCGCGGTCGGCCTCACCGTGGCGATGACCGTGCCGATCGCCATGGCGCCGCCTGCTGCCGCCGAACCGTGCACGGGCGCGGCCGCCGCGGTGCAGCCACCGGCCAACCAGGGCGCGCCCGCGTTGCCCGGTCTCACCGGTGGCCCACCGCGCGGCCACCGGCCCTCCGGTGCGAACGACGACGCGCCATTGCCCAGGCTCGGACAACTCTCGCGCGAACTGCTCAACGCCGTGACGCCCCGCTCGGGGCAGGTGCGCCAACAGGCCGGAGTTCTGCCTCAACCGCAGCCGCAGCCCCGACCACAGCCGGTGCCGCAGCAGCAGGTGCAGGCGCAACCGGCGCCCGCACCCGCCCCGGCGCCCGCGCCGCCACCGTCGCCGCCGGGCACCACGCTCGTCGGTTGGGTGACCGGACCCGAGAGCCCCAACGACACCGCGCGCAAGTTCGCCATCACCGGCACCGACCTCGGGATCATGTGGGACAACGGCAATCCCGGTGCGCGTCAGGTGCTGATGGCGTTCGGCGACACCTACGGCTACTGCAGCGTCCGCGGTCAGCAGTGGCGCTACAACGTGTTGTTCCGCAGCCAGGACGGGGCACTGTCGAACACCATCGCCGTACCGAACGGCGTTGCCCGCAACAAGTTCTCGGGTTCACCGGTGTTGGCTCCAGGCATCTCCAAACAGATCATCAACAGCACCAAGTGGGCGGCGACCGAGAAGGGCATCATCCCGACCGCGGGCGTTTCGGTGGGGACGACGCAGTACCTGAACTTCATGTCGATCCGCAACTGGGACAGCGACGGCCGGTGGTCCACCAACTACTCGGCGATCGCGGTCTCACCGGACAACGGCGAGAACTGGGGCGTGTATCCCGGCACGGTGCGTACACCGGCCGACGGCCTGGTGTCGGGTGCACGATATGTGCGTGGCAACGAGAACTTCCAGCAGGGAGCGTTTCTCAAGCCCGGTCCGGGGGACCCGTATCTGTACACGTTCGGAACGCCGTCGGGCCGCGGCGGTGCGGCGTTCATCGCGCGGGTCGCGCCGGGGGCCGTGCCCGACCTCAACCGCTACGAGTACTGGAACGCGAACTCCAACTCGTGGGTGCCGCGCGATCCGGGGGCGGCGACCCCGGTGATCCCTGGTCCGGTGGGGGAGCTTTCGGCGCAGTACAACACCTATCTCAAGCAGTACGTCGTGCTGTACTGCAACGGTGCCAACGACGTGGTGATGCGGACAGCGCAGGTGCCGCAGGGCCCGTGGGGTCCCGAACAACTGCTGGTGCCGTCGATGCAGTACCCGGGTGGCATCTACGCACCGTTCCTGCACCCGTGGTCGACGGGCAAGGAACTGTACTTCAACCTCTCGTTGTGGTCGGCCTACAACGTCATGCTGATGAGGACGGTGCTGCCGTAGTCCGCGGCTGAGCCAGCAGCGCTTCGCCCAGCCAGCGTCTGACGAAGCGCCGCAACTCTTCTCGCGACCGTGTCGCCTCGTTGGGGGCGACGAAGAACGACAGCATGATGCGCAGGGTGAACTCGACGAGTTCGCGCTGGGCGGCCTCGTCGTAACCGTATGCCGCCCAGTCGACATCGAACCGTTTGAGCATCCGCATGCCGAAGTCCTGCGCCTCGTCCGACGCCAGGCTGCCCGAGTGCGCGTGCAGATACGGCTCCGACAGCATGATCCCGAGATGCGGTGTGCGGGAGACCTCTTCGAGTGTGTAGAGCACTCCGTCGGTCATCGCCTCGGCCGGGTCGGTGATGCCCTGGACGTGTGCGGTGAGCCGGTCGAGGAAGCCGTCGACGGACGCGATCGCAGCCGCGTGCATGAGTGCGTCGGCGGTGGGGAAATAGCGGTACACGGTCTGCCGGATCACGCCTAGCGACGCCGCGACGTCGGCGATGCTCACGTCGGACCCGGTCTCGGAGATGAGCCTGACCGCGGCCTCGACGATGCGCGCGGAGGCTTCCTCGTCGTTGGCGGGCGGACGTCCGTCCCATCCGCGTCTACGCGCCACCGCTCACACTTCCTGCCGAGGTCATGGCAGCAGGATATCGCCACCGGCGGCATTGACGTTCGGCGTCGCGCAAGTAATCATACAAACCGAGTCACTCCTGTATGATTGCCGAAAGCCAGCGAGGTGCCATCGATGACAGACCTGATCGTGCGGAAGATGCGGTTCGCATTCGCCGACCACCACGTACCGTTCCTGTGGAACGACACGAACCCCGCGTTCTCCAGCATGGCCAACGCCGTGTCGTTTCTGGCGATCGCGTTCGAGAAGATGATCGGCCATATGATCACCGAGGCGATGCCGCACATCAGCGACCCCGAGATCGCCGAGGAGGCACAGGCATTCGTGCGTCAGGAGGGCCAGCACTCGATGGCCCACCGCCAGCACGCGAAAGGCCTCATCAAGAGCTACCCGGCGCTCAAGGAGACCCTCGACGAGGTGGTCAAGGCGTTCGACGACCTCACCGCCGGCACGCCGCTGAAGTACCGGTTGGCCTACACCGCCGACCTCGAGGCGACGTTCACCCCGGTGTTCAAGCTCATGCTGGACCACGACGACACCCTGTTCGCGCCCGGCGACGACCGGGTCGCGTCGTTGTTCCTGTGGCACTTCGTCGAGGAGGTCGAGCACCGCAGTTCGGCACTGATCATCTACGACGCCGTCGTCGACGACCCGTGGTACCGCATGCGCGTCGCGCCCTCGGTGTTCAAGCATGTCTGGGGTGTGCTGCGGCAGGCATGCGAAGGGTTCAACAAACACGTACCCGCGTCCGAACGGGGAGTCGACGCGATGTCGATGTTCGGCATGCAGGCCCGCAGGAAGAAACTCATGCAGCGGCTCCCGTTCTTCGACGCACCCGACGACGGCCCGATCTCGAACGCATTCAGCCATCTGCCCGTGCGCGACATGCTGGTGGCACTTGCCGGCGTCGTGCGCAGCCAGATCCCCGGGCACGATCCGGCACACGAGAAGCTGCCCGCCCTGGCCGACGAATGGTTCGCCCGGTACGAGGCGGGCTACGACGTCACCCAGTGGTACACCGCGGGGGAGAAGGCGGAGGCCGCCAATGCCTGAACTGTGCACCCCCACGTTCGCGGACCTCGCCGCGCGAATGGGCTTCTCGTGTCATGACACCGGTGGATTGATCTCGTTCCGTAACCCGCTCGGCCTGGAGAACTGGACGCTGCCGGTGCTCGAGGTGCTTGTCATCACCGGCGCCGTGCTGTGCCTGGTGTACGCGGTCAATCGTCATCGGCGGCAGAACGATCCGACAAACCTGGTCCTGTGGTTCGGCGCCATCGCCTACCTGCTGATCATCGAGCCGCCGCTGTACTTCCCGGCGGCGTTCGGCATCGACGAGCACGTCGACACGATGTTCGCCCACAACCTGTTCACGGTGGAGTTCCTGTGGGGACGCCTGCCGCTCTACATCATCGCGATCTACCCCATGATGGCGACGGTGTCGTTCGAGATCGTGCGCCGGCTACGGGTTTTCACCCGTTACGGCTCCTTCGTCGGGGCGGTCGCCGTCGGCTTCGTACACCACGCGTTCTACGAGATCTTCGACCACCTCGGCCCGCAGCTGCGGTGGTGGGAGTGGACGCTGGAGCATCCGCTGAACCAGCCGTTCTTCGACTCTGTGCCACTGCCCAGCGTGGTGGTGTTCGCGGCGCTGTGGCCAACGTCGTTGGTGTTCTGCGTGCAGTTCTTCGTCGGCCGCCACGTCGATGCCGGCCGGTCGTTCACGGGCGGCCAGATCGCGATGCGCACGGTGCTCGTCGGGTTGCTGGCCTCGGTCGGGACGTTCATCCTGCCGCTGCCTGCCACCATCTCGGGCACCCTCTCGGGCAGTACGGCCGTGGGCGGCGTCGTGTATGCGCTGGAACTGGTGGTGCTCAGCGTCGTTGCGGTCGTGGTGATGGTCGCACAGTGGCGCCGCCTGCGGTCGGCGCGGCGCCCGCCGTTGGGGGCCTCCGGATTGATCCTGGGATACGGCGCGGTGTATCTGGCGGTCATGACGCTGCTGTGGGTGTCGGCGCTGCCGGCGTGGTTCGGTGCGGTCGACGGGTTCACCGCGAACGGTGATCCGACCGGCAGTCTCTCGTACGCCGTGCTGTGCCTGGTGATCGCGGTGTCGGCGCTTGCGGCGGCGGCATCGGTCCGCCCGGACGCATCCGCATCGGCCGACGTGCCCGAGACGACGCAGGCGCAGCCGCAGGCCTGACACCGACGCGCCCCCGGGAGGATGGGGCAGAATGGCGCAGATGGCGACACCGCCGCAGCGTCCTCATCAGCCCCGTCGGCAGCCCGGCTGGCAGCCCGGTCCGCACGGGCGGGGTTATCCACCGTCCGATCCGGCCACCCGGCGTCTGCCCCGTCCACCCCGACCGGAGGGGCCCACCGAACAACTCCGCGCGCCGCGTGGGGAACCGCCGACCGAACAGTTCCGTGCGCGCCGCGCACCGACGGACCCGGCCGCAACGCAGAAGATCGCGACGCCACGCCCGCCCGCGGCACAGGGGGCGCCCGCCGGCCCCCCTCCCAAGCGGGCGTGGCTGCGCAGTTGGCAGGCGGCGGCGCTGATCGCCGTCATTGCCGTGGCACTGGTGATCGGCGGCCTCGCCGGTGCCGAACTGTATGCCCGCCACCGGGCCGGCGCGCTGCTCGTCGCTGTCGCCGAATGCGTCGTCGAGGACAACGCCACGGTGTCGTTCGGGGTGAATCCGCCGTTCCTGTGGCAGCACATCACCGGCCACTACACCAACATCTCGGTGCAGACCGCGGGTAGGCAGGTGCAGGCGGCGGAGGGCATGACCGCCGATGTCACGCTCAAGGACATCCGCTTGCAAGGCACTGCTGACTCCAAGGGCACGATCGGATCGCTCACGGCGACACTGAGTTGGACGTCCGCGGGGATCAAGGACACCGTCGCGGAGAATCTGCCCGGCGTCGGAAGCCTGGTCACCGGGGTCAGCACCGATGCCGCAGCGGGCACGATCACGCTCGAAGCGGCCGGCGACAACCGCGTCACCGCACGACCTGTCGTCACCGACGGCGATCTTGCGCTCGAGGTACTCGATGTCACCGGTCCGTTCTCCAAGGAGACGGTGCAGGATGCGCTCGACGGGCTGACCACCAAGCTGAACGAGAACTACCCGTTGGGCATCCACGCCGACAGCGTCGCGGTGACCGACACCGGCGTCGTCGGAGAGTTCTCCAGTCAGGACGCGTCCATTCCGAACGACGAATCCGATCCGTGCTTCGCGCGCCTCTGAGCCGAAACTCTGAGCCGCAACTCTGAGCCGGTGCCCCGTTGTGCCTCTGCCGAGAACGGCAAAGACTATGGCGGCGTGGCGTCCCCAGACCGACGCCACTTCGTCGGTCCAGCACGTGCTTCGCGTGGGTATCAAGAATTGACGTTTCTGTAGGGATCGAGCGGGTATCCCAGCGCCAGGAGGTGCCAGAAATGCCCACATGGAGCTGGATTGCAATAGGTGTCGTCGTCGCTGTCCTCGTCATCTTGGCGCTGGTCTGTTTGGTGTCGATGAGCCGTCAGAAACGAAGTGAGCGGTTACGCAGTCACTTCGGACCCGAGTACGACCGCACGGTCGACACGACCGGGGACCGCCGAGCGGCCGAGAAGGAACTGCTCGGACGTCAGCGGGCCCACAAGAAGCTCGACATCGTCGAACTGTCGCCCGAGGCGCGGGCGCGCTACTTCCAGGCCTGGACCGCCACGCAGGCCGAGTTCGTGGACGACCCGGCAGGTGCCGTGCGCGACGCCGATCGCCTGGTCACCGAGGTGATGCGTGAACGTGGTTATCCCGTTGACGATTTCGAGCAGCGTGCGGCGGACATCTCGGTCGACCATCCGAAGGTTGTCGAACATTACCGGGCCGCACATGTACTGCATCTGGCCCAGGAACACGGTGAGATCGGGACCGAGGCGCAGCGAGAGGCGATCGTTCACTACCGAGCATTGTTCGAACAACTCCTCGGTGTCCATCCGACGACCAGTGCTGCGAACTCGCCTGAGGAGACACGGTCATGACCGCCGACGACCAACCGATGGCCCCACCGTCGACGACGCCTCGAAACGGTGGACCCGAGACCGATCCGGTCGCCGAACCTGTTGCGCGGCAGCAACAAATGGCGCAGACACAGCCGGTTCCGACCATGCCCACCGACGGCGCACCAGGTCCGGCCGATGCGAACCCGAGCGCACGCGACCACGACAAGGGCGGCGCCCTGTTCGCCGACGACGATCGTGCCGGACTGCGGTCGCGGTGGGATGCGCTGCAGGCGTCTTTTGTCGACGACCCGAAGAAGTGCGTGCAAGAGGCCGATGGCCTGGTGGAAGAGGTCGTGCAACGGCTCACGGCGAGTTTCGCCGAGGCTCGCTCGCGGCTCGATGAACAGTGGTCGCAGGGGCAGGAAGCCTCGACCGAGGATCTCCGCCTCGCGCTACAGCGTTACCGCGACTTCTTCCATCGACTGCTGACGGTTTGACGCGCCGACGTCAATCGTGGTTCGGCGGATCGTAGATGACCAAGAACACCAGGTCGTCAGCGCCGGTGTTGGTGAGGTTGTGCTGGGGAGTCTCGTCGCGCAGCGCTGTCACCCGCATTGCCGCTGGCGGTAGTCCGGGACCACCAGTTGCCCGGTACCGACTACAGGCTCTCGATGATGGCGTTCTTGAGTGCCTCGGAATTCGTTCCGAACACCGCCTGCACGCTGTTGCCGACCTCGAGGACGCCCGCGGCGCCGAGAGCCCGGAGCCGGTCGTGATCGACCTTGGTCTTGTCGGCGACCTCCATCCGCAAACGCGTGATGCAGGCGTCGACATTGACCAGGTTCTCCCGACCGCCGAACGCCTCGATGAGCTCGTCGGCCTCGTTCCGGGCGCGCGGTGGCGCGGTAACGGCGGTGCCGCCCCCGGTGGTGACCTCCGTCGCAGAGGGCTCGCCCTCGCCGACGTTCGCGGCCTCCTCCGCGTCGAACTCGGACTCGGGCTCGCGGCCGGGCGTGCGCATGTTCCACTTCGTGATCGCGAAACGGAACAGCAGGTAGTACACGACGAAGAACACCGCGCCCATCGCGATCAACAGCGGGATGTTCTTGGCCGCCGGTGCGGTGCCATAGAGCAGCAGGTCGATCAGGCCCGCCGAGAACGAGAAGCCCAAGTGGATGTCGAGCAGGTAGGCGATCGCCAACGACAACCCGGTGAGCACCGCGTGAATGACGTAGAGGGGGAACGCCACGAACATGAACGCGAACTCCAGCGGTTCGGTCACGCCGGTCAGGAAGGCCGTGAGCGCGGCCGCAGAGAGGATCCCGACCGCGACCTTGCGCTGTTTCTTGTTGGCGACGTGGATCATCGCCAGCGCGGCCGCAGGCAACCCGAACATCAAGATCGGATAGAAGCCTGAGGTGAGGATGCCCGCGGTGGGGTCCCCGGCGGCAAACCGGGTGAGCTCGCCGGTGACCACCTGGCCGTCTGCGGTCTGGTAGTCGCCGTAGATGAACCAGACATACGAATTCGGGATGTGGTGCAACCCCAACGGGATCAGCATGCGGTTGGCGAACCCGTAGACGAACGCGCCGATCGCGCCGGCCCCGCCGATGAACCGGCCCAACGCGGTCAGACCCGCGTCGAAGATCGGGTAGAAGTAGCTCATCAGGAACGCCACGAACAGCGACGCCAGTGAAACGACGATGGGGACGAATCGTCGGCCGCCGAAAAAGCCCAGATACGACGGTAATTGGATCGTGTGGTACCGGTCGAACAACCAGGCGGTGAGCAGGCCGACGACGATTCCTGCGAAGACGCTGTAATTTATCTGTGCCTGATCGCCGGCTTTGTCGACCTCGCCGGCCAGCACGATCGGCGACATGGTCTTGAAGACTGCTTCCACCACGAGATAGCCGACGACGGCTGCGAGCGCGGTGGAACCGTCGGCCTTGCGCGCGAATCCGATGGCGACACCCACTGCGAACAGCAGGGGAAGGTTGCTGAAAAGCGCGTCGCCTGCAGCGCTCATGGCCTTGAAGAACGGGCCGATGACGGGTGATTCGATCCGCCCCAGCATATCAGGCTGCCCGATGCGCAGCAGGATGCCCGCCGCGGGCAGCACCGCGATCGGCAGCATGAGGCTTTTGCCGAGTCGTTGCAGCTGAGCGAAGGCCGGGATACGCAATCCTGATTTCGTCTGTGTTCCTTCAGGTTTCGCTGCGTTACTCATCGCATCATCGCCCTTCCGGCCGCGTTGTGCGCCCACTGCTCAAACTGTGCCGAAGCTTAGACGAGAACGCGACCCGTTGAGTCGATCTCGAAACCTTCCGCCGGCTCGTATGGTTGGGAACACGAAATGCGAAGGAGTCAGACCGTGAGCATCACCTCAGTTCTCGCCCCGGTCGCCGGGCGCGCAGTCGCCCTGTCCGAGGTTCCCGACCCGGTGTTCTCCGCGGGCATGGTCGGTCACGGTGCCGCGGTGGATCCGCCCCGCGATGTGGTCCAGGCCGTGGCACCGGTCAGCGGTAAACTGCTCAAGCTCATGCCGCACGCCTATGTGGTGATGACCGCGGACAACGTCGGCGTGCTGGTGCATCTGGGTATCGACACGGTGCAACTGGGCGGGGAGGGGTTCACCACGCACGTCACTCAGGGCGACACCGTGACCGCCGGTCAGCCCGTGATCACCTACGACGTCGTGGCGGTCGTGGCCAAGGGCCTCAATCCCATTGTCCCGGTGGTCATCATGGACGAGCGTGAACCGGGCAACATCACCGCGTCCGAGGCGGTCCTGACCGGTTCCCGCGTCGCGTCGGGCACCGAACTTTTCACCGCGACCAAGTAGCCGAAGCCATATGGAAGTCATCATCCTCGCCGACGCAGCCCAGATCGGCAGCCTTACCGCCGATGCGATCGGCGCGCTGATCTCACGCAAACCCGACGCGGTGCTGGGCCTGGCGACCGGAAGTTCCCCGGTGGCGGTGTACGACGAACTGGTGTCCAGGTACGAGGCCGGCGTGATCTCCTTCCGGCAGGCCAGGGGATTCACTCTGGACGAGTACGTGGGCCTGTCCGCCGATCACCCCGAGCGCTACCGCAACGTCATCGACACCGCCTTCGCCGCGCGGGTCGACTTCGCGCCCGGCGCGGTCGAGGGGCCGGACGGGCTGGCCGACGACATCCCTGCCGCTTGCGCTGCCTACGAGGCCGCGATCCGCGATGCCGGCGGGATCGACCTGCAGATCCTCGGCATCGGCACCGACGGCCACATCGGCTTCAACGAACCGGGGTCCTCGCTCGCGTCCCGCACCCGCATCAAGACGCTCACCCGTCAGACCCGCGTCGACAACGCCCGGTTCTTCGGTGACGATCTCGACCGGGTGCCCACACACTGCCTGACCCAGGGGCTGGGCACCATCCTCGAGGCCAGGCACCTGATCCTGATCGCGATGGGACGCAGCAAGGCCGAAGCCGTGCACCACCTGGTGGAGGGTGCGGTGAGCGCCATGTGGCCGGCCACCGTGCTCCAGATGCACCCGCACGTGACCGTGCTGCTCGACGACGCTGCGGCACAGCGGCTGCAGCTCGTGGACTATTACCGCGAGACCTATCGCGCCAAACCGCCCTGGCAGGGCATCTGAGATGCTGCTGACCGCCGACACCGTGCTCACCGGCGCCGAACTGCTGCGGCCGGGATGGATCGAGATCGTGTCCGACAAGGTGGTCGCAGTGGGCGCGGGCCGCCGACCTGCTCCGGCAGACCTCGAGCTCGGCGCGGTCACCGTCGTTCCCGGTTTCGTCGACACCCACCTGCACGGTGGGGGAGGCGGGAACTTCTCCGCAGCCACCGGCGACGAATCGGCCACCGCCGTCGCGCTGCACCGCGCCCACGGCAGCACCACGCTGGTGGCCTCGCTGGTGACGGCCGGTCCGGAGGGTCTGTTGCGGCAGGTCGGCGTCCTGGCCGCCCAGGTGCGCGCCGGACTGATCGACGGCATCCACCTCGAGGGCCCCTGGTTGTCGACGCAGCGCTGCGGGGCGCATCAGCCGTCATTGATGCGTGACCCCGATCCGGACGAGATCGGCCGCGTGCTCGACGCCGGCGAAGGGACCATCCGCATGGTCACCATCGCACCGGAACGCCCGGGCGCCCTTGCGGCCGTCGAGCAGTTCGTGGACGCGGGTGTCGTCGCTGCCGTGGGGCACACCGAGGCGACGTACGAGCAGACCCGTGACGCGATCGCCGCAGGCGCCACCGTGGGCACCCACCTGTTCAACGCGATGCGCCCGATCGACCGCCGCGAACCCGGGCCGGTGATTGCGCTGACCGAGGAGCCGCGGGTCACCGTCGAGGTCATCGTCGACGGTGTGCACCTGGCGCCCGCGATCTATCGGCATGTCACGCGAGCCGTTGGGCCGCAACGGGTCTCACTCATCACCGACGCGATGGCCGCCACCGGGATGTCCGACGGCGTGTACCGGCTCGGGCCGCTGGACATCGATGTCGTGGCGGGCGTGGCACGAGTGGCCGGTACCGACACCATCGCCGGCAGTACCGCCACGATGGACCAGGTGTTCCGCCTCGCGGTGACACACTGCGGTCTGCCCCGCGATGAGGCGCTGATGCTGGCGGTGCGCCAAGCCTCGGTCAACCCGGCCCGCGCGCTCGGTCTGCAAGTGGGCGGGCTGGCGCCGGGTGCGCGCGCCGATCTGGTGGTGCTGGATGCCGACCTTGCCGTCGTGGGGGTGTCGCGTGCCGGGAAGTGGGTGGTGGTTCCCGAGGCTCCACGGACCGGGCAGATCACGCCGCGAAGTTGAATTCAAGGCTCGCAGAAGAACTTTTCCCGGCAAACACACACCATCGCGGGCGTTCGAATCGACGCGACGATCATCTTCGTCGGCGTAAAGTCGGCGCGTCGATGCGCGGAGCGCTTGGGGGTGGTCGGTGTCGGACTGGCCGTTTGTGGGACGAGACGACGAGCTGTGCGAGGTGGCAGCAGCCTTGCGGAATGGGTCACGTGGGGTCGTGTTGGCCGGGCCGTCGGGCGTCGGCAAGACTGCCCTGGCCCGGGCGGTCGCCGATCAGCTCGAGACCGAGGGATACATGCCCCGCTACGTGCTCGGCACCGAGACCGGTCAGGTGGTGCCGTTCGGCGCGTTCCACCACACGCTGGAGTTGTCCGATGCGCACGAACCCACCGTCATGCTTGCCGCGGCGCATCACGCACTGGCCGCCGAGCCGGACGTGCTGATCGTCGTCGACGACGCCCAGTATCTGGATCCCCTCTCGGCCCTGCTGGTCCAGCAGCTCGCGGTGCACGGATCCACCAAGTTGATCGTGACGCTGCGCGCCGGTGCGCCGGTGTCCGACGCCGTGACGGCCCTGTGGAAAGAACACCTGCTGGTCCGGCTGGACGTGCAGCCGTTCACCCGGGAGCAGTCCGCCGACGTGGCGTCGACGGTGCTGGGTGGCGAGGTCGACGACTACACGGTCGGCGAACTGTACCGCTACTCCTCGGGTAGCCCTTTGTTCCTCCGCGGCGTGCTCACGGCGGCGATCGGCGACGGGGCACTGGTGCGCGCACACGGCCGGTGGCGGCTGTGCGGCCACCTGCGGCCCAGCCCCGACCTGTACGAGCTGATCGCGTCACGGGTGAAAACCCTGACCGCCGACGAGCTCGACGTCGTGGAGGTCGTCTCGACGGCCGATGTGCTCGATTTGCAAGTGCTGCTCGGGATCTGCGGAACCGAGGCGGTCGCACGTGCGGAACGTCGCGGGGCGATCCAGGTGACCAGCAACGGCAGCCACGCGGTGGTGCAGCCCGGGCACCCGATCATCGGCGAGGTCGTGCGTTCGCGCTGTCCAGCGGCGCGCACGCGCCAGATCAACAGTCTTGTTGCCGAACATCTCTCGGCGCAAGTACAGGCGGCCGGCGACACGGTGGACGTGCGCACCCGGATCCAGCTGGCCCGCTTCATGACCCGCGCCGAGTCGGCCCCGGACACGCGCCTCATCACCGACGCAGCGGCGAGCGCGGTGACCATGTCGGATCTTGTTCTCGGCGAACATCTTGCGCGCCACGCTGTGGAACACGGCGCCGGGGTGACCGCGGCGATCGTGCTCGCCGATGCGATCAGCTGGCAGGGGCGCGGCGAGGAGGCCGAAGATCTGCTGGTCCGATACCCACCGGACGGCCAGGACGATCTGACGGTCACGCGCTGGGGGTGTCTGCGCGCGGCCAACCTGTTCTTCGTGTGCGGGCGTCCGCAGCCGGCTCGGCAGGTTCTCGCGAACACCCGTGACCGGGTGTGCTCTGAGCAAGGGACCGGCCTCGTGACCGCCATGGAGGTCGCCTTCGCGTACTTCTCGGCCGACCTGGCCGGCGCCGTCGCGTCCGGGACCGCGGCGCTCGCGACGGACATGCCACCCACTGCCGTCGTCTGGGTCGCGCTGGCAACCGCAGGTGCACTTGCCAAGTCCGGACGGTTCAGCGAGGTCGCTCCGGTCGTGCGGGCCGGCGAGGACGCCGCGGATCGATGTGAATCCGGCCCCCAGCGGTATTCGTTGCCGCTGGCCGAGGTGCTGGCGGGCACGTTGGCCGGCGAGTTCGACGCGGCCCAACGGGCCTGCGACCGCTACGCCGTAGCCAGCGCGGGCGTGCGGCAGGCGGATGTCATGGTGACGGCACTGGCCGGGAGGATGAAACTGGCGCGCGGGTGTCTGGAGGATGCCTGCGAAATGCTGCAGGCGGCCGTGTGGTCGATCGTGGCGAAGTTGCCGCCCGGGTGGCCGATGCTGGTTGCGTCGTGGCTGGCGCAGGCCGAGGGTGCACGTGGCAATGCCGATGCCGCGGCGGTCGCGGTGGCCAAGGCCGAGACCGAGCTCGGGCCCCAGGTGCGGGTTTTCTCGCCCGAACTCGAGTTGGCGCGTGCATGGCGGGCGGCCGCTGCCGGTGAGATTTCCGCGGCCCGACGATACGCGGCCCGCGCGGCCCGCACCGCGCGAGCCGCAGGCATGGCCGCCGTGGAACTCACGGCCCTGCACACCGCGGCCCGTTTCGGGGACCGCACCGGTGACATCCGGATCCAGCAGTTGGCGGCCGAACTCGACTGCCCGATGGGTACGGCGATCGCGCTGCACAGTTCCGGGCTCACGGCTCACGACGGCGACCAGATCGTCAGTGCCGCCGACCGTTTCGAGCGAATCGGCGCTCTGGCGCTGGCGGCCGACGCGGCCGCACATGCCTCGCGGGAGTTCGGCCGCCGAGGCCGGCGCGTCAGTGAGCTGGAGTGCGCCACCAGGGCGCATTGGCTGGCGAGCCAGTGCGGGGCCGTCACACCTGCCCTGCGGTGCGCCGCGGACTCCTTGCCGCTCACATCGCGCGAGTGGGAGATCGCCAACCTGGTGAGTTGTGGGTTGAGCAACCGCCAGATCGCCCACGAGTTGTGCCTGTCGGTGCGCACCGTCGACGGCCACCTGTATCGGATGTTCGCCAAACTCGGTGTGGCAGACCGTGAACAGCTGGCCAAGCTGATCCGTTTCCGGCCGGCGACGTGATCAGCCGAGCAGTTCCAGCACCTCGGCGGGGCCGCCGGCGGTGAGCGCGGCCGCCGCGACATCAGTGGCGCGCTGGTCGTCGACCTCGCGTACCGCCTCCTTCGTCGTCGGGATGGCCGGTGGTGTGACACTCAACGCGTCGACACCGAGGCCGATCAGAAGCGGAACCGCGCGTGCGTCGGCGGCGAACTCGCCGCACACCGACACCGATGCCGAGCCGGCGGCCCCGCGACACGTCGCCCCGATCAGGCTCAGCAGCCCGGGGTCGAATGTGTCGCCGATACCGGCCACGGCGTCGTTGTTACGGTCGGCCGCCAATGCGTACTGCGTCAGATCGTTGGTGCCGATGGACATGAAGTCGACGTGGCGGGCGAACGACGCCGATTTCAGCGCTGCGGCAGGCACTTCGACCATCATGCCCACCTGCAGGCCGGCGGGAGGTCGCGGGCCGGCACGGCCGACCGCGTCGTCGAGCAGTCGGCGCGCGGCGAACAGTTCGTCGAGCGTCGTGATCATCGGGAACATCACGCTCAGCGGAACGTCCTGTGCCAGTTTGGCCATGGCGAGCAGTTGGTCGGTGAACACGTCGGGGTGGGCCAGTGACAACCGGATGCCGCGTACCCCGAGATAGGGATTGAGTTCCGCGGCCGCCGGCAGGAAATCCAATGGCTTGTCGCCACCGACGTCGAGCGTGCGCAATGTCATGCGGCGGTCACCCAGCGACTCGGCGATCTTGCGGTACACCGAGAGTTGCTCATCGACATCGGGCGCCTGAGTGCGGCCGAGGAACAGGAACTCGGTGCGGATCAGGCCTGCGAAATCGGCACCAAGGCTTGCGGCTGCCCGTGCGTCATCGACACCGGCGAGGTTCGCCCCCACCGCGACGGCGCGGCCACCCCGGGTGACAGCGCGTTCGCCGGCGCGCTGCATGGCCGCCCGGCGCCGCCGTGCGACCGACGCGACCTCCCGCTCGAACCGCTCCCGCACGTCGGTGGGCGGGTCGACGACGAACTCGCCGCGGACCCCGTCGACCGCGACGAGCGTGCCGTCGGGGATGTCGAGCACAGCGGGCCCCGCCCCGACGATCGCAGGTATCCCTTTGGCCCGCAACAGGATCACGTTGTGCGCATGTGGACTTCCGAAGGCCAGCAGGACCGCGACCACCTGCTGGGGGTCGAGTTCGGCGGCCTCGGCCGGGGTCAGGTCACCAGCCACCAGCACACCGCTGACCGAACCGGCGTCACCGGCCGCGCCGAGCACGGCCCGTAACACCTGGTCACCGACCGCGCGAACGTCCTCGGCCCTGGCCTGCAGGTATGGATCCGGCAGCGCGTCGAACTCGGCGGCCAGCGCCGCCACCGCGGCCGACCATGCGGCAGCGGCATTGTGGCCCTCGTCGATCCGTTCACGCGCGACGCCGAGCAGGGCGTCGTCGTCGAGCAGCAGTTGGTGCGCATCGAAGATGGCCGCCTCATTCTGCCCGACGTCACGGCTCGTCGCGGCGCGCAGGGCGCCGATGGCCCGGCGGACATCGGCGATCGCCGTGCCCAGTCGGCGCCACTCGGCGGCGGGATCCGTTGCGGGGGTGTCGGGGATATCGACGGTCCGCTGACGCGCCGAACATGCCGGGCCGATGCCCAGGCCAGGGCTTGCGCCGATGGGTGCGTGCGCGGTCGCCACCGGTGTCGCCGGGGGTGGCGCCGCGTCGCCCTCGTCGAAGTCGCGGGCCGCAAGACTCAGGATGTGCTGCAGGGTCTCGTGGGCTTGGCCGCCGGACACCCGCAGTTGGACCTCGTCGCCGCCCCGTACCCCGAGGGTCGCGATCCGGGAGAGGCTGCCGCCGTCAACCCAGGCGGAATCGATGCGGGGGTTGCGGATCCGCACCCGGGCGTCGCGGCGCCGCACCTCGGCGACGAGGCGCGCCGCGGGGCGGGCGTGCAGACCGTGGGGATTGTTGACGACGAAGCTGGCGCTCAACTCGTCGGCGTCGCCGGTGTCAGCGATGGCTGCGCCGGCCGGTGGAGGTGTCACCGGCTCGAGGTGTGCGGCCTTGCCCGCCAGTGCGCCGGACGCCTCGGCGGCCACCTCGGCGAGCTCCGCGCCGCCGGCCGCCGCAACCGCGGCCACCACCAGGCCTTCGACCAGGGGAGCGGGACACAGCACGGTGCGCGCCCGCACGTCGTCCTCGAGCAACTCCAGGGCGAGTTCGGCCGAGAGCACCGCGCTGCCGAGATCCATCAACACCAGCACCCCGTCGCCGCTGTCGGCGCAGATGATGGCGTCCAGGATCGCCGAGGCATCGGTGCCCAGGGTGGTGTCATCGAGACCGGCCGCGATGGATATCCGGACGCTCCTGCCGTGCAACATCTCCTGAGCCAGTCCGACGGCCGCGCGAGCCAAGGGGCGGCTGTGGGAGACGACGACGATGCCGACCGTCATGAAGTGCTCCCCGCCGCGGTGGCCGCGGCCTTGATCAACAGTGCCGCCGACGCCGCACCGGGATCAATGTGCCCGACGCTGCGCTGCCCGAGGTAACTGGCCCGGCCTTTGCGGGCGATCATCGATTCGGTTGCGTCGCGGCCGTTCTCGGCCGCCGATGCGGCTTTCGCGAGCGCTCCGGCCAGGTCGGCGCCGCCCACCAACGCCGAATCGAGCGCGTCCAGCGCGGGAGCCAACGCATCGAACATCGTCTTGTCCTCGGCCTCGGCGCGTCCGCGTTGGACGACCCCGTCCACCGCGGCGCGCAACGCCTTGGCGAAATCGCTTGCGCTCACGGAGTCATCGGTTCCCAGCACCGGGGCCATCCGTAGGAAGAATGTCCCGTACAACGGTCCGCTGGCACCGCCGACGGATTTCACGAGCGTCATCCCCACCTGCTTGCACAGGCTCGCCATGTCGGCAGGCGGCGCCTCATCGATCTGGGCCACAACCGCGGACATTCCGCGCTGCATGTTGATGCCGTGGTCGGCGTCGCCGATCGCGGCATCGAGTTCACTGAGATGCTGGGCATTTTCGTCGATCAGCCGGGCGAATTCGCGTATCCAGGCGGTAAGGGTCGAGAGATCCATCTCAGCATCCCCTCCGTAGTGCCGCGGTGTTGACCGGGTGATCCCACAGTCGCAGCAGGTCGTCGTCGGCTTTCAGCAGGGTCACCGAGCAACCCGCCATGTCGAGGCTCGTGATGTAGGGCCCGACGAGCGAGCGTGCGACGCGGATACCCGCCTTGTCGAGGATGGCGGCGAACTCGGCGTACATGACGTACAACTCGATGAGTGGTGTGGCGCCCATGCTGTTGACGAACAGGATCACCCCGTCGCCGCCGGTGAAGTCGATGTCGGACAGGATCGGTTCGGTCATGAGTTCGGCGACCGCGCGGGCCGGTTGCAGCGGGACCCGGTCACGGCCCGGTTCACCGTGGATCCCGATACCGACCTCGATCTGGTCGTCGGGAAGGTCGAACGTGGGGTGGCCCACGGCCGGCACGGTGCAGGATGTGAGGGCGACGCCCATGCTGCGCGCCGCGGCATTGACCCGGCGTGCCACGTCGGCGACCTCGGTGACCGACCGGTCCTGATCGGCCGCCGCACCGGCGATCTTCTCCACGAGCACCGTGGCGCCGACCCCGCGGCGCCCGGCGGTGAACGTGCTGTCACGCACCGCGACGTCGTCGTCGATGATGACCGATTCGACGGTGATCCCTTCGGCGGCAGCGAGTTCCGCAGCCATCTCGAAGTTCATCACGTCGCCGGTGTAGTTCTTCACGATGTGCACCACGCCGGCGCCGCTGTGGACGTTCTTCGTTGCCTCCAGCATCTGATCCGGTACCGGGGACGTGAACACCTCCCCGGCGCAGGCCGCGTCGAGCATGCCTGCGCCCACGAACCCGCCGTGCAGCGGTTCGTGACCCGAGCCGCCTCCCGAGATCAACCCGACCTTGCCCGCCACCGGCGCGTCACCGCGGTAGACGATGCGGTTGGTGTGGTCGATGCGCAGTTCGGGATGCGCAATCGCCATGCCGCGCAGGGCATCGGCGATCACGTCGGCGGGGTCGTTGATGAGCTTTTTCATGTGTCTTCCTCAGTTCGTCGCACTCGACATGGGTGTGGCGGAGACGCGGTCGGTTTCGGCGGGCGATCCGGCGCGGGTGCGGGAGATCGCGGCGAAGGTCAGCGCCGCGGTCACGCCCGCGAGAAGTTCGGCGGACAGATAGACCGGCAACTGGCTCCAGGTCACGGTGCCGCCGGCGATCTGCTGAACCAGCATGGGTCCGAAGGTGCGGGCGGGGTTGATCGAGGCACCCGTGGTGGGCGCCACCGGAATGATCGCCGCGAACACCACCAGGCCGATCGCCACGCCGGCGAATCCTGCGGCGGCCCTGCGGTGTATCACGCCGAAAACGGTGAACACAAGAATGAACGTACCCATGAACTCGGCGAAAAAGGCTTGGATGGTCGTGACGTCACCGGCGTAGGTCGCGATGCCGAGACCCGCATCGCGGGCCGCGGTGCCGAGCACTCCGAGAATCGCCGCGGCGCCGATGATCGCGCCGAGAACCTGCGCGGCGATGTACGCCGGAACCCGCGACCACGGGAACTGCCCGGACGCGGCGAGTCCGACGGTGACGGCGGGATTGATGTGGTTCCCGGAGATGTGTCCAAGCGCGTACACGGTCGCCACGACCACCGTTGCGAAGGCCAGGGAGATCATGCCCAGGTCGGCCATGGTGAACGGCGCGTCCCCGTTGACGATGATCGTCGCGGGGACCGCGCCGACTCCGACGAACACCAGAAATGCGGTGCCGATCGTCTCGGCGGCCAGTTTCTGGATCAATGACGGCTCATCCATGACGTCCTCCCGGGACACGGTTAAGGATCGGCTTGCATCGACTTGTCGGTAATGCCGGATGGCGTTCGATAATGTCGAATGTGACCTGGACCATACGCTTATGCTTCGGTGATCACAAGAGGTTCTGCGGAAAGGGGGACGCCATGATCCAAGCGGTGGATCGTGCCCTGCGGATCCTCACGGTCTTGCAGGGCGGTCGCCGGATGAGCCTGGGCGAGATCGCGTCCGCCATCGAACTCGCGCCGTCGACCGTGCACGGCCTGGTGCGCACGCTGCTCGCGCACGGCATGGTGCAGCAGGAACCGGACTCGGGCCGGTACCGCCTGGGGCCCGCCACCCTGCGCCTCGGCAACGTCTACCTCGACACCCTCGAACTGCGCTCACGCGTCACGGTGTGGGCGGAGAGCCTCGCCCGCCGGACCGGATGCGCGGTGCGGACCGCGGTGCTGCTGTTCGACGAGGTCGTCGTCGTCGCGCACGAACCGCGCCCCGACGGCACCCGCCAGATGCCCGAGGTCGGCATCGTGATCCCGGCACACGCCAGCGCGCTCGGCAAGGCGATGTTGGCATTCCAGACCGGCTATCGGGCCGACGCGCCGTTGCGCAGCATGACCGGTGAGACCGTGACCGATCCCGCGGTGCTGGCCGAACAACTCGAGCAGGTGCGAACCACCGGGCTGGCGACCGAGGTCGAAGAGGCCGTGCTCGGTGAGTGTTCCAGTGCCGCAGCCGTGTTCGACGCCACCGGGGAGGTGGCCGGGGCGATCGGCCTGGTGGTGCCCGCCGGGCGGTGGCCGCTGGCCGCCGAGGCCGTGGACGCGCTGCGCGACACCGCCCGCGTGGTGTCACGCGAACTGGGATCCCCGGTCTGGCCGGCGCGCGCGCCCTGACCGGTTCTCGCCGAGATCGACGAAAACGTCGTCACCAAACGGTCGGAGCGGCATTTCCGTCGGTTTCGAGCGGGGTCACTCCTGGCTGCTCGCCCGATTGCCGACGAACTCCAGCAGTCGTGGGTCGAGGGACGTGAAGCGGTCGACCTCCTCGCCACCGTCGCAGCGCAGCAGCGCGATCGTCAGGCCGTCCCGGGTGCGTGCGACCACCTGCCAATGCCCGCCTGAATCCTCCCAGCGCTGCAGATCCGAGACACGATCGACCGTCATACCCTTACCATTGCACGGCATGGCCTCCGAGCAGAGAGTGCGGTTGGCACGCGTGTACGCCGAGCCCGACCCGGGGGAGGGGCAACGGGTGCTCGTCGACCGGCTGTGGCCGAGGGGATTGCGCAAAGACGACCCACGGATCGGACGGTGGTTGCCGGAGGTGGCGCCGTCGACCGAACTGCGCCGCTGGTACGGCCACGCGCCTGAGCGCTACGACGAGTTCGTGCGGCGCTACACCGCCGAACTGGATGCGCCCGCGGGTGCCGAGGCGCTCGACGAGTTGCGTGGCATCGTCCGCGCCGGACCGGTGGTGCTGGTGACAGCAACCAAAGAGGTCGAACTGAGTCACCTCTCGGTGCTGGCTCGGCTGATCACCTGAGGTGCAGCTCCGATTCCGGCCGAATCCGACCAGGGTGGGAAGGTAAACCTACCCTCACTGCCTACGGTAGGCTCGTCGCTCAAATGACCGACATCGATACCGACACTGCAGAGGCGCTCGAACCTGTTCTGAAGCGCGAATTGACGGACATCTCCGACGCCGTGCGCGCGGTGCCGGCGCCCCCGGTTCCGGTGCTCGCCGAGCCGTACAGCATCCGTCTCGCTGACGCCGAGGGCGACTGTGAGTTGGTGTCGGAGTGGATGAACCGTCCGCATCTCGTGGAGGCCTGGGAGTATCCCTGGCCGCAGGACCGCTGGCGCCGTTATCTGCAGGCTCAACTCGACGGCGAGTACTCGCGTCCGTTGATCACCGATTTTCGCGGGAAACCGGCCGGCTATGTCGAGTTGTACCGCGCGGCGAAGGATTCGATCGCGCCGCGGTACGCCGCCGACCCCCATGACGTCGGGATGCATGCGGCCATCGCCGATCTGCGGTTCGTCAACCGCGGTATCGCCCCGATCCTGTTGCCGCGCATCGTGGCCAGTGTGTTCGAGCTGGAGCCCGACTGCAGGCGCATCATGTTCGATCCCGACCACCGCAACACCGGTGCCCGACGCCTGTGCGAGTGGGCGGGCTGCGCGTTTCTCGGGGAGCATCAGATGTCGAACCGGCGCATGGCGCTCTATGCGTTGCCCCGCACACCCGACGACATCCCCGAAACCGCCGCCTAGGCGCCATTAGCACCGCGAGCGTGCGTGTCTGCTGGTGGGCACACCGCAAATCAGCTGCAGTCAGCGCACTTTCGCGGCCCATGAGCGTGCGTCAACTGCTGACGAAACACGGTGTGTCGACAGGCAGACACGCACGCTCGCGGTGCAAGGCGCGGTGCTACGAACGGTGTAAAAAACCACCTACCGGGCGTCAGGATCCGGCGAACTCGGCGTATCCCTCGTAGTCGGGTTTCATCGCCGCGGCCACCAGTTCCCAGAGCACCTCATCGGTGCCGCCGCCCACGCGCGCCAGCTTCATGTCGCGCCACCACTTGCCCAGCGGGGTCTCGTCGACCAGATACCCCGAGCCGCCGAAGATGTGCATGCACTCCGAGACCACTTCCTCACCCAGGCGGGCCGCGGTGACCTTGATGGCGGCCGCCGCACGCAGGTCGAGCTTGCCCCCGGCGGCGATGCCTGCCAGCCCGTGGCGGAGCAGGTCGACCCGGGCCTGCAGGTCGGCCATCCGCATCCGCAAGGCCTGGTGCTCGTAGAGCGTGTGGCCGAACTGACGGCGTTTCATCATGCGCGCCAAGGTGATCCCTAGGATGCGCTGCGAACCCGCGGCAACCTGGCCCGCGATGGACATGCGTTCGTGGGCCAGTCCCCACGAGATCGCCGCCAGTCCCGTCCCGGCGCGGGCCACGAGGGCCTCGGCGGGCACCCACGTGTCGATGTGCACCGCGGCGGTGTCGAGTGGGCCCGCACCCACCTTGCGGTACGGCGCGGCCACCTCGACCTGCGAAGTGGGCACCGCGATCACCAGTACGTTGCCGTGCCGGCTCGTCGGATCGTGGTCGACGCCGCGCGCCACCACGATGATGTGATCGGCGACCGGGGACAGTGACACGAACTTCTTGATGCCCTTGACCTCGAATCCCCCGCGCGCCGAGCGCACTTCGGTTTCCACGATCTGCAGATCCGAACCGCCGGACTCCTCGGAGGCGCCGATGCACAGCACGGCTTCACCGCGGATGGCCTGCTCGCAGATGTTGCGCAGGTAATCCGACTTACCGAACCGGCGCAGCACCGAGATCGCCGAATCGTGCAGGCTCACACCCACGCCGATGCCCGCCGACCCCGTGCGACCCAACGCGAACGCGAGCTCGATCAGCTTGGCCACATCGGGATGCTGACCGTCGCCCCACTTCTCGGTGAACACGCCGCTGCGGCCCAGATGCTCGATGAGCTGACGCGGAAACCGTTCGGTCTCTTCCGCTTCGGCAGTCCACTGCTTGACCCGATCATCGAAGACCTGGTCGATGAGCTCGCGATACTCCTCGACGGTGGTCGTCGACGGCGTCAGCGTCGATGCGGTGGCGGTCATCCTTTCGATTCCTCCAGATGTCGTTTGACCTCCAGGCGGCGCAGCTTGCCCGAGGAGGTGCGCGGAAGTGAGCCGGGCGCCAGGAACACCACGTCGGCGGGCACCACCCCGCATTCGGACGCGACGCGCTGCACCACCTCGCTGCGTGCCTCGGCTTCGTCGACACCGCGGAACTCGGCGGCGATCACCAGGCCGGGACGCACGGCGCGCTCGTTGGTGCCGACCGCCACGACCGCGCCTTCGCGAACACCCTCCACCTGGGCGGCGACCCGTTCGATCTCGGTGGGGAAGATGTTGCGTCCGGCGACGGTGATCAGTTCCTTCTTCCGACCACAGATCACCAGTCCGTCGTCGGTGAGATAGCCGAGGTCTCCGGTGGGGAACCACTCGCCGGGGTCCAGCGGGGCCTCTCCTCGGTAGCCGGCCATCATCGAGGTGCCGCGGATCTCGACCTCACCGACCTCGCGGTCGACGACGCCGGCGTCCTCGTCACCGGGTTGCAGTCGCACCTCCATGCCGGCGATGGCGTGGCCGAGGACGGCCAGCTTCTGCGTCGACGACCCCGCCTCGGTCGTGACGGTGATCTCGTCGACCTTGAGGCCGACGCCGGGCACGGGAACCGTGACGGCGCACGAGGATTCGGCGAGCCCGTACGACGGTGACAGGGCCCCCGGATCGAGCCCGAACCGGCTCAGCTCCGTGCCGAACCGTGCGGTGCCGTCGATGTCGACGGGTTCGCCACCGTTGAGGGCGAACCGCATCGCCGAGAGGTCCACGTCGGTGAGCCGGCGCGAGTACTTGCCGATCAGGCCGTACGCCATGTTCGGCGCCGCGGTGAGCGTGGCGCGGCTCTCCGTCAGCCAGTGCACCCAGCTGAACGGCGCGGAGGCGAACGCGGTGGTCGGCGCCTGCCAGGTCTCGGTTCCCCCCACGGCGGCGCTGAGCAGGAAGGTCAGGCCCATGTCGTGGTACAGCGGCAGCCACGAGCAGCCGATGTCGCTGCCGGCCAGGCCGACCCGCTCGGCGAGTCCGCGCAGGTTGGCCAGGACCGCATCGGGCCGCAGTTGCGCCGTGCGCGGAGTGCCGGTGGATCCGGCGGTGCCTTGCAGGACCGCGAATTCACCGAGGGGAGTGCCCAACTCGAGCGTGGTCGAGCGCCGGGCGTGCGCCACCTCGGTGTCGTCGTGGATCACGAGCGGACTGTCACCCGCGCGGAGCAGTTCCAGATGGCTGCCGTGGCTGAAGATCGTCGTCACGCCGATGCCGGCGAAACGGTTGAGCGTCGACCGCGCCCACCGCTCGGGATCGGATCCGCGGACGGCACCCGGCAGGATCGACACAGCCGAACCCGCGAGCAGCGCGCCGAGGATCGCCGCGATGCTCTCGACGGTCGGTTCGCCCACGACGCCGACGGCCGCGGACCCGTCCTGGCCGATCCGCTCGGCGACGTTCTGTGCCCGCAGGTGGACCTGACCCCACGGATGCCGGTGCCAGCTGCCGGTTTCCGGTTCGAACACCACGAGATCGGCGCTGCTGGTGGTCAGGGACTCCGTCAGCGCCGCGGACAGCACGTTCACTGGTTGCTCTGCTCCGCCGGGATCTTCGCGAGGATGGCGGCTTCGAGGTCGCCGACGGTGTCGCAGCTCAGCAAATCCTCTTCCGACAGCGCGACGCCGAGCTTGTCCTCGATGGCCACCATGCCGACGGCAAAAGCGACCGAGTCGAGGCCCACGTCGTCGACGAGCCGGGAATCCCGGGTCACCCTGCGGATATCAACGTTCATGTCCTCACGGAGGATCTCTGTCAGGGCGGCGCTGATCGCTTCAGAGGATGTTGACTGCATGAGCAGGGACGGTACACCTGGTAGTAAAGGTAGGCTAGGCTTACCCACCGTCTGTGAGTTCAGTAACTGTGGTAGGCGAGTGCGATACCGCCCGACCGGTGCGGGCCGTCGACCGTGACCGCCGCGGGCACCATCTCGGTGGTGACGACGCCGTGCTCGGTGGTCAACTCGTCCACGATTTCGAAGCCGGCCGCGATGCGGTCCGGGGTGTCCACCACGATCGTCGTCACCGGCACATACCGGCCGACCTGAAACAGGCTGTCGCCGTGGGGTTTCGCGTCGCCGCAGAATCCCCACACGCCGCGCACCACGGTCGCCCCTCCGGCGGTGGCGGATTCCAGCAGGCGCCGCACGAGCGCCCGGTGCACCGGTGCGCCGTCGTGCAGTGCGGTGCCGGGCGTGTGGATCGTCAGCATCTGCCATATCGGCCGCCCCTGCGCATCGGTGGCCGGCAGCGCAGAGGGTTTGCCGATCAGTGTGCCGTCGCGCTTGCACACCTCGGCCCGCTCCACCGTCATCAGCGGATGGTCCAGTAGCCCGTTCAGTTCCCCGAGCGCGGCCCCGACCTGCGCACCGGAGCCGATCGCGACGATCACCACCGGCACGTCGGCGTTACGGCTGAAGAACCGGGCCCGGCGCCGTTGGCCGTGGACCGTCCCGTCCACACCCACGAACACCGTGGCCGCGGTGAACCCGAGCCGGTACAGCAACGCGCTCACCGCACGGTGCGCCGGAGCGCCCGCCGCGCGGCGGTGGCGACCCACGTAGATCGTGAGTTTCGCGGTCGACGGGATGGTCGGCGCCGGGGTCGCTGCGGTCACCAACTGGGCGCGCTCGATGGTGACCAACCCGCGGGGGACCCGCTCGACGGCCCGCTCGGCCAGTGCCGAGATCTTCTCGGCGGTGTCGACGGCCGTGACGGTCACCGCCGGATCCTCCGACATGCTCAACGTCTGGTCGGTGCGGATCTGCCTGCTCGGTCCGAAGCTGGCCGCCCCGCGCAGCATCACGCTCGTCGCGACACCCGCGTCGCCGTACAGGTCGAGCAGCGCGTCGGCGGCGAAACGGTCGCCGTGGCGTTGTCGCTCGCCGAAGTACCCGGTGAGCTTGAGGTAGTCCGTGTGCGCCGTGCTGTTCATCGTCACACCCGTCCGCCCAGGAACACGCCGAGGCCGGCGACGGTCAGCCCCAGCACGACACTGACCGCGAGATTCGCCACCGCAGTCCGGATCTGGCGCTCCTCGCCGAGACGCTGGGTTTCCAGCATCCACGTCGAGAACGTGGTGTAGGACCCGACGAACCCGGTGCCCACCACCAGCGCGATGGTGGCGGGCAACGCCAGGCCGCTGAGGAACCCGAGCAGCAGAGCACCGCTGAGGTTCACCGCGAGGGTTCCGTACGGGAAGCCGCCCGGCGCCCGCGCCGACACCGCCCGGTCCACCAGGAACCGGCACACCGCACCCAGCCCGCCGAGGATCGCCACCCCGGTCCACACAAGGGCCGTCACAGAAACACCCGCGCCCGGCGCACCAGTGCGGTGGCGCCCGCGACCGCGACCACACCCGCCACGAGGCTCGCGGCGGTGTAACCCGCCGCCAGGCCGAGGTGCCCGTGCTCGATCATGCCGATCGTCTCGACCTGCATGGTGGAGAAGGTCGTCAGCCCGCCGCAGAAACCGGTGCCCAGCAGTGGCCGGCGGTAACTCGACACGGGCAGCCGCTCCAGCAGCCGGGTGGTGAAGTAGCCCAGCAGGAACGCACCGACGACGTTCACGACGAACGTCGGCCACGGCCACCGGCCGGGATCCGGAGCCATCAGCGTCTCCAGGCCGGCACGGGCCAGCGTGCCCAGGGCTCCGCCGACGAACACCGCGGCCAACTCTCGGGGGTCGTGGCGGGTCATGAACCAAAAGTATGGCCGCAACGCGGCGACCGCGCGGCGACGCCGCCGCGCAGGGAGCAGAATCAGAGACATGTCAGCCAATCCGCGCGCAGGCCAACCCGCACAGCCCGAGGATCTCATCGACGTCGCCCACGTGGTGACGGCGTACTACACCAAACGGCCCGATCCGCAGGACGTCGCGCAGCAGGTGGTGTTCGGGACATCGGGACACCGCGGCTCCAGTCTCGACACGGCGTTCAACGAGGCCCACATCCTGGCCACGACGCAGGCCATCGTCGAATACCGCGCCGCGCAAGGTGTCACCGGGCCGTTGTTCATCGGGCGCGACACCCATGCGCTGTCGGAGCCCGCGTGGGCGTCGGCGCTGGAGGTGCTGGCCGCCAACGACGTTGTGGCGATGATCGATTCGAGTGACCGTTACACGCCCACGCCCGCGGTCAGCCACGCGATCCTCACGTTCAACCGCGGCCGGGAGGGCGATCTCGCCGACGGCATCGTCGTCACCCCGTCGCACAACCCGCCGCGCGACGGTGGCTTCAAGTACAACCCGCCCAACGGCGGACCCGCCGACAGCGATGCCACCTCGGTCATCGCCAAGCGGGCCAACGAGATCCTGGCCGACAACCTCAAAGCCGTGAAACGCATGCCGCTGGCGCGTGCGCTGCAGACCGTGCACCGGTACGACTACCTCGACGCCTACGTCGCGGACCTGCCCAACGTGGTCAACCTGCACGCGATCCGGGCCGAGGGCATCCGCATCGGCGCCGACCCGCTCGGCGGGGCGAGCGTGGACTACTGGGGTGCGATCGCCGAACGGCACCAGATCGACCTGACCGTGGTCAACCCGCTCGTCGATGCCACGTGGCGGTTCATGACGCTCGACACCGACGGCAAGATCCGCATGGACTGCAGCTCACCCAACGCCATGGCGTCGCTCATCGCCAACCGGGAGGCCTATCAGATCGCCACCGGCAACGACGCCGACTCCGATCGGCACGGCATCGTCACACCAGACGGCGGGCTGCTCAACCCCAACCACTACCTCGCCGTCGCGATCGACTACCTCTACACCCACCGGCCCGACTGGCCGCAGAGCACCGCCGTCGGTAAGACCGCGGTGAGCAGTTCGATCATCGACCGCGTCGTCGCCGGGCTCGAACGCAAACTGGTCGAGGTTCCGGTCGGCTTCAAGTGGTTCGTCGACGGGCTGGTCAGCGGCAGCATCGGCTTCGGTGGCGAGGAGAGCGCGGGCGCGTCGTTCCTGCGAACCGACGGCACGGTGTGGACCACCGACAAGGACGGCATCATCCTCGCGCTGCTGGCGTCGGAGATCCTCGCGGTGACGGGGAAGACCCCGTCACAGCGGTACGCCGAACTGGCCGACAAGTACGGCGCACCCACGTATGCGCGCATCGACGCGCCCGCGGACCGGGAGCAGAAGGCGCGGTTGTCCAAGCTCTCACCCGAGCAGGTCACCGCCACCGAACTGGCCGGTGAGCCGATCACCGCGAAGCTGACGGCCGCGCCGGGCAACGGCGCGGCGCTGGGGGGTCTGAAGGTGACGACGGAGAACGCCTGGTTTGCCGCACGGCCGTCGGGCACCGAGGACGTGTACAAGATCTACGCCGAGTCGTTCAAGGGACCCGAGCATCTCGCGGAGGTGCAGCAGGCCGCCAAGGACGTGGTTAATACAGTCATCGGGTGAGTTCTTCTCCAGCGGAGGGTGACTGTTCGGCGCCCGAGAAGCCCAAGCTGCCCGGTGAAGTCTGGGTTCTGATCGTCGCGAACGCGGTCATAGCACTGGGTTACGGCGTCGTGGCACCCGTACTTCCGCAGTACGCGCGTCACTTCGGGGTCAGTATCAGCGCGGCGACGTTCGTCGTCACCGCGTTCGCGCTGATGCGGCTGTGCTTCGCACCGGCGACCGGCATGCTGATCCAGCGGCTGGGGGAGCGGCGGATCTACGTCAACGGCCTGGTGATCGTCGCGGTGTCGACGGGTGCGTGCGCGTTCGCGCAGACGTACTGGCAGCTGTTGCTGTTCCGTTCGCTCGGCGGCATCGGTTCGACCATGTTCTTCGTGTCCGCGCTCGGGCTGATGATCCGCATCAGTCCCGAGGACGCCCGCGGTCGGGTGGCCGGCATGTTCTCGTCGGCGTTCCTCGTCGGGTCGGTCGGCGGTCCCGTGCTCGGCAGCCTCACCGCCGGTCTGGGGCTCAGCGCGCCGTTCCTCATCTACGGCGCGGCGCTGCTGGTCGCCGCGGCGGTGGTGTTCATCAGCCTGCGGCACTCGTCGCTGGCGGCGCCGGCACCCGACGACGGGCCCAAGGTGACGGTTCGCACCGCGCTGCGCAACGGTGCGTACCGCGCCGCGCTGGTGTCCAACCTCGCCACCGGGTGGTCGGCGTTCGGGCTGCGCATCGCGCTGGTGCCGTTGTTCATCGCCGAGGTGCTCGACCGTGGGCCCGGGATGGCCGGTCTCGCGCTGGCCACCTTCGCGATCGGCAATGTCGGCGCGGTGATCCCCAGCGGCTATCTGTCCGACCGCGTCGGGCGACGTGTCCTGCTCATCATCGGCCTGACCGCGGCAGGTATCTCGACCGCGGTGGTCGGCCTCACCGACGGGCTGACCATGTTCCTGGTGGCCGCGTTGATCGCCGGCTTCGCGACGGGCATCTTCACCGCACCGCAGCAGGCCGCGGTCGCCGACATCATCGGCAACAAGGCGCGCGGCGGCACCGCGGTGGCGACGTTTCAGATGATGGCCGATGTCGGTTCGATCGGCGGCTCGCTGCTGGTGGGCCTGATCGCGCAGTACCTGTCGTTCTCGTGGGCCTTCGTGATCAGCGGGGCGATTCTGCTGCTGGCCGCACTGTGCTGGACGTTCGCCCCGGAGACCCGTCAGCGTCCGTCCGTCGAGCACACGCCGGCGCGTCCGCTCGGTCCGGAAGCCGGTGGCGAGGTGCCCTGACCAGCCATTTTGTATTGCCGGGCACCCGTGGTGTACCTTCGTTGAGCACGACATCAGGGGCTATGGCGCAGTTGGTAGCGCACCACACTGGCAGTGTGGGGGTCAGGGGTTCGAATCCCCTTAGCTCCACTCAGATGAGACCCGCGGCCGCCAGGCCGCGGGTTTTTTTGTTGTGTGCGACGCGGGCCGCCGGCACGGTCCAGCAACACCCGTGGGGAACATACGCAGGTTGATACTCCCCGCAGCAGCGTGTGCCAGAAAGTCGTGACCGCTATGGGATCGTTCAGCGCACCGCGCAGTCGATCAGGTGTGCCGCCGCCGCGCGGGCGTGGACGAACGCGCCGGTGTCGTTGAGCGAGGTCGCCAGGGCGGCTGCGCCTTCGAACAGCACCAGGAGTTGGTGGCCGAGGGCGTAGGCGTCGTCGGCGCCGGCCTCGCCGGCGACCTGCACCAGCAGTTCGGCGAAACGGCGCTTGTGGGTTCGCACGATGTCGTCGACGGCGGTCAGCTCACCCGCGGACTCCACGGCGGCGTTGTGGAACGGGCAGCCCCGGAAGCGGGCGACCGGGGCGGCGTCGAAGATCGCCAGCAGCCGCTCGCGGGGCGGGAGATCCTGATTCAGCAGCGGCTTCTCCATGGGGCTGCCGCCGGCCTCGTCGATTCTGCGCAGGTAGTGCTCGATGAGCTCGTTCTTGCTTGAGAAATGTTGATAGAGCGTGCGTTTGGACACGTTGGCGTGCTGGATCAGCGCCTCGACGCCGGTGGCGTGGATGCCGTTGCGGTAGAAGAGCCGCGACGCCGAGGACAGCACGCGTTCGCGCGCGCCCCGGCCGCCCTTGCGCTCGGCAGTCGTGTCGGCCATGTCACAAGTATACCGATCGGTGTTCCTTCGGCGTGTCAAACGTGATATCTAGGTATAGACATCTGAACTCAGCTACACGCTCGCCGGGGAGGTCAATGTGAGGACAGGTCAACGCACGGGGCATCCACTGGATGCCGTCATCGACATCCAGTTCGACGGCGGCCGTGGTGCAAGCGGATGGACGGTGCCCGAGTACGGCAACATGGTCGGCCCGTTCGGAGGGGCGACCGCCGCGTTCATCCTGCGGGTGATCGATGCGCAGGCCGACCGGTTGGGCGAACCGGTCGCGTTGACGGTCACCTATGCCGCGCCGATCGCCGACGGCGAATTCCATGTCGATGTCGAGTTGGTGCGGACCAACCGCACCAACCAGCACTGGACGGCCACTCTGACCCAGGATGGTGACGTCAAGTCCACCGCGACAGCGGTTTTCGGACTCCGCCGAGGGGTGTGGTCGGATACCGAGGCGGTCATGCCCGCTGTGGGGGAACCGCCGTCGTACCCGCCGGCGACGTGGCCGCTGGGCGTAGCGTTCCTGGGGAACTACGACGTCCGTGTCATCGACGGTGCACCACCGGAGGACGAACCGCCCGCGCCGTCGTCGCTGTCGACGTTCTGGGTGCGCCATGATCCCGCACGGCGCCTCGACTTCCCCGCCCTGGCCGCGTTGGCCGACATCTTCTATCCGCGGGTGTTCCTGCGCCTCGGGCGGTCGGTGCCCGCGGGCACGGTGTCGATGACGACGTACTTCCATGCCGGCGCCGCCGAGTTGGAGCGGGTGGGCGACGCCTACATCCTGGCCACCGCCCGGGCTCAGCGCTTCGCGGGAGGCTATTTCGACCAGACCGCGCAACTGTGGTCGCGCGACGGCGTTCTGTTGGCCACCACCAATCAGATTGTCTACTACAAGGATTCACGCTGACCATTCTTGCGCCCAGGAAGTACACCGCCAGGTATACATCCGCTTGATCCGATCCCATCCACACACACAGGAGAATTCCCATGAAACAACTCATCCTGACCAAGTTCGGCGACCCCGAGGACGCGGTCCGACTGGTCGAGACCCCGGAACCGGTCGCCGGTCCCGGCAAGGTACTGGTACGGCTGGAGGCCGCCGCCATCAACCCGTCCGATCTGCTTCTGTTGCAGGGCAAGTACCTGGCGCGCCCAGAGCTGCCCGCGGGCGTCGGCGCCGAGGGCGTCGGGATCGTGGAAGCCGTCGGCCCCGACGTCGATGCGACTCTCGTGGGTAAGCGCGTGATCGTGTTTCCCACCTACACCTACGGCACCTGGTCGGAGAAAGTGGTGGCCGCGGCCCACGACGTCCTCGCGGTGCCGGACGCCGATCTCCAGCAGTTGGCGATGCTGTCCATCAACCCACCGACCGCCCACCTGTTGCTGGATCGTGTCGTCAACCTCCAGGTCGGCGACTGGGTGGGGCAGACCGCGGCGAACTCCGCGGTCGGCCGCTACGTCGCCACCCTGGCCAGGCGCCGGGGACTCAAGACGCTCAACATCGTTCGGCGTGAGGACGCCGTCGAGGACGTGCGCGCCGCCGGGGGTGACGTCGTGGTGGTCAGTGGTCCCAACCTCGCTGACGACATCAAGCAGGCACTCGGCGGCGACAGGCTGAGCCTGGTCATCGATCCGCTCGGTGGCTCGGGCGCAGCGGATCTGATCGGTGCACTGGAGTTCGGCGGCACGGCCGTCGCGTACGGATCGTTGACCGGTACACCGATGAGTGTGTCTTCGGCCGACCTGTTCGGACGCGAGGTCCGTCTCACCGGCTTCTGGCTCGGCAACTGGTACGCCAGTGAGCCGCGGCACGAAATCGTCGACACCCTCACGTATCTGGCTCACCTCATCGCTGAAGGCGTGCTGCACGCACCGGTCGAGGCGACCTACCACCTCGACGACTACCTCAAGGCCTTCACCCACGCCCGCACCGCCAAGCGCGGCGGCAAGATCCTCTTCACCTTCGAGTGAGCGCCGGACGTCAACCAACCGGAATATCGAAAACCGCTACAGGAGAAAGCATGACGAAAACCGACAACCCGATCCTGATCACCGGCGCGACCGGCCGCCACGGCAACACCGGCGAGTACCTCGTGCGTCGCCTCCGCGAGGAAGGCCGGGCCGTGCGGGTGCTGGCCCGCACACCAAGCGAGCGTACGGAGCGGCTCGCGGAGTTGGGAGCCGAGATCGCCATCGGCGACCTGCACGATCGGCGCACGCTGGTGCCTGCGCTCGCCGATGTCGACCTGGCGTACTTCACGTATCCCATCGACGCGGGCGTGATCCCGGCCGCGGCGAACTATGCCGCCGCGGTGCGGGAAGTCGGCCGTCAACCCCGCATGGTCGTGATGTCGATGGGCCCCTCGCATCCCGAGAATCGGAGTGATCTGGGTCGGGCCCAGTGGCTCGCCGAAGAGGTCATGCAATGGGCGGGACTGGATCTGCTGATCCTACGTGTGGCCGCGCTGTTCCACGAAAACCTCAAGGTGCTCCACAGTCGCTCGATCCGCGAGTATGGACTCATTCGCAACTCCTTCGGGCCGCAGCGCGTCGCCTGGATCAGTGGTCGAGACGCCGCCGAACTGGCACTGGCGGGCCTGCTGCACCCGCAGCGATTCTCCGAAACGATCGTCTACATCAAAGGATCCGAAGAACACAGTCACGTCGAGATCGCGGAACTGCTTTCCGAGTTGTCAGGTTCACCCGTCCGTTACGAGACCGCGACGCAGGAGCAATGGCGTGACGACCTTCTGGACCTGTCGCGAGCGGACGGTGAAGATGTGGTGAACCCTGCGATGGCACAACATATTTCCGCAGTCGGTCATATGGTGGCGCACATGGGTCGCACCCTGCCTGCCGACCGTGCGGTGCTGCGTGAGCTCATCGGCCGCGAACCGCTTCCACTGCGTGCGTTCCTGGAATCCCACCTCGACAGGTGGTCCCCGGTCAACGTCTGACAACGCAGTCCGCGCCAGTTTCCTCACACAGACGCCAAAGCTTCCTCAAAGATCGCTGTCTTTGCCGATGCACTCTGGCTCGACCAGAAAGTTGTGATCGGTAACAACAGCTGCCCGCCATGCTGGGGCATCTGAAAGGGAGGTGACGATGGCGACTGATGAGAGCTTCTTCGAGTTCTACGGCCGGGCGGTGGCCGAATGGGGAAACCGGTACCTGGTTGCGTTGGCCCTGGCAGCGACCTTTGCGGTGATCTGGCGGATCGTCATGACGCCACGCAAACCCGCGACGACCGAGCAGATCAGCGCGACCGAGCTGGCCTTCCTACGATCCGATGTCGCCCCGGTGGTCACCGCCCTCGCGAGCCTGCGCGCCACCGGCCGGGTCACGTCCTCGCGGAAGGTCGACCACGGTGTGCGCGATACGGACATCGATGGCTTCACCGGACAGGTACTGCGACGAGTGACCGGCGATCCGCGCCACACCGTTGCGGGCCTGTGTCGGGCGTCCAAGGACGACCTCGCCGCCCTGGAGGAGCAACTGGGCGAGCGCGGACTGGTGATGACCCGCCAACAGCGCACGCGGATACGTTGGGGCGTGGCGCCGTCCATCGTGGTCATGCTGCTCGGTGTCGGTTACGGCACTCACCTGGTGACCCGATTGGCCGATGATCCCGACCTCACGGTCACGTTCATGGTCGTGGTGTTCGCCACGGTCCTCTACGGCGTGTTCGTGCTTCCGTGGCTGCTGCAGGTGAAACGGCTGACCCCCGCCGGGCGTCGGTTGCTGGCCGGGGAGCGGAAGCGAATGGCCTATCTCCATCCGGCGAAGAGCCCGGCCTTCGAGACCTACGGACCGTCCGCGGTCGCGTTGTCGGTCGCCCTGTTCGGTGCCGGCGCACTGTGGGCGGTGGATGGCAGCTACGCCGACGCGGTGCAGGCGCCCGGCGTCGCCGGTGGCGCCGACGGTGGGGGTGGCTGCGGAGCGTCCTGCGGGGGCGGCGACGGTGGATCCGGTTGCAGCAGTTGCGGGGGATGCGGCGGTGGCGGCGGAGGGTGCGGGGGATGAGGAATGTGCCCGCACTCGGTGACGTCGGAATCGGTTGGCGACGCGAGATCGCCGGCGTGATCGCGGATCTACGGCCGGGATTCTGCGAGGTGATCGCCGAGTCGGTGCCGATCCGTCGCCGTCGCGCCCGGCCGGATGCAGCACTGGTCGATCTGGTGGCACGGGGCGTCCCGGTGGTCCCGCACGGTGTCGCGCTGTCGCTCGGCGGCGTGGAACCGGTGCAACCCAAGCGAATACGGCGGCTGGCCGCCTGCGCGCAGGCACTGCGTTCGCCCCTGGTCAGTGAACACATCGCGTTCGTCAGGGCAGGCGGAATCGAGGCAGGCCATCTGCTACCGGTCCCGCGGACCCGCGCGGCGATCGATGTGTTGACGGCCAACATTCACCGCACGCGAGAACAGCTGCAAACCCCGCTGGCGGTGGAGAATATCGCGTCGTTCGTGGAGTGGCCGGAGTCCGATCTCACCGAATCGGAGTTCCTCACCGAACTCGTGGACCGCACCGGAGTTCTGCTGGTACTCGACGTGGCCAACGTGTACGCCAACGCCCGCAACCGCGGCCGCGACCCGTTGCGGGAACTCGCGCGCCTCCCGGTGGAACACGTGGCGTACAGCCATGTCGCAGGAGGCCGAGAGGGTGAGAACTTCTACCACGACACCCACGCCGCACCGACCCCACCGCAGGTGCTGGAGCTGGTGACGGCGCTGCGGGAACGGGTCGACACGCCTTTCATGCTCGAGCGCGACGGCCATTTCCCGCCTGCCGCCGAACTCTTCGATGAACTGGACGCGATCGCCGACGCCGCCGGCGCGGCGCCGATCACCCAGCGGGCACGGGAGGTATGGGCATGACGGAACGCGACGAATTGGCCCGCCGCCAGGAGGCTCTTGTCAAGGCGTTGGTGGCCGACGGTCCGTTACCGGACGGGTTCGACCCGGCCGCGGTGGCCGCCGCGGGCGTCATCTGCCGCCACAAACGCGATGCGCACGCGCAATCCCAACAGCCACACTGATGTTCAACTCGAACGCACAGCTGTTGTCCAGCAACTTGATCAGCAACTTCGCAGGCAACGGCTCGACGCCGGCCGTGAACTTACCGCCAGCCCCCATCTTTGGATGACGGCCAGCGGTAAAAACGCAGCTCGGTGGCTTGGCGACCGGTGACCCTACCAAAGGTCTCGCGGCGGTTCCACCGATCGGTCCTACCGTGGAACTGTTGGCTCAGACGCCAATTGAGCTAACTCGGCGCACGGAAGGACCAGTGAAGTCATGTCCATCGACCCCCGCCAGGAACGGCTCGCACACCGCATTGCCGAGCTGTACGCCATCGACACGCAATTCGCCGATGCCCGGCCCATCGACGCGGTGACCGCAGCCATCGAGCAACCGCAGATGCGACTGCACCAGATCATCGGCACCGTCCTGGACGCTTACGCCGATCGGCCCGCGATCGGGGAGCGGGCGGTCGAGTTGGTCGAGGACCCGGTGACCGGTCGGACGACCGCCGAACTGCTGCCGCGGTTCGACACCATCACCTATCGCGAATTGTCCCGGCGGGTTGCCGCGGTGACCCGCGCACTGTCGGACGTGCGGCCCGGCGATCGGGTGTGCGTATTGGGCTTCGCCAGTGCCGATTACGCAGTCATCGACATGGCGACGATGTCCCTCGGCGCGGTGGGTGTCCCGCTGCAGACAAGCGCGCCGGTCAGCCAGCTCCGCCCCATCGTCGCCGAAACCGAACCCCGTGTGTTCGCGTCGAGCATCGGCGATCTGGACACCGCCGTCGAGCTGGTGCTCACCGGGCACACGCCGACCAGTCTCGTCGTCTTCGATCACCGCCCCGCGGTGGACGACCAGCGCGACGCACTGCAGCGTGCGCGTCGACGGCTGGCCGATGCGGGTGCCCCGGTGGTCGTCGAGTCCCTGGCCGATCTGCTCGAACGAGGGCGATCGGCATCAGAGGAGCCGTATCCCGTCGTCGACGAAGAGGATCCACTGCGGCTGCTCATCTACACCTCGGGCAGCACGGGCGCACCGAAAGGGGCGATGTACCCCGAACGTCTGGTGGCGAACTTCTGGCGTCGATCGCGCTGGAACTGGGGCGGCTCGACGGCCGAGCCGTCCATCACGCTGAACTTCATGCCGATGAGCCACGTGATGGGGCGCGGCATCCTCTACGGAACGCTGGGACACGGCGGCACTGCCTATTTCACGGCCCGCAGCGACCTTTCGACGTTGTACGAGGACCTTGCGCTCGTGCGGCCCACCGAGCTGAACTTCGTGCCGCGGGTCTGGGACATGCTGTTCGGAACCTTCCAGAGCGAGGTGCGGCGCCGGGCGGCGGAGCGCAATGACAGCAGCGCTGTCGAAGCCGAGGTCATGGCCGAATTGGCCCAGCGTGTGCTGGGAGGTCGGTACGTGCTTGCGATGACGGGCTCGGCCCCGATCTCCGCGGAGAACAAGGCGTTCGTCGAAGAGCTCCTCGATCTGCATCTCATCGAGGGTTACGGTTCGACGGAGGCCGGGATGGTCTTGGTCGACGGTACCGTACGACGTCCGGCGGTCATCGACTACAAGCTGGCCGATGTGCCCGATCTGGGGTATTTCCACACCGACCAACCGCATCCGCGAGGTGAGCTGCTGGTCAAGACCCGCGACATGTTCCCGGGTTACTACAAGCGCCCGGAGGTCACCGCCGAGGTGTTCGACGCCGAAGGCTTCTACCGCACCGGTGACGTGGTCGCCGAGATCGGCCGTGATCAGTTGGTGTACCTGGATCGCCGCAACAATGTGCTCAAACTGTCACAGGGTGAATTCGTCACGGTGTCCAAGCTCGAGGCGGTGTTCGGCAGCAGCCCGCTGATCCGCCAGATCTACATCTACGGCAACAGTGCCCGCGCCTACCTGCTCGCGGTCATCGTCCCCACCGCTCACGCGTTGGCGCACAGCGGCACGGACCCGGCCGCGTTGAAGGCCGCGATCAGCGCGTCGCTGCAGGACATCGCCAAAGCCGTGGGGCTGCAGTCCTATGAGATCCCACGCGACTTCATCGTGGAAACCACGCCGTTCACTCTTGAGAACGGCCTGCTGACCGGCATCCGTAAGCTGGCTCGACCGAACCTCAAGGCGCACTACGGTGTCCGTCTCGAGGAGCTCTACGCCGAACTGGAGGCCAACCAGGCCAACGAACTGGAGGCGTTGCGGCGCGGCGGTGCCGATCGCCCGGTGGTGGAGACGGTCTGCCGGGCCGCGGGCGCGTTCCTCGGCCCCACGACCGACGATGTACTGCCTGAGGACCACTTCACCGATCTGGGTGGGGATTCCCTGTCGGCATTGACGTTCGGGAATCTGCTGCGGGAGATTTTCGGTGTCGAGGTACCGGTGGGGGTGATCGTCAGCCCGTCCGGGGACCTGCGATCCATCGCGGATTACGTCGAGGCGCATCGTCGGCCAGGTGCGGTCCGTCCGTCGTTCGCGTCGGTACACGGCCCGGGTGCCACCGAAGTGCGGGCCGCCGACCTCACGCTCGAGAAGTTCCTCGACGGCGAAACCCTCACCACCACAAGGGCATTGCCAAGCTCAGACGTGCGCACCGTGTTGCTGACGGGTGCGACGGGCTTCCTCGGGCGTTACCTGGCGCTGCAGTGGCTGGAGCGGATGAGCCGGGTCGGCGGCACCGTGATCTGCCTGGTGCGTGCCAGGGACGACGCATCGGCCCGGCAGCGATTGGACCGTACCTTCGACAGCGGGGACCCCCGGCTGCTGCACCATTACCTCGATCTCGCCGACCGGCATCTGCAGGTCATCGCGGGGGACAAGGGCGAGGCCCAGCTCGGGTTGGATTGCGCCACCTGGCGACGACTCGCCGACACCGTCGACGTCATCGTCGACCCTGCGGCGTTGGTCAACCATGTGCTGCCGTACAGCGAGTTGTTCGGCCCCAACGTCGTGGGCACGGCCGAACTGATCCGCCTCGCGCTGACGTCGAAACTGAAGCCCTACACGTATGTGTCGACGATCGGCGTCGGTGATCAGATCGATCCGTCGATGTTCACCGAGGACGCCGACATCCGGATCGTCAGCGGTGTCCGCGCCATCGACGACAGCTACGCCAACGGGTACGGCAACAGCAAGTGGGCCGGCGAGGTGCTGCTGCGCGAGGCCCACGACCGGTGCGGGTTGCCGGTCACGGTGTTCCGTTGCGACATGATCCTGGCCGACACCACATGGGCGGGACAGCTGAATGTCCCCGACATGTTCACCAGGCTGATATTGAGCCTCGTCGCCACCGGTATCGCACCCGGGTCGTTCTACGAACTCGACGCGAACGGGAACCGGCAGCGCGCACACTACGACGGGCTGCCGGTCGGGTTCATCGCCGAGGCCATCACCACCCTGGGCGCGACTGCAACGCACGGGTTTTCGACCTATCATGTGATGAATCCGCATGACGATGGCATCGGTCTGGACGAGTTCGTCGACTGGATCGACGAAGCGGGGTACCCGATCAAGCGCATTCCCGACTACGCCGAATGGCTGCGGCGTTTCGACACGGCGTTGCACGCGCTGCCGGACACGCAACGCCAGGCGTCGCTGCTGCCGCTGCTGCACAACTATCAGCGCCCCGAGAAGCCGATCCGCGGGTCACTCGCGCCAACGCATCGGTTCCGGGCGGCGGTGCGTCGCGCGAAGATCGGTGCGTACCCGAATGTTTCCGAGATTCCGCATGTGACTGCACCGATCATCGTCAAGTACGTCACCGATCTGCAGAAGCTCGGCCTGTTGTGAGTGGCGAGGCGCCCGGGTCTCATCCCGCCTGCGCAAGGACGTGCCGTCGTCGCCCGATCCGGTCGAACCGGCAGGCTCGCTCGGCCAGACGCCGCGCCGGGTCTTCCCCGGTGAGCTTCCACAACTCCGCGTGGATGGCCGCACCCATCCGGCGACTGAACGTCACCGGCTCGTTCGCGGCATCGGGATGCTCGGCGATGATGCGGTCGACCAGGCCGTGGTCGAGCAGGTCCGTCGAGCGCACGCCTTGGTGTTCGGCCATTTCCTCGGCGTGAGCGGTGTCGCGGTACAGGATGGCGCTGGCTCCTTCGGGCGGCAGGGGGGACAGCCAACCGTGTTGGGCTGCCAGCACCCGGTCGGCGGGAACCAGGGCCAGCGCGCCGCCGCCGGTGCCCTGACCGAGCAACACCGAGACCGTCGGCACGGGAAGCGACACCATCTCGGCGATACACCGGGCGATCTCACCGGCGAGCCCGCCTTCCTCGGCCTCGCGGGACAGCGCCGCTCCGGCGGTGTCGATGACGGTGACCAGGGGCAGGTTCAGGTCGGCGGCCAGGCGCATTCCGCGACGGGCCTGTCGCAACGCCCCCGGTCCGAGCGGTGTCTGTGGTGTCTGCCCGCGCCGGTCCTGCCCGAGCACCACGCAGGGCATATGCCCGAAGCGGGCCAGGGAGAGGAGCAGGCCGGGATCGGTTTCGCCCTGCCCGGTGCCGCTGAGAGCGAGGACGTCTCCGGCCGCGTGCCGCAGGAGTTCACGCACACCGGGACGGTCCTCGCGCCGTGACGCGCACACCGACTGCCACGCAGGCACGTCGATCGACACCGGAACAGTCGCGGTCGCAGGCGCGGGCGTGGTCTGTCGCGCACGCATCATGACGCTCAACGCCCGGTCCACCACCTCGGACAGCCGCTCCAGCGGCAGTACCCCGTCGATCAGCCCGCATGCCTGGAGGTTCTCGGCAGTCTGGACGCCTTCGGGGAAAGGTGTGTCGTACAGCGTCTGGTACACACGCGGACCGAGGAACCCGATCAACGCACCCGGTGCGGCAAACGTGATGTGTCCCAACGACCCCCAGGAAGCGAACACGCCTCCGGTGGTGGGGTGGCGCAGGTAGACCAGATACGGCAGGTGCGCGGCCTTGTGGTCGACGACGGCGGCGGTGATCTTGACCATCTGCAGGAAGGCCGCCGCGCCTTCCTGCATGCGGGTGCCGCCCGAGGTGGGCAGGGCCAGTAGTGGGAGCCGCTCCGCGGTCGCGCGGCGGATCGCGGCGGTGAGCCGTTCACCTGCCGCGATGCCGATCGAACCGCCGAGGAATCGAAAGTCGCAGGCGAGCAGGGCGATCCGGTGACCCCGCACCGCGGCGGCACCGGTGATGACGGCCTCGTCGAGACCGGTGACCACGCGGGCATGCGCGAGGTCCTCTGCGTACGCGGGGTCGACGTCGGCATCGGCCACCGGTGTGTCCCACGACGTCCATGACCCGTGGTCGATCACCGCGGCGATCGCGTCGTGCGCGCCGGTCATCGTCGGCCTGCCGTCAACTCGTCGATCAGGTGGTTGTCCGCGCCGAGCACGGGTGGCGCGGTGTGATTGCGGCGCGTGCGCTCGGGCCCGCCGATCTCGAAGAAGCGCAACGGCGGCCCGGGCAGGGTGATGGTTCCGAGGGTTTCGTGGTCGACGTCGATGAGCAGGCCCTGCGACCGGGTCTGTTCCCACTCGTAGACTTCCCGCAGGTTTCGGATTCGTCCCGCCGGGACACCGATGTCGTCGAGGATGTCGAGCAGTTCATCGGTGCCGTATAGCGAGAAGACGCTCTGGACAAGGTCGTTGACGTGTTTCTGATTGGCGACGCGTTCGGGGTTGGTCGCCAGTCCTGGGGCGTGCTCGTCGAGGTGGAAGCCCTCGCAGAAGCGTTTCCACAGGCCCTCGCTGCCCACCGCGATCTGCACGGCGCCGTCAGCGGTGTCGAACAGGCCGTACGGGCAGATCGACGGGTGATGGTTACCGGTCGCCTCACCGATCTGCCCGGCGACGGTCCATTTGGCGCCCTGAAAGGCGTGGACGCCGACGACTGCGGCCAGCAGGGAGGCTCGGACCACCTGCCCGCGCCCTGTCCTGGCTCGTTCGTTGAGGGCCGCGAGAACGCCGAAGGCGCCGTACATTCCGGCGAGCAGATCGGCGATGGGCACTCCGACGCGTTGCAAATCATGGGGGTTGGCCCCGGTCAGTGACATCAGACCCGCCTCGCCCTGGGCGATCTGGTCGTATCCGGCGCGGCCGGCTTCGGGTCCGTCGTGGCCGAAACCACTGATCGACAAGATGATCAGCCGCGGGTTGAGTTCCTGCAGCACCTCCTCGGAGAAGCCGAGCCGGTCCAGTACACCGGGACGGAAGTTCTCCATGAGCACGTCGGCACGGCGGAGGAGTTCGGCCAGCGCCTCGCGGCCGGTCGGGGCCTTGAGGTCGAGGGTGATCGACTTCTTGTTGCGGTTGGCGCTCAGGAAGTAGGTCGATTCACGTTCCGCCCCAGCGGGTTCGATGAACGGCGGTCCCCAGCCGCGGGTGTCGTCACCGCCGCCGGGGTTCTCGACCTTGATGACCTCCGCGCCGAGATCGCCCAGCATCATCGCGGCGTGCGGACCGGCGAGGGCGCGGGTCAGATCGACGACGGTGAGATCGGCCAGTGGTCCGGCCGACGGAGCCATCTGCGGTCCGTCGCCTGGGTGGATGGTGTTTGTCATGGGAGCCTCCGTGGGTGGATGTGGCTTGGAGAATTGGTGGCACAGTGGCCTAGCCAATTCAGCACATCACCGGTGGCGATCGAAGTCAACAGTGTGCGTCAAGAATGTGAAGTGACTTGAGCCACAAGCGAATTCGGCGATCGCAGCGGGATACGACGAATGCCCGAGGAGGTATCCCCGCCTCGGGTCGATTCGTCTATGTGGATGTCGGTAGTCGGCCGCTGGCTACAGCCAACCGGGCAGGACCAGGACCGCCCAGGCCACCAACGGACCGATCGCGATCACCAGGCCGCTGTACTTCAGGATCTGTCGGTAGAACACGTCGCGGTCGACCCCCTGGGCGTTGGCGAGCACGAGTGCGCCGTTGGTCGAGAACGGACTGACGTCGACGATGGTGGAGGCGATCGCCAGGGCGACGATGACACCGATCGGTCCGATGTCGCCGGCCAGCAGCAGCGGAACCGCAAGCGGGATGGTGGCTCCGAGGATCGCGGTCGAGGACGCGAACGCCGAGACGATACCGCCGAGGTAGCACAGCAGCAGCGCGACCAGCAGGGGCATGCCCAGTTGCGCAACGCCATTGCCGACCCATTCGACGGTGCCTGCCTCCTGCAGGACGCCCACGAAGGTCAGGACGCCGCCGATCAGCAGCACCGTGGACCAGCTGATCTGCGCCACCGCGCCTTTCTGCGCCTTGGGTGAGGCGAGGGCCAGGACGGCGGCCACGGTCATCGCGACGAATCCGACGTCGAGGTCGAGAATCAGCGAGAACAACCCGAGGGCGCCGAGGCCGATGAGGGTGAGAATCTGATCGAAGGACGCCGCGCGCCGCGGCAGTGGGCTCGTCGGCGTGTTCGGAGGTGCGGTCAACGTGGCCGCCGATGCCGCGGTGCCGTGTCCGGAGAAGACCGGGCTGCCGCCGGACGGCTTCTGCGCCGAACCTGCGCTGCCGTCGGCGTCGGTCCCGTTGTTGACCTCACCGTCGTCTGCGGTGTCGAAGCTCGCGGTGGTCTGCCCGAGCAGTTTGCGGCCGCCCAGGAAGATGAAGAGGAGTATGCCGATGCCGGCGTTGAAGAAGAAGCTTCCGAGGAACAGGGCCAGTGGGCTGTTGAGGAGGCCGGCCTTGGCGACGATGTTGTTGACCGTGACGCCGTAGATGCTGATGGGCGAGAAACCACCGGCCTGGGCGCCGTGGATGACCATCATGCCCATCAGCAGGGCGTTGATGTGGTACTTGCGGGCGAACGTCAACGCGATCGGCGCGATGATGGCGACCGCGGCGGGGCCCAGTGCGCCCAGCGCCGTCAGGACCGCGGTGATGCCGAACATCACCCACGGTATGAACGCCACACGCCCTCTGACCAGGCGTAACGCGCCGCGGACCATGAGGTCGACGGTGCCGTTGTTCTGTGCGATGGCGAACAGGTAGGTGACGCCGACGAGCGTCAGGAACAGGTCGCTGGGAAACCCGGCGATGATGTCGTCGGTGTTCATGCCGACGGCGATGGTGCCGACCAGGAAGGCGGCGACGAAGCCGAGCGTGCCCATGTTGATGGGAAGCAGCGTCGCCGCCGCGAACATCGCTATGAGGGCAAGGATCGGAATCAGTTCGAGCGGCATCGGGAACTCCGAACGTCGTGCGAGCGGTGAGCCAGTGGAGCACTGGCCTAGCCATTACACCAGTGGGTCAGGTCACTGTCAATACTCGAGTGTGAGTCGTCCTACGTCATCTGTCATGGTGAGCCAGGTATCGTGTGGTTCAGAGAGTGGGTGAGCTAGTGGCTGAGCAACTGAGACCGGTAACGCGTCCGCGGCTCTACGAGGTCATCGTCGAGCAGTTGTGCGCGTACATCTACAACAACGACATGGAGCCGGGGGACCGACTGCCCGCGGAACGTGACCTGGCCGCCAAGCTGGGGGTGAGCCGCGCATCTCTCAGCCAGGCGCTGGTCGCTCTGGAAGTGCAGGGTGTGCTGTCCGTGCGGCACGGCGACGGGGCGATCCTCATCCGTCGGCCCACCGAGGAGGGATCCATCCGGGCCCTGCGTGAACACGCCGACCGCATTCCCGACATCATCGAGGCCCGCGAGGCGCTCGAGGTCAAGCTGGCCGAACTCGCGGCTCAGCGCCGAACCGACGCTGAGATGGCGGCTATCGACGCGGCCATCGCCACGATGGAGAAGGAAGTCGAAGCCGGCGAACGTGGTGTGGTCGGGGACGAGATGTTCCACGAGGCGATCACGTCAGCGGCGCATTCCTCGTTGCTCGCCAAGCTCATGCACGAGATCGCGGGCCTGATCCGCGAAACCCGCATCGAGTCCCTCTCGCAGGAGAACCGGCCCCGCGCGTCGCTGGAAGGCCATCGGCGGATCGCCGATGCGATCCGTAAGCAGGATTCGCAAGGGGCGGCCCTGGCGATGGCCGAACACATTCGCATGGTCTCCGACGTGGCGCTGCTGCGCGAGCTCTGAGATCTTCTGGTCGCGTATTCGCGCTTCTCGCCATCTTTCGACGATTCGTCGCGCCGACCGCGGCGGCGTACCCTTGCTCTTTCACCATACCGTCGGCACGGGGGCTTGCGGCAAGGCCGGGGTGGTGGCGCAAAATCGCTGGCCTAGGCCAGAACTCGAGAGTGTGAGGATACGTGTCAGGTCGGGACTACGAGGACGAACTGCAGTCCGAACGCGACTACGTCGCCGGGCTCTACACGCGGCTGGACGCCGAACGGGCGCAGTCACAGCGCAGATACAGCGCCGCGCTGCGCGAGCACGGCGGCACCGCCGTCGAACGCGATGCCGAGGTGCGGGCGCTGGCCAAGGACATCGCCCGGCTCAACGTCGCCGACAACGGATTGTGCTTCGGCAGGTTGGACACCCTCGACGACGAACAGCTCTACATCGGGCGGCTCGGTATCTTCGACCGTGACAATGACTTCGAGCCACTGCTGCTCGACTGGCGCGCCCCGATGGCACGCCCGTTCTACGTCGCGACGGCGGCGAACCCGGAGAACATGCGCCGCCGCCGCCAATTTCACACCCTGGGCCGCAAGGTGGTCGATTTCACCGACGAGATCCTCGGGCGGCCCACAGGTGCCGAGCACGACGCCACCAACGACGCCGCGTTGCTCGCGGCCGTCAACGCCCCGCGCGGCGAGGGCATGCGCGACATCGTCGCCACCATCCAGGCCGAACAGGATGAGGTCATCCGACTCGACCACACCGGTGTCCTGGTGATCGAGGGCGGTCCGGGCACGGGCAAGACCGTGGTGGCCCTGCACCGCGTGGCGTATCTGCTCTACACCTATCGCAAGCAGATGGAGCGCCACGGCGTGCTCGTCGTCGGGCCGACCCCGGCGTTCCTCAACCACATCGGACGGGTGCTGCCGTCGCTGGGCGAGTCCGACGCGGTGTTCATGACGCCCGGCGATTTCGTGCCAGGTCTGCATGTCAGCGCCGAGGACACCCCGGAAGCCGCCGCGGCCAAGGGCTCGCTGAAGATCCTCGATGTGCTCAAGGCCGCGGTGGCCGACCGGCAGGAACTGCCCGGCGAGCCGATACCGATCGACCTGTCCGACGTCACCGTCCGCATCGACGCGGAAACCGCGAACTGGGCCCGTGAAGAGGCGCGCAAGACCGGTCTGCCGCACAACGAGGCCCGTGCCGAGTTCATCGACGTCGTCACCTATGTGGTGACCGAGCGCGCTGTCGCCCGCATCGGGCGGGGCTGGCTGACGCGCGACGACAAGCACGCGTGGGAGCAGATGCGCGCCGACGTCGTCGGCGAGCTCGAAGACCATGAGCAGTTCAATGCCGCGCTCGACGCGCTGTGGCCGATCCTCACCCCGGAAGATGTTCTCGCGCATCTGTATACGTCGCATGAGCGGCTGCGCGCGGCCGGGGCGCCCGAGTGCCTGTGGCGCGCCGACGGTGAGGCGTGGACGGTGTCGGACGTGCCACTGCTCGACGAACTGGTCGACCTGCTGGGCCGCAACAAGGCGGCCGACGAGGCCGCCGAGCGTGAACGCAAGGAAGAGGAGGCCTACGCGGCCGGGGTGCTCGACCTCATGGTGGACCGCGAGGACCTCATGGACGACGAGGACCACCTGCTGGCCCAGGACCTCATCGACGCCGAGGAACTGGCCGACCGCTTCATGGAGCGCGACAACCGGGAACTCAGCGAGCGCGCGGCTGCCGACCGCGAATGGACCTACGGGCACGTCGTGGTCGACGAGGCGCAAGAACTCTCGGAGATGGACTGGCGACTGCTCATGCGGCGTTGTCCGCGCCGCTCGTTCACGATCGTGGGGGACCTGGCACAGCGACGGTCACCGGCAGGCGCCCGGTCATGGGGCGCGATGCTCGAGCCGTACGTGCCGGGCCGCTGGGTGTACAAGTCACTGTCGGTGAACTACCGCACGCCCGCGGAGATCATGTCCGTCGCGGCCGCGGTGCTCGCCGAGTTCGCGCCGGATGCGACGCCCCCGGATTCGGTGCGCGCATGCGGCGTGGCGCCCTGGGCGCGGCAGGTGACCGATGACGACATCGCCTCGGCCATCGCCGAATTCGTCGCCGAGGAATCCGAGCGCGAAGGCACCAGCGTGGTCATCGGCCCGCCGGATGTGCCGGGAACCGTGCCGCCGTCGGAAACCAAGGGACTCGAGTTCGACGCGGTTCTCGTGGTCGAACCCGAACGGATCCTCGCCGACGGGCCGCGCGGTGCGGCCGAACTCTACGTCGCGCTCACCCGCGCCACCCAGCGGCTCGGAGTCCTGCACCGGGGTGCGTTGCCGCAGGCGCTCGCCGGGCTCGCCGAGCGGGAGGCCGTGGCGGCGGCCGAGCACCGTTCAACGGCGTAGATCTAGTCTCGTGGCATGGATGCCGATGAGCTTGACGGGGCCACGTCCGACGGGGAGAAGCGACTGGTCATCAGGATCAACTCCAACGCCAAGATGTCCCGCGGCAAGGCCGCGGCGCACGCTGTCCACGCGGCGCTCAAGCTCTACGGCATCGAGTACGACCATCCGGTCATCGTGATCGGCGGCAAGCCGCACGAGATCCTCGAGCAGACGGTGCATGTCCGCGACGCCGGGCGTACCGAACTGGAGCCCGGGACTCTCACCGCCGGAGCGAGCTGGGAGTGGAAACCCCGCGAGGCCCCCACGGACGATCCCCGCGAAACCTCATAGGGTCCAAGGCGATCAGCCGGTCGCCCGGGCAGGTTCGGCACCCCGGTCGGGCAGCGCCAGGCCGAGATGGTCGCGCAGCGTCGTTCCGGTGTAGTCGGTCCGGAACACGCCGCGTTCCTGCAGCAGCGGCACGACCTTGTCGACGAACGGGTCCAGGCCGCCCGGCGTCACGTGGGGCACCAGGATGAAACCGTCGCTGGCATCGGACTGCACCAGGTGGTTGATCGACTCGGCGATCGTGACGGCGGACCCGATGAAATTCTGCCGCCCGGTGACCTCGATGATGAGTTCGCGGGTGGTCAGGTTCTCGGCCTCGGCCTTGGCGCGCCACTCGTTGGCCGTGGCGATCGGATCGCGGTACATCCGGACGCTGGCCCGGCCACGCGCGATGGTGTTCTCGCCGACCACGGGATCGACCGAGGGCAGTGGTCCGTCCGGGTCGTGGTCGGACAGGTCACGGTTCCACAGCTGTTCGAGGAACTTGATCGCCGTCTGCGGTGAGACCTGCGCCAGTCGAACCTCGTGGGCCAGGTCGGCGGCCTCGGCATCGGTGTCTCCGAGCACGAAGGTCGCCGCGGGCAGGATCAGCAGGTCGGAGTGGCGCCGTCCGTACTTGGCGAGACGACCTTTGACGTCGGCGAAGAACTGCTGACCGTCTTCCAACGTGCCGTATCGCGAGAAGATCGCGTCGGCGGCCGCCGCGGCGAACTCGCGACCGCGATCGGAATCACCGGCCTGGAAGATCACGGGCCGGCCCTGCGGGCTGCGCGGCACGTTGAACCGGCCGCTGATGTCGAAATGATCGTCGTGGTAGGAGAACTCACCTGCTGTCGGGTCGGAGAGGAACACCCCGCGGTCCTTGTCGGCGATGATCTGGTCACCGCGCCAGGAGTCGAACAGGGTGTGTGCGGCGGCCAGAAAACTCTCGGCGCGCTCGTACCGCTGGCTCTCCGGAAGGAACCCGCCGCGGCGGAAGTTCTCACCGGTGAACGCATCCCACGAGGTGACGACGTTCCAGGCGGCCCGTCCGTCGGAGAGATGGTCCAGGGAGGCGAATTGCCGTGCCACCTCGTACGGTTCGTTGAACGTCGAGTTGATCGTACCGGTCAGGCCCAATCGGTCGGTCACGGCGGCGAGCGCGGCGAGCACGGTGAACGTGTCGGGGCGGCCGACCACGTCGAGGTCGTAGATCTGTCCGCCCTGTTCGCGCAGGCGCAGGCCCTCGGCGAGGAACATGAAGTCGAACTTGCCGCGTTCGGCGGTCTGCGCGAAGTGGACGAACGACGCGAAGTCGATGTGGCTGCCCGAATTCGGATCGCTCCACACCGTGGTGTTGTTGACGCCGGGGAAGTGCGCGGCGAGGTGAATCTGCTTGACTGGTTTGCTCATCGGATGCCTCTCGGGATCAGGCGGTGGCGTAGCGGTTGGCGGGCCGCGGCAGGCCAAGCAGACCGCGCAGGGTGGTGGCGTCGTACCCGTCGCGGAAAGCTCCGCGCCGCTGTAGTTCCGGCACCAGGCCGTCGGTGATCTGGCGCAGATCATGGGGGAGTGTCGCCGGTCGCAACCGCAGCCCACTCGCGCCTGCGGCGTGCCAGTGCTGCACAAGGTCGGCCAGCTGTGCCGGTGTCCCGGCGAAAATCTCGGCGTCGCTGGTGTATTCGGCACCGGCAACCTCATCGAGCCGTGCCCACCGGTCCCGCGCGGCGGCCGCGGTGTCATCGAGGAACACGACCACGTCGGCGAACACACGGACCGGATCGGCGCCGGTGGCGCGGTGGGCTGCGATGGTCTCGACCAGCGACGCGACCTCCTCGGCACTGTGTGGCGTGACGAAGCCGACGTCGGCGCTGGTGGCGATCAGCTGGTACGCGGCATCGACATGGCCCAGCGCGGCCACGATCGGTTGGCCCTGCGGCGGCCGTGGGGTGATCGACGGACCCTTGACCGAGAAATGCGTGCCGACGAAGTCGATGTAGTGCAGTTTGGTGCGGTCGACGAAGCGTCCCGTGGCGACGTCGCGGATCTCGGCGTCGTCCTCCCAGCTGTCCCAAAGCCGGCGGAGCACCTCCACAAAGTCGGCGGCCTCGTCGAACAGTTCGGTGACCAGCGCCTGACGCTCATCGGGGAGCTGCCTGCGCCCGAAGTGTGCGGCAGCGTCGCGGCGGGAGGACACCTGAACCCGGACCCCGGCCCGCCCGGTGCTGACGTAATCGAGCGTGGCCACGGCCTTGGAGATGTGGAAGGGCTCGGTGTGCGTGGTGATCGCGGTCGGGACCAGGCCGATGTGGCGGGTGAGCGGTGCGACCCGGGCCGCGATGAGCACGGCGTCGAGTCGTCCGCGGACCCGGTCGGTGCGGTCATCGGGCCGGAACGGGTGCTCGGACTGCAGTGTGAGGCCGTCCTCGATCGTGACGAAGTCGATCAGACCGCGCTCCGCCTCGCCGATCAGATCCGCCCAGTACCCCGCACGCAGCACCTCAGCCGGTCGCGCTTCGGGTTCACGCCACGACGCCGGATGCCATCCGGTGCCGTCGAGGGCCACGGCCAGGCGGGGCAGCTGCGCAGGATCCGAAGGAGTAGCCACGGTCGGTGCTCACTTTCAGTCGCGGTCTCATCGGGCAACGCATGCCGGTGTCCGGGTAATCCCGGTCGCCGGTCACTCCAGTGTCCGACCGGCCCTGACCTGCGGGTAGAGATCGACGCACAATGATGCCAATTGTGCCGGCGCAGTGCCGTCGGCCCAGCTGGCGCGGGCCCGTGGCGACTTGACCGCGTCGCCCAGGGGCCAGAAGGAAAGGTCAAGCAGGGGAATGTCATTCAACGCCGAAATGGCCGGCCGACGCCGGCGCCGGAATCGCCACCGGCCGATGGGTTGGATGTCCTGGCGTTCATTCGGGTGAAAGCCAATGCGGCGAGATCGATTTGACCTCAGCGACGGTTCGAGTCGGCGCCTTCGGCGCCGGTGACCGGTAGACTCCGCGGCAAATGGTCACGACAGGCGTTTCCGGCGATGCAGGGTTCACCGCAAAGGGCCGTGCCACGCGCGAACGCATCCTTCGGTCTGCCGCACAGGTGATCGTCGACGAGGGGTTGTCGGCGCTCAGCCTGGACCGCGTGCGACAGGTGGCCTCGGTCAGCGGATCTCAACTCAGCCACTACTTCGCGGACAAGCAGGCCCTCGTCAGGGCGGTGCTGGAACGCCAGATGGGTGTCGTCCTCGATTTCCACCGCCAGCCCGCGCTCGGCAGCCTGGACACCTTCGATGACTTCGAACGTTGGCTCGATCTGGGCATCCGCCAACTGCGCAGCATCGGATACACCGGCACACCGACCTATCATGCGCTGGCCGGCCAGTTGGGGAAGTCCGATGCCGAGACGCGCCGGACTCTTGCCGACGGATATCAGGAGTGGATCTCGATGCTCGAGGGCTCTTTCGAGCGCATGCGCGAGCGGGGCGTCCTCGTGGAGTCGGCGCATCCCCGGGATTTGGCGATGGTGGTCGTCGCAGGTCATCAGGGCGCTGGAATGCTGACGTTCACCTACCGCCAGGAGTGGCCGCTGAGTGACACGCTCAGGTTCGTGGTGAACCACCTGCGCCTGTTCGCAGCCGATCCCTCCGAGCGCGTTCCGCGTCCGCCGCGCCCGATCGACGCTCGGCGCCCGCGGGCGAGCGTTGTCGACGATGCGGACCGACGCTTCACCCCCAAGGGGCTCGCGACCCGGGCCCGCATCATCAACGGTGCGGCAGATCTGATGTTCCGGCAGGGTGTTTCGGGTACCAGCCTCGACGATGTCCGTCGGGCAGTGGGGGTCAGCGGTTCGCAGTTGACGCACTATTTCACCGACAAGCGCGACCTGATCCGTCATGTCGTGGCCGCCCGCGCGGCCGAGGTCACGGCACAGCCCGAGCTGGTGGGTCTGGACCGCATCGATGCGCTTCGGGCGTGGGCGAAAGCCGTTGCAGGCCATGTCGAAACGGTGTACCTGCGTGGCGGTTGCGCCTACGGGTCGCTGACCGGGGAACTGCTCGAACAACGCGACGTCCTCGATGATCTCGCCGCGGGTTACGACCGGTGGCTGAAGTTGTTTCGTGACGGCATCGATGCGATGTGCGGCAACGGAGAACTTGGTGAAGGGGTCGAGCCCAGGCATCTGGCGGTGGCACTGCTGGCGGCGCATCAGGGCGGCGCGATGCTGGCGTTCGCCACGGGCACTCGCGAGCCGTTCGACGCGGTCGTCGGCGCGGCGGTCGAGTACGTCGCGTCGTTCGCGGCCGGATACGCGCATACTGCGCACCCCGGTACCGGACCATGGCGGTGATCACGCCGCGTGCGTCGGCTCCCACGGGGTGATCCGCGGGACCCAGCGCGGGACGTGCCGCCGGTAGGCCTCGTACTCCGCGCCGAACCGCTTGCGTAGGTGCGGTTCCTCGATGACCGGAATGGCGATCGCCGTGGCGGTGCAGAACAGCGCGAACCACCCGAAGAGCCAGGGCGACATCGTCGCGACCGCGGTTCCGAGCTGGATGCAGAACACCGCCGTCATCATCGGGTTCCTGACGTGCCGGTAGGGGCCGCGTAGCACCAGGTGGATGGGCGACCCGATCGCGAGCGTCCCCTCGCCGACGCGGTCGAACAACACCACGGTCCACACCAAGAAGCACAGTCCGAACCCGATGAGAACCGCTCCGGCGAGGGCCGCCAGGAGTCCGCCCGCGGTGCTCGGATCGGGTGCGGTGGCGCCGGTTGACGCGGCGATCGCCGACGGGATGAAGACGGTCATCATCGCGGGCGCGAGCAGCACCGAAAGCAGGTGCCGCCACCACAGCCGTCGCTGTCTCGTCATGTCCGACTCCTTTCTTCAACCTCTGTTGAAGAAAACGGTACGCCGTGCCCCGTGAATAGGTCAACGGTTGTTGAACTAAACTCTCGTCGTGGCCGAGAACCGGCGCAGCGGCCGGTGGCGCACCGGCCAGCAGAACAAGCAGCGCATCCTCGACGCGGCGCGCGACCACTTCATGCGCAGCGGTTACGAGAAGGCGACGGTGCGCGGCATCGCCGCGGACGCCGGCGTCGACGTGGCGATGGTCTACTACTTCTTCGGCAACAAGGAGGGCCTGTTCAACGCCTCGGTCCTCGACACCCCGGAGCATCCGCTGCACCAACTCGCGACGCTGCTCGACAACGGCCCACATGACGTCGGCCCGCGCCTCGTACGCGAGGTCATCCGACGGTGGGACGAGGGCGGCTCGTTCGACCTGCTGCTGACGGTGTTCCGATCGGCCGATATCCACCCGCTGGCCCGCAAGCTACTGCACGACTCGCTCGCCGGACCGGTGGCGAAGCGCGTGTCCGCCGAGTTCGGCGTGGCCGATGCCGAGCTGCGCGTCGAGTTGGTGACCGTGCACATGGTGGGTCTCGCGTTCGCCCGGTATCAGCTCAAGATCGAACCGCTCGCGTCGGCCACCCTCGACGACCTGGTGTCCTGGCTCGGCCCGACCGTGCAGCGCTACCTGACCGATCCGAACCCCTGACGCACGCAGGGCCGCAACACCGCGACGAACGGTCGCGGATCGGCCCTGCCGTCCCGACGGAACGGCATCGAACCCCGCGACGCGGTGATCCAGTCGTCGCGGGCGATCGCGTCCAGATGCAACCGACGACCCGCACACCGGGTGAGCAGATGCAGAAGCAACGTCCCGGTACGGCCGTTGCCCTCACGGAACGGGTGAATCGCGTTGTATTCGGCATAGATTCGGGCCAGCCGGAAAGACAACGCACCGTCGTCGAGCGTATGCCCGTCACCCGCGAGCGCCGCGATGTCGGCGTGGAGCTCCGACAGCCTGCGGGCCAGCTGTGCGCAGGAGCCGAAAGCCTGATCGCCGCGGCGGAGTTCGACGATCCGCAACTGCCCGGCCCAAGGGTAGACATCACCGAACACGTGCTGGTGCAGTCGGCACACGTCGAGGTCGTGCACGTCGGGTTGCAGATGGGCCTGCAGGAGCCGGCCCGCGGTGGCCACGAACTCCACACGCGCCAGGGTTTCGGCGTCGGCGATCCCGAAACTGTTGCGCAGCACCGTCGAACCCGGAACGAAGTACGGCCTGCGCCGTGCGAACACCGGTCGCCGCCGGGGATGCGGCGGCCGACGGGGGAGATGGGCCGCGAGGTACTCGCCGAAAGACACGGTGCCCCGGAGCAATTCGGTGAGTCCCCGAACCTCCTCGTCGTTCGGTTGCCAGCCCTCGAGGCGTTCGGCCGCGATGGTCTGGGCGAGCGCATGGCGTTCGTCGATCCGCAGTTCGGCTACCACGGGGAGAACGCCGAGGTCGAGGCCAGATAGTCGAGTTTGCGCTGCAGTCCGGTGACGTCGCGCCCGATGCTGCGCAGTGCCGTGCGGTCCTGGGGCGAGAACGCCGACGTCGCCACATGATCGGTGACCTCCTGTGAGACCCACTGAGCGGCCCGCATCCGCCACCGGATACTCGACCCGATCGCATGGCACCTCGTCAGCAGGTCGGTATCCTCGTCGTCGAGAAAGCGGCTGCCCGCCGCATCGCGGATCCGTTCGCCCGTACCGCGGGCGGACGATCCACTGCTGAGTGCGGCCCACCGCGCGACACGCACGACGGGGTCCACCGTGGCGGCCTTGATGTCTACGCTGCTGTCGCGGTTGGTCAACACCCGCAGCCGCGACGGCACGTACGCGCGTACATGGGTCGCGTCCTGAAGCATCGAGGCCAGCGCGTCGGGATGGGTGCGCACCGCGGCGCCGACCTGCCCGGCCAGGTCCGGCCCGTCGATGACCGGTACCGCGTCGGCGAGCAGGCCGATCATCACCACACCTCGGTCGGCGGCGGCGTCAGCGGCCCAGCGGTCGATGCCTTCAGCCCACTGGGCGGCCGACCGGTTGAATCGTGAACGTGCCGCGGTGACTCCTTTCTCGTCGCCGTGGATTCCGCACGCACTCAACAGGTCGTGCACCTGTAGCGCGTGGTGCAACGCCGCCTCGGCCGGGGTTGTCTCGTCGCGCACGAACAGGGTGTCGAGATCGGAACCGGGAAGTGCCTCGCCGCGACCCACGCTGCCCGAGGCGTACCACGTGCCGGCCGGCGGTGCGATGAGCCCGGCCGCCGTACGCAGCGCCGCGCGCAGCAGCGCCGACCACCCCTGCGACACCGTGGCGGCGCGCGCACCGACGAATTCGCGCGCCACCGCGGGCAGCTCCGCGGTCGCAGCGCGAAGCTGGGCGGGCGAGGTGGCCGCCTCGATGCGGCGCCGGGTCTGTTCGGCGGACATACCGGCGATTGTGACAGGCCCACGGGCGGTGAGCTTTCGGCAATCAAATGCTTACCGACGGCTACATGAACGAAACATTCGGGTGACGCCCCGGACACGCGCCCATTGTTATCTGTCATCTGACAGGTATGAGCTGGCGGCAGCGCCCCTAGCCGGAGAGAAAATCCATGACCAGCAGCGCAACAGCACCGGGGCCAGATGTGGACGACCCGTCTGGCGACCACCGCGACCTCGCGGAGTTCGGTTACGACCAACAACTCCATCGTCGACTCGGACGCTTCGAGTCGTTCGCCGCGGGCTTCTCGTTCGTGTCGATCCTCACGACGATCTTCCAGCTGTTCGGTCTGGGCTTCGGCTTCGGCGGCCCCGCGTTCTTCTGGACCTGGCCCGCGGTGTTCGTGGGCCAGTTCCTCGTCGCACTGTGTTTCGCCGAACTCGCGGCGCGCTACCCGATCTCGGGCGCCATCTACCAGTGGTCGCGGCGGATGGGCGGCGAGGTGATCGGCTGGTTCGGCGGGTGGTTCATGATCCTGGCCCAGATCGTCACCGCATCGGCGGCCGCGATCGCCCTGCAGGTCGTGCTGCCGACGATCTGGCCGGGGTTCCAGATCATCGGCGACGACCCCGCGCTCACCTCACCGAGCGGCGCCACCAACGCGGTTCTGCTCGGCACCGTTCTGCTTGTGCTCACCACGACGATCAACTGCCTTGGCGTCAAATGGATGTCACGCGTCAACAGCGCGGGTGTGGTGTGTGAGATCGTCGGCGTCGTCGCCGTCATCGGCGTGTTCTTCACGCACGCACAACGCGGACCGCAGGTGGTGTTCGACACCGGCCACGCCGGCGGGCAACCCGGCTACATCTGGGCCTGGATCATGTCGGGCCTGATGGCGGCCTACGTGATGGTGGGCTTCGGGTCGGCAGGCGAACTCGCCGAGGAGACCCGCAATCCGCGCCGGGTGGCACCCCGCACCATCCGTCTGGCCCTGTCGGTGTCCGCGCTCGGCGGCGGACTGATGATCCTCGGTGCGCTCATGGCCGCGCCGAGCCTCACCGACGGCCGGCTGGCCACCGAGGGGCTGCCCTACGTGCTCGACACCGTGCTGTCCTCGCCGTGGGGCACCGTCCTCCTCGTCGATGTGTGCATCGCGATCACCATCTGTACGTTGGCAATTCAGACCGCGGCCTCACGGCTCATGTTCTCCATGGCGCGCGACGGCCGGCTGCCCGCCTCGACGATCCTGGCCCGGGTCAACGGCCGCACCGGCACCCCGATCTGGCCGTCGGTGCTGATCGGCGTGCTGTGCATCGCGGTGCTGCTCGTCAACGTCGGGAACTCCGCGATCTTCGCGACCCTGGCCAGCGTGTGCATCATCCTCATCTATCTGGCCTACCTGATGGTCACCGCGCCCCTGCTGTACCGCAGGTTCAAAGGCTGGCCCACACAGTCGAACAAGGCAGGCAATCAGGTGGACGCCGAAGGCCTGCCCCTGTTCACCCTCGGCAGGTTCGGCATCGTGGTCAACGTCCTCGCAGTGCTGTACGGGGCGGTGATGATCGTCAACCTGGGCTGGCCGCGAGCCGAGATCTTCAATCCCACCGGGGAATACCCCGTCCTGCAGTGGGCGGGCCCGCTGAGCATCGCCGCCACGGTGCTGCTCGGTGCGCTGTGCTTCCCGCGTGGCAGGACCCACCCCAAACCCGTCACGATCGGAGCCTGATCATGTCTGTATCCACTCAGACCACCGCCGGCGCGCGGGAACATGCCCGTGCCCAGGCCGGCGCCATCACCGACTCGATGCCCGTCGTCCCGGCCTCACGCTGGCCGAATCCGCCCGCGGGTGTGGCCGCCGAGAACCTCACGTGGGCCGAGACCGTTCCGGGCGGCCGATACACCACCAAGGTGCTCGGCCGGGGCAGCCGGTTGCGACTGCGAGATGTGACCGGCACGGCGTGCGCGCACCTGCTGCTCTGGCGCGCCGACGCCCCGTGGGAACGGCTCAACGTCGCCGACACCGTGAAAGTGCCCTGGCAGGCCTATCTTTCAGCAGGCCATCCGCTGCTCAGCGACCAGGGTCGGGTGCTGGCCACCCTCGTATCGGACACCTCGGGACACCACGACGCGTTGTGCGGCACCACGACATCGGCGGGTAACACCGCGAAGTACGGCGCGGGCAGCGCGGAATCCGCCAGCCCCGCGGGGCGGGAACTGCTCGCCCTGGCCGCCCTCAAGAACGGCCTGTCCCGTCGTGACGTGCCGCCGAGTGTCTCGTTCTTCCACGGCATCCGGGTCGACGCCGAGGGCAACCTGGTGTCAACCGGTTCGGCGGGTGCCGACACCGCCGTCGAGTTCGTCGTGCACCTGCCGCTGATCGTGGCCATCGCCAACACGGCTCACCCACTCGACCCGGCCCCCGGATTCGATGTGGGTTCGCTGGAGGTCCTGGCGTGGCGGGCACCCGATGACCTCGCCGCGATCGGAGCGTCCCTGGACGACCGCGATCCCGAATACCAACGCGCCTACCTCAATTCCGAAGATGTCTGGAGTGCCCGATGACCACCACGTTCGAAGCCCAGATCATCGCCGACGAGACCGTGGCACCCCGTGCTCCCTGGTCGAAGATCGTGCGCGCAGGGGACATCCTCACCATCGTCGACCTGCACGGAAACCAGGCCGTCGACACGCTGTTCTACGGCGCCGACGACCACGGCATCCGTTACAGCGCACCGACGACGATCGCGGCGCAGGGCAACATCTTCCTCACCACCGGGACGGTGCTGCGGGACAGCGACGGCGCACCGATGCTGACGATCGTCGACGACGAGGTCGGCAACCACGACACCCTCGGCGGCGCATGCTCACAGGAATCGAACACGCTGCGCTACGGACACCACACCAAGCATCAGCATGCCTGCGTCGAGAACTTCATCGGGGAAGGGGCCCGGTGGGGCCTGACCAAGGCCGACATCGTCAGCAACATCAACTTCTTCATGAATGTCCCGGTCGATCCCGACGGTTCGCTTGGCATCGTCGACGGCCTGTCGGCGCCCGGCAAGAAGGTGTCGCTGCGCGCCGAGATCGACACGCTGGTGCTGATCTCGAACTGCCCGCAGATCAACAACCCCTGCAACGGCTTCGACCCCACCGCGGTGCGGATGGTGGTGACCCGGGGATGACCGGGTCTGAATCTGCTCCTCGCGTGCGCGTCGTGGAAGTGGTGCGGCCCGGAATGGCCACCACGATCCAGGACTGGCCGGGCCGGATCGGATACTGGCAGGTCGGCGTCCCGCCGTCCGGGCCGATGGACGATGTGTCGTTCCGGCTTGCCAACGTCGCCGTCGGAAACCCCGAAGGCGCACCCGGTCTGGAAGCCACGATGGGCGGCCCGGCGCTGCGGTTCGACACCGACACGTGGGTGTGCGTGTCCGGCGCGCCCGCGCCGGTCAGCGTTGACGGCTGCAAAGTGCCCCAGTGGCAACCGGTTCTGGTGCGGGCAGGCCAACTGCTCGACGTGGGCATGGTCGACGGCGTCGGTCTGCGGATCTACATCGCCGTGGCCGGTGGTCTGCACGCCGACGAATACCTCGGCAGTGCGGCGACCTTCACGTTGGGCCGGTTCGGCGGTCACGAGGGCCGGGTGCTCGGCACCGGTGACAAACTGGAGATCGCCGATCGCGAGACCGGTGCGCGCAGGCGCATCCTGTTCGACGAACAACCGGCGATCACGTCGCACTGGAACATCGCCGTCACGGTGGGTCCGCATTCGGCGCCGGAGTTCTTCACGCGCGCCGACATCGACACCGTCCTCGGGCACGATTACGAGGTGCACTTCAACTCCGACCGCACCGGGGTGCGGTTGATCGGGCCCAAGCCCGAATGGGCACGACCCGACGGCGGCGAGGCCGGACTGCACCCGTCGAACATCCACGACAACGCCTACTCGGTGGGTTCGCTCGACTTCACCGGCGACACACCGATTCTGCTGGGCCCCGACGGTCCGAGCCTCGGCGGATTCGTGTGCCCGGTGACCGTCACCTCGGCCGATCGGTGGAAGCTGGGTCAACTCGCGCCCGGGGCCACCGTGCGGTTCGTCGCGGTCCGTGAAACCACCGCCGCGCCCGTCGGCACCGTCGGACGCGCGCGGCGCGCGTTCCTGCCTGCGGTGTTCTCCACCGGCGGGGACACCGACAACGGAATCGTCGGCCACACCACGTCTTCGGACGGCACGGTCACCGTGACCTACCGGCGTACCGGCGACGACAACGTCCTCGTCGAATACGGCGACATGCGATTGGATCTCGCGCTGCGAGCGCGGGTGCACGCACTGCACGACGCGCTGGAAACCGCCCGACCGGCCGGGCTGCTCGACCTCACACCGGGAGTGCGCTCACTGCAGGTGAAGGTGGACCCGGCCCGCCTGCCGCTGTCGGCCCTGGTACCGCTGCTGACGGAGATCGAGGCGTCGTTGCCCGCCGCACAGGAACTCGTCGTCCCCAGTCGCACGGTGCACCTGCCACTGAGCTGGGATGACCCAGCGACCCGCGAGGCCATCGAACGCTACATGCACGGCGTGCGCGCCGATGCGCCGTGGTGCCCGTGGAACATCGAGTTCATCCGGCGCATGAACGGGCTCGCCTCCACCGACGACGTCCACCGGATCGTCTACGACGCCGAGTATCTCGTCCTGGGGCTCGGCGACGTCTACCTCGGCGCGCCGGTCGCGACGCCCCTGGACCCGCGGCACCGGTTGGTGACCACCAAGTACAACCCGGCGCGCACCTGGACCCCGGAGAACGCGGTCGGGATCGGCGGAGCCTATCTGTGCATCTACGGCATGGAAGGGCCGGGCGGGTACCAGTTCGTCGGGCGAACGACCCAGATCTGGAACCACCGCCATCCCCTGTCGGCCCACGGCTTCGAACCCGAGCATCCCTGGCTGCTGCGATTTTTCGACCGCATCAGCTGGTATCCGGTGTCGGCGGAGGAACTGCTGGACCTTCGCGCCGACATGGCGGCCGGTCGCGGCCACGTCGACATCACCGACGGGGTGTTCTCGCTCGCCGAGCATGACGCCTTCCTGGCCCAGAACGCCGACGACATCGCCGCTACGCGAGCCGCGATGGAGGCCGCGCGAGCCGAGGAACGTCGAAGGTGGTCCGCTGCAGGAGAATTCGTCCGAAAGGAAACCGTGTGACGGGCAAGATCGCTGAGATCTACCGCAAGATCGAGCGCACCGGCCGCACCGAGGTGTTCATCCACCTCAGACCCCGCGAGGAGGTCGAGGCCGACTACGCATCGGCCATCGCGGGGCCTTTGGCCGGACTGGTGCTCGCCGTCAAGGACAACGTGGACGTCGCCGGGCTGCCGACCACCGCGGCGTGCCCCGGTTACAGCCATGTGCCCGACGCGGATGCTCCGGTGGTGGCCGCGCTGAAGGCCGCGGGCGCCGTCGTCATCGGCAAGACCAACCTCGACCAGTTCGCCACCGGCCTCGTCGGCACCCGCAGCCCGTACGGCGCGGTACGAGATGCCCATCGACCCGAATACATCTCCGGCGGTTCGAGTTCGGGCTCGGCGGTCGCGGTCGCACTCGGCTTCGCCGACATCGCGATCGGTACCGACACCGCCGGCTCGGGTCGCGTGCCCGCGGGCCTGCAGGGGATCATCGGCATCAAACCGACCCTCGGCGTGGTCCCGACCACCGGTGTGGTCCCCGCGTGCGCGAGCTACGACTGCGTGACGGTCTTCGCCGCCGACCTGCCGACCGCACAGACGGCCATGGCCGTCATGGCGACAGCGGAACCACACCGGGACTGGCCCGCCGATCTCCGGTTGGCCGCCCCGCCGGTGCCTCGCGTCGCGGTGCCCGATCAGGTGCCCGAACTCGACGCCGCGTGGCAGGCCGCGCTCACCGAGGCCATCCGGCGTGCGCAGGCCGCCGGGTTCGAGATCGTGCCGATCGACATGACGGCCTTCTTCGCCGCGGCCGACCTGCTGTACAACGGGGCACTCGTCGCCGAGCGGTGGGACGCCGTCGGGGAATTCGTCGACGGCGCGGGGCCGGATGCCGGATTGGACCCCACGGTGTCGGCGATCATCAGCGCCGCCGGTCGGCACTCGGCGGCCGATCTGCTGCGCGACCGCAGACGCGTCGAGCAGCTTCGTGAGGAGGCGTTCGCGGCGCTCTCAGGGTGTGATGCGCTGCTGGTCCCCACCGCACCGGCTCATCCGCGGATCGCCGACGTCGCGGTCGACCCGGTCGGCGTGAACGCCCGGATGGGTCGGTTCACCAACTTCTGCAACCTGTTCGACATGTGCGCCATCGCGGTTCCCGCGGGCACGGTCTCCGACGGCGCACAATTCGGCATCACGATGCTGGCACCGGCCTTCCACGACGCCGTCGTCGCCGATCTCGCGGCACGCTTCCTCGCCGAGCCCGCGACCGCGTCGTGGCCCGAGCAGGCCGGCACTGCGGTGACCGAGCTCGCGGTGTTCGGGGCACACCTGCGTGGTCAGCCGCTGGAACATCAGCTGACCAGCCGCGGCGCGCGTTGGGCCGGACCGGTCGCCACCGCACCGCGCTACCGGTTGTTCGCGCTCGACACCGAACCGCGCAAGCCGGGCCTGGTGCGCGTCGACGACGGTGGTGCGGCGATCGTGGGGGAGCGGTGGGTGCTCTCACCGGCGGCCCTTGGCGCGTTTCTCGCCGAACTGCCCGCGCCGATGATGCTCGGCAGGGTCGAGTTGAGCGACGGTCGTTGGGTGACGGGTTTCGGCTGTGATCACGCCGCGCCTTCGCACGGCCGCGACATCACCGAGTACGGCGGGTGGCTGGCGGCTCAGGCGGATTCGCCGGTATGAACTGGCTGCGAGAATCGGCCTGGCTCTCCGCAGCCGGTTCACGTTCGCGGCCGGTCTGCGAAGCTCTGCGCGTCGCCAGCACCGACCCGGCGAGGATCAGCACCAGCCCGCCGATGTTGTACGCCGTGAGCGGTTCACCCAGCACGATCACGCCGGCGGCCAGCGCCACCGCGGGGTTGACGTAGGTGAACACCAGGGCGCGGGCCGCACCCACTTCACGGATCAGCGCGAAGAACACGATGAAGGCCAGGGCCGTGCAGATCACCGCCAGCGCGGCCAGAGCCACCAGCACCCGTGTGGAAGGCATCGCTTCGGGCCAGGTCAGCACCGCCGGGGTGGTGTAGATCAACGCGGCCACGGTCAGGCACGCCGCCGTCATCGGCAGGCTGGGCACATCACCCAGGTAACGGGCCGCCACCAGCGGGGCGATCGCGTAACACGTTGCCACCAGCAGCACCTCGAGCACGGGCCACGCATGTCCGCCCGCGAGCCCGGGGCCGGCGAGCACTGCGACGCCGGACAGGCCCACGAAGAGCCCGGCGATGCGCTTCGGATCCAGGCGCTCGCCGCCGGTGAGCCGGTCGAGGACCGCGGCGATGATCGGGGCGGCCGCGATCAGCAACCCCGTCATGGAACTCGTCAGGTGCCTCTCGGCATCAGTCAGCAGCGCCCACGCGGCGATGATCTCGAAGAACGCGAACACCAGCACGGGCTTCCAATGGCGTAGCACCGGGGTCCACGCCGCACGCGACATCGCCAACGGCAGCAGGACCAGTGCACCGACCGCGGTGCGGGCGAGCACCAGCACCGGTACCGAGACACCCTCGACGGCGACCTTGATCAGCAGGTAGGGGATACCCCAGATGATGCTCATCGCGCCGAACAGCACCCAGCCCCGCACGCTCACCTGTCCACCATACGGGGGTCGTCAAACAGGTTTCCCGACACCGAGATTGAAGCCAGGGACAAGATCGGCGCTGATCTTGTCCCTGGCTTCAATCTCGGCGGGGCACTTCCCGGTTATGGGCGCGTGAGCTCGGCGTACCGGGTGATGTGCGCGTCGGTCGAGCCGTACTCGTACTGCACGGCCGTGAGGCGCTTGAAGTAGTGACCGATCGCCAGCTCCTCGGTCATGCCCATACCGCCGTGCAACTGCACCGCGTTCTGGCCGACGAAGCGTGCGGCCCGGCCCACCGTGGCCTTGGCGGCCGAGACCGCCTTGGCGCGCGTGGCCGCAGCCGAGTCGAGGTTGAGCACCGCGAGGTACACGGCGGCCGCCGCCTGTTCGACCTCCATGTGCATGTCGACCATGCGATGCTGCAGGGCCTGGAAGCCACCGATCGGCCGGCCGAACTGCTGACGCTGCTTGCAGTACTCGACGGTGTCGGCGAGCACCTTCCGCATCGCGCCGACGGCCTCGGCGCACACCGCGGCAGCGCCCTCGTCACGCGCGAGTTCCAGCGAAGCGCCGGCCTGGCCCTCGGCGCCCAGCAGCGCCGATGCGGGCAGTCGCAGTCCGTCGAACACCAGGTCCGAGGCCCTGCGGTCGTCGACGGTGCGGTAGTGATGCGCCTCGAAACCGCTTCCCAGCGAGTCGATCTCGACGAGAAACAGCGAGATCCCGTCCTGACCCGATGCGTTGCCGGACGTGCGTGCGGTGACCAGCAGATGCGTTGCGAACGGTGCGTTCACCACGACGATCTTCGAGCCGTCGAGTACCCACGTGTCGCCGTCGCGGCGGGCCGTGGTCTCGACGCTGTGCCAGTTGTCGCCGGACGTCGGTTCGGTCGCGGCCATCGCGACGACGGCCGTGCCGCCCACCAGGGCTTCGAGCACTTTTCGCGCGGCGTCGCCGCCCGCACGCTGCAGGAGCCCGCCTGCGACGACGACGGTGTCGACGAAGGGTTCGATGACCAGGGCGTGGCCCAGCGCCTCGGCGATCACCATCGCCTCGACCCCTCCTCCGCCGATTCCGCCGGCTTCCTCGGGCAGCGTCGCACCGAGGATGCCGAGCTCGTCGGCGAATCCACGCCAGATGTCCGGCTGCCAGCCCTCGCCGAGTTTCGCGGCGGTACGGCTGGTCTGCAGGTCGTAGCGGCTCGACAGGAACTTGGTCAGCCCGTCGCGCAGCAGTTCCTGTTCCTTGGTCAGGTTGAAGTCCATCAGTGTTCCTGTCAGAGTCCCAGAGCGGCTTTGGCGAGGATGTTCCGCTGAATCTCGTTGCTGCCGGCGTAGATCGATCCGGCGCGGTCGTTGAAATAGCGCAGCGGGGCAACCGCCTGCCACGGCTCACCGCTGACATAGCCGTCGGCCGGTGGCTCGAACTCCGCGACCGGACCGCCAGGACGCGTCGCGTGCGGCTGGTAGGCACGGCCACGCGGACCGGCGGCCGCCATCGACAGCTCGGTGAGGAGCTGGCTCAATTCGGTGCTGAGGACCTTGAGCATCGACGACGCCGTGCCGGGATTGCGGCCCTCCGCCACCGCCGCGAGCACCCGGTACTCGAGGATCTCCAGAACATCGGTGCGGATGCGGGCCTCGGCCAGTCTGCGACTGAACGCCGGGTCGTCGATCAACCGTCCCCCGGACGGACCCGGCTGTTCGGCGGCCGCGGTCGCGATCTCCTCGCCGAGCACCTGCAGCGCGGGCGACGACGCGCCGCCGCCGCGTTCGAACTCCAGCAGGTACTTCGCGACGGTCCAACCGTCGTCGATTGCGCCGATGACGTTCTTCTTCGGCACCCGCACCTCGTCGAAGAACACCTGGTTCTGCACCTCTTCGCCGGAGGTCATCACCAGGGGCCGGATCGTGATGCCGGGCGACGTCATGTCGATCAACAGGAATGTGATGCCCTGCTGTTTCTTGGCGCCGCGGGTGGTGCGCACGAGCGCGAACATCCAGTTCGCCTCTTGAGCGTGGGTGGTCCAGATCTTGCTGCCCGTGCAGACCAGCTCGTCACCGTCGGGCACGGCGCTCATCGACAGTGCCGCCAGGTCCGACCCCGCCTCGGGTTCCGAGTAGCCCTGACAGAAGAACACCTCGCCGGTCAGGATGCGGGGCAGGAAGTAGGACTTCTGCTCGTCGGTGCCGAACTTGATGATGGCGTGCGCCACCATGCGGATACCCATCGGCGACAGCGCGGGCGCGCCCGCAAGGGTGGATTCGCGGCTGAAGATGTAGTGCTGTGTCAGGCTCCAGTCGCAGCCTCCGTACTCCACGGGCCACGCGGGGGCCGCCCAGCCCCGCTCGTGCAGGATGCGCTGCCACTCCATGCTCGCCTCGTGCTCGGAGTAGACGCTCGTCTGAAGGCGTCCCGCCTCCCGGAGGTCGGGTGTGAGCTTCTCCTCGAGAAAGCTGCGTACCTCGTCGCGGAACTCCTGGTCGGTTCTCGACCACTTCAGGTCCATGCCTGCCCCTGTCTGCCGATGTAAGCCTTCACAGAGTAAACCTAGTTAGTCAAGTGGCGCGCGCCACCCGGTTTGCGACCGGCGGCCGAGGAGCGGCTCGGTGGTAACCCGCGGCGATGTCGGGCACTATCGAGACGTGGATCGGCGACAGAGCGACGAGGGTTCACGTTCGCCCATGGAGCTGCTGCAGCAGATGCCCGCGCTGGTGGTGCTGGAGCGGTTCCCGGTGCCGGTGCTCGCGATCGCCGAGGATGGCTCGATCCTGTTCGCCAACACCGCCTTCGGCGAGATGGTCGGACTTAGCAACGGCGCCGTCATGGAATTGAAGTTCGCTGAGATCTTCCATTCGCTGCCCGCCGACGATTCCGCGGTCTCGGTGGTCCGTGCCCATGCCGACCTCATCGTCGAACTGCAGCACCAGGACGGTTCGATCGTGCGGGCACGCATGAGCAAGTCGGCGCTCCTGCGCGGCGACGATCCCGTCGCCCTCGCGTGCTTCCAGGACCTCACCGAGAAGCTGTGGACCGAGGAACTCTGACTTGACCCTCACGCGACGTGAGGAGCCAACCTGATCGACATGACGCAGGAGTTGCCGGTGGACGGTCTCATCGTCGGCGAGGTCGCCAAGCGATTTCGCATCACGGTCCGGACACTTCACCACTACGACGAGATCGGGTTGCTGACCCCCAGCCGGCGCGCGGCCTCGGGATACCGGGTCTACACGACGTCCGACCTGACGCGGCTGTCCCAGATCATCGTGTACCGCCGGCTCGAGTTCTCCCTCGAAGAGATCGCGAGCCTGCTCGATGAAGGCGACGAGGTCAGTCACCTGGTTCGTCAGCGCGAACGCGTCATGTCCCGGATCGACGAGATGAGAGGTCTCGTCGAGGCGATCGATCAGGCATTGGAGAAGGCGATGACGAACACCCCCATGACCGATGACGACATGCGCGAACTCTTCGGCGAGGACTTCGACGACTATCAGGCCGAGGCCGAGCAGAGGTGGGGCGAGACACCGGAGTGGAAGGAATCACAGCGTCGGACGAAGTCGTACGGCAAGGAGGACTGGATCCGGATCAAGGCCGAGGGTGAAGCCGTCGAGAAAGCTCTGGCCGACGCCTTCCGCAGCGGCCTTCCGGCCGACTCGGAGGTGGCGATGGATGCGGCCGAGCAGCACCGGCTCCAGGTGAACCGCTGGTTCTACGACTGCCCGCCGGAGTTCCACCGCAAGCTGGGGGACATGTACGTCAGCGACCCGGCATACGTCGCAAGGTACGACGAGTCGTTCGGGCTTCCCGGCCTGGCGGCGTTCTGTCGTGACGCCATCCACGCCAACGCCGATCGTGCCGCAGGCCGCTAGTCGGCACCCGGTGAACGGCGCAGGGATTCGCGCGCCAGGAACTCGCGGAAGTACTCCAGGGAGTCGGGGTTGACCACGGCCGGGAGCAGCAGGTCCCAGATGCGCACGATCCGTTCGCGAAGGTCCGTGCCCGACGAGCCGGCACGGGACAGCGCCTCGGCCCCGAGCGCGGCCTCCAGGATCACCTCGGCGGCGGCGCCGGGGTCGAGGCCTTCACGCAGGTCGCCTTCGGCGGCCGCGCGGTGCAGTTGTCCGGAGATCGCATCGAGCCAGCTCGCGTACACCCGTTCGGTGGCGTCGTTGATCCCGGCGAAGGTCTGCAACAGATGCAGGCCGATCTCGGCGACCCGGTCGGTGCGCGTGAAGTCACAGACGACGAACAGTCCGTGGATGAGGTTCTCCAACGCCGGGGACGACGATTCGGTGATGTTGTGAAAGGCCGCGAGCGTACTCGCACCACCTTCGGTGATGATCGCCTCGGCGAGGGCTTCCTTGGAGTCGAAGTGGTAGTACAACGCGCCTTTCGTCATGTCGGCACGCTCGATGATCTCGCCCAATCCAGTTGCCGGATAACCTATCTCACTGAACAGGTCGACGGCGGCAGTGATGATCTTGCGGCGGGTCACATCCGCGCGGGCTTGACGTGGCATGTGACCTCAAGCTGAACCGGCGCGCGTGTGCGCCGGCGGCTCGGGATGCAGCGGTACGGCCTTTCGCGCCGTGAGCGTCGTCCGACGGCGGATGAACTGCCGAAGATAACCGAGTCGATCGGGGTTTGCGACGCCCGGTAGCACGAACTGCCAGCTGCGCTCCAGATCCTGTAGGAACCGCTGCGCGTCCTCCAGTTCGCTGGTCTGACGGATGCCCAGGTACATCGACACCAACAGCCGGGCCAGGACCTCCGGATCGCTCTCGGCGGTCAGATCGCCCTCGGCGACGGCGCGCCGCCCGATCGCGGTGAATCGCGCGATCCAGTCGGCCAGCACGCGTGCGCCCAGGTCCTCGGTGCGCCCGATGGACTCGACCAGGTTGAGTCCGGCACGCGTCATCGGGTCACTGATGTCGTCGACCGCGAGCTGGTAGCTGATGTCGATCAGGGTCTCCAGGCCGGACAGATTGCGTGCGGCCACGTCCTCGGTGGTGGTGCGCGCCTGTTCGGCATGGCGTTCGACGATCGCACACGCCAGCGCGTGCTTGGACCGGAAGTGGAAATACAGGGCGCCCTTGGTGACCTCGGCATCGGCGAGGATGTCGTCGAGGCTCACCAGACTGTACGGGGTCCGAGCGAACTGCCGGGACGCGGCTTGCAGGATCTGGAGCCGGGTGAGGTCTGCTCGGCGGTCGAGCTGCTCAGTCACCACACAACCTCGAAATCTGCAGGATTGCATCGTCGGGCGTACGTCCCGTGGCAAACGGGCGTACCTCGATTGTTCCATCCGGAATTTCCCATGCGGACACGCCGGTAATCGTGTCTCGATGTCGGTTTTCCGATCGGCACGGGAATGCGAGTACTTGAAGTCACCACTAGGCGTGCAGATCATTCTATCGGTATGTATTCTGCTGTATGTGATAACTCCGGGTTCGCCGCCGGTGAGCCCTGCAGCGTCGGATCGCGCCCCCGCTGCAGGCCCCGCGACGAACCACGCACCATCGCCATCGGCGGTGGTACGGGGCTATCCTGAATGTGTTGCCATGGCCTGCACCGGCAATCCCCCTCGAATCCCGGTGCAGGTCATGGTGACCTCGCTCACTCGGTACCCACTCGGTGACTCCGCTACCGCACGTTCGCTGGGCGCCGCGTGTGGACAACGTATGTTGTCCAGCTCAGGGCGGTCGACTTCGCTCGCGGCGGTGACAGCGCTCACGCGCTGACGTTCGAGGCGCGGCGGTCCATCCGCTCGAATCAGTTTTGGGGTACCAATAGATGATGTGGGACGACGAACTCGATGTCGTTTGCTGTGGACCCGGTTTCGCAGCGTTGGCGGCCGCGATCGCAGCAGCCGATGCCGACCTTGAGGTGGAGGTTGCCAGGGGAGCCGGGGCCGGGCAGGCCGGGACGCCATGGCTCGGTCGCGGCATCGACGATCCCGAGACGCGCGAGTACCTCGATGAGCTCGTCGCCGACCAGAATTCGCGTCCGGACCTCCCGGAGGCCGACATCGAGATCCGTGCGCTGAGGCAGTGGGCGCCGGCCGGACCGAAGACGCCCGTCGAAACCTTCCACGGTGCCCACCTGCGGGACTGGGCCGGACAGTGCCTGCGGTCGCCGTACGGCCTGCTCTACACCCGTCTGACGGAACGTGGCGGTGTCCCCATGGAGACGGAGACGGGGGAGACCATCGAGGCCAACGTCCTCGGCCCGATCGAACTTCCGGCGGGCGGAGGTGCCTCCGCGGCGGTCGACGAGTGGCTGTTGACGCAGGTGCGCGAGCGCGACATCTCGAGCTACGACGACGCGCTGGACCGGATCGTGTTCGAGGAGGGCGAGATCGTCGGCGTGGTGCTTTCCACCGCGGATGGCCCGCGCGCCGTGCGGGTTCGCCACGGAGTCGCGCTGTCCACCGAGGCCGCGCCGATGGGAAGCGGCAGGCGTGTCGACACCGCGCAGACGCTGCGAGTGGCGTTGGTGGGACGCAGCGCGAGTCGGTTCAGCAGGGTCGAACTGTTGACCGCGCCCTCGGACGGCGGTCGCGACGGCCACGTGCGAGGCAACGGGGCCGTACGCTCACATGCGTGGAGCGGCTGAGAAATGCACCGGCACACGACCTTTCGCAAGAAGGGTCTGCATCTCGCTGCCCAGGATCGGCTTGGAGAGCAAGAAACCCTGCGCCCGGTAACATCCGTGTCGGAGCAGGGTGAGTGCGGCGCGCTCGGTCTCGACACCCTCGGCCACCAGTTGTAGTCCGAACGCTCCGGCCAGTGCGATCACGGCGCGCACGATGGGTAGGTCGCCCGGGTTGGAGCCGAGTTCGGCGACGAAGCTTCGGTCGATCTTCAGGGTGTCCACCGGAAGCGACTTCAACAGCGACAGCACGCTGTAGCCCGTGCCGAAATCGTCGATCGCCACTTGGACCCCGACGTTGTGCAGTCCGGTCAAGGTGGTGCGGGTGGTCTCGATATCCTGCACCACAACGCTTTCGGTGATCTCCAGGCACACCGAACCGCGTGGCAGGCCGAACTCCGCCATGATGCCCGCCACCGATTCGACGAATCCGTCCGTCACCAGCTGGACCGGTGAGACGTTGATGCGCAGCACGATGTTGCGGCCCACCCCGTTGGACCGCCACCGGGAGAACTCCGCGCATGCCGTGCGCAGCACCCACCGACCCAGTTCGCCTGCGAGGTTGATCGATTCGGCCACCCCGATGAACGAATCGGGGGACAGCAGACCACGCGTGGGATGCTCCCAGCGGACCAGCGCCTCGGCCGCGAGCACCTCACCGGTGCGCATGTCGATCTCGGGCAGGTAGTGCAGCACGAGTGCGCCACCCTCGATCACGCTCTGCAGGTGCAGCTCGATGTCGTTGCGGAAGTCGATCTCCATCGCCATCGCGTCGGAGAACACCGCGACCCGGTTCCCGCCGGAACCCTTGGCGGTCAGCACCGCATGGTCGGCGCGGTTGAGCACATCTGAGGTCGAGTCCTTGCCTGGAATTCCTTGCGCGATGCCTATGCTCACGGTTCTGGTGAGCATCTCGCCGTCGACGGTCACGCGTTCCCGCAGCACCGACTGCAGCCGGTAGGCGAGCGCGGTGGCTTCCTCCATCGACATCGGATCGGCCGGGACGACGACGAATTCGTCACCGCCGAGGCGCGCGATCAACTTCGGCGAATCGTCACCGCGCTGCAGGCGCTGCGCCAAGATGCTGATGAAGGCGTCACCGGCGGTGTGTCCCAAGTAGTCGTTGATCGCCTTCAACCGGTCCAGGTCGAAGAACATCACCACAACCGGACCGGGCTGCCCGGGAGCGAGCCGTGCCTCCAGGTGGGCCATCAGGGCACGACGGTTGTACAGGCCGGTCAGATGGTCGTGATCGGCCAGGTACCGAAGGCGTTCCTCGGCCTCGATACGGGCCTGCACCTGGGCGAACAACGACGCGATCGCCTTGAGTGCGTTGAGTTCTGCCGGCCGCCACTCGCGGTCGCCGAACTTGACGAACCCCAGCACGCCGGTGGTGACGTCACCGCTGAGCAGCGGGACGCACGCCATCGAGGTGGCGGGGATGTGGCGGCCCGCCTCGATCGTGCGTTGATAGTCGTCGTAGGCGGGCTCGGGCCGGAACACCGCCGGTTCCTTGAGGTGCTCGGCCATCGCGAACACCGGATCGGCATCGGCGAAGTGGACGACCGCGATCGGGTCGGTCGCGGCGTCGACCGGGCGCGGCGGCCACTCGGCGACCAGCCTCGTGGCGTGGGCCCGGTGGTCGTTGTGCCGCAGGAAGCTCACATCGACGTCGAAGAACGACACCAACTCCGCGAGCACCTGCTGGCTGACCGACACCGAGGTGGCCGCGTCGACCGCCATGAGCTGTGTGGCGACGGACGTGACCAGGACGTCCAGGCTCTCTGGCACCAGATCACCTCCACTAGAGCTCGGTCATACTGCGACGTCTTGTCCCCCTGGAGGGCTCGCCGCCGGCTCCGTATCGACGGACGTGGTGCGAAGAACTACCTGAGCACCAACGCCTGCGATTCGTCGCGACCGGTCGCCGCCACCTGGCGAAAAGCGTACTGCAGGTCGCGCAGTGCGGCGGCGTGCCCCGCCGGGAGTTCCCGCAGCTCGCGGTCGTCGTCCGCGTACCGCAACACCGGTGGCACCGCTGGCACCGGTTGGACCGCAACACCGTGCCGCTGGGCCGCCACCCACACGGCCTGGTTCGCGCTGCCGGCCTGCGCGTGGTCGGGAGCCAGGGGAGTGGCTGACGCGGTGTTCGTCTGGAGTCATTGCCCCGCCGCAGTGCCGGAGTCGGTGTCGTCGGCCACGTCAAGCCGTGGAGCGATCCGCTGCGTCTCGGCGAAGTAGGCCGAAAGTTGCCTCGGATCAGCGTGATTGGCAAATGTGCTCCGGTCCCACCACATCATCTTGGTCTGGTACCGCGCATCGGGATACGGCGTCGCGGGGATCTTGGCGGCCAGCACGCCTCCGGAGGACAACCACCGCTTGAGGACGTAGGCTGCCGCGGTGGCCATCGCGAACTGAATGTTGAGCAACGTCATGGAATGTAGCGGCATCCGCGCCAGCGTGTCGGTGAGCGCCCGGCTCTGCTCCGGGTCGTCGCTCACCCATGCGGTCTTCATCTCGACGACACCGAACGGGATCCGGTCGGCCACCATTTTGCGTACCGCGTCGAGGCCGGGTTGACCGCTCCATTCGACAATCGCATGGCTTTCGTCGGCGTTTCGGTACGGGCCCTTGGCCCGCAGGCCGCCCACAACTCGACCGGCGTCATTGATACCGACACAGAACAGTGCGGTGTCTTCGCCGGTGCGCAAGGCCTGCATATCGAGCGCGCACTCGACTCCGTGTTTCCGGTAGTTGCGCTCCGCGCCCCGGACGTATTCGTTCCACAGTTCCCGTTCGGCTCCTGGGTCGGCGACCACGATGGTGCATTCGCTGGTCGGGTCCCACCAGCTGGGACTCTTCGCAAGCGAGAGGTCTGGGTGGCCGGGGGCATCGAGTCGAGCAAGAGTCATGTCGGTGTCCATTTCTTCGGTCGGCCGCACCTCTCGCTCGGTGCGGATGAATCGGGGTCGCGCTGCGTCGGGACGCGAATACGCGACATGAGTATCGCGCCGCTTGCCACTCAAATTCCAGCGAGCCGAGAAAGATCCTGAAGCGGCGCCTGCAATTTACTTCGTCATACTGCACATACTCGCCGGTAGCTGCAATTATGGCAAATTGCGGAAGGTTGTAAAAAAGGTGTTTGAACCGCTGAAACGTGGACATAGCAAATTTCTTATTGACGCTGCCGTGAATGGGCATTGTTCGCCTCAGTTTGATCAGATTTGCAGTCAGGGCAACGGTCCGGACTTGTGCGGTGCCTGCGCGGGCGAACATTGAACATTATGTGAACACTCTTCGTCGTGTGCCGCAGGGGATGCCGAACCCGTCGGCAAGGCGACCGGCAGCGGCCTCGCCGCACCCGGTGTCGGCCCCTGCGGCGCGGCCGGTGACAATCTCATGGTGATGGCGCAGGAGTACCCGAAGGCGAACGCTCTACCCGCTCACGACGTGGGCAGGTTGTTGCTGCGTTGTGCCGATCGGCCCGGATTGGTTGCGGCCATCAGTGGGTTCCTGACCGCCGCCGGCGCCAACATCGTGTCGTTGGATCAGCACTCCACAGAGCAGGCCGGCGGCACCTTCATCCAGCGCACCATCTTCCATCTGCCCGGGCTCACCGCGGTGCGCGACGACCTCGAGCGGTCGTTCCGCGAGCAGGTGGCGGGGCCGTTCGAGATGGACTTCCGGCTCACCGAGGCGGCCAAGCCCAAGCGGGTGGCCCTGATGGCCTCGCGTGAGGACCATTGCCTGCTGGATCTGCTGTGGCGCAACCGGCGCGGCGAACTGCCGATGTCGGTGGTGATGGTGATCGCCAACCATCCCGATCTGGCCGAGCAGGTGCGCGCGTTCGGCGTGCCCTTCATCTATGTCCCGGCCACCAGGGAAAACCGTGCGGAAGCCGAGCAGCGCCTCCTCGAGCTGCTGCGCGGCAACGTCGATCTGGTGGTGCTGGCCCGTTACATGCAGATCCTCACCCCGGAGTTCCTCGATGCGGTCGGCTGCCCGCTGATCAACATCCACCACTCGTTCCTGCCCGCGTTCATCGGCGCGGCACCGTACCGCCGCGCCAAAGAGCGCGGTGTCAAACTCGTCGGAGCAACAGCGCATTACGTGACCGAGGATCTCGACGAAGGGCCGATCATCGAGCAGGATGTGGTCCGCGTGGATCACCGGCACACTGTCGAGGATCTCGTTCGCCTGGGTGCCGATGTGGAACGGCTGGTGTTGTCGCGAGCGGTCCTGTGGCACTGTGAAGACCGCGTGATCCGGTTCGGTAATCAGACCGTGGTCTTCTGACCACGCTCGAGAGGAGTGACGGTGAGAGTCTTCGACAATCTTGACGCGTTGGCCGCGGCGGCGGGTACCGAACTCGGCCCGACCGACTGGCTCGAGATCACCCAGGACCGGGTGAATCTCTTCGCAGATGCGACCGAAGACCATCAGTGGATCCACGTCGATCCGGAGAGGGCGAAAGGCGGCCCGTTCGGTGGGACCATCGCCCATGGCCTGCTGACGCTGTCGCTGCTGCCGTACTTCACCCACCACCTCTACCGCGTGGACAACATCACGATGGCGATCAACTACGGCTACAACAAGGTTCGGTTCATCACCCCGGTGCGGGTGGGCGCCAAGGTGCGTGCGCGGGCCCAGATCTCCGATGTGGCCAAGCTCGACGGTGCGGTGCAGGCGACGATGACGCTGACCGTCGAGATCGAGGGCTCGGGGAAACCCGCCGCGGTCGCCGAATCGATCGTCCGCTTCATCGGCTGACGTCCCGACTTCTCACACGTGGCCGCGGCTTTGCCGTGTGGCCCGGTGACGGCTGGTTCGACACCGCCGTCACCGACCAAATCGCGTTCCTGCGCCGCTCACCTTCCCTGCGCTCACCTTCCCTGCGCTCACCTTCCCTGCGCGAGCAGACGTAAACCTGCGCGAAATCACGGGTTTCGGCGCAGTTATATGTCTGCTCGCGGTCTCAGAACTGCGTGGAACCCAGGTCGACGGCCACCCGGCTGGCGGTGACGAAACGTGATTCGTCGCTTGCCAGCCACACGGCGGCATCGGCGATGTCCTCGGGTTCGGCGATGTAATCCGGCAGGAACGGCGTGACCATCTGCATCAGACCGGGATTGGTGTCGTTGGCGCGCGTGAGCGCGGCCAGCATGTCACCGGTACCCATGGGGGTGTTGACGGCACCGGGATGCAGGCTGTTGACCCGGATCCGGTGCTTGCCGAGTTCGGCTGCGAACGCGCGCGCCATGCCCGCGACGGCATGCTTGCTCGCGGTGTAGTGCACCATGAACGGCTGCATCTTGATACCTGCCGCCGAGCTGATCAGGATGATCGAGCCGCCACGCCCCCCGTCGATGATGTGCTGCGCACCGGCCATCACGGTGTTCCAGGTCCCGGTCACGTTGATGTCCATGACGTCGCGGAACGACTCCGGCGTCGTCTCGTTCCACGGCTCGGGAACGGTGATACCGGCATTGGCGATGATGATGTCGAGCCTGCCGAACTCGGCAACACCCTTGTCGACGATGTCGCGCAGGGCGTCCAGGTCACGAGTGTCGGCCTTGGCGGCAAGGATTCGCCGGCCGGTGGCCTCGACCAGTCGCGCCGTCTCGGCGAGATCCTCCGGCGTCGCCGAATCGTAGGGCACGCTGGGCGGCAGCGGTCCGGCGATGTCGACCGCGATGATGTCGGCGCCCTCCTTGGCCATGCGGACCGCGTGTGCCCGGCCCTGACCGCGCGCAGCGCCGGTGATGAACGCGACCCGTCCGGTAAGCCGCTCGGCCATCGGATCTCCTCGTGTGTCAGTGGATCGGAGTTGCCGTCAAAGGTGGCGTTGGGCGGCCTTGACCAGCCCGCCGCCGATGATCAGACGCTGAATCTCGCTCGTACCTTCGTACAGGCGCAGCAATCGGACCTCACGATAGATGCGTTCGACCGGAACTTCACGCATATACCCGGTGCCGCCGTGGATCTGGACTGCGAGATCGGCGACGGTTCCGGCCATCTCGGTGCAGTACAGCTTTGCAGCCGACGGCGCGATGCGCCGATCCTCGCCGGTCACCCACTTCTGCGCGGCGTCACGCACCAGCGCCCGGCCCGCCATGACGCCGGTTTGCTGGTCGGCGATCATGGCCTGCACGAGTTGGAAGTTGCCGATCGGCTGACCGCCCTGCGTCGCGGTGGCGGCGTACGCGACCGACTCGTCGAGCGCGCGTTGCGCGGTGCCGACCGCGAGCGCGGCGATGTGGACGCGACCGCGGGCCAGTGACGTCATCGCGGCGCGGTAGCCGACGTCCTCGCTGCCGCCGACCAGTGCCGCCGCCGGAACGCGCACGTCGGTGAAGTTGACGTCGGCGGTCCAGGCGCCTTCCTGTCCCATCTTGGCGTCCTTTGGCCCCACCTCGACGCCGGGAGTGTCGGCGGGCACCAGGAACACCGCGATGCCGGGACCGTCGGCGTCGGCCGGGCGCGTGCGCGCGAACACGACGAACAGGCCCGCGGTCGGGGCGTTGGTGATGAAACGCTTCTGGCCGTTGATCACCCAATCCGTGTTCGATCCGGCGCCGTGACGAACCGCTTTGGTGCGCAACCCCGCCGGATTCGAGCCCGCCCCCGGTTCGGTGAGCGCGAAGGAGGCCACGACGTCGCCGGACGCGATGTCCTCCAGCCACCGCTTCTTCTGTGCGTCGGTGCCGAAGCCGACCAGCACCTGGCCGGCGATGCCGTTGTTGGTGCCGAACATCGAGCGCAGGGCAAGCGACGTGTAACCGAATTCCATGGCCAATTCGACATCCTGGGCCAGGTTGAGTCCGAGGCCGCCCCACTGCTGCGGGATCGCGTAGCCGAACAGGCCCATGGCCTTGGCCTGTCCGCGGATGTCGTCCGGCACGTTGTCGGTGGCGAGGATCTCGTTTTCCCGGGGTACCACGGCGTTCCGGATGAAGCTGCGCGTCTGGGCCAGGATCTCCTGGAAATCTTCGTCGCTGACTTCGGTTGCGGACTGGCCGCCGGACGCCGTTCCGGTCACAAAGACTCCTTTGCCTCTTGCCGCGGGGTATCGAGTTGCAGATATCATATATGAAATATGATCGGGGCCCGGTGGTGCCCCAGCTTTGGTGAAGAGGACAGGTGATCGAGTGTCGTTGTTGACCGGACAGACTGCGGTGGTCACGGGAGGAGCCCAGGGTCTGGGCCTCGCCATCGCCGAGCGCTTCATCTCCGAAGGTGCTCGAGTGGTGCTGGGCGATCTCAACCTGGAGGCCACGGAGGCGGCCGCGCAACAACTCGGCGGCCCCGAGGTGGCCTCGGCGGTGCGGTGCGATGTCACTTCGGCCGCCGAGGTCGACGGCCTGGTGGCCGCCGCGGTGGAGCGTTTCGGCGGTCTGGACATCATGGTCAACAACGCAGGCATCACGCGCGACGCGACGCTGCGCAAGATGACCGAGGAGCAGTTCGACCAGGTCATCGCCGTGCACCTCAAGGGCACCTGGAACGGCACCAAGGCGGCCGCTGCGATCATGCGTGAGAACAAGCGCGGCGCGATCGTGAACATGTCCTCGATCTCCGGCAAGGTCGGCCTGATCGGGCAGACGAACTACTCGGCGGCCAAGGCGGGCATCGTCGGCATGACCAAGGCCGCGGCCAAGGAACTCGCGTATCTCGGGGTACGGGTCAACGCCATCCAGCCCGGCCTCATCCGCTCGGCGATGACCGAGGCCATGCCGCAACGCATCTGGGACGAGAAGCTCGCCGAGATCCCGATGGGACGTGCCGGTGAACCCGACGAGGTGGCCAAGGTCGCGCTGTTCCTCGCGAGCGACCTGTCGTCGTACATGACCGGGACCGTGCTGGAGGTCACCGGCGGTCGGCACGTATGAGCACGCGCGACGCCGTCATCTGTGAACCCGTCCGTACCCCGATCGGCCGTTACGGCGGCATGTTCGCGTCCCTCACCGCCGTCGACCTGGGAGTGACGGTCCTCAAAGGGCTTCTGGAGCGCACCGGCGTCGCGCCCGATCAGGTGCAGGACGTGATCCTCGGGCACTGCTACCCGAACAGTGAGGCGCCCGCGATCGGCCGCGTCGTGGCCCTCGACGCCGGATTGCCGATCACGGTGCCCGGTATGCAGGTGGACCGCCGGTGCGGTTCGGGCCTGCAGGCCGTGATCCAGGCGTGCCTGCAGGTGCGCAGCGGCGATCACGATCTCGTGGTGGCCGGCGGTGCCGAGAGCATGAGCAACGTCGCGTTCTACTCGACCGACATGCGTTGGGGCGCTTCGCGTACCGGTGTGCAGATCCACGACGGGCTCGCACGGGGACGGACCACCGCTGGAGGAAAGTTCCACCCCGTGCCCGGCGGCATGCTCGAAACCGCCGAGAACCTGCGCCGGGAGTACAACATCGGCCGCACCGAGCAGGACGAGCTCGCGGTGCGTTCGCATCAGCGTGCGGTCGCGGCGCAGGCCGACGGCGTGCTGGCCGAGGAGATCATCCCGGTCACCGTGCGCACCCGCAAGGGGGAGGAGACCATCAGCGTCGACGAGCACCCGCGTGCCGACACCACGATTGAGGCGCTGGCCAAGCTCAAACCCATTCTGCTCAAACAGGATCCGGAGGCGACGGTGACCGCGGGCAACTCGAGCGGTCAGAACGACGCCGCCTCGATGTGCATCGTCACGACCCCGGGGAAGGCAGCCGACCTGGGCCTGAGGCCCCTGGTGCGGCTCGTGTCGTGGGGTTCGGCCGGTGTGGCGCCCAACATCATGGGCATCGGCCCCGTCCCGGCGACCGAGGTGGCCCTGGCGAAAGCCAGGCTGACACTGGCCGACATCGACCTCATCGAACTCAACGAGGCGTTCGCCGCGCAGGCGCTAGCGGTGATGCGGGAGTGGAAGTTCGGCGAGGCAGACCACGAGCGCACCAACGTCCGCGGTTCGGGCATCTCACTCGGGCACCCGGTCGGCGCGACCGGCGGTCGGATGCTCGCGACGCTCGCGCGTGAACTGCACCGGCGCGAGGCCCGTTACGGGCTTGAGACCATGTGCATCGGCGGTGGCCAGGGGCTGGCCGCTGTGTTCGAAAGGGTTGCCGGATGACAAAACTGGCGCAGACGCTGGGGCTGACGGAGTTCCAGACCGAGATCATCTCGACGGTGCGGCAGTTCGTGGACAGGGAGATCATCCCGGCCGCGCAGGAACTCGAACACTCCGACACCTACCCGCAGGCCATCGTCGACCAGATGAAAGAGATGGGTCTGTTCGGGTTGATGATCCCCGAGGAGTACGGCGGGCTCGGCGAGTCGCTGCTCACCTACGCGCTGTGCGTCGAGGAACTCGCACGCGGATGGATGAGCGTGTCCGGTGTGATCAACACGCACTTCATCGTCGCGTACATGCTTCGCCAGCACGGCACCGACGCGCAGAAGCAGAAGCTGCTGCCACGCATGGCAACCGGTGAGACCCGTGGCGCGTTCTCGATGTCCGAACCCGAGCTTGGCTCGGATGTCGCGGCGATCCGTACGCGCGCCAAGAACAACGGCGACGGCACCTACACCATCGACGGCCAGAAGATGTGGCTGACCAACGGCGGCAGCTCGACGCTGGTGGCCGCGCTGGTCCGCACCGACGAGGGTGCCGAGAAACCGCACCGCAACCTGACGGCGTTCCTGATCGAGAAGCCCGAGGGATTCGGCGAAGTGCTGCCGGGTCTGACGATCCCGGGCAAGCTCGACAAGCTCGGGTACAAGGGCATCGACACCACCGAGTTGATCTTCGACGGGTACCGCGCGAACGCCGACGACATCCTCGGCGGCACACCGGGCCAAGGGTTCTTCCAGATGATGGACGGGGTCGAGGTCGGCCGCGTCAACGTCTCGGCGCGTGCGTGCGGTGTCGGGCTGCGGGCCTTCGAACTCGCGGTGCGTTATGCGCAGCAGCGCGAGACGTTCGGCAAGCCGATCGCCGAACATCAGGCCGTGGCCTTTCAATTGGCCGAGATGGCCACCAAGGTCGAGGCCGCCCATCTCATGATGGTCAACGCCGCGCGACTCAAGGACTCCGGCGAACGCAACGACGTCGCGGCGGGCATGGCGAAATACCTTGCCAGCGAATTCTGTTCGGAAGTCACCCAGCAGGCCTTCCGGATCCACGGCGGCTACGGCTACTCCAAGGAGTACGAGATCGAACGGTTGATGCGGGACGCACCGTTCCTGCTCATCGGCGAGGGAACCAGTGAGATCCAGAAGAACATCATCAGCAAGCGGTTGCTGTCGGACTACAAGGTCTGAGCGGTGACCGTCCCGGATTTTGCCGCGCGCCCGCAGCTCGCCGAGGACGTGGCGCGCTTCGTGCGCAAACGGATCTTCGACGGTACCTACCCGGCGGGCAAGTACATTCGGCTCGATCAGCTCGCCGCCGAACTGGGGATCAGCGTGACCCCGGTGCGTGAGGCCCTGTTCGGGCTGCGCACCGAGGGGCTGCTCACGCAGCAACCTCGGCGCGGTTTCATGGTGCTGCCGGTGACGCGACGCGACATCGATGACGTGGCCGGCGTGCAGGCCCACATCGGTGGACAGTTGGCGGCGCGGGCGGCCGGGCAGATCACCGATGCCCAGCTGGACGAACTCGGCCGGATCCAGCGTGAGCTGGAGGAGGCGTACGCGCGCGACGACCACGAGGCGGCGGTGCGGCTCAACCACGCGTTCCACCGCGGCGTCAACCGCGCGGCCGAGTCACCCAAGCTGGCCCAGCTCATGTCCCAGATCACCCGCTACGCACTGGAATCGGTGTATCCGACCGTCGAAGGCTGGCCCGAACAGTCCACGCACGACCACCGCCGGATCCTCGATGCGCTCGGCAAGCGTGACGGCGAACTGGCGCGAGCGGCCATGGCCGACCATCTGTGCGCGGCGTCCAAACCCTTGATCGACCACCTCGCCCGTCTCGGTGTCCTGGAATAGCGGGCGTGCGGGGGTGACACTTCCACGCCGAGCAGACGCAAAACTGCGCATTTTCCGGGAGAAATAGGCAGTTTTGCGTCTGCTCGCCAGAGAAATCGCCACAGAAACCCGACATCATCCTGGCCAGCGCGACGGCGTACGGTGAGGGCGGGCCATACAGCGACCGCATCGGCTTCGACGGCGCCGGCCAGATGATGTCCGGTGCGGTGTACCGCCAGGGTCTGCCCGATCAGCCGATCCGAACGGTGGTGCCCTACGCCGACTTCGGGACCGCGCTCACGCTGACTATCGGCGTCATGATGGCGCTCTACCACCGCGACCGCACGGGAGAGGGCCAGCATGTGGAAGGCGCGCTGTTGCGGACGGCACTGATGCTGTCCAACGCGTTCCTCATCGAGCGGGAACTGCTGCAGATCGACAAACCCCGTATGGGTAACAAGGGTGCGTCGGTGGCTCCCTGCGACCTGTACCGCACCGCCGACAACGAGTGGGTGCTGTTGCAGGTGGCCGGCCGGCCCATGTTCAAACGCTGGTGCCGCCTGGTCGAGCGCGAGGACCTGCTCGACGACCCGCGTTTCGCCGACGACGATCTGCGTTGGCACAACGGCGATGTCCTCAACGACATCATGGCGACGTGGTGCGCCGACAAGACCAAGGCACAGGTGCTGGAGCTGCTGGAGAGCGCGAAGATGCCTGCCGCGCCGCTGCATTCGACGCAGGATGTGCTCGACGACCCGCACATCGAGGCCATGGGCTATCTGCGGCGCGTGCCGTTCCCGGGTCCTCACGCGCCGTGCCGATCGTCGACACCCCGTTCCGGATGTCGGCGAGGCCGGGCAGCATCCGCCGTCGGGCCCCGCTACTCGGCGAGCACACCGACGAGGTGCTCACCGAGATCGGCTACGGCGCACGCGAGATCGAGCAGTTGCGCGCCGACGCCATCATCTGATCGCGCATGTGACAGTTCAGCGTAGGGCCTGCGCGCCGATGACCGAGAGCAACTGCAGCTTCTCGTGGCTCTCGCTGCCGGGGACCGCGGTGTAGACCAGCAGAAGGTGCGACTGTTCGGGATCGAGCAGGGTCTGGCAGTGCAGTTCGAGGGTGCCCAGCTCAGGGTGAACGAAGTGCTTCACCTCACGGGGCCGCAGGCCGATCTCGTGATCTTCCCAGACCCGCCGGAACTCGTCGCTCTCCGACAGCAATAGATCTGCGTAGTGCGCGGCGCGGGATCCGGGACCGCGCAACGTCACCAGCGCGCGCAGGTTCGACACGAACATCCGTGTCAGGAAGTCGTGCTCCTCGGGGGCGTAGAGCCGGCGCGTTTCCGGATCGGTGAACCACCGATAACCGATGCTGCGGGCCGGGCCGCGAAGGCCCGTCGAGTCACCGGTCAGCGCCACGGACAGTGGGGTCTGCCGCAGTGTCTCGCCGAGTTCGGTGACGATCTCGGCGGGCGTGTCGTCGAGGCGGTCGAAGATCCGTAACATGCCGGGGCTGATGTGTTCGCTGTCGGTGCCGCGGGATGGCGGTGAATAGCCGGCGAGCCGGAACAGGTGATCGCGCTCATCGAGGGACAGGTGCAGCCCCTGCGCCATGGACGCGATCATCTGCTCCGACGGCTTGGGGCCGTGCCCTCGCTCCAGGCGTGAGTAGTAGTCGGTCGACATGTGGCACAGGGCGGCCACTTCTTCGCGACGTAATCCGTTGGTCCTGCGACGTCGCCCGCGTGGCAGGCCGACGTCCTCAGGCTGCAACGACTCTCTGCGGTGCCGGAGGAAATCCGCGAGGCCGGTCCGATCTATCACCGAGTGAACCTCCTTCAGGAGCCCATTCTTACCGCCTGTGGATCCGCCGATCCACGGACTGCCGATCCACCCTTCACCGGTTTTCCTGGGATCAGCGGTCAGTGGATAGACCGGCACTGAATGACTGGGCCACCGTGGACGAGGGTGAGACGCAGTGAGACCACCGAGGAGCACACATGCCACGTAAACCCATCGACGTCACCGTGCCCGATCTGTCGGGCAGACGCGCCGTCGTCACCGGTGCCAGCGACGGCATCGGGCTCGGCATCGCCGCGAGGCTCGCCGCGGCGGGCGCTGACGTGATCCTGCCCGTACGTAATGAGGCCAAGGGGGAGGCGTCGCTCGCCGTGATCCGTGAGAGGAACCCCCTTGCGCGAGTGTCGCTACGCGAACTCGACCTGTCGTCTCTGGCCTCTGTTGCCGCCCTGGGCAGGACCCTCCTTGAAGAGGGGCAGCCGATTCACGTGCTCATCAACAACGCCGGTGTGATGACGCCGCCCGAGCGGCAGGCGACCATCGACGGGTTCGAGTTGCAGTTCGGCACCAACCACCTCGGCCACTTCGCGCTCGTGGCCCATCTGCTGCCCCTGCTGCGTGCCGGTGGCGCGCGGGTGACCTCACAGGTCAGCATCGCGGCGAATCAGCATGCGATCAACTGGGACGACCTGAACTGGGAGCGTTCATACGACGGCGCGAAGGCCTACAGCCAGTCGAAGATCGCATTCGGACTCTTCGGCCTTGAACTGGACCGGCGCAGTGAGGCCCAGGGGTGGGGCATCACGAGCAACCTGTCCCATCCGGGTGTGGCGCCCACCAACCTGCTCGCGGCCCGCCCGGATACCGGGCGCGCACACGACGACTGGAAGCTGCGCTTGATCAGGACGTTGTCGTCCCGTGGCTTCCTCTTCGGAACCGTGCACACCGCCCAACTGCCGGCCCTCTACGCCGCCACCTCGCCCGACGCAAGGCGTGGTGGGTTCTACGGCCCGAGCGGTCCCGGACATCTCGGTGGACCGCCCGGAGAACAGAAACTCTACTCACGTCTTCGCAGAACCGAGGAGGCCCAACGTATCTGGGAGATCTCGGAGAAGTTCACGAACCTGTCGTTTCCCGCGGCGTGACCGCCACATCACCCTCGCTTCTCGATCTTGGCGAAGCTCACGGTCGATGACGGCGAATCGGCGCTCGGCATCGAGTGGACAGCCCGGCGGTCTCAGGGACGCCTTGACCTCGCCGCAGCGGGGCCGTCGGGCGTTGACCTTGCGGTTTGGCGCAATGGTGGGTGATGCGGCCGGTAGTGCACGAAGTGCCTGTCCTGGCGAGAAGATTGACTTACCAAGGGGCAAGGTTCGCCAAGTGGGGAAGCGCGCCGAGATGCGGGTCATCACCGGCCGCGAACGCCCCCGCCCCGACATGCAACTACCGCTCTCCGACGACGACGGATGACGAATCAACTTGTCTTCCAACAACACCCACCGATATCTCATATCCGATCGGGAAGTCCGCCGCCGACAACGCGCCCGCACCGAAGACCGCATCCGCAACGTCAAAGACACCGGCCGTCCACCATCACCACCACTGGTCAAACGTCCACAAACGGTCTCAACCATCGCCAGGTGAATGCTTCGGCGTCGTCCGGAGACAGGGGAGCGGTACCGGAGGTGACCGCCCGGATTCCGGCAAGGTCGTCGCGGGTCAGCGTCGAGTGCAGCACGGTCCGTAACGCCGGCCAAGGAGGCGTTTCGGCTGCGTGACGAGCATTTTCACGTGCCGGAACCACAGTGAGCCCGCGAGCTGCTAACGTTACATCAATACTCGATATCGTAAAGGTGAAAATCATGTCCACACCCGTCATCGTCGGTGCCGCCAGGACGGCCATCGGACGGTCCTTCAAAGGAACTCTGGTCAACACCCCGCCGGAGACACTGATCACCACGGTGCTCCCGGAGATCGTGCGGCGCTCGGGCGTCGATCCGGCCGACATCGACGACATCATCTTCGCCGAGTCCCATTACGGCGGTGGTGATCTCGCCCGCTATGCGGCTGACGCGACGGGCCTGCACCACGTGCCCGGCCAGTCGGTCAATCGGCACTGCGCGGGGAGCCTCACCGCGATCGGCAACGCCGCGGCGCAGATCGGCTCGGGCATGGAGCGCGTGCTCATCGCGGGCGGCGTGCAGTCGTTGTCGATGACGCCGCTGGTCAACTGGCGCATCCCGGGTCCGGAGCTGAAGTTCGAAGAACGCTGGATGCCTCCCACGCACGTCGAGACCCCGGATGCGCCGACCAGGGACATGTCGATCACGGTCGGCTGGAACACCGCCCGGGCCGCCTGTATCAGCCGCGAGGAGATGGACGCCTGGGCGGCCCGGTCACATCAGCGCGCGGTCGCCGCGATCGACGGGGGCAAGTTCCACGACGAGATCGTGCCGCTCAAGGTGACCCAGCCCGACGGATCGGTGATCGACTTCAGCGTCGACGAGCATCCCCGGCGCGACACCACCGTCGAGAAGCTCGCGGGCCTGAAGGTGCTGCACCCCGAGATCGAGGGCTTCTCGATCACGGCGGGCAACAGCAGCGGCACCAACGACGCGGCGGCGGGCGTTGCGCTCGTCGACAGCGAGTACGCCGCGGCCAACGGATTGAACGTGATGGCGACCGTGAAGGCGTGGGGCGCCATCGGTGTGCCGCCGCGTGATACCGGGCTCGGCGGCGTCAAGGTGATCGGCAGGGTACTCGACCGCGCGGGGCTCAAGCCGTCGGACGTCGCGTTGTGGGAGATCAACGAGGCGTTCGCGTCCGTGCCGATCGCGGCCTGCAAGGAGTACGGACTCGACGAGGAACTGGTGAATTTCAACGGCAGCGGGTGCAGCCTGGGCCATCCCATCGCGGCGTCGGGCGCGCGCATGGTCACGACCCTGGTGTACGAACTGCAACGTCGCGGCGGCGGCATCGGTGTCGCCGCGATGTGCGCGGGCGGTGGTCAGGGCGGCGCGGTCGTCGTCGAGGTCTAGCGGAACGTGGCTCTGTCTTCCCGGCAGATCAGGCATGCGGCCCGCGCCGGGGCGCAGACGACGTACCGCAGATCCTCAGCCGGCAGCGGCTTTCCGGCGGGGCTTCTTGCTCGGCTTCGACTCGATCAGCCGCGCGGCGTGGTCGAGGATGCACTGCAACCCGTACTCGAAGTTCTGCTCGTCGGCCGCGCCGATGCGGTGGCCCTCGCTGGTGACCTGCGCCAGCAGCGGCGTGGTGGCGGGGTCGATCACCATGGTCTCCTCGAAGTCCCCGGGCGCGTTGTCGTTGGCCCGGTTCTTCTCGTAGAGGCGGTGCAGGACAACGGATCCGCGGACGTGCACCGAGACGGCCGAGTAGGTGTCGAACGCGTCCTCGACCGACAACCCGGCCTCGACCAGACCGGCGATCGCCGACTCGACCTCCTGCACACCGAGACGCGCGGCTCGCGGGCTCAGCGCGGAGCGGATCAGGATGAGGTCGCACAGGATCGGATTGCCCATGAACGCTTTCCGCATCGTCCGCGCATGGTTGGCCAGCGATTCGCGCCAGTCCTTGGCCTCGATATACGGGGTGGCGACGACGAATTCGCGCAGCGCGCGATCGGTCATGGCGTTGAGCAGATCGTCCTTCTTGCGGAAGTACCAGTAGATGCTGGTGACGCCGACGCCTAGATGCTTGCCGAGCAGGGGCATGCTCAGGTTGTCGATCGAGACCTTCTCGGCCAGTTCGAATGCGCCCTTGATGATGTCCTCGGGATTGATGGAACCGCGTTCGCGCCGTTGGCGTTTCTCGGTGGCCGGTTGCTTTGCCACAGCGGGCACCTCCATCAAAATCCATACTGCTCACGTCGTCGGCACGTGGTCTGCCAGTGGCACCGCAGATGCCGCTGACCAACGCCTGAACTGCGCCGATGCATGCGCGTCGTCGGGTAACAACACCGTCAACCTTACCGGTAGGCATCCTGTGACCCCGCTCTCCGCCGGCGCCCAGCCTGTCGCTCGTCGGCGATCGGCGTCGAGTCGCCTCAGTACGGTAATCCATATAGTAGGCTTTTCCGGGTCAACGGCGGTGGCTCGCATGAGCTGAAGGGGCAAGCGTGTCAGAAGAAGTGGTTCTGCGGGAGCGTCGGGGTCGAACGCTCATCATCACGATCAACCGGCCGGAAGTGCGCAACGCGTTCAATCTCGCGGTGGCCAAGGGGCTCGCGGCGGCGGTCGACGAACTCGACGACACGCAGGACCTCTCGGTGGGCATCATCACCGGTGCGGGCGGCAACTTCTGCGCGGGTATGGATCTCAAGGGATTCGCCTCCGGAGAGTTGCCGCACGTGCCCGGCCGAGGCATCGGCTTCACCGAGAAGCCGCCCCGCAAACCGCTGATCGCCGCGGTGGAGGGCTATGCGCTGGCCGGCGGCACCGAGATCGTGCTGGCCACTGATCTCGTCGTGGCCGGCAAGACCGCCAGATTCGGCATCCCCGAGGTGAAGCGCGGGCTGGTTGCCGCGGGCGGTGGCCTTCTGCGTCTGCCCAAGCGGATCCCGTATCAGAAGGCGCTCGAGCTGGCGCTGACCGGCGACAACTTCACCGCCGAGGAGGCGGCGGCCTGGGGCTTCGTCAACAAGTTGACCGAACCGGGCGAAGCGCTCGACGGCGCCCTCGAGCTGGCCGAACGTATCACCGCCAACGGCCCGCTGGCGGTCGCGGTGACCAAGGAGATCATCGTCAAGTCCGCCGGGTGGTCCGAGGACGAGATGTGGAAGAGGCAGGGTGAACTGATCGGGCCGGTGTTCTCGTCGAGGGACGCGATCGAAGGCGTGACGGCATTCGCCGAGAAGCGCAAACCCAACTGGACCGGTTCCTGACCCGCGTCCCATGGATCTCGGGTTCGGTGGGGCGGCCACCGCCGTCGTCGGTGGTGGCCGCGGTATGGGCTTCGCGACGGCGCAATGCCTGGCCGATGACGGGGCCCGCGTCGCCGTCATCGGGCGATCGAAAGACGTCCTGGGGGCGGCCGCGGCTGATCTGGCGCACCGCGGCAGCCCGGAGGCCATCGCGCGCGATCGTCGCCGACACCGGTGATCCCGAGCAGGTCGAGCGGGCGTTCGCCGAGATCGGTGAGCGGTGGGACGGCGAACTGAACGCGCTCATCAACACCGTCGGCCCCGGTGCCACGGGTAACTTCGAAGAGCTGACCGACGAGCAATGGCAGGAGGCGTTCGACGCGGGTCTCACGGGCATGGTGCGCTGCGTGCGGGCCGCGCTGCCGCTGCTCCGGAAGGCCGAATGGGCGCGCATCGTCAACTTCTCGGCACACTCCACGCAGCGGCAGAGCATCAGGCTGCCTGCCTATACCGCCGCCAAGGCCGCGGTGAACAGCGTGTCGAAAAACCTCTCCCTGCTGCTGGCCAAGGACGAGATCATGGTGAATGTCGTTTCACCCGGCAGCATCTCGTCAGAGGTGCTGCTGGGCTGGGCGGAATCGGTCGGTGTGGACGGCCATGATCCGTACCAGCTGATGGCCGCGATCGACGAGCATTTCGGACATCCGGCGCATCTGCCGCGCGCCGGTCTCCCGAGCGAAATCGGGCCGGTGGCGGCGTTTCTGGCGTCCAGGCGCAACTCGTACATGACCGGCGCGAACGTCAACGTCGATGGCGGTAGCGACTTCACGTGAAGGGCTGAGCCCGGCGACTGCCAACGAGGCCTCACGGCTGGACCCGCGACGCGCCACGCGGTGTCGGTGATCCGCTCTGCACCCGCTGCGCGTCCGGAGGGCGACGTGAGCGGCGGTGCCGCTTGTCGATCACGTCTTCGCAGGTCACAACCGGTTGTGAAGGGTGAGCTAGATGGCGCCGACGCTTGCGGAATGCTCTACCGATAGGTATACAGTAAATATGCCTAAACGCCCTTCGCAGCGTCAGGGGGTTGCCGCACGGTGAGTGTGGCAGAAACCGGCACGAGCGATGCGGTGCGCTACGAGGTCAACGACGCAGGCGTCGCGGTCATCACGCTCAACCGCCCGGAGCGCCTGAACTCCTGGGGCGCCGACATCTCGGCGGGTATCTACGCGAAATTCGACCGTGCCGAGGCCGATCCGACCGTGCGGGTGATCGTGCTGACCGGCACCGGGCGCGGCTTCTGTGCGGGCGCCTACATGGGCGAGATGGCCTCGCTGGGCAAGTCGATCAGCGGCGACACCGATGTCAGCAAGATCGTCGGCGAGCGTCACCCGCACTTCCTCACCACGTTGCGCAAGCCCGTCATCGCGGCGATCAACGGCGCCTGCGTGGGCATCGGTCTTACCCACGCACTCATGTGCGACGTCCGATTCGCCTCGGCCGGAGCCAAATTCGCCACCGCGTTCCCACGCCGCGGACTCATCGGGGAATACGGCATCACCTGGATCCTGCCGCGTCTGGCGGGCTGGGGCGCCGCGGCGGACCTGCTGCTGTCGGGTCGCACGTTCCTCGCCGAGGAGGCGTTTCAACTCGGTCTGGTCAAAGAGGTCGTCGAACCCGAGAACCTGCTCACCCGCGCACTGCAGTATGCCGAGGACCTGGCCCGCAACTGCTCACCGACATCCATGGCCGTCATCAAGCGTCAGCTCTACGGCGACGCGACCGACGCCGTCACCGACGTCAGCGACCGCGCGGTGACCCTCATGCACGAATCGATGGTGCGTCCCGACCTCCTCGAGGGCATCACCGCGTTCTTCGAGAAACGCCCACCGAACTTCCCGCCGCTTGCCGCCAGTAGACCGGAAGGACCGACATGACCACTGAGCCGGAACGGTTGCCCTACCTGGCCGTCGATGTCGACAACCACTATTACGAACCGCTGGACGCGTTCACGCGGCACCTGCCCAAGGAGTTCCGCAGCCGCGGCGTGCAGATGCTCACCGACGGCAAGCGCACCTACGCGGTGTTCGGCGGCGTGGTCAACCACTTCATCCCGAACCCGTCGTTCGACCCGATCATCGAACCGGGCTGCCTGGACCTGTTGTTCCGCGGTGAGATTCCCGAAGGGATCGATCCGGCGTCGCTCATGAAGGTCGACCGGCTGGCCGACCATCCCGAATATCAGAACCGCGACGCCCGGGTGGCGGTGCTGGATCGCCAGCGCCTGGAGACGGTGTTCATGCTGCCGACCTTCGCGTGCGGCGTCGAAGAGGGTCTCAAGCACGACATCGAGGCCACCATGGCGTCGATCCACGCCTTCAACCTGTGGCTCGACGAGGACTGGGGTTTTGACCGTACCGACGGCCGGATCATCGCCGCGCCCATCATCTCGCTCGCCGATCCCGAAAAGGCGGTCGGGGAAGTCGAATTCGTGCTCGGCCGTGGCGCCAAGCTCGTCTGCGTGCGGCCCGCGCCGGTGCCGGGATCCGTGCGTCCGCGCTCACTTGGTGACCCCGTGCACGACCCGGTGTGGGCGCGGCTGGCCGAGACCGGCGTGCCCGTGGTGTTCCACCTGTCCGACTCCGGTTACATGGCGATCCCCGCGCTGTGGGGTGGCAGCGGGGTGTTCAAGGGCTTCGGCAAGCGCGATCCGCTCGACATGGTGATCATGGACGACCGCGCGATCCACGACACGATCGCCTCGATGATCGTGCACCAGGTGTTCACGCGGCACCCGAAGCTCAAGGTGGCCAGCATCGAAAACGGGTCGTACTTCGTGTACCGACTCATCAAGCGGCTCAAGAAGTCCGCCAACAACGCGCCGCACCATTACAAAGAGGATCCGGTCGAGCAGCTCAAGAACAACGTGTGGATCGCGCCGTACTACGAGGACGACGTCAAGCTGCTCGCCGACACCATCGGCGTGGACAAGATCCTGTTCGGCTCAGACTGGCCGCACGGCGAGGGCTTGGCGGACCCCACCACGTTCACCGCCGACATCCCGCAGTTCCCCGAGTTCAGCCACGAGGACACCCGCAGGGTCATGCGCGACAACGCGCTGGAGCTGCTCGGGGATCCGGACCGCACCGCGCCGGGCGCTCGTCACCTGGCCGCATCGGTATAGGCGATGCCCGAGTGGACGATCGGCGATGTCGTCGACGCCATCGCTGACGCGCTCGTGGTGGGCAGGCCCAGCGAGCGGTGGGGCGAGGAGATCGTGGCGATCGTGGCGCTGCGAGAAAACTCAGCCGTGACATGCGAGATGTTGCGTGAGCACTGCTCGTCGCGGCTGGCACGGTTCAAGACGCCCAAGGACGTGATATTCGTCGACGAGGTCCGCAGGCTGGGCAACGGCAAAGCCGACTACTGGTGGACGAAAGCCCGTGCGGCACAACGGGTGGAGATGGCATGACGGAATCACCGACCGGGCGGGCGATGGACTGCCTGGCCAACGTGCACTTCGGTGAGACGCAGAACCAACCTGCGTTCATGACCCGGGTGCGCGACGAGTACTTCAAGGGTCCGAAGTCGATGTACGGCCCGATCGACCTCGGCGACCTGCTCGAGGAGATGGACGCCAACGGCATCGAACGCGCGATCCTGATGGACAACCTGACCAAGCCGTCTGTCACGGCGCGCAAGTTCGTCGAGGCCCATCCCGAACGGTTCGCGCTCGCGATGGGCGGGGTCAACCTGTTGCGTCCCATTCCGTCGCTGCGGGAGCTGGCGGCCGCGGTCCGTGACCTCCCTGTCGCGTATGCGGTGGTGGGACCGAGCTTTTGGGGCGACGGGCAGTACCCGCCCAGTGACGCCGTGTACTACCCGCTGTACACCAAGTGCGCCGAACTGGACCTGCCGCTGTGTGTCAACACCGGTCTGCCCGGCCCGCCGATTCCCGGCGAGGTGCAGAACCCCATCCACCTGGACCGGGTGTGCGTGCGGTTCCCCGAACTGCGGCTGTGCATGATCCACGGCGCCGATCCATGGTGGGACATCGCCATCCGCATGCTGATCAAGTACAAGAACCTGCGGTTGATGACCTCCGCGTGGTCACCGAAACGGCTGCCGGACAGCCTGCTGCACTACATGCGCACGCGCGGCGCCGACAAGATCATCTTCGCCTCCGATTTCCCGGTGCTGCGGATGAACCGCGTGGTCCCCGAGGCCCGCGCGCTGGACCTGCCGCCCGACGTCCTCGACAACTACCTCTACAACAACGCCGCGGAGTTCTTCTTCGGGGACCGCCAACCACAGGAGCTCTGAGGGTCATGGATCGTTATGAACTGCGCAGGCTCGACTACAGCCTGTCCGAGGATCACCTCGACCTGCAGAACGCGTACCGGCAGTTCTTCAAAACGCACTGCTCGATCGAGGCCGTACGCGCCGCCGAGGCGACGGGTTTCGACAAGAGTCTCTGGGAACGTTTGTGCGCCATGGGAGCCACCACGATGGCGCTACCGGAACCCGTGGGCGGCGACGGCGCGACTCTGGTCGATCTGACGCTGGTCGCCGAGGAGATCGGCCGCGCGTTGGCCCCGGTGCCATGGATCGACCACGTCGTAGCGGCCCGGCTGCTGAGCCGGCTCGGCGCGCTGTCGTCCGGATCGGAGATCCTCGACGGCACACAGCTGGTCGCATTCGACGCGCAGCAGCTGGCGCCGACCGGCTCGCGGCTGATCGCGTCGGCGTCGATCGCCGACCACATCGTGATCCGCGACGGGGATGACGTGGTTCAGCTGGGCTTCTCGACACGTCCGGCCAAGGTGGACAACATCGGCAAGCTGCCGATGGCGTGGGTGGACCCGGCCGCCGCGGACCGTCGCGTCGTGCTGGGCAGCGGCCCGGAGGTGCTCCCGCACTATCAGCGCGCACTGGACGAGTGGCGGTTGCTGACCGCCGCGGCCCTGGTGGGGCTGGTCGAGGAGACCATGACAATCGCCGCCGAGTTCGCGAAAACCCGCTCCACACTCGGTGTTCCGATCTCCACGCTGCAGGCCATCTCACATCCGCTGGCCAACATGGCGATCACGGTCAGAAGTGGCCGCGGGTTGTCGCACCGGGCCGCGTGGTTCCTGGACAACGAGCCCGACGAACGTCCCGAGTTGGCGCCTTCGGCATACGTGTTCATGTCCGAGGAGGCCGCGAAGGCCGCCACCATGGCCGTGCACATCCAAGGTGGGCTCGGAGTGTCGGCCGAGGCCGCTGCGACGGCCTATCTGGTGCGGGCGCGCGGTTGGCCGCTCGCCGGCGGCGACCCGGGGGCGGCGGCCGTGCACATCGCCGGCATCGTCGCCGCGCGCGAAGCCGCTCAAGTCTAGTCTCAGGTCGAACAGGAAGCCACACATGGACTTTTCACATGTTGAGCTGTCCCCCGAGGACGCGGCGTTCCGCGACGAACTGCGCGCCTTCCTGGCGGAGATCGTGACCGAGGAGGTCATCCGGCGGGACCGCGAAACCGGCGACAACTTCGACGAGGGCGTGCATCTGGCGCTCGCGGCGGCCGGATACCTGGAACGGGAGTTCAGATCCGAGGAGGACGGTGGGTTCAGCCGGGTGCAACGACGCATCTGGGCCCTGGAGCGGCGTCGCGCGGAGGTGCCGTGGGTGACGTGGGGAACCACCGTCATGATCGCCGGGTCGGTGGCCAGATTCGCCTCCGACGAGATCCGCGACGACGTGCTGCGCGGCGTGTTCGACGGCACCGTGCGGATGTGTCTGGGCTACACCGAACCCGAGGGCGGTTCTGACGTCGCGACCTGCAAGACCCGCGCGGTGCCAGAGGCCGATGGGTCGAGCTGGATCATCAACGGCTCCAAGATGTTCACCACCGGTGCCCACAACTGCCAGTACGTCTTCCTGATCACCAACACCGACCCGGATGCCCCGAAACACAAGAGTCTCACCATGTTCCTGGTGCCGCTCGACACGCCGGGTATCGAGATCCAGGGCATCCGCACCGTCGACGGCGACCGCACCAACATCGTGTACTACTCCGACGTCCGCGTCGACGACAAGTACCGCCTCGGTGAGGTCAACGGCGGCTGGACGGTGGTGCGCGAACCGCTGGACGCCGAACACGGCGCGGTGGCCGTGGCCGACGACGGTCTCGACGACGTGGCGATCATGACGCACCAGGCGACGTTCATGGCCCATGCCGCCGACAATGTTGCCGCGCTGGCGGGCACCCGCGATGCCGGCGGCCGTCTGCGTGTCGACGACGCTTCGGTCGCATACCGGCTGGGGCGCAGTTTCGCTCGGCTCGAGGCGGCACTGTCGACACCGAGCATCTTCGGGCGCGTCGCGCTGGCACAGACCATGCGCGACATCGCTCCCGATCTCATGGACATCGCCGGATCGGTGTCCGCGCTGCCGATCGGGGCCGACGGGGGAGCCGACGATCGCAGCGAGTACATCTACCGCTTCGCGCCGCTCGTCGGCATCTACGGCGGCACGCTCGAGGTGTTCCGCAACATGATCGCCCAGCACGTGCTGGGCCTCGGCAAGCCCAACTACTCGCCGCCCAGGGGGGAGGCTTCCTAGCGCGAGCGGTGGCACTCCGCACTCAACGTCACTGCGGCGGGCACATGCGGTCTTTGATATCGGCCGGTCTTTTGTTCAGGCATGCTCCCGGTGGCGCGAGACTTTCTCGCGATTTCCGCAGATCTGCATGCTGCACCAGCGGCGTTTGCCACCGCGTGAGGTGTCGAGGAACAACCACTCGCAGCGAGGACAGGAACGCAGCCTTTCCCGTGGCAGGGTGTAGAAGCCTTCGATCGAGAGCATCGCCAGGGCGGCCGTGACGACGTCGGGGTCTCGCCAGCCGGCGAGGGACAGTCGGGGTTTCGTGCCGTCCAGGTCGACCGCGTTGTCGGCAAGCCCGCTTGCGGCGGACGCGAAAAGAAGGCCCAACGCCGCCGCTGTCGGCGCTTTATCCGCCGCGATTGCCCCGAAGATCTCGGCTGATGCCTCCCTGACCTCGTGGATCCGATCGACGAATGGTTCTCCTGCAATGCCGGAGACTGCCGCGGCCTGTCGAGCGCCGGCAAGCCCCGACGCTTTGAACCAGTTTCCGATGTCGCGGGCGGACTTCAACAACTCGTTGTCCGGTTCGGGCTCCCGCCGGTCGAACACGGTGTTCGCGAGGTCCAGGGCGGGATGCCCGCCGATGAAATGTTCGGGCACCCATGCCGTCTCCGTGTCCGCCATTGTATGTAACCCCATTCCAGATGTTTAGCGGTTACGGATACCGGTAACCGCTAAACCAAGGTTATCCGGTAGGCAGCGCTCCCGCCACGTCTGACAAGGAGAAACGGCAATGCGACACCATCGGCACAAGACACGCCACGAGACGGTCAATGTCCGAGGCTTGGACATCTTCCACCGACACGCCGGAGATCCGAAGGGGCCGGCTGTCCTGCTGCTGCACGGCTACCCGAACTCGTCTTACGCCTATCGCAATCTCATCGAGCCGTTGGCAGAAGTCGGCTATGTCGTTGCGCCGGATCTCCCCGGTTCAGGATTCTCATCGGCGCCTTCGGTCGACGCTTACGACTACACCTTCGAGAATCTCGCCGACACGATCGACACCTTCCTCGACGCGCTGGGCATTGAGACGTTCTTCCTGTTCGTCACCGATTTCGGCACGCCCGTCGGTTATCACCTCGCCACGCGCAGGCCGGACCGGATCCGTGGCCTGATCGTGCAGAACGGGAACGCTCACCACGAGGGACTGGGGCCGGGTTGGGACGCTCCCAAGGCATACTTCGCCGATCCGACCGAGGCCAACCGGGCGAAGCTCACCGAGTGGATGAACTTCGAGACAACCCGATACCAGTACGTCGGCAACCAGCCGGAGCGCTTGGCGTGTCTCTACCCGCCCGAGGGCTGGCACCTCGACTGGGAGCGTCTGTCGCGGCCGGGAATCACCGACATCCAGTTCGCGATCTTCTCCGACTACGGGGCACACATCGCCCGCTTCGAGACCATCAGGTCCTACCACCGCGAGCACCAGCCGCCATGCCTGCTGCTGTGGGGCAGACACGACCCCTTTTTTGAACTGAACGAGATCATGGCCTACAACGAAGTTCTCGATTCCCTGGAGATCCACGTCTTCGAGAGCGCACACCAGTTGCTGGAAACCCATCCCCGAGAATGCGCCGATCTCGTCACCCGCTTCATGCTCGATGTGGCGGCCGGGCGACTCTAGAGACGAATGTTCCAGCTTCGGCGGCTCGTCATGCGCTCAGGAGCACGGGGGGAGACGGCCGCCATCGCCCGGGCGAACAGACACGCAGGTACCCGAGATCGAGCATTTCGGGGTACCTACGCGTCTGCTCAGCGGTGAACCAGGCGCGTTTCCGAGTCGCCCTCCGACAACTGCCGGCTCAGCTGCTCACCTTCGATGTCGAGATCGGGCAGGATCCGCTCGAGACGCTCGGGTAGCCACCAGGCGCGGTCGCCCAGCATCGACATCACGGCGGGCACCACGGTCATCCGCACCACGAAGGCATCGGTCACGGCGGTCATCGCGGCCCACTGAGCGGCCCCGTGGATCAGCGGCGGCAGGATCATCAGCTTGGTGCCGGGGTTGTCGGTCGCCCTGCCGACGATCTCGTCGATCGACGTCGACGCCTCGCCGGTCATCATGTTGCGCCCGCCGAACGCGGACACGCGCCTGTTCCGCCGCGAAAACGGGCAGCTTATGGCTGCTCGTGAGGAAGAGTGGCCCGTACGGTATACGTTTCGGCAACGACAAGAGGAGGGTCATGTCGGACGATCTCGAAGCCATCAAGCGGCTCAAGGCGCGATACTGCCGGCTGTTGGACACCAAGGACATCGAGGCGTGGCGGACGCTGTTCGCGAAGGACGTCGTGGTCACCCTGGACATGGCGGTGTCGACCGGCGGCGCCGATCCGCAGACCGCGCCGCCGCTGCACGGCTTCGATGAGTTCCTTCCCGTGGTGTGGGGCGGAGTCGAACATGCGGCGACGGTGCACCACTGCCACACCCCGGAGATCGACTTCACCTCCGACACCACGGCGTCGGGCATCTGGGCCATGGAGGACATGCTGTTCTTCCCCGACGGCAGTGAACTCCACGGCGCGGGCCACTATCACGAAACCTACGAAAAGCGTGACGGCTCATGGCAGATCACGACCCTGCACCTGACCCGCACGCTGCTGAAGTTCAAGGCCGGCTGACGGCGCACCCGATCTCAGCTCAGGATCACCAGACCCGCGCGCCCACCGCGGCGAAATCAGTCTCTTCCGCGGGTGCCGGTGGTCGACGGCCCTTGTCGATGTGTGCGTCGGGGAGGTTCGCGATCACGTCGAGATGGCGCACTGTCCACTCGAGCAGGTAGCCGGCCAGGCCTCGACATGGCCGCGGTCAGCAGACCTCATCTCAGGCCGATTCAACGATGAAAGTAGCGCCGCCACGCATGCTCGGAGCCGGTGTTCTCGCCGATTGCGCCGACCGTACTGTAATCGCTACCGTAGCATCCGTTGCCGGTCGACCGAAGCGGATGGAGCAGCAGTGGATCGTCGTCGCAAGGTGCTGGTGATGGGTGCGAGCGGCAACGTCGGCGCGTGCGTCACCCGGCAACTCGTCGAACGCGGGGACGATGTGCGGGTGCTCCTGCGCCGCAGCAGCTCGACGAAGGGCATCGACGGGTTCGGTGTCGAGCGCTGCTACGGCGACATCTTCGACGCCGATGCGGTCGCCACGGCAATGGCCGACCGTGACGTGGTGTTCTACTGCGTCGTCGACACCCGGGCGCACCTCGCCGATCCGGCGCCGGTGTTCAGGACCAACGTCGAGGGCCTGCGAAACGTCCTCGAGGTCGCCGACAAGGCCGACCTGCACCGGTTCGTCTTCCTCGGCACCATCGGAACCATCGCGGTGGGGCGCAACGGCGAAACCGTCGACGAGGACACCCCGTTCAACTGGGCCGGTATCGGCGGGCCCTACATCGAGTCGCGCCGAAAGGCAGAAGAACTCGTACTGTCCTACGCCGCGGAGCGCGGCTTCCCCGCGGTCGTGATGAACGTGTCCAACCCGTACGGGCCGCCGGACTGGCAGCCACGGCAGGGTGCGCTCGTCGCGATGGCGGCCTTCGGGAAACTGCCCGTGTACGTCCGTGGTGTCGGAGCCGAGGTGGTCGGGATCGACGACGCGGCGCACGCGCTGACTCTGGCGGCCGAACACGGCCGGATCGGTGAACGCTACATCGTCTCGGAACGCTACATGTCGCAGCGGGAGATGCTCACGATCGCAGCGGAGGCGGTAGGCGCGCGTCCGCCAAGAATCGGTATCCCGATGGCCCCGATGTATGCGCTGGGGTGGTGGGCCGGCCTGTCGAATCGGTTGTTCCGCACGGACTTTCCGCTCAATCTCACCGCGGCCCGGTTGATGTGGTGGACCTCGCCCGCCGATCACGGCAAGGCGACACGCGAACTCGGATGGAAGCCGGCTCCGACGGCCGACGCGATCGCCCGCGCCGCGCAGTTCTACGTCGAACGCAAGAACAACAACGAAAAGGTCATCTCGTTGTGACTGCCGAGCGCGCCATCCGACCGGATTGGACGCCATGACCGGTGCGGTGTGGAATTGTGGTCACAAACAAGGAGTTCGGGCATGAGCGAACACACACTCGATGAACTGGGCTATTACCTGCTGGCCGGTGCCGGGGGTGACGGGCCGGCCACGCTGATGGACGAAGCGCGCCGCGGCGAGGAACTGGGCTTGGGCACCGCCTTCATCTCCGAGCGATGGAACGTCAAAGAGGCGTCCTCACTGGTCGGTGCCGCATGCGCGGTCACCACGCGGATGCAGATCGCCACGGCGGCAACCAATCACAACACGCGGCATCCGCTCATCACCGGATCATGGGCGACCACCATGCATCGGTTGTCCGGCGGCCGGTTCACGCTCGGCATCGGTCGTGGTATCGCCGCGATGTACGGCGCGTTCGGGATCCCGTCGGTGACCACCGCGCAGATGGAAGACTTCGCACAGGTCATGCGCCGGCTGTGGCGCGGTGAGGTGATCCTCAACCACGACGGCCCGATCGGCAGATACCAGGTACTGTTCCTCGATCCGGACTTCCGGGAGGACATCCGATTGGCGATAGTCGCGTTCGGGCCGCAGACCCTCGCGCTCGGTGGCCGGGCATTCGACGACGTCATCCTGCACACCTATTTCACGCCAGAGACGCTGCAACGCGCCGTCAAGACTGTCAAGGGCGCCGCCGAACAGGCGGGCCGCGATCCCGACAGCGTGCGCGTGTGGTCGTGCTTCGCCACGGTTGGCGATCACCTGCCGGAACAGCTGCGCCTGAAGAAGACCGTCGCGCGCCTGGCGACGTACCTACAGGGCTACGGTGACCTGATGGTTCGCACGAACAACTGGGATCCGACCGTGCTGCAAAGGTTCCGCGACGACAAGGTGGTGCAGTCGATTCACGGTGGCATCGACCACAAGGCCACCGCCGATCAGATCGAGCACATCGCGAGCCTGATCCCCGACGAGTGGCTGGAACCGTCGGCGACCGGTTCGCCGTCCCAGTGCGTCGCTCGGATCCGAAGAGAATTCGACTACGGCGCCGACGCGGTGATCATGCACGGCGCGACGCCGGACGAACTCGAACCCGTCGTCGCGGAGTACCGCGCAACGCGTTAGGAGGCCAGCGGAATCCGCACCGACAATGAGGTACCCGCACCCGGCGGGCTGAAGACCTCCAGTCGGCCGGAGAGCGCCTCGACCCGGTCCTTGAGGCCGATCAACCCCGAACCGCCACCGGAAGTCGCGCCGCCGACGCCGTCGTCGCTGACCGACACCGCGAGTTCATCGTCGTCGGCAGTGGCGCGGACGGTGACCTCGGAGGCAAAGGCGTGCTTGGCGGCGTTCGTCAGCGCTTCTGCGACAACGTAATACGCGGCCACCTCGACGGACTCCGGCAGCCGGTGGCCGACGTCGACCTCAAGGGCCACCGGCACCGTGGAACGTCGCGCCAGGGTCCGCAACGCGGGTCCGAGCCCGCCCTTCGACAGGGTCGCCGGATGAATGCCGCGCGACAGTTCCTGCAGGTCTGTGTACAGACCGGCCAGACCGTCGACCACATGCGACATCTGGTCCTGCAGTTCAGCGTTCTCGGCGGGTACCGAAGCCTGCACCGCGCGCAGCTCCAGCCCCAATGAGACGATGCGCTGCTGAGCCCCGTCGTGCAGGTCGCGCTCGAAGCGACGACGGGCCTGATCGGCCGCCGCGACGATACGCGCACGCGACGCGGTGATCTCGGCGCGCGACTCGGCATTGAAGATCGCCGTCGACACCAGATCGGCGAAGTCGCCGATGCGTTCCTCGGTGCCCGGCGGCAGCGGCGCATTCCGTGACGTGCCGGCGATGAGGACACCCCAGGTCCGCCCGTCCACGATGACCGGCGCGCCGACACCCCCACAGACGCCGAATCCACGCAATCGCGTGGCGATTTCGCCATGAATCCCGTCGTAGGAATCGATGCGGGCCGGCGCGCCGGTGCGCAGGACACGGGTGGCGAGACTGTCGCCGTCGAGCGGCACCTTGTCGCCGACCTGCGATTGGTCTGCGGACTCGGTGTCCAGGGCCGCGACCACCACGGCCGTAGAGTCGGACTCGTAGCGCAGCAGCGTCGCGTGACTGACGCAGAGCCCGACCGACAACTCACTGACCGCCAACGGATAGACGTCGTCCGGCTTCGCGCCACGCGCCACCTGCGTCGCCACGCGCCGCAGCGCGGTCTGCTGCGTCGCCAGCGCGCTGACCTCTTTGTGGCTCGCCTCGATCTGGCGCTGCGCCTCACGGAGCCGGTCCTGTTCGAGCCGCCGCTCCGTGACATCGCGTCCCGCCCCGAACAACAGACCGTGCTCGGACACGACGCTCCACTGGAACCATCGTGTCTCGCCATCCTTACGCACACAACGGTTCTCGAACTGCACCTCCCGGTGATCGGTCCGCAGCTCGTCGAGAGCGCGCCGGGTGTCCTCGCGATCGTCGGGATGCACCAGATCGATGAACGGCCGCTCCGTGAGTTCGGCGGCGGTGAAGCCGAGAGTGCGGGTGAACGTCGGGTTGATCCGGGTCAGCGTGTGGTGATCACTGATGTACAGCAGCTCCGTGGCCACGTCGAAGAACCGCTCGAGCTCCTTGCGGCTGGTCTCCAGCTCGGCCGTGATCTTCTCGCGGTCCATCGCGGCAGTCAGGAGGGCCTCCAGCGCCGGAACCATGCGCTGCCAACGGCGCAGCGTGTTCATGGGGAGTTGCGCGGGCACCAGTAGCGTGCCGATGCGGTCGTTGCCGCTGCGCAACGGGATCGCATGATGGTCCCGGTCGGGGTCGACCCGTCCCGTGGTCAGGGTCACCTCGGGGACGTCGAGGACGCGGGCCATCCGTTTCCCGGCCCGCTCCAGGGCATGCGGCAGGTCGCCGGCGCCGAGCATGAGCCGCGCCAGCTCGGCCGAGAGGTCGGCCTCGCGTCGCCGCTGTTCGGCTTCCTGGGTCTGCGATCTGGCCTGACCGGCGAGCAGGTTGGTCAGCAGCGCGATCGGGAGGAAGACGAATATCGCGGGTGCGAGGCTGTCGGCGCCCTCCAGATGGATGTAGAGGTAGGCAAGCGCGCTGGCCAGCGACGTCGCAACGGCCAGCGGCATGCTCCAGCCGGCCGAGATGACCAGGACGCCCAGCAGGAAGATCGCGCCGAACGCGTTCTCCGGGGCGACCCGCTTGAACAGATGTACCAACACGATCTCGCCGACGATGAACGCCGTGGCCACCACGATGCCCCAGTGCACGGGCCTCGGGTCGGGTCGCACGACGAAGGTCAGCAGCCTCGCCACAACAGACCCGAGGCGGCCGTCCGCGACGGATGTGTCAGCAGTTCCGGGCACGGGCCGATGGTAGTGCGCTGTGCTGGAATGTTCCGGCTAACGGTAGTGCCGGGGATGAGGTGATCTGACAAGCTCGAAGGATGTCCGGGCAGAGAGGGTGCCGATGCATTGTCTGATCGTCGATGACAGCGCGCAGTTCCGCGCTGCCGCGAGTGGGATGCTCGAACGTGCGGGTATCACCGTTGACCTCGCATGCAACGGCGCCGAGGCACTGCAGTGCTATCGCAACCACCCACCCGATGTCACCCTGGTCGATGTCGACCTGGGCGCCGAGAGCGGCTTCGACGTCGCCGAGGAACTCCATCGCTGTGAGCCCGCGGGTATCCCCGTCATCATGATCTCTACGCACAGCGAGCTGGATCTCGCCGAGATGATCGACGCCAGCTCGGCCGTCGGGTTCCTGCCCAAGTTCGCCCTGTCCCCAGCTGCCATCAAGGCGATGCTGAGCCTGCGCTGAGGGTGCGGTGGATGTCCCCGCCACTTTCACGATAACCCCGACCCCGGGGCTTGCGGCAAGGCCCGGTTGCTGCTGCACAATCGCAGGCCGCACACAGATGCGGCAACGCGTAGAGGGGAAGTGCGGTGAGGGATGTGATCATCGTCGGTGGCGGACCCACCGGCGCGATGCTGGCAGGTGAGCTGCGGTTGCACGGGACAGACGTTCTGGTTGTCGAGAAAGATCCCACGCCCACTGAAGTGGTGCGGTCGTTGGGTTTACACGCACGCAGCATCGAGATCATGGACCAGCGCGGGCTTTTGGAGCGATTCCTGGCCGTCGGACGTCGGCACCCCGTCGGCGGATATTTCGCCGCGATCGCCAAGGAACCCCCGCAGCAACTCGACACCGCGCATCCGTTCGTGCTGGGCATCCCACAACCCGCGACCGAGCGTCTCCTGACCGAACACGCGGTCGCGACCGGCGCGGTGTTCCGGCGCGGCTGCGAAGTTGTCGGCCTCGACCAGCACGACGATGGCGTGCGAGTGGCGTTGGCCGACGGTACGCGCTTGCAGGCGCGCATCGTCGTCGGATGCGACGGCGGCCGCAGTGCCGTGCGCAAGCTCATCGGCGTCGGATTCCCCGGAGAAGCCAGCCGCGTCGACACCCTGATCGGTGAGATGAAGGTGGGTGTGACGCCCGAACAACTCGGCGCCGTGGTCGCCGAGGTGCGCAAGACCCAACTCAGGTTCGGTGCGGGGCCCGTCGGCGAGGATCTCTACCGCATCATCGTGCCTGCCGCGGGGGTGGCTGAAGACCGTTCGGCGCAAACGACTCTCGATGAATTCAGGCAGCAGCTGCGAGCCACCGCGGGAACGGATCTGGGTGTCCACTCGCCGCGCTGGCTGTCGCGCTTCGGTGACGGCACACGACTGGCCGACCGGTACCGCAGCGGACGTATCCTGCTGGCCGGCGACGCCGCGCACGTTCACCCGCCGACCGGCGGGCAGGGGCTGAACCTCGGTGTGCAGGATGCGTTCAACCTCGGGTGGAAGCTGGCGGCGGAGATCGATGGATGGGCGCCGGACGGGCTGCTCGACAGCTACGAGGCGGAACGCCGTCCGGTCGCCGCGGCCGTGCTGGACAACACCCGTGCGCAGATGGAGCTGCTCTCACCCGAACCGGGGGCCCAGGCGGTGCGTCGACTCCTGAGTCAGCTGATGACGTTCGAGGATGTGAACCGGTACCTGACCGAGATGATCACCGCGACCGGGATCCGTTACGACTTCGGTGCCGATCACGATCTGGTGGGCCGGCGACTGCGGGACATCGGACTGCGGCGCGGACGTCTCTATGAGCTGATGCGGACCGGACGCGGGTTGCTTCTCGACCAGACCGGGCGGCTCTCGGCGGCGGGGTGGTCCGACCGCGTCGACCATGTCGTCGATGTCAGCGACGAGCTCGACGTACCTGCCGCGCTGCTGCGACCGGACGGGCACATCGCGTGGGTGGGTGAAGACCAGGACGATCTCGACGGCCATCTCGCGCGGTGGTTCGGCACGCCGGCTGGGGGATAACGGGAACGGAAAATGGCAGTCAGCATTGACGACGCGGGGGAACCGATCGGCGAGGCTTCTGGACAACACATTTCATGCAGAGGAGACCGCGCCGATGACCGTTTCTGTGACCCACAGCATCCATGCCACGTCGTTGCTGGACGGCGAGATCGTCGAGGAGAACGACCTCGGCTCGATCCGCCGCGTCACCGCCGACAACTTTCCGATCCTGCGGGGCCTGTCGATCAAACGCCTCGTGATGAACCCGGGGGCGATGCGCACCCCGCACTGGCACGCCAACGCCAACGAACTCACGTACTGCGTGTCGGGTAGCGCCCTGGTGTCGGTGCTCGACAGCGGCAGCCAGTTCTCGACGTTCACCGTCAGCGCGGGCGAGATGTTCCACGTCGACTCCGGATCGCTGCACCACATCGAGAACATCGGCACCGAACCGGCCGAGTTCATCATCACCTTCCGCAACGAACGTCCCGAGGACTTCGGTCTCGGTGCAGCTTTCGGTGCGATGACCGACGCGGTGCTCGGCAACACCTACGATCTCGATGCGTCGGAGTTCGCCGCGCTGCGCCGCGACACCACCGACCGTGCCCTCGCCGCGCGACGCGGCGACCCGGTGATCCCGCCGTCAGCCCATTTCGGTGATCCGCACAAGTTCGCAGTGGAGGCGATGACACCTCCGGTGACCTCGGCGGTCGGGTCTGCCCGCACCGCACGCGTCCAGTTCTGGCCCGCGCTCAAGGACCTGTCGATGTACTCGCTGCGCGTGCGTGAGGACGGCATGCGGGAGCCGCATTGGCATCCGGCTACCGCTGAAATGGGTTATGTGCAGAGCGGTTCGGCCCGTATGACCGTCATGGACCCCGATGGCACGCTCGACACGTGGGAGCTGAATCGCGGCGACGTCTACTTCATCCCGCGGGCCTACCCGCACCACATCGAGGTCGTCGATGCGCCCGACCTGCACTTCCTGATCTTCTTCGACCAGCCCACCCCTGCCGACGTGGGATACCGCACCTCGGTGAGCGCCTACTCGCGTGAGGTGCTCGCGGCCACGTTCGACACCCACATCGAGGCCCTGCCCGATTTCCCGCTCACCACAGCCGATCCGCTGATCGTCGGTCGACGCAACCCGCTGGACCGCTGAATGTCGGCCGATGCAAAAAACCGGTCGGTGCCGCGCGTGGAAGGCCGCGACAAGGTCACCGGCGCTGCGGTCTACACCGCCGACGTCGACGTTCCCGGGCTCGTTCACGCGGCCCTCGTGCAGTCGAGGATCCCGCGTGGGCGGGTGACCGCGGAGTCGGTGCGCCGCGAGGCGCGCGCGGCATCGGCGGCGCCAGGCGTGCTCCACGTCCTGACGCCGATGAATTGCCCACCGTTGCACAGCCTTCCGAGCGACCTCACCGCGGACTTTCCCTTCGAGCGGCGGACCCCGCTGGCCGATCTGCAGGTTCACTATGCGGGCCAGCACATGGCGCTGGTGGTCGCCGACACCCCCGAGAACGCCACGGCCGCCGCCCAAGGGATGCGACTGGACTACGAGACCGCACCCGCGCACCTGGTGATGGCCGACGTTCCGGCCGCTGACCGTTACCGACCCGACCACTGGGTCAAACTGGTGGAGGAGAAACTGCAGGACCGGCGCGGCGCTGACCAGATCTGCGCCACCACGGATCTCGTGCCACACCATGGCACCTACCACACCCCCGAGCACGCACACCATCCGATCGAGCTGTCGGCAACCATCGCCGAATGGGCCGGCGAGCACCTGACGGTGCACGACACGACCCGCTGGATCGCCGGTGAACGCCGTGTGCTCGCGTGCTACCTCGGTATGCCCGAGGACCGGGTGCGCGTGGTGTCGCCGTTGGTGGGCGGGGCCTTCGGCTCGAAGAACTTCCTGTGGATGCACGTGGTGCTGTGCGCAGTCGCGGCGCGTACGGTCGGACGCCCGGTCAAGCTGGTGCTGACCCGCGACCAGATGTTCACCTCCACGGGGCACCGCCCCCGCACCGAGCAGGACCTGACACTGGTCGCCGACGCGCGGGGCACCCTGCTGAGCACCGAACACCACACGCTCACCGAAACCTCCCCGCTGGCTCATTTCTGCGAACCGGCCGGCCTACCCGCGCGATACCTGTACGGGTCACCGCGCGTGGTCACGTCACACACGGTTGCGCCGACCAATATGCCGACGCCCTGTTTCATGCGGGGGCCAGGGGAAGCGCCCGGTCTGTTCGCGCTCGAATCCGCCATGGACGAGCTGGCCTACGCCCTGGGCATCGACCCGGTGGAGTTCAGGGTGCGCAACGATGCCGACATCGATCAGGCCGGCGGGCGGCCGTGGTCCGGCAAGCACCTGCAGGAGTGCTATCGCCGGGGCGCGCAGCGATTCGGCTGGAGCCTGCGCCCCCGGTTACCGCGCGCCATGCGCCACGGCGACCTGCTGGTCGGCTGGGGGATGGCCACCGCGACATATCCGGGCAGACGCATGAGCGCGGGCTGTGCGGTTCACACCGCGGTCGACGGGACGGTGCGGTTCGCCTCGGCGACGCATGAGATCGGCAACGGCGTGCGGACCGTGATGGGCCAGGTCGCCGCCGACGCCACCGGATTGCCCTTGACGGCCGTGGCATTCGACACCGGTGACTCCAGGTTTCCCGCCGCGCCGTACACCGGTGCCTCACAGACCACCGCGAGCGTCGGGTCCGCAGTGTTCTCGGCCGGCGTGGAATGGAAACAACGCCTGCTGAGCTGGGTGTCGGGCGTGGACGGCGGATCCGCCGGACTCGACATCCGCGCGGGCGTGGTCCTGCGCGAGGGGCGCCCCGTCGTCACGGTCGCCGAGGTGCTGCGCGACGGCGGTGCGGAACTTGCCGACCTGCTGACTTTCACCGCGACCGCCGAGGGAGGGGAACCGACCACCACCACACAATCTTTCGGCGTGCACTTCTGTGAGGTCGAGGTGGACGAGGCGATCGGCAAGGCCACCGTCACACGTTGGTCGGCCACGCTGGACTGCGGTCGGGTGGTCAACCCCCGACTGGCGGACAGCCAGGTCATGGGCGGGGTGATCTTCGGGATCGGCATGGCGCTGTTCGAACAGGTGCCGCACGACGCCGGCCTGCGAATCGGGGAGTACCACGTCGCGACCCACGCGGACATTCCGGATTTCGACATCGAATTCGTCGAGGTTCCCGATCACGATCTGGATCCGATCGGTGTGCGCGGAATCGGCGAGATCGGCTCCAGCGGTGTGGCCGCCGCGATCGCCAACGCCATTTTCCACGCGACCGGCAAGCGGATCCGCCAGGTACCGATCACCACCGAGATGCTGTTGGGGGAACCCTCGTGAACTCCGTGAACGACATGAACATCGAGTTGACCGTCAACGGCTCCCGGATGACCGTGGACGTCGATGTGCGCACCACACTGCTGGACCTGTTACGGGAGCGGTTCGGCTTGACCGGCACCAAGAAAGGCTGCGACCACGGCGTCTGCGGCGCGTGCACCGTCCACCTCGACGGCGAACGCGTACTGGGCTGCCTCACGCTGGCGGTCTCGGTGACGGGACGAACTGTCCGCACCATCGAGGCCACCGCCACGGGCGATACCGGACTGGCACCGCTACCGGAGGCGTTTGTCCACCACGATGCCCTCCAGTGCGGATACTGCACGCCCGGGCAGATCATGTCCGCGCAGGCGATGCTCCACGAGCACGCGCGTGGGGATCTGTCCGCCGAATCGTTCGGCGAGCAGGACGGCGTACCACTTCCGTGTCTGACCCGTGCGGAGATCCGCGAACGCATGGCCGGAAACATCTGCCGTTGCGGTGCATACGCGAACATCGTCGCTGCCATCGAGGATGTGAGTCACCGATGAGACCGTTCACGTTCGCCCACGCCACCACGATCGCCGATGCCGTCAGCGCAGGTGTCCAGGGTGCCCGCTTCTACGCGGGCGGCACCAATCTGCTCGACCTGATGAAAAACGGTGTGGAGACCCCGGATTCGCTCGTCGACGTCGGGCGACTCGATCTGCGCTCGATCAGCGCGACCGAATCCGGCGGTGTGATGATCGGCGCCGGGGTCACCAACAGCGCACTCGCCAACCATTCGTTGATCCGCAGCCAGTACCCTGTGCTGTCGCAGGCCGTGCTCTCCGGTGCCACCACGCAGTTGCGCAACATGGCCACCGTCGGCGGGAACCTGCTGCAGCGCACACGGTGCCCGTACTTCATGGACCCCAGATTCGAGCAGTGCAACAAACGGACACCCGGATCGGGGTGCGCGGCACGCACCGGGTTCAACCGTGAGCACGCGATCTTCGGCGCGAACCCCATGTGCGTCGCCGTGCACCCGTCCGATATGGCGGTGGCGTTGACCATTCTCGACGCCACGGTGCACGTCATGGGACCGCGGGGCGCGAGAAGCGTTGCCATCAGCGACTTCTACACGCTGCCCGGGGACACCCCTGAGCGTGACACCGTGCTCGCGCCGGCGGACCTGATCACCGGAATCGAACTGCCGCCGAGTCCATTCGGTCGCGCCGGCTGGTACCTCAAGGTGCGCGACCGGCACAGTTACGCGTTCGCGCTGGTATCGGCCGCGGTGGGACTCGACATCGTCGACGGGGTCATCCGCGACGCGGCCATCGCACTCGGAGGAGTGGCCGCCAAGCCGTGGCGAGTTCCCGACGCCGACCACACGTTGATCGGCGCACCGCCCACGGTCGTCAGCTACCGCAGGGCCGCCGACTCGCTGATGGCCGGTGCAGAACCGCTGAGCGAGAACGGCTTCAAGGTCACGCTCGGTCGCAACAGCGTGGTGCGCGCACTCACGTTGGCGGCGTCACGGCATGATCATCGGGCGTGAGACCGGCTCTGGGGGCGCCTGCCTGCTGTAGACACCCTGGTGCAGCGCGACGAGCAGCGCGTTGCGGGTCTCCTCGGGGGCGATCAACTCGTCGAACCAAAGATGGCCTGCCGATCGGTAGGATGCCTCGAGTTCCATCTTCTTGAGCACCTCGGCGACATCTTCACCGGCGTGCGCGGCGCGGCTGAGCGCGGCGGCGCCCATCGATCGGCTGCGTAGGGATCCGTCGATGGTGGGCACCGCCACGGAGGAGATGATCCGCTGGGTGACCCCGGTCAAGGCGTTCATGCGCACCGCCGCCGAGGACACGGTCGTGCGCGACGTACCCATCGCGGCAGGCGAATCCGTGCTGCTGTCGTACCCGTCGGGCAACCGTGACGAGGAGGTCTTCACCGACCCGTTCCGGTTCGACGTGGGCCGCGATCCCAACAAGCACGTCGCATTCGGTTACGGCGTGCACTTCTGTCTCGGGGCCGCGCCGGCGCGCATGGAGATCAACAGTTTCTTCAGCGAGCTCATCCCGCGGCTGAACTCGATGGAGTCGACCGGCCCGGCCCAGCACACCGCCACCACGTTCGTCGGCGGCCCCAAACACCTACCGGTGCGTTACTCCGTGCGGTGACATCACGCGTGTCGAAAACGACGCTCTTGTCGTAAGTCTTCGAGATCCACGACAAGAACGTCGGTCTCGGCGCTGCTGTTTCGGCGCTGCTGTGTCAGCAGCAGCGAGCGCCGGGATTGGCGTCGGCGCCACGGTGGCGCATCTGCCAGTACTCGCGCTCGGAGAGCACGGGCTCGCCGGGATGGGTGCGAGCCCGGTGCTCGACGTAGCGCCGATAGTGGTTGTCGCCCATCAATGTCGAGAAGTACCAGCTGACTTGGCGTGCGGCCTGGCGTGTGCGGTCGGCAAGGCGTCCCACTGCTTGCTCACCTCCTTCTCGGCGTGCGTGGGGATCAACCCCGACGGAGCGAAGATCCGCGACGGCACCGGCTCGTCCTCGGCCAGCGGGCGACCCGTCCCGCGCAGGGCCCGCAGCGCCATCACCACACCGGCCGTGAACACGATGAGCACCAGCACCGCGAACACTATCGACAGCGTGCCCTGGATGAACGTGTTGCGGATGACCGCGTCGAGCTGCCCGGCGTCCTTCGCTGCGCCGAACGCCGTCGCGCCGCCGTCGCGGGCGTCGCGGTACTGGAAGTGCTGCGTCCAGTACCCCACCTTCGGGTCACCGGAGAAGATCTTCTGCCACGACGCAGTCATGGTCACCGTCAGATCCCACAGCAGCGGAACCGCCGGAATCCATGCCCACTTGAGCAAACCGCGTTTGATCACGACAACCGTCACCACGGTCAGGGCGATCGCCGCGAGTAGCTGGTTGGCGATACCGAACAGCGGGAAGAGTGTGTTGATGCCGCCCAACGGGTCGGTGACACCCATCAGAAGGATGCTGCCCCACGCGGCCACCACGACGATGCTGCACACCCATGCGCCGACGCGCCAGCTGGGATCCTTGAGTTTGCGCAGCGGGCCGCCGAGGTTGGACAACCCGTCGGAGAGCATGAACCGGGCAACGCGGGTGCCCGCGTCCACCGTGGTGAGGATGAACAGCGCCTCGAACATGATCGCGAAGTGGTACCAGAACGCCTTGAGTGCGGTGCCACCGAACACCTGGTGCAGCACCTCGGCCATACCGAACGCCAGCGTCGGTGCACCGCCGGTGCGTGACACGATCGACTGTTCGCCGACGCCTTCGGCCGCCGCGGTGATCTCGTCGGCGGTGATCGGTGCGCCGGAGAGGCCGAGGCCGTTGACGTAGTCGGCCGCGGTCTGTGCTGTGGTGCCCGTCTGTGCGCTGGGCGCGTTGATCGCGAAGTACAGATGCTGGTTGAGGATGGCCGCCGTGATGAGGGCCATGATCGCGACGAAGGACTCGGTGAGCATGCCGCCGTAGCCGATCAGTCGCATCTGGCTTTCCTTCTCCAGCAGCTTCGGCGTGGTCCCCGAGGAGATCAGCGCGTGGAAGCCGGACAGTGCGCCGCATGCGATGGTGATGAACAGGAACGGGAACAGCGAACCGGCGAACACCGGGCCCGTGCCGCTGCCCGCGAAGTTCGAGATCGCGGGTGCCTCCATCACCGGGCGGGCGATGAGGATGCCGACCGCCAGCAGCGCGATGGTGCCGACCTTCATGAACGTCGACAGGTAGTCACGCGGCGCCAGCAACAACCACACCGGCAGAACCGACGCGGCAAGACCGTAGATGATGATGCACCACGACAGCGTGACCTTGGACAACGTGAACCAGTCTGCGCCCCACGACGTCTCGGCCACCCAGCCGCCCGCCACGACCGCGAGCAGCAACAACACGACGCCGATCAACGACACCTCCGACACCCGGCCGGGACGGAAGAACCGCAGGTACAGACCCATGAAGATCGCGATCGGGATGGTCATGGCGATGGAGAACACGCCCCACGGGCTCTCGGCCAGGGCGTTGACGACCACGAGGGCGAGCACAGCCAGCAGGATCACCATGATGACGAGCACGCCGACGATGGCCGCGACGCCGCCGACCGAGCCGAGTTCGTCGCGGGCCATCTGGCCCAGCGAACGGCCACGGCGTCGCACCGAGATCGACAGCACCAGGTAGTCCTGGACGCATCCGGCCAGGACGGCGCCGATGATGATCCAGATGGTGCCCGGCAGGTAACCCATCTGCATCGCCAGGACCGGTCCGACGAGCGGGCCGGCGCCGGCGATCGCAGCAAAGTGGTGACCGAACAACACCCGGCGGTCGGTCGGGACGTAATCGGTGGCGTTCTCGAAAAGCTCAGCCGGAGTGGCGATGTGGTCGCGCGGGCGCACGATCTTCATCTCGATCAGCCGCGCGTAGAACCGGAAGCCGATGATGTAGGTGCAGATCGCGGCGATCACGAACCACACGGCGTTGACGGTCTCACCGCGGAAGAACGCGATGATCGCCCAGGCGATCGCGCCTACCAGCGCGATGATCGCGAAGATGATCTTGTGTCGGGTGGTGATCGGCGAGCGGTCGATGATCGCGACCGGCGGTAGATCCTTGTCGGTGCGGATATAGGTGATGTCGCCGTCTTGTTCCTCGATGCGATCCGTTGTTGGTGCATCAGGTGTTGCCACGATCTCTCCTTGTCGACCCCTGTGTCGTGCGTCTCTGGTCTTGATCCTTCCACCGTGCGCAAGTCGAGTGTCATCGAATCCCGGTTTCCGCTGCGTCCTCGGCGTTTCTCGGCTTCGGCCCCGATCTCCTGCGACGGTGAGCATCTGCTCGGCCTGGCAGGGTTCGCCGTGCTCACCGCCGCAGCGTTTCAGATGGCGTCTCACCCCACCGTTTTCGGTACTCCACGGCGAAGCTGCCGAGGTGGTGGAAGCCCCAGCGTTCGGCGACCGCGGTCACCGTGACGCCGTCGGACGGGATGGCGTCGGTCAGTTCCTCGCGCACGCGTTCCAGGCGACGTTCGCGGATGAACGTGGTTGGGCTCATTCCGAGTTCGGTGCGAAAGCCCTGCTGGATCGACCGGACGCTCATGTGCAGCGCCTCGGCCAGCGACTCCATGGTGATCTTCTCGGCCAGATGGTCCTCGATGTAGTCGACGGCCTGCTGGATCACCGCCCGGCGCGGGGTTGCCGGTGTGGGGCGGGTGATGTCGGAGTAGTAGGTCGACGGCTGCAGGTACAGCAGGCTGCTCATCACGAGTTCCTCGACGGGACCGATGGCGCAGCCGCGCTGCACCAGCGAACCGGCGTGGTACACCTCGGTGTGGATCAGCTGCACCGCGGCGTGCCAGCGGGTGGCCGCCTCGGTGGTGAGGTCGAACTCGGGCTCGAACTTCAGCGGTCCGACCAGGTTCCGCCCGAGCAGGCGCGTGAGGTGGGCATTCATCGCCTCCTCCTCGATGCGCACCAGCATCTGCGGCGAGTCGTGTGCGAAGCTCATCCGGACCGGGTCGCCCGGGCTGGTGACCAGCGACCGTGTGGTGCCTGCGTCGAACTCAGCCGCCGGATGGGTCACCGTGGCGCTGCCGTTGAGCGGCATGTGCACCGCGAAGTACCGCCCGGATTCCGGGATGTCGAGGGTCGCGGCCACGTGCAGGTCGAGGTAGAGCAGGCTGACGTTGCGCAACCGGACGCCGTGCATGGTCGCCGCGAAACCTCCGGCATCGGCGGCGTCGACCGTGAGCGTCAGGGGCGACAGCGTGCGACCGACCAGACGCGCGGCCTCGCGGACGTCCTCGGTGTAGAAGATCTCGTGATCGGCCAGCGCGGGCGGGACGCCGCGGCTGCGCACCTTTCGCCGCACGGGATCGCTGGTGCGGCGGATGTCGATGAACCCGAGCCGGGTCAGCCGTGACATCCGGGAACCCCCAGCAACGCCCGGCCTGATACGCGAGCTAAGGAAAGCCTAACTTTGGTCAGCGATAACGGATTTCGGTCCCGCACCGCAACCCTCCTGATCGTCAGACGCGCATGAGCGCACCTATCTTTGCGCAATCCGGACAGGAATTGCGCGAAAGCGATAGGCATCCGCGCATAGGCGAGGATATGTTTGCCGCGTCGCCGAAACTCCGAGCGGGAGGATGGAATGGCCAGCAACGGTCACAGTGCCGGTCAGAATGCGATCGACGAACTTCCAGACATCTCGCCGGCCGACGGGATCCGTCGGCGTCTCGACGATCCCCAGGTTGCCGAGGCCCTCAACAGCTTGCTCGACCATGCGGACCTGCTCGCGGTCCTCGTCAAGGGTCTCGACGGATTCGTGCGTCGCGGTGACGACATCGCGAACAACCTGACGTCGGCGATCGGGGAGTTGAAGGCGCTCAACGCGGCTGACACGCCCATCCCCGCACTCGCGGCGCTCAAGGACGTCGACCTGGCGGGGTTGGCGAACTCGCTGGCAACGTTGTCCGGGGGACTGGTGAAGGCGACGCCGGCGCTCAACGCGGTGCTGGATTCGTTGACCGACCAGCGTGGCGCCGAGGTGCTGTCGGCACTGGGGGACGCGCTGGTGGCGGCGCGCACATCGGCGCCGCCCGCGCCGCGCGGTGTGCGGGGGATGTGGAAGACGCTGCGCGCGGCGGCCAAGGATCCCGACGTCGGCCGTGGTGTGTCGTACCTGATCGAAGTCGCCCGCGTCTTCGGCAGCAAGGTGTGATCGAAGCGAAAACCTTTACAGTCCAGCGGAATCCGGCAGCAGCCCTGGCCGGCGATCGAGAGGAGACCCAATGGCATCGGTGCTTTGGTTCCAAGGCGGGGCATGTAGTGGCAACACCATGTCGTTCCTCAACGCAGACGAGCCCAACGTCGTCGACCTGATCGTCGACTTCGGCCTCGACCTGTTGTGGCATCCGTCGCTCGGGCTGGAACTGGGCAACAATGCGCAAAAGGTGTTCTGGGACTGCGCGAAAGGCGAACGGCCCCTGGATATCTTCGTTTTCGAAGGGACGGTCATCGAGGCGCCGAACGGCACCGGACAGATGGACATGTTCGCCGGCCGCCCGATGAAGGACTGGGTCACCGACCTCGCGGGTGCAGCCCAGATCGTGGTGGCCATCGGCGACTGCGCCTGCTTCGGCGGCATCCCGGCCATGGAACCCAACCCCTCGGGCTCCACCGGACTGCAGTTCCACAAGCGGGAGAAGGGCGGGTTCCTCGGCCCGGACTTCCGTTCCAAGATGGGGCTTCCGGTGATCAACGTGCCGGGCTGCCCGGCCCACCCGGACTGGATCACCCAGATCCTCGTCGCGCTGGCCACCGGTCGTGCCGGTGACATCACCCTCGACGACCTGCACCGGCCTGAGACGTTCTTCAAGACGTTCACCCAGACCGGTTGTACGCGTGTGCAGTTCTTCGAGTACAAGCAGTCCACATTGTCGTTCGGTGAAGGCACCCGCACGGGGTGCCTGTTCTATGAATTCGGTTGCCGCGGACCGATGACCCACTCGCCGTGCAACCGGATCCTGTGGAACCGGCAGAGTTCCAAGACCAGGGCAGGCATGCCGTGCCTGGGTTGCACCGAACCCGAGTTCCCGCACTTCGATCTGGCGCCGGGCACGGTGTTCAAGACCCAGAAGGTCAGCGGCATGATCCCGAAGGAAGTCCCCGAGGGCACCGATCACCTGACGTACATGGGTCTGGCGGCGGCAGCGCGGATCGCGGCACCGCAGTGGTCAAAAGAAGACATGTTCGTGGTTTAGCGGCCAGCAGGAGAAAAGGACTCACACTGACATGACCGAACTCGACCTTTTCGTCAGCCCGTTGGGCCGCGTCGAGGGCGACCTCGACGTCCGCGTCACCATCAACGACGGCGTCGTCACGTCGGCCTGGACCGAGGCGGCGATGTTCCGAGGCTTCGAGATCATCCTGCGCGGCAAGGACCCTCAGGCCGGGCTGATCGTGTGCCCGCGCATCTGCGGCATCTGCGGCGGCAGCCACCTGTACAAGTCCGCCTACGCCCTGGACACCGCCTGGCGCACCCACATGCCGCCCAACGCGACCCTGATCCGCAACATCTGCCAGGCCTGCGAGACGCTGCAGTCGATCCCGCGGTACTTCTACGCGCTGTTCGCCATCGACCTGACCAACAAGAACTACGCCAAGTCCAAGCTCTACGACGAGGCCGTGCGCCGGTTCGCACCCTACGTCGGCACGAGTTACCAGCCGGGCGTGGTGCTTTCGGCCAAACCGGTTGAGGTCTACGCGATCTTCGGAGGGCAGTGGCCGCATTCGAGTTTCATGGTGCCCGGCGGTGTGATGAGCGCGCCGACGCTGTCCGACGTCACACGTGCCATCGCGATCCTGGAGCATTGGAATGACAACTGGCTCGAGAAGCAGTGGCTGGGCTGCTCGGTCGACCGCTGGCTGGAGAACAAGACCTGGAACGACGTGCTGGCCTGGGTCGACGAGAACGAATCCCAGTACAACAGCGACTGCGGGTTCTTCATCCGGTACTGCCTGGACGTCGGCCTGGACAAGTACGGCCAGGGCGTGGGCAACTACCTGGCCACCGGGACGTATTTCGAACCGTCGCTGTACGAGAACCCGACCATCGAGGGGCGCAACGCCGCGCTCATCGGACGTTCGGGTGTGTTCGCCGACGGCAGGTACTTCGAGTTCGACCAGGCCAACGTCACCGAAGACGTCACGCACTCGTTCTACGAGGGCAACCGGCCGCTGCATCCGTTCGAGGGCGAGACCATCCCGATCAACCCCGAGGACGGCCGAAAGCAGGGCAAGTACAGCTGGGCCAAGTCACCGCGGTACGCCGTGCCCGGCCTGGGCAACGTACCGCTGGAGACCGGACCGCTGGCGCGCCGCATGGCGGCCTCTGCCCCCGACGCCGAAACGCACCAGGACGACGACCCGCTGTTCGCCGACATCTACAACGCCATCGGGCCGTCGGTGATGGTGCGCCAACTCGCCCGCATGCACGAGGGACCCAAGTACTACAAGTGGGTGCGGCAGTGGCTCGACGATCTGGAGCTCAAGGAGAGCTTCTACACCAAGCCCGTCGAGTACGCCGAGGGCAAGGGCTTCGGCTCCACCGAGGCCGCGCGCGGCGCCTTGAGCGACTGGATCGTCATCGAGGATTCGAAGATCAAGAACTATCAGGTCGTCACGCCGACCGCGTGGAACATCGGCCCGCGTGACGCCTCGGAGGTCCTCGGCCCGATCGAACAGGCCCTCGTCGGCTCGCCGATCGTCGATGCCGAGGACCCCGTGGAGCTCGGGCACGTGGCACGCAGTTTCGACTCGTGCCTGGTGTGTACCGTGCACGCCTACGACGGCAAGACCGGCAAGGAACTGAACCGGTTCGTGATCAACGGGATGGTGTGAACTGACCTCTGCGCTCGAACCCCAGGTATGCGACGTACTCGTGGTCGGGTGCGGCAACCTCCTGCGGGGTGACGACGGGGTCGGTCCGGTGCTCGTCCGCCACCTGTGGGAGCGCGGCGTGCCGGCCGGCGCCCGCCTGGTCGACGGCGGGACGGCCGGCATGGACGTCGCGTTCCAGATGCGCGGGGCCGAGCGGGTGGTGATCATCGACGCCGCCGCTACGGGGTCGGCACCGGGCACCGTGTTCCGGGTCCCCGGTGAGGAACTCGCCGAACTGCCGCCTCTGCAGGGGCTGCACACGCACTCGTTCCGTTGGGACCACGCGATCGCGTTCGCGCGGTGGGCGCTGGCGGACGACTGTCCCACCGACATCACGGTGTTCCTGATCGAGGCCGAGAACGTCGACTTCGGCGCCGAGTTGTCCGAACGGGTGAGCGCGGCGATGGAAGAGGTGATCGCGCTGATCGAGCGGGACTACCTGGGGCCGCTGCGGCCGCAGGCCGCCGACGAGGTCGAGGTCGAGATCACCGAGGACGGCTACCTGCGCCTGACTGCCGACGTCGCCGCGGCCCGGTTCCCCTCCGACGCCGTGGCCGCGATGGTGCGTGACGACGATCTGTGGGTCATCCCGCTGCGGGGTCCGCGCAGCGGCGGTCTGCTGCTCAAACAGCGCAATCCCGCCGGGGACCGGTCGGTGCTGATCGCCGAGGTGCTCAGGGACCAAACCAGGGTTGAAGTTAGGGAGACCTTACTTTCTGGCCCCCATCGGGCATTCTGGGACGATGAGAAGTCAGCATTACGCATCCCCATCCCCGCTGATCTGCGGGAGGCGCGGTGATCGCCGTGTGTGAGTGCCAGCGGCCGTTCCCGCACGGGCTGCCCCGCACCGAGGTACGCGCCGAGGGTTCCGCCGATGTCGCGCACACCGTCGAGACCGTTGTCGTCGCTGAACGTGGCCACTTCGCGGTGGACATCGTCGTGGTCTTCGCCGACGGCGTCGTACGCAAGCGCATCGACACCTACCGCACTCGCGGACGTGCCGAACTGGCCGCCAGTCTGATCAAACGGGCCGCCGAACGGGACCCGAGGGGGCCGTTCATCCAGTGACAACCATGGGAGGGCCGTGACCGAGACCGCAGTACTGACCGACTGCACCGACGTGTGCGTGCGCCCGCAACCGCTTGGTGCCTTCGGCCTTCCCCTGGGTTACCTGCTCGTGCCGGCCGGTTCCGACACCGACGCCGCACGTGCCGCGCTGGTCGGTGGGACACTGCCGCAGGCGTGGCCCGAGCGTCTGGCCGCGCACCGGCACGCGCTCGCCGGTGACCGTGACGCGGCGCTGGCGGCGTTGGCGGGCGACGATCCCGTCACGCGCTACAACAGGTTCGTCCTCGATCCCGACGCGGCCGATCCCGACACGCTGCGCGCCGACCTGGGCGTGTTCGGTGTCCTCGTCGACGTCGTGCTGTTCGCGCTCGGCCGCAGCGACGCCGTGCCGAGCGCCGAAGGACTCGACGGCGAACTGGTCGCCGTGGTGCTCTCGGCGCAGGCGTCCGCGGCGCTCGACGCGGGCGACCCCGACCGCGCGGTCGCGCTTCTCGATCGGGCCGCCGACCAGGCGACACCGGTGAGCAGGCCGCTGGCCGGTGTGCTGCTGGGTGCGGCCGCCGGCATGCTCCGGGATACAGACGCGCCCGCGGCGCTGACCCGCCTCGAGCGCGCCATCAAGCTGCTGGACAGTGCCGACGCGCTGCACGTGAGCCGTGCCGAACTGCACCTGACCGCGGCCGGGCTCCTGCACGAACAGTCCGCCGGGCGTCCCGAACTGCTGCCGGGCTGCGTCCCGCATTATCACGCTGTGCTGCAACTCATCCGGCGTGAGGACGCACCCCTGATGTGGGCGTCGGCGCACGCCGACCTGGCCACCGCCTACCTGACCATGCCGATGGTCGAGGCGTCCGGTCAGCTGCGCCTCGGCATCGCCGCACAGTCCCTGCGGCAGGCGCTGACGGTGTTCACCCGCGAGGCGCATCCCGCGCGGTGGGCCAGCGCGCAGCTGAACCTGGCCAACTCCCTGGTGTACAGCCCGACGAAACACCGCACCGAGAATCTCGTCGAGGCCGTCGAGATCTACGAGGCCGTGCTGGCCACCCGCGACCGCGACACCGACCCGCAGGGCCGAGCACGGGTGCTGACCAACCAGGGCAATACGCTCGCGCATCTCGGGATGTTCGACGTCGCCAAGGCCAAGCTGTACGAGGCCCGTTTCCTCTTCGAGGAACTCGGCGACACCGAATCCGTGCAGGCGGTGCGCGGCATCCTCGACGAGATCGCCAAACAGACCACGCTCAGTCGCGACGAGGAAGCGAAATGACCGCGGCGGTCGAGGCGCCAGAACTCGAGAAGCTGGCCCAGCGCGTGGACAACGCGGTCCGCGCGCTGGTCGACCTGGATCCCGAGGCACGCAAGGTCGCCGAGGAACTGAAGGCCGCGCTCGAGGAGATCCACCGCGCCGGCCTGGTGACCATCGTCAAGCGAATGCGTTCTGGCGAGGCGACCCGGGAGGCGTTGTTCGAGCTCGTCGACGACCCCGTGGTGCGCATGCTGTTCACCTTGCACGGCATCATCCGCCCGGACACGACGACCCTGGCCGAACAGGCCCTCGCGCAGGTGCGACCGCAACTGCGCAGTCACGGAGGCGACGTGACCCTGGTGCGCATCGAATCGGGGACCGCGTTCGTGCGGCTCGAAGGCGCCTGCAACGGCTGCTCGATGTCCGCGGTGACGCTGCGCCAGCTGGTGGAAACCGCACTGCTGGAAGGTGTTCAGGGCGTGTCGAAGGTCGAGGTGCTGCCCAACGAGCCCACACCCACGGTGATCTCGATCGACGCCGTGCTGGCCGGGAGCACCGTGCGGCGCCGTGCCGAGGAGGGCTGGGTGCGCGCGGGTTCGGTCGACGCGGCTGCGGTCGACGACGTGACACCCGTGACGGTCACGGCGCCCGACGGCAGTGAGGTTCGGCTTCTGCTGGTGAACCTGGGGCAGCGGATGTCGGCCTACCGCAACGAATGTGCGCACGAGGCACTTCCGCTCGACGGCGCGGTGCTCGACGTCGGCAACGGTACGCTGACGTGCCCGTGGCACGGATTCTGTTACGACGCGACATCGGGGGAGTGCATGTCGGCTCCCGGGGTCCAGCTCGAACCGCTGCCGCTGCGGATCGACGACGGCGACATCTGGGTGCGGGTCACCGGATGAGTCGCTACTCTGTGCGCCCGGTCGCCGACGGACGTCCCGCCGGACGGACCGCCGCTGTCCTGGAGGACGAACTCACCGGCGGCCGACGTCCGCTCGTGTGGCTCGGGGCGCCCGCTCCGGGTGGACTCGCGCTGCCGCCGGCCAGTCCCACCATGGCGTGGATGTACTCGCCGCGTGGGGTTTTCGTCGACGACGAGCACGTCGTCGTCGCCGACTCGGGCAATCACCGGGTGCTGATCTGGCACGGTGTCCCCGACCGCGACCACGCTCCCGCCGACGTGGTGCTCGGCCAGCCCGACGGAACCACCGAGGGACGTGCCGCCGGCGGCCGCGGCCCGGCCCGCGGGATGAACCTGCCCACCGGGGTGGCGGTGATCGACGGACGACTGCTGGTTGCCGATGCCTGGCACCACCGCATCCTGATCTGGGATGAGGTGCCCACGCGTGACGACGTCGCGCCCGATGTGGTGCTGGGGCAACCGGATCCCGAATCGGTGGAACCCAACGCGGGTGTGGAGTGTTCGGCGTCGAGTTTTTACTGGCCGTTCGGATTCGCCCTGCTGGGCGGGCGGTTCTGGGTGGCCGACACCGGCAACCGCCGGGTTCTGGCGTGGAACAACGGAATTCCCGACCCGGGACAGCCCGCCGATGTCGTGCTCGGCCAACCCGATGCGTCGGCGCGCGAGGAGAACCGCGGCGAACCGGTCGGCCCCTCCGGTTTTCGCTGGCCACACGCCATCACGGGCACCGGGGATCTGTTGCTGGTGGCCGACGCCGGTGACCATCGGATCCTCGGCTGGTCACCGCATCCGGGTGCCGATGTGCTGGCGAATGTGGTGTACGGGCAACCCGATTTCTGTTCGGCGACCGAATGGCCGTACGGTCCCCAGACCGGGGACCGGTTCCGGTTCCCGTATGGCGCCATGGTCGACGACGGCCGCCTGGCGGTGGCCGACACCGCCAACAACCGGATCCTGCTGTGGGACTCTCTGCCTGACCATCCAGTCGGTGGACGCCCGGCCGATCACGTGCTGGCGCAACCGGATTTCGCGTCCAACGGGGAGAACCGTTGGGACCTGGTGGGCCGGGACACCCTCTGCTGGCCCTACGGCCTGCATCTGCACCGCGATCTCTTGGCGGTCGCGGACTCCGGCAACAACCGAGTCATGTTGTGGGGGCGGTGATGAGACCACGCATCGTGCAGACCGACGAGCAGGTCGGCTTTCACTGGGCAACCCCGCACGGTCGTCCCACCACGTTGCGGCATCTGGTCGCCGAGGACGACGAACCGGCCCGGTTGGCCGCGACCCACCTGTCGGCGCTCGACGACGCCCTGATCGACGCGGCGAGACGGTTCGGGCAGGTGCTCGGCGGCGGGCGCCGCCCATCGGCGGACGAGTGGGAAACCCTCGGAGAGTTGTACCGCTGCCTGGACCGGTCGTGTCTCGACTACGCCGAGGCCATCGCCGAGATCAACGTCGCACCGGATGTACGGGCGGGCAAGATCATCGGGACCGCGGTGCTGGTCTCGATCCTGGCCCGGCATGCCCTCGGACTGCTGGGACCGGTGCCCCTGGACGGTGAGCTCGACAATCCCGCGCTGGGCGTTGTCGGGGGTTACGGCGAACTGGTTCAGGCCGATCCGGACAAGCCGTGGAAGGGCGGCAGGTGGGTGGTGCGCACCGAGACCGGATCGAGGCTGCCGCTGACCCTGTCGATGCTGCTGTTCGACAGTTCCGGTGTGAACAAGGACGCCGCGCGTCGCGAGCACCGGGACCTCATCCGCACCGTGATCGCGGCCGCGTCTGCGCCGCAGGCGGATCCGCACGATGTCGCGAGCGCACTGGACTGGCTGCTGTACGACTGGCTCATGGCGCACCGCACCGACCCCGACAGTGCCGAGATCGGGATGGTCGGTGACACCGCAACCCAGAATGACTGTGCGGCCGTGATCGTGGCTGCCGCGGCCGCGTCCGTGCGGGCGCGCGCCTGCGTCGATCCCGGACTGGCGCTCACATGATCCGCGCTAACGCCCCGCCGTGAGGAACCGGCGCAACCAGTCGTACCAGGCCTCCATGCCCTCGCCTGTGCGCGCGCTGACCGGAAGGATCTCGGCGGTCGGATTGACCTCCCGCACACGGGAAGTGTAGGTCTGCACATCGGCGTCGAGATGCGGGACCAGATCGATCTTGTTCAGCAGCGCGACGTCCACGGCGCGGAACATCACCGGGTACTTCAGCGGCTTGTCCTCGCCTTCGGTGACCGAGTACACCATGACCTTGGCGTGCTCACCGACGTCGAACTCCGCGGGGCACACCAGGTTTCCGACATTCTCGATGATCACCAGATCGAGTCTGGTCAGGTCGAGGCCCTGCAGGGCACGGTTGACCATGGGTGCGTCGAGATGGCATTCACCGCCGAAACCGTTGGCGGTGTTGAGCAGCGAGATCTGGGCTCCGCGGCCGCCGAGTTTCGCGGCGTCCAGGTCGGTTTCGATGTCACCCTCGACGATGCCGACGGAGATGTCGGCGCCGAGATCGTCGAGGGTGCGGGCCAGCAGCGTGGTTTTTCCGGAGCCCGGTGAACTCATCAGATTGAGTGCCCGCACACCGTGTTCGGCGAACAGACCACGGTTGATGTCGGCACGGATGTCGTTCTCGGCAAAGATCGATTCGAGCACCTCGATGCGCTCGGTGCCGGTCTGATAGCCGCTGTGATCCCCGTGAGCATGATCATGAACGTGACCATCTTGATCATGGTCGTGTGTGTGCACGGTGCCGTCGTCGTGGCGGTGAAATCTACCCACAGTTGCCCCTTTTCACGTCACTTCCAGCGATGTCACGAGGAATTCCTCGCCACCGACCACCGCCACGTCGCAGCTGTTGCACGACGGGCACAGGATCGACCACCGTGAGGTCAGCTCGTGGCGTTGACCGCACTGCCGGCAGTCGACGACACCGGGGACCACCTCGAGTTCCAGTGCGGCATCGGCAAGGTCGGCCTGATCACGGACGATGTTCCAGCAGAATGTGAGTGTGTCCGGGACGACCTGGCGCAATGCGCCGACGCGAACCCGCACCACCTGCACGGATCTGCCCTTGGCATGTTCGTTCACAACGCCTGCGATGGCCTGGCACAACGACAATTCATGCACGTGTCCGCGGCGCCTCCGATCGGTGTTCCGTAGCAGACCTTACTCCTGAATGTGTTTGCGGCGAAGTGGGTTCAGTTAATCGTGCCGAGGGACTAAGGTGATGACCAAGCCCGCGTGCCACAGCCCACCGCCGCGGGTGATCGAGTGGCCCAGGAGGCTGATGAGCGTCTGTTGTCGTGTGCGGCTACAGATCACCGGCGTTGTGCAGGGGGTCGGTTTCCGCCCCGCCGTGGCACGTCTGGCACGTGACCACGGGGTCGGAGGCTTCGTCTACAACGACGCCGGCGCGGTGTACTGCGAACTCGAGGGCCCACAGGACGCCGTCGACGTGGTGGTAGAAGCGCTGCAGGCGGATCCGCCGCCGCTCGCCCGCATCGACAGCATCTCGGTGCACCCCGTCGCGCCCCTCGGCGAGCGGACTTTCGACATCGTCGAAAGCAGTACCGGGGACGCGGGAGAGCGCACGCTGATACCGCCGGACAGCGCGATCTGTGCCGACTGCCTCCGGGAGGTGCGTGACCCGGCGGACCGTCGCTTCGGCCACGCGTTCATCACCTGCACCAACTGCGGGCCCCGCTATACCGTGATCACCGACCTGCCCTACGACCGTCCCGCCACCACCATGGCGCGGTTTCCCATGTGCGAGCGGTGCGCCGCCGAATACCACGATCCGGTCGACCGCCGGTATCACGCCCAGACCATCGCCTGTCCGGACTGCGGGCCGCGGCTGTCGTGGAACGGCGACGAGCACGACGACCCGATCGGGGCCGCGGCAGCGGCGCTGCTGGCCGGCCGGATCGTCGCGATCAAAGGGATCGGCGGGTTCCATCTGGCGTGCGTGGCCACGGACACAACCACGGTGGCCGAACTGCGCCGGCGAAAGAACCGCCCGGCCAAGCCGTTCGCTGTGATGGTGGCCGACCTCGGTGCCGCGCGCCGCATCGCCGACATCAGCGCTGCCGCGGCCGCCGAACTCAGCTCACCCGCGGCCCCGATCGTCCTGGTGCCCGGTCGCGACGACACCGTGCGGGACGCCGTGGCACCGGGTCTGCGAGACGTCGGCGTGATGCTCGCGTACTCGCCCGTGCACCACCTGCTCTTCGACAGGCTCGGCCCGGTGGTGCTCGTGATGACGTCCGCGAACGCCGGCGGATCCCCGATCGTCTACCGCGACGAGGACCTGCACTGGATCGACGGCCTGGCCGACGCCGTGCTCAGCCACGACCGCCCGATCCATGTGCCGTGCGAGGATTCGGTGCTGACGGTCACCGACGACGGCCACACGGTGCCGATCCGCCGGTCGCGCGGTTTCGCGCCACTGCCGATGACCGTGCGTGTGCCAGGTCGTCGTGACGGTGGCGCACCGGTCATCCTGGCGACCGGAGGCGATCTGAAGACCACGTTCTGCCTGCTGGGTGGGGACGGACGGGCACACCTGTCCTCACACCTGGGCGATATGGCCGATCCGCGCACACAGCTGTGTTTCACCTCGGCCTACGCCCACGTGTCCCAGATGACCCGGCGGCGACCCGATCTCATCGCCTGCGATGCGCATCCGCGCTACGCCACCACCAACTGGGCGCTGCGGCAGGACCTGCCGGTGTGGACCGTGCAGCACCATCACGCCCATGCGGCGTCGCTGCTCGCCGAACACGACCGGCTCGGCAGCCTGGCACTCGTGGTCGCCTACGACGGGACCGGCTACGGCACCGACGGAACCATCTGGGGCGGCGAGCTTCTGGCGCTCGGCGACCCAGCGACGTTCACCCGGGTCGGCCACCTCGGGGTGTTCAGCCTTCCCGGCGGTGACGGGGCCGTGCGCCAACCGGCGCGCATCGCGCTGGATCTGCTGCACCGCGCCGGAATCGAGTGGGATCCGGCGTTGCCGTGCGTCGCCGAACTCGACGCGAATGCGATGAAAATTCTGGCCCAACAGATTCCGCGGCAGTTCCGCTGCATACCCACCAGCAGCATGGGCCGGCTGTTCGACGCCGTGTCCAGCCTGTTGGGGGTGTGCCAGACCGTGACCTACGAGGGCCAGGCCGCGGTCGAACTCGAACACGTCGCGCGGTCGGGCCGGGCGGTGCCGATGGATTTCGGTGTGCACGGCGGGATCCTCGACCCGCTGCCCCTGCTGGGTGACCTGGTCGCCGGACTGCGAGCGCGTACCGAGATCGCCGATCTGGCAGCCGGATTCCACGCCGCGGTGATCCGTGCGACCGTCACGGCGGTCACCGACTGCGCGGAGTCGGCCGGCGTCGGGACGGTGGGGCTGACCGGAGGCGTGTTCGTCAACCGGATCCTGCTCGACGGGTTGCGAGAAGAGTTGACCTCCCGGGGGTTGGAAGTGCTGACCCAGGCCTGTCTGCCGTGCAACGACGGCGGCCTGGCGTTGGGACAGGCCGCGGTGGTCGCGGCCGGCGGGGGAATTCGGAAAGGAGAGGCCTGATGTGTCTGGGAATACCCGGCAAGGTCGTCGCAGTGTGGGACGAAGCCGGAACCCGAATGTCCACGGTCGACTTCGGCGGAACCACCAAGACGGTCTGCCTGGCGTATCTGCCCGACATGCAGATCGGGGAGTACACGATCGTGCACGCGGGCTTCGCCATCACCCGTCTGGATGAGGCCTCCGCACAGGAAACCCTGCGGATGTTCAAAGACCTCGGGGTGCTCGACGAGGAATTGGCCGAGGGGGTGGAGACGGCATGAAGTACCTCGACGAGTTCCGTGACCCCGCCGCGGCGCGCACCCTGGTCGACCGCATCAACCGGGCCGCGACAAGAACCTGGACCATCATGGAAGTCTGTGGTGGCCAGACACATTCGATCATCCGCAACGGCATCGACCAGCTCCTGGAGGGTTCCGTCGAGTTCGTGCACGGCCCCGGTTGTCCCGTGTGTGTCACGCCCCTGGAGGTGATCGACCGTGCTCTGGAGATCGCCGCGCGCGACGACGTGATCTTCTGCTCGTTCGGCGACATGCTGCGTGTGCCAGGAAGTCATCAGGACCTGTTCAGCGTCAAGGCCCGCGGCGGTGACGTGCGCATCGTCTACTCACCGCTGGACGCCACCCGTGTGGCCGCCGACAACCCGGATAAGCAGGTGGTGTTCTTCGGGGTCGGCTTCGAGACCACCGCACCCGCCAACGCCATGGCCGTGGTGCACGCGAAACGTCTGGGCCTGAAAAACTTCTCGATGCTGGTCTCACACGTGCTGGTGCCGCCGGCGATGACGGCCATCCTCAGATCACCCAGCAACCGGGTCCAGGGATTCCTGGCCGCCGGGCACGTGTGCTCGGTGATGGGCACGTCCGAATACGGGCCTCTGGTGGAGAAGTTCGACGTCCCGATCGTGGTGACCGGATTCGAGCCGCTGGACCTGCTCGAGGGGGTGCGGCAACTCGTGGACCTGTTGGAGGCCGGTACACCGGAGTTGCGCAACGCCTATCCGCGCGCCGTCACGGCCGAGGGCAACGTCTTCGCGCAGCAGACGCTGTCCGAGGTGTTCGCGGTGACCGACCGGCAGTGGCGCGGCATCGGCATGATCCCGCGTTCGGGGTGGACGTTGTCACCGCAGTACGCGGAGTTCGACGCCGAACTGAGGTTCGGTGTCGGCCATCTACAGGTCGCCGAGTCCGCCGAGTGCCGCAGCGGCGAGGTGCTGCAGGGACTATTGAAACCCAACGAGTGCCCGGCCTTCGGCAAGAACTGCACACCGCGAAACCCGTTGGGTGCCACCATGGTGTCGAGTGAAGGCGCGTGCGCCGCGTACTATCAGTTCCGTCGACTAGAGGCGGCCGCTCGTGTCTGACGCACCGGTGACCATCGATCCCAGCGACTGGGTGTGCCCGCTGCCGCTGCGCGAGACCAAACGCATCGTGATGGGGCACGGCGGCGGGGGAGTGCTGTCGGAGGAATTGATCGAGAACCTCTTCCTGCCGGCCTTCGACACGGCCGACGCGGGACCGGCCCGAGACTCGGCGCTGTTAAAGGTCGGCGCGGGAACCGTGGCGGTGACCACGGATTCCTATGTGGTGCAACCATTGTTCTTCCCGGGCGGCGACATCGGCCACCTCGCCGTGAACGGCACCATCAACGATCTGGCGTGCAGCGGTGCACAACCGGTCGCCCTGACCGCGGGGTTCATCCTCGAAGAGGGCCTCGAGCTCGACGTGCTCGGCGCGGTCGCGCAGTCGATGGGTGCCGCGGCGCGGCACGCCGGCGTGCGGATCGTCACGGGCGACACCAAGGTGGTCGGCAAGGGCGGTGCCGACCAGTTGTTCGTCAACACCGCGGGTGTCGGCGTGGTCCTGCCGGGCGTCAGCATCGGCCCGGAACGTGTGCGCCCAGGCGACCACATCCTCGTCTCGGGCAACCTGGGCGAGCACGGTGTGGCGATCATGAGCGTGCGCGAGGGCATCGACTTCGGGACCGCGGTCACCACCGACAGCGCGCCGCTGCACCACCTGGTGGCGGCCATGCTGGCCACCGGCGATCCCTCACACGTCCACGCGTTGCGCGACCCCACCCGGGGTGGTCTGGTGGCCTCGGTCGTCGAGATCGCGCGCGCCGCCCGGGTTGGCGTGGAACTCGACGAGGCGAACATCCCGGTGCCCGAATCGGTTTCGTCGGCCTGCTCGTTCCTGGGGCTGGATCCGCTGCAGGTGGCCAACGAGGGCAAGATCGTGGCCTTCGTCGACCCGGCGCACAGCGAGGCGATCCTGGAGACCATGCGGGCCAGGCCCGAGGGCGCGAACGCGGCGATCATCGGGCGCGTCGTCGAGGGCCACCCAGGAATGGCGGTGGGCAAGACGCCGTTCGGCACCACCCGCGTGATCGAGCGCGAACTCGGCGAGCAGTTGCCCAGGATCTGTTGATCAGTCGCGCTCGTAGAACCGACGCACCGTCTCGACCGTGTCGGCCTCGGCCGGGGACTTGTCGTCGCGGTAGCGCAGCACGCGCGCGAACCGCAACGCCATGCCGCCCGGGTAACGCGACGACCGCTGCACACCGTCGAACGCGATCTCGACCACTTGCTCGGGTCGCAGGTGCACGACGTACCCGTCGGTGGGCCCGTCGGCCAGTTCGAGGAACCGCTGGGTCTGCCATTCGAGCATCGCGTCGGTCATGCCCTTGAACGTCTTGCCCAGCATGACGAACCCGCCGGAATCCGGATCCCGCGCCCCCAGATGGATGTTCGACAGCTTGCCTTGGCGGCGTCCCGAACCCCACTCGACCGCGAGCACGACGAGATCGAGCGTGTGGACGGGCTTGACCTTGAGCCATCCCGCGCCGCGCCGGCCGGCCTCGTACGGAGCGTGCGGTGACTTCGCCATGACCCCTTCGTGTCCGGCCGCCAGGGTGCGCTCCAAGAACTCCTGCGCCGCAACAGTATCCGTCGTCACGAGACGGTCCACACGCTGATCCTGAGGCACCAGCGCGTCGAGCGCGCCGAACCGTTCCTCGGTGGGCAGATCGAGCAGATCGCGGCCGTCGACATGCAGTAGGTCGAAGAAGAACACCGACAGCGGATCCAGATCGCCCGGGTCCTTGCGTCCGAACCGCGCGGCCGTGACCTGGAACAGATGCGGCCTGCCGTCCGGTCGCAACGCGATGGCCTCGGCGTCGGCGATCAACTCGGTGGCCGGCAGCGCGAGGGTCGCCTCGACCACCTCGGGAAGCCGGTGCGTGACGTCGTCGAGGCTGCGGGTGTAGATCGAGACGTCGGTGCCGCTGCGGTGGATCTGCACACGGGCGCCGTCCAGCTTGGCCTCCAGAACCGCTGTGCCGCCGAGGCGTTCCAACGCGTCGGCAACGCTGGTGGCCGTTTGCGCGAGCATCGGCCCCACCGGTCGGCCCACCTGGAGCCGGAAGTCGGCCAGTGCGGCACGCCCGCCGGTGACGGCGGCGGCCGCGACCGCGGGCAGGTTGCCCGCGAGCATTGCGGCACGGCGTATCTCGGCTGCGGGAAGTGCCGCGGCCTTGGCGACGGCATCGGCCATCACCCCGGCGAGTGCGCCCTGGCGCAGTTCACCGCTGAGCAGACGACGCAGGAACTCTTGCTCGACTTCGGTTGCGGCGCCGAACAGTTCGCGAACCAGCCCGGCGCGTGCCGCCTGCGAGCCCTTGCCGGCGACGGCCTTTATGGTGCTGAACCGGTCGTCCACCTCGTCGACGGTCAAGGTTGCCTGGGCAGCGGGTGGTGGCAACGTGCGCAACGCCGCCCACCCCACTCCGATCTGACGCTGCGGAAGCTCCCCGGAGAGCCAGGACACGATGACCGCGACGGCCTGCGCGTCACCCTCGCCTGCGGCGCGGGCGAGTAGCGTGGCGATCCGCTCGATCTTGACCAGGCGTGCCGAGGAGGCCGCGACTTCGGTGGACGCGGCGGCGACGTCGGCGAGCAGCATGGTTTCAGCGTGCCACGCGGGTCGGACATTCATGCATGCTCGCGCGTCGTGAGGGTGCGCGCAGTGCTGGTGTTTTGCGGCGTGTCGGGGGACAGCCGCGCACGCTCGCGGTGCAAGGCAACGGGTCACGTGACGTCGAAGGTGACGCTGTGCCAGCCGGTGGCGCCGTCGGGCACGGGATCGGCCAGGTCGGGGGTCTGGGTGGCCCCGGTGTTATCGGTGGCGCGCACGGTGACGGCGTACTCGCCGGGGTCGGCAGCGGTCCAGTCGAAGCTCCACAGCCGCCAGGTGTCGTTGGAATAGGCCGCACCGAGCTGGGCCGGCCGCCACTCGCCCGGGCCCGACGGCCCGTCGATCCTCACCTCGACGGCACGGATGCCTCGATGCTGCGCCCACGCGACGCCGCCGAAGCGCACCGGGCCTCTGGCGACCTGCTGGCCTTCGCGGGGGACGTCGATGCGGGACTGGGTCTTGATCGGGCCGTGTGTCGACCAGCCGAGCTTGGTCCAGTACGCCTCGGCGCGGTCGAAGCGGGTGAGCTCGAGATCCACGACCCACTTGGTGGCCGAGACGTAGCCGTACAACCCGGGCACCACCAGGCGTGCGGGATACCCGTGCGCGGACGGCAGCGGTTCACCGTTCATGCCGATCGCGAGCAGCGCGTCACGGTCGTCGGTGAGCGCTTCGATCGGGCTGCCCGCGGTGAATCCGTCGATCGACGTCGACAGCACCATGTCGGAATCCGTCGAGACACCGGCTTCTTCGAGCAGATCTCGAACCCGGTAGCCCGTCCAGGTGGCGTTCGAGATCAGGTCACCGCCCACCAGATTGGACACGCACGTGAGCGTGACGACCTTCTCTATGACCTCGAAGCGGTCGAGATCCTCGAAGCGGTAGGTCACCTCGCGATCGGTCATGCCGTGGATGCGCAACTGCCAATCGGCACGCGTGAGCTGAGGCACCGTCAGGGCCGTGTCGATGCGATAGAACTTCGGCGTCGGGGTGATGAACGACGGCAGCGACACCCCCGCGGGCTGCACATCCGGCGGGATCGGCGCGGCCGCGCGTTCCGCGCGCGGCAATGTGAACGCATCGCGGTCACCGGACACCGACGACGCCAGCCGTGACAGCACCGCACCGGCCGCGCCGGTCACCACGCCGGTGGTCAGCAGGCCGAGCGCAACGAGTGACCAGCGGCGGCCGGGGTCCACGGTGTCGGCTCTATCGTCGGCTTCGTCGTCGGCTCGGTGGTCGGTTTCGTCTCCACCCGGGTCGGCTCGGTCGTCGCGGAACCGGCCCGAGGCCAGCAGTCGCAGCACCGCGATCCCGCACACCGCGCCGATCACCGTCGGCAGGATCGCGATCCAGCCGGCCCCTGGGCGGGAGAGCACCGCGACGCAGCCGAGCACACCGGCGAGGCCGATCACGGTGCTTCCGATCGGGCGCAGGCGGGTTTCCCACGGCGCCGTCACGGCGGCGAGCACCGCGATGATGGCCACGATCAGGATGGTGAGCAGCAGTTTGTCGGCCGTGCCGAACGTGGTGATGGCCCATTCCTTCACCGGCCCGGGTGTCAGGTCGATGACCGCCGATCCCACTGCGGTGCGGGCGTCGGCCTCGGGCCCGAAGGGCACCGCGACGATCCCGGCCACCCCGAGCGCCACGGCGGCCGCGGCGAGCCCGGCCAGCGGCGGAGTGCGGCGGACGCGTTCTGACATGGTCAAACGGTAACCGCGAAACGGCCGCGCAGAACTTACGAAGTGGTGACGTGTGACCACACGTCACGACCCGAACCCGAAAGCCTTACGGGAAGCCCACATGGGATAGGTTACTTTACGAATCCGGTCACTTTTGGAAAGGAAGCTAGATGGAGATCGAAGGCAAGAAAGCCGTCATCGTCGGCGGCGCGTCGGGCTTCGGCCGTGCGACCGCCGAGGCGCTGGCCAAGCGCGGCGCGAGCGTCGCGGTGCTCGACCGCCCGCAGTCGAAGGGCAAGGAGGTGGCCGATGAGATCGGCGGTTCCTTCTTCGCCGTGGACGTCACCGACTTCGACGGCACCGAGAAGGTGCTGCAGGAGGCCGTCGAGACGTTGGGCGCACTGCACATCGCCGTCACCACGGCCGGCGGCGGGATCGGTGAGCGCACCGTCAAGAAGGACGGCCCGCACAGCCTGGACTCTTTCCGCTCCACCATCGACCTCAACCTGATCGGCACCTTCAACGTCAGCCGCCTCGCGGCATGGCACATGAGCAAGAACGACCCGGTCGACGCCGAAGGCGAGGAGCGCGGCGTCATCATCAACACCGCCTCCATCGCGGCGTTCGAGGGCCAGATCGGGCAGGTCGCCTACACGGCGTCCAAGGCTGCCATCGCGGGTATGAGCCTGACGATGGCGCGTGACCTGGGCAGCCTGGGGATCCGGGCTCTGGCCATCGCACCGAGCCTGTTCGCGACCGGGTTGACCGAGGGCATCCCCGACGAATTCGCGAAGGTGCTCACCAAGGACGCCGCCTTCCCCAAGCGTCTCGGCAAGCCCGACGAGTACGCCCGTCTGGCGCTCGCGATCGTCGAAAACCCCATGCTCAACGGCCAGTGCATCCGTTTGGACGGTGGCCAGCGGTTTGCTCCCAAGTAGAGTGATCTCGGCGTGGCCGGCGCCGAGCCGGTCGCGCCGAAACCGCTGACGGGGGAGGGAAGCGCGATGGCGACTTTCGCAGACCACATCATCGCCATGCTGTCGGCAAGCGGTGTCCGTCGTGTGTACGGACTGCCGGGCGACAGCCTCAACGGGTTCACCGACGCCATCCGCCGCAGTGGCGAGATCAGCTGGGAGCACGTCCGTCACGAGGAAACCGCGGCGTTCGCCGCCACGGCCGACGCCGCACTCACCGGCGGACTCGCGGTGTGCGCGGGTAGCTGCGGCCCCGGCAACCTGCACTTGATCAACGGCCTTTTCGACGCGCACCGCAGCCGGGTACCGGTGCTCGCGATCGCCGCGCACATCCCGCGAGGCGAGATCGGCTCGGAGTACTTCCAGGAAACCCATCCGCAGGATCTGTTCCGCGAGTGCAGTGCCTACTGCGAGCTGGTCAGCACTGCCGAGATGGCACCGCGCATCCTCGCGATGGCGATGCGCGCGGCGGTCGAGGAGAACGGCGTTGCCGTCGTGGTCATCCCGGGTGAGATCTTCCCGCAACGGATCTCAGAGCAGCCGGTCCGTCCGATCAGCCCGACCCGGTCGGTGCTGCGGCCCGACGACGAGTCCGTTCGCCGCGCCGCCGATCTGCTGAACGCCGCCGAGCGCGTCACGATTCTGGGCGGGGCGGGCGTCGCCGGAGCGCACGACGCGCTGGTCCAACTCGCCGAGACCCTGCAAGCACCCGTCGTACATGCGTTGCGCGGCAAGGAATTCATCGAGTACGACAATCCCTACGACGTCGGGATGACAGGTCTGCTGGGGTTCGCCTCCGGGTACAAGGCCATCAAGGAGGCCGACACACTGCTGATGCTGGGTACCGACTTTCCCTACCAGCAGTTCTATCCCGACAATGCCACCGTCATCCAGGTCGACATCCGCGGACGAAACCTCGGGCGTCGCACCCCGATCGACCTCGGGTTGCGAGGAACGGTCAAGGACACCATCGCCGCACTGCAGCCGCTGTTGCGTCCCAAACGCGACCGTGAGCACCTCGACCGGTCGCTGCGGCACTACCGCAAGACCCGTGCGACGCTGGACTCGTTGGCGGTCAACGACCGCGACCGCACCCCGATCCGCCCGGAATATGTTGCCGGACTTGTCGATCGGCTGGCATCCGATGACGCCGTGTTCACGTGTGACGTCGGTTCACCCGTGGTGTGGGCCGCGCGGTACCTCACCATGAACGGCCGGCGCAGGCTCATCGGATCCTTCAACCACGGCACGATGGCGAACGCGCTGCCGCACGCCATCGGGGCGCAGACCGCCTTCCCGGGCCGACAGGTGGTCGCCCTCGCCGGGGACGGCGGGCTGACCATGCTGTTCGGTGAACTCGTCACGCTGATCCAGAACCAGTTGCCGGTCAAGCTGATCGTGTTCAACAACTCGTCGCTGAACTTCGTGGAATTGGAGATGAAGGCGGCGGGCATCGTCACGTTCGGCACCGACCTGGTGAACCCGGACTTCGCGGCGGTCGCATCCTCGATGGGAATCCTCGGGCGCCGGGTCACCGCGCCCGGGGACCTCGAACGCGCGCTGACCGAGGCGTTCGCGCACGACGGCCCGGCTGTCGTCGACGTCATCACCGCGCGCCAGGAATTGTCGATCCCGCCTGCGATCACCGTCGAGCAGGCAAAGGGTTTCTCACTCTACGCGATCCGGACCATCTTGGCCGGACGCGGCGACGAACTGCTCGATCTCATCACCACCAACGTCGCGCGGCGGATACTGGATTAGCCGGGGCGCGAGCGGTTTTCAGGCCGGACGCGGAACTGCGGCCAACTGGCCCTGGCCGATCCACTTCGGAATCGCGCGGCGCACCTCGCTCGGACCCGAAAGGGCGACGCTGCCGTCGAGCACCGCATGTGACCAGCTGAGGTCGCCCCGCCAGATCCGCGTGAGCGTGCGCAGACTCGTCTGAATTGCGCCGGTCACCTCGTAACCGGGATCGAAATCGCACACGTCGGCCTCGCCGTCGGCAACCACCAACCACCACCGGGCGGCCTTGGGCGCGACACCGTCGAGGATGAACGCCACTGTCGTGCGGGTCCTGGGCCACTTTTCGATCCGGATCGTGCGACGCATGTCCCACATCAACAGATGCGGATCCAGGTCTTCCTCACCGAGCTCGCCGATCCAGCGCACGCCCCATGTGCCCAGCGCGTCGACCACGGTGGCCAGTTCGCGGCCACATTCGGTGAGGGAGTACGAGGTGCGGCCGTCGACCTCGGTGCGCTCGAGCACCCCGGCACGCGCCAGCGACTTGAGCCGCCGCGACAGCAGCGCTGGGGACATCTTGGGCACGCCGCGACGCAGATCGTTGAAATGGGTACTGCCCAAGAGCAGTTCCCGGACCACCAGCAAAGTCCAGCGCTCGTCTAGGAGCTCCATTGCCTTCGCGACGGGACAGAACTGGCCATAGGTCGACATGTGCGGCACCTCCCGGACGATGAGTTACGCGGGCCTGGGCACCAGTACACCCCGCAAACCCCGCCAAGCCAATACAGATTGTGAACCTCGGGCAGTTCAGATCTGGTACTGGATTCCGGCACTGTCGCGGCGGGACCATTGCTGCACACGCCGAATGAAGGAGTCAGCCATGGGCGTCGCCACTGTCGATCAGGAACTAGCAGCCAAACATCGGGCGCTGTGGGCGCTTGGGGACTACGGCGCGATCGCCACCCACATCGTCGCGCCGTTGGGTCCCGTCCTCGTCGAGGCCTGCGGCATCGGACCGGATGACCGCGTCCTCGACATCGCGGCTGGAACGGGCAACGCCGCGATCCCCGCCGCGCTCACCGGCGCACAGGTCACGGCAAGCGATCTGTGCCCGCAACTCGTCGACGAAGGCGCACACCTGGCTGCCGAACGCGGCGTGGACATCACATGGAAAGAGGCCAACGCCGAGGCGCTGCCGTTCGCCGACGCCGAGTTCGACGTCGTCATGTCGTGCATCGGCGTGATGTTCGCGCCGCACCACGAGCAGGCTGCCCGGGAACTCGTGCGGGTCACCCGTTCCGGTGGGCGGATCGGTCTGATCAGTTGGACCCCAGAAGGTTTCATCGGGCAGCTGTTCGCGACCATGAAGCCGTTCGTGCCCGCACCACCGCCCGGTGTATCGCCACCGCCGTTGTGGGGCAACGAGGACCACGTCCGTGCACTGCTCGGCGGCGCAGTGGACGGCCTTGAGGCGATGCGTCGCTCGCTGACCGTCGACATGTTCGCCGACGGCGCGGCGTTCCGCGATTTCTTCGAGGCCAACTACGGTCCCACGATAGCGGCGTACCGTGCCGTCGGCGACGACGCCGAACGCACCGCCGCACTCGACGGGGCCATCGCGTCGCTGGGGGACCGGTTCGTCGACGGCGGCACCATGAAGTGGGAGTACTTGTTGGTGACTGCACGCAGACGCTGAGGCTCGGCTGGCACGATGTCAGCATGCCCGGTGATGTGCAGCAGTTGCCCACGTTGAGCGAACACGACCAGCAGGCCCTGCAGGCGTGGGTCCGAGCCGAGAAGATCGGATCCACCGTCAGCGATGTGGAACCCCTGACGGGCGGCACCCAGAACATCGTCGTCCGCGTTCACGTCGACGGACGCCCGATGGTGCTGCGGCGCCCGCCGGCCCATCCCCGGCCCACGAGCGACAAGACGATGCTGCGCGAGATCGCGGTGCTGCGCACCCTGGCCGGATCCGGGGTGCCGCATCCGGCGTTCATCGCCGGATGCACCGATCCGGACGTGCTCGGTGTGGTGTTCTACCTGATGGAAGAGGTGGACGGGTTCAACCCCGGCAACGAGGTGACCCCGGCCTACGAGCGCGCCGACATGCGCCGTGCGGTCGGCCTTTCTTATGCCGCGAGCCTTGCCGGACTCGGCAACGTGCCGTGGCAGGACAGCGAACTCGCGGCACTACGACGTCCGGGATCCTTTCTGGCGCGGCAGGTTCCACAGTTCCTCAAACTGCTCGAAAGCTACCGTCACGACAACTACGAACCCGAGTCGATGTCCGGGGCCCGGCCGCTGGCGCAGTGGCTCGACGAACACCGCCCGCCGGACAGCGAGCCGGGGATCATGCACGGCGACGCACATCTCAACAACGTGTTGTTGCGTCGCGAGGTGCCCGAACTGGCGGCGTTCATCGACTGGGAGATGTGCACGATCGGTGACCCGCTGCTCGACCTCGGCTGGATGCTGGTGTGCTGGCCCGACGATCCCAACCCGATCAACGCCGGCTCGGCACTCGCCGCTCTCGGCGGGTTGGCCGGTCGCGGTGAGCTGCTCGACGCGTACCGGTCGGCCGGCGGCAGAACGACCGAGCACCTCGACTGGTATGTGGCCCTGGCGTGTTTCAAGCTCGGCATCGTCATCGAGGGCACCTGGTCGCGGTATCTCGCCGGGCAGGCCGGCCGGGAGGCCGGTGAGCAACTCCACGCCTCGGCCGAGAACCTCATGACGCTCGGCCTGCAGGTCACCAAGGGAGACAGCCCATTCCGCTGAGTCGTCCCGCTGCCGAATCTGTGTGCCCGCCGGAGTGACTCAGTAGGTGTCCAGGGCGAGTTTGACGGCCAGAGCGATGCCGGCCAGACCGATGAGCCACCGCAGGGGTGTGGCCGGGGCGTGGCGGACGATCACCGGGCCGAGGCGGCTCCCGATCAGACAACCGATGCCGAGCGGCACGACGGCGGGCCAGTAGACCGGGGCGAACACGACGAAGATCCCGGAGGCGACCAGGTTGGCGACGCCGAGGATGACGTTCTTGCCCGCGTTCGCATGCGCGAGCGTGGCACCGCCGGCCCGCAACATCAGTGCCAGCAGCAGCACGCCGGCCGCGGCCCCGAAGTAGCCGCCGTAGATGGTGATCAGGAAGATCGCAGCGGCTTCCAGTCCGACGCGGATGAGATGGTCGCGGTGGTTGGCCACGCGGGCGGAGCGATGCTCCTTACGTGGCAGCAGGATCGCCACCGACGCGAACCCGAGCAGGAACGGCACGACATTCTCGAAGCCCTCGGCAGGCGTGGACAACAGCAGGACCGCCCCCGCGATGCCGCCGAGCGCCGCGACGGGAATGATCCGTTTGAGCCACGCGCCCTGACCGGCGAGCTCCGGCCGCGAGCCGGCGATCGACCCGACACCGTTGAACACCACCGCGACGGTGTTCGTCACGTTGGCCGTGACCGGCGGCAGGCCGACGACGAGCAGGGCGGGGTAGGTGGCCACCGACGCGAGGCCGGCGACGCTTCCGGTCAGTCCGCCCGCGATACCGGCGAGCACGAGCAGCACGACGTCCCAGACGGTCATGCGGCTCCCACCCCGATGACGTTACTGATTCAAACTGTTTGCACCGCCGGCGGGGCGAGGACTACCATCGCAGGCGTGCTGAGGCGACTCGTAGTAGCAACCCGCAGCGGGGTCTGATTCGGACCGACCCCTCGCTGTGGGTCGTTGCTCTTCGTCGGTCACTCCCTCCCATCAGAGAAGACCGGCACATGTTCACCGCACCAGCAATCCACACCTCTTCGGCTTCGACGTCATCGACATCGGGGGCGTCGTCTTTCGCGTCCTGCTTCGCCTCACCGCTGCCGCGCGGTCTGCGCGCAACGGCTCAGGCGGAGACCTGGGACTCGTTCCTCGCCCGGTTCGCGGCGATCGCGGGACCGGTCATCCTGCGGCAATGGTCGTGCGTCGACAGTCGGCCCACCGGGCAGATCGGCCCGCGTGAGTACCAGGCGACGCTGTCGATCGGCGGCACCGTCGCCACGTCGAGCGTCACGGCCTACGGGCCCGTCGCGGCGCTCACCGAGATCCTGCACGCGCACGGCATCACGGTGGAGACCACGTCGTTCCACCAGTTGCCGACGCGTGGACAGACCGCCACATTCATCGAAGGCAGCAACGGTGTCCACAGGGAGTGGGCGATGGGTCTGGACAGCGACCCGGTGCAGTCGGCGCTGCGCGCGGTGATCGCGTGCGCGAATCGCTTGATGGCCTACTAGATTCGGTCGGCGCCCCGGCGAACGGCCGGCCGGCGGCCCGGAGATCTGCCCGACCGGCCTGCCGTGACGTCAGCGCAGCGGACGCAGCACGATCGGCATGCCGTCGATCGGTACCGGCATGCCGCCGTAGTCGTAGCGCGGCCGGTATCCCGGACGGGGCAGTTCGAGGCGGTACTGGCGCAGCAGTCGGTGCATGACGGTCTTGATCTCCAGCTGACCGAACACCATGCCGATGCACTTGTGGGCGCCACCGCCGAACGGTGCGAACGCGTAGCGGTGCTTCTTGTGCTCGTTGCGTGGCTCGGCGAAGCGCTCCGGGTCGAACTTCTCCGGATCGGTCCACAGCTCGGGCAGCCGGTGGTTGATCGACGGCCAGGTGACCACATTGGTGCCCGCCGGGATGAAGTAGCCCAGCAGTTCGGTGTCGCGCACGGCCTGGCGGAAGTTGAAGGGCAGCGGCGTCATCATCCGCAGCGCCTCGTTGATCACCAGGTCGTAGGTCTCCAGTTTCTCCAGCGCCTCGATGTCGAGCGGGCCGTCGCCGATGCGCTCGGACTCCTCACGCAGGCGGTCCTGCCACTCGGGGTTGGCGGCCAGGTGGTAGGCCATGGTGGTCATGGTCGACGTCGATGTGTCATGCGCGGCCATCATGAGGAAGATCATGTGGCTGACGATCTGATCGTCGGTGAAGGTCTGGCCGTCCTCGTCTGCGGAGTGGCACAGCACGCTGAACATGTCGGTGCTCTCGGCGCGGCGCTTCTCGTCGATGCGGCTGAGGAAGTAGTCCTCGAGGGTCTTGCGGGCCTGGATGCCGCGCCACCACTTCAGCGGCGGGACCGGGGTGCGCACGATGGCGTTGCCTGCGCGGGTGGTCGTGGTGAACGCGTGGTTGACGGTCGTGACCAGCTTCTTGTCGGTGCCCGCCGGAACGCCCATGAACACCTCGGAGGCGATGTCCAGCGTCAGTTCCTTGATGGCCGGATAGAACAGGAACCGGGGATCGTTTGCCACCCAGTCGTTGACCAGCACCTGCGAGGCGACCGAGTCGATGTGCGGGATGTACCCGGTAAGCCGGGAGCGGGTGAACGCGTCCTGCATGATCCGGCGGTGGTACATGTGCTCATCGAAGTCGAGCAGCATCAGGCCGCCTTCGAAGAACGGCCCGATCACCGGATCCCACGCGCGCTGCGAATAGTCCTTGTTGCGGTTCGAGAAGATGGTCTGGGTCGCGTCGGGCCCCAGCGCCATCACCGACGACAGTGCCGGCGAGTATGCGTAGTGGATCGGACCGTTCTTGCGGTACTGCTCGAGGATGAAGTCGGGGCCACCGCGGAAGATCTCGATCATGTGCCCCAGGACCGGTAGGCCGGAGTCGCCCATGATCGGCTTGAGCCCGCTGCCGGCCGGCGGGTCGGAGAACACGAACTGGTCCCACTGCTTGTTCTTGAGCCGCTTCTCGATGGCTCCCATGCCGGGGAGCGTGTTCGGCGTGGGGGTGAACCGGCGCTTCGCCTGGTCCAACAGATAGCGGGGAGTACTGATGGTGGGCATTTATCGCGCTCCTGACGTTGCTGCCGTTGCAAGTCTGTGGTGGACGTCACCTGTGACACACATCTTGGAGCCCGTACTTGACGCATGTCAAGTTTTGATTTGCCGCGTCGCGGGTGCCAAGGTTTAAACCCATGACCGCCGAATCCGTACCGCAAGGCAGCAACGGTTCTGCCGGCGCCGCCGCGCCGACGCAGATCCGTCGCTCCAGGGGCGACCGGCAACGCGAGGCCATCGTCACCGCCGTACGAGAGCTTCTGGAAGAACAGCCGTTCTCGGACATCTCGGTGAGCACGATCAGTGAGCGCGCCGGCGTCGCACGGTCAGGCTTCTACTTCTACTTCGACTCGAAGTACGCGGTCCTCGCCGTGATCCTGGCCGAGGCCATGGAAGAACTCGACGCGCTCACACACAACTTCGCGCCGCGCGGCGAGGACGAATCGCCCGCCGCGTTCGCCAAGCGGATGGTCGGCAGCGCCGCGGCGGTGTACGCCACCAATGATCCGGTCATGTCGGCCTGCACGGTCGCACAGAACACCGACGCCAAGATCCGCGAGATCATGAACGACTTCGAGGACGCCACGATCGCGAAGATCGTCGGCGTCATCGAACAGGACAAGGGTGCCCGGCCGATCTCCGATGATCTGCCCGCGCTGGTGCGCACCTTGACCGCGACCACGGCGATGACGCTGTCGCGCGACGTCGGTTTCGTGGGACGCGACGCCGATCCGGCACGTGCCGTCGAGATCGTCGAACGCCTGTGGCTCAGCGCGCTGTGGGGCGGCCTGCCCGAGTAAGTCTCACCGGTAAGGTCACCGCTATGGCGCAGGGGAGCGACTTCGGGGGCAAGAGATGTTTCGTGACCGGGGCGGCCAGCGGCATCGGCCGTGCCACGGCCCTCGCACTCGCCGCGGCGGGCGCTGAGCTGTTTCTGACCGACCGCGATGCCGACGGGCTGACGCAGACGGTCGCCGACGCGCGTGCCCTCGGTGCACAGGTGCCGGCCCACCGGGTCCTTGACATCTCCGACTACGACCAGGTCAGGGAATTCGCGAAGGACATCCACGCCGCGCACGGGTCGATGGATGTCGTGATGAACATCGCGGGCGTGTCGGCATGGGGCACCGTGGACCGGCTCAGCCATCAGCAGTGGCGGTCGATGATCGACATCAACCTGATGGGCCCCATCCACGTGATCGAAGAGTTCATCCCGCCGATGATCCAGGCGCGCCGCGGCGGCCACCTGGTGAACGTGTCCTCGGCAGCCGGTCTGGTCGCCCTGCCGTGGCACGGCGCTTACAGCGCAAGCAAATTCGGTCTGCGCGGGGTGAGTGAGGTGCTGCGCTTCGACCTGGCACGCCACCGCATCGGGGTGTCGGTGGTGGTACCCGGCGCGGTGAAGACGGGTCTGGTGCAGACCGTCGAGATCGCCGGTGTCGACCGTGAGGATCCCAACGTCAAGAAGTGGGTGGATCGTTTTGCCGGGCATGCGATCTCGCCCGAGAAGGCCGCTGCGAAGATCCTCGCGGGGGTGCGCCGCAACCGGTTCCTGATCTACACCTCGCCCGACATCCGTGCGCTGTATGCGTTCAAGCGTGTGGCCTGGTGGCCCTACAGCGTGGCGATGCGCCAGGTGAACGTGTTGTTCACTCGCGCGTTGCGCTCCGGCACATCGCCTCGCTGAACCTCTAGGAGCCTGCTGAATTAGTGGGTTGATGGGGCGGGGCGTCTCAAGCGCTCGTCGGCGCGTGTGTGAAGTCACAGGCAGGCCGACAGATTTGGGATTGCCCCGCCGTTTGGGGCGTGGCAATCCGATGTTCGCGCCGCAAGGCCGCCGGGATGTCTGGGCTTAGGCGATGGCCCAGGTGGTGCCGGTGTGGGTCAGGCCCATGCTGATCAGGCGGCGCAGGTTCAATGCGGCGGCGCGGTGGTGCAGCCAGTGGTTGTTCTTGCTGACGCCGCGGTAGCGGACTTTGCGGTTGCCGCGGGTCAACCAGGCGATCGAGCGTTCCACCATGGGGCGGTGTTGGCGGTACTCAGCCTGCCATTCGGGTGTGCGCGCGAGGGCGCGGGCGGCACGTAGGTGCGGTTCGTGTTCGCTGATGGTGAGCTTTCGCCCACGCACTGCGGTGGTGCACAGGTGCCTCAAAGCGCATGACCGGCAATGCTTTTCGAATGCAGCTCCACCGCTAGGTCCGATGGGGATGGTGTGCTCGGCCGGACACGTCACGGTACGGGCCGCGAAATCGATGGTGAAGTCATCGCTGGTGAACCCACCCGGGACCGGGGTTCTCAGCGGGAGCGGTTTGATCACGGCGACATGCTTGAGCTCGGCCAGCGTCGCCCGTGCCTGACCGGTGCCGTAGGCCGAGTCGCCGAGCACCCGCACCGCCGTCGTCTCGTGTGCCAGCAGCGCCAGTCCGATGACGGCTTCGTGATTGTCTTGTCCGCTTGCCTTGGTCAGCGCGCAGTCGGTGATGATTCCGGTGTCGGGTTCGACGGCGATGTGGGCCTTGTATCCGTCCTGGCGGCGATGCACCGTCTTATGGGCATGGCGGGCTTCGGGATCCACGGTAGAGATCACCCGATCACCGGCCACCTTCTGGGCGATGCGCCACTGCCCGTCGGTGCCATCAGAACCCTCGACCGGTTCGACGTCCTGGCCGGCGACCAGCGCCAACAACGACACCGCCTCAGCGGCCCGCGGGCCCAGTTCCTGGTCGGGCAGATGCCTTAGCAGCCGGTGCGCATCGCCGACCAAGGCGTCGACAAGCTGGTCGCGGGCGGTTCTGTCGTTCCAGGCGATCGCCGGTTTACCCGGATCGCTGTAATCGTGGGCGGTGCAGTAAGTGGTGATCACCTCGCCGGCCCCCGGGACTTCGCGCCCGACCCGGCGGATCGCAGCGATCAGCTGGGTTACGGTGTCCTGGGTGGCCACCGCATCATCGAGCACGGTGGAGTCCAACGCTCGCCGCGTCTTTTTGGCCAACACACCGGTCTGCGCCACGACGGCCTTGACCGCCTCAAAGATCCGGTCCGGCGCCTGCGAGGCCGCCAGCCGGCGCCGCCAGTAGGTCAGCGTGGTCGAGTGAAACGCCGGCGCGGTCACCGCCAACCCGCACGCGACTTTCCAGCGCAGATCGAAGGTGACCGCGTCCACGGTCTCGCTATCAGAGAGCCCGTGCAGGGCCTGCAGGGTGATCACCGAAGCCATCACCTCGGCCGGCACGCTCGGACGCCCCCGCCGCGACGGGAAAAGATCAGCGAACATCGCCTCGGGAAACAACTCGTGGCGGTGTTCGGCCAGAAATGCAAACATGCTGTCGGACTTCAGCAGATGCCCGGCAACCGACTCCGCATCCAACAGCTCACGCTGATCATCAGAATGCCCCTGCATCCATTAATCATCTCGAGAACCCAGCCACAAACCCCGCCACCACGCCGGATTAATTCAGCAGACTCCTAGTGCGCGGGCTCCTCGTCACGGTTCAGCCCGAGCGCATCGGTCATGGTGAAGAACAGGTCGGTCTGATCCGTCAGCCCGACGACGTTCGCGGCCCTCGGTCCGTACGCCGCGACCCGCACCTGCGTGCCCGTGTGCGTCTCGCTCTCGATGTCGACGTCGGCAGAAGTGCCGTAGCTGACCGTCATCTCGGCACCGTCAGCCGTGACGAGCTTGCGGGTGAGGCCCGGATACATGGTGTCGCGGACCCGTTCTACGGGCTGCTTGGTGTCCTCGGCGATGTCGCGGAGGTCGTCCTCGGTGAGCGGCTCGACGATCTGGCTGCTGTGGCCGTGGTCGGCGGTCACCACCACCAGCGTGTTGCCGTCCTCGCGCGCGAACTTGAGCGCGGTCTGCACGGCCTCGTCGAAGTCGACCGTCTCGCCGATCTGGCCGCACGGATCGGCGTCGTGATCCTTCTTGTCGATCGACGCGCCCTCCACCTGGAGGTAGAAGCCTTTGTCCTTGCCGGCCTTTCCGTTCTTGAGCAAGTCGATGGCCTTCTGGGTCATCGCGGCGAGCTTGGGCACCTCGGCGCCCCGCTCCGGATTGTCGGTGCACTTGACCGCGGGCTGCAGGTAGCCGTGGTGGACCGCGGGCGGACCGGACCAGCGCACCGGCATGTTGCCGTCAGCGAACAGGCCGATCACCGGATTGTCCTGATCGGCCGCACCAATTGCGTCCAATTCGTCTGCGGTGCGCACGATCTGGAAGCCCCGCTCCTTGGCCTGGGCCTCGAGCGTCTTGCCCTTGAAGTCACCGGCGTTGGCCGTTTGCGTGAACGTCTCGGCGCCACCGCCGAGGGTCAGGTCCGGGCGGGTGGTCAACAATTGCTCGGTCACCGAACCCGGACCGCCGTTCTCCAGGGCGTCCGTGGGGCAATCGGCGGCGGTTTCGGCCGGGCCGTAGCAGTCGCGCTCGCTGATGTGGGAGAAGAGCGACGCCGGGGTGGCATCCTGGATCTCGGACGTGGTGACGTCACCGGTCGCGAAGCCCTGCGCCTTGGCGAGTTCGAGGATCGTATTCTGGCGGTTGCCCTTGATGTCGATGCCTAGCGCACCGTTGTAGGTCTTCGTTCCGGTGGTCCATCCCGTGGCGCTGGCGGCGGAGTCGGTGACGTAGTTCGGCTTGCCGTCCTTGTTGAGCGCGTAGGTCGTGTACTGACCGGAGAGCGGTAGTGCATCGAGGCCGTCGAAGCTCCCGCCCGCGCCCTTCTGGTAGTTGCGGGCCATGGTGATCTCGGAATCACCCATGCCGTCGCCGATCAGCAGGATGACGTTGCGGGCCTCGCCGCCGTTGATGGCGTTGCGTTCGGAATCCGTTTGGTCGCCGCCGATCCGGCGTGCGCCCCCGTTGGCGGCGATGTCGCCACTGGCCGAGCGGTGCACCGTGTCGCCGCTGGAATCGGTGGTTTTGTCGCTGCTGCAGCCGGTGAGCGGCAGCAGCGACACGGCACCGATCACCGCCGCCGTTTTGAGATATGTGTTGACGGGCACCGCTTCTCCTTGACTCGTGGAATGTTGAGCGCGAGTCAGATAAGCCGACGCAAATGAACGGCGGCTGACCGGGGCACGAACTGTTCAGCTGGCTCAGCGGTTTCCCCAGTGCCAGGAGGGCGTCGAGAGCAGGCCCTGCCCGGTAACCTTGGTCTCACCCCACTGCTTGTACAACTCGATCTCGATGGCAGAACCCCGATGGTCGTCGCCGACCGGGGTGGTGTCGAGAAATCCCAGTAGGGCGCGGGAGTGGGTGACCACCACGACCTGCGTCTGGGTGGCCGCGGTGCGGATCAGCGAGGCCAGGGGACGCACCAGGTCGGGGTGCAGCGACGTCTCGGGTTCGTTGAGCACCATGAGCGACGGCGGACTCGGGCTCAGCAGTGCGGCCGCCCACAACAGGAACCGCAGTGTGCCGTCGGACAGCTCCGCAGCACGCAGCGGACGCAGCATGCCCGGTTGGTGCAGTTGCAGATCGAACAGGCCGTCGCGGACCGCGACCGACACCCTGGCGCCGTCGAACGCGTCGCCCACCGCCCGCTGCAGATCGTCGAGACCGGCTTCGACGATGGTCTGCACGGCCGCCGCCAGATCAGAACCGTCGTCGGACAACACCGGGGTGCGCGTGCCGACGTGCGGGCGGCGCGCGGGTGCGCCCGCGTCGACGCGGAACCCGTCGTAGAAGCGCCAGTCGCGCAAGCGTTCTGATACCGCCGACAATTCCGGCAGGGCATGGGGGTGGGCGTACTCGGCGAGCACGCTGCGATACGGCGGCAGCGATCGGCTGAGCTCGTCGAAGCCGCGTCCGGATTCCGCGGCCGTCTCGGCGAATTCCCTGGTGCGCCGCACCAGTGCCGAACTCGGGCGCAGCACCGGTCCGGCGAACACCACCTCCCGCTTGATCTCGGGGTCGAGCGTGAACGCCGACGCGGTGCCGTGGGCAGGCGCGCCCGCCATCTGGGGCAGGCCGAGATCGACCAGGTATCCGAAATCATCTGCCGCAAAACCCATTTCGAGCGAAACGGGACGCGTGCGGGTGGTGCCCTGTGCATCCTCGGCCGGGCGCTCGGGCCCTGCCCACAGCACCGACTGCAGGCCGCCTTCTCGGGCGAGTGAACCGATCACCTGCCCGCGTCCGCAATCGGCCAGCAGCCGCAGGGCCCGGTAGACCGAGGACTTTCCCGTGCCGTTGGCGCCGGTGATCACGGTGAGCTCGGTCAGTGGCAGAACCACCTCGCGCAGTGAGCGGTACCCACGGATGGCAACGGTCTGCAGCATGGCGTCGAGATTAGGTGCCCGCGGTGACAGCCGTTCCGGGGATGTCGTCCATCGCGAGTTCCAGTCGGACCCCGAGCAGCCGGACCGGGCGGTCGAGTTCGAACTGGTCCAGCACCGCCAGCGCCGTGTCGACGATCTGGTCGGCGTCGGTGCTGGGCACGGCAAGCTTGCGGATCTTGGTGCGGGTGTAGAAGGTGCTCGTGCGCACCGTGACCGCCACTCGAGTCACGATGCGGCCCTGCTCGATGATCTCGGTCAGCGTCTGGAGCGCGAGATCGCGCACGGCCGAGGCGATGTCGCCGCGCTCGGTCAAATCCTGTGGGAACGTCACGACGTGACTGCGTGAGCGGGGGATCCACGGCTCGGAGCTGACCTCGGCGTCGCCACCGCCCTTGGCGAGCAGCAGGATCCACAACCCGGTGCTCGGGCCGAACGCTGCCGTCAGGACCGAGGCATCGGTCGCGGCCAGGTCGGCGACCGTCGTGATGCCCATCGCCGCAAGCTTCTTGGTGGTCTTCGGCCCGATACCCCACAGCGCGTCGGGCGGACGGTCGCCCATCACCGTCATCCAGTTGGTCTCGGTCAGCACATAGATCCCGGCGGGCTTGGCGAATCCGGTGGCGACCTTGGCCCGCTGCTTGTTGTCACTGATCCCGACCGAGCAGGACAGTCCGGTCTCGGCCGCGATCACGGTGCGGATGCGCTCGGCCAACTCCACGGGATCATCGTCGTCGTCGAGGTCGGCACCCAGGTACGCCTCATCCCAGCCCCACACTTCCAGCGGGTGTCCCAGGTCGCGCAGCAGGCTCATGACCTGTTCGGACGCCTCGTCGTACGCCGCCGGGTCCGACGGAAGAAACGTGGCTTCGGGGCAGCGCCTTGCCGCGGCCCGCAGCGGCATCCCGGCGTGCACGCCGAACTCGCGGGCCTCGTACGACGCACATGTGACGACCTTGCGCGGTTCGGTGGGGTCACCGCTGCCGCCGACGATGACGGGAAGACCCCGCAGGTCGGGGCGCCGGCGCAACTCCACCGACGCCAGGAACTGATCCAGGTCGACGTGGAGCACCCATCTGGTCATCGTGCTAGTGGCCACACAACTTGCGTGCGGTGTCGGCCCAGGCGGAGGCCTGGACGTCGCAGGTGCGCCCACGCTCCAGTTGGTAGGCGATGTAGTCGGCATCGAGCAGCGCGACCAGCGCGTCGGCCTGCGCATCGAGATCCCCGGTGGTGCCCGCGGCCTCCAGCAGCATCCTGACGTGGGCCCGGTGCAGGGTGTCCGGCCCGCCGAAGCGCGCATGTGGATCGCGCGCGGCGTCGGAGAGCAGCGCGTGGTGCTCGCGAACGAACTTCAGACGCTCGCGTCCGTAGGCGAGCAGGCGGTCCAGAGGAGGGGCGCCGGGCCCGAGCGGAGGCGGCCCGAACATGAACGCTGCCTGGTGTACCTTTTCGTCCTCGTCGAGCAGCACCATCATCAGGCCGGCGCGGGTGCCGAACCGGCGGAACAGCGTGCCCTTCCCGACGCCGGCCTCGACCGCGATGTCGTCGGTGCTCACCGCGTCGGGTCCCCGTTCGGCGATGAGCCGGCGCGCCGCGTCGAGGATCGCTGCCCGGTTCCGGGCGGCGTCACCGCGTTCCTGGGGCGCGCGATCGGTGACCTCGAGCCGGACGGAACGGTCAGAAACTGCCACGACAGCCACTTTATCTGTGAATTCCGGGGAATCCGGCGGGGCCGGAATGAATCGGACCATGGTCCGGTTGAGCTCCTGTGGACATCGGATCACGTGGAAGGAATGTGCATGGCCGAAATCAAGGTGTTGGTGCTCGTCGGCAGTCTCCGGGCCGCCTCCATCAACCGGCAGCTCGCCGAACTGGCGATCGAAACCGCCCCCGACGGTGTGGACCTGCGGGTGTTCGACCGGCTGGGTGAGGTGCCCTTCTACAACGAAGACCTCGACACCGCCGATGCGCCGGAACCGGTGGTGGCGCTGCGTACGGCCGCGGCCGGAGCGGACGCCGCGCTGATCGTCACACCCGAATACAACGCCACCATCCCCGCAGTCCTCAAGAACGCCATCGACTGGCTGTCGCGGCCGTACGGCAGTGGGGCGCTGCAGGGCAAGCCCGTCGCCGTGATCGGCGCCGCCCACGGGCGCTACGGCGGGGTGTGGGCCCACGACGAAACCCGTAAATCACTGGGCGTGGCCGGCCCGCGCGTGGTCGAGGACGTCAAGCTGTCGATCCCGGCCGCCGGCCTGGACGGAAAACACCCCCGGGAGAGCTCCGAGGTGGTCGCGGGCGTCCGCGAGGCCGTCGCCAAGCTCGCGGGCGCCGTCGAGGAGGTCGCCGCAGGGGTCGGCTGATCACACCGTCTTCTTCCGCCGCCGGCGTGGGTTCGACCGACCCCGCCGGCGGCTTTGCTGTCCGGAGTTCGCGGTCCGCCGACTTGTCGGTGGGCGGTGCTACATATGGGGGTGGAACGCGACACGCTCCCACAGGTGTGGCGCGACACGCCGGAGAAGTCCGGCGGAGCAAGCTTACGACCTGGGAATTTCAGAAATGTTATTCAGAACATCTTGTATGGCTTCTTCTGTGGGGCCACTAGGTGTAGTGTTTGAGGCACCGACAGGCCACCACAGTTCGGAAGCCCGCCGGAGCGCAGCGAACCCGGCCGAGTCGGTTTCCGAACCGGCCGGAAGGCTGTCTCGGAGGACTGGAATTTCGGCGGCCCGCGGGTCGCTGAACTTCAGCGAGAAGCAGTAACCGTACCAGTTGCCAGTCACTGTCTAGATTCTGTTCACTCACCGCAAGAGGAGCCGTGCCGAAGATGACCGTCACCGTGTACACCAAGCCCGCATGCGTGCAGTGCAACGCCACCTACAAGGCGCTGGACAAGCTGGGCATCGCCTACGAGACGGTCGACATCACCGTCGACAGCGAGGCTCGCGACTACGTCATGGCGCTCGGCTACCTGCAGGCACCGGTCGTGGTGGCCGGCAACGAGCACTGGTCGGGCTTCCGTCCCGACCGCATCAAGGCACTCAGCACCGAATCGGTGAGCGCGTAACGACGACAGGACGGACATCGGGAGAGGGGATCGCAATGAGCAACCTCGTCTACTTCTCCAGCGTCTCGGAAAACACGCATCGTTTCGTCCAGAAGCTGGGGATCCCCGCGATCCGCATCCCGCTGCACGGCCGCATCGAGGTGGACGACCCGTACGTCCTGGTTCTGCCCACCTACGGCGGCGGGCGGGCGACCCCCGACATCAACGACGGCGGGTACGTGCCCAAACAGGTCATTGCGTTCCTCAACAACGAACACAACCGGTCGTTGATCCGCGGCGTCATCGCCGCGGGCAACAACAACTTCGGTGCGGAGTTCGCCTACGCCGGCAACGTCGTGTCGCGCAAGTGCGGCGTTCCGTACCTGTACCGCTTCGAACTCATGGGGACCCCGGACGACGTGGCCGCCGTCCGCGCGGGCCTGGCCGACTTTTGGAAGGACCAGACGTGCCACCCACCGTCACAGCTGCAGAGCCTGTAACCCCGACCGGGCACGTGTTGCCGGGGGAGACGGACTACCACGCTCTCAACGCGATGCTGAATCTGTACGACGCCGACGGCAAGATTCAGTTCGACAAGGACAGGGAAGCTGCCAAGCAGTACTTCCTGCAGCACGTCAACCAGAACACCGTCTTCTTCCACAGCCAGGACGAGAAGCTCGACTATCTGATCGAGAACGAGTACTACGAGCGCGAGGTGCTCGACCGGTACACCCGCGACTTCGTCAAGAGCCTGCTCGATCGTGCGTACGCCAAGAAGTTCCGGTTTCCGACGTTCCTCGGGGCGTTCAAGTACTACACGTCGTACACGTTGAAGACGTTCGACGGCAAGCGTTACCTGGAGCGGTTCGAGGACCGCGTCGTCATGGTGGCGCTGACCCTGGCCGCCGGCGACACCGAACTCGCCGAGAAGCTCGTCGACGAGATCATCGACGGCCGGTTCCAGCCCGCCACCCCCACGTTCCTCAACTCGGGCAAGAAGCAGCGCGGCGAGCCGGTGAGCTGCTTCCTGCTGCGCATCGAGGACAACATGGAGTCGATCGGCCGCTCGATCAACTCGGCGCTGCAACTGTCCAAGCGCGGCGGTGGTGTCGCCCTGCTGCTCACCAACATCCGTGAGCACGGCGCGCCCATCAAGAACATCGAGAACCAGTCCTCGGGTGTCATCCCGATCATGAAGCTGCTGGAGGACTCGTTCTCCTACGCCAACCAGCTGGGTGCACGGCAGGGCGCGGGCGCGGTGTACCTGCACGCCCACCACCCCGACATCTACCGGTTCCTCGACACCAAGCGCGAGAACGCGGACGAGAAGATCCGGATCAAGACGCTCTCTCTGGGTGTGGTGATCCCCGACATCACCTTCGAGCTGGCGAAGAAGAACGAGGACATGTACCTGTTCTCGCCGTACGACGTCGAGCGCGTCTACGGGGTTCCGTTCGCCGACGTGTCGGTCACCGAGAAGTACTACGAGATGGTCGACGACGCGCGCATCCGCAAGACCAAGATCAACGCGCGCGAGTTCTTCCAGACCCTCGCCGAGCTGCAGTTCGAGTCTGGTTACCCGTACATCATGTTCGAGGACACGGTGAACCGATCGAACCCGATCGCGGGCAAGATCACGCACTCGAACCTGTGCTCGGAGATCCTGCAGGTTTCGACGCCGTCGGAGTTCAACGACGACCTGTCCTACAAGAAGGTCGGCAAGGACATCTCCTGCAACCTCGGCTCACTCAACATCGCCAAGGCCATGGACTCGCCGGACTTCGCGCAGACCATCGAGGTGGCCATCCGGGCACTCACCGCGGTGAGTGATCAGACGTCGATCACGTCGGTGCCGTCGATCGAGCAGGGCAACAACGACTCCCACGCCATCGGCCTGGGCCAGATGAACCTGCACGGATACCTGGCGCGGGAACGGATCTACTACGGTTCCGAAGAGGGTGTCGACTTCACCAACATCTACTTCTACACGGTGCTGTTCCACGCGCTGCGCGCGTCGAACAAGATCGCGATCGAACGCGGTACCCACTTCAAGGGATTCGAGAACTCCAAGTACGCCTCGGGTGAGTTCTTCGACAAGTACACCGATCAGGTGTGGGAGCCCAAGACCGACAAGGTCCGTCAGCTCTTCGCCGACGCCGGGATCCACATCCCGACGCAGGACGACTGGAGGCAGTTGAAGGAGTCGGTGCAGAAGCACGGCATCTACAACCAGAACCTGCAGGCCGTCCCGCCGACCGGATCGATCTCCTACATCAACCACTCGACGTCGTCGATCCACCCGGTGGCGTCGAAGATCGAGATCCGCAAGGAAGGCAAGATCGGCCGCGTCTATTACCCGGCGCCGTACATGACCAACGACAACCTGGACTACTACCAGGACGCGTACGAGATCGGGTACGAGAAGATCATCGACACCTACGCCGCGGCCACCCAGCACGTGGACCAGGGCCTGAGCCTGACGCTGTTCTTCAAGGACACCGCCACCACGCGTGACGTGAACAAGGCCCAGATATACGCCTGGCGCAAGGGCATCAAGACGCTCTACTACATCCGCCTGCGCCAAATGGCCTTGGAGGGAACCGAAGTCGAGGGCTGCGTCAGCTGCATGCTGTGACGCGTTGACCTACGCCGAGAGCGCGGTTTCGTACGTGACACGCCGCGTGTCGCGGATGGAACCGCACTTTCGTGTTGGGTGGATGTGCCTTTGAATGACCAACCGGGACAACGCCTCACCGACATCGAGATCTGGGAACGCTGGGACGCGTGGACTCCGGCCGAAGTCGCCTCGCGCCTGGCGGAGGTTCGTGCGCCGTGGTGTGTGGCCGCGGGGTGGGCGTTGGACCTTTTCGTCGGTGGCCTCGGTCGTGACCATGGTGACGTCGAAATCGCAGTTCCGGCGGCCGAGTTCGGCGACGTAATGGCGGCCCTGCCGGGTTACGACTGGGACGTCGTGGGGGATGGCTGCGTATGGCCGTACCCCGAGCAGTCGGCGAATCACTTCCAGACCTGGTTACGTGAACCAGGAACCGGGATCTACCGACTCGATGTCTTTCGGGAGCCGCATGTCGGTGATCGGTGGGTGTGCCGGCGCGAGGAATCGATCACACTCGGGTACGACGAGCTGATCCTGCATACGGAAGACGGCATCCCGTACGTCATTCCCGAGGTGGCGTTGTTGTTCAAGGCCAAGCATTTGCGCGACAAAGACAACGCTGACTTTGCACGGGTGCTACCGACGCTGGATTCGGCGCGGCGATCCCGGCTGCACGCTTGGTTGTCACGGGTGCATCCAGGGCATCGTTGGATCGACGCTCTGTGACGCCGAACGTTGGCTTGTGTACGCGAAATCGTCAATCTATGTGTATCAAGCCAACACTCGATGCGTACGCCACTAGCTTCGGCGCGACTGCTCCGCCCGCTGCGCCTTGAGGCGCTTCTCCTCGCGGAGCACCTCCTGGTAGCTCTCGCGCTCGGCGGCGAGCCACTCCGGGTTCTCGGCGATGATGCGGTTGATCTCCTCGGTGGTGAGCGCATCGCCGACGCCGTTGCGGGCGAGTGCGGCGATCGAGATGCCGAGCTTGGCTGCGACGAGGTTCTTGGGATGCGGCCCGTTCTTGCGCAGATCCTGCAGCCACTGCGGCGGATCGGTCTGCAGCGCCGCGAGTTCGTCGCGCGTGATCGCGTTGGCCTGGAACTCCGCAGGCGTCGCGGGCAAATACACGTCCAGCTTCTTCGCCGCGGTCGCGGGTTTCATGGACTGCGCGTTAGGCCTGCTCATGGATCCAGCCTATCGGTAGCCTGAGGCGATGACCCCGCTGTCCCTCACCCTCGGCTACATGCCTGGCGGGACGCCCGCGAAGTGGGCGCGGATCTGGGCGCAACGCCATCCGGACGTGCCTTTGCACCTGTACCCCGTCGCCGCGGCGGACGCCGCCGACGCCGTACGGGCAGGCACGGTCGACGTGGCGTTGCTACGCCTGCCCGCCGACACATCGGGGCTCGCCGTCATCCCGCTGTACGAGGAGACGACGGTGGCCGTGGTGCCCACCGATCACGTCTTCGCCGCGGCCGACGAGATCACCGGCGCGGACCTCGACGGCGAACCGACGCTGCTGCCGCTCGACAGTGTCGTCGAATGGGCCGTGACCGCAGGCAGCCCTGTCGAGCATCGACCCGAAACCACCGCGGACGCAATCGAATTGGTCGCCGCGGGCATGGGCGCACTCGTCGTGCCGCAGTCGCTGGCGCGGTTGCACCACCGCAAGGACCTCACCTACCGCATGATCGCCGACGCACCCACGTCTCCGGTGGCGCTCGCGTTCCGGGAGGGGACACCCTCGGAACTGGTCGAGGAGTTCGTCGGCATCGTGCGGGGCCGCAAACCGACGTCGTCGCGCGGCCAGACCCAGCCTGCGCCGAAACGCACCGCCCGAGAGAAGACGCTCGCCAAGCAGGCCGCCCGCGCAGCGGCGGGCAAGACCGCGGGCAAGGTCGCGCGCAAGCCGACCAAGCGGGGGAAACGCTAGCTACTGGATGGTCACCGACCCGTCGTCGTTGATCAGCCACGCGGGGTTCACCGCGACCTCCCAGACATGCCCGTCGAGATCGGTGAAGTAGCCGCAATAGCCACCCCAGTAGGTCTTTTCGGCGGGTTTGACGATCGTGCCGCCCGCGGCCTGCACCTGCGCCATCACGTCGTCGACCTCGGCCTCGGTGCGCTGGTTGATCGCGATGCTGATGCCACTGAACCGACCGTCGACCGCGACACCGGTGTCGGCGGCCAGATCGTTACGGCCGAACAACGCCAGCGCGATGCCGGGCAATTGGTAGAACACCACCTCGTCATAGGCGCCGGTGGCCGTCCAGCCCAGGCCCTCTTCGAAGAACCGCCGGGATGCCGCCAGGTCGTCGACGCCGAGGGTGATCAGACTGATGCGCTGTTCCATCCGGTCGACCCTAGTCGACCCCCGGCGCGCGATTCTGGCAAAGCGCATCGCGTAGCCATGTACGGCAGCGGTTTTCGCTGACGTGCGCAGGCAGCGGAGGGCTTGTGCCCAGGTTCGCCGAATGCGCACCATCGATTGCGTCGGCAATGGCCATGAAACGTTTCAAATTCGTCGCGGTTTCGCTATTGTCCTCGGGGAATCGCGTCGTGTGTGCCCCGCCACACGCGGCGCTGCGGGTGACGCGCACACCGCTCTCATGGGCGCGTCGACGACGAAAGGCGAGGGATGACCCCAGGGACCGATACTGCTGCGGCACCGTTCTTGAGCCGCGAACGCATCATCGCGCCGCCGGGTTGGAGCCGGTGGCTGGTACCACCGGCGGCGTTGTCCATCCACCTGTCGGTCGGTGCCGCCTACTCGTGGAGCGTCTTCAAGAAACCCCTCGAGGGCGCACTCGGCATCTCGGGCACCCTGAGCGCCCTGCCGTTCACCATCGGCATCGTCATGCTCGGGCTTTCGGCCGCGGTGTTCGGCACGTGGGTCGACCGCAACGGTCCCCGCAAGGCGATGTTCGCGGCGATGTGCTGCTTCTGTGGCGGGTGGCTCGTCGGCGCGGCCGGCCTGGCGCTGGGCCAGTACTGGATCGTGTTGCTCGGCTACGGCGTGCTCGGCGGGATCGGCTGGGGGATCGGCTACATCTCCCCGGTGTCCACACTGATGAAGTGGTTCCCTGACAAACCCGGCATGGCGACCGGTCTGGCGATCATGGGATTCGGCGGCGGTGCGCTGATCGCCTCCCCGTGGTCGACGGCGATGCTCAATGCGTTCGGGTCGAGCACCGGCGGCATCGCCAAGACCTTCCTGGTGCACGGCATCGTCTATGCGGTGTTCATGTCGCTGGGGTGGCTGCTGGTGCGGGTTCCCCGCGCCGACTGGCGTCCGCACGGGTGGACGCCACCGCCGCTACAGGCGGGTTCCATCGTCACCGGTGGCCAGGTGTCGGCCAACAACGCGATCAAGACACCACAGTTCTGGCTGCTCTGGGTTGTCCTGTGCTTCAACGTCACTGCGGGCATCGGCATCCTGGAGAAGGCATCGCCCATCTACCAGGACTACTTCCCGGCCGCCGGGGCCGCCGCGGGTGCACTGGCCGCCGCGGCCGCCGGATACGTCGCGATGCTGTCGCTGGGCAACATGGCCGGACGCATCGGCTGGTCCAGCCTGTCCGACGTGATCGGACGCAAGAACGCCTACCGGCTGTACCTGGGTGTCGGCGCCCTGATGTACCTCACGATCACCCTGATGCAGAACTCCAACAAGCTGGTGTTCCTCATCGCCACCATCGTGATCCTGTCGTTCTACGGTGCCGGGTTCGCGACCGTCCCCGCCTACCTGCGTGACCTGTTCGGCACGTTCCAGGTCGGCGCCATCCATGGCCGACTGCTCACCGCGTGGTCGGCGGCGGGCATCCTCGGCCCGATCATCGTCAACTCGATCGCCGACCACCAGACGTCGGCAGGCAAGGACGGCCCCGCCCTCTACACCCTGTCGTTCTCGATCATGATCGGGCTGTTGATCGTGGCGCTCGTGTGCAACGAGCTCATCCGGCCGGTGTCCTCGAAATGGCATGAGCCCGAACGTGTTACTGCCGACCCCATCGCCGAGGAGGCCCACCGGTGAGCGAAGCTCCAGCCGAACTGCACGAGTACCAGCCCACTGTGCCCAGGGCGTACATCGCCCTGGCGTGGCTGTGGGTCGCCGTGCCGTTCGGCTACGGCGTGTATCAGTTGTTGCTCAAGGTCGGTCAGCTGTTCGGGTAGCCGCCCGCCGAAATTGGGTGGAGTGTAACGGCGCACCGGGGCAATCTGGAGCCCATGACCGTCCAGCTGTATCCGTCACCGACCACGTTCGAACCGGTGGCCGGTGCGGTGTATCGCGCCGACCCGGTGTTGTTCACCAATGAGCTGACGGCGCTGCGGACCTCGCCGTGGCCCGACGGTCGGATCCTGCTGTCGGTGTCCGACGGGACGACCCCCGTGGGCGCCGCGGTCCAGATACCGGGGTCGGTGCTCCTGGTCAGCGGGCTGCCGGCGCGGACATCCACCGCCGCGGCAACCGCCCTTGCCGAGATTCAGCCGGACCTGCCTGAAGTGCGTGGGACACCCGAGGCCGCAACGGCTTTCGCGCAGGCCTGGCGGGAGGTCACCGGCGGGCAGGCGATCCCGGGCACCACAGACGTGCTGTACCGGTTGGGGGATCTGGTTCCGCCGGCCGGTGTGGCGGGCAAGTGGCGTCCGGCGCAGGAGCGTGACACCGACCTGCTGGTCGCCTGGCTTGACGCGTTCTATGTCGAGGCGTTCGGCTCCGGGTCCGACATCGACGGGGCTCGTGCTGGGCTGCAGGCGATTTCCGACGCGGGTGGACAGGTGCTCGTATGGACGGTCGCCGAGGTTCCCGTGTGTATGGCTCGTGTCCACGCCGCTGTCGCCGGGATGGCGCGGATCGGCCCCGTTTACACGCCGCCGGAACATCGGGGCCACGGTTACGCCGCGGCGCTCACGGCGGTCGCGTCACGCGGGGCGTTCGATCGCGGGGTGCGGGACGTCGTGTTGTTCGCCGACGCGGCCAATCCGGTGTCCAACCGGGTATACCAACGCATCGGCTTCACTCCTGTCGCCGAGAATGTGCGGTACCGGCTGACGGGCAACGGTCAGTCGGCGGGCTGACGCAACCCGCTGATCAGCAACTCCACCATGGCGCGCGCGTCATAGCGGGAGTCGTCCTCCGCGCCGATACAGAGGTTGCCGATCGCGCGCATGAACACGTACGGGTCGATTCCCGAACGGATTTCAGCGGAGGAGGCGGCGGCGTCCAGAAGCTGTGCGCACACCGGAACCAGGCGGTCGAGGAAGTAGGCGTGCAGGGTCTGGAAGCGGGCGTTGTCCGAGTGCAGGGCCGCGGCGAGGCCGTGCTTGGTCACCAGGAAGTCGACGAACTGGTCGACCCACTTGGTGAGCGCGTCATACGGGCCGTGCTGTTGCAGCAGTCGTGGCCCTGCTTCGGCGCACGCATCGACCTGATGGCGGTACACCGCGATGATGAGGTCCGCGCGAGTGGGGAAGTGGCGGTAGATGGTGCCCATGCCGACACCTGCCCGTGCCGCGATATCGCGCACCGGCACTTCCACTCCCGAGGCGACGAACGCCGCGGCCGCGGCATCCAGCAGCGCCTTCTCGTTGCGGCGTGCGTCGGCGCGCTTTCGTGGCGTCGTGCTCGCGTCGGGCTCGGGCACCACTGGTCCTTTCATCGACATGCTTGATAAGCGGAACATCGCTCCGTATGCTAGAGGAGCACTGTTCCGCTTATATGATGCCAGGCGACCAGCGCCTCGTCGGCATCTGCTGAAAGGCCGGCTCATGTCACATCGGAAGCACCCCCGGTTCGGCATCCTGACCCCACCCCACCAGGTCGCGTACCCAGACCTGCAACGAGTGTGGACAGACGCCGATGAGATCCCCGAAATCGAGCACGCCTGGATGTTCGACCACTTGATACCGATCGCGGGCGATGTCACCGGGCCGGTATTCGAAGGGTGGACGCTGCTGTCGGCCCTGGCCGCCCAGACTCGGCGTCTGCGCATCGGTTTGATGGTGACCAGCAACAGGTTCCGGCCGCCCGCCATGCTCGCAAAGATCGCCACAACGGTCGACGTGGTCTCCGGCGGCCGGCTCGAGTTCGGAATCGGGGTGGGCTCGCGGCCCAGCCATCCGATCGCCCGGCACGAGTACTCCTCGCACGGCATGCCGTACCACGATTCCGGCCACGCCGTGGCAAGTCTGGCCGAGGCGTGCACGTTGATCCGGCGCTTGTGGACCGAGCGTGAGCCGTTCGACTTCGACGGTGACATCCACCGATTGACGCGCGCCTTCGGAAACCCCAAACCCGTGCAACGGCCCCACCCGCCGATCGTCATCGGAGGACGCTCAAAAGCGACACTTCGTGTGGTCGCCGAGCATGCGGACATCTGGAACATCCCCGGCGGCGACATCGACGACGCCGTACAACGCAGCGCGCTGCTCGATGACTACTGCACGGAAATCGGCCGGGATCCGAACGAGATCACGCGGTCCACGGTGTTGCCGGTGTCCTACGAGCAGCCCGAGACGACCAGGGCTGCGGTCACCGAAGCCCTTGGCGCCGGGTTCAACCACATCGTGCTCGGCCTGTCGTCCCCGTACCCCGACAACGTGGTCGGATGGGTCGTCGACGAAATCATCACCCCGACGGTGCCATGAACACTCGAGCGTGAAACCGCCGCGAAAAACCGCGTGATTTCTCGCAGCGGTTCCACACTCGTGAGGCGTTACTTCTTGATCGTGTGCTGCGGACCCTGCGCCTTCTTGTACAGGGCCTTGAGCATGCGGTCGCGGAACGCGGCGTTGTCGATCAGCTTGACGCCGGCGTTGGCCAGCTTGGGCTTGCCGATCAGCTTGTGCATGTACCGGCCGCGGCGGTACTCACGTCCCCACGCCGCCTCCATGCGCTGCGCGTAGTTGGTGAAGTCGTCGGGGCCACCGTTCTGCAGCGCCGCGACCGCGCATTCACCTGCGGCCAGCCCGGATTCGAGCGCCTTGGAGATACCCGCGCCCGAGGCGGGTTTGCCCGCACCCAGCGAGTCGCCGGTGAACAGCACGCCCGGACGCCACGGCGGCCACGCCGTGAAGCCCATGGGCAATCGCCATGCACGCACGCTCTTGTTCTTCTTGAGTTCCTCGATCGGCGGCAACTCCCACTCGCGGGGAAGGGACCGCAGGAACTCGCCGAGGAACTGCGTCGCGTTGATCGACTGCCAGTTCTTGTAGCTGTTGACGTAGCCCAGCCCGATGTTGAACATGCCGTTGCCCATCGGGAACACCCAGCCGTACCCGGGCAACTGGTCTCCTTGGAACACCAGCTTGAGATAGATGTCCAGGCTGTCGGAGTCGGGCCGGTTCGCGTGCATCTCGGAACGGATCGCGATCGCGGAGTAGCCGTTGTACTCCGAGTCGATCTTGAGCGCGCGCTTGATCGGGGAGTAGGCGCCGTCGGCCGCGATCACCGCGTCGCCATATACCTTCTCACCGCTCTTGAGCACCACGCCGACCACGCGGCCGTTGGCGTCGAACTCCGGCCCGGCCACCTCGGCCCCCTGGCGTACCTCGGCACCCGCCGACTCGGCGTGCTTGAGCAGCACCGTGTCGAGGTGGGTCCGGCTGACGGTGTGGCCGTGGTCGGGCATCCCCGGTCTGCGCGGGAACGACAGCTCCCACTCGCTGGGGCTGAAGACCGTCACCCGGTTGACCCGGTGATAGGTGGCGACCTCGTCGGCCAGTCCCATCTTCTGCAGGTAACTCACCGCGCGTGCGGTCAGTCCGTCACCGCACGGCTTGTCGCGGGGAAACTCCGCTTTGTCCAGGACGACCACTTTGGCGCCGGTCTGTGCGGCCTGCCACGCCGCTGCCGACCCGGAAGGGCCGCCACCAGCAATGACCAGGTCGTATCGCTGCGTCATGAGCCTCGTCTCGTTGATTGAGTGTCGCTGAAATAGTACCCAAGCCCGCACACGTCAGCGTGGCGGGAAAAAAAGAGCACCGACCGGCGGCAATGGTGTGTTGGTGTGCGGTCTGAGCAGGTCAGCACCATCAGGGCGAGTACAGTAATCGCGTGCGACGAGGGTCGAGGTCACATTCCAGTTCTCAAACGGGCGGCAAGGTGGACGCCCGTAGCGAGCGCTGGCGTGAGCATCGCAAGAAGGTGCGCTCGGAGATCGTCGACGCCGCGTTCCGTGCGATCGACCGGCTCGGCCCCGAGCTGAGCCTGCGTGAGATCGCCGAAGAGGCCGGCACCGCCAAGCCCAAGATCTACCGCCACTTCACCGACAAGTCCGATCTGTTCCAGGCGATCGGCGAGCGGCTGCGCGACATGCTGTGGTCGGCGATCTTTCCGTCGATCAACCTGGCGGCCGATCCGGCCCGCGAGGTGATCCGCCGCAGCGTCGAACAGTACGTGCGACTCGTCGACGAACACCCGAATGTGTTGCGGTTCTTGATCCAGGGCCGATTCGCCGAGCAGAGCGAATCGACCATGCGCGCGCTCAACGAGGGCCGCGGCATCACACTCGCGATGGCTGACATGTTCTCCCACGAGCTTCGCGAGATGGAACTGGACGGGGCCGCGATCGAACTGGCCGCGTTCGCGACATTTGGTGCGGCCGCGTCGGCCACGGACTGGTGGCTGGGCAGCAGAGAGGACAGTCCCCGCCGCATGCCCGCCGACGAGTTCGTCAACCACCTCACCACGATCATGGTCGGGTCCATCAATGGCACCTGCGAGCTGCTCGGCATCCGCATCGACCCGGATCTGCCGCTGCATGAGGGCGTGCAGCGCCGGGAACGCGCGAGTTAGTCACACCGGCCACAACCCCGCAACTCTCGCGGCCGCCTGGGCGTTGACAGGCCAGGCACTGCGCCGGACACTGGCAAATATCCGGTACCGGCGTTCCCAGGAAAGGACCTGAACCATGACGGCTGCCGACCAGCAACCCATCCGGACCTGTGCGCTGGTGATCGGCTCGGGCTTCTCCGGGCTGGGTATGGCCATCGAGTTGCAGCGGCGTGGCGTCGACTTCCTGATCCTGGAGAAGGCTGACGAGATCGGCGGCACCTGGCGGGACAACACCTACCCGGGCTGCGCGTGCGACATCCCGTCGCACATGTACTCGTTCTCCTTCGAGCCGAAGGCCGACTGGAAGCACATGTGGTCCTTCCAGCCCGAGATCCAGGACTATCTGTTGGGCGTGACGTCCAAGTACGGGCTGCGTCGCCACATCCACTTCAACTCGCACGTCGACCGCGCCCACTGGGACGACGAGGAACTGCGCTGGCACGTGTTCACCACCGCCGGTCAGGAGTACATCGCACAGTTCCTGGTGTCCGGTGCCGGTGGCCTGCACATCCCGCTGATCCCGGACATCGAGGGCCGGGAATCGTTCGCGGGCGCGGCTTTTCACTCGGCGCAGTGGGACCACGGTGTGGACATCCGTGGCAAGCGTGTCGCGGTGATCGGCACCGGCGCAAGCGCCATCCAGATCGTGCCGGAGATCGTCGAGGACGTCGCCGAACTGCACCTGTACCAGCGCACGCCGGCGTGGGTGATGCCCCGCGTCAACAATGCGTTCCCGCGATGGCTGCGCACCGTGTTCGGCTATGTCCCCGGCACCCGCGCGCTGCTGCGCGCCGCCATCTACTGGATCCACGAGGGCGTCGGCTTCGCGATGACCAAGCAGCCACGACTGCTCAAGATCGGCGAATGGCTGGGCCGCTACAACATCAACCGCAGCATCAAAGACCCGGAACTGCGTCGCAAGCTCACGCCGAGCTACCGTGCCGGGTGCAAGCGAATCCTCAACTCCGACTCCTACTATCGCGGAATCGCCAACCCGAAGACGCAGGTGATCACCGAGGGCATCGCCCGGATCACGCCGCAGGGGATCGTCACCGGCGACGGTGTCGAGCACCCGGTCGACGTCATCGTCTACGCCACCGGATTCCACGTGACCGACTCCTACACCTACGTCGACATCAAAGGTGCGGGCGGTGAGGACCTCGTCGACCGCTGGAACCGCGAGGGCATCCAGGCCCACCGCGGTGTCGCCGTCGCAGGCATGCCCAACCTGTTCTTCCTGCTGGGACCCAACACCGCGCTGGGACACAACTCGGTGGTGTTCATGATCGAGTCGCAGATCCGCTACGTCGGGCAGGCGATCGAAGCTGTGCGCAAGAGGGGCGCGGTCGCACTGGCGCCGACGCGGCGTGCGCAGGACGCGTTCAACGCCGAACTGCAGCGCGACCTGTCCGGCACGGTGTTCAACACCGGCGGCTGCCAGAGCTGGTACCTCGACGAGCACGGGGTCAACCGCACCCTGTGGAGCGGCATGACGTGGCAGTACTGGATGGCGCTGCGTCGACTCGACCCGTCGGAGTTCGAATTCCTCGACACCCGGGTGCTCGCGCGATCCTAGGAGTCCTGCGTCCTCCCACATGACTCCGTGCGTTCCTACGTTCGGTGTCATGACGATGACACCGTGGCGCGGGGGCGCCCGTTTTGCGACCTGGATGATCGCGGTGCTGGCCGGCACCATGGTGATCGGCTGCGGCGTCGGCAACGCCGAGAAGTCGGCACGCAGTGGTCACCAGCATCCCTACGTCGGCATGTGGGTGACCGCGGACGGGCACGTCCGTCAGGAACTTCTGCCCGACGGGCGATACGACGAAGCCAGGGGCACGCGTGAGAGCGCCTACACCGGTAGCTACGAGGTGCGCGGCAACCGCATCGACTATCGGGACGACACCGGCTTCACCGCGGACGGCACGTTCGTCACCGACAACGAGTTGCACCACGGCGGCATGGTCTTCCACCGGCGGTGAAATGCCACGTCGGCGGTCCCGGGTTTGCGCTCGAACGCGACACGCCCCACCACAACATCTCGGGGTGCGCTACGAACTTTCCCACCAGTTGTAGTGTTGATATCGTCGCCGAGCGTCGAACGGTGACTGCTCAAAAAGCCAGGTGAAATGGGGTCCAGGGTGTCCGACGGAATCAAGCTGATCGACCGCGTCTCAGCCATCAACTGGAACCGGCTCCAAGACGAGAAGGATGCCGAGGTGTGGCATCGGCTGACCGGCAATTTCTGGTTGCCGGAGAAGGTGCCGGTGTCCAACGACATCCAGTCCTGGAACACGCTCACCGAGAACGAGAAGCAGCTCACGATGCGGGTGTTCACCGGCCTGACGCTGCTCGACACGATCCAGGGCACCGTCGGCGCGGTCAGTCTGATCCCCGACGCGGTGACCCCGCACGAGGAGGCGGTGCTCACCAACATCGCCTTCATGGAGTCGGTACATGCCAAGAGCTACAGCAACATCTTCTCGACGCTGTGCTCGACCGCTGAGATCGACGACGCCTTCCGCTGGTCGGAGGAGAACCCGAACCTGCAGCGCAAGGCCGCGATCGTCATGCAGTACTACAAGGGCGACGAGCCGCTCAAGCGCAAGGTGGCCTCGACCCTGCTGGAGAGCTTCCTGTTCTACTCGGGCTTCTACCTGCCGATGTACTGGTCCAGCCGCGCCAAACTGACCAACACCGCCGATATGATCCGCCTGATCATTCGCGACGAGGCCGTGCACGGGTACTACATCGGATACAAGTACCAGCGCGGGCTGGCGCTCGTCGACGAGGCGAAGAAGCAGGAGCTCAAGGACTACACCTACGAGCTGTTGTTCGAGCTCTACGACAACGAGGTCGAGTACACCCAGGACCTGTACGACAGCGTCGGACTGACCGAGGACGTCAAGAAGTTCCTGCGTTACAACGCCAACAAGGCGCTGATGAACCTCGGCTACGAGGCGTTGTTCCCCCGCGACGAAACCGATGTCAACCCGGCGATCCTCTCGGCGCTGGCGCCCAACGCCGACGAGAACCACGACTTCTTCTCCGGTTCGGGGTCCAGCTACGTGATCGGCAAGGCCGTCAACACCGAAGACGAGGACTGGGATTTCTAGTCGCGGCGGCCGCGCGGCGACCGCCCGCGCAGGAAGTTATCAGTGATCTGACAGTCTGCACTGCTATCTAATAAGCGATGCACCAGCTCATCGCGCAGATCTCGCTGACCGACGGCTGGTTTCCAGTCGTCGTCCAGCTGATCGGGGCACTGCTGCTGGGGGCCGCTGTCGGTTGGCGCACGTCGCGCTGGCGGCTGCGGATTCTGCCGGTGCTGGTGATCGCGGCCGCTGGGTTGGCGGGGGTGATGTACCGGTACATCGATTCGATCGGTGTGGCGGGCAATGCCGGGCCTCCGCAGTTGTGGGTCTGGATCGCGCTGACCGTGCTGGCCGCCGGTGTGTTGCTGCTGGGTTGGGTGAGCGCACCGTGGTGGCGGCGCATCGTCTCGGTGGCCGCGGTCGGGGTGTGTCTGGTGGCCTGCGGGCTGACACTCAACATGTGGGTCGGGTACTTCCCGACCGGGTACGCCATGTGGAATCAGCTCACCTCGGGTCCGCTGCCGGGCCAGACGGACCGCCTGACCGTGACCAAGATGCAGTTGGCCCACTTCCGGCCTCCCAGCGGGGTTCTGGTCCCGGTGACCATCGATTCAGAGGCGTCCGGCTTCGACCACCGCGAGGAGTTCGTCTACCTGCCGCCGGCCTGGTTCGCGAGCAGTCCACCGCCCGATCTTCCGGCGGTGATGATGATCGGCTCGCAATTGAACACCCCTGCGGACTGGTTGCGTGCGGGCAACGCGCAGGGAATCATCGACGGGTTCGCGGCCGCGCACGGCGGTGAGGCGCCGGTGTTCGTTTTCGTCGACGCCACCGGCTCGTTCGCCAACGACACCGAGTGTGTCAACGGAGTACGGGGCAATGCGGCCGACCATCTGACCAAGGACGTTGTCCCGTATATGATCTCGAACTTCGGCGTGCGATCGGATCGTGACGGATGGGGTATCGCGGGATGGTCGATGGGGGGTACGTGCGCGGTCGACCTGACCCTGATGCATCCCGACATCTTCCGGTCGTTCGTCGACATCGCAGGTGACCTGCGGCCCAACGCGGGCGACAAAGCGCAGACGATCAGTCGACTCTGGGGCGGTGATGGGACCGCTTGGGCCGCGTACGATCCCGTCACGATCATGGCTCGGCACGGTCCGTATTCCGGTCCATCTGGCGATGTCACGGCGTGGTTCGAGGTGCCCGCCGGCCAGCGCGGCGGTGCAGGACCGGATCCGGCCAATCCCGAGGGGCAGGACGTCGCCGCCGTCACCTTGTGCAATGCGGCCAGAGCGGTCTCGATCAACTGCTCGGTGATCACAGAACCGGGCCGGCATGACTGGGCGTTCGCCAACACCGCCTTCGCCAGAGCCCTACCATGGCTGGCCGGTCAACTGCACACCCCCGGTGTGGCCGAGATCCCGCTTCCCGCTTCGACATTGGGCGAGCAGCCGTCCGGCGTCCGGGCTGCGCCGCGCTGACCGGGCTCCAGGCGAACCGCAGCCCGGACGGCAGGAGAACGCTACCGGCCGCGGGTGGGCTGGGCCGCGGTGGACGTCGACGAAGACGGTATGGTCGACGGGCGCTCTATTATGGTCGAATTCTTCGCGCCCACACGGTAACTCGCGCCGCGGTGCTCGTCGGCCAGTCGGTCGCCCCGACCGAGCAGCTTGTGGCGCAGGGTGCCGGGGGTGTACTCGGCTTGGTACGCGCCGCGTTCGGTGAGCACCGGCACGACGTGGTCGACGAAATCGGCGAACGAACCCGGCGTTATCGCGTAGGCCAGATTGAAGCCGTCCACATCGGTCTCCTCGACCCACTCCTGCAGGACGTCGGCGACCGTCTCACCAGATCCGACGATGCGCGGTCCCATGCCGCCGATCTTGCCCCACTCGGCGATGTCACGAACCGCCCACTCGCCACCGTCCGGGTCGGCGGACTGGAATGCCTTGACCGCGGACAGGATCGCATTGGAGTCGACGTTGCCGACGGGCTCGTCGAGGCCGTAGCGGGCCAGGTCCACGCCCATCCAGCCGGACATGAACACCAGCGCACCTTCGGGGTCGCCGTAGGACAGGTATTCGCTGAGCTTGGCGGTGGCCGCGTCGTCGGTGGCCCCGGTGATGATCGTGGAAAGGTTGAAGATCTTCACGCCGTACGGGTCACGGCCGGCGATCTCGAGCTCACGGCGGATGGTCGTGACGGTCTCGCGCAGAAGTGCTTTCGTAGGGGCCGCGGTGAAGATGGCCTCGGCGTTCTCCGCGGCGAAGCGGACACCGCGCGGAGACGAACCGGCCTGGTAGATGACGGGCGTGCGCTGCGGTGACGGCTCGGACAGGTGGATGCCGGGAACACTGAAATGCGCTCCCTCATGGCCGATGTGGTGCACCTTGTCCGGGTCGGTGAACACCCCGCGGGTGCGGTCACGCACCACCGCGTCGTCTTCCCAGGAGCCTTCCCACAGCTTGTAGAGCACCTCGAGGTACTCGTCGGCGTGGTCATAGCGCGCGTCGTGGGCGGGCTGATCGGTCTGACCCATGTTGCGCGCCGCCGCGGGCAGGTAACCGGTGACGACGTTCCATCCGATGCGTCCGTTGGTCAGGTGGTCAAGCGTCGACATCCGGCGCGCGAAGGGATAGGGGTGCTCGAAACCGGTTCCGGTGGTGATGCCGAAACCGAGGTGCTCGGTGACAAGGGCCATCCCGGACACCAGCAGCATCGGATCGTTCACCGGGACCTGCGCGGCGTGACGGATCGCGGCCTCGTCACTGCCGCCGAAGACGTCGTAGGTGCCGAGTACGTCGGCGATGAACAGGCCGTCGAAGCGACCGCGCTCCAACAGCTTTGCCAGCTCGGTCCAGTACGTGAGGTCTTTGTACCGCCAGGACTGGTCTTCGGGATGCCGCCACAGGCCGGGGGATTGGTGGGCGACGCAGTTCATGTCGAAGGCGTTGAAGCGAATCACACGAGTCACCGCACGAGACTGCCGGTGCGGGCCTGCCGCGTCACGGGTTGCGTTCATCGCGATTGTTACCCGTGACCGAAAAAGGCAGCCGGCCAAAGTGGCCGGCTGCCTCTCACGTCAAGAGCTTCAGCTCCGCAGCGACGCGGTGTCGATCACGAAGCGGTAGCGCACATCACTGGCGAGGACCCGCTCGTAGGCCTCGTTGATGTAGTCAGGGGTGATGACCTCGATCTCCGGCAGGACGTCGTGCTCGGCGCAGAAGTCGAGCATCTCCTGGGTCTCGGGGATCCCGCCGATCATCGAACCCGACAGGCTGCGCCGCATCCCGGCCAGCGGGAACGGCGGAACCTCCATGGCGAACTCGGGCATACCGAGTTCGACGAGGGTGCCGTCGACCTTCAGCAGGCTCAGGTAGGCGCCGAGGTCGAGGTTCGCCGACACCGTGTTGAGGATCAGGTCGAACGTCGAGGCAAGCTTGCTGAACGTCTCCGGATCGGAGGTCGCATAGTAGCCGGAGGCACCCAGGCGCAGGCCGTCCTCCATCTTCTTGAGCGACTGGCTCAGCACGGTGACCTCGGCGCCCATCGCCTTGGCGAGCTTGACGGCCATGTGACCGAGACCGCCAAGGCCGATCACGGCGACCTTCTTGCCGGGACCGGCGTTCCAGTGCCGCAGCGGCGAGTACGTGGTGATGCCTGCACACAGCAGCGGAGCGGCCGCGTCGAGTGGGATGCTGTCGGGGATGCGCAGCACGTAGTTCTCGTCGACGACGATCGCGCCGCTGTAACCGCCGTGGGTCGGGGTGCCGTCGCGGTCGATCGCGTTGTAGGTGCCGATCATGCCGCCGCCGGTGCAGTACTGCTCCAGGCCGGCCTTGCAGTTGTCGCATTCACGACAGGAGTCGACGAAACAGCCGACGCCGACGCGGTCGCCGACCTTGAACTTGGAGACCTCCGAGCCGACCGCGGTGACCACGCCGGCGATCTCGTGACCGGGGACGACGGGGTAGTTCGGGGTGCCCCATTCGCCTTTGACGGTGTGGATGTCGGAGTGACAGATGCCCGCGAAGTGGATGTCGAACGCCACATCGTGTGGCCCGACTTCGCGGCGGGTGATGGTGATCTTGCTCAGTGGCTCGGTCGCCGACTTGGCGGCATACGCGGAAACGGTACTCATCTCAGCCCTCTTATCGTCGATTTTCTCTACTGCCCGGAGACGTTAGTCCAGTTCACGGGTGTCTGCCGCGGTCGACAAACGTCGCGGCCCGACACAGTGCAACTGCGGATGCCGACGCGGTAATCCCACATTCGACTGTGACGCCGATCCCTGGCAGGAGCCTGAGAGAGCGCTCGGAGATCCGGCGTTACAGCCCGGCCGCCCGGATCGAGCCGTTGAACGAGACGCGCTCGTAGCTCACCAGCCCGGCCCGCGAGTAGGGGTCGGCATCGATGAGCGCCTGGGCATCTTCGACGCTGATGTCACCGGTGATCAGCACACCGCCGGTCTGCGATTCCTGCCGGCCGGCGAGCAGGATGCGTCCGGCGGCGACCTCGTCGTTGAGCCAGGCCACGTGGGCGGGGCGGGTCTGATCGACGACGTCGAGCGGCTTCAGGTATGTGAGGGTGAGGACGTGGAACACCCTGTGAGACTAGTTGATCGGCGCGTTGACCCAGCGCAGGTCGTCCAGGATCCCGCGCGCCGCGACGATGTTCTGCCCGGTCTGCCACACCTCGTTGTTGACGACGAACACGCGGTTGTCGCGGTTCGCGGACAGTTTCCGCCACGCGTCACCGGTGAGGATCGAGCCGGCCTTGTCCCGCGCGGCCGGTGAGGCGAACGACACATACACGATGTCGGCGTCGGCGATGGCGAAATCGTCGCTCGTGGCCGGCAGCTCCTCGTAGGGCTTGTCGGTGAACCGTTGTGCGGCAGGACGATCCAGGCCCACCGCCGCCAGCACACTGCCGGGGAAGTTGTTGGCGCCGAACACCCGCACGGTGTCCTCGGTCAACTGGACCACCGACGCCTGGAAGTGGGCCGCGTCGTTCTCCGCACCGGCCTTGCGGGCGGCGTCCTCGAATCCGGCGATGAGATCGTCGGCCGCGCCCGCGCGCCCGGTCGCCGCGCCGACGGCGCGCAGGGTGTCGCGCCACGCCGCACCGGGTTGCCCGGTGAAAACGGTGGGCGCGATCGCCGACAGGTCGCCGAACGCGCCAGGGGTCAGCGCCGCCGAACCGAGGATCAGATCGGGATCGGCCGCCTCGATCGCCGAGAGATCGGGCGCATTGCGGTCACCTGCGGGTGGCACATCGTGCACGACGGTGCCCAGATACGACGGCTGCGCGCTCGACCCCTCGGGGAGCGCGGCCGCGACGATCCGCGACTGCAGCCCCAGCGCACACAACGCGTCGAGTTGATCGCCCGACAACACCACGATGCGCTGCGGGTCACCGGCGACCTCGGTTGTCTCCGGGATGTCGGAACCCGCGGCGGTCGCGTTGCGCACACGTCTCGGCGCCGGGTCCGCCTGGACCGGGCCGGGTGCGCAGGACTCGTCGGGCCGACGCTGATTGCCGAGGACACCCGCGTCGGCGATCTTGGTCACGCTCGTGGTCATCGACGGCTGCGTCACCGGCTGTTCGCCGGAGGCACCGCAACCACTGATCAGTGACGCGGTCGCGGCGATCAGCACCGCCCCCGCCAGTGGTCGGAAGGTCAGCACCGGGCGACGGTAACATTCGGTAACTTCCCGCGCCGCCGCGTCCTGGATCCCTGTGTGTTTCCTGCAGGTCAGGCCAGGGGCCGACGCGCTGCACGCCGAGGTCACACGCCCAATACGACGGTTTGTAGGACCCACGGGCACCTGTGGCGGGGAGAGCGCTAGGATTTACTCGAATAAGCGGGTAATCCCGACGATCTTTGGAGGACCTCTTGGTAGCCGAAGCGCCCCCAATCGGAGAACTCGAGGCACGTCGTCCATTTCCGGAACGGCTGGGCCCCAAGGGGAACTTGATCTACAAACTGATCACGACCACCGATCACAAGCTGATCGGCATCATGTACTGCGTCGCGTGCTTCGCCTTCTTCCTCATCGGCGGGCTCATGGCGCTGTTCATGCGTACCGAGCTTGCGATGCCAGGGCTGCAGTTCCTCTCCAACGAGCAGTTCAACCAGCTGTTCACCATGCACGGCACGGTGATGCTGCTCTTCTACGCCACCCCGATCGTGTTCGGTTTCGCCAACCTGGTGCTGCCGCTGCAGATCGGTGCGCCGGACGTGGCGTTCCCGCGCCTGAACGCGTTGTCGTTCTGGCTGTTCCTGTTCGGCGCGCTGATCGCCATGGGCGGCTTCATCACCCCGGGCGGCGCGGCCGACTTCGGCTGGACCGCGTACTCGCCGCTGACCGATGCCATCCACTCACCCGGTGCGGGTGGTGACCTGTGGATCATGGGTCTCGCCGTCGGTGGTCTCGGCACCATCCTCGGTGGCGTGAACATGATCACCACCGTGGTGTGCATGCGCGCCCCCGGCATGACCATGTTCCGGATGCCGATCTTCACCTGGAACATCCTGGTGACCTCGATCCTGGTGCTGATCGCGTTCCCGATCCTGACGGCCGCGCTGTTCGGCCTGGCCGCCGACCGCCACCTCGGTGCCCACATCTACGACCCGGCCAACGGCGGTGTGCTGTTGTGGCAGCACCTGTTCTGGTTCTTCGGCCACCCCGAGGTGTACATCATCGCGCTGCCGTTCTTCGGCATCGTGTCGGAGATCTTCCCGGTGTTCAGCCGCAAGCCGATCTTCGGTTACACCACGCTGATCTACGCCACTCTGGCCATCGCGGCCCTGTCCGTCGCGGTGTGGGCGCACCACATGTACGCCACGGGCGCGGTTCTGCTGCCGTTCTTCTCGTTCATGACGTTCCTGATCGCGGTGCCGACCGGTATCAAGTTCTTCAACTGGATCGGCACGATGTGGAAGGGACAGCTGACGTTCGAGACGCCGATGCTGTTCTCGGTCGGCTTCCTCATCACGTTCCTGCTGGGTGGCCTGTCCGGCGTGTTGCTGGCCAGCCCGCCGCTGGACTTCCACGTCACCGACAGCTACTTCGTCATCGCGCACTTCCACTACGTGCTCTTCGGCACCATCGTGTTCGCCACCTACGCGGGCATCTACTTCTGGTTCCCGAAGATGACGGGCCGCCTGCTCGACGAGCGCCTGGGCAAGCTGCACTTCTGGCTGACGTTCATCGGCTTCCACACCACCTTCCTGGTGCAGCACTGGGTCGGTGACGAGGGCATGCCGCGTCGTTACGCCGACTACCTGCCCAGCGACGGCTTCACCACGCTGAACGTGATCTCGACGATCGGCGCCTTCATCCTTGGTGTCTCGATGCTGCCGTTCGTGTGGAACGTGTTCAAGAGCTGGCGTTACGGCGAGCCCGTCACCGTGGACGATCCGTGGGGCTACGGCAACTCGCTGGAGTGGGCCACCAGCTGCCCGCCGCCGCGCCACAACTTCACCGAGCTGCCCCGCATCCGGTCGGAGCGTCCGGCGTTCGAGCTGCACTACCCGCACATGGTCGAGCGGATGCGGGCCGAGGCCCACGTGGGCCGCGCCCACCATCCCGAGCTCGAAACCGCGGACAAGTCCAGCTGAACACTGGGTGAACGCTCTGAGGGTGATTTGTAGATGAGCTCGTCACGCGAGCGCTCATCGCAACCCGCTGGCTCTTCGCGCGAGCGCTCATCGCAACCCGCTGGCTCGTCACGCGAGCGCTCATCGCTACTGATCACGGTCACCGGAGTCGACCAGCCGGGCGTCACCTCGGCACTGTTCGAGGTGCTGTCCCGGCACAAGGTCGAGCTGCGCAACGTCGAGCAGGTCGTCATACGACGTCGGCTCACGCTGGGTGTGCTGGTGGCCGCGCCGGTCGAGGTTGCCGCGAGCGACACGCTGCGACGTGACGTGGAGGCCGCGATCCACGGGGTGGGTCTCGACGTCACGATCGAGCGCAGCGACGACCTGCCGGTGATGCGTGAACCGTCGACCCACACCATCGTGGTGCTCGGGCGGCCGATCACCGCGGAGGCGTTCTCGGTGGTCGCCCGCGCGGTGGCCGACCTGGGCGTCAACATCGATTTCATCCGCGGGGTGTCCGACTATCCGGTGACGGGACTGGAGCTCCGCGTGTCGGTGCCCTCCGGTGCCGCCTACGGACAGCTGCAGCAGGCGCTGGCACAGGTTGCCGCCAACGAAGGCGTCGACATCGCGCTGGAGGACTACACGCTGTCGCGACGGGCCAAGCGCCTCATCGTGTTCGACGTGGACTCGACCCTCATCCAGGGCGAGGTGATCGAGATGCTCGCGGCCCGCGTGGGTGCCGAGGCCGCTGTCGCGGAAGTGACCGAGGCCGCGATGCGCGGCGAACTCGACTTCGCCGAGTCACTGCACCGCCGGGTGGCGACGCTGGCCGGCCTGCCTGCCTCGGTGCTCGACGACGTCGCCGAGCAGTTGGAGCTCACTCCGGGAGCCCGCACCACGATCCGGACCCTGCGCAGGCTCGGTTTCTACTGTGGCGTGGTGTCGGGCGGCTTCCGGCAGGTCATCGAACCCCTCGCGCACGAACTCATGCTCGATTACGTCGCGGCCAACGAGTTGGAGATCGTCGACGGAAAGCTCACCGGACGGGTCGTCGGTGATGTCGTCGACCGGCCGGGCAAGGCCAAGGCGCTGCGGGACTTCGCCCAGCAGGTCGGGGTTCCGATGGAGCAGACGGTGGCCGTTGGCGACGGCGCCAACGACATCGACATGCTGTCCGCAGCCGGGCTGGGCGTGGCGTTCAACGCCAAACCGGCGCTGCGAGAGGTCGCCGATGCGTCTCTGAGCCATCCGTACCTCGACACCGTGCTGTTCATCCTCGGCATCACGCGCGGCGAGATCGAGGCCGCCGACGCGATCGACGGTGTGGTGCGGCGCGTCGAGATCCCCGACGATTAGCCGATATTCGCTCATGGTCCGGTGAGCGTGCGCATATGACGTCGAGCGGACGGCCGGACTGTTTGCGGGCGCGGTGGCGCCCGGTCCAGGCACGGTGACCATCGTGCGGGTGCCGTAGGGTGGGGCGCGTGATGACGGTGAAGCATGCGGTCGTGATCGGCGCGTTCGCAATCGCGGCGGTCGGCGGACAACTGGCGGTCGCCGCTCCTGCCGACGCGAAGCGTTGCCCGTCGGGCACCGTGCAGACCAAGTTCGACGGGGTCTGCGTGAGCGGTTCATCCGGTGGCGGCCGCATGGCACCTCCGGTCATGGCGCCCAGCGCGGGCGGCCCGGCGATCGTCAACCAGCCCGGCCAGTTGCCGAGTGTCAACGGCATCCCGTGCACGATCGAGCACTACGGCACGTGCCTCGCGATGACACAACCTTGATCATCCCTGATACCTCCCCCTGAAGTCAGACCACAAGGGCCTGACTCTGCGGTCCGAACGTGCCGGTGATGCTGTGCCACGCGCGGGTCAGCAGCTCGACGGCCTCGGCGAGTTGAGGCTCGGGCAGGGCATAGGGCACGCGGATGAAGCGCTCCAGCGTGCCGTCGACACCGAACCGCGGTCCGGCAGGCAGGTCGACGCCCAGACGTGAAGCCGCCGCGGCCAATGCCGTACTCATCGGCGCGGGCAGCCTCACCCACAACGACATGCCGCCGCGTCCCGGCCCGGGCTGCCAGTCCGGAAGATGTTCGGCCAGCAGCGAGATCAGGAACTGGCGGCGACGGCGCAGCAGTTCTCGACGCTCGGGCAGGACCTGTTCACGTATGGCCAGGAGGCGTGCCGCCGCGAGCTGCTCGAGGACGGGTGTGCCCAGATCCACCGAGGGCCGGATGGCGGCGATGGTGGCCAGCGTGCCGGGCTCGGCGCGGATCCAGCCCACGCGCAGCCCGCCCCAGAACGACTTCGACATCGAACCGATCGTCAACACCAGATCGTGCCTGCCGACGGACCGGGCGAGTGGCTCGGGCGGCGCGTGGTCGACCCACATGTCGGCGATCGACTCGTCGACGATGGTGCGGGTGCGGGTATCGGAGATGATCTGGCCCAACCGTTCCCGATCCGCCGAGGTCATCGTGAAGCCGGTCGGGTTGTGGTTGTCGGGGATGAGGTAGGCCAGGCTCGGTGCGAGTTGCCGAAGCGCGGCATGCACGGCGTCCAGTTCCCACCCGACGTCGGTGAGCGAGACCGGCACCGCGCGCGCCCCTGCGGTCGAAATGGCCGACAGCGCACCGTGATACGTCGGCTGTTCGACGAGCACCCGGTCACCGGGCTGGGTGTGTGTGGCGAGGATCAGCCCGATCGCGTGCTGCGCTCCGCTGGTCACCATGATCTGCTCAGAATCGGTGGAAAGCCCACGCTCGCAATATCTTTCGGCGATGGCTTCACGCAACGGCGCGACGCCCGTGAGTTCGTGGCCGGGCCCTTGCAGGTACGACGCGATGTCCTTGCCGGCTTCGGCGAACGCGTCGAGCACGGCGGGTCCCGGTGCGGACAGCGCTGCCGAGGCCAGGTTGACCGACGACGGCGCGGCCTCGACGCGCACCTCGGGTCGCGCGGGCAACGCCGCCGTGCTCCTGGCGCCACGACGGGCGTGCAGGTAACCGTCCTCGCGCAACTGGTTGAACGCCGCGGTGACAGTGGTCCGGGACACGCGGAGCACATCGGCCAAAGCGCGCTCGCTGGGCAGGCGGGAGCCCACCGGTACGCGTCCGTCGACGATGAGCAGGCGGATGGCATCGGCAAGCCCCAGATAAGCCGGTCCAGTTTGACTGGCTGTCCGCCAGTTGCCTAGCTCGCGCGCCAGAAGGTCCACATCCAGTGACCGGGCGACCATTGGGCTGCTCATAATGAGGCCAGTATCCGTCAACTGGCTATTGATGAGCAAGCCAGATCTCATGATCATGGGATCATGCGAACGAATTGGCTATCTCGACTGGCGGTGAAGTACCGGCGTGCCTACGAGCCACGCAATCGCCCTGGCGTCCGTGATGTGGACGCCCGCCGCGTGAGCAGTGAACTCGACGCCATCCGCGCCCGATTCCCCGATCACGCGTGAAGGCGGCATTCGCACGCGGCACGCTGCTGCTCGTCGGGCTGATCGGATACGGCACGTCGATGGCCATGATGGTCCGGGCCGGCCTCGGCCTGGACCCGTGGGATGTCTTCCACCAGGGCCTGACCCGGCACACGCCCCTGACCATCGGGCTCGCATCGGCGGTCGTGGGCGTCGTGGTCCTGCTGGCCTGGATCCCGTTGCGCAACCGGCCAGGCATCGGCACCATCGCCAATGTCATCGTCATCGCCGTGACCGTCGACGCCGTGCTCGCGGTGCTGCCCGCGCCGACGGCCATGCCGGTGCGCATCGCGATGATGGTCGGCGCGGTCGTGCTCAACGCGATCAGCACCGTGCTCTACATCGGCGCGGGTCTCGGACCGGGACCGCGCGACGGCCTGATGACGGGGCTCGTGGCGCGCACCGGCTTGTCGGTGCGGCTCGTCCGCACCTGCATCGAGGCGACCGTGCTGGCCGCAGGCTGGCTGATGGGCGGCACCGTCGGCGTGGGAACGGTGCTGTACGCCTTCGGAATCGGGCCACTGGTCCAGCTGTTCCTCAAACTCACGCCGCGACGGATCCTGTTCCACGATTTCGGCGCGCCCGCGCGTAACCGGACGCGTGGCGGGGACATCACCGGGGACATCACTACGATGAGCGGGTGCCCACAACCGGAGAAGACGCAGTCGACGGAGCCGACAACCCAGACCTGCTGATCGACTTCGCGAGGGTCACCTTGCGCCGCGGCGGAAACACCCTTGTCGGGCCCATCACGTGGGCGGTCGAACTCGACGAACGCTGGGTGGTCATCGGTCCGAACGGCGCGGGCAAGACGTCCCTGTTGCGAATCGCCGCCGCGACCGAACACCCATCGTCGGGAACCGCCTACGTGCTGGGGGAGCGGCTGGGCCGCACCGACATGGCCGAGCTGCGGTCGCGGGTCGGTCTGAGCAGCTCGGCGCTGTCGCAACGGATTCCCGACGACGAGGTGGTCCGCGACCTGGTCGTCTCGGCCGGTTACGCGGTGCTGGGCCGGTGGCGTGAGCAGTACGACGACGTCGACTACGAGCAGGCCGTCGACATGCTCGAAAGCGTCGGCGCCGAGCACCTGGCCGAACGCCGGTACGGGACCCTGTCGGAGGGTGAGCGCAAGCGCGTCCTGATCGCCAGGTCGCTGATGACCGACCCGGAACTGCTGCTGCTCGACGAACCCGCGGCCGGGCTCGACCTCGGGGGCCGCGAGGACCTCGTCGCACGGCTCACCGACCTGGCCGCCGACCCCGATGCACCGGCGATGGTGCTCGTGACGCACCATGTCGAGGAGATCCCGGTCGGCTTCAGTCACGGGCTGATCCTGTCCGAGGGCAAGGTGGTGGCCTCCGGCCTGCTCACCGATGTCCTGACGGCCGAGAACCTGTCCAAGGCGTTCGGGCAGGCCATCGCCCTCGAGATGATCGACGGACGGTACTTTGCGCGTCGGGTCAGGAGCCGGGCCGCGCACAGGAGGCGAAATGACTGACGACCCACTGGTCCCCCGGCCCGCGGCGACGGTGATGTTGATCCGCGACGTGCATCGGGACACACGCACAGACATCGAGGTGTTCCTGATGCGCAGGCATGCCGCGATGGAATTCGTCGCCGGGGTGATGGTGTTCCCAGGTGGCGGCGTCGACGATCGCGACCGAAATGCCGACATCGCGTGGTACGGACCCGAGCCGTCGTGGTGGGCGCAACGCCTCGGTGTCGACGAAGGGCTGGCCGAGGCGCTTGTGTGCGCCGCGGCGCGCGAAACGTTCGAGGAGTCCGGCGTGTTGTTCGCCGGTCCGCAGAACGGATCCGGCGATCCGGGCATCATCGCCGACGCGTCGGTGTACGGCGACGCCCGTGCGGCCCTCGCCAATCACTCGCTGTCGTTCGCCGATTTTCTGCGCGACGAGAAACTCGTGCTGCGCGCCGACCTGCTGCGACCCTGGGCCAACTGGGTGACGCCGAAAGAGGAGCGCACGCGTCGCTACGACACGTACTTCTTTGTCGCCGCCCTCCCGGAGGGGCAGCGCGCCGACGGTGAGAACACCGAGACCGACCGCGCGTTCTGGTGCACGCCACAGGCCGGGCTCGACGACTTCGAGGCCGGGCGCACCTTTCTGCTGCCCCCGACGTGGACGCAGCTGGACTCGCTCAACGGTCGGACGGTGGCCGAGGTGCTGGCCGCCGAACGCAAGATCGTGCCGATCGAACCCAGCCTGTCCACCGAGGGCAACAACTGGGAGATCGAGTATTTCGACAGTGAGCGCTACAACGCCGCCCGAAATCATCGGTCGCCCGGCCGATGAACGAGTTCGTCAGGATCGTTCTCGGCACCGCCCCCGAACAGTCCGGGGTGGCCACACTTCTGTTGTCGCGGCCCCCGACGAACGCGTTGACGCGCCAGATGTACCGCGAGATCTCGATCGCCGCGAACGAGCTGGGCGAACGCGCCGATGTCGCCGCGGTGATCCTGTACGGCGGCCACGAGATCTTCTGTGCCGGTGACGACGTCCCCGAACTGCGCACCCTCGACGCCGAGGAGACCGCGGCGGCCGACCATGCGCTGCAGCGCTGCATCGAGGCCGTGGCGGCGATCCCCAAACCCACGGTCGCCGCGATCACCGGATATGCGCTCGGCAGCGGGATGAACCTGGCCCTGGCCGCGGACTGGCGGGTGAGCGGCGACAATGTCAAATTCGGCGCCACCGAGATCTTGGCGGGGCTCGCGCCCCGCGGCGACGGCGGAATGCGGCTCGCGGGGACGATCGGCACCAGCAAGGCCAAGGAACTCGTGTTCAGCGGGCGCTTCGTCGGCGCTCAGGAAGCGCTCGACCTCGGCCTGATCGACGACATGGTCGCTCCCGACCACGTGTACGACGCCGCACTGGCGTGGGCCCGCCGGTTCGTCGAGCATCCGGTCGACGTTCTGGCCGCCGCCAAGGCCTCCGTCACCTGGCCGGCGCATAGGCCGACCGATCGGATGGTGGACCGGCCCTGACCGCCGTGGCGGGGTGGCCCGTTAGGCTGCCCTGCATGACGGAAATCAGGGACGCCGACCCGGCTCCGAACCCGCACGCGACGGCCGAAGAGGTCGAAGCCGCGATGCACGACAGCAAGCTGGCGCAGGTCCTCTACCACGACTGGGAGGCCGAGACCTACGACGAGAAGTGGTCGATCTCCTACGACCAGCGCTGCATCGACTACGCGCGCGGCCGGTTCGATGCCATCGTGCCCGAGGAGGAACAGCGCAAACTGCCGTACGACCGGGCCCTCGAACTGGGCTGCGGCACCGGGTTCTTCCTGCTCAACCTCATCCAGTCGGGTGTGGCGCGCCGCGGCTCGGTCACCGATCTGTCGCCCGGCATGGTCAAGGTGGCCACCCGCAACGGCCAGTCGCTGGGCCTCGACATCGACGGCCGCGTCGCCGATGCGGAGGGCATTCCCTACGAGGACAACACGTTCGACCTCGTCGTCGGGCACGCCGTCCTGCACCACATCCCCGATGTCGAGCTGTCGCTGCGCGAGGTCGTGCGCATCCTCAAACCGGGCGGTCGGTTCGTGTTCGCCGGTGAACCCACCACGGTCGGCAATCGGTACGCCCGCGAGCTGTCCACCCTCACGTGGCATGCGACCACGAACCTGACCAAACTGCCGTTCCTGAATGGCTGGCGCCGTCCCCAGGAGGAACTCGACGAGTCATCTCGTGCGGCGGCCCTTGAGGCCGTGGTCGACCTGCACACGTTCGATCCGACGGACCTGGAGCGCATGGCCTCCAACGCCGGTGCGGTCCAGGTACGTACCGCCAGCGAAGAGTTCACCGCCGCCATGCTGGGCTGGCCGGTGCGCACGTTCGAGGCCGCGGTGCCCCCGGGCCGTCTGGGGTGGGGCTGGGCCAAGTTCGCGTTCAACAGCTGGACCACACTGAGCTGGGTGGACGCCAACATCTGGCGCAAGGTCGTGCCGAAGGGCTGGTTCTACAACGTCATGGTCACGGGGGTCAAACCCTCCTGAGCCCTGGGGTGAGTTTCACGACCGCCGACGTCGCGTATCTGCGGTCGGCGGCCGGGAGGCAGGCGCTCGACGAGGCCGGGAACCTGGCCCTGTCGGGCGCTCGTCTCGTCAACGACATCGCAACGCTGCGAGCGACTTTCGGTGACCGCGCGGCGGTACTCGTCGAGACCGTGCAGTTGCGGCGACGGGCGGCGGCCAAGTTCGCCGACCCGTCGGGCTGGCTGTTCACCGACGAGGCACTGCAGCAGGCCACCGCGGCGCCGGTGGCTGCACACCGGGCCGCGCGGCTCGCCGGTGCGCGTGTGCACGACGCCACCTGCTCGATCGGCAGTGAGCTTGCGGCACTTCGTGATTCGACTGACATGTTGGTGGGCAGTGATCTCGACCCGGTGCGGGTCGCGATGGCGGCCGGCAACGTGGACGGCGTCGACGTGTGCCGCGCCGACGCGCTGCGGCCCATCACCCGCGACGCCGTGGTCATGCTGGACCCGGCGCGTCGTCATGGTGGCAGGCGACGGTTCGATCCGCGTGCCTATACCCCGGCGCTCGACGCGGTGTTCGAGGTCTACCGGAACCGCGACATCGTCGTGAAGTGTGCTCCCGGAATCGATTTCGCGGAGATCGAGCGCATGGGTTTCACCGGTGAGATCGAGGTGACGTCGGTGGGTGGGGGAGTGCGTGAGGCGTGTCTGTGGTCGCGCGGGTTCGCCGACGACGGGGTGCGTAGGCGAGCCACGGTGCTCGACCGTGGTGAACAGATCACCGACGCCGAACCCGACGACTGTGCCGTCGCACCCGTCGGTCGCTGGATCGTCGATCCCGACGGAGCGATCGTGCGCGCAGGACTGGTGCGCCACTACGCGGCCCGGCACGGACTGTGGCAACTCGACCCCGACATCGCCTACCTCTCCGGTGACCGTCTTCCCGGCGGGCTCCGCGGGTTCGAGGTGCTCGAGGAACTGGGCTACCACGAGCGGCGTTTGCGGGCGGCACTTGCGGCACGGTCTGCCGGTGCGGTAGAGATACTGGTCCGCGGGGTCAATGTGGACCCCGACGTACTGCGAACGCGGTTACGCCTGCGCGGATCAGAGCAACTCACGGTGGTCATCACCCGGCTGGGTTCTGGATCGGCGAGCCGGGCGACGGCTTACATTTGCCGTCCGACGCGATAACCCGCAAAGTACGCTTGAATCGAAATGCCGGCGCGGTCGGCGTTTGGTTGATCGCCCGGGAGGACGACTGACGATGCGAATTTCCACCGTGGTAGGGGTATTGGCAGCCGGCGTGCTGATCGGCGGAGTGACCGCGCCGACCGCGGCCGCACAGTCGACGTGCGCCGACCTGGGTGGCACCGTCGACGCCGATCAGGTGTGCCAGGTGCACACCGCCAACGCGACATACACGCTGGATTACACCTTCTCGACCACATACCCGGACCAGGCGGCGGTGGTCGGCTACCTGAGTCAGACCCGCGACGGGTTCATCAACGTCTCCGACATGCCGGGGTCGCGCGACCAGCCGTATGTGCTGGACGCGAGGGGAACGTCGTATTCCTCTTCCGGCACACCGGGGCTGCCGCCGCGCACCCAGAGCCTGGTGCTCGAGGTGTTCCAGGATGTCGGCGGCGCTCAACCGGAGACCTGGTACAAGGCCTTCAATTACGACCTGGGCAAGCGGGCGCCCATCACATTCGACACGTTGTTCAAGCCCGGGACCCGGCCGCTGGACGTGATCTTCCCGATCGTGCAGCGCGACTTGGAGATGCAGTCGGGCATCGTGCATTCGACGTCGCAGTCGGCGGGAATGGATCCCGCCCATTACCAGAACTTCGCCATCACCGACGACGCCGTGATCTTCTTCTTCGACCGCGGCGCGCTGGTGGCCGATTCGGCCGGGGCACTCCAGGCCTCGGTGCCGCGGTCGGCGGTGGCGTCCCTGTTGGCATGAGCCGAGACGGACACCACCGCCGATCAGTGCATCACGCGGATGTCGTCGTCCGTTCCTGACGGCCCGACGGATCGTAGGTCTCCCAGAACTTCGCACCGGCGATGTCGAGGCTGAGCGGGTCGAACACCGGGTCGATCCCGGCCTTCTGCTGCTTCTCGTAATCGCGCAGCGCCGCCAGCGCGGGCCGCTGCAGGATGATGATGCCGATGATGTTGAGCCAGGCCATCAACCCGACGCCGATGTCACCGAGCGTCCACGCGTCGGTCGCGGTGGAGATCGCGCCGGTGACCACCGACACCAGGATCAGGGCCTGCAGCAGCATGGTGGCGTTGGAACCGACGGTGCCACGGATCATCGGGACCGGGATGGTCGCGGCCTTGCCGAGCAGGAAGCGCAGGTTCGTCTCGGCCATGTAGTAGTACGCGACGATCGTGGTGAACGCGAAGAACGCCAACGACACCGCGACGAATGACGCTCCGGCACCGCTCCACAAGGTGTCGAAGCCTGCCTGCGCGAAGGCCGGTCCCACCGCGATATCCGACGGCAGCATGCCGCCCTCGGCGAGCACCGCGCCGGTTTCGCTCTCGCCTTCGTAGACGCGGTATGCGCCCGTCGTCAGGATCAGAAAGCCGGTGGCCGAACACACGAACAGCGTGTCGATGTACACCGCGAACGCCTGCACCAAGCCCTGCTTGGCGGGATGGGTGACCTCGGCCGCGGCCGCGGCGTGCGGACCCGTGCCCTGGCCGGCCTCGTTGGAGTAGATACCGCGCTTGACGCCCCACATCACGGCCGAGCCGATGATCGCGCCGAACGCCGAATCGAGACCGAACGCGCTCGCGAAGATCAGCCGCAGCACCTCGGGCACCGCACCGGCGTTCACCACGACGATGATCAGGGCGAGGGCGATGTAGACGACCGCCATGAACGGCACCACGATCGAGGCGAACGCCGCGATGCGCTTGACGCCGCCGATGATGACGAAGGCGAGGACGATCACGATGCCGACGCCGACCCACCAGGTCGAGAATCCCCAGGCCGAGTTCATCGCGGCGGCCATCGAGTTCGACTGCACGCTGGGCAGCAGCAGACCGCAGGCCAGCACCGTGACGGCGGCGAAGAGCAATCCGTACACCTTGAAGAAGCCGGCCGCGCGGGTGTGCTCGAGGGCACGGCTCAGGTAGTAGGCCGGACCACCGCGGTATTCACCCGTGAGCTGGTCACGGGCCTTGTAGATCTGGCCCAGGGTGCATTCCACGAACGATGTCGACGCGCCGAGGAACGCCACGGCCCACATCCAGAACATGGCGCCCGGGCCGCCGAACGCGATCGCGGTCGCGACGCCGGCGATGTTGCCGGTGCCCACCCGACCCGCGAGTGACATGGTCAACGCCTGGAACGACGAGACTCCCGATGGTGACTTCTCGCCCCGGACCATCAGCCGGAGCATCTCCGGTATCTGCCGCACCTGCAGGAGACGGGTCCGAATCGAGAAGTACACGCCCGCGGCGAGACACAGATAGACGAGCGCGCTACTCCACACGTAGCTGTTGATGTTGTCGAGAAACTCCGACACGAGTTGTTGCCTTCCCCCAGAGAGCGGACGGTTGCGTTGCCGCGCCAAATCCTCACACGAAGCTGACGATTATCTGTGGCGATTCCGTCAATTCGCTGTAAAACTTCCGGTTTCAGGCGGGTGCGAAGCCATACACTTGACCGTCACTCGTCGCGGTGACAACGCGGCCGTCGTGGCCGATGGACACCCCCACCGGCCAGCCGGTGGCATCGGGCAGCGGATGGGTCTCCAGAGTGCGTCCGTCGCCGGTGTCGAACACCAGTAGGGATTGGCCGTACCCACCCTCGCGGGCCACGGTGTACCCGACGTCTCCCGAGCGGCTGGAGGTCGACAACGGGGCCACGTCGTCGCGCGTCCACACGACCTCGCCCCGGTCACCGTCGTCGCGCACCGCGGTGAGCCGGGCGTCGGGACCGCCACCAGAGATGATCAAACCGTCCGGCGACACCGAAGGCGGGGTCTGCGCCAGGTGATCCAGCGGGACCGACCACTTGGCCGACCCGTCCGCGGAGTTCAGGGCCCACAGCCGCTCGTCGCGCCCGCTGACGTAGATGGTCTTCCCGTCGGCGGACAGCACCGGGCTGGCCAACGGTCCGCGTCCCGCGGCAGCACTGGTCCACGCGTGCGTCAACAACGGCTTCTGTCCGGGCCGGTAGTTGAGGCCGACAAGAACCGGGGCCTCGGCACCCGGCTGCCACAGGCTCAGCACCACGATGTTGGTGGCGGGGGAGAACGCGGGTGCCGCCGCGACCGGGCACCGCGACCGGGCCAGTTGGCAGTCCGCCAGACCGCGCTCGGAATCGGTGGGGTCCACCCCCGACACGAGATCGAGAGGAGTGCCCTCGACCGTGCCGCGGTGGGAGTCGAACACCAGCACCTGCCCGAGGTGCGTGATCACGAGCAGCTGACCGTCGGCCAGTAGCCGGGGCGTGGTCGGCATCCCGATCACCGGCTTGCGCCAGCGGATCCACTGCGTGGGAGGAAAGGACAGCATCGCCCCCGGCTGGCCGACATAGACGTTGTCGAAGCCGTCGAACAGCGGGCCGGACCAACCGCCACCCTGCACCAGGCGCGTGCACCAGCGCTGGCGGCCGTTGTTGCCGGCCTCCCAGACCATCAATGAGCACCCGCCCGCGCTCTGGGCGTTGACCGCGAGATACCCGCCCGAACCCAGGGCGACCTGTGCACCGATGTCGCCCTTGGCCGATCGACTCCACTCGGGCCGCAGCCTCTCGGCACCGGGTGAGCTCTTGTAACTGCTGTTGGCGGCGTCGGCATACTGCGCGGCCCAACCGGAGGCCGGGTGCGCATCGACCCAGGAATCCGTGTTCTCACAACCGGCGAGAAGGCCTGTGAGCAGCGCAGCCACCATCAGCGCCAGGTATCGCCGAAACACGGTGTCCTTTCGTCGAGAGACCGGACGGGTCCTTATGTTTGGGGACCACGTGAGGGTAACCCGACCGACCCGGAAGCCTCGCGTAGGCTTTCCGGCCATGACGACGATGTGGGGCGCACCGATTCACAAGCGGTGGCGGGGGTCACGTCTGCGCGATCCGCGCCAAGCCGACTTCCTGACCATGGCGTCGCTCAAATGGGTGATCTCCAACCGGGCGTTCACCCCCTGGTACCTCGTGCGGTACTGGCGCCTGCTCAAGTTCAAGCTGGCCAATCCGCACATCATCACCCGCGGCATGGTGTTCCTGGGCAAGGGCGTCGAGATCCAGTGCACGCCCGAACTCGCGCAGATGGAGATCGGCCGCTGGGTGCACATCGGCGACAAGAACACCATCCGCTGCCACGAGGGCTCCCTGCGCATCGGCGACAAGGTGGTGCTGGGTCGCGACAACGTCATCAACACCTACCTCGACATCGAGCTCGGGGATTCGGTGCTCATGGCCGACTGGTGTTACGTCTGCGACTTCGACCACAAGATGGACGACATCAACGTCCCCATCAAGGATCAGGGCATCATCAAGGGCCCGGTGCGCATCGGACCGGACACCTGGATCGCGGCCAAGGTCACGATCCTGCGGAACACCCTGATCGGTCGCGGATGCGTCCTCGGCGCCCACGCCGTGGTCAAGGGCGATATCCCAGACCACTCGATCGCGGTCGGCGCGCCCGCCAAGGTGGTCAAGAACCGCAAGCTCGCGTGGGAGACCTCAGCGGCAGAACGTGCCGAGCTCGAGGCCGCACTCGCCGACATCGAACGCAAGAAGGCCGCGAGCAACTAGACACCGGGGGCGGCTCAGGCGCCGGTGCACACACCCGAATCGCGGATCACGTTGCCGTAGACGTTGGCGGTCGCGATGTTGGCGTTGATGAACCCGGACGGCATCCGCTGTGTCATCTTCACGCTGATCTGCGTCAGCTGATACCACAGGTGATAGAACGAGTCACCGTGGAACAGCGGCGAATACCGGCTCTGGTCCGGAAAGTTCGTGATGTAGAGGATGTGGGCGCGCGGGTCGAGAAACGCCGCGGACTGATCGATGTTGGCCCGCACAGCGTCGGCGGCAGCCTGCACACCGGGGCGTGACCAGTGGTCACCGTTGTCGTCCAGGAAACGCTGGAAACGCCCGATCTGGTCGAACAATGCGCCGTACTGCGCGTTGAACCACTGGCAGGCCTCACGTTGTGCGTCGATCTGCTGGGGGGTGACCCGGATCTGCCAGAGGTTGTACGGGAACACCGTGTAATCGGGCGCCCAGTTCGAGGTCAAGTCTAGGGGCGTGGTGTATGACCAGTTCAGTTCTCCGATTTCGCACCGTGTGTGGAGAGTCGGGTCCCCGGTTGGGACAACACAACAACGAGGTCTACGGCAGCCTGCTCGGCCTGACCGCCGCCGAGCTCGAACGCCTGCACACCGACGGTGGGCTCTGAACGTCAGCGAAAACAAAGGGCTCACAATACATGACCAAACTGCTGCGTCGCTCCGAACTGGCGCTGCAGGCCTGCAATGACCACATGTTCGTCAAGGGGGTCACATGCGGTGCCGATCTCGTCTTCCTCGATCTCGAGGACGTCACCCCGGTCGGGCTCAAGGTGGGAGTCGAGGGCCAAAGCCATCCGAGCACTCACCGAATTCGACTGGGGCAGAACATCCTGCGCGGTGCGGATCAATGGCCTGGACACGCAGTGGTGTCACGACGACATCATCGAAGTGGTGACCCGCGCCGGTCACCGACTGGACACCATTGTGGTGTCCAAGGCCCGTACCGTCGGGGACGTATGGTGAGTTGATCTCCTGCTCACACGGCTGGAGTCCAAACTGGGGCTTGACCGCCGGATCCGCCACGAGGTCCTCATCGGGGAGACCGAGGGGCTGGCCAACGCCGAGGAGATCGCGGGCGCAAGCCCCCGCATCGACGCTCTGATCTTCGGTGTCGGGGACTTCTCGCTGTCGCAGGGGCACGGGTCGACACGAACTTCGTTCCACTGGGCGATTATCCGGGTGACTTCTGGGTGTACGCCCGCAACATGATCATGGTGGCGGCGCGGATCGCGGGAATCGACGCGATCGACTCGCCCTACCCCGAGTATGCGGATCTGGCCGGATACGAGGCCGAAGCGCGCAGGTCCTCGCTGTACGGCTACAGCGGCAAGTGGGCGATCCACCCCAGTCAGGTGCCGATCGCCAACGCCGTGTTCGCGCCTACCGAGGAAGAGATCGCGCTGGCTCGCCGAAACATGGCCGCCTACCGCGACGCTGAAGCGGGGGGCGCGGCGCAGTGGGTATGGACGGCGTGCTGATGGACGCCGCACATGTGAAGAAAGCACAGGAGGTCCTGGATCGAGCGGCCCTGATCCAGGGTCAGCCCGTCTCTGTCGAGGGGTAGGGCAGGTCGCTGCTGGTGTGCGGGTCGACGTGTACGCGTCGACCGATGTAGGGGAAGGCGCGTTGTGCGCACGACGGTCGATCACACACCTTGCACCCTGCCCCGATGGGCACTTGGGCTTCTTCGTTCTCCAGTTCGATGCCCGCCGAGTAGATGAGCTTGGCCGCGTGTGCGAGTTCGCAACCCAGGCCGATGGCGAAGGATTTCCGTTGTCCCAGATAGCGGCTCGGTGACGAGTCGGTGGTTCTCGCGATCCAGAAGTACGACCGACCGTCGGGCATCTGCGCCACCTGGGTGAGGAACTCGCCAGGCCGGTTGAATGCCCGGTGCACCACCCAGAGTGGACAGCTGCCGCCCACCCTCGAGAAGTGGAAAGCGGTGGCGGATTGCCGCTTCGAGATGTTCCCCGCGGCATCGGCGCGGACGAAGATGAACGGGACGCCGCGCGCGTCGGGGCGCTGGAGCGTCGAGAGGCGATGGCAGATCGTTTCGAATCCCACCTCGAACCTGCGCGCGAGGCGGTCGATGTCGTAGCGGAGAGCCTCAGCCGCAGTGAGGAACTGACGGTACGGCAACAGCAGTGCACCGGCGAAATAGTTGGCCAACCCGATCCGGGCCACTTCGCGGGCCTCCGAGCTCAGCGATTCGTCGGTCGCGATCGTCGCGGTGAAGAGGTCTGACTGGGTCAGCAGCGCGAACTGGGTGGCCATCTGGAACGCCCGTTGGCCTGGGCTCAACCACCGCGCAACGTGCAGTGTCCTCGAATCCGCCCGGTACCTGCGTTTGGTATGCGCACCAAGCGATTCGACATCGTCGAACACCACGGTGATGCCCAGCTCGGCGGCGATGAGGTCCGCAAGCTGAAGATCGAGTTCGCCTACCCGCATCCCATGAGAGTCGAACAACGCCTCGGCAGTGCGGTCGAGTTCATCGAGGTAGTTCTTGCGGTCGTAGAAGAAGTCACGGACCTCCTCGAACGGCATGGGCGGCGCCACATCCAGCTGTGGGTCGCCACTGGCGTGGCCACGCAACGCCTCCAGCTCGGCGGTCGCCGCCGACAGGCGGCGGTGCAGAGCGATCACGGCTTGGCTCACGTCCGGCATTCGGGCTGCCAGTTCCTCGATCTGGGATGTGCTCACCGGGCTTTCACTCAGACACTCGCGCAGATCGGCCACCAAGCGGGCATCGGAGTCGGGCGTGAAGAAGTGGGGCGGCAGGTTGAACTTCTCTGTGAGGCTCAGCAGGACCGGGACGGTCACGGGTCGCTGATCGTTCTCCAGCTGGTTGACATAGCTGGTCGACAGGCTCAGCGTGCCGGCGAGGGCGACCTGTGTCAGGCCGTGCTCCTCTCTCAGACGGCGCAGCCGTGCCCCGATGAATGTCCTCGACACAGCGCCCAGAGTACTGCAAGACGGTATTCACAAGATTCGCAAAATCGGCCGACGAAGGACGCAAAATTACGCATTTACAGGGGGTTTCATGGCAAGGGTGCTCTGCGTACCGTGCGGAACATGCTGATCCACGAGGTGCGTACCCGACGCAGTGCAGACGACTTTCCCCGTACCGAACACCTGGCGTGGAAGATCGCCGAAGTCGCGGCCGATCCGGTGGCGGTGCCGGCCGATACCCAAGAGATGGTGATCAACCGCATCCTCGACAACGCGGCCGTCTCGGCGGCTTCTGTCATCCGTCGGCCAGTCACGGTGGCGCGGGTGCAGGCCCAGGCGCACCGGACCAAGGCCGGCGCCGGCGTATTCGGCATTCCCGGGACCTACTCGCCGGAGTGGGCCGCGTGGGCCAACGGTGTTGCGGTGCGCGAACTCGACTTCCACGACACGTTCCTGGCCGCCGAATACTCCCATCCCGGCGACAACATCCCTCCGTTGGTCGCCGTGGCCCAGCAGCTCGATGTCCATGGGTCCGATCTGATCCGCGGGATAGCCACCGCCTACGAGGTGCAGATCGATCTCGTCAAGGGAATCTGCCTGCACCGCCACAAGATCGACCACGTGGCACATCTCGGAGTCTCCGCCGCCGCGGGTATCGGCACCATGCTGCGCCTCGATCCGGAGACCATCTACAATGCCATCGGACAGGCGCTGCACCTGACCACCGCCACCCGCCAATCCCGCAAGGGACTGATCTCCAGCTGGAAGGCTTTCGCTCCCGCCTACGCCGGCAAGGTCGCCATCGAAGCCGTCGACCGTGCCATGCGTGGTGAGGGTGCCCCGGCGCCGATCTGGGAGGGGGAGGACGGCGTCATCGCGTGGCTGCTCGCCGGCCCGGACCACACCTACCGCGTACCGCTGCCCGGACCGGGCGAACCCAAGCGTGCCATCCTCGACAGCTACACCAAGGAGCACTCCGCGGAGTACCAAAGCCAGGCGCCGATCGACCTGGCCCGCAGGATGCGGGAACGTGTCGGTGACACCGATCAGATCGCCTCGGTCAAGCTGCACACCAGCAATCACACCCATGTGGTCATCGGCACGGGCTCGGGGGACCCGCAGAAGTTCGATCCCGGTGCCTCCCGCGAGACCCTCGATCACTCCGTCATGTACATCTTCGCGGTGGCGTTGCAGGACGGCACCTGGCATCACGAGCGCTCCTATGCGCCCGAGCGCGCGCACCGGCCCGACACCGTCGAACTGTGGCGCAAGATCTCCACGGTCGAGGATCCCGAATGGACACGCCGGTACCACAGTGAGGATCCCGCGGAGAAGGCCTTCGGGGCACGTGCGGAGATCACGCTGAAGAGTGGCGAGGTCATCGTCGACGAGCTCGCGGTCGCCGACGCCCATCCGCTGGGCGCTCGCCCGTTCGCGCGCGAGCAGTACATCGGAAAGTTCACGGAGCTGGCCGAGGGAGTGGTGCAGGCCGACGAACAGCAGCGGTTCCTGTCTGTCGTCGATCGGCTCACCGAGCTCCAACCGGGAGAGTTGGACCGCCTGAATGTACTTGTCGATCCGAGGGTGCTGGACAAGGCACCCACCATCCCGTCGGGAATCTTCCGGTGAGCGGGCTGATCGGTGCCACCGTATCGGCGGCGCATAAGCGTGCCCAGTTTCGCGCTGGTCTCGAATCCGGTCGCCTGCAGCGTTTTCCGGGCGCATTCTCACCACTGGTGGCCAAGCTCATCGCAGAGATCGGATTCGATGGAGTGTACGTCTCCGGCGCCGTGCTCTCGGCTGACCTCGGTCTGCCTGACATCGGGCTGACCACTCTCACCGAGGTCACCAGCCGCGGCGCCCAGATCGCCAACGCGACAGACCTGCCCACATTCGTCGACGCCGACACAGGCTTCGGTGAACCGATGAGCGCCGCGCGCACCGTCGTGCAGCTCGAGGACGCCGGGCTGGCGGGCCTGCACCTGGAGGACCAGGTCAACCCGAAAAGGTGCGGGCACCTCGACGGCAAGGCCGTGGTGCCGACCGGGGAGATGGTCAAGCGGCTGCACGCCGCGGTGGCGGCACGCCGCGATCCCAACTTCGTGATCTGCGCTCGCACCGATGCTGCCGGGATCGAGGGCATCGATGCCGCCATCGAGCGCGCCAAAGCCTATGTAGATGCCGGTGCCGACCTGATCTTCACGGAAGCCCTGGTCGCGCCGGCGGACTTCGAGAAGTTCCGCGCCGCAGTCGACGCCCCGCTGCTGGCCAACATGACAGAGTTCGGCAAGTCGGAACTACTGACCGCCCGGCAGTTGGCCGACCTCGGCTACAACGTCGTGATCTACCCGGTCAGCACGCTGCGACTGGCCATGCGCGCCGTTGAGATCGGACTACGCGAGATTGACTCGGCAGGAACGCAATCCGGAATCCTGGACCAGATGCAGCACCGCAGCAGGCTGTACGAGCTGCTGCGGTACGCCGACTACAACGCATTCGATGCCGATATCTACAACTTCGCCCTCCAGGGAGTTTCATGAGCACCCCAGTCATCCACAAGGGTCTGGCAGGAGTCGTGGTCGACACCACCTCGATCTCCAAGGTGGTTCCCGAAACCAATTCGCTGACCTATCGCGGGTATCCGGTGCAGGAACTGGCCGCCAAGTGCAGCTTCGAACAGGTCGCCTACCTGCTGTGGCACGGCGAACTGCCGACGGATGCCGAACTGGCGCTGTTCGCCCAACGTGAGCGTGCATCGCGCCGCATCGACAGGTCCATGCAGTCACTGTTGGCGAAGCTACCCGACAACTGCCACCCGATGGACGTGGTACGGACCGCGATCAGCTATCTGGGTGCTGAGGATCCGGAGGAGGACGACGCCAGCCCGTCGGCGAACATGGCCAAATCGCTGCGCATGTTCGCCGTTCTCCCGACGATCGTCGCGGCCGACATGCGGCGCCGCCGCGGTCTGGAACCGATTGCGCCGCACAGCCATCTCAGCTATGCGCAGAACTTCCTCAACATGTGCTTCGGAACGATCCCCGAGCCGGTCGTCGTCGAGGCGTTCGAACAGTCGATGGTGCTTTACGCCGAGCACAGCTTCAATGCCTCCACCTTCGCTGCCCGAGTGGTCACATCCACCCAGTCGGACATCTACAGTGCGGTCACCGCGGCCATCGGTGCGCTCAAAGGCTCGCTGCACGGCGGCGCCAACGAGGTCGTGATGCACGACATGCTGGAGATCGGCTCGGCTGATCGGGCAGCGGAATGGCTGCACGGCAAGCTCTCCCGCAAGGAGAAGGTGATGGGATTCGGACATCGGGTCTACAAGAACGGTGATTCCCGAGTGCCGACGATGAAGCAGGCGCTCGTGCGGGTGGCAGAGGCGCGCGGCGGGCAGAACTGGCTGGACATCTACAACACGCTGGAGACGGCGATGTTCGCGGTCACCCGCATCAAGCCGAACCTGGACTTCCCTACGGGTCCGGCCTACTACCTGACGGGCTTCGACATCCCCAGTTTTACACCCATTTTCGTGATGAGCCGCATCACGGGTTGGACAGCGCACATCATGGAGCAGGCCGCATCCAACGCCCTGATCCGACCGTTGAGCGAATACTCCGGCGAGCCGCAGCGGACACTGGTGTAGGCGATGGTGTTCAACAAGGTTCTGGTGGCCAACCGCGGTGAGATCGCCATCAGGGCATTCCGCGCGGCCCACGAACTGGGCATCGCCACCGTCGCGGTGTACCCCTTCGAGGACCGCAATTCGCCGCACCGGTTGAAGGCCGACGAGTCCTACCAGATCGGGCAGGAGGGGCATCCGGTCCGGGCGTACCTGAATGTCGAGGAGATCTTGGCGACGGCGGTGGCCGCCGGTGCCGATGCGATCTACCCGGGATACGGATTCCTGGCCGAGAACCCCGAACTCGCCGCCGCATGCGAAAGGGCGGGGATCGCCTTCGTCGGGCCTTGCGCTCGTGTCCTTGAGCTCACGGGTAACAAGGCGTCCGCCGTGGCTGCGGCCAAAGCCGCCGGGCTGCCGGTGTTGACCTCGTCGAGGCCGTCCAGCGATGTCGAGGAGTTGATCGCTGCCGCCGAGGACATGCAGTTCCCGGTATTCGTCAAAGCCGTCGCCGGCGGGGGCGGCCGGGGCATGCGCCGGGTGGACCGTCCCGCAGACCTGCCTGCGGCGATCACCGCAGCGAGTCGGGAGGCGGAGTCGGCGTTCGGCGACGCGACGGTGTTTCTGGAACAGGCTGTGGTCAACCCCCGTCACATCGAGGTGCAGATCGTGGCCGACGGGCACGGCGAGGTCGTGCATCTGTATGAGCGCGACTGCAGCGTTCAACGTCGGCACCAGAAGGTTGTCGAGTTGGCACCCGCACCGAACCTCGATCCGCTGGTACGCAAACGGATGTGTGCCGACGCCGTCGCCTTCGCGCGGTCCATCGGGTACACGTGTGCCGGCACGGTGGAGTTCCTGGTCGACGAGCACGGAAACTACGTGTTCATCGAGATGAATCCGAGGATTCAGGTGGAACACACCGTCACCGAGGAGGTGACCGATGTCGATCTGGTGTCCGCGCAGCTCCAGATCGCCGCCGGAGCGTCCCTCGGCGACCTCGGCCTGGAGCAGGAGTCGATAGCAGTGCGTGGTGCCGCACTGCAGTGCCGAATCACCACCGAGGATCCTGCAGACGCTTTTCGACCGGACACCGGCAGGATCACCACCTATCGGTCACCGGGTGGGGCCGGAATCCGGTTGGACGGCGGTACGCACGTCGGCGCGGAGATCAGCGCCCACTTCGACTCCATGTTGGTCAAACTGACCTGTCGAGGAACGGATTTCAACACTGCGGTGCGTCGTGCTCGGCGCGCGGTCGCCGAGTTCAGGATCCGTGGCGTGGCAACCAATGTCGGCTTTCTGCAGGCTGTCCTGGAGGACCCGGACTTTGTCGCCGGTCGGGTGACCACAGGATTCATCGACGAACGCCCTTGGCTGCTGACGGCCCGCGCCAGCGCCGACCGGGGGACGAAGATCCTGCGCTACCTCGCCGACGTCACGGTCAACCAGCCACACGGCCCGCGTCCGACTCGGGTGTACCCACACGACAAGCTGCCGCCAGTCGATCTGAGTGAGCCGGCGCCGGACGGATCGAAACAGCTGCTGAATCGACTGGGGCCGCAGGGATTCGCCGACTGGATGCGCGCGCATTCGGGTGTTCTGGTGACCGACACGACTTTCCGTGACGCCCACCAGTCTGAGCTCGCAACCCGAGTGCGCACGAGCGGTCTGGTGGCGGTGGCGCCCCACATCGCGCGGATGATGCCTCAGCTGCTGTCAGTCGAGTGTTGGGGTGGAGCGACGTATGACGTCGCCCTGCGGTTCCTCAAGGAGGACCCGTGGGAGCGGTTGGCCGCGCTGCGTGAGGCGATCCCGAACATCTGCCTGCAGATGCTGCTGCGCGGACGGAACACCGTGGGCTACACGCCTTATCCGGTTCGGGTGACCGAGGCCTTCGTCGACGAGGCGGCCCGCACCGGTGTGGACATCTTCCGAATCTTCGACGCGCTCAACAGTGTGGATTCGATGCGGCCGGCCATCGATGCGGTCCGTGCCACCGGCACTGCCGTCGCCGAGGTCGCCATGTCCTATACCGGTGACCTGTTGAACGCTGGCGAGGGCCTGTACACCCTCGACTACTGGTTGCGTCTGGCAGAACAGATCGTTGAGGCGGGAGCGCATGTGCTGGCGATCAAGGACATGGCGGGGCTGTTGCGCCCGGCCGCAGCTGCGCAGTTGGTGTCCGCGTTGACGTCTCGATTTGGCCTACCGGTCCATGTGCACACCCATGACACCCCTGGCGGCCAGTTGGCCACCTATACCGCAGCATGGGCATCGGGAGCGTCGGCGGTCGATGGTGCGGCCGCGCCCCTGGCAGGGACCACCAGCCAGCCCGCGCTCAGTTCAATCGTCGCCGCAGCCGCCCACACCCCGTACGATACTGGGCTGTCGCTGCAGGCGGTCTGTGACCTCGAGCCCTACTGGGAGGCGCTGAGGAGGGTGTACGCGCCGTTCGAATCGGGACTGCCGGCGCCGACCGGAAGGGTGTACTCGCACGAGATCCCGGGTGGGCAGCTGAGCAACCTGCGTCAGCAGGCCGTGGCACTGGGCTTGGGAGACCGCTTCGAGGACATCGAGGACGCGTACGCGGGAGCTGATCGAGTGCTCGGACGGCTGGTCAAGGTCACGCCGTCGAGCAAGGTGGTGGGTGATCTCGCGCTGGCCCTGGCCGGTGCCGGAGTAGACGCCGACGAGTTCGCCGCCGACCTGCGCCGCTACGACATTCCCGACAGCGTCATCGGATTCCTCCACGGAGAGCTCGGCGATCCACCCGGCGGGTGGCCGGAACCCCTGCGCACCAACGCACTTGCGGGCCGCGACATCCCGCAGGGCGAGCAGCCCCTGAACGCAGAAGACGAGAATGCGCTGAGCGCACCCGGGCCGAAGCGACAGGCGGTGCTCAACAGGCTTCTCTTCCCTGGGCCCACCCGGGAGTATCTCGAGCACCGGGAGCAGTACGGCGACACCAGCGGGCTGTCGGCCAACCAGTTCTTCTATGGGCTGCGGCAGGGGGAGGAGCACCGGGTACGACTCGAACCGGGTGTGGAACTCCTCATCGGTCTCGAGGCGATCAGCGAACCTGACGAGTCGGGCATGCGCACAGTCATGTGCGTCATCAACGGTCAACTGAGACCGGTGGCGGTGCGTGACCACAGTATCGACGCCTACGCGCCGACGGCCGAGCGGGCGGACCGGTCCAACCCCGATCACCTCGCTGCGCCGTTCGCCGGAATGGTGACCATGGTGGTCGCGCCCGGTGACACCGTCAACGGCGGTGACACCGTGGGGTCAATAGAGGCGATGAAGATGGAGGCCGCCATCACTGCGCCCAAGGCCGGAACTGTGCAGCGCATCGCTGTCAAAGCAACGGCACAGGTGGAGGCGGGCGATCTGCTCGCGGTGATCGGCTGAGTCCGGTTGGATCTGGCCCGGATTCGGCCAGATCCGGCCGGTTCACCGTCGGTACGCTGAGGCGCCGAGAACGGGCGACCAGTACGCGAGCATCTCGGCGAACGTGTCGAAGGCGGGGCCGCAGATGCCGTACGGTGCCTCGAAGTGCAGGCTCAGGGAAAGCCCAGGTGGAGCACATCGTCGATAATGCGCCGGTACAGGTCCAGCAGCAGGCGTCGTTTCGCGACGGGTTCGGCGGCGGACAGTTCACGCACGAATGCCTGCTCTTTTGCGACGCCGGGGTTGCCCGCATCACGGATGAGCCAGTCGATCAGGCCGATCCTGCGCTCAATCCGGGGCACAAAGCCGAACGAGAGCAGGACCTCCGGGCGGCGGGGGCTGTATTGGGCGAACCGGTTCAGAAAGTCGACGACCGCATCCGAATAGAGGAGTTGTGTCATACCGACGGTGGCGCCGCTGTTGCACTTCGCCGCGAAGCGGTCTAGTTCGCCGTCGCGGGTGGGGATCGGAATCGCCCCGCGATGTGGGATGTCGTTGGAGAACATGGAGAGCGCGTCGCTGGGAGCGACGCCGTCACCGTCGCCGTCGTTCATCGTCCGGGGGATCCCGACGAAGATCACCACGTCGATCCCGGAGCGCTTCAGCGCAGTGACCCGGTCCCGCAGTGCGGGCTCGCCCAGGAATGAGGTCACCTGTGTGCAGAGGCCTGAGACACCGGGCAGTTGCGGGCTGATGAGCGACCAGTAGTCCAGCACGTCGAATTTCGGCTTCATCTCCACCGGGCGATCATCGTCCTCGGCGATCATGCCGGGGACCATGACGTGGCGGATCTGTCCGGTGATGCCGGATTGGTCTGCGTAGCGCAAGACCTTTCCCGCCTCGGCGCGCGCATGGTCGACCCCGAGGTCGAGGTTCGGCGGGACCAGTTCGAGGGCAATGGTGTTCAGCGGCACGGTGCTCCAAAATGGGTGTGCTGCGCGTTGCGCCCCGTCAGCGGTCGGGGCGCAACGCGCAGATCGGGTCAGGGACGGACGGCCTGAGCGGCAGCCACCATGTTCTGCAGCGCGGCCGTCACCTCATCAGTCCGTCGCGTCTTCAGTCCGCAGTCGGGATTGACCCAGAGCCGTTCGGCCGGAATGGCATTCATGGCCTCCCGCAACGCGGTGATCATCTCCTCGGTGGATGGTACGCGCGGGGAGTGGATGTCGTAGACGCCCGGTCCGACACTGTTGGAGAAGCCGACGGAGTTGAGATCTTCCAGGACTTCCATGTGTGATCGTGCGGCCTCGATGGAGGTGACATCCGCGTCGAGGTCAGCGATCGCACCGATGACCTCACCGAACTCCGAATAGCACAGGTGAGTGTGGATTTGCGTCGCGTCGTCGACGCCAGAGGTGGCCAACCGGAACGCCCCGACAGCCCACTCCAGGTATGAGCCCTGTTCCTTGGCGCGCAACGGAAGCAGTTCGCGCAGAGCGGGTTCGTCAACCTGGATGATCGCGATCCCGGCGCCCTGCAGATCCTTCGTCTCGTCACGGATTGCGAGCGCGATCTGATTCGCCGTGTCGGCCAACGGTTGGTCGTCGCGAACGAAAGACCAGGCGAGGATCGTCACCGGGCCTGTGAGCATGCCCTTGACCGGCTTGTCGGTCAGCGACTGCGCAAAGGTCGACCATTCCACGGTCATCGGCCTCCGCCGAACCACGTCGCCGAACAGGATGGGCGGACGAACACACCGGGTTCCGTAAGACTGCACCCAACCGTTCTCCGTGGCGAAAAAGCCGTCCAGTTGTTCGGCGAAGTACTGGACCATGTCGTTGCGCTCCGGCTCCCCGTGTACCAGAACGTCGAGTCCGATGTCCTCCTGCAGACGGATCACCTTGGTGATCTCGTCCCGCATCTGCTGCTGGTACTCCTCAGCGGTGACGGCTCCCGAACGCAGCGCCGCCCTTGCGTTACGGATGTCGGGAGTCTGCGGATAGGAGCCGATGGTTGTCGTCGGAAGAGGAGGCAGATTCAGTCGCGCATCCTGGGCCCGGCGGCGTTCGGACGCCGGACTGCGCGCGGCGCCTTCAGTCACCACGGCCGACAGGCGAGCGCGGACCGCGTCCACGTGAAGTCGGGGATCGCCAGCACGGCTCGCAACCGCCGAATTCGAGGCATCGATCTCGGCGGCGACACACTCGCGGCCGTCGCGTAGCGCGGCCGCCAGAGTCGCAACCTCGAACACCTTCTCGTCCCCGAACGCCAACCAGGTCCGCAAGGAGTCGTCGAGACCCGACTCGGCATCCAGGGCGTACGGCACGTGCATCGTGGAACACGACGTCGAGACGGCCACAGCGCCGACCGAGCCCTGAAGAGCGGTGAGCGTGTCCAGCGCGTTCTCCAGGTTGGTGCGCCAGACATTGCGCCCGTCGACGACGCCGGCGACGACCAACTTGTCGGCAAGTTCGGCGATCGACCTCACGGCCTGCACATCGCCGGCCACCAAGTCGAGGGCGATCGCCTCGACCGGTGTACGGGCCAGTGCGACCAAAGCGCCGTCGAGTCCGCCGAAGTACGTCGCGACGACGATTGCGGGCCGGCGTGTGCCCCCGGCGATCTCGGTGTACACGCGGTGCGCCAGCTCGGTGGCGTCATTCAACTGATCGGTGACCAACACCGGTTCGTCGATTTGCACCCACTCGGCCCCTGCGTCGGCCAATCTGGTCAGCAGTTCGGAGTACAGGGGGACAAGCTCGTCGATGCGCTCGATGGGTGGCACACCGCCGTCAACGGCTTTGCTCAGTGCCAGGAAGGTGACCGGTCCGATCAGCACCGGGCGGGCGGAAACGCCCAGGGTCCTGGCTTCGGCGAACTCGGCAAGCACCTTCTCGGGATGGAGGGTGAAGACGGTGTCCGGTGCGATCTCCGGAACGATGTAGTGGTAGTTCGTGTCGAACCACTTGGTCATCTCCAGAGGCGGCACATCGGCCGTGCCGCGGGCCGCGGCGAAGTAGCGGTCCAGGGAGTCGGAAATCGACAGGACTCGCGCTGGCAGCGCGCCCAATAGCACGGCGGTGTCGAGAACCTGGTCGTAGTAGGAGAACGTGTTGACCGGAACGGAGTCCAGGCCTGCCGCGGCCAGTGAAGTCAACGTGTTCCGGCGGAGATCCTCGGCGGCCTGCTCGAGCTCGGATCGGCGCAGGCGACCGGCCCAATAGCCCTCGATCGCACGTTTGAGCTCGCGATTTGGCCCGATGCGCGGCGCGCCCAGAATGGTTGCGATGAATGGTGTTGCCATCAAACGTCCTTCAGATACGACGGATGAACGCATCACCCACGGACGTCGACGGGCACGGTTCGACACCCCACCCGGCCATGCGCCCTTTCCGCGAGGCGATGCGCCGCCGAGCGCGGCGCGCCCGGCACAGCTGGCAGGTCTTCGGACTCACAGGCGCGCACCGGATCGATGCTCCTACTGGCCGTCGCTTCCCAGTGTGGTAGTCCCACCCCAGTGCCTATGACGACTGTCGTTCCTGTATACCGCTGCGGGACAGTCCCGGATTCTCACCGGGTTCCCTCTCACAGCCACCTGTATAAGCGTGGACTGTTCGATGCCGACCGCACGTACGCACGTGGGTTGGCAGACCAGCTGCATGGAGAACCATACTCCGAGAACGCGCGGGCACGCACCAGGTGCTCCAACGACGAGACCCTCTGCGGCTGCCCGTTTCGTCCGTCGTCAAGGACTCAGAGGGTGGTTTCTAGGCGTCGTCAGTCCTTCCCGCCAAGCTCACGCTCGGCGTGTCAGACCAAGACCAGATCCACCGTTGTTCAGACAGTTCCACGCGGCGCAGGAAGTGCCGCTGAATGACTCCGGCGAATACTGCGGGGAATGTTGGCGACGCCACTACTGCCCGGTGGCCCAGTCGCTTGGCCGCGAAGTCATCGAATATGTAACCGGCCAACTTCTCCTCGAGCCATACCCCGAAGCCTCGCTTACCCTCGCAGCGAGCCGCGTTGGACGCCAACATCTCGAAGTGAAGGGCCGTCGAATCCCACGTCGCCGCAGCGCCGGTGAGCCACTCGATCACAGCAGCATCCTCGCCAGCCATATGGGCCGCGACGTCTCCCTCAACCAGCGGCCTCAATTCGATCACCAGCCAATAGTAAGAACGATTGCCGCGCCGTCCTCAATCAAGCCGTTCCCCGTGGGGCGTCGCAGCGGCCGAGTTGTTCGGTTCCTACATGACCGCCGCCCGTCTCGCATGTAGAGAATGTGGACGGCTCAGTTCTTGTCTTGGTTGAACCGCCCGGAGGCAACGGCGTTTGGTGTCCTGCCGCATCAGACGCGGTTCACTTGAACAAACTGGGACGACGGCCAACTGCAACGCAGGTCGCGACCACGGCGAGCCACGCCAGGCCCCCGATCGCCGCCGACCACGCGAAGAAGGTGTCGGAGCTGCACATGCCTGCTGCAGCCCGGTTAGTTCGTAGGTCACGTCGTGGCCTGGGGCGCTGAGCCGATCGGCGCCGTCGGCGTGGAACAACCCGTCACCTCCAGTGAGGATCTCCAGTTCCAGCAGACGGCCCATGATCTGGACCCCGAGCCCACCGGCGATGTGGTCGTAGCAGGTTCGCGCCGAGCGGAGCCGCGCCGCTCTTGTGCCCTCGCGCAGCGACGTGACCGGCCGGGCCGGCGCCAACCGGCCCAGTTGCTCGATCAGCGCCGCGACCTCAGGTCCCGCCAGGCGGTAATAGCGGTGGCGCCCCTGGCTGCGCACGGCCAGCAGGCCCGCGTCGGTGAGCTTGGCGAGATGGCTGCTGGCGGTGGCGCTGCTGATACCGGCTTCCTCGGCCAGGACGCTTGCCGGCAGGGCGCGTCCGTCATCGAGCGCCAGCAGTACTTTGCAGCGGGCCGGGTCGGACAGCAGGGCGGCCACCGAGGCGATGTCCGCCTCGGTCGCGGTGGCAAGTTCCTGTGCCTCACGCATGGGATGACTCCTTGTCGACGGGGTCGACGGGGTCGACGGGGCCGACGGTGCGCGCCGGTGTCTCGGGCCGCCTGGTCAGCCACAGCGCCACCACCGCACCCGCCAATTGACATGATGCTCCCAGCAGCAGTGCGGTACGCACACCCGCGACGCCACCGACCGCCGTCATGGCACTACCCAGCACCGCGACGCCGACAGTGATGCCCAGCAGCCGTGACAGATTCACCACCCCGGACGCCAGGCCGGCCCGGCGCGCCGGGACGGCGGCCATCGCCAATGTCACCGCCGGACCCGTGGTCAGCGCGAGCCCCACACCGGCGAGCACGAAGGACAGTTCCAGCTGCCAGATCGCGCCCAGTGGTCCTGCCGCGGCGTACAGCAGCGAGCCCGCCGCCATCAGCATCAGGCCCGTCGCCATGGAAGGCCGCGGCCCGGTGCGGCACGCCAGCGTGGTGGCGATCGGGATCAACAACAGGTACATCAGCGGCATGGGCAGGAACCAGACCGCCGTCGCGAGCGCGCTGAACCCTCGAAGTTGTTGTAAAGCAAAGCTGTTCACCAGGAGTACGCCATAGATACCGAATGTCATGGCGAACGTCGTGAGCAGCGCACCCACCAGCCGACGACTGCCGAACAGGTTCAGGGGCAGCATCGGGTGCGGGCTGCGCCGCTGGATGCCCACGAACGCCGCGGTTGCGGCCAGTGCTGTCGCACCGATCCCCACGCGCTGGGACCACTGCCAATCGTGCCCCTCGACCAGGACGAGCGTGCCTGCGCACAGCGCCACCGCGGCCGACACCTGGCCGGGCAGGTCGATGCGCTGCGCGTCGGGATCGTGTGAATCCGGCAGATGGGACACGCTCATCGCAATGGCCAACACGCCGACCGGCACGTTGATCCAGAAGATCCAGCGCCATCCGATGGTTTCGGCCAGCGCTCCACCCACCAGTGGTCCGAGCGCCGTGCTGCCCGCGGCCGCCATCGCCCACCCACCGGTGACGCGCGCACGGTCGCGGGGCTCCGGGAACGCCGCGGCGGCCAGTGCCAGCCCCTGCGGGAGCATCAGGGCCGCCCCGACGCCCTGCACTGCCCGCGCGGCGAGCAGCACCGCCAGCGACGGCGCCGTACCGCACCCCACGGACGCCGTCACGAAGGTGACCAGTCCGATGCGCAGCAGTCGGCGCCTGCTGAACCGATCACCGAGAGAACCCGCGGTGAGCAGGAACGACGCGAACGTGACGTTGTAGGCGTCGATCGTCCACTGCCCGCCTGCGACGCCGCCGCCCAGATCGTGGTTGATCGCCGGAAGCGCCAGGTTGACCGCATTCGCGTCGATCAGGCCGATGAAAAGTCCCAGATAGGCGGCGATCAACGTCAGAACAGCTGAACGTATGTGAGCCATGACCGCACGCTAAGCGCGGAATGATTCGACGCCGGTCGAATCAACCGGTGCCCGGGTGGCGCGATGAATCGCGGCCGAGACGGGTATACCGACTCACGTCCACCTACGTCGGGTCCACCGCTCGCATTCACGGGGGAGGGTTGGCAATGACTGCACCGAGAGTGTCGCGTGGCCGCTGACCGCGATGCGGTGGCCCGCAAGCAGCATCACATCGACGTGTGCCTGAACGAGGCCGTCGACTACCAGGGTGTGACGACCGGGTTCGAGCGCTACCGTCTGCCCTATCACGCGTTGACCCAGACCAACCTGACCGAGATCGACCTGACGACACAGTTCCTCGGCGCCAAGCTTCGTGCCCCCGTGCTGATCGGGGCAATGACCGGCGGCGCCGAGTTGTCCGGGACGATCAACCGCAATCTCGCCGCGGCCGCGCAGAAACTCGGTGTGGGGATGATGCTGGGCTCACAACGGATCATGCTGCGTCGTGGCGAGCAGGCCAGGGACCGCTTCGACAGCTTCGCCGTGCGGGACGTCGCGCCGGATGTGTTGCTGATCGGCAACATCGGGTTGTCGCAGCTGACTCATGCGAATGCGCCGTTGATCACCGAGGCGTTGCGCCGTGTGGGCGCCGACGCGCTCGCGGTACACACGAATCCGTTGCAGGAGGCGATGCAGGCCAACGGCGACACCGATTTCGCGGGATCTCGTGGCCGGCTGCGGGAAATCGGTCCTGCCATCGGATATCCGCTCATCCTCAAAGAGGTCGGGCACGGCATCGGTGCCGCCGCCGTCGCCGAACTGACCGATGGCTCTTCCGACGATGTGCCGGTGTCGGCCATCGATGTCGCCGGTGCGGGCGGTACATCATGGTCGCGGGTCGAGCAGTTCGTCCGGTACGGCTACGTGCGGTACCCGGACCTGGCGGACTGGGGTGTTCCGACGGCGCGCGCGGTCATCGAAGTGCGGCAGGCCCTGCCGCGTATTCCCCTGATCGCTTCGGGAGGCATCCGCACCGGAATGGACGCCGCCAAGGCGTTCGCGCTCGGCGCCGACGTCGTGGCCATCGCACGCCCACTCCTGTCGGCCGCGATCGAATCCGCCGGCGCCGTGGCCGATCGGCTGCAAAGTCTCATCGATGAACTCCGCATCTGCCTGCACGGCTGTGGTGCTCCGGATCTCGCCGCGCTACGCGACATTCGGCTGACCCACTGAGTTGACCGTCCCGATGATCCTCGCCTCCGCTGGACCGCACCGTTGAGAAAAGCGTGTTTCATCGGAGTGCGGATGTGAGTGAGTCTCCGGGCGTCGAGGTGTGGCCAGGAACACCAACCACGGGATGCCGGCCGCGGTGAAGGCGGCGGCCTGCGCTGTGCGGTTACGCCCTCCTCATCACTCGATCATGCGCCTCGCGGTGTTGGCTCGAAGGCTGTAACGCCGCTCGGCGTAGACGAGATCGTCGCGCCACAACCGGTTCGCAGCGTGTCGCATGAGTGGAGTGATGAGCGCCGCGGCTCGGCGCGCGTGACGGAAACCGGGGCGGTCCGATTGCGCGATGACGGCTTCGACGACGGCCGTGCGCGAATGTCCGTCCACGCCGGGTCCGAGTGGTGTCGCATGGGTCTCGACGACGCTGCCGGCGCCCTCCCCGTCGACGATGCGCATCGTGATGGTGCGTGCGCTCGGACAGGTGAACTCGGCGATCACCGGGACCCCGAACCGGCCGAGACGGAACACCACGGACAGCAGGAACCGGTCATCCTCCTCGGTTGGGGTGCTCAGCACCTCAAGGCGGGTGAACGAGTAAGGGTGGAACCAGTTTCCGTGCCACGGATCGAGACGGTTGGCGATGATGTCGCTCGGTTCGCACACCCCCACCAGCCGGGTGACGGCATGCAGCGTGTCGCCCGGTGGCCGGGCCGGCACGACCGGCACCGTCAGCGGTTCCTCGCCGCCGAGCTCGTCGAGGCGGACCCACGCCAGCACGCCGTCGTCATGGCCCGGAAACGGCTTCCAGCCGAACTCGCACGTCTTTCCGGTGATCGGCAGGCCGTGCCACCGGCAGATCAGCGATCCGTCATCGATCACGCCGGTGGCCAGATCGGCACCGAGATGCGGGCAACTGCGCGGTCCCACCCGCAGGTGGCCATCCCGGTCACGCCACGCGACGACCTCGGTTCCACCGATCGTCGTGCCGAAGGGGCGGTCCGCGCCGATGTCGCGGCTCGCACCGAGCACATACCAGTTGCCGGTGGCCCTGCGTTGCGAACGGCGCAGGGCCGCCTCGATGACCGCAGGTCTGGCCTCAGCGTAGGTGGGTCGTTGCTCTGCCCATGTCGTTTGCGGAACCGGTTGCAGCGGCCAGTGTTTCGGCCACCGATCGCTGATCTTCACCGCGCCCTCCGATCTTCATGGGCGGCCAGCCACCTCAGCGGCGCCATTCGGCCCGTGGTCGGCACCGTTGTCAGGGCATGCCCGGCCACACCCCACCGGTTCAGCAGTGCATTGGCCGCGGCCCAGCCGGTGGTGGCAGCGCGTTCCATCAGCGCGGCGGGCAGATCCAGGCGTATCCCGTCACCGGCGAGCACGAGACCGGGGATTCCGGTGACGATCCCGGGCCGGGGGGCATGGGTTCCCGGCGCGAACAGCGGACAGTCATCGCGGATCAGAACCTGTTCGAAAACCGGTTCTGCCGAAGCGGTTTCGGGATACATGCGGTGCAACTGCGCGACGGCCTCAGCACTGACACCGGTCTCGGCGGACTCCAGGGCATAGGCGTGCACCTCGACCACGGATCCTCGGTTGTGCTGCGCCCACTGTGCGCTCTCGCGCTCGTAGCGTTCCAACACACTGATGTTGTCGAGCGGTGCGTGCCCCGCTGTGCCCATGAACGCAGGCCGGTGCGCGGCGACGGGCCGGTCGAGCCACAGCCGGTGAACGGCGAACGGTGGCGCGGTCTGCAGACCTCGCACGTGGGCCCGCCACCGATCGTCGCCCAGATCGGGCGAAGCCGCGACGATCCGCTGCAGGCCGGCGATGTCGGCCGCCAGCACCACCGCGTCGGCGTCGAGGCGGTCACCGGTGTCGGTGTGCACCCCGAAACCGGCACCGGACGCGGAATCGCTGTCGACCCGGGTGACGGACACCCCGAGGCAGAACCTGCCGCCGTGCTCGTCGTGCAGATACCGGCGCAGGGGCTCCCACAGCGCGGTGTCGTAATTCGATGTGGGAACGTCGAATACGAGTCCCTCGCTGGACCCGAGGAAGTAGATGTGGAACATCGTCGCCAACTCCGCGGCGGACAGGTTCGACGGGTCGGCGAAAAAGCTGCGGGAGAAGACCTCGAACGCCAGATGCCGTGCGGCGGAGGGGAAGTTGATGCTCTTCAGGAAGGTATCGGCGTCGATGTGGTCGAGCTGTTCATAGATCGCCGGGACCGAGACCGCGGCGAGCGGTGCGGCCGCCTTGGCATCGAGCCGGACGAGGTCACGCAGGCGGAATGTGGGGCTGCGCAGCGCGAACACCAGCGCGTTCCACGGTGGGGTGTGCGGCAGCCGGCGGAAACTCTCACGCCGGCCCGCACCGTCGATCAGCGGATAGTCGTCGACCGGGGTCAGCATGCGCAGCTGCGGGTCGATGCGGGACAACAGTTCCCGCAGGTTGTAGTACTGCCGGAAGAACGCGTGGAAGCCGCGGTTCATGGCGTAGTCGGTGCCGTCGTGCTGCTCGATCCAGCCGCCGACGCGTCCACCCAGATAGTGTTCGCGTTCGATGACCGTGACGTCGACGCCGCGTTCGGCGAGGCCCGTGGCCGCGGCGAGGCCGGCGATGCCCGCACCGACCACCACGGCGTGTGGACGTTTCGACAGCGCACCGGCGTCGGGGAGTCCGCGCGGTGCGGCGTGGGTGCGTTGGCGGCGATCGGTCATCGCGACACTTCCTCACGGGCGCGCTCGCGCCCGCGTTGCGCGCGCACTCGCCGGCGCTCCCAGAGCAGCAGCACCGCGGTGATCATCGCGAACCCGAACAGGAAGTCCTCGACGGGCGTATCGAAGAACACCCGCACACCGCTGATGTGCCGCTCGTCGTAGAGCACGATGGGCGCCGAGAGCTTGGTCAACCAGCCGTCGACGGGAATCTGGAAACCCATCACGATCAGCATCGACAGCCAGTAGGCCGCACGCTTGAACAAGCCTGTGCGCAACACCAATTCGAGACCGAACACCGCGACGACGGCCCCGATCGCGGGCAAGGTGTACCCGGTCATCTGCGCTTCACCCGATCCAGGATCGTGCTCACCGCGTTGTAGGTCAGCAATGCGCACAGCGGGATCACGAGGAAGAACAGCACTTCCTCGATGGGCACGTCGAACGGAACGGTGAGCCCGGTGATGTAGTCGGGGTTGTAGCCCCACACGTCGAACGCCACCGCGATCTCGTCCCAGATCAGGAACACGGCGGCCACCGGCAACACGGATTGCAGCACCCGCCGCGGCTGTCGGTAGACGCCGTCGCCGAGGCACTCCAGCGGCGCCGTGATCGCCACGCACGCAGCGAGAACCAGAAGGTACTGCCAGTGATCACTCATGCGGCTCCCGGGACGGCGGACGTGTGCGCGGGCCCGCCACGCATGGATCAGCCCGGCACCGGCCACCCGTATCCGGCGGCGGGTCCCGACGGTGGCGCGGCAACGGAAGATCGCGAAGTCACTGTCCTCGATGCAGTCCAGGATCTCCGAGTACAACTGCATCGCGGTCGCCACGCACGGCCGTGAGCGCGGTGCCAGCATCGCGATGCCCTGTGACGCGTAGGCATAGGTCGTGCGCGCGATCTCGTGCTGGGCCCGCAGCGCCTCGCGGACGCGGACATCGGTGCGGTGGTTGTGGTGACACCACATCAGCAGGTCACGGTCGACACCGTGGGCCGCCAGTTCGTCGGCGGGCAGGTACACGCGGTCGCGGAGAAGGTCCTCGTCGACGTCGCGCAGAAAGTTGGTGAGCTGGAATGCCCGGCCGAGCGCCGCGGCGTGCGGGGCGGCCTCATCGGGCGGTGTCACGGTGCCGAGGATCGGCAGCAACTGAAGACCGATGGCCTCGGCCGAGCCCCGCATGTACAGCTCGAGCGCACCGCGATCCGGGTAGTCCGTCACGGTCAGGTCCATGCGCATCGAGCGCAGGAAGTCCTCGAACAGTTCCGTGGCGATGTTGTAGCGCGCCACGGTGTGCCCGACCGCGGCCAGCACCGGATCGTCGGGACGTTCGGCACGGGCGAAGAACTGGTCGGAAAGCTGTTGCAGCTGGCGGGCCCGCGCCGTGGTGTCCAGACTCGGATCGATCTCGTCGAGAATGTCGTCGGCATACCTCGCGAAGCCGTACAGCGCGTGCACGGCCGGACGCTGGTCCGGCGCCAGCAGGCGGGTGGCGAGAAAGAACGTGCGCCCGTGGGCGGCGTTGATCTCGCGACAGCGCCGGTATGCCTCCCGCAAGGCCGGATCGTCGATGCCTGCTGCGGCGAATTCGTTGCGGATCATGGCATCCGGGCTTTCACATCGATATGGGTAGGGGACCGCTCGACCGGGCCGGTGACGCGGTCGGCGGCCAGGCGGCCCGAGAGCAGTGCGGTCGGGACACCCACACCGGGCACTGTCGAGGAGCCGGCCAGTACGGTGTTGGCCACGCCGCGCACGGTGTTACCCGGACGGAACGGCCCGGTCTGTCCGAACGTGTGTGCCAGCGCGAACGGCGTGCCCGCCACCATGCCCTGCCGCGCCCAGTCGGCGGGCGTGACCACGTGGAGCACCTCGGCGCTGTCCCGCAGCTCCGGCAGGAGCCGGTCCGCCACCGTGTCGAGTACCGTCCTGGCGTACCCCGCCCCGTCGGCCGCCCAGTCGACAGCATCCGATGACAAGTTGGGCGCCGGGGCGAGCAGGTACAGGAGGTCGCGTCCGGCGGGGGCGAGCGCGGGATCTCCCGCAGTGGGCCGGGTGACCAGCAGCGACGGGTCCCGCATCAGCCGACCGTGGTCGATGATGTCGGTGAAGGTGTCGTCCCAGGTGTGCCCGAAGAGGATGTTGTGGTGCGCGGTGACCCGGTCGAGCCTGCGACACCCCACATGGACGACGACCGCCGACGGTGAGGCGCGCAACGGGCGCAGGCGCCGCGGTCGGCGGCCAAGCAGTTCGTAGGTTGTGGGCAGTTCGGTGGTCAGCACCACGGCGTCGCACGTGATGCGTTCACCGGTGTCGGTGTGCACCGCGGTGACACGGTCTGCGGAGCGTTCGAGGCGGGTTGCCGTGGCGCCGTACCGGAACCGAACACCGGCGTCGGCACCCGCGGCGGCCAGCGCGTCCGGCACGGCCCGCACGCCGCCCCGCGGGAAGAACACCCCGGAGATGGTGTCCATGTAGGCGATCACCGCATACGCCGCCAGCGCGTGTTGCGGGGCGACACCGGCATACAGCGACTGGAACGTGAAGACCCGCTGCAGTCGCGGATCGCTGAGGTGGCGCTTGACCATGTGGTGCCACCGGCGGAACCCGCCGATGGCCGCGAGGTGCGCGAGCCGCGGGGTCACCAGGGACAACGGCGAGTCGAAGTTGGCGCCGATGAAGCTGTCGATCTCGATGCGGTACAGGAGGGTCAGCCATTCCCGCAGCCGCCGGTAGCCTGCGGCCTGATCAGGGCCGGCCAGATCCTCGATCGCCGCGGCCATCCGGTCGGCGTCGCTGTGGACGTCCAGTGTGCTGCCGTCAGCGAACTGCGCGCGATATGCCGGGTCCACCGGAAGCAACTGCAGGCGGTCGTCGACAGACTCGCCGACGGCGGCGAACACGTCATCGAGGATGTCCGGCATCGTCAGCACTGTTGGCCCGGTGTCGATCCGGTAACCGCCGACATCCATGCGGCCCGCCCGTCCACCCGGCCACCGTTCGCGTTCCACCACGGTGACCCGGCGGCCGCGTCCGGCGAGATGAACAGCAGCGGACAGCCCTGACAGGCCGGCGCCGACCACCACCACGTGATCGGTCGGACCCGGGACCGCGCGGCTCATCTGGCGGTCCGGTGCGGTGCGACGGTATCGACGTGCACGCCGCCGTGCAGGTGGACGTGCAGGTGGACGCGCTTCGCCGACGGTATCTCGCTCACGAACACCCCTTCCGGGCTGGTTGGTCGCGAGATACCCGTAGGCCGGGGCCTACAAACGTCGGGCGGTCGTCGTCATCGTGTCCGGGGGTTACCGGTCCGGTAGCGCGTGCTCGACAATCGGGCGGCGCGGCAGCGGTTCACGTTCGCGACGTTTCGCCGCCAGGTACACCTGCGCGGTCTCATCGGCCACGGTGTGCCAGTCGAAATCGGAGGTGAGCCGCTCGCGAGCGGCAACCGCGCGTCGCTGCGCGGCGTCGGGATCGTCGAGCACCGCGCGCACCGCGGCGGCCAGGCCCGCGACATCCCGCGGTGCGAACGACATCCCCGTCTCACCGTCGATGACGGCCTCGCCGAGTCCACCCGCGGTGGACGTCACCAGCGGGGTGCCTGTCGCGGCGGCTTCCAGGGCCACGATTCCGAACGGTTCGTAGTGGCTGGGCAGCACCGCGGCGTCGGCGGCCTGGAGCGCGGCAACGAGTTCATCGTGGCCGAGACGGCCGGCGAACCGGGTCGCCTTGAGCACCTTGTGCTTTCGCGCCTGCTCGACGAGCCAGTCCTGCTGGGTCCCGTCGCCGGCGATGGTCAGCGTGGTGCCGGGATGCGCGCGACGGATGCGTGGCAGCGCCGCGATCGCGTCCTGGACGCCCTTCTCGTACTCCAGACGTCCGACGTAGAGCAGTTGCGGCGGACCGGTCCGAGGACGGCGGCGGACGAACGGCCACAACTGTGCGTCGATCCCGTTGCGGATGACCCGGATCTCGGACAGCCCCGGGCCGAACAGTTCGGTGATCTCGTCGCTCATCGACGTCGAACACGTGATGAGGGAATCGGATTCACGCACCATCCAGGATTCGATCGCATGCACCTGACGGCTGATCGGGCCGGACACCCACCCGGAGTGCCTGCCGGCCTCGGTCGCGTGGATGGTGGAAACCAATGGCACATCGAAGAATTCGGCGAGCGCGATCGCGGGATGGGCCACCAGCCAGTCGTGGGCGTGCACCAGGTCCGGGACCCACGGATTGCCGGTCTCGCCGCGGACTTTCAACCCCGTGCGGATCATGGCGTGACCCATCGCGAGCGTCCACGCCATCATGTCGGCGCCGAAGTCGAACTCGTGGGGGTCCTGCGCGGCCGCCACGACGCGCACACCCTCACGCACCTCGTCGGTCGACGGGTGCGTGCTCGGATCGGTGCCGGACGGTTGACGGCTCAGCACCACGACCTCATGACCCGCGGCGGCGAGCGCCGTGGCCAGGTGGTGCACATGGCGGCCCAACCCACCGACCACCACCGGCGGGTATTCCCACGACACCATCAAGATTCTCACGGCTGAGCGCTTTCGTGACGGGGCGAGCGTGCGCAGAGTGCTGCTGTGTGACGGCGTGTCCTGTGGCAGACGCGCACGCTCGCGAAGATGGAAGGGAGCATTGGCAACATCATCGGGTGGGTCGTCGGGTGGGTCATCGGGGCAGCCGCCTCGCATCGAGCGCTCCGAACAGGTTGTCGGCCTTGTTCCAGCCATCGGCGAGGCGCTGGGCCTGTTCGCGGCGTCCGGCATCCAGTGCGCCGGAGATCTCCCGCGTGGCGTGCGCGTGCAGATGGGCCCGGTAGCGGGCGTACTCGGCCGCCGAGTCCTTGCTCACCATGAAGGGCCAGTCGCTGGACACCGTCAACAGCGTCTCGCGCAGGATCTGATCGGCGACGCGGTCGCGCGCGACGGGGGCGCCCACCGCGGCGTGCTGGGTCAGGGCCTTGTCGACCGTGCTGAGCGCGTGGTCGACGACCTCGCTGTTGAGTCGCACCAGATCGGCCACCTTCTCGCCCGACCACACCTGCCAGTCCTTGCCCGAACCCCAAGAGCTGGGCGGTAATTCGACCGGGCGGCCGACGAATCCGTCCGCGACGGCGTCCGACAGCGTGCCGACGCGCACGCCGGCCTGCGGCAGTGCCCGCAGCACACGTTCCAGCCACACCGGGCCCTCGTGCCACCAGTGGCCGAACAGCTCGGTGTCGAATGCCGCGACCACGTGTGCCGGACGGCCGATCCGTTCGCTCTCTTCGAGCAGGCGTCGGCGCACAACCTCGACGAAGTCGGCGACGTGGACGTCGACGGCGCGGTCGGCGCGCGCCGGTTCGTAGGGCGCCTTCTGCTCCGAGGGAACGTTGCGCCCGGTCACCCGAGCGGGTTTGAGGCCCGTGGTGTGGTCGTAGGTGTGGAAGTCGCGGTACGCGCCGTGTCCCGGGTATCCCGATCTGGGCGACCATACGCGATAACTCACCTGCAGATCGCGCCCGAACGCGATGACATCGGACTCGCCGACCGGGCGTCCCAGTGCGGTGTCGCCGTGCAGCGACGGGCCGTCGACCATGAAGTGCCCGACACCTGCTGCGGCATAACCGATTTCCATGCCCGGGGCGTAGGCGCACTCGGGTGCCCAGATGCCGGCGGGGGTGTGGGCGAAGCGGTGGTGCGCGTCGGCCAGACCCTCGCGCAGCGCGAACTCGCGCAGTCGCGGATTCAGCAGCGGCTGGAACGGGTGCGACAGCGGGCCGCCGAGCAGTTCTATGGTCTCCGCGTCGATCAGGTCGCGCAGAAGCGGGCTCGCGCCGTGCCGCCAGTTGGCGGTGAAGTCCTCCGTCGCCTCCATGGCGATCGACAGTTCGTGAGATCCGAACTCGCGCAATCCTTTACGGTCACGCAGCGTGGTGGCCTCCAGCGCACGCAGCTGCCAGTTCGCCAGCCAGTGGTGCATGCCGGTCAGGCAGTAGGGGTCATCGAGCTGGGCGGTGACCACCGGGGTCATGCCGAGGCTGATGAGGTGGGAGCGGCCCTCGGCAGCGAGGGTGCGCAGCACACGCGCCAGCGGCAGGTAGGCCGCCGCCCACGACTGGTACAGCCACTCTTCGCCGACGGGCCATCGCCCGTGGTGGGCCAGCCACGGCAGATGGGTGTGCAGGACGAGGGTGAAAAGTCCTGGTACCGGTTCGGGGCTCGCGTCCGTCACGGCCGCACCGCAATCGCGACGAGGTCCAGACTGTCGTCGATGTTGCATTCGGCCGCCGGGGTGAGATCGAAGTCGGCGGTGCGCACCGCCGCGACGTCGGCAAGCAGCCGCTCATCCCACGGAGCGCCGGCCACGGCGCGCTGCACCTGCGCCTCGATGATCGAGCCACCGTGGCGCGCGTCGAGTTCGGCCAACCCCGCGCCGTGGAACACGCCGAGCACGTCCTCTACACCGAAGCCGGCGGTCTGCAGCAGTTCGGTGAGTTCGGCGGCGTCGAGTTCCCGGGTGTGGAACGGGTTCAGTGGCGTGTCGCGACCGGGGGAGAACGTGATCCGGTTGGGTGTCGACACCAGGAACACGCCGCCCGGCCGCAGGACCCGGAAGCACTCGGAGACGAACTGTGCCTGATCCCACAGGTGTTCGATCACCTGGAAGTTGACGACGACGTCGACCGAGGCGTCGTCCAGCGGCAGTTCCGCGAGATTGCCGTGGCGGACGTCCACGCGCGGGTACCGGGCCCGCACGTGCGCCACCGTCGCCTCGTCGTAGTCAAGGCCGATGACGTGGCGGGCCACGTCGGCGATCAGATCGGCGCCGTAACCCTCACCGCACCCGGCCTCGAGGACGTCACGGCCCGCGCAGCGATCGGCGAGCCGTTGATAGACGACCTCGTGGCGGCGGAACCAGTAGTTCTCCTCCGCCAGGCCGGGGATGGTCCGCTCGCCGGTGAGAGGTAAAGCCGAAGGAAGGGCGTTATCCGGGTCGCCCATGATTGCGCTCATTGGAAGGCAGGCTAACCCAGCCGGGGCAGTGGTGGTCTGTTCGTCGGCAGTTACTGCCAGGGGCGGTGTGGTAGGGCAGCCCGCCAGTGAACTTCGACCGGCTATGGTGTTCGTGCGAACCGCCTCAAGTTACCGGCGGGTAACATGGTGTAGGTTGCTCAGAACGTGATATGGCAGGCCGGTCCCCGGCCTCATCGAGGAGGACGAACCAGAGTCATGACGAACATCGTGGTCCTGATCAAACAGGTCCCAGACACATGGTCGGAGCGCAAGCTCTCTGACGGCGATTTCACCCTCGACCGTGAGGCTGCGGACGCCGTGCTGGACGAGATCAACGAGCGTGCCGTGGAAGAGGCGCTGCTGATCAAGGAGCGTGAGGGCGGCGACAGCACTGTCACCGTGCTGACCGCCGGTCCGGAGCGCGCCACCGAGGCGATCCGCAAGGCCCTGTCCATGGGCGCCGACAAGGCTGTGCACGTCAAGGACGACGGCCTGCACGGTTCCGATCTCATCCAGACCGCCTGGACGCTGGCCCGCGCGCTCGGAACCATCGAGGGCACCGAGCTGGTCATCGCGGGTAACGAGGCCACCGACGGTGTCGGCGGCGCGGTTCCCGCGGTCATCGCCGAGTACCTGGGCCTGCCCCAGCTCACGCACGTGCGCAAGCTGAACGTGGAGAACGGCAAGGTCACCGCCGAACGCGAGACCGACGAGGGTGTGTTCACCCTCGAGGCGTCGCTGCCTGCCGTGGTCAGCGTCAACGAGAAGATCAACGAGCCGCGCTTCCCCTCCTTCAAGGGCATCATGGCCGCGAAGAAGAAGGAAGTCACCGTGCTCTCGCTCGCCGAGATCGGAGTCGAGCCGGACGAGGTCGGCGTCGCCAACGCGGGCTCCAAGGTGCTGTCGTCGACCCCCAAGCCGCCGAAGACGGCAGGCGAGAAGGTCACCGACGAAGGCGACGGCGGAACCAAGATCGCCGAGTACCTGGTTGCCCAGAAGCTCATCTAGAGCCGATCTGGCAGCGCAATCCGCATTCCGATCGAATATTCCTCAAGACGCGAAAGACATAGCGAGAACCCATGGCTGAAGTACTTGTGCTCGTCGAGCACGCCGACGGTGCGCTGAAGAAAGTCAGCGCCGAACTGATAACCGCCGCCCGCGCACTGGGTGAGCCCTCCGCCGTCGTGGTGGGCAAGCCCGGCACGGCGGCCGGCCTCACCGACGGCCTCAAGGCCGCCGGCGCCGCCAAGATCTACGTCGCCGAGTCCGACGACGTGGAGAACTACCTGATCACGCCGTACGTCGATGTCCTCGCCGGGCTCGCCGAATCGGCCGCCCCGGCCGGTGTGATCATCGCCGCCAACGCCGACGGCAAGGAGATCGCGGGCCGGTTGGCCGCGCGTATCGGCTCCGGTCTGCTGGTCGACGTCATCGAGGTCAAGGAAGGCGGCGTCGGCGTCCACAGCATCTTCGGTGGTGCCTTCACCGTCGATGCGCAGGTCACCAGCGAGACCCCGGTCATCACGGTCCGTCCTGGCTCGGTCGAGGCCGTCCCGGCCGACGGTGCGGGCGAGGTCGTCAACGTCGACGTCCCGGCCCAGGCCGAGAACGCCACCAAGATCACCAAGCGCGAACCCGCTGTCGCCGGTGACCGTCCGGAGCTCACCGAGGCCTCGGTCGTCGTCGCCGGTGGACGTGGTGTCGGCAGCGCCGAGAACTTCAAGATCGTCGAGGAACTCGCCGACTCGCTCGGCGGCGCCGTCGGTGCGTCGCGTGCCGCGGTGGACTCCGGGTACTACCCGGGTCAGTTCCAGGTGGGCCAGACCGGCAAGACCGTCTCGCCGCAGCTGTACATCGCGCTGGGCATCTCCGGCGCGATCCAGCACCGTGCCGGCATGCAGACCTCGAAGACGATCGTCGCGGTGAACAAGGACGAAGAGGCCCCGATCTTCGAGATCGCCGACCTCGGCATCGTCGGTGACCTGTTCAAGGTCAGCCCGCAGCTCACCGAGGCCATCAAGGCTCGCAAGGGCTGAGGTATCCCACGGCCTGACACGTCGTACGCGAACCCCGGCGCACCCTCGTGCGCCGGGGTTCTGCGTTGTGGGGACCCAATGCCTGTTCACGTCAGACCACGAACTTTCCGGGGTTCGAATTCCGCCCCGGCGGTGCCAGTCTGGATACAGATCACACCACTGCCGAGGAGGATTCGCACCATGAAGATCACAGTGTTCGGGGCCACTGGACTGATCGGGTCGAAAGTCGTCGCACGACTCACCGAGGCCGGACACGATGTCGTGGCCGCGGCGCGCAACACGGGTGCCGACGTCGTCACCGGGGAGGGTCTCGTCGATGCGCTCGCAGGCGCCGAGGTACTGGTCGACGTCGTGAACTCGCCTTCCTTCGCCGACGACGCCGTCATGGACTTCTTCACCGCCTCGACCCGGAACCTGGCCGCCGCGGCCAAGCAGACCGGCACCGAGCACTACGTCGCGTTGTCCATCGTCGGTTGCGACGGGCTGCCCGAGAGCGGCTACATGCGGGCCAAGGTCGCGCAGGAAAAGGAGATCGCCGCCTCCGGGTTGAACTACACGATCGTGCGTGCCACCCAGTTCCACGAGTTCGCCGAGGCCATCACCCAGACCCTGGTCACCGGCGACGAGGTACGCGTGCCCGACGGCCGCATCCAGCTGATCGCCTCCGACGAGGTCTCTGCCGAGGTGGCGCGCGCCGCTCAGACCGCCGCGGTCAACGGCATCGTGAACATCGGTGGGCCGGACAAGCTCTCGTTCGCAGACATGGCCAAGGCCGTGCTGGCGGCCCACGGTGAAACCAAACCCGTCGTGATCGACGCGCAGGCCACCTACTTCGGCACCCCGGTCGATGACAACAGCTTGGTCACCGGCGACGACGGCAAGCTCGCCACGATTCGCTTCGCCGACTGGCTCGCGGGGCGCTGACATGGAACTGGAGCAGGCGGTCCGCAGCCGCCGGTCCACTCGGAAGTTCCTGCCGGACAAGCCCGTGCCGCGCGAGCTGATCGATGAGGCGCTCGCGTTGGCGATGCGGGCCCCCTCGAACTCGAACGTGCAGCCGTGGCGGGTGTACTTCGCCAGCGGGGAGCGCCGCGAACGCCTGGTCGCCGCGCTGACCGCAGAGGTGCAGGCCCGGCGGCCGACGTCGCTTGGCCTGCCGGAAGGTTTCGGCCACCTGCGCTCCCAACTCGGCGCACTGGTGTACGGATCGATGGGCATCGCCCGCTCGGACACCGAGGCGCGGTGGGCCGCACAGCTGCGCAATTGGCAGTTCTTCGGAGCGCCACTGGCAGGCGTGGTCTGCATGCACCGCGACCTCGGCCTCGTCGACAGTGTGGGCGTGGGGATGTTCCTGCAGACCTTCCTGCTGGCGCTCACCGAACGTGGCATCGGCAGCTGCGTGCAGGTGTCGGTCGCGATGTGCGCGGACGTGCTGCGAGCCGAACTCGACATCCCCGACGAACTGACGGTGCTGTGCGGGCTGTCGATCGGCTACCCCGATCCCAGCTTCCCGGCGAATCATCTCGACATCCCGCGTAACCCCGTCGAGCACAACGTCACGTTCTACGACTGACGCAACAGCGTGACAAATTTCACAACGAGTTCCTCTGAGTGAACAGGTCCGCCGAGTCGTCACCAACCGCTCACGGACACGTCACGCACGCGATGCCGTCCCGAGAACCTGCTGGGCGAGCGTGCTCGGTATGAGGACTGCATCCGTACTCATCGCGGCCGACGAGGCCACCGCGCGCCCCGACAGCGGGGCCCCGCGTTACACGCTTCTGCTGACCACCGACCCCGAGCTCATCGACGCGGCGCAGCGGCTGCGCCACGACGTGTTCACCTCCGAGCCGGGCTTCATGCTGGCCGGATCCGTCGACGGCCGCGACGCGGACCGCTTCGACGAGCACTGCGATCACCTGCTCGTACGTGAGGACCGCACGGGCGAACTCGTGGGTTGCTACCGCATGTTGCCGCCGCCGGGCGCCATCGCCGCCGGCGGGCTGTACACCGCCACCGAATTCGACGTCCGCGCGCTGGATGTCCTGCGACCCTCGCTGGTCGAGATGGGCCGTGCCGTGGTGCGGGCCGACCACCGCAACGGCGCGGTGGTCCTGCTGATGTGGGCCGGCATCCTCGCCTACCTCGACCACGCGGGATACGACTTCGTGACGGGCTGTGTCTCGGTGCCCGTGGCCGGGGCGGCCGACGAGGCGCCGGGCACGCAGATCCGCGGTGTCCGCGACTTCGTGCGGCGCCGTCACGCCGCGCCGTACACCGTTCACCCATACCGACCCGTGGTGCTGGGCGGCAGAACCCTGGACGACATCGCCCCACCCGCCCGCGTCACCGTGCCCCCGCTGATGCGCGGCTATCTGCGCCTCGGCGCCCGGGTGTGTGGCGAACCCGCCCACGATCCGGTGTTCGGTGTCGGTGACTTCCCGGCGCTGCTGGACAAACGGCAGGCCGACGTCCGCTACCTGCGGCGCCTGCGCTCGGTCTCGGCCGCCGCCGAGCTGGCCGTCGAAAACGCCGGTGGGTCGGCGTGACCACGCTCGAGCACCCGTGGCTGCCCAAGGCGTCATGCGACGCGAGCTGTGTGCACGACGCGGACCGGGGCTTGCGCGCGGTGGTCTGGGTCCGCACCGCGGCCCGCATCACCGCGGCGATCCTGCTGTTGCCCGGCATGCCGCTGCTTGCCGTGCCGTTGCCGGGTCGGTCACACGTCCAACGGATCTACTGCCGCCTGTTTCTGCGGTGCCTCGGAGTGCGGATCCGGTTGTCCGGCGGGCCGATTCGTAATCTGCAGGGCGTGCTGGTGGTCAGCGGCCACGTATCGTGGTTGGACATCTTCACCATCGGTGCGGTGCTGCCCGGCTCGTTCGTCGCGCGCGCCGATCTCGTGGAGTGGCCCGCGCTGGGGCGGGTGGCCAGGCTCATGAAGGTCATCCCCATCGACCGTGCGAGCCTGCGCAGGCTGCCCGCGGTGGTGAACACCGTCGCCGAGCGTCTGCGTTCGGGTCACACCGTGGTGGCCTTCCCGGAGGGGACCACATGGTGTGGGCTCGCGCACGGGCCGTTCCGGCCCGCGATGTTCCAGGCGGCCGTCGACGCGGCCCGCCCGGTGCAACCGCTGCGGCTGACCTACCGGCACCGCGACGGCCGCCCGTCGACCACACCGGCGTTCGTCGGCCACGACACGCTGCTGCGGTCGGTGCGGCGGGTCATCACCGCACGTCGCACGGTCTGCCACGTGCACGTCGCGGCGCTGCAGCTGCCCGGAGACGACCGGCGCAGCCTTGCCGCGCGGTGCGAGGCCGAGGTGCGTGGCGCGACGACGTCACGCGATGTGCCCACGCACGCGCTCGCGGCCTGACCGGCCGGTCCGGAAGGTCTGCGAACTGCGGCTATCCTGGAGTGGCTATGACCTCCACTCCGGGCAGGCAGGTCTACCTTGATCACGCCGCCACCACACCGATGCATCCGGCCGCCATCGAGGCGATGACGGCTGTGCTGGCCGGCGTCGGCAACGCCTCGTCACTACACGGTTCGGGCCGCGCGGCCCGCCGCCGCATGGAGGAGGCCCGCGAGACCCTCGCCCGTCTGCTGGGCGCCCGCCCCTCGGAGATCATCTTCACCACCGGCGGGACGGAGAGTGACAACCTCGCCGTCAAGGGCATCTACTGGGCCCGTCGCGACGCCGAACCGGCACGCAGGCGCATCATCACCACCGCCGTCGAACACCACGCCGTGCTCGACTCGGTGGAGTGGCTCGCCGCGCACGAGGACGCCGAGGTCTCCTGGCTGCCGGTCGACCGCGAGGGCGCGGTGAGTCCCGCGGCCCTGCGGGATGCCCTGCAGGCCGGCGGACAAGGCGCCGACGACGTGGCCCTGGTGAGCATCATGTGGGCCAACAACGAGGTCGGCACCATCATGCCGATCGCCGAGCTCGCGGCGGTCGCCGCGGAGTTCGGCGTGCCGATGCACAGCGATGCGGTCCAGGCCGTCGGGCAGATCCCGGTGGACTTCGGGGCCAGCGGACTGGCCGCGATGAGCGTCACCGCCCACAAGTTCGGCGGGCCCACCGGTGTCGGCGCCCTGCTGCTGCGCCGCGATACCGCGTGCGTACCGCTGCTGCACGGTGGCGGCCAGGAACGCGATGTGCGTTCGGGCACACCGGATGTGGCCGGCGTGGTGGCCATGGCGGCCGCAGCGGGCGTGGCGATCGAGAACCTGGCCGACAACAGCGCCCGGGTGCGGGCCCTGCGTGACCGGCTGATCGACGGTGTGCTGTCGAGCATCGAGGACGCACACCTCAACGGGGCCGGCGGCGACGCCAGGCTGCCCGGTAATGCCCACTTCACCTTCCATGGCTGTGAAGGGGACTCGCTGCTGATGCTGCTGGACGCCAAGGGTGTCGAGTGTTCGACGGGCTCGGCGTGCACCGCGGGCGTCGCACAGGCGTCGCACGTGCTGATCGCCATGGGTGCCGATCCCGTCAATGCACGGGGATCGTTGCGACTGTCCTTGGGCCACACCAGCACCGACGCCGACGTCGACACCGCACTCGAGGTTCTGCCCGCCGCCGTCGAGCGGGCCAGGCAGGCGGCGCTCGCGAGCGCGGGGACGGTGAACCGATGAGAGTTCTCGTGGCGATGAGCGGCGGCGTCGACTCGTCGGTGGCCGCGGCACGCATGGTCGACGCCGGACACGACGTGGTCGGCGTGCACCTCGCATTGTCGAGCGCCCCTGGCACACTGCGCACCGGTTCGCGTGGCTGCTGCTCCAAGGAGGACGCCGCCGACGCCCGACGGGTCGCCGACATCCTCGGGATCCCGTTCTACGTCTGGGATTTCGCCGACCGGTTCAAGGACGACGTGATCGATGACTTCGTCGAGTCCTATGCGCGCGGTGAGACCCCGAACCCGTGTGTGCGGTGCAACGAGCGCATCAAGTTCTCGGCGCTGGCCGCGAGGGCGTTGGCGCTGGGCTTCGACGCCGTCGCGACCGGACACTATGCCCGGCTGTCCGACGGGCGGTTGCGCCGCGCCGTCGACGCCGACAAGGACCAGTCCTACGTGTTGGGCGTGCTGACCGCCGAACAGTTGCGTCACGCGCTGTTCCCGGTCGGGGACACCCCGAAGCCGCAGATCCGTGCCGAAGCCGCCGAGCGCGGTCTGGCCGTCGCCGACAAGCCCGACAGTCACGACATCTGCTTCATCCCGACCGGTGACACCAAGGCCTTCCTCGGCGCGCGCATCGGCGTGCGACCCGGCGCCGTGGTCGACGCGGGCGGGACAGTGCTCGCCGAGCACGACGGTGTGCACGGATTCACCATCGGTCAGCGCAAGGGGCTCGGTATCCCGGGACCGGGTGCCGACGGGCGTCCGCGTTACGTCACCGCGATCGACGCCGAGACCGGCACGGTGCGGGTGGGCCCCGCCGAGGACCTCGAGGTGTGGGAGCTGACCGGTGACCGACCGGTGTTCACCAGCGGCGTCGAGCCGGCGGGACCGATCGAATGCCAGGTGCAGGTGCGCGCACACGGCGGAATCACCGACACGGTGGCCGAGTTGCGGGACGGCAGACTCGAATTGAGTCTGCGCGCACCGCTGCGCGGTGTGGCCCCGGGGCAGACGATGGTGCTGTACCGGCCCGACCCGGACGGTGACGAGGTCATCGCCAGCGCCACCATCGCACGCTGATGTCTGCGTGTCCGTTCCTGCGTCGAATATCGTTGACCCCGTGACTGTCTTCGCGACCGCGACAGGTGTCGGGTCCTGGCCGGGGATCGCGGCGCGGGAGGCCGCAGAGATCGTCGTCGGGGAACTGCACACGCTGTCGCACCTGGTGGAGCTTCCTGCCCGCGGCATCGGAGCCGACCTGATCGGACGTGCCGGGGCGTTGCTGGTGGACATCGGTATCGACACCGTGCCGCGCGGCTACCGGATCGCCTCCGGGCGTAGCTCGGCGCTGCGCCGCGCGGTCAGCCTGCTCGGTGAGGACCTCGACGCGCTCGAAGAGGCTTGGGAGAAGGCCGGTCTGCGCGGCAGCGGGCGGCCGGTCAAATTGCAGGCACCTGGTCCGATCACCTTGGCGGCACACCTCGAACTGCCCGGGGGGCACCGCGCCATCACCGATCCCGGTGCCCTGCGGGATCTCGGGGCGTCACTGGCCGAGGGCGTCGCCGCGCACCGCGCCGAGGTGGTCCGCCGTCTGGAGACGACCGTGGTGGTGCAGTTCGACGAACCGTCACTGCCCGCCGCGCTGCAGGGCCGCCTGTCCGGCGTGACGAGCCTGACCCCGGTGCATCCGGTCGACGAGCCGTTGGCCATGAGCCTGATCGACGCCTGTGTGGCACACGCCGGCACCGAGGTCGCGCTGCACAGCTGCGCGGCCGAACTGCCGTGGAAAGCACTGCTGCGCAGTGGTGTCCACGCGATCTCGGTCGACGTGTCCACGCTCACCGCGGCCGATCTGGACGGGGTGGGGGAGTTCGTCGACTCCGGTCGCACGGTGCTGCTGGGTGTCGTGCCCACCTCGGCGCCCGACCGTAGGCCCGCCGTCGAGGAGGTCGCGAAATCTGTTGTGGCCGTGACGGATCGGCTCGGATTCGCACGTGGTGTGCTCCGCGAACGGATCGGTGTCACGCCCGCATGCGGACTGGCGAATGCCACGCCCGAATGGGCCCGCGTCGCGATCGGGTTGGTGCAGAAGGCCGCCGACGGGTTCGCACAAGATCCCGAAGGTATCTGACACGCCGAGATCGACGAAAACGCCGCCAACACTGCGGCTCGGCGACATCGACGTCGATCTGGGCGGTCAGCGGGTCCTGAGTTCCTTGCGCAGGATCTTGCCTGCGGCCGATTTCGGTACGGCCTCGATGAACTCGACCTGACGCACCTTCTTGTACGGCGCGACCTGCTCGGCGACGAAGGTCATGACCTCGTCGGCGGTGAGCTCGGCGCCCGGTTGCCTGACCACGAAGGCCTTCGGCACCTCTTCACCGGATTCCGGATCCCGCACGCCGATCACGGCGGCGTCGGCGACACCCGGGTGCGTCAACAGCACGGCCTCCAGTTCCGCTGGCGGCACCTGATAGCCCTTGTACTTGATGAGTTCCTTGAGCCGGTCGACGATGTAGACGCATCCCGAGGCGTCCACCCTGGCCAGATCGCCGGTGTGCAGGAATCCGTCGTCGTCGATGGTCTCGCGCGTCGCGCGCTCGTTGTTGAGGTACCCCGCCATGACGTTCGGGCCCTTGAACCACAACTCGCCGGTCTCGCTCAAACCCTCGATGGGAACGTCGATCTCGGCACCGGTGTCCGGGTCGACGATCTTGCTCTCGGCGTTCGGCACGGTCCATCCGCACGAGTCGAGCGGTGCGACCGTGCCGACCGTGGACAGTCCACCGTCCTTCGGGGTGACGTGGCTGACCGGGCTCAACTCGCTCATGCCGTACCCCTGCACGACCTGGCATCCGAGGCGCTGCGCGACGGCGCGACCGAGTTCGGCGTCCAGCGACGCCGCGCCGGACATGATGCCCCGCAGCGACGACAGGTCGTAGGAGTCGACCAAGGGGTGCTTGGCCAGCGCGACCGCGACCGGAGGAGCGATGTAGGCGTAGGTGCACCTGCGCTCGGCGATGTTGCCGAGGAACTCCGCGAGGTCGAACGACGGCATGATGATCAGCTGTGCCCGCGCGTGCAGCGCGGCGTTGAGCAGCACCGTCATGCCGTAGATGTGGAAGAACGGCAACACCGCCAGCAGCCGGTCATCGCGGTTCATACCCTGCAGCGGCCGGATCTGCGCGACGTTGGCGACAAGGTTGGTGTGGGTCAGCATGACGCCCTTGGGATTCGCCGTGGTGCCCGAGCTGTAGGGCAGCACCGCCAGATGCGTGGCCGGATCGAAACTCACCGCGGGTGCGGTATGACCGTCGGGCAGGCCGTCTCCGTCGAGCAGCACCACGTCGTCCTCACCCAGGCCCACCGTGGCCGCGGCCTCACGTGCCTGTGGTGCGAGGGCGTCGGTGGTCAACAGCAGCCTCGCCTTCGAATCGGTGAGCTGCTTGGCGATGTCCCGGGCGGTGAACAGCGCGTTGATCGTGGTGGCCGTGGCGCCTGACCGCAGGATGCCGTGGAAGGCCACCGCGAACGCCGAACTGTTCGGTGAGTGCAGCGCCACCACGTCGCCGACGCCGATCCCGCGCGCTGCGAGCGCGCCGGCGAACGCGTCGATGCGGCGCACGAGTTCGCCGTAGGTGGTCTCTGCCCCGGTCTTGGTGTCGACGAGGGCCACCAGGTCGGCGTCTGCGGCATCGACGGTCCCGAACAGGTAGTCGTGGACGCTGACCGCCGGGATCGTGACGTCGGGGAACGGGCTGGCGAAACTCATGAGGCGGCTCCGGACTGTTGATCGAGTTGTTTGACGAGCTTCTTCGTGGCCACCATCCTGTACGAGGCGTCGAGAAGCTCCGTGACCTCGTCCCAATCGACTTCGGCCGCGGTGAGATCGAGGCCCAGCCAGCCGAACGGGCCCATGTAGGCGGGGAAGAAGAACCGGCTGTCCTGCTCGAGCGCCTTGCGGTCGCTCTCGTCGACCTTGACCAGCACCGAATGCGGGTACGGGATCATCTCGCCGCGGGTTTCACCCTTGACGTTGCCGCCGTACATCGCGAACATCTTCGATGCGCAGAACACCGGCCTACCCCATGACACCTTCTCGAACGCGCCTGGGAACCCCAACGCGATGGCGCGCACCTCGGCCAGACCCGGATCGTCGTCGTCGAACATGATGGGGTGTGACATAGCGCTAGGTTAATCACCCGAAGGATCTTCCGATGCCCCAGCAAGGGGTGATGATGGCTGTCGGTGCGCTCGGCTAGCCTGCCAGAGTGAGCGAGAAGGCAACCGGAGAAGTCGAAGGGAACCTGCCCGAACAGCCCGATGCCGACGAGCGGCGGCGGTGGCAGGAACTTGCCGAGGAAGTGCGCCAACACCAGTTCCGGTACTACGTCAAGGATGCGCCGATCATCTCCGACGCGGAGTTCGACAAGCTTCTGCGCGAACTGCAGGCGCTCGAAGAGGCCCATCCGGAGTTGCGCACGCCGGATTCGCCCACGCAACTGGTCGGTGGTGCCGGGTTCGCCACCGACTTCGCCCCTGCCGAGCATCTGGAGCGGATGCTGTCGCTGGACAATGTCTTCGATTCCGATGAGCTGACCGCGTGGGCCGCCCGCATCAGCGGCGAGACCGGGGACGCCGCGCATTTCCTGTGCGAGCTCAAGATCGACGGTGTCGCGTTGTCACTGGTCTACCGCGAGGGCCGCCTGGTACGTGCGGCCACACGCGGCGACGGACGCACCGGTGAGGACGTCACACTCAACGCGCGCACCATCGACGACATCCCCGAACGGCTCGCCGTGTCCGACGAGTTCCCGGTGCCCGACGTGCTCGAGGTGCGCGGTGAGGTGTTCTTCCGGGTCGCCGACTTCGAGGAGCTCAACGCGGGTCTGGTCGCCGAGGGCAAACCGCCGTTCGCCAATCCCCGCAACAGCGCGGCGGGTTCGTTGCGGCAGAAGAACCCCGCGGTCACCGCGCGCCGCAAGCTGCGCATGATCTGCCATGGGATCGGCTACACCGAAGGTTTCAGCCCGACGTCGCTGCACGACGCCTACCGTGCGCTCGGCGCATGGGGCCTGCCGGTGTCCGAGCACACCACCAAGGTCTCGGGCGTCGCCGAGGTCGCCGAACGGATCGCGTACTGGGGCGAGCACCGCCACGACGTCGAGCACGAGATCGACGGTCTTGTGGTCAAGGTCGACGAGGTCGCACTGCAGCGCAGGCTCGGTTCGACGTCGCGCGCGCCGCGCTGGGCCGTGGCGTACAAGTACCCGCCCGAAGAGGCCACCACCAAGCTGCTCGACATCCGGGTCAGCGTCGGGCGCACCGGCCGGGTCACGCCGTTCGCCTACATGGAACCGGTCAAGGTCGCCGGGTCCACGGTCGGGCTCGCCACGCTGCACAACGCCACCGAGGTCAAACGCAAGGGTGTGCTGATCGGTGACACCGTGGTGATCCGCAAGGCAGGCGACGTCATCCCCGAGGTGCTCGGGCCCGTGGTCGACCTGCGCGACGGATCAGAACGCGAATTCGTCATGCCCACAGCATGTCCCGAGTGCGGTACGACCCTGGCACCCGCCAAGGAGGGCGACGCCGACATCCGCTGTCCCAACACCCGCAGCTGCCCGGCGCAGTTGCGTGAGCGCGTGTTCCACGTCGCCGGGCGAGGTGCGTTCGACATCGAGGGCCTGGGCTACGAGGCCGCGACAGCCCTGCTGGAGGCCGGCGTGATCGGTGACGAGGGTGACCTGTTCACCCTCACCGCGGAGGATCTGCTTCGCACCGAGCTGTTCACCACCAAGGCCGGTGAGCTCTCGGCCAACGGCAAACGTCTGCTGGCCAATCTCGACAAGGCAAAGGCGCAGCCGTTGTGGCGGGTGCTGGTTGCGCTGTCCATCCGCCACGTCGGGCCCACCGCGGCCCGCGCGCTGGCCACCGAATTCGCGAGTCTCGACGCGATCATCGAGGCGTCCGAGGAGCGGCTCGCCGCGGTCGAGGGCGTCGGTCCGACGATAGCCGCGGCCGTCAAAGACTGGTTCACGGTGGACTGGCATCGCGCGATCGTCGACAAGTGGCGCACCGCTGGGGTGCGCATGGCCGACGAACGCGACGCCGGCATCGAGCGGACACTCGAAGGCCTGTCGATCGTGGTCACCGGATCGCTGCCGGGGTTCTCCCGCGACCAGGCCAAGGAGGCGATCATCAGCCGCGGCGGAAAGGCCGCGAGTTCGGTGTCGAAGAAGACCGCCTATGTGGTGGCCGGCGATGCCCCCGGCTCCAAGTACGACAAGGCCGTCGAGCTCGGTGTGCCCATCCTCGACGAGGACGGGTTCCGCCGCCTGCTGCAAGAGGGTCCACCGGCCGAACCGGCCGAGTAGGCGCTCAGTTGTAGCCCTGCCGCATATCGTCGACGATGCGCGGATTGGCCAGTGTCGACGGCTCCATGGCGCGTGGACCGATGTCGGGGGAGAAGACCGTCGCCGCGTCGAGGACCCGTTGGTCGAGGAACCGCAGTGGTGGCGCGCTCTCGGGAATCCGCGGTGTGGGCGGTGCCTCGCCACGGCGCGCCAACGCGAAGCCCCAGTCGCCGAACGTCGGGACGTGCACGTGGTAGGGCGTGACGGCGAAGCCGGCCGATTCGATGGTGGAAACGTTGCGCCAGAACGCATTCAGTGTCGAGTACGGGCTTCCGGCCTGCACGGCCATCAGACCGTCTCCGGCGAGTACGCGGCCCACCAGCGCGTAGAACTCCGTCGAGTACAGCCGCCCCAGCACCGGGTTGTCCGGATCGGGCAGGTCGACGATCACCGCGTCGAAGCCGCCCTCGGGCACCGAATCCGGTTGTCGCAGCCACGTCATCGCGTCGTCGACGATCACCTTCACGCGCGGGTCGGTCAGCGAACCCGCGTTGATGTCGCTCAGTGTGGTGCGCGCCAGGTCGACGACCGCGGGGTCGAGCTCGACCTGGACGATGGTGTCGATGCCCGGTTGGCGCAGCAGTTCCCGCGCGGCCAGACCGTCGCCGCCACCGAGGATCAGCACCGAACGGGCACCTGAGCCCAGCGCCGGATAGACCAGGCTCTCGGTGTAGCGGAACTCGTCGCGCGTCGAGAACTGCAGTGCCCCATCGAGATACAGCCGGGTGTCGTCCCCGCGCCGGGTCACCACGATCTCCTGGTAGGCCGACCGCTCGAACGCCACGATGGGATCGCTGTAAAGCCTTTGGCGCGTGGTGGTTTCGATGCCCTCGGCGATGATCAGCAACGTCGTGAGCACCCCCAGTGCGCTCGCAAGGACACCGAGGGCCGTCACGAGCTGGACGCGGGTGAGCACGCGGCGCAGCAGGAACACGCTCACCACGGCCGCCGCCGCGAGATTGACGATGCCGGTGGCGGCCGCGCCACGGATCATGCCGAGGTGCGGCAGCAGCAGGAACGGCCACGCCAAACCGCCGATCAGTGCACCGAGGTAGTCAGCGGCGTTGAGGTTGGCCAACACCCGCCCGGCGTCGGAGGCGCCCGCGAGCCTGCCCCGCTGCAGCAGCGTCATGAGCAGCGGCACCTCGGCGCCCACCAGCGCACCGATCAGGGCCGTGCCGACCACCAAAACCCACACCGAACCGCCGATGAAGGCGAACGTGACGTAAAGCGCCGTGGCCGACAGACCGCCGACGATGCCCAGGAGCGTCTCGACGGCGACGAACGTGATGGCCGCGTGGGCCAGAAACGGCTTGATCAGTAGTGCGCCTGCGCCCAGCGCCGCGACATAGCCCGCAACGATCAGTGACGTGGCGACGATGCCGCCGCCGTGCAGGCTCGTCGACAGTGTCAGCAGTGCGAGTTCGTAGACGATCCCGCACGCCGCGCATGCCGCCACGGCCGCCAGCAGGAGGGCACGCCACCGCGTCGAGAAACCGGCGTCCGCTGCGGGGCCCGGTCCGGGTGCGGTGGCGGCTGTGGCCCCGCTCATGACAGCGCGGCGGCGTTGACCCCTCCCACGGCCAGCAGCACGACGGCCGTGGCGATGGCCGAGGGATGCAGGGTCTCGGCGGTGATGAGGTCGCGGAAGCGGCCGGGCACCGCGACTTCCATCACCACGAGCGCGATGCCCTGCAGCAGCACCCCGATCAGCCCGTATACCGCGGCGTCGAGCAGGCCCTGCGCCAAGGAATCCGAGCTCGTGGCGATCGCGGTGATCACCACGGCCGCCAGGGCGGCATACATCGCCGAGGCGACGGCGACCGCGTTCGGGCGGTACTCGACGAACACCAGCCGGCGCAGGTCACCAGGGGTCAGGATGTCGACCATCAGGAACCCGGCCGCCAGTACGACGACGCCGACCGCGAAGTACAGGAGCGCGGCCACCAGGTTCTGCGCGAGTTGGTCGGGGTTGATGCTGCCGAATTCCACCGCGGCCAGGTGCTGCACCGCCGCGGGGGTGCGGATCACGGCTGTCGTCATGGATGTCGCCTCCTGTGGTGTGGTCCTGTGGTGGGGTCGAGCGTCACTTCGCGCCGTCGGGTCCGCCGGAACTGCCTCCGGAACCACCTGCCGGTGAGCCGGGTGTGAAGCCGGGCCCGAGGAAGATGTACGAACCCCGGCTGTAACCGCCGGCGATGTCCTCGACCCGGATGCTGCACGGGCGGGGACTGTCTGCGCCGACGGTGACGATGTAGTCGTCGTAGCGCAGGTATTCGATGCCGCGGTCGCTGGCGCGGGCCTCGGGCCGTTGTTCGGCGGCCAGGGTGTCGGCCACCGTGGCCGGAGGTCCGTCGCACGTGTACCGCTCGCCGTCGGCGCTGCTCGAGTAGTGCTGGTAGTTCTTGGCGATGTAGGACCGCACGTCGGCCAGTCGAGAGATGCCCAGCAGCAGGAGCACCACACCGGCGATGGCCAGTACCGCGGCCAGGACGAAGTGCTGGTTGCGGGTCACGGGCACCACCGGCTCGAGGTGGACACCACGGTCCCGCCGTCGGTGTCGGGATAGAGATGCCAGGTGCGCCACCGCCATCCGGACCGGTTCGGCCGCGCCGAGAGCGCCGTCAACGCGGCGTCGTCGCCGGGGAAGGCGCCGCCCACCCATCCGCGACGGCTTGTGCAATTGGTGCGCAACCATGTTGCCAGCGTCCGGAATTGCGTTTCGTCGAGGATGTCGGTCCGCGCGCGCAGCCGGTACCCGCGATGCCGGGCCTGTCGGGGCAGGCCGGCCGCCGCGTTCGGCGCGGTGCACGAGATCTCTTCCGAGAACGTGTGTTCCGGGTGGGTGACGGTCACGACGTGGGACGCGCCGAGCACTCCGAGGGTGAGTGCCCCACCCCGTGGATGCGGCAGCTCGACGCTCGCCAGAGGCGTGGGTGCGGGTGCGTTGAGCGCCAGACGCAGTGCGGTACCGCACACATCGGCGGGTGGTACGGCGAGTTCGTACAGGGGCACCGGCGGCCCTAGGCGGTCGCGGGCGGGGCCGGGTACACGGTCAGCTCGCCCGGCGACACCGCGCGGCCGACCGACACCTCCCAACCCATCGTCGGCGCCCACTGCTCGAATCCGAGGAACATCGTCTCGTCGGCATTCGCGTAGTCGACGTAGGTCATGTCACCCGCCGGCGGCAGACCGGTGGTGCCCTCGGTGGTGTAGGACGCGCGGCCGCGTTCGGTCTCGCGGTACACCACACCGTCGACGGTGTGGTCCCCACCCGGCTGCAGCGGCACGCCCTGCAGTCGACGCCACATCACGAGCTCGAGCCGGCCCTCGTCGTCCTCGACACTGAACCAGACCGGCTCCTGGCCGCCTTCGAGCAGGTGCTCCCACCACACGAACGGACCCTCGCGCAGGGTGACCGAACCGCGCACCACATAGTCGATCCCGCCGTGGCTCACGATCGCGCCCGGGCCCAGTTGGGCGGGCCCGAACCGCGGCATCTCGGCGAACCTCAACGGATCCTGGCGCGCGCGTGGTTGTTGCGCCCCGCCCGGTTTGCGCAGCGCGATGACCAGAACCACGGCCGCGGCGATGAACAACAGGACAGCAAGGACAATCAGCAGCGTTCCCACACAGGGCCTTCCGTGGCGGATGCAGTCGTCGAACCTCTGCGGCCACGCTAACAGCTCGCACGGCACGCCCTCCGCGCAAAATCGGGGTGGGTCAGCGAAGTATCGTCGCGACGATCCCGGCGAGATACCCCAGCCGGGCAACCTCCGACGGCCGGAACCCGGGACCGCCGGGCCTGCCGAGCATCACCGCGGTGTCATGGTCGCCGAGCGGCGCCGCCGCCAGGGTCGTGTCCATGTCGCGCCACACCTGCGGCACCCAGTCTTCTGTCTCATCGAGCGCCGCGGCGTGCTGCAGCGGCAACCACGGCGCGGTCGTGGCCTGCGTCTCCGGCGCGCCATTGCTGGCAGCGAGGCGTTCGGCGCTGTCGCCGGTGGACCGCACCACCGTGCACCACCCGACGCGCAGCACGCGCGGCGCCTCGGCGGCGAGAACCTGCAACTTGTCGCCCTTGGTGCGCGCCGCCGCGATGTGATCGATCAGCTCGAGCTCACGGTGCGCCTCAAGCAGACCGGTATGCGGGCGGATGCTGTCGACGTATACACCGGACAGGTTCTCCGCGGCCGTGATCAGGGTGTCGGGCATGGACCCGGCGGGCAGCTCGACGACCAGATCGTCGATCGCGAAGCCGGGCCCACGCTCGACGACGTCGAGCGACAGGATGTCTGCGCCGACCGAGCCGAGGGCGACCGCCAGCGAGCCGAGGCTGCCGGGCCGGTCCTCCAGTTGGACGCGCAGCAGATACGAAGGCACGGCCAACACTGTTTCACAGCGTGCTCACGTGAGCATGTCCGGTCGCTTCGCTCCCGCCCTGTGGCCCCGACCCCCACCACCGGTGACTAGGCTGCTTTGTCGTGTCACAGATCTCCCGAGACGAGGTCGCCCACCTGGCTCGACTGGCCCGGCTGGCGCTGACCGAAGACGAGCTGGACGGTTTCGCCGGCCAATTGGACGCGATCCTCGGCTATGTCAGCCAGATCCAGTCCGTTGACGTCACCGGCGTGGAGCCCACCGACAACCCACTCAAGGACGTCAACGTGACCCGGCCCGACGCGGTGCTGCCGAGCCTGGCCCAGGACGAGGCGCTGGCGGCCGCACCGAAAGCGGCCGAGGGCCGGTTCGCGGTACCGAGGATTCTGGGGGAGCCCGAATGAGCACCGAACTGATCAGGAGCGACGCGGCAACCCTCGGCGCCAAGATCGCGGCCAAGGAGCTGTCGTCGACCGAGGTCACCCAGGCCCACCTGGACCAGATCGCCGCCACCGACGACCGGTTCAACGCGTTCCTGCACGTCGCCGCCGATTCCGCGCTGGCCGAGGCGGCCCGGATCGACGCCGCGGTCGCGGCCGGTGAGCAGCTCCCGTCCCCGCTGGCCGGCGTGCCGCTGGCGCTCAAGGACGTGTTCACCACGACTGACATGCCCACGACCTGCGGTTCGAAGATCCTCGAAGGCTGGCGCTCACCGTACGACGCGACCGTGACGGTCAAGCTGCGCGCCGCGGGCATCCCGATCCTCGGCAAGACCAACATGGACGAGTTCGCCATGGGCAGCTCGACCGAGAACTCGGCGTACGGTCCCACGCGCAACCCGTGGAACACCGAGCGTGTGCCTGGCGGCTCCGGCGGCGGCAGCGCCGCGGCCCTGGCGGCGTATCAGGCACCGCTGGCCATCGGGTCGGACACCGGCGGTTCCATCCGCCAGCCGGCCGCGCTGACCGCGACCGTCGGCGTCAAGCCCACCTACGGCACGGTGTCCCGGTACGGGCTGATCGCGTGTGCCTCCTCACTCGACCAGGGCGGCCCGTGCGCTCGCACGGTGCTGGACACCGCGCTGCTGCACGCGGTGATCGCCGGCCACGACGCGCGTGACTCGACGTCGGTGGACGCCGCGGTACCCGATGTGGTCGCCGCGGCGAAGGCCGGTGCCTCCGGTGACCTCAGAGGCGTGCGCGTCGGCGTGGTCAAGCAGCTGCGCGGTGACGGCTACCAGCCGGGAGTGCTGGAGTCGTTCAACGCCGCCGTCGAGCAGTTGACCGCGCTGGGCGCCGAGGTGACCGAGGTGGACTGCCCGCACTTCGACCACGCCATGGCGGCCTACTACCTGATCCTGCCGTCGGAGGTGTCGAGCAACCTCGCGCGTTTCGACGCGATGCGGTTCGGCCTGCGTGTCGGCGACGACGGCACTCACAGTGCCGAAGAGGTCATGGCACTCACGCGTGCCGCCGGTTTCGGCCCAGAAGTCAAGCGCCGCATCATGATCGGCACGTACGCGCTCTCGGCGGGCTACTACGACGCCTACTACAACCAGGCCCAGAAGGTTCGCACGTTGATCGCGCGGGACCTGGACCGCGCCTATGAGAGCGTCGACGTGCTGGTGTCGCCCGCCACGCCGACCACCGCGTTCCCGCTCGGGGAGAAAGTCGACGACCCGCTGGCCATGTACCTGTTCGACCTGTGCACATTGCCGCTGAACCTGGCCGGGCACTGCGGCATGTCGGTGCCGTCGGGCCTCTCGCCCGACGACGGTTTGCCGGTCGGCCTGCAGATCATGGCCCCTGCGCTCGCCGACGACCGGCTCTACCGCGTCGGCGCGGCTTACGAGGCAGCGCGCGGTCCGCTGCCATCCGCGCTCTGACAGGGGAGTATGTAAGGCATGCGGATCGGAGTTCTCACCGGAGGCGGTGACTGTCCAGGCCTGAACGCGGTGATCCGGGCGGTCGTGCGGACGTGCGATCAGCGTTACGGCTCGTCGGTGGTCGGTTTCCTCGACGGTTGGCGCGGTCTGTTGGAGGACCGCCGCATCCAGCTGGCCAACGACGACCGCAACGACCGGTTGCTGGCCAAGGGCGGCACGATCCTCGGCACCGCACGGGTCAACCCGGAGAAACTGCGCAACGGGCTGGAACAGATCAAGCAGACCCTGGAAGACAACGGCATCGATGTGCTGATCCCGATCGGCGGCGAAGGCACCCTCACCGCGGCGCACTGGCTGTCCGAGGAGAACGTGCCCGTGGTCGGCGTGCCCAAGACCATCGACAACGACATCGACTGCACCGACGTCACGTTCGGCCACGACACCGCGTTGACCGTCGCGACCGAGGCCATCGACCGGCTGCACAGCACCGCCGAATCCCATCAGCGCGTGATGCTGGTCGAGGTCATGGGCAGGCATGCCGGCTGGATCGCGCTGAACGCGGGGATCGCGTCGGGGGCACACATGACGTTGATCCCCGAGCAGCCGTTCGATGTCGAAGAAGTGTGCCGTCTGGTCAAGCAGCGCTTCCAGCGCGGCGACTCACACTTCATCTGCGTGGTCGCCGAGGGCGCGAAACCCGCCGAGGGTTCGATGCGGCTTCGGGAGGGCGGCATCGATGAGTTCGGCCACGAGCGGTTCACCGGCGTCGCGCAGCAGCTCGCCCTCGAGGTGGAAAAGCGGATCAACAAAGAGGTCCGGGTCACGGTGCTCGGGCACGTGCAGCGCGGCGGCACCCCGACACCGTACGACCGTGTGCTGGCGACGCGCTTCGGCGTCAACGCCGCCGACGCCGCGCACGCAGGCGAGTACGGGATGATGGTGTCGCTGCGCGGGCAGGAGATCGGCCGGGTGCCGCTCGCCGACGCCGTGCGCCAACTCAAGCTAGTGCCACAGTCCCGCTACGACGACGCCGCCGAGTTCTTCGGCTGAGTTCAGGCGCTCGCGGTCGAAGTGAAGGCTCAAACTAAAATCGCCTCATGACCGTTGCCCCCACCGCTGAACTCGTTGACTTCGACGATGTCGTCGCGCGCTACGAACCCGTCATGGGCATGGAGGTGCACGTCGAGCTGTCGACAGCCACCAAGATGTTCTGCGGGTGCGCCAACCGGTTCGGTGCCGAGCCCAACACGCTGGTGTGCCCGGTGTGTCTCGGCCTGCCCGGCGCCCTGCCGGTGCTCAACGAGACCGCGGTGGAGTCGGCGATCCGGATCGGGCTGGCGCTCAACTGCGAGATCACCCCGTGGGGCCGGTTCGCCAGGAAGAACTACTTCTACCCGGACCAGCCGAAGAACTACCAGATCTCGCAGTACGACGAGCCCATCGCGGTCAACGGCTACCTCGACGTCCCGCTGGAGGACGGCACCACCTGGCGCGTGGAGATCGAGCGCGCGCACATGGAGGAGGACACCGGCAAGCTGACCCACCTCGGCAGCGACACGGGCCGAATCGCGGGGGCGACGACATCGCTGGCCGACTACAACCGCGCGGGCGTTCCGCTCATCGAGATCGTCACCAAACCCATCGAGGGCACCGGCGCACGGGCCCCCGAGATCGCCCGCGCCTACGTCACGGCACTGCGACAGCTCATACGCGCCTTGGGCGTTTCGGATGTCCGCATGGATCAGGGCTCGATGCGCTGCGACTCCAACGTGTCGCTCAAACCGAAGGGCGCCAAGGAATTCGGCACCCGCACCGAGACCAAGAACGTCAACTCGCTGCGCAGCGTCGAGGTCGCCGTGCGGTACGAGATGCGCCGCCAGGCGGCCGTTCTCGACACCGGTGGCACCGTCACGCAGGAGACCCGGCACTTCCACGAGGACGGCTACACCTCGCCGGGGCGCAGCAAGGAGACCGCACAGGACTACCGCTATTTCCCCGAGCCCGATCTGGAGCCGGTCGCGCCGAGCCCCGAGCTCGTCGAGCGCCTGCGCGCGACGATCCCCGAACTGCCGTGGCTGTCGCGCAAGCGGATCCAGGAGGAGTGGGGGGTCTCCGACGAGGTGATGCGCGACCTGGTCAACGCCGGGGCGGTCGAACTCGTCGCGGCCACCGTGGAGCACGGTGCGTCGAGCGAGGCGGCCCGCGCGTGGTGGGGCAACTTCCTGGTGCAGAAGGCCAATGAAACCGGGGTGGCCGTCGATGAACTGCCCATCACGCCCGCCCAGGTGGCCGCCGTGGTGAAGCTCGTCGACGAGGGCAAGCTGTCCAACAAGCTGGCGCGTCAGGTCGTCGAGGGTGTGCTCGCGGGCGAGGGCGAGCCCGAGCAGGTCATGGCCGACCGCGGGCTCGTGCTGGTGCGCGACGACTCGGTGATCCAGGCCGCGGTGGACGAGGCGCTCGCCGCCAACCCCGACATCGTCGAGAAGATCCGCGGCGGCAAGGTCCAGGCCGCCGGTGCCATCGTCGGTGCGGTCATGAAGGCCACGAAGGGTTCCGCGGACGCGGCGCGGGTCCGTGAACTCGTGCTGGCCGCCTGCGGCCAGGGCTGATTCGGCCGCCCGCGGCCAGGGCTGATTCGGCCGCCCGCGGCCAGGGCTGATTCGGCCGCCTGCGGCCATAACGCCTAGGGCGCCGCGACCTGGAACTGCCCGGCGAACATCTTCATCGTCGTCGCGGCGTACTCCTGGAGCCGGTCGCGCGGGTAGGTCTCGGGATCGTGCACGGCGAGCCGGCCCAGCATCTCCGCGAACGACAGCATCGTGTGTCCGAGCAGCGCCGGGTCCAAATTCGTGAGGCGGGGATCGAGCTCGATGCCGGCGCGCGCGAAGGACTCGGCGAGTTCGACGATCTGCGAGCGGGCGTGGCGCACCGCGGCCCGGTACTCGCGAGGCGCACTGTCGGGCACTGTGAGAATGAGACGCCACCGGGTCGGGTTCTCCAGAACTGCTTGGAGAAACGCTGACACGGTGGCGGTGTAGGCCTCGGTGGGGCCGGCGACTCCGAGATCGTCGGGTAGGGCCGCACGTACCTGGTCGAGCCCTCGCTGGTGCTCGCGGGTGAGCAGTGCGGTGACGAGTTCGGCCCTGGTGCGGTACGCGGTGTAGAGGACCGGTTTGCCCACGCCCGCGGCCTCGGCGACGGCCTCCATGCTGAGCTCGTGCAGCGGGCAGTCGGCCAGCACGGTCAGTGCCGCGTCGAGCAGTTGCTGGCGCCGTTGCTCACGCGGCAGCCGCGGTGCGTATCGGCGGCGCTGGCGGTCAGGCACCCCGACAATGGTACGTGATGTGGGACCCGTCACAGGTCCCGCTGCGCGCACAGCGCCCCGGCCCGTATCGCGGTGCTCGAGGCGGCTATCGCGTCCGGAACGACAAGTGTTGCGGCTCAGGTCTTGTCGGCGTCACCGCGCGGGAATCCACCGCCCTGCGGGAACAGCGGGAACACCACGTCGTCGAGTTTCTCGGCGTCACCGGCGGTCTTGTTGACCGTCGCGCCCCAGACGTTGCCGTCGGGGGAGAGCTGCAGGGCCCACACGTGACCGCGCGTGTTGTCACGCACGACCTCCGGTTCGCCGGTCACCGCACCCGTGTCCGGTGCCATGTGCACCGCGACGGTCTTCTTGGTGTTCACCAGATTCACCAGCACCGTGCCGTCGAGCGCGGCGCACCCGGCAACCCCGGGACGGTCGGGCCAGGTCCACACCGTCGAGATCTTCGAATCCTTGGTCATCCGTTGCAGGCGGTCGGCCGTCGGTGTGCGATCGGTGACGTACAGCGACCCGTCCGACGGGTCGATGCACATCGCGCCACCGGAACCCATGCCCGACATCGCGGTGGTGATCGGCGCCTGGTTGACCGTGGTGGGTTGTTCGATGCGCAGCACCTTGCCGGCCAGCGACGCCGGATCGGCAGCCAGCGCAGGATCGCCCGCGTCGCCGGTCTGCACCAGCAGCGTCGTGGGACTCGTGAAGATCAGCGAGCCCATGTTTCCGGTGGCGCCCTTCGGGATCCCCGTGAGGATCGGCTTGGGCACGTCGCCGTCGGCGATGCGCACGACGCGGTTGTCGGTCGGTGTGCTGATGTAGGCGTACATCAACCGGTCCTGGATGTACGTCGGCGATTTCACGATGTCCATCAGGCCGCCGTCGCCCGACGGGTCCACCGGGATCACCGTCTTGATCTTGGGCTCGGCGCGTGTCGCGACCTCTTTGATCGCACCCGTCAACCGCTCGGCCACGAGCGCGGACTGGCTGTCCGCGCCCATGATCAACCCGCTTGTGCTGTCGAGGCAGCCCTGCATGACACCCGGGGCCGGGCATTCCTTGGGGAACGGAACCGCGGGCAGCGGTGGCGGCGGAGGTGGCGTCGTGGTCGGTCCGGGTCGCATCTCGGGTTCGGTGGTGAACGGCTCGGACTGCGCCGCGTCGAACCGGGCGCAGCCCGTGCCGACCAGCATCGCGGCACACAAGACGGCGGCCACCTGTGTCATCCGCCGACGCGATTTCATGCTCGCCAGATTACGGATTGCCCCGCGGTGTTCGCCACGCCGGGACCGGCGGTGCGCGATTGCCGGTCCAATACCAGGCGGAAGCGCCGAGGTAAATACCGGGATCCTGCGGATGTTGCACTTACCCTGGCAGCGTGACCAGTACCTCGCAGGACCCGTGGCAAAGACCCGATAATCCGGGGACCGGCGATTCCGCCAGGCCCGCCGGGGCAAGTCTGGTCGACCCTGAAGACGATCTGCCCTCGGCCACGTACGGTGGCGACTTCGAAACCACCGCCATACCGCGATACGACTCCAAGTCGCCCGACCAGCCGGCGTTCAGCATGGTCAGCGACCCCGAACCGCTCCCGTATGTCCAGCCCGGTATGCCGATGGGGGCGTATCCGGCGGAGCCGGTCGAGATCGACCGCAACGAGGTCGTCGACGACCGGGTCAGAGCCGCCGGGCGACGAGGCACACAGGACCTCGGTCTGCTGATCCTGCGTGTGGCCGTGGGAGGGCTGCTCATCCTGCACGGCCTGCAGAAGGCCTTCGGGTGGTGGGGCGGACCCGGATTCGACGGGTTCAGTACGTCACTGGACGACATGGGCTTCAAGTACGCCGGCATCCTGACGTACGTGGCCACCGGTGGCCAGATCGCGGCAGGGGTGTTGTTGGTGCTCGGGCTGTTCACGCCGATCGCCGCGGCAGGGGCGTTGGCCTACGGCATCAACGGTCTGCTGGCCGAGGCGATGATCGCCCACGAGCAGGCCAGGCTCTCGGAGTTCTTCCACGACGGCCACCAGTACCGGCTCGTGATCCTCGCCGCGACCGCGGCCATCATCCTGACCGGACCGGGGCGCTACGGCTTCGACGCCGGACGTGGTTGGGCCCGACGCCCGTTCGTCGGATCGTTCGTGGCCCTGCTGCTCGGTATCGGCGCAGGGATCGGGATCTGGGCGCTGCTCAACGGCGGGAATCCGCTGAGCTGACGCTCATGCGTACGGGTTGGGAACCCGGCCGCCGCTGACCTCCGCGAGCAACGGAAGGGTGGCGAACGTCACGGCGGGCAGGCGCAGATCCGCGCCGGTGGTGCGTTGCGCGACGGCCCAACGGCCGCGTTCGAACCGCAGACCTTCGATCTCGCTCCACGGAACCGTCTCGCTGCCGAGCAGCGACCGCGCTGTCACCGTGTCGCGGTCGGCCTTGGTCTGTAACCGAATGATGGCCAGGGACAAGCCGATCGGGATGAGGAGCAGCGGGGCGAACCAGGTCGGATTGGTCAGCACCACGGTCAGCAGGCCCAGCGTGACCACCGCGACGGCCAAGTGCGCCATGGGCGAGATGCGGATGACGACGGGGGCGGTTGCTGAACGTGCACTCACGTGTCCATCCTTGCACTGGCCGCGCGCGGGAGAGAAAACGCTCCCATACCGTGCTCGCGGCCCGTTCGCAATTTGACCTTTGACCAGTGTGGCCGCTACCGTCAACGCTTATGCAGACCCCGCGAGTGCTCGTAGTAATTGGTTGGCGCGTTGATGCCGCGCTGGCCCTCTGCCGGGCATAGCACACCAGCATCGACGCGCCACCCTCGTACAGCAGCCTGCTGACGGGGGTTTTTTGTTGCCCACAGACGCGTTGGCGTCACCATCACAACCGAGATTCCGCCAAGAGGAAACGTAAGAGGGACGGGAAGAGAAACCGTGAGCGCACCCACCACGCGACCACCACACCCCACGGCCGCAGCCCCCGCCAACGGCGCATCTGCGCAGAAGCCGGATCAGCCGCACGCCAAGCGCATTGCGCCCGAGCAGCTCACCGGCGCGCAGGCAGTCGTCCGCTCGCTCGAGGAGATCGGCGTGGACACCATCTTCGGTATCCCCGGCGGTGCGGTGCTCCCGGTCTACGACCCGCTGTTCGACTCGAAGAAGCTGCGCCACGTGCTGGTTCGCCATGAGCAGGGTGCCGGCCACGCCGCCAGCGGCTACGCCCACGCGACCGGCAAGGTGGGCGTGATGATGGCGACGTCCGGCCCGGGCGCCACCAACCTGATCACGCCGCTGGCCGATGCCCAGATGGACTCGATCCCGGTCGTCGCGATCACGGGTCAGGTCGGCCGCGGACTCATCGGCACCGACGCGTTCCAGGAAGCCGACATCACCGGCATGACCATGCCGATCACCAAGCACAACTTCCTGGTGCGCAACGGTGACGACATCCCGCGGGTCATCGCCGAGGCGTTCCACATCGCACGGTCGGGACGGCCGGGCGCGGTGCTCGTCGACATCCCCAAGGACATCCTGCAGGGGCAGTGCACGTTCAGCTGGCCGCCGAAGGTCGACCTGCCGGGCTACAAGCCGACCACCAAGCCGCACAACCGCCAGATCCGCGAGGCCGCCAAGCTGATCGCCGAGGCCCGCAAGCCCGTGCTGTATGTCGGGGGCGGCGTGATCCGCGGTGAGGCCACGGCCGAACTGCTGGAGCTGGCCGAGCTGACCGGTATCCCGGTGGTGACCACGCTGATGGCGCGCGGCGCGTTCCCCGACAGCCACCGCCAGAACCTGGGCATGCCCGGGATGCACGGCACGGTCGCCGCGGTGGCTGCACTGCAGCGCAGCGATCTGCTGATCGCGCTGGGTACGCGCTTCGACGATCGCGTCACCGGCAAGCTTGACTCGTTCGCGCCGGAAGCCAAGGTGATCCACGCCGACATCGATCCGGCCGAGATCGGCAAGAACCGCCACGCCGACGTGCCGATCGTGGGTGACGTCAAGGCCGTCATCGCCGAGCTGGTGCAGTCACTGCGCAAGACGGGTACCACCGCGGAAGCGCTGCAGCTCGGCAGCTGGTGGGAGTACCTGTCGGGCATCAAGTCGACCTACCCGCTGAGCTACGGCCCGCAGAGCGACGGCAGCCTGTCGCCGGAGTTCGTCATCGAGAAGCTGGGCCAGATCGCCGGGCCGGACGCGGTGTACGTCGCAGGCGTCGGCCAGCACCAGATGTGGGCCGCGCAGTTCATCAAGTACGAGAATCCGAAGACCTGGCTCAACTCGGGTGGTCTCGGCACGATGGGCTTCGCCGTGCCCGCGGCGATGGGTGCCAAATTCGCCCGGCCCGACGCCGAGGTGTGGGCCATCGACGGCGACGGCTGTTTCCAGATGACCAACCAGGAGTTGGCGACCTGTGCCCTGGAAGGTGCGCCGATCAAGGTGGCGTTGATCAACAACGGCAACTTGGGCATGGTGCGCCAGTGGCAGACCTTGTTCTACGAGGAGCGCTACAGCCAGACGAACCTGTCCACGCATTCGCGGCGGATCCCCGACTTCGTCAAGCTGGCCGAGGCGCTGGGTTGCGTCGGTCTGCGGTGCGAACGCGCCGAGGATGTCGAAGACGTCATCAACCAGGCCCGCGCGATCAACGACCGTCCGGTGGTCATCGACTTCATCGTGGGTGCCGACGCCCAGGTGTGGCCGATGGTCGCGGCAGGCACCAGCAATGACGAGATCATGGCGGCCCGCGACATCAGGCCGCTGTTCGATGACAACGAAGAGGGGCACGCCTGATGAGCGCTTGCGCGAAGAGGAGAGAGTACTGATGAGCGCTTGCGCGAAGAGGAGGGAATTCTGATGAGCAACGGAACCCCCACCCACACCTTGTCGGTGCTGGTCGAGGACAAGCCCGGTGTTCTCGCGCGAGTCGCCTCGTTGTTCTCGCGTCGCGGCTTCAACATCCAGTCGCTCGCGGTCGGCGCCACCGAGCAGAAGGACATGTCGCGGATGACGATCGTGGTGAGCGTCGAGGATTCGCCACTGGAACAGATCACCAAGCAGCTCAACAAGCTGATCAACGTGATCAAGATCGTCGAGCAGGAAGACGACAACTCGGTGTCCCGCGAGCTCGCGCTGATCAAGGTGCGGGCCGATGCGACGACCCGCGGTCAGATCATCGAAGCGGTGAACCTGTTCCGCGCCAAAGTCGTTGATGTTTCGACCGAATCCCTGACCATCGAGGCGACGGGTACGCCGGAGAAGCTGGAAGCCCTGCTGCGGGTCCTGGAGCCATATGGCATCCGCGAGATCGCACAGTCCGGTGTGGTGTCGGTGTCGCGCGGTCCGCGGGGCATCGGCGCAGCGAAGTAATCAGGCTCGAGTAGCGTTGATTGGCTGTATGGCCAGAAAGAGAAGGAAGTTCACGCATGGCAGTTGAGATGTTCTACGACGACGACGCGGACCTGTCGATCATCCAGGGCCGTAAGGTCGCCGTCATCGGCTATGGCAGCCAGGGGCACGCGCATTCGCTTTCGCTGCGCGACTCGGGTGTGCAGGTCAAGGTCGGTCTCAAGGAAGGCTCGAAGTCCCGCGAGAAGGTCGCCGAGCAGGGGCTTGAGGTCGATACCCCGGCCGAGGTGGCCAAGTGGGCCGACGTCATCATGCTGCTGGCGCCCGATACCGCGCAGGCCGAGATCTTCAGGAACGACATCGAGCCGAACCTCAAGGACGGCGACGCGCTGTTCTTCGGTCACGGACTCAACATCCACTTCGGTCTGATCAAGGCTCCGGAGAACGTCACCGTCGGCATGGTCGCCCCGAAGGGGCCGGGACACCTGGTGCGTCGGCAGTTCGTCGACGGCAAGGGCGTGCCCTGCCTGATCGCCATCGATCAGGATCCCAAGGGTGAGGGCCAGGCTCTGGCGTTGTCGTACGCCGCGGCCATCGGTGGTGCCCGCGCCGGCGTCATCAAGACCACGTTCAAGGAAGAGACCGAGACCGACCTGTTCGGTGAGCAGGCCGTGCTGTGCGGCGGCACCGAGGAGCTCATCAAGGCCGGCTTCGAGGTCATGGTCGAGGCCGGGTACGCGCCCGAGATGGCCTACTTCGAGGTCCTGCACGAGCTCAAGCTCATCGTCGACCTGATCTACGAGGGCGGCATCGCGCGCATGAACTACTCGGTGTCCGACACCGCGGAGTTCGGCGGCTACATCTCCGGCCCGCGCGTCATCGACGCCGACACCAAGGACCGGATGCGCGCCATCCTGAAGGACATCCAGGACGGTTCGTTCGTCAAGCGCCTGGTCGCCAACGTCGAGGGCGGCAACAAGGAGCTCGAGGAGCTGCGTAAGCAGAACGCCGAGCATCCGATCGAGGTCACCGGCAAGAAGCTGCGCGACCTGATGAGCTGGGTCGACCGGCCGATCACCGAAACCGCCTGAGGTTTCGCAAAACCGACGAGATGGCTGCTCTCACTCGCTGAGGGCAGCCATTTCGTCGTTCTCGGGCATCGGATCGCCGACGGTCGTGCAACCGAGTCGGCCGGCTGAGTTTCCAGCCGTCCGGATACGTGATCGGGCCAGCCATCGACGTTCACCGGCTCGTTCCGCGGTGCGGCGTGGGCCGTCCGAGCGCCGAATCACCCGATCAGGCGGCCGGCGACGGTGACGACACGGCGCGCCAGGTGGTCGAGGGCGTTGTTGGTGGGCTCGTCCAGTTCGGCGATGTTGTCGCGGTTGGCGATCAGCCCGACGCCGTATGGGTTCCCGTCGGCGAACTTGACCTCGTCGGTGTAGCCGGGCGGGACGATGATGCCGCCGAAGTGCATCAGCGTCACATACAGATTGAGCAGCGTCGACTCCTGGCCGCCGTGCGTGGTCTGGCTCGAGGTGAATCCGGCGTAGACCTTGTCGGCCAGCGCGCCCTGTGCCCACAGGCCGCCGAGAGAGTCGATGAATGCGCGGAATTGTGCTGCCGGTGAACCGAATCGGGTGGGGGAACCGAAGATCACCGCATCGGCCCACACGATGTCCTCACCGGTGGCCGCCGGAAGATCTTTGGTGGCCTCGTAATTGGCGGTCCAGGCCGGGTTGTGGGCAAAGCTCGCGGGATCCTGCGTCTCGGCGATGTGCCGCAACCGCACCTGTGCGCCTTCCGACTCGGCGGTCGAGGCGACCCGTTTGGCCATCGTGGTGCCGTGGCCGGTGGCCGAGTAGTAGATGACGGCGAGTTTGGGCGCGGCGCTCACACGCTCACTCTAGGCGTCGGCTTCGGGCCACGGGGTGGCTTCGTGTCCGGCGCGCCCGTGGGTTCGGCGCCGCTCTTTCATCTCGGATTCGAACACGTGCCGGGCACCGCCGAGGAACTCGGTGCGGATGCGACGTTCGTGCTCACGGAACAGGGACCAATAGGTGTCGTCGAACTCCTCGACGATCTGGAAGGACCACCGGCCGGCCAGCACGTTGTGACCCACCAGTTCGGTCTGCACGCGCTCGGCGGCGGCATCGTGGCCCGCGTCGCGCAGCTTGTCGCAGACCTCGTCGAGCAGCGCGTCGGCGTGGCCGATCAGTTGGTGGAATGAGTACAGGTGACCGCGGGCGCGTTCGATGTACTCCAACGCCTCCGACATCTTGCCGGCAGCTTCGACGGTGTCGTCGTCGACGCCGGGTGGCCGGGCGTGCTGACTGTCGGTGCTGCCGTTGTCCGTTCGGGTGCGCTCGTTCATGTGCGCGGAATACCCGGTTCGGAGGCAATCGACGCCTCCTGGCGGCGGTGGTCAGCGCAGCGCCGGGAGGCCCATGCCGAACTCGCGTTCGAGTACGGTGCGGGCCGCGTAGAACCCGGACATGCCGTGAACACCAGCTCCTGGCGGGGTGGCCGACGAGCACAGGTACGCCTTGCGGATCGGCGTGGTCCACGGGTTGAGACGGGGTGTCGGTCCCACGAGGGCACTGACCATGTTGTTGGCGCCCACGCCGATGTCGCCGCCGATCAGGTTGGCGTTGTGGCGAGACATCTGCGATGCGGGCACGCTGCGCACCGCGACGACGAGGTCGCGGAATCCCGGAGCGAACCGTTCGACGATCGACGTGACGGTGTCGGCCATGTCGAGCGTCGACCCCGACGGCACATGTGCGTAGGTCCACAGCGGACGCCTGCCCTGCGAATCGATGCGCCCCGGATCGGCGATGTGCGGCGACGCCGCGAGCACCATGGGCCATTCGGCGTGGCGACCCTTGGCGACCTCCGATTCTGCCAATGCCATCTGTCGGCGGCTGCCGCCCAGATGCAGCGTGGGTGCTTGTGCCAAACGTGGGTCACGCCAAGGGATCTCGCCGGACAACACGAAATCGACCTTGGCCACGCCCGGCCCGTAGGCGTAGCGACGCAACGCCTTTGCGTAGCGTGCGGGGACCGCGTCGCGGTAGATGGACAGCAGCGCGGTGGGTGCGGTGTCGTAGATGACGACACCGGAAGGCGGTTCGGTGACCTCCTCGCCGACGACGAGTTCGCCTCCGTGGGCGCGCAGATCGGCGATCAACGCGTCGGGTATGGCCTGTGAACCGCCGATCGGGATCGGCCAGCCGACGGCGTGTGCGAGCATGGCCAACATCAGTCCGGCGCCCGCGGAAACCAGCGACGGCATCGGCGAGATCGTATGTGCTGCAACGCCACTGAACAACGCTCTGGAATCTTCCCCGCGCAGCAACCGCCACAGGGGAGTGCCCTGGCCCAACAACCGGGGCGCCACGCGAAGGGCGGCCGGAAGCGACGGCGGGAAGGAGCGTCTGTCGCCGAGCAGAAGGCCCACCACGCCGTCGCAGTCGTCTGCGAGCGGGCCCAGCAACTTTCGCCACGAGCGGCCGTCGTCCAACTCCGCGCACGTGCGGTCGATGTCGCGGTAGCCGACCGCGGCAGGCCGCTCGACGAGCGGGTTGGCGTACGCGATCTCGGGAACGGCGAGCCGAACTCCGTGCGCCGTCAGGTCGTACGCGGAGAAGAACGGCGATGCGAGTGCCAGCGGATGCACGGCCGAACAGATGTCGTGGCTCACACCGCTGAATTCGGGATCGGGAAGGGTGCGGGCACCGCCTCCGGGGGTGGTCTGCGCCTCGATGACCCGGACGGACAATCCGGCTCGCGCGCAGATGACCGCTGCGGTCAGGCCGTTGGGTCCACTGCCGACGACTGTGACATCCACGACTCCAGTAGACCGTACGGAGCCTCGACGTGGTAGCGGCCGTTTCGGTGTACAAGCGGACACACTAGGCTGACCGCGTGAGTCTTCCCGTTGTACTGATTGCCGACAAGCTCGCGGAATCGACCGTCGCCGCTCTCGGTGAGGACGTCGAGGTCAGATGGGTCGACGGTCCGGACCGGGCGAAGCTGCTGGCCGCCGTTCCCGAGGCCGACGCCCTTCTGGTGCGTTCGGCCACCACCGTGGATGCCGAGGTCATCGCCGCCGCCCCCAAACTCAAGATCGTCGCGCGCGCCGGTGTGGGTCTGGACAACGTCGACGTCGAGGCGGCCACCGCACGTGGCGTGCTGGTGGTGAACGCCCCGACCTCCAACATCCACAGCGCCGCGGAACACGCCATCGCGCTGCTGCTGGCGACCGCGCGCCAGATCCCGGCCGCCGATTCGACGTTGCGGGAACACACCTGGAAGCGGTCCTCCTTCTCGGGTACCGAGATCTACGGCAAGACCATCGGCGTTGTCGGGCTCGGGCGCATCGGCCAGCTGGTCGCTCAGCGGTTGGCGGCCTTCGGCGCGCACATCGTGGCCTATGACCCGTACGTGTCGCAGGCGCGCGCCGCGCAGCTCGGCATCGAACTGCTCTCACTCGACGAGCTTCTGGGACGCGCCGACTTCATCTCCGTGCACCTGCCGAAGACCAAGGAGACCGCCGGGCTGATCGGCAAGGAGGCGCTGGCGAAGACCAAGAAGGGTGTGATCATCGTGAACGCCGCGCGCGGCGGCCTGATCGACGAGCAGGCGCTCGCCGACGCGATCACCAGCGGCCATGTCCGTGGCGCGGGGCTCGACGTGTTCTCCACCGAGCCCTGCACGGACAGCCCGTTGTTCGACCTGCCGCAGGTGGTCGTCACGCCGCATCTCGGCGCCTCCACCGCGGAGGCGCAGGACCGTGCCGGCACCGATGTCGCGGCCAGCGTGAAGCTCGCTCTGGCCGGCGAGTTCGTGCCCGACGCGGTCAACGTCGGTGGCGGGGTGGTCGGCGAAGAGGTCGCGCCGTGGCTCGACCTGGTGCGCAAGCTGGGTCTGCTGGTCGGCGCCCTCTCGGATGCCCCGCCGGTGTCGCTGGCCGTTCAGGTGCGCGGCGAACTCGCGTCCGAGGACGTCGAGATCCTCAAGCTCTCGGCGCTGCGCGGCCTGTTCTCGGCCGTGGTCGACGAACAGGTGACGTTCGTCAACGCCCCGGCGCTGGCCGCCGATCGTGGTGTCGCCGCCGAGATCAGCACCGCGACCGAGAGCCCGAACCACCGCAGCGTCGTCGACGTGCGCGCCGTGCACGCCGACGGTTCGTCGATCAACGTCGCGGGCACGCTGTCCGGGCCGCAACTGGTCGAGAAGATCGTGCAGATCAACGGGCGCAACTTCGATCTGCGCGCCGAGGGGTACAACCTGATCGTCAACTACTCCGACAAACCGGGTGCGCTCGGCAAGATCGGCACCCTGCTCGGCGGGGCTGACGTGAACATCCTCGCAGCCCAGATGAGCCAGGACGCCAGCGGCGACCACGCGACCGTCATGCTGCGTCTCGATACCGATGTCCCCGACGATGTGCGCGCCGAGATCGCCGATGCGGTCGGCGCCAGCACGCTGGAAGTGGTTGATCTGTCATGAGTTCCGCACTGAAACTGGCCGTCATCCCCGGTGACGGCATCGGACCCGAGGTGATCGGCGAGGCCGTCAAGGTGCTCGACACGGTGCTGCCCGGCGTCGACAAGACCGAATACGACCTCGGTGCGCGGCGTTACCACGCCACCGGCGAACTGCTCACCGAGGAGACCATCGAGGAACTGCGCGGCTACGACGCGATCCTGCTCGGCGCGATCGGGGATCCGTCGGTGCCCAGCGGCGTGCTGGAGCGCGGGCTGCTGCTCAAGTTGCGCTTCGCTCTCGACCATCACGTGAATCTGCGCCCCGGCAAGCTGTATCCGGGTGTGACGGGACCGCTCGTCGGAAATCCGCCCATCGATTTCGTGGTGGTGCGTGAAGGCACCGAGGGTCCGTACACCGGTAACGGTGGTGCGCTGCGCGTCGGCACACCGCACGAGGTGGCGACCGAGGTCAGCGTCAACACCGCGTTCGGGGTCGAGCGCGTCGTGCGGGACGCGTTCGCCCGCGCGCAGAACCGTCGCAAGCATCTGACCCTGGTGCACAAGACCAATGTGCTGGCCTTCGCGGGTGGGCTGTGGTCGCGCATCGTGGCCGAGGTGGGCGCGGAGTACCCGGACGTCGAGGTGGCCTACCAGCACATCGACGCCGCGACCATCCACATGGTCACCGACCCGGGGCGGTTCGACGTGATCGTCACCGACAACCTGTTCGGCGACATCATCACCGACCTCGCGGCCGCGGTATGCGGCGGTATCGGACTGGCCGCGAGCGGCAACATCGATGCCACGCGCACCAATCCGTCGATGTTCGAACCCGTTCACGGCAGTGCGCCCGACATCGCGGGTCAGGGGATCGCCGATCCCACGGCCGCGGTGATGAGCGTGGGCCTGCTGCTGGCGCACGTCGGCGAGACCGACGCGGCCGCACGGGTCGACAAGGCCGTGGGCGAGCATCTCGCCACCCGCGGCGACGAGAAGCTGTCCACCGGCGCGGTGGGTGAGCGGATCCGCGCGCTGCTCTGACCGCAGGCGAGGTGCTCAGCTCTCGCGGGCCGGCTCGACCGGGACGAGTGGGATCGCCAGTGCGGGCAGCAGCGCGCACACCGCGAATGCGACGGGATATCCGGCCACCCCGATCAACCCGCCGAACACCGGCGACGACACGGCCGTCGCCAGGTGCTGGCTGGTGTTCTGCGTCCCCAAGGCCCGTCCGCTCCAGAACGGCCCGGCGATCTCGGCGATACCGGTGAAGGCCAACCCGTTGTCGGACACCGTGATCACCGAGGCCACCACCATCAGCGCGATGCTGACGGGTGAGGACAACCAGTCGGTGAGCGCGAGTGCGGCCATGGTCACCGCGGCGGCCAGCGCGATCGTGCGGATCGGCCGTAGCCGGTAACCCACGACATCCGACCACCGTCCGGCGGCGATTCGTCCTGCCGCGCCCAGCAATTGCGTGACGGTGACCAGGACTCCGGCTGAGGCCGCCGACCAGCCACGGTCTGTCATGAGCCACACCAGGGCGAACGTCCACAGCACGCCCTGGGGCACCACGAGCAGCACCGAGACGGCGTGGATGCGCCACAGCACCGACGAACCGCGGTAGGGGTTGGCGAGGTGCTCGGCGGGCGCCTCGGCGCGCGGCGGCCGCGGCGGGTCGATCACGAACACCGCACTGACCACCGCCGCCACCGCGCAGACGACGGCGGGGAACAACAGTGCGGCCGAAACCCCGTGACTTTCGGCGACGCGAGGAATCACCAACGCCCCCAAACCGACTCCCAGGGGTGTCGCGGTCTGGCGGATACCCATCACCAGGCCGCGTTGTTCGGGCGGGAACCAGCCGACGACCAGTCGGCCGCTGGCCGAGTTACTGCTCGCCGCGGCCATCCCGCCGAGCAACAGGAAAATGCCGACGGCGAGCAGGGATTGGACCGACGCCGCAGCGAGGGCCGCGGCAGCGACGAGTGCGGACCCCAGGCCCAGCACGAGGCGTTCCCCGAAGCGGTCGACGATGTAGCCCCACGCGATGAGCGTCGTCACCATGCCGAAACTTGGCATCGACGACAGCAGGCCGGAGCGCGCCAGGTCGAGGCCGCGTTCGGTGTGCAGCGTCGGGATGAGAAACGCCGCGCCGTTGATGAAAACGTTGGCACACATGGTCGAGGTGAGTGCGATGACGAGCATCGACCAGCGGCGTACCGTGCCGATCGCCGGAATTGCCATGGAGCCCATGCTGTCACGGGTTCTCAAAATATCGAACTTCCATTCCACGATGTGGACACCCGCGTAAGTCCTCTTAGCCTGGAGGCGTGAAAAAGTGGATGGTGACCGGTGTTTCCCTCGTGTGTGCGGTGATCGTCGCGCCGGTTCCTACGGCCGCGGGCGCCGAGCCCGTGTGGTCGAACCTGGACGTCCGCCACTACGACGAGCCGATCCCACGGGCGGGCGCGCTGATCGCCTCGGTACCGCTCGATCCCGCGTTGTCGGTGACCGGTGCCGAACGGGCCTACCGGATCCTGTACTCGACTGTCGACCAGCACGATTCACCCGCGGTGAGCACCGCCGCGGTATTCGTCCCGCGCGGCCAAGCCCCCGAGGGCGGGTGGCCCGTGATCGCGTGGGCGCACGGCACCGTCGGGCTGGGTGACGACTGCGCACCCTCGGCGCAGCCGCGCAGCGTACGCGACGACGAATACCTCACCCACTGGCTCGATCAGGGATATGCGGTCGTGGGTTCCGACTATGCGGGCCTCGGCACACCCGGCTTGATGAGCTATCTGAACAGCCTGGCCACCGCGCACAGTGTGGTCGATTCGGTCATCGCGATGCATGAGATGGACCTGCCGTTGTCACCCGAGTGGGCCATCGTCGGCCAGTCGCAGGGCGGTGGGGCAGCGGTCAACAGTGCCCGCTGGGCCACCGAATTCAGCCGCGGCACGGGTCTGGACTATCGCGGCGTGGTCGCGACCGGGACGCCGTTCAACGTCGAGAGCATCGTCAAGCAGGCCGGGCCGGACATGGCGCTGCCGCCCGATCTGGGCCCCGCCGCCAACAGTTACACCGCGTACATCCTGGCCGGGTTCCGTGAAGCCCGGCCGGACATCGACGTCAACAGCGTGCTCACACCCGCGGGTCTCGATGCGGTCGCCAAGGCCGAGACGCTGTGCAAGCCGCAGCTCGACGAGGCGCTCGCGGCGATGAACCCGACGGATTTCTTCCGCGCGCCGCTGGCGACGTTGCCCGGTGTCGACGCCGCGCTCGACGCGTACATGGGAACCCCCACCAGTGGCTATGACCGGCCGATCTTTCTCGGTGTCGGGATGCGGGACCGTGACGTTCCTCCCAATCTGACGCTGCAGCTCGACGACGCGCTGCGATCCAACGGGCAGAACGTCACACTCAAGGTCTATCCGGACGAAGATCACTCCGGTACGGTCCTGGCGTCCCTGCCGGACTCCACGCCGTTCCTGCGCGCGGCGTTCGACGCCGCCTGAGGGGAGGCGTCTCGGCCTGGCGTGCGGACGTGCGCACTACGCTGACAAAAATGCGCTTAGGTCGAATTGCCAGTCCCGACGGCGTCGCATTCGTGAGCATCGAAGGCGATGGACCAGATGCCGTCTGCAAAGAGATCGCCGAGCATCCGTTCGGAACCCCGAACTTCACCGGACGCACCTGGCCGCTGGCCGACGTCCGGCTGCTCGCGCCGATCCTCGCCAGCAAGGTGGTCGCGGTCGGTAAGAACTACGCCGCGCACGCCGAGGAGATGGGCGGTGTGGCGCCGGAAGATCCGGTGATCTTCCTCAAGCCGAACACCGCGATCATCGGGCCCAACGTGCCGATCCAGTTGCCCGCCGATGCCAACCCCGTGCACCACGAGGGTGAGCTGGCGGTGGTCATCGGCAGGCCGTGCAAGGACGTTCCTGCGGGGCGTGCGGCCGACTTCATCCTCGGCTACACCATCGCCAACGACGTCTCCGCGCGTGATCAGCAGCGCAAGGACGGCCAGTGGATGCGGGCGAAGGGTCACGACACCTTCTGCCCGGTGGGTCCCTGGATCGTCACCGATCTCGATCCGTCGGACGTCGAGCTGCGCACCGAGGTCAACGGTGAGGTGCGCCAACGCAGCCGAACCTCGCTGCTGCTCCACGACATCGGGGCCATCGTCGAGTGGACGTCGGCGGTGATGACGCTGCTGCCGGGTGATCTCATCCTGACCGGAACGCCGGAGGGCGTCGGCCCCATCGAGGACGGTGACACCGTCAGCATCACCGTCGAAGGCATCGGCACACTCACCAATCCTGTTGTGCGTAAAGGGAAAAGATGACGACGAAGAAGGTTCGGGTGCGGTTCTGCCCGTCGCCCACCGGCACGCCCCACGTCGGGTTGGTGCGCACCGCCCTGTTCAACTGGGCCTACGCGCGCCACACCGGAGGGGATTTCGTCTTCCGGATCGAGGACACCGACGCGGCGCGCGACAGTGACGAGAGTTATGCCGCGATCCTCGACGCGCTGCGTTGGCTCGGGATGGACTGGGACGAGGGGCCGGAAGTCGGTGGCCCGTATGAGCCTTACCGGCAGTCGCAGCGCCATGAGATCTACCGCGATGTGGTGTCGCGCCTGCTGGAGGCCGGCGAGGTGTACGAGGCCTACTCGACGCCCGAGGAGGTCGAGGCGCGTCACCTCGCAGCGGGTCGCAACCCGAAGTTGGGTTATGACAACTTCGACCGCACCCTGACCGACGAACAGCGCAAGAGGTTCGCCGACGAAGGCCGCAAGCCGGTGTTGCGCCTGCGGATGCCCGACGAGGACCTGTCGTGGAACGACCTGGTGCGCGGTCCGACGACGTTCGCGGCCGGATCGGTGCCGGATTTCGCGATCACCCGCAGCAACGGTGATCCGTTGTACACCTTGGTGAACCCCGTCGACGACGCATTGATGAAGATCACACACGTGCTGCGCGGCGAGGACATCCTGCCCTCCACTCCGCGGCAGATCGCGCTCTACCAGGCGCTGATGCGGATCGGCGTCGCCGAGTTCGTGCCCGAGTTCGCACACCTGCCAAGCGTTCTGGGGGAGGGCAACAAGAAGCTGTCCAAGCGCGATCCGCAGTCCAACCTGTTTCTGCACCGCGATCGCGGGTTCATCCCCGAGGGTCTGCTGAACTACCTGGCACTGCTGGGGTGGGGTATCGCCGATGACCACGACGTGTTCGGCCTCGACGAGATGGTGGCCGCGTTCGACGTGGTGAACGTCAACTCCAACCCGGCCCGGTTCGACCAGAAGAAGGCCGACGCGATCAACGCCGAGCACATCCGCATGCTCACGCCGGAGGACTTCACCGCGCGGCTACGTGAGTACTTCGTCACACACGGTCACGACACCACGCTCGACGACGCGGCGTTCGCCGAGGCCGCCGCTCTGGTGCAGACGCGCGTGGTGGTTCTGGGCGATGCGTGGGGTCTGCTGAAGTTCTTCAACGACGACGCCTACGAGATCGACGAGAAGTCGGCGGCCAAGGAGCTGAAGCCGGAGTCCGCACCGGTGCTGGACGCCGCGCTGAGCGCCTTGGAGGCTGCCGGGGAGTGGACCACCCCGGCGATCGAGGCCGCGCTCAAGACGGCGCTCCTGGACGGTCTAGGGCTCAAACCGCGCAAGGCGTTCGGTCCCATCCGTGTCGCGGTCACCGGCGCCTCGGTGAGCCCGCCGCTGTTCGAGTCGATGGAACTGCTGGGCAGGGACCGCAGTTTGGCGCGGCTGCGCGCCGCAAGGGACCGCGTGTGAAAACCACGTCAGAATCTTTGGTAGTCTGCTCGTCGGCCCGGTAAGCAACCGCGGGGAGACATCCCGCCGAGCGAACCGGACCGGGAAGCCCGTGACCAGCGGTGATGGGCCTCCAATGGGGTATGGTGTAATTGGCAACACAGCTGATTCTGGTTCAGCCATTCTAGGTTCGAGTCCTGGTACCCCAGCCAACTGATCGGGTCGGGTCGGATTAGGTCGGAGAGAATCTCTGAGCTATGCTGACCAACCGAAAGTTCTAGCCCCCGTCGTCTAGCGGCCTAGGACGCCGCCCTCTCACGGCGGTAGCGTGGGTTCGAATCCCATCGGGGGTACAGATCCGGCAGGCGCCTCCGGCGCGGCCGATGCGAAAGGCACTCAGTTCGGTGACTGGGTGCCTTTCGCGTTTCCTGGCTCGTCGTGCATTCGGTGTCACGGCGTCGTACACAGGGCGGTTCGCCCGGCGATGTCGGTCACATCGCGCCGCGCCCGCCCCGGTTGTGACGAAGGCGACACTGATCCACCGGTGCCCCAATCGTGTGTCTCACAATCGGCGTGTGAGCGCCTCGGCGGCCGCGAGCAGGTCGGCGGCCCAGCGGGCGCCGGGCCGGCGGCCCATCCGGTCGATGGGTCCGGACACCGACACCGCGGCGATCACCTGGCCGCGGCCGTCGCGCACCGGCGCGCTCACGCTCGCGACGCCGGGCTCACGCTCGGCCGCGCTCTGCGCCCAGCCGCGTTTGCGGACCTCGGTGAGCGTGCGCTCGGTGAATTTCGCCGACGGCAGCACGGCTTGTTGCGTCGCGGCATCGGCATACGCCAGCAGAACTTTGGCGCCGGAACCTGCCGTCATCGGCAGCTGGGTGCCCACGGGCACGGTGTCGCGCAGCCCAGCGGGGGGTTCCAAGGCCACCACGCACACGCGGGACAGCCCTTCCCGGCGGTACAGCTGCACGCTTTCGCCCGTGATCTCACGCAGGCGGGGGAGTACCGCCGCGCCGGCCGACAGCAGCGGATCGTTGACGTGAGCGGCCAATTCGGTCAGCGCCGGTCCGAGGCGCCACCGCCCATCGCCATCGCGCGCGAGCAGCCGATGGGTCTCCAGGCCCGCGGCCAGGCGGTGGGCGGTGGCCCGGGGAAGACCGGTTCGCTCGCACAGTTCGGCCAGACCGCAGGGGGACTCGGCGACGGTGTGCAGTACGCCCACCGCTTTGTCGAGGACGCCGATGCCGCTATCATTTCTCACAGAGAGATACTAGCGTCTCGCATTTTGAGATGGCCAGTGGAACTCCCAGCCCCCAGCGGACTCTTGAAGAACAGCCCCCGCTTGTATTTGAGCCGAATCGAGAAGTAGCGATGGATCAACCGACGCAGACATCCGTGAAACCGCGCACCATGGCCGAAAAGGTCTGGGACGACCACGTCGTGGTGCGAGGCGAGGGAGAGGGCGCTGCCAAAGAGCCCGATCTGATCTACATCGACCTCCATCTCGTCCACGAGGTCACCAGCCCGCAGGCGTTCGACGGTCTGCGGTTGGCCGGGCGTCCCGTACGGCGACCCGATCTGACGATCGCCACCGAGGACCACAATGTCCCGACCATCGACATCGACAAACCGATCGCGGACCCGGTTTCGCGTACGCAGGTCGAGACGCTACGCCGCAACTGCGAGGAATTCGGCATCCGTCTGCATCCCATGGGCGACGCCGAACAGGGCATCGTGCACATCATCGGCCCTCAGCTCGGCCTGACCCAACCCGGGATGACCGTGGTGTGCGGCGACTCCCACACGTCGACCCATGGGGCCTTCGGCGCCATCGCGATGGGAATCGGCACATCCGAGGTCGAACACGTGATGGCCACGCAGACGCTGCCGCTCAAGCCCTTCAAGACCATGGCGGTCAACGTCGACGGCGACCTGCCACCGGGCGTGAGCGCCAAGGACATCATCTTGGCCGTGATCGCCAAGATCGGCACCGGAGGCGGACAGGGTCACGTCATCGAATACCGGGGCAGTGCCATCCGCGCACTGTCGATGGAAGGCCGGATGACGATCTGCAACATGAGCATCGAGGCCGGCGCCCGTGCCGGCATGGTCGCACCCGATGAGACCACTTTCGAGTTCCTGAAGGGGCGCCCACACGCGCCGAAGGGCGCCGACTGGGACGCCGCCGTCGCCGCGTGGCGCCAGTTGCGCACCGACGAGGGCGCGGAATTCGACACCGAGGTCTACATCGACGCCTCCACCCTGAGCCCGTTCGTGACCTGGGGCACCAACCCCGGCCAGGGCGTTCCACTGTCGGAGGCGGTGCCGGACCCGGAGCTGATGGTCGACGAGGCCGCCCGCCAGGCCGCGGAAAAGGCTTTGGCCTACATGGACCTTCGCCCGGGCACGCCGATGCGCGACATCGCCGTGGACACCGTGTTCGTGGGCTCGTGCACCAACGGCCGGATCGAGGATCTGCGGGTGGTGGCCGATGTGCTGCGCGGCCGGAAGGTGGCCGACGGCGTGCGGATGCTGGTCGTCCCTGGGTCGATGCGGGTGCGGGCGCAGGCCGAATCGGAAGGTCTCGACCGGATATTCGCCGAGGCCGGGGCCGAGTGGCGGCAGGCCGGATGCTCGATGTGCCTGGGCATGAACCCCGATCAGCTCTCGCCCGGTGAACGCTGCGCCTCGACGTCCAACCGGAACTTCGAGGGCCGCCAGGGCAAGGGCGGCCGCACCCACCTGGTGTCGCCGGCCGTCGCGGCAGCCACCGCAGTCCGCGGAAAGCTCGCGTCCCCTGCAGATCTACCCGCCGCGGCCCGCTGAGAAACCCACGAAGGAGAAGCGTCATGGAGGCTTTCACCACTCACACCGGTATCGGTGTCCCGCTGCGGCGGTCCAATGTCGACACCGACCAGATCATCCCGGCGGTCTATCTGAAGCGGGTGACCCGAACGGGTTTCGAGGACGGCCTGTTCGCCGCGTGGCGAAACGACCCGTCGTTCATCCTCAATCTGCCGCCGTTCGACAGGGGTTCCGTGCTTGTCGCCGGACCGGATTTCGGCACCGGGTCGTCGCGGGAACACGCCGTCTGGGCCCTCATGGACTACGGCTTCCGGGTCGTCATCTCGTCCCGGTTCGCCGATATCTTCCGGGGGAACGCGGGTAAGGCCGGGCTCCTGGCGGCCGAGGTGGCCCAAGATGATGTCGAACTTCTTTGGAAGGTGATCGAGCAGAATCCCGGGTTGGAAATCACTGTGAATCTTCAAGATCGAACGGTGACCGCCGGAACGGTCGTGGTGCCGTTCAGAATTGATGACTACACGGCCTGGCGCCTGCTCGAAGGACTGGACGATATAGGCCTTACGCTGCGGAAACTCGATCAGATCGAGGCCTACGAGGCGGCCAGGCCGGCCTGGAAACCGAGCACTCTGCAGGCCTGATCCGGGCCCTTCGCGACCCGAATTCGCCGCCCACCGAGCCGGTTCTGAACCCCCTGGGTAGGAGTCCAAGTGGGGCAACCAGATTGCCGGAAAGTTCGCTAGCTTCGCCTGAAACTGCGCGTGGCTCTTGGAAATCAGTGGTCACAGGGTTTACCGTGTCCTCTAGTCGGTCCAAAGAGGACCACTGGTTTCGGAGGTTTGGATGAACAAAGCGGAGCTCATCGACGTACTCACAACCAAAATGGGCACCGATCGTCGGCAGGCTACCGCCGCGGTGGAGAACGTCGTCGACACCATCGTGCGTGCGGTGCACAAGGGCGATAGCGTGACGATCACCGGCTTCGGCGTCTTCGAGCAGCGCCGCCGCGCGGCTCGCGTCGCCCGCAACCCGCGGACCGGTGAGACCGTGAAGGTCAAGCCGACCTCGGTGCCGGCGTTCCGTCCCGGTGCGCAGTTCAAGGCGGTTATCTCTGGCGCGCAGAAACTCCCGGCCGACGGCCCGGCCGTGAAGCGTGGCGTCACTGCTGGTCCCGCCAAGAAGGCTGCTGCCAAGAAGGCACCGGCCAAGAAGGCCGCCGCCAAGAAGGCCGCGACCAAGGCTCCGGCCAAGAAGGCCGCGACCAAGGCTCCGGCCAAGAAGGCCGCGACCAAGGCCCCGGCCAAGAAGGCCGCCGCCAAGAAGACCGCGACCAAGGCTCCGGCCAAGAAGGCCGCGACCAAGGCTCCGGCCAAGAAGGCCGCCGCCAAGGCTCCGGCCAAGAAGGCCGCGACCAAGGCTCCAGCCAAGAAGGCCGCCGCCAAGAAGGCCCCGGCCAAGAAGGGCCGCAGGTAAATTCCCCGAAAGGCACGTCGTGGGGTGATCTCACCCCCGGCGTGCCTTTTGCGTGCGTGTACTACTTCTCGGCCGGCAGCGGGGAGCTCAGATAGTCAGCGGCCACGAGTTCGCCGCCGGACAGCGACAGCACCCACGTGCTGCCCTTGCGATTGCCGGTCGTCTCCGGCCGCACCTTCGCCCGTTCGCACCACCACTCGATGAGGCCGGGAATCACCTTGCCCTGCGTGCAGATCACCGGGTTGCCCGGTCTGCCTGCGATCTCCAGCACGCGCTTGCGTGCTGCCTTGTGATCGGCGGCGTAGGCCTCTTCGGTGAGCAGTGGCTCGTTGTGGATGAGTCGATCGAGTTCCTGCGCCAGCGGTTCGATGGTCTGGTGACAGCGCACCCGATCGGCGGCGTACAACGTTGTGGCACCGAATGCCAGCAATTGCGCCACCAGTGCCTCGGCCTGGGCGCGGCCGCGCTTGTCGAGCGGCCGCTTCCGGTCATCACCCTTGTAGCGTGACCGACGCCCGGCCGTGCCGTGCCGGACCACCAGCACCGTCTTGGTGTCGACCGGACGTTTTGCGAAGCGTCGCAACACCTTTCGATCGTCTGGATACTGCAGCTGATCCATCGCCGCATCGACCGGCAGCCAGACGAGCTTGTCGACCTCGTCGTTGGGACTGAAGTCCCCTCCGGTCGATTTCGCGGCCCAGTACCAAACACGTTTGGTGCCCTGCGGGATCGGGTACGAGACCCGCCCGAGGCGCCGCCCGAGCACCGCGGTGTACCCGGTCTCCTCCTGGATCTCGCGTACCGCCGCCACCGGTTCGGTCTCGCCGGGGTCCAATTTGCCCTTGGGAAGCGACCAGTCGTCGTAACGCGGGCGGTGGATCACCGCGACCTCAACCGACGCGGGATGCCCTGGGGCCCCGTTCCGCTCCGACATGTCGCGGTCTGACGCGTCGCGCCAGAGCACCGCGCCCGCGGCACGGATGGTGTGCTTCGACTTGTCGGTGCTGTGCTTCGACACCAGGGTCTCCTGCAGGTCGTTCGCCGGCGTCACCAGCCGGGCCGCGTGGCTCACGGATGCCGGTGGCGATCCATCAGGGACACCTGATGGTCGCGGACCGTTTGGCCTTCCTGGGGCAGCGCGATCCAGTGACTGTCGTGGCGCAGCTCCCAGCATCTCGTGGCCGGGTCCATCGCCGACTCGAACACGTCGTTGAGCTGGGCGGTCAGCCGGGGATCCTTCACCTGGGCCATGACCTCGACGCGTCGGTCGAGGTTGCGGTGCATCATGTCGGCACTGCCGATCCAGTACTCGTTGATGCCGCGGAAATGGATGATGCGCGAATGTTCAAGGAACCGGCCGAGGATGGACCGGACCGTGATGTTGTCCGAGTACCCGGGAACGCCGGGGCGCAGTGCACAGATCCCACGTACCACGATGTCGACCGGGATACCGGCCTGCGATGCCCGGTACAGCGCGTCGATCACCTGCTCGTCGACCAGTGCATTGGCCTTCAACCGGATTCCGGTCGCAGCGCCCTCGTGGTGGGCGGCGATCTCCCGGTCGATCCGCTCGATGATGCCCTTGCGGACCCCGCGCGGTGCCACCAGCAGGTTGCGGTAGGAATCCTTGCGCGAGTAGCCGGTCAGCGAGTTGAAGAGGTCCGTGAGATCGGCCCCGATGTCCGGATCGGCAGTGAGCAGGCCCACATCCTCGTAGAGGCGCGCGGTTTTCGGGTTGTAGTTGCCGGTCCCGATGTGGCAGTAACGGCGGATCGCCGAACCCTCACGGCGGACGACGAGACACGTCTTGCAATGTGTCTTCAGTCCGATGAGTCCGTACACCACGTGGACGCCCGCCTGTTCCAGCGTGCGTGCCCACTTGATGTTGGCCTGCTCGTCGAAACGGGCCTTGATCTCGACGAGCGCGACCACCTGCTTGCCCGCCTCGGCCGCGTCGATCAGCGCGTTCACGATGGGGGAGTCACCCGACGTGCGGTACAGGGTCTGCTTGATGGCCAGCACGTTCGGATCCGCGGCGGCCTGTTCGATGAACCGCTGCACCGTCGTCGAGAACGAGTCATAGGGATGGTGCACCAGCACATCCCCGTCGCGCAGCGTCGAGAAGATGCTCTTGGGGGTCTCGCGTTCCCCGAAAGCCGGTGGCGTCGCCGGGACGAACGGCCGGTCCTTGAGATCCGGCCGGTCGACGTTGTAGATCTGCCACAGCGCCGAGAGATCGAGAAGTCCCGGCACTTCGATGACGTCGCCGGGTGCCACGTCCAGCTCGCGCAGCAGCAGCTCCAGCATGCTGTCGGTCATGTCGTCGGAAACTTCCAGCCGGACCGGCGAACCGAAGCGCCTGCGCGCGAGTTCGCGCTCCAGCGCCTGCAGCAGGTCCTCGTCGCGGTCCTCTTCGACCTCGAAGTCGGCGTTGCGCGTGATCCGGAACGCGTGGTGCTCCACGACTTCCAGCCCGGGGAACAGCACAGGGAGGAACGCCGCGATGAGTTCCTCCATGGGCAAGAACCGCACGCCGGACGAGTCCTCTGACGACGATCCGAGTTGGACGAACCGCCCGACGTTGTCGGGAACCTTGATCCTGGCGAAGTGCTGCCCGCCGTCGTCGGGATGCTTGACGGTGATCGCGAGATTCAGGCTCAGACCGCTCACGAACGGGAACGGGTGCGCGGGATCGACCGCGAGCGGGGTCAGCACGGGGAACACCTGCTCGTGGAAATAGGTGGAGAGCTTGGCACGCTCGACGTCGTCGAGTTCGGCCCACGTGACGATGTGGATGCCGTGCTGCGCGAGCGCCGGACGCACGGAGTCGAGGAACACCGCGGCATGGCGGATGGAGATCTGCTGGGTGCGTTCGTTGATGCGGCGCAACTGTTCACGCGGAGACAACCCGTCGGCCGACCGGACCGACAGACCCATCTCGTCGCGCCGCTTCAGTCCCGCGACGCGGACCATGTAGAACTCGTCGAGATTGGAGGCGAAGATCGCGAGGAACTTCGCGCGCTCCAACAGCGGCAGCGACGGGTCGGCGGCGAGCGCGAGCACGCGGGCGTTGAAGTCCAGCCAGCTCAGCTCGCGATTGAGGTAGCGGTCCTCCGGCAGGGTGTTGTCGACTGTCGGTGAGGTTGCCGCCGGTGGTGCCGCAGGGGTCTCGACCGGCCTCGCCGACGCCGTCGGGCGCGCCGATCCGTCGTGCACATCGGGCTCATCGGTGCGGTTGGCAGGCTCCGCTTCGGTCGCTTCGCTCACGTGTCCGATCATTCCCTAAGACCCGCCTCGCGGCCACCTCCTAACGGTGTGTGGCGATGGCCTGTGCCGTGGCGGGCCCCACACCCAGACGCCGCGCGGCCTGCAGATCGTCGGGGGTGTCGATGTCGCAGCGCAGACCCGGCCATGCGCCGGTCAATTCGATTGCGCCGGACTGCCGGTGGTGGGTCGCCGAATCGGTGCCGAAGCGCGGTTCCAGCGGCACCCCGAAGGCGAACAGGGCCGAGGTGCCGGTGCCGTGGCGATCGCCGACGAAGCTGCGCGGATAGGTTCTTGCCGCCGCGAGTGCCTCGGCCAGCTCTTGCGGTTGCAGCGCCGGAAGATCGCCTTGCAGAACAACGATATTCGGGGTGCCGGCCCGCAGTGCCGTCTCCGCCGCCATGATCGCATTGTTCAGCGGATTGTGATGGCCCGTCGGCGTGGGATCGGACAACACCTCGGCGCCGAGCCGGCGCGCGGCGTCGGCGGCGACCTCGTCCGGTGTCACGACGGTCACCGGCGCCACCGCCGAGGCCGCCGTGATGGTGTCGACGAGCATCGCCAGCACCACCGCTTCGCGGGTGGCGGCCGAAAAGATCGGTGCCAGCCGGGTCTTGGCAGCGGTGAGCCGTTTGACCGCGATGATCACCGCCGCCTCGGAGCCCGCCGATCCATGCGACGCGGCGCCGGGCGTTCTCCTGCCGCTCATGGTGCCATCCTGCCAGCCCGGCCGGCGACGTCGAATCGAGCAGTCCGGCGATAGGGTGAACACGTGGTGGAGGCTGCGGTCATGGGTTGCGGTGCGTGGGGGACGGCACTGGCGAAGGTCCTCGCGGACGCGGGTAATCCGGTGACGATGTGGGCCAGGCGGCCCGAGGTCGCCGACGAGATCAACACCGACCACCGCAACAGCGAGTATCTGGGTGATGTCGTGTTGCCCGCATCGATCCGGGCGACGAGCGATCCCGAAGAGGCGCTGCGCGGCGCGTGCACGGTGATGTTGGCGGTGCCCGCACAGAAGCTGCGGGCCAACCTCGACAACTGGAAGCATCTCATCGGTGACGACGTCACCCTGGTGAGCCTCGCCAAGGGCATCGAACTGGGCACGTTGATGCGCATGAGTCAGGTCATCGTCCAGGTCACCGGCGCGGATCCGGCGCGGGTGGGTGTGATCAGCGGACCCAACCTGGCCAGCGAGATCGCCGCCGAGCAACCGGCCGCGACGGTGATCGCGTGCGGCGACTCAGGGCGCGCGGTCACGCTGCAACGCGCGATGGCCACGGCGTACTTCCGCCCCTACACCAATGCCGACGTCGTCGGCGCCGAGGTCGGCGGCGCGTGCAAGAACGTCATCGCGCTGGCCTGTGGCATGGCCGTCGGCGTGGGGCTGGGGGAGAACACCGTCGCCGCTCTCATCACACGCGGCCTGGCCGAGATCATGCGCCTTGGCGGCGCGCTCGGTGCCAACCCGGCGACGCTGTCCGGACTTGCCGGCGTCGGTGATCTCGTGGCGACGTGCACGTCCCCACATTCGCGTAACCGCACGTTCGGTGAGCGGTTGGGCAAGGGCGGCACCATGGAGTCGGCGCTGCAGGCCGCGGGTGGTCACGTCGCCGAAGGCGTCGCGTCGTGCGAATCGGTGTTGGCGCTCGCGTCGAGCTACGGCGTCGAGATGCCGTTGACCGACGCGGTACACCAGGTGTGCCACAAGGGATTGTCAGTTCACCAGGCCGTCGCCCTGCTGCTCGGCCGTAGCACCAAACCGGAGTAGACGTATATGGACGGCACCTACGGAGATTCCACCCGCAGCGTGAAAGCTGTTGGGGTGGATGCGGTTCCGGGACAACCGGTGGCGCCGATGCCGGTGCCGGCCTCGACCTACCACCTGTCGGCCGACGAGACCGAACCGCTCGACAGTTACGGCCGCAGCTCGAATCCCTCATGGCGCCAACTGGAGGCGGCGCTGGCTGAACTCGAGGGCGCCGCGTGGGCGTTGACCTACGGCTCGGGAATGGCAGCGATCACCTCGGTGCTGCGCGCGCTGACCCGGCCGGGCGCCACGCTTGTCGTCCCGGCCGACGGCTACTATCAGGTGCGCCGCTACGCCGCGGAATATCTTGCCCAGCAAGGTGTTTCGGTTGTCGAGGCACACACCCACGAGATCTGTGACGCAGCGGGGAACGCCGACGTGGTGCTCGCCGAGACGCCGGCCAACCCGGGACTGGACGTCGTCGACCTGCACCGCCTGGCGATGATCTGCCGCGGCCGCAAGGCGACCCTCGTCGTCGACAACACCACCGCCACACCGATGGGACAGCAACCGCTTTCGCTGGGTGCCGACCTCGTCGTGGCCAGCGCGACCAAATCCCTGTCCGGGCACAGCGATCTGATCGCCGGTTACGTCGCAGGCTGCCAACCCGAGTTGTTGGAGCGGATCGAGCGCGACCGCCTGCTGGCCGGTCCGATCCTCGGGGCGTTCGAGGCGTGGCTCGTGCTGCGGAGTCTGGGCAGCGCGGGGCTGCGGTTCGAACGACAGTGCCAGAACGCGCGGGCCCTGGCGGTCATGTTGCGCAACCATCCCGCGGTGCGATCGGTGCGGTATCCGGGACTGCCGGAGGATTCGGCATACGAGGTCGCTTCCGCGCAGATGAAGCGCTTCGGCGGGCTGGTGGCGTTCGAGCTGGCCGACGCGGCGGCGGTCAACGCACTCGTCGACCGCAGCGAGTTGCTGATCGCCTCGACGAGCTTCGGCGGTATCCACACCTCGGTCGACCGCCGCGCCCGCTGGGGCGATCCGGTGCCCGAAGGGTTCGTGCGGATCTCCGCCGGAATCGAGGACACCGACGATCTGATAGCCGACGTCGAGCGGGCCCTGTCGACCGCGAACTGATCACGCCTCACCGGCGAGACGGCCGGCATCGGCGCCGCATGGTGTCGTACCTGGTCAGGATGTGCCCGGATGCGAGACCCGGGTGGGGCGGTAGCCTCTCTAGGTTGTGACCGCCCCGAACCATCCTCCTGGCCGCACCCGCGTCGCCGTCGTGTACGGCGGGCGTAGCTCGGAGCACGCGATCTCATGCGTGTCGGCGGGCAGCATCCTGCGCAATCTCGACCCCGAACGGTTCGAGGTGGTCGCGATCGGCATCACGCCCGACGGATCGTGGGTTCTCACCGACGCGAGCCCAGACACGCTCGCGATCACCGACGGCCGGCTGCCCGCGGTGACCGAGGCCTCCGGGACCGAACTCGCCCTGCCCGCCGCCCCCAATCGCAGCGGACAGCTGTTGGCGCTGGGCAACGGTCCCGGTGAGATCCTCGCCGCCGTCGACGTGGTGTTTCCGGTCCTGCACGGACCCTACGGCGAAGACGGCACGATCCAGGGTCTGCTGGAGTTGGCCGGAGTGCCGTACGTGGGATCCGGTGTCCTCGCGAGCGCGGCGGGGATGGACAAGGAGTACACCAAGAAACTCCTGGCTGCCGAGGGCCTGCCGATCGGTGATCAGGTGGTCCTGCGCCCCGGCGTCGAGACCCTCGATCTCGAACAACGCGAACGGCTCGGCCTTCCGGTCTTCGTCAAACCCGCACGCGGCGGATCCTCGATCGGCGTCAGCCGCGTGACCGCGTGGGACGAGCTTCCCGCGGCGATCGCGCTGGCACGCCGCCATGACCCGAAGGTCATCGTCGAGGCCGCGGTGCCCGGCCGCGAACTGGAGTGCGGTGTCCTGGAGTTTCCCGACGGCCGCCTGGAGGCCAGCACGGTCGGCGAGATCCGGGTGGCCGGTGTGCGCGGTCGCGAAGACGGGTTCTATGACTTCGCCACCAAATACCTCGAGGACGCTGCCGAACTCGACGTGCCCGCCAAGGTCGATGACGACGTCGCCGACGAGATCCGGGATCTCGCCGTGCGGGCGTTCACCGCGATCGGCTGTCAGGGGCTCGCGCGCGTGGATTTCTTCCTGACCGAGGACGGCCCGGTGATCAACGAGATCAACACCATGCCGGGGTTCACCACGATCTCGATGTATCCGAGGATGTGGGCCGCCAGCGGCGTGGACTACCCGACCCTGCTGGCCGCGATGGTCGACACCGCGCTGGCGCGCGGCACCGGTCTGCGCTGAGTCAGCGCGCGGGGCCCGGTTCGACGGGCCGTTCGGGCATCGCCCGTGCGATCTGACCGGAGATCAACTGGATCGGCGTCGGTCCCGAGCCTGCAGGCAGCGTCAGCGCCACATAAACGGGACGGTCCACCGCGTACCACGTACTGCGGGTGTCCTCCGCCGCACCCGCATCGACATCACCGGGCTGCGCGACGCCGGTGTCACCGACCCGGAACCACTGCACCAGATCGACCACCTGCAGGGGTGCGCCGACGACGAAATCGACGGGACGTTCCAACCCGCACCGCAGGATGATCGGCTCCATGTCGGAGGCGCCCCGCCAGGCCGCCGTACCCGGCGGCGTCGGCTCGACCGTCGGCGCACGCCGGAAATCGCCGAGCTGTTCCGGCAGGCCGTCCATCAGGGCGTGGCATTCTCGGCTGTCGGCCTGCGGGGCGGGGACCGACGAGATCGCCACCGGCTCCTGCTCCGGGGACTGCTTGTGCGACGCCGCGATCCCCAAAACCGTGATCAGCACCGAAACCGCCACAACAACCGCCGCGATCAACAGGGCGCGGGGTGGCCCGTCGGTGGTGTGCGGATCGGTCACACCGACAACTCTATGGCTACGCGCCGTTGGCGATGGGGCAGGTCAGCGTTCGGGTGATACCGGCCACCTGTTGCACGCTCGACACCACGTCCGTCCGCAGCGCTTCGAGCGTGTCGGCGCTGATGCGCAGCACGACATCGTATGGGCCCGTCACGTATTCCGCAGACACGACGCCGGGAAGCGTGGCGAGTTGTTTGGCAACGACCTCGGCGCGGCCCACCTCGGTCTGGATCAGCACGTACGCCTCGACCACCCGCCGCCTCCTCCGTCCCGCTGCATAGACTCTCGCCGCAGGCACCAAACGTACCGCAGGTGCGGCAAGCGTTCATGGCGCGGGCCGCGCCCGGCAGGGAGGCGAGATGGCCGGAGACACAGCCGGGGCGAACGACGCGCAAACGTCCGATGGGTCCTTGTCCCACTCCTTGTCGGAGGTGGGTGAGTTCGCCGTCATCGACCGTCTGCTGAGCGGACGTGTCCAGCCCGCTTCCGTGGTCGTGGGCCCGGGTGACGACGCGGCGGTGATCGCAGCGGCCGACGGCCGCACCGCGGTGTCGACCGACATGCTCGTCGAGCGAAGGCATTTCCGCCTCGACTGGGCGCGCCCACATCAGATCGGCCGCAAGGCGATCGCGCAGAACGCCGCGGACATCGAAGCGATGGGCGGACGTCCGAGTGCGTTCGTGGTCTCGTTCGCCGCCCCGTCGGAAACCCCCACCGACGCCGCGGTCGAACTGTCCGACGGCATGTGGGACGAGGCGCGGCGGTGCGGCGGCGGCATCGCCGGCGGCGATCTGGTGCGCGCTCCGCTGTGGGTGATATCGGTCACCGTACTGGGCGATCTCGGTGGGCGTGGTCCGGTCCTCCGCGGTGGGGCCCGAGCCGGCGACGTGGTCGCGGTGGCAGGTGACCTCGGCCGCTCGGCAGCGGGATATGCCTTGTGGGCCAACGACATCGAGGAGTTTCCCGAGTTGCGGGAGCGCCATCTGGTGCCGTGCCCGCCGTACGGACAAGGCGCTGCCGCGGCAGACGCGGGCGCCACCGCCATGACCGACGTGAGTGACGGGTTGATCGCCGACCTCGCGCACATCGCCGCCGCATCCGGCGTGGAAATCGACGTCGCCACCGATCTGCTGGCGGCGGATCACGCCGCGGTGACGCAGGCCGCGGCCACCGTCGACGCCGACGCGTGGGGGTTCGTCCTTGGCGGCGGCGAGGACCACGCGCTCGTCGCGACATTCCCGGGCGACATCCCGGAGGGCTGGCGGATGATCGGCCGCGTCCGCGCATGTGACGGGCCCGCGAGGGTTCTCGTCGACGGCGCGCGATGGGCCGGAAGCGCGGGATGGCAGTCGTTCGACTGAGGGATCACGCTAAGTTGGCTTTCCGTGACCGCACGACCACTGAATGAACTCGTCGAGGAAGGTTGGGCCCGCGCACTGGAGCCCGTGGCAGATCAGGTGGCGCGGATGGGGGAGTTCCTGCGCAGCGAGCTCGCCGAAGGCAGGCAGTACCTGCCCTCCGGACAGAATGTGCTGCGGGCGTTCACATTTCCGTTCGATCAGGTGCGGGTGCTGATCGTCGGTCAGGATCCGTACCCGACGCCGGGCCATGCGGTGGGACTGAGCTTCTCGGTCGCGCCCGACGTCCGGCCGCTGCCGCGCAGCCTGTCGAACATCTTCACCGAGTACACCGAGGATCTCGGTCACCCGCAGCCGAGCAACGGCGATCTGACGCCGTGGGCCCAGCGCGGCGTGATGTTGCTCAACAGGGTTCTCACGGTGCGCCCAGGCACACCGGCCTCCCACCGCGGCAAGGGGTGGGAGGCCGTCACCGAATGTGCCATCCGGGCGCTGGTGGCGCGGAGGCAACCGTTGGTGGCCGTGCTGTGGGGGCGCGATGCGGCAACGCTCAAGCCGATGCTGGCGGAAGGGGATTGCGCGACGATCGAATCGCCGCATCCCTCGCCGCTGTCCGCATCACGCGGATTCTTCGGATCGCGGCCGTTCAGCCGTGTCAACGAACTGCTGGAGCGGCGCGGAATCGACCCGATCGACTGGAAGCTGCCCTAGGACCTACGGCGTCGTCGTGGGCAGCTCCGGTGACGGGATCTCGATCGTCGCGCTGCCGTCGTCGGTCGGTGCCGGCTGACCTGGGGGTGGTGTTTCCTCGCCGGTCGGCAGTTCGGTGGGAATCTCCACCGTCGCGCTGGTCTCACCGGTCTCAGGGGTCGTCGTCTCGACCACGGACTCGGTGGTGGTGGTCTCCACCGTCGTCTCGCCGCCGGAGTCGCTGCCGGCGCATGCGGTCAGCAAGGCGCCGACTGCAGCACCGGCGGCGATGGCGTACAGCGGTGAATGTGATTTGTGGCGTGAGGTCATGAGGGCCCTGTTACCCGGCCGGATCATGAACCAAACAGAGAAGACCGGCGCGCGCCGGTCGGTTAGGCGGAATCTAGCCGCGCGAGACCTTGCCGGCCTTGATGCACGAGGTGCACGCGTTGACGCGCTGCTTGTTGCCGCCAGGACCGGTCACGGCGCGCACCGACTGGATGTTCGGATCCCAGCGCCGGCTGGTCCGCCGATGCGAATGCGACACCGACTTGCCGAAGCCGGGGCCCTTCCCGCAGATATCGCACACGGCAGCCATATCAACAACTCCTCGAAATCAGTACTTGGGGGCCAACGACCGCAACGCGGGTGACCCGACAACCTGACCAGGATACCGAGAAGGCGTGGTATCGCCAAAATCGGTCACGAACACCGCGGCGCGCGGTGCACAGGCGCAGGTGGTCGGCGCCGGTTTGTCATTGTGACTGGATAGGCTGGCGCCCACGATGGCGCCCTGCGCCGCACCGGGGGATTGGCGTGAACTTGGAGGTCCGATGTCTGCACGGCGGCTCGACGCCTCCGCCCTGCGGGATTGGGCGCACACCGCGGTCGGGGACCTGATCACCCACACCGACGAGATCAACCGCCTCAACGTGTTCCCCGTCGCCGATGCCGACACCGGGACCAACATGCTGTTCACGATGCGTTCGGCGTGGGCCCATGCGGACGCTCAGCCCGGCGGCGACGTCGCGCAGGTCGCGAGCGCGCTGGCCGCGGGCGCGCTGCAGGGCGCACGGGGCAACTCCGGGGTGATCCTGTCGCAGATCCTGCTGGGCCTCGCGGAGGTCGTCACGTCGGCCGCTGCCGACCGTGGTGGCAATCTCCTCGATGTCGACGGGGCGCTGTTCGGCGCGGCGCTGCGCCACGCGGTGGCGTTGGTCGCGGTGTCGATGGGTGATCCCGTGCCCGGAACGATCGTCTCGGTGCTGCAGGCCGCGGCCGACTCCGCCGAGAAGAGCGCGGTGGGCGGCGGGGATCTCGCCGAGGTCGCGGCGTCGGCGGCCGACGCCGCCGCCACGGCGCTCGACCACACCCCGCAACAGCTCGAGGTGCTGGCCGAGGCCGGTGTCGTCGACTCGGGAGGCCGCGGGTTGCTGGTCCTGCTCGACGCGATGACCACGACGATCACCGGCCGTGCGCCACGCCGGCCCGCCTACACACCCGCGCCCCGGCAGGCGCAGGAATCCCAACCGCTCGTGCGGTCCTCGGATGCCGCGCCCACCCAGGTACCGCAGTTCGAGGTCATGTACCTGCTGAGCGGCTGTGCACCAGAGGCGGTCGAGCATCTGCGGGCGGGGCTCGAACAGCTCGGCGAATCCGTGGCGATCGCCACGTCGGGTGGCGACCGGTACTCGGTCCACGTACACGTCGACGACGCAGGCGCGGCGGTCGAAGCGGGTCTCGCGGTCGGCACGCTCAAACGCATCCAGATCACCGCACTCACCGGATCCGGCGGTTCGCATCCCTCCGGCGGGTGGGAACGCGAGCGTGCCGTGCTGGCCGTCGTCGACGGCGACGGCGGGGCCGAGTTGTTCGCGGGTGAGGGTGCGCACGTGCTGCGACCCGAGGGCGACGAGCCCGTCAGCGCGAAACAACTCCTGCGCGCACTCGTCGACGTCGGCGCCGCGCAGGTCATGGTGCTGCCGAACGGTTACGTCGCGGCCGAAGAGCTCGTGGCAGGTTGCACGGCCGCGATCGGTTGGGGAATCGACGTCGTCCCGGTGCCCGCCGGATCGATGGTCCAGGGGCTCGCCGCGCTCGCGGTGCACGACGCCGGACGGCAGGCCGTCGACGACGGATACACGATGGCGCGCGCCGCTGCCGGGGCCCGCCATGGCTCGGTCCGCGTCGCGACCGAGGAGGCATTGACATGGGCCGGGGCGTGCAAGCCCGGTGACGGGCTCGGCATCGCCGGTGACGAGGTGCTCATCGTCGGTCCCGACGTCACGGCCGCCGCGGCCGGGCTGATCGATCTTCTGCTCGCGGCGGGCGGCGAACTCGTCACCGTGCTCACCGGCCACGGCGTGGACCCCGCGGTCGGTGCCGCGTTGCAGACGCATGTTCACCAGAAACATCTGGGCGCCGAACTGGTGACCTATCACACGGGACACCGCGGCGACGCACTGCTGATCGGGGTGGAGTGATGGCAACGCTCGCCGATTCCCTGCAATTCGTGCTCGGCAAGAAGGCGGCCGACAAGCTCGAGGAGAACTTCGGGCTGCGCACCGTCAACGATCTCCTGCGCCACTATCCGCGCAAGTACAGCGACGGCATGAGCGTGCGTGGGGAAGGCGAGACGCTCGATCTCGAAGAGGGCGAACACGTCACCTTCATCGACGTCATCACCGAGGCCAAGCCGGGGGACATGAAGCGCCCCGTCAAGACCAAGACGGGTAAGCAGTTCACCCCCAAGTACCTGCGCGTGACGCTCGGCGAGCACAAGCAGAAGGTGACCGCGACGTTCTTCAACGCCAACTGGATGATCGAGGAACTCAAGGTCGGCACCCGGCTCATGCTCTCCGGTGAGGTCAAGTACTTCCGCGACACCGTGCAGTTGAACCACCCGGCGTTCCTGGTGCTCGAATCGCCCAGCGGACGCAAGATCGGCACCAAGTCGCTCAAGGCCATCGCCGAGGCCTCCGGTGCGACCGGCGAAGACATGCTCGCGGAGTTCGAGAAGGAGTTCTTCCCGATCTATCCGGCGTCGGCGAAGATGCAGAGCTGGGACATCTACCGCTGCATCCGCCAGGTGCTCGCCGTGCTCGACCCCATCCCCGACCCGCTGCCCAAATCCTTTGTGCAGCAACGTGGTCTGATGTCCGAGGACGAGGCGCTGCGGGCGATCCATCTCGCGGAGAACTCGGTAGAGCGCGACCGTGCCCGTGAGCGGCTCACCTACGACGAGGCGATCGGCCTGCAGTGGGGCCTGGTGACCCGTCGCCACGGTGAACTCGGTGCGTCAGGTCCGTCGGCACCGCTGCGCGACGACGGCCTGGTGGCCGCTCTCCGTGACCGGTTGCCGTTCGAGTTGACCGCCGGGCAGCGCGAGGTGCTCGAGGTGATCTCGGGTGAACTCGCCTCGACGCGACCGATGAACCGCATGCTGCAGGGCGAGGTGGGCTCGGGCAAGACCATCGTCTCGGTGCTGGCCATGCTGCAGATGGTCGACGCCGGGTACCAGTGTGCGTTGCTCGCACCGACGGAAGTGCTTGCGACACAACATGCCCGCTCGGTGCGCGACGTGCTGGGACCGTTGGCGATGGCAGGCGAACTCGGCGGGGACGAGAACGGTACGCGCGTTGCGTTGCTCACCGGATCGATGACCGCACAACAGAAGCGCGCGGTCCGCGACGAGGTGGCGTCGGGCGCGGCGGGCATCGTCATCGGCACACATGCACTGCTGCAGGACGCAGTGGAATTCCACAACCTCGGCATGGTGGTGGTCGACGAGCAGCACCGGTTCGGGGTTGAGCAACGAGATGCGTTGCGCGCCAAGGCCTGTGAAGGCCTGACGCCGCATCTTCTGGTCATGACGGCCACACCGATCCCGCGCACGGTCGCGCTCACGGTGTACGGCGATCTGGAGACCTCGACCCTGCGGGAACTGCCGCGCGGGCGCCAACCGATCACCAGCAACACGATTTTCGTGTCCCAGAAGCCGGCGTGGCTTGACCGTGCATGGGCCCGGATCCGCGAGGAGGTGGCCGCAGGGCGTCAGGCATACGTCGTGGCGTCGCGCATCGACGAGAACGACAAACCCGTGGGCGGCAGGGAAAATGAGGGCCGCCAGGCCGGCCCGCCGCCGATCACGGTGGTCGAGCTGTACGAGCGCCTGCGCAACGGCCCGTTGGAGGGCCTGCGCCTGGGCCTCATGCACGGCAGGCTCTCCGGGGACGAGAAGGACGACGTGATGTCGCGGTTCCGGGCCGGCGAGATCGATGTCCTGGTGTGCACCACGGTGATCGAGGTGGGCGTGGACGTGCCCAACTCGACGGTGATGGTGGTGATGGACGCCGACCGGTTCGGTATCAGCCAGCTGCACCAGTTGCGTGGACGCATCGGCCGTGGGCAGCATCCGAGCTTGTGCCTGCTGGCCACGCGTCTGCCCGAGATGTCGAAGGCGGGGGAGCGCATCAAGGCGGTCGCCGCCACGCTCGACGGTTTCGAGCTGGCCGATCTGGACCTCGAGGAGCGGCGCGAAGGGGATGTGCTCGGGCTCAACCAGTCCGGCCGCACGATCAACCTGCGGTTCCTGTCGCTGCGTGAGCACCTCGAGGTGATCACCGACGCCCGCGCATTCTGCGAGACCCGCTACGAGCAGGATCCGCATGACACCGGAATGGCGCTGCTGGCAGCGCAGTTCGTCGACACTGATCGCGTCGAGTACCTGGAAAAGGCATGACCGCCCGCCGCACGTGGTGGCTCGCGCTGTTCGTCGCGCTCGCGGTCTTCGTCGCCTACCAGACCATCACGGCGTCGTCGGATCGGTCGGTGGTCGCCGGTGCCGACGTGCCGACCGTCGCGCCGGGTGCGGACGTCCTTGCCGGGGTGGCCGTGGTACCTGTGCGGATCCATGGCCACGACTACCGACGTGCCGCGTTCGGCGAGGCGTGGACCGACGACAACGACGCACCGGGCGGTCACAACGGGTGCGACACCCGCAACGACATCCTCGACCGGGATCTGGCGGACAAGACCTACGTCTCCATCAGTCGATGCCCGACGGCCGTGGCGACCGGCATCCTGCGCGATCCCTACACCAACCTCACCATCCCGTTCGCGCGCGGCAACCGGACCGGGGCCGCGGTTCAGATCGAGCACATCGTGCCATTGGCGTACGCGTGGGACCAGGGCGCGCGCTCCTGGCCTGACCGTATGCGCGTGCGCTTCGCCAACGACCCGGCGAATCTCATTGCGGTACAGGGCGAAGCCAACCAGGACAAGGGCGACAAGGAACCCGCGCTGTGGATGCCGCCCAACGCGGCGTTCCACTGCCAGTACGCGATGCAGTTCATCGAGGTCCTGCGGGGCTATTCGCTGCCGGTCGATGCGCCGTCGGTGCCGGTGCTGCGGCAGGCGGCCGACACCTGCCCGCGTGGTTGAGTGTTCTGCCGAGCAGACGCAAAACTGCCTGTTTCCGGGGCGAAAAGGGCAGTTCTGCGTCTGCTCGCGCTAGAGATCCAGCACCCAGTTCTGGCCGATCAGATCGTGGCCGAAACTGTGGTGGCGCCCCTCGTCGACCAGGCGGAATCCCGCCGCCTGGTATATCTTTCGCGCCGAGGTCAGCACGTCGTTGGTCCACAGGCCGACCCTGCGGTAGCCCGCGGTGCGCGCGAAGCGCAGGCACTCGTCGACCAGGCGCGAACCGAGACCCAGGCCGCGTGCCTGCGGCGTGACCAACAGGATGCGCAACTTGGCCGCGTCCGGTTCGTCGCCCGCCACGCAGAAGATGCAGCCCGCGCGCTCGCCGTCGACCTCGGCGATCCAGCCCGCCTCGCGCGCCGGGTCGTGATCGGCGGCGTAGTCGGCGACGATGCGGGCCACGAGCGCCTCGAAATCGGTGTCCCATCCGAACTGCTCGTGGTAGATCTCGCCGTGCGCCATCACCACCCAACCGAGATCTCCGGGGCGGTCAGCACGGCGTACGACGACCCGCGATTGCTCCACTTGCAGCGACATGGTGAACCCCCGGTCAAGTCACTGACACAGTCGTTTCAGTAGGGTTAGGCTAACGCTGTGTCCGCAGACGAGGCAACCCCCTCGGCCCGACAGGTCGAGCTTCTCGAGGCCGCCTACCGCTACGTCCTGACGCATGGGCTTGCGGAGATGTCGTTGCGTCCGTTGGCCGGCGCCATCGGGTCGAGTCCGCGCGTGCTGCTGTACCTGTTCGGCAGCAAAGAGGGGCTGATCCGGGCGCTGGTGGCGCGGGCGCGTGCCGACGAGTTGGCGGTGCTGGACCGTCTGCAGGTGGCGGCGGTCGAACGGCCAGGTCTCGGCGTCGCCGTCACGGAAATCTGGAAATGGCTTGCCGCCGAACAACATCGACCGCTGCTGACGCTGTGGGTCGAAGCCTACGGGCGGTCGCTCATCGAACCGGACGGCGCGTGGGCGGGTTTCGCCCGCGCGACCGTCGACGATTGGATGGAACTCTTGGCGAAATGCCAGCCGGAGGAGCGCCGGCGCACCGGCGACGCCGCGGTGGAGCGCACGCTCGCGCTTGCGGTCTTACGTGGCGCGCTGCTCGACCTGCTCGCGACCGGCGACACCGAGCGGGTCACGGCGGCCGTGCGCCGCCAGGTCACCCTGCTCGACGGGTGACCTACCACTGCCGAGCAGTCCCCCGCAAGCGGGAGGTGCCCCCAGCAAAGCTGTCCTTTTCCACGCGGAAAAGGACAGCTTTACGTCTGCTCGCGAGATCTACGAGCCCGTGTAGGTGGCGGGGTCGGGACGGAAGCGGGTGCCGTCGTTGAGCCCGCCCAGCGTGTCCATCTCGTCGGCGGTGAGCTCGAAGCCGAACACGTCGAGGTTGGAAGCGATGCGCTCGGGGCTCGACGACCGCGAGATCACGATGTTGCCCAGCTGGATGCTCCACCGCAGCAGCACCTGCGCCGCGGTCTTGCCGTGGGCCTCGGCGATCGCTGTGATGGCCGGATGGCTCAGCAGACGCCCGACGCCGAACGGCCCGTACGCCTCGGTGACGATGTTGTACCCGGCGTTGACCTCGCGCAGTTCGGCCTGGTTGAGCAGCGGGTGCAGCTCGATCTGGTTCACCGCGGGGGTGAAGTACGTCAGGCTCACGATGGTCTCGAGGTCGTCGGCACCGAAGTTGCACACGCCGATCGAGCGCGCGACGCCGTCCTCCTTGACCTTCATCAGGCCGCCCCAGCTGTCGACGAACTTGCTGGTGTCACCGCCGGGCCAATGGATGAGATAGAGGTCGACGTAGTCGAGGCCGAGTCGCTCCAGGCTCGCGCGCGCGGCGGCCTGCGACGACGAGAACCCCTGGTCGGGCGTCGCGAGCTTGGTGGTCACGTAGATCTCGTCGCGCGGGATGCCAGAGGCGGCGATGGCGCGGCCCACCGCCGCCTCGTTTCCGTAGGCGGCGGCGGTGTCGATGAGCCGGTAACCGGCCTCCAGCGCCGCCGAAACCGACCGCTCGGCTTCGCTGTCGGACAATTCACCGACGCCGATGCCGACAACGGGGAGTTTGTTGTCGTCGTTGAGCGTGACGGTGGGAATCGCAGCAGCTTGCCCGTGCGATGCGGTCATGGCACCTACCCTGTGAAATTGAAGGTTCGTGGATCGGGACCCAACCGTTTCCCGGTCTCCAGCGAAGCGATGGACGTCATGTCCTGCTCGCTGAGCTCGAAATCGAACACGTCGAAATTGCTCGCAATCCGTTCCGGGTTTACCGACTTGGGGATGACGATATTACCGAGTTGGATATGCCACCTGATAAGCACCTGTGCGGGCGTTTTCCCGTGCTGTTCAGCAATGCCGGTGATCACTGGATCGGCCAGGAGTGATCCCTGTCCCAATGGACTCCAGGCTTCGGTCGCGATGCCGAGCTCGGCGTGCACCTGGCGCAGCTGATGCTGCGGGAGCAGCGGGTGCAGCTCGATCTGGTTGACGGCGGGGACGATGCCGGTGGCGTCGATGAGTGTGTTCAGATGCTCGGGTTCGAAGTTGCTCACCCCGATGGAACGGATGCGCCCTTGGTCACGCAGGTGCGCGAACGCCTTGAAGGTGTCGACGAAGTTGTTGTTCGCAGGCACCGGCCAGTGGATGAGGTACAGATCGAGGTAATCGACTCCGAGACGCTCGACGCTGGTATCGAACGCCGCCAGGGTGGCGTCGTAGCCCTGGTCGCTGTTCCACAACTTGGTCACCAGGAAGATGTCGTCACGCGGTACGCCGGACGTGGCGATCGCGCGACCGGTCTCGGTCTCGTTACGGTATGCGGCGGCCGTGTCGATATGGCGGTACCCGGCCTGCAGGGCGGCGGCGACGGCCCGCTCGGTGTCTTCGGCCGGTGTCTGCCAAACACCGAGCCCGACCTGCGGGATGGAATTACCGTCGTTGAGCGTGACGCGAGGACTCACAGAAGAAGGTGCCATGGTTGAAAGTCTGCCAGGCCTACAGGCGGCGGACCCGCCGGCGACAGACTCGAAGGAAACCTTCAGGGACGCCCTGCTCGCCCATGCGACGCGCCTGGGCCTCGGCTCCATCCCGCGCATATCCGACCGGCGCAAACGTCTCCTGTTGGGCGGGCGTTCGATCACGATCGACGGCAACACGCTCGACACCACGTTGCAGTTCACCCTCGCCACCCAGCGCCTGGCGGGGCTGCCCGGCCTGGTCGCCGACCACAGCGCCGGAAGCGGGGTGGCCGTCTCGCGCGCCAAGCTGCGGGCGACGACGGCGATGATGCGGGTGCCCATCCATGTCGACGTGAGTGAGATCTGGTTACCCGGCCCGGCCGGACCGATGGCCGCGCGCCGGTATGTGCCCGTCGACCGCGCGTCGGCGACGGCCCTCGTGCTGTATTTCCACGGCGGCGGGTTCGTGATCGGTGACCTCGACACCCACGACAACCTGTGCCGCCTCATCTGCCGCGACGGTGATGTCCAAGTGGTCTCGGTCGACTACCGACTTGCTCCGGAACACAAGGCGCCTGCGGCTGCCGAGGACGCCTACGCCGCCTACCAGTGGGCACTCGAACACGCGGCCGGTCTCGGTGCGTCGCGGATCGTGGTCGCCGGGGACAGCGCGGGTGGCAATCTGGCCGCGGTGGTGTCGCAGTGGGCCCGCGACGACGAACTGCCACCACCGGCCCTGCAGGTCCTGCTGTACCCGGCCACCGACTGGGTCAGCGAAACCCGGTCGCGCACGCTGTTCTCCGACGGGTTTTTCCTGACCAAGCGGGACATGGACTGGTTCGCCGCGCACTACCTCGACGGTGCCGATGTCACGCCGGAGGATCCCGCGGTGTCGCCGCTGCTTGCCGACGACCTGTCCGGACTGCCGCCCGCGCTGGTGATCACCGCAGGGTTCGACCCGCTGCGCGACGAGGGAAATCGCTACGCGGCAGCGCTGCGCGACGCCGGGGTTCTGGTCGACCTGCGCGAAGAGCACTCGATGATCCACGCATTCGCGAATTTCTTCCCGCTCGGGGGTGGCAGCGCCGCCGCGACGACCGCGATGATCTCTGCCCTGCGGGCACATCTCAGGCACGTCTAAGGGCATTCTCATAGCCGCCGGTACGCTTGTCGCGTGGCCAAACCCAAGAAGACCGCCAAGTACGACCTGAAAGCCGCCGACCGCAAGCGCAATCTGCTGGTGCAGATCGGCCTGACCGCGGTCGTGGTGCTGTTCGCCGTCGCGCTGGTGCTCTACATCGTCATGAACGGGGAGAAGAATCCCGATGCCGGTGCGGGCAAGGCCGTTCGCATCGCGTCGAGCAATGTGGTCACCAACGAGGGATCGAGCGACCCGAAGGTGGTCCTCGGCCTGTACGAAGACTTCCTGTGCCCCGCCTGCGGCAATTTCGAGCGCAGCTTCGGGCCTACCATCTCCAAGCTCATCGACTCCGGTGCGATCGCCGCGGACTACTACATGGTCGGCATCCTCGACCGGGCCGGCAACGGCTACTCGTCGCGCGCCGGCGGCGCCGCATACTGCGTGGCCGACGAGTCCACCGAGGCATTCCGTCGCTTCCACACCGCGCTGTACACCCCCGAACTGCAGCCACAGGAGAACAGCGGGATCTACCCCGACAACGCCCGGCTGATCGAACTGGCCCGGCAGGCCGGGGCCGCAGGCAAGGTCTCCGACTGCATCAACAACGGTCGCTACGTCGAGATGGTCAAGGGCATGGCCGCGGCAACCGGGATCAACGCGACGCCGACCATCCGGATCAACGGCGAGGACTACCAGCCCAGCACGCCCGACGCGCTGATCGCCAAGGTCAAGGAGATTGTCGGCGAGGTTCCGGGGCTCTGATGACCGTCACAGCATCTGACACCGACCGGTCGCAGACGGAAGGTCCCGGCGGCCTCGCTGTCGGCCGACCGAGCGCGGTGTGGGTGCTGATCGCCGGATTGCTCGGCCTGGCCGCGTCTGTGACGTTGACGGTCGAGAAGATCGAACTGCTGATCAATCCCGACTATGTGCCGTCCTGCAGCATCAACCCGGTGCTGTCATGCGGTTCGGTGATGGTCACGCCACAGGCATCGGCGTTCGGGTTCCCCAACCCGCTCATCGGCATCGTCGCCTTCTCGGTCGTCGTGGTGACCGGTGTGCTCGCGGTCACCGGGGTGCGTCTGCCCCGCTGGTACTGGGCCGGGCTCGCGATCGGCACCGTGCTCGGCGCGGCCTTCGTGCACTGGTTGATCTTCCAGAGCCTCTACCGCATCGGGGCCCTGTGCCCCTACTGCATGGTGGTCTGGGCCGTAACAATCCCGCTGGCGGTGGTGACGGCGGTCATCGCACTGCGCCCGCAGACCGAAGCCGACGACGCAGGTGCAGGCAACATCGTCTACCAGTGGCGATGGTCGCTGGTGGCGCTATGGTTCACCTCACTTGTGCTTTTGATCCTGGTGCGTTTCTGGGAATACTGGTCAACACTGCTGTAACAATCTGGAAATAGAGCGGCGGTTAGGGTTACGCGTGATCTCCAAGGTGCTCGTCGCCAACCGCGGCGAAATCGCGATTCGAGCGTTTCGGGCTGCATACGAGATGGGCATCGCCACCGTGGCGGTGTATCCGTATGAGGATCGGAATTCGCTTCACCGACTCAAGGCTGATGAGTCTTATCAGATCGGTGATGTGGGTCATCCGGTGCGGGCGTATCTGTCGGTTGACGAGATCATCCGCGTGGCCGAGCATTCGGGTGCTGATGCGGTGTATCCGGGTTACGGCTTTTTGTCGGAGAATCCCGAGCTTGCGGCCAGGTGTGCGGAGGCGGGCATCACGTTTGTGGGGCCGTCGGCGCAGGTTTTGGAGCTGACCGGCAACAAGGCGCGGGCGATCGCGGCGGCGCGCGCGGCGGGTCTTCCGGTGCTGGCGTCCTCGGAGCCGTCGTCGTCGGTGGAGGAGTTGTTGGCGGCGGCCGAGGGCATGGAGTTTCCCTTGTTCGTCAAGGCGGTGTCGGGTGGCGGCGGGCGCGGGATGCGCCGGGTGGCCGACCGTGGCGCGTTGGCCGAAGCGATCGAGGCGGCGTCGCGTGAGGCCGAGTCGGCGTTTGGTGATGCGTCGGTGTATCTGGAGCAGGCGGTGCTCAATCCGCGCCATATCGAGGTGCAGATCCTGGCCGACGGTGCGGGTGAGGTGATGCACCTGTTTGAGCGGGATTGCAGTGTGCAGCGCAGGCATCAGAAGGTCATCGAGCTGGCGCCTGCGCCGAATTTGAGTGCGCAGCTGCGTGAGCGGATCTGCGCGGACGCGGTGGCGTTCGCCCGGCAGATCGGTTATTCGTGTGCGGGCACGGTGGAGTTTTTGCTCGATGAGCGCGGGCATCATGTGTTCATCGAGTGCAATCCGCGTATTCAGGTGGAGCACACGGTGACCGAGGAGATCACCGATGTGGATTTGGTGGCCTCGCAGTTGCGTATCGCCGCGGGTGAGACGCTGGCCGATCTGGGGTTGTCTCAGGACCGGCTGGTGTTGCGGGGGGCGGCGATGCAGTGCCGCATCACCACTGAGGACCCGGCCAACGGGTTTCGGCCTGATACCGGGCGCATCACCGCGTACCGTTCGCCGGGTGGGGCGGGCATCCGTTTGGATGGTGGGTCGAATCTGGGTGCGGAGATCTCGGCGCATTTCGATTCGATGCTGGTGAAGTTGACGTGTCGGGGGCGTGATTTTTCGGCGGCGGCCTCGCGTGCGCGTCGGGCGTTGGCGGAGTTCCGGATTCGTGGTGTGTCGACGAACATCCCGTTTTTGCAGGCGGTGGTCGATGATCCGGATTTTCGGGCCGGGCGGGTCACGACGTCGTTCATCGATGATCGGCCGCATCTGCTGACGTCGCGTTCGCCGGCCGACCGTGGCACCAAGATCTTGAATTATCTGGCCGATGTGACGGTCAACAAGCCGCACGGCGAACGCCCGTCGGCGGTGTATCCGCAGGACAAGTTGCCGCGGTTGGATCTGGGCGCGCCGCCGCCTGCGGGTTCCAAGCAGCGTCTGGTGCAGTTGGGCCCTGAGGGTTTCGCGCGGTGGCTGCGCGAGTCGGAGGCCGTCGGGGTCACCGATACGACGTTTCGTGATGCGCATCAGTCCTTGCTGGCCACCCGGGTGCGGTCCACCGGTCTGTTGATGGTGGCGCCGTATGTGGCGCGGATGATGCCGCAGTTGTTGTCGATCGAGTGCTGGGGTGGGGCGACCTACGATGTGGCGCTGCGGTTTTTGAAGGAAGATCCGTGGGAGCGGCTGGCGGCGCTGCGTGAGGCGGTGCCCAACATCTGCCTGCAGATGCTGCTGCGGGGCCGTAACACCGTGGGCTATACGCCGTATCCGGAGCTGGTGACGTCGGCGTTTGTGGAGGAGGCCGCGGCCACCGGCATCGACATCTTCCGGATCTTCGATGCGCTCAACAATGTCGAGTCGATGCGGCCGGCGATCGAGGCGGTGCGCGAAACCGGTTCGACCATCGCCGAAGTGGCGATGTGCTACACCGGTGATCTCAGTGATCCCGCCGAGAACCTCTACACGCTCGACTACTACCTGAAGCTGGCCGAGCAGATCGTCACCGCCGGTGCGCACGTGCTGGCGATCAAGGACATGGCCGGTCTGCTGCGCGCCCCGGCCGCCCACACGTTGGTCAGTGCGCTGCGTGCCCGGTTCGATCTGCCGGTGCACGTGCACACCCACGACACCCCGGGCGGTCAGCTGGCGACGTATCTGGCGGCCTGGTCGGCCGGTGCGGACGCGGTCGACGGGGCGGCGGCGCCGATGGCCGGGACCACGAGCCAGCCGGCACTGAGCTCGATCGTGGCGGCGGCCGCGCACACCCGGTATGACACGGGTCTGGATCTGGCGGCGGTGTGTGATCTGGAGCCGTACTGGGAGGCGCTGCGCAAGGTGTATGCGCCGTTCGAGTCCGGGCTGCCCGGCCCGACGGGGCGGGTGTACACCCATGAGATCCCGGGTGGTCAGCTGAGCAACCTGCGCCAGCAGGCGATCGCGCTGGGACTGGGCGACCGGTTCGAGGAGATCGAGGCCAATTACGCTGCCGCCGACCGGGTCCTGGGCCGGCTGGTCAAGGTCACGCCGTCGTCGAAGGTGGTCGGGGACCTGGCTTTGGCGCTGGTCGGTGCCGGGATCAGCGCCGAGGAGTTCGCCGCCGATCCGGCGCGCTATGACATCCCTGACAGCGTGATCGGGTTCCTGCGCGGTGAGCTCGGCGATCCGCCCGGCGGCTGGCCCGAACCGTTGCGCACCAAGGCCCTGGCGGGTCGGGGACCGGCCCGGGGCACCGAGCAACTGTCCGCCGAGGACGAGGCGTTGCTCGCCCAGCCCGGCGCCAAGCGCCAGGGCGCGCTGAACCGGCTGCTGTTCCCCGGGCCCACCGCCGAGTTCGAGGCCCACCGCGACACCTACGGCGACACCTCGTCGCTGAGCGCCAACCAGTTCTTCTACGGACTGCGTTACGGCGAGGAGCACCGCGTGCAACTCGAACGCGGCGTGGAACTGCTGATCGGTCTGGAGGCGATCTCCGAGGCCGACGAGCGCGGTATGCGCACCGTGATGTGCATCATCAACGGCCAGTTGCGTCCGGTGCTGGTGCGTGACCGCAGCATCGCCAGCGAGGTGCCCGCCGCCGAGAAGGCCGACCGCACCAACCCCGACCACATCGCCGCGCCGTTCGCCGGTGTGGTCACCGTCGGGGTCGCCGAAGGCGACTGCGTGGACGCCGGCCAGACCATCGCCACCATCGAAGCGATGAAAATGGAAGCCGCCATCACCGCACCCAAACCAGGCACCGTGCAGCGCATCGCCGTCGCAACCACCGCCCAGGTCGAAGGCGGCGACCTACTGGCGGTGGTCAACTGACCCGCATCATCGCGGGCTCGCTGGGCGGCCGACGGATCGAGGTGCCGAAGAGCGGGACCCGGCCGACCTCGGACCGGGTGCGCGAGGCGGTGTTCAACGCGCTGTCCGCGCGAGTGGATTTCGCGGGGCTGGCCGTGCTCGATCTGTATGCCGGGTCGGGAGCCCTTGGGCTGGAAGCGATTTCGCGCGGCGCCAGCTCGGCGTTGTTCGTCGAGTCCGATCAGCGCGCTGCTGCGGTGATCACCAAGAACATCGCCGCGCTGAAGGTCATAGGCGCCACCGTGCGCCGCGGCACCGCGGAATCGGTACTCGCGGCGGGCACCTCGCGTCCGGTCGACCTGGTGCTGGCGGACCCACCGTACGACGTCGACGCCCGAACGGTCGACGCCGTGGTGGCGGCGCTGGCCGACGGCGGATGGGTACGCGCGGGCACGATCGTCATGGTGGAACGACGCGCCAACAGTGCCGCGGTGACCTGGCCGGCCGGGTGGGCGGCGTTGAGCGCGCGTCGGTACGGCGATACGCGCGTCGAACTCGCCGAGGTCGAACAGCCCGGAATGGCGACGCCCGCCTGACTTTTCACTGATCCTCGACTCGTTCAACCCCGGCACGCCGCCACGGTGTGAGCCCTGTAGCGTCGTCACCCATGAGCGGTGCGGTATGCCCCGGTTCCTTCGATCCGGTGACCCTCGGTCACATCGACGTCTTCGAGCGTGCCTCGGCGCAGTTCGACGAGGTCGTGGTGGCGGTGCTGGTGAACCCCAACAAGAGGGGCATGTTCGACCTCGACGAGCGCATCGCGATGATAGAGGAGTCGACCACACATCTGCACAACCTGCGCGTGGAGTCGGGTCAGGGGCTCGTTGTCGACTTCGTGAAATCGCGGGGTCTGACCGCGATCGTCAAGGGACTGCGCACCGGCACGGATTTCGAGTACGAGCTGCAGATGGCGCAGATGAACAAGCATGTCGCGGGCGTCGACACGTTCTTCGTCGCGACGACGCCCCAGTACTCGTTCGTGTCGTCGTCGCTGGCCAAGGAGGTCGCGTCCCTCGGCGGTGACGTGACGGCGCTCCTGCCCGCGCCGGTCAACCGCAGGCTGCGGGAGAAGCTCCAGGGTTGACGCCTCCGGGCATCGGGTAACCCACCGGTGGCGCGCAGCCCATCGCGCCCACCCTGCAGAACCCGAGCACCGGAGGATCCACCGTGCCGAAGACATTCGTCCAATCGACTGACGACGTCGTCAAATTTCTCACCGACCAGCACAATCTGATCAAGGACCTGTTCGAGGAGGTCTTCTCGGCGTCGAGCGATGAAGCTCGTGAAGCCGCATTCGTCGAACTGCGCCAGCTGTTGGCGGTCCACGAGACCGCCGAGGAGATGGTGGTGCATCCGCGGGCTCGCGCGGTGGTCGCCGATGGCGAGGCGATCGTCGAGGCGCGCCTGCAGGAGGAGCATGCCGCGAAAGAACAGCTGTCGAAGCTCGAGAGCCTCGACATCAGCTCGAAGGAGTTCATCACCGAGCTGGAGAAGTTCCGTGACGCCGTGATCGACCACGCCGATCACGAGGAGCGCGAAGAGTTCAGCGAGCTGTCCCGTGAAATCGACGCTGCGGGTCTGGAGCGGATGGCCAAGGCCGTGCAGGCCGCCGAAGCGATCGCACCCACCCGCCCCCCGCATCCGGGGGTGGAGTCGGCAAAGCTGAACTTCGCGGTGGGACCGTTCGCGTCGATGCTCGATCGGGCGCGCGACCTGATCGGGTCGGCGCTCAAGTAGGTCGACTGTGCAATCCCGTAGCCGAGTGTGTGCCCGGGGCGGAAAATCCTCGCCGATGTCGCCATGGGTGCACGCTCGGCGCACAGAACGCCCGCATGACGACACACCGATCATGCTCCACAGTCACAGGCGTAACACCAGGCACACTAGTCACTAACAACGAAGCCTGGAGGGTGTTGCCGTGTACCGAGTTTTTGAAGCGCTCGACGAGCTCGGCGCGATCGTCGAAGAAGCGCGCGGCGTGCCGATGACGGCCGGCTGCGTCGTCCCGCGCGGGGATGTGCTCGAGCTCATCGACGACATCAAGGACGCCATTCCCGGTGAACTCGACGACGCGCAGGATGTCCTCGACGCGCGTGACTCGTTGTTGCGCGAGGCCAAGGAGCACTCCGAGTCGGTGATGTCGAGCGCCAACGCCGAGGCCGACAGTGTGCTGAACCACGCCCGTGCCGAAGCCGACCGTCTGCTGGCCGACGCGAAAGCCCAGGCAGACCGCATGGTCGCCGAAGCGCGCCAGCACAGCGAGCGCATGGTCGTCGAGGCCCGCGAGGAGGCGGCCCGCCTCGCCGCTGCCGCCAAGCGGGAATACGAGGCCAGCACCGGCCGCGCGAAGGCCGAAGCCGACCGCCTGATCGAGAACGGCAACATCTCCTACGAGAAGGCCATCCAGGAGGGCATCAAGGAGCAGCAGCGCCTGGTGTCGCAGACCGAGATCGTCGCGACCGCCAACGCCGAGGCCACCCGGCTCATCGACGCTGCGCATGCCGAGGCGGACCGGTTGCGCGGCGAATGCGACATCTACGTCGACAGCAAACTGGCCGAGTTCGAAGAGTTTCTCAACGGCACCCTGCGGTCGGTCGGCCGCGGCCGTCACCAGCTGCGGACGACCGCGGGTACCCACGACTACGTGACCCGCTGAGCACCTGCCCGCCTGCGGTGACGCCGACGTGCCGCAATACGGATATGGCGTCGCCGTAGGATTGCGGTATGGCGACGCATGCGAGCGCGGCTAAGCACCGCGAGTCACGATCGCCGCTGGTGATCGATGTCTCACGTCTGGGCCGGCGGCCCGGGTCGATGTTGACGCACCGCGAGACCGTGCCCAGCCCTTCCCGAATCGGCTTGGACCTCATCGCTATTGAGCGGGGCGCCGACCTGAACCTCGATCTGCGGCTGGAATCGGTGTCGGAAGGCGTGCTGGTGACCGGGACGGTCTCGGCGCCTACCGTGGGTGAATGCGCTCGGTGCCTGACCTCGATCAGCGGCGACGTCGAGATCGAACTCACCGAGTTGTTCGCGTACCCCGACAGCACGACTGACGAGACCTCCGAGTCCGACGAGATCGCCCGCGTGGGCGGCAGTGGTCAACCCGACACCGTCGACCTGGAGCAGCCGATCGTCGATGCCGTCGGCATGACCCTGCCGTTCGCGCCGTTGTGCGAACCGGACTGTCCTGGACTGTGCCCCGACTGCGGGGTCCCGCTGGCCACCGCCGAACCCGGCCACGGTCACGAGAAGATCGATCCGCGGTGGGCCAAGCTCGCCGGGATTCTGCGGGAGGATTCGCAAGACGATGGGGACAGAGCCGGGGGAGAGGTGTGACCGATTCGCATGCAGCGCTGTTGGAGGCGCTGGGTGTCTCGTTGCCTGCCGAGTTGTTGACGATCGCCCTGACCCACCGCAGCTACTCGTACGAGAACGGTGGGTTGCCGACCAACGAGCGTCTGGAGTTCCTCGGCGACGCGGTGCTCGGGCTGACGATCACCGAGGAGCTCTACCACCGCCACCCGGAGCGCGCCGAAGGGGACCTCGCGAAGCTGCGCGCCAGCATCGTCAACACCCAGGCGCTGGCCGATGTGGGTCGCTGCCTCACCGAGGAGGGGCTCGGCGCGCACCTGTTCCTGGGTAAGGGCGAGGAGAACTCGGGCGGCGCCGACAAGTCGAGCATCCTTGCCGACGGTGTCGAATCCCTTTTGGGCGCAATCTATCTGGAACACGGCCTGACCGTGGTCCGCGAGGTGATCCTGCGGTTGTTCGGCGAGCTGCTCGACACCGCGCCGACCCTCGGTGCGGGCCTGGACTGGAAGAGCAGCCTGCAGGAGCTCACCGCGGCGCGCGGTCTCGGCGCCCCCGCCTATGTGGTGACCTCGACGGGGCCCGATCACGACAAGGAGTTCTCGGCCACCGTGGTGATCGGCGAGACCGAGTACGGGCACGGCGTCGGCCGGACCAAGAAAGAGGCCGAGCTCAAGGCCGCCGCGAATGCGTGGAAGATCCTCGACGAGTCGTGATCATCCATGCCTGAGCTCCCCGAGGTCGAGGTCGTCCGCCGTGGGCTGGCCGAGCATGTGACGGGTAAGGCGATCACCGCGGTGCGGGTGCACCATCCGCGGGCGGTGCGTCGTCACGAGGCGGGGCCGGCCGATCTGACCGCGCGCCTGCTTGAGGCGCGGATCACCGGGACCGGGCGACGAGGGAAGTACCTGTGGCTCACGCTCGATGACTCCGCGGCCCTCGTGGTGCACCTCGGGATGAGCGGTCAGATGCTGCTCGGTCCGATCCGCGACACACGGCACCTGCGGATCGCCGCGGTGCTCGACGACGGGACCGCGCTGAGCTTCGTCGACCAGCGCACCTTCGGCGGGTGGCAGTTGACCGAGATGGTGACGGTCGACGGCACCGATGTGCCGGAGCCGGTGGCGCACATCGCGCGTGACCCGCTCGATCCGCTCTTCGACCGAGACCGCGTCGTCACGGTGTTGCGGGGCAAGCACTCCGAGATCAAACGACAATTGCTCGATCAGACCGTGGTGTCCGGCATCGGCAACATCTACGCCGACGAGGCCCTGTGGCGCACCAAGATCAACGGCACGCGGATCGCCGCGGCCCTGCCACGCCGACGCCTCGCCGAACTGCTCGATGCCGCAGCCGACGTCATGACGGACGCGCTGGGACAGGGCGGCACGTCGTTCGATTCGCTGTACGTCAACGTCAACGGCGAATCGGGGTACTTCGACCGGTCGCTGGACGCCTATGGGCGAGAAGGTGAACCGTGCAGACGGTGTGGCGCGATCATGCGACGTGAGAAGTTCATGAACCGCTCGTCGTTCTACTGCCCGCGATGCCAGCCGCGCCCTCGGGCACCCCGACACTGATCAGTCGACGACGCCGGTCAGTTGAAGCCGGGGAAGTTCGACAGGGTCGGCGAATCGGACATGCACACCTTCCATTCGCCGCTCTCCTTACGGAAATGCATTGTGCCCGTGCCGGCTTGGCTCTTGACCTGCGCGGTGGCGGTGTCGCCGTCGACGGTGATCTCACCGATCGAGGCGGTCTCATCCGGCTTCTCCATCGGCGGGCTGTCGATCAACGAGGGATCGATCCCGAGTTCTTCGAGCGCCGACATGTCGAACAGCGCCTGATCGCCCGCGCAGAAGTAGTTCTCCAGTGCCGTCGAGAAGTTGGACGTCGACCCCACGTCCTTGAGCAACTGCTGGATCGCCTTCTGATCACTCGACGCCGACGGCACCAGCATGACGATCACGAGGCCGATGATCGCCACCAGGATCACCGCGGCCACGATCGCGCCACCGATGATGAGCCCCTTCTTGTTGCCCGAGGGCCGGGGCTGCGGATGGCCCGGCGGGGCGCCGTATCCGTACGGCGGCTGCTGTCCGTACTGCGGTTGCCCGTAAACCGGCTGCTGGGGGTACCCGTACGGCTGCTGCCCGGTGTACGGGGCGCCGTAGGTCTGCGGGTCGTACTGGGGTGCGCCATAGGCCGGGTTCACGCCCGGCTGGTAGCCCTGCTGGGCATCGCCGTACTGCGGCGGGCCGTACTGCGGGTAGGCCTGCGGCGGCTGCTGCCATGGACCGTCGGGTCCCGGTGGCGGCGATGCGGGCGGATTGCTCGGCGGGTAGGTCACTCTGCTCCTCAGCGGATGGCGGTACGCCAGTCTATCCCCAGGACGGCCGGTCGCGGCGGTCGACGAACGGACGCCATGGTATGGATTCGCATCGATCAAGCCGGTCGAACGCCAGGGGAACTACGGGAATACCCGGTCGGCTCGGCGTGTAGAAATAGCGCATGACCGATCTCTGGGTTGAGCGTACGGGCGTGCGCCGCTATACCGGGCGCAGTTCGCGTGGCGCTGAGGTACTCGTGGGGAACGAGGATGTCGATGGCGTGTTCACGCCGGGCGAACTCATGAAGATCGCCCTGGCCGCGTGCACCGGAATGGCCAGCGATCAGCCGCTGCGCCGCCGCCTCGGCGACGATTACCCGGCGACCATCAGGGTGTCGGGCGCGGCCGACCGCGAACGGGAGATCTACCCGCACCTCGAGGAGAAGCTCGAGATCGATCTGTCGGGCCTCTCGGAGGCCGACGTCAAGCGCGTTCTCACGGTCGTCGAGCGTGCCGTCGATCAGGTGTGCACGGTGGGACGCACACTCAAGTCCGGCACGGAGGTGACCTTCGGCGTCGCCGACACCGTTCTGCCGAAATGAGCGCACCGGAACCTCGCAACGACGAGGCGCGGCTGAGCGCCTGGGTGCACGGTCACGTGCAGGGCGTGGGGTTCCGGTGGTGGACCCGCTCCCGTGCACTGGAACTCGGGCTGACGGGGTTTGCTTCGAACCGGCCGGACGGCCGTGTGCATGTTGTGGCGCAGGGGACTCGTGAGGCCTGTGAGAAGCTCCTTGAGCTGCTGCGGAGCGGAAAGACCCCGGGGTCGGTGGACAAGGTCGTCGCCGATTGGACCGAGCCCGACGCCACGATGACGGGGTTCAGCGAAAGGTAGCCGACGCGGCGGTAGGGTAAGGCGTCGTGCACCTCAAGAGTCTGACGCTCAAGGGCTTCAAGTCCTTTGCCTCGCCGACGACTCTGCGCTTCGAGCCCGGCATCACCTGCGTCGTCGGCCCCAACGGCTCCGGGAAGTCCAACGTCGTCGATGCGCTCACCTGGGTGATGGGGGAGCAGGGCGCCAAGACGTTGCGCGGCGGCAAGATGGAAGACGTCATCTTCGCGGGCACGTCGTCGCGTGCCCCACTCGGCCGTGCCGAGGTGACGCTGACCATCGACAACTCCGACAACGCGTTGCCGATCGAGTACTCCGAGGTGTCGATCACGCGGCGGATGTTCCGCGACGGTGCAGGCGAATACGAGATCAACGGCGCCAGCTGCCGGTTGATGGACGTGCAGGAACTCCTGAGCGACTCGGGTATCGGCCGCGAGATGCACGTGATCGTGGGCCAGGGCAAGCTCTCGGAGATCCTCGAATCGCGCCCGGAGGACCGCCGCGCATTCATCGAAGAGGCGGCGGGCGTCCTCAAACACCGCAAGCGCAAGGAAAAAGCGGTCCGCAAGCTCGATTCGATGGCCGCCAACCTCGCGCGGCTCACCGACCTCACCACCGAACTGCGCCGCCAGCTCAAACCACTGGGCCGCCAGGCCGAGATGGCCCGGCGCGCGCAGACCATCCAGGCCGATCTGCGTGACGCCCGGCTGCGGTTGGCCGCCGACGATCTTGTGCGCAGGCAGGTCGAGTTCCAGAACACCAACCAGGCCGAGACCGCGCTGCGCAAAGAGCACGAGGAACTGACCGTGCGCCTGCAGTCGGCCACGGTGGAACTCCAGGCTCATGAGGCGGCGGTGGCCGAACTGACCCGCCGCGCCGAGGCCGCGCAGCAGACCTGGTTCCGTGCGTCCGCGCTGGCCGAGCGTGTCAGCGCGACGGTACGCATCGCGACCGACCGCGCGCAGATGCTCGATTCCGAGCCGGAGATGTCGTCGGGACGCGATCCGGAGGCCCTGGACGCCGAGGCCGACGAGGTCGCCGAGCTCGAAGCGCAGCTGCTGGAGGAACTGTCGGAGGCGCGCATCGCCCTGGAGGCCGCCCGCGCCGAATTGGCGGAACGCGAGCAGATCGCCGCCGACGCCGAGCGCGCGCACATGGCCGCGGCCCGCGCAGAGGCGGATCGGCGTGAGGGACTCGCGCGGCTGGCCGGTCAGGTCGAAACCATGCGCACCCGCGTCGAGTCGATCGACGAAGGAGTCATGCGGCTCTCGGTCAGCATCGAGGAGGCCGCCGCCAAGGCCGAGCATGCGCAGGCCGAGTTCGAGGGCGTGCAGAGCCGCGTCGGCGAACTCGACGCCGGCGAGGTCGGCCTCGACGAGCATCACGAGCGCACCGTCGCCGCGCTGCGGCTCGCCGACGAACGTGTCGCCGAACTGCAGGCCGCCGAGCGCGCCGCAGAACGTCAGGTCGCGTCGCTGCGTGCCCGCATCGAGGCGCTCTCGGTGGGCCTCGACCGTCGCGACGGCGCCGCCTGGTTGCAGAAGAACCACAGTGGCGGAGGGCTTTTCGGCTCGATCGGTGACTTCCTGAAGGTCCAGGCGGGCTATGAGGTGGCCGTCGCCGCGGTGCTCGGGGCCGCCGCCGACGCGCTGGCCGCCGAGAGTTTCGGTGCGGCCGCGGCGGCTGTCGCCGCACTCAAGCAGTCCGATGGTGGCCGTGCGGCCATCGTCCTCGGCGACTGGAACGCCATCGGTTCGGCGCCGCAGGCGGCGCTGCCGCCGGGCGCGAGGTGGGCGACCGACCTGGTGTCGGTGCCCGACCGGCTGCGCGGCGCGGTCACCGCGATGCTCACGGGCGTGGCCGTCGTTCCCGACATGGCTGCCGGGCTCGCATTGGTGTCGGCGCGCCCAGAACTGCGCGCGGTGACCACCGAGGGCGATCTGGTGGGCCCCGGATGGGTCAGCGGCGGATCCGACCGCAAACCGAGCACCCTGGAGATCGCGTCCGAGATCGACAAGGCCCGATCCGAACTGGAGCAGGCCGAGAAGCAGACCGACGAACTCGGTGCGGCGCTGTCGGGGGCGCTGGCCGAACAGTCCGACCGCCAGGATGCGGCCGAACAGGCGCTGGCAGCGCTCAACGAATCCGACGCGGAGATCTCGGCCATCTACGAGCAGCTGGCCCGGCTGGGCCAGGAGGCCCGCGGCGCCCACCAGGAGTGGCAGCGCCTGATCACCCAGCGTGACGAGCTGGAGGCCGGGCGCACCAAGACCGTGGAGGAGCTCCGCGAACTCGAGACGCGGCTGTCCAACGCCGAGCAGACCCCGATGTTCGACGTCGAGCCCGTCGACCGGCAGGCCACCGTGGCCGCCGCCGAGGCCGCGCGTGCGGTCGAGGTGGAAGCCCGCCTGGCGGTACGGACCGCCGAAGAACGCGCGAATGCTGTTCGCGGACGGGCGGATTCACTCCGCCGGGCGGCGGCGGCCGAGCGGGAGGCACGGGTTCGCGCGCAGCGGGCCCGGGAGGCGCGCGAGTACGCCGCGCGCGTCGCGGCCGCGGTGTCCGAATGCGGACGACTCATCGCAGGCAAGCTGGCCGTCGTGGTGTCCGCGGCGGCCCGCAGCCGCGACGAGCTGGCCACCGAACGGCAGCTGCGGGTCTCGGCTCTCGGCGAGGTCCGCGAAGAGGTCACCGCACTCAACAACCGGATCAACGCGCTGACCGACGCCCTGCACCGCGACGAGATGGCCAAGGCGCAGGCCGCGCTGCGGATCGAGCAGCTCGAGGCGCAGGTGCTCGAGCAGTTCGGCATGTCGGCGGGTGACCTGGTCGCCGAGTACGGCCCGCAGGTGCCGCTGCCGCCGAGCGAGCTCGAGATGGCCGAGTACGAGCAGGCCCGCGAACGCGGCGAACAGGTCACCGCACCCGCGCCGATGCCGTTCGATCGCCCGACGCAGGAACGCCGCGCCAAGCGTGCCGAGCGCGAACTCGCGGAACTGGGACGGGTCAACCCGCTCGCACTCGAGGAGTTCGCGGCGCTGGAGGAGCGCTACAACTTCCTGTCCACCCAGTTGGAGGATGTCAAGGCCGCCCGCGCGGACCTGCTCGACGTGATCGCCGAGGTCGACAACCGCATCCTGCAGGTGTTCACCGAGGCGTATGCCGATGTGGAGCGTGAGTTCGAGCAGGTGTTCGCGACCCTGTTCCCCGGCGGTGAGGGCAGGCTGCTGCTCACCGATCCCAGCGACATGCTGACGACAGGCATCGAGGTCGAGGCCAGGCCGCCGGGCAAGAAGATCAAGCGCCTCTCGCTGCTGTCCGGCGGCGAGAAGTCCCTCACCGCGGTCGCGATGCTGGTGGCGATCTTCCGTGCGCGGCCATCCCCGTTCTACGTCATGGACGAGGTCGAGGCCGCGCTCGACGATGTCAACCTGCGCAGGCTGATCAGCCTGTTCGAACAGCTGCGGGAGCGCTCGCAGCTGATCGTGATCACACACCAGAAGCCGACGATGGAGATCGCCGACGCGCTCTACGGCGTCACGATGCGCGGTGACGGCATCACGACCGTGATCTCGCAACGCATGCGCGGCCAGGAACTGGTGTCCAACCCCAGCTGACCCCCAGCTGAAGCGGCGTGTCGAGACCCGGCGTACCCCGGGCGGTGGGCGGTGCCCGGCCCGGCTGAGACAATGGCCCGGTGACAGAAGGTGCCTTGATTGGTCTGTGGATCGCGATCGCGGTCGTTGCCGTACTGCTCGTCGTCGCCGTCGTCGTCGGCTTGGTCCGGTACCGCCGTCGGCGCATCAAGCTGTCGGCACCCGAGCCCACGAAGACGATCGACCGCTCCGGCGGCTATACGGCCTCGTCGGGCATCAGCTTCAGTCAGGGCGGGACGGCACCGCCGGTCGAGCGCATCGACACCACGGGTCTGCCCGCGGTGGGCGACGACGCCACGATCCCGCGCGATGCGCCCAAGCGACCCATCGCCGACGTGCAACTGCCCGAACCGCCGGTCACCGAGCCCGAGACGCCGCCGGTGGCCGATTCCGTCGCCGCGCCGCCGCAGCCGGCCGCCGAGCCCGAGACCGCGCCTGCCGTCGAGCCCGACATCACGCCGACGACGGCCCCGCCTGCGGCGGAGCCTGAGGCCACCGCGGCTCCCGAGACGGTCGCACCTGAAACGACACGAGAATCGGCTCCCGTAGCCGCGCCGGAAGCACCCGAGGCTCCCGAAGCGCCTGTGATCGAGGAGATCGCTCCCGCCGAAGGCAGACTCGGCCGGCTGCGCGGCAGGCTCGCGAAGTCCCAGAACGCGTTGGGCCGCAGCATGCTCGGTCTCCTCGGCGGCGGTGACCTCGACGAGGAGTCGTGGGAAGAGGTCGAGGACACGCTGCTGATCGCCGATCTGGGTCCGGTCGTGACCGAGTCGGTGATCGGCGCCCTGCGGACCCAGATGGCCGCCAAGAACGTGCGCACCGAGGCCGACGCGCGCGCCGTGTTGCGTGAGGTCCTGATGGCCGAGTTGCGGCCCGAGCTGGACCGGTCGATCCGCGCGCTGCCACATGCCGACAAACCCTCGGTGCTGCTGGTCGTCGGTGTCAACGGCACCGGCAAGACCACCACCGTCGGCAAGCTCGCGCGCGTCCTGGTGGCCGACGGACGGCGCGTCGTGCTCGGCGCCGCCGACACGTTCCGCGCCGCGGCCGCCGATCAACTGCAGACGTGGGGGTCACGTGTGGGCGCCGAGGTGGTCCGCGGACCAGAGGGCGCCGATCCGGCGTCGGTGGCGTTCGACGCGGTGGACCACGGCACCTCTGCGGGCGCCGACGTGGTCGTCATCGACACCGCGGGCCGGCTGCACACCAAGACCGGTCTGATGGACGAGCTGGGCAAGGTCAAGCGGGTGGTCGAGAAGCGGGCCGCGGTCGACGAGGTGTTGCTGGTGCTGGACGCCACCATCGGCCAGAACAGCCTGCCGCAGGCGAAGGTCTTCGCCGAGGTCGTCGACATCACCGGCGTGGTGCTCACCAAGCTCGACGGAACGGCGAAGGGCGGCATCGTGTTCCGCGTACAACAGGAGCTCGGCGTGCCGGTCAAGCTCGTGGGGCTCGGTGAGGGACCCGACGATCTGGCGCCGTTCGAGCCGGCCGCGTTCGTGGACGCCCTGCTCGGATAGCACCCGAACAGACCGCGAAGGGCGGTCTGTGACGCCCGCGGGAGCGCTTCGGCCACGGCGTCACAGATCGCGTTCGCCGTGCGAACCACCGGTGCTTTCCCGGCGGGAAACATGAGCGTAACAGTGATCGGGATTGCGTTCACTTTCCGGAAACGCAACCGCATCACCGGTGAAACGCCGGCAACAGAATCTCATCGGGAGGCCGATCCGTCGGCGCACTTCCCAAGGAGGTTCACACAAAGTGGTCTTAGCCCTACCTGACGAATCGTTCGCCGCCTTCGACAGCGGCGATACGGCGTGGGTGCTCGCGAGCGCCGCGCTGGTATTGCTGATGACGCCGGGCCTGGCGTTCTTCTACGGCGGACTTTCTCGGCAGAAATCCGTACTGAACATGATGATGATGTCTTTTGGAGCCCTGGGCGTCGTCAGCGTTATCTACGTACTGTGGGGCTACTCGATGTCGTTCGCGTCGGCACACACCGGCGGATCCGACGTCGCCGGGATCTTCGACAATCCGTTCTCGCTGTTCGGCCTCAGCCAGTTGCTGGAGACCCGTGAGATCGACGGAACCGAACTGTCGGTGATCGGCGGGTTCGGCACCGTGCCCGCCATCGTGTGGGTCGGTTTCCAACTGACCTTCGCGGTGATCACCGTCGCACTGATCAGCGGTGCGCTCGCCGAGCGTGTCAAGTTCGGCACCTGGCTGGTGTTCTCCGGCCTGTGGGTCACCCTGGTGTATTTCCCGCTGGCACACATGGTTTGGGGCGGCGGCCTGCTGTCCGGCAATGAGCGCGGCTTCGCCTCGTGGCTGTTCGGCACCACCACAGCCGACGACGGCTCCGTGTCGGCCACCGTCGCGCCGATCGACTTCGCCGGTGGAACCGTGGTGCACATCAACGCCGGTATGGCCGCACTGGTGCTCGCGATCATCGTGGGACGTCGCCGCGGCTTCGGCAAGACCGCGTTCCGTCCGCACAACATCCCGTGGGTCATGCTCGGTGCCGCGCTGCTGTGGTTCGGTTGGTTCGGCTTCAACGTCGGTTCCGAGGGCGCTGCGGACGCCACCGCGGGCCTGGTCTGGGTGAACACCACCGCCGCGACCGCCGCCGCGATGCTGGGCTGGCTGCTGGTGGAGCGGATCCGGGACGGTCACCCGACCAGCGTGGGCGCGGCCTCCGGCATCGTCGCGGGCCTTGTCGCCATCACCCCCGCCTGCGGTGCGCTGAGCCCGGTCGGTTCGCTGATCCTCGGTGCGATCGCCGGCGCGCTGTCCGCACTCGCCGTCAGCCTGAAATACAAGTTCGGCTATGACGATTCGCTCGATGTCGTTGGCGTGCACCTGGTTGCGGGCCTGTGGGGCACCGTCGCGATCGGCCTGTTCGCCACGGAGACCGGCCTGTTCTACGGTGGCGGCATCCAGCAGTTGATCGTCCAGATCGTGATCGCCGTCGTGGCAACCGCATTCACCGCGGTCATGACTGCCATCATTGCGTTGGCCCTCAAGCCGATGGGCTGGCGTGTGACAGATGAAGATGAGGCCACCGGTATCGATGAGACCGAGCATGCGGAAACGGCTTACGAGCTCGCCTGATCGGGAACAATTGCCCTGGAAGGGATGGAATCTATGAAGCTGATTACTGCGATCGTCAAGCCGTTCACCCTGGAAGATGTCAAGACGGGCCTGGAGCAGACGGGCATTCTCGGCATGACCGTCAGCGAGGTTCAGGGCTACGGGCGCCAGAAGGGTCATACTGAGGTGTACCGCGGTGCCGAGTACTCGGTGGACTTCGTGCCCAAGGTCCGGGTCGAGGTCGTCGTCGACGACTCCGCGGTCGACAAGGTCGTCGACGTCATCGTGCAGGCTGCGCGCACCGGGAAGATCGGTGACGGCAAGGTGTGGGTGAGCCCGGTCGAAACCGTGGTCCGTGTTCGTACCGGGGAGCGGGGAGCCGACGCCCTGTAGGCGCGGAGCGGTCCGAACACTGTCGACCGCTCCCGGCCGGCACCGTGTGAGCGCTTGTAGGTATTGGCCGGGGGAGGAAGACCAAATGACAGAACACAGAACACAATCCGCCGGGGCTTCTCGTGATGGGGCTCCGGCGGGTTCGTCACGACCGGCCAACGATCTGGCCGCAGCTGTCGCCCAGCTGCTCTCCGGGGGTGCGCGGCAACTGGAGTCGGCCGCACTGCGTGACGCGCTGCTCGATCTGTACGAATTCTGGCTCACCACAAAGGCAACCGAGCTCGGCATCACCGCCGACAGCGGTTTCGCGATCGTCGCGACCGGCGGGCTGGGGCGCGGCGAGATGCTGCCGTACTCGGATCTCGACCTGATGCTCCTGCACGACAACATGCCGGTCGACGCCGTGACCGAGATCGCCGAGAGGCTGTGGTACCCGTTGTGGGACGCCAACATTCGACTCGACCACAGTGTCCGGACGGTACCCGAGGCACTCAAGGTCGCCGGCGAGGACATCTCGGTGGGCCTGGCGATGCTCGACGTACGGCACATCGCAGGCGACGCGGATCTGTCGTCGCTCCTGGTGGGCGGCGCCCGCAGGCAGTGGCGCATCGGCATCGCCTCACGATTCGAGGAGCTGGTCGAACACGCCCAGGCACGCTGGGAGCGCAGCGGTCAGATCGCGCACCGTGCCGAACCCGACCTCAAGTCGGGCCGCGGCGGTCTGCGCGACGTCCAACTGCTCAACGCGTTGGCCATCGCGCAGCTGGCCGACGTGTACCCCAGCCGCGCGCTGGCATCGCCGACCGGAACCCTCGGTGGTGCTCACCTCGCTCTGCTCAACGTGCGCACCGAACTGCACCGGGTCTCCGGGCGCGGCCGCGAACTCCTGCTGGCCCAGCACGCCGACGAGATCGGCGCAGCACTGCGCATCGGTGACCGGTTCGACCTGGCACGCATGCTCTCCGATGCGGCGCGCACCGTCAGCTACTACGTCGACTCGGGGATCCGCACGGCGGCCAATGCCTTGCCGCGGCGCGGATTCGCGGCGTTACGGCGACCGGTGCGCCGCCCACTCGACGAAGGCGTCATCGAGTTCGCCGGTGAGGTGATCCTCGCGCGCGACGCCCGCCCCGAGCGTGACCCCGGCCTGGTGCTGCGGGTCGCGGCGGCCTCGGCGACCACCGGTCTTCCCATCGCGGTCTCCACGCTGAGCCGGTTGGCCGAGACCGCACCGGAACTGCGCACGCCGTGGCCGCGTCAGGCGCTCAAGGATCTGTTGGTGTTGTTGGCGGCGGGCCCGGCGGCGGTCGCGACCATCGAGGCGCTGGACCGCACCGGCCTTTGGGGCAGGCTCTTCCCCGAATGGGGTGCCGTGCGCGACCTACCGCCGCGAGATGTGGTGCACATCTGGACCGTCGACCGGCATCTCGTCGAAACGGTCTCGCGGGCAAGCGCTTTCACCACCAGGGTGTCGCGTCCCGATCTGTTGCTGCTCGGCGCGCTGTGCCACGACATCGGCAAGGGCCGCGGCGGGGACCACAGCGTCATCGGTGCCGAACTGGCCACACAGATCGGCACCAGGCTGGGGCTGTGGCCGTCGGACATCGACGTGCTGTCGAAACTCGTGCGCTACCACCTGCTGTTGCCCGAGACGGCGACTCGGCGGGACCTGCAGGACCCCGGGACCATCGCCTCGGTGGTGGATGCGCTGGGCGGCGACATGGTGGTGCTGGAGTTGCTCGACGTGCTCGCCGAAGCCGATTCCCTGGCCACGGGCCCCGGTGTCTGGGGCGACTGGAAGGCGTCGTTGATCGGGGACCTGGTGCGGCGCTGCCGGCTGGTCATGGCCGGTGAACCGTTGCCGCAACCCGATCCGATCGACCCGCGGTTCCTCGACCTCGCCGCGCAGGTCGGTGTCCACGTCGAACTCACCGAGGGCGACGGCCCCCACATCTACAACGTCACGATGATCGCCCCGGACCGCCGGGGTCTCTTGTCGAAGGCCGCCGGGGTGCTGGCACTCAACTCGCTGCGGGTGCACTCGGCCTCGGTCAACAGTCACGAGGGCTCGGCGATCAACACGTTCGTGGTCTCCCCGCACTTCGGCTCGCCGCCGGCCGCCGACCTGTTGCGCCAGCAGTTCGTGCTCGCACTCGACGGCGACCTCGACGTGATCGGCTCGCTGGAGCGGCGTGAGCGGGACGCCGCGCAGTACCCGACGGCGCGGGCGGGGGAGATCCTCGCGGCGGTGCCCGCCAACCACGTGCCCGCGCCGCCACGCATCCTGTGGGCTGACGGCAGCGGGCCGGGAGAGATGATCGTTCAGATCCGCACGATCGACCGGGCCGGTCTGCTGGCGCGGCTCACCGCGGTGTTCGAGCGCGACGGGGTCGACATCGCGTGGGCCAAGGTGACCACGCTCGGTTCGTCGGTGGTCGACGCTTTCGGCATCACCGCCGAGGGAGATCGGGTGCGTCAGGAACTGGAGCGTGGGCTGTTCGCGGTTCTGCCGACACCGCCGCCGGCCAAGCCGGCCGAACAGGCCAGCTGACGACGACGTCTCGTCGTCAGCCGACAGCCTGATCGCCGACGACGGTGAGCAGGCGCAGGTCGTCGGCCGCCGAGGATCCCGCGGGCGGGGTCAGCACGACGAGTTGCTGGCCGTCGGTGGTCGCCAGCACCTCGCAGTCGAGCGTGATGGGTCCCACGCGCGTCGAGAACGTCTTGCGTTGCATGCGGCGGACGGCCACCTCGTGACGAGCCCACAATTCGGCGAACTCGCAGCTGTGCTTGAGCAGACCGTCGACGAGTTCGCCGATGTCGGCATCGGTGCGCCTGCGGGCCCACGCTGCGCGCAGGTCGGCCACCATGACGCGGCTGTGCTCGTCGTGGTCGGTGTCGGGGAACTGCTCGCGCACGCCAGGATCGGTGAACCATCTCCAGGTTTGGCTGGCCTCGATGCCAGTCTCGGCGGTGGTGAGGTCGCCCATCAACGTCTTGGCAATCGCATTCTGCGCCAGCATGATTCCGGTGTCGGTGCACACGAACGCGGCGGCGCCGTGCATCTGATCGAGCACGAACAGCAGCGCGGGACGCACGTGTGTCGAGAGCCCGCCGCGGTCCGGGACGGCATGACCCGCCAACCGGTAGAGGTGGTCTCGCTCGTCGTCGGACAGTCGCAGGGCGCGAGCCAGCGCTTGCAGCATCTGCGGTGACGGCTGGGGGCCGCGGGCCTGCTCCAGCCTGCTGTAGTAGTCCACCGACATCCCGGTCAGCTGCGCCACCTCTTCGCGTCGCAGACCCGCGGTGCGGCGCCGCGCGCCCGCGGGTAACCCGACCTCCTGCGGCCGGATCGACTCGCGGCGTCGGCGCAGGAACCCGGCGAGCGCATCACGATCCATCAACTCATTGTCACTGCGGCCCGGCGGCCCAGACAGGGATCGCGAATCCCTGGTTCGGCAGGTCGTTGTCATCTCTTCGATGCCGACGAACACTGGCCCCATGCGAACCAAGACCCTCGGAACCCTGACCACCTCGGCATTCGGCCTCGGTTGTATGGCGATGTCGGGACCCTACGGCGAGGCCGATCGCGGCGAGAGCATCGCGACCGTGCACGATGCGCTCGACGCCGGCGTCACGTTGTTCGACACCGCTGACTTCTACGGAATGGGCCACAACGAACTACTGCTCGCCGAGGCGCTGCGCGGCCGCCCTCGCGACAGCTATCTGCTCAGCGTGAAGTTCGGCGGCCAGATCGGCCCCGACGTCTCCTGGCTCGGCTACGACGCCCGTCCCGCGGCGGTGAAAACCGCGCTGGCGTACTCGTTGCAGCGGCTCGGAACCGATCACGTCGACATCTATCGTCCGGCCCGCCTGGATCCCGCGGTACCCATCGAGGACACCGTCGGCGCCATCGGCGAGCTCGTCGACGCGGGGTACGTGCGGCACGTCGGGCTCTCGGAGGTGGGAGCGGACACCATCCGCCGTGCGGCCGCGGTCCGGCCGATCACCGATCTGCAGATCGAGTACTCGTTGATGTCGCGCGGCATCGAGCGCGACATCCTCGGCACCTGCCGCGACCTGGGAATCGGGATCACGGCCTACGGTGTGCTCTCGCGCGGCCTCCTCGGCGGCCACTGGACCACGGCCGATGGCGGACAAGGTGACAACCGATCGGCGTATCCCCGGTTCTCCGGTGCCAACCTGGACCGCAACCTCGCGCTGGTCGACGCGCTGCGCAGGGTGGCCGACGACCTGCGGGTGTCGGTGGCGCAGGCGGCGATCGCCTGGGTGGCGTCGCGCGGCGACGACATCGTGCCGCTGATCGGCGCACGCACCCGCACGCGCCTGTCCGAGGCGCTCGGCGCGGTCGATCTGACGCTCACCGACGATCAGGTGGCGCGCATCGAGGCGGCGGTCCCTGCCGAGGAGGTGGCGGGCGATCGCTACGCCGCCGCGCACATGGCGGCTCTGGATTCCGAGCGCGTACCGGCCGACCACTCCTGAGTCCGGCTCGCGACGTGCAGAGACGGCACAAATCCGCGACCGTTAGGCTTGTCACGTGTTTGAAAGCCTGTCTGACCGGTTGACCGGTGCCCTGCAAGGGCTACGTGGCAAGGGGCGTTTGACCGACGCCGACATCGACGCCACGACGCGCGAGATCAGGTTGGCCCTGCTGGAGGCCGACGTCTCGCTGCCGGTCGTACGCGCGTTCGTCGCACGTATCAAGGACCGCGCGAAGGGTGCCGAGGTCTCCGCGGCGCTCAATCCCGCGCAGCAGGTCGTCAAGATCGTCAACGAGGAACTCATCGGGATCCTCGGCGGCGAGACCCGCCAGCTGGCCTTCGCCAAGACCCCGCCGACCGTGATCATGCTGGCCGGTCTGCAGGGTGCCGGTAAGACCACCCTGGCCGGCAAGCTCGCGAAGTGGCTCAAGGACAAGGGCCACACCCCGCTGCTGGTGGCCTGCGACCTGCAGCGACCGGGTGCGGTCAACCAGCTGCAGATCGTGGGTGAACGCGCGGGTGTGGCGGTGTTCGCGCCGCATCCGGGCACCGCGCCCGGCGCCAACGAGACCGAGGGCGCAGGTCCTGGTGACCCTGTGGCGGTGGCCGCCGCGGGTCTCGCCGAGGCCAGGGCCAAGCTCCACGACGTCGTGATCGTCGACACCGCGGGCCGGCTGGGCATCGATGACGTGCTGATGGCGCAGGCTGCGGGCATTCGCGACGCCGTGCAACCCCATGAGACCCTGTTCGTCCTCGACGCGATGATCGGTCAGGACGCGGTGGCCACGGCCGAGGCGTTCCGCGAAGGTGTCGGATTCACCGGCGTGGTTCTCACCAAGCTCGACGGCGACGCCCGCGGTGGTGCCGCGCTGTCGGTCCGCGAGGTCACCGGTGTGCCGATCCTGTTCGCGTCGGCCGGTGAGAAGCTCGAGGACTTCGACGTCTTCCATCCCGACCGGATGGCCAGCCGCATCCTGGGCATGGGCGACGTGCTCACGCTCATCGAGCAGGCCGAACAGGTCTTCGACGCGCAGAAGGCCGAGGAGGCCGCCGCCAAGATCGGCGCCGGTGAGCTCACGCTTGAGGACTTCCTCGAGCAGATGCTCACGATCCGCAAGATGGGTCCGATCGGCAACCTGCTGGGCATGCTGCCCGGCGCGGGGCAGATGAAGGACGCCCTGGCTGCGGTCGACGACAGGCAGCTCGACCGTGTGCAGGCCATCATCCGCGGTATGACGCCGGCCGAGCGCGCCGATCCCAAGATCATCAACGCGTCGCGCCGCCTGCGCATCGCCAACGGCTCCGGGGTGACGGTCTCGGAGGTCAACCAGCTCGTCGACCGGTTCTTCGAGGCCCGCAAGATGATGTCGACGATGGCCGGGCAGATGGGCATGGGCTTCGGGCGCAAGAGCGCGACCCGCAAGGCCGCCAAGGGCAAGGGCAAGAAGGGCAAGAACGCCAAGAAGGGTAAGGGCCCGACGCCACCGAAGGTGCGCAACCCGTTGGGTGCGCCCGGACTGCCCGGCGGATTCCCCGACCTGTCCAACATGCCCAAGGGGCTCGACGAGCTGCCGCCCGGTCTGGCCGACTTCGACCTGTCGAAACTGAAGTTCCCCAAGAACTAGTGTCCGCGCTGCACGTCCGCGGACGCGGCCTGCCCGACGGCGAACCTGTCGAGTGGTGGATCGCCGACGGCGTGCTGTCCGCCGATCCGATCGGCAACGCCGACACCGTGTTCGGCGCCGACGGCGAGCTCGGCTGGATCATCCCCGGGCTGGTCGACGCGCACTGCCACGTCGGCCTCGGCCCCGGCGGTGCGGTCGACATCGATGAGGCCGTCGCGCAGGCCGAGACCGAACGCGACGCCGGTGCGCTGTTGTTGCGTGACGCCGGATCGCCTTTGGACACACGCAGTCTCGATGACCGCGAAGATCTGCCGCGCATCATCCGCGCCGGTCGCCACCTGGCCAAGCCCAAGCGTTACCTGCCCGGGTTGCCGATCGATGTCGAGGACGAATCGCAGTTGCCGGCGGTGGTCGCCGAGCAGGCGCGCTGGGGCGACGGTTGGGTCAAGCTGATCGGCGACTGGATCGACCGCGGCGCCGGTGATCTCGCGCCACTGTGGTCCGACGACGTGCTCAAGGCCGCGATCGACGCCGCGCATGCCGAGGGCGCACGCGTCACCGCGCACGTCTTCGGTGAGGAAGCCCTGCCCGGACTGATCAACGCGGGTATCGACTGCATCGAGCACGGCACCGGACTCACCGACGACACCATCGCGTTGATGCTCGAGCACGGCACGGCGCTGGTGCCGACGCTGATCAACGTCGAGAACTTCCCGGGTATCGCGGACGCGGCGACCAGATATCCGACGTATGCCAAGCACATGCGCGACCTGTACGCATCGTGCTACGCCCGGGTCGCGGCGGCCCACGACGCGGGCGTGCCGATCTTCGCGGGCACCGATGCGGGCGGCACGATCGCCCACGGCCGCATCTCCGACGAGGTCGAGGCACTCAAGAGGATCGGGATGACCCCGACGGCCGCGCTCGGCGCCGCCTGCTGGGAAGCCCGGGCCTGGCTGGGCAGACCAGGTCTTGAGCACGGTGCGTCGGCCGATCTGCTGTGCTTCGCCGAGGATCCGCGGGTGGCCGGCGTCGACCACCCGGATCTGGTGATCCTGCGCGGCCGGATATTCTGACGCGAGAACGACGAAAACGCTGCCGCGAGAGTGCTTTCCACGGCAATTGCGTCGGTTTCGGCGGGGGAGTCAGTACACGTCGCGCACGTAGCGGTGGCTCTTGACGAGGTCGTTGACGTACGCATGGGCGCCGTCGGCGTCCACATTGCCGCAGCGCGCCACGATCTCGTGCAGCGTCGCGTCGACGTCGCGGGCCATCCGCTCGGCGTCACCGCACACGTAGACGTGGGCGCCGTCCTGCAGCCACCGGTAGAACTCGTCGGCATTCTCCCGCATGCGTTGCTGCACATAGATTTTGTTGCCCTGATCGCGAGAGAACGCGAGGTCGAGCCGGGTCAGGGTGCCCGAGTCGACGAAACCGCGGAGTTCGTCGCCGTACAGGAAATCGGTGGCGCGGCGGCGGTCACCGAAGAACAACCAGGACCGGCCGGGCGCCTGTGTGGCGTGGCGCTCCTGCAGGAACGCGCGGAACGGTGCGATCCCGGTGCCTGGTCCGATCATGATGATCGGCACGTCGGGCGCGGGCAGGCGGAAGTGCTGGTTGGGGCGCAGATGCGCGCGCAGGCGCTCGCAGCGCTCGGCCAGGAACGTGGAGGCCACGCCGCCGTGTCTGCGTTCGCCGGAGGTGTAGCGCACGGTCGCCACCGTCAGGTGGACGTGGTCGGGATGCACCACAGGACTGGAGGCGATCGAGTAGTCGCGGAACTGCAACGGGCGCAATGTGTCCACGACCTCGTCGACCGTCAGATCCGCGAGCCTGATCAGGTCGAGGACATCCTTGCCGTACAACCACGCGGCATCCGGCGCATCGGCGCTCAGCGCGGTCGCGGCGCGCGGGTCCGCCGTGCGCGCGCCCACCAGCGCCAGCAGGGCACGCGACGGGGTCCGGATCTCCAGGTGCTCGCTCAGCAGCACCCCGAGCGGATGGTCGTGATCGGTGAGCGTGTGCTGGGGTGCGACGCCGAAGTGCGCGAGGATCGCCTCGACCAGCACCGGATCGTTGTCCGCGTGCACGGCGATCGAATCGCCTGCCTGATAGGTGATGCCGCTGCCGCGGAGGTCGAGCTCGTAGTGCCGGACCTCTTTGTCGGATTCCGGTGCGGTCAGTGGCCGGTTGGCGGTCAACGCCACCTCGACCGGCAGGTGGCGTTCGCGGGTCGGCGCCTCGGTCGGCTCCTCGACGACCTCGGCTACCCGGGTGGCCGGGGCTGCGGGCCGTTCGGCGACCAGAACCTTGACGAGATCGGTGGTCCAGGCCTTGGCCGGTTCCTGGTAGAAGCCGTCGACGTCGACCCGGTCCATGATCCGGGTCGCGCCCAGTTCCTCGAGCCGAGCGTCGAGCAGTTTGCCTGCGTTGCAGAAGAATTCGTAGGAGCTGTCGCCGAGCGCGAGGACCGCGAAGTTCAGGTGGTCGAGCCGGTCGGTTCCTGAGCTGCCGATGGCCTCCCAGAACAGGGTTGCGGTGTCAGGAAACTCGCCGTCGCCGAAAGTCGAGGTGACCACCACGAAGTGCGTCGCCGATTGAAGTTCGCTGACGTCGATCTGGTTGAGCTCGCGCGCTTCGGCCTCGATGCCGAGGGCCCCGGCGGCGGCCTCCGCGAAGGTCATGGCCGCATCCTCGGCGCTGCCCATGTCGGTGCCGAAGCCGACGATCAGCGAGAAGTCGGCCGTCCGGTCCGCGGTGTCGGTCACGTAACCCCCTTGATCAGGTGCGCGGTCGGGATGCGCACAGAAGATCCGAAGATCCGCTGAAGTTAGGGTGACCTTACTTCGCGAGGGCCGATCGTGGGGCGCTCCCTTTCGGGGCTACTGGCTGAAACCGTAATCGAACAGTCGGATCGCCTGGCCGTAGAGATCGCCGGTGCCGTACATCTGGACGACCACCAACCGCCGGTCACCGCGCTGGGCGGCGCCGACGTAGGTTTTGCGGGCCAGGTTCGTGTAGCCGGTCTTGCCGCCGATGTCTCCCGGATAGCGGGTCAGCAACTCGTTCTGGTTGGTCAGCGTCTTACCGGGGAACTGCGCCGTCGTCTGCCGCATGATCTGCGCGATCACCGGATAGGTCAGTGCCGCACGGAAGATCACCGCGAGATCGTGCGGGGTGGTGACCGACTCCCAGCCCGGGCCGTCGAGGCCCGACGGCGATGCGGCCCTGGTGTTGCGCGCCCCGACCGCGGCGGCCTTGCGGTTCATCGCCGCGACGGCAACGCGTGAACCACCCAACATGTCGGCGAGCATGTTCGCCGCGTCGTTGCCCGACACCATGAGCAGCGCCTCGAGCAGTTGGCGCGTGGTGTAGGGCTGACCGGGTTCGAGTCCCACACAGGAGCATTCGACCCGGGTGTGCGATGCGTTGGCCCGTGCGAAGTTGTCCGGTCGAAGATGGTCGAGCACCACCATAGCCAGCAGCGGCTTGATGGTGCTCGCAGGCGCATAGGACCCGTAGGGGTCCTTCGACGCCAGCACCCGGCCGGTGTCCATGTCGGCGACCAGCCAGGCCTTCGCAGGGCCGTCGGCGATCGCGGCACCGGCCGGTTCGACGCCCGGCTGTGCCTGCGCGAATGGGGTTGACGTACCGAAGGTCCCGGCGGTCAGTGCCGTGCTGAGGGCGAGCGCGGCCGCCGCGAACAGTCTTCGCACGCGCGCCGACGTTACGGACGGCAGGACTCGAGTTGCGCGCGATCAGGTTGCTGTACGGCTACAACCTGTTCGACATGCTCACAGTGCGCCGATGCTGGCAGAGCGGTCCTGCGCGAAACCCCAATCCAGCAGGGCCGCGGCCTGATCCCAGTACGTCGGGCCGCCCTCTTTGACGAGCCCGTACATCATCGCGATCACCAGACGACGCCCGTCGCGCTGCGCGGCCGCCACGAAGGTCTTGCGCGCGATGTCGGTGAAACCGGTCTTGCCGCCCAGCGTGCCGGGGTAGCGGTGCAGCAACTCGTTCTGGTTGACGAGAACCCGGTCGCCGGTCTTCGCCGGGAACACCGTCGACGGCATCGCGGTGATCTGGGCGAACACCGGGTTGGCCATGGCCGCGCGGAAGATCACCGCCAGATCGTGCGGTGTCGACCAGAACGGCATGCCGGGCGCGTCCAGGCCCGACGGGGTGACGACGTTGGTGTCACGCGCACCCAGTTGGGCGGCTTTGGCATTCATCTTCGCGACGGCGGTCCCGGTGCTGCCGAGCATGCGGGCCAACGTGTTCGCCGCGTCGTTGCCCGACGCCAGCAGCGCGGCCTCCAGCAGTTGGCGTGCGGTGTAGGTGCGCCCGGGTGCGACGCCCGCGCAGTTGCACTCGACGGCGGTGTCGGCCTCGTCGGCGACGATCGTCGCGTCGAGGGGAACCTCGTCGAGAACCGCCAGCGCCAGCAGTGTCTTGATGGTGCTCGCCGGAGCGTGCCGCGCGTATTCCTGTCGGCCCGCGAGGATCTGGCCGGTGTCCATGTCGGCCACGACCCACGCCTCGGCCGGGCCGTCCGGCGCGGCCACCGACCCGACCTGCTGGACCTCCAGATCGGCGTCTGCGACCGGCACGCCGACGGATCCCCAGACGAGGCCCAACGCGACGAGCAGGGCGAGCCCGTAGGCGTACCTCCACATGGCCGGCCAGCCTAGTCGTGTTGAATCGAGACATGTTGAGCCTGGCTGAGATTTCGGACCGCCTGGAGATACAGCAACTCCTGGTCGACTATTCGACTGCCATCGACCGGCGGCAGTTCGACGACCTCGATGCGGTGTTCACCCCGGACGCCTACATCGACTATCGCGCCATGGGAGGCATCGACGGGCACTATCCGGAGGTCAAGGCATGGCTCGCAGAGGTGCTGCCTGCTTTCCCCGCGTATGCGCACATGCTGGGCAACTTCGATGTGCGCATCACCTATGACCAGGACGGGCCGGACACCGCCACCTCGCGCACGATCTGTTTCAACCCGATGGTCCTCGACGGACTCACTCCGCAGGTGTTGTTCTGCGGCCTGTGGTACGACGACCAGTTCGTGCGGACGCCCGAAGGTTGGCGGATGACACGGCGCGTCGAGACAAAGTGCTTCGACAAGGTGCTGTGACCGGCTGACCTGCGCCGAAGCGAAATTTGGGAGTGTGCTGTCCGCTCTGGCACAATGGTCGGCTGTCCGGCGTGCGACCACGGCTGCGCGTCGGTCACACACGCGAGGCAAAACCGGATCGGGCAATTCCGCCCGCATCGCTGAATTGCAGCGTGACACCCAAGGAGAAGGCTCACACATGGCTGTCAAGATCAAGCTCACCCGGCTTGGCAAGATCCGCAACCCCCAGTACCGCATCATCGTCGCCGATGCCCGCACGCGCCGCGACGGTCGCGCCATCGAGGTCATCGGCCGGTACCACCCGAAGGAAGACCCGAGCCTGATCGAGGTCAACAGCGAGCGGGCGCAGTACTGGCTGGGTGTCGGTGCACAGCCCACCGAACCGGTCCTGGCCCTGCTGAAGATCACCGGTGACTGGCAGAAGTTCAAGGGCCTGCCGGGTGCCGAGGGCACGCTGAAGGTCAAGGAGCCCAAGCCCTCGAAGCTGGATCTGTTCAACGCAGCCCTGGCCGAGGCCGAGAGCGGTACCACGGCCGCCGCGACCACACCCAAGAAGAAGAAGGCGCCTTCGAAGAAGGACCAGCAGGACGAGGCCGCCGAGGCCCCGGCTGAATCCGCCGAGCCCGCAGCCGACGCCGCAAGCGAGAGCTGAGCACCACAGTGAGTTCAGTCGTGGTCGACGCCGTCGAGCACCTGGTTCGCGGAATCGTCGACAATCCAGACGATGTGCGTGTCGACATGGTCACCAACCGCCGGGGGCGGACCGTCGAGGTGCATGTGCACCCCGACGACCTCGGCAAGGTGATCGGCCGTGGCGGTCGTACCGCCACGGCGCTGCGCACCCTGGTCGCCGGAATCGGTGGCCGCGGCATCCGCGTCGACGTCGTCGACACCGACCAGTAACCGCGACCCGGCGAAGCGGCTCGAAGGCGTCATGGACCTGGTTGTCGGGCGGGTCGTCAAAGCGCACGGGATCTCCGGGGAGGTCGTCGTGGAGATCCGCACCGACGACCCGGAAGCGCGATTCGCTGCCGGTTCGGTGCTGCGCGGCAGGTCCAAGTCCGGTGCCGAACGGGAATACGCGATCGAATCGGTGCGCGCACACGGCGGGCGACTGCTGGTGCGACTCGCGGGGGTCACGGACCGCAACGGTGCCGACGAACTCCGTGGGACGGTGTTCCTGGTGGACACCGCCGAACTTCCCGCGATCGACGATCCCGACGAGTTCTACGACCACGAACTCGAAGGCATGCGCGTCGTGACGGTCGCCGACGAACCCGTTGGCAAGGTCTCGGAGGTGCTGCACACCGCGGCAGGCGAGATCCTCGCGGTCAAGGCCGACGAGGGCGGCCGCGAGATCCTCGTGCCGTTCGTCGGCGCCATCGTGACATCGGTCTCGCGGGAGAGCGCGACCATCGTCATCGACCCGCCCGAGGGTCTGCTGGATCTGGCGTGAGTGGGGGCGGCGCGTGCGCATAGACGTCGTCTCGATTTTTCCCGCCTACCTCGACCCCATCCGACAGTCGTTGCCGGGCAAGGCCATCGACGCGGGCATCGTCTCGGTCGAAGTCCACGATCTGCGGAACTGGACCCATGACGTGCACCGCTCGGTCGACGATTCACCCTATGGTGGTGGTCCAGGCATGGTGATGAAGGCACCCGTGTGGGGCGAGGCGCTCGACGAGATCTGTTCGGAAGAAACACTTCTCGTCGTGCCGACGCCTGCGGGCAGGTTGTTCGACCAGCGCACGGCACAACGCTGGAGCGCCGAGGAACACCTGGTGTTCGCCTGCGGGCGTTACGAGGGCATCGATCAGCGCGTCGTCGACGACGCGGCCCGGCGGATGCGGGTCGAGGAGGTCTCGATCGGGGACTACGTGCTGACCGGCGGTGAGTCGGCCGCCCTGGTGATGATCGAGGCGGTGGTGCGATTGCTGCCCGACGTTCTCGGCAATCCCGCTTCGCACCAGCAGGATTCGCATTCCGACGGTCTGCTGGAAGGTCCGAGCTACACCCGACCGCCGACGTGGCGGGGCCTGGACGTACCGCCGGTGCTGCTGTCCGGCGACCACGCGAAGATCGCCCAGTGGCGCCATGAGCAGGCGCTGCAGCGCACCCGTGAGCGTCGCCCCGATCTCCTCGACGAGTCCGGTCCCTCTGCCGAGCAGACGTGAACCTGCTCTTTTCCGCGGAAAAATGGGCACTTATGCGTCTGCTCGCGGGGGAGGTGACGCGTCAGATACGACCGCCGGGGAACATGGTCTTGACCGCATCGGTGATCGTCTCGCGCGCGGTCGTCGAATCGGTCGGCTGAAGTGCGCCGATCACCATCACGAAGCGACGGTCGGGGCCGATCACACCCGTCGACAGATGCATCCAGTCGGATCCGATGCAGCACATCCACCCCTGCTTGACCGCGACGGGTTCGGCGTACAGACCGTCGGGGATACCGAACCGTTGCGGATAGACGCCTCCGGGTTGCGTGCTGTCGATCGCCTCGGGTGTGGACTGCGCCAGGTTCGACAGGATCACGTTGGCCTGCTCGGGAGGGAGACCGCCGCGGCCGCTCATGAGCATGTCGTAGTAGCGCACCAGGTCGGCGGCCGTGCTCTTGGTGTTCCACCACCGGCCGTCGTTGGGCGGCTGTGTCGAGGTCAGCCCGTATCGGGCCGCCACGCGCGTGACGATGGGGTCGCCGCCACTGCGGTTCCAGAAGATCTCGGCGGCGTCGTCGTCGGAGGACCGCAGCATCACGTCGAGCATCTCCCGGTCCTCGGGGGTGATGACGGTCTGGCCTTTGGCCTCCTGCAGCAGCAGGTCGTCGGCGATGAAGAGCTTGACGACGGACGCGATCGCGATGGTCTGGTCGTTGCCGTTGGAGATCAGCTGGCCGGTGTTGCGGTCGAGCACCAGCATCGTGATGTCGGCGCCGGCGTCGGCGGCCTGACTGGTGGCGAGCCTGGCACGGTCCTGCAGGCCGATGAACGACGCGGCGGGCTCGTCGGGCGGGGCCTCGGGCAGCGGGGCCATGCTGCCCTGCGGTACGACCACGGTGAGCTGCGGCGCATCCTGAGGGGAGGCCTCGCCGTAGACGCGAGCCTCGCAACCGGACACGACCAGCATCGCGATCGCACTGATTGCGGTCGCGCTGATCAGCCTCGACGGCCGCCCTCGCATACCCCTCCTCCGACATCAGTGGACCCCGAACGGCACGGCTGGAGCGGCGATTCGGACAACCGAAGCCTAACCGTTACGCGATCGCGGCGCTTAGTTAGCCTTGCTTCCCAGAGGGGTCGTCCCAGCGGGCTCCGGTGCAGGAAGGCGCACCGATTTCACTGGATGGGGGCTCGTCTGGCACAATTGAGCAGTTGTCTGTGCAGGACCGGGCTGGGTAGTGCCCGCCCGCTGCGAGATACACCCCGATACACCCGAAAGATAGCTTCGGCTGCGCCGCTGCGCGTACCCGCGAACAACAAGGAAGTGTCACCGATGAACACGCTGGACTTCGTCGATCAGGCGTCGCTGCGCGACGATATCCCGACCTTCAGCCCCGGCGACACCGTCAACGTGCACGTGAAGGTCATCGAAGGCTCCAAGGAGCGCATCCAGGTCTTCAAGGGCGTCGTGATCCGCCGTCAGGGTGGCGGTATCAGCGAGACCTTCACCGTGCGCAAGGAGAGCTACGGCGTCGGAGTCGAGCGAACCTTCCCGGTGCACTCGCCCAACATCGACCACATCGATGTTCTCACCCGCGGTGACGTCCGTCGCGCGAAGCTGTACTACCTGCGCGAGCTGCGCGGCAAGAAGGCGAAGATCAAGGAAAAGCGCTGAGCCAGCTATGGTGGTGCGGCTGACGCGGGGCTCGGCCCTTCGCTCGCTACTGTGGATGCCGTGACCGGATCCACCGACTCCACCGACGCGTCGTCGGAGGACGCGCTCGACACCGATCCCGCCGAGGAGCCGCAGTCCCGGCCGGATGGCGAATCAGAAGAGAAGCCCAAGCGCAAGCATGGTGCCTTGCGCGAGGGCGCCATTCTGGTGACCATCGCGGTGGTCCTGTACTACGTGATGCTGACGTTCATCGCGCGGCCGTATCTCATCCCGTCGGAGTCGATGGAGCCGACGCTGCACGGCTGCAACGGGTGTGTGGGCGACCGGATCATGGTCGACAAGCTCACCTACCGATTCTCCGAACCGCGCCCCGGCGATGTGGTGGTCTTCAAGGGTCCGCCGTCCTGGAGCATCGGCTACAAGTCGATCCGCTCGGACAATCCGGTGATCCGTGGTGTGCAGAACGCACTGTCGTTCATCGGTTTCGTCCCGCCGGACGAGAACGATCTGGTCAAGCGCGTGATCGCGGTCGGCGGCCAGACGGTGGCCTGCCGCGCCGACACCGGCCTGACGGTGAACGGCAAGCGGCTCAACGAGCCGTATCTCGATCCCACGACGATGATGGCCGATCCCGCGATCTATCCCTGCCTCGGCAACGAGTTCGGTCCGGTGACCGTGCCGCAGAACCGCATCTGGGTGATGGGCGACAACCGCACGCACTCGGCGGACTCCCGCGTGCACTGCACCAATCAGCCCGCCGACGCCCAGAAGGGCCTGCTGTGCACGGGTGATCCGATGGCCGGAACGATTCCCGTGGAGAATGTGATCGGTAAGGCGCGATTCATCGCCTGGCCACCGTCCCGGTGGGGCGGCATCAGTGACGTGAATCCGCAGACATCTTCCTAGGAGCTGTCTCGTGCCCGGCTCGTGGCCGCCTCGAACCGTGATTCGCAAATCGTCGGGTCTGCGCACCCTGGAATCGGCGCTGTACCGCAACGGACTCGGGCCGGTGGCCGGGGTCGACGAGGTGGGCCGTGGTGCCTGTGCCGGCCCGCTCGTGGTCGCGGCGTGTGTGCTGGGCCCCAACCGGCTGGAGAGTCTCGCCGCACTCGACGATTCGAAGAAGCTGGGCGAGAAGGAACGCGAACGCCTCTTTCCGCTGATCCGCCGTTACGCCCTCGCATACCATGTCGTGTTCATCCCGTCCCACGAGGTCGACCGGCGCGGCGTGCACGTCGCCAACATCGAGGGCATGCGACGCGCGGTCGCCGGCCTGTCGGTGCGGCCGGGATATGTGCTGAGCGACGGCTTCCGGGTGCCGGGGTTGTCGGTGCCGTCGCTTCCGGTGATCGGAGGCGATGCCGCGGCGGCGTGTATCGCGGCGGCGAGTGTGCTGGCCAAGGTCAGCAGGGACCGGTTGATGGTGGAGATGGAAAAACAGCATCCCGGCTACGGGTTCGCCGAGCACAAGGGCTACATCACGCCCGGGCACACCGCGGCGCTTGGTGAGCTGGGGCCGTGCGTCGAGCACCGCTACTCGTATGTGAACGTGCGCCGTGCCGCCGAGGCGACCGGTGTGCGCTGGGCGTCCGACCGGGTCGGGGTGCGGTGGTCCACCGACATCACTGCCGAGACTGAAGAGGTGCGGCGGGCCCTTGAGGCGTTTGAGGTCGAGTGGGTTACCGCACCCGCGGCGCACGAGGATGCCGCGTGCGCGAAGATGGGCAGTGGATGACCGCGCGAAGAGCAGACAATGTTGATCGAGGCCGTGACCAAGGCCGTGACCCAACGAGAAGGACAGCAGAGCAGATGAGCGCCGAAGATCTCGAGAAGTACGAAACCGAGATGGAGCTCTCGCTGTACCGCGAATACAAGGACATCGTCGGTCAGTTCAGCTACGTGGTGGAGACCGAACGCCGCTTCTACCTCGCGAACAGTGTGGAGCTCATTCCACGGAATGCCGATGGCGAGGTGTATTTCGAGCTGCGGCTGGCCGACGCCTGGGTGTGGGACATGTACCGGCCTGCCCGCTTCGTCAAACAGGTGCGGGTGATCACGTTCAAGGACGTCAACATCGAGGAAGTCGAGAAACCCGAGTTGCGGTTGCCCGAGTAGCGCCGGGAGTGCCGCTAGCCCGCGTTCTGGGGCTTGAGGTGCTCGTCGAAGAACGCGAACACCCGCGACCACGCGTCGGTGGTGGCGGCCTCGTCGTAACCGAAACCCGTGATCCGCAGCAGCGGTTGGCCGGGCAGGATGTTGGCGAAGCTGTGCCCTGCCGAGGGATACACCTTGATGTCGGCGGGTATGTTCTTCTCCTCGACGATCTTGCGCAGCCGCGCCGGTGCACCGATACCCGCCGGGTCACGGCGCCCGAAACTCGCGACGATCGGGCACGACGCGTCGAGCGTCCGGTCCAGATGGCGGGGGAGCGGTGTCCCGTAGAACGGTGCCGAGGCCGCAAATCCCTTGGGGCCCATGATCAATGCGAACTGCCCGCCCATACAGAATCCGACGATGCCGATGGTGCCGGTGCATTCGGGCAGCGCCTTGAGGTGATCACGCGCGGCGAGGATGTCGTCGAGAGCCCGGCCGCGCTGGGTGAGCAGTTCGCGGAACACCCTGGTGATGCACCTGGCGCGGCCGCCGCGTGAATACAGGTCGGGGGTGATCGCGAGGTAGCCCGCCGAGGCGACGCGTTCCGAGATCAGCTCGTTGTCCGGGCCGTAGCCGATTGCGTCGTGGATGATCACGACGCCCGGCCACGGTCCCGATCCGGTCGGTGTGCTCAGCAACGCGTCGATCGCGCCGCCGGGGGTGTTGATGGTGATCGTCACCTACCCGAATGTAGCGGTGCGCCCACGGTCGCCCATCAGGTGCCGCAGAACGTGCGGTACGGGCCGAAGTCCACAGGTGCGGGCGCGGCATAGGCCTCGAACCCCGAGCGCTCGTCGAATGGGGCGCGCAGCGCCGTCATGAGCCTGGTGAGCGGTTCCAGATCACCGGCGGTCGCGGCCCCCAGCGCCTCTTCGACGAGATGGTTGCGCGGAATGTAGATCGGGTTCGCGCGGTCCATCACGGCCGGGTCGGGGTTCAACAGGCGCCACCGGGACAACCAGTCGTCGGTGACCGGCAGTGCCGACCGGGCCCCGCGTGCGACGCGGGCAAGGCTGCGGAACGCCGACGTGTAATCGGCGCCGGTCTGCTGCAAGTGCCGCAGGAGATCGGTGATCAGCGCCATCGCGGTCTCGTCGTCGACCTCGGCGGGCAGCCCCAGCTTGGTCCGCATCCCCGTCGACCACGCCGTGTCGAACTGCTGTGGGAACCGCCCGAGTGCCGCGGTGACGAGGTCGACGGCGGTGTCGGTGTCGTCGGCGATCAGCGGCAGCAGGGTCTCGGCGAACCGCGCCAGATTCCAGTGCGCAACCGTCGGCTGATTCCCGTAGGCGTAGCGCCCACCGTGGTCGATCGAGCTGAAAACCGTTGCGGGATCGAACGCGTCCATGAAGGCACAGGGCCCGTAGTCGATGGTCTCGCCGGAGATGGTCATGTTGTCGGTGTTCATCACGCCGTGGATGAAGCCCACCAGCATCCACTGTGCCAGCAGCGACGCCTGCGCCGAGACCACGGCTTCGAACAGCGCCAGATAGGGGTTGTCGGACTCGGCAGCGTGCGGATGATGGCGCGAGATCGCGTGGTCGGCGAGCCGGCGTAACACCGTCGGGGCCTTCGCCGCGGTGGCGTACTGGTACGCGTACTGGAAGCTGCCGACCCGCAGGTGGCTGCTCGCGACCCGGGCCAGCACCGCACCGGGTTGCTCGGTCTCGCGCCACACGCCGCGTCCGGTCGCAACGACCGCGAGCGAGCGCGTGGTCGGTATGCCCATCGCATACATGGCTTCGCTGACGATGTACTCGCGCAGCATCGGACCCACAACCGCCAGGCCGTCGCCGCCACGCGCGAACGGCGTGCGACCGGACCCTTTGAGGTGCAGGTCCCTGACGCGGCCGTCGACGTCGACGAGTTCGCCGAGCAGCAGCGCGCGGCCGTCGCCGAGACGTGGGACATACCCGCCGAACTGGTGCCCGGCGTAGGCCTGCGCGACGGGTGTGGCGCCGTCCGGTACGGCGGTGCCCAGCAGCAGACCGATACCGTCCGGACTGCGCAGCCACTCCGGGTCCAGACCGAGTTGGGCGGCAAGTGCGTCGTTGAGGACGAGGAGATGCGGAGCGGGCGCGGGCTCGGCCTGCCACGGGATCGCCAGTTCGGGCAGTTCGCGCGCGAACCGGCTGTGCAGGGTGACGGCGGCATCCGAGGTGACACTCACACCGACGAGCCTACGGAGAGTCTCGGGCGCCGCCCAGTCAGCTCACAGGCTCACAGATCGGCGAGGTCGTCGGGAACGTCGACGGCGTAGGACTCGAGCACGTCGAGTGGCACGACGTCGAGCGTGCGCTCATGGGTGGCCGCCAGCACCACCGGCGCGGCGAATCCGTCCTGGTGAGCGCGCAGCCAGTTGGCTGCCGTGACACACCAGCGGTCACCCGGTTTCAGACCCGGGAACCGGAAATGCGGCGCGGGGGTCGACAGATCGTTGCCGATGGAACGCTGGTGCTGCAGGAACTCCGCGGTGACCACCGCACATATGGTGTGCCGCCCGAGGTCGGCGTCGCCGGTCGTGCAGCACCCGTCGCGGTAGAAGCCGGTCAGCGGATCGGTGCCGCATTCCTCGAGCGGGCCACCGAGCACGTTGCGGTCTGGCATGCGGTCTGGCATGTGCCCAGTATGTCTGTGCCGGGTTCCATCGAGCGGTGGTTCAGGAGAGCTGCGCGGCGATTTCGTCGAACGCGGCGATGGTCGCGAACAGGTATCCGGGCTCCTGCGGCAATGGCCAACTCGACAGCTTGGCGGCCACGACCCCGGCGGACCGGTTGATGTAGATCATCTGCCCGTGGATTCCCTGGCACAGCAGTACGTTGTCGCCGGGATACGGCAGCCAGAACTGGTTGCGGTACATGCCGCCCGGCATACCGGTGTCGGTGGGGCTGGCCGTGAATGCTGCCCGGGAGTCCGGATCACCGGTGCGGGTGTCGGCGATCCACTCCGCCGGCACCACCTGTTGGCCCGTGAGCGAAACCCCGTCGCCGAGTACCAGCGCACCGAACCGCACCAGGTCACGCAGACACGCGTTGATGCCGCCGTCGAACATGCCGGTGCCGGCCGAGTCGACACCGATGTACGCGTCGTTCTGCGCGCCCAGCTTGCTCCACAACAGTTGCGACATCAGCTGTGGCATGCGCATCCCGCCGGCGGCTTCACAGATCCAGCCGAGGACATCGGTTTCGCCAGAACGGTATTCGAAAGGCCCGCCGTGCGGCGACTTCTGGCGCAGGGTGAGCAAATAGTCGTACATCGTCGCGGGCACATCGGCAACGGTGCGGGGTGCCCAGTCGATCGCCTGCTCGAGCAGGCGGACCTCCGCCGTGGGGTCCAGGTACACCTCGGAGAACGCGATGCCCGAACGCATGTCCAGCAGGTGTCGCACCGTGGCACCGGCGTAACCCGTATCGCCAAGTGCCGGAACGTATCTGGTGAGCTCTGCGGCGGTGTCGAGCACGCCGGCACCGACAAGCGCCCCGGCGACCATGCCGACCAGTGACTTGCTGACCGACATCAGCAGGTGACCGGTGTCGGCCGTCATGCCGTTGAGGTAGTGCTCTTCGAGCACCGCGCCGCGCTGTGTGACGATCCAGCCGTCGGTGACCGTCGAGGCCATCACCTCGCCCACGGTCGTCGGGCGGCCGTCGACGTGCAATGTGATCGACGACAAGTCCTGCGGTGCAGGCGGCAGCTCCGCGACGGGTCCGTCGCCGCGCGAGATCGATTCTGTCGGAAGGAATTCGGCAAGATGCTGGAATGCCCAGTGCAGATACGGCGGAGTCTGCCAGGTCTCGAGTGTCAATCCGGCGGGAATCTCGACGGGGACTTCGAGGGTCCGGTCATCGTGCGACATGCCTGCCGACCCTAGCTCACCGCGCCGGCTCGGGGCTCGCGCTGCGTTGCGTATCGAGGATCAGCAACGCGACGTGCAGCGACGTCATCGATTCGCCGTCGTCGAGGTCGACGCCGAGGCGCCGCTGGATGGCGGCCAGGCGGCTGTAGAGCGCCGGTCTGCTCATGTGCAGCCGTTTGGCCAACGCCGACTTGTTGCCCGCCGACTCCAGGTACCCGCGAAGCACGGCCATGTCGTCCTCGCCGTGATCGGCGTCGTGGATCAGCAGGCTCCTCAGTTCGGTTTCGGCGAAGGTCTGCACGCGTGGATCGTCCTGCAGCAGCGTGATCAGACCCCGCAGTCGCACATCGGAGGCGCGGACGAACGCGCGGTCGGACAACCGTTCGGTGCCCGCCATCGGCAGGGCGACCTCGGCGATATGGGCGGCCTCCCGCAGGCCGTGTACCGCGTCGGCGAACGTGTCGGCGTTGTTCGCGACGGCCACAACCGCTTTCGTGGTGACGCCACTGCGGGTGATGGCCTCGCGGAGGCCCTCGGCCAGCCGCGTGAGGGCCGCGTCAGCGGTCATGTTGCGCCGCGGCGTCAGGGCGAGCACGAACCCCACCTCGCCGTCGCGCCGGATCGAGCAGATCGCGGTGTGGCCCTGGGATCGCACGCTGTGGGTGACCGCGTCGAGGACGCGGATGTTGCGCCGCTGCACGCCGACGGGATCAAGCCGTTCGGCCGGGGCGTCGGTGCGCACCGTCACCGGCAGGTACGGGCCGCCTGCGCGCAGGCCGAGCGCCTCTGCGCGCGCCGCGGCTTCCCGGTCATCGGCGATGCGTCCACCGACCACGTCGTCGATGAGACCGCTCTGTGCCTGGTGCTCCAGCCCCGAACGTCCCCGCTCGGCCATCCGGTGCAGCGCCAACGCCTGTGCGGCGCGTTCCAGCACCGTCTTCGCGCGGGCGGGTGCGGCAGGCGTGCGCGGGATGATGAGCCGGCCCCATTCCTCGCTGCGGGGGCCGACGGCGGTGGTGATCCACGGTTCGGTCATCGCCCTGGAGCGGCGTTGCCATTCGGCGAGGACGGTCGTCGCGGCCTCGCCGCGGGGCGAGATCGCGAGCACCTGATGGGAGAGGTCTTCGAGCACCACCGATTCGTTGATCATGTCGGCGGCCGCGCGCACGATGTCGGCGAGTGATGCGCGGCGCATGCTCAGATCGGTGAAGGTCTCGTGGGTGCGGTGCGCGAACGCCAACTCCTCGTACTGATCGGCGACGATCAGCCGGTGCACGGCCTCGGTGATCTCGACGAACCGGGTCTGCCGGTGCAGCAGCACAAGAGGCAGGCCGAGAGCCCGGGCGACGTCGCCGACGCCGCCCGGCAGGTGTGAGACGCGGGTTCCGAGCTCGACGACGAGTCCGACGGCGCCCGCGCGGCTCATGCGTTCCAGGTAGTCGTGTGGTGCGTCGGAGAGTCCGGCGCCGGTGGTGAGGACCAGCTCGCCGCCGTGCAGCAGGCCCGCGAGGTCGGGCATGTCGCTCACATGGACCCAGCGCACCGGGCAGTCCAGGTTCTCGGCGCTGACCACCTCGGGGTCTCCGGCCTGCACCACCGGGAGGTCGATGACGTCACGCACGGTCGGGATCATTTACAAAGTGTAATCAGAGAGCTGATTGCGCATACATAGTGCTCACCGACGGAGGGGTTGTGGTGTCGCACAGTGAGAGGTGAAGTCGTTCGTCCCACGGAAGGTTTTCTATGAGCACTGTCATCCAGCATTGGCGCGACGGCAAACTGTTTGCCGGCAACTCGACCGCGACCGCCCCGGTGACCAACCCTGCGACCGGCGCAGTGACCGGTGAGGTTGCGCTGGCCAGTGTCGAGGATGCGCGCGCGGTGATCGACGCGGCCGCCGCGGCGTTCCCTGCCTGGCGTGACGCGTCCCTGGCCAAGCGCACCCAGGTGCTCTTCGCGTTCCGTGAACTGCTCAACGCCCGCAAGGACGAACTCGCGGCGATCATCACCTCCGAGCACGGCAAGGTGCTCTCCGATGCGCTCGGCGAGGTCACCCGCGGCCAGGAGGTCGTCGAATTCGCCTGCGGCATCCCGCATCTGCTCAAGGGCGGGTTCACGGAGAACGCCTCGACCAAGGTCGACGTGTACTCCATCAGCCAGCCGCTCGGCCCGGTGGGCATCATCAGCCCGTTCAACTTCCCGGCGATGGTGCCGATGTGGTTCTTCCCGATCGCGATCGCCGCGGGCAACACCGTCGTGATCAAGCCGTCGGAGAAGGATCCCTCGGCCTCGCTGTGGCTGGCCGAACTGTGGAAGGAAGCCGGCCTGCCCGACGGTGTGTTCAACGTCCTGCAGGGCGACAAGACCGCCGTCGACGAACTGCTGACCAACCCCAAGATCAAGGCCGTGAGCTTCGTCGGGTCGACCCCCATCGCCCAGTACGTCTACGCCACGGGAACCGCAGCGGGCAAGCGTGTGCAAGCTCTGGGCGGTGCCAAGAACCACGCCGTCGTGCTGCCCGACGCCGATCTGGACCTGGCCGCCGACGCGATGGTCAACGCCGGCTTCGGCTCCGCCGGTGAGCGTTGCATGGCGATCAGCGCCTGCGTCGCGGTCGGCCCGATCGCCGACGAACTGGTCGCCAAGATCGCCGAGCGCGCCGCCACCATCAAAACCGGCGACGGCACCAAGGATTCGGACATGGGCCCGCTGGTCACCAAGGTGCACCGCGACAAGGTCGCGTCCTACATCGACGCAGGCGAGGCCGCAGGCGCCAAGGTGGTGCTGGACGGGCGCACGGTCATCGCCAACGGCGAGGCCGACGGGTTCTGGCTGGGCCCGACGTTGCTCGACAACGTCACGCCCGACATGACCGTCTACACCGACGAGATCTTCGGTCCCGTGCTGTCGGTGGTGCGTGTCGAGACCTACGACGAGGCGCTGGAGCTGATCAACAACAACCCGTACGGCAACGGCACCGCGATCTTCACCAACGACGGTGGTGCGGCGCGCCGATTCCAGAACGAGGTCGAGGTCGGCATGGTCGGCGTCAACGTGCCGATCCCGGTTCCGATGGCGTACTACAGCTTCGGTGGCTGGAAGGCCTCGCTGTTCGGCGACACCCATGCCCACGGCATCGAGGGTGTGCACTTCTTCACCAGGACCAAGGCCGTCACCAGCCGTTGGCTCGATCCCAGCCACGGTGGCATCAACCTCGGCTTCCCGCAGAACAAGTGAGAGACTGGCAAACATGACAGCGATTCACGAGTCCACCCTGCTGCCCAACGGCCTGTCGGTCGACGGGGCGAAGGCCGAGGCGGCGCGGGCCTACGAACTCGACCGCGCCCACGTGTTCCACTCCTGGTCCGCCCAGGAGGAGATCACCCCGATGACCGTCACCGCGGCGCAGGGGTCGTACCTGTGGGACGGCGACGGCAACCGGCTGCTGGACTTCTCCAGCCAGCTGGTGAACACCAACATCGGTCATCAGCACCCGAAAGTCGTTGCGGCCATTGCCGAACAGGCCGCCAAGCTGTGCACGGTGGCACCGCAACACGCCAACGCCGCGCGTTCGGAGGCGGCCCGGCTGATCGCCGAGCGCACCCCGGGTGAGTTGAACAAGATCTTCTTCACCAACGGTGGCGCCGACGCCGTCGAGCATGCCGTGCGGATGGCTCGCCTGCACACGGGCCGCTACAAGGTGCTCTCCCGGTACCGGGCCTACCACGGCGGCACCGACACCGCGATCAACCTGACCGGCGACCCGCGCCGCTGGCCCAACGACCGGGGCAACGCCGGGGTCGTGCACTTCAACGGGCCGTTCCTGTACCGCTCGTCGTTCTACGCCGAGACCGAGGAGCAGGAATCCCAGCGCGCGCTGGAGTACCTGGAGAAGCTGATCCAGATGGAGGGCCCGTCCACCATCGCCGCGATCATCCTGGAGTCCATCCCTGGCACCGCGGGCATCATGGTGCCGCCACCCGGGTACCTGGCAGGCGTACGCGAGCTCTGCACCCGTTACGGCATCGTGTTCATCGCCGACGAGGTGATGGCGGGCTTCGGACGTAGCGGAAAGTGGTTCTCCATCAACCACTTCGACGTCGTGCCCGATCTGATGACGTTCGCCAAGGGCGTCAACTCTGGGTACGTGCCGCTCGGTGGCGTGGCGATCAGCCCGGAGATCTACGAGACCTTCGCGCACCGCGCGTACCCGGGCGGGCTGACCTACTCGGGTCATCCGCTGGCATGCGCGGCCGCGGTGGCGACCATCAACGCGATGGAAGACGAGCGCATGGTCGAGAACGCGGCCAAGGTGGGTGCCGAGGTCATCGGCCCCGGTCTGGCCGAGTTGGCCGCCAAGCACCGCAGCGTCGGTGAGGTCCGCGGTCTGGGCGTGTTCTGGGCCGTCGAGTTGGTCAAGGATCGGCAGACGCGGGAACCGTTGGCGCCCTATGGATCTTCGAGCCCGGCCATGAACGCCGTCATCGCGGCGTGCAAGGCGGGCGGCCTGCTGCCGTTCGCCAACTTCAACCGCATCCACGTCGTCCCACCGTGCAACGTGTCGGCCGACGAGGTGCGTGAGGGTCTGGGGATCCTCGACAAGGCGCTCGACGTCGCCGACGAGCACACTGTCTGACGTACGACCCGAAATGCCCGGCCGGCGAGAGATCGTCCGGCCGGGCGTTTTTCGTGTCCCGACCGTGAACACATTCTCAACGTCGACGATCATGCGTTGAACGCTCGCATCCCGGTCGGAATTGAGACACTGGGACGGTGCGTTCACATGCCCAGTGCTGGCTGACGGATATGGACGGTGTCCTGGTACGCGAGGAACACGCGCTGCCCGGAGCCGCGGAGTTCCTGCAAACCCTGGTCGACAAGGAGCGGCCGTTTCTGGTTCTGACCAACAATTCGATCTTCACCCCGCGTGATCTCGCGGCGCGGTTGGCGCGTTCGGGTCTGACGGTGCCAGAGAGCTCGATCTGGACCTCGGCGCTCGCGACCGCGGCGTTCCTCAACGATCAGTTGCCGGGCGGTTCGGCATACGTGATCGGCGAGGCCGGGCTGACGACGGCCCTGCACGAGGTCGGTTACACACTCACCGACGTCGAACCGGATTTCGTGGTGCTGGGGGAGACCCGCACGTACTCCTTCGAGGCGATCACCAGGGCGATCCGGCTCATCATCGGCGGCGCGCGGTTCATCGCCACCAATCCGGACGTGACCGGACCCTCGGCCGAGGGCCCGTTGCCCGCCACCGGATCGGTCGCGGCCATGATCACCAAGGCCACCGGCCGCGAACCGTATTTCGTCGGCAAGCCCAACCCGATGATGTTCCGCAGCGCGCTCAACCGTATCGAGGCACATTCGGAGAGCACGGTGATGGTGGGCGACCGCATGGACACCGACGTCGTCGCCGGGATCGAGGCCGGGCTCGACACCATCCTGGTGCTCACCGGGTCCACCGAGGTCGCCGACATCGAGCGGTATCCGTTCCGTCCCAGCCGCGTGCTGCCGTCCATCGCGGAGGCGATCGACCTGATATGACCCCGCCGGTGATCGAGCTGATCGGCGTGCCCTTCGACGGGTACGGCCGGCTCGGTAACCAGGCCCGTGCGCCCGGCGCACTGCGGCACGCCGGGATCGCTCGCGCATTCGGCGCGGCTCGGGTGGCCGCCGACGCTGATGTCGAACTGCCCCCGCCGGAGCCGTCACGCGGCGCGCAGACCACTCTGCGGAACGAGCCCGCGCTGGTGGCGATGACCGCGGCACTGTCACACCAGGTCGACGCCGCGCTCGCTGCGGGCCGGTTCCCGGTGGTCTTCGGCGGGGACTGCTCGGTGCTCTTCGGAATCGTCACGGGGATGCGCCAACGGTCGCCCGATGCCGGGCTGGTGTTCGTCGACGGGCATGAGGACACCATGCCGCTCGACGTGTCCGAGGACGGCGAGGCCGCGAACACCGAGGTCGGACTTCTGCTCGGACTGACCGGACGTACCCTGAAAGGCGTTCTGCGCGAATCGGTCTCAGTCTTACCGCGCGAGCAGCTCGTGGTGCTCGGTCCCCGGGACGCGGCATGGCGCGCCCAGTTCAACGTCGGTACGCTCGCGGGCTGCGGCGTATGGCTCGCGCCCTTGGCCGACCTTGCCGCCGATCCCGTGGGCACCACGCGCCGTGCCGTGGCGGCACTGGCCGCCGCATCGCGGCGATGGTGGCTGCACATCGACCTCGACGTGCTCGATCCGGTCGAGTTTCCCGCGCAGGGTCTGCCCGGAGTGCCCGACGAACCCGGCGGACTCCGGTGGGAGCAGTTGACCGACCTGGCCCGTACGGTGCTGTCCACCGGCCGGTGTGTCGGCCTCAGCCTTGTCATCTACGACCCGGACCAGGATCCCGACGCGTCCGGCGCCCGCCGCATCGTGGCGTTCCTCGGCGATGTGATCGGCCGGATGCGACTTCGGTGAGCACTCGGGGTTCGGCGCGGTTGTGGCAGCCGCGGTTCGCGATCGCATAGAGTATCCAATCTGAGCGAAAGCGAGATGGCATGGCTCCGCGAACAGCGCCCAAACGCAGCCCGGTCCGGGCCGCCAACGGCTCGGCGACCCGGGCCGACTTCGTGCGCCCGAAGACGGCCCAGCAGGCCGTGGCCGAGGTGTTGCGGCGCGACATCACCAGCGGAAAGCTCGCGCCCGGCAGCTGGATCGTGCAGGAGAGCCTGGCCGAACAGTTCGGCCTGTCGCGCATCCCGATCCGCGAGGCGCTGAAGACACTCGAGGCCGAGGAGTACATCACCTACGTCCCGCACAGCGGGTACCGCGTGACCAAACTGGGACTCGACGAACTTCTCGAGGTGTTCCGGCTGCGGGACATCCTCGAGGCCGAGCTCATCCGCGACGCGATGCCCGCGGTCACCGACGACCTCGTGGAGCGGATGCGCGAGCAGATGGACCAGATGGACCGGGCCGCCGAGAAGGGGGACCTCATCTCCATCGGGTTGGCCAACCGGCAGTTCCACTTCCTGACGTTCGAAACCAGCACGCTCGCGCGGACCAGGCGTATCGTCACGCAGCTGTGGAACACCGCTGATGCCTACCGGCCGCTCTACGCGCACCTGATGGATCTGACCAAGGTCAACAGCGAGCACATCCTGCTGGTCGACGCGTTCGTCGCCCGCGATGCCGAGCGGGCCGTCGCGATCAACCATCAGCATCGCCTGCAGGCGATCGGTCATCTGCACACCGTGTTCGGCGGCGAGGAGACCGAAGACGCCTCATGACTCCACGGGAGAGGCTGGCCGCGTTGGGCATTCAGTTGCCTGCGCCGGCTGAGCCGAAAGGCGCATACTTCCCGAGCCGACTGTTCGGGGATCAGTTGTGGATCTCCGGGACGACCTCACGGCGGCCCGCCGAACCGGGGGCGTTCGGGACGGTCGGCGAGGACGTGACACCCGAGCAGGCCCACGCGCACGCGGGTTACGCGGCGTTGAACCTGATCGCCGCGATCGACGCGGCCGTCGGCCTCCATGCGGTGCGGGGGCTTGTCCATCTGCGGGGTTACGTGCGCGCGACGACGCAGTTCGACAGGCACCCCGCCGTCATCGACGGGGCGTCGACTGTGCTCATGGACGTGTTCGGCGCGGAGTGTGGCGCACATGCCCGCACGGCCGTCGGGGTGGCGTCGCTGCCGGGCGGGGCCTGCGTGGAACTCGAACTCGTCGCGTCGGTGCGGCCCTGAGTTCACGCCACGCGTTCGGCGGTGCGTCCGATCGCAAGACCGAGAGCCACCCCGGCGATCGCCGTCAAAACGATTGCCTGCCAATCCGTTTCGTGGTCCACCAAGCGCTTCGCCGGCTGCGCCGGAGTGGCGGTGGTGGCGTCGCCGGGCGCGGTGATCAGCGCGTTGAGCCTGGTGACGAACTGACCGATGATCCGGTTGCTCACCTGCGATATCACGCCACTGCCGAATTGCGAGATGCGTCCACCGAGTTCGAGGTCGGTGCGTACGGTGACGTGTGCCCGGCCGGCGTCGTCGCGGGCCGAGATCCGGACCACCGCCTCGGCCGTGCCCTGCCCCTTGCGGTCGCGGGCGGCTCCACGCACCACCATCTGGTGCGCCGTGTCGTCACGGCTGACGACGGTTGCGGTGCCTGCCAGGGTCAGCCCGACCGGGCCCACCTTCACCTTCACCTTGGCGCGATAGTCGTCGCCGTCATGACTCTCGAGTTCGGCGCCGGGTATGCACCCGACCACGCGTGGGATGTCGGTGAGGGCCGACCAGGCGACGTCGAGCGGCGCATCGACGGAGAATTCATTGACCAGCTCCACAGGATTCTCTTCTCTGTAATTTGCGATTCCGGTTGTGTGACCTGAACAACCCCCTTACGATTGGATACACTATCCAACGTCGCCCAGGGAGTCGATTGTGCTGAGCAAAGGTGTCGGTCTCTTCCCGACCGAACCGGTGGGCGCGATGCGTGAATACGTCCGCCTCTCTGAGTCGCTCGGGTACGACAACGTCTGGTTCGGCGACTCCCAGAACATCTGGCGGGAGTCGTCGACCGTGATGGGCGCGGCGGCGGTCGGTACGGAACGCATCGTGTTCGGCACCGGTGTCACCAATGCGGTCACGCGCCACACGTCCCTGCTGGCGTCGACCTGGGCGACGCTCGCCGAGTTCACCGGGGGCCGCGTGGCCCTCGGGATCGGCACCGGCGATTCCTCGTTGCGGACCATGGGCCTCAAACCTCAGAAGCTCGCGGAGCTCGAGAGGTCGATATGCGATCTGCGCGCCCTCTTCAAGGGTGAGAAGGTCACCGAGGCGACCAGCGGCGCCGACTACCACCTGAACTACCTGAGCGAACCGGTCGACATACCGATCTACATCGCGGCCTCCGCGCCGAAGATCCTGCGGATGTCCGGTCGCATCGCCGACGGCGTCATCGTGCTGGTGGGCACCGCGCCGCATTTCATCGAGGCGGCGCTCGAGACCGTCGCGCTCGGGGCCGCCGAGAGCGGACGCACCCTCGACGACCTCCACATCGTGTTGTGGACGCCGACCGCGATCGACGACGACCGCACCAAGGCGCGGGATCTGGTGCGGGCCCACGTGTCACGCGTGGCGATCCGGCCGTTGCCTGCCGACGTCGCGCCGGAGCTCGAAGAGGCCATCGACCGGATCCGCGATTCGTACAACTATTACGAGCACATGAACACCGAGGCCTCGCACGCCGACCTCGTGCCCGACGAACTCGTCGACCTGTTCGCACTGGCGGGAACCCCGGCCGAATGCGATCAGCGGCTCAAGGAGATCGAGGCACTCGGAGTGGACCAGGTGTCGATCGTCCCGTTCGTCCGGCCCGGTGAGAGCCGGGCTCCGACGATCCGCACGTTCGCCGAACTCGTCGACGGCCATGGCTGATTCGGCGACCGAGCAGCGTGCGTTCCCGGCGCCGGGAAGTGCCGTTCCCGGTGCGCCACCTCCGTTGCGGCGACCGCTCACGCCCGCCGACGGTGAGCCGGTCGGACCGCCTCCCGAACCAGCAGGGGCGCCGGCCGACCGGCCGCCTCGCGGTGCGACGGCCGCGCGTGACGTCAACGGCACGCGGTTCACGACGGCGGCGGCGCTTCTCGGCGTCGCCATCGGCCTGGAACTGGCCGGACTGTTGAGCACGCGCTCGCGGTCGTCCCGGCCGAGACGTACCAGATCCAGATCACACCGGCTCGTATAGAACATCCACATATCCAGCACCGGAGGTTTCGTCAGATGTCCTGGTTCCCCAAAGTTCTGGCAGTGGCAGGCACTGCGGTCGCCCTCGTGCTCGGGTCGACGGCGTGCGCCGACGAATCCGCCGGCCCCACCAGCGGCACCAGCACGCTCAGCATCTCGGCGACGGGCGTCGACAGCCTGCCGTTCATGGCGATCCTTCAGGTCGGCATCGACAAGGGCTGGTTCAAGGAAGAGGGCCTCGACGTCGACCTGTACTCCGGTGGTGGCGGCGGCAACACGCTGCGCGTCGTCACCAGCGGTGATGCGGACATGGCGATCGCGGGTAACAGTTCGGTGATTCTTGCCGCGCAGCAACCGAATTCGAATCTCAAGGTGATCGCGCCGTGGTTCCAGATCAACGATTTCTCCTGGATCAGCCCGCCCGGGCGCAAGCTCGAAGGCGCCACCCTGGGGTTCAGCTCGGCCGGTTCGTCCACCGAGCTGATCGTGAAGGGTCTCGAACGCGAACTCGGCGTCAAGTCGCAGGCGGTGGGCCCGATGGGCGACAACTGGACGGCGGCGAAGGCCGGCCAGATCACCGCCGGCTGGGCCATGCAACCGTTCATCGCCAGCAAGCAGGCGACGGAGAACGCACAGGTGCTGGTCGATTCGCGTGACGTGGTCGGTGACCTGCCCGCTGATCTGGTGGCGATCAACACCACGTACGCCGAGCAGAACCCCGACAACGTCCGCAAGTTCTTCGTCGTTGCCGACCGGCTGAACGATTGGCTCGTGGCCAACACGGACGAGGCCGCGGCGGAGATCGCACCGCTGGTGGGGGTCAGCCCCGAGATCATGAAGTCGGCGTTCGACAGCAATCCCGACCTCGCCAAGGGATATTCGCTGAAGGTCGACGCCGACGGGCTGCGGAACCTGTCGGATCTGATGGTGGGCGCGGGTCAGATCTCCGAGCCGATCGACTGGGCGTCGACGCTGGATCAGCAGTACCTTCCCGACGACGCCCGCTCCGAACTCTGAAACACGTCATCTACCCCGAAGAGGCAGCCATGGATCGTGACGGTATCCGCATCGAAGACGTATCGGTCGTGTTCGATGTCCCAGCGGGCAAGGTGACCGCGGTGACCGGGATTGACCAGCATGTCCCGCACGCGAGCTTCGTGTCGATCGTCGGCCCGAGCGGATGCGGCAAGTCGACACTGCTGGCGGTGATCGCGGGCCTGCAGAAGGCCTCCACGGGGCAGGTCCGGGTGGCGGGTAAGCCGGTGACCGGGCCGGATCCGGCGATCGGTGTTGTCTTCCAGGAGGATTCGACGCTTCCGTGGCGAACCGTGGAGGAGAACGTCGCGTTCGCCATGGAGATGATCGGCGTGGACAAGGCCGAACGCCGGCGGCGGGCCAAGAGTGCGATCGAACTGGTCGGGCTCGACGGGTTCGAGAAGTCGTATCCGTCGATGCTCTCCGGCGGTATGCGGCAACGCGTCGCGCTGGCACGCACCCTGGCCGTGGAGCCAGAGGTGGTGCTGATGGATGAGCCGTTCGCGGCGCTGGATCAGCAGACGCGGCTGTTCCTCGGCGCCGAGATCCGGCAGATCTGGGCCCGTACGCACCAGACCATCGTGTTCGTCACCCACGACATCTCCGAGGCGATCCTGCTGTCCCAACAGGTCTGGGTGATGTCGTATCGACCGGGTTCGATCATCGACGTCGTCGATATCGACCTGCCCGCCGAGCGTGATGCGAGCATGGTGTCGACGCCGGAGTTCAACGAGTTGCAGAACCGGATCTGGACGTCGCTGCAGGCCGAGTCCATGCGTGGGTTCAAGCAACAGGAGGCGGCCGCGACGTGACGACTTCGTTTGTGGCGCAAGAGGATCTACCCGCCGAAGCCATGGAACCGGACAACCGCGAGCCGGAGACCGCTCGCCGTAAGCGCAAGCTGAGCAACTTTGCGATCAGCGCGATCTCGACGGTCGTGCTGCTCGGCGGTCTCATCGGCCTCGCGGAGATCGGCGCGCGGGTGGGGCTGTGGAGCGCGCAGGTGCTGCCCGCACCGTCGGTCATCCTCTCCGAGCTGGTCTCACTGCTGGGTGACCCGCAGTTCTGGGGCGACGCCGGACGCACCGGATTCGAGGTGGCGTGCGCGATCGTGTTCGGAAGCCTGCTGGGATTCGCCGCAGGCCTGATCTTCTGGAAGGTGCCCACGGTGGGGCGCATCTTCGAGCCGTACCTGGTGTCGTTCTACGCCGTGCCGCTCGTGCTGTTCTACCCGGTGATGATCGTGCTGGTCGGCATCAATGCCATGTCGGTGATCATCCTTGCCACGGTGATGGCGGCGATCCCGATGGCGCTCAACACCGCCGTCGGGTTGAACTCGATGCCCGCGGTGTATCTCAAGCTGGCGAGGTCGTTGAAGGCCTCACCGCGACAGACGCTGTTCGCGATCGCGATACCGGCCGCGGGCCCGTACATCGTCGCAGGGCTGCGCCTCGCGGTGGTGTACGCGCTCATCGGGACGATCGCGATGGAATTCACGACCGCTCAGGCGGGACTGGGTTACCGCATCCGGTATCTGTACGAGATCTTCGACAACAACGAGATGTTCGCCTACATCGCCGTGGTGCTGATCCTCTCGTGCATCCTGACGGTGCTGTTGGCGCTGGTCGAGCGCATCCTGCTGCGTGGGAGGAACCGATGACCGCCACGATCGACAACGCCGCCGGGAGCGCCACGCCGACAAGGCCGTCGCGATGGCGCACACTGCTCGGCAACCAGGCCGTCGGAGCGTCGCTGTTGGCCGTGGTCGTGCTGGTCGTATGGGAGATCTTCTCGGATCTGACGTTCGTGATCCCGTCGCCGCTGCAGACCCTCGGCGTGCTGGTGACGAACCTCTCGGATCCGGCGTATCTGTTCGACCTGCGGGTCACCGCGCAATCGGTGTTGCTGGCGTTCGTCTTCGGCACCGCGGTGGGCGGTGGTCTCGGGTTGCTGCTCGGGCTGTCCGAGCGGTTGCGGGTCATGTTCGAGCCGATGCTGATCGTCCTCAACGGGATCCCGAAAATCGTCCTGTATCCCGTGTTGCTGCCCATCTTCAGCCTGACCGGTTCGAAGGTGGTCATGGGGGTGCTGTTCGCGTTGTTCCCGGTGCTGATCAACGTGTCCACCGGCGTCCAGGAGATACCCCGGGTGTACTGGAAGCTCGCGCGCTCGGTACGGGCCAGCAACCGGCAGATGCTGACCCACATCATCATCCCGGCGATCCGGCGGCCCCTGCTCACGGGCATCCGGCTCGCGGTGAGCCTGGCCGTGGTCGGCGTGGTGCTCTCCGAGTTCTTCGCCACCAGAAGGGGCCTCGGACGAGTGGTGCTTCAGTCCTACAGCCACGGTGACTACCCGTCGATGGTCGCCACCATCATGCTGCTGATCACCATTTCGTTCGCCATCTCGATCCTGTTGTGGCAGTGGGAGAAACGACTCCATTGAGCTCCAACGCAACTGGGCGGGGTCTCATCGGTAGCTCGGTGCGGCGTCGTGAGGACGATCGCATGCTCGGCGGCCGGGGACAGTTCGTGGCGGACCTGGCCGCGGGCGCTCACCACGTGGTGTTCCTCAGGTCCACCGAACCGCACGCCGACATCGCCCGGATCGACACCGCCGCGGCGGCCCGGATGCCGGGCGTGATCGGCGTCTTCTGTGCCGAAGACCTCGGTATGGCGGGTGTGTGCATCCCGTCGCTGACCACACCGGATGACGGGTTCACCGCGGCCACGTCGCTCGAGCTCGCCGAGCAGCGTCTGCCGGTCATCGCGTCCGACCGCGTGTATTTCGTCGGTCAGCCCGTGGCCGCCGTCATCGCCGAGGACCGCTACCTGGCCGAGGACGCGGCGGAGGCCATCGAGGTGGATTACGTGTCGCGAACTGCGGTCACCGACCCGGCCGAGGCGCTGCAACCACGGAGCCCGGTGCTCTTCGATCACCTCGACAGCAACGCGGTGGCCCGGATGCACTACTCGTTCGGGGATCCCGGCAATGCCTTCACGTCCGCGGCCACGGTGGTCTCGGGCACCTACCGAATGAACCGGCACGGCGCGGTGCCACTCGAATGCCGCGGTGTGGTGGCCGACTTCGACGTCAGGAGGCAGCGAGTCGAGATCGTCACGTCGACCCAGGTGCCGCACATGGTGCGAAACGCGATCTGCGCGGTGACGGGATGGGCGCATGCTGATGTCAAGGTCTCGGTTCCCGACGTCGGGGGCGGATTCGGCACCAAGGCGAATGTCTACGCCGAGGAGATCCTGCTGGCCCGGCTCGCCCGGGAGACGCACAGGAGACTGATCTGGGTCGAGGACCGCCAGGAACATCTGGTGGCCAGCGCCCAGGGCCGGGACCAGATCCACCACACCAGGCTCGCCGTCGATGAGCAGGGCCACATCATCGCCTGGGCCGACGACTTCCTGGTCGACATCGGTGCGGGCAGCCTGTGGGTCGCAGGCATCGTCGCCAACACCGCAATCCACCTGCTCGGTCCCTACCGTGTGCCCGCTGCCGAGATCACCGGGCGCGCGGTGCTGACCAACAAGACCCTCGTGGCGCAGTATCGCGGCGCCGGGCGGCCCGAGGCGACGTTCGCCCTTGAGCGCAGCCTCGATGCGGCGGCGCGCGAACTGGGCATCACCGGCGAGGAGATCCGCCGCCGCAATCTGCTCACGGCGGCCGACATGCCCTACCCGCGGCCGATCCCGTACCGCGACGGTGTGCCGATCGAGTACGACGGCGGCGATTACCGCGCCTGTCTCGAATCGGTCCTCGAGGCGTTGCCCCGCGACGAGGTCGGGCGTTGTGCCGCAGAGTATCCGCAGTACCGGATCGGCTACGGCCTGTCGTCGTACCTGGAGGCCACCGGACGAGGACCTCACGAGACGGCGAGGATCCGACTGTTGCCGGATGGCCGCTTCGAGGTGACCGCGGGTGCGGCGTCGGCCGGGCAGGGCCATGAAACGGTGTTCGTGCAGGTCGCTGCCGAAGCTCTCGCGGTGCCGATGGACCAGGTGATCTATCTGCCCGGCGACACCGAGCGACTCCCGGAGGGGGTCGGGACGTTCGCAAGCCGTTCGGCGGTTCTCGCGGGCTCGGCCGTGCACAGGGCCGCACAGGAACTCGTCGACTCGGCGATCGACCGGGTCGCGCGGCTCACCGGTGCGGGACGGGAGAACGTCCGGTACCGCGACGGCCGTTTCCGGATCGGTGGGCAGCGCACACTCGACTGGGCGGATCTGGCCGACGCGGCGGGCGTCGGTGGCGCCTTGGAGACCGGGGGACCGCTCGACGTCAGTGCCGTGCACCGGGTTTCGACGGTCACCTGGACGATGGGGGTGCACGCCGCGATCGTCGGGGTGCACCGAAACACCGGCATCGTGAAGGTGCTGCGCTACGCGGTGTCCCACGAAGGTGGACGGGAGATCAATCCGCGCATCGTCGAGGGTCAGATCATCGGCGGTGTGGCACAAGGCATCGGCGGAACGTTGTTCGAGCAGTGGGCGTACTCGGATGCCGGGCAGCCCCAATCGACGACGTTCGCCGCGTACCATCTGCCGCTGACCACCGACGTCCCGCGGGTCCGTGTGCGGCACCTGCATGTCGACACACCGGCGAACCCCCTCGGGGTGCGTGGAGTCGGAGAGAGCGGCACGATCGCGGTCTATTCGGCGGTGGCGGCCGCTGTCGACGACGCTCTCGACGGCCGGGTGCACATCGACCGAACCCCGATCCCCACCGGTGCCCTGTGCCGCGCACTCACGAGGACCGCGTCGTGAAACCTGCGCCGTTCCATTACCTTCGACCCACCACCGTCGCCGAGGCCCTGGAGCAGCTCGCGACGTATCCCGACGCCAAGGTGATGGCGGGTGGTCAATCGTTGATGGCGTTGATGAACCTGCGTCTGGCCCGGCCCAGCGTGATCGTCGACATCGGCCGCCTCGACGAACTCCGGCGCATCTTCGACGACACCGAGGACCTGATCCTCGGGGCGCTGGTCACCCACCGCACCGTCGAGACGGATCCGCTGATCGCGGCACGGACCCCGCTGCTCGCCGACGCGGCGCGGCACATCGGTCACATCGGTATCCGCAACCGCGGCACGATCGGCGGCTCGGTGGCCCACGCGGATCCTGCGGCCGAGATGCCGTTGTCCACGCTGGTTCTCGGAGCGACATTCCACGTGGAGTCGGCGGCGCGGGGTCGTCGCCAGGTGCGTGCCGAGGACATGTTCGTCTCGTACTTCACGAGTGCTCTTGAACCCGACGAGCTCATCACGTGGGTGTCGATTCCCACCGCCCGCTACGGACAGGGCTGGGGGTTCGTCGAATACGCCCATCAGCACGGTGATTACGGTCTTGCCGGCGCGGGCGCCGTGATCGGTCTGGACGCCGACGGCCGGATCTGCTCGCTGCGGTGTGCCGTGCTCAGTGCTGCGGACCGGCCGCTGCTGTTCGTGGGCGACGACGTGGTGGGCGAGCGCCCGTCGACACGCCTGTGGGAAGCACTGGCGAGGCGGTGGGCGGCGTCCACCGACCCGTCGTCGGACGATCCCGACTATTCGCGGCGGCTGTGTGAGACGGCGTTGGCCGAGGCGCTGACCGAGGCGACCCGACGCGTCGGTGAGAGGCAGGAGCGAGTCGATGCAGGCGGTTGAATCCTCTGATCGTCCGGCGGGTGTCGCGGTGTCGGTCGTGGTCAACGGCAGAGCGGTCCAGCGCACGGTCCCGCCGCGGCTCACCCTTGCCGACTTCCTGCGCGACGAGCTGCGGCTCACCGGAACGCATCTCGGCTGTGAACACGGGGTGTGCGGTGCATGCACGGTGTTCATCGACGGCCGCAGCGCGCGGGCGTGTCTGATGCTCGCGGTGCAGGCCGACGGTATGCGGGTGACCACCGTCGAGGGGCTCGACGAGTTCGAGGAGACACGGCGGCTGCGGCAGGCCTTTTCCGAACGCGGCGGGTTGCAGTGCGGTTTCTGCACACCCGGTTTCCTCGTGGCGGCGGTCGAGCTGCTGCGCGATCCGGACACGGAGAAACCGCTGACCGAGGACAGTGTCCGGGAAGCCCTGTCCGGCAACATCTGCCGGTGCACGGGCTATCAGGGCATCGTGCAGGCGGTGCTCGACGCCGCCGACGGTTGACGAGCCCGGCATTTCAGTCTCAGGTACAGACAATCAACTATCCAGGAGGTTACGTGCCGACACTGCTGGTGGAGGACATCGGACTCCTGCTGCATGGCGACGCGACGATGAAACCGGTGCGCGACACCACGCTGCTGATCGAGGACGGCCGTGTCGCGGGCGTCGGCGTCGACCATCCGACCCCCGACCGGGTCCTCTCGGTGGGTGGTCTGACCGTGATGCCCGGCCTCGTCGACGGGCACGTGCACCCGACCTTCGGTGAGTGGACGCCTGCGCAGAACTCGATCGGATGGATCGGCAACTACCTCCACGGCGGCACCACGTCGATGGTGTCGGCAGGCGAATTGCACATTCCCGGACTGGATTTCGGTGCGTTGACGCCTGAGCTCGTGTTGAGCATCGCAATCACGTCGCGGCACACCACGGGCCGCTCACGGCCGTCCGGGGTGAAGGTCGATGCGGGCACGGTGCTGCTGGTCCCCGGGATGACCGAGGAACACTTCGACCGGGCACACCGGGAGGGCATCAGGCACCTCAAATTCATCTTCTACGACTGGAATCGCCTCGGCGACGGCGAGGCTCAGCGCTATGTCGAGTGGGCCCACGAACGTGGCATGACCGTCAAGATGCACTCCGGTGGGGTGTCACGATCGGGTGCCAGCCGGGTGGCCGGACGCGACGTCGCGGTGGCGGTGCGGCCCGACATCGTCGGGCACATCTCCGGCGGGCCCATCCCGGCGCCCGACGACGACATCGTGGGCATCATCGCCGATCTGCCGTCGGCGAGCGTGGAGGTGTGCAGCTCGATGAACTACCGGGCGACGAAACTCGTGGTCGACGAGCTGTCGGCACGCGGCGAGCTGCATCGGCTGACGCTCGGCACCGACACGCCGGGAGGCACCGGAGTGATCCCGCGCGGAATGTTGCGCAACGTGTGCTTCCTCGCCTCGATCTGCGGTGTCGATCCGCTCACCGCTGTCGCCGCGGCCACGGGACAGACCGCGAAGGCACACGGTCTCGACACCGGCGTGCTGGTCGAAGGGGCAGCGGCCGATCTGCTGGTTCTCGGTCCGATCACGGGGTCGGTCGCGGGCGACGCCCTGGAATCGTTCGCGCTGGGCGACCTCCCCGGAATCGCGGCAGTACTCGTCGACGGGGTGCCACTGGTCAAGACCCGCAGTCAGCAGACACCGCCACCGAGCCGGTCGGTGCGCTGGCGCGGTGAGCCGGATCTGCCCGTCGCCGCCGCGGCACGCGGCACCGGATGCTGCTGAACCGACGACACAGGAGTACACGAAGATGACCAACAGCTCAGTCGCGCAACCCTGTTCAGAGCGCAGAAGCGCCGATGACCTGATCGGGGTCAATGCCCTGCTCAGTGCCGAGGAGCGCGAGATCCGCGACACCGTGCGCAGCGTCGTGCAGCGCAAGATCAGCCCCCACGTCGCCTCCTGGTACGAAAACGGTGAGCTGCCCGCGCGCGAACTGGCCGCCGAACTGGGTGAGCTCGGACTGCTCGGCATGCATCTGGAGGGCTACGGCTGCGCGGGGATGTCGGCCGTGGCATACGGATTGGCATGCCTGGAACTCGAAGCGGGTGATTCGGGGATCCGTTCGCTCGTGAGCGTGCAGGGGTCGCTGGCGATGTACGCGATCCACGCCTTCGGCAGTGAGGACCAGAAGACCGAGTGGTTGCCCGACATGGCGAGGGGGCACCGCATCGGGTGCTTCGGCCTCACCGAACCCGACCACGGCTCCAACCCGGCGGGGATGCGCACCAAGGCGACGCGCTCGGGCAGCGACTGGGTCCTCGACGGAACCAAGATGTGGATCACCAACGGCTCGGTGGCCGACGTCGCCGTCATCTGGGCGCGTACCGACGAGGGGATCCGCGGATTCGTCGTCCCCACCGACACGCCCGGGTTCACCGCCAACACCATCAAATCCAAGATGTCGCTGCGGGCCTCGGTGACGAGCGAACTCGTCCTCGACGGGGTTCGGCTTCCCGACCGCGCCCGGCTGCCCGGGGCGACCGGTCTGGGCGCACCGCTGCGCTGTCTCAACGAGGCCCGTTTCGGGATCGTGTTCGGTGCGCTCGGCGCGGCACGGGACTGCCTGGAAACCGCGCTCACCTACGCCTGCTCACGGGAACAGTTCGACCGACCCATCGGTGCGTTCCAACTCACCCAGCAGAAACTCGCCGACATGACGCTGGAGTACGGCAAGGGGTTCCTGCTCGCACTGCACCTGGGGCGGCAGAAGGACGCCGGCGACCTGGCTCCCGAGCAGGTCAGCCTCGGCAAACTCAACAACGTGCGGGAGGCCATCGAGATCGCCCGTACCGCGCGAACCGTGCTCGGCGCCAGCGGCATCACTGGGGAGTATCCCGTGATGCGGCACGCCAACAACCTCGAATCGGTGTTGACCTACGAAGGCACCAGTGAGATGCATACGCTGATCATCGGACAGGCACTCACCGGCGTCGGTGCGTTCCGCTGACCGCACGGCGAATCGTCGATCCGCCACGACCTCAGGAGGCCCGATGGCCAACAACCCGACGGCCAACCCTCGCAAAGAGGCTCTCGACGACCATTTCACGACCGTGGTCTCGCAGCTGTCCGCTCCGGCGGAGGCGGAACCGTGGCCCGACACGGCGTTGACCCCGGACCTGGCGTTGGAGCTGTTCGAGGCGCAGGTGGCCAGCCGTCATCTCGACCTGGCGGCTCGATGGCTGCGGGCACAGGGCAAGGGCTTCTACACGATCGGCTCGTCGGGACACGAGGGCAACGCCGCGGTCGCCGCGGCGCTGCGGCTCACCGACCCGGCGCTGTTGCATTACCGATCCGGCGGATTCTACGTGGCGCGGGCGGGGCAGGCCGACGGGTCCGACCCTATCCGCGATGTCCTGCTGGGCATTCTGGCGGCGACGTCGGAGCCGATCTCGGGCGGGCGGCACAAGGTGTTCGGCCGGCACGACCTCAATGTGATACCGCAGACCTCCACCATCGCGTCGCATCTGCCGCGGGCGCTGGGGGTGGCGTTTTCCATCGCGCGCGCCCGCAAGCTCGACGTACCGTGCGCGTGGCCCGACGATGCGGTGACCGTGTGCAGCTTCGGCGACGCCTCGGCAAACCACTCGACGGCCGTCGGCGCGATCAACGCGGCGCTGCACGCCGGTTACCAGGGCCTGCCGATGCCGCTGTTGTTCGTGTGTGAGGACAACGGCATCGGCATCAGCACCAGAACGCCGCGCGGCTGGATCGCCAACGCCTACGGCAACCGTCCCGGACTGCAGTACTTCTCCGGCGACGGCTGCGATCTCGTCTCGGCGTATGACGCGGCGACGGCCGCGGCGAACTGGGTGCGCAAGCACCGCAAACCGGCGTTTCTGCATCTGCGCACCGTCCGGCTGATGGGCCATGCCGGATCGGACTACGAACCGTCCTATCGCAGGCCTGAGGAGATCGTCGCCGACTACGATCGCGATCCGGTGCTGAACACCGCGAAAATGCTTGTCCGACACGGGGTTCTGACGCCCGATCAAGCACTGCAGCGCTATGAGGCCACGCGGTCGCACGTCATCGACTGCGCCCACCAACTCGGCACCGCAGCGCAACTCGACAACGTCGATGCCGTGCTGGAACCGCTACGGGACACGCTGGACGAAGCGAAAGCGGTGTCGGTGACCCCGCAGGCGGGGGACACACCGCTGACATTGGCCTCGGCGATCAACCGGGCGTTGCAGGACGTGCTGGCCGAGCACCGGGAGGTCCTGGTGTTCGGTGAGGATGTCGCGCGAAAGGGCGGGGTGTACGGCGTGACCCGCGGACTGCAAGCCGCCGCGGGCCCGGCGCGCGTGTTCGACACCCTGCTCGACGAGCAGACGATCCTCGGGTTGGCCCTCGGTGCCGGGGTCTCGGGCCTGCTGCCGATCCCCGAGATCCAGTACCTCGCCTATCTGCACAACGCGGCCGATCAGATCCGTGGTGAAGCCGCCACGCTGCAGTTCTTCTCCAACCGCCAGTTCCGCAATCCGATGGTGGTGCGGATCGCGGGATACGGCTACCAGAAGGGCTTCGGCGGGCACTTCCACAACGACAACTCGATCGCCGCGATCCGCGACATCCCCGGGGTCGTGATCGCATCGCCGGCGCGGCCCGACGATGCGGCAGCGATGCTGCACACGTGCGTCGCCGCGGCGAAAACCGCTGGGGCGGTGTGCGTCTACCTCGAACCGATCGCGCTGTACCACACGAAGGATCTCCACGAGGACGGCGATCAGGGCTGGTTGGCCCCGTACCCGGGGCAGCCGGTGCCGATCGGCCGGGCCCGCACCTACGGCGACGGCGACGACCTGACGATCCTCACGTTCGGCAACGGGCTGTGGATGAGCCTGCGTGTCGCGCACAGACTCGAACACCGCAACATCGCCACCCGGGTCGTGGACCTGCGGTGGCTGGCCCCGCTGCCGCTGGACGACATGGTGCGTGAGGCCGCCGCGACCGGGCGCGTCCTCATCGTCGACGAGACCCGCCAGACCGGCGGCGTCGGCGAAGGTGTGCTGGCCGAACTGCTCGCGAGCGGGTACACGGGCCGCGTCGACCGCGTCGCCAGCGCCGACAGTTTCATCCCGCTCGGCGACGCCGCGCTGCACGTGCTGCTGTCCGAGGACACCATCGAAGCCGCGGCCGTGAAGCTCGTCACGTGAGGATCTTGATAGCTTGACCGGATGACCGAAGCGGCAGCGTCTTCGAACCACGAGCCGACCCGACCGCTCGCCGGCCTCCGGATCATCGAGATCTCCAGTTTCGTGGCCGTCCCGCTGGCCGGTATGACCCTGGCACAGCTGGGGGCGGAGGTGGTGCGCGTCGACCCCGTCGGCGGGGCCGCCGATTACCACCGGTGGCCGGTCACCGACGACGGTCACAGCATCTACTGGGCCGGGCTCAACAAGGGCAAGCGGTCGGTGGCTGCGGACATGCGCTCGCCCGAAGGGCAACAGCTGGTGCGGAGGCTCATTGCCGGAAGCGGTGTGCTGATCACGAATGTCATTGGGCGGCAGTGGCATTCCTACGACGAACTCGCGGCCCTGAGACCAGACCTGATCCACGTCGAGGTGTCCGGCCGCGCCGACGGCGGCACCGCGGTGGATTACACGGTCAACGCCGCGGTGGGATTCCCGCTCGTCACGGGCCCAGCGGAGCTGTCGACTCCGGTCAACCACGTGCTGCCTGCGTGGGACGTGAGCTGCGGGCTGTATGTGGCACTCGCGGTGAGCGCGGCCCTACGGCACCGCGACGCCACCGGTGAGGGGGCACGCATCAGCATCCCGCTGGAGAACGTCGCACTCGCCACGGCGGGCAACCTCGGATTCCTCACCGAGGTGATGGTCAACGGCACGTCGCGAGAACGGCTGGGCAACAGCCTGTTCGGTACGTACGGCCAGCACTTCACCAGCGGCGACGGTGCCTTGTTCATGCTGGTCGCACTCACCGGGCGGCACTTCCGCGACCTCACCGAGGTCACCGGCACGACCAAGGCTGTCGCGGCCCTGGGGAAGGCGCTCGGCGCCGATTTCACCGACGAGGGACAGCGCTACACCCACCGCGACGCGCTCACCGGGCTGTTCACCCTGTGGTTCAGCGAGCACACCGCCGACGAGATCACCGCCGCGCTGTCGGGCACGTCGGTGTTGTGGGAGCGCTACCGCAGCTTCGCCGAGACCGCCGCCCACGCGCGCGTCACCGAGAACCCGTTGTTCACGCCGCTCGAACAGCCGCGGATCGGCCGGTATCTCGCGCCGGGCCTGCCGATGTCCATCGGCGGGGTGTACCCGGCCGCGGTGCCCGCGCCCGCGTTGGGTGACGACACCGCCGCGGTGCTCGCCGAACATCTCGGACTCGGCGCCGACGAGATCGCGGCGTTGACCCGATCCGGCACCGTGGCAACGGGTTCTGTCGAGAAGTGAGCGTGCTGCTGAGGCTGTTCCAGCTCGACGGACACGGCGACGAGGACACCTGGAGCGGGCCGGCGAGCGGTCCGGCCGGCAAGCGCGCGTTCGGCGGGCTGCGCGCGGCGCAGAGTCTGGCCGCCGCGGCACGGACCGTGGGCGACGACCGTGCCCCCACCAACATGCACATCCAGTTCCTGCGCGGCGGGGACGCCGGAGAACCCGCGCAGTACCGCGTACACCGGGTCTACGACGGACGCACCACGTCGTCACGCCGCATCGACGCCTACGAGCACCGCCGGCTGCTCACCACCGCCACGGTGTCGTTCGCGACACCCCTGCCCGGGCCCGAGCACGGCCACCGCGTGAACCTGCCGCACGATCCCGAGGCCTTGCCGCGTACCGGTCCACCCGGTCCGGCGCCGTCGCTGCCGCTCGACGAGTTCGACATCCGCATCGCCGACGACACCGCCGACGGCGGGTTCACGCGCCGGTTCTGGTGGCGGGTCATCACGGCCCTGCCCGACGATCCGCTGCTGCACACGATGATCGCGCTGTACATCACCGATCTGTACGGGATCGACCCTGCCCTCGGTGTGCACGGCCTGTCGATGCGCTCACCCAGTCACCGCAGCGGCACGACCGATTCGTCGATGTGGTTCCACCGGAGGGTGCGCGCCGACGAGTGGAATCTGCTGGAGCAGACCTCACCGGCCGCGGCCGGTGGCCGCGGCATCATCACCTCGAGCCTCGTGCAACTCGGCGGCAGCGTGGTCGCCACGCTCGTGCAGGAGGGCCTGATGGCCGAGCGGACCACGGACTGAACGCCGCGACCACCGGGTGCGCGCCGAGGTGACCGCGTAGGTCACGGCCGCGCCGACGGCGAGGGCGGCCAGGACCCCCACGAGCCGGTGATCGCCGAACAGCGGATAGATCTGGTAGTGCGTCAGATACGTGTACAGCGAGGCCTCGGCGAGCACACCGAGCACCACGGCCACCGGTGCGGCGCACCGCAGCGCCGGCAGCCAGATCAGCAGCGCGAACCCGGCGAGCACCAGCAGTTCCCGGTTGGGGTCGCCGAAGTAGCCGTACACGGCGACCGCCAGCACCACCGTGACGGCGACGCGCTGCCAGGTGTGAGTGGCTTTCGCGGCGGCCCACCCGGCGGCGAAGAACCAGAACGCGAGCACCGTGAAGCTCGCCTGATCGTGCAGGTCGAACGAGATCAGGTGGTAGCGCACCGCAAGTCCGAAAGCCAGGAACGCCGCCGCGAACGCGAACGGGCGCCTGCGTTCGAGACGGTCGGCGGCGGGCAACCAACACACCGCGGCCAGCGCCACCAGGATCCACACCAGCACCTCGACGAACCACAGCCGCCCGGCCGTCATGCTGTCGGGCGGGCCGAGAAACTTGTCTGCCAGGAACAGATTCGTGACGTGATAGTCATCGGTGAGCAGCAGCGCGATCGCGACCCACACGATCGACGGCACCGCGATCCAGACGATGGTGCGGCGCAGGTGTCGCGACCGCTGTTCTCGCGGCAGCGGTGTCAGGCAGAACCGCCCGAAGTTGTAGCCGGCCACGGCGAGCAGCACATGCGCGCCGCCCCACAGTTCGAACAATTCGGCGTGAGAGCCGACGATCAGCACGATCGCGACGGCGCGCAGCGCGACGCTGGTCTCCACGGTGGCGCCCCAGCGCCGGCGCCGCGTCGTGCGTCGTTCCAGTTCCGAAAGCGGTAGCCGGTGCCAATCGGCCGGCAGTTGTCCGAGGGCACGTTCCAGGCGAACCGACATCGCCACGTACGACAGCGAGTTGCCGCCGAGGTCGACGAAGCTGGCCTCGGGGTCGATCACCGCCGGATCGAGCTGCAGCACGTCGGCGAACAGGCTCCGTAGGTCGGTGACCGCCTCCGATGGGGCGCCGGCACGCGCGAGCGCACGCACCGCCGGATAGTCGGGCTTGCCCGACGTGAGTCGCGGCAGTTCGTCGACGATGGCCGTGCGTACCCCGGAGGCCGGGATCCGGGCCGCGGCAGCCACCAGTCGAGTGACCTCTGCCGCGACTGCCGGCGCGGTCGCGGCCACGGCGATACCGTCGTCGTCACCGGTGCACAGGGCGGTGATGTTCTGCTCGGCCAAGCCCGATTCGAGTCGCTGCAGGTCGATGCGCAGCCCGAACAGCTTCACGAAGCGGCTGCTGCGTCCGACGATCTCGAACAGGCCGTCGGCGCCGCGACGCGCGATGTCCCCGGTGCGCAGTGCGTCGAGGGTGGCCCCTGACGCGAGGTCATCGGGTCCGTGCGCGTAGCCGAGCATCACGTTCGGACCGCGGTAGACGAGCTCACCGGTGCCGTCGGGCCAGCCGTCGCGCTGCTCGATGGTGAACTCGCCGCCGGGGATCGGTTTGCCGATGGCGTCCGGCCGGGTCAGCGCGAGGTCGGCGGGCAGGTATGCCATGCGCGCAGTGGCCTCGGTGGCGCCGTACATCACCACCAGCCGCCAGCCCTGGCGTTGTGCCTGCGCGGCGAACCGTCGCACCCGCTCGGGCGCCATCCGGCCGCCGGCCTGGGTGATGTAGCGCAGATGCGGCAGGGACATGGTGTCGAAGCCGATCCGGTCCAACAGCTCGAACGTATGGGGCACACCGGCGAAGCTCGTCCCGCGATGCTCGGTGAACAGATCCCAGAACGCGTCGTCGAGAACCGAGTCCTCGGTGAGGATCAGCGCTGCGCCCCGTAACAGGTGGCTGTTGAGAACCGAGAGTCCGTAACAGTAGGACAACGGCAAAGTCGTTGCTGCCCGGTCGGTTTCGCGGATGCCGAGGTACTCGGCGATGGCCGTGGCGTTGCTCAGGAGGTTGGTGCGCGACAGCCGCACCAGCTTGGGGGACCCGGTGCTGCCAGAGGTCGACATCAGCAGCGCCAAATCTTCGTGCAACCGGTGGGCAGGTTCGTCGCGCCGGTGCCGGATCCCGTCGGCGTCGATCACGGTGTCGGGCGAGTAGGTACCGATGATCGCGGTGTGGTCACCGCCGGGGGCGACGGGCAGCACGACGTGACCGGCCGCCAGCGCGGCGAGGTAACCGACGACGGTCGCGATGTCGTTGTGGGTCTCCAGCAGCACCAGCCTGCGCCCGGCGCCCATCGTCGCCACGGCATCGGCCACCTGACCGGCCAGTTCGGAATAGGTCATCTGCCGGGAGCCCGTGATGAGAGCGGTCCGGTTCCCATGGGCACGCAGCGCGTCGAGCAGCGCACGTGAAGCCGCGTGCATCAGATCGGGGGGTCCTTTCGCTGGTTCGGTCTCTAGACCATACCGGCGGACGCCCACCCGTGATCTGCGCCGTTGTCAGCCGGCCGCGTCCGTGACGCCAGTGACCCCTGCGGACTCGGTGACATCGAGCGCCGCGCGGACGATGCTGTCGGTGTCCAGACCGTGATAGCGGTACACCTCTTCGAGCGAGCCCACCTGACCGAACTGCGACACGCCGAGGGCGGTGGCCCTGACCCGCTGGATCCCCGCCAGGAACGCGAGGGTGTGGGGATGGCCGTCCAGCACGGTCACGAGCGGCAGGGCGCGCTCGGCCGGGAACAGTTGATCCAGGATCCAGGTGTCGGCCGAGGTGCTGACGCGGCCGCGCCCCTGGCGGGCCTGCCACGCCTCGAACAACAGACCCGGGCTGGTCACGCAGATGACGTCGGCGGGCAACCCCAACTGCGCCAACCGGTCAGCGGCGGCCAGCACCTCGGGCAGCACCGCGCCCATCGCGGCGATCGTGACCCGCGCACCGGCGGTGCGCCGCAACGGATATCCGCCTGCGACCACCTGGCGGCGGCGGCGCTCGCGGGCCGCGGGGTCGGCCGGGACCGCGGCCAGGGACTGATCCACGGGCCGCGTCGACAACCGAAGGTACGCCGACGTGCCGCCGGGCCGCCCCAGCCGGGCCATACTCGCCAGCAGCGTCCACTCGACGTCGATGGCGAACGCCGGTTCGTAGCTGATGCAGCCGGGCTGTTCGATGCCGATCGACGGTGTCTTGATCGACTGGTGCGCGCCGCCCTCGGCGGCCAGCGTGACCCCCGACGGGGTGCCGACGAGGATGGACTGCCCGCCCGCATAGATTCCGAACGACCACGGCTCGAGCGCACGTTCGACGAACGGGTCGTACAGTACGCCGATCGGGAAAAGCGGTTGGCCCCAACGACTCCAGGTGGCGCCGAGCTCGCCGAGCAGGCCCACCAGGTTCGTCTCGGCGATCCCGAGTTCCACATGCCTGCCGGTGGGGCGTTCGTCCCAGTGCATGATGGTCTCGGCGTCGTCGGCGAACCAGTTGCGGCGTTCGGTGGTGGACCACACGCCCACCTTGTTCACCCAGCCGCCGAGGTTGGTCGTCGAACTGACGTCCGGGCTCACCGTCACCACCCGCTCGGCCGCCTCTGGCGCCTCGCGGGACAGATCCAGCAGCACGCGGCCCAGCGCGGCCTGCGTGGTGGCGGTGCCCTTGGGGGTACGCCCGATGTCGGTGGGAACCACCGGTGGGGTTGCTGTGGTGATCGCCTCGCGGGTGAGGCGTTGCGCGGCAGCGACGCACAGCCGCCCGGCGTCGGTGTCCGGGGTGAACCGTTGCCATGGATCGTCCGGGTCCATGCCCAATCGCGTCGCCAGGTCGGCGAACTCGTCGTGGGACAGCAGCGCCGAGTGGTTCTGCGGATGTCCTTCTGTGGGCAGCCCGTAACCCTTGACCGTGTAGGCGATGATCGCGGTGGGGCGGGTGTCGTCGATCTCCCGGTACGCCTGCGTCAGCGCCGCGAGATCGTGGCCGCCGAGGTTTCGGATCGCGGCGGTCAACGTCGCGTCGTCCAGATCGGCGATGAGAGAAGAAATCTCGCCGCTGCGCGTGCCGTCACCGGGGAGACGCGTGCGGATGTCGTCGGCGCTGCACCGCAACAGCCGCTGATACTCGGGGTTGGGCATGTCGAGGATGCGGGTGCGCAGCGCATCGCCGCCCGGCCGGGTGAACAGCGATTCCAGCAGGCGCCCGAACTTCACCGTGATCACCTGCCAGCCTGCGGCGTCGAACATCTTCTCCAGACGGCGCGCGGCGATGTTGGGCACCACACGGTCCAGGGACTGCCGGTTGAGGTCGACGATCCAGACCACCTCACCCAACTCGGCGATTCCGGGGTCCAGGATGGCCTCCCACACCGCGCCCTCGTCGAGTTCGGCGTCGCCGACCAGGGAGTACTGCCGGCCCGCGCCCGTCGGCCCGTAGTGCGCGTCGACGAAACGGCGCGCCATCGCACCCCAGATCGGCGCTGTTGCACCGATTCCCACTGATCCTGTGGAGTAGTCGACGAGGTCGGGATCCTTGGACCGGCTCGGGTAGGACTGTAGACCGCCGAACTGCCGCAGCGTCGTCAGGTACTTCTCGTCGAGCGAGCCCAGCAGGTAGTTCAGGCTGTGCAGCACAGGGGAGGCATGCGGTTTCACCGACACCCGGTCACCCGAGCGGAGTTGCTCGAACCACAGCGCGGTCATGATGGTCACGATCGAGGCGCTCGACGCCTGGTGGCCGCCCACCTTGAGGCCCGAGGTGTTGGGGCGGATCCGGTTGGCGTGGTGGATCATCGCGGTCGACAACCACAGGACGCGCTGTTCGACGCGTTGCAGCGTGTCCAGTCGTGCCGTATCGACGTCGAGGGTGTGTGGAGCGGTGAGAGACATGTTGCCTGCCTGAGTAGAGCGTGAGCACAAAGCTCACTTCAGTCGACCACCGAAGGCTTCTTCTGGCAACAACACCGGTGTTCGGTGGGCACAATGCTCATCACGTGGCGGACCGGCCTCCGGAAAGTGAGCGTTCTGCGCAAGCCGCGGGCCCGCATCGACCAGATCGACGTACGGATACTGCGCACGATTTCCGGTGCACTGGCCACCCTGTTCATCGCCCGAGCGACCGACACCCGGCTGTCGCCTCGCAACGCTTCAGCGGCGTGTGACGTTCATACGTTCTGAGGCACACGCGAGGCGATGTGAGGGGGAGCGTGGTGACGTCCGCGAAATCGATGGGTATGGCATCGGAGGTTCTGGACCGGCTTCCCGTCACCGGGTGGCACCGGAGACTGGTGTTTCTCGTCGGCATCGGGACGTTCTTCGACCTCTACGAGGTGTTCCTCGGTGGTGTGCTCGCACCGGTGCTGGCGGCTCAGTACGGGCTGGGCGATCTGGGGAAGGCGATGGTCATCGCTGCGGGTTTCGCGGGAATGTTCGTCGGGGCCAACGTCCTGTCGGTCGCGGCCGACCGGTTCGGACGACGCCGCGTCTTCATCCTCAACATGGTGCTCTACGCGGTGTTCTCCCTGGCCGCAGGGTTCTCACCGAATCCCGAGGTCTTCGTGATCCTGCGATTTCTGTCGGGAGTCGGCCTTGGGGCCGAGTTGGTGCTGGTCGACTCCTACCTCGCGGAGATGCTGCCCGCACCGGCGCGAGGGCGGATGACCGCGTGGGCGTACACCATCGGTTTCCTCGGGGTCCCGATTGCGGCACTGCTCGGTGGTCGACTCGTCGCCCGGCACGAGATCCTCGGCATCGACGGGTGGCGTTGGTTGCTGATCCTCGGCGGACTTGCCGCGGTGTTCGTGCTCGCGGCCCGGTCGAGGCTTCCGGAATCACCGCGCTGGCTGGAGATCCGAGGCCGCCATGCCGAGGCGCGTGCGGTGGTCGAGTCCGTCGTCGAATCGATCGGCGCCGGTGTGGAACCGCTGGATCTCGCAGAGCGGCCCGATCACCGGGCAGACGGGGTGCCACGCGTCGGCGACGTCCTGCGGTTCGCGTTCCGCGACTACCGGTCCCGCAGTTTCATGCTGGTGATCTTCCAGGTCTTGCAGACGGTGGCGTACTTCGGGTTCGGCACGCTGGCGCCGCTGGTATTGGTGCACAAAGGGTTTCACGTCACCGAGTCGCTGGCCTATTCCGCGTTGAGCTTCGCGGGTTATCCGCTCGGTTCCCTCGTGTCGGTGCCGCTGGTGGAGCGGTTCGAGCGCAAACACCTGATCATCGTGTCGGCGTCGGCCATCGCCGTATTCGGGATCGTGTTCGCCGCTGCATCGAACGTCGCGGTGATCGTCGCGGCGGGTTTCCTGCTCACCGCGGTGTCCAACGTGTTCTGCAACGCTTTCCACATCTACCAGGCCGAGATCTTCCCTACGGCGATCCGGAGCACCGCGAGTGGGGCCGCGTATTCCCTGTCGCGCGCGGCGTCGGCCGTGTTGCCCTTCATCGCCGTTCCGCTCCTCACCGGCTTCGGACCCGTGGTGGTGTTCTCCGGCTCCGCGGTGCTGATCGTGCTGCTCTGCGTCGACGTGGCCGTGCTCGGCCCGCGCAGTACGGGGCTCGATCTCGAGACCGTGCAGCAGCCCTCGGGTTGACGGCCCGGCCACGGTTACCGCTAGCCGGTAGTCGGCGGTCATGACAGCACCCTCACAGGTTGGGGGCCTACGGCGATGTGCGCACCTGCCGGTTCCCGAGAGGCTTATGCCAACCGATGAGCCTTGACCAGTGAGGATGCGCCATGAACAACGACCTCGACACCACCCGCGCGTCGCGTTTACGCGGAACCTTCGCGGGTGTGACGCTCGCGGCGCTGGCCGTGCTAAGCCTGCAGGCCGCGGGCACCGCGTCGGCCGCACCCGCATCCGGCTGTGCGGACGTCGAAGTGGTCTTCGCGCGTGGGACCTTCGAGGCGCCCGGAGTGGGGGACACCGGTCAGGCATTCGTGAACGCGCTCGATGCGGACCTGCCCGGCAAGCGGGTCGGGGTGTACGCGGTCGACTACCCGGCGTCGCTGGATTTCGCCGATGCCGCGCAAGGCGTGGCCGATGCCGCACGTGAGGTGCAGGCGGTCGCGGCCAGTTGCCCGGACACCCAGATCGTGCTCGGTGGGTATTCGCAGGGGGCGGCGGTGGCCGGTTACACCGTGACCGACGCCGTCCCGGCCGGCTACCAGCTGCCCGCGGGAATCAACGGGCCGATGCCACCGGCGATCGCCTCGCATGTCGCGGCGGTCGTGCTGTTCGGTACCCCGTCCCCGTTCTTCCTCGGCCTGGTCGACCATTCGGCGCCGCCGCTGGCCATCGGCCCGGCCTACGCGACCAAGACTCTGCAGCTGTGCAACCAGGGTGATCCGGTCTGCTATCCCGGCGGGCTGGACCGGGCCGCCCACAGTGCCTACAAGAACAACGGAATGGCCCAGCAGGCAGCACAATTCGTCGTCAACCAGCTCGGCGCCACGTCGACGGCCATACCCGCTCAGGTGGTGTCGGCCACCACCCACTCCTGACCGCCCATCCGCTCACCGGGGCCGGCTCGGCGAACCTCCGGCCGGCCCCGGTCAAAACGGTCAGAATGTGACGTCGGACGGCAGTTCGATACCGGCGACCGCCATGTTCTCCTCCAGATGTGCCACCGAGGACGTGCCCGGGATCAGCAGGACGTTGGGCGCCAGGCCCAAGGTGGCGGCAAGCGCCACTTGTGCGGGCGTGTAACCCGTTTCGTCGGCCAGGCGCTTGACCGTCGGATGGCCGAGCACCGGATTGTCGGCTGCGAAGGCCGATCCCAGCGGGAAGAACGGCACGAATGCGATACCGCGTTCGATACACAGGTCGAGTACGGGCTGCGACGAACGGTCGGCAATGTTGTAGGCGTTCTGGACGCACACGATGTCGGTGCGCTGCAGCGCGATCTCCAGATGTTCACGGACGATGTTGCTGAGCCCGATACCTCCGATCAGACCCTCGTCGCGCGCGGCGATCATCGCGTCCAGTTGCCGCTCGAACAGGTCATGGTTGACCGGGCCGCCGTCCGGGTCGTCGAACAGGCGCAGGTTCACCGCGGCCAGCTGATCCACCTTCAGCGTCCGCAGGTTTATTTCGATGTCCTCGCGCAGCTGTTCAGGTTCCTGCGCGGGCAACCAGTTGGCCCGATCGTCGCGCCTGCCGCCGACCTTGCTCACGATGGCGAGGTTTTCGGGGTAGGGGTGAAGGGCCTCGTAGATCAGTTCGTTGGCGACGTCGGGCCCGTAGATCTGCGCGGTGTCGATGTGGTCCACGCCGAGTTCGATCGCGCGCCGCAGCACCGCGATCGCCTGGTCGTGGTCACGCGGTGGCCCGAATGCACCGGGGCCGGGCAACTGCATGGCGCCGAAGCCGACGCGGTGAACGGTGAACGCGCCGAGGGGAAAGGTGGCCGGCGTACTCATGGCAAACTCCTTTGGCATCAAACTATATTGTCTCGAACAATATGGGGCCAACAAGGAGCTGTCAACGAATGTTCCCGACGGTTCTAGATGAGGCTGTCGGCGAGCTTGGTCAGCAGCCGGGTCAGGGTGTCCTGTTCGTCGGTTGACAGGTTGCCGAACATTCCGTGCGCCGCCTCGGCGTAATCGGCCAGCCAGCGCTTGGCCTGAGCGCTGCCCTGTGCGGTCGTGGTCAGGCGAATCGCGCGCCGATCGTCGGGGTCGGGGGCGCGTTCGACGAGGCCTTCGCGTACCAGGGCGTCGACGAGGCTGGATGCGGTTCCCTGCGTGACGCCGACGGCGCGCGCGAGATCCGCGAGCCGGACCGGTTGCAGCCGCTGCACCTCGGCCAGCAATTTGGACCGGGGAGTGGAGACGCCATGCTCGCCGAGATGCTCGTCGAAGGTTCGCACCACGCACTTGGCGGCACGTCCGAACGCGTCGGCAAGTTCGGCCGCGCGTCGCTGGTCGGCGTTCACCGAGAACTCCCTCCGCGAAATCGGGTCTCAGAGTATCAACGGTCGACGCGCCGAAACCGATCTGTTCTTCGTGCCGCGCACGCGTGGTCGCGCTCCGGGGCTGGGGACGCGGACCCTGGATCGGCGCGCATGTCGCCTCGTCTTGCCGAACACCCCGAACCGTGACAATCTTCAGATTGTCAACAAAACTACGACCTGACTCGGTTGGTCTCATCGCGGGCCCGATCGGCCAATCGGATTCGGTGTCGATGCATGACGAGGAGGGCCCGTGGGCTCCGAACACACCTCACCACCTGCCGTCGTGGACGGTCAGCCGAAAGCGGTCGTACGGAAAGCTGTCGCCGCGTCGGCGATCGGCAACGCCACCGAATGGTTCGACTACGGCATCTACGCCTACGGCGTCACCTACATCTCGGCGGCGATCTTCCCCGGGGACGCGGGGACCGCGACCCTGCTCGCGCTCATGACATTCGCGGTGTCTTTCCTGGTCCGTCCGCTGGGCGGATTCGTCTGGGGTCCGCTCGGTGACCGCCTTGGCCGCAAACGGGTCCTGGCGATCACCATCCTGATGATGGCCGGCGCCACGCTGTGCGTCGGACTGGTTCCGACGTACGCGTCGATCGGGATGTGGGCGCCCATCACTCTCGTGCTGCTGCGGATGATCCAGGGATTCTCGACCGGCGGCGAGTACGGCGGTGCGGCAACCTTCATGGCGGAGTACGCACCGACCCGCAAGCGCGGATTCCTGGGCAGCTTCCTCGAATTCGGCACTCTGGCCGGCTTCTCGCTGGGCGCCCTACTCATGCTCGGGTGCTCCCTGGTGCTCGGTGAGAACGATATGCAGGCCTGGGGCTGGCGGCTGCCGTTCTTGGTCGCCGCCCCGCTCGGCCTGGTCGGGATCTACCTGCGGACGCGCCTGGAGGACACGCCGGTGTTCCGGGAGCTGGCGGAAAAGGGACAGACAGAGGAGCAGGCCACCAGCGCGTTCCGCGATCTGATCGTCGAATACTGGCGCCCGATCATGCGGCTCGCCGGCCTCGTGGTCGCGCTGAACGTCGTGAACTACACGCTGCTCAGCTACATGCCGACCTACCTGGCCAACGAGATCGGGCTGTCGACCGACGCGTCACTGGTGGTTCCGATCATCGGCATGCTGACGATGATGGTGTTCCTGCCGTTCGCCGGCGGGCTGTCGGATCGGGTCGGACGCAAACCGCTGTGGTGGTTCTCGCTCGCCGGACTGTTCGTCGCAGGCGTGCCGATGTTCATGCTGATGGGCACCGGCATGACGGGCGCGGTGATCGGCTTCGCCGTGCTCGGCCTGCTGTATGTTCCTCAGCTGGCGACGATTTCGGCCAGCTTCCCGGCGATGTTTCCCACGCATGTGCGATACGCGGGATTCGCGATCGCCTACAACGTCTCCACGTCCCTGTTCGGTGGTACCGCGCCCGCGGTCAACGAATGGCTCATCGGCAGAACCGGGGACGGACTCGTCCCCGCCTACTACATGATGGCGGCCTGTGTGATCGGGGCGATCGCCCTCATCTCGGTCCCCGAGACCAGCCGGTGCCCGATCAACGGCACGCACATCCCCGGCACCGCGGACGCCCCGCGACCGCTGGCCTACCACGCGCGCCCGGCAGCCGCCGGCTGACACGTGTTGGCCCCCGGCGCGAATCACGCCGGGGGCCGACACATGTCATCAGCTGTCAGGAAACGACGGCGCGCACGGCGTCGGCCCAGACACCGGCGGCCTCCTCCACCTGATCGGCGGAGACGACGAGCGCGGGGATGAATCGGACCACCTGGCCCCACGCCCCGCACGTCAGCAACAGCAAGCCGCGGCGAGCGGCCTCCTGCTGGACCGCCGCGGCGGTCGCACCATCGGGTTTCCCGTCGGCGTCCCGGAATTCGTTGCCGATCATGAGGCCCAGTCCGCGGACGTCGGTGACCTGATCGTGTTTGTCGGCCACCGTCTGCAGCGCCTGCTTGAGTTGGGCGCCGCGTACGTGGGCGTTCGTGACGAGGTCTTCATCGCGAATCACGTCGAGGGTCGCGATCGCGGCCGCGCACGCCACCGCGTTGGCGCCGTAGGTGCCGCCCTGCGATCCCGGCCACGCCTTGTCCATCACTGCCGACGAGGCCGCGATCCCGGACAGCGGAAAACCCGACGCCAGACCTTTCGCGGTCACCAGGATGTCCGGTTTGGCATCGAAATGTTCTCCGCCCCAGAACTTGCCGGTGCGGCCGAAGCCGGTCTGCACCTCGTCGATCACCAGCAGAGCGCCGTACGCGTCGGCGCGTTCCCGCAGGCCGGCCAGAAAACGCTCGTTCGCGGGCACGTACCCGCCCTCGCCGAGCACGGGTTCGACGAAGAACGCCGCGGTGTCGGCCGGTGCGCTCACCGTCTGCAGGATGAAGTCGAGTTGCGACAGCGCGAAATCGGTGGCCTGATCGACGGGCCAACCGAAGTGGGTGGGATCGGGGAACGGTGCGATGTGCACGCCGCCCATCAGGGGGCTGAACCCGGAGCGGAACCTGGTGCCGGAGGAGGTCATCGACGCGGCGGCCACCGTCCTGCCGTGGAAGCCGCCGTGGAAGACGATCACGTTGGGACGGCCCGTGGCCTGCCTGCTGAGACGGAGTGCGGCCTCGATGGCCTCGCTTCCGGAATTGGCGAAGAACATCCGGTCCAGGCCGGACGGGAGCACCTCGCCGAGTCGCTCCACCAGGGTGAGGAGGGGGCGGTGCATGACGGTGGTGTACTGGCCGTGGATCAGCGTCGCCACCTGTCGCTGTGCGGCCTCGACGACCCGGGGATGGCAGTGTCCGGTGCTCGTCACGCCGATACCCGCGGTGAAATCGAGGTATCGGCGGTCCTGTTCGTCGTAGAGCAGGACGCCCTCGCCACGCGCGGCGATCACGCCGGTTGCCTGTTTGAGGACCTGCGAAAGCTCGGCCACGGTATCCCCTTGCCCATCGTATTGATAGATTGTCGACAATCAGCGTATCGAGCGGCGCGTGCCGGTGGAAGGGGTCTTCATGACGGAGCAGGAGAACCGTGTGGTCAGCGCCGTGGAGAAGCGGCTCTTCATCGACGGCAAGTGGGTGGACGCGACGGATGGCGCGACATTCGACGTCGTCGACCCGGCGACCGGCGAGGTGTTGTGCGCCGTGGCCGACGCCTCACCGGCCGACGGTCGCGCCGCGCTCGATGCGGCCGTCGCCGCGCAACCCGAGTTCGCGGCCCTCCCGCCACGTGAGCGCGCCGACATGCTCACCGGGGCCTTCGAACTGCTGCACGAGAGGATCGACGACCTCGCGCTGCTGATGACGCTGGAGATGGGTAAGCCGCTCGCCGAGGCGCGCGGTGAGATCGCCTACGCCGGGGAGTTTTTCCGGCACTTCGCCGCGGAGGCCGTCCGCATCGACGGGGGTTACCAGACCGCGCCCGCCGGCGGGGCACGCTTCCTGATCGCGCGGCAGCCGGTCGGACCCTGCCTGCTCATCACCCCGTGGAACTTCCCGATGGCGATGGGAACCCGCAAGCTCGGCCCTGCCATCGCGGCCGGGTGCACGAGCGTGATCAAACCCGCCCACCAGACGCCGCTGTCGATGCTGGCGCTCATGGACATCCTGTCCGAGGTCGGTGTGCCCGCGGGTGCGGTCAACTGTGTCACTGCCATGAACGCCGGCGGGGTGATCGAACCGCTCATCCGGTCCGGTCTCGCGCGCAAGCTGTCCTTCACCGGGTCGACCCGCGTCGGCCGCCTGCTGCTGGAGCAGTGCGCCGAGAAGATCCTGCGTACCTCACTCGAACTCGGTGGCAACGCACCGTTGATCGTGTTCGAGGACGCCGATCTCGACGAGGCGGTCGAGGGTGCCATGGCCGCCAAGATGCGGAACATGGGGGAGGCGTGCACGGCCGCCAACCGGCTGTTCGTGCACTCTTCGGTGATCGACGAATTCGGTCGGCGCCTCGCCGAACGCATGGCGCAGATGCCGGTCGGGCGCGGTACCGAGGACGGTGTCCGGGTGGGCCCGCTGATCGACGAGGCCGCGCTGCGGAAGGTCACGTCGCTGGTCGACGACGCGGTCAAGCGCGGCGCCTCCGTGTTGACCGGGGGAGCGCAGCCGTCGGGCCCCGGGTTCTTCTATCCGCCGACGGTGCTCACCGGGGTGCCGCGCGACGCGGAGATGGCCCGTCAGGAGATCTTCGGACCGGTCGCGCCACTGACCCCGTTCGACACCGAGGAAGAGGCCGTGGCTGCCGCCAATGACACCGAATACGGGCTCGTCGCATACGTTTTCACCAATGACCTGCGCCGGGCGCTGCGGGTTGCCGAAGCGCTCGAAACCGGCATGGTCGGGCTCAACCAGGGCGTCGTCTCCAACCCCGCGGCGCCCTTCGGCGGTGTCAAGCAGTCCGGGTTGGGGCGAGAGGGCGGGGCGGTCGGCATCGACGAGTTCCTGGAGACCAAGTACGTCGGGATCAAGATGTGACCGCGGGTCACCCGGCGGCGGCCTGACCGTCCTCGCCGCCGTCGGGCGGGATCAGGCGGTTCAGCGCGTCGTCCATGTGGGCGATGAGCAGCTCGTCGGTGAGTGCGCGATCGCCGGCCTTGATCGCCGCGGCGATCGCGCGATGCTCCTCGCTGCGGAAGTCGGAGACGGAGTAGGACTCGTCGAGTGCGTGGATGCACATCCGCGTCTCGGTGATGAACGTCTGGTGCATGCGTCCCAGGCGCGGGCTTCCGGACAGTTCGACAAGGCGCACATGGAAATTGATGTCCAGTTCACTGTTGTCGGCGGGAGTCGTCGCCTTGGCCATCTCCTCGACGATCTCCAGCAGTGCATCGCCTGCCGCGACGTGATCGCCCTTGAGGATCAGCGCGGCCGCCGCACGTTCGATCGCCTCACGCGCCAGGTACATGTCCCGCACCTCGTCGGGCGTCATCTCGATGACGAACAGGCCGCGGTGCCGGATCGACACCAGCAGACCCTCCTGGGTGAGCCGCTGCATACCCTCGCGCAACGGTCCTCGGCTGACCCCGAGTTTCTGCGCCAGCGCCGCCTCGCTGAGCTGCTGGCCGGGCAGGAACTCGCGGGCGCCGATCGCCTGGCGCAGCTTGTCGGCGATGAGACTCGGGGTCGACTGCTGGGCGAGCGGCTCGAGATAGCTGGTCATCGGCTGCTCGCTTCAAACAGGGCGCCGAGTCCCGGCAGCGCGGGCACCGGTCCCAGCAGTTGCAGGCCTTTCCAGACGGTCACCTGGTTCGCGGTGAGCACGGGCTTGCCGACGGCGGCCTCCAGATCGCCGATGATCTCCAGGGTGTGCATCGCGGTATCGGGGACGAGCACCGCATCCGCGTCGGGGTGGTCGCCGGCCTTGACCATCGCGATCACGTCCTCGCGGTCGAGGGTGCCGACCTCGGCGGCCGTGATGATCCCGTGGCTGCCCATCGCCACGACCTCGACACCGCCGGCCCGCAGGAACGCGACGAAGTGCTGCGCGACGTCCTCGGGATACGACGCGGCCACCGCGACGCGACGCACGCCGAGGTGTTTCGCGGCGTCGACGAACGCGATGGAGGTCGACGACGCGGGGACACCGGCAGCGGCCGCGACACCGGCCACCTGCTCGGCGGCACCTTCGGGTCCGAACACGAAGCTGCCCGACGTGCACGCCCACATCACCGCGTCGGGCTTCTCGGAGGCGAGCTGCGCGGCTCCGTCGGCGAGGCGTTCGGCGCGTCCGAGGTCGAGCAGCGCGTCGACCCGGTGCGCGTCCTCACCGACCGAGGTGATCACCACGGGCAGTCGGACCGTTCCGCCCACGCGGGCCTCCAGTGCCGGAAAGTCGTCTTCGGCGCTGTGGCCGGGGTACAGGAGGCCGACTGTCACCATGCTGTGTCCTTGATCCCTCGGAGCGATTGATAGATTGTCGACAATGATAACCTCCGCGCAGTACGACGCTCACCGGCTGGCCCGGGAACTGGCGACCGAGTTACGTGGAACCGTCGGCTCGGACACCCGAAGCCGTGCCCTGTACGCCGCCGACGCGTCGAACTACCGTGCCGTGCCCGATCTGGTCGTCGTGCCCGCCGACGCCGAAGATCTCGCGACGGCAGTCACGCTGGTCGCTGCCGCCGGAGCACCCGTGACGATGCGTGGAGGCGGAACATCGATGGCGGGCAACGCAATCGGTGGTGTGGTGATCGACGCCTCACGTCACGTCAACCGCATCCTCGCCATCGACGCCGAAGCGCGGACCGCCGTCGTCGAACCGGGCGTGGTGCTCACCGACCTGTTGGCCGCGGCGCTGCCGCACGGGCTCACATTCGGCGCCGACCCGTCGTCGGCGAGCCGCGCGACGCTCGGCGGCATGATCGCCAACAACGCGTGCGGCGCGCATTCGGTCGCCTGGGGCACGACGGCCGACAACGTGCGGTCGCTGGACATCCTGCTCGCCGACGGCACCCGCTGCACCGTCGAATCCGTCGGGAACCGTTCCGAACTCGCGGCGCGGCCCGGGCGTGAGGGCGACCTGCACCGCCGCCTGCAGGACTTCGTCGACCGCCACGAACTGGTGATCCGCAGGCGATTCGGTCAGTTCACCCGTCAGATCTCGGGGTATGCGCTGCACCGGTTGCTGCCGGAGAACGGTTACGACATCGCGGGGCTGCTGTGCGGCAGCGAGGGCAGCCTGGCCGCAACGCTGCGGGCAACGGTGTCGTTGACCCCGCTGCCCGCCGCGAAAGTGCTGTGCGTGCTCGGTTTCGGGGACTCGGTCACCGCGGCCGAATGCGTCCCGCTGGTGCTGCGCCACGAGCCGCTCACGATGGAATCCATCAACATCGACCTCGTCGAACGGCTGCCCGCCGAAGTGCGCACGGCCGCGACGGAAGCCGGGCTCCCACCGGGTCGGGCGTGGCTTCTGGTCGAGATGGCCGGCGCGGACCGGGCATCGGCGGCGGTGGCGGCCGAGAAGATGCTCGAAGAGTTGCGCGACTCGGGCTCACCGGCCACGTCGTCACTGGTGACCGAACCTGGCGCGCAGCGCGTGTTGTGGCGGTGCCGCACCGACGCGGCGGGCCTCGCCACCCGCCGCGCCGACGGCGCCGAGGCGTGGGGAGGATGGGAGGATGCCGCGGTCCCGCCGCAGCGCCTCGGCGACTACCTGCGTGGGCTCGACGATCTGCTCGGACGGTACGGGCTGTCAGGGGCGTCGTACGGTCACTTCGGCGAAGGCTGCATGCACATGCGCATCGATTTCGATCTGCTCAGCGCGGCAGGACTGGCGGACTACCGCGAATTCGTCGAGCAGGCCACTGATCTCGTGGTGTCGCTGGGTGGTTCCGTGTCCGGCGAGCACGGCGACGGACGGGCACGCTCGGCACTGCTCGCCCGCATGTACGGCGAAGACGGTGTCGCGCTGCTGGCCGAGTTGAAAGACATCTGGGATCCCGCTCGGATCATGAACCCGGGTGTGATCGTCGACCCACCGGCGGTCAACGCAGGAATCCGGCACGACGGTCCTGCGAAGGACCGCAAACTGCTGACGCTGTTCAGCTACGCCGACGACGATCACGACTTCGCGCAGGCGCAACGCCGCTGCGTCGGAATCGGCAAGTGCCGTCAGCATTCCGGCGGGGTGATGTGCCCGAGCTATCAGGTCACGCGCGAGGAACTCCACTCGACGCGGGGACGGGCGCGGCTGCTGTGGGAGATGCTGCAGGGTGACGTGGTCGCCGACGGCTGGCGCTCGACCGAGGTGCGCGACGCACTGGATCTGTGCCTGTCGTGCAAAGGCTGTCTCTCCGATTGCCCCGTCAACGTCGACATGGCCACGTACAAGGCGGAATTCACCCATCACCACTACGCCGGACGGCCGTGGGCCCGTCCCCTCTCGCACTGGTCGATGGGTTGGTTGCCGTTCTCGGCCCGGCTGGCGGCGAGGGCGCCGCGCCTGGCCAACCGGCTGGCGCGGTTTCCGCTGACCAAACGACTCGGCGGCATCGCGCCGCAACGTGAGATCCCGGCCTTCGCCGCGCAGACCTTCACCGAGTGGTTCGCCGGCCGTCGCCCGGCCTCCGGTGGTGCCAAGAGGCCGGTGCTGTTGTGGCCTGACACGTTCACCAACTTCCTCGCCCCCGACGTCGGCAAGTCGGCCGTCGAGGTGCTTGAGGCCGCCGGGTACGACGTGGTGCTGCCGGAGAAAACCGTGTGCTGTGGGTTGACCTGGATCTCCACCGGCCAACTGACGAGGGCCAAGAAGGTGCTCGAGCGCACCCTGGCGACGCTGGCCCCGCAGTTGCGGGCGGGGCTGCCGATCGTGGGTCTGGAACCCAGTTGCCTTGCGGCGCTGCGTCACGACGCGCCCGCGTTGCTGCCGGACAACCCGTTGGCGAGCGCGGCGGCCGATGCCACGCAGACCTTCGCCCAGTTCCTGTCGGACTGGACACCGCCGCATGTCGGCGGGCAGGCGCTGGTGCAGACACACTGCCACCAGCACGCGGTGCTGGGTTTCGACGCCGAGCGGTCGATGATGGCCGCCGCGGGCATCGAGGCAACCATTCCGGACTCGGGATGTTGCGGCCTGGCAGGCAATTTCGGATTCGAACGCGGCCATTACGAGGTGTCGAAGGCCGCCGGTGAGCGGGTCCTGCTCCCTGCGGTACGCGATGCGGCGCCAACGACGGCGATTGTCGCCGACGGCTTCAGTTGTCGCACCCAGATCGCCCAGGGCACACCACGGCGGCCCGTGCATCTCGCCCAACTGATCGCCGCCGCGTTGCGGCGCGGCTAACCCAACAGCCGCAGCGCCGTCAGCACATAAGTGCGGGCCGCGACGACAAGCTGGTCGACAGGCACGGATTCGTCGGCGCGGTGCGCCTCATCGGTCACCGAGCCCGGCCCGAGCACCACGACCGGGACACCGAGGTCGCGGGCGATGAACCCGCCGTCGCACGCGGCCGTCCAACCCGCGACGGGCAGGCCGGGACCACCTGCGTCGCTCAGCGCGGATTCGGCGATCCGGACCAGATCTGCGTCGGCGGACGTTTGGAACGGCGGCATCTCCATCGGCATCGACACCTCGACGGTCAGACCGCGGTCGGCCAGCCCCGCGAGGCGCGCGCGCAGGTCGTCGACCACTGCCGCGCCCGACTCACCGGGCAGCAGCCTGCGGTCGGCGATCACCACGCATTCGTCCGGGACGATGGCGCCCGCGGTCCCGCCCTGCACCTGTCCGACGCTCCATGTCGCGGCGCCCAGCAGCGGATGTGGACGGTCGGCGAGCTCGGCGTGCAGCCGCTCGATCTCAGAGATCGCGGCGGCCGCACCGTAGATCGCGTTCGCGCCGTCGTCGGGATTGCCCGCATGGCACGCTTTCCCACGAACCTGGACCCGCACGTAGGAGGCGCCCCTGGCGCCGATGATCGTCTGCAGATCCGTCGGTTCTGCGGTGATGCACCCCAGATAGCGCTGGTTCGCCGTATCGACATCGGCAGCCAAGTGGGCATCGACATAGGCGCGGACACCCTTGCCGTTCTCCTCTTCGTCGACCAGGGCCGCCAATTCGATGGGACCGCGCAGCGTGACAGAGCGCAGCGCCGCCATGGCGGAAAGTGCCGCGGCGAGCCCGCCTTTCATGTCCGCCGCACCGCGTCCGTAGATGCGGCCGTCGCGCCGCACTCCGCCGAACGGATCTGTCGTCCAGCCCGCGCCGACCGGGACGACGTCGGTGTGCCCGAGCATCAGCAGGCCGGGCCCCGCACCGCCGTTCAGCCTGACGCGGACATTGTTGCGGCCCGGTTCGACCTCCGTTTCGGTTACGTCCAGGCCCAGGTCGGCCGCGGCCGCGCACAACGCGCGAACGGTCGCCGCTTCCTCACCGGGCGGGTTCTCGCCTGCCGCCTGCACGAGCGCGACGGTCAGGTCGACCACCAGCGACTCGTCGAGACGGTCCAGCACCTCCTGCTCGGCAGCCGAGACGCCCACTCGCTCAGGCTTTCCGCAGGGCGTCGACCGCGCGCCGCAGCCGCGCGACCCCCTCGCGGATGCGGTCGGGTGGCGTCGACGCGAAGCACAGGCGCAGCGCGTTGGCGAACCTGCCGGTCGGTGAGAACGCCGCGCCGGGGATGAACGCGACACCTTCGGCGAGCGCGATGTCGAACAGGGGTGTGGCGTGCACGTCGTCGTCCAGGGTCACCCACAGGAAGAAGCCGCCCTCGGGGTCGGTCCACCGTGCGATACCGCCGAAGTGCTCGCGAAGCGCTTCGAGCATGGCCTCCTTGCGGCGCCTGTACTCGGCGCGCTGTGTCACCAGATGCTCCGCGAGGTGTCCGCCGGTGAGGAAACCCGCGAGCAGACGCTGTGCCGGCAGGTTGGTGCACGTGTCCATCGCCTGCTTGGCGTTGATCAGTAGTGGCTGCAGTTCGGGAACCGTGTCAACCCAGCCGACCCGCAGCCCCGGTGCGACGATCTTCGAGAACGTCCGCACCGAGAACACCAGTGGGTCACCGCCGCCCAGTTCACGCAGCGTCGGCAGCGGGTCGCCGGCGAAACGCAGCAGACCGTAAGGGTCGTCGTCGAGGACCATCGATCCCCAGTCGCGGGCGAGCTCCAACAGGCGCAGCCTGCGGTCCAGCGACAGTGTCACCCCGGACGGGTTCTGGAACGTCGGAATCGTGTAGATGGCCTTGGGGCGCCGGCCCGCGGCCGTGACCAGACGCTCCAGCGCGTCGACGTCCATGCCGTTGTCGTCGACGGGTACCTCCAGCAGCGTGGCGCCGTACGACAGCGCGGTCGCGCTGCCGTTGGTGTAGGTCGGCGATTCGACCGCGACGAGATCCCCAGGGTCGACGAAGATCTTGCAGAACAGGTCGAGGCCCTGCATGCCGCCCGCCGTGATCGTCAACCGGTCGGCCGTCGTCTCGTCGCTGGTGCCGTGCAGCATCTGCAGCAGCGCCGCGTGCAGCGGCGGATCGCCCTCGGTGGCGGCGTAGTCGTAGGCATCGGGCCGGCTGAGTTGATCCGCCGCGATACCCGCCAGGATCTCCGACGGCACCGCCTCGGCGGCCGGGCTGCCCATCGCGAACCGGACGATGTCGTGAGTCTGCTTGTGCAGCAGCGATGTACTGGAGTCGATCACCGAGCCGACCAACCCGGCGGCACGGTTGGCGTAGGGGAGCGTGGACGACCTCATCGGGTCACCTCCTGATCGTGAGCTCGTGCGGCAGGTTCGCCAGGCGTTCGAACCCGTTGGGAGTCACCACGATCGGCTCGGACAGTTCGTATCCCCAGCCGTCCATCCACATTCCGAGGATGACGTGGAAAGCCATGCCCGCGGCGAGTTCGGTGGTGTCCTCGCGGCGCAGGCTGATGGTGCGCTCACCCCAGTCCGGCGGGAATCCGATGCCGATCGAGTAGCCCAGGCGCGAATCCTTGCGCAACCCGTGCGGCCGGATCACCTCGTCGAACGCACGATGTACGGAGGCGCCCGTGGCACCCGGACGGATCGCCGCGAGCGTCGCCTGCATCGCCTCTGCGGTGATCTTCGCGGTCTCGGTGAGGCGTTGCGGCGGCTCACCGAGCATCACGGTCCTGGCCAACGGTGCGTGGTATCGGCCGAACACGCCGGCCAACTCGATCGTGGTGGCCTCCCCGTCGCGGAACGGGCGGTCGGTCCACGTGCAGTGCGGCGTCCCGGACCCGTCTCCGGTCGGCAGCATCGGCACAATCGCGGGGAAGTCACCGCCGTGTCCGTCCGTCCCCGTCGTCTGCGCGGTGAGGATGTCGGCGACGAGATCACATTGCCTGCGGCCCACCTCGATTCGCTCGCACGCAGTGCGCATCGCGTGCTCTGCGATCGCACCGGCGATCCGCAACTGCGCTATCTCATAGGGTGACTTGATCAGCCGAGCCCAGTTCACCAGCTCGCCGGCGTCCACCAAGCGGTTTGCCGAAAGGCCGGCGGCCAGCGCGAAGTACCCGCGCGGGGAGAAGTAGTGGGCGTCGCCTTCGACGCCGACCGGATCGCCTGCAGATATCAGGTTGCGGGCCGCGGCGGCGATCCACGTGAACGGGTGGGTGTCCGGCCGGTGCACCAGATCCTCGGGGTAACCGTGGATTCGCTCGGCCGGCACGTTGCAGGCCGCGGCGGCACCCCCCGCGTCCATCGCCCGCAGGAACAGGTGCGGATCGTCCTCGGCGAGGACGAGCAGGCACTGAGGGGTATAGAAGGACCACGCGTCGTACCCGGTCAGGTAGAAGATGTTGGCCGGGTCGCACACCACCAGCGCGGCCAGCGATTCTGTCCGCATGCGCTCGCGCACGCGCCGCAGTCGATCCGCATACTCCGCCGGTTCGACTTTCATGACGCCAGCAGGCGCTGACCGGGGCCGACGGCCTTGTGGCCGGCGCGGCTCAGCGCCGACCACATCGTGACCTGGTTCGCGCTGAGCACGGGCTTGTCCAGTTCCTCTTCCAACGCGGCGATCACGTCATACGTAGGCAGGTTGGTGCAACTGATGAAGATGGCCTCGGCGTCGGGACGGTCGATTCTCCGGACGAGTTCGGCGGTGACGTCGTATGGCACCGTCCAGATGTGTGAGGTCAGGTCGAGCCCGGCGGCTGCGGTCACCCCGATGCCGGCCTCACCGAGGTAGGAGACGAGCCCGGTCGTGAGATCCGCGGTGTAGGGCGTGACGGCGGCGATCACCGAGATGCCGAGGTGCTGCAGCGCCGCCAACAGGGCGCCGCTGGTGGTGACGGCGGCCGGCGCCCCGGCCTGCGTCATCGCCGCCACGATCTCGGTTTCCCCGGTCACTCCGGCGACGAAGCTGCCTGATGTGCAGGCATACGCGGTCACGACGGGTGAGACAGCGTGCAGGCTCGCCGACGCCTGGGCCAGCAGATTCGGATTGGAGACGTAGATGGCCATCTCCATGGTCGCGGCCAACGGGACATGCGGGGTGCGGGTCAGATGCAGGCTGATGTCGTCTGGCACCCAGCGCCAAAGTTCCCGGTCAAGCGCGAAGTCGTACGGCACGACCACGCCGATTCCGGTTTGTTCCAAGGGCGGGCACTCGTTCATTGCATCAGTGTGGGGCCGGGTCCGAATCCCCGCAACTTATTGTTGACAATCGGACAAGTTGGTTCCTACCCTCGACCGCGTGCCGACACCCAATCAGTCCGGTGCGGCCCCTGGCCGTGCGGTCAGCGAGCGACGTCCGGCCGTCGCGGTGCTGTGCGCAGAAGAATCCGAACGACCGCCCGGGCTCGAGGCGCTGGACGTGGAGTTCCGGTACTGCACCGCCGGCACCCTCGCCGAGGCGGTTCGGGGTGCGCGCGGAATGTTGTTGTGGGACTTCTTCTCCAAGGCGGTACGCGACGTGTGGTCCGAGGCGGAGTCGGTGGAATGGATCCACGTCACCGCCGCAGGCGTCGACACCTTGCTCTTCGATGAGCTGCGCGACTCCGACGTCGTCGTCACCAACGCGCACGGGGTGTTCGACCGGCCCATCGCCGAGTATGTCCTGGGCGCGGTGATCGCGCACGCCAAGGACTCACGCCGCAGCCTCGACCTGCAACGACAGCACCGATGGGAGCATCGAGAGACCAGGCGGGTCACCGGTGCCCGCGCGCTCGTTGTCGGCACCGGCGGCATCGGCCGGGAGACCGCACGCCTGCTGCGCGCGGCAGGTCTCGAGGTCAGGGGTGCGGGCCGCACGGTGCGTGACGACGATCCCGACTTCGGCAAAGTGGTTGCCAGCAGCGATCTTTCCGCCGAGGTCGGCTGGTGTGACCACCTGATACTGGCGGTGCCGTTGACCGACAAGACCCGTGGCCTGGTGGACGATACCGTGCTGGGCGCGATGAAACCCGACGCGCACCTCATCAACGTCGCGCGCGGACCCGTCGTCGATGAGGCCGCGCTGCTCACCGCGTTGACCGACCACCGCATCGGCGGTGCGACGCTCGACGCGTTCGACGTCGAACCGCTGCCCGCCCACCATCCGCTGTGGGACGCGCCCAATGTCACGATCACCGCGCACATGTCCGGCGACGTGGTCGGCTGGCGGGACACCCTCGCCGAGCAGTACGCCGAGAACGTCCGGCGCTGGCTGACCGGCGAGCCGCTGCTCAACGTGGTGGACAAGAAGCTCGGCTACATCAGCCGGGCAGGGAGGTTGGTCCGATGATCCCGATGTCCGTCGACCTGGTCGAGGCGTACCGGCGCAAGGAGATGTCACCGGTCGAGGCCACCCAGGCTGCGCTCGACGCGATCGACTCCTACGACAAGTCGGTGAACGCCTTCGTGCTGGTGGACCACGAAGGCGCGCTGAGTGCCGCGAAAGAGTCCGAGGCGCGGTGGTTCTCAGGCGAACAGCTGGGACCGGCCGACGGGGTGCCGACGTCGATCAAGGATGCCCTGTGGACCCGTGGCTGGCCGACCCTGCGCGGTAGCACGCTGATCGACGAGGCAGGCCCCTGGGAGGAGGACGCGCCGAGTGTCGCGCGGTTGCGTGAGGCGGGCGCGGTCATCCTCGGCAAGACGACCACCCCGGAGTACTCGTGGAAGGGCGTCACCGACTCCTACCGGTACGGGGCGACCGTCAATCCGTGGGACACCACCAAGACCGCGGGCGGATCCAGCGGCGGGAGCGCGGCGGCCGTCGCGCTCGGCATGGGGCCCTGGTCGGTGGGCACCGATGGCGGGGGATCGGTCCGTATCCCCGGCGGGTTCACCGGGACCGTCGCGCTCAAACCGACCTACGGTCTGGTTCCGCTGTACCCGATGAGCGCGTTCGGCAGCCTGGCGCACGTCGGCCCCATGACGCGGTCGGTACGTGACTGCGCGGCGTTGCTCGACGTGATCACCCGCTTCGACGGACGCGACGGCACCGCGATGCCGACGCCGACGTCCTCGTTCCTCGACGGTCTCGACGCAGGCGTCGCGGGTCTGCGGGTCGCCTACTCGCCCAATCTCGGCTACGTGCACAACGACCCGGAGGTCGACGCGGCGGTACGCGCCGCCGTCGACGTGATCGCCGCTGCCGGAGCCGACGTCGAGGAGGTCGACCCCGGTTTCACCGACCCGGTCGAGGCGTTCCACGTGCTGTGGTTCTCCGGGGAGGCCCACGTCCTGCGGGGCTACGGCGACGCCGTCGACGATCGCGTCGATCCCGGGTTGCGGCGCACCGCGGCGATCGGCGCGACGTTCTCGGCCGCCGACTACCTCGATGCCACGGCGGTCCGGATGGACCTCGGCCTGCGGATGGGGCGGTTCCACCAGACCTACGATCTGCTGATCACGCCGACTCTTCCGCTGCCCGCGTTCCCGGCCGGGCAGGACGTGCCCGACGGGTGGCACTCACCCGACTGGACCAGTTGGACGCCGTACACGTACCCGTTCAACCTGAGCCAGCAACCGGCGCTGACCGTGCCGTGCGGGTTCACCTCGGCCGGACTGCCGATCGGCCTGCAGGTCGTCGGTCCCCGGCACGCCGACGCGCTCGTGCTGCGTGTCGGCCAGGCGTACCAGTCCGCCACCGACTGGCATTTGAAGACTCCGAAAGTTATCACAGGGGAGGGACATTGAGCAGGTTCATCACGGTGTCGTTGGACAAGCGCGGCGTCAGCTGCGTCGCGCGGTTACTCGACGAGGTGGCGCCCCGAACCTGTGCGGCCGTCTGGGATGCCCTGCCGCTGTCGGCGCAGGTGTTCCACGGCAAGTACGCGCGCAACGAGATCTACACGCTGCTACCGGCTTTCGCGCCCGCCGATCCCGGCAAGGAGAACATCACCGTCACCCCCATTCCCGGCGACCTGTGCTGGTTCTCGTTCGACTCCGACGATCTGGGCAACCCCGCCTACGGTTACGAGAACACCACGGGCACCGGGACCACCGGGGGCATCGTCGATCTCGCGCTGTTCTACGGGCGCAACAACCTGCTGATCAACGGTGACCAGGGCTGGGTGCCGGGCAATGTGTTCGGCACGATCGTCGAAGGGCTCGACGAGATGGCCGAGGCCTGCCAGGACCTGTGGATGGGTGGCGTACGCGGGGAGACCTTGAGCTTCAGCCGGCGGGAGTGAACCGCACGTAGCGTGTGAGGATGACCTCTTCGAGCCTCGGACTCACCACGCACGCGATCACCGTCGACCTGTTCCGCGGACTCGCCGAACTCGAAGACACCGGCCGTGGCCGGCTGCCACATCGCCTGCCGCGCGCTGCGCGTGCGCGGTGCGACGACCCACAGTTGCTGGGCGCCGAGGCGCAGCCCTCGGGCGTGCGCCTGGCCGTGCGCGCGGCCGCGACCGTGATCGAACTCGATGTCCTGCGAACACGTGTTGTGCTGAGGGGCGTGCCGGCCCGTGCCGACGGCACCGTGGATCTGCTGATCGACGGCCGTCGACTTGGAACCGCGACGGTGTACGGCGGCGATGTGGTGAGCATCGACCCGTCGACCGGCGTGACCGAGACTGCGCCGGGTGAGGTCGCGACGTTGCGCTTCGACGGATTGCCTGCGCAGGACAAGACGATCGAGGTCTGGCTCCCGCATTACGAGCGAACAGAAGTGGTGGCGGTGCGTACCGACGCGCCGATTGCGCCCGCGCACAACGATCGGCCGACCTGGGTTCACCACGGCAGCTCCATCAGCCAGGGCTCCAACGCCGACACGCCGAGCACCACCTGGCCGGCCTTGGTGGCCTCCGACGCGGACCTCGATCTGGTGAACCTCGGGTTCTCGGGCAGTGCCATGCTCGATCCCTTCGTGGCCAGGGTGATTCGCGATCGTCCCGCCGACCTGATCAGCATCAAGATCGGCATCAACCTGGTGAACGCCGACCTGATGCGCCGGCGCGCGTTCGGCCCCGCCGTGCACGGGTTTCTCGACACCATCCGCGACGGGCACCCGAGCACACCGCTCATCGTCATCGGGCCCCTGCACTGCCGGATCCACGAAACGACGCCGGGGCCGGGAAGTTTCGATGTCGACGCTCTGGCGTCCGGCACGGTGCGGTTCGTCGCGCTGGGTGACCCGGCCGACGCTCTCGTACCCAACGCGGGGTTGCGCCGCCTCACCCTCGGCGGGATACGCGATCAGCTCGCCGAGATCATGGCCGGCCGGCAGGCGGACGATCCTCATCTCACCTACGTCGACGGTCTCGACCTGTACGGGCACGCCGATGAAGCGGCGCATCCACTGCCCGACAATCTGCACCCCGACGCCGCCACCCATCGACTGATCGCTGAGCGATTCGTTGCGCTGACGAGGCCCGGTCGGTTGGTCGGCACGCACGCATAGCGACTATCCGTCTTCGGCGTTGAGGTCGTCGATCTGTTCACGCAGGATGTCACCGTGGCCGGCATGCCGTGCGAATTTCTGGATGAACATGAGCAGCGTCCACCGCATGCTGACGGTGCCTTCGCGCGGGCTGTGCTTGATGTCGTCGAGGGCGAATCGCGACGCGATCTCCCGTGATCGTTGGCTTGCGCGCTCGAACTCGGCGATGACATCGGCCAATGTCTCGTCGTCGGCGACGGCGAAGGTGCCCTCGTCGCGACGCGAGTACCCGTCGCACTCGGATTCGTCCAGACCCGCCCAGAACCGTTGGAACCAGATCCGTTCCGCGGCGGCAGCGTGCTTGATCAGTGAGATCGGCGTCGTCAGCGACGGAACGAGTTTCCGGCGGGCATCGGTCTCGGACAGGCCGCGCGTGGTGGCGATGAGTGCTTCACGGTTACGGTCGAGCAGGTCCTCGATGAGGTCGCGTTCGGTGCCGTTCGTGATTGCGTTGGGAGGCATGGTGTTTCCAATCTGTGGTGTGAGCTGGCCTGGATGATGCACGGGGCGTTGCGGACGCGGACGGACCCGGACGTATGAGCACCGAGAGGGTGGGGTTCGCCTGCCGCGGGAATGACCGGTGAGAGGGGCCGGGGATGGACACCACCAGGCCGTTCAGGGGCGTTGTCGCCACCTCAGGCCAGGATAACGCACTCTGCGCAGCCGCCTGTGGATGAATTCGGATCTGGGGATGACCACCCCGGCTTCGGCTTGTTCTGTCGGTGCACGTCCGCATCGTGTGGGCATGAGTTCATTGACACGGGCCGAGCTCGGCGCACTGGGTGAACAGGTTGCCGTCGACCATCTGGCGGCTCTGGGATTGCAGACGCTGGCCCGCAATTGGCGGTGCCGGTACGGCGAGTTGGACATCGTCGCTGAGGACGCGGCCACCCGCACTGTGGTGTTCGTCGAGGTGAAGACCCGCAGCGGTGACGGTTTCGGCGGGTTGGCCGAGGCGGTGACGCATCAGAAGGTGCGCCGGATCCGTCGGCTCGCCGCGATCTGGCTGTCCGAGCAGGACATGCACTGGGCGGCGCTGCGGATCGACGTCATCGGAGTGCGGGTGGGCCGGCGTCGCGAACCCGAGATCGTCCACCTGGCGGGGGTGGGTTGAGATGGGTTTGGGCAGAGCGTTTTCCGTGGCTGTGCGTGGGTTGGACGGGGTGATGGTCGAGATCGAGGCCGACATCACGTCCGGGTTGCCCGGCGTCCATCTGGTGGGATTGCCCGACGCCGCGCTGCAGGAGTCGCGGGATCGGGTGCGCGCGGCGATCACGAACTGCGGGAGTTCCTGGCCGATGTCGCGGTTGACGCTGGCCCTGTCGCCTGCGACGCTGCGCAAGGTCGGTTCCGTGTATGACCTGGCCTTGGCGTCGGCAGTGTTGTCCGCGCACACCAAGACGGCGTGGGCGCGGCTGGAGAAGACGGTGCTTCTGGGTGAACTCGCGCTCGACGGACGGGTGCGCCCGGTGACCGGTGTGTTGCCCGCGGTGTTGTCCGCCAAGCGTGAGGGATGGCCGTCGGTGGTGGTGCCGGTCGACAACCTGGCCGAAGCGAGTCTGATCGACGGCATCGACGTCTGGGGTGTGCGCACGCTGGGGCAATTGAAGTCGTGGCTGGACGGCAAGGCCGAGTTGCACGGCCGCGTCACGCCTGCTTCGCGCGGGCCCGACCCGGCACCGGATCTCGCCGATGTGGTCGGTCAGTTCCAGGCGCGCCATGCCATCGAGGTGGCTGCCGCCGGTGCGCATCATCTCATGCTCACGGGCCCGCCGGGAATAGGGAAAACAATGTTGGCACAACGCCTTCCAGGGCTGTTGCCGAAGCTGTCGCATGAAGAGGCCCTTGAGGTGACCGCGATCCATTCAGTGGCCGGGTTGTTGTCGGGGGATACCCCTCTGATCACGGTGCCGCCCTTCGTCGCGCCGCATCACACCTCGAGCGTCGCCTCCCTGGTCGGTGGCGGAACCGGGATGGCGCGCCCCGGTGCGGTCAGCCGCGCGCACCGCGGTGTGCTGTTCCTCGACGAGTTCGCCGAGATGGGTGCCCGCGCGCTGGAGGCGTTGCGGACACCGTTGGAGGACGGGGAGATTCGACTGGCTCGTCGCGACGGGGTCGCCTGCTATCCGGCCCGCTTCCAACTCGTGCTCGCCGCGAACCCCTGCCCGTGCGCGCCGCCCAATCCGGCCGACTGCATCTGCTCGGCGCAGGCCCGGCTGCGGTATCGGGGAAAGTTGTCGGGGCCGTTGGTGGACCGGGTGGACCTGCGGGTGGAGTTGCATCCGGTCAGCGCCGGGGCGTTCGCGCCGGAGGCCGGCGAATCGTCGGCGCAGGTGCGCGCACGGGTCGCTGCGGCCCGTGGTGCGGCCGAGGAGCGCTGGAAACCGTACGGCATCCGGACCAACGCCGAGGTCGCCGGGCCGCTGCTGCGCCGCAACTTCCGGCTCTCCAAGAACACCATGGCGCCGTTGCGGGTCGCGTTGGACCGCGGAGCGATCAGCATCAGGGGGGCCGACCGCTGTCTGCGCGTCGCGTGGACGCTTGCGGATCTGGCCGGGCGAACGTCGCCGACGGTCGAGGATGTGTCGGCGGCGTTGAGTTTCCGGCAGGCCGGGGGTGTGGGATGAGCGACGAGGTACGCAGGGCGTGGGCCTACCTGTCACGCGTGGCGGAGCCGCCGTGCCCGGAACTCGCGGCGTTGGTCGCACAACACGGTCCCGTGGAGGCCGCGGCACGGGTGAAGTCAGGCAAGGTGGCACCTGAACTGTTGCGCTGGGTCGACGCCCGGCGCGAAAGCGATTGTGCAGAACGTGATCTCGAAGTGCTCGACCGGCTGGGCGGGCGGTTGATCACGCCCGATGACGACGAGTGGCCGCAGTTGGCGTTCGATGCGTTGGACCGGTTGACGAAGCGCACGGGTAAGGCGCCGTTGGTGCTGTGGGCGATCGGTCCGGTACTGCTCGACGACGCCGTCGATCGCGCGGCCGCACTTGTCGGCACGCGCGCGGCGACCGCCTACGGTGAGCATGTCACCGGTGAGCTCGCCGCCGGGCTGGTCGAGCGCGATGTCACCGTGGTGTCCGGTGGCGCGTATGGGGTTGACGGCGCCGCCCATCGTGCGGCGTTGGCGAGCGAAGGCATCACTGTCGCCGTGGTGGCCGGTGGCATCGACAACCCGTATCCCGCCGGGCACACCGCGCTGTTCCGGCGCATCAGCGAGGACTGCCTGCTGCTCAGTGAATATCCACCGGGTGTCCCTCCTGGGCGGCTGCGGTTTCTCACCCGCAACCGACTCGTCGCCGCGCTGTCGGGGGCGACGGTGGTGGTGGAGGCGGGTCTGCGCAGCGGGGCGGCCAACACTGCGGCGTGGGCGAGGAGGATCGGGCGGTCGGTCTGTGCGGTGCCCGGGCCGGTGACCTCGGCGGCGTCGGCGGGATGCCACGCGCTGCTACGTGCTGACGCGCATCTGGTGACGCGCGCGGCGGAGGTGGTGGAGCTGGTGGGCCATATCGGCGAGCTGGCCCCGGATGAACCGCGTCCGGCCGGGCGGTTCGACGGACTGAGCGAAGGGGAGAAGCAGGTCTATGACGCGTTGCCTGCGCGTGGCGCGATGACCGTCGATGAGATCGCGGTTGCGGCCGGGATCGCGCCGCAGCACGTTCTGGGGCCGCTGGCGATGCTCGAAATCGCTGGTCTGGTGGCCGGGGAGGCGGGATCGTGGCGGTTGACCAGGCGGCGGTAGGCCGCTCGCGGTATCCACGTGAGGCTTAAAGTCAGGCCATGGCCGAACTTCGCGCGCGGCCGCCCAACGGGGCCGCGGCAGCTGACGGTTCCGGTTGGCTCGCGCATGGGTTCCACATCGAGGCCCACTCACATACCAGCGGTCAGTTGGTGTACGCAGCCTCCGGCGTTCTGGCGACCACGACTGAACGAGGGACCTGGGTTGCGCTGGCCAATCGGGCAACGTGGACGCCACCGGGATTTGTTCACTCGCATCGGATTTACGGCCGAACCGACGCGCGCGTCGTCGTGATCCCTGTCGACTTGTGCAGCGCCATGGCGGCACATCCCAGTGCGTACACCGTGAGCCCGCTACTGCGAGAGGTTCTTCTGACGTTGACCGGTCGGCCAGAACGTCGCCCCGGTGCGCACGAGCGGCTGCGCGCCGTGGTGATCGACGAACTCGTAGAGAGTCCTGAGCAGTCACTGCACCTCCCCGATCCGAGTGATGACCGGCTCAAGTCGGTCACCGACCGGCTGCGAGACGATCCTGCCCAGACCACGACCCTTGCACAGTTGGGCCGTGCCGCGGGAGCAAGCGAACGAACTCTGAGTCGGTTGTTCCACGACGAGCTCGGCATGAGCTTTCACCGCTGGCGCACGACCTTGCGGATTCACCACGCCCTGGTTCACCTGACCGCGGGTCACACTGTCACCGACACCGCCTCCGCGTGCGGGTGGTCAAATCCGGCAAGTTTCATCGAGGCGTTCACCGCCATCGTGGGCCAGACCCCAGGCCGCTACCAATCTGGTCTTCGCGACGGCGCATAACCGTCCGGCGAATCGGGATCGGCATGTTGGCGGCTTTTCCGTATCGGATGTCCGCCTACCGGTTGGGGTCAACGTACGGGCGCGACGAAAGTTGAAGCCGTGCAAGCAACTCGAAGAATCCTGATCTGTGGTGGTGGTGTCGCGGGCCCGACGTGTGCCTTCTGGCTCCAGAAGTACGGCTACTCCACTGTCGTTGTCGAAAAAGCGAACGAGTTGAGGGACGGTGGACAAAACGTCGATATCAAGGGTGCCGGACAAACTGTCATCAGCAGAATGGGGCTGTCGGAAAATATCGAAGCCAAGAACACCGGGGAATGTGGCCAGAAATATCTCGACGCCACTGGTAGGGTGATCGTGGTTTTACCAAAGGGTTCGCTGGGAACGTTGACAAACGATTTCGAAATCTTGCGAGGCGATTTCGCCCAGGTTCTTTACGACGTGACGAGAGACGGCTGTGAATACCGCTTCGGACGATCCGTCACCGCGCTCGAGCAGAAACCGCACTGCGTATCTGTCACCTTCGACAACGACGAGACCGAAGACTTCGAGCTCGTGATTTGCGCCGAGGGATTCCATTCATCGACCAGGGAAATGGTGATGCCGCTGCAAGCCAGGTTGCGGTACCTGGGAGCATATATGGCGTTCTTCAAGATTCCCCGCCGGCCCGGCGACGACAAATGGGCCCGCACGGTGAACGGCATCGGCGGAACATTCATCACGTTGCGCCCGGGAAACGAGACCGAGACCACGGCGCTGGTCACTTTTCTCAGAGATGATGGCGACATGCACAGCGACGCGCGCGACAAAAAGGCGACGCTGAGCGGGGCGCTGATCGGTCGCGGCACGGTGGCCGACCGAATCCTCTCGGATTTGGAATCGATCGACGATCTCTATTTCGGGCCGATGAGCCAGGTGAAATGCGCAAGGTGGTCGCAGAGACGTTTTGTGCTGCTCGGCGATGCCGCGTTTTGTCCTACTCCGTTCACCGGATCGGGCACGGCGTTGGCTCTGGTCGCGGCGTATACCCTGGCCGGCGAGATCAAACGCGGTGCGGATCATGTGCAAGCCTTCGCGGCGTATGAAAGGCTCATGCGGCCCTATGTCGAGAGGGCGCAGAACCAGTTGAGTCCTCGCCGCATACGGTTGCTGCATCCGCGAAGTCGGTGGGGAGTCCACGTAACGCACGTGGCGCAGAGACTCTTGGCGAGCAGGGCTGTTCAGAACCGGTTCCTCCAGAGCGCGGCGATGCGCGCACCAGCGATCACCGACGATTTCGTATTCGCCGACTACCAGGAATGCCCGACAACACCTGCATGAGGATCACGTTTGGCGGGGCTGACAATCGTCCATCCCCACCGGTAGGCGACCTACCGCCCGAACGTCTCCGTATAGTCGGTGAGGTCGACGGAGGCGGGCCGACAAATGAGTCGGTTGCGGGCCGACAGATGAGTTTTGGAGGGGCGGAATGGCAGGACGACCCATACACACCTTCTCGGTGGTGCGTCGTGAAGAGTTGACACCACACATGGTCAGGCTGGTGCTGGGCGGCAACAACCAGGGAGGTGGCACCGGTTTCGGCACGTTCAAGCCCAGCGAGTTCACCGATTCCTACGTCAAGTTCGTCATCGTTCCCGAGGGCGTCGACGTCAGCGCGCTGCCACAACCACTGACGCTGGACAGTTTTCAAGATCTTCCCGAGGCGCAGCGGCCGACCGTGCGCACCTACACCGTCCGCGATGTGGACGAGCAGCGCGGTGAGATCAGCGTCGACTTCGTCGTGCACGGCGAACTCGGCATCGCGGGGCCGTGGGCAGCCGCGGCGACACCGGGGCAACCGGCCTATCTGATGGGACCGGGTGGCGCATTCTCACCTGACCCGGCGGCTGACTGGTACTTGTTCGCTGGTGACGAGGCAGCCATCCCCGCGATCAGCACCGCGCTGGAGGCATTGCCGGACAACGCGATCGGCAACGTTCTCATCGAGGTCGCAGGCCCAGACGACGAACTCGAACTCAAGGCGCCCGCCGGCGTCGAGATCAAGTGGATCTACCGCGGTGGCCGGGCCGACCTGGTACCAGAGGACCGTGCGGGTGACCACGCACCGCTGATCGACGCGGTCAAGGAGACGCCGTGGCTGCCCGGTCAGGTGCAGGTGTTCATCCACGGCGAGGCGCAAGCGGTCATGCACAACCTGCGGCCCTACATCCGCAAGGAACGTGGGATCGAGGCAAAGTGGGCGGCGTCGATCTCGGGATACTGGCGGCGCGGACGCACCGAGGAGACCTTCCGGCAGTGGAAGGCCGAACTGGCAAAAGCCGAGGCTGAGGCCACCGCTTGAGCGCAAGCTGGCAAAGTAGCCGTCATGGCCTACGGCGACTATCAGCTTGAGATCTACCTGCAGGGCTTGTCCGGCGTGCTGCCGACCATGCCGATGGACTATGCCACGCTGGAGAGCAAGGCCCAGCACGCGATGCCCGCGTCGATCTGGTCCTACGTCGCAGGCGGAGCGGGTGACGAACGTACCCAACGGGTCAACCGCACCGCGTTCGATCGGTGGGGTCTCATTCCACGGATGCTCAACGCCCAACGGGAGCGGGATCTGTCGGTCGACCTGTTCGGTGTGAAGCTGCCGTCGCCGTTGTTCATGGCGCCCATCGGCGTGCTCGGAATCTGTGGCCAGGACGGCCACGGGGATCTGACCGGCGCTCAGGCCGCAGCGCGCACCGGCGTGCCCCTGGTCCTCTCGACGCTCACCCAGGACCCGCTGGAGGACGTCGCCGCTCAATTCGGGGACACCCCCGGCTTTTTCCAGCTCTACACCCCGACAGATCGTGACCTTGCCGCGAGCTTCGTACAGCGCGCCGAAGCCGCCGGCTTCAAGGGCATCGTCGTCACCCTCGACACCTGGGTCCCCGGCTGGCGACCGCGGGATCTGTCCATGTCGAACTTTCCACAGTTGCGCGGTAAGTGCCTTGCGAACTACACCAGCGATCCGGTTTTCCGCGCCGGGCTGCCGCAACCACCGGAGGAGAACCCGCAGGCAGCCGTGCTGCGGTGGGTGAGCCAGTTCGGCAATCCGCTCACGTGGGACGATCTGCCCTGGCTGCGTTCGCTCACCACACTGCCACTGATCCTCAAGGGCATCTGTCACCCCGACGACGTGCGCCGCGCCAAAGACGCAGGCGTGGACGGCATCTACTGCTCCAACCATGGCGGCCGTCAAGCCAACGGTGGCGTTCCTGCGATCGACTGCCTGCCGGGTGTGGTCGAGGCCGCCGACGGCATGCCGGTGCTGTTCGACTCCGGCATCCGCAACGGCGCCGACATCGTCAAGGCTCTGGCACTCGGCGCCACTGCCGTGGGTGTCGGGCGTCCGTACGTGTTCGGGCTTGCGCTCGGAGGTGTCGATGGCATCGTGCACGTACTGCGCTCTTTGCTGGCCGAAGCCGATCTCATCATGGCGGTCGACGGCTATCCGTCCGTGGCCGATCTCACCCCTGACACGCTGCGTCGCGTCGACGCCTGAGCCGAGTCGGGTAGCGGACTACTCGTGTTCGCTGAAGGTTGCCGCGGCAACGATCAGATACGACACGCACCAATCGTGGCGATCTGGAGGAGAACCGATGCCGCATGTGCCGCCCCTGGCCCCGCTTACCCCTGCGACGAGTCTGGACGACGTCGTCGCAAGGATCGACTCGGTCATCGACTGGTCGATCGAAAACGCCAGCCGTTTGGGCTATTTCGCTGCCCTGTACAAACGCATCACGGTCGCCGTGCGCGCGGCCGTGGCCCATGGGGCATTCGACGACGGTCCACGGATGGAACGGCTCGACGTGGCGTTCGCCAACCGCTACTTCGACGCGCTGAACGGCCAGTTTCATCCGGACAGGTTCCCGCGTCCGACGCGGTCCTGGCAGGTGACGTTCGACGCGGCAGGTCGTGAAGATCCGATCATCCTGCAGCACATGCTCGCCGGTGTCAGCGCCCACATCTGCCTGGATCTCGGGGCCGCCGCGCACGCCGTGACGCCGCCCGGGCGCCTGCCGGAGTTGAGGGCCGACTTCAACCGCATCAACGCGGTCCTCGCCAGCCAGGTCGACGGCGTCGTCGCCGACCTCAACGAACTGTCACCGGCGCTGGCCGACGTCTACGCCGTGCTCATGGATCACCAGATCGTGCTGATCAACGAGGCGGTACGCACCTTCCGCGACGACGCCTGGCGGTTCGCCACCCTTCTGGCGAACCAACCGGCCTTCACCCGACCGCTCACCCTCCGGGTACGTGACCACCGGATCGCCAAGCAGGGGCAACTGATCTTCGAGCCACCCGGGTTGATCGGGCTCATCGAATGGGCGCTCGAAACCATCGCCGCACAGGAGAGCTGGGACGTGGCGAAGAACATTCGCGTGCTCGACGAGATTGCCGCCGCACCTGCGCCGATCGCGACGACGCTGTGACGGTGCCACGGTGCCGTTTTGTCACGGCGTTTCACGGAAGCGATCGCGCAACGCGTGGACCAGTAGAGCGGTGAGGTCACGAGCGGTCGGCCCGCAAACGATCACATCGGCGACGATGTTCGATCTCGCCGTCGCGGCGTGTCTGCAGTCGCCCCGCGAGGCAGGCGAGCTGACGTCGGCGAGAACCAGAGCGTCGTCATCGTTGACCGCTCCGATGCGATGGTGTTCGATGGTGCCTTCGGTGTTGATGGCCACCTCGGTGTCCCTGCACGACTGCCACACCGACTTGGCGTTGGCGAGAAAGTCTCCCGCGTGCTGCGGCGTGTCGAACTCGGTCACGCTTTCCTGGACGAACAGCCGTACGCCGTGATCCTGGCCCGAGAGCTCGCGAACATAGCGTTTCGTGAATCCGGTTCGCGTCGAGAATCTCTGAGTCGTCGAATCTACCGTCGCCGAACATGTCTGCTCGTCTGAACCATCGGCCGAGGATTCGTCGACGGCCTCTCGCACAGTACTCAGTCCGGAAGTCAGCAGGATGCGGTCGACATCCGCGGCGGGCAGAAGCTGTGTCTGCACAGTGGGCCCGCTCGATGTGGGCACAAGCTCTGGGCACGGATAGAAGTCGCGGACGTTGGGACGATTACCCACGCGTTCGGGGGCGTCTTTGATGCTGCGCAACATGATCCGATGGTTCGCATCCTCAGAGACCAGCACGGCGTAACCGAACTGGGGGCGCCAGTTGGCCGGCAGCAGGACCCACTGGTCACCGCGAACGGCGAGCACGCGCAGGCACTCGTACCGGAACGTCTCGCCCTGCGGTGATCCCGCTTCGGTCAGTACGCTGGTGCGCACAAGCGATTCTGGGATGAACAACCGATCACCGGTGTCGAGTATCGCCGAGGTTTCCCTGTTCCACAGATTCCCAGCGGCGTTGATGCCGTCGATTTCGCCGACCTTCGTGGCGAATATGTTCGTGGTCCAGAACGCCGCAAGAACCACCACAGCCACTGCGACCGCGACCAATGCCCGCTCGACGGCAACCAGCGCCGGGCGTTCGTCCACCGGTGTGGTTCTTCGAAAGATCCAGGCTCCCATCATGACCAGTGCCGCGCCGACACCCAGCGTCAGCGGAGTCAACAGAACGTAATGGTCCCAGAGGACTCCGGGTTGTACGACGCCGACCACCCCGCGAACAACCCCCGCACCGCCGAGGACGAGCAGCGACCACGCGGCAAGGCGCAAAGCGCGAACATGGCGGCCGGCTTCGGCGATACGGCGAATGTATGCGCAAAGAGCCAACACTGCGGTACAGATGACGAGGGCGATCAGGGCCACCACGAACAGGACACCCGTGCTTCGCGTCACGTAGTCGTTGGTGGTGAACCCCACAGCATCGGTATCGATCCCGAGGTATGCCAGGCTCTTCCGGGTCGCGGTATAGCCGAAGTAGTAGCACAATCCGGTCACCAACGTCGTCGGTGCGACGACCAATCCGATGACGCCGATCCACCGGTGCACCGAGGTGGGAATCGGTCCGTCGCTGTCGTCGTGATCACTGTCGCCGCTCATCCCTCGGCCTTCGAACTCGTGGTGGCGGGAGCCGTGGCGGCCGTGGTGGTGGGAACCATGGTGGCCGTGGTGGTGGGCGTCTGGATCAGAGTGGTGGTCGTCGGAATGGGGCCCGACGTGGTGGCCGGCGGAAGAAAGGGAGTATTGACGATCGAGGTGGGGGTGGGAATCGCACCTGACGTCGTGGACGGAGGATCGAAGCCGGCGACATCCGTCCCGGCCGCCGACGTCGTCGTACCGGTCTCGAAAACAGTGCTCTCCGTTGTCACGTTGTTCGTGAATGTGGTCGGGCCTGTCGGGTCGTTGCCACCGCATGCCGTGATCAACGCCGCGGTGGCCGTACCGATGATGGTGAAGCCCAGCCCGGTTGAATTGAGCGCACCCATGATGGGCTCCCCTCGGCAGTCACTGGAAACTCAGTGTGAGCCGCTGCGCTCATGTGGGACACGAGTAACGCGATACCTCAATCGACTGATTCACCCGCGGCCGTTCGTCCAGGCGGCGGCATGCACGCCCGCTATGCTCGGCGGCAACAACCCTCGCGCGAGGGTCACGCCCAGATTGCGACGCGGCGCGTCGGATGGACACCGCGGCACGATCTGAGACGGTGTTGGGCATGGAATCCGTGCTCGACCAGTTCGATGCCTACCTCGGCCTCGAACGCGGCCATTCCGACCACACCCGTCGGGCGTACCGGGGTGATCTGACGGCGCTGTTCGACTTCGTCGAGCAACGGACCGGTGAGCGGAACCCGGCGAGGATGAGCCTCCCGCTGTTGCGGTCGTGGTTGGCCGAGCAGTCGGCCGCAGGTGCGGCGCGGACGACGTTGGCGCGGCGGACGTCGTCGGTGAAGACGTTCTGTGCGTGGGCGGTGCGGCGTGGCCTGATCGGTGTCGACCCGGCTGCGCGCCTGCAGGCGCCGAAGGCCCGTCGCACCCTGCCCGCCGTGTTGCGTCGCGATCAGGCGCATGAAGCCCTGGAAGCCGTAAGTTCCGGTGCACAGGAGGGCGATCCGATCGCACTGCGGGATCGGCTGATCGTCGAGATGCTCTACGCGACCGGTATCCGCGTCAGCGAACTGTGCGGGCTCGACATCGACGATGTCGACACCTCGCGGCGAGTGGTGCGAGTGCTGGGCAAGGGCAACAAACAACGGACCGTCCCGTTCGGGGAACCGGCACACGCCGCGCTGACGGCGTGGTTGACCGACGGCAGGCCGCAGCTGTCGATCCCGGAATCGGGTCCGGCGCTGTTGCTCGGAGCCAGGGGCCGTCGCCTCGATCCGCGTCAGGCCCGCACCGTGGTGCACCAGACCGTCTCCGCCGTCAACGGCGCACCCGACATCGGCCCGCACGGGCTCCGTCACAGTGCCGCCACGCACCTGCTCGAAGGTGGCGCCGACCTGCGTATCGTGCAGGAACTGCTCGGCCACACCTCGCTGGCCACCACACAGCTGTACACCCACGTCACCGTCGAACGGCTGCGCGCCGTCCACGACCAGGCCCACCCACGCGCATGATCCGAACCGAAATCGACCTGCCGATCGGGCGGGTCTCCTACCTCACCTGGTCTCCCGAACGTCCGGCGGGCACTGTCGTGCTCCTGCACGGAGGCGGCATCGACAGTGCCGAGTTGTCCTGGGGCGGAATCGGAGGCGACCTCGCCGCGGCAGGCTACCGGGTCATCTGCCCCGACCATCCGGGGTACGGGCACAGCCCCCTGCCGGCGGTGCCGGTGACGCAGGAGCGTCTGGTCGCCTATGTCGGTGAGTTCGTCGACGCGGTTGTCGAAGGGACGTACGTCATCGGTGGGCTCTCGCTCGGCGGGGGCATGACGATCGGGCATGTGCTCCAACGGCCTGACCGGGTGACCGGCGCGATGCTGTTGGGCAGCTACGGCATCATGCCCCGATTGTCCGACGGCCCGTTCGCGGCGGTGCGGCAACTGGTGACGTGGGCCATGGTGCGCACGGGAGCGCTGGGCGCGATGACCCGGTGGGCCGCCCGCAACCGCGTCGCGATGAACCAGAGCATCGCGGCGATCATCCGAAACCGCGTGTACCGCACCGACGAGCTCATGCAAGCGGTGTACGCGGCCGCGGCCAGACCGGATGGTTTCGTCGCGTTCGAGCAGTGGCAACGCGACCAGGTGCGGTGGAACCGGCAGCGCACCGACTACACCGAGCGGTTACGGACGTTTCCTCGGCCTGCCCTGATCGTGCACGGCGGCCGCGACACGGGAGTGCCCGTCGCGCACGCCCGTACCGCTGCGCGGTTGATTCCGAACGCTCAACTGAAAGTGGTTGCCGAAGCCGGACATTGGGTCCAGCGGGACGCGCCCGACATCGTGCTCGACGCGATGACGGCATTTCTGGCGGAGGTCAGCGCAACAGCTTGATCACCTCGGCGAGGTGCGGCATGGCCGATTCGCGGCCGGTCCATGCGTCGATGACCGTCCAGTAGCTGACCCCGAACCGGCGCTGACGCTCGGTCAGTGCCTCGGCCATCTGCTCGTAGGTTCCGATCAGGACGAAGGGTGAGTCCAACAGCACGGACGGATCGGCGCCGAGGGTTCCGGCGAGTTCGGCCGCGGCGGCAGCCCTGTCCTCGGTGTGCGCCACGAATTGGATCAGCGCGTTGAGTTCGACGCGTTCGAAGCGGTCGCCGGCCGCGTCGCGGACCACCCCGATGCGGTCCAGCAGGCCTTCCGGCCCGAAGTGGGTCAGGCGGACCTCGGTGGCATCGTGGTTGTGGCTGAATCCGGCCAGCCCGGCGATGTCGGCAACCTGGCCGGCCAAACGCAATACCCGCGTGCCGTTTCCGCCGATGGCCAGCGGTACGGGAACGCCGGGCGGGGCCACGAGCTCACCGGCCGAACCGCGCACGCAGTAGTGCGAACCGTCGACGTCGACGTCGGCACCTGCCAGCAGGGCCGCGATCACCGAAACCGCCTCGACGAGCCGGTCCACCCGCACGCCACCGCGGTCGAATCTCGCTCCGATCGCGTCGTATTCGGACTTCATGTGTCCGGCACCGAGACCGAGCTCGAAGCGGCCACCGGACATGGCGGCGATGGTGGCGGCTTCGCGCGCGACGTCGACCGGATGACGCAGATCGTTGTTGAGCACCAACGTTCCGGTGTGCAAACGAGTCGTGACCGCACAGGCGGTCGCGCAGCCGGCGAATGGTGACAGCGTCGGCGCGACGTGATCGGGCACCGTCAGCACGTCGAACCCGGAATCCTCGACGCCGCGGACGAACTCGACGAAATCGGTGCCACGGGGGAGGGCGGTGTGCAGGCCAAACCGCATGGGGCGGTTGCGATGAGCGGTAGATGTCACCTCGCCGACTGTAACCCGTTCGCCAAAGGCTTGAGCCGGATCGTGGTGAGCAGGCCGAGCGGGTCGACGTAGTCCGCGCGCGCCGCCGGACCCCACATCGCGCCCCAGTGCAGGCACGCCGCCACCGGACAACCGGCGTGGCCCTCGGTCACCGTGCCGATGAGCTGCCCGGCCGCGACCGTGCGCCCCACCCGCGTCCGGGCCTGCACCGGCTCGTACGTCGTGCGCAGACCTCCCGGATGCGCGATCGACACCACCGGGCGGCCCGCGAGAATCCCGGCGAACACCACCGTGCCGGGCCCGGCCGCGTACACGGGCTGTTGCGTGGTGGCCGCCAGGTCGACGCCGCGATGCCCGCGCTGCCAGTTCGGGGAGGGCGCGTCGAAGTCGCGCGTCACCGCTGGCCGCGGATCCAGCGGCCAGCGGAACCGGCCGGTCTCGGCGGACGCCGGCACGGCGCACAGCCACCCGATGCAGGAGACAACGCACGCCACGCGGGTCAGGACGCCGTGCAGGGCAACGATGCTTCTCATCACGGTCCAGTGCATCGCAGCGACGCCCGGCGGCACAGTCCGGATCCGCGGCCTGTGGATAACAGGGGTGCGCGGTGGTCACCGTACAAAAGCACCCGTATCCAGCGTGTAAACTGCTACGTGCAGCTCGCCGAGCGGGCTGACTTCGCGTGTTCGCGCCTCGATCGCCTCCATGGGGTCGTACCCGGATGCCGGCGGTCCTGACCTGGGATTTCTCAGGGCGGGTCCGGCAACCTGCGGGCACCAGGGCCCGGTATCACCCGATGCCGAGCGACAACCGACACCTAAAGGAACACTCATGGCTGTTGTAACCATGAAGCAGCTGCTCGACAGCGGCGCCCACTTCGGGCATCAGACCCGGCGTTGGAATCCCAAGATGAAGCGGTTCATCTTCACCGACCGCAACGGCATCTACATCATCGACCTCCAGCAGACGCTGACCTACATCGACAAGGCGTACGAATTCGTCAAGGAAACCGTCGCCCACGGTGGCACGGTCCTGTTCGTCGGCACCAAGAAGCAGGCGCAGGAGTCCATCGCCGAAGAGGCCACCCGCGTCGGTATGCCGTACGTGAACCAGCGCTGGCTGGGCGGCATGCTCACCAACTTCTCCACCGTGCACAAGCGCCTGCAGCGCCTCAAGGAGCTTGAGGCCATGGAACAGACCGGTGGCTTCGAAGGTCGCACCAAGAAGGAAATCCTCATGCTCACGCGTGAGAAGAACAAGCTTGAGCGCAGCCTCGGCGGTATCCGCGACATGCAGAAGGTGCCCTCGGCCGTGTGGGTCGTCGACACCAACAAGGAGCACATCGCCGTCGGCGAAGCCCGCAAGCTGGGCATCCCGGTCATCGCGATCCTCGACACCAACTGTGATCCCGACGTCGTCGACTACCCGATCCCGGGCAACGACGACGCCATCCGCTCGGCCGCGCTGCTGACCAGGGTCGTGGCCTCTGCGGTCGCCGAGGGTCTGCAGGCCCGCGCGGGCCAGGGCAGCGGCGAGAAGCCCGCCGAAGGTGCCGAACCGCTCGCCGAGTGGGAGCAGGAGCTGCTGGCCGGCGCGACCGCCGGTGCTGCCGACGCCTCTGCCGAAGGCGCCGCCGCCACCGAATCATCCACTGACGCTTCGTAATTCCAGGAAGGCTTTCATGGCTAACTACACCGCTGCCGACGTAAAGCGGCTTCGGGAGCTGACCGGCGCAGGCATGCTCGACTCGAAGAACGCCCTGGTCGAGGCCGACGGCGACTTCGACAAGGCCGTTGAACTGCTCCGCATCAAGGGTGCCAAGGACGTCGGCAAGCGCGCTGAGCGCGCGACCGCCGAAGGTCTGGTCGCCGCCAAGGACGGCGCGTTGATCGAGCTGAACTCCGAGACCGACTTCGTCGCGAAGAACGCCGAGTTCCAGGCGCTCGCCGACCAGATCGTCGCGGCCGCCGCTGCGGCCAAGGCGAACGACGTCGAGACGCTCAAGGCCGCCAAGACCGGTGACACGACCGTCGAGCAGGCCATCGCGGACCTCAGCGCCAAGATCGGTGAGAAGCTCGAGCTCCGCCGGGTGGCGTACTTCGACGGGACCGTCGAGACCTACCTGCACAAGCGCGCCGCCGACCTGCCGCCCGCCGTGGGTGTGCTGGTCGAATACGAGGGCGGCAGCGACAACGAGGCTGCCCACGCGGTCGCACTGCAGATCGCCGCGCTCAAGGCCAAGTACCTCACCCGTGAGGACGTGCCGGAGGACGTCGTGGCCAACGAGCGTCGCATCGCCGAGGAGACCGCCCGCAACGAAGGCAAGCCCGAGCAGGCGCTGCCGAAGATCGTCGAGGGCCGCGTGACCGGCTTCTACAAGGACGTCGTGCTGCTGGATCAGCCGTCGGTGTCCGACAACAAGAAGACCGTCAAGGCTCTGCTCGACGAGGCCGGTGTGACCGTGACGCGCTTCGTGCGCTTCGAGGTCGGCCAGGCCTGATCCAAGCCTGAGCGGCACACCCACCGCTCATTGTGTGAGACCCCGCGTCATACCCGGCGATCCCGGAGACGCGGGGTTTCGCCGTGAATGGGCATCCGCAAACTTCCCGTCGCTGACCCCGCTGGTGGTACCACTTGGTACCGTCAGGTCATGGTCCATGCCTTCAGCAACGACGCTCTCGGTGACCACGACGCCGTCGGTCTCGTCGAGGAACTCCGGGCGGGCCGCGTGTCGGCCGCCGACCTCATCGAGGCGGCGATCGCGCGGACCGAGGCCGTCAACCCCACGCTGAACGGCCTGGCCTACGCGGCATACGAGCGCGCGCACGCGCGCGGCGCCGCGCCCAGCCCCTATGGCGGCTTCTTCGATGGCGTACCGACGTTCGTCAAGGACAACGTCGCGGTCGAGGCCATGCCCACGATGCACGGCACCGACGCGTGGGATCCCCGGCCCGAACCCGCCCACGGCGACTTCGCGCGGGCCTACCTCGCCACCGGACTCGTCGCGCTGGGCAAGACCCGCCTGTCGGAATACGGCTTCAGCGCGTCGTGCGAGCATCCGCGGCTGGGCCCGGTACGCAACCCGTGGAACCCCGAGTACACCGCCGGAGCATCGTCGTCCGGGTCGGCCGCATTCGTGGCCGCGGGCGTCGTACCCATCGCGCACGCCAACGACGGCGGCGGCTCGATCCGCATCCCGGCCGCCTGCAACGGACTGATGGGCCTCAAGCCATCCCGTGGACGTCTGCCGCAGGACAGGTACCTGCGCCAGATGCCGCTCCGGATTGTCACCGACGGGGTGGTCACGCGCTCGGTGCGCGACACCGCGGCCTTCTACCGCGAGATGGAGCGCGTCTACCGCAACCCGAAGCTGCCGCCCATCGGCGACGTCCACCGGCCAGGCAAGCAGCGGCTCCGCATCGCGGTGTGCACGCAGTCCATCACGCGTGACGCCGCACCCCCGATCCGGGAACTCACACTCAAGACTGCGGCCCTGCTCGAGGAACTCGGTCATCGCGTCACCCAGATCGGCAACCCGGTCCCGGGCCACTTCAAGGACGACTTCCTGGACTACTGGGCGTTCCTGGCGTTCGCCACCGTACGCGGCGCTCACCGCACGGTCGGACCGTCGTTCGACCGCACCCGGCTGGACAATCTGACGTTGGGCCTCGACCGCCGCGCCGCGCGCCATCTGTACCGGATGCCGCTGGCGATCGCCCGGCTGGCGCGGTCCCGGCGGATCACCGAGCGGCTGTCCAACAGTTACGACGTGGTGCTGATGCCCACGCTGGCCGAACCGACGCTGCCGCTCGGGCGGCTCGACCCCACCGCCGACTACGAGCAGATCCTGGAACGCCTGGTCGACTGGGTGGCCTTCACACCGCTTCAGAACGCGACGGGGGACCCCGCCATCTCGCTGCCGCTCGCGCAGACCGCCGACGGCCTGCCGGTGGGCATGATGCTCTCGAGCACGATCGGTCGCGAGGCCCGCCTGCTGGAATTGGCCTACGAACTCGAAGAGGCTCGGCCCTGGCCGCGCATCCAGGACGCCGCAGAAGCGAAGCCGGGCAAAAGGGCTGCGAAGAAGGCTGCGAAAAGCTCCGAGTAGCGCCAAGATCGGCACCGTACGGTGTGTTCTGCAACGAAATCCATTGTCATGGCGACATGACCCCGTAACCCGCGCGGGGTCCTGTTAACGAACTCGACACCGCGGACGGCTGCGGGTGAAACATCCGGCTCGCAGCATCGCTCACTGTGGAAACCGCTGAATCGGCATCACCCTCAACCACATCCACACCGCCCCGATCACCGCAGATCGCCACCGCCACCGGAAACACCTTCGGCTGTCTGGTCCGGTTCGCCCTCGCGAACATCCGGCGCCGGCCGGAGCGGTTCGTGCTGTCGGTTCTGGGCATCGCCCTGGCGATCGCGTGTGTGACTGTGGTGCGGACGATTTCGTCGAGCTTCGCCATCACCGGTGCCGATTCGGTCGCCGATGTCCTCGGCGGCGCACAGCTGTGGGTGGTTCCCTCGGCCGGCGTGCATTACGACGCCGCGGCGTCGGCATTGGTGGCCGACGGGCCCCCGCCTGCCCTCCGGGTGCCCGACGGCTGGCGCGCAGTGCAGACGCTCTCCGGGGTCGCCCATGTCGGTGACACCGCGGTATCGCTGCGCAGCGATGACCAACTCCTCTCGGAAGAAGCGGTTCTCGGCACCGAGCTGGCCAATCGACTCGCGGTCGGTGACGGCGCCGTCATCGATGTGGGTGGCCACTCGCTGACAGCACGGATCACCGGTTCCGGCGAATCCCTTGCGGTGTCGACGAGCGTTGCCCGGTCACTGGTCGGTGACCACGGATGGTGGACCGTGTACGCCCCCGCGGGGCAGGAGAACCGCCGCGATCTGGCCCAGAGATTCGGTGCCGCGGTCGGATTGCCGTACACCGCCGACCCCGCTGAGCAACCGGCGGCCGACGGACACGGTCTGATCTATGACACCGTCGGCGGATCCGGCCCGCTGACCTTCGAGCAGAAGTTCTCGGCGTTGTTCTCCGGCAAGGTCACCAGCTCGACGCTGGGGCTGATCTCGACGATCGGCCTCGCCCTCGGATTCGTCATCGCGGTGTCGTCGTTCCTTGCTGCCGTGCAGGAACGCAAACGCGAGTTCGGCATCATGAGCAGCATCGGCCTGGCCGACGAGGTCCTGTATTTCTTTCTCGTCGAATCGGCGATGGTGTTCGTCGCGGCCTATGTCGTGGGTGTGCTGGGGGCGGGAGCCGCGGTGGCACTGACGATCCCGGGGATCGCGACGCCGACGGCGTGGGCCCAGGCCGCGGGCATGGTGGCGGCGTTCCTGCCTGCCATGGCCATCGTCGGAGCTCTGGTACCCGTGCACCGGCTGCTGCAGCAGCGGCCGGTCGACCTGTTGGGGGCGCGGTGACGGGCACTTGCGTGAAGAACGGAGACAGCAGATGATCCGGAAAGGCCTCGCCTACGGCTGGTTGTCGGCGCGGCGACGTATCCGGGAAATGGTTCTGCCGGTGGTGACCACCGCGACCGGGTCATTCCTGGTGGTGCTGGTGTTCGGCATGTCGTCGGGCGTCCGGGAACAGGCGGCCGTCATCGGACACGCCGACGAGATCAATCGTGCGGTGATCCTGATCGCGGTGACGGTGCTGCTCGTCGGCGTCGTCGAGGTCGCGGTGGCGACCACCCGAACCGTCGCGCACCGCACCCGGGAACTGGGAGTCCTCGGCGCCAACGGCATTCCGCGTGGCCCCGTCGTGGCCGCGCTGCTCGTCGAACCCGTCGTCGCGGCCGTGGTCGGCGCGTGGGCGGGTGCGGTGCTGGCGTCGCTGACCGCGGCCGTGATCGCTATTGCCGGGTTCGCACCGACCGGTGTGTCGATCACCGGGATCCTCGTCGGTTGCTCGATCGCGATTGCGGTCAGCGTCGTCGCCGCCGTCACCACCAGCTTCGTGCCCACCTGGAACGCTGCATCGCGTCCACCCATCCGATCCCTGACCGCGGGAGGTTAACGAATATGACTGCTCTGGACGAGACCCCGGCCCCGGTTGGCGCCGAGGTGGCCGCCGAACCTGTCATCGAGATCAGCGACGTGTGGAAACTGCACAAGCTCGGTGACGAAGTGGTCAAGGCCCTCAAGGCGGCCGAACTGCAAGTGATGCCAGGCGAATTCGTGTGCCTCATGGGACCGAGCGGCAGCGGAAAATCCACGCTGCTCAACATCATCGGCGGTCTCGACCGCCCCACCAAGGGCACCGTGAAGATCAGCGGTCAGGACACCGCACAACTCACCGAAAGCCAGTTCGCCGCACTGCGGCACGACACGATCGGGTTCATCTTCCAGAGCTACAACCTGATCCCGTTCCTGTCGGCGGTCGAAAATGTCGAGCTGCCACTGATGTTCGAACCCTACGACCGCAGATCGCTGCGCCAGCGCGCCACCGAACTCCTGGAGATGGTGGGTCTCGGACACCGGATCCACCACCAGCCCACCAAGATGTCGGGCGGTGAACAGCAGCGCACCGCAATCGCGCGGTCACTGATCAGCAGCCCGACGCTCGTCCTCGCCGACGAGCCGACGGCCAATCTTGACCACCGCACGGGGGAGACGGTGGTGCGTATGCTGCGCGACCTGTGTTCGACGCTGGGCGTCACAGTCGTCGCGAGCACCCATGATCCCACGGTGGCCGACGAAGCGAGCCGTGTTGTCCGGATGCGAGACGGACAGATCATCAACTGAAAGCAACGGCATTGGGAGTAATCGATGACCCAGGAGTTAGAGGCGCCACCCCCCGCCGAGCGGGACAAACTCATGACCACCGAACTGGTGCCGGAGCAGATCCTGCCCAAGGTGATGACCACGTTCGGCCTGACCGCCGCCTACGTGTTCATCATCTGCTGGATCACCGGATCCTCGGTGATGGCCGGCGGCGGATGGACCGCCATCCCGATGTGGGTGCTCGGCATCCTCACCTTCCTGGTGCCCGCAGGCATGGCTGTCGTCGAACTCGGCAACCTGTGGCCAGGTCAGGGCGGCGTCTACATCTGGGCCACCCGCACCATGGGCGAGACCTGGGGCTTCATCGGCGGTTACCTGTCCTGGGTGCCGGTGATCCTCAACGCGGCCTCATCCCCGGCGGTGGTGCTGCAACTGCTGCTGCTGGCGTTCCATGCCGAACTCGGCCTGACCACCAGCATCATCCTGCAGCTGGTGATCCTGTGGACCGTCATCGGGCTGGCGTTGGCGAAACTGGCCGCCAACCAACGCATCATGAACATCGTCTTCGTCGTCTACGGCGCCCTGACCCTGACGATCTTCATCTCCGGGCTGCTGTTCGCCGTCGACAACGGGTCGGCCACACCGTTCAGCTGGGCCGAGGCCACCATTCCGAACTTCGCCGTGGCCGGGTTCCTCTACGGCACGGTGCTGCTGTACCTGCTGGGGGTCGAGACCCCGTACAACATGGGCGCGGAGTTCCTCTCGGTGCGCCGTAGCGGTCCCAAGATGATCCTGTGGGGCTCGGCCGCACTGGTGGCGATCTACCTGCTCACCACGCTGGGCACCATGATGGCGCTGCCCGCCGACGAGATCGACCCGGTGACCGGCGTGATCGGGATGCTCGGTGTCGCAGGCTTTCCCGGCCTGATGGAGGTCGGCGCCATCGTGCTGGCCTTCATCGTGGTGGTGGCATTGATGACCTATCAGGTGGCCTACTCGCGGCTGATCTTCGTCTCGGGTCTGGAGCGCCATCTGCCGCGCATCTTCACCCACCTCAATCCGCGGACCCGAAACCCGGTGACCGCCGTGTTGATCCAGGGTGTCATCTCCTCGCTGATCCTGGTCGGGCTGTACTCACAGAGCAGCATGGCCAATGTCACGGTCTACCTGCAGGGCGGTCTGTCCACGGTGTGGTTGCTGTCCGGATTCTTCTTCCTGATCCCGGTCGTCGTGGCCCGCAAGCGGTACGCGGACCGCTATGAGAACGAAGAATTCTGGCGCATCCCGGGTGGTATGGCCGGTGTCTGGATCACGGTCGTCGTCGGCTCACTGGCCACCGCAGGCGGCATCTACTACTCGTTCGTCACGCCGTGGATCGACGTGCCGTCGGCCACCTGGATGACGTGGGTCGGCTGCATCAGCCTGGGCATGTTCGGCCTGGGTCTGATCGTCTACGTCTTCGGTCGGAGGTCGGCACACAAGGTCTCCCAGGACGATGCGCTGGCGCATCTCGCGGTGTTCGACCTGACGAAGGAGGAACCGCAGAAGTGACCGTGGGTGTCCTGCGGCAACGGAATCCGTTGTCGCAGGACATCATACCGTAACGGCAGCCGGCGCAGAGTTAACGTCGCCGACACTGCGGGTGGAAACCACTGAAACGTCTCTGGGCGATCATTCCCCTTGGGCGCGTTCTGCGTCAGCCTTCACCGGTCACCGCAACAACCACGGTGATCCACCAACAGCGGAGGAAGCACACCGTTATGACGATGGACAGCACGATCACGAACGCCGAGCGTACGGCCACGGCCGCCCCGTATCCGCTGGACCCGCTCACCGGCGCCGAGATCGAGGCGGCGGCAGCCGTGATCACCGGATCCGATTACGCCACACCCACTTTGAAATTCGTGATGATCCAGCTCGCCGAGCCGGCCAAGAACGCCAGGCTCACCTTCACGAACGTGGACGTCCCGCGCCGGGCCTTCGCGACGATGTACGACGCCGCGGCCAAGCTGATCTACGAGGCCGTCGTCGACCTCACCGCGCGAGTCATCGAATCGTGGACCCCGATACCGGGCCGTTTCCCGTCCTACCTCGTCGAGCACATGACCGGTGTGGAGGAAAAGGTCCGCGAGGATCCGCGGTGGCAGGAGGCGATGCGCAGACGCGGCGTCACGGACTTCGGCCTCGCGATGATCGACCCGTGGCCTGCCGGTTACTACGGTGCGCAGGACCACTACGACAACTCGCCGCTGATCTGCCGTCCCCTGACGTTCGTGCGCGCCGCCCCGTCCGAGAACGGCTACGCGCGTCCGGTCGAGGGACTGATCGTGACGTTCGATCTCGACAAGATGGAGGTGCTCGACATCGAGGACCACGGTGTCGTGCCGTTGCCCACCAAGGGCGGCAACTACACCGAGCAGTTCATGTTCGATCCCGACAACCGGCCGGCGTTCACCGAATTCCGGTCCGATGTCAAGAAAATCGACATCACGCAGCCAGAAGGGGCAAGTTTCACCGTCGACGGCTGGCACGTCAAGTGGCAGAAGTGGTCGCTGCGTGTCGGGTTCAACCCCCGCGAGGGCTTGGTGCTGCACGAGATCACCTACACCGACCGGGGCAACGTCCGACCGGTGATGTACCGCGCGGCGCTGTCCGAGATGGTCGTTCCGTACGGCGATTCGTCGCCGACACACTGGAACAAGAACGTCTTCGACATGGGCGAGGTCGGAATGGGTTTCTCGGCCAACCCGTTGACGCTGGGCTGTGACTGTCTCGGCGAGATCTACTACTTCGACGGCACGGTCAACGACTCCGACGGTAACGCCGTGACGATCCCCAACGCAATCTGCATGCACGAAGAGGATTACGGGATTTCCTGGAAGCACACCGATTTCCGCACCGGCGAGGTCGAGGTGCGGCGTTCGCGGCGGCTGGTGATCTCGATGATCTGCACGGTCGGCAACTACGAGTACGGATTCTTCTGGTACCTCTACAACGACGCGTCGATCGAGATGGAGGTCAAGCTCACCGGCGTGCTCACCACGGGGGCGATCCCCGAGGGCGAGACGCCGCGGTGGGGCAAGATGGTCGCCCCCGGCATGTACGGCCCCAACCACCAGCACTTCTTCAACTTCCGGATGGACATGTGTGTCGACGGTCCGGCCAACAGCGTGTACGAGGTGGATTCGATCCCGGAGCCAGATCCCGGGCTCAACCCGCACCACAACGCCTGGATCACCAGGGACACTCTGGTGGCCTCGGAGGCCGAAGGCGCCCGTGACTGGGAGTACTCGACAGGCCGTTACTGGAAAGTGGTCAATCCGCTGAAGCTCAACGAGCTCGGCGCTCCCGTCGGGTACAAACTGATGCCGAAGGACGTGGTGCCGGTGATGGTGCAGGAGGGTTCGGTGATCTACGACCGCGCCCGGTTCGTGCAACACAATCTGTGGGTCACCAAATACGATCCCCGAGAGCTCTATGCGGCGGGCGACTACATGTATCAGTGCGCCGAGGCGCAGGGGTTGCCCCAGTACGTGGCCGACGATGCGCCGCTGGACAACACCGACATCGTGCTGTGGTACACCGTCGGCGCGCACCATGTCGTGTGTCCGGAGGACTGGCCGGTGATGCCGTGTCACTACACAGGTTTCAAGCTCAAGCCGGTCGGCTTCTTCGACGGAAATCCCGCACTGGACGTTCCGCCGTCGCCGCCGGCGGCCTGCCACCATCACTGAGCGCAAACGAAGGCAAACCACAGGCGCGGTATCCCCAGTGGATACCGCGCCTGTTTGCAGATGGAGCTAACTTCTGATGATGACGCTATCGATGTGGTCGAATGGCGGCGCGGTGGACGTCGAGCAAACTTGAGGTGAATAAAATCTGCCCATTTCGGACACCAGAGAGGAATATGCAGTCGCTGCCAGCTGGTTAAATGCTGCGAATCGGGTCAGTGGCCGCTGGACATGGCAAATTTTCGGTCGACAGAGCCGTTAAGGTTCATATGACTCGAAACCTTCGGGGGAGTGAGATGAGAGCAAACTACCTGACGTTGCGTCTGACCCTGCGTGTGCTCGTGATGATGCTGACCGGTGCGGCTCTGATCGCCATGGCGGCGTACAGCGGCGCGCACTGACCGGTTCGACACACGAAACAGACGTGAACGGGCGCTGTTCTGGCGTGAGTCCAGTTCGGGTCTGTTCGCGCTAAGAAAGAGTGCGGCAGACCTCGGCGGCGGCGCGGGCCAGCGATTGTGGACCTTCGCGCAGCGCCTGCTCGATGGGTGTGCCCGGCGCCGTGATCGCGACGAGGCGGTCGACACCGTGATCGAGGAGAACGCCGGCGTCGTCACCGACGCGGCCCGCGAAGATCACCACGCGGGCGCCGGCCTGGCGCGCCACCTGGGTCACTCCGAACGGGGTCTTACCGAGCACGGTCTGCGCGTCGACGCTGCCTTCACCGGTGAACACCCAATCCGCGCCCACCACCGCCTTGGCCAGGCCCACGGTCTCGGCGATCACCTCGACGCCGGGCCTGCACTCGGCGCCCAGGAAATCCAGCAGCGCGAAGCCGAGACCACCTGCCGCACCGGCACCGGGAAGTTCGGGCCGTGCCCGGCCCAGCGTCTCCTCGGTCACCACGGCCAACCGCGTCAGCGCGGCCTCCAGGGTCTCCACGTCAAACGGACCAGCGCCCTTCTGGGGGCCGAACACCGCACTGGCGCCCCCCGGCCCGAGCAGTGGAGCCGTGACGTCGGAGGCGATCCTGATCTGGACGTCGGCCAGGCGTGCGTCGAGTCCGGTCAGATCGATGCGGTCCAGCTGCGCCAGTGCTGCGCCGCCAGGGGGCAACGGTTTGCCGTCGGCGTCGAGCAACGCCGCGCCGAGTGCGGTGAGCATCCCGGTGCCGCCGTCGTTGGTGGCCGAGCCGCCCAGCCCGATCAGCAGGTCGGTCGCGCCGCGATCCAGCGCCGAAGAGATGAGCTGACCGACTCCGAATGTGCTTGCGCGCAGCACGTCTCGGTCTGCCGGGGCCACGAGTTCCAGACCGGACGCCGTCGCCATCTCGATCACCGCGAGTTTGCGGTCGGGTATGAAGCCGTAGTGGGCCGATATCGGACGTCCGAGTGGATCGGACACGTCGACCGTCACGCGCTCGCCGGCCAGGGCGTCGACCACCGCGTCGACGGTTCCCTCACCGCCGTCGGCCATCGGCACGCCTACGCATTCGGCGTCGGGGAGCACCTGGTGCACTCCGTCGCGCATCGCGGCCACCGCTTGGGAGGCCGTCATCGACTCCTTGAAGGAGTCCGGGGCAAGAACGATTTTCATCCGGTGCTATCTGACAGGGGTGAGCGCCGGTTTCCCGGCGAGAACCGCGGCGGCATTGTCGACTGCGAGAATACCCATAGCGTCGCGCGTCGACTCGCCCGCGCTGGCAATATGCGGTGTGAGAACCAGATTCGGCGTGTCGAGCAAGCGGGGATCGATGTGCGGTTCGTTCTCGAAGACGTCGAGCGCGGCACCGCGCAGCCGCCCGGCGTGCAGGGCGCTCATGAGCGCGGATTCGTCGACCACACCGCCGCGTGCGGTGTTGACCAGGTACGCCGATGGTTTCATCTTCGCCAGTGCGTCCGCGTCGATCAGGTGGCGGGTTTGCGGGGTCAACGGGGTGAGCACGCTGAGCACATCACTCTCGGACAGCAGCGTGTCGATGTCGACGAACCGCACACCATCCTCGGATGTGCCGGGTTCGCGGCTGCGGGCGGTCGCGAGAATCTCCATATCGAAACCTTTGGCGCGCTGGGCCACTGCTTTGCCGATGCGGCCGAAACCCAGGATGCCGAGCGTCGCTGATGCGCTGATGTCAAGGCCCACCAGCATGCGCGGGCCCCACACCCACGGTTCGCGTGACCGCAGCAGCCGGTCGCCGTCGAGCACGCGTCGCGTCGCCGCGAGGATCAACGCGAACGTGTGGTCGGCGGTCGCGCGGTCCAGGACACCGGGAGTGTTGGTCACGGTGACCCCGGCCGCGGCGGCGGCCTCGACGTCGATGTTGTCGTATCCGACAGCGACGTTCGCGATGATCTTGAGCTGCGGGCCTGCGACAGCGAGCAACTCGGCGTCGACACGCTCGGTCAGCGTGACGATCGCGGCGTCGGCGCCCGCGAATCCGGCTTCGAGCTCGGACCGGCTCGGTGGCGCATCACCGCCCACCCGGAGCTGGACCTCCAGCGACCCCAGATGCGCCATGGCACGGTCGGTGAGCAGTCTCGACACGTAGATCGTCAAAGGCACTCCTTGTTTGTCATGGTGTACTCATGGCCTCGTCGAGGGTGCCGAGTGGTGTGACACCCGTGACCGACGACCATGCCTCGCGGTAGTCTGCCCACCGCGACCTCACAGTCTCTCGCCACTCGTCGCGGGGCGAAACCTCACGTGCCTCGGGTGGCGTCATCATGCGGCCGTCGAGCACTTCACCGCACATGGCCGCGGCACCGAGCGCGGACAGGTGGCTTTCATCGACGACCAGTATCACGCGATCGAGTACATCGGCGAGTAGCTGAGGCAGTGCCGGCTCGTCCCCGAACGCGCCACTGACATAGAGCGTGTGCTGATCCCGGCCCACACATGCCTCGACGACCATTCGGTCAGCGAACAACACTCCCTCGACCATGCCGCGGGCGGCCACCGGAAGCGGGATGTCGGTCGACCGGCCCACGATCGCTGTGCGTGGACCGTCGAACCACAGCGGGCCCCGTTCGGCGCGGGTGTGCGGAATGAAAATGGGGGCGCCTCCGCCGGTCTCTGAGGGTCCGGCGGTGAACGCTGCCGCGACGAGTTCGGCCACCGCAGAGTCGTCTGTGCCGAAACCCAGGACTGCGGCGCCGTAGGCCAGTGCGTCCCCGCCGTTGATGACGCCGTTGATCAGCCACCGTTGGGGGCGGACGTCTGCGCGTTGCAGGGCGAGGGCCCTGGGGTCCGGCTTGGCCAGCACATTGGACACCACATGGGTTGTTCCCATGATGAGCAGCGGTCTGCCTGCGGGTGCGGAGCCCAAAGCGTAGGACGCGGCCGGCGTGTCACCCGAACCCACGAGAACCGGCACACCCTCGGGCAGGCCGAGTTCACTCGCAGTCTTCGAGGTCAGCGGGCCCAGCACACTCAACGACGGTCGTATCGGCGGTAGTTGGTGAGCGGGTATGCCGAATTTCGTCAGCACATCGCTCAACCACCGGCAGCTCCCGTCCGTGCTGGCCATCAACGCGGTGTAGGACGCCTGCGTGGGGTCGATGGACCGTCGGCCGGTCAACCACTGCCCCAACCAGGTGCCCGCCAGTCCGAACGTGGTCGCGGTGCGCTGGGCTTCCGGCTCGATCGACTGCAGCAGGCGATAGGCTGCGCCCATCGCGGTGGCCGGCATCAGGTGGTTGCCGATCAGAGCCACCTCATCGGCGCTCAACATGCTGATCAGGTCGTCAGTCGGCCCGGACAGCCAGGGATGGTCCCAGGTGAGCCCGGCGGTCAGTGGCCGCCCTTCGGCATCCAGCAGCAACGCCGTCGGGCAGTGGGTGTCGAACCCGACGCCGGTGATCTCGGCATGGCGGGTGTCCAGCGCCTCGACAACAGATCTGACGGCCGCGGTGACACTGCCTCGCCAGGCCGTCGGATCGACCCGCCCGGGGCCGCATCCGCGCGCTGAAGGATGCGGAACCCGGGACCGGGCGAGTACGGTGCCGAGCGAGTCGATCACGACCGCCTTGGTTGCCGACGTGCCGACATCGATTCCGAGGTAGGCCACGGCGGGGTCAGTCGAGAAGCTTGGCCGCGACCTCGGGGGTGTCCCCACCGTGGATGACGGCTTTGAGGGCGTTGACCATTTTCGCGGGATCCTTCGCCTGCCAGATGTTGCGACCCGCGGTCATGCCGTGGCCGCCCGCCTCGATGACCGACGCGGCTTGTTTGAGCACGTCGAGCGGGCTGGGGGCAGGTGCTCCTCCGGCCGCGACGACGATCGCCGGTGTGCCTTCGACCACCTTGGCGAACTCGGCGGTCGAACCGGTGTACCACGTCTTGACGATGTCGGTACCGAGTTCGGCTGCCGCCCGTGAGGCGTACAGCACCGACTCAGTGGAACCCTTTCTGTCGCCCCACATTTCGCCGGACGGGTAGGCGTGACACACCACCGGAAGACCCCAGCTGTGGGCCTCCTCGACAACGTTGGTGAGCATCTCGAACATCGCGACCTGATGGGACGATCCGGCGGAGATTCCCACTGCCACGGCATCGGCGCCCAAGCGGATGGCGTCACGTACCGTTCCGATGGTGGCGTCGTAGGTGGGATGGAACTCGACGGAGAACATCGAAGCCTTCAGGATCCAGGGCAGGGGAGTGGCCCGGCCGCCGAACAAGGGCCCGGACAGTCCCTTGGTGATGGTGACGGCGTCGGGTTCACCTTCGGCGATGCGGTCGAACGTCGATCCGATGGAGGCCAGACGGGGGGCCACACCGCGCGGCACCGCCTGATCCAGCGCCACGGTCAGGGTCCGCCCGTCGGCGCCGAACAGGCGGCGCAGCCGAAGTTCGCGACCCAACGCCGGGGTGGTACCCGAGCGGTTGATGTCGAAAGCCGGCGTGAATGTGGTTGTCATGAATAGGTTCTCCTTAACTGGTGGGTCCTGCCGGAACTGGTCACGCCCATGGGTCGACGCCGACTCGCATGTCGGCTCCTGAGCCGGCGAGCCTGATCGCCTCTACCGCGTGATCGAGCGGGAGTTGGGTGCCGATGAGTTCCGCGACCGGAAGCTCTCCGGAAGCGACCATGGGCGCGACCGCATGGAACCCGTCCAAACGGCACGACGAGGCGCCCACGATGGTCCATTCGTTGTAGTGCACGTCGTTGGCGGACACCGCGAGATCCGCGTCGGCGCCGAACCCGGCGAACACCGATACTCGTGCCCCTGGTGCCAAACTGGCCAAATATGGTGTGAGCGCGTCGATTCGCCCGATGGCCATCACCAGAACATCGATGCCTCCCTCGGTGAAATCGTCGAGTGCCTCCGCGGTGTCGGGCCCTGGTTCCAGAACCAGATCTGCTCCGAATCGTTTTGCCATCTCGCGACGGCCGGCGATCGGGTCGACCGCGGCGACCTTCTCGACGCCCACGCTCTTTGCCAGCCCGGTGTGGATGAGTCCCAATGGCCCGCACCCGACGATCAGCGCGGTCTGAGCCCTTGCCATGCCCGCGAGTTTCTGTCCGTTGTACGCGCAGGCCACCGGTTCGATGATCGCCGCCTGGGTCGCGGGTACGCCCGGTACCGGCACAAGATTCTGTCGTGCCACCGAGGGGACGTGGACGTACTGCGACAGGCCACCGGTCAGCTGATAGCCGAATGCACTGCGGTTGCGGCAGATGTTCTCGTGCCCACGCCGGCACGCCGTGCAGTTGCCGCAGGTCACCAGCGGGTAGACGGCGACCTGGTCGCCCATGTTCACCCCGTCCGGCAACGGTCCGTTGGCATCGACGACGGTTCCGGCGAACTCATGGCCGAGCACGGTCGGGAACGTGACGTTCTTCTGCTTGCGACCTTCGAAGATCCGGACATCGGTGCCGCACAGAAGTGCGGCGTCGACCCGTAGTAACACGTCCCCGGGTTGGAGCCGCGGCATCGCGGCCCGCTCGATGCGCATGTCATTTGGCTGATACAGCACTGCCTGCCGGAAGCCGTCTGAATCCGTTGGTGCGGGGGCTTTTCCGGATTGCGCCATCGTGGTCGTCACGACTCAGTGCCTCTCTCTTCGGCGGTTTCAATCAGGACTCGCAGTGGATGCGCCAGGTCGATGTCTGCACCGATGCGGCGAAGTTCTTCGAGGGCGGCACTGCCTGCCTCGGTCTCGGCGCCGTCGTCGGTGACGAACCGCCAGTTCGCCGGGAGCTCCGACCAGTAGTTGAACTGGTCGGTGGTGAGCTTTCGATGATCGGCGACGACGACCGTCTGCCTTGCGCGTTGCATCATCAGGGTTTTGAGCCGGCTCTGCTCGAGAGTCCGTGACGCGACGCCATACTCGGGATGCACGGCGTCGGCGCCGACGAAGGCGAAATCGGCGACGACCGACCGCAGCATGTTCTCTGCCTCCGCACCGCTGATCGTCTCGTTGACGCGCCGCAACCGGCCACCCAGCACCACCAGCGACACATGCTCTTTGCGCGCAAGGATGTTGATCGCACCGATTCCGTTGGTGAACACGGTCACATCGGCCGCAGTGAGGTGGCGCGCGACGAATTCGGTGGTGGTGCCCGCATCGACGATGACGACGGCGCCGTCTGTGACGGCCTCGGCCGCGACGCGCCCGATGGCGTCCTTTTCACGGGTGAATTCCAGGTGACGCTGATGGATCGACAACTCGGCGGGAACCGTCAACGCCACGCCGCCGTACGTACGGGTGATGTGTCGGTCCTGATGCAGCCGACTCAGATCGCGCCGCACCGTTGCGAAGGAGACATTGAACCGTTCAGCGATCTCCTCGACGCTCATCGAGCCGGATTCGACGGTTTGCAGCAGCTGCAAGATCTGCTCTCGGCGGCGTGCTCCGCGGATGTCTCGGCGGCGTGCGCCTCGCTCGTCACCCTGGTCGTCGCCGTCGCCGTCGTTGTCACCGCCGAAGGGGTTTTGAACGTCGATGTCTGTGCGCTGTGTCACGAACCAGACGTTACATGCGCGATGTGCGCAAGTCAACGCTATATGCGCGATACGCGCATATAAGCCACCGGTGTAGATAGAAGCTGCATATAACGCGCAGAAAGACGGGAATGTCTCGGCTATTGACAAACCAGATGATTGGTTTGATCATTGTGGCCTGAGGCGGTGAGTGTGTCGAGCGCCACAGCTCCGTGGATCTGGACCTGCCCCTCACTTCTACTGCGCGAAACGATCACAATCGCTTGATCATGGAGGCTCGACGATGACCAGCACACCGGCAGTGACGCACGGGAAATCCGCCGAACCCGATCCGGCGACATCCGGCAGCAGCCGGGCGTCGCGGATCAGGTGGGCGGTCGCGGTGTTCTGTGCGGTCGGTTTGGCGATCAATTACATCGACCGTTCGGCAGTGTCGGTGAGCCTGCCGTTCATGACCGAGGATTTCCACCTCACTCCTACGGAGAAGGGCCTCATTCTCAGCGCGTTCTCCTGGAGTTATGCGCTCATGCAGATCCCGGCCGGTCGACTCATCGACCGGTTCGGAGAACGCGTGATGTTCGGCGCCTCGGTGCTCGTGTGGTCGGTGTTCACCGGTGCCACCGGATTGGTCAACAGCTTCGGCGCGTTGCTCGGGCTGCGGCTCGGCCTGGGGGTCGGTGAGGCCGGCGCGTATCCCGCTGCGGCGAAGACGGTTTCGCACTGGTTCCCGCTGCGCCTGCGTAGCCGTGCCACGTCCGTCTATGACAGCGGCGCCCGTATCGGCAGTGCCGCGGCCACGCCGTTGATCGCACTCGTGATCGGGCTCTGGGGCTGGCGAGCGGCATTCGTGTTCGCCGGTGCGCTCGGTGTGCTGTGGGCGATCGGTTGGTGGGCGTGGTACCGGCGCCCCGAGGTGATGTCGGCGGTCAACGAGGCCGAGCTCGCGATCATCCACGAAAGTCATCGAGAGCAGGCGGCCGCCAACCGTGATCCGGACGCCAAGCCGATGCGGATCCTGGAGCTGTTCGCCCGCCGGACGGTGTGGGGCATGATGCTTGGCTTCTTCTGCCTCAACTTCATGATCACGTTCTTTCTCACCTGGTTCCCGTCCTATCTGGTGGAGGAGCGCGGTTTCGACCTGCTCAAGCTCGGCGTGTTCGGCATGATCCCGCCGCTGGCGGCGATCCTCGGCAGCTGGGTGGGCGGGCTGGTGGGCGATTACCTGCTCGCGCGGGGGTGGTCGTTGAACCGCGTGCGCAAGACCTGTCTGGTCGGCGGCATGCTCGTGTGCTCGGTGATTGCGCTCGCGGCCGTCGCACCGCACGCCTGGCAGGCACTCGTGCTGATGTCGATCTCGTATGCCGCCTCGGCGTTCACCATCGTCACCATCTGGTGCCTGCCCGCAGACGTCGTCGACTCCAGCACTGTCGGAAGCCTGGGCGCCACCCAGAACTTCTTCTCCAACATCGGCAGCGCGCTGAGTCCGATCGTGATCGGGGCGCTCTACGGTGCGACCGGCTCGTTCGAGGTGCCCCTCCTGTTGACCGGTGCCGTTGTGGTCGGCGGTGCGCTGTGCTTCGGTCTGCTCATCAAGCGGGTCGAACCGATCCGTTAGCGCATCACCTGCGCCAGACCCCCTTCACCGCAACAGGTTTGGGGGTCTGTTGCATTCGACCCGAGGTCAGTCCACCGCATGCGCCAGCAGTCGCTTGAGCTCGCGGCGTTGCGTCGGTGTGAGGTTGGCCAGCACCTGCTCCTCGGCGGTCAGGACGGCCGCCTCGGCGTGCTTGAGCAACTTGGCGCCGTCAGGGGTCAGTTCGGCCGGCAGGGCTCGGCCCGACGAGGCGGTGTCCGGGCGGCGGACGGCGCCCTTGTCCTCCAGCGCGCGCAGCACGTTGTTCATGGCCTGCGGGGAGACGTTGATGTGGCGTGCGAGTTCGGCGTTGGACTGCCCGGGGGCGGTGGAGAGGATTCGCAGGCAGACGAATTCGGGGAGCTTCAGGCCCAGCGGCTGCAATTGTGCGGCGACGGCGGGCTGGAGCACCGCGGTCACGCGGTACATCAGAAAGCCCAGCGGCTGAACCTCGAGGATGTCGCTCATATCAAGCATATTGACACATATCAACTGGGTTGATATACCGGGTGCATGACCACACCAGAGGAAGTTTTCGAATCGGCATACCGCGGAGACGGCCCGACCTTCGCCGGGATGCGGCCACCGTGGAGCATCGGTGAACCGCAGCCCGAGATCGCGAAGTTGATCGACGCGGGCAAGTTCCACGGTGAGGTACTCGACGCCGGCTGCGGAGAGGCCGCGACGTCGCTGTACCTCGCCGAGCGTGGATTCACCACCGTCGGGCTCGATCAGTCGCCGACCGCGATCGAGCTGGCCCGCGCGGAGGCGGCCAGGCGCGGTCTGACCAACGCGACGTTCGAGGTCGCCGACATCAGCTCCTTCACCGGATACGACGGCCGGTTCGGGACGATCGTCGACAGCACGCTGTTCCACTCCATGCCCGTCGAACTGCGCGAGGGTTACCAACAGTCGATCGTGCGAGCGGCGGCCCCCGGGGCGACGTACGTCGTCCTGGTCTTCGACAAGGCGACGATGGGCGACACCGGCCCGGCCAACCCGGTGACCGCCGACGAACTGCGCGACGTCGTCGGCAGGTACTGGGTGATCGACGACATCAGCCCTGCCCGCATCCACGCCAACGTTCCCGCCGAGTTCACCGACTTCGCCGCTTTCGCAGGCAGCGACATCCGCGACGAGGGGAACGGACGCAAATCGGTCGCGGGCTGGTTGCTGCAGGCGCACCTCGGCTGAGCCGCTCCGGCCGGCGACACGCGAAAGTCCCGAGGCCCCGGGCATGGCCTGACGCCTGCCATGAGGCAGGATGGAGTTGCCGTCCTGGGCAATCGCCTGGATGGCTCTCTAATGCGAGGAGTGCCGAGGAGACCGATGGCGGATTCGAATGTCGCCGGCCGGGCAGCACCGATTCGTCCGCTCTATACCCGCGTCCTGCTCAAGCTGGGCGGCGAGATGTTCGGTGGCGGACAGGTGGGTCTGGATCCCGATGTCGTGGCGCAGGTGGCGCGGCAGATCGCCGAAGTGGTCCGTAGCGGGGCGCAGGTGGCAGTCGTCATCGGCGGAGGCAACTTCTTCCGCGGTGCCCAGCTGCAGCAGCGTGGTATGGAACGCACCCGCTCGGACTACATGGGCATGCTCGGCACCGTGATGAACAGCCTTGCGCTGCAAGACTTCCTGCAGAAGGAAGGCATCGACACCCGCGTGCAGACGGCGATCACCATGGGGCAGGTCGCCGAGCCTTACATCCCGCTGCGCGCGGTGCGGCACCTGGAGAAGGGGCGCGTCGTCATCTTCGGCGCGGGCATGGGCCTGCCGTACTTCTCGACCGACACCACCGCGGCCCAGCGGGCCCTGGAGATCGGTGCGGAAGTGGTCCTGATGGCAAAGGCGGTCGACGGTGTCTTCACCGACGACCCCCGGACCAACCCGGACGCCGAGCTGATCACCGCGATCAGCCACCGCGAGGTCATCGACCGCGGGCTCAAGGTCGCCGACGCGACCGCCTTCAGCCTCTGCATGGACAACGGCATGCCGATCCTTGTGTTCAACCTGCTCACCAGTGGCAATATCGCTCGGGCGGTGGCGGGTGAGAAGATCGGAACGCTGGTCACCACCTGAGGAGTGGAGCCACATGAGCGAACGCGACAGCGACGGGAGACGGTGAAGTGATCGACGAGACTCTCTTCGATGCCGAGGAGAAGATGGAGAAGGCCGTGTCCGTGGCCAAGGACGAGCTCGGCTCGATCCGGACCGGCCGGGCCAACCCGGGCATGTTCTCGCGCATCAACATCGACTACTACGGGTCGATGACGCCGATCACCCAACTGGCCAGCATCAACGTCCCCGAGGCGCGCCTCGTGGTGATCAAGCCCTACGAGGCTTCGCAGCTCAGGGCGATCGAAGACGCCATCCGCAACTCGGACCTCGGCGTGAACCCCAGCAACGACGGAACCATCATCCGCGTCGCGATCCCACAGCTCACCGAGGAGCGTCGCCGCGAGCTGGTCAAGCAGGCCAAGGCCAAGGGTGAGGACGCCAAGGTCTCCGTGCGCAACATCCGGCGCAAGGCCATGGAAGAGCTCAGCCGCATCAAGAAGGACGGCGAGGCCGGCGAGGACGAGGTCAGTCGTGCCGAGAAGGACCTCGAGAAGTCGACGCACACCTACACCGCGCAGATCGATGAACTCGTCAAACACAAGGAAGGCGAGTTGCTGGAGGTCTGAGTGACCGATCAGCAAGCGAGTCTCGTGGCAAGCAAACCGGTCGGAGAACCGCAGAAGAAGCAGTCCCGCGCCGGTCGTGACCTTCCGGCGGCCATCGGCGTCGGTGTGGGCCTCGGCGGCGGCGTCATCGCGATCCTGCTGTTCGCGCCCCTCGTGTGGGTCGGCGTCGTCGCGGTCGCGATGGCTGTCGCTACACACGAGGTCGTGCGACGGCTGCGCACCGGGGGTTTCTCGATCCCCGTCCTCCCGTTGCTGATCGGCGGGCAGGCCATGGTGTGGCTGACCCTGCCGTTCGGTCCTGCCGGTGCACTCGGCGGATTCGGCGGCACCGTGGTGCTGTGCCTGATCTGGCGCCTGTTGTCCGGCGGGCTGTCCGCGGCGCCGGACAACTACCTGCGCGACGTGTCCGTGACGGTGTTCCTGGCCGCCTGGATCCCGCTGTTCGGCGCGTTCGGAGCGCTGCTGATCTATCCCGACGACGGCGCCGGCCGCGTGTTCTGTCTGATGCTGGGCGTGGTGGCGTCCGACGTCGGCGGTTACACCGCAGGCGTGCTGTTCGGCAAGCACCCGATGGTGCCCGCGATAAGCCCCAAGAAATCCTGGGAGGGCCTGGCCGGCTCGCTGGTGCTCGGCATCGTCGTCTCGGTCCTGGCCGTGACGTTCCTGCTGGACAAGCCGGCCTGGGTGGGTGTGCCGCTCGGCATCATGCTGGTGATCACCGGAACGCTCGGCGATCTGGTCGAATCTCAGGTCAAACGCGATCTGGGAATCAAGGACATGGGCACCCTGCTACCCGGCCACGGCGGCCTCATGGACCGCATCGACTCGGTGCTGCCGTCAGCCGTCGCGACCTGGATCGTGCTGACGCTGCTGGCGTGACCCGGAGCTGTTGAGCCAGCAGGCCGCCGCCCCGACCACAAGCCCGACGGCGATTCCCACATCGGGCCGCTCGCCGAGCATCAGCCACGACAGCACCCCCGCGACCGCGGGGATCACGCAGAACAGCATCGTGACGGCGGGCGCGCCGTGTCGGCTGATCGCGCGCACGTACATCGACACCCCGAGCGCCGCGTTGAGCAGCACCACCCCGGCCACGGCCGCCACCGCGTGCTTGGGGTCGTGCACAGCGAACGGAGTGAGCGCCGCGAACACCGCAGCCGGGATCAACGCCACCGCGTTCTGCACGGCCGTAGCGGCACGGAAATCCACATCCGCGCAGAACCGCTGTTGGTAGACGCCCCCGGCGGACAGGCCGAGCAGCGCCGCGAGCAACAGCAGCATGACGGGGTCGACGCCGTTCTCTGCGGCGAGCCGGCTCGCGCAGGCCGCGAGCACCGCGGCGATGCCGAGCACCAGGGCCAGGATGCGCCGCAGCCCGAGCCGGTCGCGCAGGAACGCCGCGGTGAGCATGGCCGTGGTGACCGGGTTCATCGCGATCACCACCGCGCACAGCACGGCAGGCGCACCACGCTCGATGGCAAGGTACAGGAAGCAGAACTGCACGCCCTGCATGAGCAGTCCGGCGACAGCGACATGGCCCAGCTTGCCGCCTCGTGGCCACCGCACACCCGCGAACCGCGCCCATGCGCCGAGGATCGCGGCCGCCAGGCCGAAGCGGAACACCAGCACCGCCATCGGCGACATGGCCGCCACCGCGGCGTTGCCGATCGGATAGCCCAACGCGTACAGGAATGTCACCGCCGACGCGGTGCGGGCGGGCATCCGGTCAAGGGTGTCGGACATGGGGCCATCGTGTGGTGTGCGGGACGGCCAAGTCCAACGAACAATCGGGCCGCGGTTCGATCACAATTGCTTATCGGATCGTCCACGGCCACCGGTGCAACGCGACGAAATTGATCGTCAGTGCTGATCGGAGTACCGTACGGCCGGTGGGACAGGTCTTGGACATCGCGCCACTGCGCAGTCTGGTCGCCGTCGCCGACTGTGGTGGATTTCACCGCGCGGCGGCGGTTCTGCACCTGACCCAGTCCGCGGTCAGCCAACACGTGCGTCGTCTCGAGGGTGTCGTCGGCGGCCCGATCGTCCAGCGGTCCGGGCGCGGCATGGCCTTCACCGAACTCGGCCACCGCGTCGTCACACACGCCCGTCGGATCCTCGCCGCGCACGACGCGGCGCTCGCCGACCTCGGGGCGGCGGAGGAGAAGACTCTGCTGATCGGGGCCACCGAACACGGTGCCGACGTCATGCTGCCCGGATTGACCGATGCGCTCGGCGAATGCCTGCCGGACTGGCGCGTGCGGTTCCGGTTGGACCGCAACGTCGCACTGGCCGACGCGATCGAACACGGCACCGTGGATGTCGCCGTGATGCTCGACGGCTCGGGATGGGACCGCGCGAACGCGTCGGGAATGGTCGCGCTGAAATGGATCTCGGCACGCACCTTCACGCCCGATGGTCCGCTTCCTGTGGTGGTGTACGCCGAGCCCTGCACGCTGCGCGAGCCGGCCTTCGCGGCGCTGGAGAAACTCGACATCGACTACCGGATCGTCGTCGAATGCGCGGACCTGTCCGGCCTGGTGGCCGCGGTGCGCTCGGGGCTCGGCGTCGCGCTGCTGCCGATGATCGGCCGGCTGCCCGACGGCCTCGTGGTCGCCGACGACATGCCCGAGGCCAACCGCGCATCGGTGTTCGTCCGCGGCCGCGCGGGCGTCGACCCCGACCTGCTGGCCACCGTCGACAGGGCGGTGGGCGAACTCCTCGGCGACGACCGCACGGTCGGAAAGACATCAGTGAAGGTATCGGCATGAAACAACAGCTCGTCTTCGAAGCACCGCGGCGGGCCATGCCGCCGCAGCACCTGGCCGATCTCGATGAGGCCGGTCGCGCCGCGGCCGTCGCCGAACTCGGGCTGCCCGCGTTCCGGGCCAAGCAGCTGGCCAACCAGTACTACGGCCGGCTCATCGCCGATCCGCAGCAGATGACCGACCTCCCCGCGGCCGTGCGGAACCAGGTCGCCGAGAAGTTGTTCCCCGCGTTGATCAACCCCGTTCGCGAGATCCAGTGTGATGCGGGGGAGACCCGTAAGACACTGTGGCGCGCGGTGGACGGGTCGACGTTCGAATCAGTGCTCATGCGGTACCCGCAGCGCAACACCGTGTGCATCTCGTCGCAGGCGGGCTGCGGCATGGCGTGCCCGTTCTGCGCGACCGGACAGGGTGGGCTCCAGCGCAACCTGACCACCGCCGAGATCCTCGAGCAGGTGCGCGCGGCGTCGTCGACCATGCGCGCCGAACATGACGGCAGGCTGTCCAACATCGTGTTCATGGGCATGGGTGAACCGCTGGCCAACTACAACCGGGTGCTCGGCGCGGTGCGCCGCATCATCGCGCCGCCGCCCAACGGCTTCGGTATCAGCGCACGTTCGGTGACGGTGTCCACGGTGGGGCTGGCACCGGCGATCCGCAAGCTCGCCGACGAGCGCCTCGGCGTCACCCTGGCGCTGTCGCTGCACGCACCCGACGACGAACTGCGCGACACCCTGGTGCCGGTGAACAACCGGTGGAAGGTGAGCGAGGTGCTCGACGCGGCGCGCTACTACGCCGACACCACCGGCCGGCGCGTCTCGATCGAATACGCATTGATTCGCGATGTCAACGACCAGCCCTGGCGCGCAGACCTTCTCGGCAAGAAGCTGCACGGCGCGCTGGGCCCGCTGGCACACGTCAACGTCATCCCGCTCAACCCGACGCCCGGCAGCGAGTGGGACGCCAGCCCCAAGCCCGCAGAGCGGGAATTCGTCAAGCGCGTGCGCGAGCGTGGTGTCTCCTGCACGGTCCGCGACACACGCGGCCGCGAAATCGCCGCCGCGTGCGGCCAATTGGCCGCTGAGGGCTGACCGCCCTCACCGAGATTGAACTGAGGGACAGCTCCGGCGCGTTTTTTGTCCCTCAGTGCAATGTCGATGCCGGGCCCGCTCAGGCGTCGGCGATGGAACGCTCGCGGACCGCTTCGATGTGGGCACGCATTGCGTCCGCGGCAGCTTGTGGATCACCGGTTTCGACAGCGGCCAGCACGCGGCCGTGTTCGGCAACCGCCAGCTCGGTGTCCACCGGCCCGCGATGCACATTCTGTCGCATGCGTTGCACCGAGGCGCCCAGGCTTCCGACCATCCGGCGCAGGAAACCGTTGCCGCAGTGGTCGAGGATCGTCTGATGGAAACGCCAGTCGGCTTCGAAATACGGCTTCAACGGGACCGGTAGGCCGTTTCGGTCGCGCGTCACCCCGTCCCACTCGCGCACTGCCCACGCGGCCTCCTCGTGCGCGCGATGTGCGGCACGCAGGTTTGGGAGCAACTCGGGATCCAGGAGCCGGGTCGCCCAATGGGCGGCAGTCGTCTCTACGACAAGGCGGGCGTCGGCGAGTTCTGCGGCCTGCTGGGCAGTCATCGGTGGTGCCACCTGGTAGCCGCGATGGGCGACTCGGTGGACCAGCCCGGTCGCCTCGATCTCGACGAGGGCCTCTCGGACCGGAGTCTGTGAGACGCCGAGATCGCGGGAGAGTTGGTCGATGCTCACCGATGTCCCGGCGGCAAGTCGTCCGGTTATGAGCATCGCGAGCAGCGCGTCGCGCACTTCGTCCCGCATGGCTCGCCGCAGGCGAGGAATAGGCGGGCTCACAGGGACATCCACAGTCAAATCCTTTCATGCGACGCCGGGATGCTGCGATCCCGCCGTTTCGCCCTCGGTGGTGATCATGCGTCGAGCAAGGCCTGCGCCGTGATCTCATCGAGCACAAGGTCGGTCGCGGCGCCTGCGCGCAATGCCCCGAGGACGGCTGTTGTTTTCGCTGGACCGCTTGCGACCAGGATCCGCGTTCGTACACTGCGCAACTCGGACAGCGGCATGCCGGTGCTGCGCCGGTTGATCGCAATGCCCTCCGAGGTGCCGTCTGCGCGTACGAAAACGGTGCCGATGTGTCCGACGATCCCGTCCCGTCGCAGGTCCTGGAGATCGACCGCATCGAGGTAGCCCGACCGGTACAGGTGGTCGGGAACGTCGCTGTCCAATGCGCCGACCGAGAACAGCGCCACATCAGCGTTTCGACGGATCCCGAGCACGCGCTGAATGGACCGCTCCTGCCACATGGCCTCACGAGTTGTCGCGGAGTCGAAGAATGCCGGCGCCGGAAAGTGGTGTGCCGAGGCGGAAAACGCGCAGGCGAACCTGTCGAGCAGTTGGCCGGCGTTGAGGATGTTCGACGCGGACGCGTTGGCCGAACCGTTCAGCTGAACAACCCGTGCCCCGCGGGTGGGGCTGAAGATCAGGTGCCGGGACACCGCCTCGACCGTGGCGCCCCAAGCAACGGCGATCGTCATGTTGGTGCCGACCACAGCGGCGAGCCGGCGTGCCGCGAACTCGGCGACCACCTCGAGCCGAGCCGCGAACTGAGCGGCATCCACGCTGTCAGCGATCAACGTGCGAACGCCGAAGCGCTGGTTGAGCTGGGCCGCCAGGTGTGACGACCGGTCCGGCGTGCGATGCAGCACGAACTCGACGATGCCGTGCTGACGGGCCCTGGCGAGCATTCGAGAAACGGTCGACCGGGAAAGGTGCAGGCGCTTGCCGACATCTTCGACCTTCAGCCCCTGTGCGTAGTAGAGCTCTGCGGCGTCGGCAACGCGGCGCCGTTCCTCATCCGTGAGATCCTCGGTATCTGTTGCACGGCTATGAGCAGCCGGATCAACCGCATCCACCACCATCGGTCCCCACCTCACTTCCATGTGCGGGCATCTGTGCCGCCTGGCTGTGAATCATATTCCCGCCACCTGGCTCAAAATGCAGCGATTCCGAAGATAGGTCGGGAAAATGTAGCGGCTTTCCTCCATTGACGCTGCCAACACCTATACCTATATCCTATAGGAGCCTGTGTTACCCAGATCACGTCGGACAAGCATTGTCAGCTGCGCCAAAGCTCGCGACCCGCTTGCCCTGGTGACGGTGGTTCGACCGCTCATCACCTGTCGAACCGCTCGGCATCAGGGAACCGCGATCACCTCGGCCATGTGCTGATTCCGCACCTCAACCCGCCCACGTCACCGAAAGAAGATGCACATGACAGCTCTGCACACGTTTCCGGCCGAGCGCACCGCAGTGGTCACCGGAGCCGGCTCTGCCCGCGGAATCGGCCGTGCGACAGTTCAGCGCCTCGCCCGGGCCGGGTGGCATGTCGCGGCCCTCGACGTCGACGAAGCGGCGGTCGTCGAATTCGCGCGAGAGGTCGACAAGGATTCGCGCACCACTATTTTCGGTTACGGCGTCGACGTCGTGGACGCCGAATCGGTCGATCGCGCATTCGCCGCGATCGAGGCCGAACTCCCGCCGGTCGTCGGACTGGCGCACGCGGCAGGTGTCGCCTCACCCGTCCCATTCCTGGAACTGACGCTCGCCGAATGGAACAGGGTGCTCGACATCAACAGCACCGGCACCTTCATCGTCAATCAGCGTGCGGTGCGCAGCATGGTGCGGCGCGGCGTCGGACGTGTGGTCAACCTGTCGTCTGCATCGGCCCAACTGGGCGGCGGTACCTACAGCAAGGTGCCGTACTCGGCATCGAAAGCTTCCGTCATCGGTCTCAGTCGAGCCGTTGCACGCGAGGTCGGCAAGTTCGGGGTCACCGTCAACGTGGTGAGTCCCGGTCCCATCGACACCGACATCATGGGTGGCACTCTCACGGAGGAGCGCAAGGCCGAGATTGTCGAGGGCCTGCTCGTCGATCGGGTCGGCCGAACCGAGGACATCGCGGCAACGATCGAGTTCCTGCTGTCCGAGGACGCCGGCTTCATCACCGCGGCCGTCTACAACGTCAACGGTGGCCTCGTCGTCAATTGAGTTCGGCCCCAGCACGAATTCCCGCTCACGCACAAAGGAGTGCCATGGATCTACAGTCTGAGTCGCCGCGCCAGGCTCGTCGTCAGCGTGACGCCAAGAAGGTGAAGAACCTGCGTTACTGGATTCTCGGTTGGTTGCTGCTGGCCGGGATCCTCAACTACATGGACCGCTCGTCGGTCTCCATCGCCGCTCCGCACATGATCGCCGAACTCGGGCTGACCAAGACCGACATCGGGCTCATGGGTGCGGTGTTCTCGTGGACCTACGCGTTGTGTCAGTTGCCCGCTGGCTATCTGATCGACAAACTTGGCGCTCGCAGAATGTATTTCGCGGCGGTCGGTATCTGGTCGGTCGCGACCGCGCTGATGTCCGTCGGGCAGACGATGGCGCACTTCCTCACCTTCCGCTTCCTGCTGGGCGTCGGCGAATCGCCCAACTCACCGAACTCCAGCAAGATCACCACGGAATGGTTCCCCCGCGAGGAACGTGGCCAGGCCGCAGGCATCTGGGACTCCGGGTCGAAATGGGGTTCGGCGATCGCTCCTCCGGTTCTCACCGTGTTGTCGCTGGCATTCGGGTGGCGCGCGATGTTCCTCATCATCGGCTTGGCGGGTCTCGTTCTGGCACTGGCCTTCTGGGCCTACTATCGTGCACCTGAGTCGTCCAGGCACCTGTCAGAGGAGGAGTACCGGTACATCGTCGCCGGCCGTGACGACACCACGCAACCGAAGGCCCACCTGCCCTGGGGCAAGTTCTTCACCTATCCGCAGACGTGGGGCATGATGCTCGGCTTCTTCAGTTCGATCTGGATCTGGAACATCTTCATCACGTTCCTGCCGCTGTTCCTTCAGGACACCTTGGATGTCTCGATCGCCCAAACCGGCTGGGTCGCCGCGATCCCGTATCTGGCTTCGGCGATCACCGGGATCTACGCAGGTCGGCTCACACTAACCCTGGTGCGCCGTCGGGGGATGAGCGCTTTCGGGTCGAAGAAGACGGTACTGATCGGCGGGTCCGTCGGCCTCGGAATCCTGCTTGCAGTGGTGCCGCTCGTACACAACCCCGTCTTGGCGATCGTGGTGCTGTGCGCAGCCCTCGGTCTGGTGGCCGCGGTTCAATCCCAGTCATGGGCGCTCACAAGCGATATCGTGCCCGACACGCACGCCGCCCAGTTCGGTGGGATCATGAACTTCGGCGGTTACTTCGGCGGTGCGCTGGCCCCGCTGGTCACCGGCGTCATCGTCGACAAGACCGGTTCCTACACGCCGTCCTTCCTGGTGTCCGGTGTGATCGCCGTGCTCGGTGCCTGTGTCTACGGGTTCATGGTCCGTCGTCCCGTCCACGAATCTGCCGCCGTCATCTCGGAGAGGTGAACCATGAGTGACGATTACGTGGTGGGTCTCACCGCCGACGGCGCGGACGCCACCGGTGCCACGATATTCGGCGACATCGGTTTGCACCGGATGGAGGAGGCCGGCATCTCTTGGCGCCTGCTTCCGCCGATTCCCGCGCACGGTCCGGTGGATCCGGCCGCACTGGCGGGTGTCGACGCAGTGGTCTCGTTCGGCCACATCCCGTTCAGCGCCGAACTGGTACGGCAGGTGCCCCGGCTGCGGCACATCGCCCGGTTCGGTGCAGGTTATGACGGGATCGACCCGGTCGCGCTGGCCCGTGAGGGGGTGGTGCTCACCAACACCCCCGGAGCGGTGCGACGGCCGCTCGCGTTGTCGGGGCTCACGCTGCTGCTGGCGTGCGCACATCGTCTGCTGGAGAACCATCGTGTCACCGTCTCCGGAAGGTGGGCGCTCGAGCGGGGCGCCTACCGAGGCATAGGGGTGGACGGCAGAACGGTCGGGATCCTGGGATTCGGGTCGGTCGGGTCCGAACTCGCCGAGATGCTCGCACCTTTGGGTGTCGAGGTGATCGCGACCACCAGGTCGGGGCGTTCGGAACGGGCGGCACAACTGGGTGTCGAACTCGTCGATCGCCACACACTGGCGGCGCAGTCGGATTTCGTCGTCGTGACCGCGGCCCTGACCGATGAGAATCGCGGCATGCTCGACGAGTCGTTCTTCGCGGCGATGCGGCCGAGTGCCTACTTCATCAACATCGCCCGCGGCGGGCTGGTCGACCAGCCGGCGCTGACCCGGGCGCTGCGCGCCGGTCGAATCGCCGGGGCGGCGCTGGACGTATACGATCCGGAACCCCCAGCGGCCGACGACCCCCTCTTCGCGATGGACAACGTGATCTGCACACCGCATGCACTGTGCTGGACCGCGGAATTCACCCGTGACGTCTCCCGATCCGTCATAGATGCCCTGATCGCGGTGTCACGCAACGAGATCCCCGAGACAGCACTGGGGCGCGATGCGCTCGATGAGCGGACATGGCGGGGGAGGGCCGCCGCCGAGGCGTGCGGGCAATTGACTGCCGAGGGCTGATTTTTCTCCGGCGCGAACGTGGGCTTGTGGTCGAACTTTCGGCGAAAACACGCACACAAGCCGACGTTCGATGCGGGCCCGATCAGCCGGCGGTGTCAACGGCGGCCGGCGCGTTGGTGAACCACACGTTCTCCTCGCGCAGGCTGCGGCTGCGCCACCCGCCGGGTGTGCGTACCAACTCGTGGTGAAAGTAGCCTCCGCACGCGCTCTGCTCGGACATCCCCGGTAGCTGCATGGGGTTGTAGAACATCGCCCGCACCGTCGCGGTGTCTCCGTCGATCTGCGCGTCGATGTTGGTGATGTAGTGCATCGTCCACGGGATGGCGGCGAAACCCGTTGCGAGCCAGTCGATCACCGCGTCACGACCCCCCGCGATGGCGCCCGCCGACGTGTAGTCGATGTGGGCGTCCTCGGTGAACACCGACCTGTACAGTTCCCAGTCCTTGCTGTCGACGCCGCGCGCGTACCGGGTCAGCAACTCGGCGATCTCCAGCTGGTCGGCCAGCCCCCGCAGTTCGCCGGGACCCCGGCCCTGCGAGCTCATTCGGGCATGCCGATGGTCTTGGCCTCCAGATACTGCCGATAACCCTCTTCGCCGTTGCGGTAACCGAGACCGGACTGCTTGGTGCCGCCGAACGGGCTGGTGATCCCGAAGTGGCTCTTGCCGTTGATGGTGACGTTGCCGGTGCGCATGCGGCACGCGATCGCGAAGGCGCGGTCCAGGTCGCCGCCGGACACCTCGCCGGACAGTCCGTAAATGGTGTTGTTGGCGATTCCGACGGCCTCGTCGTCGGTGTCGTACGGCGTCACGGTGAGCACCGGCCCGAAGATCTCCTCCTGCGCCACTTGGGAATCGGGATCGACGTCGGCGAGCAGGGTGGCCTGCGTGTAGTAGCCGACCCGAAGGTTCTCCGGGATGCCGCCACCGGTGACCAGACGCGCGCCGGAGTCGATGCCGCTCTTGATGAGTCCCAGCACCTTCTGGCGTTGCGTCTCGCTGATCTGCGGGCCCTGCATGATGCCCGGCGTCCACGGGTCGCCGACCGGGAAGTTGTCCATCATGTTCTTGAGGATCTCGATGCCCTCGTCGTAACGGCTGCGCGGCAGCAGGATCCGGCTGGGCAGGATGCAGGACTGCCCGCTCATGACGCACGCCATCATCGCCGCCATCGACAGGGCCGATTTGAAATCGGCGTCGTCGAGCACGATGTGCGCTGACTTGCCACCGAGCTCGAGCAGCGTCTTCTTCACGGTGGGCGCACCGGCGGCCAGGATCGCCCGCCCGGTCGAGGTCGAGCCGGTGAAGGTGATCATGTCGACTCTGGCGTCGGCCGACAGCGCCGCACCCACCTCGTTGGCGTTCGAGACGACGACGTTGAACACGCCGGCCGGGATGTCGGTCTCCTCGGCGACGATGCGGCCGTACTCGGTACCCGACCACGGCGTGAGCTGGGCGGGCTTGAGCACCACGGTGTTACCGGCCATCAGCGCGGGCACCGTCTCGGCGATGTTGAGGTAGAACGGCACGTTCCACGGCGTGATCGCACCGACCACACCCACCGCTTCGTAATGGATCTTGCGCCGGGCCGGACCGAGCTGCGTCGGGTGCACCCCCGTGTCGACGAGGTAGTCGAAGTTCCTCCCGTGCTCGGCCCAGTGTTTGACTTCTTCGATCGGGCTCTCGATCTGGCTGCCTGTGACCGTGACAGGGCAGCCGACCTCGGTGACGAGGATCCGCCGCAGGCGCTCCTTGTTCCGTTCCAGCGCCTCGTGCAGTTGGGTCAGGCAGTGGTAGCGGAATTCCAGATCGCGCGACCAGTCCGTCTCGTCGAACGCCCGCCGCGCCGCGGCCACGGCACGCGACATGTCGTCGACGGTGCCGTCGGTGGCCTGCCCGGCGACCTGTTCGGAGGCCGGGTGGATCACGTCGAATGTGGAACCGCTGCCGGTGGTTTGCAGTTCACCATCGATGAGCATGCGTTCGTCGCCGGCGAGCACACCTGTCTCGTCCTGCACCTGAGTCATGCCGTACAGCTTTACAAAAATGCGTCTTAGTGTCAGGAGCTTGGTACAAATTCTTGGGCGATCGATCAGTTCGGCTCGGTCTGCCTGATGCCGACCGCGTGGCGAAGCTGGGCGAGGAACTGGTCACCGTCGTCGCTGCGCACGATGTAGTGCGAGACGGCCACGCGGATCGCCGTCGCGGCCTTGACCGCCGCATTGGGGCCCGAGAGCAACTTGAGCAGGCGGGCCCGCATGATCGGGATGACGTGGGACAGCTGGGCGATGACCACCTCGGGTTCGATGTCCACCAGTCGCACCCCGGAATACGACTGTTGGTACTGCACGATGAACCGCAAAGCCGCGTCGAGCTTTTCGTTGCCGCGAAGGCCCGCGGTGGCGCGGCCGATCCCGTGGTCGAACATCTCACGCTCGTAGTTGCCGAACGCGTCGAGGAGCTCCTGCTTGTCGGCGAACCACCGGTACAGCGTGGGCCGCGAGACCCCGGCCTGCAGTGCCACCTCCGACAGGCTCAGCTTGGTCTGGCCACTGCGTGCGAGTACCTCGGCCGTGGCCACCAGGATCCGGTGGCGGGTCGAGGTGTCCGCACCCGGGCCTGCGGGCAGAGCTTCGTTCACAGTCGAGCCTCGGTTGGTCGTGGTTTACCAAATCCTAGGGTCATCACAGCAGCTTCTTGAGTAAAGCCACGGTTTCCAGGTCCGCCAGCGCCGCGACGCCGCGCCGGGCGCCCTCCATCGCGATGCGGTCGTCCTGCATGCCGCCAAGGCCCGCGGTGATCACTGGCGCCGTGTACGCGTACACCGCGCCGAGGCGGTAGCGCTCCCACAACTCGCCGGAATGCAGCGTGGGGCCGCCGGCGGCGGTCAGCGCGCGGCGATACTCCTCGAGGAGGTCGCGCTCCGCGGCTTGTCGGTCGGTGGTCGTCATGCTGGTGATCAGGGTATACGCGAGTTCCCGCCCCGGGTGCCCGCGGCGCACCGCCTGCCAGTCCAAGAGTCCCGCCTCGCCGTTGCGGAAGAACAGGTTTCCCGGGTGGGCGTCGCCGTGCATGACGGTGTGGGGTGGCCGATCGAGCAGCGCTGCGGCCGCCCGGTAGTTCTCGTCGACGAACCGGCCGTCCTGCACCGGGATGTCGGTGCGCTCGGCCAGTCGTCGGCTCGACATCTTCAGCAGCGAGCCGGTCAGCAGCGACGTGTCGTCACCGGACGCCGAGTACAGCCAGCCCAGCGGTCCCTGGCCGCTGCGTGCGGGAAGGCGGCCCCAGAAGCACGCGTGCACCCGGGCGAGCAGTTCGACCGTCAGCGCCGCGCGATCCTTGTCGAGCGGGTGCAGGGTGTCGGGGAACTCACAATGCTGCTCCGCCAGATCCTCCAGGACGAGCACGAAGCGTCCCGTCGGCGCGTCGAACGCCGAGCCGTGGGACCGGGGGGCACCGGGCAGGCCCTCGGCGAGCTGCTGATAGAACCGCACCTCCGTGTGGGCGAGCCTGCCGAGCTCTCCGATCAGCCGGGTGGCGGCGGCCTCGGCGGGCAGCTTGACGAACACCGTTTCCGGAACTCCGTCGCCGGTCAGCGAGAGCCGGGCCCGGGACGAGGTTCCGGCGTCGCCGCCCAGTACTGATAGCGTGCGTACCGTCCGTCCCATGACGGTGCTGAGGTGACCGGCGTCGAGCTCGGAGATACGACGCGGGAACCGCCGCAACCTGCCTAGCGCGGCATCGGTGGCAACGCGTTGCACGCCGTGGCCGATGTGGGCGGCCAGTCCGAGGGCTGGTCGGAGGCGACGGACCGTCGAGAGCATCAGCCAAGTTTACAAAGAGCTGCGATTTTGTAAATGCAAATGCGCACTGGTGACGCGTGGGCGCGAAGCGGTCGTGGTGTGCTGGGCGTTTGAGGTTGGAGAGGTGCGGATAGACACCAGGTGGCCGCGGAAGGACGTGAGGCTGAGTCGGTGAGACACCGAGAAGTGACGTGGAGCGCATCGGTGGGCGCGTGGTGAGATGGATTTCGATGGGTTGCATGTGAATTCGGTACGCAAGGGTCTTCCCGGCGGGGAGTCGGCCGACGGCGCCGAGATCGTCCTGTTCCCCGGCAGGCTTCCGGTACCTGCTCCGCAGTTGGCGCGGGTGGCCGCTCACGCACGCAGGTTGGCGGCGGTGGCCTACGAGGACGTCAGCGCCAATGGCGACAACCCGGTGACCACGCACGCGCACTGGGGGATGTTCCAACGCTTCCCTGTGGTGACCCGCACGATGACCTCGGTGTGGCGCATGATGGCGGCCCGGTCGTTCGACGACCTCGCCGAGGAGTTGGAGATCGGCTTCGTCCATCCCCGGACGATCGGCGAGCACCTGGCCCTGTCGCTCATCATCGACGACAGCCACGGACTGCTGGAACCCGTCGCGATCCAGGTCCTGCGCGGATCGCTGATCGACACCACGCTCGTACGCGACCTCCACGATCCGGCGTCCCGACTGGCCCGCCGCGTCGCGGACGAACCCGACATCTGGTTCGAACCGCTGATCGCGGGCTTCGAGCGGGATCCGGGTCGCGGGTTCCGCCGGTGGCAGTAAGGCGGTTCAAGGACGCACGGCGTTGAGCGCCGCGAGCAGATCATCGAGCCGTTCGGGTGTCACCCGGCCGCCGGAAAGCGAGACCATCCGCTCGATCGGCACCGACGCCAGCATCCGCAGCAGGTCGGTCCCCATCGCAGGTGTGCTCGCCGCCGCGGTGCCGAGCGTCTCGAAAAGCAATGGCGCGGCGGCCGGGTCGGCGAGGATCTCGCCCAGCGTCGACTCCCTGGTGAACACGATCCTCGGAACGTCACCGTCGACCGCCACCGTGGCATGCAGTCTCAGGTCCCGGCTGGATGCGCCCACCGATGCCGTGTGGTCACCGGATTCGACCAACCACCGGCGACTTCTGACATCCCAGAACGCGAGGTCCGCACGCCGGATTGGGATTTCGATACCGCGCCGCTCACCGCTGTCCAAACTCAGGCTGCCGAACCCGGCCAGCCAGCGGGGCGCCCGGCTGATCCGGGAATCCGGTTTGGACGCGTACACCTGCACCACCTCGCGGCCGGGACGCGGACCGACGTTCGCCACCACCACGCGCACCGTCAACCCGTCGGGACCGGCGTCGACCTCGAGGTCGGAGTATGCGAACGCCGTGTAGGACAGGCCGTGCCCGAACGGAAACGTGACCTCCAGATCTCGGACGTCATACCAGCGGTACCCCACGAAAATGCGTTCCCCGTAGACAGTGTGGCCGTTCTCGGACGGGAAGTTCAGATAGGCCGGAGTGTCGTGCAGGCGCGCGGGCACGGTCTCGGCGAGCCGCCCCGACGGGTTCACGGCGCCGAACAGGATATCGGCGAGTGCGCCGCCGCCGGCCTGACCCAGCAGCGCACCGTCGAGGATCGCCGGAGCCAGTTCCGCAACGGCATCCAGACGTACGACGCCGCCATGGGACAGGACGACGACCGTGCGGGGTTGCGCCTCGACCACCGCGCGCAGCAGCGCCAACTGCTCGGGCGGCAGATCGATGTGCTCACGGTCGTAGCCCTCCGAGTCCTCGTCCGCGGGCAGGCCGAGGAACAGCACCGCGGTGTCGGCCTCGGCGGCGCCGCGCACCGCGTGCGCGCGCAGTCGCTCGGCGTCATCGTCGGGATGCGCTGGCAGACCGGGGAAGTAGGTCACCGGATGCTCGAGGTTGGATGTCCGGATCTCGTCCAGCGGGACATCAAGACGGGTCGGGTTGACATGAGAACTCCCGCCGCCCTGATAGCGGGGTTCCTGTGCGAACGGCCCGATGACCGCGAGTCGTGACGGCGCGAGCGGCAGAATCGGCTCGGAGTCGATCAGATCGTTCTTCAGCAGCACCACGGCCAGGCCGGCGGCCTGCCGCGCCAGACGATGATGGGCGTCGATCAGATCCTCCATGTCGAATGTCTCTGCGGCCCAGGAGCTTCCGTGCGCACGCAGCGCCAGGCGCGCCACCCGTTCGGCGGCCGTGGCCACTGCCGCCGCGTCGAGGGCACCGGTGGTCACCGCGGCAACCACCTCGCTGTCGCCGAAGCCGCCCGACGAGGGCATCTCCAGGTCCAGACCGGCCGCGACAGCGGCCACGCGGTCTCGTACGGCTCCCCAGTCGCTCACGACGACGCCGTCGAACCCCCACTCCCCGCGCAGCACGTCGGTGAGCAACCAGGTGTTCTCAGAGGCGTACACCCCGTTGATCCGGTTGTACGAGCACATCACCGTCCACGGTGCGGCCTCCCGCACGACGTGCTCGAAGGCCCGCAGATAGATCTCCCGCAGCGTCCTGTCGTCGACATCGGAACTGGCGCGCATGCGGTCGTGCTCGGAGTTGTTGGCCGCGAAGTGTTTCAGCGATGCGCCGACACCGCGGCTCTGCACCCCACGCACCCAGGCAGCGCCCAGCGCGCCCGACAGCAGCGGATCCTCCGAGAAGTACTCGAAGTTGCGGCCACAACGCGGATCCCGCTTGATGTTGATGCCGGGGCCGAGCAGGACGTGGACGCCCAACGCGCGGCTCTCGGCGCCCAGTGCCGCGCCGACGCGCTCGATCAGATCCGGATCCCAGGTCTGGCTCAGCGCCGCCGCGGGAGGGAAACACGTCGCGGGTTCACTGCTGCCGATGCCGAGATGGTCCGATGCGCCGCTTTGCTTGCGGACACCGTGCGGACCGTCGGTGAGCACGATCGACGGGATGTCCCCGACGGCCTCGGTGGTCCAGAAGCTCGCGCCACTGCCGAGTGCGGCCTGCTGGATCAGTGTGAGGGTGGAGATCTGCGCGAGTGGGTCGGTCACCCTTCCCCAGGGTAGCCGTGTGTCGCGGGCTTCCGATCGGGGTCTCGCCGCCTCTCCCGGACCGCATGCCACAGCTGGGGCAAGAAGTCGTCGCCGTCGTCGCTGCGTACCAGGTAGTGCGAGACCGCGACGCGCACCGCGGTCGCCGCTGCCACGTCGCTGTCCGGACCGGTGGTGAGGCGCTCGAGACGTTCACGCAGCAGCGGCATGATCTGGGCGAGACGTCTGATGACGTGCTCGGGTTCGATGTCGACCATCCGCAGACCCGGATAGGACTGCTGGTACTCGGCGATGACGCGCAGTGCCGCGTCGAGGCGCTCGGACGCGGGCAGCGCGGTGGTGGCCTGCGCGACGGCCTGCTCATAGGCGCCACGCTCCCACGCCACGAACGCGTCGAGCAGATCCTGTTTCGACGAGAACCAGCGATACAACGTGGGGCGGGACACCCCGGCCTGCGACGCGACCCGTGACAGGCTCAGTTTTGTCATCCCGTTGTCGCCGAGAACCTGCGCGGTGGCGGCGAGTATGCGCTCGCGGGTGCTGTCAGCGTCGGTCCCCGCGTCGGTTCCGGTCATGACACGAGCTTTACAAACTATCGAGCAAGTGTCACGCTAAACCTCGGCGCGGCCTACCGTCGCACGCCTCGTGGGAGGGATCGGAACGTGACAGTCGCCAGCTCAGCGCAGGCACGCGAACACAGCCCGTTCGACATCACGTCACACGATTTCTGGAGTCAGCCGTTCAGTGTGCGCGATGAGACGTTCGCGCAACTGCGGGCGGCAGAGGGCCTGAGTTGGCACCAGCCGCTGTCGTCGCTGTTCGACGTCGAGGAGCCCGGTTTCTGGGCGGTGACCCGCCGCGCCGACATCCAATTCGTCAGCCAGCATCCGGAGCTGTTCACCTCGGCGCAGGGCGTCGCGCTGGATCCGATGCCCGCCGATGTGCAGAAGTTCGCGACGTTCTTCCTGATGATGGATCCGCCCGAGCACACGGTGTACCGCCGGTTGATCAGCTCGGCGTTCACGCCGCGCAATGTGCGCCGCATCGAGGAGCAGATTCACGCCAACGCCGTCGACATCGTCGACCAACTGATCGGTGCGGGCAACGTCGACTTCGTCGAGACATGCTCGGCCCAGCTGCCGATGCGGACGATCTCAGACATGCTGGGTGTGCCCAAGGCTGATCAGCCTGCGCTGGCCAAGGCCGCCGAGAAGCTCTTCAGCATGAGCGACGACGAGTACGCGACGCTCGAAGAACGCGCCATGGCCACGATCAACGAGATCATGCTGATCTCCGACACCGGTGTGGAACTGGCGAAGTTCCGGCGCGCCAATCCGGGCGACGACCTGATGACGAGCATCGTCAACGCCGAGGTCGACGGCCATCGGTTGACCGACGACGAGATCGGCGCGTTCCTCATCCTGCTCGCATCCGCAGGCAACGACACCACCAAGCAGACCACCACCCACGCGATGATGGCGCTGGCCGCCAACCCGGACCAACGCGATTGGCTCATCGAGGATTTCGACGGTCGCATCGGCCTGGCCGTCGAGGAGTTCGTGCGCTGGGCCACCCCGGTGATCCAGTTTGCGCGCTTCGCCACCGAGGATGTCGAGGTCGCGGGCCAGACGGTCAGGGCGGGGGAGAAGGTCGGACTCTTCTACTGTTCGGCGAATCGCGACGAGACGGTGTTCACCGATCCGCATCGGTTCGACCTGAGCCGCTCGCCGAACCCGCACCTGGGCTTCGGTGGTGGGGGCCCGCACTTCTGCCTCGGCAACCAGCTGGCCAAGGCGGAGTTGCGAAACCTGTTCCGCCAATTGCTGACCCGACTCAAGACGGTCGAGTTCGGGGAGCCGGAACTGCTGTACAGCAGCTTCGTGCACGGCATCAAACGGGTTCCGGCGTACATCCGGTAGCGGGGAGATGCGACAAACCTCCGCGAGCAGACGCATAACTGCACAATTCATGCGGAGAAAGGGCAGTTTTGCGTCTGCTCGCGAGGGAAGACGAGCCCTCAGGAACGGGACGGGCGGGGCCGCACCAGCACGGACTGCTGGATCGCGCCGACGGCACCGGACGCGTCGAACAGGGTTCCGACCGTGGTGCCGACGCCGTCTGGGCCGTAGTTGGTGTCGGCACGGATCCCGATCCACTCGCCCTCGGGGATCCGGTGCACATGGACCACGAGATCGGTGTTGAGAAAGGTCCATGTGCGGATGTCGATCTTGGAGCCGATGCCATTGGCGTCGTCGGCGACCGCGAACAATCTCTGCAGCGGCGTCATGACCTCGCCCTTGACGAGGTCGACCGTGGGCTTGAGCCACGACTCTCCCCGCCCGGGGGCCTGCGGCACCGTGAGCCAGCGCCAGTCGAGGCTGTGCACGTAGTTCGGCTCCCAGTCCTTGGCCATGTCGCGGCTGTGGGCCTGCTCCAGCGGCGGCAGCGGTGGTTCGCCCGTGTACTGCAGTGCTGACGTGTCGAGCGTCGACATGCGCCAACCCGACGCGCGTGCGACCGTTCGCGGCGCGCCGTCGGGGCCCGCGGCCAGCATCTCGGCGCCGACGAGTTCGATCTGCCTACCGGGCCGCTGCATTTCGGCGCGCACCCACAGGCCGCCCTCGGACGGCACCCCGCCCATCAGGTCGATCGCGGCGCGGCTCAGCCGGGTGTCGGCCCGCCGCTCACACCGCTCCAGGGCGCGGACCAGCAGTGCCGACACCGGCGCGGCATGTTGGATGCCGGCCGACCACGTGCCGCGCACCATGTCGGTGGCGGCGAACTTCTCGCCGAGCGGATCGAACGCATCGAGCAGTTCGTAGTAGGAGTCCGACATGCCCGCCTGCCCGTCAGTGGTGGTGATGGTCGGCCGTGATGGAATGCCCAGGCGCCGGGATGTCGACGTCGAGCGCGTCGACTCGGGAGAGCCGGGTGCCCATGAGCCGCTGCGGATACGCGTCGGTGCTGGTCACCATGAACAGTGTGCGGCCCTCGGCACCGCCCAGCGCGCACGCGATCGCGGTGCGGCCGTTCGCGTCGACGCGGTCGGTGACGGCCGGGGGGCCGGGTCCGCTGTCGACTATGCGGCAGAACTCGTGGGCGAGGGTCAGCGCGGCCCAGACGCCGCCCCGTGCGTCGATCGCGATGCCGTCGGGCGGACCGTCGAGCCCCTCGGCGAAGATCCGGCGATCGGACAGATCACCCTCCTCGTCGACGGTGTACGCGGTGAGCCTGCGGGCTGTCGACTCCGCGACGACGAGGGTGTCGCCGTCGGAAGTGAACGCCATGCCGTTGGGGAAGTCGAGCCCGTCGGCCACGACGCGGATCGGTTCGACCGTGTCGTCGGGGTCGATCCGCACGATCATGCCGCCGCTGCGGGCCTGGGATCCGACGTAGGCGCGGCCCATGCGGTCGAGCACCATGTCGCCGAGCGGCGCGGGTGCGACGTCCCGCAGATCGGCCAGCAGTTCGACCGTCTCGCCGTCGTAGCACAGCACCTGACACTTCTCGGTGGAGACGATGCACAAGGTTCCGTCGGGGCGAAAACCCAAGCCGGACGGCGCATGTCCGGGTAGGGACAGCGTGGTCATGGACCCGCCCGAGGTGACGGTGTGCACGGCCTCGCCGAGCATGTCGGAGAACCACAGCAGGCCCTCGAACCACCGAGGCCCCTCACCGAAGCAGAACCCGTTGGCCAGTTCTGTCGTGCGGAGAGACCCGGCTCGGATCGTCACAGCGGCCTATCTTTACAAAACACGCACCAAGTGTCACGCTCGCAAGGTGTCACTGTCAACCGCCGGAGCGCCGTGATGAAGAAGTACTTCAGCCACACGTTGCTGTATCTCCACGAGACGGTCGACCTGGGAACGGGCCGCGCCGACGAGTTCACCGAGGTCTTCGGCGAGGTCTACCAACCGATGATGCAAGACCTCGGGGCGCGGCTGTTCGCCGTGTGGGAAACCACGCCGTACAACGGGCACTGGCCGCAGGTGACCGTCATCTGGGAGCTCGACGCATTCGCCGACTACGCGCGAATCGGCAGAGCCAGGGCCCTCGGCGGTAGCCACGAGAAGCAGGCGTCCGGGTGGGCCGCATACCTGTCGGAGATCGGAGCCCGTGGCGAGGGCCGAATCATGTACGCGGGCAGGCACAACCGGACGCTTGCGCAACTGCGGCAGGATGACTTCAAGGCCGGCCTGGTGATACAGGAGATCATGCAGACCAAACCGGGCCGCCAGGACGACTACATCCGTGAACTCGAACGCCTGTACGTGCCGTGGTCCGAGCGCACCGGCAAGCGCTGGCTCGGGTCGTTCATCACGACGTTCCGCTTCAACGAGGTGATCCACTACTGGGCGCTCGACGATGACTGGGACTGCTTCGAGAACCACTACCCGTCATGGAAGGACAGCCCGCCTGCGGAGATCGTCACGTGGATGAGCGTGGCACCCGCGCTGCGCGACGGCTGGGAGGACTCGATCCTGTCGGCTCTGCCCCCGTCCCCGCTGCGATGACCGCGTCGGTGAGGCCGCCTGTGACGGGGAACTTTTCGTACGATCCGTTCGACCCGGACGTGATGGCCGATCCGGCACCGTACTACCGTGTGCTGCGCGACCGATATCCGGTGTACCACATCGAGAAGTGGGACACCTGGGCCGTGTCGCGGTTCTCCGACATCTGGAGGGTGCTCGAGGTCAACGACGGGACGTTCGTCGCCTCCGAGGGAACCCTTCCCGCCGCAACGGTTCTGGCGCAGCGCAACGACGGTGCCGTGCCGGACCCGCCGTGGCATCCCATGCCGTTCCACGCGAACTTCGACAACCCGGTTTACGAGAGCGTGCGTCGGTGCACCTCGCCGCCGTTGCGGCCGCGTTCGGTGACGAAACTGGCCGACCGCATCCGCACGCTGGCCAACGAGCGCCTCGACGAACTGCTGCCGCGCGGCCATTTCGACCTCACGCAGGACTACGGCGGTATGGTCGCGGCCGCGGTGGTGTGCGAACTGGTCGGGCTGCCGGTCGATCTCGCGGCCGATGTGCTGGCCGCCGTCAACGCGGGCAGCCTCGCGCAACCGGGCAGCGGCGTCGAGGTGGCCGACGCGCGCCCGGGCTACCTGGAGTACCTGACCCCGGTGGTGCGCCGTCGCCGCGCCGGCGACGGCGACGAACTGCCGATCGTCGACAACCTGCTGCGGTACCGACTGCCCGACGGGTCTGCCTTCAGCGACTCCGAAGCGGCTGCGCAGATGCTCGGCGTGTTCATCGGCGGCACCGAGACCGTGCCGAAGATCGTGGCACACGGGCTGTGGGAACTCCGAAGACATCCCGGGCAACTCGCGACCGTGCGCGCCGATCTGGATGCCAACGTGCCGATCGTGCGCGAGGAGATGATCCGGTTCTGCGCGCCCGCACAGTGGTTCGCGCGCACGGTACGCAAACCGTTCACGCTGCACGGCACCACGTTGCAGCCGGGGCAACGCATCATCACGCTCCTGGCGTCGGCCGCCCGTGACGAACGCGAATACCCGGACCCTGAGTCGTTCATCTGGGATCGTCGTATCGAACGGTTGCTGGCGTTCGGCCGTGGGCAGCACTTCTGTCTCGGCGTACACCTGGCCCGGTTGGAGATCACGATCATGGTGACCGAATGGCTCAAGCGCGTGAGCGACTACCGGATCGACGAACATGCCGCCCACCGACCGCCGTCGAGCTTCCAGTGGGGCTGGAACAACCTGCCCGTCGAGGTGTGACGTGTGGTCCTACCGACTCGTCGCGCCGTACACCTTCGAGCGCTCCGACATCGCCCCACCATCGCCGGATGCGCTGGCGGACGGCCAGGTGCTGCTGAGCTTCTCGGCCGCGGGTATCTGCGGCAGTGACATTCCCGGATTCCGCGGCACACAGGGCAAGTTGCCGGGGGACACCGGGCCGTGCGCCGCCGGGATACCAGGGTTCCCGATCCACGAGATCGTCGGCGAGGTCCTGGCGAGCAGCCATCCGGATCACCGCGTGGGGGACCACGTGGTGGGCTGGGCGTCGGGCTTCGACGGTCTGATGGAACAGGTCGTCGCTGACGGGAACGGTCTGAGCTCCTACGACCCGGCTCTACCGCCCCGGTTGGCCGTAGCGTTGCAACCCCTGGCGTGCGTGCTCTACGCCGTCGAACAGTTGCCCGACCTCGCCGGGCGCCATGTCGCGATCATCGGACAGGGTTCGATCGGCCTGTTGTTCTCCTATGTGGCAAAGGCTCTCGGCGCCGCGCGGATCACCGGTGTCGACCCCGTCGACCGCTCCGGGATCGCCTCGCGTTTCGGCGTCGACGCCGCGGTGCGCGCCACGAGCGACCGCTGGATCACCTATCTCGATCCGGCCGACCGCGCCGACGTCGTGATCGAAGCCGTCGGCCACCAGGTCGCCACGCTCAACCACGGGCTGGCCGCGGCCGCGTTCGGCGGCACCGTCTTCTACTTCGGCGTCCCCGACGACGACAGCTATCCGATCAGCATGCGCACCATGCTGCGCAACAACCTCACGCTGAAATCCGGTGTGACGCTGGACCGGCAGCGGGTCCTGCGCCGCGCGGACGAGTTCGCGCGCGACCACCCCGGACTGCTGCACAATTACGTCACCCACACGTTCGGCATCGACGACGCGCAGGCCGCCTTCGAACTGGCCTGCCGCCCGGTGCCGGACCGGGTCAAGATCGCAGTGGCACGATGACCGAGAGCCGACTGCGCCATGCCCTGGCCCACCACGAGACCATATGGGGTGGTTGGGTTGTCGGACCGACCATCCTGGCACCGGAAGAATTTGCCGCCGCCGGTTATCACTACGTCGGGTTCGACGTCCAACACGGTTATCTCGACGACGCCGACGTGGCCCTGTTGCTGCGTCGCCTCGAACACGTGCCGGTCGCGACCGCGGTGCGCCTTCCCACTGCTGATGCCGCACCCATCGGGCGAGTCCTCGACGCCGGTGCCGACGCGGTGATCATCGCCATGGTGGAGACACCCGAACAGGCCGCGGCCGCGGTGGCCGCCACCCGTTATGCCCCCGAGGGTGTGCGAAGCTTCGGCCCCCTGCGGGCGAACCTCGGCCATGACACCGTGGCGCTGCAGGACCGCGCGAGTGTATTCGCCATGATCGAAACCGCGAGAGGCGTTGCGGCCGTTGAGGAGATCTGCGCGGTCCCCGACCTGACCGGTCTCTACGTCGGACCCGCGGACCTGGCGATCTCGATGGGTCACCGGGTCGCCGACGCATGGACGCATCCCGAGGTCCGCGCGGCGTTCGCGACCGTGCAGCAGGCGGCGCGCAAGGCCGCTCTGGTCAGCGGTATCCACGCCGGAGCGGGACAGTGCGGTAAGGCCGCGGCCGGCATGGGTTTTCGGATGATCACGCTGACCTCCGAATCCCAGGCCCTGCGCCGTGGCGCGCGCGAACACCTCGATGAGGCCACCGGCGCCGCCGGCGGTCCGGAGCAAAGGGGATACCTCTGAGTGGGAGAGTGAAAGTGACCACCGACCGTGTCGCACTCGTCACCGGTGCCGCACGAGGCCAGGGCGCTGCGATCGTGGCGAAGCTGGTGTCGGACGGTTTCCGGGTCGCTGCAACCGATCTGGTGATCGGCGACCTCCGTCGGTCGACGGCCGATCACGGCGATGCCGTCATCGCGCTCGAGCTCGACGTGACCTCGGCCGAGCAGTGGCAGCGCGCCGTGCACACCGTGGTGGAGCAGTTCGGATCGCTGAGCGCCCTGGTGAACAACGCCGGTGTACTGCACCGTGCATCGTTCGACGACGAGACCCAGGACGGTTTCGAGGGCAGTTGGCGGGTGAACTGCCTCGGCCCGTTCCTCGGGATCCGCACCGCACTGCCTTGTCTGCGTCGCGCCGCGGGGGCGGCGATCGTCAACACCTGTAGCACCGGCGCGATCCGCCCGTTCCCGAACCATGCCGCCTACGGCTCGTCGAAATGGGCGCTGCGCGGGCTCACACAGGTCGCCGCGGCCGAGTTGGCCCCCGAAGGTATCCGTGTCAACGCGGTATTCCCCGGGCCCGTCGCCACCCCGATGCTCGACGAGACCACGCAGGAACGGCTCGCGGCCAGGGCCGTCACCGGGCGGCTCGGCAGGCCCACCGAGATCGCCGACGCCGTCGAATTCCTGCTCTCCGAGCGCGCGTCGTTCATCACCGGATCCGAACTCGTCGTCGACGGCGGGCAATGCCTGCAGATCGGATGAGTATGTCGGTCGGGATCATCGGTGCCGGACCGGGAGGCCTCGCCCTCGGAATCTTCCTGAAAAAGGCGGGGTTTCGCGATTTCACGATCTTCGACCGCGAAGACGGGGTCGGCGGGACATGGCGCATCAACACCTACCCGGGCCTGGCGTGCGACGTGAAGTCGCACCTGTACTCCTACTCGTTCGACCTCAATGCCGAGTGGACACGGTTGTGGTCCGAACAACCCGAAATCCTCGCGTACTTCGAACGGTGTGCGCGGCGGCACCGGCTCGAACCGCACCTGTTGCTGAACACCGAGGTGTGCTCGGCGCGCTGGGACACCGACGGCTGGGTACTGACCACCTCGGGTGGCGACCAATACCGGTTCGACGTCGTGGTGTCGGCGGTAGGGCTGTTCACCCGCCCGCTGCTGCCAGACCTCGTCGAGGAGGAACCGTTCACCGGAACCGTGATGCACACGTCCCGCTGGGATCACTCGATCCCACTGGCGGGCAGGAAGATCGCAGTACTCGGCACGGGATCTACGGCCGCGCAACTGGTCCCGCAACTGGCGAAGGTCGCGGACACGGTGTACTCGGTGCAGCGGTCACCCACGTGGATCCTGCCGAAACCGGACCGCTCCTACACCGCACGCGAGCGCTGGATCTTCGCCCACGTGCCGCTGGCCAAGAAGATCTACCGCACCCGCTTGTGGCTGCGCAGCGAATCGAACATCTCGGTCATCGAACACGGCAGCGACAAGACGCAGGAGTTCAAGGCCGTCGCCCTCGACATGCTGCACGCCACCGTCACCGACGACGGGTTGCGCGAGCGGCTCACCCCGGATCATCCGCTGGGATGTAAGCGACTTGTGTTCTCCTCCGATTTCATCCCGGCACTCATTCGGCCGAACGTCGAGGTGGTGTCGAGTCCCGCACGCGCGCTGCGGTCGAGATCCCTGATCACCGAGGACGGCCGTGAACTCGAGGTCGACATCGTCGCCTGCGCAACCGGATACGCCGCCGCCGACTACCTGGGACAGATCGATGTGACAGGGGAGGGCGGCCTGCGTCTGCGCGAGGTGTGGCGCGACGGGGCCTACGCCTACCTCGGCATGACAGTGCCCGGTTTCCCGAACTTCTTCATGCTCTACGGGCCGAACACCAATGTCGGGTCCAACAGCGTGATCTTCGTCCTTGAGGCCCAGGCACGCTACGTCGTACGCGCGCTGAAACACCTGCGGCGCAGGCAGAAGACCTATGTGGCGGTGAAACCCGAGGTGATGTCCCGGTTCATCGCCGACATCGACCGTTGGATGCGGGGCACGGTGTGGCTGACCCGGTGCAGCAGCTACTTCCGTGCCCCCAACGGACGCGTGGTCACGCAATGGCCGCGCAGTGCCCGCACGCTGTGGGCGATGACGCGCCGGTTCCGCACCGCGGACTACATCTTCACCCCGCCGGCCGACGGCCCCGCGCCGGTGGCCTCGGTGGCGGCACACCGTACGGTCGGCTGACGTGTCCGCCTGGACCGAGCGGCTGTACCCCGCGCTGCGGGAGTTCGCCGACGCCCGCACCGATCTGTCACCCGAAACCCTCGGTGGGATGCGGGTTGCGCTCGACCGGCGCCGCCGGGAATCGGCGCAGGCCCTCGACACGTTCGGCGTGGCCGTTGCCGGCGGCCGGGCCGCGCTCGGTCGGCGCAGCGTACCGGTGCGCATCTACCGCGGCGGCCCGTCCCCGGCACCGGCGGTCGTGTACTGCCATTCGGGCGCGTTCGTACTGGGCAACCTCGACGTGGACCAGCTGCAATGCGTGGAACTGGCGCGTCGGGGTCAGTGCACGGTCGTGGCGATGGACTATCGGCTCGCCCCCGAACACCCGTACCCGGCAGCCCTGGATGACGCCGCGATGGTGCTGGGCTGGGTGGCGGCCAACGCCGACGAACTCGACGTGGACCACCATCGGATCGCCGTCGCGGGCAGCAGCGCAGGCGGGGCGTTGGCCGCGTTGTTGGCGCAGCGGTCCGCGGCAGGGACGGCGCCGCCGGTCGTGTTCCAGCTCCTGCACCAGCCCGTGCTCGACGACCGCCCGACGCGTTCCAAGCGGGAATTCGTCGACACCCCCGGCTTCGACGGCCCGGCCACCGAGGCCATGTGGCGGCACTGGCTGGGCGGACGCGCGGCACCGGATGCCGCCGTCCCGGCGCGTATCCCCGAAACAATCGGTCTGCCGGAGGCGTTCATCAGCTGCTCCGAACTGGACCCGCTGCGGGATGAGGCGCTCGACTACGCACGTCGGCTGATCGACGGTGGTGTGTCCACCGAACTGCATGTGTTCGCAGGCACCTGCCACGGGTTCGACTCGCTGTTGCCCGAGTGGGAGGTCAGTCGTGAACTGTTCAGCTTGCAGGGCGCGGCCCTTTGCCGCGCATTGCATTGACGGGCGTTCGCCGACCGGTTCGGTCCCACGCGGGCCGACCACACGCGGCAATGCTGACCAGCCGCGGTGGGGACATCTGGCGGAAGTCCGCGGGGTCCGGCGAGTTCCTGCGCTGGACCTTCGGGCTCGCCGCCGCGCTCTGCGGCGACTTCGAAAATCTGTTGTTCGGCCGAGTTCGGCCGTTAGGCTCACTGCGGCGCGGCCCTCGCGGGCCCCGAGTCGCGGGAGGCGACGTTGGACGAACTGGACACAGGGTCACACGGCGAACTGCAGCAGGACGACGGACGGTTCCGCGTCACCCGCTGGACCATCGAGCCCGGCGGTGCCATCCCGATGCACCGGCATGAGCACGACTATGTCGTCGTGCCGCTGGTCAACGCCACCATGCACGTCGTCGCACCCGACGGCACCGACACCGTCGCCGAACTGCGCATCGGCGAGAGCTACACCAGGATCGCCGGTGTCGAACACCGCGTCGAGAACCGCGGGGCGGTCGACACGATCGTCTTCGTCGAAGTCGAGCGGCTCTGACGCTTCAGACTTTCGCCAGTTCCCGCGCCACCGCGGCGTGGTAGGAGTCGATGTGAGCCGGGTTGACGATGCGGAACAGCCCGTCGGGCAACGGCGAGTCCTTGTAGGCCTCGATGGTCATGGTCCGGCCGAACAGCGTGATGTCCGGACCGGGGCGGGTGAACTGGTACTGCACGGTGATCCGGCCGTCCATACCGCCGTTGCCGTCACGATCGTGACCGAGGCGGCCGACCGAGTTGAACACCCACAGCCGGGGACGCATCGCGATCGCGAGATGCCAAGTGTAGATCTGCCTGCCGTCGGGGCCCGTCTCGCTCCAGGTGTCGCCCACCTGTAACGGCAGCCGGTCCGGCAGACCCTCGATGTGCGCGCTGCCCGGATACGTCTTGGTCCAGTTCGCCGGGTCGGTGACGAAATCGTAGACAGTTTCCGCGGATTGGGTGAACGCCGTCTCCGAGCTGGTGGTCACGATGCCCAATTGCGTTGCCTTTCTGGTGATCACATGGTGCAGCCGCAGGCCGGGACGTTCCCTGATGCGGGTAGTTCGGCCAGCACGTGCACGCGTGTCGCGTCGAAGCTCAGATGTCCCCGTAGCGGTTCGGCCTCGGGCGGGGTGTCCGGGTAGCTCCACGCCACGTCGCTGATCACCGTGTCGCCGGCCACGGCAGCCCAGTACGTGGCGACGCCTTTGTAGTTGCAGTAGGTGGTCGTGTCCGTGCGGTGCAGCAGATCGGTGCGGACAAGCGCCGGGCTCACGTAGAGACGAGGTTCCAGGGCGGTCTCGAACACGATGATCGTGTCGTCGGTGTCGACGAGCACGATGTCACCGACCGTGACCCGCAGCCTGCGTTTGGTGGGCCTGCAGTCGATGCGGTGATACGGGTTCGGCGGATAGTGCACCAGCCGGCGCCCCTCTTCCGTCCACACGTCGACCGCGTCCCACGGCACCGCGACGTAACCGGGTGCCTCCGGTACATCCTGGGCAGGCAGATCGCCGACCTCCTCGGCGGGGAAGGCGTAGCTCAACGGGCTCCCGGCGCGGTGCACCATCAGCGCACGTTCGGTGTCGATCTTCGCGATGCCGCCGACGAATGCCTGGATGCGTCGAGGGTGGGGCTCGACGTACACGGTGGGCCCTGCGAGCGGTGGCGTGAACCAACCAGCCGGTCGGCCACTCAGGGGTCCGTGGCCCGCGACGAGACTCATTGCGCCACCTTCACTTTCGTCATCACACCGCGACGCCGTACGCCGAAGGGAGGTGGTGGCCGAGTCACATGTAGGAGCTTTACAGATTATCTGACAAATGTCACGCTGTTATGTGACGGGTCCGGTAGCGGAGGTGGCGACATGACGACCAGCGGTTTGAACGCGCAAGTGCTCCGCGCCGGTGGCGGCCGGACAGTCCTGCCGATTTCCCGGCCCACCGAACCGGATCGGAAGCTCGTCTCGCCCGGGCACATGCGGGTCATGCAGTACGAAATCATCGTCGTCGCGTCGGGCGTTCTCGATGTGGTGTCCCGGATCGGGGGCTGGCTCTTCGACATGCGGATGGCCGGGTGGGACGTGAGCGTGGCACTACCGGGAGCGCCGGACGAACCGGACGATCACCGTGCGTTGCGGGTGCTGGGCCTGAAAGCTGCTGAGGTGACCGAGTTGTGGCCGGCGTGCGTGAGTGGCCCGGCGGCGCGTGGGAGCGCCGAGCGCGTCACCCTGACCGCGATCGCCACCGACCGCTTCGAGGACGATCCCGCCGTGCGCCGCCGACTCGCGCACGGCGGGATGTGCGACGGTGTGATCGCCTTCTGGGGGTCCGAGTGTCCTCGACTCATGGGCGGACAACTTCGACGGACCGATTACCGGCCCAGCGCCGCGGCGCGCGCATTCAAGGCACATGCGTTGGTGGCGGCAGGGGCGTGCGACATCGTGAGCGTGGGCGACGCGGAAACGGTCTATTGCGGTGAAGCGACGGTGCGCGTACTGGGTTCCGAGCTGGTCAGCTCCTGATGGCGGTGCGAGCCAGCGGTCCGCTCGACGCGCTCGGCGCCGCGGATGTCATAGGTGGTGCGACTACCGGATCCAGCCACGGCGGCGCAGCCACCAGTTGCGGCCGACGAGGCCCACGATGACCGCGGCGAACGCGATGAGGAACCAGTCCTCGACGTGGCCCACGTGATTGCCACGCATCATCACCAGCAGAAACGCCGCCGAAAGCAGACCGCCGATGTGGATGACCTTGATGTTGAGGTCGGACCAGCCCCATTCCGCGGACGGCACGTCCTCGACATCGACGCCGGTGTGTCGTTCGACCTCGGTGTTGGCCACGGGTTGCTCCTCCGGATCAAGCTGGCTTCGGTCCTGCGTTGACGACATTCTGGCATACGACACTGCGTCGTACGCGGGGGTGTCGGCATCGGTTGCGCCCTGGTCGCGTCAGGACGACGCGCCGCAACGGCGCACGGCGACCACAGCGGTGTGGGTAGCGGTGTGGGTATTGGCCCGGTGCGCTCGAACGCCACAACCAGCAGTCCGGAAAGGGAACACATGCAGTTCTGGAGCGGTACGGCCTTCATGGACACCGGGGATGCGCTCGCGGTCGCGCCGATGCTCGACGAGGCCGGATTCGACGGGATCGTGTGCTCGGATCACATGGTCTACCCGCGTGAGCTGTGGTCGCCGTATCCGGACTCCGACACCGGCAGGCCAGGGTGGGCGCCGGACACGCCATGGCCCGACAGCTGGGTGCTGATCGGTGCGCTCGCGGCACTCACCCAGCGGGTGCGGCTTTCCAATGCGGTCTATGTCGCCCCGGCCCGCCCGCTGCTGGAGGTCGCCAAACAGGTCGCCACCGCGTCGGTGATCTCCGGTGGGCGGGTCTCGCTCGGAGTCGGGGTCGGCTGGATGCGCGAGGAGTTCGAACTGATGGGTCAGGACTTCGCCACCCGGGGCAGACGACTCGACGAGATGATCCCGGCGCTGCGGGAACTGTGGCGCGGCGGTTGGGTGTCCTTCGAGGGGCGCTATTACCTGGTGCCCGAGCTGATGATCGAGCCGCACCCGGCAGCGCCCGTGCCCATCCTGTGCGGCGGCGAGTCCGAGACCGCGCTGCGCCGCGCGGCCCGCCTGGGTGACGGTTGGGTCGGCTACGCATACACCCTGGAGCAGGCCACACCGTACGCCAAGCGGCTGGCCGAACTGCGCCGCGAGTACGGGCGCGAGCACGAGCCGTTCGAGATCCTGCTGGCCCTGCTCGACCCGCCGTCTCCCGATCTCTACAAACGCGCCGAGGACGTGGGCATCACCGCGGTGATGGTCGCGCCTTGGCTCGCCATGCCCGACGGCGCAACGGGTGCCGACCGATTCCGCGGACCCATCGAGCGGTTCGCGGAATCGGTCATGGCGAACATGGGTTAGCCAGACCGCCGGCGCGCCGTCACTATGATCACGCGAAACCCGCGTGAACAGGGGGGCTTGATGGATCGGACCGCGGTGCGGGTCGTCCGGGCCGGTGTGTCCGGCGTCGTCATAGGGATCGGTGTCGGCGTCGGTGCCTACAACGCGTGGTGGCTGGCACTGTGTCTGTCGGTTCCGCTCGTCATGGTGGGACTGTGGGTGGCGCCCCGGCCTTCCCGTGTCTCCGACCTCGATGCGTTCGAACCCGGGCCGCGCGAGCACGCGGTGCCGATCCGTGTCGACGCACTGACCAGAAGTAGCCTCACCGACGAGGACCTGCAGCCGACGTTGGTCACGGCGACGGTCAGCCCGCCACACGACACCGAATACCGGGCGCGGTGGATCGCGCCCATGTCGAGTGCTCAGTTTCGCTCGCTGACCGCGAGTCCGGCCACCGCGCTGGCTCCGGATCGGCTGCCGCCGAGGGACGGTTCCCGTGCACCCGACTTCGGCGATCAACCCGGCAGGTGGACCGTCGTCTACCCGGTTGTCACCATCCTGGTGGCGCTGTCGGTGTCGTTGGGCGTCGGCGACGCCTGGCACATCTCATTCGATCGCCCCGCAGCACCCGCGCCGCCGGCCGACGGCACCACTGCCAAGGCGATGGACCTGAACTCCCGCCGGGACGGCATGCTCCGTGCCATCACCGAGCAGTTCGGGCCCGCCGCGGCCAACAATCTGCTCGATCTCCGCTTCACCGGGAGCGGGTCCGACTACGGCACGGTGCTCGACCCGACCAACGGCGATACGACGATCGTCTACGTCAACAACGGCGGGGACGCGTTCACCACGCCTTCCGCACAGGTGCGGCGGAAGGACAGCACCTTCCTCGCGTCTGACATCGCGTCCACCGACCTGACCGCGATCACCGAGAAGATGGCGCAGCACGCCGAATCCGCCAGCGCTCCCCGCGATCTCGACACACTGCAGATCAAGCGTTCGGGGCCGGGAGCTCCGCTGATCATCACCGGTACCTTCGGCGGCAAGACCATCAACGCTCTCCCGGATGGCACCGTGGGAGAGGTCTTCGATCCGGCAGACTTCGCGGTGTCGTTCCAGCGGGCGCGAGATGCGTTGGCGCGGGCGGGAATCGCGACGTCGGACCCGGTGCTGACGAACTTCGAGATCCGCGGCACGCACAGGGCGACACCGATCGCGCACGCGTCCGAACTGCAGATCAGCGGAGGCGTGCTTCTGGAATTCCAAACCGGTGACCGGTCCGGCCAGATCGTCATCGTGCCCGGGGAGCTCCCCGAGATCACCGACGGTTCCCGTCACTCGCGGCAACAGACGTTCTCGTTCGACGACATCGCGCTGGACGTCTTCGAGTCCGTTCGTGCACAGGCGATGCAGCGGGGGGACCTCGAACCGTACGAACGCCAAGCCGTCGAAATCTGGATGACGGACCGGGAGATCGATCCGTACCGGCTGGCAATCCGGATCGAACTCGCCGGCGTGGCGGCCGCGGCCGGTACCTACTCGGTCACCGGGGAGTTCCTCGCGCCGGGTACGCGCTGACCGGTCAGCTCGACCGGGCCGCCTCGATGGCCCGGCGTGTGACACCCTCCAGTTGCGCCAGTTGAGCCCTGGGCGGATGCAGGACACCGCGGTCGGTGAGTCTGGTGACGATTTCGCGCACACGGCCGTAGTAGGTGGCCTGCTCGGCCGCGGCGGTGCTCGACGCTGCGTGGTTGTAGAGCTTGAGCGCGGTGTCGAGATCATTCCGGTCGGCCGGCGCCAGGTAGGACGTGCCCACCCGCTTGCCGTGTGATTCGCACGCGATCCAGGCCCGTCGGAGCGTGACGATTGTCTGTTGATAGGCGTCGGCCAGTCCGCGGTTGCCGGGGTAGGCCTCGGTGCGCAACGCGCGGGCCTCGTCGAGTGCGACGTGGAACGTCTGCGTGGGCTCGACGGTGACATCGGTGATGGCGGGGTAGCGCAGCATCATCGCGGGATCGAGTTCATAGGCGCCGTACGCGCCGAGAATGTCGTCGTGGCGCCGGACGGCCTCCTCCCACAGTCGTTTCGCGGCCTCGTCGGTGCCCGCGTCGGCAATGCGTGCCGCCGCGACGACGTCCTCGGCGCCGGGCTCGGCGTCGGTGGCGTGGACGGTCGCCTTCAAGCGGCGCAGTATCTCCGCCGCCGCCGGATCGGATTCGACCACGGCGAGGCGCCATTCATCGGTCGCGGTCCCTTCGGTGGCGAAGGTGAGCGTCAGGTATTTCCGCCCACGGACGGTCAGGCGCCGCCCGTGCGAGGTCGTCTCGTCTGCCGGGCCCGCCTGGTTCACCGCGATGAGCGACGACAACGGATAGCCGGTGACCCCCACCGTCTCGTCACCGAGGTGGACGGTGTCGCTGTCGACCGTGATCAGCACCGCGCCCGGCCTGGTGAGACGGCCCAAGGTCATAGCACCGAGCGAGACGGTGATGAGGGCCATCACGGTGGCCGCGGTCGCGGACGCGGGAACCTCGGCGTAGCTGAGCGCGACGAGCGCGACCATGGCCGCCACCAGCGCGACGCCTGATGTGGTGGCGGTCAGCCGGTGACGGCCGGTCAGATACTCGGTCCGAGCGGTCACGGGGACGACCGGCGCATCCTCGGCGGCGTTCATCCGACTCAGCATAGGGCCACCTCAACCCGCGGATGGAGCGCCGTCGTGACGGCGAGGACACCATTCTTGACGCTTGCGATGATGTCAAAGTGATGTCAACATGGCGTCATGGACCTGCAGCCATACGTGGACGCCGTCCGGCACGAACTGGGGGTTGCCGCGGGCGCGGGTGGCGCCGAAGCACAGGCGCTGGCCGAACGCTTGACCGCCCCGCTCGAATCCGCACTCCGGCTGGCGTTGCTCGAGGTGCTGTCCGAGGCGGCCGAGCTGATCACCCGGGAGCTCGCTCCAGGATCGGTCCATGTCCGGCTGTCCGGACGCGATCCCGAATTCGCGGTCCAGCCCGCCGAGCCCGAGCCGGCCCCGGTGTCCGCCATCGACGTCGCCGGGCCCGAACTCGGTTCTCGCGGTCGTGACACCGATGACGGCGGTACGTGGCGCGTGTCGCTGCGGCTCCCGGAAAGCCTGCGCGCCGGGGTGGAGGCCGCCGCCCGTCGCGACGGCGTCTCGGTGAACGCGTGGCTGGTGCGGGCGGCCTCGGCGGCACTCGCGGGCACCGCTCGCCACGCCGGACCCGGAGGCAAGACCTTCAGCGGCTGGGTCCGCTGAGATCGACCGATAGGAGGATCCGATGCCCACCTTCCGTACGCCCGTACCGATCACGGCCGTGGTCGAGGTGGTCGCCGGTGCAGTGCACCTGGCGGCCTCCGACCGCGACGACACCGTCGTCGAGATCCGGCCGCGTGACCCCGAACGCGCCTCCGACGTGCGGGCGGCCGAACAGGCCCGGATCGATTTCCACAACGGCACGCTCGTGGTGACCGCGGGCAGGAAGATCCTGTCGTTGGGGCGAGGGGGAGCCGTCCGCGTCGACATCGCGCTGCCCACCCGCTCCCGCCTCGACCTCTCATCGGCATCGGCCGATATCGATGCCGACGGCGTCTATTCGGATTGCCGATTCGCCTCGGCGAGCGGTGCTCTGCGGGTGGCCGCGGTTTACGGAAACATCAAGGCGGACACCGCATCCGGCGAGATCACCATCGGCGAGGTGACGGGTGACGCCCGGATCGCCACGGCGTCCGGCGACGCGGCGATCGACCGGATCGACGGCGACGCGAAATTCCAGGCGGCCAGCGGCAGCCTGACCATCGGCACCCTGCGCGGAAATCTCAGGCATCAGACGGCGTCGGGTGCGGTCACCGTCGTAGCCGCGGTCACCGGTGCGCTGCGGGCACAGACCGGCAGCGGCGACGTCGAGGTCGGGATTCCCGAGGGCACCGCGGCGCGGCTGGACCTCAAGACCCATTCCGGCGCCGTCGACAACGGCCTGCAGTCCTCGGACGGTCCGGCCGACGGCGACGAGACCTTCATCGTGCATGCCCGTACCGGTTCGGGGGACATCTCGGTGCGCCGCGCGGTCGGACCGGTGACCGCAGACCGGTCCTCCCGGCGCGGATGACGCTGATTGGGTCGGGCGCCCGCAGCGCGGCACAATAGACGGGTGAGCGACTCCCCGGCGCGACGGCGCGTGCTGATCCTCGGAAGCACCGGATCGATCGGCACCCAGGCGCTCGACGTCATCGCCGCCAATCCCGACCGGTTCGAGGTCGTCGGCCTGGCAGCCGGGGGCGGCAACCCCGAGCTGCTCGCCGCCCAGCGCGCCGCCACCGGCGTCACCAACATCGCCGTCGCCGACCCGGGCGCCGCCGAGAAGATGGGCGGCGTGCCCTATGCCGGTCGCGACGCGGTCACCCGGTTGGTCGAGGAAACCGAGGCCGACGTGGTGCTCAACGCGCTGGTCGGGGCGCTTGGTCTGCAGCCGACGCTCGCGGCGCTGGCCACCGGCGCACGGCTGGCTCTGGCCAACAAGGAATCGCTCGTCGCGGGCGGCCCGCTGGTCCTCAAAGCCGCCGCCCCCGGACAGATCGTGCCGGTGGACTCCGAACACTCCGCGATGGCCCAGTGCCTGCGCGGGGGTACCGCGGCCGAACTGGCCAAGATCGTGCTGACCGCCTCGGGTGGCCCGTTCCTCGGCTGGTCGGCCGAGGACCTCAGGCACGTCACGCCCGAGCAGGCCGGCAAACACCCGACCTGGTCCATGGGTCCGATGAACACCCTGAACTCGGCGACTCTGGTCAACAAGGGGCTGGAGCTCATCGAGACGCACCTGTTGTTCGGCGTCGACTACGACGACATCGAGGTCGTCGTGCATCCGCAGTCGATCGTGCACTCCATGGCGACGTTCACCGACGGCTCGACGCTCGCGCAGGCCAGCCCGCCCGATATGAAACTGCCGATCGCGCTGGCCCTGGGCTGGCCCGACCGCATCCCCGGAGCCGCGGCGGCCTGCGACTTCTCCACGGCCTCGACATGGGAGTTCCTGCCCCTGGACAACGAGGTGTTCCCCGCGGTGGACCTGGCCCGACACGCCGGGCAGAAGGGCGGCTGCCTCACCGCGGTCTACAACTCGGCCAACGAGGAGGCCGCCGAGGCCTTCCTCGACGGGCGCATCGGGTTCCCCGACATCGTCGAAACCGTGGGTGACGTGTTGCACGCCGCCGACCGGTGGGCCGCCGAACCGGCTACCGTGGATGACGTACTCGACGCACAACGCTGGGCCCGGGAGCAGGCCGGGCGGGTCGTCGAGCAGAAATCCGTCAGAAGAGGGCTCGTCACCAAATGATGTTCGGAATCGGCATCGTGCTGTTCGCACTGGCCATCCTGGTTTCAGTGGCACTGCACGAATGCGGCCACATGTGGGTGGCGCGCGCCACCGGGATGAAGGTCCGTCGCTACTTCGTCGGGTTCGGGCCGACCCTGTGGTCCACGCGCCGGGCCAACCGACTCGGCCAGACCGAGTACGGCATCAAGGCGATCCCGCTGGGCGGATTCTGCGACATCGCGGGCATGACGTCGGTCGACGAAATCGCGCCCGAGGACCGGCCCTACGCGATGTACAAGCAGAAGGTGTGGAAGCGCGTCGCGGTGCTGTTCGCCGGACCCGCGATGAACTTCATCATCGGACTGGTGCTCATCTACGGCATCGCGATCGTGTGGGGCCTGCCCAACCTGCATCAGCCCACCACCGCCATCGTCGGCGAGACCGGTTGCGTCGCACCGCAGATCAGCCTCGAGAAGATGGGGGAGTGCACGGGCCCCGGCCCGGCGGCTCTGGCGGGCATCCAGGCGGGCGACGAGATCGTCAAGGTCGGTGACACCGAGGTCAAGGACTTCGCCGGGATGGCCGCGGCCGTCCGCAAGCTCGACGGTCCGGTCACGGTCGAATTCAAGCGCGACGGGCGCCTCATGGACACCGTCGTCGACGTCACCCAGACACAACGCTTCACCGACGCCGACGCGTCGGCGCCGAGCACGGTCGGCGCGATCGGGGTGAGTGCGGTGCCGGTAGCACCGCCCGCGCAGTACAACCCCATCACCGCGGTGCCTGCGACGTTCGCGTTCACCGGCGATCTCGCGGTCGAACTCGGCAAAGCCCTGGCGAAGATCCCCACCAAGATCGGCGCTCTCGTGGAGGCCATCGGTGGCGGGGAGCGCGACAAGGAGACGCCCATCAGCGTCGTCGGCGCCAGCATCATCGGCGGCGAGACCGTCGACGCCGGGCTGTGGGTGGCGTTCTGGTTCTTTCTCGCGCAGCTGAACTTCGTGTTGGGCGCGATCAACCTGGTGCCGCTGCTGCCGTTCGACGGCGGGCACATCGCAGTCGCCACATACGAGAAGATCCGCGACATGATCCGTTCCGCGCGCGGCATGGTCGCGGCGGGCCCGGTCAACTACCTCAAGCTCATGCCCGCCACCTATGTGGTGCTCGCGGTCGTGGCCGGCTACATGCTGCTGACGGTGACCGCGGACCTCGTCAACCCACTGAGCATCTTCCAATAGCCTTCGAGGAGAGACACTGTGACTTCCATCGGTCTGGGTATGCCGGCTCCGCCCGCGCCCACGCTGGCCCCCCGGCGCAAGACCCGTCAGCTGAACGTGGGCGGTGTCGGCATCGGCAGCGAGCACCCGATCGCGGTGCAGTCGATGTGCACCACCAAGACCCACGACGTCAACGCCACGCTGCAGCAGATCGCCGAGCTGACCGCGTCGGGTTGTGACATCGTGCGCGTGGCGTGCCCGCGCCAGGAGGACGCCGACGCGCTGGCCGAGATCGCACGGCACAGCCAGATCCCGGTGATCGCCGACATCCACTTCCAGCCCAAGTACATCTTCGCCGCGATCGACGCCGGATGTGCCGCGGTGCGCGTGAACCCAGGCAACATCAAGGAGTTCGACGGGCGGGTCGCCGAGGTCGCCAAGGCCGCCGGGGATGCGGGCATCCCGATCCGCATCGGGGTCAACGCCGGCTCGCTCGACAAGCGGTTCCTGGAGAAGTACGGCAAGGCCACGCCCGAGGCCCTCGTCGAGTCGGCCCTGTGGGAGGCGTCGCTGTTCGAGGAGCACGGCTTCGGCGACATCAAGATCAGTGTCAAGCACAACGATCCGGTGATCATGGTCGCCGCCTACGAGCTGCTGGCCGCCCAGTGCGACTATCCGCTGCACCTCGGCGTCACCGAGGCCGGTCCGGCCTTCCAGGGCACGATCAAGTCTGCGGTCGCGTTCGGGGCATTGCTGTCCAAGGGCATCGGCGACACCATCCGCGTCTCGCTGTCGGCGCCGCCCGCTGAAGAGGTCAAGGTGGGCAACCAGATCCTGGAGTCGCTGAACCTGCGTCCGCGCGGGCTGGAGATCGTGTCGTGCCCGTCGTGCGGGCGCGCCCAGGTGGACGTCTACACGCTGGCCAACGCGGTCACCGCGGGTCTCGACGGGCTCGACGTCCCGCTGCGTGTCGCGGTGATGGGTTGCGTGGTCAACGGTCCGGGTGAGGCCCGCGAGGCCGACCTCGGTGTGGCCTCCGGTAACGGCAAAGGTCAGATCTTCGTCAAGGGTGAGGTCATCAAGACGGTGCCCGAGGCGCAAATCGTCGAGACGCTGATCGAAGAGGCCATGCGGCTCGCCGAAGAAATCGGCACGGCGCGGGGTTCGTCTGAATCCGGCGGTTCGCCCGTGGTGACCGTAAGCTGAGTGATGACCCTGTGAGCCGGGTCACCACACCCCCGGGTTGAGCAGAGAGAGTCACCGATGTCGGCGCCGCCCCTTTTCCGCCTGGTCGATGAGCGACGGGTGTCCGTGGTGCGTGACACCGCCGCGGTGATGCGTGTACTCGACGAGGATCCGGTCGCCGGCTGCATGGTGGCTGCCCGCGTCGCGGAGTTCGGCGCCGAACCGGGGGCCATCGGAGGTGAGCTCTGGACGCGGCGCAAGCCCAGCGAGTCGCTGTGTTATGCGGGGCCCAACATGATTCCGCTGCGCGGCAGCCTCGACGATCTGAAGGCGTTCTCCGACAAGGCGATGAGCATGGCGCGACGGTGCTCGTCGCTGGTCGGACGCGCCGAACTCGTGCTGCCGATGTGGGAGCGCCTCCAGTCGTTGTGGGGTCCGGCGCGTGATGTGCGGGCCCAGCAGCCGCTGATGGCGTTGAATGCGATGCCGCAGTGCGCGATCGACCCGGCGGTACGGCCTGTGCGCATGGACGAGATCGACGCCTACCTCGTGGCGGCCATCGACATGTTCATCGGCGAGGTCGGGGTCGACCCGCGTGTGGGTGACGGTGGACGCGGCTACCGGCGGCGCATCGCAGGTCTGATCGCCACGGGACGCGCGTGGGCCCGGTTCGAACGCGGCGAGGTGGTGTTCAAGGCCGAGGTCGGTGCGCAGTCACCGGCCGTCGGGCAGATCCAGGGGGTGTGGGTGCACCCCGAATGGCGTGGCCACGGCCTCGGCACGGCGGGTACGGCGGCGTTGGCGGCCGCGGTGGTCGCCGGAGGACGCACCGCCAGCCTCTACGTCAACGATTACAACACCGTCGCCCGGGCCACCTACGACCGCATCGGATTCGAGCAGGTCGGCACGTTCGCCACGGTGCTGCTGGACTGACGTCCGGCGTCACCGCCGCGCGGCGTGCGCCAGCACCTCGTCCACCGACCACTGATCGTCGGCATGTCGACCGTACTTGGCGGCCAGCACGGTTCCGTCCGGCCCGATGAGGAAGTCCGCGGGGAGACCGAGCCGCCCACCGGGCTGCCGCAGCGCCGGCGCGCGGAACCGCCCGAAAGTCGTCAAGGCGCCTCCGCGGACGATGGCCGGCCAACTACGGGGATCGAGCAGGGCGCGAGCGCCCGTCTCGACGCCGAATCTGCGGTAGACGACCTTGTCCGGGTCGGCGACGGTCGCGAACGGCAGATCCGCTGTGTGCTCGGCCAGTTCGTCGGCGGGCGAATGGAAGAACACGACCTCACGGATCGAGGCGCGTTCGATCTCGTCGTGGCGTGCGACGAACGACTGCAGATGCAGATTGCAGATCGGGCATCCGGCGAACCGGCGGAACTGCAGGTGCACCAGGCGTTGCGGATCCGGAACAGCTATGAGTTCGCCTGTGATGCTGTGGAATTCGGATGTGGTGATGGTGGTGGGAGGGGGCATCGCAACTCCTCGGGTTCGTTAGCGTGCGCTGTACGCTAACGTCGACGCTATGGTGTACGGCGTACGCTGTCAACGTCATGCCACGCCAACGCTCGCTCAGCCCTCACCAGATCGCCGCCGCCGCGCTCGAGGTCGTCGACGTCGACGGCCTGGCTGCGCTGTCGATGCGCACCGTGGCACGCAGGCTCGGGACCGGCACGATGTCGCTGTACCGGTACGTCGCCGACCGCGACGAACTCGAGGCGATGGTGGTCGACCTCGTACTGGAGACGGTCGACCTGGCATTGCCGGACCGGTCGGCGCGCCATCGGATCTTCGTGCTGGCCGAACGGGTGCGTCACGCCACGGCGCAGCATCCGGCCGTCGTCCCTCTCGTGCTCGCACACCGGCACCACGCACCGGCATCGTTGCGGTGGGGAGAGACGGTGCTCGGTGTGCTTGCCGAGGCCGGCCATACCGGGAAGCGCCGGGTGTACGCGTTCCGTGCCCTGCTCGCCTATGTCTTCGGGGCGCTGGAGGTCGAGCACTACAGCGCGTTGTCGGGCCCGGGTACGCAGGCGCTCGCCGAACTGCCCGCGGACGAGTTCCCGCACCTGTCGGAGACCGCCTCCGTGGCGCGCCGGATCACCGCGGACGACGAGTTCCGGCGCGGCCTGGAGATCGTGCTGCGGGGCCTGGCGATCTGACCGCGAGGCGTTGACGGCGCCCGTCGGGCGCCCTCCACCCCAGATCACCGGACGACCTCACCGGTGTCTCGATCCGGTATCGGTGCGCCTCCGAAGAAACCACCGCATCGTTCGTACCATCAGTCTCAATGGCAACTCGAACATCATCAGTCACACGGACTGCCGGTCTGCTCACCGTCATCGGTGTGGTCGCGGCTTCGGCGCTGAGCGGTTGCACACCGCGCCCCAACGGACCCGAACCGGCCGCCGAGATGTTCTTCGCGGCACTGGCGACCGGCGACACCGCCAGGGCCGCCGAACTGTCCGACCGCCCGGCAGAGGCCAAGACCGCGCTCAACGAGGCATGGAACGGCCTGCAGGCGCTGCGCCTCGACGCGCAGATCCTCGGATCGAAGTACAACCAGGACACCGGCAGCGTCGCCTACCGCTACACGTGGCATCTGCCCAAGAACCGCACCTGGTCCTATGACGGTCAGCTCAACATGGTGCGCGACGAAGGACGTTGGGAAGTGCGCTGGAGCGCAACGGGTCTGCACCCGCGACTCGGCGAGCATCAGACCTTCGCCTTGCGCGCCGATCCGCCGCGACGGGCGTCGGTGAACGAGCGCGGCGGAACCGACGTGTTGGTACCCGGCCAGATCTACCACTACGCCCTCGACGCCAGGGCCGCCGGTGCGGGGCTGATGACGGCGGCACGCGCGGTCGCCGAGGCGTTGCGCCCGTTCGATCCCGGCCTGGACCCGCAGCGGTTGGCCGAGCAGGCGAGTTCCTCGGCGCAGCCGTTGAGCCTCATCACGCTCAAGCAGGCCGACCACGATCGCGTGGCACCGGCGATCGCCGGGCTCGCCGGTGTCGTCGTCACCCCGCAGGCCGAATTGTTGCCCACGGACGAGACTTTCGCGCCGGCGATCGTCAACGAGGTCAAGAAGGCCGTGATCGACGACCTCGACGGCCAGCCGGGCTGGCGCATCGTCACGGTCAACCAGAACGGCGTCGACGTCGACGTGCTCAACGAGGTTCCCGGACAACCCGCACCGTCGGTCACCATCAGTTTGGACCGCGCCGTGCAGAACGCCGCGCAGAACGCGGTCAACACCACCGGCAAGCAGGCGATGATCGTGGCGATCAAGCCGTCCACCGGGGAGATCCTCGCGGTGGCGCAGAACGCCGCCGCCGACGCCGGAGGTCCGCTCGCGACCATGGGTCTGTATCCGCCCGGCTCGACCTTCAAGATCGTCACCGCGGGGGCGGCCATCGACCGCGACATGGCAACGCCCAACACGTTGTTGGGCTGCCCGGGCAAGCTCGACATCGGCCACCGTACGGTGCCCAACTACGGCGGCTTCGACCTCGGGGTCGTGCCGATGTCACGCGCGTTCGCCAGTTCGTGCAACACGACGTTCGCCGAACTCGCGAGCCGGATGCCGCCGCGCGGTCTCACACAGGCCGCCGCACAGTACGGTCTCGGGCTCGACTACCAGGTTGCGGGCCTGCCGACCGTCTCCGGATCGGTCCCTCCGACCGTGAACCTCGCCGAACGCACCGAGGACGGTTTCGGACAGGGCAAGGTGCTCGCGAGCCCGTTCGGTATGGCCATGGTCGCCGCGACCGTCGCCGCGGGCCGCACCCCGGTGCCGCACCTCATCGAGGGGCACGAGACCGCCGTCGACGGCGAGGCGACCCCGATCAGCCCCAAGGTGGTCGACGGGCTGCGCCCGATGATGCAACTCGTCGTCACCAACGGCACCGCCAAAGATCTCAAAGGCGTCGGCGACGTGCGGGGCAAGACCGGAGAGGCGGAGTTCGCCGGCGGATCGCACTCGTGGTTCGCGGGGTACCGCGGCGATCTGGCGTTCGCCGCGTTGATCGTCGGCGGCGGCAGTTCGGAGTACGCGGTCCGCATGTGCAAGACCATGTTCGACAGCATGCCCGCCGACTACCTCGTGTGATCTCGTCTGATCCCGACTGTCGTCCGGTGGCGGTAACCTGAAACCGCCATGACGGGGATCAACGAGCAATCCGTGGAGATGCGGGTGTCGGATGCCGACCGCAATGGGACGTTGCGCCGTCTTCACAACGCCGTCGCGCTCGGACTGATCGACATCGCCGAGTTCGAGGAGCGTTCGGCCCTCGTCTCTCAGGCGCGCTTGCACTCCGATCTCGCCACCCTCGTCGGCGACCTTCCCGGGCCCGGCGCCATCGTCACCTCTGCGGCCGACCGCGTCGAGTTGCGGGGCGTACTCGGATCGCTGAAGCGTCAAGGGGAGTGGACGGTGCCGACGCGGCTCGCGCTCGTTCGCCGCATGGGCTCGGTGGATCTGGATCTCACACGCGCCCGGTTCGCGGGGCCGATCGTGGTGATCGAGATCGACATGAAGTTCGGCTCACTGGACATGCGGTTGCCGGACGGGGCGAGCGCCTCGATCGACGATGTCGAGGTGATCGTCGGCAGCGCGACCGACCGCCGTCGCGACGCTCCCGCGGACGGGACCCCGCACGTGATCCTGACCGGCCGCGTGGTGTGCGGTTCGGTGGACATCCGTGGCCCGCGCAAAGGCCTGTTCGGCCGGGGCAAGACTCCCTAGCCGGGCCTACCGGCGGTCCAGTACCGCGAAGCTCAGCGTGGCGCGGCCCGCAAGCCGGCCCGCGGCGATGTCATCAGGGTGGCGACGAGCCCGCCCTGCAGCGCACCGCGAACGTTGGCGAGGTCCGGGCGGTTGTCCATCTCGATGACCATTCGCTCGTCGGTCTCCTCGACGTCACGCGAACCCATCTGACGGAGGACATGCAAAGGCTCGGTGAGCATGGCGACACGTTACACCATTCTCTTGAATTGAGAGTGGCATTCTCGCTGGGGCGGGCATCGCCTGATGCAGGTCGCAGGCCCGTCGATCGGTACCCTGACCGTTATGTCCGTTCGTAGTGCCCTGCGCCCCGGCGTGCTCTCGCCCACCCGTCCGGTGCCCAAATCGATCGCGCGTCCCGAATACGCGTGGAAGCCGACCGTGCGTGAGGGCAGCGAACCCTGGGTGCAGACGCCCGAGGTCATCGAGAAGATGCGGGTGGCGAGCCGGATCGCAGCGGGAGCGCTGGCCGAGGCCGGCAAGGCCGTCGCCCCCGGCGTCACCACCGACGAGCTCGACCGCATCGCGCACGAGTACATGATCGACCACGGCGCCTACCCGTCGACCTTGGGCTACAAGGGCTTTCCGAAGTCGTGCTGCACGTCGCTCAACGAGATCATCTGCCACGGCATCCCGGACTCGACCGTGATCGAGGACGGTGACATCGTCAACATCGACGTCACGGCCTACATCGACGGCGTACACGGCGACACCAACGCCACGTTCCTGGCGGGCGACGTCTCCGAGGAGCACCGCCTGCTCGTCGAGCGCACGCATGAGGCGACCATGCGCGCCATCAAGGCCGTCAAGCCAGGGCGCGCCCTGTCGGTGGTCGGCCGGGTCATCGAGGCGTACGCGAACCGGTTCGGCTACAACGTCGTTCGCGATTTCACCGGGCACGGCATCGGCACCACGTTCCACAACGGCCTGGTGGTACTGCACTACGATCAGCCCGCGGTCGAGACCGTCCTGGAGCCCGGGATGACGTTCACGATCGAACCCATGATCAACCTGGGGTCGCTGGATTACGAGATCTGGGACGACGGCTGGACCGTGGCCACCACCGACGGCAAGTGGACCGCGCAGTTCGAGCACACCCTCGTGGTGACCGACGACGGCGCCGACATCCTGACCCTGCCGTGATGCTCGACAAGTGAGTGGAGCACTGCTGGTCGCCGGTACCACGTCGGATGCCGGCAAGTCCATGCTGGTCGGCGGGTTGTGTCGGCTGCTGACCCGCAAGGGGTTGTCGGTGGCGCCGTTCAAGGCGCAGAACATGTCGAACAACTCGGCGGTGACCGTCGAGGGCGGTGAGATCGGTCGCGCCCAGGCCATGCAGGCACGCGCCGCGGGTCTGGCGCCCAGCGTGCGCTTCAACCCGATACTGCTCAAACCCGGCGGTGACCGCACGTCGCAACTCGTCGTGCGCGGGCAGGTCACCGGCTCGGTGGCCGCCGCCGACTACATCAACCACCGCGAACACCTCGCGGCCGTTGTCGCCGACGAACTGGCCTCGCTGCGAAGTGAATTCGACGCCGTGATCTGTGAGGGCGCAGGCTCACCCGCCGAGATCAACCTGCGCGCCACCGACCTGGCCAACATGGGACTGGCCCGGGCCGCCGAACTGCCTGTGGTCGTCGTCGGCGACATCGACCGGGGCGGCCTGCTGGCCCACCTGCACGGCACGGTGGCGGTGCTGGAGCCCGCCGACCAGGCACTGATCGCGGGTTTCGTGGTCAACAAATTCCGCGGCGATCCGTCGTTGCTGGCGCCAGGGCTGCGCCAACTCGCCGAACTCACCGGGCGCCCGACCTACGGCGTCATCCCGTTCCACGACGACATCTGGTTGGACACCGAGGATTCGGTGTCGGTGCGGCCCGGCGGACTGGTCGGCACGCCCGAGCCACCGCGTGGTGAGCAGGCGCTGACCGTGGCCGCCATCCGGCTGCCCCGCATCTCCAACTCGACCGACATCGAGGCGCTGGCGTGCGAGCCCGGTGTGGTGGTGCGATGGGTGACCGACGCCGCCGATCTCGTCGGTGCGGACCTGGTGGTGATTCCCGGCAGCAAATCCACGGTCACCGATCTGCAGTGGCTGCGCCACCGTGGACTCGCCGCGGGCATCGCCGAGCACGCCGCGAGCGGGCGCGCCGTGCTCGGCGTGTGCGGTGGGTTCCAGATGCTGTGCCGGCAGATCGACGATCCGGTGGAGTCGCGGGCCGGCCGGGTCGAGGGGCTCGGCCTGCTCGATGCCGACATCGAGTTCGCACCGGAGAAGACGTTGCGGCACTGGGAAAACCCGCTGCGTGGATACGAGATCCACCACGGCCAGGTGACGCGCGCGACCGAGGCGGACTGGCTGGGCATCGGGCTGCGTCGCGACGCCGTGTACGGCACCCACTGGCACGGACTGCTCGACAACGACGCGTTGCGGCGGGCCTGGCTCACCGAGGTCGCCACCGCGGCCGGCCGTGACGGGTTCGTCGTCGCCGACGACGTCGACGTGCCGGGGCGCCGCGATGCCCAACTGGACCTCATGGCCGATCTGATCGCCGACCACCTCGACGTCGGCGCGATCCTCGACCTGCTCGAACACGGCGTGCCACGCCGGCCGATCATGTCCACCACGCTGCAGGCCTGACGGTGCTCAGGGGTGCATCCGGGCACCCTTGAGCACCTTGTCGACCACGTTGCGACCGGCATGGACCGCCAGTCCCACCAGGTCGAGATCCTCTCGGCCCACGGCCCGTACCGCGGCACGGTTGGCGCGATCGTTGCCGGTGGCGAACAACTCGGCAGTGAAGATCGACGGCGTCAGTCCCCGGGAGACCGCGCGGGTGTGCGCCTCACGCAGCATCTCCTTCGATCCCTCGAACACCAGCACGGGTTGGCCGAACATCGCGAGATACCGGGTGTCGTCGGCGTCGACATAGGGATCACCGATGGTGTCCGGGTGAGCCGCGGCGATACCGCTCGCCAGGAACGCGCACACGTTCAACCGTTGCCAGTTCTCGAGGTCGTCGCGCAGCAGCACCGCGATCTTCGTGTGGAAACGCACGGGGGAGTCATCGATTGGCATGACCCCATGCTGCGAGCGCGCGGCGGACTCGGTCTTGTACGTTTTTGATGTGGTTGCAGTCGCGGAGACCACCGCGTGGCGGCCGCACGTGGCGGGGATCAGAGAGGTCTTCCACGCGCGGTTCTTCGACCACGCCTATCCGCAGCACACACACGACGCGTGGACGCTGCTCATCGTTGACTTCGGCACGATCGGGTATGAACTCGACCGGAGGGCGCACGGCAGCACCGCCGATGTCGTCACGCTGCTGCCACCGCACGTGCCACACAACGGCTGTGCGGTGCGTCCCGGTGGGTTCGGCAAGCGCGTGGTCTATCTCGAACCCGATGTGCTCACCGGAATCGGTGCGGCCGTGGACACGCCGACCCTGGTCGATCCGACGTTGCGTGAGCGCATCGCATCTCTGCACCACGCCCTGAGCCCGGAGGACGAACTGGAAGCCGCCAGCAGGCTGGCGTTCATCGTCGAACGCCTGCAAGGACATCTGGCGGGCGCGGTACCCCCGCCGGTGCGGGTGCGTGACCGGCGCCTGGCCACCCGGCTGCGCGAGCTGATCGACAGCCGGATCACGACCGGCCTGACGCTGGAGGAGGCCGGTGCGACGCTGCACGCCGATCCGGTCCACCTCGTACGCACCTTCAGCAGTGAGTTCGGTCTGCCACCGCACCGGTACCTCACCGGCCGCAGGGTCGACGCGGCCCGCCGTTTGCTCCTGGATGGCATGCGCCCCGCCGACGTCGCGGCGGCGGTCGGCTTCCACGATCAGTCACATCTTCATCGCCACTTCAGGAAGATGCTGGGCACCACGCCCGCGCGCTTCGCGCGCGGCGGCCGGACCGACTTCGGTGATTCTCGGTAGCCTGGTGCAATGACCAGCCTGCGGCGGGGGACGTGGTGGCCGGTTGTGGTGCTCGCGGCCGCGTGCACGCTGAGCGCGTGCGCCACCGTGGTCTCGGGCACGCCCACCTGGCCGGGAGCGACCATGGACCGGGTTTTGCTCACCGCATCGGATTTCCCGTCGGGTGTGCAGTACGAACGTATCGTCGAGGACGCGGGGGAGCCCGACGGAACCGGGGGACCGCCCGCGATGCTGTCCGCACCGGAGGGCTGCACCGACGGTCTCACCCGCGTGATCGCCGATTCCGCCGAGCGCGGGCCGGGTGCCGCGGGCAAGTTCATCGCGGCCTACGACGGGGCCCGGATGGTCGTGACGGTGCTGAGCTCGCCGCTGCCCCTGGACCGACTCGACGCCACCGCGCAGCGGTGCGCGGAGTTCCGGGCCTTTTTCGACCCGTCCGACGAGGGCATCCCGATCACCACGACGCGGCTGCCGTCACCGCGGTCGTCAGCGTTGGTGTACCAACAGACCATGCGGCTCAACCGCAGCGACGAGAGCGTGTACTTCGGCTTCGAAAACGTCGGCGGCTGGTCGGTTTTCGGCATCGCGTTCCCCACGCCGAACCCGTCGATCACGGCCAAGGCCACGCTGCCCGACACGTTCCTCGAGGCCTTCTACAAACAGGTCGAACGCGTGGACGCCCGCTGAGCGACCGCTGACGCTTGCGTGGGGACAACCTGATTTGGGTCCCCTAACCTTTCTCGAGACGGTAGGTTGGCCGAATGCTGACCACCGTGGAAACGATTGATGGCTTCCCGATTGCCGTCGACGTCGCCGGGCCCGACAAGGGTTCGACAGTGGTGCTGCTCAGCGCCGGTCACCACGGCCCCGCGGCCTACGAGGGCATCTGCCAGCGGCTGCACACCGCATCGTTGCGCACCGTCGTCATCGGCCCGGATCCCCGCCTCACCGCCAAGTCCGTTGTCGGCATCCTCGATGCGTTGGGAATCAAGTGGTCTTTGCTGGTGGGTGACCGGTTGGGCGGCGAACTCGCCTGGGAGCTGGCCGCCACGCGGCTCGACAAGTTCATCGGGCTGGTCGTGGTGGACCGCGGGCATCCCCGCGTCGCCGACCCCACCGGCGTGATCCGCGACGCGCACTGTCCGCCCGTCGAGATGAACACGACCGCGTTGGTCAGCACACCCGCCTCACGCGCGGTGGCCAAGGCCAGCCAGCGCTATGTGTACGGCGACTTCCGGCTCGTCGAGATGCTCGGGCGGCGCAATGCGCAGGACACGACCGCGCAATTGGCCGCCGAGATCGTGCTGCGCACCAGCACCTGGTGATCAGTCGGACCGGACCGGCGTCTCGGACGGCGTCCACGCCTGCGGCAGACCCGGCTGTTGCGGGAACAGGAAGTCGACGAACGCCGCGGCCGTGGGCTGTGGTTCGTGGTTGGCCAGCCCTGGCCGTTCGTTGGCCTCGATGAACACGTACTCGGTGCCGGTCACATCCGGCACCAGCAGGTCGATGCCGGTGACCGGGATGCCGATCGCCTCGGCAGCGCGCACGCCCACCCGGCACAGCTCCGGGTTCACCTCGGCGGTCACGTCGTGAATGGTGCCGCCCTGATGCAGATTCGCCGTGCGGCGCACCCGCAGCCGTTCTCCCTCGGGCAACACGTCGTCCAGCGACCACCCGGCTTCGGCGACCGTCGAGGCGGTCACATCGTCCATCGGGATGCGTGACTCGCCGCCGGTGGCCGCCGCGCGACGCCGACTCTGGGTCTCGATCAACTCTCGAATGGTGTGCGCACCGGTGCCGATGATCTCGGCCGGCCTGCGGATCGCCGCGGCCACGACCTTGCCGTCGATCACGACAAGTCGCAGATCGTCGCCCTTGGCCCGTTGTTCGATGAGCACCTCGGGGTGCTGCTCGCGCGCCCGGTGCAGGGCCGCGTCCAGCTCCTCGGGGCTGCTCACACCCACCGTGATGCCCTTGCCCTGCTCGCCGCGGGTCGGTTTCACCACGACGTCGCCGACGTCGGCCAGGAACTTGTGGTCCTCGTCGTCGAACGTCGCCAGCCGGCCCTTCGGCACCGTGATCCCGGCCTCGGCGACGATCCGGCGGGTCTGGCGCTTGTCGTCGCAGCGGCTCATCGCCACGGCGGAGGTGAACTCCGACAACGATTCCCGCGTGACGACGGTACGGCCGCCGTGCGACAGCCGCATCTCACCGGCGCCCGCGTCGAGCACCTCGACCCAGATGCCGCGGCGGATCGCCTCGTCGGCGATGATGCGCGCGTACGGGTTGAGATCGTCGACCGTCTCGGGTGGATGCGTGAACAGGGGTTCGTTGATCGCGTTCTTGCGTTTGACGGCCAGCACCGGAACCCGCTGGAAGCCGAGCTTTTCGTACAACGCGATCGCGGCTGTGTTGTCGTGCGCCACCGACAGGTCCAGATAAGCGCGCCCCCGCGCATGGAGCATGCGGGCCAGCGTCCGGGTGAGCGCGGCGCCCACACCGGGCAGGCTGGCAGCGGGATCCACCGCGAGGCTCCACAGGCTCGAGCCGTCCTCGGGGTCGTTGAACAACTGCTTGTGATCCACACCGGTCACCGTGCCGACGATGCTGCCGTCGTCGTCGCGCACCGCGACGAGGTAGATCACCGCGGGGTTCTCGGTGTGGTTGCGCCAGATGACATCCACCGGGGCGGGCACCATGCCGCACCGCACGTACACGCGGTTCATCGAGTCGGCGTCGTCCGGTGATTCCAGCGTGCGCACCGAGAACCCGATCGGTTCGGCGGGCGGTAGCTCATCGGTGAACCGCTTGCGGTAGGTGTGGCTTGGATCGATGAACAACTCGGCGGGGGAGCGCGCCACGAGCACGTGCGATTCCCGCGCATAGATGCAGATGTCGCGGCGCCCTGGCCGCTCCTGCTGGAGGGCCTCGGCGAGCTTCTCGGGATCGGCGAAGGTCTGGCCGAATATCAGCCGACCCCAACCGAGTTCGAGCTCGACGTCGTCGGCCATCGCATCGACGAGATGCTGCGGTGAGGCGTCGTGCAGCCCCATCGTGATGGCCTCGGTGTGGTCTTCGGCCTGCGGTACCGGTGCCGCGTCCGGCTCGAGCGCGGTCATGCAGCACTCCCGGCGATGCCGTGACGTTGCAACCACAACTCCAGCAGCCCGATCTGCCACAACTCGTTGCCGCGCAGCGGGGTCAGCCTGCCGTTGGGATCGGCGAGCAGCCGTTCCACGGCTTCGGGCCGGAACAGGCCGCGTTCCTTGGCCTCCGGTGCGTAGAGCGCGTCGCGCACCATGTTCAGGTACGGCCCTTCGAGGTGGGTCAGCGCGGGCACTGGGAAATAACCCTTTGGCCGGTCGATCACCGCGGCCGGGATCACCCGTCGCGCAGCCTGTTTGAGCACACCCTTACCGCCGTGTGCGGTCTTCAGCTCGGGCGGGCACGTGGCCGCGAGTTCGACGAGTTCATGGTCGAGGAACGGCACGCGGCCTTCCAGACCCCACGCCATGGTCATGTTGTCGACGCGCTTGACCGGGTCGTCGACGAGCATCACCGTGGTGTCCAGGCGCAGCGCCCGGTCCACGCCGGTCTCGGCGCCCGGCGCGGCGAAGTGGTCGGTGACGAACGCGCCGCTGGGGTCCCCGTCGGCCCGGTATGCGTCGCTGATGAGAGCCGCAACGCCCGCGCTGTCGCGGTCGAAGAAGGCACTGCGGTAGCTTCCCACCGCACCGTCGAGCGACGCCGCGCCCGGTTCGGCCATCGGCGGATACCAGTGGTAGCCCGCGAACACCTCGTCGGCGCCCTGACCGGACTGCACCACCTTGACGTGGCGTGCCACCTCCTGGCTCAGCAGGTAGAAGGCCACGCAGTCGTGGCTGACCATCGGCTCGCTCATCGCCGCGATCGCGCCGTCCAGCGCGGGCAGCATGCGGGCTGTGTCGATCCGGATCTGATGGTGGTCGGTGCCGAAGTGGTCGGCGACGATGTCGGAGTATTTGAACTCGTCACCGGCGACGCCGTTGACGGATTCGAATCCGATCGAGAAGGTCTTGAGGCCGTGCTGACCGGCCTCGGCGAGCAGGCCCACGATCAGGCTCGAATCGACGCCGCCGGACAGCAGGCACCCGACCGGCACGTCGGCGACCAGACGCCGTTCGACCGACTCCCGAAGTGACTGCAGCACTGCGTCTTCCCAGTCCCGTTCGGACCAGTCGGTCCGGTCGGCGTGCCGCCTGAAATCCGGCGACCAGTAGACGGTGGTGCGCTGTGTGCCATCGGGCTCGATCGCGATGATGGACGCGGGCGGGACCTTCTTGACCCCGCGCAGGATCGTCCGAGGCGGCGGGACCACCGAGTGGAACGTCAGGTAGTGGTGCAGCGCGACGGCGTCGATCCGGGTGTCGACGTCACCGCCGGCCAGCAGTGCGGGCAGCGACGAGGCGAACCGGATGCGGTTGCCCGTCTCGCTCAGGTACAGCGGTTTGATCCCGAGCCGGTCGCGGCCCAGCAGCACGCGGCCGGTGTCACGTTCGGCGATCGCGAACGCGAACATCCCCTTGAGGTGTTCCACGAAGCGATCGCCCCAGTGGTGATACGCCTTGACCAGCACCTCGGTGTCGCTGTGGGAGAAGAAGCGGTACCCGTGCCCGGACAGCTCGGTCCGCAGTTGCTTGTAGTTGTAGATGCAGCCGTTCCAGCAGATCGACAACCCCAGTTCGGAGTCGACCATCGGCTGTGCGCCCGCTTCGGTCAGGTCGATGATTTTCAGTCGTCGGTGGCCCAGCGCGACCCGCCCCTGCGACCACACGCCCGCCGCATCGGGTCCCCTGGGCGCCATCGTCTCCGCCATGGCCGACACCGCGCCAATATCTGGTGACCGGCCATCGAGACGCACCTCTCCGGTGGCTCCACACATCAGTTCGACCCTACAAGGCGGGAGGCGTGATGTCTCACGTGTCGGACTGTCGGGATCGGCGCAGCTGCCATCTCAGAGCACTTCACGACCGATATTTACCTTTTTGACCAAGTTGTTAAACCCGCGTTTCACGCGGTGTTTGCCACAGTTGCGAGTCAGCGTGGCCTCAGCGCGCCGGGATGCGTCGTCGACGCCTTATTGGTCGGTTCGCCGACCTTTGATGCGTGACATTCGCGCACATTCGAGGGACGATCTTGAGGTCGTTGCGTGTAAGTACGGGTGCAAAGGTCGGCTTGTCGTCAGCAGTGTGGACGCTCAAGCACCCGAGAGCACCGAGAGGAAGGTGCACGATGAGCCCCAACCCGGGCATGCTGACACAGGACCGACTTGTGCAGCTGGTCACAGACGGCGAGATCGACACGGTGATCGTGGCGTTCTGCGACATGCAGGGCAGGCTGACCGGTAAACGGGTGTCGGCTCGGTTGTTCGTCGAAGAGGTAGCCGCCAACGGTTGCGAGTGTTGCAACTACCTCTTGGCCGTCGACGTCGATATGAACACCGTCGACGGGTACGCGGTCTCGAGTTGGGAGACCGGCTACGGCGACATGGTCATGACGCCGGACTTCTCGACGTTGCGCCGCATTCCGTGGTTGCCCGGTACGGCGCTGGTGATGGCCGACCTGTCGTGGTTGGACGGCAAACCCGTCGCGGTCGCACCCCGCAGCATCCTCAACCACCAGATCGACCGCCTCGCCGAACGCGGCCTCGTGCCGTATGTGGGCACCGAGTTGGAGTTCATGGTCTTCGACGACAGCTTCCGGCAGGCCTGGTCGTCCGGGTACCACAACCTCACCCCGGCCACCGACTACAACGTCGACTACGCCATCCACGCGTCCACCCGCATGGAACCGTTGCTGCGCGACATCCGCCGCGGCATGGAGGGTGCGGGCATGTACTGCGAGGGGGTCAAGGGCGAGTGCAACCTGGGGCAGCAGGAGATCGCCTTCCGCTATGACCACGCCCGGGTGACGTGTGACAACCACACGATCTACCGCAACGGCGCCAAGGAGATCGCCGACCAGCATGGCAAGAGCCTCACGTTCATGGCGAAATTCGACGAACGCGAAGGCAACAGCTGCCACATCCACATCTCGCTGCGTGGCGCGGACGAAGACGGTGCCGCGGTCTTCGCAGACGACTCCGATCCGCACGGCATGTCGCCGTTGTTCCGCAGCTTCATCGCCGGAATCCTTGCGACCCTGCGCGAGCTCACGCTGTTCTATGCGCCGAACGTCAACTCCTACAAGCGGTTCGTCGACGGGAGTTTCGCGCCCACCGCGGTGGCATGGGGGTTCGACAACCGCACGTGCGCGTTGCGTGTGGTGGGACACGGCCACGCGATGCGCGTCGAATGCCGCGCCCCAGGGGGCGACGTCAACCAGTACCTCGCGGTGTCGGCACTGATCGCGGGAGGGCTCTACGGCATCCAGCGCGACCTCGAGCTGCCCGAGCCGATGACGGGGAACGCCTACACCAGTGGGGCCGAACGGCTGCCGACGACCCTGGCCGAGGCGGCCGATCTCTTCGCGAAGTCGGAGGTGGCGCGTGCGGCGTTCGGCGACGAGGTCGTCGAGCACTACCTCAACTACGCGCGGGTCGAGTTGGCGGCATTCAACGCGGCCGTGACGGACTGGGAGAGGGTGCGCGGTTTTGAGCGGCTCTGATCTCGGTGTGAGCGACGTGCGTCCGGTCATCGGCATGACCACATATCTGCAGCAGGCGCAGACCGGCGTGTGGGATGTGCGCGCGAGTTTCCTGCCGCAGATCTACTTCACCGGCGTGAATCTGGCAGGCGGCATCGCGGTGCTGTTGCCGCCGCAGCCCGTCGACGGCGACGTCGCAGACCGCGTGCTGGACCGGCTCGACGGTCTGGTTATCACCGGTGGACCCGACGTCGACCCGTCCCGCTACGGCCAGCAACCGCATCCGCAGACCAACGAGCCTGCGCGTGAGCGCGACGAATGGGAGTTCGCGTTGCTCACGGGCGCGTTGGCGCGCGGCATCCCGGTGCTCGGCGTGTGCCGGGGCGCCCAGGTGCTCAACACCGCGCTCGGAGGCACGCTGCACCAGCACCTGCCCGATGTCATCGGCCACACCCACCACCAGAAGGGCAACGCGATCTTCGGCACCTCCGATGTGCGGACCGTCCCCGGCACCAGGCTCGCGTCGCTGATCGGGGAGCGCTCCGACGCGCAGTGCTACCACCACCAGGCGATCGACCGGCTCGGCGACGGACTCGTGGTCAGTGCACGAGACGCCGACGGGGTGATCGAGGCGGTCGAGGTGCCCGGCGAACACTTCGTGCTGGGCGTGCAGTGGCATCCCGAAGAACGCCTGGACGATCTACGGCTGTTCAGGGCCGTGGTGGAGGCGGCCAAAGCCTATGTGACAGAAAGGGTCTCATGACCGCGTGCGAGGTGATCAACCCGGCGACCGAGCAGGTACTGACGACAATCGATCTGCTCGACGAGGCGGCCGTCGACGATGCCGTGGCGCGTGCGGCGGTGGCGCAGCGCCGCTGGGCCGCGCTCGCCCCTGCCGACCGGGCCGCGGCCTTGCGCGCGTTCGCCGTCGCCGTCGAGCAGCACATCGACGAACTCGCGGCGTTGGAGGTGGCCAACTCTGGGCATCCCATCGGGCAGGCCGAGTGGGAGGCGGGGCACGTCCGTGACGTGCTGAACTTCTACGCGGCGACCCCGGAACGGTTGTCGGGCAAGCAGATCCCGGTCGCCGGCGGGCTGGACGTGACCTTCAACGAGCCACTGGGCGTCGTCGGGGTCATCACGCCGTGGAACTTCCCGATGACGATCGCGGCGTGGGGTTTCGCGCCCGCGCTCGCCGCCGGTTGCGCGGTGCTGCTCAAACCGGCCGAGTGGACACCGCTGACCACGATCAGGCTCGGCGAGATCGCCCGCGGATCGGGGCTGCCCGAGGATCTGTTCCAGGTGCTGCCGGGCAGGGGCTCGGTGGTCGGCGAGCGGTTCGTCAGCCATCCAGGTATCCGCAAGGTGGTGTTCACCGGATCCACCGAGGTGGGCCGACGCGTGATGGCGGGCGCTGCGGCGCACATCAAGCGCGTCACCCTCGAGCTCGGCGGCAAGAGCGCGAACATCATCTTCGACGACTGCGATCTGGAGAAGGCCGCCGCGACCGCCCCGTACGGGGTCTTCGACAACGCCGGGCAGGATTGCTGCTCACGCAGCCGGATCCTGGTGCAACGCAGTGTGTATGACCGTTTCATGGAACTGCTCGAGCCCGCGGTGAAAGGTGTGGTGGTGGGAGACCCCGCCGTGCGTGACACCGAGATGGGCCCGCTGGTGTCACGTCCACACTGGGAATCGGTGCGCTCCTACGTTCCGGACGACGCTGCGGTCGCTTTCCGCGGGTCGGCCCCCGCCGGTCCGGGTTTCTGGTTCCCTCCGACGGTGTTGACCCCCTCGCGCACCGACCGCACGGTGACCGAGGAAATCTTCGGTCCGGTGGTCACGGTGCTCCCGTTCGACGACGAGGCCGACGCCATCGGGCTGGCCAACGACACCGCATACGGGCTGTCCGGGTCGATCTGGACCGACAACGTCTCGCGGGCGATTCGCGTGTCCCGCGCGGTGGAAGCGGGCAACCTCAGCGTCAATTCACACTCCTCGGTGCGATACAACACGCCGTTCGGCGGGTTCAAGCAGTCGGGTCTCGGACGCGAACTCGGCCCGGACGCGCCATTGTCGTTCACCGAGACCAAGAACGTCTTCATAGCCGTATGAAAGCCGTAAGACCCTCGCAGCCCAAGGAGGCCCCCTGATGGACCTGACCCAACGACTCGCCGACAAGGTCGCCGTGATCACCGGCGGCGCAAGCGGTATCGGCCTGGCCACCGGTCGCCGGCTGCGTGCCGAAGGCGCCACCGTCGTGGTGGGCGACATCGACCCCACCACCGGCAAGGCCGCCGCCGACGAACTCGAAGGCCTGTTCGTGCCTGTGGACGTCTCCGAACAAGAGGCCGTCGACAACCTGTTCGACACCGCCGCTTCGACTTTCGGGCGGATCGACATCGCGTTCAACAACGCGGGCATCTCGCCCCCTGAGGACGACCTGATCGAGAACACCGAGCTGCCGGCGTGGCAGCGCGTCCAGGACATCAACCTCAAGTCGGTGTACCTGTCGTGCCGCGCGGCGCTGCGGCACATGGTGCCCGCAGGCAAGGGGTCGATCATCAACACCGCGTCGTTCGTCGCGGTGATGGGCTCGGCGACATCGCAGATCTCCTACACCGCGTCCAAGGGCGGGGTGCTGGCCATGTCGCGCGAACTGGGCGTGCAGTATGCCCGGCAGGGCATCCGGGTCAACGCACTGTGCCCGGGGCCGGTCAACACACCGTTGCTGCAGGAGTTGTTCGCCAAGGATCCCGAGCGCGCGGCCCGCAGGCTCGTGCACATCCCGCTGGGCCGGTTCGCCGAACCGGAGGAACTCGCCGCCGCGGTCGCGTTCCTGGCCAGTGACGACGCGTCGTTCATCACCGGATCCACGTTCCTGGTCGACGGCGGGATCAGCTCCGCCTACGTGACACCCCTTTAGCCACGCCGCTGTAGCGATTGTGTGATACGCCTTTAGGTCACCATGACTGCCGAACCCGACCCCCAGCCCGCCCCGGAGGCGGCCGACGCGCTGCTGCGGCCGGTGCGCCTCGGCAACGCCTTCGAGGACACCGTGGGCCGGCTGCTGGAGACCATCCGGCTCGGGGTGCTCGGGCCCGGCGACTCCCTGCCGCCCGAGCGCGAACTCGCCACCCGCCTCGGTGTCAGTCGCGACACCGTGCGGGAGGCGATCAAGTCGCTGGCCGACGCGGGCTACCTGGTGTCGCGGCGTGGACGCTACGGCGGCACGTTCCTGGCCGACGAGCTCCCGAGCCACACCGCAAACACCCCACATCCGGCGCGCGAGGACATCGACGACGCGCTGCGTCTGCGCGAGATCCTCGAGGTGGGGGCCGCGCGCATGGCGGCGGGTCGCACACTGAGTGCCGCCGAACGTGACGGCCTGTGGTCGCGGCTGGCCGACGTGCGTGCCGCGGAGGGCACCGACGACTACCGCCGCCTGGACTCGCGGCTGCACCTGGCGATCGCCGAGGCCGCCGGGTCACCGTCCCTGGTGCCGTTGGTGGCCGAGAACCGCATGCGGATCAACGCACTGCTCGACCGGATCCCGTTGTTGCGCCGCAACATCGACCACTCCGACGAGCAGCACGAAGCCATAGTGATGGCGATCCTCGCCGGCGACGCCGACCGCGCGGCCGCGGCGATGCTCGACCACGTGTCGGGTTCGGCCGCACTGCTGCACGGCTTCCTGGATTGAGCACCTCAAAGGACGCGCCCGATACCGCGGGCCGCACTCTGCAAGGCCTGCACCGACCGCTGGCGGTCGCGTCGGAGCGACGGCACGACGACGCCGATCGATGCGACGACGGCGTTGTCCGAGGCGCGGATCACCGGTACCGCCAATGAATGTGCACCGATCGACATCTCCTCACTGGTCGTGGCGATGCCGTCGGCGCGGATGCGGCGTAGCTGTTGCTGCAGCATGACCGGTTGTGTGATCGTCCTCGGCGTGACGGGGCGCAGGTTGGACAGCACGCGGTCTTGGACCTCAGGGGGTGCGTGTGCCAGGAGCACCTTGCCGACACCCGTGCAGTGCATGGGGAGCCTGCTGCCGACGGTGCTGACGATCGGCACCGAGGCGCGCCCGCGGATCCGCAACAGGTAGAGCACCTCGTCACCGTCGCGGACGGCCAGGTGCACGGTGGCCATCGTCATGGCGTACACGTCGTGCAGATACGGTTCGGCCACCTGCCGGAGCGGACCTTCCACGGGCGCGAGCAGACCCGCCTGCCAGACGAGGCGGCCGATCACGTACCGACCGTCGTCGCGACGCTGCAACGCCCCGCCGTCGACGAGGGCACCGGTCAGCCGATGCGCCGTGGAGAGCGGGAGCGAGGTACGGCGCGCGATCTCCGACAGCGACAGGCTGCGGTGACGTTCGTCGAACGCGCCCACCACGGCCAGAAGCCGCGCGGCGACCGTGCGTGACGAATCATCGGCCATCTGCGGCACCCTTCCACACAGTGGAAGTCTAACCTTTGGGCCGATCCGGTCCCGGCAGTAGCTTGCTGACCATGACCGTTCTGAGTCAAGCCGACATCAATGCGGAGATCGATGACATCGCGGTGTCCTACCACCGCACGGGACTCGAAGAGTCCCAGCCGCGGCTGAACTATCCGCCGTATCGGAGCAGCGTCCTGCGACATCCGAAAGCTGAACTGCAGCAAGTGGATCCGGAGGGCGTCGAGTTGGCGGCCCCGTGCTTCGGCCTGCGCGACGTGCAGGAGCACGAATCGGATCTGACGATCCAGCACACCGGTGAGCCGATCGGCGAACGCATCGTGGTGACCGGCCGGATCGTCGACGGCGACGGCAGGCCCGTGCGTCGCCAACTCGTCGAGATCTGGCAGGCGAACGCCGGCGGACGCTACCGTCACCAACGCGACCAGCACCCGGCGCCCCTCGATCCGAATTTCACCGGTGTGGGACGTTGTCTCACCGACGACGACGGCAACTATCGTTTCACCACCATCAAGCCGGGCCCGTACCCGTGGCGGAACCACCACAATGCGTGGCGCCCGGCGCACATCCATTTCTCGCTGTTCGGAAACGAATTCACGCAGCGGATGGTCACACAGATGTACTTCCCCGGTGATCCTCTGTTCGCGTTCGACCCGATCTACCAGTCGATCACCGACAGCAAGGCGCGCGAACGTCTGGTCGCCACCTACGACCACGACGTCACGACGCACGAGTGGGCCACCGGCTACCGGTGGGACATCGTGCTGACCGGTTCGCTGCGCACGCCGATGGAGGCATGATGAGCACACTGTCCGCAACACCCGGCCAGACCGTCGGCCCGTTCTACGGGTACGCCCTGCCGATCGCCGGGGGCAACGAACTCGTACCGCCGCGCACACCCGGTGCCATTCGCCTGCACGGGCAGGTTACCGACGGTGCGGGCACGCCCGTACCGGATGCGCTGCTGGAGATCTGGCAGGCCGACGCCGACGGCGTGGTGCCCACCGAGACCGGATCACTGTGCCGCGACGGCTGGACCTTCACAGGGTGGGGACGGGCAGGCACCGACGGTGAAGGTCGATACACCTTCTCGACGGTGAAACCGGGGCCGGTACAACCTGGTTCGGCTCCGTTCATCGCCATGACGGTTTTCGCACGAGGTCTGCTCAACCGGCTGTTCACCCGGGTGTATCTGCCTGGTCCGCACCTCGCGGACGAACCACTGCTGTCATCGCTGCCCGTCGACCGCCGAGAGAGCCTGATCGCCGTGCCGGATGACGACGGCCTTCGCTTCGACATCCGGTTGCAAGGCGAACACGAAACCGTCTTCCTCCGCTTCCCGGGGCACATGCCGTGACCGACCTGCTGTGGCCCGGGGACCATCGGGCCGGCGTTCTCATGAGCGACCGCGCGTTGCTCGACGCCATGGTCGCCGTCGAAGATGCCTGGCTGAACCTGCTCGTCGACGCGGGCCAGGCGCCGGCGACGGCACGCGCCGACCTGACGAGTCTGACAGCCGCCGACGACATCGAGGCGGTGGCAGCGGATGCGGAGGCCGACGGCAATCCCGTCGTCGGACTGGTTGCGCTGTTGCGTGATCGAGCAGGCGGTGAGGCGGCGCGATGGCTGCACCGGGGTCTGACGAGCCAGGACGTCATCGACACCGCGCTGATGATGTGTCTGCGCGACGCGCTCGGCGTCGTCCGCGACGAGTTGACCGCCAACGTGCGGGTGCTCGTCGAATTGATCGAGACCCACCGCGACGATGCGATGCTGGCACGCACCCTGACCCAGCCCGCACTGCCGAGCACGGTCGCGGTGAAGTTCGCCAACTGGCTCTGCGGTGTGGTCGACGCCGCCGACACGTTGGCGGCACTGCCGCCGTTGCCCGTGCAGGCCGGTGGCGCCGCCGGAACTCTCGCGGCCGCAACGGAACTGCTGGGTTCTCCGGACGCGGCCGTGACCGTGACCGATGCGCTCGCGGAGGCCTTGGGATTGGTGCCTGCCCGACCCTGGCACACCACCAGGGCGATCGTGACCCGCACCGGCGATGCGCTCATCGGCTGCTGTGACGCGTGCGGTCACATCGCCGCCGATGTCGCCACGGGCAGCAGATCCGAGATCGGTGAGTTCGCCGAGGGGACAGGTGGAGGCTCCTCCACCATGCCACACAAGCACAACCCGGTGTTGTCGGTGCTGATCCGCCGGGCCGCGCTGACAGCACCCGCGCTGGGCGCCACCCTTCACGCGGCATCCGCGGCCAGTGTCGACGAGCGTTCCGACGGTGGGTGGCATGCCGAATGGGCGACCCTGCGTACGTTGGCCAGGCGTACCGTCGTCGCGGTGCGTCAGACAGGTGATCTGCTGGCAGATTTGCACCTCGACGCGGAACGGGCGCGTGCGAACCTGGCCGCGGCAGGTGACCTGTTGGCCGAGCAGCGGGTGATGAGCGAACTCGTGGGGCGGGCACCACGATCGGACTATCTGGGCGCGGCGGGCCATCTCGTCGATGCCATCGTTCGACGGGCCCGCCGACAGTTGAAGGAGACGATGTGACATCGATGCGCGACGAGACCCACGCGGCGGGGATGGACATACGCCGGGCGGTGCTGGGCGATGACCACGTGGCTCGCGCTGTCGCCGCGACCACCGACTTCACCGCAGACTTCCAGGATCTCATCACGCGGTACGCCTGGGGTGAGATCTGGACCCGACCGGGTCTGGACCGGCGTAGCAGGTCTTTGATCACGTTGACCGCCATGGTCGCCCGGGGGCACCATGCCGAACTGGCCATGCATGTGCGCGCCGCGCGTCGCAACGGCCTGACCGTGGACGAGATCAAGGAGACACTGCTGCAGACCGCGATCTACTGCGGTGTGCCCGATGCCAATACCGCGTTCCGCATCGCGAGTGAGGTGCTTGCCGAGGACGAGCGCTGAGTCATCCGACGAGCGCGGCGCGGACGGCGTTGGCGGGCGTCGCGTCGAGATACACGCCGCCGGGTCTGACGGGGCAAAGCGACTCGTCGAGGTCGTAGAGCAGCGGCATCCCGATCGGGATCTCCAGGGTGCGTACCCGGTCGGGGGTGAGGCCGTCCAGGTGTGTGCACAACGCGCGCAAGGAGTTTCCGTGCGCGACCACCAGGGTGACGTGGCCTGCCGACAGATCGCCGGCGATGGCGTCCTGCCAGTAGGGCACCAGACGCCGGCGTACCGCTGCGAGCGACTCCGTCGAAGGCAATTCGCGCGGCGGAAGCGCGGCGTACCTGGCGTCATGGCGCGGGTGTGCCGGGTCGTCCGGATCCATCGCGGGCGGTGCGAGGTGATACGAACGCCGCCAATCGCGGTACAGCTCGGCGCCGAACTCGGCGCGCACCTCGGCCCGTGTGCGACCCTGCAGCGCACCGTAGTGACGTTCGTTGAGACGCCAGCTCCGCCGGTGTTCGACCGCGGGTGAATCCGTCTCGGCCATCGCGATCTTCGCGGTGTCGACCGCCCGGGCGAGCAGTGACGTGTGCACTGCGGTCGGAGCCAGACCGGCGGCCTTGATCAGGTTTCCCGCCGCGGCCGCCTGGTCGCGTCCACGGTTGGTCAGCGGGAAGTCGAGCCAGCCTCCGAACCGGTCGTCGGCGTTGGCCAGGCTCTCGCCGTGCCGCAGCAGCACAAGTGTGTGCGATGGACGGGCACTCATCGGGACTCGTTCACAAAGGACGCGTCCACCAGCGTGGACAGGTCGAGGTTGTGCACCGCGGGATTGGTGGGCGCCAGCTCGGTCACCGATGTCTGCAACTGCTCGACCGTGGGGGTCGGAACATCGGGCAGGACTTTCGTGTAGTAGGCCCATGTCTCGTGCAGTGCCTTGGGATCGGTGACCTTGAGGTGCTCGGACAGGATGCTCGTCGCGTACGGTTCGTCGGTCTTCTCACGGTGGATCGCCTGCTGCACCGCGGTCATGAAGCGGCGGATCTGATCACCGTGGGATCTGACGTATTCGTCGGTGGCCGCGACGCCGACGTTGGATGTCGGGATGTTCTGTGACGCGAGGTCGAGCAGGGAATGCAGACCAGCAGCCTCGAGCCGGGTGGTCGCAGGTGGATGCGACATCGCCGCGTCGATCGTGCCGGCGACCAAGGCGTTGTTGACGTTGGTCACGGATCCGAGAGGCGTGAGCGCGACGTCGTCGGGTGAGAGCCCGAGTTGTTGCAACGCCTCGATGGTGGCGATGTACAGCGACCCGCTGGTGGAGGTGATCCCGATTCGCTTGCCCTTCAGCTGTTGCGGATCGTCGACCCGTGCATAGAGCTCGTAGGTGAAGACCGGTGTCAAGGTGGCCAGATAACTCACCTTGGCGCCGGACGCCGCGCCGGAGACCATCTCCGGTGCACCGATGGACGCGAGCTGGGTCTGGCCCGACACCAGCGCCGGGAAACCGTCCGAGCTGCTGAGATTGGTCAATGTGACCTCGAGTCCCTGTGCCTTGAACAGGCCGGCCTCGTCGGCGATCCAGAACGGCAGTTCGTCGGCCACCACCTGGCTGTAGCTGAGGGTGATCTTGTTGGCGTCGCCGTCCGATGAGGATCCGGCGTCACCGCCGCACGCGGTGATCCCGAGCGCCGTGACTGCGGTCAGGCACAACGCCGCGACGCCTCGTGTGGGTGCTTTGCCCATGTCGCGAAACTCCTTGTGTCGAATCATGGATGGGGACGCCAGGCCTCGAAGCGTCGTTCGATCGCACGCAGGGCTCCGGTCAGCAGCACGCCGGTCACCGCGAAGATGAACAGACCCGCGAACACCACCGAGGTCTGGAACTGCTGGCCCGCGTTGTTCATCAGCATGCCGACCCCGTGCGTCGCCCCGCTGAGCTCGGCCACGAAGACGCCGATGAGCGCCTGCCCGACCGCGAGCCGCAGGCCGCTGATGATGAACGGCACCGATCCGGGTAGTGCGATGGTCCGAAAGATCTGCATGTCGCCCGCGCCGAAGCAGCGTGCGACCCGGACGACGGCCGGGTCGAGGTTCTGCACGCCGCTGGCGGTGTTGATCAGGATCGGGAAGATGGCCATCAGGAACACGATCGCGATCTTGGATGTCTGCCCGATCCCCAGCCAGATGATCAGCAGCGGTGTGAGCGCGATTCTCGGTGTCGCGTAGAGGAAGTTGATCAACGGCCCGGCAGCGTACGACAACGTGCGATACCAGCCGATCAACAGTCCGAGCGGCAGACCGACCGCGGTCGCCAGCAACAGCCCGTACAGCAGTTCCCGGCCGCTGGTGGCCAGGTCGGCCCAGATCGTCTCGCTGGCGAACAGTTGTCCGAACGCCGCGAGAACGTCTGTCGGGCCCGGCAGTACGATCGCCGGTTTGATCCGCAGAGCCGCGACGAGTTGCCACACGGCCAGTGCGACGACGACCGCGGCGGTGCCGTAGATCTGCCGCCCTCCGACCCGACGTCGGCGCGGCGCGACACGCTGGGCCGCGCCCTGACCGGGCTCGTCTGTCGTGGTGACCGTCGTCGTTGTGGCCATCACCGCACACTTTCTGCGGTCGTCTCGGCGTCCTCGCCGCTGTAGAGAACCTGGGAGATCTCCTCGACCAGCGCGATGAATTCCGGTGTGCGGCGGATACATTGATCACGCGGCCGGTCGAACGGCACCGGTATCTCGCGGATGATGCGGCCCGGCCGCGGGCTGAACACGCCGACGCGGTCGCCGAGGAACGCGGCCTCGGAGATGTCGTGGGTGACAAACAGTGCGCTCACATTCTGGGTGCTGCAGATCCGCAGCAGTTCCACCTGCATCACCTCGCGTGTCTGGGCGTCGATGGATGCGAACGGTTCGTCCAGCAACAGCAGCTGTGGATCGACCGCCAGCGCGCGGGCGAGGTTGACCCGCTGCTGCATGCCGCCGGACAGGTGTGCGGGGTAGCGGTCGGCGAAGCCGGACAGGCCGACGAGATCGAGCAGTTCGCGTGCCCGCTCACGCGCGGCGGAACGTTTCATCCTGGTGCCGAGTTCCAGACCGTAGGTGACATTGTCGAGGACCTTGCGCCACGGCAGCAGGCTCGGTTGCTGAAAGACCATCGCGCGCTGCGGGGCAGGCCCTGGGATGTCCTCGCCGTCGAACCGCAGCGTGCCACCGTCGATTCGCAGGAATCCGGCGACGGCGTTGAGGAACGTCGTCTTGCCGCATCCGGATGGGCCGACAAGGCAGACGAAATCGTTGCGCCGCAGGTCGAGGTTCACGCCGTCGACGGCAAGGGTCGGTTGGCGGCCCATCGCGTATCCGATGCGGACGTCTCGTGCTTCCAGGTGGTTTCGCACGCCGTCGTGGGCTGTCGTCGGCCGTTCCCGGCGCGGGCGCGAGGCCATCACCTGCCGCCCTGCGGCAGCGGATCCCCGGACTCCAGCGCGCTGATCTGGTCCACCCGCACCTGGTGGCGGCCGCCCTTGAACGGGGTGGCCAGCCAGACCGCGAGGATGCGTTCGGCGAGGTCGGGGGCGACCACCTTGGCGCCCATCACGAGGACGTTGGCGTCATTGTGGGCGCGGGCGATCTCCGCGGTGAACACGCAGTGGCACAGCGCGGCCCGGACCCCGCGAATCTTGTTGGCCGCGATCTGTTCGCCGCACCCGCTGCCGCCGAGGATGATGCCGAAATCGGCGGCGCCGGCGGCGACGCGGCTGCCGATGTCGGCGCACAGGGGCGGGTAGTCGACGGTCTCGGTGGCATCGTGCACGCCGTGGTCCTCGGTTTCGTGTCCGCGTTCGGCCAGCCACGCCGAGAGGCGCGATTTCATCGGAACGGCATTGTGATCGGCGGCGATCGCGATGTGCATCTCTCATCCTTGGCTCGCACACGGTTCTCGAGTGGCCTTATGGTAACACCAAAGCCGTCGAGAAAGTCTTGGAAATCGGCGGACGCTTCCCTTAAGGTAGAATGGTAATACCAACAGAACGGAAACGGAGTGCGCATGCCGAAGGTCGTCTTCATCTCCCTCGACGGTGCGGCGCACGTCGTCGACGCCCAGGTGGGGGAGTCGGTCATGGCGGTCGCCGTCCGCAACGGCATCCCCGGCATCATCGGCGAGTGCGGCGGCAACTGCAGCTGCGCCACGTGCCACGTCTACGTGGGTGAGGAATACGCCGCGGACGTCGGCGTGGCCGGGGACATGGAGGACGACCTGCTCGATCTCGGCGTCGCCGACCGTCGGGACACCAGCAGGCTCTCATGTCAGATCCGGGTCACCGACGAACTCGACGGCCTCACCGTGCACGTGCCCGAGGAGCAATGATGACCGAATGCGGGACACTGATCATCGGCGCGAGTCAGGCCGGGCTCCAGATCGCGGTGTCGCTGCGCGAGGCCGGTGACACCGCGCCCATCACTCTGGTGGGTGAGGAGGCGCACGCGCCGTACCAACGGCCGCCGTTGTCCAAGGCGTATCTGCTCGGCGGAACCGACCTGGAGAAACTGTGGTTGCGCACACCGGAATTCCTGGCTCAGCGCGACATCTCGCTGGTGACCGGTGAGCGGATCGACAGCCTTGAGCTGCACGGGGTGGGTCCGTCGGGGACGGCGCACACCATCGGTGGCCGACGGCTCACGTTCGACCGGTTGGCGCTCACCGTGGGGGCCCGTCCGCGCCGGTTGGAGGCGCCGGGGGCCGACCTTGACGGCGTGACGTATCTGCGCACCGCCGACGACGCCGCGCTGCTGCGTGAACTGCAGTCCGACGCCGAGTCGGTCGTGGTGGTCGGAGGCGGTTTCATCGGTCTTGAGGCCGCCGCGGTCGCGCGCGCGCAGGGCAAGCGCGTCACCGTCGTGGAAGCCGCGGACCGCCTGATCGGGCGCGCGGTGGCACCGGTGGTCTCGGAGTTCTACCGCGCTGCACACGCCCGTCGTGGCGTCGACGTCCGCACCGACGCCAGGGTCACATGGCTCGCCGGGCGGAACGGCCACGTGCAGGCTGTCGAATTGTCCGATGGCACTTGGATTCCCGCCGACCTGGTGATCGTGGGGATCGGGGTGGTGCCGCGCACCAAACTGGCCAGGCAACTGGGCCTGGAATGCGACGGCGGCATCGTGGTGGACCGCTGTGCCCGCACCAGCAATCACCACGTGGTCGCCGCGGGTGACTGCACCGTACAACCGCACCCGCTCACCGGCACGGGACGGGTCCGGATCGAATCGGTCCAGAACGCGGTGAGCCAGGCCAAGGCTGCGGCGGCCAGTCTGGCGGGCCGGCGCGAACCGAGTGACGCGGTTCCGTGGTTCTGGTCGGATCAGTACGAACTCAAACTGCAGATCGCCGGGCTGTCGACCGGACACGATCACCACGTCGTGCGCGGCGACCTCGACGGCGAATCCTTCTCGGTGCTGTACTACCGGGAGGAGCGGCTCGTCGCCGTTGACGCGGTGAACGCCCCGGGTGACTACATGGCGGTGCGCAAGGCGCTCACCCAGGGGGCGACGATCGCTGCCGCGGCGGCCGCCGACAGCTCGGTGCCGCTGCGCGAGCTCATCCTGCCCCAGGCCGTTGGCGCCTAGATCAGGAACGCCTCCACGAACCCCCTAGCAGACGAACAGGGCGTCGAGATCGACCGCGCGGGTCAGGATACGTTGTGCGAGGGCGAATTCCATGAGTTGCTCGAGCATCGCGCGGTTGGGCTCGACACCGTAGGGCAGCGGGTCCGTGCCGGTGGTCTGCAGCACCCTGGCGTACATCCGGTCGGCGCCACCGGCCAGATCCGTGGCGCCGCGCAGTCCGTCCACATACCGCTCCTTGGCCTCGGTGAACGCGTCGAACAACGCGGTGGCGACCTTCGGATGACGCCCCAGAACCTCGTCCCTCACCACCACCAGGTGGTTGATCGGATAGAACCCGCGCGATCGCAGGGCGTCGAATGCGGCCTCGTCGGGGTCGGCGATCAACGGTGCGACATCGGGGTGGTCCACCTCGGTGCCGATGACTGCGTCGAGGTCACCCCGGATGAGCATGTCACCGAGATCTGCCCCGGCAGGCGAGGATTCGACGTTGTCAGGCGGCACATAGGAGGCGACGTGCTCGTCGCCGGACAACACCCATGTGACCTTGTCGAGGTCGACGCCGTATTCGGAGGCGAGGATGCCGCGGGCCCAGACGCCGGTCGTGACGGTGTATCCGCGATTCACGCCAACCCGGCGGCCTTCGAGGTCCTTGGGATCGCGGATGTCCGAGCGTGTGTTGTACCGGATGGCGCCGTGGTGGAAACCGCGCACCAGGAAGATCGGCAGTGCCGTGAACGCGACGCCGTGTTCGCGAGCGGTCAGGTAGGTGGTGAGCGCCATCTCGCTGACATCGAATTCCAGCGAACGCACCATCCTGCGGAAACCCTGTACCAGCACCGGGATTTCCTCGAACTGCAGGGTGAAACCGGCCGGGGTGACCGTACCGTCCTTGAGGGCCCGGTTCGCTCCCTGGGTGCGGGTCACGGTCGTCAGGATCGGATCGGTCATGTCACTTCCACTCTGGTCGGCGCGTACATCACGATGTAGATTGGCATTACCATAATGCCATAACGTCAAGGGGTGACACATGGGCGAGCACGTCCTGGCCGCGGTCCGAACCGCACCGAGAACCACAGAGCTGCGGGAGTTTCCCATGCCCGAGCTGGCCGACGACGCGGCGCTGCTGAAGGTCGAGGTCGCCGGTATCTGCGGCACGGACGTCAAGATGTATGCGAACCCGCCGTTCGACAGTCCGGTGATCATGGGTCACGAGAACGTCGGGACCATCGCGGCGGCCGGACCGAAGTTCAGGCAACTGCACGGGGTCACCGAAGGCGACCGCGTGTTCGTCGAGCACTACGTCGGCTGTTACAACTGCGAGTGGTGCCGCGTCGGCGAGTACCGCCACTGCGAGGCCACCGACTGGCGCACGAACGCCGACGCCCGCCGGTACGGATACACCTCCTCCGAGCATTTCGGCACCCTGTGGGGCGGTTTCTCGCAGTACATGTACCTGCCGTGGAACGCGGTGTTGCACAAGGTTCCCCATGGTGTGGGCGCGGAACTGGCCGGGCTGGTGACACCCCTTTCGAACGGTATCGAGTGGGCGTTGCTCGCGGCCGGCGTCGGTTACTCCGACACGGTGCTGATACAGGGTCCCGGGCAGCAGGGGCTCTCACAGGTGGTGGCCTGCAAGCAGGCCGGCGCTTCGAAGATCCTCATCAGCGGTACCGGCCGGGATCGGGCCCGCCTCGAACTCGCCCGCGACCTCGGTGCCGACGAGGTGATCGACATCGATCAGGGTGACGTCTATGAGCAGGTCATGGACCACACCGGCGGCCGCGGCGTCGACTTCGTACTCGACTGCACGTCGCGGGCCGGTGTGGGGCCGGTGCTGCTCGGGATCGACGTACTCAAGCGCCGTGAGGGAACGCTGCTGATCCAAGGGGAATTGGCGGCCTTCCCGGACTTTCCCATCAAGCAGCTCACCGAGAAGGCGATCACCATCAAGAGCGCGCGCGGGCACAGCTACCGCGCCTGCGAACTCGCGCTCCGGCAACTGGCTTCCGGACGATTTCCCCTGGAGCGGTTGTCCACCCACCGGTTCGGCCTGGACCAGGTGGACCGCGCGATCCGTGCGCTGGCCGGCGAGACCGAGGACACCGGCGTCATCCACATATCACTGATGCCCTGGCTGGGGAGGGATTCCTGAAGATGTCGATAGTCGTGCGCAATCCGAAACGGGTCGACCCCGCGATTCGGGACGGGCTCGGGACATTCGGCGTCGCCACCATTCACGAGGCGCAGGGCCGCACGGGCCTGATGGCGCCGTATATGACGCCCATCTACACCGGTGCCCGAGTGTGTGGCACCGCGGTGACGGTGACGGTACCTCCCGACGACAACTGGATGATCCACGTCGCGGTCGAGCAGTGCAAGGAGGGCGACGTGCTGGTGGTGGCCCCTGAATCGCCATCGGAATACGGGTATTTCGGAGAGCTGCTCGCGACTGCGCTGGTGGCTCGCGGCGTGCGCGGGCTGGTGATCGACGCGGGTTGCCGCGACATTGCCGAGCTGACCGCCATGAAGTTCCCGGTGTGGTCCAAGTGCGTCTCGGCGCAGGGCACCGTCAAGAAACGCCTGGGGTCGGTGAACACGCGTGTGACGTGCGCCGGTGCCGTGGTCCACCCCGGTGACGTGGTGGTCGGCGACGACGACGGCGTGGTGATCGTGCCGCGCGATCAGTCCGAGGCGGTGCTGGCGGCGTCGCGGTCCCGCGAGGCCAAGGAGGCACGCACCCGGGAGCGGTACCAAAACGGCGAGCTCTTCCTCGACATCAACGACATGCGAGGCGAACTCGATCGGCTCGGCCTGCGGTATGTGGATGCCGACGATCAGGAGCCTGCGACGTGATCATCGACATCCACGGCCACTACACCACCGCGCCCGCGGCGCACCAGGCCTTCCGCGACGCACAGCTGGCCGCACTCGAGGATTCTTCCGGGGCCGCCCCGGCGGCGGCGAAGATCAGCGACGACGAGATCCAGGACAGCATCGAGCCCAATCAGCTGCGTGTGCTGCGTGAACGCGGTGGCGATCTGATGCTCTTCTCGCCCAAGGCCTCGGCGATGGAACACCATGTCGGCGATCAGGCGACGGCGACCGCGTGGGCCCGGGCGTCCAACGACCTCGTCCACCGGGTGGTGCTGCTCTACCCGGACGCGTTCGCCCCCGTCGCGCAGCTGCCGCAGACACCGGGCGGTGACCTGGCGCCGGTGATCGCCGAACTCCGGCGCTGCGTCACCGATCTCGGGTTCGTCGGCTGCAATCTCAACCCGGACCCGTCCGCCGGTTACTGGAGCACGCCACCGATGACCGACGAGTACTGGTTCCCGCTGTACGAGGCCATGGTCGAGCTCGAAGTTCCGGCGATGGTGCATGTCTCGACCTCGTGCAACCCCAACTTCCACACGTTGGGGGCGCACTACCTGAACGCGGACACCAGTGTGTTCATGCAGTTCGTGCAGTCAGATCTGTTCGAGCGTTTCCCGTCGCTGACGTTCGTCATCCCGCACGGCGGCGGTGCGGTGCCGTACCACTGGGGCCGTTACCGCGGTCTGGCGGCCCGCATGGGCCGTCCCGATCCCCGGGAACTGCTGCGCAACGTGTACTTCGACACGTGCGTGTACCACCAGCCCGGAATCGACCTGCTGTACCGGGTGGTCGGCGCCGACAACATCCTGTTCGCGTCCGAGATGCTCGGGGCCGTTCGCGGCGCCGACCCGGAAACCGGTGTGGCGTGGGATGACACGCTCGTTTACATCGACAACCTCGGGCTTACCGAAGCGGACCGCCGCGCGATCGTCGAATTGAACGCGCGCCGCGTCTACCCACGACTCGACCGGCGGCTGGCCGCCAGAGAGGTGACCCATGTCCCGGCTTGAACTCACCTTCGCCTGCGGCGACTACGACCGCACGCGCGCCCTCGAGGACGGCAGCGTGCGGCCGGACGGCATCGAATTGACCTACCTGCGGCTACCGGTCGAGGAGACGTTCTTCCGCATGTTGCGGCACCGCGAGTTCGACGTCGCGGAGATGTCGTTGTCCACCTATGTGGCGACGCTGGACGTCGAACCGCGGCCGTTCGTGGCGCTGCCCGTGTACACCTCGCGGATGTTCCGTCACGGCGGGATCTACATCAACGCCGACGCCGGGATCCGGGCGCCGTCGGATCTGGTGGGCAAACGGATCGGTGCGCCGGAGTTCCAGCTGACCGCGGGAGTGTGGATCAGGGGGATACTTGACGAACATCACGGTGTGCCAATCGATTCGGTGACCTATTACACGGGCGGCCAGGAGACGCCCGGACGGATCGAGAAGGGCAAGGTCGACACGGGTCTGGACATCCGTCCGATCCCGGACGGCGCAACGTTGTCACAGATGCTGGCCGACGGCGAGATCGACGCACTGCACACGCCGCGGGTGCCGAGCACGTTCCGCGGTGGCGACCCACGGGTCAAGCGGTTGTTCCCCGACGTCGTCACGGTCGAGAAGGAGTACTTCGCGGCCACCGGGATCTTCCCGATCATGCACGTCGTCGTGATCCGCAGCGACATCTACGACCGGCACCCGTGGGTGGCCCAATCGCTGTACAAGGCGTTCCTCACCGCGCGTGACGACGCCTACGCCCGGATCTACGACTCCTCGGCCCTGCGCTTCATGGAGCCGTGGTTGATCCAGCACCTGGAGGATGCGAAACAGCTTCTGGGGCAGGATTACTGGTCGTACGGCCTCGCCGAGAACCACACCACGCTCGACGTCTTCCTGCGGTATCACCACGAGCAGGGGCTGTCACGCAAGCGCTACGAGCCCGCCGATCTGTTCGCCCGCGAGACGGCCGAGTCGTTCGTCATCTGACGGATGCCGGAGAAGTTCCGCCAAACCCTTCACTTCGATGCGAGAACATGATACAAATCACACTAATGGTATGACCTCAGTCCATTCAATTTCACCGGCGGTGGGGAGTGAGTCGTGAACAAACATCTCGCGGGTTGCCTGGCGACGGTCGCGATGTTGGCGGTGGCGGCCTGCGGCGGCAGCCCCACCGCAGGCAACAACGCCTCGACAGGAGCGGAAGGCTCACCGGCCCAACAGGTCTACGAGCAGATCAACGGCCTCAGCGGTGAGGAGAGGAGCCAGACGCTGCTGGACATGGCCAAGAAGGACGGCCAGCTGACCCTGTACACGTCCAACACCGACATGGACGACGTCGTCAAGGCGTTCGAGGACAAGTACGGACTGCACGTCGAGACCTACCGGGCGAATTCCGAAACGGTCCTGCAGCGCGTGATCCAGGAGTCCACGGCCGGATACCAGGGCGCCGACATCGTCGAGACGAACGCCGGTGAACTCAACGCGATGCAGCAACAGCAGTTGCTCAGCCCGTACGCGGGGGAGCTGCGCGACAAGGTCCGCCCCGAAGGGCGCAAGGACGGGTGGACCGCGGACCGTTTCAACGCGTTCGTCGTGGGCTGGAACACGGGCAAGGTGGCTCCGGGAACCGAGCCGAGGTCCCTGACCGATCTCGCGGATCCCCAGTGGAAAGGCCGCGTGGGTCTGGAGATCGGCGACTACGACTGGTATGCCGCCATGTACAGGTACTACCAGTCCAAGGGGATGTCCGACGCCGACATCTCGACGTTCTTCCAGCGGTTGGCCGGCAACTCCAAGATCACCAAGGGACACACCGTGATGGGCGAACTGCTGTCCGCCGGTCAGTTCGATGTCGCGGCGTCGGTCTACTCGCACACCGTCGACAACGCCGCCGCGAAGGGCGCGTCGGTGGCCTGGAAGGTCGACGGCAAGCCGATCGAGCCGGTTGTGCTGCGCCCCAACGGTGCGGGCCTGATGAAGTCCGCCAAGCATCCGGCGGCCGCAATGCTGTTCCTCGACTTCCTGCTCACCGACGGCCAGCAGGCCATCGCCGGTGCCAACCGGATCGGTGCGGTACCGACGGCGGATGACCCGCTGGCGGGAGTCGAGACCGTGTCGGTTCCCGAGGAGGACCTGCTCGACAACCCGCGCAAGTGGAGTGACGACTACAAGAAGATCACCGATTCTGCCGGGCAGGCCTGAACCGGACCGATCACCGCAAGTACGCCAGGAAAGGGAGAGATGGCCACCCGTACGACAACGAAGGTCACGCACTACCACGTGCAGAAGAAGCGCCGTGCCGATTTCATCGAGGAGTGGCGCGGATACCAGAAGACCGTGGTGCCGCTCGAACAGGTGGACATGGCCGAGACCGCACGCGGAACGCGGGTGGGCGTCTACGTCGGCGCCGACGCAGACCGGCCGACCCGCTCGATGGACGCGCTGGCGCACGAGTTGGATCCCGGCGTGGTGTCCACGATCCACCGGCATTCGTGGGACGCCATGGTGCTCGTGGTCGCGGGGCGCGGCTGGACCGAGATCGACGGTCAGCGAATCGACTGGGGCCCAGGAGATTCACTGCATCTGCCGGCCTGGTGCTGGCACCGGTCCGGCAACGACGGCGCCACCACCGCGCGCTATCTGACGTTCTCCAGCGAACCGTTGCTGGAGACCATGGGCATGGCGATGATCGAAGACGCCGGCCACACGCCGGTCGGCGAACTGCCACCAAGGCCAGGATTCAGCGCGGGCATCACCGGCGACGACCCCTACGCACGGCGCCTGCGGCGGTTGGCGTCCGATCAGCAGGCACGCCGTTCGGGGCGGTTGCACACGAACTGGGACGAGCTCGAACTGCTGCCCACCCCACGCGGCACCCGCACCACCTTCCTGCTGGACCGCGCGATCGGTTACCAGGCATCGGGTATATCGATGGCGATGTTCGAAATCGCACCTGGCCGTGGGCAATCGATGCACCGCCACGCCGGTGAGGCGTGGTTGTACGTTCTGGAGGGCTCGGGGCACAGCTACCTGGGCACCGAACCGGAGGGTGGTACGGACCACCCGTGGAAGAAGGGCGATCTCATCGTCGTCGACCACTTCCTGTGGCACCAGCACTTCAACGACGATCCGGAGAAGACCGCCAAGGTCGTGCGGATCCACATGTTCGACAGCCTGCTCGACACCATGCGGGTGCTGTTGGATCCGTTGGTCCTGTTCGAGGAGCCGCCAGATCACATCCGGGATGCGCAGGCCGGCGATCCGACCACGGTCGACTGGCCGGAGGTCACCAGGCCGACATGGCCATGACCCCGGCGGCGCTACCGCAGGGTGTGCTGTCGGTGCACGTCCTGCCGTCCGATCACCACGACGGCCCGTGGGATCACATCGTCACGGCGCCCGAGGTCAAAGAGCGCCTGCTGAACCATGCGCTGCTGACCCTGATGCACGGACCGGCGCTGTCGACGATGGCCGGATTGCCGCACGGCCTGATCATCCTGTCCGGTCCGCCGGGCACCGGAAAGACGACGCTGGCCCGTGGGCTCGCGCAGATGGCCGCACGAGCCGTCGCCCAGCGTGGTGCGACCACCTACGTGGAGATCGATCCGCATGCGTTCCCCTCGGAACTGCTGGGTGAGAGTCAGCGCAACATCACCACGTTGATGACGGGCACGATCCCCGAGCTCGCCGCGCGGCGACCGCACACGATCGTGCTCATCGACGAGGTCGAGAGTTTCGCGGTACGACGCTCGGCCGCCTCCTTCGGCGCCAATCCGGTCGACGTGCACCGCGCCACCGACGCGCTGCTGGCCGGGATCGACGCCGTGGCCGCCGAATTGCCGCGGGTGCTGTTCATCGCGACGACCAACTTCGCCGACGCCGTCGACGAGGCCTTCCTGTCCCGCGCGGATCTGGTGCTGACACTGTCGTTGCCCGATACCGCGACCATCGCGCGGATCATCCGGCACAGCCTGCTCGAACTCGCGGTCCTGTGGCCCGGCACCACGGCCCTCGGGGATGACGACGGATTGCACGCCAAGTTGGCCGACGCGTGCGCGGGCCTCGACGGCAGGCGCATCCGCAAGCTGGTGCTGTCGGCGCTCACGTTGCGCCGCCAGGTCACGCTGGATCCCAACACCCTGACGGCCGACGATCTGCTGGCGGCGGTCGAGTACCTCACCACGCCGCGCATCGAAACCTGATTCGGCGGTGTGGGCCGTCGGTACTGAAACGTCTGGAGTTCGATCACCGTGATCCACTACGACTTCCGCTCAACCGGTCTTGTCGTCTTCGACATGTTGGAGGCGTACCGGGACGCGATCGAGGAGGCCGGCTCGCTCGGTCCGACCAAACGTCTGATCGACGCGTGCCGGACGGTCGGTGTGCCGATCTTCTACGCTCGCGCGGACCACCGCGGCGACGGCGCCGACTTCGCGAAGACGATCCCCGACACCGACAGCCACTTCCGGCCGTGGGGACCGGACAACCCGTATCGCTCGGTCCCGCCGCACGCGTCGGGGTCACCGGGGCTCGCGGTGCTCGCCGAGATCGCGCCGCAGCCCGGCGACTACGACGTACCGAAGCATCGCTGGTCGGCGTTCCACGGGACGCATCTGGAGCTGTCATTGCGCAGTCGGTACATCGACACGATCCTGCTCGTCGGCGGCTCGGTGCACGTCGGCATCGCATCGACCGCCTACGACGCCCGCGACATGGACTTCCAGATCACCATCGTGCCGGAGTGTTGCCACGGCTTCGCCGAGCAGCGGAGTTTCTTCATGGAAAAGGTGTTTCCGAGAATGTGCAACGTGCGGTCGCTGGACGAGGTCGTCGCAGGTCTGACCCCACAGGAGAAGAGGATCGGCGCTGGACAACGGTTGTGACGTCGCTTACCCTGCAATGGTAAAACCATTATACAAAAGAGTCGAAGGAGCAGGCATGGGGAAGAAGGGCCGGGTATTCGTGCGTGGGCTCACATCGGAGACCTACGGTCTCGGCGAGTTCCGCCGCCGGCAACTGGGCGTGGAGCGGGTTCGTGACGATTCGTTCGTGGTCGACGACGCCAAGATCGCGCACTCGGGTGACAGTGAACAGTCGCGCACCTGGTGGCGGATCGGTCCCGGTGACGAGGACTTCCTGACGCAGACCATTCAGGTTCACTTTGTCGAACTGCCCCCGCAATCGTCGAACCACGGGCACGGACATCAGAACGAGGCCGCGTTCTACATCCTCGAAGGCCGCGGGTACGAGATCCACGACGATCAGCGCTACGACTGGGCCAAGGACGACCTCGTCTATGTCCACACCGACTCGGTGCACCGTCACTTCAACCCGTACGACGAGAAGGCGCTCGCTCTCGTCGTGAAGGCCAAGTGCACGTGGATGTTCATGGGGCTGATCCAGCAGGGCCGCAGCGGCCCGGTCGAGAACGAGGAGGCGTTCGGGCCGCGTGAGGACTGGTCGAAGATCTGGACCCCGGGCGTGCTGAACCGCAAGAAGGTGATCAGCCCGTCCGACACGGTCTGGGAGCAGACGCCGCTCGGCCGGGTCCGTGTCATCGCTTCGCCCGAGCGTACCGACGGCCGCATCTTCAGCATCGATGCATTCGAGCTCGACATACCCGCAGGCGGTCGGTCCGGCAAGTACTGGAAGATGGCCGACGAGGTGTACTACGTGCTCTCCGGATCGGGCCACGCCTTGCAGTGGGAGGTCGAGGCTGAGATCGCCGAGAAGTACTATGCGCGAATCGCACTGAAGCCCAAGAGATTCGAGATCAAACAGGGTGACACGCTCTACGTACCGCAGAATCACGTGTGCCAGATCTTCGCTGCCGACGGCGCGCCGCTGCAGTTGTTCAATGCGCAGAACCGCGTCTTCAAACATCTCGGGTATGACGCGGTGCACTACTTCGAGCCAGCGTCCGGTTCCGATCAGGCGGTCTCGGAGATGGCCGACACCACTGCTTGATTCGCAGTCCTCGGCTCGGCGGCTTGCTGGCCGGCCGCCGGGTCGAACCATCAAAGATGTGTTCGCGCAGCCTGTTTGCGCACCAAGGGAATGCCCGGTCGAAAACCATCATTAGCTGATGGCAACTTTCGACGGATTTCGTCGACACGTGTCCAGTTGTGTGCGCCCGCAGGCGCCGCCGTATTTCCTCCCTGACCGGCGCGTACACGTGTTGTTGGCCGCTTCACACCGGCCGATAATCATGGTAGAAATCACACAGTAATGGTCTTACAATAAGTCCAAGCCGGGCGGACGTCGTCTCGCGCTCCGATCGCAACCGAACAGATAGGACTGCACGCAATGGCACTCAGTCTCGGCCGACTCACCGTCGCCATCGGCCTGACCTTCGCGCTGGTTTCCTGCGGGGCGTCGCCGACAGCGTCGAACCCGGCGGCATCGGGGTCCACGGCTGCTGTGGCCAAGTACCAGGAGTACGAAGGACTCAAGGGCCAGGAACGGCGCGACCGGCTGCTCAAGGACGCGAGAGCCGAGGGCGAACTCTCGCTCTACACGTCGATGACCGCTGACGTGGCCGATGCGATCACCAAGGCGTTCACCGACCAGACCGGTGTCAAGGTGAACCTGTACCGCGCGGCGTCGGAGACCGTCCTGCAACGACTGCTGCAGGAGGCGAGTGCGAATCATCCCGGTGCCGACGTGGTCGAGACCAACGACCGCGAGATGGGTGCGATCGGCCAGGAGAATCTCGCGGCCCCCTATACCGGCGAGCGTCGCGACATGGTCGGTGAGGCCGGCCGCTTCGACAGCTGGACGGCAACCCGATACAACTTGTTCACCCCGAGCTGGAACACCAACAAGGTGCCTGCGGGGGAGCAGCCCAAGAGCTGGGAGGACCTGGCCGACCCGAAGTGGAACGGACAGTTGGCAATGGAGCTCTCCGACTACGACTGGTATCTCACGCTGTACACCTACTGGCAACAGCACGGCAAGAGTGACAGCGAGATCGATCGCCTGTTCGCCGATATGGCCAACGGCGCCAAAGTGGTCAAAGGCCACACCGTGATGGGTGAATTGCTTTCGGCCGGACAGTTTTCCGTAGCCGCATCGAACTACTCCTACCTCGTCCAACGCGTGGCGGACAAAGGGGCACCGGTCGCCTACCAACCGTTCGTGCAACCCGTCATCGCCCGTCCGCAGGGCGCCGCGCTGATGAAGAACGCGGCACATCCGGCCGCGGCACTGTTGTTCGTGGACTGGTTGCTCACCGAAGGTCAGCAGATCCTGGTGGATCTGCGTCTCACCCCATCGATCGAGCCGGAAGGGCTGAAGGATCCCCTTGAGGGGCTTGAGGTCATCCCGGTCGACGTCGACAAACTGCTCAACGAATCGAAGCAGTGGAGCGACAAATACACCGCACTGCTGGAGAAGAGCGACCGCATCGGCAACTGAACCCCTGGCACTCCACCCGTGAGTGTGCACCGCACAACCCGAATGTCCGCCCAATCATCTTCGAGGTGACCACATGACAACCACCGCGACCAGGCCGGTGGCCCCCACGCCGCCGCTCGACATCACGCGGTCGGAACCCGCGCGCTGGCGGCGTTGGCTTCCCACTCCGAAGTTCCTGATCCTGGGTGTGGTGGCCGTGGTGATCGCCTACCTGGCGATCGTGCCGCTGTACTACCTGTTCTGGGGCACCTTCTTCGACGCGTCGGGTTTCACGCTGTCGGGATTCCAGCGTGCCTATGGCAACGATCAGATCTTCAGCCTCGTCGGAAACTCGTTGTGGTTCGCCGCGGGCGCGGCGATCGTGTCTCTGGTGATCGGCACCGGTCTGGCGTATCTGAACGTCCGAACGGATGTGCCGTTCAAGGCGCTGTTCTTCGCCGCGTCGATCATCCCGCTGGTCATTCCGGGGATCTTGTACACCATCGCCTGGATTCTGTTGGGCAGCCCGGACATCGGGCTCATCAACCATTACCTTGAGCCGATATTCGGAGACGCGGTCATCGACGTCTTCAGTGTGTGGGGCATGATCTGGGTTGAGGGCCTTCAGCTTTCGCCGATCGTGTTCCTGCTCATGGTGGCATCGTTCCGGTCGATGGACCCGTCACTGGAGGAATCGGCGCTGATGTCGGGCGCGAGCCGCTGGACGGTGTTCTTCAAGGTCACCGTGCCGCTTGCGCGTCCGGCGATCGTGGCCGCGATCCTCATCATGGTGGTGCGCAGCCTGGAGAGCTTCGAGGTGCCTGCGCTGCTGGGTCTGCAGAACGGCATCTATGTGTTCACCAGCCGGATCTACTTCGTGCTCCGCGACTATCCGCCGGACCTGTCCGCCGCAGGCGCGCTGGCAATCGGACTGTTGGCCATCGCCATCGTCGGCGTCATGATCTCCAACTTCGCCGGCCGTGCCGGCAAGAACTTCCAGACCGTGACCGGCAAGGGTTTTCGTCCCCGTCCCATCCAACTCGGCAAGTGGCGTCCGGTGGCGGGTGTGTTCATCGTGCTGTACTTCCTGATCTCGGTTGTCGCACCGCTGTTGGTCCTGCTCTACACGTCACTGCTGCGGTTCTACGCGCCGCCGTCGAAAGACACCCTGTCCACCATCACCTTCGACAACTACCGGCAGTTGATGCACACATCCGACGCGCTCACCGCGCTGAAGAACTCACTGATCCTCGGTCTGTCCTCGGCCACCCTGGTGATGGCGTTCATGGCGGTGGCCGCCTGGATCGTGGTGCGCTCGAAGATCCCCGGCCGCAAGCTCCTGGACGGCCTGGCGTTCATGCCGCTGATCGTCCCCGGTCTGGTGATGGGTCTGGCGTTGAGCTTCGTATACCTGCGCAGCCCTATCCCGATCTACGGCACGCTGTTCATCCTGCTCATCAGCTACTGCACGCGTTATCTGCCGTACGGCATGCGCTATTCGGTGACGTCGATGCAGCAGATCTCCAACGAGCTCGAGGAGTCGGCGCTGGTGAACGGCGCGAGTTGGTGGCAGACCTTCCGTCGCGTGCTGCTGCCGCTGCTGATGCCGGGTCTGATCGCCGGCTGGATCTACATCCTCGTCGTGTCTTTCCGGGAACTGTCGAGCTCGATCCTGCTCTACAGCCCCGGTAACGAGGTGCTGTCCATCCTGATCTTCGAACAGTTCGAGAACGGGCAGTTCACCGTCTTGTCCGCATTGGGCGTCGTCATGGTCCTGACACTGGTCGTGCTGGTCACCGTCGCTTACAAACTCGGGGCCAAGGTCGGCCTCAAACAGGATTGATCGCCGGGTCGAAAGGAACGCCGACGTGCTTGAAGTTCAGAATCTGGTCAAATCGTTCGACGGTGAGAGCCTGCGGCGCCGCGTCCGGAAGGACCGCTCCGCCAACGAGACCGCGCCCGCCGGGGTGTTCGCCGTCAACAACGTCAGCTTCGAGGTGAAGCCGGGCGAACTGTTCACCCTGCTGGGGCCTTCGGGATGCGGAAAGTCCACCACGCTGCGTTCCATCGCAGGCCTGGAACAGCCGGATTCGGGCGTGGTGACGGTCGGCGGCACCAGGTTGTTCGCGGCCGGCGCCGACGTGGACAAGCGGGTGAACGTTCCTGCCAACAAGCGCGGTCTCGGCATGGTGTTCCAGTCGTATGCGATCTGGCCGCACATGACGGTGTTCGAAAACGTGGCGTTCCCGCTGCGCGTGCGGTCGCGCAAGCACCGGCCGGGCAAGCGTGAGATCACCGAACGTGTCCAGCGGGTGCTCGAGACCATGGAGCTGCTGCAGTATGCCGACCGGCACGCGACCAAGCTCTCCGGCGGCCAACAGCAGCGCCTTGCGCTGGCACGGGCCATGGTGGTCGAACCGGCTCTGCTGCTGCTGGACGAGCCACTGTCCAACCTGGACGCCAAACTCCGTGAATCGCTGCGGTTCGAACTCAAGCGGCTGCAGCGCGAACTCGGCATCACGTCGATCTACGTCACGCACGACCAGATCGAGGCGCTGTCGTTGTCGTCGAGCATCGCGGTGATGCGGGCGGGTGAGGTCGTCCAGCTCGGCAAACCGCGCGACATCTACGAGAACCCGCAGAGCAAGTTCGTCGCCGAGTTCATCGGCACGTCGAATTTCATCGACGGCACCGTGAAGACGCGTGACGGGGACCGCCGCGTGGTGGAAACGCGGGACGGCAGACTGACGCTCGATGCCGCGGCCCACGTACCACCTGGCACGGAAGTGGTGGTGTCCATCCGGCCGGAGGCGGTGATGGTCACCGCCGACCGCCCGGGTGACGCGGTGAACGTCTGGGAGGGCACGGTCACCACTCGCGCGTTCCTCGGTGACGCGGTCGACCACGTGGTGGCGGTCGGCAAGAACGACATCAGGGCACGCTGCCTGCCCCACATCTCGCACGCACCGGGCTCCGTGGTCTACCTTCAGATGGATCCGGGGAAGCTGTCCCTGGTTCCCGTCGACTGATCGGTCATGGGTGTTCCGGCCGTACTGAGGAATCGGGATTTCGACCTCTACTGGACCGGTGTCGTGTTCTCACAGGTGGGCACGCGCGGAACGGTGGCGGCGAATCTGTATCACGTCTACGCGCTGACCGGTTCGGTGATGCAGACAGGGTTGGTGGGCGCCGCCCAGGCCGTGGCGCTGCTGATGCTCAGCCCGCTGGGCGGTGTGCTCGCCGACCGCTGGGACCGCCGCAGGCTCCTGCAGGCGTCACAGGCCGCCGCGATGGTGGTCGCCGGAGTGCTGTCGATGTTGACGCTGACCGGCCACATCGTGGCGTGGCAGGTGCTGGTCTCGGTCGTGTTGACCACTGCCGCTGCCACTTTCGACCAACCCGCGCGGCAGGCACTGATCCCGGCGCTGGTGCCGCGCACGCAGCTGCCGCAGGCGTTCGCGTTGCTGAACCCGACACGTGAGATCGCGGTCCTGCTCGGACCGGCCCTGGCGGGCGTCTTGATCGGGATCGCGGGTCCGGGGCTGATGTACGCGGTGGACACCGCGACGTATGCGATCCTCGTCGTTCTCCTCCAGGTGCTCAGGGTCGGCAAGATCGACGGTGCGGGGAAGCACACCTCGGTGTGGCGGCAGATCGGCGAGGGTGCGCGGTTCGTGATGCACCGCAAGATCATCTGGATGCTGATGTCGCTTGACCTGTCGGCGACGTTGTTCGGGGCCTACCGCGTGGTGTTGCCGGCGTTGTGCGCCACCGTCTTCGAGGTGGGGCCGCAGGGCTACGGGTTGCTGTCGGCCGCTCCCTCAGCCGGGGCGCTGCTGGCCACCTACACGGTGTTCCGCGTGGTCGATCGGGCCCACCGGCTGGGGCGGGTGCTGTTGGTGTCCACCGTGCTCTACGGGCTGGCGAACGTGATGCTGGCGCAGGCGCATCTTTTCGTGATCGCGGTGCTCGCGGGATGCCTCATCGGCGCGTTCGACGCGATGGCCACGACCATCCGGCATGCCGCCGTGCAACTGGAAACGCCGGACGAGCTGCGTGGCCGGGTCTCGGCGTTCTATCAGATGTCCTCCCGAGGCGGTCCGGCCCTCGGCGACACACTCGTGGGCGCGGTGGCCGGTGCGGTGGGTCCGGTCGCAGCACTGACTCTCGGAGGGCTTGTGGCTGCGCTGTACCCGGCCGTCTTCCTGTTCCGTGCGAATCCGGTACGGATCTACGCGGGCGTCGTGGCCGACGAACCCGCGGCGGCGGGCCAGGGCCCTTGACACACCCATCATTGGTAATACCATTAGGTCAAATTCGACGACGGAGGATGCACGTGGCCAAAGATGCGATCGTTTCGGAAGATCTGGCGAAGAAGTTCGCCACCGAGAAGGATTCGCCGTACGTGCGCTGGGTCCATGACGAGGGTCTCGACATCATCAGTGCGCACTACGTTCCCGATCTCAACACCGTCGAACTCAAGCCGTGGGCACGTCGTGGCGGACGCGGCGTGTTCATCAACCACGAGGCGTCCCGGACGTCCAACGACTGCTACGTATGCGAGATTGCGCCTGGTGGGGAACTCGCGCCTCAGCGGCAACTGTTCGAAGAGATGATCCTGGTGCTGTCGGGGTACGGGTCGACGTCGGTGTGGAACGACGCCGGACGGAAAGTCACGTTCGAGTGGGGGCCCGGCGCGATGTTCGCGATCCCGCTCAACACCTGGCATCAGCACTTCAACGGGTCCGGTACGCAGGCGGCCCGCTTCGTCTCGTCGACGAACATGCCACCTGTCATCAACCTGTACGACGATCCCGAATTCGTGTTCAACACCTCGCACGACTTCACCGGGCGGTTCGCGGGCGAGCCGGACTATTTCGCCCCGAAAGACGAGCAGGACGGGTTGCTGCTGAAGACCAACTTCGTCGCCAACACGGTGGACCTGCCGCTGATCTCGGCGAAGGAACGCGGCGCGGGCGGCGGTCACATCCGGTTCTCCATGGCGAAAGGCTCGATGAACAGCCACATCTCGCAGTTCGGCACCGCCACCTACAAGAAGGGACACAGGCACGGGCCGGGAGCGCACGTGATCATCCTCAGCGGTGAGGGATTCTCGCTCATGTGGCCAGAAGGCGAGGAGCCCCGCCGCTACGACTGGAAGCGTGGAACGCTCATCGTCCCACCCAACATGTGGTTTCACCAGCACTTCAACACCGGCGCCGAACCCGCCCGCTACCTCGCGTTCAAGCACGAGGTGGTGTCCGTACGCAACGCGCAGGGTGTGCCGAAGGCATGGATCAGCAGGCGCATCGGCGGCGACCAGATCGACTACGCCGACGAATCACCGATGATCCGGGAGACGTTCGCCAAGGCACTCGCCGAGAACGGCCTGGTGCCCAAGATGGACGAGGCGTACGCGGCCGAACTCGCGGATCTGCCTCCGCTGCCGGGCGAATCCGTTTCGGCGGCCTCACCCGCATGACCTACGACGACGATCATCACCACCACGCGCAGGACGAACCGGCGCTGCCCCTCGAGGACAACCCGATCTGGCAGCAGGACAACGTCACACTCCACAGCGTCGGGATCGACATCGGCAGCTCCGGGACACAGGTGGCGTTCTCGCGCCTGCATCTGCGCCGGCGGGGTGAGGATCTCACCAGCCGCTACGTGGTCGTGTCGCGCGAGACGCTCTACGAGTCAGATGTGCATCTGACGCCCTTCACCCGGGATCTGCAGATCGACGCCGAGGCACTTGGCCATCTCCTCGACTCGGACTACGCCGAGGCCGAGCAGGATCCATGCGACGTGGACACCGGGGTGGTGATCCTGACCGGTGAGGCCCTGCGACGGCGTAACGCCGAACGCATCGCCTCGGTGGTCTCCGAGCGTGCCGGCGATCTCGTGTGCGCCACCGCAGGACACCACATGGAGGCCATGCTCGCGGCGTACGGTTCGGGCGCCGCGCTGACCTCCCACGAGATGGCCGCGAAAATCCTCAACGTCGACATCGGCGGTGGTACCACGAAACTCGCACTCATCGACCGTGGGAAGGTGACCGCCACCGCGGCGTTCCACGTCGGCGGCCGGCTGATCGCCGTCGACGGTCCGACGGTGACCCGCATCGAGCCGGGAGGACGGATGCACGCCCGCGCGGCCGGGCTCGATCTCACCCTCGGCGCCGTGACCGAGGACCGGGAGCTCGACGAGATCGCCTCGGGTATGGCCGATCTGGTGATCGCCGCGGTTCGCGGCGAGGCACAGGCGGACCGGCTGTTCCTCACCGAACGGCTTCCGGACACCCTCACCGTAGACGGCATCATCTTTTCCGGCGGGGTCGCCGAGTACATCTATGGAACCGAGCATCGTGACTTCGGCGATCTCGGAAGACGATTGGGCACGGCGCTTGCCGCCCACATCCGTGCCGGCGCGTTACCGGCCCCGGTGCTTCCCGCCGCCGAACGGATCCGCGCCACCGTGCTGGGAGCATCCGAATACACCGTGCAACTCAGCGGCATAACCAGTTACCTGCCGTCCCCGGAGACGACGCTGCCGCGACGCAATCTGCAAGTGGCCCGGCCCGACTACACGCTCGGCGATGTCGTGGACGCCGACGAGATCGGTGCGTCGATCGACGGCCACCTGGCACTCTTCGGTCTGGGGGACACCGACGTGGCGGTCGCACTGCACTGGAGCGGCGCGCCGAGCTATCGCAGGCTCCGCGCCATGGCCGAAGGTGTCGTCAAGGGGCTGCGGCGGCAGTTGGCCGGCGGACGTCCGATGTACCTGATGATCGACGGCGACATCGCGCTCACCCTGGGAACGATCCTGCGCGACGAGCTCGCGGTGCCCAACGACTTGCTCATCCTCGACGGTGTCCAGCTACGCGACTTCGACTTCGTCGACCTGGGACGTGTCCGGCACCCGTCGCGCACCGTCCCGGTGACCATCAAATCCCTTGTGTTCGGGGCCGATCAGGCGCAGGCGCATACCCCCGCGGCGGCGGCGGGATGAACGAGCTCAAGACCGCTGTGGCCACGGCCTGCCGGATCCTGGCCCACCAGGGTCTGGCTGCCGACGTCCTCGGCCATGTCAGTGTGCGGCTGGACGACCACCGGATCCTGCTGCGCTGCCGCGGACCGCGCGATCGTGGGCTGTTGTTCACCGGGGCCGACGACATCCTGGTGGTGCCCGTCCGCGGCGGCGCGGAATTGCCCGACGGCTACGCAGCGCCGAACGAGGCACATATCCACACCGAGGTGTACCGCGCGAGACCCGACGTGCGGGCCGTGGTACACGTTCACCCGCGCGACGTCATGGTCGCCGACCTCGCCGGCGCGGAGCTGTTGCAGGTCTTCGGCGCGTACAACATTCCTGCGTCGCGACTGGCGCGTCGTGGCGTGCCGGTGTATCCGCGATCGGTGCTCATCCGAACGCCGGAGCTCGGCGCGGCTGTCGCCGCGACGATGGGCGGCGCCGACGTGTGCCTGCTGCGCGGCCACGGCATAGTGACCGCGGGGCGATCGTTGGGGCAGGCGACCATGCATGCCCTCGATCTGGCGGAGTTGGCGCGCGTCACCACCGATGTCATCCGCCTCGGGGGACGGCCACAGCCGGTGCCGAACAGTGACGCAGCCGACCTGCCCGACCTGGGCGCCGCGTTCGACGACGAATCCCGCTGGCGGCACTACGCAAGCCGGCTCCAGGCGGCCGGCCTCGCGTTATAACCCACCCTCGCCGGGCGGCAACACCGTTATCCGGCGCCCCAGGTAGTCGCATTCCGAACCGTACAACAGCGCCGCGACGTCGGCCGCGGTCATGGTCTTGACGAGCTGGTCCACGTGCCCGGACAGCGGCAGCACGAGCCCTGCCTGCTGCGCCAGGTCGATGACCAGATCCATGTCCTTCTCATGCCAGGTGAAGCGCGTGGTGTCCCACCTCCGCAGAGTTCCGTTGTCGCCGGGGCACTTCATGAGCACCTCGCGCATCCGTTGCGCGTCGACGCCGTACCGCTTGGCGATCGCCAGTGCCTCGAAATTCGCCACGCAGTGGATCCAGTGCAGCAGGTTGTTGCACGTCTTGGCGAGTTGACCGGCACCGAGCGGGCCCACGTGTTCGACGCCGCGGCTGTAGGCCATCAGTACCGGCCGCGCCCGCTCGACGTCATCAGGGCGGCCGCCGCACAGGGAGAGCAGGTTCCCTTCGCGGGCCCCCTGTGCGCCGAACACCACCGGCGCGTCGATGAGACGCACGCCTGCGGACGCGACACGTTCGGCGAGCTGCCCCATGAACTTCAGGCTGTGAGTGCCGGTCACGACGAGGAGCAGTCCGGGGTCACAGTGCGCGACCAGTTCTTCGGCGACATCGGCCATTTGGTCGTCGGTGGGCAGGCACGCCACGACGATGTTCGCTCGCTTGGCCACATCCGGCGTTCCCGACGCGGACTGTGTGCCTGCGACGACAGCCGCCGCGAGACGATCGGAGTTCACGTCGTAGGCGAGAACCTCGAATCCACCGGCCACGAGGTGTCCCGCGATCGGAAGCCCCATGTCACCAATGCCGATCAGCCCGATCATGATTCAACCTCTCATCGCTTGGCCTTAAGACCTAATGGTATTACAATTAGTGTGATCGTGTTCAGGATCTCACCGACAAGGTGGGTAAGGACCGCTGGAGAGGGTGGACCGTGCTACGGGCAGAAATCAATGAGCTGTTGACCAGGACGGGACCGGGCACGCCGATGGGGGAATTGTTCCGGCAGTACTGGATTCCGGCGCTGCTGGCCGAGGAACTTCCCGAGGACGACTGCCCGCCGGTGCGCGTGAAACTGCTCAGTGAGCGAATGATCGCGTTCCGAGACAGTGCCGGGCGGTATGGGCTCATAGACGAGTTCTGCGCACATCGCGGTGCGTCGCTGTGGTTCGGCCGTAACGAGGAGGGGGGTCTCCGCTGCCCCTACCACGGGTGGAAGTACGACGTGACCGGAGAGGCCGTCGAGATCCCGTCCGAGCCCGAGAACTCCACCTTCTGTGCACACGTGAAACTGACGTCCTATCCGCTTGTCAAGATCGGCGATGTGCTGTGGACGTACATGGGCGCGCCTGAAAAGCAGCCGCCGCTACCCGAATTCGAGTTCTCTCTGGTGCCGCCCGAGCAGACCTACACCTCGAAGCGGTGGCAGGAATGCAACTGGCTGCAGGCGTTCGAAGGCGGTATCGACTCCAGCCACGTGTCGTTCCTGCACTCCGGTGGGCTGAAATCGGATCCCCTCTTCAAGGGCACCAAGGGCAACGAGTACAACATGGGCGATCTCAAACCGTATTTCGAGGTCGCTGACTTCGAGGGGGGCCTGTTCGTCGGGGCGCGGCGCAATGCCGAGGAGGACAGCTACTACTGGCGCATCACGCCGTGGGTGATGCCCTGTTTCACGATGGTGCCGCCACGTGGCGACCATCCGGTTCACGGGCACTTCTGGATCCCGATCGACGACGAGAACTGCTGGGCCTACTCGTTCGACTACCACCCGGTGCGGGCGCTCACCGCGGCCGAGGTTCAGGCGATGCGCGAGGGCCACGGCGTGCACAGCGACAACATCCCCGGCACGTACCGTCCGAAGGCCAACAAGGACAACGATTACCTCATCGACCGAGAGGCGCAGAAGCGCGGTGACACCTATTCGGGTGTCAAAGGCATCGCGATGCAGGACGCGTCTCTGCAGGAGAGCATGGGGCCGATCGTGGACCGGACCAAGGAGATGCTGGTATCCGCGGACAGCGGCATCATCAAAGCGCGCCAGAAACTGAAGAGGGCAGCCGAGGCCTTGCGGGACAAGGGAATCACACCACCGGGAGTGGACCCGGCACATCACCGGGTGCGTTCGGCGGCCGTCGTCCTGCCCAGGGATGCCTCGTTCATCGAAGCGTGCCGTGAAGACCTCTCGGTGCGCGAGGGCGTTCGGCAGTCGTCGGTATGATCGCTCGACCGATCCTGGGAAGCAGTTGTGCGCGGGCCACATCGACGGCGGAGATGCGCTACCGGATCGACCGTCCGATCCGCGGACGCAACGGTGCCAGGATCGTGGCGCTCGACCCGGGCGCCGAAGTGATAGTGGCACGCATCTCGCGGGAGCGGTGGGGCAACGCCCGGTTCCTGTCGCTGGCAGGTCCGGTCGACGACGTCGGCGGGTCGGAAGCGGTGCCACTGTGCGACTCCTCCGGTGCGTCTTCGAATCTGCTCGCCGAGCTGGTCGACGCCGATGTGGTGATCATGGTGGCCACGACGGACGCCGATGCCGCCGCCGCGACGGTCATCGGCGCGGCGTGCACCGTGCGCGCGATCATGACCGCGGGACTGGTGATCGGCCCGCAGTCGCGGATCGGCGCCGCGGTCACCGCGCTTCGCCCGCACGCGCGGGTTCTGATGGTCGGCGGCGACGAACGTGACGTCGTCGATCTGCTGGCCGCACTACGGGCGTAAGGAGGCGAACCATGGCGGAGAAGGTGAATCTGGGCGATCTGCAGGCGATGAAAGTCCGAGGACGCAAGATCGTCGGAGTGGTCGCCTGGGACTACCAGATGGCCAGGATCGTCGATCGAGCCGGCGTCGACATCGTCTCGGTGGGCGATACGGTCGGTATCAACCTGTGGGGCCAGCCGAATCCTCTCGAAGTGACGATGGACCAGATGATCGTCGTCTGCCAGGCGGTGCGGCGTGGGGTGCGCCGCGCTTTGCTCACCGTCGATCTTCCGTTCGGACCGGTGCAGGAAGGGCCTGAGCATGCGGTCCGGGCGGCCATCCGGTTCGTCAAAGAGGCCGGCGTCGACATGGTCAAGCTCGACGCCGCGTCCGACCACATCGAGGCGGTGTCGGCGGTCACCAGGGCAGGCATCCCGGTGTTCGCGCAATTCGGGATCACTCCGCAGACATCGTTGAGGTACGGCGTCACCTACAGTGCCACACCGTCCGCGGGCGACGCCGTCCCCGACGAGCTGCTCGACGAGATGATCGGTGAGGCAAAGCGTCTCGAGGCTGCCGGTGCCGCACTACTCAATTTCACGAACTCCGGGCCCGTCGTCGGCCCCGCCGTCGCACAGTCCGTGTCGATACCGGTGCTCGGCGGATTCGGCGGCGGCCCATGGCTCGACGGCCGGGTCCGCATGGCCACCGCGGCGATCGGGTACAGCGCCGACGCGCTCGACGCCCCGCCGGACACCTACGCCAACGTCGCACAGATCGCGTTCGACGCGATCTCGGCGTACGCCGACGACGTGCGCGCGGCGCGCCAGATCGCCGGAGGGATCCGGACATGACGACGGACACGAGAACCGACGGCTCCACCACCTCGATCGCCGTCGTCGACGGAATCGCCACGCACTACCGCGTGGCAGGTTCCGGGCCGCCACTGTTGATGTACTCGCCGGGTGGATTCAACGCCACCTTGGCGAACTGGGAGAACCACGGTCTGTACCACCGCACCCGGATGCTGGCCCGGCTCCAGGAGCGCTTCAGGTGCATCACGTTCGACAAGCGCGAGTCCGGGAGGTCCGGTGGCCGGTTCGAGCGGGTGCGCTGGGCCGACTATGTCCGGCAGGGGGTCGGACTACTGGACCACTTGGGAATCGAACGCGCACACCTCATGGGGGCCTGCGTCGGTTGCTCGATCGCAGCACTCACGGCCGTCAGGCACCCGGACCGCGTGGCGGGCATGGTGCTGTACTCGCCGGCGGGGGGACCGCGGTACCGCATGAAGCAGCACTCGCGGTTTCGTGCCCATCTCGCCTACGCGGCCGAACACGGCCTCGCGGGCGTCGCGTCGCTGGCGGCGACCTCCGACGCCGCGTTCTCGGCAGACGGGCGTGTCGGGCCCTGGGCATCGGTGTTGCGGTCCGACGCCGAATTCGCGGCTCGCTATGCGGAATTGGACGCCGAACGCTATCAGGACACGGTCGCTGCGATGGGCAGGCTGCTCTTCGACCGCGACACCGTACCCGGAGCCGAACCCGAGGATCTCATGGCGCTTGAGATTCCGACGCTCATCGTCCCGGGGGAGGACAGCTCGCATGCGCCGTCCGCTGCTCGTTACCTGCAGGAGTGCATACCGGCGAACGAGTTCTGGGATGTTCCGGTCGCGCACCAGACCGAGCAGAGCGCACCGCGGCGCGTGACGGACTTCCTGGCGTCGGTCAGCCTTTGACGTGGCGTGCGGTGCGGCCCAGATGGGTCCGCATGACCGTGGTGGCCTTCTCGACATCGCCCTTCTTGACCGCCATCACGAACTGACGGTGTTCGCGGTTGCCGCGGATACCCATTTCGGGATGGCCCTCCTGGACGTGGCGCAGCGACAACAGGGTCGGGCCGTGGAACGACTCGGCCAGCATGGCGATCGCGGCATTGTGACTGGCTTTGGCCACCCGGGTGTGAAACTCCGCCGACAGTTCCATCGGATAGGACCCTGCTTCCGCGGCCGCGTCCCCGCGGTCGCAGATCTCGAGAAGATCCTTGATGTCCTCTTCGGTGGCGCGCTCGCACACCAGGGGGATGATGCCGAGTTCGAAGACCTGTCGTGCCTCGGTGATCTCTCTGTCGGTCAACCCGGACATGCTGAGGAGGTCGATGATGCCCTCCCCGACGCGGGCGCTGGTGGGTGCGGTCACGAAAGCTCCGCCGCGCGCGCCGACCTTGATGGTCACCATCCCGTTGGCCTCCAGTCCGCGTAATGCCTCGCGCACGGTGACGCGGCTGACACCGAACCGGTCGCCGAGCTCACGTTCGGCGGGAAGCCGGTCGCCGGGCTTCAGGTGGCCGTCGCGGATCAGCAGCCGGATCTGGTCGACGATCATCTCGGAGGCCCGGCCGGGATTGACCTTGGTGAAGATGTCGTCGGTTGCTCCGCGACCCGAAGTCTTGGAACCGTCAGTAGTCATGGACCAATAGTAATGCCACCAGACCATAAGATAGGTGTCTTGGTTTGCCGGGCGGGGCGTGGTGCGATCACGAGGTATACCGCGCGAGCCGGGGGTGAGTACCCGTTACGGGCGGTTTGGTTTACATTTCCAGATGTGGACGCCGTCGATGGTCACGCACAGGTCGAGCGGGCGACGGCTGCGTTGGTTGATGTCGACACCTCGACGTGGGCCCAGCGCTTCGATCTCCTGTCCGACCCGAACCGGCTGGAGATCCTGCTCGTCCTGCACCGGGCGCCGGGGATCTTCGTCGGTGATCTCGCCGTTGCGCTCGGGCGCTCGGAAAACGCCGTGTCGCAAGCTCTTCGGATCCTCCGCCAGCAGGGCTGGGTCAGTTCGACCCGTGTCGGCCGTGCGGTGAGCTACCGGCTCGAAGACGAGATCGTGCACGAACTGCTCCATTGGATCGGCGCGCGACACGGTTAGCGTCATCTGCACATCTGTTCAGCTAGACAGATGAGGTGAGTGGTTCTAGTCTCATTGGTATGGCCATTGAGATCGTTGCCATGCACATGAGTGATGGCATCGTCAACGCCCGGACGTCGGTGGCGTTCGGCGTCATAGCCGTTGCGGCTCTTGGTTTCTGCGCCCTGCGAGCCCGCGACGAACTCGATGAGCGGACCGTGCCACTGGCGGGCCTCGTCGCGGCCTTCATCTTCGCCGTGCAGATGGTGAATTTCCCGATTCTCCCCGGGGTCAGTGGGCACCTGCTCGGTGGAGCCCTCGCGGCGATCCTGGTCGGGCCCTACACCGGAGCGCTGTGCATCGCGATCGTGTTGGTCGTGCAGTCCCTGCTGTTCGCCGACGGCGGGGTGAGCGCGCTGGGGACGAACATCACCAACATGGCATTGATCGGCGTGGCCACCGGCTATGCGACGGCAGTTGCGCTGTACCGCCTGCTGCGGCGCCGCGAAGGGACCTCGACACTGGGTTTCGTGGCGTTCGTCGCCGCTCTCGTGGGAACGGTATGTGCCTCAATGGGATTCGTCATCGAATACGCGATCGGTGGGGCCGCGACGACGTCGGTGGGCGCGGTGGCGGCCTACCTGCTCGGCACCCACGCGCTGATCGGCATCGGCGAGGGTGTCATCACGGCCCTGACCGTCACCGCGGTGGCACGGGTCCGGCCGGATCTGGTGTACGTGATGCGGCGTCGGCGTACGGAGGTGGCAGCGTGAAACGGATGTTCTGGATCGGCTTCGCCGCGATCATCCTGATGGTCGCCGGTGGCGTGTCCTACCTGGCCAGTGCCAGCCCCGACGGCTTGGACTCCGCCACTCTGCAAGGTTGTCAGATCGTCGAGACCGACCGCGGCGAGGAACTCGTCGGCGAGTGCATCGCGCAGCACGCCACCGAACATGTGATGGCCGGGTCGCCGTTGGCGGATTACTCGATCGGGGGCCGCGAGGGCACCGGCGGACTCGCAGGCATCGTCGGAGCCCTGGTGACCGTGGTGGTCGCCGGTGGTGCCTTCTGGGTGATCGCACGTCGCAACAGCGCACGTCACGTGGACAACTGAGATGGGTGGCGGACACGCGCATCCGCTGTACCACCACGGTGATTCGGTGCTGCACAGCACCGCCCCCGAGGTGAAGATCGTCGCTCTGGTCGTCTTCGTGCTCGCGGTGGTGGCGACGCCGCGTGAGCTGTTCTGGCCGTTCGCGGTGTACGCGTTGATCATCGTGGCGATGTGGCGGTTGGCGAGGATTCCTCTGGCCTGGGTGCTGCCGCGCATGCTCATCGAGGCGCCGTTTCTGGTCCTGGCGGTCCTGTTGCCCTTCGCCGAAGGAGGAGAACGCATCCGGTTCGCCGGAGTGCACCTTTCCGTATCCGGTCTGTACGCGGCGTGGGGGATCGTCGTCAAAGGCACATTGGGCGTTGCGGCCTCGCTCACCGTCGCCGCCACGACGACGGCGCGTGAGCTTCCACTGGCGCTGAGCCGGCTCCGAGTGCCTGGCACGGTGATCTCGATGATCACCTTGATGATCCGGTACATCGACGTCCTGACCACCGAGGCGAACCGGATGCGTATGGCCAGGATCTCACGCGGGGACTCGCCTCGGGGGCTGCACCAGGCCGGCGCGCTCGCGAAAGGTGTCGGAGCGCTATTCCTGCGCTCATACGAGCGCGGCGAGCGTGTGTACCTGGCCATGTTGTCGCGGGGTTATGACGGGCGGATTCCGGAACTCGCCGTGGGCACGGGATCGCCTGCCGCTGCCACCGCCCGGCAGTGGATGGTGGCGGCCTTGCCGGTGAGTACCGCGGTTGTGGTGGCGGTGACATCGTGGGCGCTGCGATGACAGGGCGCGACGCCGCGATCTCGATCGAAGGGCTGCGCCACGTGTATCCCGACGGCCACATCGCCCTCGACGGCGTCGACCTCGAGGTCGCCGTGGGCGAGCGGGTGGCGGTGCTCGGGCCCAACGGCGCCGGTAAGACCACGCTGATGCTGCACCTCAACGGCGTGCTCACCCCCACATCGGGAACGGTCCGGATCTCGGGGGTGCCGGTGGAGCGGCCGAATCTGCGCGACATCCGTCGGCGCGTCGGGCTCGTGTTCCAGGACCCCGACGATCAACTGTTCATGCCGACCGTCGCCCAGGATGTCGCCTTCGGCCCGGCGAATTTCGGGGTGACGGGGGAGGAGTTGGCGGCCCGGGTCCGTCACGCGCTCGATCTGGTGTCCCTCACCGAGCACGCCGACCGCAGCCCGGCGCACCTTTCCGGCGGGCAGCGGCGACGTGCCGCGCTCGCGACGGTGCTGGCGTGCGACGTCGAAATCCTCGTCCTCGACGAGCCGTCGGCAAACCTTGACCCCGTGGCCCGCCGTGAACTTGCCGAAACCCTTGCGGCACTGGAGGTGACGATGCTCGTCGTCACCCACGACCTGCCATACGCAGCGCAACTGTGCACGCGTGCGGTGATCGTCGACCATGGACGGGTGGTCGCAGACGGGGAGATCGGCACGATCCTGTCCGACACGACGCTTCTCGCCGCGCACCGGCTCGAATTGCCATGGGGGTTCGACATCCCGGCGCGGGCCCGGTTCTGACGTCGGGGTCCGGCGAACCGCTAGTCGGTCAGGCCCAGCAGCGCGTTCTCGATCACCTCCGGCAGCGCGGGGTGGATCCAGTACTGGCCGCGTGCGATCTCCTGGGCCGTCTGGCCCAGGCTCATCGCCTGGATGAGCGGTTGGATGATCGACGACGCCTGGTAGCCCATGATGTGGGCGCCCAGCAGCCTGCCGGTGCCGCGTTCGCCGATCAGCTTGGCGATGCCGGTGGTGTCCTCCATGGCCCAGCCGTACGCGGTGTCGCCGTAGTCCTGGACCTTGACCACGACGTCGTGACCTGCCGCACGCGCCTCGATCTCGGTCAGGCCGACTGTCGCGATCTGCGGATCGGTGAACACCGCTGACGGCACGAACCGGTGATCGCTGGCCACCAGCGCCGCGGTGTCGTCCCAGTCGCGCAACAGGTTCTCCTTGACCACGCGCGCCTCGTGGTTGGCCACATGCTTGAGCTGGTAATCCGACGACACGTCTCCGAGTGCGAAAATCCCACGCGCCGTGGTGCGTTGGTACTCGTCGACGATCACGTGACCATCCTCGTCGACCTCGACCCCGGCCAGTTCGGCGTCGAGCAGATCACCGTTGGGCACCCGACCGGTGGCCACGAGAAGCGCGTCCGCGGAGATGGTCTCGCCGTCGTCGAGTTCGAGCACGATGCGCTCGCCGTCCTGATGGGACCCGATCACGTTCTCGTGGGTGCGCACGTCCCACTTTTTGGCGGCGATGTCGTTGAACCGGTGGCAGACCGTCTCGTCGCAGTGCGTCAACAGGCCGTCGCCGCGCACCACGATCGTGACGTGCACGCCCAGTGAGGAGAACACGTGCGCGAACTCCACGGACACGAACCCGCCGCCGATGATCACGAGATCATCGGGCAGTTCCGGGATCCGCATGATGTCGTCACTCGTGTAGTACTTGACGCCGCACTCCACGACGGCAGGCGGGATGTAGGTGCGAGACCCCGCGGCGATCACGACCTGATCGCTCGTGAACTCGTCACCGACCTCGGTGCGCAGCGTGTAGCGGCCGTCGTCGGTCCTCGGCCCGAACCGGGTGTGGCTCGCATACACCGTGATGTCGGGGTTGGATCGCCGGTAGTCCTCGCCCCCCGCGGCGATCGGGTCGATCCGTCCGAAGACCCGGTCGACGATGTCGGGCCAACGCACCTTGTCGATATGGGCGTCGATCCCGTATCGCGCGCTCGTGCGGATACTGTGCGCCACCTCGGCGGCATACACGAACATCTTGGTCGGGATGCATCCGACGTTCAGGCACGTGCCGCCGAATGTGCCCTGCTCGCAGATCGCGACCTTCTTACCGGCGTAACGGTCGTCGAGGATGCTGTTGCCAGAACCCGTGCCGATGATCGTCAGATCGTAGTGCTCCACGTGCTCACCTGTCCCGAACAAGTCGTTGTGATGGATTCTGCAGGCCCAGGTATTCGTCGAGCCAGCGGTCGAGTTCGCGGTAGGCCTCGGCCCGGGGTTCGGCCAAGGACAGGAACACGTCGTGTTTGGCGCCGGCGATCGGCACGATCGTGCTGCGGCCGCCCACGCATCCGGCCCAGCGGGCGATCTGGCGGACGTCGAGAACCGCGTCGCCACGCTGTATCGCCGCGGGATCGTCCACCTCCCGCACGCTGTGGTCCGACCGCAGCAGCAGGTTGGGCACGCCGACGTCGAGACCGCGGTGCAGACGCGCCTGTCCCCGGCGGACCGCGTTGATCCAGCCGAGTGTGATCGGGAAGCCGCCCACCGGTTTCCAGTCCAGGTTGTAGTCGAATTCACCGTGGTAATCCCGGTGCAGCGTGGTGCCGTACCCACCTCGGGTGGGCTTGCGGATCACCGTGAGCTTGCGCCACCGTGCCAGCGCACGCAGCGTCGCCGAGGTCGGCGCCGTGCGCAGGATCCCCGGGCCGTGCAGATCGAAGAACGGGCTGTTGAGCACCAGCCCGGTGACGTTGTGCGTCGCCAACCTGCCGCGGCGACGCATCCGGTCGGCGAACAGCGTGACGATCAGACCGCCTGCGGAATGGCCGTAGAGGCACACCCGCGCGCCAGAGGTGTCGTCGGCGATGATCGACAGCGCCCGTTCCAGCTCGGTGTCGTACCGCGCCAAGTCCGTGGTGAAGTGCGGCGTCTGCCCCTCCCGGCGGGACCGGCCGCACTTGGGCAGATCGAGTGCGTAGAACACGAAGCCGCGTGCGGCGAACCGATCGGCGAGCTCGGTGTTGAAAAAGTAGTCGGTGTAGCCGTGCAGAGCCAGCACCGCATGCTCGGTCCGGGTGGTCCCGTCCCCGGGATCACCGCGCCGCACCAGCGTCGCGAACAGGTCGCCTTCGCCGTCGGGGTCGGGGCCGAGTCCGATCGTGTGTTGCCAGAACCCCGGCAGTACATCCGGCTCCCACGCGGGTTCCCGTGACGTCACGATCCCACCCTAGCGGCGCGGGTTACCGATCAGTCACCAAACCCCATGGTCGGGCGCGGTCGGCGGCCGGAGTGACAGATCGCACTCCGTCAGCACTGCCATGCTCGGCAACCGCATTATCGGCTCGCGATAACCTGAGCAGAGAAACTGCTGTTGAACCAGCCGACATGATGCGTGGTTCGACCGGCGACGCGATGAAGAAGGGCTAGCGATCAGGGTGTCTGAGGCAAACGCGGGTGCGAACGCAAGAACTGACGTCGTGCTGGTGGGCGCCGGCATCATGAGCGCAACGCTGGGCGCCCTCATCAAGCTGCTGGAGCCCAACTGGTCTATCACGATGATCGAGCGTCTCGACGGCGCGGCCGCCGAGAGCAGCGATCCCTGGAACAACGCGGGCACGGGCCACTCGGCGCTGTGTGAGCTCAACTACACACCCGCGCTGTCCGACGGCACCATCGACATCAGCAAAGCCGTCAACGTCAACGAACAGTTCCAGGTGTCGCGGCAGTTCTGGTCATATGCCGTCGAGAATGGTGTGCTCCCCGACGTCCGGAGCTTCCTCAACCCCGTGCCGCACGTGAGTTTCGTGTATGGCGCGGACAACGTGAAGTACCTCAGGGCGCGGTACAACGCCCTCGTCACCAACCCGTTGTTCTCGTCGATGGAGTTCATCGACGACTCCGACGAGTTCGCACGGCGCCTGCCGTTGATGGCCGAGAAGCGGGACTTCTCCCAACCGGTCGCGCTGAACTGGTCGCAGCACGGCACCGACGTGGACTTCGGATCGCTGTCCCGGCAGCTGATCGGGTTCGCCGCGGGCAGCGGCATGACCACCTTGTTCGGTCATGAGGTGCGCGATCTGAACAAGAACTCCGACGGCAGTTGGACCGTGAAGGTGCGAAACCGTCGGACCCGCAAGAACTTCAAGATCAACGCCAAGTTCATCTTCGTCGGCGCCGGTGGCGGGGCGCTGCCGCTGCTGCAGAAGTCGGGCATCGCCGAGGCCAAGGGCTTCGGCGGGTTTCCCGTGGGCGGTGCGTTCCTGCGCACCAACAACCCGCAGTTGACGTCCCGTCACAACGCCAAGGTCTACGGCCTGCCGCCGCTGGGTGCGCCGCCCATGTCGGTGCCGCACCTGGACACCCGGGTGATCAACAGCAAACAGTGGCTGCTGTTCGGGCCGTTCGCGGGCTGGTCGCCGAAGTTCCTCAAGCAGGGCAAGGTCACCGACCTGCCGCTGTCGGTGAAGCCCAACAACCTCGCCTCGATGCTCGGCGTCGGCCTGACCGAGGTGGGCCTGCTCAAGTACCTCATCGGCCAGCTGTTGCTCAGCGAGCCCGCTCGGGTCGAAACGCTTCGTGAATTCGCTCCCAGCGCAGTCGATTCCGATTGGGAATTGGACATCGCGGGACAGCGCGTGCAGGTGATCCGTCGCAAGGGCGCCGGCGGCGTGCTGGAGTTCGGCACCACGGTGCTCGCGGCGGCCGACGGCAGCATCGCCGGCCTGCTCGGCGCGTCGCCGGGTGCCTCGACCGCCGTGCCCGCCATGCTCGACGTGCTGCAGCGGTGCTTCGGTGACCGCTACCAGGCCTGGACGCCCAGGCTCAAGGAGATGGTGCCGTCGCTGGGCACCAAGCTGTCCGACGAGCCGAAGCTCTTCGAGGAGGTGTGGTCGTGGGGCACCAAGGTGCTCAAGCTGGACGTACAACCGTCCGCAGCGGGAGCAGCCAACGCCCCGGCGACCGTGTGACGGCGGGGGTCACATGACGGTGTCACTGCGCCGCAGTTGGGCCAAAGACCTTGATGCGCCGACACTTTACGAGTTGCTCAAGCTACGGGTCGAGGTGTTCGTCGTCGAACAGGCCACGCCGTATCCCGAGCTGGACGGCCGTGACCTGCTCGCCGAGACCCGGCATTTCTGGTTGGAGGGCCCTGACGGCGAGGTGATCTCCACTTTGCGGCTCATGGAGGAACATCCGGGCGGTGAGAAGGTGTTCCGCATCGGCCGGGTGTGCACCAAACGCAGCGCCCGCGGCCAGGGCCACGTCGCCCGGCTGATGCAGGCTGCGCTCGCGGAGGTCGGGGACTACCCGTGCCACATCAACGCCCAGACGTACCTGGAGGAGATGTACGGCAAACACGGATTCGTACGGGACGGCGACGAGTTCCTCGATGACGGCATCCCGCACATTCCGATGGTGCGCCCCGGCACCCGTCCAGAAACCGAGCAACGATGAACCAGACGTATCCGCTGAGCGCGATCGTCGGGCAGGACCGGCTGCGCTTGGCGCTCATATTGTGTGCGGTGCGCCCTGAGATCGGCGGCGTGCTGATCCGCGGCGAGAAGGGCACCGCGAAATCCACCGCGGTCCGCGGCCTGGCCGCGGTGCTCGCGGCCGTCGACGAGGACGCCAAACTGGTGGAACTGCCCATCGGCGCCACCGAGGACCGCGTGGTCGGCTCGCTGGACCTGCAGAAGGTGCTGCGCGACGGCGAGCACGCGTTCTCGCCGGGCCTGCTGGCCCGCGCGCACGGTGGCGTGCTGTACGTCGACGAGGTGAACCTGCTGCACGACCATCTGGTCGACGTCCTGCTCGACGCGGCCGCCATGGGACGTGTGCACGTCGAACGCGACGGCATCTCGCATTCGCACGAGGCGCGGTTCGTGCTGATCGGCACCATGAACCCGGAAGAGGGTGAGCTGCGGCCCCAGTTGCTCGACCGGTTCGGCCTGACCGTCGACGTCACCGCCTCGCGCGACGTCGATGTACGCGTCGAAGTGATCCGTGCCCGAATGGAATTCGAGGCCGATCCGGAAGGATTCGTCGGTCGCTACGCGCAGGCCGACGCCGAACTGTCGCGGCGGATCGCCGCTGCACGGGCGCTGGTCGACTCGGTGTTGTTGCCCGACAGCGAGTTACGGCGCATCGCGGCGCTGTGCGCGGCGTTCGACGTCGACGGGATGCGTGCCGATCTGGTGGTCGCCCGCACCGCGGTCGCACACGCGGCCTGGCGTGGCGCCGACACGGTGGCCGAGGAAGACGTCCGGGTTGCCGCCGAGTTGGCTCTGCCGCACCGGCGTCGACGCGATCCGTTCGACGACCCGGGGCTCGACCCCGACCGCCTCGACGAGGCCATGCAGCAGGCGGGGGAGCAGGCCGAGTCCGATTCGACTTCCGGATCCGATCCGGACTTCGACCCCGAATTCGACCCGCCCGGTGGCGGTGCGCCCGGTGACCCGGAACCCGCTGCGCCGCCGCAGACAAAGCCGAAGAGCTCGTCGACGAAGCAGAGCGGTCCGCCGGCCGCGACGTTCCGCACCAGGGCGCTTGTGGTGCCCGGTGTCGGTGAGGGTGCGCCAGGGAAGCGGTCCCGGGCGCGCAACCGCACGGGCAAACCCATCGCGGCGACCGCCGAAGCGGGCGAAGGCCACGGCGTGCACGTGTTCGGCACCCTGCTCGCGACCGCGGGTCGGCAGGCCGGGCCGGGACGGCCACGGCCGCTGCCCGAGGATGTTCGGCGGGCGATACGTGAGGGCCGCGAAGGCAACCTGGTGATCTTCGTCGTCGACGCCTCGGGTTCGATGGCCGCGCGGGACCGCATGTCCGCGGTCAGCGGGGCCGCGATGTCGCTGCTGCGCGACGCCTATCAACGTCGCGACAAGGTCGCGGTGATCACGTTCCGCGGTCACGACGCCCGCGTGGTGCTGCCGCCGACGTCGTCGGTGTACATCGCGAGTCGCCGACTGGCGCGGTTCGACACCGGTGGGAAAACGCCTCTGGCGCAAGGTCTGCTGGCCGCTCGCGACGTGGTGATCCGCGAAAAGGCGCGCGACCGGGCACGTCGCAGCCTCGTTGTCGTGCTCACCGACGGTCGCGCGACCGGAGGTGTCGATCCGTTGCAGCGCGCCAGGCAGGCCGCGGCGGCGCTCGTCGCCGAGGGTGCGGCCGCGGTGGTCGTCGACTGTGAGACCTCCTTCGTGCGGCTGGGTTTGGCGCAGGAACTGGCCACGCAGCTGGGCGGCACCGCGGTGCGGCTGGAACATCTGCGGGCAGACGAGTTGACCCGGCTGGTCAAGACCCAGTCGGACGCGGCGTAGGGGAAGGACGGCACATGCCTCAGGGGCAACCGTTGGTGGTTCCCGACGACGGCCTGACCACGCGGGCACGGCGCAACGCGCCGGTGCTGGCCGTGCACACCGGGCCGGGCAAGGGGAAGTCCACCGCGGCATTCGGTATGGCGTTGCGGGCCTGGAACCAGGGCTTTTCCATCGCGGTGTTCCAGTTCGTCAAGAGCGCCAAGTGGAAGGTCGGCGAGGAGGCGGTGTTCCGCGAACTCGGTAGGCTCCACGACGAACACGGTGCCGGCGGCCCGGTCGAATGGCACAAGATGGGCTCGGGCTGGTCGTGGACTCGCAAACACGGAACCGATGACGATCATGCCGCCGCGGCTGCCGACGGCTGGGCCGAGATCCAACGGCGCCTGGCCGCCGAACAGCACGACTTCTACGTGCTCGACGAGTTCACCTACCCGCTGAAGTGGGGCTGGGTCGACGTGGACGAGGTCGTCGACACGCTCACCAACCGGCCGGGACGCCAGCACGTGGTGATCACCGGCCGCGACGCGCCGCAGGGGCTGATCGACGCCGCCGATCTCGTCACCGAGATGACCAAGGTCAAGCACCCCATGGATGTGGGCCGCAAGGGCCAGAAGGGCATCGAGTGGTGACGTCCCGGGTGCCGGGCTTTCCGGCGAGCAGACATGAAACTGCCCTTTTTCCCGGGTTTTCGGGCATTTTCACGTCTGCTCGCGGGAAAAGGGTCACGAACAAGTGAGCACCACCGCTGCGGTGGTGATCGCCGCGCCCGCCTCGGGCAGTGGCAAGACCACGGTGGCCACCGGCCTCATCGGCGCGCTGCGCATGGCGGGGCACACCGTGGCGCCGTTCAAGGTGGGCCCGGATTTCATCGACCCGGGTTACCACGCCATGGCCGCGGGCCGTCCCGGTCGCAACCTCGACCCGGTGCTCGTCGGCGAGGACCTGATCGGACCGCTTTACGCGCACGGCAGTGCCGGAGCCGAGATCGCGGTTGTCGAGGGCGTCATGGGACTGTTCGACGGCCGCATCTGCGACCAGATGGCCGGCACGCCGCGGGGATCCACCGCGCAGGTGGCGGGTCTCCTGGGCGCCCCGGTGATCCTGGTCGTCGATGCCCGCGGGCAGAGTCAGAGCATCGCGGCGCTGCTGCACGGCTTCACGACGTTCGACCCGGCGGTGCACGTCGCCGGGGTCATCCTCAATCGGGTCGGGTCGCCGCGCCACGAGGCAGTACTGCGCCAGGCGTGTGAGCATGCCGGTGTCACGGTGCTGGGGGCCATTCCGCGCGCCGACGAACTGAGTGTTCCCTCAAGGCATCTCGGCCTCGTCACCGCCGTCGAACACGGCAAGCGGGCCCGGGACGCGGTCGCGGCGATGACCGAACTGGTGGGCCGTCACGTCGACCTCGCCGCCGTGATGGCGTGTGCGCGTGCCCGTGTGCCCGCCGAACCGTGGAGTCCGGCGATCGAAACCTCCTGCGAGTTCGGCGAAGTCACGGTCGCGTTGGCGGCAGGCAAGGCGTTCAGTTTCGGCTACACCGAGCACGCCGAACTGCTGCGCGGCACCGGTGCGTGCGTGGCCGAGTTCGACCCCCTCGTCGACCCGTTGCCGCCCGGCGCCGACGCGCTGGTGCTGCCGGGCGGTTTCCCGGAGCAGTTCACCGCCGAACTGTCGGCCAATGATCTTGTGCGCCATCAGATCCGTGAGCTCGCCGAACGGGGCGCGCCGGTGCACGCCGAGTGCGCGGGGCTGACGTACCTCGTCGACGATCTCGACGGCGCGCCGATGTGCGGTGTGCTGCGCGGATCGGCGAAGTTCACCGAGCGGCTCACGTTGGGCTACCGCGACGCGGTCGCCGTGGTGGACTCGTCGATGCACACCGCGGGCGAGCGGGTTGTGGGGCACGAATTTCACCGCACCGCAGTGATATTCGACGACGATCTGCCGCCGGCGTGGGCGTTCGCGGGCCAAGCCGGTTCCCCGGCGCGCGACGGTGCGGTGTACCGCGGCGTGCACGCGGGGTATCTGCACACCCATCCGGCATCGCACCCGCAGGCCATCGCCCGGTTCGTGGCGTCTGCGGTGCCGACCCGACCAGCCCGGTAGCGCCGCCACTCAGCGAACCACCGAACAACCGGAAGGCGGCACGAACTAAGCTCGGCGGGTGACCGAAGATGCCTACCTCGTCGGCCTGCGCCTGTCGGGCAGGAAGGTCGTCGTTGTCGGCGGCGGAACCGTCGCGCAGCGCCGGCTGCCCCTGCTGATCGCCAACGGCGCCGACGTACACGTCATCGCCCGCGCCGCGACCCCGGCCGTGGAAGCACTACAGAAGGACGACCCGGGGATCACCCTGGAGCTACGGGATTTCCGGGCCGGTGACCTCGAAGGGGCCTGGTATGTGATCGCCGCCACCGACGACCACGATGTGAACGCCGCGATCGCCGCCGAGGCCGAGGAGCGGCGCATCTTCTGCGTCCGCGCCGACATCGCGCGCGAGGGCTCGGCGGTGACACCCGCGACGTTCGACCACGACGGGCTCTCGGTGGGTGTGCTCGCCGGCGGCGAGCACCGCCGCTCGGCGGCGATCCGCTCGGCGATCCACGAGGCGTTGCAGCAAGGCCTCGTCACCGCCGACATGCCCGGTGAGATCACCAGCGGTGTCGCCTTGGTGGGGGGTGGCCCGGGCGATCCGGAACTCATCACGGTTCGGGGCCGGCGGCTGCTGGCCCGCGCTGACGTCGTCGTCGCCGACCGATTGGCGCCGCAGGAACTTCTCGCCGAACTGGGGCCGCATGTCGAGGTGATCGACGCCGCCAAGATCCCCTACGGCCGGGCGATGGCGCAGGAGGCCATCAACAAGGTGCTGATCGAACGGGCCAGGGAAGGGAAGTTCGTCGTACGCCTCAAGGGCGGCGATCCGTTCGTGTTCGCGCGCGGCTACGAAGAGGTGTTGGCGTGCACCGAGGCCGGGATTCCGGTCACGGTGGTGCCGGGTGTGACCAGTGCCATAGCGGTTCCCGCGCTGGCGGGCGTTCCGGTCACGCACCGGGGCATGACGCACGAGTTCGTGGTGGTCAGCGGCCATGTTGCGCCGGGGCACCCCGAATCGTTAGTGAATTGGGATGCGCTGGCTGCGATGAGCGGCACGATCGTGTTGCTGATGGCCGTCGAGCGCATCGAGCAGTTCGCCGAAGTCCTCCTGCGAGGCGGCCGACCTGCGGATACGCCGGTGCTGGTCGTGCAACACGGAACGACCATGGCGCAACGGACATTGCGGGCAACCCTCGGTGACGCGCCCGAGCGGATCCGTTCGGAAGGCATTCGACCACCCGCGATCATCGTGATCGGCCCGGTGGCGGGCTTCGCCGGTTAAAGGATTCTTAAGATTCCGGTAAGGTGACCGGTTATGACGGCTCTCAACGACGCAGAGCGCGCAGCCGCCCGTGTGGGCCTGGCCGCCCGACTCCCGTCCTGGTTCCCGTCCTGGGGTTTCCTTTCGGCGGTGATCGCCATCGGCGGCATGCAGCTGCTCGCCACCATGGACAGCACGGTCGCAATCGTCGCGTTGCCCAGGATCCAGGACGAGCTGAGCCTTTCCGACGCCGGCCGCAGCTGGGTCATCACGGCGTATGTCCTGACCTTCGGCGGCCTGATGCTGCTGGGTGGCCGCCTCGGCGACACCATCGGCCGCAAACGGACGTTCATCGTCGGTGTGACGTTGTTCACCATCGCCTCGGTGCTGTGCGGCATCGCCTGGAACGAGGCGACCCTGGTGACCGCACGTCTGCTGCAGGGTGTCGGTGCGGCCATCGCGTCGCCGACCGGACTGGCCCTCGTCGCGACGACGTTCCCCAAGGGACCGGCCCGTAACGCCGCGACCGCGGTGTTCGGCGCGATGACGGCCATCGGCTCGGTCATGGGCCTGGTGGTCGGCGGTGCCCTCACCGAGGTGTCATGGCGGTGGGCCTTCCTGGTCAACGTGCCGATCGGCCTGGTCATGATCTACCTCGCGCGCACGGCGCTGCAGGAGACCAACCGCGAGCGGATGAAGCTCGACGCCGCCGGTGCTCTGCTCGCCACCCTTGCCTGTACCGCCGCGGTGTTCGCCTTCACCCAGGGCCCCGAAAGTGGTTGGCTCGCCCCGATCACGCTGGCCTCCGGCGCGGCCGCCGCGGTCTTCGGCATCGCATTCCTCATCGCCGAACGCACCGCCGAGAACCCCGTCGTGCCGTTCGCACTGTTCCGCGAACGCAACCGGGTCGCCACGTTCGCGGCGATCTTCCTGGCAGGCGGTGTGCTGTTCACACTGACCGTGCTGATCGGGCTGTACGTGCAGGACATCCTCGGCTACACGGCGCTGCGCGCAGGCATCGGTTTCATCCCGTTCGTGATCGGCATGGGCATCGGCCTGGGCGCGGCCTCGCAACTGGTGCGCTCCGTTCCGCCGCGCGTGCTGGTGATCGCCGGCGGAATCCTGGTGCTGGGCGCCATGATCTACGGTTCGACGCTGCACCGCGGCATCCCGTACTTCCCGAACCTCGTGCTGCCCATCACGATCGGCGGTATCGGCATCGGCACGATCGTGGTGCCGCTGACACTGTCGGCCATCGCGGGCGTCAACCTGGACCGCATCGGTCCGGCGTCGGCCATCGCGCTGATGCTGCAGAACCTGGGCGGCCCGCTGGTGCTCGCGGTCATCCAGGCCGTCATCACGTCGCGCACGTTGTTCCTGGGCGGCACCACCGGACCGGTCAAGGACATGAACGACGCGCAGATCGGCGCGTTGGACTCGGCCTACACCTACGGCCTGTTGTGGGTGGCCGCCGTGGCCGTGCTGGTCGGCGCCGCGGCACTGTTCATCGGCTACACCTCGCAACAGGTGGCGCACGCGCAGGACGTCAAGGACGCGATGGACGCAGGCGAGATCGAGGTCGACCAGCCTCCGATCGGCTGAACGGAGTTTCAGACCATGGCCGGGCTGACACGACAAGAGGTTTCGGACACCGTCGGTCCGCTCGGCTGGTGTCTGGTGCTCGGAGCCCTGCATGTCGAGGTGCTCGTGCCGACGATGGCCGACGCGGTCCGTGCGGCCGAGCATGCCGTGACCGCAGCGGGCGCAGCGGCGTCCGGGCACCTGTCGATCGACGTGCGTGCCGACCGCGCGGTGCTGCGACTGCGCTCGCGCGACGCGGGCACCGTCACCCGCCGTGATCTGCAACTGGCTTCGGACATCTCGCACGCCCTGTCCGGGCGCGGCTACGAGATGACCGTCAACAGCGGCGTGGTGCAGGCGTTCGAGATCGCGATCGACGCACTCGACATCGCCGCGGTGCGTCCGTTCTGGCAGGCGATCACCGACTACGTCGACCACACGGTCGGGGATGGGGTCGACGACCCCGACTGCCTGGACGCCTCCGAACTGCATCTCGGGCTCGTCGACCCGTTCGGGCGCGGCCCCGCGATCTGGTTCCAGCAGATGGACGCCCCGCGGCCGCAGCGCAACCGCATCCACCTCGACATCGATCTGCCGCACGATGCGGCGCAGGCGCGCATCGACGCGGCCCTGGCCGCGGGCGGCACGCTGCTCAGCGACAAGGCCGCTCCGGCGTTCTGGGTGCTGGCCGACCCCGAGGGAAATGAGGCCTGCATCTGTACCTGGCAAGGCCGGGACTGATCCGCGACCGAGCGAATCGCTAAGGTTGTCGGCTGTGATCACCCGTATGTCCGAGCTGTTCCTGCGAACCCTGCGCGACGACCCCGCCGACGCCGAAGTACCCAGCCACAAGTTGCTGATCCGGGCCGGCTACGTCCGCGCCGTGGGGCCAGGGATCTACAGCTGGCTGCCCCTGGGCCTGCGGGTGCTGCGCAAGGTCGAGAACGTCGTGCGCTCCGAGATGAACGCGATCGGCGGCCAGGAGATCCTGCTGCCGGCGCTCCTGCCGCGTGGCCCGTACGAGACCACCAACCGCTGGACAGAGTACGGGGACACCCTGTTCCGGCTGCAGGACCGGCGTAACAACGACTACCTGCTGGGTCCGACGCACGAGGAACTGTTCACCCTCACCGTGAAGGGTGAGTACTCGTCGTACAAGGATTTCCCGGTCATCCTGTACCAGATTCAGACCAAGTACCGCGACGAGGCGCGTCCCCGCGCGGGCATCCTGCGTGGCCGCGAGTTCGTCATGAAGGACTCGTACTCGTTCGACGTCGACGACGACGGCCTCAAGAACGCCTACTACCAGCACCGTGAGGCCTATCAGCGCATCTTCTCGCGGCTGGGCGTCCGCTATGTGATCGTCTCGGCGGTGTCCGGTGCCATGGGAGGTAGTGCGTCCGAGGAGTTCCTGGCCGAGAGCGAGGTCGGTGAGGACACCTTCGTGCGTTGTGTGGAGTCCGGTTACGCCGCCAACGTCGAGGCCGTGATCACCAAGGCGCCCGACGCGCTGCCGATCGAAGGGCAGCCCGAGGCCAAGGTGTACGACACCCCGGACGCCCCGACCATCGCGACGCTCGTCGACTGGGCCAACACCGCGTCGTTGCCACAGTTCGAGGGCCGCGCCGTCACCGCGGCCGACACCCTCAAGAACGTGCTGCTCAAGACGCGCGTGCCGGGTGGGGAGTGGGAACTGCTCGCGGTGGGTGTGCCAGGTGATCGCGAGGTGGACGAGAAGCGCCTCGGTGCGGCACTGGAGCCCGCCGAGTTCGCGCTGCTCGACGACGCCGATTTCGCGAAGTACCCCTTCCTGGTCAAGGGTTACGTCGGCCCGAAAGCCTTGCAGGACAACGGTGTGCGCTACCTCGTCGACCCGAGGGTGGTGAACGGCACCGCGTGGATCACCGGCGCCGACGAGCCCAACAGGCATGTCGTCGGTCTGGTCGCCGGCCGTGACTTCACCCCGGATGGCACCATCGAGGCCGCCGAGGTGCGCGACGGTGATCCGTCACCGGATGGGGCTGGCGTGCTGACCTCGGCGCGCGGCATCGAGATCGGCCACATCTTCCAGCTGGGCCGCAAGTACACCGACGCGTTCGCCGCCGACGTGCTCGGTGAGGACGGCAAGCCGCTGCGGCTGACCATGGGGTCCTACGGCATCGGTGTGTCCCGCCTGGTCGCGGTGATCGCCGAACAGCAGCACGACGAGCTCGGGCTGCGGTGGCCGAGTTCGGTGGCACCGTTCGACGTGCACGTCGTCGTCGCCAACAAGGACGCCGGGGCCCGCACCGGAGCCGCCGAACTGGTCGCGGACCTGGACCGGCTCGGGCATGAGGTGCTGTTCGACGACCGGCAGGCCTCGCCGGGCGTGAAGTTCAAGGACGCCGAACTGCTCGGCATGCCGTGGATCGTCGTGGTCGGTCGTGGCTGGGCCGACGGCGTGGTGGAGTTGCGCAACCGGTTCACCGGCGAGACCCGCGAGGTTGCGGTCGACGGCGCGGCCGCCGAGATCTCGTCCGTTCTCGCGGGCTAGGTTCGCCACCGCGAGCAGACACAAACCTGCCACTTTTCGCCCGAAAAACGGCAGGTTTGTGTCTGCTCGCGAGTGTTACCTCGTCGAGTGTTATTCGGAGCCGCCGGGGAAGGGCGAGGTCACGGGCCAGACGTCGAGGAACCGGTTCCACTTGGCCGCCGTGACCGCCGACTCGGTCAGAGCGGTCACGGCAAACGCGCGGTCCTCTGAGGTGGTGGCCTGCTCAAGCACGGCACGCCAGGCCACCGCGGCGTCCTGCTCCATGCGCACCGCGAGGTTGGCGGCATCGACCGGATCCGACACCGGCGACGGCAACTGGTAACCGGCGGCGGGCAGGGGCGCGGTCACCGACCGGCCTTCGAGCATCGCGATGGCGGCTTCCCGCCGCGCGCGGTGCTCGGCCATGGCCGCGGCGACCAGCGAGTTCTCCTCGGGACTCGAATGCGCCGAGACCAGGCCGTAGCCGTAGATGATGCCGTGCTCGGTGGCCACGGCGTCGAACAACGCACCGTCGGCGGCACCGGTCGGTCGGACGGGTCCACTCGTGGGTTCCGGTGAGGTCATCTCTCACCGTCCAGCGCGACCTTGTACGCGGCGGTGCACGCCGCGGCGATCGAGCCCACCAGACCGGCGCGGTAGCCCGACAACCGGGCCGCCACCGCGGTCGCCTGGTCGGCGGACTGTTCGAGTGCGGCGACGACGTCATCGGCGTTCGGCACGGGTGCCGTGGTTGCTGAGGTCCCTGGCGAGGGCGAGGCGGACGACGGGGCCGACGTCGCCGATGGGCTGGGCGGCGCCTCGCCGGTCATCCGGGTCAACTCGTCCGACAGCGCCTGCGCGTGGGCCGACCGTTCGTTTGCCACCGCGGTCAGAGCCCGGGCCGTCGCGTCCTGCGGCGGCAGCGCTCCCGCGGCCTCGGTCGCGAGCGTGCTGTCGGCGCGGGCACGGTCGAGCAGCGCGGTCAGATCGGCGAGTTCCGGTGGCGGAGGCGTGGAACCGCATGCGGTCGCGGTGACGCCGAGCAGGCTCAGAGCTGCCGCCGAGAGCAGGAACCGCCGTCGGTCGATGTTCGTCAAGGCGCTCGGCACGTGAACATCCTGCCATTGCCGAGTATTCGCGGCGCGCGCCCGTCGGCCGATGCTGCGCACCGGCCTGCGGGGACATTCGCTGCGCCGTGGTTCGAGATTGCGGCTTGCCACACCGTGGCTGGCGTATCGTGGATAGTCGATTCCAGGGGGAACCGCCGAGGAATCATGTCCGGACAACTCAAGATGAGGAGCTCGTCGTGGCACCGGATCCGAAGTTGCCATCTGCGGATTTGCCGTCGCAGAAGCAAGTGATCGAGCTGCTTGACGGCGAGTTCGCGCGCGCCGGCTACGAGATCGACGACGTCGTCGTCAACGCGGCGACCCGTCCGGCACGCATCACCGTGGTCGCCGACGGCGACAACGGTCTCGATCTCGACGCGGTCGCGATGCTGTCTCGGCTCGCGTCCGGCCTCTTGGACACGATCGACAGGGGCGACACGCCGTATGTGCTCGAGGTCACCTCGCCCGGTGTGGACCGCCCGCTCACCTCCGAGAAGCACTTCAGGCGAAATCGTGGTCGCAAGGCCGAACTGACGCTGGCCGACGGTTCGTCGCTGACCGCGCGGCTGGGGGAGACCGACGGCGAACAGCTCAACGTCGTGGTGCCGGAGGGGCGTGACTTCGCCATCCGGCGGATACCGCTGCGTGAGATCGTCAAAGCTGTTGTCCAAGTAGAGTTTTCGCCGCCGAATCGACGTGAGCTGGAGCTCGCCGAACAAACTGGGAAGGGGGCCCGGGCATGAACATCGACATGGCGGCGCTGCACGCCATCGAGGCCGACAAGGGGATCTCGGTCGACGTCGTCGTGGAGACGATCAGGTCGGCCCTGCTGACCGCGTATCGGCACACCGACGGTCACGAGCCCGACGCGCGCATCGACATCGACCGCAAGACCGGTGTGGTCAAGGTGATCGCCCGCCAGACCGACGCCGACGGCAACGTCCTGCACGAATGGGACGACACGCCAGAGGGTTTCGGCCGGATCGCGGCGACCACCGCGCGGCAGGTCATCCTGCAGCGCCTGCGTGACGCCGAGAACGAGAAGGTCTACGGGGAGTTCGCCGCCCATGAAGGCGACATCGTCGCCGGGGTGATCCAGCGGGACGCGCGCGCCAACGCGCGCGGCCTCGTGGTCGTGCGGATGGGCAGCGAGACCAAGGGATCCGAAGGCGTCATTCCCGCGGCCGAGCAGGTGCCCGGCGAGCGCTACGAACACGGCGACCGCGTGCGCTGTTACGTCGTCGGTGTCACCAGGGGTGCGCGCGAACCGCTCATCACGCTGTCGCGCACGCATCCCAACCTGGTCCGCAAGCTGTTCTCACTGGAGGTACCCGAGATCGCCGACGGGTCGGTCGAGATCGTGGCGGTCGCGCGCGAGGCCGGTCACCGGTCGAAGATCGCGGTGGCATCGCGCGTGCCGGGGCTCAACGCCAAGGGTGCGTGCATCGGCCCGATGGGGCAGCGCGTCCGTAACGTCATGAGCGAGTTGTCGGGCGAGAAGATCGACATCATCGACTACGACGAGGACCCGGCGCGGTTCGTCGCCAACGCGCTCTCGCCCGCGAAGGTGGTGTCGGTGTCGGTCATCGACGAAGTCGGGCGTGCGGCCCGCGTGATCGTTCCCGATTTCCAGCTCTCTCTGGCGATCGGCAAGGAAGGGCAGAACGCCAGGTTGGCGGCCAGGTTGACGGGTTGGCGCATCGACATCCGCAGCGATGCCGCCCCGGTCGGCGACGCCGACGCCCGTCACGGGGCGGCGCACGACGGATAGTGGTGCCAGTCGTTTCAAATTACAAAGCATGGGACGGTAGACTCAGCCGTGATCCAGCGCGAGACTCCGGCTTCGACGCGTCGACGCATCCCCGACACCCCTGTCGGACCGGTGCGGACATGTATCGGCTGCCGGAAGCGAGAGTTGGCCGCCGACTTGCTTCGTACAGTCGCGGTGAGCGACGGGAACGGCAACTACACCGTTTCGGTCGACACCACGGCAAGCATGCCCGGGCGGGGTGCCTGGTTGCACCCCGATCCGAAGTGCGCAGAACTGGCAGTCCGGCGGCGGGCCTTCGCACGAGCGTTGCGAATCGCCGGTTCACCGGATACGTCTGGGGTGAGCGAGTATGTCGAGAGCCTCGGTGAGAATCTCGGAGCGCCCGACCGCCCCGGCTTAGAGAACAGGTAGCGAAGAACATGAGCACACCGTGAAGTCCCGATGACCATGCGTCATAGCTAAACCGAGGCGCGGCGCCGACCACCGCTGTCGCCTCAAGATGAGGAGAAGTAGTGGCAGGTAAGGCCCGTGTACACGAGTTGGCAAAGGAACTCGGTGTCACAAGCAAGGAACTCCTAGCAACGCTCAAAGAGCAAGGCGAGTTCGTGAAATCGGCGTCCTCCACCGTGGAGGCCCCCGTCGCGCGTCGGCTGCGCGAAACCTTCGGTGCCAAATCAGGCGCCAACAAGGCCGATGAGAAACCCCGCAGCCAGGGCGGCAACGGCGCGCCCGCGCCTGCGGCCCCCAAGCCCTCCGGCGCTCCGGCGCCCAGCCCGGCTACGGCCGCGAAGCCTTCGGCTCCCAAGCCGGCCGCCCCGGCTCCCGCGGCCTCGGCCGCGGAGACCCCTGCAGCACCTGCGAAGCCGTCGGCTCCCAAGCCGGCCGCCCCGCAGCCTGCCGCTCCGAGTGCGCCGGCTGCCTCGGCGGCCGCCAGCGCGCCCACGGCACCCACACCGGGCGCCACGCCCGGCCCGCGTCCCACACCCGGTGCCACGCCCGGCCCCCGGCCCGGGCCGGCCCCGAAGCCGGCCCCGCGCACGCCGCGTGTCGGCAACAACCCCTTCTCGACCCAGCAGCCGGCCGACCGGCCGATCCCGCGGCCCCAGCCTCGACCGGGCCCGCGTCCCGGCGGCGGCCCTCGCCCTTCGCCCGGCAACATGCCGCCACGACCCGCGACCGCGGCCGGCCGCGGTGGACCGCGTCCCGGTCCGCGTCCCGGCGGTGGTCCCCGTCCCGCAGGCCAGGGCGGTCGCCCCGGTGGTGGCGGCGGCGGTGGTGGTAACTACCGCGGCGGCGGCGGCGGTGGCGGCGGAGCAGCTGCCGGTGGTGGCTTCCGTGGTCGTCCCGGTGGCGGCGGTGGCCGTCCCGGCCAGCGCGGCGGTGCCGCCGGTGCGTTCGGACGTCCCGGTGGCGCACCCAAGCGCGGCCGCAAGTCGAAGCGCGCAAAACGCGCCGAATACGAGAACATGCAGGCCCCGGTCGTCGGTGGCGTGCGGTTGCCGCATGGCAACGGCGAGACCATCCGGCTGGCCCGCGGCGCCTCGCTGAGCGATTTCGCCGAGAAGATCAACGCCAACCCGGCATCGCTGGTGCAGGCGCTGTTCAACCTCGGTGAGATGGTCACGGCCACGCAGTCCGTGGGCGACGAGACCCTCGAGCTGCTGGGCAGCGAGATGAACTACGTCGTGCAGGTCGTCTCGCCCGAGGACGAGGACCGCGAGCTGCTCGAGTCCTTCGACCTCACCTACGGCGAGGATGCCGGCGACGAGGAGGACCTGGAGGTCCGTCCGCCGGTCGTCACCGTCATGGGCCACGTCGACCACGGCAAGACCCGACTGCTCGACACGATCCGCAAGGCCAACGTCCGCGAGGGCGAGGCCGGCGGCATCACGCAGCACATCGGTGCCTACCAGGTCGAGGTCGAACTCGACGGCATGGTCCGGCCCATCACCTTCATCGACACCCCGGGTCACGAGGCGTTCACCGCCATGCGTGCCCGAGGCGCGAAGGCCACCGACATCGCGATCCTCGTGGTCGCGGCCGACGACGGCGTCATGCCGCAGACGGTGGAGGCCATCAACCACGCGCAGGCCGCCGACGTACCGATCGTGGTCGCGGTCAACAAGATCGACAAGGAAGGCGCCGATCCGCAGAAGATCCGCGGTCAGCTCACCGAGTACGGGCTGATCCCCGAGGATTACGGCGGCGACACGATGTTCGTCGACATCTCGGCCAAGCAGGGCACCAACATCGACGCGCTGCTGGAGGCCGTGATCCTGACGGCCGACGCGGCCCTCGACCTGCGGGCCAACCCCGACATGGAGGCCCAGGGTGTGGCGATCGAGGCGCACCTGGACCGCGGTCGCGGCCCGGTGGCCACGGTCCTCATCCAGCGCGGCACGCTGCGGGTGGGCGACTCGGTGGTGGCGGGCGACGCCTACGGGCGTGTGCGCCGCATGATCGACGAGCACGGCGAGGACGTCGAGGAGGCGCTGCCGTCGCGTCCGGTACAGGTGGTCGGTTTCACCTCGGTGCCCGGCGCGGGCGACAACTTCCTGGTCGTCGACGAGGACCGCATCGCCCGGCAGATCGCCGACCGGCGCAGCGCGCGCAAGCGCAATGCGCTCGCCGCACGCAGCCGCAAGCGCATCAGCCTGGAAGACCTGGATTCGGCGCTGAAGGAAACCAGCCAGCTGAACCTGATCCTCAAGGGCGACAACGCCGGTACCGTCGAGGCCCTCGAAGAGGCCCTGATGGGCATCCAGGTCGACGACGAAGTGGAGCTGCGGGTCATCGACCGCGGTGTCGGTGGCGTCACCGAGACCAACGTCAACCTGGCGTCGGCTTCGGACGCGATCATCATCGGCTTCAACGTGCGGGCCGAGGGCAAGGCCACCGAGCTGGCCAACCGCGAGGGTGTGGAGATCCGGTACTACTCGGTGATCTACCAGGCCATCGACGAGATCGAGGCCGCGCTCAAGGGCATGCTCAAGCCGGTGTACGAGGAAAAGGAGCTCGGTCGGGCCGAGATCCGCGCGATCTTCCGCTCGTCGAAGGTCGGCAACATCGCAGGCTGCCTGGTCACCTCGGGTGTCATGCGCCGCAACGCCAAGGCGCGGCTGCTGCGTGACAACGTCGTGGTCGCCCAGAACCTCACCGTGGCCTCGCTCCGGCGTGAGAAGGACGACGTCACCGAGGTCCGCGACGGTTACGAGTGCGGTCTGACGCTGACCTACAACGACATCAAGGAAGGCGACGTCATCGAGACGTACGAGCTGGTCGAGAAGGCACGGACGTAACGATGGACGCTCGCGCGAAGAACAGAGGACACAGTGGCTGATCCCGCACGCGCCAAACGGCTCGCCAAGCGGATCTCCACGATCGTCGCCTCGGCCATCGAGTACGAGATCAAAGATCCACGCCTGGCCGGGGTGACGATCACCGACGCGAAAGTGTCAGGGGATCTGCACGACGCGACGCTGTACTACACCGTGATGGGGGCGTCGCTCGACGACGAACCGGATTACGAGGGTGCGGCCGCGGCGCTGGAGAAGGCCACAGGTGTGCTGCGCACCAAGGTGGGCGCCGGGACCGGGGTGAGATTCACCCCGACCCTGGCCTTCGTTCGGGACACCGTGCCCGACGCGGCGCACCGGATGGAGGAACTGTTGGCCCGGGCGCGGGCCGCGGATGAGGATTTGGCGAGAGTCCGGGAGGGTGCCAAGCACGCAGGCGATCCCGACCCGTACCGTGTTGGCGGGGCGGAGGACACAGACGGGGATACCGACGGGGACGAACGCTGAGGATGCCGGTGACGACAACCGATCCTGAGACCGGTCTGCTGACCGGTCCGGACGCCCAGATCGCCGGCGCGCGCGTCGACGCCCACGGGGCCGCTGAGCTGCTGACCGCGGCATCGAGTGTCAGTGTCATCTGCCACGTCTATCCGGATGCGGACACCATCGGCGCCGGGCTGGCCCTGGCGCAGGTGCTGGCCGCATCCGGCAAGCACGTCGAGGTGGCGTTCGCGACGCCCGCACAACTGCCGGAATCGTTGCGGTCACTGCCCGGCGGGCATCTGCTGGTCGCCCCAGAGGTGATGCGCCGCGACGCCGATCTCGTTGTGACCGTTGATATTCCAAGTATCAATCGGCTCGGCGCGCTCCGTGGGCTCGCCGAACCGGGGCGTGAGGTTCTTGTCATCGACCATCACGCGTCCAACCAGCTGTTCGGCACCGCCAACTACATCGACCCGACGGCGGACTCCACCACGATGCTCGTGGCCGAACTCCTCGACGCGTGGGGCAAGCCCATCGACGAGAAGGTGGCACACTGCCTGTACGCCGGGCTGACCACCGACACCGGTTCGTTCCGCTGGGCGACCGCGCGGGCACACCGGCTCGCGGCCCGGTTGGTGGAACTCGGCGTCGACAACGCCTCGATCAGCCGGACATTGCTCGACACCCATCCGTTCGCGTGGCTGCCGATGCTGTCGCGGGTCCTCGCGACGGCCCGGCTGCTGCCCGACGCGCTCGACGGTCGGGGCTTCGTGTACGCCGTGGTGCCGCACGCCGAGTGGTCGAAGGCCAGGCCCGAGGAGGTCGAGAGCATCGTCGACATCGTCCGCACCACGCAGCAGGCCGAGGTCGCCGCGGTGTTCAAGGAAATCGAACCGATGCACTGGTCGGTGTCGATGCGGGCCAAGTCGGTGAACCTCGCCTCGGTCGCGAGCGCATTCGGAGGCGGCGGCCATCCGCACGCCGCCGGGTACTCCGCCACCGGAACCGCCGACGACGTCGTACGGGCACTCGCACAGGCTCTTGGCTGAGCCGGCGGGCGAGGAGCCCCCAGCACCCGCGGAGGACCAGGTGGGCACTCCGCTCGCGCAGGCAACCAGCAGACGCATCGCCGAACTCGCGGTTCCCGCGCTCGGCGTCCTCGCCGCGGAGCCCATCTACCTTCTGTTCGACCTGGCAATCGTCGGGCGCCTCGGCGCGGTCAGTTTGGCCGGCCTGGCGATCGGCGGACTGATCCTTGGCCTGGTCAATTCACAGGGCACCTTCCTGTCGTACGGCACGACGGCCCGCTCGGCCCGCTTCTTCGGGGCGGGCGACCGGGGTTCGGCGGTTGCCGAGGGAGTGCAGGCCACGTGGCTGGCGCTCGGTCTCGGCCTGCTGATCGTGGCCGTGGTGGAAGCCGTTGCGGTGCCGCTGCTTTCGGCGCTGGCCGCGGGTGGTGAGATCGCCCACGCAGCACTGCCGTGGTTGCGGATCGCCATCCTGGCCGCTCCGGCGATCCTGGTGTCGATGGCTGGAAACGGCTGGATGCGCGGTGTGCAGGACACCGTGCGCCCGCTGCGCTACGTGGTGCTTGGCTTCGCGGTGTCGGCGGTGCTGTGTCCGCTGCTGGTGTACGGCTGGCTGGGGATGCCGAGGATGGGACTGGCCGGTTCCGCGGTCGCCAACGTCATCGGACAGTGGCTTGCCGCCGGACTGTTCATGCGGGCCCTGCTGGTCGAGAAGGTGCCGCTGCGAATTCAGCCCGCCGTGTTGCGCGTGCAGTTGGTGATGGGACGCGATCTGCTGGTGCGCAGCCTGGCGTTTCAGGCGTGCTTCGTCTCGGCCGGTGCGGTCGCCGCCCGGTTCGGTGCGGCCGCGGTCGCCGCGCACCAGGTCGTACTGCAGCTGTGGAGTTTTCTGGCGCTGGTGCTCGACTCGCTGGCGATCGCCGCGCAGTCCCTGGTCGGCGCGGCGCTCGGGGCGGGTCACCTGGCGCACGCGAAGTCGGTGGCCTGGCGCGTGACGCTGTTCTCGACGCTGGCCGGCGGAGTACTCGCCATCGTGTTCGCGGTCGGCGCGTCGGTGTTCCCGCCGGTCTTCACCAACGACGAATCAGTGCTGGCGACCATCGGGGTGCCATGGTGGTTCCTGGTGGCCCAACTCCCGGTCGCCGGCATCGTTTTCGCGCTCGACGGCGTGCTGCTTGGCGCGGGCGACGCGAAGTTCATGCGTAATGCGACGCTGGCCAGCGCGATGCTGGGCTTCCTGCCGTTGATCTGGCTGTCGCTCGCCTTCGGCTGGGGCCTGTTCGGCATCTGGTCGGGGCTCAGCACGTTCATGGTGCTGCGGTTGGTGTTCGTCGGGTGGCGTGCGTTCTCCGGTCGCTGGCTCGTGCCGGGCACGTCCTGACACCCCGGTCAGTTGCGGTTGTTCACGGTTGGTCAGGCCCTCAGGGCGGTCACGAGCCACACCGCCTTACGACCGTGCCGCCGGGTGGTGACCTCCGCCCGATCGAATCCCGCAGCCTGAGACATGGCGGCGAAGGCGTGTGCCTGTTCTTTCGTCCACCCGTGGCTGGCGAAGCCGGTGGCCCCTGCGGCAACCTGCCGTTCGATCGCAAGCAACCGGCCACCCGGCGCCAGCACCCGGTGGGCTTCCCGCAGCCCCCGGTCGACGTCCTGCCAGTGGTGCACTGTCGCCAGCGCCCACAGCACGGTGGCCGCACCGTCGTTCACCGGGAGGTCCTCGGCGGTGCCGCGCCGCCAGGCGATGTCCCCGGCGGTCCTGGTACCCGTGACGAGTCGCCCGACACGCAACATCTCGGCGGACGGATCGACCGCGGTGACCCGTGCGCCCCGGTGGGCGGCCATCCGGGCCGCGTTGCCGGGGCCACAGCCCACGTCCACGACGTGGTCGGCGGGCCCCAGACGCCCAGATTCATCGATCGCGGCGACCGCCAGCTCGGCGTTCGCGCGGCCGATGGCGATGAACAGCAGGCCGAAGATCGCGCCGGTCACCCCGGAGAAACCGGGGTGGTCGGCGTGGTGGTTGACCACAGTGCCGGACGGGGTGCCGGACGGCGAATCGTTCATGGCCCAACCATGCCGCGCCGGGGCGGGGTGCCGTCAAGGGCAGGAACGCTCAATCGGCCGCGGCGGAGCTGCCCAGCAGGTCACGTACCCGATTGGCGACGCGAATGAACTCCGGGTGCTCCATGGTCGCGGCGTAGCTGCGATCGGCGGGCAGATCGACGTCGAGCATCTCGACGATCCGGCCCGGACGCGGGCTCATCACCACCACACGGTTGGCCAGGTAAACCGCCTCGGCGACCGAGTGCGTCACCAGCACCACCGTGGTGCCGGTCTCGCGCCAGATCCGGTGCAGCTCGATGTTCATCTTCTCGCGTGTGAGGGCGTCGAGTGCGCCGAACGGTTCGTCCATCAACAGCACATCCGGCTCGTGCAACAACGCACGGCAGAGCGAAACGCGTTGCTGCATACCGCCGGACAGCTCGTGCGGCAGAGCGTTCTCGAATCCTGCCAGCCCGGTCATCTCGATGAGTTGGTCACAGCGTCGCGCCGCGGCCTGGCGTGACATTCCGCGCATCTCGGCCTGCAACAGGATGTTCTTGCGCACCGAGCGCCACTCCAGAAGCGCCGCGCGCTGGAAGACGTAGCCGATCTCGCGCTGTGGACCCTTCACCCGGTTGCCACGCAGGCGCACCTGCCCTGCGGTGGCGTCGGTCAGGCCGGCGATCACCTTCAACAGCGTCGACTTGCCGCATCCGGACGGTCCCGCGATCGAGACGAACTCGCCGTCGGCGATGCGCAGGTTGATGTCGTCGAGCGCGGTGGTGGCGGCGCGTTTCGAGGTGAACGTTACGGTCACGCCCTCGACGGAGATCGCCTCGGCGGCTTCATGTGTCATGGACGTTTTCGGTGCGCTGATCGTTGAGGTGTTCATGTCGCGTCGGCTCCCGGCTACTGTGACGGTTTCGGTGTGAACGACGAATCCCAGTACTCCGCAGCCGGTTTCGCGGTTTCCAGTAGGCCGGCGTCGGTGAGCGTGGTGATCGTGTTGGTCCAGTCCGCCTCGGCGTTGGTGCCGGGTGGCTGGTTGGTGGTCGTGGGCGTGCTCAACAACGGGATGGTCTGCTGCCACTGATGCAGCAGCACGTCCTGCGGAGGCATCTGCGGATCCTTGCCCGCCATGGCCTGTACGGCTGCGTCGGGATCGGCTGCGGCCGCGGCGAACGCCTCGCTGGTGGCATCGACCATGGCCTGCACCAGCTCGGGATTGTCGGAGATCGTTTCGGTGTTCGCGATCAGGCCGTTGCTGTAGAAGTTCAACCCGGCGTCTGAGTACTTGAGGTAACGCACCTCGCGGCCGCTCTTGCTGGCGATGGTCGGTCCCTGGTCGTGGGCGAAACCGATCAGGCCGTCCACCCGACCGGACATCATCGCCGACATCTTGCCCGCGGCGTCGAGGCTCTGCTGCGTGACCTGGTCTTCGGGCACCCCCACCTTGTCCAGGTAGATCGGGAACGTCGTGGTGGGGGCGTCGCCCGCGGACACCGCGATGGTACGGCCCACCAAGTCCTGCGGTGAGTTGATCCCCGAATCGGCGAACACCTGTACTGCCGACGGCGTGGTCTGGAGGAACACGCCGGTGCTCTTGACCTTCACGCCTTTGTCGATGTTGGTCAGCACCGCGGGGGTGTCGGCCCATCCGAAGTCGACCTGCTTCGACCCGACGGCCTGCACGGTCTTGGTGGAACCCTGCCCGGCGTCGATGGTCAGGTCGATGCCGTGCTTGGCGAAGATGCCCTCCTGGACGCCGTAGTAGAAGGGGGCGTGTTCGCCGTACGGGTACCAGTTCAGCATGAGCGTGGCCGCGGTTGCCTCACCGGCCGAACCGGCTTCGCCGGAACTGTTCTCGGCATTGTCGGTGCCGCTGCCGCCGCATCCGGACAGTGCGAGGATCGCGGCGGAGGCCAGCGCGACGGTCGCGCGGCGTGGGGTCGAGATCATGGTTTCACTCCTCGTGGCTGCTGGTGATGGGCGGTCAGGCGGACGTTGCGGAACGGGTGGTGCGGCGGGACGAATGCCACGGGATGAGCATCTTCTCGGCGAGTTCGATGACCGCGAACAGCGCGATCCCGAGAAGCGACATGATGATCAGCGCGGCGAAGAGCATCGCGGTGTCGACATTGCCGTTGGCCTGCAGGATCACATAACCCAAACCTTCGTTGGCGCCCACGAATTCACCGACGACGGCGCCGGTCACCGCGAGTGTCGCGGCCACCTTGAGGCCCGACATCAACTGCGGCAGGGAAGCCGGGAACCGGATCTTGAGGAACGTCTTGAACCGGCTGGCGCCCATGGTCGAAGTGAGCTCGAGGATCTCGGGGTCGACCGAGCGCAGGCCTGCGAGTCCCGAGATGACGATGGGGAAGAACGCCATCAGCACTGCCACCAGGATCTTCGGCGACGGGCCGAAGCCCAGCCACACGATGAACAGCGGCGCGATCGCGATCTTGGGCACCACCTGAGCGAACAGGATGAGCGGATAGACGGTCTTCTCGACGCCCGCCGAGTAGATCATCACCACGGCGACGAGTTCACCGACGATGGCGGCGATCACGAAGCCGATCACGGTCTCCCACGCGGTCACCCAGGTGTTCTCGGCGAGGTAGGCGGCGTTGTCGTGTGCGGCAAGCCAGGTGTCGGCGGGGGAGGGCAGGATGTAGGGCGCCACGAGCTCGGCCTCGGTGACCGCCCACCACGCGGCGAGCAGCACCGCGACGAGCGCCAACGGGCGCCACAGCGCCGATGCGGTGCGCTGCAGGGAGTTGGTTCCGAAGAGGGCGAGGGTTCGGCGTCGGGGTGCCGGTCCAGACGATGGGGACGAGGGTGGGGGTGACCCCTGGGCCCCGGTGGGGCGCACACCTGCCGAAGCGGTTACCGCCATGGATGAGTCCTAAGGTTGCAGTGTCGCGGGAGGAGAACCCGGGTTGGGAATGCGCTTTCCGAAGCGATTCCGACCCTAACGTGACTCAGCGCACACTGTCAACGATGCCATGGTCCCCGCTGCTTGGGGCGCATCACGGCAAGCGCGTGCTGTCACGCAGGACCACCTGCCCCGGAATCCGTTCTCGCAGGTCATCGCAGTCGGATTCGGTACGTAGTGCGAGCTCGACCGCGCGGGCGCCGATGTCCTGCAGCGGCAGGACCACGGTGGTCAGCGCGGGCGTGTAGTCCCGCAGCGTCGGAATGTCGTCGAACCCCGCGATCCCGACATCCTCTGGCACCGAGAGGCCCAGCTCGCGCCAGGCGGCGACGGCGCCGATCGCCATCACGTCGGTGACCGCGAATACGCACACCGGCTCTCCCGGCGCACCCGGGCTGAGCTGCAGTGCGCTTGCGAGTCGACGTGCGGCGGAATAGCCGCCGTCGCGCGTGAACTCGCCCGAGACCTCCACCAGTGGCGTCAGCCCACGCCGGCCCAGCGCCTCCACGAACCCGTTGCGCCGGTCGACGGCGGTGCGAATGCTGCCCGGACCGCCGATGACCGCGAACTGGGTGTGTCCCGACGCCACCAGTGCATCAGCCAATTGTGCTGCGCCTAGGTGGTTTTCGGGCTCCACGGCACCACCGAAGGCCAGTGGCTGGCCGATGACGACGACGCGACCGCCGTTGGCGCGGTACCGGCCGAACTCGGTTTCGAGGTCGCGGTCCAGATCGCCGCTCTGCCGCGAGCCGGCGAGGACGATCGCGTCGGCGCGGTGCGCGATGAACGTGCTGACCGATTCGCGTTCGATGTCGAAGTCGCGGTCGGTGCTCGCGAGCAGCACCTGCTTGCGTGCGGTGCGGGCCGCCGTCTGCACGCCACGGGCGATCGACGAGAAGTATGGGTCGGCGATGTCGTGCACGATCAGGCCCAGCAGGCCCGTCGAAGCGCGGGCCAGGGCCTGGGCCTGCGCATTCGGGACGTATCCGAGTTCGCGGGCGGCCGCGCGCACCCGGTCGGCTACGCCTTCGCCCGGGATGCGGCTCGAGCCGTTGAGCACGCGTGATGCCGTCGCCTGAGAGACGCCGGCGCGGGCCGCCACGTCCTGCAGTGTCACCGCTGCCATCTGAGCTCCCGCCGTGATGTCGTGATGTGGAGTCGGCCACGCCGAAAGTCACGGGTTGACCGGGACTGCCGCATGAGCTTACCGTGGAAAGCGCATTCCGAAGTGCTGACATCGCGAACGCCCCGACGGCGTGTTCTGCGGTGCAGGTCAATCGACCGCATTTGCCGGCGTCGCCGGCCGATCAGATAAGGCATCCCTCGATGACCACCAGTATGACTCGTACCCTGCGCATTGCCATGAACGGCGTGACCGGCCGGATGGGCTACCGTCAGCACTTGCTCCGCTCCATCCTGCCGCTGCGCGAAACCGGTCTCACCGCAGAGGACGGCTCCCGCGTCGCCGTCGAGCCGATCCTTGTCGGCCGCAACGCCGACCGGCTCGCCGACATGGCCGCCGAGCACGGCATCGAGCACTGGACGACCGACGTCACGTCGGTGATCTCCGACCCGACCGTCGACGTGTACTTCGACGCCCAGGTCACCTCGCGTCGATTCGAGGCCCTCACGGCCGCGATCAAGGCGGGCAAGCACGTCTACACCGAGAAGCCGACGGCCGAAACCCTCACCGAGGCGGTCGAACTGGCGCGGATGGCGCGCAACGCCGGTGTCACCGCAGGTGTCGTGCACGACAAGCTGTACCTGCCCGGCCTGGTCAAGTTGCGGCGTCTGGTCGACGAGGGCTTCTTCGGCCGGATCCTGTCCATGCGCGGCGAGTTCGGCTACTGGGTGTTCGAGGGTGACGGTCAGCCTGCACAGCGCCCGAGCTGGAACTACCGCGCCGAGGACGGCGGCGGCATCACCGTCGACATGTTCTGTCACTGGAACTACGTGATGGAAGGGATCCTCGGCAAGGTCGAGACCGTCACCGCGAAGGCCGTCACCCACATCCCGACGCGGTGGGACGAGGCGCACCGGCCCTATCCGGTGACCGCCGACGACGCCGTGTACGGGATCTTCGAGATCGCCGGTGGGATTGTCGCCCAGATCAATTCGTCGTGGGCGGTGCGGGTGTTCCGCGACGAACTCGTCGAGTTCCAGGTCGACGGCACCCACGGGTCAGCGGTCGCGGGCCTGCGCCGCTGCCGAGCGCAACACCGCGCGCACACCCCCAAGCCCGTCTGGAACCCCGACCTCCCCGTCACCGAGGCATTCCGGGATCAGTGGCTCGAGGTTCCCGACAATGCCGATCTGGACAACGGATTCAAACTGCAGTGGGAGGAGTACCTGCGCGACGTGCTCGCGGGCCGTGCACATCGCTACGACCTGCTGTCGGCGGCCCGCGGTGTGCAACTCGCCGAACTGGGACTGCAGAGTTCCGCCGAAGGCAGGCGCCTCGATGTGCCGGAGATCGTGCTGTGACCGCGCTGCACACCGGCACGGTGCTGTCACTGCCCATCGACGGCGAGTTGCGGCGTGTCGAACTCGGCCCACCTGGGCCGTGGCGCAGACCGCAGCGCCCGATCACCTCCCGCATCGCCTACGCCGCGGCCCACGTGGTCCCGAAAACCTTGGCCGACAACACCCCTGGTGCGCCCGCTGACCTCGATTGGGATGCCACCATGGCCTACCGGCGCGAGCTGTGGTCGTACGGACTCGGCGTGGCCGATGCGATGGACACCGCACAACGCGGCATGGGCCTGGACTGGGGCGCGGCCGCCGAGCTGATCCGGCGCAGCGGCGCCGAGGCCGGCGCGGTCGGAGGGCGGCTGGCATGCGGAGCCGGAACGGATCAGCTTGTTCTCGACGACGTGCCGCCGGGGGATCGGGGGCTGTCGATGATCACCGATGCCTACCGAGAACAGATCGACGTGGTCCGCGAGGCCGGGGCGCAGGTGATCCTCATGGCGTCGCGGGCGCTGGCGCGCGTGGCGCAGTCACCGGCGGACTATCTGACGGTCTATGAGGCCGTGCTCGCGCACACCGACCGCCCGGTGATCCTGCACTGGCTGGGCGAGATGTTCGACCCGGCGCTGCGCGGCTATTGGGGATCTGACCGGATCGACACCGCGACAACCACTTTCCTCGAACTGATCGCGAACAACGTCGACAAGGTCGACGGCGTGAAGGTCTCGCTGCTCGACGCCGGGCACGAAATCGCCTTGCGTCGCGCCCTGCCCGACGGCGTACGGCTGTACACGGGAGACGACTTCAACTACCCGGAACTGATCATCGGTGACGATCACGGCCATTCCGATGCGTTGCTGGGCATCTTCGCCGCGATCTATCCCGCGGCCGCCACCGCGCTGCAGGCGCTCGACGAGGGCAACGATGCGGAGGCGAGCGAGATCCTCGAATCCACCCGCGCACTGGGCCGACACATCTTCGCCGCGCCGACGTACTACTACAAGACCGGGATCGCGTTCCTGGCGTGGCTCAACGGCCTGCAACCCGGTTTCACGATGGTGGGCGGATTGTCGAGCGGACGGTCCCTGACGCATCTCTGCGAACTGTTCGTCCTCGCCGACCGCGCCGGCCTGCTCGCCGACCCGGACGGCGCCGCGCACCGGATGCGCGTGTTTCTCGAGACGAACGGGGTGCGGGCATGAGTGCCGAGAGACGACTGTCCCTGAACACCATGACCACCAAACGCCTCACCCTGCGCGAGGCTGTCGAGGCCGCTGCGGCGGCCGGGCTTGAGGCGATCGGGCCATGGCGCGACCGGGTGGCCGAGGTGGGGCTGGACATCGCTTCGAAGCTGGTGCACGACAACGGACTTCGCGTGTCCAGTCTGTGCCGGGGCGGTTTCCTGACCGGGTACGACGAGGACGCCGCACTGGTCGACAATCGTCGCGCCATCGAGGAGGCCGCCACTCTCGGGACCCGGGAACTGGTCCTGGTCGTCGGCGGCGTCCCCGACCGCGACCTCGCCGCCGCCAGACAGCGTGTGGTGCAGCGGCTCGAGAAGCTCGTGCCCTACGCCGTCGACCACGGCGTCCGGTTGGCGCTGGAACCCCTGCACCCGGTGTTCTGCGCCGACCGCGCGGTGATCTCGACCATCGGACTGGCCCTCGCGCTTGCGGCGCCGTACCCGGCGGAGGCCGTCGGCGTCGTCGTCGACACCTTCCACGTCTGGTGGGATCCCCAGTTGGCCGAGGGCATCGCCGCCGCAGGCGAACAAGATCGGATCAGCTCCTATCAGGTGTGCGACTGGCTGGTCCCCATGGCCGCCGACCCGTTGGTGTCCCGCGGGATGATGGGCGACGGCGTCATCGATTTCGGGGCGATCACGGCAATGGTCCGGGCCGCCGGTTACGACGGCGACGTCGAAGTCGAGATCTTCAACGAGGAGGTCTGGGCGACCGATCCGGACGTCGTCATCGACACCATGAAACAGCGGTACCGCGATCTGGTGGCGCCGTCGCTCACGGCAGGCTGATCAGCAGCACACCTGCGAGCACCACGGCCGATGCGATCGCGCGGCGCGCGCCGAGTCGCTCCCCGAGGAAAAACGCGCCGATCAACGCACCGAACACGATGCTGGTCTCGCGTAGCGCGGCGATGGGTGCCAGGGCGCCGGTGCGCTGCGCGGCCAGCACGATCGTGTACGCGCCCAGCGAGATCGCCCCACCGGCCAGACCCGGTACCGCACAATCGCGGACGGCGCCGAGCAGGCGCGGACCGCGGCGGATCGCGGCGAAGATCGCCAGCGGCGGACCCTGCAGCAGAAACATCCACCCGGTGTAGGCCAGCAGCGAAGCCTGCTGCACCCCGACGCCGTCGATCACGGTGTAGCCGGCGATCGTCACGCCCGTGAGCGTCGCAGCACCCAGCGCGGGAAGATCCTTGCGCGTGGGTCGGCCGCCGAGGAACACCAGCGCGATCAGACCTGCCGAGATCGTCAGCACCCCGGCCAGTTCGGTGACCGGCATGTCGTGGCCGAGCACCACGAGCGCCACCACGGCGACCAGCCACGGCGACGTGCCCCGCGCCAGCGGGTACATCTGACTGAACTCGCCGAGTTGATAACTCGCGAGCAGCAGCAGGTTGTAGAGCACGTGCACGGCGGCCGAGGCGATGATGAACGGCCACGCACCCGTCGGCGGCAGACCGCCCACCGCGATCATGGTCGCACCGCCGAGGGCGTCGACCACACCGATCAGGGCGAAACCGACGACCCGGTCGGAGATCGCATGCGCCAACGAGTTCCAGACGGCATGCAGAAACGCTGCCAGCAGCACGGCGAGCACGACGGAAAAAGACAGGCCCCCAACCTAACCGGCCGGCGTCAGCGTCCGCGAGCCGGGGCGGTACCGAGGGCGACGAACACATCGTCGAGCACGCGCGGTCGCCCGGCACGTACCGCCGTCAGCCGTGATGCCGGGTTGTGCCGGTCGATGGTGCCGACGAGGAACCGGTCCGGGTCGGTCGCGACCGTGGCCGCCCATGCGGTCTGCGCGGACACCGCCGAGCCGTGCCCGTTGTGGGGCGTGGCGATGACCTCTTAGTTGATCTCGTCGCCGGCGATCCAGCCGATGGCGCCCGGTACCACGGCCAGCGCCCCGACCGTCGCAACAGATGCGGCCGTACGAAATCGGATGGCACGCAGCGCCGCGGTCTCGTGCCAGTGGCGCAGATCGGCTGGGTCGGCCGCACCGATGTTGCGTGCGAGTTCCGGCTGATGTGCGGCGAGGTCCCGATAACGCCAGCGAACCCTCTCGACGGCCGGGAGTCCACCGATTTTCTCGTCCGGTAACGCCGAGGCTGTAGTTAGCGAGCAGAAGTGCGAGTGCGGGGATCGGTAACCACAGCTTCGAGAGGCCGCGGCTCTCAGCGCACCTGCGCGCGGCCCCGTTCGATCACCGACGCGCGACTCGCGGCGATGTCATCGCCGGTGGCCGTGCTCATCCAGGCCCTGGCCGATGTGGCCTCGATCCACAGGCCCTCGTTGGTCTGAGCCTCGTCGATGCGGTGGCAGGACCTCAGCAGCGCCCGCACCGCGGCCTGATTGTTGCCCACGATCGCCGCGGCCACGCGTCGCGCCGCGGGCAACAGCTCGTGGTGCGGCACGACCTCGGTGACCAGACCGGCACGCAGTGCATCCTCGGCCGACAGGTAGTCACCGGTCAGGCTCATCCGCCGGGCCAGGCCGACGCCGACCTTCTGGGGCAACCGCACCGACAACCCCCACGTCGGCAGCAGGCCCACGCGGGCGTGGGTGTCGGCGAACCGGGCGTTCTCGGACGCGATCAGGATGTCGCAGTACAGCGCCAACTCCAGCCCGCCGGTGACCGCGGCCCCGTTGATCGCCCCGATCACCGGTTTGGACATGTCCGGCCACTTGGGCGAGATGTCGGGCAGCTCGGTCGTGGCACCGAGTTCCTTGAGATCGAGGCCGGCACAGAACACCGGGTCGGCCCCGGTGACGATCACGACGTCGACGTCGTCGTCACTCTGGGCTTCGCGCAGCGCATGGAAGAACACGCTTCGAAGCTCCGCCGAAAGCGCGTTGCGGGACTCCGGCCGGTTCAGCGTCAAAGTCCGGACGCGGTCGGTCGTGTCGATGAGCAGAACGGGGGTGTCAGCCATGCCGCTCACCGTAACTGCCGACCGAGACGCGCCTATCGTGGGTCTCATGTGCCGGAACATCACCGAGTTGCGGGGGCTGGAGCCCGCCGCCACCGCCGAAGAGATCGAGGCCGCGGCACGTCAGTACGTGCGCAAGGTCAGCGGCATCACGCGCCCGACCGGGGCCAACGTCGAGGCGTTCGAGACCGCGGTCGCCGAGGTCACCGCGACCACGACCCGGCTGCTCGCCGGGCTGGCACCGCGGCGCCAGCCACCGAAATCCGTTCCGCCGCTGCGTCGTCCGGAGGTTCGCGCCCGAATGGCCGCGCGGTGAGCGCACCCTCGGTGTGTCAGACCGCGCTCAAGGAGTGGAGCGCGGCGATCCACGCGATGCTCGACGGTCGTCAGACCGTGCTGCTGCGCAAGGGCGGGATCCACGAGAAGCGGTTCGAGGCGGCGCCCCCCGGCACAGGACAGTTCCTGCTGTTCCCGACGGTCGCGCACAGCCACGCCGAACGCGTGCGCCCCGAACACCGCGATCTGCTGGCCGCGGCCGCCGCCGACAGCACCGAGGACACACTGACGATCCGGGCGGCGGCCAACGTCGTCGCGGCCGTGCCCGTCGAGCGACCCGAGTCGATCGACGAGATCGCGGATCTGCACATCTGGACCGCTGAATCGGTGCGCGCCGACCGGTTGGACTTCCGGCCCAGACACCGGCTGACCGTGCTGGTGATGCAGGTCAGCCCCCTCGTGGATCCGGTCGCGCTGGCGCGCACCCCCGACTATGGCGGCTGCAGGAGCTGGGTCGACCTGCCGGTGCGGGCGCAGACCGCGCCACCCGTGCACGACGCGGCGTACCTGCGCGACATCGCGGCTCGGGTGCGGCGTTCGGTGGGGTGACGTGTTCAGTGCCTTAACGGGAGACCCACCGGCGGCGTCGAACCCGCAGGCAGGATCAATCGCGACACGCCACCGTCGCCGTGGTGCACCGAATGCCGCGCCCGCACCAGGCGTGAGCCGGAGACCTGTGGTTCACCGGTGCCCAGGTTGCGCGCGAACCGCGGATGCGATCCGCCGGCCACCAGCAGCCGAATCCGGGTACCTGCCGCGAAACGATGTGCCACGGCGTCGAACTCGAGCCGCAACGGCTCGGGCGTGCCGACCTGACCGGTCCGCCGTCGGAACGCGTCGGTGACGTTGCGGGACCGCCCCTTGGCGTCGACCTCGCTGATCCGGACGAACACGTCGTTGTGTGGGTTGTCGCAGCTGTGTACCAGTTCGACCACGGGGTTGCCGACCACGTAGAGGTCGGCGGGCAGCGGATCGCCCGTGAAGGTGACGACGTCGTCGCGCCCGGCCAGCCGTGTGTCGTCGCGGTAGCCGCCCTCCCTGGCCAGCAGGCGGCCACCGATCGTCGGCGTGGGGCGTGCCGGGTGGTAGGTGAACGACGACGGGGGAGCCGTCGGCGACGGGGCGCTGTCGGTGAGCCGCCCCGTGGGCTGCAGGAACAACTCGTGCTCACCGCGCGTCGGCCAGTCGGTGGGCGGCCACTCGGGCAGGTCGATCCAGCCGTGGTGGTTGACGAAGATCCGGACGTGGTTGCGGGCACCGCTGCCGGTGTCGCCCGCGAGATGGGTGCCCAGCCAGTCGAGGGATTCGCCGATCACGGTCGGCGCACCCCTGGTCATCATCTGCGTGTGCGTCCACGGACCGACGGTCATCGCGACGGGCACACCACGCCGGTGCAGTTGCGTGTACTGCTCCAGCGTCTGGTCCAGGAACAGGTCCTGCCAACCGCTGAGCAGCAGGATCGGCACCTCGACGTGTTCGACGGCCTCGTTGAACCGCAGCCTGTCCCAGAACGGGTCGTCGCGGTCGGGATGCTCCAGCCAGGACTCGAACCAGGGCGCACCCTCGCCGAGCAGCCGTCGGCCCGACGCGCCGGCGGGCACGCCGGCGGCGGCCTTGGCGACCTCGGCCGGTGAGCGCAACTGACGGGCCAGCGCGCGCACCACGCCGGGCTCTTCCTGGCGGGCCACCATCGCACTCCAACCCAGGAAGTCGTTGAGGGTGAAGGAGCCGGTGCCCCAGGCCGATTGACTGAAGTCGTGCGGGCCGACGGTGATGACGGCGGCCTTCATCTCCGGTGGGGGGTCTGCGAGCAGCGCCCACTGGGTGAAACCCAGATAGGACAGGCCCACGGTGGCGAACGATCCGGTGAACCACGGTTGGGTGCGCAACCACACGACGGTGTCGGCACCGTCGTCCATCTCGTGGACCATCGGGGTGAACTCGCCACCCGAACCGAACGTGCCGCGCACACTCTGCAGCACCACGTGGTACCCGCGGGCGGCGTACACCTCGGCGAAGATCGCCGAGAACGGGAACCGCCGGCCGTACGGTCCACGCACCAGCAGCGTGCCCGCCGGACGCGCGGTGTGGGGTGCGTAGTGGTCGGCGACCAGCTCGACACCGTCGCGCATGGGCACGCGAAGGCCGTGGTGGACGGTGAAGTCGGTGCTGTGAGGCGGCAGACCGAGCAGTCGGGCCACGGCCCTGCCGGTGAAGCTACGAAGTCCAGGCACGGCACCGAGGTTACTGACGGCCGTCGGTGCGAGCGGTCAGAACTTGTAGTACGGCGCGAGCTCGTGGGCGCGCTGCAGGTTGATCTGCAGGCAGTCCGGCCGGTCCGGGGAATGGATCGGCGAGTAGAACAGCGACTGCTGGATGACGCCGTAGCTGGTGTCGAACGCGATCATGCACGTGGTCCACCACCGGTCGTTCCAGTCGGTCGGCTTCATGACCCAGTACTGCGCAGCGCGGTGGCCGTCGATGTCGAGCTCGAGCGCGTCGGGCGGGATGGTCTCCTCGTACGTGCGCCACACGAACGCCTCGACCGCCATCTGGTAGTTGCCGGCGTCGTAGTGGCATCGCAACCCGTCCTCGGGCATCGGCGGCGTCCACGCCAGACCGATGCGCTCGATCACGTCGATCGGGATGTCGTTGCACGGATCGAACGGCTTGGGATCGGTGGTCTCGATCACCGGCCACTTGATCGTGGTGGACACGTTTGTCATCGGCAGGTCGGTGGCTTCCAGCCGCAGCGTCGTCGAACCCGTTCCGGCGACCGGATCGGTCTGCCACACCAGGATCACCGCCGCGACCAGCGCAGACAAAGCCGACAGCAGGCGCACCCTGGCGGCCATCACACCCCCTCGAAGTCCAGCGATATCGCTCCCCGGCCTGCCGGGAGTGTAGCGGTCCGCCACAGCAGACTCGACCATAAACGAGAACACGTTCTAGTTGCCAGCGTCCTACCAGGTTTTCCGGTGGCGCCGCCCGGTTAGGCTGAACGGTTGTGGTGACTGACCATGATTCGAGGGATCGACAGCCGGTTCTGTGGGCGATCAGCGATCTGCACACCGGTCACACCGGCAACAAGCCGGTCACCGAGTCGCTGTACCCCGCGACGCCGGACGACTGGCTGATCGTCGCGGGCGACGTCGGTGAGCGCACCGACGAGATCCGGTGGGCGCTCGACCTGCTGCGGAAGCGGTTCGCGAAGGTCATCTGGGTCCCCGGCAACCACGAACTGTGGACGACGAACAAGGACCCGATGCAGATCTTCGGGCGCGCCCGCTACGACTACCTGGTCGACATGTGTGACCAGATGGGCGTCGTCACCCCGGAGCACCCGTTCCCGGTGTGGACCGAACAGGGCGGACCGGCCACGATCGTGCCGATGTTCCTCCTGTACGACTACACGTTTTTGCCCGAGGGCGCGTCGTCCAAGGCCGAGGGCCTCGCAATCGCCAAGGAACGCAACATCGTCGGCACCGATGAGTTCCTGCTGTCGTGCGAGCCGTACGCGACGCGCGACGCGTGGTGCCGCGACCGCGTGGCGTTGACCCGCAAACGCCTCGAGGGCCTCGATTGGATGACGCCGACGGTGCTGGTCAACCACTTCCCGCTGGTCCGCGAACCCTGCGACGCGATGTTCTACCCGGAGTTCTCGCTGTGGTGCGGCACCACGGCCACCGCCGACTGGCACACGCGCTACAACGCAGTCTGCTCGGTGTACGGCCACCTGCACATTCCGCGCACCACGTGGTACGACGACGTCCGCTTCGAAGAGGTGTCGGTCGGCTACCCGCGTGAGTGGCGCCGCCGCAAGCCGTACCGCTGGTTGCGCCAGATCCTGCCGGACCCCAACTACGCGCCGGGCTATCTCAACGAGTTCGGCGGACATTTCGAGATCACCGCCGAGATGCGGGCCAACGCAAAGCAGATGCAGGACCGCATCAAATCCAGACGAGGACTATGACAGACAGCCTGCTTTCCCTGGTTCTTCCGGACCGCGTCGCCTCGGCCGAACTCTACGAGGACCCGCCCGGCCTCACGCCGCTGCCCGAAGAGGAGCCGCTGATCGCGCGCTCGGTCGCCAAGCGTCGCAACGAATTCGTCACGGTGCGGTACTGCGCGCGCCAGGCGCTGCGCGAGCTCGGCGTCGGCCCCGTCCCGATCCTCAAGGGCGACAAGGGCGAACCGTGCTGGCCAGACGGTGTGGTCGGAAGCCTGACGCACTGCCAGGGGTTCCGCGGCGCGGTCGTGGGCCGCGCTGGTGACGTGCGCTCTGTGGGCATCGACGCCGAACCGCACGACGTGCTGCCCAACGGGGTCCTCGAAGCGATCACGCTCCCGGTCGAGCGAGACGAACTGCGCGCACTGCCCGGCGATCTGCACTGGGACCGGATCCTGTTCTGTGCCAAGGAGGCAACGTACAAGGCGTGGTACCCGCTGACCCACCGGTGGCTGGGCTTCGAGGATGCCCACATCACTTTCGCCGTCGATGGCTCCGGAACCGCGGGTTCGTTCCGGTCGGAGATTCTCATCGATCCGGCGGCCGAGCACGGACCACCACTCACCGCACTTGGCGGGCGCTGGACGGTGCGCGACGGCCTGGCCGTGACGGCGATCGTCCTGTGAGCCGGGCCGCGGCGGCGAGGAGCAAGTCAGAGGCAGGCCTGGTCATCGTGGACAAGCCGGCGGGAATGACCAGTCACGATGTCGTGGGGCGGTGCCGCCGCCTGTTCGGCACCCGTAAGGTCGGCCACGCGGGCACGCTCGACCCGATGGCGACCGGTGTCCTCGTGATCGGCATCGAACGCGCCACCAAGATCCTCGGTCTGCTCACCGCCACCGACAAGTCCTACACCGCGACCATCCGGCTGGGTCGCACGACCACCACCGACGACGCCGAAGGTGAAGTGCTGCAGGATGTTCCGGCCGGTGCCGTCACCGATGAGCGGATCCGGGCCGCCGTTGACGAGCTACGCGGCGACATCGAGCAGGTGCCTTCGACGGTCAGTGCCATCAAGGTGGGCGGACAACGCGCCTACAAACTCGCCCGTGAGGGGCAGAGCGTCGCACTGGCGGCCCGGCCGGTGCGCATCGACCGGTTCGATGTGCTCGACATCCGGCGATCGGGAGATTGTGTCGACGTTGACGTCGAGGTGGACTGCTCGTCGGGCACCTACATCCGGGCGCTGGCCCGCGACGTGGGTGCGGCACTCGGCGTGGGCGGACATCTCACCGCGCTGCGTCGCACGCGCGTGGGCCGCTACGGCCTCGCCGAGGCTCACACACTCGACGACCTCGCCGAGCGCCCCCAGCTGAGCTACAGCCTCGACACCGCATGCCTGGTCGGGTTCCCGCGTCGGGATCTCAGCCTTGAGGAAGCCGAGGATGCCAGGCACGGAAGGCCGTTGCGGCCGGCGGGGATCGACGGTGTGTACGCCGCGACAGCGCCCGACGGTCAGGTCATCGCGCTGCTGCAGGACGGTGCCGGCCGCACCAGCAACGTCGTCGTGCTGCGGCCGGCCACCCTGTAGTCACGCCCAACGGCATCTCGCGGCACGCGACGATCCGGTCGGTGATCAGCGCGCAGCGCCGACGAACGGGATGGAGGCAGGCGCGCGGTCCAGCGCTCCGGCATCGAACAGACCGCGCTTGCGCAGGATCGGCACCACGCCCTCGCCGAACCAGAACAACTCCTCGAGGTGCGGGTAGCCCGAGAAGATGAACTCGTCGATACCGATCTCTGCGTACTCGGCGATGCGGTCGGCGACCTCGGTGTGGCTGCCCACCAGCGCGGTGCCCGCGCCGCCGCGCACCAGCCCGACACCGGCCCACAGGTTCGGTGCGATCTCCAGACTCCGTGCGTCACTCCAGGTTCCGTTGAGGCGGTTCGCCTCGTGCAGCGCCAGCATGCGGCGCTGACCCTCCGACTGGCTGCGGGCCAGGCCCAACTGGGCCTTGCGCACGGTCTCCTCGTCCAGCGCGGCGACCAGCTTGTCGGCCTGCGCCCACGCCTCGTCGGAGGTGTCGCGGGAGATGGTGTGCAACCGGATGCCGGAGCGCAGCCTGCGGCCCTGCTCCTCGCCGAGCCTGCGGATCCAGTCGATCTTCTCCCGCACCGCCTCCGGCGGTTCGCCCCACGTGAGGTACACGTCGGAATGTCGAGCCGCGACCGGGCCCGCCGCCTGCGAGCTGCCGCCGAAATACAACGGCGGCACCGGATTCGGCGGCACGGCCAGCGAGGCCTCCTCGACGTCGATGTACGTGCCCCGATGCGTCACGGTCTCACCGGCCCACAACCGGCGAACCACGTCGAGGAACTCGTCGCACCGCGCGTAACGCTCGTCCTTGTCGAGGTGGTCGCCGAACGCGCGCTGCTCGTGGGCCTCCCCGCCGACGACGACGTTGAGCAGGATCCGGCCCGGGGCGTGCCGCGCGAACGTCGCGGCCATCTGCGCCGACAGCGTCGGGCTCACCAGCCCGGGACGGAACGCGACCAGGAACGCCAGCGACGTGGTCTCGCGCGCCAGCAGCGCGGCGGTGATGAACGCGTCCTCACACCAGGCGCCCGTCGGGATCAGGGCACCGGTGAAGCCGAAGCGCTCGGCCGCCCGCACGATCGACGCGAGGTAGTCGATGCTGGCCTCACGGTCGCCGCCGGCGGCGCCGAGGGGTGTGCCGTGGCCACCTCCGACGATGAGCCGGCTATCGCCGTAGGTGGGCAGGAACCAGTGCAGGGAAACCGTCACAAAGCGTTCATTGTGGGTGGACGCCGGGTCCGGCGCACCGGTAAAAATCGGCGTGATCCGAACGCCGGACCGGATCAGCTCGCGCCGACCACCCAGATGGCCTCGGCCGCGGGGCTGCCCAGGTCGACCGTGGCTTCGGGGTCGCCCTCGGGTGTCGCGGGGTCCTCGATGGCCACCGAGATGGTGCCCGCGAAGTCGCGTCGCGCCACGACGCGCAGGCGGGAGTCCAGGCTGATACCGACGCTGTCGAAGTAGCGCAGCATCTCCGGGTCGGCGTCGGAGATTCGGGCCACCGTGCCCGCGTCGCCGTCCTGGCACACCGACAGCTGCCGGGCCGGCGGGGTGGGTACCCGGCCGTCGGCGGCCGGGATGGGATCGCCGTGCGGGTCGCGGGTGGGGTGGCCCAGCTTGGCGTCGATGCGATCGAGCATGCGGTCCGACACCGCGTGCTCGAGGATCTCCGCCTCGTCGTGCACCTCGTCCCAGCTGTAGCCGAGTTCCTGCACCAGGAACGTCTCCATCAGCCGGTGCCTGCGCACCATTGCCAGGGCGGCGCGCCTGCCGGCCTCGGTCAGGGTGACCGCGCCGTACTTCTCGTGGTCGACCAGACCCTGATCGGCGAGCTTGCGGATCGATTCGGATGCGGTCGACGCCGAGACGCCGATGCGTTCGGCCAGCAGTTTCGTGCTGACCTTCTCGCGAGACCATTCCTGGGCTGTCCAGATCGTTTTCAGATAATCCTGGGCAACCGACGAGAGGTCGCGATGGTTACCGTCTGGACTCACAGTAGGGAAGTTTAGGCAATCGTCATCTGATCTGGGGATCTAGAGCCGCCCGTCGAGCGGGCGGGTCGTAGGCTGACTGCTGTGCAACGCTGGCGTGGGCAAGACGAGATCCCCACGGACTGGGGCCGGTGCGTTCTGACCATCGGGGTGTTCGACGGCGTCCACCGTGGACATGCGGAGCTGATCAGCCATGCGGTGAAGGCGGGTCGGACCCGGGGTGTCCCCGTGGTGCTGATGACGTTCGACCCCCATCCGATGGAGGTGGTGTTCCCGGGAAACCACCCGGCGCAGCTGACCACCCTGACCAGGCGCGCCGAGCTGGTCGAGGAGCTCGGGGTCGACGTGTTCCTGGTGATGCCGTTCACGTCCGACTTCATGAAGCTCACCCCGGAGCGCTACATCCACGAACTGCTCGTGGAGCACCTGCACGTCGTCGAGGTGGTGGTGGGGGAGAACTTCACGTTCGGCAAGAAGGCCGCGGGCAACGTCGACATGCTGCGGGCGGCCGGTGAACGCTTCGGGTTCGCGGTCGAGGGGATGTCGCTGGTCGCCGAACATCACCGCAACGAGACCGTGACGTTCTCGTCGACGTACATCCGCGCCTGCGTCGACGCCGGTGACATGGTCGCCGCCGCCGAGGCCCTGGGCCGCCCGCACCGCGTCGAGGGTGTCGTGGTGCGCGGCGACGGCCGTGGCCGGGTGCTCGGGTTCCCGACCGCCAACGTGGCGCCTCCGATGTACTCGGCGATCCCCGCCGACGGCGTGTACGCGGCCTGGTTCACCGTGTTGGGCCAGGGGCCACAGGTCGGGACCGTGGTGCCGGGTGAGCGGTATCAGGCCGCGGTCTCGGTGGGTACCAACCCGACGTTCTCGGGCCGCACCCGCACGGTCGAGGCGTTCGTGCTCGACACCTCCGCCGACCTCTACGGCCAGCACGTCGCGGTCGACTTCGTGTCCCGCATCCGTGGCCAGGAGAAGTTCGAATCCGTCAAGGACCTCGTGGTGGCGATGGAGCGCGATACCGAGCGGGCCCGCGCGATCCTGCGCGATTCTGTCTAGCGGCTCGGGCGCTGCTACACTTCTCGGCGATCCGGCGCATGCTGCAGGCCGCGGTGGCTGTGCCGAGAACTTGTTCGCGGACCGATTTGATGGAGTTGTTTCGTGGCGCTTACTGCCGAGCAGAAAAAAGAGATCCTGAGCTCGTACGGTCTGCATGAGACCGACACCGGTTCCCCGGAAGCCCAGGTCGCACTGCTGACCAAGCGTATCCAGGACCTGACCGAGCACCTCAAGGTGCACAAGCACGATCACCACTCGCGGCGCGGTCTGCTGCTGCTCGTGGGTCGTCGCCGCCGGCTGCTGAAGTACGTCGCGCAGGTCGACGTCGCCCGCTACCGCTCGCTGATCGAGCGCCTCGGGCTGCGTCGCTGACGCGGTCCTAGGTGGGGTCCATTCCCGCGGCCGCCCTCGGGGCGGCCGCGGTTCTGGCTTTCGTGGGTCTTACCGGGTGTGCGTCCGCGGCGTCCGCGGACATGCAGGCGGGGGACTGTCTCAAGATGGGCGGGACCTTCGAACGTCCCGAGGCCACCAGGGCGGCGTGCGGCAGCAAGGAATCGAACTACAAGGTGGTCTCGGTGCTCGTCGGGGCCGACGACACCGATGAGTGCCCCACCGACGTGGACTCCTACTACACGATGACCAGCCGGTTCGGTGGTGAATCACACACGGTCTGCATGGACATCGACTGGGTCGTCGGCGGATGTATGAACGTCGACCCCCAGAACGCCGCCGACCCCTACCGGGTGGACTGCTCGGACGCCGGTGCGCCGCACCGGCAGCGGGCCACCGAGATCCTCCAGGGGATATCCAATCCGGACCAGTGCGCGACCGGTCTTGGCTACGCGTACGACGAGCGCCAGTTCACGGTATGCGTCGAGAACGTCCGCTCGCCGTCGGCATAACCAGGGCCAACAGTCACTGCACTGGCGTTCCGGCTGTTGCTGCCGTGTAACATGAGGTCGTTCGATGGCCGAAGTCTGCCCAGTGGGCGCTCGTCGGTCGTACGAACGTCAGGTGCGACGCCCGCGATCCGTGGGTGCTGTTCCTGCGAGTCACGTCAGGGCCAGCCTGATCGGGCGGTCTTCGGTAGTGGCTGCCGGGAATCCAAACAGGTGTCTCCCGACAGCTTCGATCGACGGCCGTAGCCGTATCAAGAGCAGTGGCTTTCTGAGCGTGACGACGCGAAAAGGTAATGAATCCGAAAGAGGCCACTGGACTAAATGTCTGTAGTCGAACTCGAAGACGGTGTGTACGAATCCACCGCAGTCATCGACAACGGGAGCTTCGGCACCCGCACCATCCGTTTCGAGACCGGGCGCCTCGCCCAGCAGGCCGCCGGTTCCGCCGTCGCCTACCTCGATGACGAGACCATGCTGCTGAGCGCGACGACCGCCAGCAAGAACCCCAAGGACCACTTCGACTTCTTCCCCCTGACGGTGGACGTCGAGGAGCGCATGTACGCCGCGGGCCGGATCCCTGGTTCGTTCTTCCGTCGTGAGGGCCGTCCCTCGACCGACGCGATCCTGACCTGCCGCCTGATCGACCGTCCGCTGCGTCCGTCGTTCGTCGACGGCCTGCGCAACGAGATCCAGGTCGTCGTCACCGTGCTGAGTCTGGATCCCAATGATCTGTACGACGTGCTCGCGATCAACGCCGCCTCGGCGTCGACGCAGCTGGCCGGTCTGCCGTTCTCGGGGCCCGTCGGTGGCACCCGGATCGCGTTGATCGACGGCCAGTGGGTCGCGTTCCCCACCGTCGAGCAGCTTGAGCGCGCCGTGTTCGACATGGTTGTCGCCGGGCGGATTGTCGGAGACGGCGACAGTGCCGATGTGGCGATCATGATGGTCGAGGCCGAGGCCACCGAGAACGTCGTCGAACTCGTTGCCAACGGCGCCCAGGCCCCGACCGAGGCGGTCGTCGCCGAGGGTCTCGAGGCCGCCAAGCCGTTCATCAAGGTTCTGTGCGCCGCGCAGCAGGAGCTGGCCGATCGTGCCGCCAAGCCGGCCGGCGAGTACCCGGTGTTCCCCGACTACGAGGAAGACGTGTACTACGCGGTGGCCTCGGTGGCCACCGACGCGCTCTCGGAGGCCCTGACCATCGCGGGCAAGACCGAGCGCAACGACCGCACCGACGAGATCAAGGTCGAGGTGCTCGAGCGCCTCGCCGAGACCTACGCCGGGCGTGAGAAGGAAATCGGCGCAGCATTCCGTTCGCTGACGAAAAAGCTTGTGCGCCAGCGTATTCTGACGGACCACTTCCGCATCGACGGCCGTGGCATCACCGACATCCGTGCGCTGAGCGCCGAGGTGGCGGTGATCCCGCGGGCGCACGGCAGCGCGCTGTTCGAGCGCGGCGAGACCCAGATCCTGGGTGTCACCACGCTGGACATGATCAAGATGGCCCAGCAGATCGACTCGCTGGGTCCGGAGAACACCAAGCGCTACATGCACCACTACAACTTCCCGCCGTACTCGACCGGTGAGACCGGTCGCGTCGGCTCACCGAAGCGTCGCGAGATCGGCCATGGCGCGCTGGCCGAGCGGGCCCTGGTGCCGGTGCTGCCGAGCATCGAGGAGTTTCCGTACGCCATCCGCCAGGTGTCGGAGGCGCTCGGCTCCAACGGCTCGACCTCCATGGGTTCGGTGTGCGCCTCGACGCTCGCCCTGCTCAACGCGGGTGTGCCGCTCAAAGCGCCGGTCGCCGGTATCGCCATGGGCCTGGTCTCCGACGATGTCGAGGTCGAGGGTGGCCGCGTGGAGAAGCGCTACGTCGCCCTCACCGACATCCTCGGTGCCGAGGACGCCTTCGGCGACATGGACTTCAAGGTCGCGGGAACCAAGGACTTCGTGACGGCCCTGCAGCTCGACACCAAGCTCGACGGCATCCCGTCGCAGGTGCTCGCGGGCGCGCTGAGCCAGGCCAAGGACGCGCGTCTGACGATCCTCGAGGTGATGGCCGAGGCCATCGATCGTCCCGACGAGATGAGCCCTTACGCGCCGCGGATCACCACGATCAAGGTTCCGGTGGACAAGATCGGCGAGGTCATCGGCCCCAAGGGCAAGATGATCAACTCGATCACCGAGGAGACCGGCGCCCAGATCTCGATCGAGGACGACGGCACGGTGTTCGTCGGTGCCGCCGACGGACTTTCCGCTCAGGCCGCGATCGACAAGATCAACGCGATCGCCAACCCGCAGCTGCCCAAGGTCGGGGAGCGGTTCCTCGGCACGGTCGTCAAGACCACCGACTTCGGTGCGTTCGTGTCGCTGTTGCCGGGCCGTGACGGGCTGGTGCACATCTCCAAGCTCGGCAAGGGCAAGCGCATCGCCAAGGTCGAAGACGTGGTGAAGGTCGGTGACAAGCTCCGCGTGGAGATCGCCGACATCGACAACCGCGGCAAGATCTCGCTGGTGCTGGTCGCCGAAGAGTCCTCGGAGTCGTCGGAGCCCTCGGGTTCGTCGGAGTCCTCGGGGTCCGGTGACAAGGCCGACAAGGCTGACAAGGCTGACAAGGCCGCCGGTGACGCCGCCACCGATGCTGCGCCGGCCGAGGCCTGATCCGGCGTCGTCGGCATCGTCATTGAGCGAGACCAGACTGGAAACGTCGCAGGTCCGCCGGACCACGCTGCCCGGCGGACTGCGCGTCGTCACTGAGTACCTCCCATACGTGCATTCGGCATCGGTGGGGGTGTGGGTCGGTGTCGGTTCCCGCGACGAGGGACGCAGCGTCGCGGGAGCCGCGCATTTCCTGGAGCACCTGTTGTTCAAGGCCACTCCGACCCGCACCGCGGTGGACATCGCCCAGGCGGTCGACGCGGTGGGTGGCGAGCTGAACGCGTTCACCGCGCGTGAGCACACGTGCTACTACGCCCACGTTCTGGATTCCGATCTGGAACTCGCGGTCGATCTGGTGGCCGACGTCGTGTTGCGTGGCCGCTGCGCCGCGGAGGACGTCGAGGTCGAACGCGACGTGGTGCTCGAAGAGATCGCGATGCGCGACGACGATCCCGAGGACACCCTCGGAGATGTCTTCCTGTCGGCGATGTTCGGGAACCATCCCGTCGGGCGGCCGGTCATCGGCAGCGTCGAGTCGATCTCGGACATGACTCGGGCGCAACTGCATTCGTTTCACGTCCGGCGCTACACGCCGGACCGGATGGTGCTCGCGGTGGCAGGCAACGTCGACCACGACGACGTCGTGGCGTTGGCTCGTGAGCATTTCGGCAGGCGGTTGGTCGAAGGTCGCATCGCTGTGCCGCCCCGCAGGGGATCCGGCCGGGTGCCGGGCCGGCCGTCGCTGCGTGTCGTCGAACGCGACGGCGAGCAGACACACGTGTCGCTGGGGGTGCGGACGCCGGGTCGGCACTGGGACCACCGGTGGGCGCTCTCGGTTCTCAACACCGCACTCGGCGGTGGTCTGAGTTCACGTCTGTTCCAGGAGATCCGGGAGACCCGAGGGTTGGCGTACTCGGTGTACTCGACCGTGGACACCTTCTCCGACAGCGGCGCGTTGTCGATCTACGCCGGATGCCTACCGGAACGGTTCGAGGAAGTCGTGCGGGTCACCACCGATGTTCTGGAAACCGTTGCCCGCGACGGCATCACCGCGAACGAATGCCGCATCGCCAAGGGTTCGTTGCGTGGTGGTCTGGTGCTCGGCCTGGAGGATTCCGCGTCACGCATGCACCGGATCGGCCGCGCCGAACTGAATTACGGCGAGCACCGCAGCATCGAGCAGACGCTTGCGCAGATCGACGCGGTCACCCTCGACGAGGTCAACGCGGTGGCCCGGCAATTGCTCACCCGCGATTACGGCGCCGCGGTACTCGGGCCGGAGACCTCGGAAAAGACACTGCCCCAACGTCTTCAGGATATCGCCAGCTGATCGGCTAGGGTTGGTCCGATGACAGGTCTCTCACGACGCAGTGTGTTGATCGGATCCCTGGCAGTGGTGGCGGCGGCCGGCGTGCGAATGCCGGCCGCGTCCGCGGCGCCTGTCGTCGGCGGGATCGCTGATCTCGAACGACGCCACAACGCACTGATCGGTATCTTCGCCGCCAACCTCGATTCGAACCGGACCGTGGCGCACCGCGCCGACGAACCGTTTGCGATGTGCTCGACGTTCAAGACCTATCTCGCTGCCCGGGTCCTGCAGAAGGCCGAGCGTGGCGAATTGTCACTCGACGATCGAGTCTTCGTGGATCCGTCCGTCCTGCTGGTCAATTCGCCGATCACCGAGACGCACGCCGGAGGCGAGATGACACTGGCCGAGTTGTGCCAGGCGGCACTGCAGCGCAGCGACAACGCCGCGGCCAATCTGCTGCTGACAAAGATCGGTGGCCCCGCCGAGATCACCGCGTTCGCCCGCTCCATCGGTGACCAGCGCACACGACTGGACCGCTGGGAGATCGAACTCAACTCCGCGATACCCGGTGACCCGCGCGACACCAGCACCCCGGCCGCGCTGGGCGGCGGTTACCGCGCGCTGCTGGCCGGCGATGCCTTGAGCCCGCCGCAGCGGCAGCGTCTCGACGAGTGGATGCGCGCCAACCAGACGTCGAGCATGCGGGCCGGATTGCCCGACGGTTGGACGAGTGCCGACAAGACGGGCAGCGGCGACTACGGCAGCACCAACGACGTGGGCATCGCGTACGGGCCACAGGGACAACGAATCCTGCTGGCGGTGATGACGCGTTCGCGCGATGACGATCCCGGCGCGCCGGGGCTTCGGCCGCTCATCGGTGAAGTCACGGCGCTGGTGTTGCCCAACCTGCTGTGAACGACGAAAATCGCCCGGCCGGAACGGATCCGGCCGGGCGATCAACGGTGCATCGTTACTTCAGGAACTCAGCCGGGTCGGTGTACGGCAGCTCCAGATCCTTCGCGACAGCTTCGGACAGCAGCTTGCCGTCGTGGGTCGAGAGGCCCTTTGCGAGTGCGGGGTCGGCCGCACAGGCGTCCTGCCAGCCCTTGTCGGCGAGCTTGAGGACGTACGGCATGGTCGAGTTGGTCAGCGCGAACGTCGACGTGCGCGGCACCGCGCCTGGCATGTTCGCCACGCAGTAGAACACCGTGTCGTGGACGTTGAAGGTCGGATCGTCGTGCGTGGTCGGTCGCGAGTCCTCGAAGCAGCCGCCCTGGTCGATCGCGATGTCGACGAGCACCGCGCCCGACTTCATGTGCGCGACAGTCGAATTGCTGACCAGCTTGGGAGCCTTGGCGCCGGGGACCAGGACCGCGCCGATCACCAGGTCGGCCCGCTTGACGGCTTCTTCCAGTTCCAGGCTCGATGAGTACCGGGTCTCGATACGTCCGCCGAACTCGCCGTCGACACGGCGGAGCGTGTTGATGTTGAGGTCGAACACCGTCACGTGGGCACCCATACCCGCGGCCACGCGCGCAGCGTTGTAACCCGCAGTGCCCGCGCCGATCACGACGACCTCAGCGGGGGCGACACCGGGGACGCCACCCATCAGCACGCCGCGGCCGCCGTGGCTACGCATCAGGTGGTACGCGCCGACCTGGGCAGAGAGCCGGCCGGCAACCTCGCTCATCGGTGCCAGCAGCGGCAGCGCGCCGTCCGCGGTCTGCACGGTCTCGTACGCGATCGACGTGGTGCCGGATTCGAGCAGTGCGTCGGTGCACGGCTTGGACGCCGCGAGGTGGAGGTAGGTGAACAGCGTTTGGCCCTTGCGCATGCGCGCGTACTCGGCCTCGATCGGTTCCTTCACCTTGAGCAACAGTTCGGCGTCGGACCACACCTGGTCAGCGGAGTTGACGATCTCGGCGCCGGCGGCCTTGAAGTCACGATCCGAGATGGCCGAGCCCTCACCTGCGCCGGCCTGGATGATCACCTCGTGACCTCTGCGGGTCAGCTCTGCCACACCGGCGGGGGTGATGGCGACTCGGTACTCGTTGTTCTTGATCTCGGTCGGGATTCCGACGAGCATGATCGCTCCTTCAGAAGGGGTAGTGTCATCTTTAAGTGTGAAGAACCTTCGGATACTGATCAATATCTGTGTCGAAGATTCGCTAAGATCGTGCTGTGACTGAAGGATCATCATCCATGGGCGGCCAAACGCCCGGTTCGCCGAAGGATGTTCGGGCCCGCGATCTCGATGACGTCGACCGCCGTATCCTGCTGGCCCTGCACGACGATGCGCGCATGCCCAACAGTGCGCTCGCCGAACTCGTCGGCATCGCTCCTTCGACCTGCCACGGGCGGGTTCGCCGCCTGCAGGAGATCGGTGTGATCCGCGGGTTCTACACCGATATAGACCCGGCGGCTGTCGGACTGGGGCTTCAGGCGATGATCTCGGTCAGCCTGCAATCCAACGCCCGCGGCAAGATCCGCAGCTTCATCGCGCAGATCCGGACACGGCCTCAGGTGATGGACGTGTACTTTCTCGCCGGCGGGGACGACTTCATCCTGCACGTGGCCGCCCGCGACACCGAGGACCTGCGAAAGTTCGTGGTGGAGAACCTCAATGCCGATTCCGACGTGGCGGGCACGCAGACGTCGCTGATCTTCGAGCATCTGCGGGGCGCGTCACCGCTGTGACTGTGTGTGGCTACTGGGCCCGCAGCACCAGGCCGTAACCGTCCGCACCGGTCAGGCGGAGTTCATCGGAGGCGATCTCGGTCTGCACCTTGCCCGCCAGCACCCGCAGCACGGCACGTTCGACGTCGTCGATGTCTTCCTGGCACGCTTTGCGTGTCGTTGCCAGCGGCCCGAACTCGATGATCGCCGGGGTGCCGGACACCTCGGCGTGCCCGTTGAACTGATTGCAGCCGGTGAACCCGGTGACGGTGCCGTCGTCGGCGATTGTCAGCGTGGGCTTCGAGTCCTGCAGGGCGCGCGACGTGCTGACCGACTGTGACGACACGAGGCTTGTCACCTGCCACGTGGTTCCGGTGAGGGGACGATCCGGATGGACCACCTTCTTGTCCTGCAGTGTGACGGTGGCGCTGTCGGTCTGGAGGACGAGCGTGTCACCGTCGAGCGACCACGACGGCCGGGCGTCGAAGAACCGTGACATCCACTGATCGGCATCGCCGACCGGTCGCGGGCAGGCCATCATCGTGCTGGCGAGTTGCGTCGCGATATGGCCCTCCGAGAGGTCGGCCGTCCCCGACCCGTGGTTGCACCCGGCAAACGTACTGATCTGCCCGCCGTCGAACTGCACGGTCAACGGGCCGCCGCCAGGGATCTGTTCGCCCTCGACCTCCACCGAGACGAACGTGCGGCCGTCGAGGGTTCGATCGTCGGCGTTCACGCTGTTCGCACACGCCGTGACTGCCAGGACCGCGAGCACTACCGGTACGAGTCGCATAGCTCACCGTAAATCGGTTCCTCCCGTTCACCCGGTAATGAATCGGTAATGACTTGCGGTTGAACCTGCATTCGTGCGCCGTCGTGTCATGAGGTGTCGGCCGTTCTGGCCTCACGGAAAAACAGCGAAGGAATTGCAATGAAGTCTCTCTTGGTGGTCGCGTGTGCTTCAGCAGCCGCGGCTGTCGGTACGGTCCTGGGTTCAGCCGGCATCGCTTCCGCCGCGCCGGAGGGTCCGTCGTCGCCGTCGCAGACTGTCAGCGAGCTTCGGGCGCAGGGTTATCACGTCGTGGTCAACACCGTAGGCGCCGGTTCGTTGGATGGCTGTGCGGTGAAGGCGATTCGGCCCGGGCAGACGTTCACGCGCACCGACTCGGGATTTCCTGGGGCCATGAACGATCTGCGTACCAGCGTGACGGCGAAGACGGTATACGTCGACGTCACTTGCTGATTCGGGTTATTCGTCGTCGCCCTCTTCCCGGTGCTCGACGAGATCGTCGCCGTACGTTCGCACATCGCGACAACGTTGTGATGAGTACGCACGTGAGTGGCCCACTCCGGTGTCCTCGGAGTGTTCTCGTGTCGGGACGCCACACGTGGGGACGGCGGGGCTCGTTCTGTTTCCGTCCGTGGTGTGGGCGGCACGATCATGCTGGGTGACAGTCTGATTCGCCATCGCCGCCATTGCCGTTGTTGTTCTCGCCGCTGCTTCTGTCCCCGTTCCCGTTGTGGCGGTTGGTATCTCTGGTGGTGGGGCTGCTTGTGGTGTCTCGGGTGTGGTCTGCGGGCTGGGTGTCGGGGTGGTGGTTGGTGTTGGGTGGTTGGCTGTGGTTGAGCAGTTCGGGTGGGATTGCCGGCCTTTCGCTGTGGTCGAGCGGTTCGGTTGGGATCAGGTCCCATGCGCCTTGGCCGTTGCCACGGACTGTTCCTGTGTGTGGCTCGGTGTCTGTGTCGTGCTTCGCGCCGGTGTCGCCGCCGGTGGTCTGGCTTGTCTCGCTCCCGCTGTCTGCGTTGTCGTCGGTGACCCCGCTTGTGGTGTTGGCGAGGAGGGTTTCGGGGTGGTGGTAGGTGTTGGTGCGGTGTTGGCCGCGGTCGAGGAGTGCCGGTGGGATCCATTCGCATTGGCCGTGGTTGTTGATGCGGGTGGTCCATTTGTTGGGTTGGTTGCCGACGAGGCGGTTGTCGCATCCGCAGGCCAGGGCGAGGGCGTCGGCGTCGGTGAGTCCGCCTTGGGAGTAGTCAGTGGTGGCGTGGTGGGCTTGGCAGCGGTAGCCGTTGGCGGTGCAGCCGGGGCGGGTGCAGCCACGGTCGCGTGCCCAGATGGCCAGGCGTTGTCCGGCGGAGGCGGTGCGCCGGGCCCGCCCCAAATAGAGGGGAACCCCGGTGTGTTCGTCGTAGATGGCGAGGTAGTGAAGCGCTTGGGAGGCCAGGCGGATCAGGTCGGGGATGGACAGTTTGGTGCCGCCGGCGGTGATGGCGACTCCGGCGGCTTTTTCGAGTTCTTGCAGGGTGGTGGTGACCAGCAGGGTGGCGGGTAGGCCGTTGATCTGGCCGAGGTTTTTGTTCGCCAGCAGTAGCCGCATCGCGGTGTGCATGGCGTCGTGGCGTCGTTCGGGGGCGGTGCGCTGGTCGCTGTCGATCTGTTGTTGTGAGGGTGTGCCGGAGATGCACGGGGTCTTGTCGGCGGGGTTGCACATGCCGGGGGCGGCCAGTTTTTCGTCGATGGGGTCGAAGGTGGCTTTGAATTCGGCGCTGACTTTGCCGCGCAGGTGGTAGGAGCCGTCGGGTTGTTGGGGGCCGAAGGTGATGCCGAACGGTTTTTTTGGTGGGTTGTCGGTGGGGGCGGGTCCGTCTTGGTCGAGCAGGAACACGGCGTGGTCGACGGCTTGGCGCACGGTTTCGGGGTCGGCTCCGACCGCGCCGGTGACCAGTCGTTTCTCGATGCGGCATTGCTGCTGGTGGCTGACCCAGTCGGGGCATTTGGCGAAGAATTTGAACAGTTCGACCACATGATCAGGCGTCAGTGCCCCGTCGGTTTGGGCGGCGGCGATGTGTTCACGCTTGGGGGCCAGTACTTCGCCGGTCAACGACACCCGCGGCCCCAACTCCGCAGCATCGGTGCAGCGGCGGCGGGCTTGCTTGACTGAGATGCCCAGGCGGGTCGCGAGCACCACCGGCCAGGATTTGGCGCCGATCGCGGTGGGGGTGGTCTGTTCGGCCAGGGCGGCGATGGCGCGGTGCTCGACGGCGGGAATGCGGTTGCGGGCGTCTTGCAGGGCGGCGCAGATGTTCAGCAGTGCAGCGTCGGTGAGCGAGGCGCAGGGGAGTGCGAGCAGGGTGTCGAGCGCCGCGTCCAGGGCTGCGACCGCTGACTCCACTTCTGCTGCCATGTTTCGAACACTAGTTCGATACACCGACAGAAAACCCCGGTTTGTGACCGGTGTGATCAATGGGTTCAGATTGGTCAAAGGTGTTGATGTACAGCGAGTTACAGAAGCCCACTCACCGTCGGCGAGCGTGCGCCGAGTGCTGACAAAACCCGGCGTGCCGACCGACAAACACGCACCCTCGCGGAGCAAGGTGCGGTGCAAGGTGTGGTGCCAGGTTCGGTGCAGGTGCGGTGCATACGCGAGGCAAGCGCGGTGCAAAGACGTGGCGCATAAGGCGGGGGCAGTAGGCTCCCAGCCATGCGAGTAGGTGTTCTGGGTGCACGGGGCAAGGTCGGCGCGACCATGGTCGCAGCAGTCGAGGCGGCGGAGGATCTCACGTTCTCAGCCGGTGTCGACGCCGGTGACGAACTGAGTCTGCTCACCGAGTCGAAGACCGAGGTGGTCATCGACTTCACGCATCCCGACGTCGTCATGGACAACCTGAAGTTCGTGATCGACAACGGAATTCACGCCGTCGTCGGCACCACGGGCTTCACGTGGGAGCGTATCGAACAGGTCGAGGCGTGGGTGAAGGCAAAGCCGGGGGCCTCGGTGCTGATCGCCCCGAACTTCGCGATCGGCGCGGTGCTGTCGATGCATTTCGCCAAGCAGGCCGCCAAGTACTTCGAATCCGTCGAGATCATCGAACTGCACCACCCGCACAAGGCCGACGCCCCGTCGGGCACCGCGGCCCGTACGGCCAAGCTGATCGCGGAAGCACGAAAAGGTCTGCCGCCCAACCCTGACGCCACCAGCACGGGCCTCGACGGTGCGCGCGGAGCCGACGTCGACGGCGTCCCGGTGCACTCCGTGCGGCTCGCCGGACTGGTCGCCCACCAGGAGGTGCTGTTCGGCACGCAGGGGGAGACGCTGACGATCCGCCACGACAGCCTCGACCGCACGTCGTTCGTGCCCGGTGTGCTGCTCGCGGTCCGCAAGATCAGCGGGCTCCCGGGCCTCACAGTCGGTATTGAGCCGCTGCTCGATCTCTCGTGAGCGACGGCGCGCGGTCCCTGCGCATCCAGCTGCTGATCGGCTTCATGTGTCTGGCGCTGGTCGTGTACTTCGTCATGCTGGGCCGGGCCGCGTTCGCGTTCATCAGCTCCGGTGAGGCCGCCGCGGTGGTGCTGGGCGTCGCGTTGCTGGCGTTCCCGGTGATCGGCGCCTGGGTGCTGATCGCGACGCTGCGCGCGGGGCTGGCGCATCAACGCCTGGCACGTTTGGCCCATGAACAGGGTCTTGACCTCGATGTCAGCGACCTGCCGCGCCGACCGTCCGGGCGTGTCGAGCGCGATGCCGCCGACGCCCTGTTCGTGCAGGTCAAAGCCGAACTGGAGGCCGACCCGGACAATTGGGTGCGGTGGTACCGCCTGGCCCGCGCCTACGATTACGCCGGTGACCGCAGCCGCGCGCGTGACGCGATGCGCACCGCGGTGCGGATGCAGGAGGAGCGGCGGTGAGCAGGACGCTGCTGGTCGTGCACCACACGCCGTCTCCCGCGACACGTGAACTGCTCGAGGCCGTCCTCGCCGGGGCGAAAGATCCCGATATCACCGGAGTCGACGTCGTCACCCGTCCCGCGCTGGCCGCGACCGTTACCGACATGCTCGACGCCGACGGTTACCTGTTCGGCACCACGGCAAACTTCGGCTACATGAGCGGAGCGCTCAAACACTTCTTCGACACGGTGTACTACCCGGTGCTTGACCACGTTGCCGGCCGACCGTATGGGTTATGGGTGCACGGCAACAACGACACCGCAGGCGCCGCCAGTGCCGTGGACCGCATCGTCACGGGGCTGACCCTGACGAAGGCCGCCGACACCCTGGAGATCACCGGGGCCGTCGACGCGGCTGTTCGGGAATCCGCCTACGAGCTGGGCGGCACGCTGGCCGCGACGTTGATGGACTGAGGGACCGAAGGAGATCCGATGCCCGGCATTGCCGAACTCGCCCTGGGCGCCGCGCCGATCGCCGGCGGCGCCATGCTGGGCGTCATCGCAGGCAACCTTCGGCCGCCGGACGTCCGCGGCATGATCGCCAAGGACATGGACCTGCTGGAGCGGCTTCCCGACGACGAAGTCGAACTGCGGAACCGACTGCGCGCGAGCATCAACCAACGCATCAGCGACCTCATCACCGCAGGTGAACGCAGCCGCGAGATCCGGCTGGCGGCGACGTCCTACCAGGGGAACTGGCGCGACATCGTCGTCTTCATCTGCGCGGTGCTGTTCACGATCGTCTGGTGGAACATCGACCACGGCCGCACCAACTGGCTGCCGATGTTCGTGATCATGATCGTCATCTCGGTGGTGGCGGGTATCTACGCAGGCAGAGGCATCCTGCGGGCACTGCAGACGTTCGCACGCCGTAAGTCCGCCGGAGGATCCGACGAATCTCAGTAGTGGTAGGTGTCCGACGGGGCGGGCACGTGATCGGGATCGTCACTGCTGTATTCCGGCTCGTGGATGCCGTAGGCCCGCGCGAGCTCGAGAATCTTGTTCGCCCGCGCGATTCGCGGTAGGTCCGATCCGTTGCGGATCTCGCCGCCGTCGCGCTGGAACTCCGCGAAAAACTCCTTGGCCCAACTGATCTCGTCCTGCGACGGAGACAGGCCCTCGTTGACCGTCTGGCACTGGTCCGGCGTGAGGCAGATCTTGCCGGTCATGCCGAACTCTGCCGACACGGCCGCCGCCTCCGCCAACTTCAAGGGACTCGAACCCACCGTCGGGCCGTCGATCGCGCTCGGCAGATGCGCGGCCTTGGCCGCGATGGTGAAGCGGGACCGCGCATAGGCCAACGTCGCGGGGTTCTCGCCGAAACCGGTGTCGCGACGGAAGTCACCGATCCCGAACGCGAGCCGGAACGTGCCCTTGGTCGCCGCGATCTCGGTGATGCGCTCCAGCCCGCGCGCGGTCTCCACCAACGCGACGATGGGCACGTCCGGCAGCCGGTTGGCGGTCTCGGTGACATGGTCGACGGATTCGACCATGGCCAGCATGATGCCGCCCACCGACGTCCCCTTCAGGGTGTCGAGGTCGTCGGCCCACCACGGCGTGCCGAAGCCGTTGACGCGCACCCAGTCGGTGTTGCCCTCGGACAGCCACCGCACCACGTTGTCTCGGGCCGCGGTCTTGTCCTTGGGCGCCACCGCGTCCTCGATGTCGAGAATCACGATGTCGGCGCGTGAGCGCGACGCGGGGGCGAACCGCTCGTACTGCGCCCCGTTCACCAGCAGCCAGCTGCGCGCCAGTACGGGGTCGATGCGAAATCCCGGCGAAGCGCTGGGATCCGGGTCATGGATCGGCTGGTCGTACACCCGTCAATCGTGGCGTACGGGCTAGGCAGACGCCAATACGGCCCCGAAGACGCGCTCGGTGTTCTCCCAGTGACGCTGTGCGGCGGCCTCGTCGTACACCGAGAGGTGATCGGGCACCGCGAAGCCGTGCCCGGCCGGATAGAACTCGATGGTGTGCTCGACCGATGCGCCGGACAGGGCGTCTTCGAGCCGTTTGGCGTCGTCCTCGGTGAACGACGCGTCGTTCTCGGCCCCGGCGACGTAGACGACGGCCTGGATCTTGTCGGCCAGCAGATGGGGGCTGTCCGGGTCGTCCGCGACCGCGATCCGTCCGCCGTGGAACGACAGCGCCGCCGCGACGCGGTCGGGTACGCGGGTCGCGACGATAAGCGACGCCCGTCCACCCATGCAGTAACCGGTGGTGCCGAACCGCTCACCGGTCACGTCGGGCCGCGCGGCCAGGTAGTCGAAGAACGCCTCGGCGTCCGACGCGATGACCTCGGGGGTGAGGGTGCCCATCATCTCGAAGAGCTTCTTGCGCTGTTCCTGATCGCTGAAGACGGTGTTGAGGTCGATCGGTCCCCAGTTCGGGATGCGGTAATAGACATCGGGGACGAGTACGACGTATCCGAAGCCAGCCAACTTGGCCGCCATCTCCTCCATGGTGGGGCGCAGACCGCCTGCGTCGGGGAACAGCACGACCCCTGGCCACGGGCCGGAGCCCTCGGGGGTGGCGACGGTGACCGGGCAGGTGCCATCGGGCGTGGTGATGGTGTCGTTGATCGTCGGCATGGCCTCCGTTCTACTCCGTGTCGATGGACGTAAGCTGAGAGCGTGCCGATCGACACGCCGTATGAGGACCTTCTGCGACTGGTGACCGAGCGTGGCACGCCGAAATCCGATCGCACGGGCACCGGGACCCGCAGCCTGTTCGGGCATCAGATGCGCTACGACCTGTCAGCCGGGTTCCCGCTGATCACCACCAAGAAGGTGCACACCAAGTCGGTGATCTACGAGCTGCTGTGGTTCTTGCGCGGCGACTCCAACGTGCGCTGGCTGCAGGAGCACGGCGTCACGATCTGGGACGAATGGGCCAGCGAGACCGGTGATCTGGGTCCGGTTTACGGCGTGCAGTGGCGGTCGTGGCCCACCCCGTCGGGTGAGCACATCGACCAGATCTCGGGGGCGCTGGAACTGCTCAAGAGCGATCCGGACTCGCGGCGCAACATCGTCTCGGCCTGGAACGTCGGCGAGATCCCGCAGATGGCGCTGCCGCCGTGCCATGCGTTCTTCCAGTTCTACGTCGCCGACGGCAAGCTGAGCTGCCAGCTGTACCAGCGCAGTGCCGACCTGTTCCTCGGCGTGCCGTTCAACATCGCCAGCTACGCGTTGCTGACGCACATGATGGCCGCCCAGGCCGGCCTGGACGTCGGCGAGTTCATCTGGACCGGCGGGGATTGCCACATCTACGACAACCACACCGAGCAGGTGGCCCTGCAGCTCAGCCGCGAACCCAGGCCGTATCCGGAACTGGTTCTCGCACCGCGTGATTCGATCTTCGACTACACCTACGAGGACATCGCGATCGTGAACTACGATCCGCACCCGGCCATCAAGGCGCCCGTAGCGGTATGAGGACTGCTTGCGGGTTCGAATCATGAGCATGAGGACTGCTTGCGGGTTCGAATCATGAGCATGAGGACTGCTTGCAGGTCCGAATCATGAGTATGAGGTTGATCTGGGCCCAGTCGACCTCAGGGATCATCGGCCGGGACAATTCCATCCCCTGGCGCCTGCCCGAGGACCTCGCGCGGTTCAAGGAGCTGACCATGGGCCATCCCGTCGTGATGGGACGGCTCACCTGGGAGTCGCTGCCTGCCTCGGTGCGCCCGCTGCTAGGGCGCCGCAACATCGTCGTCACCCGTGACGCCGACTACCGGGCCGAGGGCGCCGAGGTGGTCACCGGCCTGCCCGACGAACCCGATGCCTGGGTCATCGGCGGCGCCCAGATCTATGCGCTGGCACTTCCGCGGGCCGACCGCTGTGAGGTCACCGAGGTCGACATCGACCTGACGCGCGTCGACGGTGATGCGCACGCTCCGGTGCTCGACGAGTCGTGGGTCGCGACGACGGGCGAGTGGCAGACGAGTACGTCAGGCCTGCGCTTCCGGTTCTGCAGCTACCGGCGCTGAGGTCCGCGGTCTCGATTTCAGGAATCCGGACCGAACCACCAGCGAGACCACCATCTGGCTCGGTACATTGTTCCGGGGTCAGCTGGAGAGGGGCTCCGCCCATGACTGAGTCTTCGATTCGTGCAGTCCTGCGTGAGCGCGCGAGCCTGCAGCCCAATGACACCGCATTCACATTCGTTGACTACGAGCAGGATTGGGAAGGTGTCGCCGAAACGCTGACGTGGGCACAGTTGTATCGGCGGTCGCGCACACTTGCTGCCGAGCTCGGCCGTCGCGGATCCTCCGGTGACCGAGCGGTGATACTGGCGCCGCAGGGCCTGGATTACGTCGTCGCGTTTCTGGCCGCATTGGAGGCGGGATTCATCGCCGTTCCGCTATCGGTACCGACGGTCGGTGTTCACGACGAGCGAGTCACGGCCGTGCTGCGGGACGCGGCACCTTCGGTGATTCTCACGACCTCCGGCGTCGCTGAGAATGTGGTCCCTTATTCACGGGCACTCACCGACCTGTCCGCGCCTTCGGTCGTCGAGATCGATTCGCTCGACCCGGATTTGATCGGGGAGTCGGGTGCCCTGCCGCCTGACCGACCGGATATCGCGTACCTGCAGTACACCTCGGGGTCGACCCGCACACCGACCGGGGTGGTGGTCTCCAACGCCAATCTGTCGGCGAACTGGGAACAGATCATCGCCGGTTATCTCCCGGATTACCGGATGCCGAGAACCGCGGTGTCGTGGCTGCCGTTCTATCACGACATGGGATTGATGCTGGGCCTGTGCGCAGGGATACTGGGCGGCTGGCCGACGGTCATCATGAGTCCGATGGCGTTCCTGCAGCGACCGGCCCGCTGGATGCGACTGCTGGCGTGTAATCCGCAGGTGCTTTCTGCCGCACCCAATTTCGCCTTCGAACTCGCGGCCGCGCGCACCTCGGACGAAGAAATGGCCGGGCTCGACCTCGGTGAGGTGCTGTACATCATCAGCGGTGCCGAGCGGGTGAGCCCGACCACGATCAGGCGCTTCACGCAGCGCTTCGCGCGCTTCAACATGTCCGAAGCGGTGATCCGACCCTCATATGGCCTTGCCGAGGCAACGTTGTTCGTGGCCACTCACCCGCCGGGGGGTCCGCTCGATTTCGTCGAGTTCGAACCCGAGAAGCTGTCCGCCGGGTTCGCGCAGCGCTGCGCGGGGGGAACACCGTTGGTGAGTTATGGAAAACCGCGGTCTCCGACCGTGCGGATCGTCGATCCAGAAACCTCGACCGAGAAGCCCGACGGAATGATCGGTGAGATCTGGGTGCACGGTGAGAATGTCAGCCCCGGTTACTGGCACCGGCCCGACGAAACGGCACAGACCTTCGGTGCCAGGATCAACATCCCATCACCCGGAACACCCGAGGACGGTTGGCTGCGATCCGGGGACCTCGGATTTCTCTCCGCGGGTGAGCTTTTCATCGTGGGCCGGATCAAGGATCTGCTGATCGTGCGCGGGCGCAACCATTATCCCGACGACATCGAGGCCACCGTCCAGGAGGTCTCAGGAGGCCGGGCAGCGGCTATCGCGGTCACCGACGAGCACACCGAAAAGCTTGCCGTGATCGTCGAATACAAGAAGCGTGGCGCGTCCGAGGAAGAAGTGGCCGAGCACATCCGAAAACGCAGCGAAGAGATCACCTCTGCGATATCCAACTCACACGGCGTGAGCGTCCATGATGTCGTGCTGGTGGCACCGGGTTCGATTCCCATCACCACCAGCGGAAAAGTGAGGCGGGCGACTTGTGTCGAACTCTATCGAACCGGCGGGTTCCGTCGTCTTGACATCTAGGCGCGGCCGGCGACGGCAACGGTCGGTCCGAACCTTCGTGTGCGGAACTCGACGGTGATCGCGGGGTCGGCGTGGTGGGCGAGGGCGCGCAAGGCCGACGGACTGTAGGCGCGAAGCGAACTGATGAATCCGTCGTGTGCCATCGGGATCAACCGCGTGAACGGGAATACACATGCCAACACCGCCACATGAAGCGGTGGTGTCGGCCTGCGGAGATCGATGATCAGCAACTTGCTCGCCACGCGGGTTCCCTCGGCGAAAACCCGCGCTGCGAGTTGCGGAGGCAGGTGATGCAGCGACAACGCAAACACCGCAAGGTCGTAAGTCTTGTCCGGGGAATCGATTGCGGTGGCGTCCATCTGGCGCACAACGGCGCGTGGGTGGCTGCCGAGGTCACTCGCTGCCACAGTGGCGACGAAGGTGGGATCGATGTCGGTCACGGTGACCTCGGCGGTGGGATGCGCTTCCAGCAGCTTGCGCGACAGCCCGCCGAGGCCCGCTCCGAGCTCGAGGATCTTGGGGGCGGGGTTATCGGTCACCTCGGCGAGTGCGATCTGGGCACACTTCCCGTAGATGCCGAGCCGCGGCCGCCTGCCGCCGCGGTCGAGCGCGTTGACGACCTTGCTCTTGAGTTCGTCGACGTCGTCGCGGTCGAGGTACTCCAGTCTGTCGGTCTGCAGGCGACGGTCCAACCGCGAGGCATCCGGGCCGCCTCTCGGCATATTCGCAATATCGCCGGCCGTGTTGCTCATGTAGTAATGATGAATGATCGTGGCAGTGATCCACTTCGGTTTGCGTAAACAAGCGGCAATGTGAACGCGTTAGGATGAAACACCGGTTTCCGGAGGAATGCCATGGACCGAACAGACTTTTCGATACGTACAGGCGTTCGTACGGTGGTTCATTCCTTCGGTCTGATGAGACAAAAGGATGCCGCCGCGTATTACACGATGATCGGTGACGACGTCATCGACTTCATGAACGAAGATTACGTCGACATCTCCAAGCCGCTGTGGCTCAACCTCGGTTACTGGAGAGCCGCACGCACTTACCCCGACGCGTGTGCCGCGATGGTCGAACTCCTCGGCACGCGGGCCGGGCTGAGCCCTGGCGACACCGTCCTTGACGTCGGTGTCGGCTTCGCCGAACAGGACTTCGTCCTGCTCGACCGGTTCGAGGTCGCTCACATCGTCGGCATCGACATCACGCCTGTGCACGTCGACAAGGGGCGGGAGCGCGTGGCTGCGCGAGGGCTGGAGGCGCGCATCGACATTCGACTCGGTTCAGCGACCGCGACGGAATTTCCGGAAGCGACGTTCGACAAGGTGCTGGCCTTGGAATGCGCATTTCATTTCGACACGCGTGACCAATTCATGCGCGAGGCTTTTCGCGTTCTCAAACCCGGAGGAACCGTCGCACTCGCCGACATGCTGCCAATTCCGGGTAGGAAAGCCGGACTGAAAACTGTTTTCGGTCGCAAGTACGGTCACATTCCGAAAGCCAATTTCTACGACCGGGAGGAATACCCCCGGCGATTGGCCGCCGCCGGATTCGGTGATGTCGTCGTGGAATCGATCCGGGAAGACGTGTATCCCGCGATGGCCGAGTATGTCCGGCAGCGCGTTCGGGACAACAAGGCCATGGCCGAGGTGGTCGTCGAGGTGACCGACGACGATCGTGCGAAGTGCCGCGGCGTGTCACTGTGGGAACGGGCCACCGGCCTGGCGGACTACGTGATCGCGTCGGCACGCAAGCCCTTGGAGGCTTCCCGGACCTGAGGGCGGCGACCATTTCAGAGCAGCCCGAGCAGTTGTAGGTCCGTGACGTATTTGACGATGACGGGCGCCGTGATGTGCGGAATATCCGGGTGGTCCTTGTCTGCGCCGATCCTGGCTCGGCGCACCGCAGCCCGGAATCGGTCGGTCGGCCCGAAGGGCCTGCGAGTCGGCTCGGGTGGCTGCAGCTGCTTGGCCGTGTGCAACAGGAACTGCATGACATCGAGGACCGAGTGCCTGCGCTGTCGATCCGGCAGAGCACGCAAGGCGATCTCGAAACGTTGCAGCCACTCGCCGAAGTCGTCGATGCGTTTGATCGGGTAGCCGGCCTCGATCAGCCAGTCGACGAACTCGTCGAGCCCGATGTTGTCGTCGTGCGGGTTCATCACGTGATAGGTGAGGAAGCCTCCGTCGGGATCGCGGCCCAGTTGGGCGCCCAGTGTGGTGATCGCCTCGGCGATGAATTCGACTGGCAGCCCGTCGAAGTGCGCGGGTTGTCGGTTACCGTCGGGATCCAGCCGGTAGATGGATCGGGGAGCGATGCCGGTGGCCATCAGGCTGAGCATGGTCCGCGTGAACATGTCCGCCACATTGAGCTGGCCCGCATAGGTGGTGTCAGCGAGGATCACGTCGCAACGGAACACCGCGACCGGCAGGCCGCACAGGTCGTTCGCCTCGCGCAGCAGCACTTCGCCGGCCCACTTGCTGTTGGCGTAACCATCGCCGAAGTTGTCCTCGATCCTGCGAGTGGGGCTGATGACCCGGATGTCGGCGTCCTCGGTGAACTTTGACGGTTCGATCTGATCGCCCACACTGCCCGTCGAGACGTAGATGTAGGGCTTGATCCTTGTGGCGAGCGCCAGGCGGATCAGTTCGGCCGTGCCCACGACGTTGGGCCGGAAAAGTTCCTTGTAGGGCATGACGCCGTTGACCACGGCCGCGGAGTCGACGATCTGATCGACGTCGTCGGCCAGTCGCCGCCAGGTCTGGGGGTCCAACCCGAGGTTTGCCTCGGACTTGTCCCCGGCGATGACCTCGAGATGGTCGGCCGCCAGTTCCCGGAAGTGCCGCAACAGTTCCGGGTCGCCGTTGTCGAAGGTCTTTTCGAGGCGGCGCCATGCGTCCTCGTCGGACCTGGCGCGCACCAGGCAGATCAGCGTGCCCCCGGTCAGTGCCATTCGCTGCAGCCATTCGAGAGCCAGGTAGCGCCCGAGGAACCCGGTGGCGCCGGTCAGCAGGACCGTTCGCGGATCGGTGCCGACCCGCGTCGGCACCGGGGCGGCGGACAGCGCTGTGGCGTCGATGAACTTGTCCAGCGTGAGGTCAGCGGCATGGACGACACCTGGATGTCCATCCGCATCAGCGGCGGGCCGGCCGTGCACGCGCGCAAAGGTGGTGGTCGCCGTGCTCGCGCGGCTGTCCAACCGCCGGCTCAGGTCTCGGACGGACGGTGCGTCGAAGATCGTGCGCACCGCGAGATCGGTGTCGAGGGTCTTGTTGATCGCGTCGATCACGGGCATCGCCGAAAGGGAATCCCCGCCCAGGTCGAAGAACGATTCGTCGACTCCCACGCGGTCGACACCCAAGACCTTTGCGTAGATGTCCGCGACGATCTTCTCGGTCTGGGTCTGCGGCGCCCGGTAGGCGGTGGCGGCGAATACCGGTGCGGGCAGCGCCTTCCGGTCGATCTTGCCTGAGGACGTCAATGGAAATTCGTCGAGCACGACAATGTGGGACGGCACCATGTAGTCGGGTAGCCGTGAACTCAACTGCCCGCGCACCGCGCCGATCTTGCTGTTGCTGCGTGGATCGTTGGTGTGGGCGGTGTTTCGCCGGCTCCCGTCCGCGGGCAGGTAGAGGTCGGTCAGCCGCGAACCGCGGTGTGCGGGACCGTCTGAGGTACTGACGAAAACGGCATCCATGGTGCCCGGAATGGCGCCCCAGGTCACGGCTGCGTGGTATCCGATCGACTCGCCAACGCGGTGCAATTGGTCGGGTGTGACGTCGGCGGTCGTTGCGGCGCGGGCTCGGTCGAGTGCATCGGCCAACGGCAGCCCCGCGGCAAGTGCCTGTTCGATGTGCACGTCGGCAATGACTGCGGCGCGGGGGATCCCGGTGATGCGCACGGCCTCGGGACGTTGCGTCGTCAACTGGGCACGCAGACCGCCGAGGCCTGCACATCGAGACCACGGCCAGGTGGGCACGGTCGCCAGCGATCGCACCGGTGACGGGTTCTTGTGAACCGCGACGTCGTAGCGGTACCGATTCAGTTCGTTGTCGGCCGTTCCTGCTTTGACTCGGATGTCGATGCCCGCGACCGTCGGATGATCGGCGGCCCACGCGGTGAAAAACTCTGGAGCCACCAGAAGTTCGCGCTCGTTGAGTGTGGCCTGCTGGACTCGCCGGTAGACCTCATCGGCGTCCGCGGTGGTGGCGCGGGCGAGCGCGACCGCGGTGTGAAACGCCCCGTGCAGGGCGTGGTTCCGGACGTCTCCGATGAACAGTGAGCCGCCGGGTGCCAGCAGATCGAAGGCTGCGCTGATGACGTCCGTCAAGTATCCGCGGTTTGGAAAGTACTGGATGACCGAGTTGAGGATGACGGTGTCGAAGTACCCCGACGGAAGCCCCTCGACCACGTGTGCCGGCCGTGTCAGTAACTGGACTCGATCACGCCACGGGATCTGCATCTGCTCAAGCGTGTGGGCGACATTGTCGACGGCCTTCGCCGAGATGTCCGTTGCGACGTAGCGTTCGCACCGCGGCGCGACCTGTGACATCAGCAGACCAGAGCCTGCTCCGATCTCCAGCACCCGCCGCGGTTGCAGGGCCGTGATCCGATCCACTGTCGCCGCACGCCATTCCAGCATCTCCTCGACCGGAATCGGATCGTCGGTGTAGCTGCTGTTCCAGCCCCGGAAATCCATGCCGAACTCCGGCGCCGTGCCCCCGGCCCCGTACAGCCCGTCCCAGACATCCCGCCAGTCTCCGAGGATCTCGGCGTCACGGTCGGTGGAGGAGGTGTGCTCGAGTGTCACGTACGCCACCAGATGTGCGCCCGTCCTGCCGCGGTGCACAGTTGCGGCCGCCTGAGTGACCTCCGTGCAGGCGAGCAGGGCGTTCTCGATTTCGCCCAGTTCGATGCGCTGTCCGCGCAGCTTGATCTGACTGTCGGCGCGGCCCAGGTACTCCAGTGTCCCTGCGGGCGTCCACCGCACCAGGTCACCGGTGCGGTACATGCGTGACCCGGCGGGCCCATACGGGTTGGGCAGGAATCGTTCCGCGGTCAGGTCAGCACGCCCCACATACCCGCGCGCCAGCGCCGACCCGCCCACATAGAGCTCACCGACCACGCCGACAGGGGTCGGGTTCAGCCTGGCGTCGAGCACCAGGGCCGTCACTCCCGGGATCGGCGCACCCACGTGCACCGGCTCGCCGGCCGACAGCGGTGCACTGCAGGTGACCCAGATCGTGGTCTCGGTGGGGCCGTAGGTGTTGAACATGTGCCGGCCCGGCGCCCGATTGGCAACCAACTCGCCGGGGAGAGCCTCCCCGATGGTGGCCAGTGTCTGCACCCCGTCCAAAGGAACAGCACCCAGCGACGCGAGCACCGTCGGCGTGAACACCGCGGCGCTGACCCGCTGATCTTCGATCAGCGCTGTCAATGCTTCCCCCGCGTAGGCGCCCGGCGGCGCGACCACCTGTGTCGCTCCCGCCGCGACCGCCAACAACAACTCGCCGATCGACACGTCGAAGGTCGGTGCGGCAACCATCAGTAACCGTGAACCCGGACCCAGCCCGAACACCTCGGCCAGCGTGCTCGCCCCCATCAACCCGGTGTGGGTGACGGCGACCGCTTTGGGGGCGCCGGTGGAGCCAGACGTGAACATCACGTAGGCGGTGTTGTCGACCATCAGCGGTGCCGGCCGGTCGGCGTCGGTGATCGGATCTGCCGATCGTCCGGACAGATCCAGACCATCGATGCGCAGTATCGGCAGCGCTCCGGCCCCCTCGACGCTGTCAGTGCCGCAGGTCATCACACAGACGGCGTCGACCGTCTGCAGCATCGTGGTGACCCGCTCCGCCGGATACGCGCAGTCCACCGGCACATACGCGCCGCCGGCCTTGATCACGGCCCACCAGGCCACCACCAACTCCAGGCACCGGCCGATCGCCACGCCGACCGCGCGTTCGGGACCGACCCCCGCCTCGATCAGTACCCGCGCCAACCGCGTGGACCACTCGTCGAGCTCGCGGTACGACACCTGACGCGCACCATCGATCACCGCGACCGTGTCGGGGTTGGCCGCCACCGCCGTCGTCAACAGGTCGAGCGCCAGGCCCACCCGTGCTTCCGTGCCGGTCCCTGCCCAAACCGACTGCAGCAGAACACGTTCACCGGGATCGAGCAACGGGATGTCACCCACCACGACCGACTCATCTGTCACCACCGCGTCAAGCACACGCCCGAACCACGTGACCAGCCGCTCGATGGTGGTGCGGTCGAAGAGGTCCGTCGCATAGGTCACCACGCCGGCCGCCGTCGTACCGGCAGGATCGTCGGTCGCTGCCTCACTGAACTCGAACTCCAGGTCGAACTTGGCGGTGCCGGTCAATGTCGACAGCGGCTCGGCGCTGAGGTCGTCGAACGCCAAAACCTCGGGACGCACGTTGTTCTGGAATGCCATGAACACCTGGAACAGTGGGTGATGAGACGTGGAGCGCACGGGGTTGAGCTGCTCGACCAGCCGCTCGAACGGAACATCCTGGTTGTCGTAGGCATTCAGCGCCTTCTGGCGCACCCGTTGGAGCACATCGCTGAATCGGCTCGCCGAATCGACGTGCACGCGTAACACCCACGTGTTGACGAAGAACCCGATCAGATCTGCCAGTGCCTCGTCCGACCGCCCGGCGATCGGCGTGCCCATCACCACGTCGTCACCCATCCCGACCCGGTGCAGCAGTACCGAAACGGCTGCCTGTAGCACCATCGATGGTGTCACATTCTGTGTTGCGGCAAGCGCTTTGACCCCGGCCCATGTCTGAGCATCGATACGCATATCGATGCTGCCACCGCGGTAGCCGGCCACCGGCGGGCGGGCCCGATCCGCCGGCAGCGACACCACGTCCGCCAGGTCCGCCAACTCCTCGCGCCAGTACCTCAGTTGCTGGGAGATCACACTGTCCGGATCGGACTCCGCTCCCAACACCTTCTGTTGCCACACTGTGTAGTCGGTGTATTGCACCCCCAACGGCTCCCAGTGCGGGGCGTGGCCGCGGCGTCTCGCTTGATAGGCCGCACTCAGGTCACGGAACATCGGGGCCAGCGACCACCCGTCAAAGGCAATGTGGTGCACCACGATTCCCACGACATGCAGTTCGGGTCCGATCGAATAGATCTGAGCCCGGATCGGGATCTCCACCGACAGATCGAACCGATATCCAGCCAGCGCCAGCAGTTCACCGGCCACGTCCTGTTCAGGCAGCGATACTGTCGCCGCGCCGCCGCGTCGCCACATGCCGGTCCGGGCCGGCAACACCTCTTGGAAGGGCACGCCGTCGATGTCGGGGAAAATGGTGCGTAGCGACTCGTGCCGCGCGATGACATCATCGAGGGCCGCATCGAGCGCCTCGACGTCCAGCGCGCCGCTCACGCGAAAAGCGATCGGCAGGTTGTAGGTTGGCGCCCCACCCTCGAACCGATTGAGGAACCACATCCGGCTCTGCGCGAACGAGAGCGGGACCACTGCGGGCCCTTCGCCGACCGCGAACGGCTGTCGCCGCCTCCCGGCCTTGGCTATCCGGGGTGCCAGTTGTGCGACGGTCGGTGCGTCGAACAGTGTCCGTACCGACAGGTCGGTGCTGAAGCGGGTGTTGATGGCGGCGATGAGGCGCATGGCGGATAGTGAGTCTCCGCCGAGGTCGAAGAAGGAGTCGTCGATGCTGATGTGGTCGATGCCGAGGATGTGGGTGTAGATGCCGGTGAGGATGTCTTCGATGGGGTTGGTGGGGGCGCGGTGGTGGTTGGCACTTTGGTATTGGGGGGCGGGCAGGGCGCGGGTGTCGAGTTTTCCGTTGGTGGTCAGTGGCAGGGTGTCGAGCGCGACGATGGTGGCGGGGACCATGTAGGTGGGGAGTTGTTCGGCGAGGGTGGTGCGTGCGTGGGTGGGGTCGGCGGTTCCGGTGATGTAGCCGATGAGGCGTTTGTCGCCGGGGGTGTCTTCGCGGGTGGTGACGGCGGCGTGGGTGACACCGTCGAGTGTGGTGAGAGCGTGGCGGATTTCGTCGAGTTCGATGCGGTAGCCGCGGATTTTGATTTGGTGGTCGGTGCGGCCGTGGTAGTGCAGTTGGCCGTCGGTGCCCCAGTGGACGAGGTCGCCGGTGCGGTACATGCGGGTGCCGGGTGGGCCGTAGGGGCAGGCGAGGAATCGGGAGGCGGTGAGTCCGGCCCGGTGGAGGTAGCCGATGCTGACGCCGTGGCCGGCGACGTAGAGTTCGCCGGTCACGCCGGGGGCGAGGGGTTGGAGGAGTTCGTCGAGGACGAACAGGGCGGTGCCGGGCACGGGCACCCCGATGGGGACGGTGTCCGCTCCGGGTGTGAGTGGGTGGCTGATGGTGGCGTAGATGGTGGTTTCGGTGGGGCCGTAGCCGTTGATCATGAGTCGTCCGGGTGCCCAGTGGTTGACGACGTCGGTGGGGCAGGTTTCGCCGGCGGCCATGAGTGTGAGGGGTGGGAGGTCGTCGGGGGTTTGGGCGGCCAGGGCGGTGGGGGTTTGGCTCCATATGGTGACGTGTTCGTGGATCAGTAGTTGGTGGAGGTCGGCCGGTGAGGTGGTGATGTGTTCGGGGACGATGACGAGTCGTGCGCCGTGCAGTAGTGGGCCCCAGATTTCCCAGACGGAGTAGTCGAAGGCGTAGGAGTGGCATTGGGTCCAGACCTGGTCGGGGTTGAGGTCGATGCCGATGGTGAGGTGGTCGAACAGGCGGGTGATGTTGTGGTGGGTGACGGCGACGCCTTTGGGGGTTCCGGTGGTGCCGGAGGTGTAGATGATGTGGGCGATGTCGTCGGGCGCCGGCGGTGGGAGCGGGGTATCGGGGCAGGTGTGAAGGCGAGGGTCGTTGGTGTCGATGAGGGGTACGCCGCACGCTGCCACCGGTGGGTGCAGTGTGGGGGTGGTGATGGTGGCGATGGGTGTGGCGTCGGTGTGGATGAATTCGATGCGGGTGTCGGGTGTGGCGGGGTCGATGGGCAGGTAGGCCGCGCCGGTTTTGAGGATCGCGAGGATGGCGGTGATGGCGTCGACACAACGGGGCAGCAGTAGAGCGACGCATTGGCCGGGCCCGGCACCGTACCCAGACAATAGGTGGGCCAGTCGGTTCGATGCCTCATCGAGTTCGCGGTAGGTCATCGAGCGGCCATCGCATGTCACGGCAATTGCCTCGGGTGAGCGAACCGCCCACGCGGTGAACAACTCCGGGATCGACACCGGCGCCACCGGCTGAGTCAACACCGACCGATGACCGAGTTGATCGAGGTGGGTGTGTTCATCGGCGGACAGCATGTCGATGGTCGTCACCACTCGGGTGGGGTCGTCGGTCATGGCTGCCAGCACACGCTGCAACCGGTTGATCAATGAGTCGATGCTCGCCGGATCGAACACGTCGGTGGCGTACTCGATGCGCAGACGGAGTTCATCTCCTGGGGTGACTTGCATCGTCAACGGGTAGTGGGTGGATTCGCGGCTCGCGAACCCGGTGATGGCCAGTTCGCGGAAGTCGAGCGACGCATGGGTGTCGATCGGGTAGTTCTCGTAGACGAACAGGGTGTCGAAGAGTTGGTCGTGTCCGGTGGCGCGGTGAATCTCGTTGAGCGCCAAATGCTGATGGTCGAGGGTGTGGTGGTGTGCGTTGTGGAGTTGGTGGATCAGGTCTTCGACAGTGGTGGTCGGTCTGATGGTCGCGCGCACCGGGACGGTGTTGATCATCAGGCCCACCATGGTCTCTGCGCCGGGTAGATCGGTGGGTCGTCCGGACACCGCGGTGCCGAACACAACATCGTGATGGCCGGTCAGTCCCGTCAGTACCTGCGCCCACGCGGCCTGTAGCACGGTGTTGACGGTGGTGTGACACGACCGCGCGAGACCTGCCAGTGCACGGGCGGTCTGCTCGGGCACACGAGACGAAATCACGTGGTGCCCTGCCTCAAGCGTGCTCGATCGCCCGACGAGGGTAGGCCTGTCGAACCCGTCGAGCACCTCGCACCAGGCGGTGCGGGCCGCGTCGAGATCTCGTTCGGCGAGCCAGGTGACGAAGCGGCGATACGGTGTCGCGGCCGGCAATCGTTGGCCGTGGTAACTGCCGAAGATCTCGCCCAGCAGGATCGGTAGTGACCAGCCGTCGAGCACGATGTGGTGGTTGGTCAGCACGACCCGGTACTGTTCTGGCGCAGTGCGGATCACGGCTATTCGGAAGACCGGTCCGTGTCCGAGGTCGCCGACTGCGGTGCGTTCGGCCGCACAAACTTGCTGGATCTGATCTTCGGTGGCGTCGTCGAGCTCAAGATACTGCCAAGGGATTTCAGGGTCGGCGGGGATGACCTGCACCGGTTGGTCGAACTGTAGGCAGAAGCGGGCGGCCAGGTTGGCGTGGCGTGCGACCACGGTGTGCACCGCGTCGTGCAGGCGCTCGGTATCGAGTGGACCGGCGATGGTGATGTCGAGCTGCATCGCGTAGAGATCACCGAGCTCCGCAACGGCGCCCGCGTGGAAGAGCAGTCCCTTTTGCAGGGGTGTGAGCGGCAGGATGTCGGCGATGCGGTACTGCTGCTGCAGTTGGTCGATCTGGGTCTGTGTGAGGCGTGCCGGGGCGATGTCGGAGGGTGTGAGTCCGCCGCCGCCGTTTCGGACGTGGGTGCAGATGCCGGCCAGGGCGTCGAACCACAATTGGCTGAGCCTGCCGATCTGGGCGTGATCGAGTGCCGACGGCGCCCAGGTCCACGTCGCTTGCAGGTGTGGCCCGGAGTCCGATTCGACAGCGCCGGCGTTGAGTTCCAATGTGTGCGCCAGCGGCATGGGCACAGCGGTGGCAGACAGCGGTACACCGTCGTGGCTCACGCGCCACAGTTCCTGGGGGAGCTCGCCGGTGGCAGCACCCAGTCGGCCCAGATAGTTGAAACCGATGGTCGGGTCGGGCCCGGACAGGTCGACGTCGGTGTTGAGGTAGCGCAGCGGCCCGTAGGTCAGGGGGTCGGGCAGTGCACGCAACTGCTCTTTGGCATGCTTGATGATCGGCCCCAGGGAGGCGTCCCCGGTCAGCACATGGTCCCAACGCAACTCACCGATACTCAGCGCCACAGGGTATTTCATGGTGAACCAGCCCACGGTGCGGGACAGGTCCAGGTTGTCGGCCAGGTCATCCTGGCGGCCGTGGGCTTCTACATCGATCCCTATCGACCCGCTGGTGGCGAGGAATTCACGGCAGGCCAGCGCAAAGGCGATCAATAGAATGTCCTGGACGCCGGTGTGGAACGCTGCGGGAACCTCGCCGAGCAGTCGTTGCGTTGTATCGGCGTCCAGTGATGCCGTGAGATGCCCGGCACCGGCGTAGGTATCCAGCGCGGGCTGTACCGCCGGCAACGAGGGCGGGGTCGCCGACACTTCTTGCCATTGTTCGGCCTGGGTGGTGACCGCTGGCAAACGGGAATATTCGTCGATCAGCGATGCCCAGCGTGCAAATGAGGTCCGTACCGCAGGTAGGGCGATCGGTTGGCCGTCACGGTGCTGTGCCCAGGCGATGTTGAGGTCTTCCAGCAGGATTCGCCAGGAGACTGCGTCGACGGCCAGATGGTGGATGATCAGTGCGAGTTGGCCTGTGCCGGTGGCCCACAGCGCACGTACGACTGCTCCGCGGGCAGGGTTGAGCTGGGATCTGGCTTGTGAGAGCGCGTCGGCGGAGAGTGTGTCGACGGTGGTCAGGCAGGTATCGGCGCTGATGGCGCCGGGTTCGGGGAGGGTGAGTGTCCAGGTCCCGCCGTTGTTTTCGGCGTGCAGGCGCAGCATGGCGTGGTGGTCGAGCAGGGCTTGAAGAACGGTCACCACGTCGGCGTGGGCCACCCCGCGTGGTGACTGGACCACCATTGTCTGGTTGAACTGTTCGATGGGACCGTCTATGGCGTTGAGCCAGTGCATGATCGGCGTGGGAATCACCGGCCCGGCACCGTCATCGACCGGCCCCGCCTGACGGTCGGTCACCGCGACCACTCGGGCCAGTCGGGCCACGGTCTGCTCGACGAAGATGTCACGCGGGCGGCACGTCAGCCCGGCCGCGCGCGCCTGAGCCACCACTTGCATCGACAAAATACTGTCGCCACCGAGATCGAAGAACGACTCGTCGACCCCGACCCGCTCCAGCCCCAGCACCTGGGCGTAGATGCCGGCCAGGACTGCCTCGACAGCGTCGGCGGGCGCGACGTAATGGTCGGCAGCCTGATACTCCGGCGCGGGAAGCGCGCGGGTGTCGAGCTTGTTGCTGACCGTCAGGGGCAACGCATCGAGAACCACCACCGCGCTCGGAACCATGTATGACGGGAGTTGTTGGGCCAGTTGAGCACGCGCGTCGATGGGGTCAGCGGTCCCCGTGACGTAACCGACCAGGCGTTTGTCACCGGCGCGGTCCTCGCGAGCGATCACCACCGCCTGACCGACTCCCTCAAGTGCGGCCAGCGCGGTCTGGATTTCGCCGAGTTCGACGCGGTAGCCTCGAATCTTGACCTGGTTGTCGGCGCGGCCCAGATAGTGCAATTGCCCGTTGGCGCCCCAGCGGACGAGGTCTCCGGTGCGATACATGCGCGCCCCCGGTGTTCCGAACGGGCACGCCAGGAATCGGGAGGCAGTCAGCCCGGTGCGACCGATATAGCCGACTCCCACGCCGCGACCCGCGACATACAACTCGCCGACGACGCCGGTCGGAACCGGACGCAACCATTCATCGAGGACGAACAACGCCGTGGTCGGCACCGGCGCCCCGATCGGCGCAGCACCCGAACCCGCGGTGAGCGGAGCGCTCATCGATGCGTACACCGTGGCTTCGGTGGGTCCGTACGCGTTGATCATCACCCGCCCGGGGGCCCACTGATCGACCACCTCGGCAGGACACGCCTCGCCGCCGAGCAGTAATGCCACCGAATCGAGCCCCTGCGGCTCGAGAGCGGCCACGGCAGAAGGGGTCTGGGTGAGCACGGTGACGTGTTCGCTGACCAGCAAGGCCCGTAAATCTTCTGGTGATGTCACGACCTCCTCGGGCACGATCACCAGGCGCCCACCGCCGAGCAGTGCTGCCCAGATCTCCCACACCGAGAAATCGAAGGCGTAGGAATGACATTGGGTCCATATTTGTGGGCCGTCGAGACCGGGGGCCGGTGACTGCGCCAGGTGGGTCAGGTTGCGGTGAGTGATGGCAACGCCTTTGGGCACACCGGTGGTGCCCGAGGTGTAGATGAGATACGCGATGTCGTCGAGGGCAGGTGCCGGCAGTGGTGCACTGGGCTGTCTGTCCACGGCGGGATCGTCGATGTCGATGACCGGCAGATCTAAGCCGTGCAGGCGTGACCGCAGGCCCGCAGTGGTGATCGCGACGATTGGCGCGGCGTCGCTGATCATGAACTCGATCCGGACGTCGGGTAGCGCTGGATCGATTGCCAGATAGGCAGCTCCGGACTTGAGCACTCCCAACATCGCGACGACCGCGTGTGCCGACCGTTCCAACAGCAGCGCCACACACGAACCCGCCCGCACTCCGTCAGCGGCAAGCAGGTGTGCCAACCGGTTCGCCGCCTCGTCGAGCCCGCGGTAGGTCAACGAGCGGCCGCCGTCACGGATCGCAATATCGCGCGGCGTGCGCACCGCGTGGCCGGCGATCGACTCCGGAACGGTCTCCGGCATCGGTTCGACGGTGAACAATGCGGCGCGGTTGCCGAGTTCGTCCAGCCGGGCATGCTCACCGCCATCGAGCACATCCAGTGACGACAGGCGCTGCGCGGGGTCGGAGGTCATCGCCACCAGTACGCGTTGGAGCCGCTCGATGAGACTGTGGATGGTGGCCGAGTCGAACACGTCGGTGCGATACTCCACCGCACCGCCGATCCCCGCGGGTCCACCGGAATCGGTGAACCGTTCAGCCAGGGAGAACGACAGATCCACGCGCGATGTGTGGGTGTCGATCGGCATCTGCGTCACCTGCAGATCGCCCAACGCCAATCGAGTTGCCTGGTGGTTGCCGCCGTGCCCGGGGAGGTTCTGCCAGGACAGCATCACCTGGAAAAGCGGGTGATGGGTCAGAGACCGGGCGGGATTGAGGTGTTCGACGACGACCTCGAAGGGGACGTCCTGGTGATCGTAGGCGGCGAGGCTGCGTTGACGTACCTGGCTGATGAGTTCGGTGATGGTGGGGTCGCCGGTCAGGTCGGTACGCAGCACCAAGGTGTTGACAAAGAACCCGATCAGCTCGTCGAGTGCGGGGTCGGTGCGTCCGGCGACCGGGAAACCGACTGCGACATCGGAACTCCCGCTCAGGCGTGACAGCAGTACAGCCAGGGCGGCCTGGATCACCATGAAGCTGGTCGCATTGTGCTGACGGGCCGTCTCGCAAACCTGCTGCTGAAGCGCCACCGACCAGTCGACGGACACCCGCGAGCCGCGCTGATCGGCGACCGGCGGATACGGCCGATCAGTGGGCAATTGCAGGCGTTCTGGCAGCCCGTCCAATGCGTCCCGCCAATAGGCCAGTTGGGTGGCGACGGGGCTCTCGGCGTCGTCGAGATCGCCGAACTGTTCACGTTGCCACAACGCGTAATCGACATACTGCACCGGTAATGGAGCCCAGTCCGGGCCTCGCGCGGCACACCGGGCGTCATACGCCATTCCCAGATCACGCACGAGCGGCGCAATCGACCAACCGTCGGCGGCGATGTGGTGAACCACGCCCACCAACACGTATTCGTCATCGTTGACGTGGAAAAGAGTTGCCCTCAGCGGTATCTGGGCTTCCAGGTCGAAGGTACGGCGCGCCGCCTCTTCGATGGCCTGGTCGAGTCGGGTTTGCGGCCACCCGTGGGCATCGATGACCTCCCATCCGAACTCTGCGTCGTCGGCAGGAACCACCTGCTGGTGAGGTACACCATCCGGGGCGGTGATCAGGGTGCGCAGGCTTTCGTGACGGGCCACCACGTCGGCCAACGCCGCAGCGAGTGCGTCGACGTCGAGGCATCCGTGCAACCGCAACGCCACCGGCATGTTGAAAGCCGCTGACGGGCCGTGTAACTGGTCGATGAACCACAACCGGTTCTGGGCAAACGACACGGGCACGATCGCGGGTCGCATACCGGCCACCAGTGGCTTACGCCGGCCGGTTACTCGACTGATCCGCGGTGCCAGTTGTGCGACGGTGGGTGCGTCGAACAGGGTGTGCACGCTCAGGTCGGTGTCGAGGGTGGTGTTGATGGCGGCGATGAGGCGCATGGCGGATAGTGAGTCTCCGCCGAGGTCGAAGAAGGAGTCGTCGATGCTGATGTGGTCGATGCCGAGGATGTGGGTGTAGATGCCGGTGAGGATGTCTTCGATGGGGTTGGTGGGGGCGCGGTGGTGGTTGGCACTTTGGTATTGGGGGGCGGGCAGGGCGCGGGTGTCGAGTTTTCCGTTGGTGGTCAGTGGCAGGGTGTCGAGCGCGACGATGGTGGCGGGGACCATGTAGGTGGGGAGTTGTTCGGCGAGGGTGGTGCGTGCGTGGGTGGGGTCGGCGGTTCCGGTGATGTAGCCGATGAGGCGTTTGTCGCCGGGGGTGTCTTCGCGGGTGGTGACGGCGGCGTGGGTGACACCGTCGAGTGTGGTGAGAGCGTGGCGGATTTCGTCGAGTTCGATGCGGTAGCCGCGGATTTTGATTTGGTGGTCGGTGCGGCCGTGGTAGTGCAGTTGGCCGTCGGTGCCCCAGTGGACGAGGTCGCCGGTGCGGTACATGCGGGTGCCGGGTGGGCCGTAGGGGCAGGCGAGGAATCGGGAGGCGGTGAGTCCGGCCCGGTGGAGGTAGCCGATGCTGACGCCGTGGCCGGCGACGTAGAGTTCGCCGGTCACGCCGGGGGCGAGGGGTTGGAGGAGTTCGTCGAGGACGAACAGGGCGGTGCCGGGCACGGGCACCCCGATGGGGACGGTGTCCGCTCCGGGTGTGAGTGGGTGGCTGATGGTGGCGTAGATGGTGGTTTCGGTGGGGCCGTAGCCGTTGATCATGAGTCGTCCGGGTGCCCAGTGGTTGACGACGTCGGTGGGGCAGGTTTCGCCGGCGGCCATGAGTGTGAGGGGTGGGAGGTCGTCGGGGGTTTGGGCGGCCAGGGCGGTGGGGGTTTGGCTCCATATGGTGACGTGTTCGTGGATCAGTAGTTGGTGGAGGTCGGCCGGTGAGGTGGTGATGTGTTCGGGGACGATGACGAGTCGTGCGCCGTGCAGTAGTGGGCCCCAGATTTCCCAGACGGAGTAGTCGAAGGCGTAGGAGTGGCATTGGGTCCAGACCTGGTCGGGGTTGAGGTCGATGCCGATGGTGAGGTGGTCGAACAGGCGGGTGATGTTGTGGTGGGTGACGGCGACGCCTTTGGGGGTTCCGGTGGTGCCGGAGGTGTAGATGATGTGGGCGATGTCGTCGGGCGCCGGCGGTGGGAGCGGGGTATCGGGGCAGGTGTGAAGGCGAGGGTCGTTGGTGTCGATGAGGGGTACGCCGCACGCTGCCACCGGTGGGTGCAGTGTGGGGGTGGTGATGGTGGCGATGGGTGTGGCGTCGGTGTGGATGAATTCGATGCGGGTGTCGGGTGTGGCGGGGTCGATGGGCAGGTAGGCCGCGCCGGTTTTGAGGATCGCGAGGATGGCGGTGATGGCGTCGACACAACGGGGCAGCAGTAGAGCGACGCATTGGCCGGGCCCGGCACCGTACCCAGACAATAGGTGGGCCAGTCGGTTCGATGCCTCATCGAGTTCGCGGTAGGTCATCGAGCGGCCATCGCATGTCACGGCATTTGCCTCGGGTGAGCGAACCGCCCACGCGGTGAACAACTCCGGGATCGACACCGGTGCCACCGGCTGAGTCAACACCGACCGATGACCGAACTCATCGAGCCGAGTGTGCTCGTCCTCACCGAGCAGGTCGATGGACAAGAACCGTCGTGTCGGATTGGTGGTCACGGTCGACTCCCTGTATCAGTGGTCATGGCCGCCAGGGCACGATGGAACCGCTCGATCAGCGTCTCGATGCCGGCCGCGTCGAAGACATCGGTGTCGTATTCGACGCGAAGGATCAACTCGTGGTCGGGACGGGCTTGCATCGTCAACGGATAATGGGTGGATTCGGTGCCGGTGAACCCCGTGACAACCAATCCGTTGGTGCTCAGCAGCGCGGCCGTGTCGATCGGGTAGTTCTCGTAGACGAACAGGGTGTCGAAGAGTTGGTCGTGGCCGGTGGCGCGGTGAATCTCGTTGAGCGCCAAATGCTGATGGTCGAGAGTGCGGTTGTGTTCGTGGTGCAGCTGGTCGATCAGGTCTTCGACAGTGGTGGTCGGTCTGATGGTCACGCGCACCGGGACGGTGTTGATCATCAGGCCCACCATGGTCTCTGCGCCGGGTAGATCGGTGGGACGTCCGGACACCGCGGCGCCGAACACGACGTCACGCCGTCCGGTCACCGACATCAGGACCTGCCCCCAGGCGGCCTGCAGCACGGTGTTGACGGTCGTGCGACAGGCGCGGGCCAGCTCGTTGACAGCTTGGGTGATGTCCTCAGGCACCCGAGACGATGCGAGGCCGCGCGGTCCCAGCCGTGACCGGCCCGGCTGTCCCACCAGGGTGGGCTTGTCGAAGCCGTCGAGCACCTCGCACCAGGCCGTGCGGGCCGCGTCGAGATCTCGTTCGGTGAGCCAGGTGACGAAGCGGCGATATGGTGTGGCGGCGGGTAGTCGCTGCCCGTGGTAGCAAGCGAAGATCTCGCTCAGCAGGATCGGTAGTGACCAGCCGTCGAGCAGGATGTGGTGGTTGGTCAGCACGACCCGGTGTAGATCGGGTGCGGTGCGGATCACGGCGACGCGGAAGACCGGCCCGTGTCCGAGGTCGCCGACTGCGGTGCGTTCGGCCGCACACACTTGCTGGATCTTCTCTTCGGCGTCGGTGTCGAATTCGAGATGTTGCCACGGTATTTGGGGTTCGGCGGGGATGATCTGGACCGGTTGGTCGAATTGTTGAGAGAAGCGGGCGGCCAGGTTGGGGTGGCGCGCGACGACGGTGTGCACTGCGTCGTGCAGGCGCTCGGGGTCGAGGGGACCACTGACGGCGATGTCGAGCTGCATTGCGTACAGGTCGCGGTCGCTGTTCTGGACCTTGGCGTGGAAGAGCAGTCCCTGTTGCAGAGGCGTGAGCGGCAGGATGTCGGCGATGCGGTAGTGCTGCTGCAGTTGGTCGATCTGGGTCTGTGTGAGGCGTGCCGGGAGGATGTCAGAGGGGGTGAGTCCGCTGCCGCCGTTTTGCACGTGGGTGCAGATGCCGGTCAGGGCGTCGAACCACAATTGGCTGAGCCTGCTGATCTGGGCGTGATCGAGTGCCGACGGCGCCCAGGTCCAGGTCGCGTGCAGATGCGGGCCGGAGTCAGAGTCAACGGTGCCGGCGTTGAGTTCCACTGTGTGCGCCAGCGGCATCGGCACCGCTGCCGCCGAGGTGGCAACCGCGAAACCGTCCTGGCTGACCTGCCATAGTTCATGAGTGAGTTCGTCGGCGGCCGAGCCAAGTCGCCCGAAGTAATTGAATCCGATGCCCGGGTCGGGTCCGGACAGGTCGACGTCGCTGTTGAGGTAGCGCAGCAGCCCGTACGTCAGCGGGTCGGGCAGTGCACGCAGTTGTTCCTTGGCGCGCTTGACGATCGGGCCCAGCGACGCATGGCCCGCCACAACCTGCGCCCAGCGCAGGTTGCCGACGCTCAGCGCGACAGGGTATTTGGTGGTGAACCAGCCCACGGTGCGGGACAGGTCGAGATCATCGGCCAAGTCATTCGTCAAGTCTTCGTGCCGGCCGTGGCCCTCGACGTCGATTGCGATAGGCCCGTCGGTGGCGAGGAATTCGCTGCAGGCCAGTCCGAATGCGATCAGCAGGATGTCCTGTATGCCGGTGTGAAACGCCGCGGGAACCTCACCCAGCAACCGGCGCGTCGTCTCGGCATCCAGCGACGCCGTCAGACGGCCGGCGCCGGCGTACGTATCGGCCTCCGGTCGGGGGCCGGGCAAGGCTGCCGCGGCCGCCGTCACGCGTCGCCAGGCCGCAGCCTGTTCCACCACCTCAGGCTCGTGAGCGTGCTCGGCAAGCCGAGACGCCCACTGCTGGAAGGATGTCCCGCCCGCGGGCAACACGATCGGTTGGTTTTGTCGATGTTGGGTCCAGGCGATGTTGAGGTCTTCGAGCAGGATTCGCCAGGAGACTGCGTCGATGGCCAGGTGGTGGATGATCAGTGCGAGTTGGCCGGTGCGGGTGGCCCATAGTGCACGCACGACTGATCCGTGGGTGGGGTTCAGCAGTGAGCGGGCGTGGGTGAGTGTGTCGTGGGTGAGTGTGTCGACGGTGTGTAGGCATTCGTGGGCGTTGATGGTGCCGGGTTGGAGGGTGGTGAGTGTCCAGTTCTCGCCGGTGTTCTCGCCGTTGTTTTCGGCGTGCAGGCGCAGCATGGCGTGGTGGTCGAGTAGGGCTTGCAGGATGGTGATCACGTCGGTTTCGGTGACCCCGGGTTGTGCTTGGACCATGATTGTTTGGTTGAACTGATCGGTGGGTCCGTCGATGTTGTGCAGCCAGTGCATGATCGGCGTCGGCGACACCGGCCCGACACCGTCATCGACCGGGCCGGCCTGGAGGTCACTCACGGCGACCACTCGAGCCACGCGCGCAACCCCGGCGACGGTCTGTTCGAGGAAAATATCGCGCGGACGGCACATCACACCGGCCGCCCGGGCGCGGGTCACCACCTGCATCCCGGAGATGCTGTCGCCGCCGAGGTCGAAGAATGATTCGTCGACGCCGACGCGGTCGAGTCCGAGAACTTGCGCGTAGATGCCGGTGAGGATTCCCTCGATGGCGTTGGTGGGGGCGCGATAACGGTCGGCACCCTGGTATTCGGGTGCGGGGAGGGCGCGGGTGTCGAGTTTTCCGTTGATGGTCAGTGGCAGGGTGTCGAGCACGACGATGGCGGCGGGGACCATGTAGGCGGGGAGGCGTTCGGCGAGGGTGGTGCGCGTGGCGATCGGGTCGGCGGTTCCGGTGATGTAGCCGATGAGGCGTTTGTCGCCGGGGGTGTCTTCGCGGGCGATGACCGCCGCTTGCTGTACGCCGTCGAGTGCGGCCAGGGCAGTCTGGATTTCGCCGAGTTCGATGCGGTAGCCGCGGATCTTGACCTGCTCGTCGGCGCGCCCGAAGTACTGCAGTTGGCCGTCAGGACCCCAACAGACGAGATCACCCGTGCGATACATCCGCGCCCCCGGCATACCGAACGGGCATGCCACGAAACGAGATGCCGTCAACGCGGCCCGGCGCACATACCCGATGCCGACACCATCTCCGGCGACATACAATTCACCGGTCGCCCCTGGCGGTACGGGTCGCAGGCAGTCGTCCAGGACAAACAAAGCCGCCCCGGGCACGGGAACGCCGATGGGTACCGCGCCCACCCCGGCGGACAGTGGGGCGCTGATTGCCACGCACATGGTCGTCTCGGTGGGGCCGTAGGCGTTGATCATCACGCGTCCGGAGGCCCATCGATCGACCACGTCGGCGCCGCACGCCTCCCCGACGACCACCAATACCGCTGACTCCAAGCCCTCGGGTGACAAGGCCCGTGCTGCAGAAGGAGTCTGGGTGAGCACGTCGACATGCTCGGTGAGCAGCATCTCGTGAAAGTCGGTCGGCGAAGTCACAACATCTTCTGCCACGACCACGACACGCCCGCCCCGCAAGAGGGCGCCGAAGATCTCCCACACCGAAACATCGAATGCCAAAGAGTGACACAGCGGCCAGACACCCGTGCGAGGCAGGCCGGCATCCAGTGAACTCAGCAGCTGCGTGACGTTGTGATGGCTGATCGCAACGCCTTTCGGTACACCCGTGGTGCCCGACGTGTAGATGAGATATGCGATGTCGGCTGGGGCCGGGGCGGGTAGCGGGGTGCTGGGTTGAGTGGTCAGGTCGATGTGGTCGATGTCGACGGTCGGTACGCCGTACTTGGCTGATCGTGTGTGCAGTGTCTGGTTGGTGACGGTGGCCACGGGTGTGGCGTCGGTGAGGGTGAATTCGATGCGGGTGTCGGGTGTGGCGGGGTCGATGGGCAGGTAGGCCGCGCCGGTTTTGAGGATGGCCAATATGGCGGTGATGGCGTCGGTGCTGCGGGGCAGTAGTAGGGCGACGCATTGGCCGGGGCCGGCGCCATACTCAGTCAGGAGGTGGGCCAACCGGTTCGAGGTTTCGTCGAGCTCGCGGTAGGCGGTGGGTCGTGTGCCGTCGCTCACCGCTACTGCTTCGGGGGATCGGGCCACCCACGCTGCGAACAACTCCGGGATCGACACCGGTGTGCTGGGCCGGGTGAGTGTTGCGCGGTTGCCGAGGCGGTCGAGGCACGTGCGCTCCGTCTCACTGAGCAGGTCGATGGACGAAATCCGCTGTGCCGGAGCGGTGGTCACGGCGACCAGTACCCGCTCGAAGCGGTCGATGAGTGTGCGGACGGTTTGTGTCTCGTACACGTCGGTGCGGTATTCGACGGATCCCTGGATTCCCTGAGGTTCACCGGCCGGGGTGAGATGTTCGGAGAGCGAGAAGGTCAGGTCCATTCGGGCGGTGTGGGTGTTCAGCGGTATCTGGGTGACCCGCATATCGTCGCCGAGGGTCAGGCCCGCGGCGTCGTTGGTGGTTCCGGGGAGGTTTTGCCAGGCCAGTGCGACCTGGATCAGGGGGTGGTGGGTCAGTGAGCGGTTGGGGTTGAGTTGTTCGACGAGGACTTCGAACGGGATGTCCTGGTGTTCCACGGCGGCGAGGCTGCGTTGGCGTACCTGGGTGAGGAGTTCGGTGATGGTGGGGTCGCCGGTGAGGTCGGTGCGTAGTACGAGTGTGTTGACGAAGAAGCCAATGAGTTCGTCGAGGGCGGGGTCGGTGCGTCCGGCGACCGGGAATCCGACTGCGATATCGGAGCTTTGGCTCAGTCGTGACAGCAGGATCGCCAGGGCGGTCTGGATCACCATGAAGCTGGTGGCGTTGTGCTGACGGGCTGTCTCGTGGATCTGTCGGTGAAGTTGTGTCGGCCAGTCCACGGACACGCGGGAGCCGCGCTGATCGGCGACAGGGGGATATGGCCGGTCTGTGGGCAACTGCAGTCGGTCGGGTAGCCCGGCCAGCATTTCTCGCCAGTATTCCAGTTGTGCGGCGATGGGGCTGTCGGTGTCGGTGAGGTCGCCGAACTGTTCGCGTTGCCACAACGCGTAATCGATGTATTGCACCGGCAGCGGTGGCCAATCGGGAGCACACCCCTGTTTGCGCGCCTGGTATGCCATGCCGAGGTCGCGCACCATCGGAGTCAAGGACCACCCGTCAAAGGCAATGTGATGCACCACGCCGACCAACACGTGTTCGCCGTCGGCGATGCGGAAAAGTCGCGCCCGCAACGGGATGTCGGAATCGAGGTCGAACGTGTGACGTGACGCTTGTTCGATGGCCTGGTCGAGCCTGGTTCGCGACCACCCGTGGGCGTCGATGACCTCCCACCCGAACTCGGCCCGCTCGGCGGGAACGACCTGCTGTCGGGGTATGCCGTCCGGGGCGGTGATCAGGGTGCGCAGGCTTTCGTGACGGGCCACCACATCGGCCAGCGCCATCTGCAACGCTTCGGTGTCCAACGATCCGCGTAGGTTCAATGCCGCGGTGATGTTGTAAACCGATGACGGGCCGTGCAACTGGTCGACGAACCACAACCGGTTCTGTGTGAACGACAGCGGAATCACCGCGGGCCGCGGGTAGGGAACAAGTGGATGCCGTCGCCCCGGGCCAGAGCTGAGCCGGGGTGCCAGCCGGGCGATCGTCGGTGTGTCGAAAAGGGTGTGTACGGAGAGGTTGGTGTTGAGGTTGGTGTTGACGGCCGCGATGAGGCGCATGGCGGTGAGCGAGTCGCCGCCGAGGTCGAAGAAGGATTCGTCGACGCCGACGCGGTCGAGTCCGAGAACTTGCGCGTAGATGCCGGTGAGGATTTCTTCGATGGCGTTGGTGGGGGCGCGATAACGGTCGGCACCCTGGTATTCGGGTGCGGGGAGGGCGCGGGTGTCGAGTTTTCCGTTGATGGTCAGTGGCAGGGTGTCGAGCACGACGATGGCGGCGGGGACCATGTAGGCGGGGAGGCGTTCGGCGAGGGTGGTGCGCGTGGCGATCGGGTCGGCGGTTCCGGTGATGTAGCCGATGAGGCGTTTGTCGCCGGGGGTGTCTTCGCGGGCGATGACCGCCGCTTGCTGTACGCCGTCGAGTGCGGCCAGGGCAGTCTGGATTTCGCCGAGTTCGATGCGGTAGCCGCGGATCTTGACCTGATCGTCGACGCGGCCGTGGTAGTGCAGTTGGCCGTCGGAGTCCCAGCGCACCAGATCTCCGGTGCGGTACATCCGGGTCCCGGTTCCCCCGAACGGGCAGGCCACGAAACGAGATGCGGTCAATCCGGGGCGGCGCACATAACCGACGCCGACACCACGGCCCGCGACGTACAACTCACCCACCACCCCCGGTGCCACCGGTCGTAGCCAATCGTCGAGCACGAACAACGTGACGGTTGACGCGGGCGCACCGATCGGTACAGGCGTCGGACCCGTGGTCAGCGGCGCGGTGAGCGTGGCGTAGACGGTGGTTTCGGTGGGGCCGTAGGCGTTGATCACCACGCGTCCGGGCGCCCACCGCTCCACAAGTTCGGCCGGGCACGCCTCCCCGCCGAGAATCAATGCGACCGAATCCAGCCCGTCGGGCGACAGTGCGGCGGCCGCGGACGGGGTTTGTGTCAGCACGTTGACCTGTTCCCTGACGAGCAAGGCGTGGAAGTCTCGTGGCGAGGCGGTCACCTCCTCGGGGATGATCACGAGGCGCCCACCCGCGAGCAGAGCAGCCCAGATCTCCCAGACCGCGAAGTCGAACGCGTAGGAGTGGCACTGGGTCCACACCTGGACTTCAGGCAGGTGGACCGAGGACGATTCGACCAGATGAATCACGTTCCGGTGCGTGACGGCAACGCCTTTGGGCGTACCAGTGGTACCCGAGGTGTAGATCAGGTAGGCGATGTCTTCGGCGGCGGGTGCGGGTAGTGGGGTGCTGGGTTGGCCGGTCGCAGAAGGATCGCCCACCTCGATGACCGTAAGGTCTGATCTGCTGATCCGTGACCGCAGAGCCGCTGTGGTGATGACGGCCATCGGCGTGGCGTCGGAAACCATGTATCCGATTCGCTCATCGGGCAACGCCGGATCGATCGCCAGGTACGCCGCCCCGGTCTTCAATATCGACAGCATTGCCGTGACTGCTTCGGCCGAGCGTTCCATCATCAGCGCGACACATCGGCCGGGACCCGCACCATACCCACTCAGTAGGTGGGCCAACCGGTTCGACGCCTGATCGAGGTCCCGGTAGGTGACACAACGGCCCGCGGAACTGATGGCCGGTGCCTGCGGGGTGCACGCCACGCGGTCAGCGAACAGCATCGGGATCGACACCCGCACGGGATCAGGCGCGATCAGTACCGCCCGGTTGCCGAAATCGTCCAGGCGTGCGTGTTCATCGACGGACAGCATGTCGAGGGTCGATATCGGTTGGGTGGGACAGTCGGTCATGGTGACCAGGACGCGCTGCAACCGGTCGATCACGGAGTCGACGCTCGGCGGATCGAAGACGTCGGTGTCGTACTCGATACGGAAGCCGATCTGGCTACCGGGTGTGGCCTGCACGGTCAGTGGATAGTGGTTGGTCTCACGGCCGGTGAACCCGGTGATGGTCAACCCGTTGGTTCCCGACAGTGCATCGGTGTCGATCGGGTAGTTCTCGTAGACGAACAGGGTGTCGAAGAGTTGGTCGTGTCCGGTGGCGCGGTGAATCTCGTTGAGCGCCAAGTGCTGATGTTCGAGAGTGCGATTGTGCGCCTCGTGCAGCTGGTCGATCAGGCCGGCGTTGGTGGTGGTCGGTGTGATGGTCGCGCGCACCGGGATGGTGTTGATCATCAAGCCCACCATCGATTCCGCGTCGGGTAGATCGGTGGGGCGTCCGGACACCGCGGTTCCGAACACGACATCGTGGTGACCGGTGAGCGCCGACAGTACTTGTGCCCACGCGGCCTGCAGCACGGTGTTGACAGTGGTGTGACACGCTCGGGCAAGAGCGTTCAAGGCCCGGGTGGTCTGATCGGAAATCTGGAACGTGGCAGTATTTTTCGGCCCTGGTTTCAGCCGCCCGGGCGGGCCGATGAGGGTCGGGGAGTCGATGCCCGTGAGCACCTCGCTCCAGGCCGTGCGGGCCGCGTCGAGGTCTCGTTCGGTGAGCCAGGTGACGAACCGGCGATACGGCGTGGCGGCGGGCAACCCACGCCCGTAATAGCCGGCGAAGATCTCCTGCAACAGGATCGGTAGTGACCATCCGTCCAGCACGATGTGGTGAAAGGTCAACACAATCCGGTGCCGCTCGTCGTCGGTGCGTATCAGCGCCACTCGGAAGGCCGGACCGTCGCCGAGGTGGCAAACCGCGGCGCGTTCGGCCGCGCACACCCGCTGGATCTGGTCCTCGTTGTCCACGACGTCGTAGCTCCATGCCGCCACGGGGTCGGCCGGGATGATCTGCACAGGCTCGGCGACTCGCTGACAGAACCGGGCCACCACGTTCGGATGGCGTGCGGTGACGAACTGCACTGCCTTGTACAGCCGACCGGAATCCAGGGGACCACTGACGGAGATGTCGAGCTGCATCGCATACACGTCGTCTTGGTGGCCTCCCACAGTGGTGGTGTGAAACAGCAGCCCCTGCTGCATGGGAGTGAGCGGCAAGATGTCGGCGATGCGGTATTGCTGCTGCAAATCGTCGATCTCGGGTTGGGTGAGGCGGGCAGGTGCGATGTCGGAAGGGGTGAGTCCGCCGCCGCCGTCTTGGACGTGGGTGCAGATGCCGGCGAGGGCCTCGAACCACAGCCTGCTGAGCCGGCTGATCTGCGCCTGGTTCAGCGCTGACGGCGCCCAACTCCACGTGGCTTGCAGGCAGGGGCCCTCAGGGGTGTCGATGGTGGCGGCGTTGAGCTCGGCGCTGTGGGAAAGCGGCACGGGCACCGCGGCTGCGGCCCTTGCGACAGCCAGGCTGTCCTCGCAAATGTGCCACAGTTCTCGAGAGAGTTCACCGGCACCCGCACCCAGCCGCCCAAGATAATTGAATCCGATGGTCGGGTCGGGCCCGGACAGGTCGACGTCGCTGTTGAGGTAGCGCAGCAGCCCGTACGTCAGAGGATCGGGCAGAGCACGCAACTGCTCTTTGGCGTCCTTGATCACCATGCCGAGCGTGGCGTCACCCGCTGCGACATTTTCCCAGTGCAGCCCGCCGACGCGAAGGGTCACAGGATATTTCGTGGTGAACCAGCCCACGGTGCGGGAGAGGTCCAGGTTGTCGGAAAGCTCATCCGTCAACTCTTCGTGCCGGCCGTGGCCCTCGACGGCGATAGCGACCGGCGCACCTGACGCGCCGAGGAACTCGGCCCACGCCAATGCGTAGGCGATCAGCAAGATGTCGTGGATGCCGGTGTGAAACACGGCGGGGACCTCGCCGAGCAACAGGCGCGTGACCTCGGGATCCAGCGACACCGTCAGGTGTCCCGCGCTGGCGTAGGTATCGGACTCGGGCGCCGGTGCGGGCACAGCGGTCGAAGCCGCCGCCCGGGCGCATGTGCGCCGCCAAATATCAGCCTGCTCAACCACTGCCGTGGAATGAGCGTGCTCGGCGAGTAGTGACGCCCACCGCGCGAATGAGGTTGCCGGAGCCGGAAGAGTTATCGATTGGTTTCGTTGGTGTTGGGTCCAGGCGATGTTGAGGTCTTCGAGCAGGATTCGCCAGGAGACTGCGTCGATGGCCAGGTGGTGGATGATCAGTGCGAGTTGGCTGGTGCGGGTGGCCCATAGTGCACGCACGACTGATCCGTGGGTGGGGTTCAGCAGTGAGCGGGCGTGGGTGAGTGTGTCGTGGGTGAGTGTGTCGACGGTGTGTAGGCATTCGTGGGCGTTGATGGTGCCGGGTTGGAGGGTGGTGAGTGTCCAGTTCTCGCCGGTGTTCTCGCCGTTGTTTTCGGCGTGCAGGCGCAGCATGGCGTGGTGGTCGAGTAGGGCTTGCAGGATGGTGATCACGTCGGTTTCGGTGACCCCGGGTGGTGCTTGGACCATGATTGTTTGGTTGAACTGATCGGTGGGTCCGTCGATGTTGTGCAGCCAGTGCATGATCGGCGTCGGCGACACCGGCCCGACACCGTCATCGGAAACTGTGTCCGAACTGTCGGTCACTTCGACGACACGTGCCAGCCTGGCAACGGTCTGCTCGACGAAGATGTCCCGGGGCCGACAGGTCAGTCCCGCCGCGCGGGCATGCGCGACCACTTGCATCGACAGGATGCTGTCTCCGCCGAGGTCGAAGAAGGAGTCGTCGATGCTGATGTGGTCGATGCCGAGGATGTGGGTGTAGATGCCGGTGAGGATGTCTTCGATGGGGTTGGTGGGGGCGCGGTGGTGGTTGGCACTTTGGTATTGGGGGGCGGGCAGGGCGCGGGTGTCGAGTTTTCCGTTGGTGGTCAGTGGCAGGGTGTCGAGCGCGACGATGGTGGCGGGGACCATGTAGGTGGGGAGTTGTTCGGCGAGGGTGGTGCGTGCGTGGGTGGGGTCGGCGGTTCCGGTGATGTAGCCGATGAGGCGTTTGTCGCCGGGGGTGTCTTCGCGGGTGGTGACGGCGGCGTGGGTGACACCGTCGAGTGTGGTGAGAGCGTGGCGGATTTCGTCGAGTTCGATGCGGTAGCCGCGGATTTTGATTTGGTGGTCGGTGCGGCCGTGGTAGTGCAGTTGGCCGTCGGTGCCCCAGTGGACGAGGTCGCCGGTGCGGTACATGCGGGTGCCGGGTGGGCCGTAGGGGCAGGCGAGGAATCGGGAGGCGGTGAGTCCGGCCCGGTGGAGGTAGCCGATGCTGACGCCGTGGCCGGCGACGTAGAGTTCGCCGGTCACGCCGGGGGCGAGGGGTTGGAGGAGTTCGTCGAGGACGAACAGGGCGGTGCCGGGCACGGGCACCCCGATGGGGACGGTGTCCGCTCCGGGTGTGAGTGGGTGGCTGATGGTGGCGTAGATGGTGGTTTCGGTGGGGCCGTAGCCGTTGATCATGAGTCGTCCGGGTGCCCAGTGGTTGACGACGTCGGTGGGGCAGGTTTCGCCGGCGGCCATGAGTGTGAGGGGTGGGAGGTCGTCGGGGGTTTGGGCGGCCAGGGCGGTGGGGGTTTGGCTCCATATGGTGACGTGTTCGTGGATCAGTAGTTGGTGGAGGTCGGCCGGTGAGGTGGTGATGTGTTCGGGGACGATGACGAGTCGTGCGCCGTGCAGTAGTGGGCCCCAGATTTCCCAGACGGAGTAGTCGAAGGCGTAGGAGTGGCATTGGGTCCAGACCTGGTCGGGGTTGAGGTCGATGCCGATGGTGAGGTGGTCGAACAGGCGGGTGATGTTGTGGTGGGTGACGGCGACGCCTTTGGGGGTTCCGGTGGTGCCGGAGGTGTAGATGATGTGGGCGATGTCGTCGGGCGCCGGCGGTGGGAGCGGGGTATCGGGGCAGGTGTGAAGGCGAGGGTCGTTGGTGTCGATGAGGGGTACGCCGCACGCTGCCACCGGTGGGTGCAGTGTGGGGGTGGTGATGGTGGCGATGGGTGTGGCGTCGGTGTGGATGAATTCGATGCGGGTGTCGGGTGTGGCGGGGTCGATGGGCAGGTAGGCCGCGCCGGTTTTGAGGATCGCGAGGATGGCGGTGATGGCGTCGACACAACGGGGCAGCAGTAGAGCGACGCATTGGCCGGGCCCGGCACCGTACCCAGACAATAGGTGGGCCAGTCGGTTCGATGCCTCATCGAGTTCGCGGTAGGTCATCGAGCGGCCATCGCATGTCACGGCAATTGCCTCGGGTGAGCGAACCGCCCACGCGGTGAACAACTCCGGGATCGACACCGGCGCCACCGGCTGAGTCAACACCGACCGATGACCGAGTTGATCGAGGTGGGTGTGTTCATCGGCGGACAGCATGTCGATGGTGGACGCCCGCGTATCGGGATCGGTGGTGATGGCGTCCAGTATTCGTTCAAAACGTTGTATGAGTGAGTGAATGGTGGCGCTGTCGTATACATCGGTGCGGTATTCGACCGATCCTCGGATTCCCTGTGGCCTACCGGTTTCTGTGAAGTTCTCGGCCAGCAGGAAGGTGAGATCCATGCGGGCGGTGTGGGTGTCCAGCGGTATCCGGGTGACCCGCAGATCGTCGCCCAGGGTCAGGCCGGTGGTGGGGTCATCGGTGGTTACCGGGAGGTTCTGCCAGGCCAGCTGTACCTGGACCAGTGGGTGATGGGTCATTGAGCGATCGGGGTTGAGCCGTTCGACGAGGACTTCGAACGGCACGTCCTGGTGTTCGTAGGCGGCCAGGCTGCGTTGGCGTATCTGGGTGAGAAGTTCGGCGACGGTGGGGTCGCCGCCGAGGTCGACTCGCAGCACCAGGGTGTTGACGAAAAAGCCGATCAGTTCGTCGAGTGCGGGATCGTCACGTCCGGCAACCGGGAAACCGACTGCGACATCAGAGCTTCCGCTGAGTCGCGACAGCAGGATCGCCAGGGCGGTTTGGACGACCATGAAGCTGGTGGCGTTGTGCTCACCGGCGAGTTGGTGGATACGTGTTTGCAGTTCGGGCGGCCAGGCAATGGTGAGGTTGGCACCCCGTTGATCAGCGACCGCCGGATAGGGCCGATCGGTGGGCAGCTGCAAGTGTTCTGGCAACTCGGCGAGTACCTCTCGCCAGTGGGCCAGCTGGTGGGTGATGGGGCTGTCTGCGTCGTCGAGGTCACCGAATTGTGCGCGTTGCCACAACGTGTAATCGATGTACTGCACCGGCAGCGGTGGCCATTGCGGTGCGTGTCCGTTTCGGCGTGCCTGATACGCCAGACTGATGTCACGCAGCATCGGGGCCAGTGACCACCCGTCAAAAGCAATGTGGTGCACCACGATTCCCACCACATGTTGCTCAGGTCCCACCGTGTGAATCTGTACACGGATGGGGATCTCGGAGGAGAGATCGAAAGGGTGCCCGGCCAGTGACATCAACGCCCTGCCCACCTCGTGCTCGGACAACGGCGCCGCGACGGCCGCGTCTCCATGTCGCCACATTCCGGGTCGGGCCGGTAGCACCTGCTGGAACGGGACACCTTCGACGTCGGGGAACACCGTACGCACGGATTCGTGGCGGGCGATGACGTCGTCGACAGCCGAGCACAGCACGTCGACGTCGAGTGGCCCGTCGATCTGGAACGCGGCCGGCATGTTGTACGCTCCGACCCCGTCCTGCAATTGCTCCAGGAACCACAATCGGCTCTGGGCGAAGGACAACGGAACCACAGCAGGCCGCTCACCGGCCCGCAATGCCTCACGCGGGCTCTCACCTTGGTCGAGTCGAGGCGCCAATTTGACCACCGTGGGCGCGTCGAACAGCGTCCGCAACGACAGGCCGGCACCCAAAGACTTGTTGATGGCGGCGATCGCCCTCATAGCCGACAGTGAGTCTCCGCCGAGGTCGAAGAAGGAGTCGTCGATGCCGATGTGTTCGAGTCCGAGAATCTGCGCGTAGATGCCGGTGAGGATTTCTTCGATGGCGTTGGTGGGGGCGCGATAACGGTCGGCACCCTGGTATTCGGGTGCGGGGAGGGCGCGGGTGTCGAGTTTTCCGTTGATGGTCAGTGGCAGGGTGTCGAGCACGACGATGGCGGCGGGGACCATGTAGGCGGGGAGGCGTTCGGCGAGGGTGGTGCGCGTGGCGATCGGGTCGGCGGTTCCGGTGATGTAGCCGATGAGGCGTTTGTCGCCGGGGGTGTCTTCGCGGGCGATGACCGCCGCTTGCTGTACGCCGTCGAGTGCGGCCAGGGCAGTCTGGATTTCGCCGAGTTCGATGCGGTAGCCGCGGATCTTGACCTGATCGTCGACGCGGCCGTGGTAGTGCAGTTGGCCGTCGGAGTCCCAGCGCACCAGATCTCCGGTGCGGTACATCCGGGTCCCGGTTCCCCCGAACGGGCAGGCCACGAAGCGAGATGCGGTCAAACCGGGGCGGCGCACATAACCGACGCCGACACCACGGCCCGCGACGTACAACTCACCCACCACCCCCGGTGCCACCGGTCGTAGCCAATCGTCGAGCACGAACAATGCCGCGCCGGGCACCGGCACGCCGATCGGCGGCAGGCCGGACGCGGCCCCCAACGGCGCGGTCCTGCAAGCGCACACCGTGGTTTCGGTGGGACCGTAGCCGTTGACCACCACTCGGCCCGGCGCCCACCGCTCCACCAGTTCAGCCGGGCAGGCCTCACCCGCCACCAACAATGCCACCGACTCCAAACCGTCAGGCGACAGTGCCGCAACCGCCGAGGGGGTCTGACTCAGTACGGAGACATGTTCTCTGACAAGCAGATCGTGGAAATCATCCGGTGAAACTGCGACCGACTCGGGCACCACCACCAGCCGTCCACCGAACAGCAGTGCACTCCAGATCTCTTCGACCGAGGCGTCGAAAGCCAGCGAATGCCATTGCGCCCACACGTGTCCCGGAAGGTGTCCGTACAGCGATTCGAGCAGTTGAGTCACGTTGCGGTGCGTGATCGCGACACCTTTCGGGTTTCCGGTGGTGCCCGAGGTGTAGATCAGGTAGGCGATGTCGTCGGGTGACGGAGCGGGCAGCGCAGTGCTGGGCTCACCGGCCAGGGCACGGTCGTCGACGTCGACGACGGTCAGTCCGACCCCGTCCAGTCGATCGGCCAGTTCGGCAGTGGTGACCGCGACAACCGACTCGGCATCGGCCACCATGAATTCCATGCGTGCCCTCGGCACCGCCGGATCGATCGGCAGATAGGCCGCGCCGGTCTTGAGCACCGCCAGCATCGCCACGACCGCCTCGGCCGACCGGTTGAACAGCAGCGTCACGCACTGTCCGGGGCCGGTCCCGAGTCCGGCCAGTAGGTGTGCGAGCCGATTCGACGCGTCGTCGAGATCCCGGTGGGTCACGGACCGCATACCTTCGCGGATCGCGACGGCCTCCGGGGACCGGGCCACCTGAGCGGCGAACTTGTCAGGGATCGACACCGGCGGGGGTGTGGACGCCGACAGCACCGACCGGTTGCCGCACCCATCCAGATCGGCGCGCTGATCGGCGTCGAGCAGACCGATCGTCGTCAACCGCCGCCCGGGGTCGGACGTCATCGCCACCAGCACCCGTTGCAGCCGGTCCGTCAGATCGCCCACATCGAAACACGAAAATGGCAGTCCCGCACCGGCTGTGCTGAGGAAGAGCTCGTCCCCGACGCCGGAGAAGAACAGGCCGAAGCCATCCATGAGGCCGGCATTGGTGTATGACGCCGACGCCGAGAGGCCACCGAAGTCCAGCGTGAACACCGACGGGATGAAGTTGACGCTCACTCGTTCGGTGAACTGGCCAGAGTCGCGGGATCGCGCCTTGCGTTCGAGCGTGTGTACCGGAAATCGTTGATGCCGTATCGCGTCCCGTATCCGCGTGTCGACATGGGTGCAGAAATCCGCGACGGTGTGCTCTGGCCGGACCCGTAACACCAAGGGCACCACCCCGGACATCATGCCGGGAAGTGTCTTCGACTCCAGGCTCACCCGCCTGCTGACAGGAAAGTCGAGCACCACCTCGGAGCCCAAGGCGCACCACCCGTGCACCAAGAGCGCACACGCCGCGGTGATGAGTGACGATCGCGGCATGTTCCACGCATCGGCCAGGTCCTGGACCCGGCGTAGCACCATGGGATCGAGGCGAACCGACACAGACGGCGCATACGGTTCGCGTTCGCACGTGGCATCCGGTGTCCGATGATGCGGCACGTCCTGTGATGGAAGATTCAGATCCCAATAGGCCTGATCATCTGAATAGTCCGTCGAGGCCTCGTATTCCAACTCACCGGTGACCAGGTCGTGCAGTGAGCCGAAGAACGGCGGTGGGATCGGCGAGCCCGATACGATCGCAGAGTACACCGCCGCGATCCGATGCCCGATCAGCGCGACACCCGCTCCGTCGACGACGATGTGGTGGCAGCAGGTGAACCAGTAGAACTCGTCGGGCCGCGTCTGGAACAGCGCGAACTTGAACAGCGGGCCCGAGAACGGAAGTGGCGTGTTCTGGATCGCCGCCGCCATTTCACAGGCCTGCCGAACAGGATCGTGCGAATCGCGCAGGTCGTGGAACACCAACCCGGGATCCGGGCACTCGAGTACTCTCTGGAAAACCTGGCCGTCCGTCTCGAAGATGGCCGCCCTCACCGGTTCGGCCTCTTGCAGCACGCGGCGGATCGCCCACTCGAGCGGCTCGCGTTGCACCGGCCCGCAGATTCGCACGAACAGACCGAGCTGTCCTTCGACGGCGAAGCGCCCGGATTCCTGCGCAAGCCAGATATCCAGCTGTCCCCGCGTCAGCGGCAGTGTCCGGTCATCGGTCTCCATCAGCCCGCCCGCGAGTCAGTCCGCGTTCGCGGGTGTGAGCTTCTCGCACAGCAGCCCGGCCAAGCCACGAATGGTGATGGTGGTGATGTCGGTGGACGAGACACGTATTCCCGTTTCGGTCTCGATGCGGGTACGCAACTCCAGGGCGCCCAGGGAATCCAGACCGTACCCGGAGAGCGGCCGGTCGGGATCGACGTTGCGACGCAGAATCTGGCTGACCTGACCCGAGATCAGACGCCGAAGCCGAGTGGGCCATTCGTCCAGCGGCAGTTCGTCGAGTTCGGCACGTAGTCTGCCCCTCCCCGTCACGTCCGGCCCGGTCGAGCGGAAGACCTCGGCGAAAGGACTGTGTTGCGCGAACGCGTTGAGCCACGGGTTGTTCGTGAGCGGCGTGTACCCGGTGTAGCCGCGGTCATGGCGCAGCAGGGTTTCGAACGCGTGGGCGCCCTCGTCGGCACCGATGGCGGCGTCGGCGCTTTCCGCGAGGGCCGTGGCGCGCCCGACCTCGCGCCATGCGCCCCAGGCGACAGCTGTGGCCGGGAGGCCCTGCGCGCGCCGCCAATGGGTGAAGGCGTCCAGCCAGCTGTTCGCGGCAGCGTAGGCACCCTGTCCGGGTGAACCGACCAGCGCCGCTGCCGACGAGAACGAACAGAACCAGTCCAGCGGCTGTCCGGCGGTGGCCCGATGCAAGTTCCAGGCACCGTAAGCCTTTGGCCCCCAGTCGCGCTCGACGAGATCATCGGTGATCGTCGTCAGCGTGGCGTCCTCCACCACAGCCGCCGCATGCAGGACTCCGCACACCGGGAGACCTGTGGCGGTCGCAGTGGCGACCAACCGCCGCGCGGTGCCGGCCTCGGCGATGTCGCCGCATTCGACGACGATGTCGCAGCCCGCCGCCCGGATACGGTCGATCGTGGCGAGCGCCCGAGGCGTGGGTTGCGATCGCGACGACAGCACGATCCGCCCGCAGCCGGCTGCCGCCATCTTCTCGGCCAGGAACATCCCGAGGCCGCCCAGCCCGCCGGTGATCAGGTAGGCGCCGTCGTGGCGGAATACCGGAGCGTGTTCCGGCGGCACGACGACGCGGCTGCGACCCGGGTGCGGGACATCCAGAACCAACTTGCCCACGTGACGGGAACCGCTCATCACCCGGATCGCCGTGGTGGCGTCGGTGAGCGGATAGTGCGTGCTCCGCGGCATCGGCAGCTCACCGCGTGCGGTGAGCTGGTACACGGTGGTCAACACACCGCGTAGCCGATCAGGACGGCTGTAGGCCAGCAGGTCGACGCCATAGAAGGCCAGGTTGCGCCGGAACGGGAAGAGCCCCAACCGGGTGTTGCCGTAGATGTCACGCCTGCCGATCTCGACGAAACGTCCACCCGGCGCGAGCAATTCGAGCCCCGCCCGCTGTGCGGCGCCGGTGACCGAGTTGAGGACGATGTCGATGCCGTATCCGTCGGTGTCGCGACGAACATCGTCGGCGAACGCCAGGGTACGTGAATCGTAGACATGCTCAACACCCATGTCACGCAACAGTTCCCGACGCCATTCGCTCCCGGCGGTGGCGAAGATCTCGGCGCCCGCGGCGCGGGCGATGGCGATCGCGGCCTGGCCGACGCCGCCGGTTCCGGAATGGATCAGTACCTTTTCGCCTGCCTGCACACGCGCCAACTCGTGCAAGCCGTACCACGCGGTGCCGTGCCCGGTGGTCACCGCCGCAGCTTGCTCGTCGGAAAGACCGGCCGGTAACGGGACTGCGCGGCTCGCGTCGCACGTGATGAACGTCCGCCAACAGCCGTCGCCGCACACGCCTCCGACGCGATCGCCTACCTGGTGCTCTGTCACGTCCGGTCCGACCGCCGCGACCACTCCGGTGAAGTCGAGCCCCAGCTGTGGCCGTCGCCCGTCGAACGAGGGGTAGCGACCGAACGCCACCAGAACGTCGGCGAAGTTGACGCCCGTCGCGCTGACCGCGACTTCGATTTGTCCCGGCCCGGGTGGAACCCGGTCACAGGCAACCAGTTCGATGGACTCCAGGTCACCTGGTGTTCGGATCTGCAGCCGCATCCCGTCGCGGCTGTGGTCGGCGACCGTGGTTCTCCGTTCGTCGGGGCGCAGTGGGCCGAGAGACAACCGCGCCACATACCAGGTGCCGGCCCGCCAGGCGGTCTCGTCCTCCTCGGACCCGCAGAGCAGTTGCCTGGCCAGCTGATCGGCGCCGGTGGACTCGTCCACGTCGATCTGGGTGGCCCGTAGGTGCGGATGTTCGGTGCCGATCACACGCATCAGACCCCGCACTCCGGCCTGTGCCAGATTCGGCAGGTCACCGGCGACCACGGTCTGGGCGTTGTGCGTCACCACATACAGTCGTGGGAGTTCGCCGGGAAGGTCCGGCAGTCCGCGGGTGAGGCGCACCAGGTGCTGCACGCTCTCACATCCCAGCAGCGGGTCAGCGGTGTCGCCGCTGCGCGGTGCGGTGAGCACCACCACTCCGGTGAAACCACCGCCGCGCAGCTGCCTGGTGAGCTGTTCGGCGTTGGCGGCATGATCGGCGTGGGGCAGCCAGCACATGGTGGTGCACTGCGCGCCAACGCTTTTCAGTTCGTCAGACAACGAGTCGGCGATCCGATCGGCGCCGGAGGTGCTGATCAGCAGCCAAGGTCGGGTGCCGGGGTGAGCCGACCCGGCCGACTCGGGCAGTTCTCGTTGCCGCCATTCGATGGTCAGCAGCCGCTTTGCGAGCACCCGGTCGGCGTGATCGTCCTCGGTTGCCCCGGTGCCCAGGCGCAGCCCGTGAACCGCGAGCACGACTGCGCCGTGCCCGTCGAGCACCTCGAGGTCGGATTCGACGCCGGAGGCGTCGGCCTTCGTCACTCGCGTGAGGCAGTAGCGGGCACTTCGCACCGAGCCGTACGAGCGGAGGCGCCGGACACCCAATGGCAACGCCGGTACATCTTGACCCAGGGCCAGCACCTGCGGGTGCGCCGCGACGGATTGGAAACAGCTGTCCAACAGGGCCGGATGCACACCGTAGGCGTCCTGTTGCGAGCGGATCTGGGTGGGTAGCGCGACCTCGACCAGAGTTGTGCCGGTTGTTCGTTCGCTCGTGTGCACCGCGGCCAGACCGGCGAACGCCGGGCCGTACCGAATGCCGCGCGCCTCCAGATGCGCGCGCACTTCGGCGCCGTCCTCGAGGTGTGGGTGCGCCGCGAGCAACTCGGACACGTCGTGACCTGGCGGCTGATCCTGTTCTGCGGCGCGCAGTGTGGCTGTCGCGTAGCGGGACTGCTCACCGTCCCGGCAGGTCTCCACGGTGAAATCACAGACTCCTGGTGCGGACGATGTCGCCGAGGCGCCCACCGTGGTCTGCTCGTCGAGAAACAATGCCTGCTCGAAGCGCATGTCGCGGACCTCGGCATCCGAACCCAGCACCGTATGCGCGGCCGCCAGCGCCATCTCGCAGTAGGCCGCCGCCGGGAGCACGGCGACATCGCGGATCCGGTGATCACCCAGCCAGGGCAGCGCGGCCGTGCCGAGCTCGGGTTGCCAGACATGGCGTTCCGGCTCCTCCGGCAATCGGACGTGCGCGCCCAGCAACGGATGCACCGAGACGGTGCATGCGCCGTGTGTCGGGGAATCGTGACCACCGCGGCTCAAGAAAAGCGGCCGGTGGGTCCACGTCGGCAGTGGTGCATCCACCAGCCTGCCGTCCGGGCAGAGTACGGAGAAGTCCACGGCGGCACCCGAACTGTGCAGATCCCCTACAAAGCCACGCAATCCGTGTGGCAGCGCTTGTTCGCGGCGCATGGCGGCCAGCGCGGCCACCGGCACGTCGAGACCGTGCGCGGTCTGTTCTATCGCATGCGTCAGCAGTGGGTGGGGCGCGAGTTCGGCGAATACGCGGAAGCCCTCCTCCAACGCGGCCTGCACGGCCGGGGCGAACCGCACCATTCCGCGCAGATTGTTCACCCAGTAGGCCGCATCGCACGTCGGTTGTTCGCGCGGGTCGTACAGGGTCGCCGAGTAATAGGGGATCTCCGGTGGTCTCGGGTGCACCTCGGCGAGTACGTCGGTCAACTCGGCGAGGATCGGATCGACCTGGGGGGAGTGGGAGGCGACATCGACGGCGATCTCGCCGGCCATCACATCGCGCTGTGCCCAGGCTTCGATCAGTTCGCGAACGGTTCGCGTGGCACCGCCGATCACCGTGGACTGCGGCGATGCCACCACCGCCACCACGACATCGTCGATTCGACGGTTCACGAGCTCCGAGAGCACCTGCTGCGCTGGAAGTTCCACCGCAGCCATGGCGCCGGCGCCGGCGATACGGGACATCAGCCGAGAGCGCCGGCAGATCACGCGCACACCATCCTGCACCGACAGGGCGCCCGCAACGACAGCCGCCGCGACCTCACCGAGGGAATGGCCGATGACCGCGCCCGGGTGCACGCCGTGTGCGCGCATGGTGGCCGCCAGCGCGACCTGCATGGTGAACAGCGTCGGCTGGACCCGGCCGATACCTGTCACAGTCTGGTTCGCGGTCATCGCGTCCGTCACCGAGAAACCGGCCTCGTGGGCGACCAGTGGCTCGACCTGTGCAACTGTTTCGGCGAAAACCGGTTCGGTCGAGAGCAATTCGGCACCCATCCGAACCCACTGTGAACCCTGGCCCGAGAACACCCACACGGGTCCCCGGGCGTCGTCACCGACCGCGGCCTGGAAGGGGGAGGCGCAGTCGGCGACCTCCCGCAAGGTCACGATGAGGTCGCCGCGGTTGCCCGCCATGACGGTGGTGCGAACCGGTCGGTGGATACGCCGGCGCGCGAGCGTATAGGCCAGGTCCGGCAACGCGACATCCTCGTGTGTCGCCACCCAGTCCGCCAGACGGCCCGCGGTTCGGCGCAGCTCGTGAGCCGAGGTGGATGACAGGGGGAAGAGCGGTGCCGCCGACAGCTTCTCCGAGATGGACTCGGCCGCCGAGGATTCCGACGCCGACGACTGTTCCAGGACGGCATGTACGTTGGTTCCGGAGAGCCCGTACGAGGACACCGCCGCCCGCCTGGGGTGCCGGCCGTTGACGGGCCATCCGGTGGCCACCTGCGGCACGAACAGTTTGGTATCGATCCTGGCCATCTCGTCGGGCAGCCGGGTGAAGTGCAGATTCTGGGGAATCACTCCGTGCTGCAGCGCCAGGATCGTCTTCATCAGACCCAGCGTCCCGGCGGCCGACTGGGCATGTCCGAAATTGGTCTTCACCGTGGCCAGCGCGCAGGGGTTCTCGGTGCCGTAGACATTGGCCAGGCTGGCGTATTCGACCGGATCACCGACGCGTGTGCCGGGGCCGTGCGCCTCGACCATGCCGACACCGGCAGGGTCGATGCCCGCAGCGGCCAACGCGGCCCGGTACACCGCGGTCTGTGCCGTCACCGAGGGCGTCGCGATGTTCACCGTGTGGCCGTCCTGGTTGGCGGCGGTGCCGCGGATCACGGCCAGGATCCGGTCACCGTCGCGCTGCGCGTCGGGCAGACGTTTCAGCAGCACCACCACACAGCCTTCGGCGGAGACGAACCCGTCCGCCGCGACGTCGAACGCATGGCACCGTCCGGTGGGCGACAGCATGCCCTCCGCCGAGCCTGCGACGAACTTTCGCGGATCCAGGATGACGGAGGCGCCACCCGCCAGTGCGTGATCGCTCTCGCCCTCGATCAGGCTGCGACATGCCAGGTGCACAGCGGTCAGACCCGATGAACACGCGGTGTCCACGGTGAGGGCGGGGCCGTGGACACCCAGGGAGTACGCGATGCGCCCGGACGCCAGGCTGAAGCTGTTGCCGGTGAAGCCATACGGCGCTTCCACTTTGTGTGCATCGGCGGCCAGCAGTTGATAGTCGCCGTGCGTCAGGCCGACGAAGACACCGGTCAGCGAGTCGGTCAGAGCCTTCCGTGTCAGACCGGCGTGCTCGACGGCCTCCCACGAGACTTCCAGCAGCAAGCGGTGCTGTGGGTCGATCGCGGTGGCCTCCCGCTCGGTGATCCCGAAGAACTCGGGATCGAAGCCGGCGACGTCATCGAGGAAAGCACCCCACTTGGACACCGAACGGCCGGGCACTCCCGGTTGCGCGTCGTAGTAGTCGTCGGCGTCCCACCGGTCGGGCGGAACCTCGGTGACCGCGTCGTCGCCGCGCAGCAACGCCTGCCACAACCGCTCGGGGCTGTCGACGCCCCCGGGGAGCCGACAGGCCATCCCGATGACGGCAACGGCGGTGGCACCTGTTCGATCCACGGTTTGATGCATGACGGCCCACCCCGCTTCTCACGCCGCGGTTCCGGAAGCGTGGGTGATCCGACTCATTTCCTTTTGCAAAGGAACAACATTCGGCTGTCCGCGCCGTAGCAGGAGTTCCCGGTCCGAAAGCTCCATCCGACGGCCCCCAATCCAGCCGCTCGTCGATCAAATGCCGCCCTTGGCGAGCCTCTCGCGCAGACTCCGTGGCCGAATGTCGGTCCAGTTCTGTTCGATGTACTCGAGACACTCGGCGCGCGCCGCTTCCCCGTACACCACCTGCCAACCCGCCGGAACGTCGGCAAAGGACGGCCACAGGCTGAATTGCTCCTCGTCGTTGACCAATACGAGGAAGCTGCCGTTGTCGTCGTCGAACGGGTTGGTGCTCATGGGTTCTCCATATCATCCGGTCAGAATGAGTAAACCCGACACAAACGGTACTGCAGCCGGACACCTCCGCCCGCGGTTTTGGCGAAAATTAGCGCCAACGTCAGACGGCGGCCTCATCGACGCGTTCCGGCGGGGCGACAGGTCGAGGCCGCGATCGGCCGCCGAGCTGGGACGGCCACCAATTCGCCTGCCCCATCAGTACCGCCATGGCAGGCACCGTGACGGTGCGTACCACGAAGGTGTCCAGCAGGATTCCCATCCCGACGATGAAACCCGCCTGAATGATGGTGTTGATACTGGCAAACAGCAGACCGAACATCGAAGCGGCGAAGATGACACCTGCTGCGGTGATCACACCGCCGGTGGCGCCCACCGTGCGGATGACACCGGAACGGATCCCGTGCAGGGACTCCTCACGTATCCGGGAGATGAGCAACATGTTGTAGTCGGCACCCATCGCGACCAAGATGATGAACGTCAGGCCCGGAACGCTCCAATGCAATTCGTGGCCGACGATGACCTGGAACACCCACACGCCGAGGCCGAGTGCAGCCAGATACGAAACGACCACGGACGTGATCAGATACAGCGGTGCGATGATCGCGCGCAGCAGTGCGATCAGGATCAGCAGCACAACGACAATCGTCAGGACGACGATGAATCGGATGTCATGGTTGTAATACTCACGAGCGTCGCGCAGCGTCGCTGGATATCCCGTCATCGACACCGTGGCATCGGCCAGGGCGGTATTGGGTTGGGCACCTCGAGCAGTGTCGGTGATCGAAGTGACCTGATCCATCGCGGCGGTGCTGAACGGATTCAATTCGGTTTGGATCAAATACCTCGCCGCACGGCCGTCGGCAGACAGGAAGAACGCTGCGGCCTTCTCGAAATCGTTCGAGGACAACACATCAGCAGGAATGTAGAACCCCGCCATCGCCGGTGACGTCGCATTGTCCCGCATTGCCAGCAGGAATGCCGACGCGTCGCCGAGGTCAGCGCCCATCCGTTTGGTCTGGTCGACCAGTTGCCGCACACCATCGGCAACCTGTCGGCCTCCGTCGGCCAGGGTGTCGAGGCCTTTCTGCATATCGCCCGGCGACGACCGGCCGCCGCGGGCACCGCCCAGACCCACCGACGCCATGGTGCCGTTGAGCGAAGTCATCAACTCGGTCAGCCTGGTCACCGTCCGCGACAGGTTCGACAGCGGCCCGGTCGACTGCAGTTGGCCTGCCAGCTTCTCGAGAGTGCCGTCGTTGCGGGCCGTTCGAAGTAGGCGGAACTGTTCCCGTGCGGCGCTGCACAGCGGATCGGTGCTGCAGAACGGACTGCCGTCGAGCGCGATCACCACGGGGTCGACCCATTCCAGGTTGCGTGCCATGTCGCCGAAGGTCGCCTGCAAGGTGTCGCCGAGTTCGCGCATGCCGCTGACGAGGCGTTCGGCATCGCCGATCTGCCCGAGGGACAGGTTGCCACCGAACTCGTTCTGGATGGCCGCCAGGCCGTCGGTGAGCCTGGTGAGCCCGGCCATGAGCCCGAGGATCTGGTCACGAACCTGGTTGATCCCATCGGACAGCTGTCCGGCCCCCGAGGCCAGCCGGTCGAGGTCGTCGTCGCGCCCCGCGATCAGTGCCGACGCGTCGTTGAGCCGGCTACCGACTTCGCCGGCCTGCCGTGCCGTGCTGGCCGCCTCCAAAGGCACTCCGGCGGGCCGGGTGATCCCCCGGACGGACGCTATGCCGGGAACCTGGCTGACACGCTGCGCCAGCTGTTCCAGATCCGCGAGCGCCTCGGGTGTCCGCAAGCTCTGCGACGATTGGATGAGCAGATACTGGGGGATGGTCGAATTCACCGGGAAGTGGCGCTCCAGCGCCGCATAACCGAGCGTGCTCGCCACGGAATCCGGCAGTGCCTTGCGGTCGTCGTAGTTGTATCGGACCACGCCCACGCAGGCCGCGAGAACAAGTAACACCGTCAGGCTGGCGACAAGATTGGCCACGGGACGGCGCACGATGCGGATGCCGGACCGGCGCCAGAATCGCGCGGTGATCTCGCGCCGCGGTGAGATCCAGCCGCGACGCCCGGCCGGCACCATGATGGCGGGCAGCAAGGTCACCGCGGCCAGAAATGCCACCCCGATCGCGATCGCCAACGCGGGGCCGATGGTGGCGAACAACTCCAGACGCGCGAACGTCATCCCGAGGAATGTGACGCCCACCGTCGCCGCGGATGCCGCGATCACCTTGCCGATCGAGCTCAGCGCGCGCTTCACCGCTTGATCCGAATCGGCGCCGAGCCGCAGGAAGTCGTGGTAGCGGCTGATGAGGAAGACGGCGTAGTCGGTCCCCGCACCCGCCATCAACCCGCTGAGCAGTGTGATGGTCTGATTCGTCACACCGAGTCCCAGTTGGGCGGCGCCTGCCACGGCGGCCTGCGCGACACCCAGCGAGACGCCGATCATGAGCACCGGGAGCAGAATCGTTGCGGGCTTTCGGTAGACCACCACCAGGATGCCGAGCAGCAGCGCGGCGATCGCAACCTCGATCTTGATCTGATCCCGCAAGCCGACCTCGATGGAGTCGGCGAGGGTGGCCGCCGGACCGGTCAGGTGTGCGGTCAGTGTCGAACCCGCGAGCGTGTGATCGACGATGCCGGCGACGCGTGTGTAGGCCCCATGGGACTCCGGCGAACCCACGTCACCCGAGAGGCCGACGGGCAGGAGCCAGGCTTTGCCGTCCTTGCTGCTGAGGGTCTCGCGCAATTGCGGTGTTCCGAGGAATTCCTGCAGCCACAGGACGTCCTGGCTGTCCTGGCGGAGTCGTTCGACCACGGCGCCGTAGACCTGCTCATCGTCCGGTAGAAGGCCTTCGTCGTCGGTCAGGAGCACCAGCAGTACGTTCTCGGACCCGGCTTCGTGGAACGCCGAGGTCATCTGTTGTGTCGCCAGCACCGACGGTGCGCTCGCCGGAATGGGCGCGACCGGATGTTTCTGGGCCGCTTCGGCCAGCGTCGGGAACATCGGCGGAAGCGCCACCGCGAGCGCGATCCAGCAGCCTATGACGAGCCACGGCCACCGCACGACGACATCGCCCAGCCATCCGAAGAACCCACCGGCTTCAGCGGTGTGCGTCGTGTGCGTCCGGGGTGACCCTGATGCCTGTGTCGGCCGGCGCATCGGTGGTCCAGACCGGGCTCAAGTCTCAGCGGGATGGGACAGCGGTGGTACACCACTGCGGATGACCGGGGGATCGCGGAACAACCCGGAAAGCAAAACGGTCATCGAGATCTCCTTGTCCATGTTGATGAGACGAGAAGCTCGGATGAAACCGGTTGACGTGCTCGCGTACGGTCAGCCTAACGCCGGGGCGCCTGCTGGACAGATGTATTCACGCATTTGCCGGAGTGGCCGTACGCACCCGCTGCAGCCACGCCAGCACCGGCGGCGCCACGGCCGGCACGAGCGATTCGGCGATGATCCAGTGCGGTGCATCCGGATGGATCCAGTGCTCGGCGCGGTAGCGCTCGGCGATGCGCCGCGATATCCACCCTGCGACGTTGCGGTCGGCGCCGCCGCTGACGCACAGCACCGGGCACGTGACCTGTGCGGGGTCGACGCGGGTCGCGGCCCCGCCGGTGCACATCTCGCGGAACACCCGGCCGGAGTCGGGCACCATGCGTCGCGCCAGCGCATCCCTGTCGTGGGCGGCAAGCGTGCTCAGCGGCACTTCCCGCAAGGTGCGCAACGAGGGCAGGAAGGGCTTGCCCGCGAGGATCTTCGGCAGCAGCGGGGCGAGGTGCGGCAGTGCCCGCAGTTGCGGCCACAGCACCCCCGGCGGGACCGACGCCAGTAGGACGACGGCGACGGGTTCACGCAGCGCGGCGATCTTCTGGGCGAGCAGCCCGCCGAGGCTGTGCCCGATGACGACCGCGGGTTCTCCGATGCGGTCGTAGGCGTCGAGAGCGCGCGACAGGCACTCGTCGATGCCGGTTCGGGCCAGCACCGCCTCATCGATGGGGTCGCGGCCGGGCAGGGCGGGCACGTGGACGTCGTAGCCCTCGCCGGACAGCGCCTCGACCCACGGAGTCACCAGGTCAGGGGTGCCGAACATGCTGTGCAGGAACAGGATCGGGGGGCTATCGGCGGCGCTCATGGACCCAGTATGGGTGGTGCAGGGAGGGAAATCGATTACTTGGGAGGTAATGACCGGACGGGGGAGCGCACGACTTGTCGGTGGGGTAGGGAACGATGGGGAAGGTGGCCACCCTCACCGCGGCGCAGGCACGCCGCATCGCCGTCGCAGCCCAGGGGTTTCACGAGCCCAAGCCCCGAGGGACGGTCAGCCGCGCTCATCTTCGTCGGCTGATCTCCCGCATCCAGGTGCTGCAACTCGACTCGGTGTCGGTGGCGGTGCGGGCGCACTACGCGCCGGTGTTCAGCCGGCTCGGACCGTACGACCGCGACGTCCTGGACCGCGCGGCGTGGTCACACAGCGCGCGGTCCCCGCGCCTGCTCGTGGAGTACTGGGCGCACGAGGCCGCGCTGATGGCAGTCGAGGACTGGCCGCTGCTGCGGTGGCGGATGCGTGAGTACACGCATGGGCGGTGGGGCCGCGAGATCGTGAAGAAGAACCCCAAGCTCGCCGACGACATCGTCGCGGCCGTCGCCGAACTGGGACCGGTCACGGCGGGCCAGATCGAGGCCCACCTCGAGGCGGAACCGCGCGGACGCAAAGGTCCGTGGTGGGACCGCAGCGAGACGAAATGGGTGGCGGAGGCGCTGTTCGCGGCCGGGGTGCTCACGACGGCGACGCGCGTCGGCTTCGCGCGCCACTACGATCTCGCCGAGAACGTGCTGCCGCCGGAGGTGCTCGCGCGTGAGGTCGACGACGAAGAAGCCGTCCGCGAACTGGCCCTGCGGGCGGCCACCGCGCTCGGCGTCGGCACCGAGGCCGACATCCGCGACTATTTCCGCATGAACGCCAAACAGGTCAAACCCGCGATCGCCAAACTCGTCGCCGACGGGGAGCTCGAACCGGTCGACATCGACGGCACCCCGGCGTATCTGCGGGCAGGGCAGGTCATCCCACGCCGCGACCGCGGCACCGCGTTGCTGTGCCCGTTCGACCCGCTGATCTTCTTCCGGCCCCGCGTGCAGCGGCTGTTCGACTTCCACTACCGCATCGAGATCTACGTGCCGGCGCCGCAACGCCAATTCGGTTACTACGTCTGGCCTTTCCTGCTCGACGGTGAGCTCGTCGGCCGTGTCGACCTCAAACGCACCGACACCGCGTTGCAGGTCCTCGGCGCGTTCACCGAGGACGGCCGGGACCGCTCACGCGTCGCGCAGGCTCTGGCGGGGGAGTTGCGGTCGATGGCCGAGTGGCTCGGCGTCCCCGCGGTCGAAATCGGTGACCGCGGGGATCTGGCGCCGGCGTTGAAGCGGGTTGTCGAGCGGGTAGAACGGCCCAAGATCACCGCGGAATCCCGTCGAGCACCGACGTCATGACATCGGAGTTCACGGCGGCGTCGGTGTCGCTGACCTCGACCACCGGGACAAGCCGGGTCGTGCGGTCGTGAGAGATCCGTCGGTGGCGGGGCCGTCGGTGTCGCCGACTCCGTCGTCGAGCAACCTCCGACGAGCAACGTCAACGCCGCAAGGACGCGGACACGCGTTGGTGGCAGGTGCAACCCTAAGGGGGTGCTCAGCGCCCGCGCCGCACCGAATCTCAGGCCTCGGTCAGCGTCGGAACCCCGCGGCCGCGGACCTTGTTGACGATGAACACGACTGCGCCGATCGCCAGCCAGGACAGGCCGCCGATCTTGGCCAGCGAGTCGGCGTTGATCAGCACGTAGCCGATGATCAGGAACCCGATGGTCGGGACGACCGCGTGCAGCAGGTAGTTCTTGGACTTGTTGCGCACCAGGTAGTACCAGATCACCGAGGCGTGCAGCAGGCAGAAGCCGAACAGCGCACCGAAGTTCACCAGCGACGAGATCAGGCCGATCTGGCCGACGAAGAACAGCACCAGCACCAGGCTCAGCGCACTCACGACCAGCAGCGCGGCCACGGGCACCTTGCGTGAGCTGATCGTCGACAGGAATGCGGGCAGCTGGCGGTCGCGGCTCATCGAGAACAGCAGGCGGCTGGTGGCGGCCTGGGCGGCCATCGCGTTGGCGAAGCCGACCGCCAGCACGTTCACGACGAAGAAGGCGTTCATCCAGCCGGTGCTGGACGCGGCCTGCACGAGTGTGAAGAAGGCGTTGCCTGCCTCGTCGTCGCTGAACGACTCACGTCCGCCGGCGAGCAGGCTGGCGAGCCAGGTCTGGGTGATGAACAGGAACGCGACGATGAACAACGAGATGATCATGGCCCGGCCGGCGGGGTTCTTCTTACCGGTCGACTCCTCGGCGAGTGTCGAGATGCCGTCGAAGCCAAGGAAACTCAGCACAGCGATCGACAGGGCCGCCGCGAGCAGCGGTGCGGTGACGAGCTCGGAGTTCCAGATCGGAAGCGTGCTCCACCCGACATCGGGCAGCGACTGCCCGTTGATGGCGCGCACCGCGATGATCACGAACAGCACCACGAACACCAACTCGACGGCGAGGAACAGCCGGTTGACGATCTTGAGCGAGCTGACGCCGAGCAGGTTGATCACGGTGTTGACCGCGACGAACACCACGGCCCATACCCAGCGTGGGGTACCGGGGAACAGACCGACCATCGACTCGGCCGCGAAAACGTACAGCAGCGTGGGAATCAGCAGATAGTCGAGCAGCATCGCCCACCCGGCGAAGAACCCGAGGCCGGGGTGGATGCCGCGGCCCACATAGGCGAACACCGAACCCGCGAGCGGGAACGATTTCGCCATCTGCGCATAGGCCAGCGCCGTGAAGACCATGGCGATCAGACCGATGAGGTAGACCAGCGGCACCATGCCGGACGCACTGTTGTAGACGGTGCCGAAGATCGTCCAGGGCGCGATGGGCACCATGAAGACCAGGCCGTAGACGATGAGGTCGACGGTCGAGATCTGGCGGCTGAGTTGTTGCTTGTAGCCGAAGGATTCGAGGGTGCGCTGCCCTTCGCCGGTGGTTACGCGGGCCGCGCCGGAGCCGGTGTCGATAGCCATGATGGTCCTGTCGGAAGGTGTGGTGGATGGGGTCAGACCCGGGCGGCGGCCAGATCTTGTTCGTGGAGGAATTGCGCGATCACGGCGCGGAATTCCTCGGGCTTCTCCAGATGCGTGCAGTGGCTCGTGTCGGGGAAGACGTGACTGCGGACGTCGGAGATGTTGTCGACGTACGGCTGCCAGGTCTTGGGCGTGGCCTCGTCGAACTCACCGGCGATCACCAGCACTGGCGCGACGACGGCGGGCAGCCGGTCGATGATGCTCCAGTCACCGAGGGTTCCGATGACGTGAAACTCGTTGGGGCCGTTCATGGTGTGGTACACCGTCGGCTCGGCCTCCATCTGCGCGACGCTGTCGGCGAAGTCCTGCGGCGTCGGCTCGACGCGGCACACGTGGCGCCGGTAGAACTCTTCGGTCGCCTGCAGGTACTCGGGGTCGGTGACGCTGCCCGCGGCCTCGTGGCGATCGAGGGCGGCCTGCGTCTCGGCGGGCAGTTGCGCGCGCAGATCCGACGCGGCCTCCGACCACAGCTTCATCGAGGCCGGTGAGTTGCAGATGGACAGCGAGACGAGACCGGAGGGCTGGCGCACCGCGATCTCGGCGCCGAGCATGCCGCCCCATGACTGCCCGAGTACGTGGTAGCGCTCGATGCCGAGTGCGGTGCGCACGGCGTGAAACTCGTCGACGAACAGTTGGGGCGTCCAGAAGTCGGCAGGTGCGTCGGGCAGGTGCGTGCTGTTGCCGCAGCCCACCTGGTCGTAGTGGATGACGGTGCGGCCGGTTTCGTCGGCGAGTGCGCCGATGTTGGCGACGTAGTTGTGGGCCATGCCGGGACCGCCGTGGAGCACGATCAGCGGAAGTGCGTCGGGCTGGGCGGATGCCGGCGTCGTGACCTGGATCCAGGTCTCGTGATCGCCGAACGGCACGGTGCGGGACGTAACAGGCATGCGGGATAGCATGAGGTCTTAATGGTCTCGTGGCAAGACCATTAATCAGGATTTAACGATTGCTGCCGATACTGTGAAGACCATGGCGGGACACGACGCGCGCACGGCGCAGGTCAGCGGCGCCAGCGGGCCTGCACCGGGATCCGGGTCGGGACTGCTGGCCCGCGAACTGGAAACCCCGTCGCGCGTCGATGAGATCACTGATCGTCTGGTCACGGCCATCGCGATCGGGGAGTACCTCCCCGGGGCGCGACTGCCCTCCGAACGCGAGCTGGCCTCCTCTCTGCGGGTGGGAAGGATGACCGTGCGCGCCGCGCTCGCGCGGCTCGTCGACCTCGGCCTGGTGGAAACCAAGAGCGCAGGCCGCGGCGGCGGAACCTACGTGCTGCAGCAGTGGCCGGAGTCGTCGACCGCCGCCGTCGGTCGCACCCTGACCATGCGCGTCGACGAACTCCGCGACCGGTGCGACGCGATCTGCCGCATCCACGGCGCGGTGTGCCGCGCGGCCGCCGAATCGCGGTCCGAGCACGACGTCGCCGTGCTCCGCGAACGGCTGCAGGCCTACCGGTCCGCGCCGAGCGGGCTCGCCGCGCAGCAGGCCGACAGCGCACTGCACCTGGCGATCATGGACGCGGCAGGCAACGCCGTGCTCAAGCAGGTCCTGCTTGACCTGGAGGCCTCGGTGAGCATCGGCGCACCGGCGCACCTGTGGGGTGAACCCGGGACCATGCGCGACATGGAATTGCGGGCCCTGCGCGAGCACGAGCAGTTGATCGACGCCATCGAACGCGGCCACGCCGACCACGCCGACGAGCTGGCGCGTGCACATGTGGCGATCGACTTCGAGCTGATCTCGGCGGCGATGCGTCGCGCCGGTGTGCTCGCCGAATGACTCACCGATTTCTGCGTGAGGGTCGTAATCGGACCCCGATCCACGACCCTGGTGTGGAAATCGGCGAACGAGGTGCCCCACTATGGTGATGCCGTGGCCGAGATCGCGCCGCTGCGCGTACAGCTGATCGCCAAGACCGAGTTCATGGCGCCACCCGGTGTGCCGTGGGAGACCGACGCCGACGGCGGCGAGGCACTCACCGAGTTCGCCGGGCGCGCGTGCTATCAGAGCTGGTCGAAGCCCAATCCGAGGACCGCGACCAACGCCGGCTACATCAGCCACATCATCGATGTCGGGCACTTCTCGGTGCTCGAACACGCGACGGTGTCGTTCTACATCTCGGGCATATCGCGGTCGGCCACGCACGAGCTGATCCGGCACCGTCACTTCTCCTACTCGCAGCTGTCCCAGCGTTACGTGCCCGAGCACGACTCGGAGGTGGTGGTGCCGCCGGGCTTCGAGGACGATCCCGAGCTCGTGGAGATCTTCACCGCGGCTGTCGACGGCAGCCGCGCCACCTACACCGAGTTGCTGGCACGTCTCGAAGCGAAGTTCGCCGACCAGCCCAACGCGGTACTGCGGCGCAAACAGGCGCGCCAGGCCGCGCGGGCCGTGTTGCCGAACGCGACAGAGACCCGCATCGTCGTCACCGGCAACTACCGGGCGTGGCGGCATTTCATCGCGATGCGGGCCAGTGAACACGCCGACGTGGAGATCCGCCGCCTGGCCATCGCCTGCCTGCGGGAACTTGTCACCGTGGCCCCCGCGGTGTTCTCCGATTTCGTGATTTCGACGCTGGCCGACGGCTCGGAGGTGGCAACCTCCCCGCTGGCGACAGAAGCGTGAGGAGGACCGGGTAATCTTGGTGCCCGTGAGCACCAGCGGAATTGATGTAACGGCCCAGTTGGGCACCCTGCTGACCGCTATGGTGACTCCGTTCAAGCCCGACGGCTCGATCGACCTCGACGCCGCGGTACAGCTGGCCGCACGTCTGGTCGATTCCGGCTGCGACGGTCTGGTGCTGTCGGGCACCACCGGCGAATCGCCGACGACCTCGGACGACGAGAAGATCGCCTTGCTGCGCGCCGTCGTGGGCGCCGTGGGCGACCGGGCGCGCGTCATCGCCGGCGCGGGCAGCTACGACACCGCCCACAGCGTGCACCTGGCCAAGGCTTCGGCCGAGGCAGGCGCGCACGGGTTGCTCGTCGTGACCCCGTACTACTCGCGACCGCCGCAGGCCGGCCTCATCGCGCACTTCACCACCGTCGCCGACGCCACCGATCTGCCGGTGGTGCTGTACGACATCCCACCGCGTTCGGTCGTGCCGATCAGCTGGGACTCGCTGCGCAAGCTGGCCGAGCATCCCAACATCGTCGCGGTCAAGGACGCCAAGGGCGACCTGCCGGGCGGCGGCCAGATCATCGCCGAGACCGGCCTGGCCTACTACTCCGGCGACGACGCGCTGAACCTGCCGTGGCTGGCGATGGGTGCGGTCGGCTTCATCAGCGTGTGGGGCCACCTCGCCGCCGGTCAGCTGCGGGATATGTTGACCGCGTTCAACTCGGGTGACATCGCGACGGCCCGCAAGATCAACGTCAACCTCGGGCCGCTCGCCGCGGCGCAGGCGCGCCTGGGTGGGGTCACGATGTCCAAGGCCGGACTGCGACTGCAGGGCTTCGAGGCCGGTGAACCTCGACTGCCCCAGATCCCGGCCACCACAGAAGAACTCGAGGCCCTCGCCGCAGATATGCGTGCGGCCACGGTCCTCAGGTAGGGGATACATGAGCGCCGAACTCGCGCCACCACCACCGCTCGCACCGGGCGGACTGCGTGTCACCGCTCTGGGCGGTATCAGTGAGATCGGCCGCAACATGACGGTTTTCGAGCATCTCGGGCGGCTGCTCATCGTCGACTGTGGCGTGTTGTTCCCCGGGCACGACGAGCCGGGGGTGGACCTCATCCTTCCGGATCTGCGTCACATCGAGGACCGGCTCGACGAGATCGAGGCGCTCGTCGTCACCCACGCCCACGAGGACCATATCGGCGCGATCCCGTTCCTGCTCAAACTGCGCCCGGACATCCCGATCGTGGGGTCGAAGTTCACCATCGCCCTGGTGCGGGAGAAGTGCCGCGAGCACCGCCTCAAGCCGACGTTCGTCGAAGTGGCCGAGCGGCAGAGCAGCCGGCACGGTGTCTTCGAATGCGAGTACTTCGCGGTCAACCACTCGATCCCGGGTTGTCTCGCGGTGGCGATCCACACCGGTGCCGGCACCGTGCTGCACACCGGTGACATCAAACTCGACCAGTTGCCGCTCGACGGGCGCCCGACCGATCTGCCCGGCATGTCGCGTCTCGGTGATGCCGGTGTCGACCTGTTCCTGTGTGACTCCACCAATTCCGAGCATCCGGGTGTCAGCCCGTCGGAGAGTGAGGTCGGGCCCACGCTGCATCGGCTGATCCGGGGCGCCGAGGGGCGGGTGATCGTGGCATGCTTCGCATCCAATGTCGATCGCGTACAACAGATCATCGATGCCGCGGTGGCCTTGGGTCGTCGCGTGTCGTTCGTCGGGCGGTCGATGGTGCGCAACATGGGCATCGCTCGCGAGTTGGGGTACCTGAAGGTCGACGACTCCGACATCCTCGACATCGCCGCGGCCGAGATGATGCCGCCCGACCGGGTTGTGTTGATCACCACGGGAACCCAGGGTGAGCCCATGGCCGCGCTGTCGCGGATGTCGCGCGGAGAGCATCGCAGCATCACATTGACCGCGGGTGATCTGATCATCCTCTCGTCGTCGCTGATCCCGGGAAACGAGGAAGCGGTCTACGGTGTGATCGACTCGCTGTCCAAGATCGGTGCCCGGGTCGTCACGAACGCGCAAGCGCGCGTGCATGTTTCGGGCCACGCCTACGCCGGCGAGTTGCTGTTCCTCTACAACGGTGTGCGGCCGCGCAACGTGATGCCCGTGCACGGCACATGGCGGCACCTGCGGGCCAACGCCGCACTGGCCGCCAGCACCGGTGTTCCGCCGGAGAACATCGTGCTGGCCGAGAACGGTGTCAGCGTCGATCTTGTCGCGGGCCGAGCGTCGATATCCGGCGCGGTGACGGTCGGCAAGATGTTCGTCGACGGCCTCATCACCGGCGACGTCGGCGACGCCACGCTGGGTGAACGCCTCATCCTGTCCTCGGGTTTCGTCGCCGTCACGGTCGTCGTGCACCGCGGTACCGGCCGGCCCGCCGGCCCGGCCCATCTGCTCTCACGCGGATTCTCCGAGGATCCGAAGGCGCTGGAGCCCGTGGCGCAGAAGGTCGAGCGCGAACTGGAGAGCCTCGCGGCCGACAACGTCACCGACCCGGCGCGCATCGCGCAGGCCGTCCGGCGCACGGTCGGCAAGTGGGTGGGGGAGACCTACCGCAGGCAGCCGATGATCGTGCCGACCGTGATCGAGATCTAGCGAGCCGGCGATCTAGCCGGCCAGCAAGAGGATCCCGCCGGTGAGCAGACCGGCGAGCTTGACCACTTCCAAGGCGACATAGGCGTAGTGCGCGTTGGATCTTGGCAGGTTCTGGGCGTCTGGGCCCGCGGCGAGCACGGCCTCGGAGCGACGTGTGAGACGCGGACGCACCGCGACGAGTTGGGCCGCGAGCGCCACCACGGCCACCGCGACCGCCACGAGCACCGCGGTCTGCGGAGGGTCGCCGACCAGCGTCACCAGGATCACCGCGGCGAAGACGACCTCGACCGCGTTGAGCGCGCGGAACACCAACCGTCCGATGCCGAGACCGATCGGCAGCGTGACCCCGGGCGCCCGGAACTTGAGTGGGGCCTCAAGGAACGAGATCGCCAGAACCATGCCGATCCAGCAGAAGATGAGGGCAACCCCGACGGCGGGGGCGATGCTCATGCGGCCTCCTGGTTCACCGTTTGTTGACGATGCCCGCGTCCACCGGCAGGGTCACGCCGGTGACAAAGCGCGCCTGATCCGACACCAACCAGGCCACCGCGTTCGCGACGTCCTCGGCCTGGATCGCCTGCACGGGAAGCGCGTTGCCCATGTCGACCGGATGCCCGGTCTCCTCGGTGACGCGGGCCAGCCATCCGCGGGTGAACTCGTTGTCGATCATCGGCGTGTCGACTCCGGTGGGGTGGATCGAGTTCACCCGGATGCTGTGCGGCGCGAGGTGGTTGGCGTATGCGCGCATGAGGCCGACCACCCCGTGCTTGGCCGCGGTGTAGCCGAGGGATCCGCGGTCGCCGCCACCGATGCCCAACAGCCCGGCCACCGAGCTGATCAGAACGATCGAGCCGCCGTCGCCCTGTTCGACCATCGTGGGAATCGCAACCTCGACGGTGTGGTGCACCCCGGTGAGGTTGACGTCGATGACGTCGCGCCAGCCCTCCGGCCCGGACTGCATCGGCGCGATGCCGGCATTTGCGACGACGATGTCCAGCCTGCCGAATTCGTCGAGGCCGGCCGACAGCGCCGCTGCGAGTTCAGGCTCGTCGCGCACGTCGGCCCGTCGGGCGACGATGCGCCCACCGGCCTCTTCGACGAGCCCGACCGTCGTGGCCAGATCGTCGGGCGTGGCCAGCGGGTAGGGGACGGTGGAGATCTGATCACACAGGTCGACCGCGATGATGTCGGCGCCGTCAGCGGCCAGTCGGACCGCTTCGGCGCGGCCTTGCCCGCGCGCGGCGCCGGTGATGAAGGCAACCTTGCCGGACAGTGGGCGGGCGGGGGCGCTCATCGTTCTCCTGTGGATTCGGATGTCGATTACGGCCGCAGCTGACCTTTGGCGGGGTCACCGGCGACGACGGGCTGCAGGGTCTTGATGTCGGGCGCGCCGTCGAGCAGGCTGCCGATGGTGCCGAACAGGGCGCCGATGGCGGGTGCGGTGCCGTGGGTCTTGAGCGCGTCGGCGTCGGCCCACTGCTCGACGAAGACGAACGTGCCGTCGGATTCGTGCAGCGCGTAGAGCTCACAGCCCGGCTCGTCGTGGACCGCGGAGACGGCTTTCGTGCAGGCCTCGCGAACGGCATCGACGGACTCGGGCTTGGCCTTCATGGTGGCGACGACGACAACTGGCATTCGGGCACGGCTCCTTGCTCACACAACACTCACTGGACGGGTGTCCAGCCTACCGAGATTTTCTTCCCCGGATCCGGTTCGCACACCTGAGTCGTCATCGATATCAGGCTGTGACCTGTGTGGCTGATGGTGATTCTGGGACCAATGCGACTAGGCTTGCGGGCATGGCTAACAAGACCGCCGCCCGCTCCGGGGCGCGTTCGGGCAGCTCTTCGAGCAGGTCCTCGGGCAGGTCTTCGGGGAGTTCGAAGCCCGGAAAGCAGGGTGCGGCCAGGAGGAAGCCGCCGACCCGCCCGGCGCCGCAACAACGCCGCAAGCCCGCCCGGGGGCCCCAGGTGTCTCCGGTCGCGATCGCCGGTCACAAACTGGGGCAGGGTGCCCGCGCCGGCTGGCTCATGCTCGCCAAGGGCGCGGGTTCCACCGCCCGCTCGGTCGGCCGCGCCCGCGACATCGAGCCCGGACACCGCCGCGACGGGATCGCGCTGGCGCTGCTGGGCGTGGCGGTGGTGGTGGCTGCGAGTTCGTGGTTCGACGCGGCCCGGCCGGTCGGGGAGTGGATCGACACCGCGCTGCGGACGCTCGTCGGTGGGCCGGTCGTGCTCGTGCCTGTGCTGCTGGGTGTCATCGCGATCGTGCTGATGCGCTCCGAACCCGATCCCGACGCGCGGCCCCGGCTCATCCTCGGCGCGGCGATGATCGGGTTGCCCGCTCTAGGCCTGTGGCACCTGTGGGCCGGCTCGCCCAGCGATCCGGCCGGCCGCAGGGGCACCGCCGGATTCGTCGGATTCGCCATCGGCGGACCGCTGTCCGACGGTCTGACGCCGTGGATCGCGGCCCCGCTGTTGTTCATCGGTGTGCTGTTCGGCCTGCTGCTGATCACCGGGACAACGATTCGTGAAGTGCCCTCGACCGTCCGCGCCATGTTCAGCACGCGCGGATTCCGCGACGAGGACTACGACGAGTACGACGAATACGACGACGAGTACGGGGACACCGCCGGTTACGACGAGGGCGACGATTTCTCCGACGGCTACTACGACGCAGAGAATCCCGACGAAGCGGCCAAGACGTGGCCCACCCCGGGCGGATCCGTGGCCGCCATCGAGGCACCCAAGCCGCCTGCGGGCACGCCGATGGACAACTATCCGCTCGAAGAGGCGCCGACCGTTCCTGAACCGGCCGTCAAACCGCGCCGCAAGAAGCCCGAACCGGCGAAACCGGCGAAGAAGCCCGACGAGACACTCGTCATGGACCGGGTGGTCGAAGGCCCCTACGTCCTGCCGTCGATGGATCTCCTGGTGGCCGGTGACCCGCCGAAACTGCGCACCGCTGCCAACGATCAGATGACCGACGCCATCACATCGGTGCTGGAGCAGTTCAAGGTCGACGCAGCCGTCACCGGCTGCACCCGCGGCCCCACCGTCACGCGCTACGAAGTCGAACTGGGGCCCGGCGTCAAGGTCGAGAAGATCACCGCGCTGCACCGCAACATCGCGTACGCGGTGGCGACCGAGAGTGTGCGCATGCTCGCACCCATCCCCGGCAAGTCCGCGGTGGGTATCGAAGTGCCCAACACCGACCGCGAGATGGTCCGGCTGTCCGACGTGCTGACCGCGCCGAGCACGCGCCGCGACCATCACCCGCTGGTGATCGGCCTCGGCAAGGACATCGAGGGTGATTTCGTCTCGGCCAACCTCGCGAAGATGCCGCACCTGCTGGTGGCCGGTTCCACCGGCTCGGGCAAGTCGAGCTTCGTCAACTCGATGCTCGTGTCGCTGCTGGCCCGGGCCACCCCGGAGGAGGTCAGGATGATCCTGATCGACCCGAAGATGGTGGAACTGACGCCGTACGAGGGCATTCCGCACCTCATCACGCCGATCATCACCGAGCCCAAGAAGGCGGCCGCGGCCCTGTCGTGGCTCGTCGAGGAGATGGAGCAGCGCTACCAGGACATGCAGGCGTCCCGGGTGCGTCACATCGACGTCTTCAACGAAAAAGTGAGATCCGGTGAAATTTCAACGCCGCTCGGCAGCGAGCGCGTGTACAAGCCGTACCCGTACATCGTGGCGATCGTCGACGAGCTCGCCGACCTCATGATGACCGCGCCGCGTGACGTCGAGGACGCCATCGTGCGCATCACACAGAAGGCGCGCGCGGCCGGTATCCACCTGGTGCTCGCGACGCAGCGGCCGTCCGTCGATGTCGTCACCGGCCTCATCAAGACCAACGTGCCGTCCCGGCTGGCGTTCGCGACGTCATCGCTCACCGACAGCCGGGTCATCCTGGATCAGGCGGGCGCCGAGAAGCTCATCGGCATGGGTGACGGGCTGTTCCTGCCGATGGGCGCCAACAAGCCGATCCGCATGCAGGGCGCGTTCATCACCGACGAGGAGATCCACGCGGTCGTCGCGGCCACCAAGGAACAGGCCGAGCCCGAGTTCGTCGAGGGCGTCACCGCCGTCAAGGCCGGCGAGCGCAAGGACGTCGACCCCGACATCGGCGACGACCTGGACGTGTTCCTGCAGGCCGTCGAACTCGTGGTGTCGTCGCAGTTCGGTTCGACCTCGATGCTCCAGCGAAAACTGCGCGTCGGCTTCGCCAAGGCCGGCCGTTTGATGGACCTCATGGAGACGCGTGGGATCGTCGGCCCGTCGGAGGGTTCGAAGGCCCGTGAGGTGCTCGTCAAACCCGAGGACCTGGCAGGCACGCTCGCGCTCATCCGCGGCGGGGCCGACGCCAACGGTGCCGAACCCGACGACGACGGCGAGGAGTTCTGAGCCGCTGTCGGGCCCTCACCTGAGGGCCCTACAGCGTCAACAACATTCGCGTGTTGCCGAGCGTGTTGGGTTTGACGTACGACAGGTCGAGGAACTCCGCGACACCTGTGTCGTAGGAACGGCACATCTCCTCGTACACCTCGGCGGTGACCGGCGTGCCGTCGATCTCGACGAAACCGTGCTTGGCGAAGAACTCGACCTCGAAGGTCAGCACGAAGATCCGCTCGAGGCGCAGTTCGCGCGCGACGTCGAGCAGGCGGTTCACCAACCGGTGGCCGACACCGGTGCCACGGACCTTGGGATGCACCGCCACCGTGCGCACCTCGCCGAGGTCGGACCACAACACGTGCAGCGCGCCGCAACCGACGATCTCGTCATCGAGTTCGGCCACCCAGAACTCCTGGACCGCCTCGTACAGCGTCACCAGGTTCTTCTCGAGCAGGATCCTGCCCGCGTAGATGTCGACGAGTTCCTTGATGCCGGGAACGTCGGAGGTGCGTGCGCGCCGCACGACGGGACCGCCGGCCGGTTCGTTGTGGCCCTGGTTCGCACCTGCGTTCACAGGTGGAAGGGTATCGGTTTCGGCAACCGATATTCTGTTTCGGTGCCGGGGCAACCTTCTACCGATCCGGTGGTCCCGCGTGCGCGCGTGGCCAACCTCGCCAACGTGCTCACCGGCATACGCATGCTGCTCGTACCGGTGTTCCTCGTTTTCCTCTTCACCGACGGCGGTCATGAATTCGGCTGGCGGATGGCGGCTTTCGCGGTGTTCGCGGTCGCGGTCATCACCGACCGGTTCGACGGGGCACTGGCCCGCAGCTACGGCATGGTCACGGAGTTCGGCGCATTGGCCGACCCGATCGCCGACAAGGCGCTGATCGGCGCCGCGCTGATCGGGTTGTCGATGCTGGGGGATCTGCCCTGGTGGGTCACCGTCGTGATCCTCGCCCGTGAGATCGGCATCACGCTCATGCGTTTCGCGGTGCTGCGTCACGGCGTGATCCCGGCGAGCCGTGGCGGCAAGCTCAAGACCACGGTCCAGGCCGTCGCTATCGGACTGTTCGTGATGCCGCTGTTCTCGTGGCCGACGGTCTGGACGACCGTGGCGTGGGCGATCATGTGGGCAGCGGTGGTGCTGACCGTGCTCACCGGTGCTGACTATGTGGTTTCGGCGATCAGGGATTCTCGTGGACGACCCGCTGATAACTGACGACGCGCGCGCACTCGTCGCCGATCTGACGGTGTACGGCCAGAGCGTCGCGACCGCCGAGTCGCTGACGGCCGGACTGCTGGCCGCCACCCTCGCCGGTGTCCCAGGGGCGAGCGCGGTGCTGCACGGCGGTCTGATCACCTACACCGAGGACACCAAGATCTGGCTGGCCGGCGTGGCGCCGCAGGTACTCGACGCGGTCGGCCCGGTGTCGGCGCCGACGGCGCGCGCGCTGGCGGTCGGGGCGCGGCAGCGCTGCGCGGCCACCTGGGGTGTGAGCCTCACCGGCGTCGCGGGGCCGGAGGCGCACGGCGGACATCCGCCTGGCACGGTGTTCCTGGGGCTGGCCGGTCCCATCGACACCCACGTCGTCGAGTTGTCGCTGTCGGGCTCGCGCTGGGAGATCCGGGTGGCCGCGGTCAACGAGGCGATCTCGCGGCTGCGGGCGCTCGTCGAGCAGCAGTGAGCCCGCAGCGGGCGGCAGCCGTGGTCGCGGTCTCCGTTACGCATCCCACAACTTGGGGATTGCTGGGAACCTCTGGGTGGACGCACACGTTCTGCATGTAGCGAATCCCCGCCGACGTCCACCTAAGGAGGGCACCATGACGGCATTGCTGCGCGAGGTGATTGGCGACGTGCTGCGCAACGCCCGCACCGACCAGGGACGCACGCTGCGTGAGGTGTCCGACGCGGCCCGGGTCAGCCTGGGTTACCTGTCGGAGGTGGAACGGGGCCGCAAGGAGGCGTCCAGCGAGTTGCTGAGCGCGATCTGCGACGCACTGGACGTGCCGCTCTCACGGGTGCTCACCGACGCCGGTGAGACGATGGCGCGTCGCGAGCATGACGCGCGTGAGGCTGCCCACCAGACCGCTGTTGCGAACCTGGGCCGGATCGACGCCGCCACCAAGGTGGTCATCCCGCCGGTGTCCATGGCGGTCGCCTGATCGTCGCAGGTCGCGGTTCGCGGGATTTTCCCCGACACGCTTTACCTGCACGGGCTGTGGCGGCCTGCCCGAAACCGATAAGTTGGCAGCACAAGCAATTGCGGCAATCTGAAGATGAGGCCTGAGCCACCAGGCCCGACAGACAAGGCGGAATGAACCCATGGCCAATCCGTTCGTCAAGGCGTGGAAGTACCTTATGGCGCTGTTCAGCTCCAAGGTCGACGAGTACGCCGATCCGAAGGTGCAGATCCAGCAGGCCATCGAGGACGCGCAGCGGCAGCACCAGGCACTGACCCAGCAGGCCGCACAGGTCATCGGCAACCAGCGCCAGCTGGAGATGCGACTCAACCGGCAGCTCGCCGACATCGAAAAGCTCCAGGTGAATGTGCGCCAGGCCCTCACGCTGGCCGACCAGGCCACAGCTGCCGGTGACGTCGCCAAGGCCACCGAGTACAACAACGCCGCCGAGGCGTTCGCGGCGCAGCTGGTGACCGCCGAGCAGAGCGTCGAGGATCTCAAGGCACTGCACGACCAGGCGCTGCAGGCCGCCGGGCAGGCCAAGAAGGCCGTCGAACAGAACGCGATGATGCTGCAGCAGAAGATCGCCGAGCGCACCAAGCTGCTGTCCCAGCTCGAGCAGGCCAAGATGCAGGAGCAGGTCAGCTCGTCCCTGCGGTCGATGAGCGAGCTCGCCGCGCCGGGAACCACGCCAAGCCTCGACGAGGTGCGCCAGAAGATCGAGCGCCGGTACGCCAACGCCATGGGCGAGGCCGAGCTGGCTCAGAACTCGGTACAGGGCCGGATGATGGAGATCCAGCAGGCCAGTGTCCAGATGGCGGGACATTCGCGGCTCGAGCAGATCCGCGCCTCGATGCGCGGGGAGGCGCTGCCCAGTGGCGGTGCCGCGTCCTCGACAGGAACCCCGTCCACGCAGGCGACACCGGCCAATCCCGCGAGCGCCCAGACCCAGCCCAACCCCGAAAATCCGCTCGGCCAATAGAGATTCGAGTTCGAGAGCATGGCTACCAAGACCGGCCGACCAGAAGCCTGGCGGTCACTGCTGCAGCGGGGGATCGACACCGCCGCCGAGGTGTCCGGCGCGCTGGCGGAGAAGCTCAACGCGGCCGCCGATCCACGCGCCAAGCTGCTGCGCAAGCGGCGATGGGCGCTGCGGCTCGCGGTGTTCTTCACGCTGGCCACGGGTTTCTGGGTGTCCGTCACCGCGGTGCTCGCCGCGTGGACCACGCCGGTCTGGGTGCTGATCGTCACCGGTGCGATCGCCGCGGGCGCGGCGTTCCCCGCGACGCTGGCGTGGCTGCGCTACCGGTGGCTGCGCCGCACGCCGCTGCCCGTGCAGCGCCCCACCGTCGGGCGGCGGCTGCCGCCGTGGGGATCGGCTGCGCGACAACCCATATCGGCGCTTTTGGCCTCTGAGCGCGGCATGTTCTCATTGCTCGGGGTCATGGAGCGCGGCCGCATGCTCCCGGCCGAGGAGCTGCGGGAGCTCACCACCGTGGCGAACCAGGCCGCGCGCACGATGATGGCCACCGCCAACGAGGTCGTGTCGATGGAGCGTGCGGTCGGCAACGCGCCCCAGTCACGGCCCCACCTGGTGCCGACCATCAACGCGTTCACCGCCCAGCTCAACCAGGGCGTCCGCCAGTACAACGAGATGGTCACCGCCGCAGCGCAACTGGTGTCCTCGGTGAACGCCGGGGTGAACGGCCCGGTGACCGGGGGCCCGGCGGCTCCGCTGTCGCAGCAGCGTTACCGCACCGAACTCACCGGCGCGACCGACCGGCTCATCGGGTGGGCGCAGGCGTTCGACGAACTCGGCGGTCTGCGCCGCGCCTGAGCCGGGCCTGAGCCGGGTCGGAGCCGCTCAGATGTCGTGGCTGCTCGGCGGGCTGGTGCGGGGTCCGTACTTCTCGATGTAGGCCTGATGGACGTGCGCGTTCTTCTGCCGTGACAGTTCGTCGACCAGGCTGGGATTCAGGCCGTGTTTGGCCAGCATGTGACGGCGCCACACCTTGTTGAGTGCGTGCGAGAAGAACACGAACGGGATGAAGATCGGCAATGTCATGCTGATGTGCACGTACAGCGTCGTGGGGATCAGCCAGAACGGGGCCAGGATGATGAGCGCCGGGACGGCCATTCGCACCATCAGCCGGACGGTGGCGCCCTTGCCCGCGAGGTCGTTGCGCACCCAGTCGCGCATCGAGTCGGGAAGGCGGCGTCCGTAGCAGTAGGTGACGTACTCCCAGAGGTTGGGTCTGCTGCGCTCGCTCACAGCTTGGCGCGCAGCGAAGGAACCACGATGCCGATCAGGCCGCGCACGGTCGCCTTGAACATGTCGAAGAAGTCGAAGTAGTCGCGCCACAGCGTGATCCGGCCGTCGTGCACCTCGAACACCCCGCACACCCAGAACTGCAGCCGCAGCGGGCCGAACGTGAGGGCATCGGTGCGTTCGTTGAGCACCGCGGCGCCGTCGGCCGCGCTGCGGTGGATCTTGACCTCGAAACCGGCGCGTCCCTCCATGGAGCGGAACAGCTTCATGGCGCGGTGGCGCCCGTAGATGGTCGGCAGGCCCACATTCTGGTAGACGAGGTTCTGCGCCAGCGCGTGCTCCGCGGTGTCGTAGTCCCGCTCCTGCAGTGCGTTGAGGAACGTCTCGACCGTCGCGATCGGGTTCTGCACCGTTGTCTGGTCAGCCATGCCCGCAGCCTAGATGGCCGGGGGTGTGGCAGGGTAGGCCGGTGCGCATAGCTGTCGTCGCCGGACCCGATCCGGGTCACGCCTTCCCGGCGCTCGCGCTGTGCCGGAAATTCCTCGCCGCCGGGGACCGGCCCACGCTGCTGACCGGGGTGCAATGGCTGCAGACCGCGCGGGACGCCGGCGTCGACGCGGTCGCACTCGACGGGCTCGATCCCACCGATGAGGACGACGATGCCGACGCAGGCGCCAAGATCCACCGGCGTGCGGCGCGCATGGCGGTGCTCAACGCGCCGCGGCTGTCAGACCTCGCGCCTGAGCTGATCGTGTCCGACGTGATCACGGCGTGCGGCGGCATGGCCGCCGAGATACTCGACCTGCCGTGGATCGAGCTGAACCCCCACCCGCTCTACCTGCCGTCGAAAGGCCTGCCGCCGGTGGGGAGTGGGCTGGCGCCCGGGGTGGGCTTGCGTGGGAAGCTGCGTGACGCGACGATGCGCGCGATGACGGCCCGGTCATGGAAGCGTGGGGTGGCCCAGCGTGCCGCGGCGCGGGTGGGTATCGGCCTGCCCGCGGACGATCCCGGACCGCTGCGCAGGCTCATCGCGACCCTGCCCGCGTTGGAGGTGCCGCGCCCGGATTGGCCGGACGAGGCCATCGTCGTCGGCCCGCTGCATTTCGAACCCACCTCGGCGGTCCTGGAGATCCCGGTCGGCGACGGCCCCGTGGTGATGGTCGCGCCGTCCACCGCCGTCACCGGCGCGCAGGGGATGGCCGAGATGGCGCTGGAGTGCCTGCGGCCGGGAGAGATACTGCCGCCGGGCGCGCGCGTGGTGGTGTCGCGGCTGGCCGGCCCCGATACCGCGGTGCCGCCGTGGGCCACCGTCGGCCTGGGCCGCCAGGACGAACTGCTCATCCACGCCGACGTGGTGATCTGCGGCGGTGGCCACGGCATGGTGTCCAAGAGCCTGCTGGCGGGTGTGCCCATGGTGGTGGTGCCCGGGGGTGGTGACCAGTGGGAGATCGCGAATCGTGTTGTGCGCCAAGGGAGCGCGCAGTTGGTACGGCCCCTGACCGCAGGCGCGCTGACCGCGGCGGTCGGTGAGGTGCTCGGCGCGCCGAGCTACCGCAGGGCCGCGCAGACCGCCGGGGCGTCGGTTGCCGACGTCGCCGATCCGGTACAGGTGTGCCATGACGCCCTGACGCGGGCTGGGTAGGTTGGCACCGTGCGGTTGACGGAATTCCATGAGCTCGTGGACGGCCAGTTCGGGTCCATGCGCGGGCGTTCGCTGTTGGTCGACCACGTGCTGAGCGACCTCGGCGGACGCACGGCCGCCGAGGCCATCGAGGACGGTGTGGAGCCCCGCCGGGTGTGGCGGGCGTTGTGCGCTGATTTCGACGTGCCGCGCGATCAGTGGTGATCAGAGGCGGTTCTCCCGGCGTCGTCGCAGCGTAGACTCTGACGCATGGGGTTGGGTGATCATCCCCAACGGACACCGCTCTACGGTGTGCTGCTGGTGGTTGTTGCCGTCCTGTTGTGTTGGCTGACCGCGTCGGTCTTCACCGGATGGCAGATGATTGTCGGATACTTCCTGGCCATAGCCGTCGGTGTGGTCGGGTTCGTCATGACGCTGCGGGACTACGACCGTTTCCCGCGGTGGCGCGAATGAGCTGAACCCGTCCTCAGCGCCGCAGCAACAGCTTGGCGGTATCGCGATGAAGCCTGCCGAAGTTGTAGTACGCCGCGCAGGCACCCTCGGGTGACACCATGCACGTGCCGATCGGTGTCTCCGGCGTGCATGCGGTGCCGAACACCTTGCACTCCCATGGTTTGATGACCCCTTTGAGCACCTCGCCGCACTGACACGCCTTGGGATCGGCGACGCGGACACCGGGCATGTCGAATAGCAACTCGGCGTCGTACTCGGCGTAATCGGGGTGGATCTTCAGCGCACTCTGTGAGATGAAACCCAATCCGCGCCATTCGAAATGCGGACGCAGTTCGAAGGTCTCGGCCATCAGCTGCAGCGCCGCCACGTTGCCTTCGGGGCGCACCACGCGGGTGTACTGGTTCTCGACCTCACAGCGGCCATCGCGGATCTGCTGTAACAGCATGTGCACCGAAGCGAGGATGTCCAGCGGTTCGAATCCCGCGACCACGATGGGTTTCCCGTAGACGCCTGGCACGAATCGATATGGGCGCAGGCCCACCACGGTCGAAACGTGGCCAGGCCCCAGGAACCCCGACAGCCGCAGATCGGGGGACTCCAGGATGGCCTTGATGGGCGGGACGATCGTGACGTGGTTGCAGAACACGCTGAAGTTGTGCACACCGAGCGTGCGGGCCCGCACCAGGGTGACCGCCGTCGAGGGTGCGGTGGTCTCGAAGCCGACGGCGAAGAACACGACGTGGCGGTCCGGGTTGTCGCGGGCGATCTTCAGCGCGTCGAGCGGTGAGTACACGAACCGCACGTCGGCTCCACGCGCCTTGGCTTCGATGAGATTTCCGGACGAACCGGGGACGCGCATCATGTCACCGAAGGTCGTGAAGATGACATCCGGTTGTTCGGCGAGCCACATCGCGTCGTCCACGCGGCCCATCGGGATCACACAGACCGGGCACCCCGGCCCGTGGACGAGTTCGATCGACTCGGGCAGCAGGTGTTCGATGCCGTGCCGGTAGATGGTGTGGGTATGGCCGCCGCACACCTCCATGAACTTGAACTCGTCACCTGCCGCCAGGTCGGTGATCGACCGGACCAGGGCCCGCGCGGCGGCCGGATCGCGGAATTCGTCGACGAATTTCATGCGGCACCTTCTTCTTGAACCTCAGGCGATTTCCGACGATGTGAACGCGTCGATCTCGTTGGCGTAGTCGGTGCCCATTTTCTGCACCTGATCGAGCGTGAGCTGGGCTTCGTGCTCGTCGATCTTGGCCATCGCGAAGCCGACGTGCACCAGCACCCAGTCACCGATCTGCAGATTGTCGTGTCCAGCGTCGCCCGCGAGCAGGCGCACGCTGATCACGCGGCGTACCCCGTTGACGTCGACCTTGGCGAGATGGGCCTCGGTGTCGACGATGTCGACCACCTGGCCGGGGATGCCGAGACACATGTCCACTCCTTTTCGACCGGTCAGCAGATTCGGGGCAGCGGATCACCGACGAGCATGTCGACGATCCGGCTGCCTCCGAACGACGTTCGCAACGCGACGATGCCGGGCGGTTCCGGCGTGATCTCGCCGACGATCGCCGCGTCGGCGCCCTGCGGATGCGTGCGCAGCACCGTGACGGCGGCATCGGCCTCGGCGTGCGGGACGACGGCCACGAATTTGCCCTCGTTGGCGACGTAGAGCGGGTCGATGCCCAGCATGTCGCACGCACCGAGCACCTGCGGTGTGATGGGAAGCCGGTCCTCGTCGAGGATCACCGCGAACGGCGCGTCTTTGGCGAGTTCGTTGCACACGGTGCCGACGCCGCCGCGCGTGGCGTCGCGCATCCACCGGGTGGACGGCGCGGCGGCGAGCAGGATCTCGACCAGGTCGTGTACCGGGGCAGTGTCGGATTCGATGTCGGCATCGATCGCGAGGTCGCCGCGGGCCAGCATGACGGCCATGCCGTGCTCGCCGATCGTTCCGGACAACACCACCTGATCGCCGGGACGCACGTCGGCACGCGACAGCCGGCGGCCCGCGGGCACCACGCCGACCCCCGCCGTGCAGATGTAGAGGCCGTCAGCCGCGCCTTTACCGACCACCTTGGTGTCGCCGGTGACGATGCGCACTCCTGCCCGCGTGGCGGCTTCGCTCATGTCGGCGACGATCTCGCGCAGTTCCGCGATCGGGAAACCTTCCTCGATCACGAACCCCGCCGACAGCCACTGCGGCCGTGCACCGGACACCGCGAGATCGTTGATGGTCCCGTGCACCGCCACGTGTCCGATCGAGCCGCCCGGGAACCGATGAGGCGCAACGACATACGAATCGGTGGAGAAGGCGAGCATATCGCCCGACGGGGTCCGTACGACCGCAGCGTCACCGAGTTGCTCCAGCTCGGGGTTGCGGAACGCCTCCAGGAACACCGCATCGACCAGTGCGGCAGACGATTTGCCGCCTGCACCGTGCGCCAGGGTCACCACATCATCGAGCAGCCGTGGCCGCCGCTGCCGGAACCGGTCGATGCGTTCGAGCACCTGATCCTCATGCTGAGCGGTTCTCATGATGCGGCCATCCGGTGCTGCGACATGTACTCCTGTGCGACGCCCCATAACCGGTAGCCGAGCATGGCGTGTGACTCCTGGATGCGGTGAATGCTCTGGCTGTGCACCGTGAAGCAGAAATCCAGGTCCTCGGACATCGCCATGCGTCCGCCGTCGTGTCCGGCGAACCCGATCGTCAGCAGGCCGCGGCGTTTTGCTTCGCCGATCGCGGTCATCAGGTCCTCGGAGTTGCCCGAGGTCGACAGCGCGACGGCCATGTCACGGTCGCGGGCGTGGGCGATGATCTGCCGCTTGAAGATCAGCTCGAAGCCCACGTCGTTACCCAGTGCGGTCACCACGGCTTCGTCGGCGGCCAGGGACCAGGCCGCGACGGGCCGTCCCCGTGCAGGCCTGCTGAACAACGACGCGAGCGTCGCGGCATCGGTCGAACTGCCGCCGTTGCCCAGGGTGTACAACCGGCCGCCGCGCAGGAACCGCTGCGCCATCGCGGTGCCCGCCGCGTGCAACGCCGCCTCGTACTCGCGCAGTGAGTCCTGTTGCAGGCGTGCACTTTCGGCGGCCTTGCTGCGCGCCGAGGCGGCGAGATCGTCGAGCAGTACCCGGACGTCGGTCTCTTCGGACTCGATGAACGGGTACAAAAAGCCCGTGCTGTCCGGGCCGTTGGTGGTCATCGGTTCACCTCATCAGTTTCAGAGGTGGCCACCGAGGTGATGGCCACGCCGCCGTGCACGAGCACCAGATCGTTGACTTCCAGGGCTGCCAGCATCGCGGTGTCGACCCATTCCTCACCGCGGGCGGTGCGGACCAGGGCCTGACCGCTCGAACCCGCCGGCGGCAGAACCACTTCGGCGAGGCGTGCCTCGTCACTGCACGTGATGCAGGTCTGCCCGTCGTCCGCCGGGTTCTTCAGCAACCCGGGATGCTCGAAACAGACATGCGTGAGTTCCCACAGCAGGTGGTACATCAACACGAACCGACCGGTGGCAGGCACCATCGGATCGTCGGAGTCCACCCACAGGATGTGGTGTGCGGCACCGGCGGGCGGCCGGGCCCCGGACCCGATCCACAATGTGGTGACGCCCCAGGCGGGGGCGCGGCGCATGGCGTCGACCACGGCCGTGTCGTCGGCCGCCGCAACGGCCAACAGCAGATCGCCGGGTTGGCTCGCGACACGCGCCTGCGCGACCGGATCGGATTCGACCAGCGCCACCGACGGAAGCGCCCGTTTGCCCACGATCACGGGGTGCACGAATTCCACCGCGACATGGTGTGCGTGTGGCTCCCACTGCGGCGCCATGACCCACAGCGTCGCGCCGTCGTGGAATCGGCGGGCGACATCCAACGCTGCGGCCGCCAGATCGGCCGACAGGTCGCCGCCGACGAAGGTCGGTGCCGGGATGGTGGTCATGGATTCGGCTCGTTCGCTCGATGCGCCCCAGAGGTCGGCGTGGGTTTCACGGCGCCGCCGGTGCGCGCCCCCTGGCCTTCGGTCTGATCGCCTTCGGACTTCGCGCTGGTCTGGCGGTCTGCATAGGGCGGCACGGCGGGTTCGGCGTCGGCGGGTGCCTGCTCGGTTTTCACACTGTCCTTCGCGCCGCCGTGGGCCGGAACCGTCTCGTCGCCCGCGTAGGTGCCCGACGGCCGGTCGGCGGGCCCGCCGGACGGTTGATCCGAACCGGTGTCACGCGATCCCGGTGCGCCGCGCTCTTCCTGTGGTTCTTCGGACAGATGGCCGCTGTTCATGAGATTCTCCTTCACCTCTCGTAAGGCGTTGACGAGGCCGAGTGTGGTCAGGGTCGCGTCGGTCAATGCCGTGACCTGGTTGGCCGACAGGGTGTCGCACACCCAGTCCCAATGTGCCGAGACGATGTCGCCGGGCTGCGGGGCAGCGATGAGCGACGCGCCGTCGCGACTCCAGCGTGCGTATCCGGTCGTCGCGCGGCCGAGTTCGATACACCCATCGCGCAGGACCAGCGGCCGGCATTCGATCTGGACGTGTTCGCGTTCGACGGCCAGAACCGTGCCCCAGCGGATCCTGCAGTTCTGCAGCACGTGCAGTGCGGTGTCGGGGCTGCGGTCGAGGAACCGGATCCACGGGTAGACCACGAGCACGTGGAAACTGTGATGTGCGAGGACAGCTTTCGACACGGGGACGTCATCGAGCAACCCGCTGACCTGACCGGTGAACGCGGTGCGCAGATCGGACAGCAGAACCGCCGGGTCGACCCGCTCCAACAGGGACCCGCCGAGCCAGTACGTACCGACGACGTCTCCGGCCAGTGGCTGGGAGCCAACGGCACGGGCGATCGCCCGCAGGTACGGCCAGGCCCCGTCGAACTCCGGTGCGTGGCCGGCCAGGTCGAGCGGGTCGCGGTCGCCGAACCCTGCAGGTCCGCAGTATCCGAGCTCGTTGGGCGGGAACGCGTATCGCGTGAACAGCCGGTATCCCGCGGGTAGTCGTTGCGGTGGTTGGATGGACATCGCCTCACCCCGCGTTTCCCACCAGCAGTTGGCCCAGTGCGATGCCACCGTCGTTCGGCGGTACCCGGCGCGCAGACAGGGCACGAATGCCGTGTGTCCGCAGGCGGCCCAGCGTCAGCTCCAGCAGCAGCGCATTCTGGAACACGCCGCCCGCCAGCACGACCGGCTGCCCCGCGGTTCGCTCCGCTACCGCGAAGTCGGTGATCAACGCGGCCACGGCCAGGTGGAACCGCGCGCTGATGACCGCGGGTGCGGCCCCCGCGCGCAGATCGGCGATGACCGCAGCGAGTACCGGCCGGGGATCGAACACCGTCGTCTCCCCATCGGTGTCCGGTGCGAAGCAATAGGCGGATCCGCCGGTGTGTGCGTCCGCGGGCCCCGGGAACCCGCGCGCCGAACCCTCCAGTTCGATGGCGGCCTGGGCCTCGTAGTCGACCGTCTGTCGCACGCCGACCAGCGCCGACACCGCGTCGAACAGACGGCCCATGCTCGACGTCGGCACACAGGCGGTCCCGGTGGCTAGCTGAGCGGAAAGTGCCCGGCGTTCGTCGTCCGGGCAGGCCCGTACCGGCGGCAGGTCGGCCTCCCAGGGCAATCCGGCCGCCCACAGGTGCGACAGGGACATCCGGTAGGGCCGGTGGACGCTGAGGTCTCCACCGGCCAGCGGCACGTAGCGGAGGTGGGCGACCCGCTCGAATCCCTTGTAGTCGGCGAGCAGAACTTCACCGCCCCACACCGCGCCGTCGGGGCCGAAACCGGTTCCGTCGAAGGCGAATCCGAGCACGCGCTGCGAGCCTTCCATACCGTGCTCGGCCATGACCGAGGCGATGTGCGCGTGGTGGTGCTGCACGGTGCGCACGGGCCGGTCACCGGCGTTGCGGTAGGCCCACGCGGTCGACCGGTATCCCGGGTGCGCGTCGGCGACGATCGTGTGCGGTGTGGTGCCGGTGAGCTTCTGCAGGTGGCCGGCCGCGCGTTCGAAAGCCGCCAGGGTGGCGAGACTGTCCATGTCGCCGATGTATCCGCTGAGCCAGGCGTACTTGTGATCGGCAACGGCCAGAGTGTTCTTGAGGTCGGCGCCCACCGCCAGTGTCGGGGCGACCGGAACCGGAAGGGCCACAGGCAGCGGAGCGTACCCGCGGGATCTGCGGACGGCCATTTCGTCACCGTCGACGACACGGACCACCGAATCGTCGCACGGGACCAGGATTTCGCGGTCATGTGTCAACCATCCGTCGGTGAGCGGCGTGAGACGTTCCAGCGCATCGTCGTCGTCGAAGCAGATCGGTTCGCCGCTGCGGTTCGCCGAGGTCATCACGAGCACGTGCGGTGCCGGGGGATCACCGGGAAGTCCGAACAGCAGGGTGTGCAGCGGACTGTAGGCGATCAGCACTCCCAGATCGGGGTTGTGCGGGGCAACCCCGGCAACCACCCCCGCGCCGGTGCGCGCGGCCCGCCGGGGCATGAGCACGATCGGGCGTTGCGGTCCGCACAGCACCCGCGCGGAGACATCGTCGACCTCGGCGATGGTCCGCGCCGCCGCCAGGTCCGGTGCCATCACGGCGAACGGTTTGTCGCCACGGCGCTTGCGCCGCCGCAGCTCTGCAACTGCCGAGCGGTTGGTGGCATCGCACGCGAGGTGGTACCCACCGATCCCCTTGACAGCGAGAATGCCGCCTGCCGACAACAGTTTTCGTGCGCTCTGCAGCGCTGCCTCGCCGCGCTCGCGACCCGCACCGCCGGTGTGGAACCGCAGCGTGGGACCACAGTCGGGACAGCACACCGGTTGTGCGTGGAACCTCCGGTCGACGGGATCGCCGTACTCGCGCGCGCACTCGGCGCACATGGCGAAGCGGGCCATGGTGGTGGCACCGCGGTCGTAGGGCAGGCTTGAGATGATCGTGAACCGCGGCCCGCAGTTGGTGCAGTTGATGAACGCGTGCCGGTACCGGCGATCGGTCGGATCGCGTTGTTCGGCTGCGCATTCCGCGCACATCGCGACGTCCGGTGAGGCCAGGGTGCGGCCGCCACCGCCGTGCGACGTGCCGGCGATGTGGAAACCCGTGCCACCCGTCACCGCGACGGGCCGCACGTCGATGGACTCGATCACCGCCAGCGGGGGAGGAGCGACCCGCAGCCTTTGCACGAACCGTTCGAGATCGGCGTCGTCACCTTCGACCTCGATGATCGCGCCGGAACTGTCGTTGCGCACCTGACCGGTCAGACCCATGGCCGCTGCGGTGGTGTAGACGAATGGCCGGAACCCTACACCTTGGACGACCCCGTGCACGTCGACCCGCAGTCGCCGCCGCCCGGTCACGGCAGGTCCCCGAAGTGTTGCTCGGGCACATCGCGTCCGCGCCCCATCAATTCGAGGCCCTGCAGCGCCGCCCTTGCACCCGCCGCGTCGGTCTTCTCCACGACGAAACCCATGTGGATGATGACCCAGTCACCCGCGGTGAACGTCTCGTCCGGCAACATGCCGATGTTGACCTTGCGGTGCTCGCCCTCGACGTCGACCAGTGCCAGTTGATCACCGTAGCCTTCGAGCATCCGCACCACCCGGCCGGGAATTCCCAGGCACATGTCAGGCCTCCCTCGCCGGGGTGCGCACGCCTGCCCCTGCGGTGCCGACAGCCGCTGTCACGGCCCGGACGGCGGCGGGGATCGCGGCCGCGACAGCGTCGCTCAACCCGATACCTTCGGCGACACGGCCGACTTCGCAGCCGACAACGATCGTTGACGGCATGGTGCCGCCGAGTGCGCCCAGCGTCGCGAACACCGCGGCCGGATCCATGGCGTGGGCGTCGAGACCCGGCGTTGCCGCCAAGGTGTCCCCATCGGCTTCGAAGACGTGCAGCGTGCCGGGTCGGTCGCGGCAGGGCAACGCGTCGACCAACACGAGGCGGTCCCATCCGTCGAGCAGGTCGTAGGCCAGATGGAGGCCCCGAATCCCGTAGTCGCACAGCCGGATACCCGGCGCGGCCAAGCGTGGCGGCACGCGATGGATCACCTCGGGGCCGAATCCGTCGTCGCCGAGGAAGATGTTGCCGATGCCGGCCACCAGCACAGAGGACGTGGCAACCGCCCCCTACATGCGTCGCATCTTCAGATATCGCTGTGCATCTGGTATCGACCGCACACCGATGGCTACCCCGGCGATCACGACGACCGCTACCACGGCGACCGCGGCCCAACCGATGACTTCCATCTGATGCTCCTCTCAGTTCGGTAAAGGTTCGACTTCGTCCGGTGCGAAGTACAGATAGCGGCCGTACCAGTCGTGCAGATCGGCGGCCGGGTCGGAGTCGAGGACCACACCGACGTACCGCTCACCGTCGACGTCCTCGTGGATCGAGGCGACCCAGGCGACCTGATCGTGGAAGAACAGATCCTGGGCATCAGCACGTCGCGCCGGGTGCAACCGCACCCTGCTGCCGCGGCTGACGGGAACCCCGTTGATCAGTACCGCGTCGACAGCAGGGTCAACGGCCCTGTCCGCCAGGGGATCCCACCACTCGACGCCGTCGGGGACCTCCGGGATCAGGCTCGATCGCCCGCCCCGCGGATCGCGGCACACCCCGTGCAGATTCAGCATCGCCTCGGCAGACATCGAGTCGCACCGGTCGATGATCTGCGCGGCCAGCGGGTCCGTCGCGCGGGCGAGCATCTTCTCTTCGTCGGTCATCGCCATCACGCGCAGGGTCAGGATCTCATCGATCTCACATGAGTCGTACAGCGCGCCTGTGCTCTGATCGGCGATCTGCGGGTAGTCGTAGAGGATGATCGGCGAGACCAGCATCAGGTTGCGACCGCCGGCGGGTCCGGCCAGAACCGGGAAGCAGCGGTGACGCCGGCAGCGCGAGACGGCCTCGGCGGCGGATTCCTCGGGTTCCAACAGAGATACGAACTCGCCATCGACGATTTCTGCGATCAGATGTGTGCCGATGAACGATACGGCGATCGCCTCGTCTCTGTCGGCGGCAGCCGCGGCGCAGTTGCGCATCGTCAACGTCACCCGCGTCAGGTCGCCGTCGGGCTCGGCGGCGACGGTCAGCTCACCCCGCAGCGCACGGCGGATGCGCACCAGCCGTCCGCCGTCGACGCTCTCGGTGTCCGAGCCTGCCGGGACGGCGATCGGATGTCTCGTGGGCACCTCCGGGTCCCCGACGAGCTCCCCGACGCTCAATGGGCCAAAGGTGATGTGGTGTGCCACCGCCTCGTCCCAGCTCAGCCACGATCGTCCACCCGAGGTCAGCTCACCGACCGGCTCGAAAGTCACCTGCGAACCGCGCACGCGCGCACGTTCCGCTGACCGGTGCTGCAGCTGCAGAAAACGAACCGCGACGGTCACCTGCGCGCGATCGCCTCCGCGTACGAGTAGCTGTGCCGACAGCGAGCTGTCTTCACCGATCCCTGCGGACTCGGCGCCGGCAGGACCCAGAACACCCCATTGCCAACGGCATTGGTTCTTTGCCGCGTCGGCTCGGTACGGGTAGAGCAGATACCCCTCGTAGAGCACGGCATCGGCCACCGCGAGCACCTGTTGCCAGCTGTCGGTCATGGGATGGCCTCCTGCGCCAGCAGGGTGGTGACCGCCTCGTCGAACGACAGCAGTCCGCGCCGCGTCTTGTAGGTGGCGAGTCGGTCGAGGGTGTCGCGGTCCAGCCGTAGCCATCCCGTGTGGGGGAAGTGCCGCTCCATCAGGAGCCGCCACACCGCGACCGGCATGTCGACGTGGTCCTCACGGTCCCATGGAATCTGCCCGACCGCGAACCCGTGCGGCCCGCGGCTGAAGACCGTCCCGCTGAAGAGGAACTGCAGCGGCACACTGCCGCCACGAAGGGCGTGCAGATATTTCGACGCCGCGACCTCGAAGTCGTAGGTGCAGTTCAGTGGGAGGTCGATCTGCGTGGCGCCGGTGAAACCGGGGACCATGGCCGTGCAGTGCTGCCACAGAAACGTGTGCTGGGTGGTGCTCCAACGGTCACGCGGCCCGAACAGGTCGAGCAGCCCGGCGGCCTCCTCGTCGGTGTAGCCGCGGCGCAGCGGGTCGATACGAACCTGACAGCGCACCGCGATCGCGTGCACAGGCTCGTCACCCGTGGCGGTCACACCGAGTCTGGCCGTCAGGATCGGGGTCACCGCAAAGGGCTCCGGCGCGATGTCGAGCACCGCGAAGGTCACGGCGAGTGGGATGTCGGCGCCAAGGCTCGTCACAGCGGCACCTCCGTGGCCCGCTCCTGCAGCGAATCGAAGAACTCCGCGATGTACCTGCGGACATCCCCACCGCCGTCGAATCCGCGCCACAGCAGTCGCAACCGTCCGACAAACTCGTAACAGGTGTCGATGGGCACCAGATGACACACCGGCGGCCGCGTCTCGTCGTCACCCACCCGGACCATCAACGCCTCGGTGTCCTCGGCGAGCAGATCGATCCGCGGATCCGCGGCCGCGATGGCCTCCCACGCGTCGAGATCGAGTTCGGATTCGGTCGCCCCGGCCGGACCCGGGTAGAACGCCGCCACACGGCCGAGGGCCGAGTTGCGCAGGAAGAATGCCACGCCGACCGGGATCTGCAACGCCTCCCATTCACGCCTGCCGAGGGCGAAGTCGGGGAACGTCAGGTAGCGATCCGGCACGGCACGGTAGCGCAGTTCGGCGCGGCTGTCGGTGAACAGCAGATAACAGGCGCGGCACACGCACAACAGTTGCCTGCCTTCGATGTTCACCAGGTGCTGGTGGTGTTCGGAGATCGGTTCGGTGCACATCTCACAGCGCTCGTCGGGCTGCGCACCGGTACCCGCGAGGGCGGCCCGGTTCGAGCGGATCCGGGCCAGCACATCCTGCGGGCCGGTCACGATACGGCCTCCGCGGCAACGGCCTGCGCGGGGCCGCGCAGCGCCACCGCCGGCGCACCGTCGCGCACCAGCACCGGCACCGGATCCAACTGTAGGTCAGCAGAATTCACGCTCATCCCGGCGCGTACGACGTCGAAACCGGTGCCACAGTTCGGGCAACGCAACGTCGCATCGGCCAACGCCGCCCCGGCGAACGTGTGGCCGCAGGCCGCGCATCGGTCGTGATAGGCGAAGAACTCGTCACCGATCCGGCACGCCACCACGCAGGTATCGGCCACGCGGAACCCACCGACCTGCCCGGAAGCCAGCTCATCCAGCGCGGGTGCCGGATGCCACTCGGCATGGCGCTGACCGTTCGCATGGACCCGGGCCAGCAGTGACTGTGCCGGTATGACGGCTACGGTGGGGCCTGCCGTCGACTCAGCCGTGGCGGTCACCACCTCGATCGACGAGATCTCCGGGGCGGCAGCCAGGACCGCGTCCTCGATCGCGAGTTCAAGCGTCGCGGCCGATGAGGGGCAGCCCTTGCAGTTCCCGCTGAATCGCAACCGGGCCACGGTGCCGTCCACACGGGAGTCCACACCGAGGAACTCGACATCACCGCCGTGCGACCCGAGATACGGTCGCACGCCGTCGAGAGCGTCCGCGATGCGCCGTTCCACCGGATAGGGGTGCAGACCGTGCACCAGGAGCAGGCTCGCGATGAGGTCGTCGGCCGCGAAGCGCTCGGCCAGACCCGGATCGGCGGTGAGCGCGGTGTGCAGCATCCGCTCCAGCGCGGCGCCGTAGAGGTCGGTGACCTCACGTACCAACTGCTCGGCCCGATTGCGCGCGACGGGCCCGGCCGCTGCACTGGCGTCGATGAGGCTTTCGATCCGTTCACCCGCAGTGCGCCACCGCGCATCATCGTCGGAACCATCAGTGGGATGTGGCATTACGGCGGGCGGCATATGTCATTCCCCGGTCGCGGACTGTGTCGGTGAGTGCAACAGATCCAAGGTCTTTCCGCCCCCGAGGTACATGTGCACGCCGCACGGCAGACATGGATCGAAGCTGCGCACCGTGCGCATGATGTCGATGCCCTTGAAGTGCTCACGGTCGTTCTCTTCGAATATGGGTTGCCCCTGGACCGCATCCTCGTACGGGCCAGGCGTGCCGTAGGCGTCGCGGGGGTTGGCATTCCACGGTGTCGGCGGATACGGGTGGTAGTTCGCGATCTTGCCGTCGCGGATGACCATGTGGTGGCTCAGCACGCCGCGGACCGCCTCGGTGAAACCGCATCCGATGCCCTCGTCGGGAACCTCGAAGCGCTCCCAGGTCTTGGTGCGTCCCGCGCGGATCTCGGTCAGCGCCTTCTCGGCGAAATGCAGTGCGCACGCCGCCGCGTAGGCCTGGAAGTAGGAGCGCGCCCGGTTGCGTTCGATGGTGTTGCTGCCCTTGGCCGGAATCTTCCACTCGAGCTCCACCGGCCCCTTCAACGCGGTCTTGGGCAGGTTGATCTGCACGCTGCCGCCGGTTGCCTTGACGTAGCCGATGTCGACGAGGCCGGCCAGCGCGGTCGACCACAGCCGGGCCAACGGGCCGCCACCGGTGTCGAGGGCGAGATGATCCGTGCCGTCGAACCAGCGCGGGGACATCACCCAGCTGTAGTTCTCGTCGAAGTCGCGTTTCTGCGGTTTGGGATTGGTGTGCTGATTCCACGGGTGCCTGCGGTCGACCGGATTGCCCAGCGGATCGGTCTTGACGAACATCTCCTGGTCGGTCCAGTCGTCGTAATAGCTGTGGCCCAGCAGGATCCGGATCCCCAGATTGATGTCCACCAGCGATGTGGTGACCAGCTTGCCGTCGACGACGACGCCGGGGGTGACGAACATCTTGCGGCCCCAGGCCTCCATGTCCCGATAGCTGAAGTTGCAATGTTCGGGATCTTGGAACGAACCCCAGCAACCCAGCAGGGTGCGGCGCAGGCCCACCTGCTCGTACCCGGGCAACGCCTCGTAGAAGAAGTCGAAGAGGTCGTCGTGCATCGGGACGACCTTCTTCATGAACTCGACGTAGCGCATCAGTCGCGTCATGTAGTCGGTCATCAACTGGACCGTCGCCACGGTGCCGACCCCACCGGGATACAGTGTGGACGGGTGGACGTGCCGACCTTCCATGAGACAGAACATCTCTCGGGTCCACCTGCTGACCTGCAGCGCCTCGCGGTAGAACTCGCCGGTGAACGGATTGAGCGCACGCATGATGTCGGCCACGGTCCGGTAACCGTGCATACCTGCATGCGGTGCTTCGGTGTTCTCGGCCTTGGCCAGGACGCTCGGATTGGTCTCCGCGACCATCTTCTCGCAGAAGTCCACCCCGACCAGGTTCTCCTGGAAGATGTTGTGGTCGAACATGTACTCAGCCGCTTCGCCGAGATTGACGATCCACTCTGCGACGTGGGGTGGCTGCACCCCGTACGCCATGTTCTGGGTGTAGCAGGAGCAGGTGGCGTGGTTGTCGCCGCAGATGCCGCAGATGCGGCTGGTGATGAAGTGTGCGTCGCGGGGATCCTTGCCCTTCATGAAGATCGAGTAGCCGCGGAAGATCGACGACGTGCTGTGGCACTCGACGACCTCGCGGTTGTCGAAGTCGATCTTGGTGTATATGCCGAGGCTGCCGACGATTCGGGTGATCGGGTCCCACGCCATCTCCACCAGTTGGCCCGGTTCGCGTTTCACGTGTGACGGCTTGGGGGCGGTGGTTGTCATCAGGATCTTCTTCCGTGAATTGCACTGCAGGTGAGAAGGGTTGGACACCGCATCGCGTCGGTGGCGGAGCGGGACGTGGACCCGAGGCTGCGCAGCCGGCGCCTACCAGGTGCGGACCGCTCCCGTTTCGAGTTTCGTGCCGCGGTGCCGCCACTTGGGTTCCTTGTCGACGGTGCGGCCGGTGATGTGACGCAGGCTGCGGATCGCCGAACCGTAGAGCCCAGACGCGGCCGTGGAGACCTTGCCGCCGGGCGGTTCATCCATGAACGGCATGAACTTGTCGGGGAATCCCGGCATGGTGCACCCGATGCAGATACCGCCGACATTGGGGCAACCGCCGATACCGTTGATCCACGCGCGCTTGGGCACGTTGCATTTGACCACCGGACCCCAGCATCCCAGCTTCACAATGCATTTGGGCGAGCCGTACTCGGTGGCGAAATCACCCTGCTCGTAGTACCCGGCACGGTCGCAACCTTCGTGCACCGATTGTCCGAACAGCCATTTGGGACGCAGTGCATCGTCCAGCGGGATCATCGGCGCCTGGTCGGTGGCCATGTACAGCAGATACGTCAGGGTTTCAGCGAGGTTGTCGGGATGGATGGGGCAACCCGGTACGCAGACGATCGGAATGCCCGCCTTGCTTTTCCAGTCCCAGCCGAGATAGTCGGGAACGCCCATGGCGCCGGTCGGGTTGCCTGCCATGGCATGGATCCCGCCATAGGTGGCACACGTGCCGACCGCGACGACCGCGGTCGCCTTCGGGGTGAGCCGATCGAGCCACTCGCTCGTGGTGATCGGCTGACCGGTCGCCGGGTTGTTGCCGAACCCGCACCAGTACCCTTCGTCCTTGATCTCTTCGTTGGGAATCGACCCCTCGATGACGAGGACGAAGGGTTCCAGTTCGCCGCGATCCGCCTTGAAGAACCACTCCAGGAAGTCGTCGGCACCACCGTTCGGCCCACATTCGAAATCGATGAGGGGCCAATGGACAGCGATCTTGGGCAAGCCAGGGAGCGCCCCCAGGGCGATCTCCTCGATGCTCGGTTGCGTGGCAGCAGTCAACGCCACAGAATCACCGTCACAACTCAATCCGGCATTGATCCACAGCACATGGATCAGTGCCTGTTCCGCTTTGACTGCAGCCTCCGTTGGCATACGTCACAGCTTTCCGGGGCCCGGGCTGGGGGTCCCACCGTCCCGAGTTAAGACGTGCGCCGAGTTTTTCAGCGCTGCTTCCTGGGTCTACTCCAGCCGCGTTGTCTTGTCAATGGATCTTCGGGGCTTTTGGGGGACCCCTTGGTCCAGACGTGCGCCCAGCCAGTCGTACCACCCCGCCAGGCCATCACCGCGGGTTGCGGAGGTCTGCAGGATCATGATGCCCGGATTGACGGATTGGGCGTAGCCGCAACAGGTGTCGATGTCGAAGTCGACGTAGGGCAGGAGGTCGATCTTGTTGAGGATCACGAGGTCCGCAGCGGCGAACATGTGGGGATACTTGAGCGGCTTGTCGGTGCCCTCCGTGACGGAGATGACGACCACCTTGTGATTTTCGCCGAGGTCGAACAGCGCGGGGCAGACCAGGTTGCCGACGTTCTCGATGAACAGTAGCGATCCGGGCGCGGGATCGAGGGTGTCGAGCGCGCGGCGCACCATCGCCGCATCCAGATGGCATCCCGCGCCGGTGTTGATCTGAACCGCGCATGCCCCCGCGGCCCGGATCCGATCGGCGTCGAGAAGGGTCTCCTGGTCACCTTCGATCACCGCGATCGGGTGGGTCTTTCCGAGGTCGCGGATCGTGCGCTCCAGCAGCGTGGTCTTGCCCGCACCCGGCGAACTCGTGATGTTGAGCGCCAGGACGCCGCGCGCGGTGAGCCGGTCGCGGTTCTGCTCGGCCAGTCGGTCGTTCTTGGCCAGCACACGCTGTTCGAGCGTCACGGTCTCGGTGGGGCCGGTGTGCTCATGCTGGTGCTGGTGCTGGTGCTGGTGCTGGTGCTCGTGCCGGTGTGACTGCTGGCCGGTGATGACAGCACCGGAAGTCCCGTCGGTGCCGTCATCACCGCCGCATCCGCAGGTTGCGCACATGTCAGCTCACCTCCATCGAGAGAATCCTGAGATCGGCGCCCGCGGTCACCTCGACGTCGGCACTGCCGCACGCGCACAGCAGGATCGGGTCGGGGAGGGTGAACTCGGTTCCGCAGGTGCGGCACCGCGCGGCGCCGGGGCGGATGTCGAGGTCGAGCCGGGCCCCGTCGGCCGCGGTCCCCTGGGTGATCAGGCCGAAACAGAACAGCATCGAGTCGGGGACCACTGCGCACAACGCGCCGACCTCGAGCCGCACGCTGTGCACGCGTCGGCCCGCCGCATGCTCACACACCGCATCGACGACGCTCTGGGTTATCGCCATCTCGTGCATCGCTGCCCCGATCCTGCGCGCGGGGGATGTCCTCACGGTAGGCCCGTTTTTCTCCGGCCGGCGGAAAACCACAGTGCGAGCTGGGTTGGGCTCGGCGTGTCCACTTGAATCGAACAGGTGTTCGTCTACTGTGGGGAGTGTTCGACCGGATTTGTCGGTGGTCTGCTCTAACGTCACGGCCAACCGATCGGAACACCGGTCAGACACGACTACTTGGAGAGGCACCATCATGGCGCAGCAGGCCCCAGATCGCGAAAAGGCCCTCGAACTGGCGATGGCCCAGATCGACAAGAATTTCGGCAAAGGCTCGGTGATGCGCCTCGGCGAAGAGGTGCGCCAGCCGATCTCGGTGATCCCCACCGGCTCCATCTCCCTGGATGTGGCGCTCGGCATCGGCGGCCTGCCACGCGGCCGCGTCATCGAGATCTACGGCCCGGAGTCCTCGGGTAAGACCACCGTGGCCCTGCATGCCGTGGCCAACGCGCAGGCGGCGGGCGGCATCGCGGCGTTCATCGACGCCGAGCACGCGCTGGACCCCGAATACGCCAAGAAGCTGGGTGTGGACACCGACTCGCTGCTGGTGTCGCAGCCCGACACCGGTGAGCAGGCGCTGGAGATCGCCGACATGCTGGTGCGGTCCGGTGCGCTGGACATCATCGTCATCGACTCGGTGGCGGCTCTGGTACCGCGCGCCGAGATCGAGGGTGAGATGGGCGACAGCCACGTCGGTCTGCAGGCCCGGCTGATGAGCCAGGCGCTGCGCAAGATGACCGGCGCGTTGAACAACTCGGGCACCACCGCGATCTTCATCAACCAGCTCCGCGAGAAGATCGGCGTGATGTTCGGCTCGCCCGAGACCACCACGGGCGGTAAGGCGCTGAAGTTCTACGCCTCGGTCCGCCTCGACGTCCGTCGTATCGAGACGCTCAAGGACGGCACCGACGCGGTCGGCAACCGCACCCGCGTCAAGGTCGTCAAGAACAAGGTCTCGCCGCCGTTCAAGCAGGCCGAGTTCGACATCCTCTACGGCCAGGGCATCAGCCGCGAGGGGTCGCTCATCGACATGGGGGTCGAGCACGGCTTCATCCGCAAGTCCGGGTCGTGGTTCACCTACGAGGGTGAGCAGCTGGGCCAGGGCAAGGAGAACGCCCGCAAGTTCCTGCTGGAGAACGTCGACGTCGCCAACGAGATCGAGAAGAAGATCAAAGAGAAGCTCGGTATCGGTGCCGTCGTGACCGCTGAAGCCGATGACGTCCTCCCGGCCCCGGTTGACTTCTGAGCCGTCGGACACCCCCGTCGGGGAGCAGGCGCAAGATCCCCGCGCCCGCGAGGAGCAGGCCAAGAACGTGTGTCTGCGCCTGCTCACCGTACGGGCCCGTACCCGGGCCGAGCTTGAGGCTCAGCTGACCAAGCGGGGTTATCCCGACGACGTCAGTGCCCGGGTGCTCGACCGCCTGACCGAGGTCGGCCTGATCGACGACGAGGACTTCGCCGAGCAGTGGGTGCGTTCACGGCACGCCAATGCCGGAAAGGGCAAGCGCGCCTTGGCTGTCGAGCTTCGCAAGAAGGGTGTGGACGACGAGGTGATCTCGGCGGCGCTGGCCGAACTGGACCCGGCCGCCGAACGCCAACGCGCTGAGGAGCTCGTGCGGGACAAGTTGCGTCGCGAACGCCTCGACGGTTCACCGGAGGCCGACGTCAAGGTCACCCGCAGACTCGTGGGCATGCTGGCCCGTCGCGGCTACAACCAGTCCATGGCGTTCGACGTGGTCAGCGTGGAGTTGGCCAACGAGCGGGAGCGTCGGCGGGTCTAGCCGGCCGCCGTCCGCGCTCGCCTCGGGCCGCACCCGCTCACGGTCACTTGTCGGCTTGTGTGGTCAGCACATCGGAGCCCGGTGCGCCCTCCTGCTCGACCGCCTCCGCGTGCATCGGCGCCGGTCCGCGGCTGGATCGGCGGAGACGGCGTTCGATGCGGGTCGCCAGGGCCGACAACGCGAAGTTCACGCTGATCATCAGAATGGCGATCACGATCAGCGCGGGTAGGTAGTTGCCGTACGACGAGCCGATGACGGTGCCCTGCCGCACCATCTCGACGAACGTGATCTGGTAACCGATCGCGGTGTCCTTGAGCACCACCACCAACTGTGACACCAGCACCGGCAGCATCGCGGTGATGGCCTGCGGCAATTGGATCAGCCGCATCGTCTGCCACCACGACAGCCCGAGTGAGGCGGCCGCCTCGGATTGTCCGCGGGGCAGGGAATGCACTCCGGCACGGACGATTTCGGCGATGACGGAACCGTTGTACAGCGTGAGGCCGGTGATGACGCCGGCCAGTGCGAGGTACCTGGACTCGAAGACGTCGTACGCCGCGTAGAAGAAGTACGCGAAGATCATCATGATCAGCACCGGCACGGCGCGGAAGAACTCCACGATGACGGTGCACACCCAGCGGATCGGCGGGATCGGCGCCAACCGGCCCACCCCGAGTGCGAGACCGAGGGCGAGCGCCAGCACGATCGACACCGCGGCCGCGGTGAGCGTGCCCTCCACACCCGGCAGAACGTAGGTCTTCCACAGGTTCGCGGTGAGGAACGGTTCCCACTTCTCGGACGTCAGCTGGTCCTTGACCCACAGTTGCCAGATCACGAACCCGAACACGAGCGCGGCCACGACCGCCGACACGGCGGTCAGGATCGTGTTGCGCACCCGCGCGCGAGGCCCGGGGGCGTCGAAGAGAACCGATGCGCCCGTCATCGCGCCACCGCCAGTTTCTTTCCGAGCCAACCGAAGAACAGTCCCACCGGCAGGGTCAGCAAAATGAAGCCCACGGCCATGATGGTGCCGACCGTCAGCAGTGCGGCGGTGTTCTCGATCATCGCCTTCATCAGCAGCGCGGCTTCGGCCACGCCGATGGCCGAGGCGATCGTGGTGTTCTTGATCAACGCGATCAGCACCGATCCGAGGGGGATGATCACCGCCCGAAAGGCCTGCGGCAGCAGGATGTATCGCAGGTTCTGGCCGAACGTGAAACCGAGCGAACGTGCCGCCTCGGCCTGGCCGAGCGGTACGGTGTTCACGCCCGAGCGGATGGTCTCACACACGAAAGACGCGGTGTAGACCGTCAGTCCGAGCACGGCGAGCCGGAAGTTGCTGTCGGCGATGGACGTCGGCGAGTTCGGATCGACCAGCGTGATCCGCAGGGTCTGACCCACACCGAAGGAACAGAACAGGATGATGAGCGTCAGCGGGGTGTTACGGACCACGTTGACGTAGGCCGTCCCGAGCCAGTTCATCACCGGAACCGGCGCCAGCCGCATCGCGGCCAGCACCGTCCCCAGGATGAGTGCCCCAACCGCGGAGTACACCGTCAGCTGGATGGTCGTAAAGAACGCCGCGAATATCTCGTCGCGGTACTCGTCGAATATCTCCACGGCTGAGGCAGCGTCCGATCAGCCGCGGTCGACGGCAGGCGGCTGTGGCGCCTGGATACCGGCCGGACCGAGGTTCTTGTCGAACGCCTCTTTCCAGGCGCCGCTGGATTCCATCTTCTCGATCGCGTCGTTGATCTTGTTGCGCAGTTCGGTGTCGCCCTTCTTCAGACCGATCCCGTACCGCTCCTCGGAGAAGGTGTCACCGACGAGCTTGAACGTGCCGGGGGACTGCGCGGCGTAACCGGCGAGGATGACCTCGTCGGTGGTCAGCGCGTCGACCGCCCCGTTCTTGAGCGCCTCCACGCACGCGGAGTAGGTGTCGTACTGCTGCAACTGCACGCCCGGGTACTCGTCCTTGATCCGCTGGGCCGGCGTTGACCCCGACACCGAACACAGCTTCTTGTTGTTCTCCAACGACGCGGCGCCGGTGATGTCGTTGTTGTCGGCGCGCACCAGCAGGCTCTGACCGGTGACCAGGTACGGCCCCGCGAAGTCCACCTTCTCCTTGCGGGCGTCGGTGATCGAGTAGGTGGCGGCGATGAAGTCGACCTGACCGTTCTGGATCAGGGTCTCCCGCTGTGCCGAGGGGGCTTCCTTCCACTCGATCTGGTCCTCGCTGTAGCCGAGTTCGTTGGCCACGTATTTCGCGACGTCGACATCGAACCCGGTGAGCGTGCCGTCGGGCTGCTTCAGGCCGAGGCCGGGCTGGTCGTACTTGGTTCCGATGACGATCGTGTTGCCTTCGTCGCCGCCACCGCCGCCACCACAGGCCGTCGCGGCGAACGGCAGTGCGATGGCGAGCGCGACGGCACCGACGACGCGTTTGGGAATGGACCGCATTGTTCTGATTCCTTTCACCGGAACGTTAGTGATGCAGGATCTTGCCGAGAAAATCTTTGGCGCGATCGGTTTTCGGATTCTCGAAGAAGTCCGCGGGCGAGGAGTCCTCGACGATCGCGCCGTCGGACATGAACACCACCCGGTCCGACGCGCGGCGCGCGAAGCCCATCTCGTGGGTCACCACGACCATCGTCATCCCCTCCGACGCCAGCGACGACATCACGGCGAGGACCTCGTTGATCATCTCCGGATCCAGCGCGCTCGTCGGCTCGTCGAACAGCATGACCTTCGGGTTCATGGCCAGCGAGCGGGCGATCGCGACACGCTGCTGCTGACCGCCGGACAGTTGGGCGGGGTATTTGTCGGCCTGGTTGGCCACCCCGACGCGCTCGAGGAGCGCGAGCGCGTTTTCCCGGGCCTTGTCCTTGGAGAACCTGCGGACCTTCATCGGGGCGAGAGTGACGTTCTCCAGGATTGTCTTGTGCGCGAACAGGTTGAACGACTGGAAGACCATGCCGACGTCGGAACGCAGTTGTGCGAGCCTGCGTCCCTCGGCGGGCAGGACCTTGCCGTCCACCATGATCGTGCCGGAGTCGATGGTCTCGAGCCGATTGATCGTGCGGCACAACGTCGATTTGCCGGAGCCGGAGGGGCCGAGCACGACCACCACCTGGCCGCGACCGACGTCGAGGTTGATGTCCTTGAGGACGTGGAGGGGTCCGAAGTGCTTGTTTACTCCCTGAAGTGAGATCATCGGCACATCTGGCTGCGCCGTACCGTCGACCTGCGGCTGCTCGCCGGGGCTTCCCATGGCAGGTGACCTTACCGAGGGATCGGCCGGTCTGCCTGCATCTTGTGAATCCGCCGGGTTAACGTCTCGCGCGCGTCCCTCCGTACCATGGGTCCGTGACTTCGATGGTGACCAGGGACGAGACAGCCGGGGCCGACGGCCTCGAACCCGCTGTCGGCTCGTCGCGCGTACGCACCTATCAGGTCCGCACGTACGGCTGTCAGATGAATGTGCACGACTCCGAGCGCCTGTCGGGGCTGCTGGAATCCGCCGGCTACCAGCGTGCGGCCGAAGGTGCCGACGCCGACATCGTGGTGTTCAACACGTGCGCGGTGCGCGAGAACGCCGACAACAAGCTGTACGGGAACCTGAGTCACCTCGCACCCCGTAAGCAGGCCGATCCCGACATGCAGATCGCCGTGGGTGGCTGCCTCGCGCAGAAGGACCGTGATGCGGTGCTGCGCCGCGCCCCTTGGGTGGACGTGGTCTTCGGCACGCACAACATCGGGTCGCTGCCGGCGCTGCTCGAGCGGGCACGCCACAACCGCGAGGCCCAGGTCGAGATCGTCGAGGCACTGCAGGAATTCCCGTCCGCCCTGCCCGCATCTCGCGAATCCGCTTACGCGGCTTGGGTTTCCATCTCGGTGGGGTGCAACAACACGTGTACGTTCTGCATCGTGCCCTCGCTGCGGGGCAAGGAGGTCGACCGCAGGCCTGGCGACATCCTCGCCGAGGTGCAGTCGCTGGTCGACCAGGGCGTGCTCGAGATCACGCTGTTGGGCCAGAACGTCAACGCCTACGGGGTGTCGTTCGCCGATCGGGAACTGGCCCGTGACCGTGGCGCGTTTGCCAAGTTGCTGCGGGCCTGCGGCGACATCGACGGTCTGGAGCGCGTGCGATTCACGTCGCCGCACCCGGCGGAGTTCACCGACGACGTGATCGAGGCGATGGCGGACACCCCCAACGTGTGCCCCACGCTGCACATGCCGTTGCAGTCGGGCTCGGACCGCATCCTCAAGGCCATGCGGCGCTCCTACCGCGCCGAGCGGTTCCTCGGGATCATCGACAAGGTGCGCGCGGCCATCCCGCACGCGGCCATCACCACCGACCTGATCGTCGGGTTCCCCGGCGAGACCGAAGAGGACTTCCAGGCCACGCTCGATGTCGTCGAGCGTGCCCGGTTTGCGAGCGCGTTCACGTTCCAGTACTCCAAGCGGCCGGGGACCCCGGCAGCCGACATGCCCGATCAGTTGCCCAAAGCCGTTGTCACCGAGCGCTATCAACGACTGATCGCGTTGCAGGAGCGCATCTCGCTGGAACAGAACTCGGCGCAGATCGGCCACCCGGTCGAACTTCTCGTCGCCACCGGCGAGGGCCGCAAGGACGCGAGCACCGCGCGCATGTCGGGCCGCGCCCGCGACGGCCGTCTGGTGCATTTCCTGCCCGGCGACAACGAGATCCGGCCCGGGGACATCGTGACCACCACGGTCACCGGCGCGGCGCCGCACCACCTGATCGCCGACGCCCCGATCATCGAACACCGTCGCACCCGCGCAGGCGACGCGCACGCGGCAGGCCAGAAGCCCCGTACCGGAGTGGGTCTCGGCATGCCGCGCATCGGCGCGCCCGCGCCGAGCCCGGCGGCAGAAGGATGTGGCTGTTGAACGCCAAGAACAACGACGGGGAATTCGAGCAGTTCAAGGGCGACCTCGACGCCGTCGAACGCAAGGTCGCGGGCGAGTTCGATCCGGGCGCACGCGCCCTGGTGGTCGCGATCCTGGTGTTCCTGCTGCTGGTCTCGTTCCTCCTGCCGCACACCGGCAGCACCAAGGGTTTCGACGTGCTGGTCGGCAACGCCGTCGCGATCAACGACGGGGTGTCCCTGCCGTCACGGGTGTTCACCTGGCTGGCGCTGGTGTTCTCCGTCGGGTTCTCCGTGCTCGCGCTGCTGACCCGGCGGTGGGCGTTGGCCTGGGTGGCGTTGGCAGGGTCGGCGGTCGCCAGTGCGCTCGGCATGCTGGCGGTGTGGTCACGTCAGACCGCGGGCCAGCACCCCGGTCCCGGCTACGGCCTGATCATCGCGTGGCTGACCGTCATCGTGCTCACGTTCCACTGGGCGCGGGTGGTGTGGGCGCGCACCGCGATGCAACTGGCCGCCGAGGCGCAGCGTCGCGACGCGGCCGCACGGCGCCAGCGAAACGACCTGCTGGACGGACTCGACGGACGAAGCCGTCCGAGCGGACCCGATGAGCCGGGCAAGCCGAACGACGGAACCGACGACGGAACCGAAGACAAGGGCGAACCGGGGGATCGCTAGCCCCCGGTTCGCTCAGCGACGCTTCTCCAGCGATTCTGCCGCGGCCTCGGCCCACTGCCGCCACTGCGCGGCGCTGGCCCTGGCCTGCTCGGCGTCCTTGGTGCGCCCAGCGGCCTCGGCCTTCTCCGCCTGCCGCTCGAACTGCTCGGCGCGGGCCCGGAACTGATCGGCACGCGCCTTGGCCTCGGGATCGACACCGCCGGTCGGCGCCTCACGGATCCTCTTCTCGATCGCACGCAGACGGCGTTCGAGCTCGGCGGCGCGTTCGCGCGGCACCTTGCCGATCGCGTCCCACTTGTCGCCGATCACCCGCAGTGCGGCCCTGGCCGCCTCGTTGTCGGAGACGTCGATCCTCTCGGCCTCGGCCAGCAGCGCCTCCTTGGCCGCGGCGTTGGCCTTGAACTCGGCGTCGCGTTCGGCGTGCGCGGCGTTGCGTGCCGAGAAGAACGTGTCCTGGGCGGCCTTGAAGCGCTGCCACAGTGCGTCGTCGACGTCCTTGGCGGCGCGGCCGGCGGCCTTCCACTCGTTCAGCAGGTCACGGAACGCCGCACTCGTGGCACCCCAGTCGGTCGAATCGGCCAGTGCCTCGGCCCGCTCGCACAGCGCCTCCTTGGCCTGGCGCGCGCCGACGCGGCTGCGGTCGAGCTCGGCGAAATGCGAACCGCGGCGGCGGTTGAACGTCTCACGGGCCGCCGAGTAACGCTTCCACAGCGCGTCGTCGGTCTTGCGGTCCAGCCCCGTGATGGTGCGCCACTCATCGAGGATCTCGCGGAGGCGGTCGCCTGCGGCCTTCCACTGCGTGGAGTTGGCCGCCAGATCCTCGGCCTCGGCGGCGAGCGCCTCTTTGCGCGCCGTCTGCGCGGCCCGGTACTCGTCGCGCTGCGCGCGCTCGTTCTGGGCGGCCGCGTCGGCGTGCTCCAGGATCGCGGACAGCCGCGCGCTCAACGCGTCGACGTCACCGAGCACCGACGCGGTGGGCAGGCTGTCGGCGAGCGCCGCCGCGGCGGACTTGATCTTGCGGGCATCGCCGGTACCGGAGGCCAGGCGCCGCTCCAACAGGGCGACCTCGGTGTGGAGATCGTCGTAGCGCCTGCCGAAGTGCGCGAACGCCGACTCGGTGTCACCGGCCTGCCAGGCGCCGATCACACGTTCGCCGGACCCGGTGATCAGCCACACCGTGCCATCCGGATCGACCCGCCCGAACCTGTGCGGATCACTGTGCGGGGCCGCCGCGACGACCGGAGCGACCCGACTGGGACGGGGAACGGGCCGGGGCGTTGGGTGAGGCGTGGGCCGGGGGGTGGGCTTGGGGGTGGCTCCGCCTGGCTCACTGGTTGTCATATCCGCTCCTCGTACTCCGCGCGGTGGCCCGCGCACCTGCCGCGCGACGCGGCGCCCGATTGCTGTTAGCTTCGACCGCTATTCAAGCAGGTCGTGTTGCGTCATGCCCATGGCTTCAGGCTCAATGGCCCCACAAACTCGGATGACGGTCACGGAGGCGGGATGAATCGGGCGGACATCGCGGCCCTGCTCGCACTCGCAGCGGCCCTGTGCATCGCCATCGGCGACGTCGTCCATCAGCGGTCCGCGCACGATGTGACCGACGCTTCGGTGAGCCATCTCGGCCTGTTCAGACGGTTGTTGCGCGACGGTCGGTGGTGGCTGGGCAGCGGGGTCGCCGCCGCCGGATTCGCCTTGCAGGCGGCCGCACTAGGGCTCGGTTCGGTGTTGCTCGTGCAGGCCCTCCTGGTCACATCGCTGCTGTTCGCCCTGCCGATCAACGCGCGGTTGACCCGTCGGCGCGTCACCCGCTGGGAGTGGTTGTGGGCCGCCCTGCTGGCCGGGGCGGTCGCGGTCATCGTGACCGTCGGCAACCCGACCGCCGGCCATGCCCGCGCGCCGTGGGAGGCATGGACCCTCGTGCTGGCGGTGCTGGGCCCCGCGATGGCGGTCTGCCTCATCGGTGCGCGGATCTTCACCGGCGCCCGCAGCGCGGTGCTGCTCGCCGTGGTGTCCGGCGCCCTCTGGGGCGTGTTCGCGGTGCTCACCAAGGGGGTCGTGGACCATCTGCTGGTGCACAGCTGGGGTGGGGTGCTGACCGTGTTGCGCCTGCCCGAGCTGTACGCATGGGTCGCGGTGGCGATCGCGGGCACGGTCATGCAACAGTCGTCGTTTCGCGCCGGGGCGCTCACCGCGTCGCTGCCGACCATGACGGTCACCGAACCCGTCGTCGCCTCAGTGCTCGGCATCGTGGTGCTCGGCGAGACCCTGAGGCCAGGGGGTGCCGGCTGGTTCACCCTCGTCGCGGCCGTCGCCGTCATGGTGGTCGCCACCGTCGCACTGGCGCGCGGCGAGGCCGCCGAGGATCCGGCGCCGGTGGCCGCGCACTAATTTGGTCACGTGCTGAGCGCCATCGCGATCGTCCCCGCAGCCCCGGTTCTGGTGCCCGAACTCATGGGCGCCGCGACCGACGAGACGGCTGCGTTGCGAGACGCGGCACTGGCGGCCGCCGGCGAGCTTCCCGAGCGCTGGGTGTCCGTCGGGACCGGCCGTGCCGACGCGGTGTTCGGACCGGACCAAAGCGGCACCTTCGCCGGATACGGCGTCGACGTTCCGGTCGCACTCGGGCCCGTGACCGCCACCCCGCAGGAGCTGCCGTTGTGCGTCCTGATCGCCGCCTGGCTGCGGGGTCAGGTCAACCCGCAGGCGACGGTCGACGCCCGCGTCTACGCCACCACGCACACCGCCGACGCCGCGGTCGAGCACGGCCGCCGCCTGCGCGCCGCGATCGACGCCACGGCAGAGCGGGTCGGCGTCCTGGTCGTCGCCGACGGGGCCCACACGCTCGCACCGGCAGCGCCCGGCGGCTACCGACCGGACTCGGCGGCCGTGCAACACGCGCTCGACCGGGCCCTGGCCTCGGGCGACAGCGCGACGCTGATGACGCTGCCGGATGCGATCGTGGGCCGGGTGGCCCATCAGGTACTCGCGGGCCTGGCCGGGTCCGCGCCCCGCAACGCTCGTGAGCTGTACCGTGGGGCGCCCTACGGGGTCGGCTACTTCGTGGGTGTGTGGGCGCCGTGAACCGTCCACTGGCCGTCATCGGGCCGACCGGAACCGGCAAGTCCGCGCTCGCGCTGGAGTTCGCCGAACGCGTCGGCGGTGAGATCGTCAACGCCGACGCCATGCAGCAGTACCGCGGAATGGACATCGGCACAGCCAAGCTGACCGTCGAGGAGCGGCGCGGGATCCCGCACCACCAACTCGACGTGCTCGACGTCACCGAGACCGCGACGGTCGCGCGCTACCAGCAGGCCGCGGCCGCCGACATCGAGGCGATCGCCGCGCGCGGCGCGACACCGGTCATCGTCGGCGGATCGATGCTCTACATCCAGTCGCTGCTCGACGAATGGGCGTTCCCCGCCACCGACCCTGCGGTGCGTGCCAGGTGGGAGGCGCGGTTGGCCGAGATCGGCGTCGCCGCGCTGCACGCCGAACTGGCGCGCGTCGACCCGGCGGCCGCGGCGTCGATCCTGCCGACCGACGGCAGACGGGTCGTGCGCGCACTGGAGGTCGTGGAGCTCACCGGGAAGCCCTTCGCGGCGTCGGCGCCCACGATCGGCGCACCGCGTTGGGACACCGCCATCATCGGATTGGATTGGGACACCGCGGTTCTCGATGAGCGCCTGGCTCAGCGGACCGACAAGATGTTCGACGACGGACTGGTGCGCGAGGTGCGGGGCCTGCTGCGGTGCGGGCTGCGCGACGGCGTCACGGCCGTACGGGCATTGGGATACGCGCAGGTGCTCGCCGATCTGGACGCGGGCGGTGACGGATCGGCCGCGCGGGAACCGACGTTCATCGGCACCCGCCGGTACGTGCGCCGCCAACGGTCGTGGTTCCGGCGCGACCACCGGGTGGTGTGGCTCGACGGCTCGGCGGAGGGCCTGGTGGACGACGCGGTGCGGGTGTGGCGAGCCGTATCCTGAACAGGTGATCTTCGCCAAGGGGCACGGCACCGAGAACGACTTCGTGGTGCTGCCCGACCTCGACGCGCAGCTGTCGCTCACCCCGGCCGCGGTCGCCGCATTGTGCGACCGCCGCCGCGGACTCGGCGCCGACGGCGTGCTGCGGGTGACCCGGGCCGGTGCGGCCCAGACCGCGGGGGTCTTCGATCGGCTGCCCGACGGCGTGTCCGCCGGTGACTGGTACATGGACTACCGCAACGCCGACGGGTCGATCGCGCAGATGTGCGGAAACGGTGTGCGTGTGTTCGCCCACTATCTGCGGGCCTCGGGCCTGGAGACCGCCGACGAGTTCGTCGTCGGCTCGCTGGCCGGCCCACGGCCCGTCGTCCTGCACGGATTCGACCCGGCGCACGCGACCACCGCCGAGGTGACCGTCGAGATGGGCAAGGCGAACCAGTTCGGCACCGGAACCGCCGTGGTGGGCGGCCGCAGCTTCGACGGGCTGGCCGTCGACGTCGGCAACCCACACCTGGCGTGCGTGGGGATCAGCGACGACGATCTCGCGGTCCTCGACGTCGGCGCGCCGGTGTCGTTCGATCCCGACATGTTCCCCGAAGGCGTCAATGTCGAGGTGCTCACGGCGCCGGCCGACGGCGTGGTGTCGATGCGTGTGCACGAGCGTGGCGTCGGCGAGACCCGGTCGTGCGGCACCGGAACGGTCGCGGCGACCGTCGCGGCGCTTGCCCACGAGGGCGCCGACAGCGGGACCTTGCGCGTACGGGTTCCCGGCGGCGAGGTGACCGTCACGGTCACCGAATCCACCAGCTACCTGCGCGGACCGTCGGTTCTGGTGGCCCGCGGCGAACTGGATCCGCGCTGGTGGGACGCCGTTGCCGGCTAATTGGGGTGCGCGATACCCGTCGGCCGTGCCAACCTGGAAGTACATATGACCCATCCAGAGAATTCCGTCGCGCCCAGCACCGGTGAGCTGGCCCTCGAAGATCGCGCCTCACTGCGCCGTGTCGCCGGGCTGTCCACCGAACTCGCCGACGTCAGCGAAGTCGAATACCGCCAGCTGCGGCTGGAGCGCGTCGTGTTGGTCGGGGTGTGGACCGAAGGTTCCGCCGCCGACGCCGAGGCGAGCCTGGCCGAGTTGGCCGCGCTCGCCGAGACCGCGGGCTCCGAGGTGCTCGAAGGGCTCATCCAGCGCCGCGACAAACCCGACCCGTCCACCTACATCGGCTCGGGCAAGGCCGCCGAACTACGCGAGGTGGTGCTCGCCACCGGCGCCGACACCGTGATCTGCGACGGTGAGCTGTCACCGGCCCAGCTCACCGCGTTGGAGAAGGCCGTCAAGGTCAAGGTCATCGACCGCACGGCATTGATCCTCGACATCTTCGCCCAGCACGCGACCAGTCGCGAAGGCAAGGCCCAGGTGTCGCTGGCGCAGATGGAGTACATGCTGCCGCGGCTGCGCGGCTGGGGTGAATCGATGTCCCGGCAGGCCGGCGGACGCGCGGGCGGTGCGGGCGGCGGCGTGGGCACCCGCGGTCCCGGTGAGACCAAGATCGAGACGGACCGCCGCCGCATCCGTGAGCGAATGGCGAAGTTGCGCCGTGACATTCGCGAGATGAAGAAGATCCGCGATACGCAGCGCGGCGGCAGGCGGCGCAGCGAGATCCCCTCGGTCGCGATCGTCGGCTACACCAACGCAGGCAAGTCCAGCCTGCTCAACGCCCTCACCGGCGCCGGCGTGCTGGTCGAGAACGCGTTGTTCGCGACCCTCGAACCCACCACGCGCCGTGGCGAATTCGACGACGGAAGGCCATTCGTCCTGACCGACACCGTCGGGTTCGTGCGGCACCTGCCCACCCAGCTGGTCGAGGCCTTCCGCTCCACGCTGGAAGAGGTCGTCGACGCCGATCTGCTGATCCACGTGGTCGACGGGTCCGACGTCAATCCACTGGCCCAGATCAACGCGGTGCACACGGTGATCAACGAGGTCGTCGCCGAGTACGACGTCGCGCCGCCGCCGGAGTTGTTGGTGGTCAACAAGATCGACGCGGCCACCGGCTTGGGCCTGGCCCAACTACGCCGGGCCCTGCCCGATGCGGTGTTCGTCTCGGCGCGGACCGGCGACGGGCTCGACAAACTTCGGTCCCGTATGGGGGAGTTGGTGGAATCCACCGACGCCACGGTCGATGTGACGATTCCCTACGACCGCGGCGATCTCGTCGCCCGCGTCCATGCCGACGGCCGCGTCGATGCGACCGATCACACCGATGCCGGTACCCGCATCAAGGCGCGCGTTCCCGCGCCGCTCGCGGCCACGCTGCGCGAGTACGCCACGTTCCAGTAGGGCTCGCGGTCAGGCCGCGTCTTTCGTAGCGGACGTCGTCTTCGAGTCCTTGGCGTCCTTCGAGTCGTCGGTGGCTTGGGTGCCGGTTTTGGCCGGGCGGCCGTTGACGCCGAGTGCCTTGCCGACCGACTTCACGAGATCGCGGACCGGATGCCCCTTGAGACCGAGGGCCTTGCGCAGGGACGGTCGCTCGGCCTTCGGAACGCCGGCAGTCGTCGCCTCGTTCGGCTGGGCGACCGGGCTGATGCGGATGACCGGTTTACGGTTCGCCTTCGGCGTTTCGGCCAACGGCTCGCTCTCGTCAGCGGCTTGCGTCACGGCGAGGGCATCCGTGGGGTCCGGACCGGTGGTGGCATCGGCAGGATCAGTGTTCCCGCCGGTGGCCGGGTCGGTGTCTGTGTTCGGGGCCGCGGCATGGTCGGTGGTGTCATCCGTGCCGGTCTGGACGCGATTCCCGGTGTCGGTGCGCTGCGCGACCGGCGCCTGGACCGTGACGGTGGTCGACCCGGGCAGCGGGGTGAGGCCAGGTGTCAACGCGGCGTTGATGCCCTCCGGGATGTCGTTGATGAGGTCTTGCACCAGCTTCACCGGATCGATGCGTGGGATCAGCCCGGCGGGGGTGGGTCTGCCGTAATCGGCGCGGTTGTACCCGGTCTCGATCAGGGTCTGGGTGAGCGGTGAGATCAGGTCGACGATCGGGATGACGAGCGCCGAGGTGCCTGTGGCGGTCCCGAGATCCAGCAGCGGCTGCATGATCGGCAGGGTTCGAGCCGGCAGCGTCACGTAGATCGTGTCGCCGTGGCGCTGGCAGTGATTGGCGGCCGTGCACCCGTCGGGTTCGTTGGCGGCGGCGATCGCGGCCTGGATCTCCGCCGGCGTGTAGCCGTACGGCGTGGCGGTCGGCGGCTCGTCGTCGTCGGGCGCGAGGTACGTGCCGTGCACATACCAGAACCCGGCCAGCGCGTTCGCCGTCGCCAACAGGTTCAACGGGTACGCGGGGAAATCGGCGACCCCGTCGTACATCAGCGCGAAGTCGGTGGCGCAGTGGGTGCCGTCGGAGTGCTCACACGTATCGGTGGGCGTCGGGTTGCCGAAGGTCGCGTCGAGGATCGGCACCGTGCCGAGGAACGCGAGGCGCTCGAAGAATCCGCCGTTGGGGCGTTGCGGGTTGCCGATGAAGAAGAAGTTGAGCTGGTCGGCATTGGCGGGGTTGTCGAGGTTGCCCTTGACGATGCTCGACACCGTGGCGCCCTGCGAGTACCCGAAGATCGAGATGTGATCGTCGTCGGTGAAGCCGGGACCGACCAACACGTCGTTGTACGTGGTGGTCAGGCTGGTGACGCCACTGGCCACCGAGACGTTCCACTTGGCGCCTTCGAGTCCGCCCCAGCCGGGAAGCGGAATCGGCCAGAACTGGGCGATGTAGGGGACCGCGATGGGAGGTTCGCATCCGCCGACGCAGTCCCCGCCTGGCACGAGGTAGTGGTCGACCGCGTTCTCCATGTAGTTCTGCACCACAGCCGGATTCGGCGTGCCGGTGCCGGGCACGATCAACGCATACGTAGCCACGAGGCGCACGGCCGACGAGATCGTCGAGGCGAACGCGAGTGCGACTGCGCCGATCAGCACCACCGCGGTGACCAGGATGGTGCGAGGAATGGAACGCGCGTCGATACCCATCGGCCCATGTCTCCTTCTGCCGAATCAGCAAAAGGAATCCTCGCACCGGCGCGCGGTTGTCACGCGGAAATCCGGAAAATCGCCGATCTCAGTGCAGTGGACGGATGACCGGCGGTTCGTGCGCGCGGACCGGCGGAACCGGCCCGCAGAACTTCTCGATCTCGACGAGTACGTGGGCACCCGTGCAGCCCTTGGCCAGAGATGACGTGCCGACGTCATCGGTGAGCACATTCGGATTTCCGTGCAAACACAAAGAATCCGGGTCGGCGGGATCGGCCGGGTCGTACCACGCGCCGGTCGAGAGCTGCACCACTCGGGGCAACATGCCGTCGTCGATCACCACGCCGGCCAGGCACGCGCCCCGGTCGTTGAACACCCGCACCACCTCGCCGTCGGTCAGGCCGCGGGCGGCGGCGTCCGACGGGTGCATGCGGACCGGTTCGCGCCCTTGGACTTTCGACGACTGACTGGTCGCGCCGCCGTCGAGCTGGCTGTGCAACCGGCTCGCCGGCTGATTGGCCAACAGGTGCAACGGATAACGCCGGGCCCGCTCACCGCCAAGCCATTCGGCCGGCTCGTACCAGCGGGCGTGGCCCGCACAGTCGTCGTAGCCGAAGCTGTCGATGTCCTCCGAGAAGATCTCGATGCGCCCGCTCGGCGTGCCGAGGGGATGTGCGTCCGGATCGGCGCGGAAGTCCTCGAACAGCGTCAGACCGGTGTCGGTTGGCAGCTTCACGTGGCCCGCGGCCCAGAACTCGTCGAACGTCGGGATGTCGAAATCCAGTTCCGCAGACCACTTTTCGTACAGGTGCACAAGCCATTCCCACGCGCTGCGGCCCTCGGTGAACTGCTCGCCGAACCCCAGGCGATCGGCGAGCGCAGAGAAGGTCGTGTAGTCGTCGCGCGTGGCGGCGTACGGTTCGGCCAGTTGCGGCATGGCCACCAGCAGCGGATCGTTCTTGGAGCCCGAGAAGTCGTTGCGCTCGAACGACGTCGTCGAGGGGACGACGATGTCGGCGTGCTTGGCCATCGCCGTCCAATAGGGGTCGTGCACCACGATGGTGTCCACGCGGCCCAGGGCGCGGCGCAACCGCGGGATGTTCTGGTGATGGTGGAACGGGTTGCCGCCCGCCCAGTACACGCACTTGATGTCCGGGTAGGTGAGCCGTGAACCGTTGAAGTCGAACGGTTCACCGGGATGCAGCAGCATGTCGGTGACGGCAGCCACCGGGATGAACGTCCGCACCGGGTTGGGACCCTGCGGCAGAGACGGCAGGCGGCACCGCAACGGCGCGAGCCCCGGTTCGTTCATGGAGCCGTAGCCGTGTCCGAATCCGCCACCGGGAAGCCCGATCTGGCCGAGCATCGCGGCCAGGGTGACGCCCATCCACGGAGCCTGCTCACCGTGCCGCGTGCGCTGCAACGACCAGCTCACGGTGACGATGGTCCGCTTGGCGGCCATCCGGTGTGCCAGCGCGGTGAGAGTGTCGGCGCTCAAACCGCTGAGATGTGCTGCCCATTCGGGTGATTTCGGTACCCCGTCGTCGTGGCCGAGCAGATAGCGTTCGAAACGCTCGTAGCCGGTGCAGTAGGTGTCGAGAAAGTCACGGTCGGCCAAGCCCTCGGTGGCGAGCACATGAGCCAGTCCAAGCATCACCGCGACGTCGGTTCCGGGACGCAGTGCCAGCCAGTCGCAGTCGCCGTCGACGTCGTCGCGCAGCGGGCTGAACGACACGATGCGGCCCCCGCGGCCACGGAAGCCTTGCAACGCCTCACGCATGGGGTGCGCGGTGGTGCCGCCGTCGTTGATGCCGGTGTTCTTCAGCGGCATCCCGCCGAAACACACCATGAGGTCGGTGTGTTCGACGATGACGTCCCACTGGGTCGACCGCTTGAACAGGTCGTCGTGTGTGCCGACCACACGCGGCATGATCGCGCCGGTGGCGCCGAGGCTGTAGGAGTGCCGCGAAAACGTGTAGCCGCCAAGCATCTTCAAGAAGCGATGGACCTGGCTCTGGGCATGGTGGAACCGCCCGGCACTGGACCAGCCGTACGAGCCACCGTAGATCGCCTCGTTGCCGTAGGTGTCGACCACTCGGCGAAGTTCGTCGGCGAGCAGTTCGGTGAGTTGGTCCCAGGACACCGCGACGAACTCGTCGGCGCCACGGTCGGTGCTCGGCCCGGGCCCGTCACGTAGCCACCCGCGCCGGACCGCCGGGCCCGTGATCCGAGAGCGGTGCCGGATGGAACCGGGCATGTTGCCCAGCAGCGGTGACGGATCGGCGTCGTCAGATGGTGGGTTCACGGCCGCGATGTCGCCGTCGACGATCTCAGCGGAGAAAACCCCCCAATGCGTCAGGCTCGTGGGGGAGTGCGGCATACCGAGAGTTTACGGTCGGGCACCGTGCGTCGTGCGGCCACCGTGACGTGCTCGTTCGGGATCTCGGCACGCACCTTCGGTGGCGGGGCGGCAGGGCTCGCCGGTGCCTCGAAACTGGACTGCTGTCTGTGCGGATTTCCTTCTGCAGCTGATTTTCGGAAGTATTACACCGAGTTTGTCCGAGTTTTTTGGTCAAGATCGGCGATGGTCCTTGGTAATCGGAGCCTGCTGACGCAGAGTTGTCGGCGAGATAGATTCGGGGGAGCTTTGCCGACCAGCGGGAGGGTGCATGACTAGGCCGGGAGCGAAGCTGAACAACGCTGTTCGGCGGATGACGATCGGCCTGCTCGCAGTCGCCCTCGCGGGACTTCTCGTGCCAGCGGTCGCGTCGGCGACGCCGGAGTCCGACGCCGATGCCGCGATCAACTCCGCGTGGGAGGTCAGCGGCGGCGACGGCGGCCCGCTGGGTCCGCGGCAGGGCGGTGTCTACCCGGTCGGGTCGGGATTCGGCCAGAACTTCACCGGCGGCAAGATGTTCTTCACGCCCGACACCGGTGCGCACTACGTCCAGGGCGCGATCCTGGAGAAGTACGAGGCGCTCGGCGGCCCGGCCGACAGCGATCTCGGGTTCCCCACCATCGACGAAGGCGCCGGGCGCGCACCGGACAGCCGGAACTCCACGTTCAGCGCGCCCGACAACCCGGTGATCTTCTGGACGCCGGCCACCGGCGCACGCGTGGTGCGCGGCGCCATCAACGCCGCATGGGACAAGCTCGGTGGTTCGGCGGGTGTGCTGGGCGTGCCGTCCGACGACGAGACCTACGACGGCGATCTGGTGCGCCAGACGTTCACCGGTGGGGAACTGTCGTGGAACCGGAAGACCAAGGCCTTCACCACGGTTCCGCCTGAACTCGCGGGTCAACTGACCGATTTGCAGATCCCGGACGACCCGATCTCGGCGATCGCCACTGCGCGTCGTGTGGCCGGCGGCCCGATGGGGCCGCTCGGTGCCAAGGACGGCGACGTGTACAAGATCGGCGACGCGGGCGGTCTCGGCCAGAACTTCGCCGGCGGCAAGATCTTCTACAGTCCCGAGACCGGCGCCAACGTGATCAGCGGGCAGGTCCTCGAGAAGTACGAGAGCGTCGGCGGGCCGCAGGGTGACCTCGGGTTCCCGACCAGCAGCGAGACCGACGGCGGCCTTGGACCGAACAGCCGGCTCGCCACGTTCGCCGCACCCGACAAGCCGGTGATCTTCTGGACGCCCGACTACGGCGCCGTGATCGTGCGCGGCGCGATGAACGCCGCATGGGAGAAACTGGGCGGCGCCACCGGAACCCTCGGTGCACCGACGGCCGATCAGACCGAGGACGGCACCGTCATCACCCAGAAGTTCAGTGGCGGCGCCATTTCGTGGGATCGCTCCGACAACACCTTCACCACCGAGCCGGCGAACCTGGCGTCCGAGCTGGCCGGACTGGAGATCCCCGGGCTTCAGCAGATGCCTGCACCGGCCGCCGGGCAACAGCAACCCGAAGACGAGTCCAAGCCGTTCTCGTGGCACTGGAGCTGGTGGTGGCTGGTCGCCCTGATCCCGGTCCTCGCGCTTGCCGCACTCGTGGTGGGGGCGGCGGTGTGGCACCGGCGTCGTAACCGCGACGACGGATTCGACCACGAACCGTTCGACGACGATCACTACGACGACGATCACTACGAGGACGATTACGGGGACCGCTACGAGGAGCGCTACGACGATTCCTACGAGGATTCCTACGGCGACGGGTCGCACGAGGGCCGAGCGCCCCACGGCGATCACCGCGAGGGCCGCTTCGACTCCGACCGGTACCGCGACGACGCGTCTGCGGTGCCCCCGGGCGCGCCTGCGTCGGGTCTCTACGCGCCCGGCGCCGACACCGGCGCTGACGAGCCTGTGACCTCGCGGTTCGCCGATCCGTATCACGAAAGCGAGCCCGCCGGCTCGCCGTTCGACGGGCCGACGGATGTCTCGATGCCCGTCAGCCGGTGGGCCGCACCCGGTGGCAGTCCCGTTGCCGACGAGGACGACCAGCCCGAGGATTCGGCAGAACTCGCACCCGCGAGCGACGACGATTTCCAGCACGACTACGAGGACCAGGCAGTCGAGCGCGACGACGAACTCGACCACGAGGGGGATCTGGCCGACCGGGCCGACGTCGAGGCCGATCTGGAGGACGACCTCGAAGAGGACGTCGAGGACGGGTACGCCGACGGTCGCGAGAACGACGGGTCCGCCGAGGCGGGAACCGGTGCCCGGCCCGAGGCGGCGGCTGCCGCCGCGGCAGGCGCGTTCGCCGGGCCTGTGCCGGTTGCGGCGGGATTCACCCGACCCGCATTCGACGAGCAGGAATGCAGCGACGACGTCGACACCGCACCGACGCGTGTGGTGACCGGCGCGGACCTGCGCAGCAGCGGCCCGCCGAGCGGGCGTCACGCGGCGATCGAACTCGACGAACCGGTGCCGAGTGCCACTGCGCTCCACCTGCCGCTGGACGACCCGCAGCAGGCACCGGAGGGATATCCGATCAAGGCGGACACCAAGACCGGCATGTACTGGGCGCCCGACAGCGAGGACTACCGGGATGCGGTGGCCGAAATCTGGTTCGCCAGTGAAGAGTTCGCCCGCACGAACGGGTTCGTACGGGCGAACTGACGGCCGCCGGAGTCAGATCTTGCGGATGACCGTCACAACCTTGCCGAGCACGGCGGCATCGTTGCCGGGAATCGGGTCGTAAGCCGGGTTGTGCGGCATGAGCCACACCTGACCGCGGGCGCGCTTGAAGGTCTTGACGGTCGCCTCGCCGTCGATCATGGCCGCGACGATGTCGCCGTTGTCGGCGACATTCTGCTGGCGTACCACCACCCAGTCCCCGTCGCAGATCGCGGCGTCGACCATCGAGTCACCGACGACCTTCAACAGAAACAGCGAGCCCTCGCCGACGAGCTCCCGCGGCAACGGGAAGACATCCTCGACGGCTTCCTCGGCCAGGATCGGGCCGCCGGCGGCGATACGGCCCAGTACCGGCACGAACGTGGGTTCCGGTAACGCATCGGAGCCCGCCACGTCGGTCGTGACGACGGGGGCGGCCGCGGGATCGTCGACTGCGCGGACGTCGACTGCTCTCGGCCGGTTCGGATCCCTGCGCAGATATCCCTTGCGTTCGAGGGTGCGCAGTTGGTGGGCCACCGACGATGTCGACGTGAGGCCGACGGCATCACCGATCTCCCGGATACTCGGCGGGTAGCCCCGACTGGTCACCGAGGCGCGGATGACCTCGAGGATGGTGCGCTGACGTTCTGTGAGGCCGCTGTCCACGGCGCGGCGCCGGCCGGCGCCGTCCGTCTCGGCCGGGCTGTCGGTACTGCCGTCCGTGAACTCGCCGGTGTCGTCGCTCATGGCGCCGAATCTAATACCTGCCACGGCATTAATCAAACATGTGTTCGAGGCGTGTCGTGGCGCTGACGTCGATGGATGCCGGGTCGATGTCGGCGAATGCGCCGCGGCCGGGGGGTCCGAGGCGTCGAGCGCCGGTCCTGATGTCCGCGCCGGCCGGACTTGTCGGTGGCTCGTCCTATATTTCGCAACAGTTCGATCACACGTTCTATCTTTCGAACATGTGAGCGACTATATTCGAACACAGGAGCGAATACGCCGCACGAAAGGCAATGAGATGGCCATCCTCGACATCCCGGTCGACATCCCCATCGACATCCCCGTCGACAGGCGATACGGCGCAGGCAGGGCCGGCGTGCGGGCCGCTGCGGCACGGACCTCGGTGCGCCCTCCGGTTCAAGACTCGGTCCGGACCGCGCCGACGCCCGAGCGCGTGCGGCCGCGAGGCGACCGTCCGGTGCGCCGGCCGCACCCTGGCCGTCCGGGTGGTGCGGCGCTGCGTCACCGCGGCACCGGCGTGCTGATGTCCCGCGCCTCGCACCGGCGTCGCCCGATCACCCCGGCGACCACGGTGGTGCTGGCGCTTGTCGCCGCCGGTATCACGGTGTGGCTCGGTCTCGTCGCACAGTTCGGTGGCGTGCTCGGCTCGTCGTCCCCGGCCTCGGCGCCCAGCGAACTGGCCGTCGTGCAGGTGCAGTCGGGGGAGACGTTGCAGCAGGTCGCGCGTCGGGTTGCGCCCGATGCTCCGGTCGCCCAGGTGGTCCAGCAGATCCGTGACCTCAACCAGTTGGAGTCCGCGGCGCTCGATGCCGGGCAGACCCTGATCGCCCCTGTGGGCTGAGGTTCGAAATGGGCGGTGAATCGGCCTGGCAGGCAATACCGCTCGCCGCCGAGATGTGCAGATATGCGCCACTGGAGACGGCGGTGCGTCAGTTGCGGCCGACACAGGTACGCTCAAGAGCGCTCGAAGTGTTGGTCTGGCGGCGTGACGAAGGAGCGGTGATGCACTGTCCGTTCTGCCGTCATCCTGATTCCAGGGTGGTCGACTCCCGCGAAACCGATGAGGGGCAAGCCATCCGACGACGCCGCTCATGCCCGGAATGCGGCAGGCGTTTCACCACGGTCGAAACTGCGGTCCTCGCGGTGGTCAAGCGCAGCGGCGTGACCGAACCGTTCAGCCGGGAGAAGGTGATCCGCGGGGTCCGCCGCGCATGTCAGGGTCGCGACGTCGACGACGATGCGCTCAATGTCCTGGCCCAGAAGGTCGAGGATGCCGTGCGCGGGTTGGGCACCCCCGAGATTCCCAGCCACGAGGTTGGTCTGGCCATCCTGGGCCCACTGCGCGAGCTGGACGAGGTGGCCTATCTGCGCTTCGCGTCGGTGTACCGGTCCTTCTCGTCCGCCGAGGACTTCGAACGGGAGATCGAGGCGCTGCGCGCCCATCGCGGAGCCTAGCGTCCGCGTCGCTCAGAGCTGCCGGGTTCCGTCGTTGACCACTCGACCCGACACCTGAACCCAGCCTTCGGGGCTCCACTTGGTCTGGATCACCGACCCCTTGCCCTGGATGATCGTCAGATCCCGGCTCAGATAGTCGGTCATCCGAACCGCGGCCGCGCCGGTGGCCTCATCCTCTCGGATGCCCAGATGCGCGGCGAACATGCGGGATCGCACGATGCCCTCGTTCTTGTCGATCCACGTCCACAGGTAGTTCTCGACGTCGTCCTCGTAGTCGTCCGGATCTGCGCCCATCAGTTCCTCGGCGGACGCCAGGTCGTAGATCGCGAACTCCGGTGCCCATTCCGAGCGGGCGTTGATCGCAGCGAGATCGCCGTCGTAGGACACCTGCACGATGCCGGCCGGAACCCGCAGCGTCTTGATCGGTGTGCCGACGTCCCGCAGATACCACGCGGCGCCGACCGTGGGATGACCCGCGAAGGGCATCTCGGAGGTCGGGGTGAAGATCAGCGCGTGGGCCGTGGTGCTGCCGGGCTGCGGGAGATCGATGAAAATCGTTTCGCTGTAACCCAGTTGCGCGGCGATACGTTGCCGGTCCGCGGGATCCACGGTGCTGTCGTCGACCACGCCGAGCGGATTGCCGAACTTGCCGTCGGAGTCGGTGAAAACTCGCAACACGGTCACGTCGATGGCCATGACAAGATGCTACGTGCTGGTGGTGGCACGCAAGGTCAGGTTGCGCTGCGCTCGTCGACGCCCATGGCCTCGATGACCGCGACCTGCGTGTCGAGGGAGCCCGTCATCGTCGAAGGGCTCGCACCGGTGCGGAGCAGGCTGCGCAACAGATCCTGGTCGTACACCGCGGGTTCGGTGGAATCGATGAACCGTTCGACGACCTCGACGAACCGGTCCGGATCGTCGTGGAACGGAAAATGGCCCGACCCCTCGAAGATCTCCAGACGGGAGCCGGGCATCGCGGCGTGGGCCATCCTGGCGTGACCGACCGGGATCACCGAGTCGGATTCACCCCAGATCAGCTGTACCGGAACGGATTCGGTCAGATAACAACGGTCCAGCATGGTCACCACCTGGCCACGCCAGTCGACCACCGCGCGCAGGGTGCGCGCGAACGCCGAGGATGCGGTCGGTTCCGGCAGATCGGCGAGGATACGGAGCATGTCGGGGATGTCGCGGCCGACGCCGGTCGACCCGAACACCGAACCGGCCACCTTGCCCGCGATCTGCAGCGCGGGCAGCACGAGCGGAAGTCGCAGCAGCGCGAGCGCCTCACTGCCCATCGGCAGCGACGCGATACGCAGCGCCACGTTGACGTCCTTGGTGACGCCACCGGCGCCGACGAGGATCAACCGGTCGACGAACTGAGGAAACTGGTACGCGAACTGCATGGCCACGCCGCCGCCGAGCGAATGACCCACCACCGTCACGCGGTCGATGTCGAGCACGCTGAGCAGATCCCGCATGCCGTTGGCGTACGCGGCCACGGAGTAGTCGGCGCGCGGCTTGTCCGAACGCCCGTGCCCGAGCAGATCCGGGGCGATCACCGTGAAACGCTGGGCAAGCTTCGACTGCACGGTGTGCCACGTCGTCGAGTTGTCCCCGATCCCGTGGATCAGCAGGATCGCCGGGCCGGACCCGGCGATCCGGAACGCGCGCCGGTAGCCGTGGATCGTGCGGAACTCCAGGGTCGGACTGAGCTCACGTACCGTGCGCAGGTTGGGCTTTCGCTCGGTCATGTCCGTCAACCTCGCCCTCAGCCCTGGCCGGGCACGTCGTCAGCGGTTGTCACCGTTCCCCGAATCCGTCCCCGAACCCCTCGCCGTGGCCATCCTTGTACTTGTCGTCCTTGAACTTCTCACCGGCTTGCTGGGCGAGGAACCGCTCGAACTCGGCACCCAGCTCGTCGCCGCTGGGCAGGTCCTCGTCACGCGCAAGCAGGGACCGGGTCTCCTGTGCGGCAACGAATGCATCGTACTGGCGCTCAAGGGCGCTCACCACCTGAGCGACCTCGGGGCTGGCCTCGACCTGCTCGTTGATCTTGGCGTACACCTCGGCGCCGGCCTCGGACAGTGCGGCCAGTGGCAGTTCCAGCGAACCGGTGCGCGCCACCTCCGCCAGCAGTGCCTCTGCCGCAGGCGGGTACGCCGTCTGCGCGAGGTAGTGCGGCACATGGACGGTGAACCCGACCACCTCGTGGCCGTGCTGGGCCATCCGGAACTCCAGCAGGTTCGACACGCTCGCAGGTACCTGCACCTCGCCCACCCACGGAGTGTGGTCGGCGATGAGCTCCTTGTTGTTCGAGTGGGCCGTGAGAGTGACCGGCCGGGTGTGCGGGACGGCCATCGGAATGGTGCCCAGACCGATCACCTGGCGCACGCCCAGCTGCTCGGCGAGCAGGCGCACCGCGGTGATGAACCGTTCCCAGCGCAGGTCCGGCTCCAGGCCCGCCAGTAGCAGGAACGGGGTACCGACGGTGTCGTGCAGCGCGTACAGGTTGAGTTCGGGCTCCTCGTATCCGGTGAAGTGGTCGGTCTTGAACGTCATGAGTGGCCGACGTGACCGGTAGTCGAGCAGTTCGTCGATCGCGAACGACGCCACCAGCTCGGTGTCGAGCGCATTCTTGAGGTGCTCGGCGGCGAGCCGTATCGCGTGGCCCGCGTCGGAGAAACCCTCCAACGCATGGATGAGGACCGGCCCACGGCCGTCCGACGAGGACAACTGTGGTGCGGGAAACTCGAGCTCGTACATCCCGCTCTGGTCGGGTTGATAGCGCTGTTCTGGGTTTTCGTTGTCTGCCATCCGTCTCGTCTCCTCTTCACGGCAGCCCGGCCCCGGGCCTTGCTGGAACCACGTACCGTGCCACCTAGTGTCGCGCATTCCGGTCTTGCAGGCGCGCGCCGCCCCGCATCTTCGTTCGAACGGCTGCGCCCGGTCCCGCATTCCGTCCGCGCCCTTGCTGGTCAGGCAAGATCGGTAGGTATGACGACGCGTCGACGTGCGGTACCGCATCCGGTCCGGGTGACCTGTGTGACCGTCGCCGTCGCGGCGCTGGCCGTGCTCACCGTCGCGGCATGCGCAGGCCGGTCGTCCGACCGCGCTGTCGACTCCAGCGGAGTACCCACGGCGGCGCGGATTCCACCGGACTCGGCGCATGCGGAATCGTTTCCCGACGCCGTGCGTCCCGCGTCTCCTGATCCGTGGATCGGCGCGGTGTTCCTGGGGGGCGGGCCGGTCCACACGTGCAGCGGAACGGTTCTCGCGAGCCGCACGAAAGACTTGGTTCTCACGGCCGCGCACTGTCTGGTCGACGGTGTCGACACGACCTTCGTTCCCGGGTTCGAACCCGATGCCGATGACACCGATCCCTGGCACGTCACCGCGGTGTATCTCGATCCGCGCTGGTTGTCCGACCAGGATGAGCAGGCTGACTACGCGATCGTGCGGGTCGGCCGCCACGGCGATACGACCATCGGGCAGCAGGTGGGTGGCGGGCTGGCACTGGCGGCAGCCCCCGCGGCGGGGACCGAGGTGTCCGTGACGGGTTACCCCGTGGGCGAGGGCGGTGCACTGACCTGCCGCGGTCTCACCGCGACGGCAGCAGAAGGGTTCCTGTCGCTCAGATGTGCCGGTGTGGCCGACGGTTTCAGCGGGGCGCCCTGGGTTGTGGGTTCGACGGTGGCCGGCCTCGTCGGCGGTCTCGACGGCGGCGGGTGCGACGACGACATCTCGTACTCGCCGCGGTTCGACGAGGGTGTGGTGCGCCTATTGGCCCGCGCCGAAGCGGGCGACCCCGGTGACGCCGCACCCGCCGCCGACGCCCCTGCCTGCTGACCTCAGGACCGGAAGCGGCTGAGCGCGCGCAGTTTGTTCATCACATCCAGGGCCGCGACCTTGTACGCCTCGGAGAACGTCGGATAGTTGAACACGGCGTCGACCAGGTACTCGATGGTCCCGCCGCAGCCCATCACGGCCTGACCGATGTGCACCATCTCGGTCGCGCTCGTGCCGAAGATGTGCACACCGAGAATGCTCAGATCCTCGGTGGAGACCAGGAGTTTGAGCATGCCGTAGGAGTCACCGGCGATCTGGCCGCGGGCGAGTTCGCGGTAGCGCGACACCCCGACCTCGTACGGGATCGAGTTCTTGGTCAGATCCACCTCGGTGGCGCCGACGTAGGACACTTCGGGGATCGAGTAGATGCCGATGGGTTGCAGATCGGTCATGCCCTTGGCGGGCTCGCCGAAGGCGTGATACGCGGCCAACCGGCCCTGGTCCATCGACGTGGCGGCCAGCGCGGGAAAACCGATGACATCGCCGACGGCGTAGATGTGGTCGACCTTGGTCTGGAAGTTGCTGTCGACGGCGATGCGCCCGCGGGCGTCGACCTCCAGTCCCGCGTTGGCGAGATCGAGGTGTTCGGTCTGCCCCTGTCGGCCGGCGGAGTACATCACGGTGTCGGCGGGGATCTGCTTACCGCTGGCCAGGGTGGTTACGGTACCGGCGGAGCCCACGTCGACCGCGGTGACCTCCTCACCGAAACGGAAGGTGACGGCGAGATCACGCAAGTGGAACCGGAGTGCCTCGACGATCTCCGGATCGCAGAACTCCAGCATGGTGTCGCGCTTCTCGACGACGGTGACCTTGGTGCCGAGCGCGGCGAACATCGAGGCGTACTCGATGCCGATCACCCCCGCGCCGACGACCACCATCGACACGGGCAGCGACACGAGATCCAGGATGCCGTCGGAGTCGAGAACCCGGCGCTCGTCGAACTCCACACCGGCCGGGCGTGCCGGTTTGGTGCCGGTCGCGATGACGATGTACTCGCCGCTGACCATGGTGCGTTCGCCGCGCGACGGTTCGTCGACGAGCACGGTGTGCGGATCGACGAAGCGCCCGTGCCCGCTGATGAGATCCACCCGGTTGCGCATCAACTGGCTGCGGACGACGTCCTGCTCGCGGCTGATCACGTGCTGGGTGCGGGCCAGCAGGTCCGCCGGGGTGATCTTCTCCTTGACGCGATAGCTGGCGCCGTACAACTCGCGCTGGTTCATGCCGGTGAGGTACACGACGGCCTCGCGCAAGGTCTTCGAAGGGATCGTGCCGGTGTTGACGCACACCCCGCCCAGCATCTGGCCGCGCTCCACGACCGCGACGGTCTTCCCGAGCTTGGCGGCCGCGATCGCGGCCTTCTGCCCGCCCGGTCCGGAACCGATGACGACGAGGTCGTACTCCAGCATCGAACCCATGGTGAGTGTGTACGCCGGTGCGGGTCCGCTCGCACGCCGGAGGCGGGGAATGGAGCGTGAACACTTTGTTTCGGAATTCCTCCCCAGATCCGTTTTCGTCCACAGCCGGTCGATTCCGCCATGTCATCGGGCCGGGCGGCGTCGGCGCGGGTTGTCATGGTCGGCGCATGACACCTTCACCGCACACACCGGACTTTCGCATCAACCGGCCGGGATCGCTGATCGCCGCATTGCCTGCCGTGCTGGGGTTCGTGCCCGAACAGTCACTGGTGCTGGCCACCATCGAGAGCGGCGAGCTGGGATGCGTCCTGCGCACCGATCTCTCACTCGCCCTGCGGGACGGGACCGCACACCTCGCCGATGTGGCAGCGGCAGCCGAACCGCATGCCGTCATCGCCGTCATCGTCGACGCCGAAGGCGCGGACTGCGCGCAGTGCCACGGGCAGCATGCCGTCCTCGCCGAGGACGTGGCGGCGGAACTGGGCGCACGCGGCATCGAACTGCTGGCGGTTCACGTCGTCGACCGCGTCGCCGCGGGCGGTCGGTGGCATTGCGCCGACGGGTGCGGCAGGAACGGCGTCGTCGAGGATCCCTACGCCTCGCCGCTGGCGGTCGCGGCAGTCCTCGACGGCCGTCGTCTCTACAAGCGACGCGCCGATCTGCAGGCGGTCGTCGCGCCCGACCCGGCTCGTGGGGAGGAGATCGCAAGCGCCATCGCCGCCACTGCGCCGCGTCCGGGCGGGCGCAGACTGTCCGCCGTCCGAGCCGACATCAAGGCCGCGATCACCGCGGCCGCGCGTCTGGCCGATGGCCGTGCTCTGACGGTGCGTCAGCAGGCGCGGCTGGCCATGGCGTTGACCGACGCGCGGGTGCGCGACACGCTCTACGCGCTGGCCATCGGGGAGAGCGCGGGGCAGGCCGAGTCGTTGTGGGCCGAACTGTCCCGATCTCTGCCGGCGCCGTGGCGCGCGGATGCGCTTGTGCAGCTTGCGTTTTCGGCTTATGTGCGGGGCGACGGACCGCTGGCGGGCATCGCGTTGGATGCCGCGTTGCGCTGCGATCCGACTCACCGAATGGCGGGCATGCTCGACACCGCTCTGCAATCCGGGATGCCGCCCGATCAGGTCCGCGAACTCGCTCTCACGGGGTACCGGCAGGCCGAGCGTCTCGGCGTGCCGCTGCCGCCTCGCAGAACGTTCGGCGACGGTTTCCGGGCCGCAGGTGCCTGAGCACCCGCGGCGACACGCCGAATGCGGTCAGACCTTCTCGACCTTGACCGCGTGGGCCATGTGGTGCGGCAGTTCGACCTGCTCGTGGCCTGGGATCACGATATTCACGCCGCCGTTGTTGTTGGCCTCGACGGTCACCCGTGCGTTGGGGACCACGCCGGCTTCCTTGAGCCGCCCGATCAGATCGGTGTCGCCCTGGACATGCTCGGTGAGCTGCCGGACCACCACGGCCACCGGCATCCCGACCGGCAGTTCGGTGAGGCGGACCAAGCTCACATCCTCGGTGTCGACGCCCGGCGCGACACCCAGCTCCGAGAGGCCGGGGATGGGATTGCCGAACGGGGAGGTGGTCGGGTTGTCGAGCACCTGCACCAGCCGGCGCTCGACCTCCTCGCTCATGACGTGCTCCCAGCGGCACGCCTCGGCGTGGACGTCCTCCCAGGGCAGACCGATCACGTCGACCAACAGGCGCTCGGCGAGCCGGTGCTTGCGCATCACGGCGACGGCGAGCGCGCGGCCCTTGTCGGTCAGTTCGAGGTGCCGGTCGCCCGCGACATGCAGCAGGCCGTCGCGCTCCATGCGCGACACCGTCTGGCTCACGGTGGGACCACTCTGGTCCAGCCGCTCGGCGATGCGCGCCCGCAGCGGCACGACGCCCTCTTCCTCGAGGTCGTAAATCGTCCGCAGGTACATCTCGGTGGTATCGACAAGATCGTTCATGCGCGCCTTCCCAGCCCAAAACTCACCGCACAGTCTACCGTTTTCACGGCCTGAACTGCGGCGCATCCGCGCCGAGCGGGTCACAGGCCTCATCTTGCTGTTTGCCCTGTACAGCGCCGCCGCCCTCCGTGCAGCGACGCTGCCGCGGACACGAATGTGCCCGCCGGGATCCGGCGGGCACATTCTGCAGGTCGGGTCGATCGAGCGTCGGTGTCCCCGGCTCGACCGGAGGTTCAGCTCGCGTAGGAGCGCAGCCGGTCCGCACGCTCGCCGTTGCGCAGCTTCGCCATCACCTCGCGCTCGATCTGACGGACCCGCTCACGCGAGAGCCCGAACAGCTTGCCGATCTGGTCGAGCGTGCGGGGCTGGCCGTCGTCGAGCCCGAACCGCAGACGGATGACCTGCTGTTCACGCTCGTCGAGAGTGGCGAGCACGTAACGGATGTCGGTGTGCAGCAACTCCGAGATCACGGCGTTCTCGGCGGACATCGCCTCGGAATCCTCGATGAAGTCGCCCAGCGGCGCCTCTTCGTCGGTCCCGACCGGCATGTCGAGGCTCACCGGGTCGCGGCTGTGCTCAAGCAGGTCGTTGATCTTCTCGACCGGGATCCCCGACTCTTCGGCGAGTTCCTCGTCGGTGGCCTCACGCCCGAGATTCTGGTGCATCTCGCGCTTGATGCGGGCCAGCTTGTTGACCTGCTCGACGAGGTGGACGGGCAGCCGGATGGTGCGGCTCTGATCGGCCATGCCGCGGGTGATCGCCTGCCGGATCCACCAGGTGGCGTACGTCGAGAACTTGAAACCCTTGGTGTAGTCGAACTTCTCCATCGCGCGGATCAGACCCAGGTTCCCCTCCTGGATCAGGTCGAGCAACGGCATACCGCGACCCGTGTAGCGCTTGGCCAGCGAGACCACGAGACGAAGGTTGGCCTCAAGCAGATGTCGCCGTGCCGCCTCACCGTCGCGGACCACCATCGCGAGATCACGCTTGCGCGCCTCGCCCAGACGCTTCTTGGTGTCCAGCAGATGCTGTGCGTACAACCCGGCCTCGATGCGCTTGGCGAGTTCCACCTCGTCTGCGGCATTGAGCAACGCGGTCTTGCCGATGCCGTTCAGATACACGCGCACAAGGTCGGCTGCCGGGCTTTGGGCATCCAGATCGGTGTCAACGCGGCTTGTGGTGGCATTTGCCATGACGGCCTCCTGATCGGCTCGAACTGTCATGACGTACAACGTGTCATGCCCCCAAAGAGTTCCCACCTGCCGCCGGTTTCATACGTGTTGACCTGCACTTTTTTGGCGTCGACCTGAGATTCTCCTGAGAATCGCGACAGAAGGCTCTCAGCTGCTCGGATGGCCCCGAAAATCCTCCTGCCCCGGTTGCGGTGGCGTAGCGGATTCGCGGTGGAGGTCGGGCATCAGCGCGGGCCGCTCCGCCGTCGGGAACAGCGGGACCCGCTCGCCGCGGCCGGCATACCGGCGCGGCTCCTCGCGTTTGCGCGGCGGACGGTCGTTGGCGATCAGCACGGCCATCCACGGCAGCGGGATCGAGACCGCGATGATCGCAAGAGAGATGAGCCCGTTCTCCCAGATGTTGTAGGCCACCGCAGCCAGGACCAGAGCCGGGATGCGAAAGGCCATCAACGTCAGGTACTTGCGGACGCGTTGGCGGTGCTGCTCCTCGTAAGCGGGGGCGGCGCGGGTGATGAGGACCGGGCGGGCTTCGGCATCGAAATCGTCGTCGAAACTCAGCTCGTGGCTTTGTTTCATGCCTCTACTGTTTCACACCTCGTCGCACCCTTAAACAGCTGGATTTCGTCGTCCCGCCGAGCCAGGCACAATATGAACCATGCAGACCCAGACGATTGAGCGCACCGACACCGACGAACGCGTCGACGACGGGACCGACAGCGACTCTCCCAAGTTCTTCCACTACGTGAAGAAGGACAAGATCGCCGAAAGTGCGGTCATGGGTACGCATGTGGTCGCGCTGTGCGGCGAGGTGTTCCCCGTCACCAAGTCGCCCAAGCCGGGCTCCCCGGTGTGCCCGGACTGCAAGCGCATCTACGAGTCCCTCAAGAAGTAGACGGTTCCTCGGCGGCGCCGGGCACCGGATCGGGCTCGTCCCGCCCCGGTGCCCGCGAGCCGCCGTTCATCGTTCTGGCCTCGATCCACTTGCGGAGCCGCTTGGCATGCGTGTCCGCCGCCGGCCACTCCTCCTGGATCGCGGCGTTCAACTCGGCGCCGATCATGATGGCGAAGCCCAGGAAGAACGCGAACAACAGGAACGCGATGGGCGTCGCCAGTGCGCCGTAGGTGTATCCCGTTGCGGTGATCCACGTCAGGTACACCCGCAGCCCGACCGTCGTCACCAGGAACACCACCGTCGCCAGCACGGTTCCGAGCAGTAGCCGATGCGTCGGCAACGGCTCGGGAAGCGAAACCCGGTACAACACCGTCACACCCAGCGCCACCGCCAGGAACAACGCCGGGTAGTAGCCGTAGTGCAGGATGTTGTCCCAGTTGTCGGGCAGAAGCTCGGCTATCTTGCGGGGCCCCAGCGCCACGAACGGCGCGGCGGCGATCGCGACCACGAGCATCACCACATACAGACCCAGTGCATAGAACCGCTGACGCACGGGATGCCGTAGCGGCGTCTGGTCATGGGCCTCGACGATCGAATCCACGAACGCCGACACCGCCGACGATCCCGCCCACAGCGAGATCACGAAACCGATCGAGACGACCTCGCCGCGAGCGCCCTTGACGATGTCGCGGATCGTCGGCTCGATGATCTCGTTGACGACGTTGGGGGAGAAGAAACTGTTCGCGGCGTTGATCAACTGGTTCTGGATCGCCGGCAGCGTATCGGGTCCGAACAGCGGGGCGATGTAGGCCAGGCTTCCGAGCATCCCCAACAACAGCGGGGGCAGCGACAGTGCGCACCAGAACGCCGCCTGGGCCGACTCGGAGAAAATCGAGTCGTCCCAGCTCTTCGACAACGTGCGTTTCGCGATATGCCGAAGATGGTGGCGCGATGGTGGTACCGGAAGCGGTTGGCCAGTCATGACCAGACCAGCATTACTGACGAGATGTGCTCCTGCCCAGGAGGGTGGTGCTCAGCGGTGCGTGTCGCGTGCTCAGGCGTCGACCGGGCTCACCTCGAGCACGGCCGACAACTCGATCAGCTTGGCCTCGTGCTCGTTCGCGTGGTGCTGGCAGAAGAGCAGCTCGGCTCCCGAGGGCAACTTCGCCCGTACGCGCGCGGCCGCACCGCAACGATCGCAGCGGTCGGCTCTGGTCAGCTCGGGGCTTGTCAGAGTTGCGTTCATGGCTCCTCCGTCTCTCTTCTGCGCGACTTCGGCAAAGTGCCGATGTGCGTATCTCCACTCTGTCAGACGTTCTGGGTTCCGGTGTTGTTCCCCAGGGCTTTACGGGTGTGTCGTGTCTCACGTGCGCACCGTGTTGCCCGCCCGGCAAGCTGACGGTATGAATCCGCCCTCAGCTGAGCCGGCCGTTCTCGTCCACCTGTGCAGTGCCGAGGACTGGCAACGTGCCAGGGAGTCCGGCGAACATCGGCCCGAATCGCTCGTGGCGCAGGGCTTCGTCCACCTTTCCGCCCCGGAACAGGTTCATCTGCCCGCGAATCGTCTGTATGCGGGCCGAACGGACCTGGTGTTACTCCGCATCGACCCCGCGAAACTCTCGGCGCCGGTTCGATGGGAACCCGGTGTACCAACGGATCCGGAGGCGATGCTGTTCCCGCATCTGTACGGTCCGCTGCCGGCCGACGCTGTGATGACTGTTACGGCCTATCTGCCGGGCCCCGACGGTCGTTTCCCGCCGCTGTCAGGCCAGTCGTAGGCACCTCGAGCGTGGGCCGTGTGCACGGTTTGCGGGACATTTCCGTGCACACGGCCCACGCTCGGGTCGCGTTGGCTCACAAAAGAAATGAGATGGGACGCGACCGTGACGAAGCGCATACGCCGACGGCGGACCGGAGATGTCCGATCCGCCGTCGCCGTCAGGAGTTCTAGTCCAGGTAGTCGCGCAGCACCTGCGAACGGCTCGGGTGGCGCAGCTTCGACATGGTCTTGGACTCGATCTGGCGGATGCGCTCGCGCGTGACGCCGTAGACCTGACCGATCTCGTCGAGCGTGCGGGGCTGACCGTCGGTCAGGCCGAACCGCAGGCGGACCACGCCGGCTTCACGCTCGGACAGCGTCTCCAGCACCGACTGCAGCTGATCCTGCAGCAGCGTGAAGGACACCGCGTCCACGGCCACCACGGCCTCGGAATCCTCGATGAAGTCACCGAGCTGGCTGTCACCCTCGTCGCCGATGGTCTGGTCCAGCGAGATGGGCTCACGCGCGTACTGCTGGATCTCCAGCACCTTCTCGGGCGTGATGTCCATTTCCTTGGCGAGCTCCTCGGGCGTGGGCTCGCGGCCCAGGTCCTGCAGCAGCTCACGCTGGATCCGGCCGAGCTTGTTGATCACCTCGACCATGTGCACCGGAATGCGGATGGTGCGGGCCTGGTCGGCCATGGCGCGGGTGATGGCCTGCCGGATCCACCACGTCGCGTAGGTCGAGAACTTGTAGCCCTTGGTGTAGTCGAACTTCTCGACGGCACGGATCAGACCGAGGTTGCCCTCCTGGATGAGGTCCAGGAACGCCATGCCGCGGCCCGTGTAGCGCTTGGCCAGCGACACCACGAGGCGCAGGTTCGCCTCCAGCAGATGGTTTTTGGCCCGGTCGCCGTCGCGGCAGATCCACTGCATGTCGCGCCGCTGCTGCACTGGCAGCTTCTCGCCCTTCTCGGCGAGTTCGGCCAGCTTCTGCGTGGCGTACAGCCCGGCCTCGATGCGCTTGGCCAGCTCCACCTCTTCTTCGGCGTTGAGCAGGGCCACCTTGCCGATCTGCTTCAGGTAGGCGCGGACCGAGTCGGCCGATGCGGTGAGCTCGGCGTCCTTGCGTGCCTGCCGGAGCGCCTCGGACTCCTCCTCGTCCCACACGAAGTCGCCCGAGGCCTTGTCCTTCTCGGACGGCTCGTCGATGTCGTCGTCGGCGGCCTTGGCGGTCGCGACGGCGGGAGCCGCCGCCTCGGCCTCGTCCTCGTCTTCTTCCTCGACGGCGGCGTCGTCGTCAGAGTCGAGATCGTCGAGTTCCAGATCCGTGTCGTCGACGTCGAGATCCTCGCCGGGCTCAGCCTCGAGATCGTCGGTCACCTCGAGATCGTCGGAGATGACGTCCTCGGGCTTGGCAGCGGCACCTTTGGCGGCCCGCTTGGCCGGGGCTTTCTTGGCGGGCGCCTTGCCACCGGCTTTCGCCGCGGTGCTCTTGGCTGCCCGCTTGGCTGGGGCCTTCTTGGCGGGGGTCTTGGTAGCGGTGCGCTTCACCGGCTCTTCGGTTGCCGGGCTTGCCTTTGTCGCTGCCACGTACACCCTTTCGGTCTTGCGAATGTCCGGTGCGCATGGGCATGCTTCACCGGAAGCGTCTCTATCGAATGTTGGCGTTGTTATCGGCTGGGATACTCACCGCTATTCGGTAGGCGGCCGCCGATGACCATTGTAACGGCACTGCGGGTGGTACCGCGCCGAGCGGCGCGATTTGCCGCGCGTCGGGAACCGGGGTCATGGTTGCTACCGCCCGGTAGCCTGAACGTCGACGACCGAGGCCATCGCCGCTCCCACGATTCCCGCGGTGTTCTGCAGCGCCGCGGCGACAACCGGAGTCCGGTTCTTCAGGAGCGGAATCCACTTGTCGGCCTTGCGGCTGATGCCGCCGCCGGCGATGAACAGATCCGGCCAGATGGCGTTCTCGATGGTGATCAGGACCTTGGTGACCTCCTCGCTCCACCGCGCGTAGCTCCAGTCCTTGCGTTCCTTGACCGACGACGCGGCGCGATGCTCGGCCTCCTTGCCGCCCACCTCCAGGTGGCCAAATTCGGTGTTGGGCAACAGGACCCCGTTGTGGATCACCGCCGACCCGATCCCGGTGCCGAACGTGAGCAGCACGATCACCCCGCTGTTGTCCTTGCCCGCGCCGAACCGTTCCTCGGCGAGTCCGGCGGCGTCGGCATCGTTGAGGACGGTCACCTCCTGGCCGTCGAGCGCATCGCTGATGGTCTCGACGGCGTTCACCCCGATCCAGCCCTTGTCGACGTTGGCCGCGGTACGGACGACGCCCCCGGTCACCACGCCCGGATAGGTGACGCCGAGTTTTTCGGTCCACCCGAACTCGCGCACCACCGCCGCGACGGTCTTGGCGACCGCGTCCGGCGTCGCAGGCTGCGGCGTGTCGAGCTTGAACCGCTCGCCGATCAGTTTGCCGGTGTCGAGGTCGACGATGCCGCCTTTGACGCCGCTGCCGCCGACGTCCACGCCGAATCCGCGGCGGCCGACGGTCCCTGCGACCGCCGGATCGGCCGCGGGCGAATCTTGTGCGGTCATAGGGAGCTCCTTTGCGGGACAGGCATTGCCGGTTCTTCGTGCCGGTTCTGAGTCTGGTCGCGAAGAACCGGATCGGAGGTCGGGATGAGCGGACAAGCAGGCGACGCGCCTCACCCTAGTTGCTCGCGACCGCGCGTGCGTGCGCTCTGGCATCCCACCGAGCGACTTTTCCAGGCGGGCATGATCCGATAGACCGGTGACCGAGAACAGCACCGATCCAGCCGAACTGCGGGCTGTGGCCGAGCAGTTGGCAGCAGAAGCCGCAGAACTGGTCCTTCGTCGTCGCGCCGAGGTGTTCGGCGTGAGAACGTCCGACGACGCGGCGAGCGGGGCGTCGGCAGTGCGCACCAAGAGCACGCCGACGGACCCTGTGACCGTCGTGGACACCGAAACCGAACGGTGGTTGCGCGAGCGTCTGGCGGTGCTGCGGCCCGGCGAGCACGTCCTCGGCGAAGAAGAGGGCGGGCAGCAGGACGGCCGCGCGGGGCTCAGTTGGGTGCTCGATCCGATCGACGGCACGGTGAACTTCGTCTACGGCATACCGGCGTACGCGGTGTCGGTGGCCGTCCAGTTGGACGGGCGATCCATCGCGGGGGCCGTCGCACACGTGTCGGCCGGTGCGGTCTACTCGGCCGCGCTGGGCGCCGGCGCGTATGTGCGCCAGGGCGGCGTGACGACGCCGCTGCGCTGCAGCGCCGTCGATGATCTGTCGATGACGCTGGTGGGCACGGGGTTCTCCTACTCACACGAGGCTCGGGGGCGCCAGGCCCGGGTGCTGGCGCAGATCCTGCCCGTGGTGCGCGACATGCGCAGGCTCGGGTCGTGCGCGCTGGACCTGTGCATGGTCGCCGCGGGCCAACTCGACGCCTACTACGAAGACGGCGTCCACGTGTGGGACTGGGCCGCGGCGGCGTTGATCGCGGCCGAGGCCGGGGCCACGGTATGGGTGCCGACGGGCGCCGGTGGCGGCAAGGTCATCGCGGCGGCACCCGGCGTCGCCACCGCCCTGCGCGACGCGCTAGCAGGCGCCGGTATGGATCTTTGACAGCAGTGCCGAGTCCGCCGGCTGGGTGGCGTCGGGACGCAGACTCGCCAGGACGGCCTTGATGTCGTCGCTGCTGCTGAGCTCGGTGAACTCGGTGCCCAACGCCAGATCCACTGTCGCATCCGGCCTTTCGTCTTCGAAGAGCTCGGTGCACGGCGCCACCAGCCACACCGCGGCCGCGGCCGCGCGGCCGGTCGGCCCGAACCGGATCTGGCCCTGACACTGCAGCCGGGTGCTGGAGTAGATCGGATCGTTGGCGGCCTCGGGTTGGGTGAACCCGAGGTCGCGCAACTCGCTGGCGATCTCGCCGGCCTGGCCGCCCTGGCCGCTCGCGTTGAGCACCCGGATCTTGGTCTCGGCGAGCGGGGCCGGGGTGACGTCTGTCATGTCAGAAGTCGCCACTTGTTTGCCCAGTTTCGGCGTGGCCGGATCGCTGGCGGGCGGTGGATCGTTGCACTCCAGCGCCTGCCGCACGTCCATGGGTTGATTGAGCGCCATCACCCAGACCGTCAACGTCACCACGGCGAGTGCGGCGATCAGCACGGCGCCGGGTACGTAATTGCGGCGACGAAAAGGGCGACCGTGACGGTCGAAGGCTGTGCCCTCGGTGATTTGCGCGACCACTCCGACACTCTAAAGCCATGGTCGCCGGGAGTGGCGCGCGAGCTCGGACAGTGGTGTGATGTAAATCACACTGCAACGTGTGGCAATACGGGCACGAATCATTTGGGGAATGCGTTCGACGCTGGTACAAAGCTCTGCTGCAAGGTAAGGGAGGGGACACAGACGATGGCTACCGACTACGACGCCCCGCGGCGCACAGAGGCTGACGACGTTTCCGAGGATTCGCTCGACGAACTGAAAGCGCGGCGCAACGAGGCCCAGTCCGCTGTGGTGGACGTCGACGAGGCGGAGACCGCCGAGTCCTTCGAGCTCCCGGGAGCCGATCTCTCCGGCGAGGAACTCTCGGTCCGGGTCGTCCCGAAACAGGCGGACGAGTTCACGTGCTCCAGCTGCTTCCTCGTGCACCATCGCAGCCGTCTGGCCAGTGAGAAGAACGGCGTGATGATCTGCACCGACTGCGCGGCCTGAGCGCTGCCCGGCAGAGCCGATCAGGCGTTCAACGCTGCCAGCAGACGATCCGGGTGACGGGTGCTGACCAGCCAGTACGGGGTGGGGTCGTCCGGGTCGTCGAGAACAACGAGAATCATGGGGCCCACCCATGCGCGGTGCACGACATACGCCGCCGGATCGAGCTGACGTCCCAGCGCCGCTGACTTCGCCGATCGCGGGACCTCGGCGGAGCGGGCGATCACCGATTTCGGCAGATGCGCGGCATTCACCCACAATTCGGTCTCGCCGTCGAGCGTGCTCACCACCCTGACCTCGGTCTTGCTGAACCACAGCAGCACCGCCCCGGCCACCGGCAGCAGCACGGCATAGGGAACCCAGGCCGGGATGCTCGGCACCCCCATGACCACCTCGAAGGCGATCAGGGCCGCCAGTCCCGCGGCGATCGGCGTCCACCACCAAGGCACCCACAACCGTTCGCGATACCGCGTGGTTTGGGTGGTTGCGCGCGTGTCCGACACGCGGCTCAGAGTAATCTGTGACGTCGTGTCCACCTCTCTGGCGGTCGTCCGATTGGACCGCGAGCTTCCGATGCCCACGCGGGCGCACGACGGTGACGCCGGCGTCGACCTCTACAGCGCGGAGAACGTCGAACTCGCTCCCGGGCAGCGGGCCCTGGTGTCGACCGGTATCGCGGTCGCCATTCCGCACGGAATGGTGGGCCTCGTGCACCCGCGGTCGGGTCTGGCTGCGCGGGTGGGGCTTTCGATCGTCAACAGCCCGGGGACGATCGACGCCGGCTACCGCGGTGAGATCAAGGTGTCGCTGATCAACCTGGATCCCCAGACGCCGATCGTGATCCACCGCGGCGATCGGATCGCCCAGCTGCTTGTGCAGCGGGTGGAACTACCCGAGTTGGTCGAGGTGACCTCGTTCGACGAGGCCGGCCTGGCGGACACAACCCGTGGCGACGGTGGCCACGGTTCCTCTGGCGGACATGCGAGTTTGTGATGGCATTCGGAAAGCGCAACAAGAGCGCAGCGAAGAGTAAGCGGACCGGCGACGAGCCCGTGGCGGCGCAGGCGGTGCCGGTTGAGACGACCGCGGCCGACGAGCAGCCGGACGAAGACCTGCAGGGCCCGTTCGACATCGAGGACTTCGACGACCCCGCCGTCGCGGCGCAGGGCCGGTTGGACCTGGGTTCGGTGCTGATCCCGATGCCCGACGGCGGGCAGGTCCAGGTCGAGCTCAACGAGGCAGGCGCCCCCAGTGCGGTGTGGGTCGTCACGCCCAACGGGCGGTTCACCATCGCGGCCTACGCCGCGCCGAAGAGCGCGGGCCTGTGGCGCGAGGTGGCGTCCGAACTGGCCGAATCGCTGCGGAAGGACGCCACGTCGGTCAGTGTGCAGGACGGGCCGTGGGGTCGCGAGGTGGTCGGGACCGGAAACGGCGGCGTCGTACGGTTCATCGGCGTCGACGGCTATCGCTGGATGGTGCGCTGCGTGGTCAACGGCGCACCGGAGACCGTCGACGCTCTCGCCGAGGAGGCCAGGGCGGCGTTGACCGACGCCGTGATCCGCCGTGGCGACACGCCGATGCCGGTGCGCACCCCGTTGCCGATCCAGCTGCCCGAACCGATGGCCGCCCAGCTGCGTGCCGCCGCCCAGGCCGCCGCGCAGCAGAACCAGACCGCCCCGCAGGACGCCCCGCAGGCGCAACCCCAGCCGCCCGAGCCGGTGGCACGGCGCAGCGCTCAGGGTTCGGCGATGCAGCAACTGCGCACCATCACCGGCGGCTGACTCGCCGCCGTTCGGGCGGAGATCGCTCAGACGTCGCCGAGTGCGGCCACACACGCCGCGCCGAGCGAGCCGGTGTCGGCGCCCATCTGTTCCAGCGTGACGGTGCGCAACGCCGCCCGGGGAGCCGCGGCGACCCATGCGTACCCCACCTCTGCCGGATGTACCGGGTCGTCGGTCGCGACCGCCACGCCCATCGGCACGGTGAGCCGTTCCAGCTCCGCGCATTCCGGTGCGGGATAGGCGGCCGCCTCGTCCATGGTCTCCGGCAGCGCCGGCCACTGACCCGACCAGGAGCGGGCCAGCTCGTCGGCCAGCCACGCCGGACTGTTGCGGCGCATCTCGGCGACGGTCGCGCCCAACCCGTTGCGGCGCAACGAATGGGCCGACTGACGGGCCAGCAATGCCGCGGGCGCATCGTGGGGTGAGCCCATCCACGGCGGCAGCGCGGCCAGCACCGCCGTCGCCGCGCGCGGATGGTCCAGAGCCCATCTCAGGGCCACCACGGCGCCGATCGAGACACCGCCCACCGCGACGGGGCCCGACCGCGCGGCGTTGTCGAGCGCGTCGAGGTATCCCGCGATGAGCCGGCCGGGTTGTGGGGGAGGCGTCACCAGGTGGGCGCCGACCTCGTGCAAAGCGGTCGAGAACGCGCGATAGACGTAGTCGTCGTCGGAACCCGTACCGGGCAGCAGAACTGTCGTGATGTCACGCAGGATGACGCTCATCACACGATCGTGCCTGTCGGCCGACACGCACGGCGTGGCGACCCCACCCGACGTGGCAATCGGAGAACAAGAGGGTTACCGTGGCGGTTGGTTGGGAGAGATCCAAGGTGGATCCGCGAGAAGTCAGGAGAGGCCATGGCTACGGCCGAACGGTATCTACGCCGGCTTACTCGACGCCTGACAGAAGACCCCGAACAGCTCGACGTAGAAGAGCTCAGTGAAGAAGCGGCCACCACCGGCGCACAGAAGGCGATCGACTGCCAGCGCGGCCAGGAAGTGACCATGGTCGGGACCCTGCGCAGCGTCGAGTGCAGCACGAAGGCGTGTTCTGGTGGTGTCAAAGCCGAGTTGTTCGACGGCACCGACACGGTGATGTTGGTGTGGCTCGGACAACGTCGTATCCCCGGCATCGAACAGGGCCGTACGCTGCGGGTGCACGGTCGTATCGGCAAGCTGGAGAACGGCGCGAAGGCGATGTACAACCCGCTCTACGAAATTCAGAAGTGACCCAGGCCGAGAACAGCCCACTCCCAGAATCCGCGGGCGAGTCGGAAGTGCCCCGTGCGCGTGGCGCGCGTGCCGTCCTCGACCAGATGGGCGGGATCAGCGGCCTCATCTATTCGTCTGTGCCGGTCGTCGTATTCGTCCCCGTTTCATCGCTTTTCGGGCTCAAGGCCGCCATCGCCGCAGCCCTGGGCATCGCGACGCTGATCCTGATCTGGCGGCTGGTCCGCCGCGACTCGCTGCAGCCGGCGATCTCGGGTTTCTTCGCCGTCGGCGTCAGTGCGTTGGTCGCGTACCTGGTGGGGGAGTCGAAAGGCTATTTCCTGCTTGGTATCTGGTCGTCGCTGATCTGGGCGGTGGTGTTCGGCATCTCGGTGCTGATCCGCAGACCGGCGGTCGGATTCGTGTGGGGCTGGGTGAACACCCACGACCGGGCGTGGCGTGATGTGCGGAAAGCGGTGCTGGCCTTCGACATCGCCACGATCACGTGGGCCGTCGTGTTCGCATCCCGGTTCGTCGTCCAGAACCACCTCTACGACGCCGACGAGACGACGTGGCTCGGGGTCGCCCGCATCGCGATGGGATGGCCGTTGACGGCCATCGCGGCGCTCGTGACCTACCTGGCCATCCGCAGCGCGCAGCGCGCCGTGCGCGAGCATCAGGGCGCTCAGGGCGCCGAACCGCAGCCGGGTTAACGCCGCCCGCGCCGCAGCAGCACCTCCAGCAGCTCGTCCTCGACCTCGGTGGTCGCGACGAACAGCAGTTCGTCGCCGCCTTCGAGTGGTTCGTCGGCCTCCGGCACGATCACGCGCGGCCCGCGCAGGATCGTCACGAGCGTGGCGTCGCGCGGAAGTTCGAGGCGCTTGACCGGTTTTCCGCCCCACGGCGTGTCGTCGGGCAGGGTGATCTCGACGAGATTCGCCTGCCCCTTGCGAAATTCCATCAACCGCACCAGATCGCCCACGGCAACGGCCTCCTCGACCAGGGATGCAAGCATGCGCGGGGTCGACACCGCGACGTCCACACCCCAGTTCTCGTCGAAGAGCCATTCGTTGCGCGGGTCGTTCACGCGGGCCACCACCCTGGGCACCGCGAACTCGGTCTTGGCGAGGAGGCTGACCACCACGTTCACCTTGTCGTCACCGGTCGCCGCGATCACGACGTCGAACTCTTCCAGGCGCACCGATTCCAGGACGGTGATCTCGCACGCATCGCCGAGGCGCCAGTGCGCGGCCGGGATGGCGTCGACGTCGATGTGGTCGAGATTGCGCTCCACGAGCGTCACCTCGTGGTTGCTTTCGAGCAGTTCGCGGGCGATCGACCGCCCGACCGCACCGGCTCCGGCGATGGCGACCTTCATCGGCGGCGCACCTCCTCGGAAACATCGTGAGAACGACTCATGGAACGGCTCATTCGGAATCCAGGTCCTCTGAGGGCGGCAGCGCCGCGATGGCCAGCGCCTCGGCGATGTGCCCGGACACCGCGGCCAGGTACACCTGGTCACCGGCCTGGATGACGGTCTTGGCGTCGGGCAGATGGCCGTTGCCGAACCGGATCATGAAAGCCACGCGTCCGCCGGTCGCGGCCTCCAGATCGGTGACCCGGCGGCCCGCCCAGTTCTCGTGCATATCGAGTTCGGCGACGCCGACGCTGCCGGTGGGGTCACGCCACTTGGTGGTCTCGGTCTCGCGGGTGAGGACGTTGAGCAGCCGATCCGTGGTCCACGGCACGGTCGCCACGGTCGGGATGCCGAGGCGCTCGTACACCGCCGCGCGTTTGGCGTCGTAGATCCGCGCCACCACGCGTCGCACACCGAAGGTCTCGCGCGCCACGCGCGCGGAGATGATGTTCGAGTTGTCGCCCGAGGAGACCGCCGCGAACGCCCCTGCCTCCTCGATCCCGGCCCGCATCAGCACGTCGCGGTCGAAGCCCATACCGAGGATGCGCTCGCCCGGGAAGTCGGGTGAGAGCCGGTGGAACGCGGTGGCGTCGCGGTCGATGACCGCGACCTCGTGGCCGATCCGGGCCAGGCTGTCGGCGAGGGATGCGCCGACGCGGCCACATCCCATGACAACTACACGCACCAGAGCATCCTTTCGGCGGCAGAAAGACGACGCTATCGCAACCCGTGCACCCGGAACGCTACAGCTTGCTCACGGTCGTTTGCCTTCAGGCTTACCCTTGGCACTCGTGTCCAAGCTTTCGACCGCAGCGCGCCGACTGGTCCTCGGGCGGCCGTTCCGCAGCGACAAGCTGTCCCACACGCTGCTGCCCAAGCGGATCGCGCTCCCGGTCTTCGCCTCCGACGCGCTGTCCTCGGTCGCCTACGCACCGGAGGAGATCTTCCTGGTGCTGTCGGTGGCCGGGCTCACCGCGTACTCCATGACGCCGTGGATCGGGCTCGCCGTCGCCGGTGTCATGCTGATCGTGATCGCCAGCTACCGGCAGAACGTGCACGCCTACCCCTCGGGTGGTGGTGACTACGAGGTGGTGACCACCAACCTGGGGCCGACCGCCGGGCTGACCGTGGCCAGCGCACTGCTGGTCGATTATGTGCTCACGGTCGCGGTGTCGATGTCGTCGGCCATGTCCAACATCGGCTCGGCGATACCGTTCGTGGCGCACCACAAGGTGTTGTTCGCCGTGGTCGCGATCCTGCTGCTGGCCGCGATGAACCTGCGCGGAATCCGGGAATCCGGCGTGGCATTCGCGATTCCCACCTACCTGTTCATGGTCGGCATGTTCATCATGTTGGGCTGGGGCCTGTTCCAGATCTACGTCCTGGACCATTCGTTGCGCGCCGAGTCGGCCGATTTCCACATGCGGTCCGAGCACGGCGAGGTGCTCGGCTTCGCCCTGGTGTTCCTCGTGGCGCGGGCGTTCTCGTCCGGGTCGGCGGCGCTGACCGGTGTCGAGGCCATCAGCAACGGTGTGCCCGCCTTCCGTAAGCCCAAATCCCGCAACGCGGCGACAACGCTGCTGCTGCTCGGCGTGATCTCGGTCACGTTGTTCCTGGGAATCATCTTGCTGGCCAAGGCGACCGGAGTGCAGATCGCCGAGCATCCGAACGTACAGCTCATCGGCGCCCCGGAGGACTACCACCAGAAGACGCTCATCGCCCAGCTCGCCGATGCCGTCTTCCACAACTTCCCGATCGGCCTGTATCTGATCGCCGGCGTGACCGCGCTGATCCTGTGTCTGGCGGCCAACACCGCGTTCAACGGCTTCCCGGTGCTGGGTTCGATTCTGGCCCAGGATCGTTTCCTGCCGCGGCAGCTGCACACGCGTGGTGACCGGTTGGCGTTCTCCAACGGCATCCTGTTCCTGGCGCTGGCCGCGATCGCGTTCGTCGTCGCGTTCCAGGCCGAGGTGACATCGCTGATCCAGCTCTACATCGTCGGCGTGTTCGTGTCGTTCACCCTCAGCCAGATCGGCATGGTGCGACATTGGACCCGGCTGCTGCGCACCGAGACCGATCCGGCGATCCGGCGGCACATGATGCGGTCGCGCGCGATCAACGCCGTGGGTCTCACCGCCACGGGCGCGGTGCTGGTGGTCGTGGTGGTGACGAAGTTCGTCGCAGGAGCGTGGATCGCGATCCTGGCCATGAGCGCGTTGTTCGTGCTGATGAAGTTGATCCACCGGCACTACGACACGGTGGCGCAAGAGCTGGAGACGGGGGCCGACGGCGAGGACGACATCGTCCTGCCCAGCCGCAACCACGCGGTGGTACTGGTGTCCAAGCTGCACCTGCCCACCAAACGCGCGCTGGCCTACGCGCGCGCGACCCGGCCCGACGTGCTGGAGGCGATCACGGTCAGCGTCGACGACGCCGAGACCCGTGCACTGGTGCACGAATGGGAGGACAGCGATGTGGCCGTGCCGCTCAAGGTGATCGCGTCGCCGTATCGGGAGATCACCCGGCCGGTGCTCGATTACGTCAAACGCATCACCAAGGAGTCGCCACGCACCGTGGTCACGGTGTTCATCCCGGAGTACGTCGTCGGGCACTGGTGGGAGCAGATCCTGCACAATCAGAGTGCACTGCGTCTCAAAGGCCGGTTGTTGTTCATGCCGAACGTTATGGTGACCTCGGTGCCATGGCAGCTCAACTCCTCTGAGCGGCTCAAGGCCGTGCGGCGCCAGTCGGCGCCTGGGGACGCGCGCAGGGGATTCTTGGAGTGACAGAACTGACTCTCACCACCGTGGCCCCGGCCAATGGTGGCAGTTGCGTGGCCCGGCACGACGGGCGCGTGGTGTTCGTCCGGTATGCCCTGCCCGGCGAGACGGTGCGCGTGCGCGTGGTGGATGAACGCGGATCTTTCTGGCGCGCCGAGGTCGTCGAGGTCATCGACCCGTCGCCCGATCGCGTCGACTCGCTGTGCCAGATCGCCGGTGTGGATGGCGCCGGCTGCTGTGATCTGGCGTTCGCCACGCCGGAGGCGGCCCGGCGGATCAAGGGTGCGGTGGTGGCCAACCAACTGTCGCGGCTCGGCGGGTTTCACTGGCGCGACGAGGATTCGGCGCGTGCGGAAGCCGTCGGCTCCGGCGACGCGACGGGATGGCGGACCCGGGTGCGGCTGGACACCACCGCCGACGGCCGTCCCGGCTTCCACCGCTACCACAGCGCGGATCTGGTCACCGACCTCAACTGCGCGCAACTGCCGGCCGGGATGGTCGACGGGTTGGACGATCTGCGGGTGCCCGGGGGTGCGCAGTTGCACCTTGCGCTGGATTCCGAAGGCACCAGGCACGTCGTGCAGACGGGACCCAAGAACGGACGCAAGAGCCCGACGCGGGTGGTCGACGGCCAGTACGAGGCCGTACAGCGCATCGGTTCTCGCGTGTGGCGTGTCCCGGTCACCGCGTTCTGGCAGGCACATCGCGAGGCCGCAGCGCTCTACAGCGGTCTGGTGGCGGGCTGGGCGCGGCTGGAACCCGGTATGACGGCATGGGATCTCTACGGTGGCGCAGGTGTGTTCGCCGCGGCCCTCGCCGAGCAGGTGGGGGAGAGCGGCCACGTCGTCACGGTCGACACGTCGCGCGGGTCGTCACGTTCTGCCCGCGCGGCCCTTGCCGACCTGAGATCGGTCTCCGTGGTCACCGATTCGGTGCGCCGGGCGCTCGCGACGCAACACAAGCGGGCCGACGTCGCGGTGCTCGATCCGCCACGCACCGGCGCCAACCGCGAGGTCATCGATCAGATCGCCGCCGCGGAGGTACCACGGATAATCCATATCGGTTGTGAGGCAGCATCGTTCGCTCGCGATGTCGGGCTGTATCTGCAGCACGGGTACCGGGTCGAGGAGCTCCGGGTCTTCGACTCGTTCCCGCTCACCCACCACATCGAGTGCGTCGCGGTGCTGAATCGCTAGTGCGGTTGCGGGGGATCACTCCTGGTTCGGCGTGGGAGTGGGGTAGTTGACCGAGGTGGTTTGATTGCCGCCCGCTGCCCGCGAGTCGTTCATCGCGCGCATCGCGATGTCGATGACTTCCCGCAGCACCTGCTCGGTGGGCAGGAGGGCCAGCGGCGCGAGCGGACTGCACACCGTGCCGATGCTCGCGGTCAACCGCATGGGCGTGGTGCTGATCGCGAGGCGGATGCGCTCCACGAGCGGCGAGGGATCGTTGGTCTTGAACACGTCGGCGATCAGGAAGTCGCTGTCGGAAACGTGGGCCAGCGGAACCCCGTGGCGCACGGTCTCGCGCAGCGCCTGCGCCACCGCGACCCTGGCGTGCAGGGTGCTGTGGGTGCCGTCCATGTCGCCGAGCAACGACATGTCGTCGATACCCACCGCCAGGATCACCAGGTACTGGTCGTCGTGGCGGCTGTGCGAACCCAGCATGGTCGCGGCCTGGATCTCGAACGCCTCGCGGTTCAGCAGACCCGTGAGCCGGTCGATCTCGTCCGGGTGCTGCACGTTTCCCGCGTCCAGCAGGCGAATCGCCATGCGGCACAACAAGGACGTCGTGCCGATCACCAGTGCGCTCATGATGGCGCCTGCGATGGCCAGCGGAATGCTGGTGAACGCGACCCGCACTGCCAGATACGCCACGGTGACGCCCGCCGCGGCCCAGGCCAGGATCAGGACCCGTCGGCTGTGCAGGAACGCCGTGTAGGTGGTGATCAGGCTGAACGCCGAGGAACTGAGCAACCCCGCGGTGGGGTCGCTCACCGTCACCAGCGTCGCCGCGATGCCGAGGGTGCCGATCGCGACCACCAGCCAGGACTGATTCCGGCTCGGCCACGTGCGGCGCCACCACCACACCGACATGAGCACACCGCATGCCGTGGCGCCGAGCGCGACGAAGCGCTGCGCGTCTTCCGGACCCGCGGGCGAGGCGAGCAGCAGGATCGGCACGAACGCCAGGCCGGTGATCGTCACGCCGATGATCCGCCGCATCTGGGAGCGTTGGCCCTGTGCGGAAAGCATGGCGGTGCGCACGTAGTAGTGATCGAATGGACTCAAATCCGCACCCCGGGAAATCGATTTCGAAGTACAGACTACGTAATCGCACAACGAATCGGACGCACGAAGTTCAATTCACGACAACGGATCCGTACGTCGTCGACCCGGTCTACGGAAGCGTTGTCCACAGCGGACATGCCCTGATCGGTTTGTGCTGCTCACCGCGCAGGCGGGGATGGGAGGGGGTAGATGACCGGCGGGGTGGATCCGCAGAGCGGAGCCTGGAATCGGTGCACCTCGGCGCGTCCGCAGCGCGGCGTGCCCACCTCGATCGGCACCGGCCACCCGTCCCGGTTCGGCCGGCGTGGCCGGCACGTGCCTGTTACCGTGGCTCGCGGTGTGCCGGGAAGCCTGGTCGGCGTCCGTCCGACGCTGCCCACAGGAGCCCGCCATGTCCGATCAGCCTGAGTCCTTGCCACGGCGCATCTTCTCGCGCACGTCATGGCCCGAGTGGCAGCGCATCTCCGAACTGCTGCGCACCGAGACCGTCGGTGGCGCGCTGCTGCTGGTGGCCGCGCTCGCCGCGCTGGTGTGGGCCAACTCGCCGTGGTCGGCCACATATGACCGGGTGTCGGATTTCGTCATCGGACCCCACTCGCTGCACCTGGACCTGAGCATCTCCGCGTGGGCGGCCGACGGACTGCTGGCGATCTTCTTCTTCGTGGTCGGAGTGGAGCTCAAGCGCGAGTTCGTGGTGGGCGATCTGCGTGATCCGGCCAAGGCTGCGCTTCCCATCGCCGCGGCCGTCGGCGGCATGGTCGTCCCCGCCGTGATCTTCGTCGGGATCAACCTCACCAGTGGTCACACCGAGAATCTCGGAGGCTGGGCGATTCCCGTCGCCACCGACATCGCGTTCGCACTCGCGGTGCTGGCCGTCATCGCCACCCACCTGCCGTCCGCGCTGCGCATATTCCTGCTCACGCTGGCCGTGGTGGACGATCTGCTGGCCATCGTCGTCATCGCGGTCTTCTACACCACACAGCTGTCGTTCGGCCCGCTCGCGGGCGCTCTGGTCGCCATTGCGGTGTTCGGGTTGGCCGTGCAGCGGGGCTTGCGCTCGCCGTTCGTCCTGGTGCCCGTCGCCGTCGTGGCCTGGGCGCTCATGCATGCCAGCGGGGTGCACGCGACGGTCGCCGGTGTGCTGCTGGGATTCACGGTCCCGGTGCTGGGCCGCCACGCCGCGGCCGACCGGCTGGAGCACCGGTTGCGGCCGCTGTCGGCGGGGTTCGCGGTGCCGGTGTTCGCGTTCTTCGCGGCCGGGGTCACGGTCGGCGGGCTGTCGGGGTTCGCCTCGGCGTTGTCCCATCCGGTCACCTACGGCGTGATCGCGGGCCTGGTCATCGGCAAACCCGTCGGCGTGTTCTTCACGACGTATCTGCTCGCCCGATTCACCAAGGCGAGCCTTGACGCGGAGCTGGCCTGGCGCGACGTGTTCGGGCTGGCGTTGCTCGCCGGAATCGGGTTCACGGTGTCGCTGCTGATCGGTGAACTCGCGTTCGAGAACAGTCCCATCGCCCATGACGACGCCAAGATCGCCGTGCTCACGGGGTCGGTGCTGGCCGGTCTGCTGGCCGCGGTGGTGCTGCTGTCCAGGAACGCCGCCTACCGACGGATCCACGAGGCGGAGACCCTCGACGCGGACAACGACGGTGTGCCCGACATCTACCAGCCTCGGCAGGACCGGCCGTGAGTCGGTGCGTAGACTGGCGAAATGCTTGAACAGGTCCGCGGCCCCGCTGACTTGCAGCACCTGTCGCAGTCACAGCTACGTGATCTGGCGCAGGAGATCCGGCAATTCCTGATCCACAAGGTCGCTGCAACCGGTGGGCATCTCGGCCCCAATCTGGGTGTCGTCGAGCTCACGTTGGCGCTTCACCGCGTGTTCGATTCGCCACATGACCCGATCATCTTCGACACGGGGCATCAGGCGTACGTGCACAAGATGCTGACCGGCCGGAGCGAGGATTTCGGCACACTGCGCATGAAGGACGGGCTCTCGGGCTATCCGTCGCGCTCCGAGAGCGAGCACGACTGGGTCGAGTCCAGCCATGCGAGTGCGGCCCTGTCCTACGCCGACGGGCTGGCGAAGGCCTTCGAGCTCACCGGGCACCGCAACCGGCACGTCGTGGCCGTGGTCGGTGACGGCGCGCTGACCGGAGGCATGTGCTGGGAGGCGCTCAACAACATCGCCGCGTCGCGTCGTCCGGTGGTGATCGTCGTCAACGACAACGGCCGCAGCTACGCGCCGACGATCGGCGGCTTCGCCGAGCACCTCGCCGGCCTGCGTCTGCAGCCCGGATACGAGCGCGTCCTGGAGGAGGGCCGCAAGGCCGTGCGTGGCGTGCCGGTGATCGGTGAGCTGTGCTACCAGTGCATCCACTCGATCAAGGCAGGCATCAAGGACGCCATCGCTCCGCAGGTGATGTTCACCGACCTCGGCCTCAAGTACGTCGGTCCCATCGACGGGCACGACGAACACGCCGTGGAGAGCGCACTGCGCCACGCGCGCGGGTTCAACGCCCCGGTGATCGTGCACGTCGTGACGCGCAAGGGCATGGGCTATGCGCCCGCCGAGAACGACGAGGCCGACCAGATGCATGCGTGCGGTGTGATCGACCCCGAGACCGGGGTGCCCACGAAGACCTCCGGCACCAGCTGGACGTCGGTGTTCTCCACCGAACTGATCTCGCTGGCGTCCAAGCGTCGCGACGTCGTGGCGATCACGGCGGCGATGCCCGGGCCCACAGGTCTGTCCGCGTTCCGCGACCGGTACCCCGATCGGTTCTTCGACGTCGGGATCGCCGAGCAGCATGCGATGACGTCGGCAGCCGGTCTCGCGATGGGCGGGCTGCATCCGGTGGTCGCGATCTACTCGACGTTTCTCAACCGGGCGTTCGACCAGTTGATGATGGACGTCGCGCTGCACAAGTTGCCGGTGACCATGGTGCTCGACCGGGCCGGCATCACCGGCCCTGACGGTGCGAGCCACAACGGCATGTGGGATCTGTCGATCCTCGGCATCATCCCCGGCATGCGGGTCGCCGCGCCGCGCGACGGCGCGCGCCTGCGCGAGGAACTCGGTGAAGCGCTGGCCGTCAACGACGGACCCACGGCGGTGCGCTTCCCCAAAGGCGATGTGGGCGAAGACATTCCGGCCGTGGAACGCCGTGGCGGGGTCGACGTCCTCGCGGTTCCCGCTACGGGTCTCACCCGCGATGTGCTGTTGGTCGCGGTCGGCTCGTTCGCGAAGATGGCGCTCGCGGTCGCCGAGCTGCTGCGCGGTCAGGGCATCGGTGTCACCGTGGTGGACCCGCGCTGGGTGCTGCCCGTCCCCGGAGTCCTCGCCGACCTGGCCCGCGACCACAAACTGGTGGTCACCGTGGAGGACAACGGGGTGCACGGCGGCGTCGGTTCATCGGTGTCGGCCGCGCTGCGCGGCGCCGAGGTCGACGTGCCGTGCCGTGATGTCGGTGTCCCGCAACGGTTCCAGGACCATGCGTCGCGTGGTGAGGTACTCGCGGAGGTCGGCCTGACCGATCGCCACATCGCTCGGCAGATCACCGGGTGGGTCGCGGCGATCGGCACCCGGGCGGCCGCCGAGGACGAAGTCGGGCAGACGCTCGACTGATCCCAGCCCGATGCAGATCAGCAGATTCGTCTTCCCGACCGGTGGTTTCGACGAGTTCGTCGACGACATCGCCGCCTGCGAACGGGACGGGTTCGGCGGGGCGTGGGTGCCGCACATCTTCGAATGGGACGCTCTCACGGCGCTCGCCGTGGCAGCTGGTCAGACGACGTCGCTGCGGCTCGGCACGGCCGTGGTGCCGGTCTACCCGACACATCCCGTGGCCCTGGCGCAGACCGCGATGACGACGCAGGCCGCGTCCGGCGGCCGGTTCACGCTCGGCCTCGGCACCTCGCACCGGTTCGTCGTCGAGAACGTGTGGGGCATGCGGTTCGATCGGCCCAGGCAGCACATGGCCGAGTTCCTCCGTATCCTCACGCCCGCGATGGCCGGTGAACAGGTCGAGGTTCGCGGTGAGCATCTCAGCGCGGCCACCGTGCGGCCCTTGCGGCTGCCCGGTACACCGCCACCGGATGTGGTGCTGGCGGCGATGGGACCGGCGATGCTGCGGCTGGCCGGCACGCACGCCGACGGCACCGTGACCTGGATGACCGGGGTCCGCACGGTCGCCGGGCATGTCGTGCCGACCCTCACGGCCGCCGCCGAACAGGCGCAACGCCGCGCGCCGCGCGTGATCGTCGGCCTGCCGGTGTGCGTCACCGACGATGCCGCGGCGGCGCGCGAGGTCGCCCGCGAACAGTTCGCGGTGTACAACGACGTACCGTCCTACCGCGCGATGCTGGACCGCGAAGGCCTGGCCTACGCCGGTGACGCCGCGCTGGTCGGGTCCGCCGACGAGGTCGCCGAGCGCATCGGCGATCTGGCATCGGCCGGGGCAACCGAATTGTGCGCCAACGTGTTCGGCACGCCCGACGAACAGGCCGCGACGGTCGAACTGCTCGGTCGGCTCGGCTAGCAGCCCTCGGGCTTGTCCTGGATGTGGTCGGCCTCACGGCGCTGTAGCCGCAACACGAAGATCGCGACCGCCAGCACCAGCGTCAGCGCGCCCAGCACGCCGATCTGCACGATCGCGCGGGAGAACTCGGGCCCCTTGTCGAGGATCGCGGCCGCGTCGACAGACAGCACGACGATCTCCTTGATACATGCCAGGATGCCGACGATCAGGAACGGTTCGGCGACGAGTTCACGGGAACGCAGCGAAGTCCGTACGGCATAGAGCAGTTCGACGAAGATGAACACCAGCAGCAGACCGTCGAGCAGTTCGAGCAGCGTCTGGGTCGCGGGCGTGTGCCGCAACCGCAGCAACACGTTGACCTGCGCCACGATCAGCACCACCGAACCGGTCAGCAGGAGCACCGCGATCGACCAGTAGACGACGTCCTCCGCGACCTTCAGCGCGCGGTCGGCGAACCGTTGCCGCTCCTGGTCATCCTCGGTCCCACGCTGCTGGGTCACCGGAATGACGTTATGCCAGTCACCCCGTTCTGCGACCCGAATTCGGCGCACGTCCTCACCGACCATCTCGGCGACCGTCGTGGGACAGCAGTTGTCGGTCCGCCGCGAGTTCGGCGATCAGACATAGCGCGGATGCGAGGTCGTGTCGATCACGTGATCATCGGGTCCTGACCTCGCCCCCGGCTCACTTGCTGCAGCAGATCGATCGGTTGCGGTGAATTCCGGTGAACCGCTTCAGGTTTCGGTCAGCGCGGTGATCAGCACCGGCACGGTGAGTTCGCGTTGCCACGGCCGCACCTGGTTGTCGACCAGGAACTCCTCGATCGTCGACGCCGCGTCGGACACCGGTTGCCAGTCCCAGCACAACCGGCGCACCACCTCGGGCGTGATCAGGTTCTCGGTCGGCACCGACACGCGTTCGGACAGCTCGGCCAGGCCGGCCCGTGCGGCCTCCAGGCGCGCGGCGGCCTCGGGTTTGCGCCGTGCCCAGCGGGCCGCCGGGGGCGGGCCGTTGGACGCCTCCGACGCCGACGGCGGATCGGGGTTCTGCCGCGCCCGGTTGAGCGCGTCCAACCACACCTGGGCGCTGCGCCGCTGCTTGCTGCCGCCGAAGACCGGCAGCGCGGTGAGTTCCTCGGTGGTCTTCGGATCGGTCGTGGCGGCGTTGATGATCGCGGAATCGGGCAGGATCCGGCCCGGAGCGATGTCGCGGCTGCGGGCGATGGTGTCGCGCGTGGTCCACAGTTCGCGCACCGCGGCCAGCGCCCGTGGGTCACGCACCTTGTGGATGCCCGACGTGCGCCGCCACCGGTCGCGTCGCGTCGGTTGCGCGACGTAGGTGCGCAGATATTCGAATTCCTGTGCGGCCCATTCGGTTTTGCCCTGCTCCTCGAGCACCGCGGCGATCGCGTCGCGCAACTCGAGCAGCACCTCGACGTCCAGCGCCGCGTAGTTGAGCCACTCGGCGGGTAGCGGGCGCTTGGACCAGTCGGCCGCGCCGTGGCCTTTCATGAGCTGCAGTCCCAGTAGCCGCTGCACCATGGCCGCGAGGTTGACGCGTTCGAAACCGGCGAGCCGGCCGGCCAGTTCGGTGTCGTAGAGCTTGCCTGGGCGCAGACCGATCTCCGCCAGACAGGGCAGGTCCTGATCCGCGGCGTGCAGCACCCACTCGTCGTCGGCGAGGATCCGTGCCACCGGTTCGAGCGCGTCGATGGGGGAGCCGCCGTGATTCACGGGGTCGATCAGCACGGTCCCGGCTCCGGCGCGGCGGATCTGCACCAGATACGCCCGATTGGAGTACCGGAAACCCGACGCGCGTTCGGCGTCGATGGCGAACGGGCCGCCGCCACCGGCGAGCTGGCGGGCCGCCGCGGCGATCTCCTCGGCGGTGACGCGCAACTCGGGAACACCTTCGGCAGGGGTCAGAAGCGGTGTCGCCTCTGCCTCCTCGCCTCCGGCAGGTTCGGTATCCCCTTCGGTCATCTCACGCGCGGGTACGGGAACTCAAGTCGGTGACGCCGGCCGGGGGCAGCCCGGCGGCATGCTCGAGCACTTCACAGAACGCTTCCACGTGTGGGCCCAGTTCGAGCGTCGTCGCGGTCCAGGATGCGCGCAGTTCCAACTGGTGTGCGCGGGGTGGTCCGGCGATGTCGCCGTAACGCACGGACGTGGTCGCGGTGACCGTGCCGCCCAGGGCGGTGACCTGGTTGGCGCGCGCGTCGAGCGCGTCCACCAGCCAGCTCCACGCCACCTCGGGGAGCAGTGGGTCGACGGCCTCGCTGGAGTCCAGGTCGGCCTGGATGTAGGCGACCAGGCGCATCGTGCCGTCCCACGCCTCGGCGCCGTCCGGGTCGTGGAGCAGGATGAGCCTTCCGAAGGCGTCGCCCTCGGATCGTTCGGGAACTATCGCGGTGTCCGGATGCCGGACCTCGGCGCCCAGGGCATAGCTGTACGGTGCCAGCCGCTGTGGCGGGCGGATCGGGCCCAGCTCGATTTCCGGCCGCACGGTGGTGGCATTCATCGCCGCCACCGCCGTCCGGAACTGTGCCGGTTCGGCAGAGGTCACGGCGTTTGACGCTAGTCCATCTGGGCACAACAGGGGACAGGCGCGCCGTAACGACTCTTACCGAACTCGTGGCACGAGCGCGTCACGCCCGCAGAAATTCGCTCGTGGCACGATAGGACGCGATGAACACCCGCCGTGAGCTGCCCGACTCTCCCTATTTGGCGGCCGCCGGTGGCCGCAGCCCGCACCGAGTCCCGGTGTGGTTCATGCGGCAGGCCGGCCGGTCGCTGCCCGAGTACCGGGAGCTGCGCGCACAGCACAGGATGCTGCAGGCCTGCTTCGATCCGGAACTGGTGTGCGAGATCACCATGCAGCCGGTGCGCAGGCACAAGGTGGATGCGGCCATCCTGTTCTCCGACATCGTCGTGCCGCTCAAGGCTGCGGGTATCGGGCTGGACATCGTGCCCGACGTCGGTCCGGTGATCGACAACCCGATCCGGACGGTCGACGATGTGCGGGCCATGCCCGCGTTGGAACCCGATCAGGTGGCTCCGGTGTCCGAGGCCGTGAAGCTGCTGACCACCGAGCTGGGCGACGTCCCGCTCATCGGCTTTGCCGGCGCGCCGTTCACCCTGGCGTCGTACCTGGTGGAGGGCGGTCCCAGCCGCCACCACGAGCGCACGAAGGCGATGATGCTGGGGGAGAGCGCGACGTGGCATGCGCTGATGACGGCGCTGACGGATCTGACCATCGCGTTCCTCCAGGCACAGGTGGCGGCCGGGGTCGACGCCCTGCAGGTGTTCGACTCGTGGGCGGGCACGCTGTCCTTGGCCGACTACCGCGAATACGTCCTGCCGCACAGCGGTCGCGTGTTCGCCACGATGGCCGCCGCGGGCATCCCGATGACGCACTTCGGGGTGGGCACGGCCGAATTGCTCGGCGCGATGTCCGAGGCCCTGGCCCCGGGCGACGCTCCGGGTGACGCGCGTGTTGTCGGGGTGGACTGGCGAACCTCGCTCGCCGACGCCGCCGGCCGGGTGCGCCCGGGCACGGCTTTGCAGGGCAACCTCGATCCGGTCGTTCTGCTGGCGGGCTGGCCTGTCGTCGAGACCGCCGTGCGCCGTGTCGTCGAGGACGGCAGGGCCGCAGTCGCGGCGGGCGCCGCCGGACACATCTTCAATCTGGGGCACGGTGTGCTGCCCGCGACCGATCCGGGCATCATCACCGACGCGGTGGCGTTGGTGCACTCGCTGTGACCGCACGGTTCTGCGTCGTCGGCGGCGGGATCTCCGGCCTCGTCGCGGCCTACCGGTTGCGCCGGGCGCAGGGCCCGCACGCCGACATCACGCTGCTCGACCCGGCCGACCGGCTCGGTGGGGTCCTGCGCACCGAACGCGTCGGGGGTCAGTGGCTCGACGTCGGCGCCGAGGCGTTTGTCGTGCGCCGTCCCGAGATGCCTGCGTTGCTCGCCGAACTCGGTCTCGCCGGCCGGCAGCTCTCGACGTCCGGGGCGCGTCCGCTCATCTACAGCGGGGCCCGGTTGCATCCGTTGCCGCAGGGTACGTTGCAGGGCATCCCGGCGCAGGCGTCGTCGGTTCTCGGCCTGGTCGACGACGCCACCGTCGCGCAGGTGCTCGACGAACGCACCCGCCCCTTCAGCTGGCGGCCCGGGTCCGATCCGGCGGTCGCCGACGTGGTGGGCGACCGGTTCGGCATCCAGGTCGTGCACCGGTCCGTCGACCCGCTGCTGACGGGCGTGTACGCCGGATCGTCGGCGACCATCGGATTGCGTTCTGCCGTACCGGCTTTGGCCGCTGCGCTGGACCGTGGGGCGCCAAGCCTCACCGACGCGGTGCGCGAGGCGCTGCCGCCGCCGATCAGCGGATCGGTGTTCGGCGCGCTCGATGGTGGTTACCGCGTGCTGCTGGAGGAACTGCAGCGGCGGGCCGCCGTGCGCTGGGCACAGGTCACCGCGGTGCGGGTCGAGCGCGACGCGAGGGGCTGGACCGTGCTCGACGACGAGGGCACGCAGTGGAGCGCCGACGGTGTCGTGCTGGCCGTGCCCGCACCGCGCCTGCCCGCCCTGATCGAGCACATCGCGCCGCGCACCGCCGCCGCGGCGCGCCGGGTCCGGGTGTCGTCGGCAGCGGTGGTGGCGCTTGCGCTGCCCGGTGGGACACCCATCCCGCAGCAGTCGGGTGTGCTGGTCGCCACGGACGAAACCACCCGCCTCAACGCCAAGGCCGTCACGCTGTCGTCGCGGAAGTGGGGTCGACGCGGCAACGTCGAACTGGTGCGGTTGTCCTTCGGCCGCTACGGCGACGATCTCGCCCGCAACACCGGCGACGATGATCTCCTGGCGTGGTCCGCGCGCGATCTGAACACGCTGTTCGGTGTCACCGTCGACCCCGTCGACTGGCACATCCAACGGTGGATCGACGCCATGCCGCAGTACGGCCCCGGTCATCGAGATCTGGTTGCCGAACTGCGCGCCGGGCTGCCGCCGAACCTGGCGGTGGCGGGCAGCTACCTCGACGGCATCGGCGTGCCCGCCTGCGTCGCGGCGGCCACCCGAGCGGCCGCGTCGCTGGTGAGAAGCGGCGTGGCACGATAGGCCTATGGCCAAGCTCGATTACGACGCACTCAACTCCACCATTCGGTACCTGATGTTCTCGGTGTTCGCCGTCGCCCCCGGCGAACTGGGCGAGGACCGCGCCGACGTGATCGACGAGGCCGCCACGTTCCTCAAGCAACAGGAGGACAAGGGCGTGGTGGTGCGCGGGCTCTACGACGTCGCGGGTCTGCGTGCCGACGCCGACTTCATGATGTGGACGCACGCCGACAACGTCGAGGCCCTGCAGTCCACCTATTCGGACTTCCGCCGCACCACCGCGTTGGGCCGGATCAGCGACCCGGTGTGGAGCAGTGTCGCGTTGCACCGGCCCGCGGAGTTCAACAAGAGCCACATCCCGGCGTTCCTCGCCGGCGAGGATCCCGGCAACTACATCTGCGTGTACCCGTTCGTGCGGTCGTACGAGTGGTATCTGCTTCCCGACGAGGAGCGCCGCCGCATGCTCTCCGAACACGGCATGGCCGCCCGCGGGTACAAGGATGTCCGCGCCAACACCGTGCCGGCTTTCGCGCTCGGCGACTACGAGTGGATCCTCGCGTTCGAGGCCCCTGAACTGCACCGCATCGTCGACCTGATGCGCGATTTGCGGGCCACCGACGCTCGTCGTCACACCCGCGAGGAGACGCCGTTCTTCACCGGCCCGCGCATCAGCGTCGAGAACCTGATCGCCAAGCTGCCCTAGTTACCGGGAGATCGGGCGTCCGTCCGTCATCATGGTGCCGTGAAGACACACGTTTTGCTCGTCGCGGCCATGGCGGCGGGTGCGTTGGCGACGGCGCCGGTCGGTTTCGCGCAGGCACCCGATGTCGAGCGGTGTGATCCGCAGGGCGGTCAGGTCATCGACATCATCGCCGGCGACATCGACTGCGTCACGGCGGCGCACTTCGCCGCGCAGTACGACCCCATAGGCGAGAAGTACCAGGAAATCGGGCCCTTCACGTGCTACTCGGGTACCGCGGCGTCGGCGCCGCTGCTGTTCCAGTGCATCTCCGACCTCGAGGGCGGCACCGAGTTCGCGGTCTATCCGGCCTAGCTTTTTGCCCGTCGATATTGCGCTGAGGGTCGTGATCCACGCTGGACCCTCAGCGCAATATCGGTCGGCGTTCTACTGCGCCGGCACCAGGCGCAGCGAGATCGAGTTGATGCAGTAGCGCTTGTCGGTCGGCGTCGGGTAACCCTCACCTTCGAAGACGTGGCCGAGGTGACTGTGGCAGTTGGCGCACAGCACCTCCACACGGCGCATGCCGAGCGAGTCGTCGGGCCGCAGGATCACGGCTTCGGAGTCGGCCGGATCGAAGAACGACGGCCACCCGCAGTGGGATTCGAATTTCTCGGTGCTGCGGAAGAGTTCGGCACCGCACGCCCGGCACGCGTAGACGCCTTCGGTCTTGGTGTCGGTGTATTCGCCGGTGAAGGGTCGTTCGGTGCCCGCCCGGCGCAGTACGGCGAATTCTTGCGGCGTGAGCTTCTCGCGCCATTCGTCGTCGGTGAGTTGAAGCTTCGGGGCAGGGATCGTCATGTCCCCAAATTACGTGCGCTCGCGCAAGCCCGCCAGATCCGCCCTCGTCGGGGCCAGGCGCGCGATGCACGGACCTCTCACACGAACGGCTCAGGCTGCGGCCGGGGTGCGCTGCCGGCTCATCCACGGCGGATCGATGCCCTGATCGAGGCGGCCGTCCTGTTTGGCATCCAGATAGCGGAAGTACATCACGCAGAACACCACCACGAGCATCAGGGACCAGCCATAGGTGATCTTCATGTACTCCAGGAAGCGCCCGGTGGTCGGCCAGTGGCCCAGCAACCAGCGGTCCATGGTCATGAACCCGTAGATCGCGAGCCAGGCCGGCCAGTTGCGCAGCACTGAGTTCGGCAGCACCACCGTCATCAGGAACGGGAACAGCATCATCGAGTAGTAGCCCTGGCCCAGCGACAGCACCAGATACGACGTGATCAGCAGGACGCCGGAGGATGTGAGCATCCAGAACAGCTGGTCGCGCTCGCGGTAGTAGCGGTAGAGCAGCCACAGGCTGCCGGCGGCGAGCAGCACGAACAGCACGCGCAGCGACAGGATGAGCCAGGCGGGCAGACCGTAGTAGACGCCGTTGCCCACGATCGAACTGTTGAAGTAGTCACGCGTCGAGAAGATGTAGGGCACGGTGTTCCGCACGAACCCCATGGGGTCGGGGACCAGCAGCCAGCCCACCACGTTGAACGCCAACGGTACGCCGAATGCCGTGATGTAGGTGAAGAACTGGCGGTTCAGCAGCGGTAGCAGCAGCAGCGGCGCCAGTGAGGGTTTGACCACGAGGGTCAGGCCTATCGCGGCGCCGGCGAGGAGTTCGTGGCTCACGCGTCCGTCGAGCAGGAAGCGGAAGAACAGCACGCAGCACAACAGCAGGCACCCGTTGATGTTGGTGAACACCAGGGTGTTGGTCACCGATTCGGTGCAGTACATGGCCAGCAGCAGGGCGGGCATGGCCACCGAGGTGAACGAGAACTTGAACAGGCGTACCAGAAAGTACGCGGCCACCACCACGGCCAGGGTGTTGAAGAAGATGAACCAGTAGCGCGACGCATCGACCGGTAGGTAGCCGAACGGCGCCAGCAGCAGCGTCCCGCCCGGCGGGTACAGGTAGTGCGGGTCGACGTGGTCGAAATGCTCGTTGTAGATGTCGAGTCCGAGCTTGAAGTTGACCACCGCGCGGTACACCGGGCCGAAGTCGTCGGTGATGTAGCCGTTGGTCCCCAGCACGTAACTGCGGTGGATGATCGACAAGATCGCGATCGGCCACAACACCGAGCGCAGCACCGTGGCGGTGCTCGGCGCCGAGGTGCGGGGACGGAACGCGGTCAGGAGCTTGGTGGTGATGTTGTCTGTCGCCGCCACCAGCGCACAGTACACCGACGCCGATCACGCCAGACGTCAGGCAGGACAGTACGTGTCGGTCTCCGGCAGTTTGCCGTTGTCGAGGTATGAGGCCACGGGCGCGATCGCGCACGCGTCGTAGACGCTCGCGCCGTGGCCGATGCCCTGCCATATCACCCGGCGGTTGTTGGCGCCCGCGTTGATGACCGTGGCGGCGACGGCGGCGACACCTTCGTTGCCGACGATCGGGTCGTTCTGCACGCCGAGCAGCAGCACCGGCACCGGCAGCTCCTTGGGGTCCTGCGGCGCCGAACCGCTGGGCCAGTTGAGGCACTGCACGAGGCTCAGGGCGCCGACGGCGCCGAACTGCGGATAGAGCTTGCCCCACGCGACGACGAGTTCGCGGACCCGGTCCGGGGTGGGCCGGTTGAGCGCATCGCTGCACGAGTTCACGAAGTGGCCGTCGGTGAGGCGGGTGCTCTCGGTCTGCGCGATGAGGTCGGTGATCGGGTTGGGGTCGCCGTCGCGCGCGGCCGCCAGGACACGGGCGAGGTCGGCGGTGGCGGTGACGCGGTCACCCCGCGGGAAGCCCAGCGCGGTGGTGATCGCATCGACGACGGTCGCCACCGACGCACCGCCCGGCCCGCGGCCGGCCCTGGCGTCGGCGAGCAGCGAATCAATCGCGGCCTTCGGATCGGGGGCCAGTGGGCAGCCGGTGGCGATGCACTGTGCGGCGAACGCGTCCAGCGCGGCCTGCTGGCCTTTGACCCGCTGCTCGGCTGCGGCTTCGGCCCCGATCGCCAACGGCAGCGGGGAGTCGAGCACCAGGCGGGAGACCTTGTTGGGGTGCGCGCCTGCGTAGGCGAGCGCGACCTGCGCGCCGTTGCCGACGCCCAGCAGCGCCAGCGTCGCGACGTCCCACGTGCTGCGCAGCCGTTCCAGATCCTCGGCGGCGTGCGCGTTGTCGTACGCCGAGTCGCCGGGGGCGATGGTGTCGGTGCAGCTGGTGGTCGCCGTCATCGTGATCGCGCCGAGGTTGGCGACGGGGTCGTTGCCGGCCTGGAACTGGGCCTGGTCGAGCATCTCCTGACGTTCGTAGAGGTCGCGGCAGTCGATCGCACCGGACAGCCCGATGCCGCGCCGGTCAACGGCCACGATGGGGTGCGCCTTGAGCAGGTCGGCTCCCGTCCGCGTCAGCCACGTCGGCAACTGCACCGAGGAGGGGATGTCGGATCCGGTGGTCATCACGATCGGGCCCGCGTCGTCGGGGGTGTCGGCGGCTTTCGCCCGTACCACCCCGATCTGCAGGGTGCCCGACGCGCCTTCGAGCGGGTCGAGGTCGGCGTCGTAGTTCGCGCAGTCCAGTGTGACGCCCGGTACGGCGGGCACACCCGCGTCGCCGAACACACGGGACGTGCAGTCCCGCCACGACAGATCGTTCTTGGGTGTCTCGATGGCAGGCGGGCCCGACGGCTCGGCGCTGGTGGTTTCGGGCTGTCCCTGCGGATGCGCACCGGAATCCGTGGCGTAACGCGGGTCGGCGGCGAACATCGGCGTGCACGCGGTGAGCACCGCCAGTGACATCACGGGGACCATCACGCCCGACACGCGCAGGGCCCGCACCAGCTGATCACGCATGCGCACCACAGTAGCGACCGGGTTCGGGCTACCCACGGACGTAACGCGTGTACAAGTAGCCCTCGTCATCGGTCAGCAGATGCGACACCCGCATCCGGGTCCGCGCCTGCCCGACCCCGCTGGCGATGCGTCGGGCCCCGCCGCCGACGAGGACGGGGGCGATGGTCAGGCACAGCTCGTCGAGCAGGTCTTCTTCGATGAGCACGCCCAGCAGGTGCGGCCCGCCTTCGGTGAGGACTCGGAACAGCTTGCGCTCGGCCAGGATTCCCAGTGCGCGGGCCGGATCGACGCGGGCCGGGTCGGCCCCGGAGGCGTCGATCACCTCGGCCACCGCACCCAGATGGCGGCGCGCGTCGTCGACGGTGTGCGTGGTGGTGAGGATCAGGGGGTGCACCTCGGTGCGGGTGAAGATCTTGGCCTCGGGGTCGAGATCGGCCGAGGCGGTGACGATCGCGATGGGCGGCACCTCGGCCTGTCCGCGCCGCTGTCTGGCCTGCCGTTGTGACACCGACAGCTGCACGCCCGAGTAGTTCTCGACGCGTACCGTCGAGGCGCCCATGAGAATCACGTCGGCGGTCTCGCGCATGAGATTGAACACAGCCCGGTCGCCGGCGCCGCCGAGCCCACCGGACTTGCCGTCCTGTGTGGCCGCCCCGTCGAGGCTCATGATCATGTTCGCCCTCACCCGACATTCCCGCAGGTCGTCGGGGTAGGCGTAGAAGTCGGTCGTCAGCGTGTCGTCGCCGCTGCTGAGGCGGCGGCCGCCCGCCGTGAGCTCGTTGAGCCGGGCCGGGGCGGTGTCATCGGACATGAACTGAATTTGAGCACGTCGTTACGCTTCCTGCATGCACGGGTCCAGCGGTGTCGCTCATCTCTCTGATCGTCGTCCCTCCGTCACCCCGGAACGGTTGGTCGCCGAGCTGGTACCACCGCCGACCTTCGCCGATGTCAGCTTCGACAGTTACCGGCCGGATCCGGCCGAGCCGACGCAGGCGGCCGCCGTGGAGTCCTGCCGTCAGTTCTGCCGGCAGGCCGCCGAACGCCGCGCCGGCAAGAAGAAGCTCTTCGGCAAGCGTGAGGTGCTGCCCGGTGTCGGTCTGTACCTCGACGGCGGATTCGGTGTCGGCAAGACGCACCTGCTGGCCTCGACCTATTACACGCTCTCGCAGGACAACGCCAAGACCGCCTTCGCGACATTCGGTGAACTGACGCAGCTGGCGGGCGTGTTCGGCTACAACGAGTGCATCGATCTGTTGGCCGAGTACGTCGTGGTGTGCATCGACGAGTTCGAACTCGACGATCCGGGCAACACCACGCTGATCTCGCGGCTCCTGTCGGCCTTGGTCGAGCGTGGCGTGTCGATTGCGGCGACCTCAAACACGCTGCCCGAGCAGTTGGGTGAGGGCCGGTTCGCCGCACAGGACTTCCTGCGTGAGATCAACACGCTGGCAAAGATTTTCACGACCGTGCGCATCGAGGGTCCGGACTACCGGCACCGCGATCTGCCGCCCGCGCCGGAGCCGTTGTCGGATGCCGAGGTCGCCGAGCGCGCGAGCACGGTCGACGGCGCGACCCTCGACGACTTCGACGCGCTGTGTGCGCATCTGGCGACCATGCACCCGTCGCGCTACCAGGCGCTGATCGAGGGCGTGACCGAGGTGTTCATCACCGGGGTGCACCCGATCGAGGATCAGAGCGTGGCGTTGCGGCTGGTGGCGTTGACGGACCGCCTCTATGACGCGGGTATCCCGGTGCTCGCGTCGGGCACGAAGCTCGACACGATCTTCAGCGAGGAGATGCTCGCCGGCGGGTTCCGTAAGAAGTACCTGCGTGCGACGTCGCGTCTGCTGGCTCTGACGGCCGCGGCCCAGCACCCCGCGTGAGCGACGCTCACACCGGGCGCACCATCACGTAGTCGTTCTCGATTCCGGCACCGAGCCGAAACGTCTTGGTGCCGTTGACGGTGAAGCCGTGCTTGGCGTAGAACCGCTGCGCGCGCACGTTCTGCTGGTTGACGCCCAGCCACACGCAGCGCACGTCGAGTTCGACGGCCTTGCTGAGCGTCGTGGTCATCAGCGCGGTCGCCGTGCCGGTGCCGTGCCGCTCGGGGAGCACATAGATCTTCGACAGCTCCAGCGCCGGGCGGGTCGGGACCGCGCGCTGCACGTCGGCGTCGTCGGGAACGCCGCGGATCAGCAGGGCGTACCCGCTGATCGACGCGGGATCTGATGTGCTCCTCGCGTGCGCGGTGTCGCGCGCCACAAGGACAGTGCGCCCGGGATCGTCGAGGTAGTCACCGAATCGCTTCTCGGACAAGGTTTCGTCGATGAACGCCGCGATGTTCTGCGGCGTCACCGAGGGCGGGCACGCCAGTGGGAACGTGGCGGCGGCCACGGCAGCGAGTTCGGGGAGGTCCGCAGGCTGGGCGAGGTCGACGACTACGGGCATGCGGTCAGGGTAGCGGTGCCCCCGGCTGCCACAGATTCCACTGCGCGAGGTGCTGGCCGGTCTTGCGGTCGGTGAGCACGACATTGGTGACCAGAGCGCGGTAGACGTCCCAGTAGACGTCGCCGTTGACCGTGGATCCCGGGGGCGCGTTGCGCAACGCGGCCTCCAGCGCGTTGGGCGCGTCGGTGTGCTTGGGCTGATAGGCGTCGGCGTAGGGCGTGACGCCGTTGAAGGTGAACGCCAGTGCCATCGCGTACGGCGTGGGTGAGGAGATGGTGGAGACCGTCACCGGTGCCCGCCACGGGCTGCCCTGCGCGCGCCAACGCGGGGAGCCGTTCCAACCCCAGCCCGGCGGGACCTCGGAGGCGAGGACGTCGTGCACGGTGACATCGGCGACGATTCCGTCGAAGTCGACCCGCAGCGTCTCACCGATCCGCCCGATCGGGGTTCCGTCGGCCGCGGCGGCATGCGGAGCCGCAAGCCCGGCGAGGACCGTCAGCGCGGAAATCAGCAGTGCAAACCAGCGAGCCATGCCACGCATGATCGCACAGACTGAAACGTGTTACTGCCCGCTTGGCGTCAGGACACCCATGGGCCGACCCCGCCCACCTTGTCGATCCGGATGCGGGTGAGCCACCCGTCGGGTGCGTCCTGCGGCGGAAAACCGGAGTCCGGAGCGGCCAGCGTCTGCGCCAGCTTCTTCAGCAGGTCCTTGGCGCCGCCGTCGACGACGCGCGCGGTGCCCGTGACCGAGAGGTAGGGGCGCATGACTTCGCCGACCTTGCCGGGGTCGACGATCGTGACGGCGACGCGCGGGTCGCGGCGCACGTTGCGCACCTTCTTGTGCTCGGCCAGATGCGCGGTCACCAGTTCGTCACCGTCGGGGGTCGACTCCCAGGTGACCCACACCAACGTGGCCTGGGGGCTGCCGTCGGGGTTGAGGGTGACAAGGGTGGCGTCGGCACCGTTTCCGATGAATTCGCGCGCGGCGTCGTTGAGTTTCATGATCACTTCGACAGTCGCGGCGTGGAGTTCATTCCCGGCTCACGGCGCCGGTTCCTGTGGCGGTTCGGACGGTGGATTGGCCGTGAAAGGCTCCAGCGCGGTTCGCAGATCGGCCTCGAAACGTTCGGCGTCGGCCCCGAGCCGGTGCAGCGGCGCGTTCTCGTCTTCGGCCTCCAGTAACGCGAGCAGGATGTGCTCGGTGCCGATGTAGTTGTGACCCAAGCGAAGTGCCTGACGGAAGGTGAGCTCGAGGGCCTTCTTGGCTGCCGTGTTGAACGGGATGAGTGCGGGGCTGGCGCCGGCGGATGGCGGCAACGTGACGGCGGCGCGTACGGCCTCGGCGTCGATGCCCTGACCGGCCAGCAGCTTGGCGGCCAGGGCGTCGGGGTCGGCGAACAGGCCCAGTACCAGGTGGTCGGGCGTGATCTCGGCGTTCTCGGCGTCGTGGGCGAGGTTGTGTGCGACGACGATGACGTTGCGGGCGCGCGGGGTGAACCGGCCGAACCCGGCCTCGGGGTTCAGCGCGGTGGGGTCGAAATCGGGCACCTTGGGGACGAAGCGCTTCTGGGCGGCCTGCTTGGTGACGCCCATGCATTTGCCGATCTCGGTCCACGACGCGCCGGAGCGGCGGGCCTGATCGACGAAGTGGCCGATCAGGTGATCGGCGATCTCGCCGAGGGCGTCGGCGGCGATGACGGCGTCCGTGAGTTGTTCGAGCGGCTCGTCGTGCGCGTGCTTGATGGCCGCGATGAGGTCGTCGAGGCTGACGGGGTGGGTGATCTTGGCGGGTTCGACCATGGCGTCAACTCTAGGTTGACGATCGCTATGCGTCAACCGTGGGTTGACGATTTCGGTGGTCTGGGCCGCAAGGCCGATGAGCGGATCGGGCAAGATAGCGCCGTGACTTTCGAAGAGCGCGTGATCCACCTGCTCCGGCCCGTGGCGCGGCCGGTCATGCGGGTGTTGTCGTTGCGCACGATCGTCATCGTCGCCGCGCTGTCAGTGGTGGTACTGGTGTTGACCCTCGGCACCTGGGTCTGGATCGGCGTCACCAACGATCAGTACAGCCAGCTGGACCGGCGCCTCGATTCGCTCAGCAGCCTCGGCGACGTCAGCACGCTGCTCAACAGCACCCGCCAGGCCGACGCCGACGACGTGGGTCCCGACGACGGCGGACTGGTGCGCACCGCGTACATCGGCGGCGTCACCGTGTCGGTGCCCAGCGACATCGTGCTGCCGCACCTGGAGAACGGCTACGCCAACACCACGATCGACGGTGTCGAATACCGCGTCCGCACGTTCACGGCGGGTCCGGCGACGATCGCGCTCGGCGCGCCGCTGGCGGAGACGCAACGCCGTATCGACGAACTGCATCTGCGTGTGGTGCTGATCTGTGCGGGTGTCGTCGCCGGCACCGTGGTGGTCGGCTGGGTGATCTCACTGGTGATGATCAACCCGTTCCGCCTGCTGGCGCAGCAGGCGCGGGCGATCAACGCGCAGTCCAACCCCGAAGAGGTGAAGGTGCGCGGCGTCCGTGAGGCCGTCGAGATCGCCGAGGCCGTCGAGGGAATGCTGGCCCGCATCGGCAGCGAGCAGGAGCGCACCAAGGCCGCCCTGGAGTCCGCCCGTGACTTCGCCGCGGTCGCCTCGCATGAACTGCGGACGCCGCTGACGGCCATGCGGACCAATCTGGAAGTGCTCTCGACGCTGGACATGACACCCGAGCAGCGGCAAGAGGTGATCGGTGACGTCATGCGGACCCAGAGCCGGATCGAGGCCACGCTCACCGCGCTCGAGCGCCTCGCGCAAGGTGAGCTGACCACCGTCGAGGACTTCGTCCCGATGGACGTCACCGAACTGCTCGACCGCGCCGCCCACGACGCGCAGCACACGTATCCCGGCCTGAAGGCCACGCTCATGCCGTCCCCGACGGTGCTCATGCTCGGCATGCCCGCGGGCCTGCGCCTGGTGATCGACAATGCCATCGCCAACGCGGTCAAACACGGTGGCGCCACCGAGATCCGGCTCAGCGCGGTCAGTTCGGCCGACGATGTCGAGATCGCGGTCGACGACAACGGATCCGGCGTACCGGAGGCCGAGCGCGCGGAGGTGTTCGAACGGTTTGCGCGTGGTTCGACGGCCTCGCGTTCAGGGTCGGGGCTCGGGCTGGCGCTGGTCGCGCAGCAAGCCGAATTGCACGGCGGCACAGCCGCTTTGGAAGAGAGTCCGCTTGGCGGGGCGCGTCTGCTGCTGCGGTTGCCGCTCAACCGGTCCAAGGGCGAGGACGCCCCGTTCTGACTCAGTCGCTCTGCGCGGGCATCCCGGCCAGCAGCGCGTCGAGGAACTCACCGGCCTCGCGCCCGGCGCGCTCGACGTCGCCCGCGGCGATCGCCTCGACCAGTCCGCGGTGGCTGAACATGCCGTCGGGTGTGGCGCTGGTGGTGGCGACGCTGGCGGAGATCGCCTCGATGAGGCCGCGGTAGAGCTCGATGAGCACGCCGTTGTGCGACGCCCGCACCACGGCGAGGTGGAACGCGGTGTCGCTGCGCACGAAGTCGGCGTGATCCGACGTCTCGGTGCGCTCGAGGAACGTGCGCAGCTCGGCCAGGTCGGCGTCGGTGCGGGCGGTGGCGGCCAGCCGCGCGCCCTCTACCTCCAGGCAGCGCCGCACCTGCAGCACCTCGCGCAGTTCCGAGCCGCACAGGCGGCTCAGCGCGCCGGAGACCTCGCTGGTGGCCCGCACATAGGTGCCGTCGCCCTGGCGTACCTCAAGGATGCCGCCGTGGGCGAGCGCGCGGACCGCCTCGCGAAGTGTGTTGCGGCCCACCCCGAGCGCTTCGGCAAGCTCGGGCTCGGTGGGGATCTTCGTGCCGATGGGCCATTCCCCGGAACTGACCGAGGCGCGCAACTGCTCGATCACCTGATCGACCAGTCCCGTCCGGCGGGTGGTGGCGAGCGGCACAGACAACCCCTTTCATCCAATCATGGGATGTATGGGACCCTAGCCGAGTGAACCGGAACGTGCCCAGAGACTCCCTCGACAGCTATGAGCACGATCTGGAGCTCGAGATCGACGGTGCCGCGGAGTTCCGTGCACCCGTGATGGCCGCAGGCGGTGTGCTGCTGGCCGTCGCCGTGGTGTTGACGGCGCTCAACCTGCGGCCCGCGATCACCAGCGTCGGCCCCCTGCTGGGGGACATGCGCACCGCGCTGGGGGCTTCAGGGGTGTGGGCCGGTGTGCTCACCACGATGCCCGGGTTGTGTTTCGCCGCCGCCGGCCTCACCGCGCCGTGGCTCGCGCGCAAACTCGGTTTGGGGTGGGCGATCTCGCTGGCCCTGAGTGTCCTGACCGTCGGCCTGCTGGTGCGGGTGCTCGACGGTGCTCTCGTGGTGCTCGCCGGCACGTTGATCGCGACCGGCGGAATCGCGCTTGCGAACGTTCTGATCCCGGTGGTCATCAAGGGCTCGTTCCCGGCACGTATCGGGTTGATGACGGGCATCTACACCGCGGCCCTGCAGGGCGGTGGAGCGCTGGGGTCGGCGGCGACCGCACCGCTGCAGGACATGCTCGGCGGTTGGCGCGAAGCTCTCGGCAGTTGGGCGGTTCTGGCGCTTGTCGCCCTCGCGATGTGGCTGGTGGGCGCGCGCAGCATCCACGGTGCCCGCACCGCAGCGCCCACCGCGTCCGGGAAAGGCCGATCCCTGCTTCGCAACCCGCTGGCGTGGACGGTGACGTTGTTCTTCGGCTGCCAGTCGTTCCTGGCCTACATCGTGATGGGCTGGCTGCCCGAGGTCTTCATCGACAGTGGCGTCGAGAAGACCGACGCCGGTCTGCTGGTCGGCCTGGCGTCGCTGCTGGCGGTTCCCATCAGCCTCGTCGTCGCGCCGCTGGCCGCACGCCAGTCCGGTCAGACCGGGTGGATCGTCGGGCTCGGCGTGGTGGGTTTCGCCGGGATGATCGGGCTGCTGGTCGATCCGGGTGCCGCGCCGCTGCTGTGGACGGTGTTGGTGGGTCTCGGGATGAGCGTGTTCTCGTTGGCGCTGACCGTGATCGCGCTGCGGGCGCGCACTGCCGACGACACCGCGAAGCTCTCGGGCATGGCGCAGGGGTTCGGCTACCTGCTGGCCGGGCTCGGTCCGTTCGCGTTCGGCCTGCTGCACGACGCGACGGGCGGCTGGACGGCGCCTTGGGTCATGGTGCTGGCGGTCTACCTCGTGCAGATGGGGGCCGGAGCCCTCGCGGGTCGCAACCGCTACGTCTGATCGGTCACAAAGCGACGTTGTGGCCCCACAATCACGTGGTGCCTACCGCGAGGCACCGGGCTTCGGCAGCATCGGTGAGGTGAGCATCGACATCAGCCTCGACCCCGACACCGCTTTCGACACCGCACCACGCCCGTTCCACCTCGCGTGGTGTGCCCAACCACCGCGCCGCGCTTCGATGTTCGCCCACATCACCCCCAACTGGTTCGCCTCGGTGATGGGCACCGGCATCGTCGCGACGGCCGCGGTGACCCTGCCCGTGCAGGCATCCGGTCTGCGCGCCTTCGCCACCGCGGTCTGGATCCTGGCCGCGGCCCTGCTGGTGGCGCTCACTGCCGCGTTCACGACGCACTGGCTGCGGCACCGCCACCATGCCGTGGGCTATGCGAATCACCCTGTCATGGCCCAGTTCTACGGCGCCCCGGCGATGGCGCTGCTGACCGTCGGCGCTGGATCACTACTCCTCGGCCCCGCGGTGATCGGCGAGTCTGCCGCCGTTCGGCTCGGCGTGGCGCTGTGGGTGGCCGGCACCGGTCTCGGACTCGCTGTGGCCGTGGTGATCCCGTACCGGATGATCACCCGGTGCGGTCGAGGAGTGGCGGCGGTGCCCGCCTGGATGATGCCGGTGGTGCCGCCGATGGTCTCCGCGTCCACCGGGGCATTGCTGCTCGGTCATCTCGGCCCCGGGCAGGCGGCGGAGACGCTGCTCATGGCGTGTTACGCGATGTTCGGGCTCAGCCTGCTGGTGGGGTTCGTGACCGTGACGATGGTCTACTCGCGGTTGATGCACGGCGGTCTGCCCGAGGTGCAGGCCATCCCGACCGTCTGGATCGTGCTGGGTGTCATCGGTCAGTCGATCACCGCGACGAATCTTCTTGCCGCCCACGCCTCATCAGTGGTCACCGATACCTCCGTGGTGAGCGCACTCCACGCGTTCGGGATCGTGTACGGGGTGGTGGTGGGCGGGTTCGGGGCCTTTGTGTTCTGCGTGGCGGCCGCGTTGACGGTGCACGCCGCGCGGCGCGGGTTGTCGTTCACGCTGACGTGGTGGAGTTTCACGTTCCCCGTCGGCACGTGCGTGACCGGTGCGTCGGCGCTGGGGGCCGCGACCGGGGCGGTGGTGTTCTCGGGCCTTGCCGTGCTGCTCTACGTCGCGTTGCTGGTGGCGTGGGTCACCGTCGCCGTGCACACGGTGCGCGGTGTGGCATCCGGGCGGTTGCTGGCGGGCTGAGCCGTTCAGCGGGCCGCGGCGATGTGGCCGAGCAGGTCGCGCACCGCGCCGGCGGGCGGCGTGCGGGTGCCCGACCAGACGGCCCGCAGATCGCGACGCAGATCCAGCCCGGCCACCGGGACCGCGCGCAGCCGGCCCAGGGTCAGGTCGTCCTCGACCGCCAGCCGGCTCATCACCGCAGGTCCGGCGCCCGCCGCGACGGCCGCCCGCATCGCCGCCGCCGAGGACAGTTCGATCGCGGGCGCGGCCTGCGTCGTGTCGCCGAGTGCCCGACGCAGCGCGGTGCTCAGGGCTTCGCGGGTGCCGGAGCCGGCCTCCCGCGACACCAGGGGTGTGTCGTTGAGTTCGGCCGGTCCGATCGGCGTCGACCGGCGGGCCCACTTGTGCCCGGGCGGCACCACCACGATCAACTCGTCACGGGCAACCACCCGGGTATGCAAACCTCTTGGTGTACCCGGTGATTCGATGAAGCCCAGCTCGGCGGAGCCGTCGCGCACCGCGGCGATCACCTCCTCGCTGTTCGCCGCCGTCAGGATCACCTCGGGAGCCGCAGCCCCACGTCGACGGGCATCGGCGTGTAGCGAGACCAGCCATCGCGGCATGAGCTGCTCGGCGATGGTCAGGCTGGCCGCCACGGTCAAGCGCGTGTGGCTCTCGCTGCGCAACGCGGCCAGCCCGGCGTCGACGCGGTGCGCGACCTCGAGCAGTTGATCGGCCCACTCGGCGACCACCACACCGGCCGGCGTGAGCGCCGAACCCCGGCTGCTGCGCTGCACCAGGCGCACCCCGGTCTGCGCCTCGATCGACGCGAGCCGCGCCGACACCGCCTGCTGCGTGAGACCCAGCTCGCGGCCCGCGGCACCCAGGCTGCCGGTGCGGGCGATCGCCAGCAGAACGTCGAACGCAGCCAACTCGGGCATGCGGGCACTCAGGGGCATGCTGCGGATCGTAACCCGCTCACAATGCGGACTTGTGACATCCGGTTGGCCGGGGGCGATTTCGGGTCATTGCGATCGTCGTGTACTCTGGCCGCGTGACTATCGGTGTGCGCGCCTCGTATTGGCGCTTTATCTAGGCTCCGGGCGGAGCCGATAAAGCGCAGCATCAAGCACGCATCCACCCGGAGCCCAAGGCAGCTGACCATCGGTCGCTGCCTTTCGTCGTAAAAGGGCGCCGGACTCAGCAGGTGCCCACCACCAGGAAGGCACCCCACCATGAATCTGGCGCAGATCGCCAACCCGCCCGCGACGTCGGACCGGCGTATCCGCAGTTTCAGCGCGATTCCCAGCCCGCACGACGTGCTCACCGAGTTCCCGCTCGGTGCCCGCCGCGCTGAGCGGGTGGCCGCCGACCGCGAGGAGGTCGCCGATATCCTCGCCGGCCGCGACGATCGTCTGCTGGTTGTGGTGGGCCCGTGCTCGGTGCACGATCCGGCGGCCGCGCTCGACTACGCGAGCCGGCTGGTCAAGGTGGCAGACGAACTCGACGACACCGTCAAGATCGTGATGCGCGTGTACTTCGAGAAGCCGCGCACCACCATCGGCTGGAAGGGCCTGATCAACGACCCGGACATGGACGGCACCTTCGATGTCGCCCGCGGCCTGCGCATCGCGCGCCGACTGCTGCTCGACATCATCGACATCGGCCTGCCCGTCGGGTGTGAGTTCCTGGAACCGACCAGCCCGCAGTACATCGCCGACGCCGTCGCCTGGGGAGCGATCGGCGCCCGCACCACCGAGTCGCAGGTTCACCGGCAGCTGGCGTCCGGGCTGTCGATGCCGGTGGGCTTCAAGAACGGCACCGACGGCAACGTCCAGGTCGCCGTGGACGGCGCGAAATCCGCCGCGGCCGAGCACGTGTTCTTCGGCATGGACGACATGGGCCGCGGCGCCGTGGTGAGCACCGCCGGCAACGAGGACTGCCACGTGATCCTGCGCGGCGGCACCCGGGGACCCAATTACGACGCCGAGTCGGTGCAGGCCGCGGCCGCCAAGCTGGCCAAGGCGGGACTGCCCGGTCGCGTCGTGATCGATTGCAGCCACGCCAATTCCGGCAAGGACCACATCCGCCAGGCCGTCGTCGCGACCGAGGTCGCCCAGATGGTGCGTGACGGTCAGCCGATCAGCGGTGTGATGCTGGAGAGCTTCCTCGTCGGTGGTGCGCAGAGCCCGGACGCAGAGACGCTGACCTACGGCCAGTCCGTCACCGACAAGTGCATGGATTGGGACGCAACCGATCTTGTGCTGCGCGAGCTCGCCCGGCGTTAGTTTCCGCTCGGCTGGGTGTATTTCGCGGAATTGGGGTCGAACCGCGGCTGCCGAGTGTGGTCGAGGTCGATCAGCACGTCGGCCCCTGTGGTTCCCGGCCTGTGGGTGACCACCATCGCGGTGCCCGCGCGTGGTACGCGGCGCGTGGTGGTCACCATGCTCGCCGTGACCCGTTGTGCGCCATGCTCGGTGGGGAATTCGACGACCACGGTGAACACCGGCTTGCCGTCGATCCATCTGCTGAGGAACTTGACCTCGCGCAGGAACCCCGTTGTGCGGGTGCCGTATTGCTGCATCCAGCTGATCCACGCGTGACGCTTGCGCGTGTATCGGATTCCGCGCCAGGCGCAGAGCGTGACGATCGCGGCGATGACACCGCACGCCGCGGCGGCCAGGGCGACCCAGCCGCCGGTGGGCCCGCCGATCCATATCGCGGCGCCCAGGATCCCCAGTCCCGTGCCGGCCAAGGCCGGGACGGTGGCGATGCGTTTGGCCGTCCAGCGTTGCCCGACAACCTTCGTGGCCTCGTCGGTGACGATGCCGGACACCAACAACGGCAGGAATGTGTAGAGGATGTACAGCACGCCCAGCCACCAGATGAACTGGGATGTGTGCTGCCGTAACGAGTTGAAGAACAGCACGCCGCCCACACCTGCGGGGACGTACAGCAGACCGGAGACGACGGCGAAAAACGTCAGCAGTGACGGTCCGAACGGCAGCGTGGTGATGCGGTCGCCTTTTTCGTGTGTCGAGAAGTGTGGCAGGTGCTCGTCCCACCCGGGGAGCTCGTCCACGGTCTCGTGGGCCATCAGCGCTCCCTTCGTTCCGTGTTGCTGCGGGGAGCCTCCAGTATTGCCACGAGTTGTCCGGGTGGGCCGCGTGAGACAGGCCTGAAGGCGGGATTCTCACCAAAGGCTCACAGCTTCACCAGAACTCACCACAAGTCTTGTTCGTGGCGGCGCGGATCTCATGGTCTCTGCCGGCAGGGATCACTTCCGAAAGGCGATACCGCATGCGATATCGCCTTTTCGCCCTTCGTGTCGTCAGGACCCCGGGGGAACGAACTTGCGCGCGATCTGCAGCCAGCTCTCCAGTTCGGCAGCGGTCTCGTAGTCCGAGTCCAGCAGGTACAGGCTCGGGGCGGGCACGCTCGCGCCGATCTCGACCAGAACCGGCCGCAGCGTCAACTCGGGGGCCAGCGCGTGCGCCCACGAGCCGCCCAGCATCAAGGGGAACGTCGTGACCTGGCCCAACTCGCCCTGGCCGAACTGGTCCAGGAACAGCTTGAGCAGGCCGGTGTAGGTGGCCTTGTACGTCGGCGAGGCGACCACGAGGACGTCGGCGGCTTTCACGACGTTCTTGGCCTCGGCGACGTTCGGGTCACCCCAGCCCAGCAGTCCGGCACCGAGGTCGACGACATCGATGACGTGCTTGGGCGCCGAGCCGGTCAGTTTCTCGGCGACCAGCTCGGCGGCCGCGCGGGTGCGTGAGTTCGGCTTGGGGTTTCCTACGACGACGACGGCCATGTATGAGTCTCCGGTATCGGTCATGACGACAAGCAGCGGGCCCGGTGCGGTGCCCGTGACAGGGTAAACCGCGACGATGCGGTGCGCTTGCCGCTCGGCGGTGACAAGCGGTGGCCCGACATGGCGATCCGCGCACCGTGGCCGCGCCCCGAGTATTTGCCGTGCCGTCAACATCAGTCGGCGTCCGTGACGGCCAGTAGGGTTCCTGGCGTGGTGGGCGAGTTCTTTCTGCGGTCTTTTGTGTCGGTGCTCTGGCTCTGGCCGGTGTTGCTGGTGGTGGCCGCGTCCGTTTGGCGTACCGAGGTCTTGATCGGCCGGGTGCTTTCCGGTCAGGCCGAGCTCAAGTCTCTGTCGAACAGGCGCGCCACGAGGCAGCACGGGCGTATGACCTGGCCTCCGAGAAATCGTTCGTCGCCTGGGACGTGAAGCGCGTCGGGGATGACCGGATCCGCGTCGTCAACGTCGGCCGCGACGAGGCGCGGTCGGTGACGGTCACCGCGTCGAACTCCGACGGCGTGGCCGAACAGACGGTGAGCTCGGTGCCGGCGTCGCGCGGGAAGGACGACCGAACCCCGGGAGTGGCGGTGGAGCTGGCCGGCTCCGGTAGTGGAGAGGTGCGCGTCGAGATCACCTGGCGCTCGCCTCTGGGCCGGTGGACCACGGAGCGGCAGATTCTCCACTGAGCGTCCGGCTCAGCGCTTGGGTTTGAGCACCCACGCCGGGATCCAGTGCGTGACGTTCTTCGTCGTGGCGCCGTACCGGATGGGGTAGGTGACCAGGCCCCACCACTGGCCCTGCTCGCACAACGCCCAGCAGGTCAGCTTGCCCTCGACGATCCGGTTCATCTGCAAGCCGCGGGGGTTGTAGCGGCCCTGGCAGTGCGGTTCGCGAGGGAACAAGGCGACGAGATCGACGAGAACGGCCGTCGGTGGCCGCACCACGCGGAAGATCTCCTGGACAGGCTGCCCGCCGTAGCCGATCGCCTGCATGTCGCCCATGCATCGATCATATGTTCGAATGGGTCGGCGCGGGTCACTGCCCGCCGATCGTCATCCTCACGTGGTGCGCCAGGGGCCGGCAGATGTCGATGCTGTGCGCCACCGCGGCCGGATCGCTCCACGGCGGATCTACCGTGGCGGGGATCTCGGTGCCGGTCAGCACGGTCATCACCACCCACTGTGCCAGGCCGCGTGCATCATCCCAGCCGAGGCCGTCGAAGGCGGCCTCGGCGTCGAGGTCCATCGCAAGTTCCCGCAGGGCGGCATGGATGCCCGGCTGGGGGAGATGCTCGGCCCAGCGCACAATTACATCGAGGGCCGCGGCCCTGGTGTCCGTCGGGTGATCGGGAACCATGTATCCCATGTCGGCAGGGTAGTGCGGTGAAACCACCAGGGCAACAAGGCAATACGTGCCCATCGATCGCCGGGTTTTGTTTTCTGAAGCGGCATCGTGGCGATGTGTTGGGCAGTAAGCTGAGTGGTTGCGCTTGGGGCCATGAGGGCGTCGGTGGTTTCGGGCAGTGACACGGCTCAGCGCGGTCGAGCTCGCCGCCATCGCCTGTGCAGCTGTGCCCGTTGCGCTCGCCTGATCGGCGGGTAGCCTGGCATGGATTCAGGAGCTGTCTGTGACGGAGGGGCGTGTGCAGAGTGGTCCGGTTTCCGCGTCGCTTGAGCAGCGGGTCCTGTCCGTAGCACCGCAGCCGGTTTTCGTGGTGGATCACGAGGGCCGTGTGGTCTTCGCCAACAATGCCGCTGCGCGCGGGTTCGGCTATGACCATCCGGAAGACATGATCGGCCTGCCGAGCCATCAGACCTGGCATCACCGCCGCCCAGATGGCACCCCCATCCCCACAGACGAATGCCGCTTGTTGGCTGCGACGCGCGCCGGCGTGGCGGCACACGGCACCCATGAGTGGTTCGTGCGGGCCGACGGTTCGATGTTCCCGACAACGTGGTGGTGTGCACCGTTCGAGGTCGATGGCGACATCGGTGCGGTGTTCGCGTTCACTGATCTGACGGAGCGGCACGCTGCGGAGGAGGCCCGGCGAGCCCGTGACGCCGCCGAGATTCGTGCCGCCGAATCGCTGGCGGCGCAGCGGCGCATTCTCGAGGCCGCGACATCGGCGCGCAGGCAGATCGCCCGCGACCTACATGACGGTGCTCAGCAACGAATGCTCAATGTTCTGCTGGCGCTTCAGCTCACACGCGAACACGTGCCCTCCGAACTCGAAGCGCTCGACAGCATGCTGATGGACGCCATGGCCGAGGCTCGCCATGCGATCACCGAATTGCGGGACCTGGCGGCCGGTATACATCCCACGATCCTCAATACTCGCGGGCTTGTCCCGGCCCTGCGCTCGCTGAGCGCGCGGACGGCCGTGCCGACGAGCGTGACAGCGCACGACTACGGGGGTGCCGCCGCCGAGATCGAGTCGTGCGCCTATTTTGTGGTGGCCGAGGCCCTGACGAATGTCGTCAAGCACGCCTGCGCCACCGTCGTCGAAGTGGACGTCGACGGCGACGCAGACACTCTGCAGATCACGGTGCGAGACGACGGTTGCGGCGGAGCGACGCCCGGACGTGGTCTCGGCCTCGTCGGCATGGCTGACCGCGTCACCGCCATGGGCGGTGAACTGAGCATCACGTCACCGCCCCGTCGTGGCACGACGATATGTGTGCGGTTACCGCGACGCAGTGCGCCCGTACGCCCGTCTTCGTCTCTGCCGGCGTCGTGAGGAGCTGAGCGTGGCCACAGTCGTTGTCGCCGATGACCATTCCCTCATCCGGGAAGGTGTGGTGCGCGTCCTCGAGCGCGGCGGACATCGTGTCCTCGCGGTCGCCGCCGACGCGGTTGAATTACTTGTGCAGGTCGACATCCATCGGCCCGATGTCGTCGTCACCGACATCGAGATGCCGCCTAGCTGCAGCGAGGACGGTTTGGCCGCGGCTGTCGACATTCGTGGACGCCACCCGGAGACGGCTGTGATTGTCTTGTCGCAGTACCTGGAGGATGACTACGCGCTGACGCTTGTCGGGGATCGCCCGCAAGGTGTCGGGTATCTGCTGAAAGAGAAGATCGCCGATCCGGACATCCTCAATGATGCTGTGCGACGAGTGTCGGTCGGGGAGTCGGTGCTCGATCCCGATGTCGTGACGTGCCTGGTGCGACGCGGACGACCGCACGACCCACTGCACACTCTGACACCGCGAGAACGTGAAGTGCTCGGGCTGATGGCCGAAGGACATTCGAACACCGGAATCGCGGCGCGATTGTCGGTCACGGTTCCCGCGGTGGAGCGCCATGTCACGAACATCTTCGTCAAACTCGGCTTGTCCCAGGCCAACACCGACCAGCATCGACGGGTGCTGGCGGTCCTCACATTCCTGAGAGGCTGACCGCCGCGCCGCAGCGCACGGCATAGAACAGGTTGCATCGGGAAAACCCCACAGCCCGCCGGGGGCTGACCGGCACGTGCCTTGTTGTGCCAGCAGGGAAGACATCAGCCACGGCGGCAACGAATCATTGTCGGTGTCGGCATGAGCCGGCGCCCAATGCAGGGAGTGGGAAGGAGACCCAAATGGCTGTTTGGCTGATCACCGGTGCATCACGTGGACTCGGCAGTGCGATCGCACGGGCCGCACTGGCTGAGGGACACACCGTCGTTGCGGGCGCACGAAACGTCCCCGCTGCCGCAGCCGAACTGCCGCACAGTGATGCGCTCACCGTGATCGATCTGGATGTCACCAACTCCGCGCAAGTGAGCGCGGTCGCCGACGCCACGGCCAAACGCCACGGAGGCATCGATGTCCTGGTGAACAATGCCGGCTACAGCGTCCTGGGCGCCGTCGAAGAACTCACCGACACTGAGACACGAGACATGTTCGAGGTCAACGTCTTCGGGCTGCACCGGATGACTCGCGCGGTCCTGCCACACATGCGGGCCCGTGGTCGCGGCCGCATCCTCAACATCGGGTCTGTCGGAGGCTTCGCCGCCGTCGCGTCATCCGGGCTCTACGGTGCGACGAAATTCGCCGTCGAGGCGATCACCGAAGCGCTCGCCCTCGAGCTGAGGGGCAGTGGTGTATCGGCGACCGTCATCGAACCAGGAGCTTTCCGCACGGATTTCCTTTCACCGCGTAGCGTCCGATTCGCGGCCACCGAGATCGACGCCTACGCCGATACCGCGGGCGCAGCACGCACCGCGTTCGCCGCCCTCGATGGTCACCAGCCCGGCGATCCTGACAAGGCGGCAGCCGCGATCCTGGCTGTCGCCGCCGCCGATCCGGCTCCCCTGCGCGTTCAGCTCGGACGCGACTGCGTGGCCAGAGTCGAACGCAAGCTGCTCGATGTCTGCCAAGAGCTGGGACGCTGGCGGGCCATCGCCGAATCGACCGATTTCTCAACCAGCCCCGCCGAATCGACCAGTGGCACCCGCACCGTCGGTGCCGCTTGACCGCGACGAGTTCTCAGGAGACCCTCATGCCCAACGTTTATTACAGCAGGATCATCGCCGCACCGGCAGCCGGCGTGTGGAAGATCGTCGGCGACTTCGGATCCCTCCCTGTCTGGTTTCCCTTCGTCACAGCGAGCGAACTGGACCCGCCGGGCGGCCGGCGAGAGGTCGGCGCCCTGCGCACCAACCACATCGACGACGGAACGGTGGTCGTGGAACGGCTCGTCGAGCTGTCGGATCGTGATCGACGTGTCACATACGACGTCGTCGGCGGTGATGCGCCGGTGCAGAATTACACCGCGACCATCACCGTTCACGAGATCTCCGACCAGGAAGCGTGTTTCGTTACCTGGACCGCTTCATTCGACGTCATCGGTGACGCGGATTCCATCGTGGATTGGGTGCGCAACGGGATCTTCCGTGACTGTCTGGCAGAACTCGAGCGCGTCCTGCGCGTCACCGCACCAGCATGACAGCGGAGGATCTCCAGCACCGCGGCATGTCGACTCGTCTGACGGTCCTCTTTGCGCTCGCCGGCGCAATGGCAGTCGGCAACCTGTACTACACCCAGCCGCTACTGAACGTCATCGGCGTCAGCTTGCACACCGACGTAGGGCATGCCGGTTTCCTCGTCACGGCGACGCAGATCGGCTACTCGCTAGGCGTGCTGCTGCTTGTGCCGCTCGGCGACAGTCGCGACCGCCGCCGCCTGATCCCGACCTTGATGTTGCTGTCGGCGGCTGCGCTGACCTGGTGTGCGGTGGCGCCGACCCTGTCGGCGCTTGCAGTGGCAAGTCTCGCGCTGGGGCTGACCACGGTGTCAGGTCAGCTGTTGACCCCGCTGGCGGGTGATCTCGCCGATGACCGTAGCCGTGGACGCGTGGTCGGGATCGTAGTTTCGGGTCTCGTCACCGGCATCTTGGTCTCCCGAATTGCCGGCGGTGTCATCGCGGGTGCCTGGGGTTGGCGCGCTGTCTTCGCGATCGCTGCGGCGATCACTGCGGCCCTGGCCCTCGTGCTCGCCGCTGCCGTTCCACGGGTGCCGCCCACCACCCGCGTCGCGTATCCGAAGCTGCTCGGTTCGGTGCTGGCACTGGCTGTGCGGGAGCCGACCGTACGGGTCACCCTTGTGCTGGGAGCCCTCGGGTTCGCCATGTTCACGATGTTCTGGACCGCGCTGACCTTCCTGCTCAGCGGTGCGCCGTATGACTTCACCGCATGGCAGATCGGCCTGGTCGGCGTTGCGGGTCTGGTCGGCGCACTTGCCGCACAGGGCGCCGGGCGCCTGCACGATCGCGGCCGGAACGTGGCAGCCACGGGAGCGTGCTGGTGCCTCGGGCTCGCTGCATGGGCGGTCGCGGCGGTGTCCCACAATCTTCTGATCGGGATCATCGTCGCGGCCGTCGTCCTCGACGTCTCCGTTCAGGGCCTCAACATCCTGAACCAATCACGCGTGTTCGTGGTGGCACAGGAGGCGCGCAGCCGGGTCAACACCGCCTACGTCACCGCCAATTTCGTTGGGGGAACAGTCGGGTCGCTGGCCGCTGCGGTGCTGTGGAGCGTCGGCGGGTGGTCGGCGATCACGGTGGCGGGCGCAGCCATGTCGGTCCTCGGCTGTGCAGTCTGGGCGGCGGCCCGGCGCGGAGCGCTGAGGGCGAGTCGAGACGTGCACACGTCGTGAACGCAGCATTCTGTTGTGGCCGTTTCCCCGCCTCGTCGGTGGCGCAGCGCTTCCCGCGTTGTGGCGTCTTTCGTCAAACGCGCGTGATCCAGCGGTCGGCGAGGGCGTCCACCCAGTCGGTGGCCTGGTCGGGATTCTGCGGTGGGCTCTCCACGATCACCAACTCATCGACGCCGAGATCGATCAGTGCCGGGATATCACTGACCGCCGGTGCCTGAAGAGCTACCGCGCAGTGCAGGTCATCGGCGTCGCGACCGGCGCGTGCGCAAAGGCGCCGTAGCATATCCATTCGTTCGCCGACCGCGGCGACGCCGTCGAGGTTGAATCCGTACCAACCGTCACCCCAGGAAGCGACGCGCGCCAAGGCTCGATCACCGTTGCCGCCGACAATGATCGGGATGGATCCCGCCGACGGCTTGGGTTGTAGGCGCACCGCGTCGAAGGCGACGAACTCACCGGTGAAGTCGGCGACGTCCTGCCGCCACAGGGTGCGCATGGCCTGCACGTACTCTGCCGTCCGGGCGCCACGTCGGGCGAACGGGACGCCGAGGGCCTCGAATTCGTCACGCGACCAACCGATGCCGACGCCGAGAAGCAGTCGTCCGCCGCTGAGTTGGTCCACCGACGCGGCCTGCTTTGCTGTGATCACCGGGTTGTGTTCCGGCAACAACAGCACTCCGGTCGCGATCCGAATCGTCGACGTCGCCGCTGCGGCGAAACTCAACGCGATCATCGGGTCCAGCCAGTCGGCATCGGCAGCTACCGCGATGCGGCCGTCGGCCGAGTACGGATAGCGTGACCGGGGACGGTCCACCATCACGACGTGCTCACCGCACCACAGCGTGGTGAAGCCTGCGCGCTCGGCGGCCACCGCGACAGCGTCGATGATGTCACGCCGGGCGCCGGCGCCAATGCCCAACGCGTGCAGGGAGATTTGCATGCGCGTATCCTCTCTCGTCTTTCTAGGTTGTCAAGGAAGGCGCCGGAACGGCTTTCTCGCTCCATCCGGGCGGACCGAAGACGTAACCGAACCGGGCCCGCCACGTCTTGGCGTGCGCGACATCGCGCAGCATGGCCACCGTCTCCAGGTAGTTGAACTTGACCGGGTTCTGTGAGCCGACGTCGTGAATCAAGCCGTAGCGAACCGGTTCGACTTCCGCGGCATAGGTGCCGAACAGTCGATCCCACACGATGAACACTCCGCCGTAATTCTTGTCGATGTATGACTTGTTCGAGCCGTGGTGCACGCGGTGGTGCGACGGCGTGTTGAACATGAATTCCAAGCGGGCCAGAGCTTCCCGATACGTTCGGTATGGCACGGGATCTGGAAGAGCAGCCCGGCGGTGTTGAGGATGAAGATCATCCACACGGGGAATCCGAGGAGGGCCACGGGTACCCACGCAAGGCTCCGCAACGTGTAGGACACCGGGTGAAACCACGGCAGTCGTAGGTTGGTCGACAGGTTGAAGAACCTGCTGGAGTGGTGCACGCTGTGCGCCGTCCACAACAGCCGCACACGGTGGTCGGCGCGATGCGCCCAGTAGTAGCAGAAGTCCGTGGCGATCAGGCAGGCCACCCAGACCCACCAGTGACGAGGAGACAGCCGCAACGGGGTCAGCGACGACGCGATCACGATCGTCGAGAACGGCAGCAGGTACTGCCCGGTGAACTTGAATACCGCGTTGAGCGCGTAGGTCGCCCAGTTGCCCGCATAGTCGCGCGCCGAGAACTTCTGCGCATATTGCGGATCCTGTCGTTCGTCGAGCCACTCGACGATCGACAGCACCACAAAGGCCGGAGCGGTCCACAGCAGCATTGTCATCGTGATGTCCATGGCAATCGACGGTAGAAATCTTGAGCCGACGAAACATCGCCCATCGGAGCGATTTCGTGTCCCCCGCGAGAGGGATGCGTCCGCGGTGCCGGGCCGCCGATGCTGTCTCAACTTCCGGCTGTGTCGGGGCTGCGGCGAGTATTCTCGCCTGGCATGGCCACCGGCGAGCTCTATGTCGAGTGTCGGCGCCACCCTAACGAGTGCGCTGCCCCAGGTGTCGGACTTCTTGCCGTCACCGGCCACCAATGCGCCCAACGTCGACTCATCGATCAACATCCACGGCCCCGTCGGGGTGTCGCCCAACGACCTGATGTCGCGCATTCACGCCGAGGGGAAAGACCGAGCCCGCAGCGCGGGGTCGGGGCTCAAGGGTGTTGGTGGCTTCTGATGGCCAAGAAGCCGAACATCCCCTGCGCTAGTGGCTGTGGCAAGCTGCTGTGGCCCGGCCGCACCACGCTGCCGGTTGGCGTGGCCGCCTGCCGTTCCTGTTGGCGCCCAGCGAGCCGCGACACCGCCAAGGCCGCCCGCGACGCGCCGTTGCAACATTTGCGGGGTCACGTGCTCAGCGCGCACCAGATGTGCCCCTTCACGAGCGACTGCGCCGCCTGGTGTGCCGGTGATGCGGCAGCGAATACATCGGCTCCCGCGGCACCAAGTGCTGCAGCGATAGGTGTCGCCGACGAGGACAAGCCCACGCGATGCAGTCACGTCAACGTTCGGTGCAGCCCACCGACGCTGGCAGGTGACCCTTTGCCGTTTGCTCGGCGTTGACTAGTCTCACCCCGGTAGGCGTGTTATTAGAGGGGGAACGGTCGTGGGGTCGGCAACAGCCGGGGCGGGGAGTTTGCCAACCAGGTCGGAGATAGAAGGTTGGGATACATCGGAGCTTGAGAAAGCGGCTTCAACCTGGCGTGCAGCGGCCGCCCAGTCTGAGCAGGTGTTTGACCAGCACCGACAGAACATCGCTGCACCTGGCGGCACCACGTGGGAAGGCGACGCCAAGGACGCGGCGCTCGACCGTGTGACGGCCGATGTGAGCGTTGTCCGGCATCAAGGTGACGTAGTGCGGGCCGCGGCCGACATTGCCGAGAGCGGCAGCGGCGACATCCAGGCGGCGCTTTCCAAAGTCCTGGACGCCATCGCTGCGGCAGAGGCCGACGGGTTCCGGGTCGGTGAAGACCTGTCGGTAACCGACACCAAGCGAGTGGACGTGTTCTCGATGGCGGCACGCCGGACGGCCCTATCGGAGCACGCTGAGGGCATTCGCTGGGCAGCAGAGCAGCTGGTGCAGACTGACACCCTGGTGGGTAAGCGGCTGGAGGCCAAAGCGACTGAGCTGCAAGGAATTCAGTTCGATGGCGAAGGTCAGTCGGATCACGTTGTACAGGCCGTGGACTACAGCACCATGCCGGAACGGCCGCAGTTTCCGCTGCCCGAGAAGCCGTGGGAATACAACCTGGACCTGACGACCGATCTGAAAGTCGATGGCGGCAAAAGCGCAGGCGCGGGCATCACCATCGATGACGTGTGGAAAGAACTCCACCGATGCTTTAATTGCAATTTCCCAATGGGAGGCGCACCCAAGGAGTTCCCGAAGGTTGGCGATGAGCTGCCTCTGGAAATCAAAATGGCTGGGGCCAAGCTGGCGAATTTCCCGGTGAGGGTCACTCAAGCCGAGAAATCTGGCTCGGAGATAAACATCGAATTCGAAACCCTCCCCGGACATGTGGACGGCCCAGGCAGCACGATCCACTTCAGGTTCTTCGAGCAGGGCGGTGAGATACACCTCGGTATCAACGCGCACGTGACCGATCCTGGCCCCGGCACTCAGCCATTCCCAGTTGGACCGGCGTTCAGGGCCGGATATACGGGCATAGCGCATCTGACTTGGCAGCCCTACATTGATCGCTTGGCCGATAACATCCAGCAGTCTCGTGGTGTAGTGCCCAACGTGGGGCCTCCGGTGGTGCCACCAGGAATACCGCCTATTGCCGTACCGAATACAGGTGGACGATGAAGCGAGCGTTGACAATTGCAGGTTGGCTGATCCTCGGCATTGTGGCGGGGCTTGCCGTGTACGCGGTGCTCACGCTGATTCTGGGAGCCGCTGGCTTCTACTCGTTGGCGATGGGCACGGCGATGGTGCTGGGGTTCCTCGGTACCGTCGTCGGCGCGGTGATGATGTTGCGCCGACGACGGAGCCCCGACCGATATGCGTTCTGGGTGGGGATGGTTCTGTTCCTTGGGGTTTGCTCGGCGCAGGTACTGATTCTCAGCCCTCGCTTGGTCTGGCCGCTGAACCTCATGTAACGCGGGTAGGCGAGTACACCCCCACGTCGCCCATCAGACCGTCACCTCATGACCATGAGTAACCCGGGGGTCGGGTCAATTCTCTGCCCGGTCCCTGAACACTTTCGAGGAGTATGCCGACGGCAGCGACTATGAAGGCAGAACGGACCTCGGTAACACCCAGCCGGGCGACGGGACGCGCTACAAGGGCCGCGGGCCTATCCAGGTGACCGGGCGGCACAACTACACGCAGATGAGCGAGGACCTCGGGGTTGACTTCGTGAACCATCCTTAGCCGGCAGCGACACCGGAGTACGCGTTCAAAACCGCGGAGTGGTACCGGAGCAGCCGAAACGGGAACGCTGTGGCTGATGGGGGCGATATCAACGGCATCACGCTGATGGTCAACGGGGGTTATCACGGCCTGGCCGAACGAACTGAGTACTACAACCGCGGATTGCAGGTGCTAGGAAGATGAGCCGATTGTCCCCGCACGCACGTTGCTGTGCTCTACATCGGCTGCTTGGCGCTGGGGAGCGGTGGTGACGAGGCTCAGCGAAAGTGCTCAGAGTTGATCGGTGAAGGTGCTCACCTGTGAGCTGGGTTCACTGTAGTGGTTGTCGGGTTCCGGTGGTTGCTTTGCGGAGGTTCTCGGATCGGGCGTGGTGGTCGCGAAGGCGGTAGGAGTTGCCGTCGAGGTTGAGCACGACTGAGCGGTGCAGGAGCCGGTCGAGCATCGCGGCGGCCACGGTGGTATCGCCAAGGACCTCACCCCATTCGCCGACGCCTCGATTGGTGGTGATCACGATCGAGGTCTTCATATAGCGTTGCGCCACAACCTGAAACAACGCCGAGGCAGCCTCGCCGGGCAATGGGAGATAGCCCAGTTCGTCGATCACCAGCAGCGTCGGCCCGGCGTAGAACCGCATGGTGGTGGCCCAGCGTCCCTCGATCGCCGCGCGGTGACACCGTGCGGCAAGGTCGGCGGCGGTGGTGAAGTAGGTGCGATATCCAGCGTGAGCAGCCGCGCGGGCCAACCCCACCGACAGATGTGTCTTGCCGACCCCTGGTGGTCCGATGAGCAGCACGTTGGTGGCGGTCTCGAGATAGCGGCAGGTGCCGAGCTCGGCGATGAGCTTGCGGTCCAGTCCGGGGGCGGCGTCGTAGTCGAAGTCCTCCAGGGAGGCTGGGGTGGGCAGGCAGGCGAACCGCAACCGGCCGGCCAGACGGCGGGCCTCGGTGGCGTCAACCTCGATCGACAGCAGTTGCTCCAGGGCGGCGGTCATCGAGGTGCCCTCGGCCTGAGCGCGGTCGAGCACCGAGGGCAGCGCTTCGGCGGCGTCGTGGAGTTTGAGCACGGCCAGATGGCCACGCAGGCGTTGATAGAGGCTGGCTTGGGCGGCGGTGCTGGGCGTGGGCACCGCATCCGAAGTGGTGGTGGTCATGACAAGGTGTTCCTTCCGCGGGCGGCGCGTTCGTCGGTGGACAGATCGATCACGGTCGTCGGTGCGCCGAGAGTGTCGACTGTTATTGCTGATTCAGGAGCAGAGGTGTTGAGCCGCAATACTTCTGCGGCTGCCAACGCAGCTGGCCCGGGTGGGATGCGTTCCTTGCGGCGATGGGCTCGCCCACCGGTGGCGGCCGCGGTCATCGCCAGCTGATCCAAGGCGAGGACGTGGCCGTGATCGCGGACCATCACCCCGGCGCCGTCGGTGGCCAACCGGTGGCGGGCGATGGTGATCTGGGAGGCGGTGACGATGTCGATGACGTCAGATCCCAGCACGTGGGTGACGCTGACCGTCGCCGACGCCAGCTCCGGGGGCACCGAGTAGCGGTTACCCCGGTAGGAGACCATGGCCTGCCGTGACACTGTGCGGTCCTCGCTGAGGATCAGCGGATAAGCGACATCGGGCAGCGGCGCCAAGGGCTCGGTGGCAGCCAGAGCGGCCACCGATAGCTTGCCGTCGTCAGTGGGCCGCAGCCGGGCATCGGCACGGACTCGACAGAAGTCGTCGAGGCGATCTTGGGCCTGTTCGACCGTGAGGTCATCAGAAAGGTTGCGCCACCACCGCTGGGCGGCAGTGTGATTGGCCTTTTCGACCACACCTTTGCGGTTGCCTCGCTTGGGTGGGCAGATCGCCACCATCACCCCGTAATGCTTGGCCACCCCGGCGAACGACGCGGTGACCCGGCCCGAGCCGGGATCGCAGACCGTCGCCATGCGATCGAAGCGCCAGGTGCGGGTCAATCCACCCAGTTTGCGCGAGATCCGGTCCAGACCGTCCACGAGGTGCGGTTGGGTCATCGACGGCGCCAACACTGCCCGCCAGCGACTGGAATACGCCAGCGACCCGACCAGCAGATGCGCCATTGCGCCCCACCCCCATGAGGCGGGTGGGTTGGGCAGATCAAGCCAGTCCCATTGGGTTTCGTCCCCGGGCGGGTGATCGATGACGGAGTTGGCGCGGTCGGCGGGGTTGGCGCAGTCCGGGCAGTGCGGGCGCAGGTTTCGGGCCCGGATCTGGCGGGTCAGCGTCGGATACGACATCGCGTAGCCCAGGTCTTCGAGTTCGTCGCACAGCGTGCGGGCCCACAGGTGCGGGTCCTCGGTCAATCGGGCGGTGACGTAAGCGACGAACGGTTCAAACGGATCAACGGCGGCCGGTTTGCGCACGCCCGGGGTGGTGACACCGTTGAGGTAGTTGCGGACTGTTCGGCGGTTCTTGTTCGTGTGACGGGCAATGGCCGAGATCGACCAGCCTCGTTTACGTAGGGCGTGTATCTCCAAGTCGTCCTCCCATGTGAGCATGAGAAAGCGGGAGTTGAGTCCCGCATAGTGGTGTAACGCGGTTGCTGGGTTCGTCATCGTGTCGGTGATGGACGTAAAGCGGCCACCGCGTGATCCTTCGAGTCAACCTTCCACAGAATCCTCGAGGAGCATCACGATGACCGCACCCCACATTGTCGACCCTGCAGGCCTTCTTGGCGAGGCCCTCTCCGAAGCCTCGCCAGATTTGATGCGCTCGCTGCTGCAGACCGTGATCAACGCCCTGCTGTCGGCGGATGCTGATGCCGTCGTGGGCGCCGAATGGGGCCAGCCCACCCCGGGACGGCGAGCGCAGCGCAACGGCTACCGTCAACGCGGCCTGGACACCCGGGTGGGCACCATCGATGTCGCAGTCCCGAAGCTGCGCAAGGGAACCTACTTTCCCGACTGGCTGCTCGAACGCCGCAAGCGTGCCGAATCCGCGCTGATCACCGTCGTGGCCGACTGCTACCTGGCCGGCGTCTCCACGCGGCGGATGGACAAGCTGGTCAAGACCCTGGGCATCGATTCGCTAAGCAAATCCCAGGTCAGCCGCATGGCCACCGACCTCGACGAGCACGTCGAGCAGTTCCGCCACCGCCCACTCGATTCTGCTGGCCCGTTCACCTTCGTCGCCGCGGATGCGTTGACGATGAAGGTCCGCGAAGGCGGCCGCGTGGTCAACGGGGTCGTGCTGCTGGCCACTGGAGTCAATGGTGACGGACACCGCGAAGTCCTGGGCATGCGGGTGGTCACCAGCGAGACCGGCCCGGCTTGGAACGAGTTCTTCGCCGATCTGGTCGCCCGCGGGCTGGCCGGCGTGCGACTGGTCACCAGCGACGCCCACGCCGGGCTACGCGAGGCGATCGCGGCCAACCTGCCCGGCGCGGCCTGGCAGCGCTGTCGCACCCACTACGCGGCCAACTTGATGAGCATCTGCCCCAAGAGCATGTGGCCGGCGGTCAAAGCCATGCTGCACAGCGTCTACGACCAGCCCGACGCCCCCGCGGTGGCCGCGCAGTTCGACCGGCTCATCGACTACGTCACCGACAAACTGCCCGCCGTGGCCGAACACCTCAGTGCTGCACGCGAAGACATCCTGGCCTTCACCGCGTTCCCCAAAGATGTCTGGACCCAGATCTGGTCCAACAACCCTGCCGAACGGCTCAACAAAGAGATCCGCCGCCGTACCGACGCCGTCGGGATCTTCCCCAACCGCGACGCCATCGTCCGTCTCGTCGGCGCCGTGCTGGCCGAACAGAACGACGAATGGGCCGAAGGCCGCCGCTACCTCGGCCTCGACATCCTCGCCCGATGCCGCCTGACCACCATCACCAACGATAACCCCGAAATAGGAGCCCATGACATGCCCGCACTCACCGCCTAACAACCACCGGATCACGCAGCACTACACCACTTCCCGGGACTTGACCAAAGCGGGTCTCCTTCAGATAGCTGGTGCATGGTCAGAGACCACCAGCATCGAAGGAGACCCGCCCTCATCGGCGGAGCCACACAGGTGAGCACTTTCGGTGAGCAGAACTGAGCATTTTCAATGAGCGCCGTCACAGGCGGTGCGCGCATGACTCGACGTAAACGCCAAGCCGCTGAGGTGCATCAGTTCCGGCCGCCGTTCCCACCCGAGCTGGGTGTTTACGACGGCGCCGCATGGGGCGCACCGCCGCTCGACGGAGGCGGCCCTGAGTGGGAGGCCGAGCACCGGGCCGCGCATGCGCGTTTTCAACAAGCGGGCTGCGACTGGTTCGACGAACACGGGCATCTACCTGTTGACCCGTCGATAGTTCCGGGCGATGTGGCGTTCTGCGGTGACTTCTATGAACACAATTGCGGGGGCGAGCATTGCATACGGCGTCCAGCTCGGACGACGGTCCGCTTTGCCGATGACCATTGACGTTGGCTTGGATGCCAATGAGGCGGGTGCCTCCGTCTTAGTTGCCCATACTCAACAAGTGACAGTTGGTGACTATGCGGGGGTTCCGCTTCAAGATCCGGGCGACACATGGCGCAACGGCGCGGTGTTCCTCTTGCGGAAGCCCGCAAGGGCGTCGTGCTCGGTGTCACTTGATGGTTGGCTCACGACGGTGGTTCGCGGCCATAAGGCGGTCATCACCTGCGGGCCATCGACAGGAACAGACTTCGAGGCGACGTTCACCGAGGCACTGAACGCTGCTAACCGGGGCCTGGACTATCTCTCAGTTACCGGACAGGGCGACTGCGTGATCCGGGATGCGCCCGACGACTGCCTGGTCTGGTGGCCAAGTGCTGCGCTCGGCGGCGTGGTTATGCGTTGCCAAGTAGTACAGCCGTTCGGAATAGACATCAGCATGACAGGCGTGGTGAAAGACGCGAACGGCAACATTCTGCCCTCGCCGCCGCCACCTACACCAATGGCCGATGATGCGTTCAGGTTCGTCCGGATGGCCCGGACTTCCGACGACCTTTTCGACGCATACCGCAATCTGTTTCTCGCCTTCGAATCGCTGCTCAGTGACCTACGCCCAAGGCGGCAGGTGCCCATAACCACACCCCGACGTGAGTGGTGGCGCCTGTGGGGAAGTCAACTGGCAACCGGCAACATGAAGTGGGAGACCGAACATAACTGGTTCATGGATGCGCTCGACCACGCCGACAGGCTGGTATCACTCGCCACCCTCACCCCGCCGGGAGTCACGAATCATAAGAAGTGGATCAGCCGGTGGATGTATAGCGCCGAGCGATCAGCGTTGATGCATGCGAAGCGAGGCCAAAACTACCTGCTGCCTCACGACGCGAGGGATAGAGCGGAGCTGATCGAATCGTTAGGCCGACTGTGGCAATACATAAAGAACCTCATCGAGAAGCACCTGCATGTGCGTGGCCGGTCGAGTTCCCTGTCTCGTTATACGGTCGAACACACCGCGCGAGCCGTTCTTTTAGAGTTCCCCCTGATCGTTTCTGACGATGACGGGCCGGTGAATCCGGAAGCCGAAAACCTCATCGACCCCGGCGCGACCGTGGTGCAGCTGAGGCCATCAACGCCAAGAGTCGATCCCGACGACCCCGAGCTGTGGAAACTGCTGGCGCACTGCGACGCTGCAGATCTTGCCGGACTAACCACAATTCGCCGATTCGGGCACATGCGGTCGGACGGCACCGGCATCTGCGAAGTGCTTTCCGAACTCGTCGGACCGCTCACCCTCGGCCCAGCCGTCGTGCGACTCGAAATGGACCGGGGATTCCGTCACGTCAGTCCTACCGGGCCGCCGCGGCAGTTCTCATCCTGACGGACACAACGCGCGTTACGAACAGCCGTTATTGCATGGTTATTGCATGACGCTTACTTAATGGATCTAGATACTGCCTCTGACCTGCAAAAATCGTGGTGCGCGATACTGGGATTGAACCAGTGACCTCTTCCGTGTCAGGGAAGCGCTCTCCCGCTGAGCTAATCGCGCTGGTCGAACTTTGGAGGTGGAGACGGGAATCGAACCCGTGTGCACGGCTTTGCAGGCCGTTGCCTCACCACTCGGCCACTCCACCGCGGGGGTTGATGCCTTTCGCACCTTCGAGCGGATGACGGGATTCGAACCCGCGACCCTCACCTTGGCAAGGTGATGCGCTACCAACTGCGCTACATCCGCGCGCCACGGGCGAGATCGTCGCCCGTCGCGATGCAGAACATTAGTCGACGGAGGCTCAAAGGCACAAATCCGCATTACGAACGGGGAACGGGCGGTCAAAAACCATGTTTCGTGGCAGGTCGGCGGCCCGTCTGTCGAGGTGGACCGGCGGGTTTCAAAACCAAGCGCGAGGCTTGGGTGGAGTGTGACCTTGACCACACGCGTCACACCCGTCTCAGTGGTTACCCGGGCCGTCCACGAGTGAAACCTCCGCCCGACGATCCGACCTCGCGACCCACGCGCCCGTCGGTCGAGTGTGCATCGAGGGCGGGAGACCGGCGGAAAACCCGCCACTTGTGCACGGTCGGGGCAACGGGAACGCAAAGGGCCAAGATCGAAAACAGCCGCCTGTAGGCAGGCGATTCCAGTTCCACGGAGAAGGCGTGCTAGTCTTCGTCCTCGTTCCCATGGTCTCGTAGCTCAGTGGGAGAGCGTCCGCCTCACACGCGGAAGGTCGCTGGTTCGAACCCAGCCGGGACCACCACAAACCCCTCGCGGACCACCGCCATTCACCGCCGGCCAAGTGCCGGCAATTTCTTTCTGCGCGTCATCCTTCGTGGTTCCTGTGTGCCCGTTTCAGGCGGTCATCGCCCGGGTAGGCCCGAAAAGCGTGATGCACGCGAGAGGGCAGGAGCACGATCATGGCTCGCACAGACCGGATCTCGGACCCATGGGGTACCCGGACGCCGTACGCGTCCGGTGAGCCGTGGCCGCAGCGTGTCGATCAGTACCTCACTGCAGGTGTCACCGCCGACGACGTCGACGCCTGGGTGCCATCGGCCTCGGTGCTGCATTCCAACGGCGACGGACTCGACATCGCCGTCAAGGACGGCCGCATCGTCGGGGTCCGCGGCCGCGCCGGTGACCGGGTCAACCACGGCCGCCTCGACCCCAAGGACCTGTACGGCTGGCAGGCCAACCACTCACCCGACCGGTTGCGCACACCCCTGGTCCGGCGGAACGGCACCCTCGTCGAAACCGACTGGGACACCGCGATGGATCGCATCGTCACCCACAGCAGGCGATTGCTCGACGAGCGGGGCCCCAACTCGATCGGGTTCTACACCTCGGGGCAGCTGTTCCTCGAGGAGTACTACACGCAGTGTGTGATCGCGCATGGAGCGATCGGCACCAATCACGTCGACGGCAACACGCGGCTGTGCACGGCGACGGCGGCCGAGGCGCTCAAGGAATCGTTCGGCTGCGACGGCCAACCCGGCTCGTACACCGACGTCGACCACGCCGACGTCATCGCGCTGTACGGCCACAACGTCGCCGAGACGCAGACCGTGCTGTGGATGCGCATGCTGGATCGGCTCGCCGCGCCGAACCCGCCGGCGATCGTGTGCGTGGACCCGCGCCCCACCCCTGTTGTCAGGCACGCCGCGGTGCACCTCGCGCCGCTGCCGGGCACCAACGTGGCGCTGATGAACGGCCTGCTGCACGAGATCCTCGACCACGACTGGGTCGATCACGACTACGTCGAGGCGCACACGGTCGGCTTCGACGAGCTTCGCAAGCGTGTCGCGGAATTCCCGCCGGAGCGCGTCGCCGACATCTGCGGGGTCGACGCGAACGACGTCCGTAGGGCAGGCGAGCTGATCGGCACAGCCGAACGATTGCTGTCGACCGTGCTGCAGGGGTTCTACCAATCGCATCAGGCCACCGCGGCGGCGGTCCAGGTCAACAACATCCACCTGGTGCGGGGCATGCTCGGCAGGCCGGGCTGTGGTCTGCTGCAGATGAACGGCCAACCCACGGCCGAGAACACCCGCGAGTGCGGCGCCGATGGTGATCTGGCCGGATTCCGCAACTGGGCCAACGATTCGCACATCGAAGAACTGGCCGAGCTGTGGAACTTGGACGTCACGACGATCCCGCACTACGCCCCACCCACGCACGCGATGCAGATGTTCCGCTACGCCGAAGAGGGGTCGCTGCGGATGCTGTGGGTGAGCGCCACCAATCCCGCGGTGTCGCTGCCGGAGCTGGGACGTGTCCGGCGGATCCTGGCGCAGGACCGGCTGTTTTTGGTGGTGCAGGATTTGTTTCTCACCGAGACCGCGCAACTGGCCGACGTGGTGCTTCCTGCCGCGGCGTGGGCGGAGAAAACCGGGACGTTCACGAATGCCGACCGGACGGTGCACATCTCGGACAAGGCGATCGATCCGCCCGGGCAGGCCCGCTCGGACTTCGACATCTTTCTCGACTACGCCCGCCGGATGGATTTCCGCGACAAGGACGGCGGGCCGCTGCCGTCGTGGAACACCCCCGAGGAGGCGTTCGAGGCGTGGAAGCGGTGCAGCGCCGGGCGGCCGTGCGACTACACCGCGCTGACGTACGATAAGCTCCGCGGCGCAGGGGGAATCCAATGGCCTTGCAACGAGGAGCATCCCGACGGCACCGAACGCCTCTACGCCGACGGGCAGTTCTTCGCCGCACCGGATTACTGCGAGGCGTACGGCAAGGATCTGATCACCGGTGCGCCGCTGGAACCCACCGAGTACCGGGCCATGAACCCGTTCGGCAGGGCCATCATCAAGGCCGCCGAGTACGTACCGCCGCACGAACCACCGTCGCCCGAGCGCCCCTACGTGTTGATCACCGGTCGCACGGTGTATCACTTCCACACCCGGACCAAGACCGGCCGCGTCCCGCAACTGCAGGCGGCGGCTCCCGACGTCTGGGTGGAGATGGCGCGCGCGGACGCACGTCGGGCCGGTATCGCCGAAGGGGACCTGGTCGAGATCCGCACCGCGCGCGGCTGCGTGACGGCCACTGCGCGGCTCACCGACATGCGCCGCGGCGTGGTGTTCCTGCCCTTCCACTACGGCTACTGGGACGGCTACTGGGACGACTACCGGGACGACGGCGCCGACACGCACCACCGCGCCGCCAATGAACTGACGCTCACCGACTGGGACCCGGTGTCCAAACAACCGATCTTCAAGACCTCGGCGGCGTCGGTGCGGCGCATCGGGACCGGAGCGGGTGCCGCACCGGCACCGACCACCGCGGCCTCAGCGCCGTGCACGCCTGGCGTCGACGACACGGTCGGCGGGGCAGACGCTCTCGCCGACGAACAACTCTGATGCGGAGGCCGACATGAGCAAGCTCGCATTGCCGATCGTTCAACTGCACCGCAGCGAGCGGCACCTCGCGCACGCCCTGCGTGCGATCGCCGCCCGCCACCACAGTGATCAGGACATCTGCCACCTCGCGAGCGACCTGGCCGGCTGGTGCGACGAACACGTCGAGTTACTGGCCGCGCACGGCAGGCGATACCGGGTGCGCCTGCCCGCCGGGCCGCGCCGTATCCACGCCAGGCGATGGTTCCAGGAGAAGCTCAGCGACGCCCTGAAGACGCGGCCGGAACCTGCCCTGCTGCTCCTGGCCGATCTGCGGCGTGTGCACCGCATCGCCGCGGGGGTGTCGCTGGACTGGGAACTGCTCGCCCAGGGTGCTCAGGCCACCAAGGATCAGGATCTGCTGGCGTTGACCCAGCAGTGCCATCCACAGTCGCTACGGCAGATGCGCTGGGCGAATGCCATGCTCAAGGAACTCTCACCGCAGGCCCTCGCGGTGTGACCGCACCGGTGACGGACACACAGTCGGCGTGACGCGGTGTTGTCGGCAGGATTCGGTAGGGTCCTCCGACGTGACTCAGAGCGTGCCTACGTCCGAATCTGCTCCCGGTGTCCCCGGTGTTCGATCGATCACCGCGCGGCTGGCCGAGGAGCTCTCCGTCGGTGAACGCCAGGTCGCGGCGGCCATCCAGCTGCTCGACGAGGGTTCGACCGTGCCGTTCATCGCGCGCTACCGCAAAGAGGTCACCGGAAGCCTCGACGACGGTCAGCTGCGCACCCTCGAGGAGCGTCTGGCGTATCTGCGGGAGCTCGACGCGCGCCGCGAGGCCGTGCTGGCCTCGATCGAGGAGCAGGGCAAGCTCACCGACGAGCTGCGCGCCGCGCTGATCGCCGCGGACACCAAGGCCCGCGTCGAGGACATCTATTTGCCCTACAAGCCCAAGCGCCGCACCAAGGCGCAGATCGCCAAGGAAGCCGGCTTGGAGCCACTGGCCGACCGGCTGCTGGCCGATCCGACGCTGGTGCCCGAGGAGGTGGCCGGCGAGTTCCTCAACGAGAATGTCGCCGACGCTGCCGCTGCCCTGGAGGGCGCGCGCCACATCATCATCGAGCGCGCCTCCGAGGACGCCGAGCTGGTGGGCGCCACCCGTGAGAAGTTCTGGTCGGAGGGCGCGCTGCGCACCGCGCCGTTCTCCGAGGAAGCAGCGAAAAGCCCTGCGGCGCAGAAGTTCCGCGACTATTTCGAGTTCTCCGAGCCGCTCGAGCAGATGCCGTCGCACCGGGTGCTCGCGGTGCTGCGCGGCGAGAAGGAGCAGGCCCTGTCGCTGACCTTCGACGGCGGCGAGGACGAGGCCTACCAGGCGATGATCGCGCAGGCCCTCGGCATCGACATGACGTCGCAGGCACCCGCGACGCCGTGGCTGGCCACCACCGTGCGCCTGGCTTGGCGCGCCAAGCTGATGATCTCGGCGTCGGTCGACGCGCGGATCCGGTTGCGTCAGCGTGCCGAGGAGGACGCCGTTGCGGTGTTCGCCCGCAACCTCAAGGATCTGCTGCTGGCCGCGCCTGCCGGTACCCGCACCACTCTCGGCCTGGACCCCGGCTTCCGCACCGGCGTGAAGGTCGCCGTCGTCGACGGCACCGGCAAGGTGCTGGAGACCTGCGCGATCTACCCGCACCAGCCGCAGAAGCAGTGGGATCAGGCCAAGGCCACGCTCGGCGCGCTGATCGCCCGCCACGGCGTCGAACTCATCGCGATCGGCAATGGCACCGCGTCACGCGAAACCGATGCGCTCGCTTCCGAACTCATCGCCGACATCCGCAAGTCCGGCGCGAATCCGCCGATCAAGGCGATGGTCAGCGAGGCCGGGGCCTCGGTGTACTCGGCATCGGCGTACGCCGCGCGGGAACTGCCCGACCTCGACGTCACCGTGCGCGGCGCGGTGTCGATCGCGCGCCGCCTGCAGGACCCGCTCGCCGAACTGGTGAAGATCGATCCGAAGTCGATCGGTGTGGGCCAGTACCAGCACGACGTCACCCCGGGCTCGCTGGCGCGCAGTCTCGACGCGGTGGTCGAGGACGCCGTGAATGCCGTCGGGGTGGACCTCAACACCGCGTCGGTGCCGCTGCTCGCTCGAGTTTCCGGTGTCACCGAATCGCTGGCCGAGGCCATCGTCGCGCACCGCGAGAGCACCGGGCCGTTCCGCAACCGCAAGGCGCTGCTGGACGTTCCCCGCCTGGGCCCCAAGGCTTTCGAGCAGTGCGCAGGCTTCCTGCGCATCCGTGACGGCGAGGATCCGCTCGACGCGTCCGGGGTGCACCCCGAGTCCTATCCGGTGGTGCGTCGCATCTTGGACCGGTCCAACGTCACCCTGGCCGAGCTGATCGGGGACACCCGCACGCTGCGCACTCTCAAGCCCGCCGAGTTCGCCGACGACCGGTTCGGCATCCCGACGGTCACCGACATCATCGCCGAGTTGGAGAAACCCGGTCGTGACCCGCGTCCGGCGTTCTCCACGGCCACCTTCGCCGCGGGCGTGGAGAAGGTCGCCGACCTCAAGGTGGGCATGATCCTGGAGGGCGTCGTGACCAACGTCGCGGCGTTCGGCGCGTTCGTCGACGTGGGCGTCCATCAGGACGGTCTGGTGCACGTGTCGGCGATGGCCGACCGCTTCGTCTCCGACCCACACGAGGTGGTGAAGTCGGGTCAGGTGGTCAAGGTCAAGGTCGTCGATGTCGACGTCGACCGGCAGCGCATCGGACTCAGTTTGCGCCTGGGCGACGAACCCGAGAAGGGCAGGCGTAACGACCGACGTGACGGCGGTCAGAACCGCGGGAACCAGAGCCGCGGTGGCAATCAGAACCGCGGTGGGGACCGGCGCGCCAACGGCGGCAACAACACTGGCGCCAACAACCGTGGCCGCAACTCGGGGCGCCGGGACCAGCCGATGGGATCGATGGCCGAGGCGCTGCGCAACGCCGGTTTCGGTCGCTAGCCCTACGACGACGTGGGCTCCGGGGCCTCCTGGGCCCCGGGGTCGCCGCGCTCGACGTGTTGCGTGCGCCGTCCGCGCCAGGACCGGTACCCGCGGTGAGCGGCGAAGGCACCGATGATCGCGGTCACGCACCACACCGCGATCGCGGTGTAGGCCAGCGGTGCGGACAGGTCGCTGATCGACGCGCCGAGCGCGGTGTAGACGAACGCGCGCGGCGCCGATCCGATGAACGAGCCGACCACCATCTGCCACAACGGAACTCCGAATGCGCCGAACGCGTAGGACGCGAGGGCGTCGGAGACGCCGGGCACGAACCGTTGCCCGACGACGGCCCACAACCCACCGCGTTCGATCTGGCGGTCTATCCGGTCGGCACGTTCGGCGCCGAGCACACCGCGCGCGGATTCGCGGCCGGCGCGGCGACCGATGAGGCTCGTGACGGCCGCCGTGCCGACGGTGGCGCCCAAGGTGACGAACGTCCCCAACAGGGGGCCGAACAGCATGCCGCTGGTGCCGGCCAGGATCGGGCCGGGCACGAACAGCGCACCCAGGCACGCCGACACCACGATGTAGGCCAGCGGCGCCATCGGACCGGTGGCGGCGATGGCGCCGCGGATGTCGCCGATGTTGACGACGCGGGCAACAGCCACCAGGTAGAACAGTCCGAGCAGGAACGCCGCGAACAGCGCAAGCCGGATGATGTGCCGGGTGCGGCCGGTGGCGGGGGAATCGTCGCGCTCAGTCATGCTGACACCGATTCTCCCGTACAGGTGGGAAGTGATCCCGAACGGCTACGCGTTGGTGGCGGTGCAGGCCTGCGGTGCACGCCAAGCGCGCGGCAGGGCCACCGCGACACCGATCACGCCGAAGATCGACGGCACCACCAAAGCCGTCCGATACGCGTCGAGCTGACCGGCACCGGCCGCCGTCGCCGCCACCTGGACCGCGGTGGTCGCGGCCAGCCCGAACGCGGCGCCGAACTGAAAGGTTGTGTACAGCAGGGCACTGGTCAGTCCCTGCGAGGACTCGCCGACACCGTCGGTGGCGGCGATGGTCAGCGGTCCGTAGGCCAGGGTGAACGCGATGCCAAGGGCCAGCAGGCTCGGCAGCATGTTCAGGTACGCCCAGTCCTGTTCCATCCCGGTGAACAGCAGGGAGGACAGCGCAGCGCATGCCATGCCGGCCGCGATGACGCGCCACAGACCGAACCGGCGCACCAGAGGCGGGGTGAGGGTGGGTGCCAGGATCGCATCGATCGCGATGACCAAAAGTGCCACAGCGGTCGCCGGTGCCGACCAGCCGCGCAACTCCTGCAGGTAGAGCACGACGATGAACTGAAATCCCATGAATCCGGCGGCCAGGCAGCCGGCCCCGAGGTAGGCGTTGACCTGGGGGCTCGGCCTCAGCAATGCCGGCGGCACCAACGGTTCGGCGGCGGTGCGTTGCCGGGCGCCGAATCCCGCGAACAGGGCCAGTGCGATGAGGCCGAATATGATCGAGCCGGAAATCGATGTGTGGGCGGCGTTCTCGATTGCTGTCACGGTGAGGACCACAGCACCGGTGACGAGCACTGCACCGGGAAGGTCGAGGGATCGCCGTGTGGTGGCCTCGTCGCGAGGAATCAGCGGGAACGCCAGCAGCAGCACGACCGAGGCGAGTACGACGGGTGCGAAGAACACCCACCGCCAACCGACGGCGGTCAGCAGGCCTCCCGCGACGAGTCCGAGCGAGAATCCCGCCGCACCGATACCGGCGTAGATGAGCACCGCCCGATCCCGTTGCGGCCCTTCGGGAAAGCTCGTGGTGATGATCGCGAGCCCGGCCGGCATCAGAAATGCCGCAGCGATACCGGTGACCACCCGCACTGCGATCACGGTCGCACCGTTGGGTGCGATTCCTCCCAGTGCCGACACACCGATGAAGATGACCAGTGCGATCAGGAACACGCGCCGCCGGCCGTACACGTCGGCCGTGCGTCCGCCGAGCAGCATGAACCCGCCGTAACCGATCACGTATCCGCTGACGATCCACTGCAATTCGACGGTCGGCAGGTCGAGTGCCTGCCGGATGGTGGGCAACGCGATGTTGAACATGGCGATGTCGATGCCCTCTAGGAAAGCCGCGCCGCACAGCGTCGTGAGCAGCAATGCCGCGCGAATCCTTGAGGTTGTCGTCACGTTGATCGAGGCCATGCACCCACCTTCAGTTCCCATTGGTAACTGACCACATCATCAGGCACCATGAAGCGATGGCGGAAGAAGGCACTTTGAAGTCAGTCGGTACCCCGCAGGGAACCGACTGCTGCCCGGATGCCTTCCAATGGGATCGGCGGGAGGACTGCGAGGTTCGGCAGATCCTCGACCGCATCGCCGACAAGTGGTCACTGCTGATCATTGCCCTGCTCGACGACGGCTCCATGCGATTCACCGAGCTCAAACGCATGATCGACGGCATCAGCCAGCGGATGCTGACCGTCACGCTGCGTCAGCTGGAGCGTGACGGTTTGGTACGCCGCACCGTGCACCCCGTCGTCCCACCACGAGTCGACTACGAGTTGACCGACCTGGGCCGCACCTTGCACGAAACCGTGCAGCCACTGGTCCGCTGGACCGAAGAACACCGGCGCGACATCGCCGCGGCGCGCCGGCGGTTCGACGAGGCGAACTGACCCGGCGCCGTGGGCGATGACCGCTGCCGGACCACCCTGGCGATCTCCGCGGAATGGAACCCGTGACGGCAGAGTTGCGTAGGTGAAGACAGTGGGAACGGGTGGTCAGGGAAGAAAGGGTGCGACATGACAGAGGCGATCGACTTCGACGAGATGAACCGCGCGGTCATCAAGGAGTTCCGGGAGACGGGCGGAAAGGCCGGCGGCGTCTTCGAAGGCAAGCCCTTGGTCCTGGTGCATCACGTCGGTGCCAAGTCGGGTAAGCAGCGGATCGCCCCACTGGTGCCATTGCTCGATGGCGACCGGATCTACATTTTCGCGAGCAAGGGCGGAGCCGACACGAACCCGGACTGGTACCACAATCTGGTGGCCAATCCGGACACGGTCGTCGAACTCGGATCCGAGACCTTCCCGGTCAAGGCGCGCGTGCTCAGCGGGGACGAACGCGACGAGATCTACGCCAAGCAGGTGGCGCTGGAACCACAGTTCGGCGACTATCAGCGCAAGACCACCCGCGTCATTCCCGTCATCGAGCTGCAGCGCGTCTGAGCCAGGCGGCGACGCTGCCGCCTTCAGAGTCGCACGAGCGAGAACGGGTAGGTGAACGTGCCGGCAGGCGCGCCGTCGCAGCCCGCGGCGAACGAGGACTCCAACGTGCCCTGCAGTGTCTGCGCATCCCACGAGTACACGTCGAGGGTGGCGGTCACCGGGCCGTAATACACGTTGCCGAAACGCAATCCGTCCGGCACGTCAACTGTCATGGTGTAGCGCCCATCGGTCAGATGGGCGTTGGCGCGGTACTCGAACGCCTTCGCGATCGGCATCGGTATCGCGGTGATCTGCACGCAGTCCACTGCTTCCGGGACACAGAACGAAACCGCCCATGTCCAGGTGTGGAAGTCGTATCTGTCGGGGATGACCAGTTGGTAATTCGCGTAGAACGCCTGGGCCGACGGAGCCGCAAGAGCAGATGCCACCGCGATGCACATCAGCGCCGGCGCGACCAGAACTCTCCGTGCACGCATGTGTTCTCCTCGTGTCCGCCCCGTCGTCCTCTACCTCGCACGTTCTGCGCCTACATGTGCGAGCCGCCGTCGATGCGGACCTCGGTGCCGGTGATGAAGTACGCGTCTCGGCTGCCCAGCATCGCCACCACACCCGCGACCGCATCGGGCTCGGCAAAGATCGCGCCGTCACCGAGCGGGAGCGCCGGGGCGACCTTGCCGAAGAGGGTGTAGTCGGCATCGTCGGGAAGGCCGGGTCCGACGCTCTGCCGTGATGCTCCGGTGCCGTCGGTCATACCGGAGGAGATCGAGCCGGGCTGAACACAGTTGAACCGGATGCCGGCCTTTGCGAACTCCGAGGCCCACGCATGGGTCATCGACAGCACACCGCCCTTGGACGCCGCGTAGGCGCCCATGTACGGATGGGCGAAGTGCGCAGAGGTCGAGCTGAAGTTCACCACGGCGGGGCCGTTACCTTCGCGCAGCGCGCCGATCGACTCCCGGGTGACCAGGAAGGTGCCGGTCAGGTTGATGCGTACCACCTGCTCGAAATCAGCGAGGGTGGTCTGCTCCAGGTGGCTCGAGCGCAAAATGCCCGCGGCGTTGACCAGGGTGTCGAGTCCTCCGAGCACCGAAATCGCCTCGGCGACACCCGCGCGAACCGACGCCTCGTCGCTGATATCCATCGCGACGGTGGTCAACCGGGCACCCAGATCGCCGGCCTTGCCCACGGTGTCGGCCAGGCCTTCGGCGCTGATGTCGGCCGCCACCACCTGACCGCCCTCGGCGAGGATCCGCAGTACGCAGGCCTGGCCGATCCCGGATCCGCCCCCGGTGATCAGCACACGCCGGTCGGCGTACCGCGATGGTGCGATCGGTGATTCGGCATGCAGATCGGGCACAGAGCAACTCCCAACTCGTCGACGGGGCCGGCCCCGGGTGAACCGGCTCCGACTACGTTGCGGCCCAACCCGGTCCGCCGTCGCCGTGCCTCCCAGTGGATGGGACGAGCCGTGTCCGGGCAAACACTGCGGCTGCCATGGTGGGTCCCCACGAGATCGGCGGGCCGCCGTCTCCGACAGAAATGCTGACTTTGATGGAGTTGTCGTCGACACATGGTGAATGAGGCCGCGGATCGTTGGTCCCCCGGACTGCGCGTCCTGCGCGGGGGCACGTCGACGACGTTGGAGGCCATCGGTGGCCTGTTCGCGATGTCGTCGGATGCGGTGCGGTTCGCGTTTCGCCGGCCGTTCCAGGGCCGCGAATTCCTGGAGCAGTCGTGGTTCGTCGCGCGTGTGTCACTGGCGCCGACGCTGCTGGTGGCCATCCCGTTCACCGTCCTCGTCAGCTTCACCCTCAACATCCTGTTGCGTGAACTCGGTGCGGCAGACCTGTCCGGTGCCGGGGCCGCGTTCGGAGCGGTGACACAGGTGGGTCCCATGGTGACGGTGCTGATCGTCGCCGGTGCCGGCGCCACCGCGATGTGTGCCGATCTGGGATCCCGCACCATCCGCGACGAGATCGACGCGATGGAAGTGCTGGGAATCAACCCGATCCAGCGTCTGGTCACGCCGCGCATCCTGGCCTCGGGTCTGGTGGCGCTGCTGCTGAACAGCCTTGTGGTGATCATCGGGATCCTCGGCGGATACACGTTCTCGGTGTTCATCCAGGGAGTCAATCCCGGCGCGTTCGCAGCGGGTATCACCCTGCTCACCGGGGTGCCTGAAGTGATCATCTCCTGCATCAAGGCGATGCTGTTCGGCTTCATCGCCGGGATGGTGGCCTGTTTCCGGGGGCTCACCATCGCCGGCGGTGGCGCCAAGGCCGTGGGCAATGCCGTCAACGAGACCGTGGTGTACGCGTTCATGGCGCTCTTCGTCGTGAACGTGGTCGTGACGGCCATCGGTATCCGGATGACGACCGGATAGCGGGGCTGGCCATGGTGGTACGAACACTTCACCCACGGCTCACCCGTGAACTCCGTCGCCCGGTCGACGTCGCGGGCCGACTCGGCGACCATACGTCGTTCTACGGCAGGGCACTGGCGGGCACGCCGCACGCGGCGATGCACTACCGGCGCGAAGTGATCCGTTTGATCGCCGAGATCAGTATGGGCGCAGGCACCTTGGCGATGATCGGCGGCACCGTCGTGATCGTCGGTTTTCTCACCCTCGCCGCCGGCGGAACCTTGGCGGTCCAGGGCTACAGTTCGCTCGGGAACATCGGCATCGAGGCCCTCACCGGCTTCCTCGCCGCGTTCATCAACGTGCGGATCTCGGCCCCGGTGGTGGCCGGCATCGGGTTGGCGGCCACATTCGGCGCGGGCGTGACCGCGCAGCTGGGTGCCATGCGCATCAACGAGGAGATCGACGCGCTCGAGTCGATGGGCATCCGGCCGGTCGAGTACCTGGTGAGCACACGCATCGTCGCCGGGATGGTGGCCATCACACCGCTGTACGCGGTCGCGGTGATCCTGTCGTTCGCCGCGAGCAACCTCACCACAGTCGTGATGTTCGGCCAGTCCGCGGGCCTGTACAACCATTACTTCTCGACGTTCCTCAACCCGGTCGACCTGCTCTGGTCGTTCCTGCAGGCCATCCTGATGGCGATCGCGATCCTGTTGGTGCACACGTACTTCGGGTTCTTCGCGGCGGGCGGACCGTCGGGTGTCGGCGTGGCCGTCGGCAACGCGGTGCGCACGTCGCTCATCGTGGTGATCGCGGTGACGCTGCTGGTTTCGCTGGCGGTCTACGGCTCCAACGGCAACTTCAACCTGTCGGGGTAGCAGCGAAGATGGCAGCGAAGACAAGAATGAGACCAGATGTGAGACGTCCGTTGTTGGGCGTCGCGACCGCCGCGGTGATCCTGGCGGTCGTGGCGCTGTCGGTGGGTCTGTTCCGCGGCAGCTTCATCAAATCTGTGCCGATCACGGTGCTGACGCAGCGTGCCGGATTGGTGATGAACCCCGACGCGAAGGTGAAACTCCATGGGGCACAGGTTGGTCGGGTGCAAGCAATCGAATCGTTGCCCGACGGGCGTGCCGCACTTCATCTGGCGATGGAGCCGGCGTATCTGGATCTGATCCCGGCCAACGTCGGCGTGGACATCGCGGCGCCGACGGTGTTCGGCGCCAAGTCGATCGAACTCGTGCCGCCGCCGGATCCTGACCCGCAACCGTTGCGAGCGGGACAGGTCCTGTCCGCCGACCATGTGACGGTCGAGATCAACACGATCTTCGAGAAGTTGTCGACCGTGCTGTCCAAGATCGAACCCCACAAACTGAACCAGACCCTTGGCGCGTTGTCGGTCGCCGTCGACGGGCGTGGGGATGAGATCGGTCAGATGCTCACCGAGTTCGACGCTTTCCTGACGAAGATCGATCCGAGCCTGCCCACCATGGACCACGAACTCGCGGTGGCACCGCACGTCCTCAATGCTTATGCCGACGTCGCACCCGAGATGCTCACGACCGTCGATGCGGCCACCACGGTCAGCCGCACCATCGTCGACGAACGGCAGAACGTCGACGGGTTGCTGCTCAGCGTGATCGGACTGTCCGATATCGGGATCGACGTCGTCGGCGCCAACCGGCAGGCGATCACCGACGCGGCGCAACTGTTGGCTCCCACAACCGATCTGACGAACGAGTACCACGAGGCGCTCACGTGCGGCCTCGGGGGAGCGGTGCAACTCGCCAAGGCGCCAGGCAGTCCGGTGCCCGGCGGGCTGCTGCTGCAGACCGTCGTGCTCGGGCAGGAGCGCTACCGCTACCCGGACAACCTGCCCAAGGTGGCGGCCAAGGGCGGCCCCCAGTGCACCGACCTGCCGAAGGTGCCCTTCCAGAAACATCCGCCGTTCGTGATCACCGATGTCAACGCCAACCCGGCGCAGTACGGCAACGAGGGCATCCTGCTCAACTCCGACGGTCTCAAGCAGATGCTCTACGGCCCGATCGCCGGGCCGCCTCGCAACTCCGCCCAGATCGGACAGCCGGGATGACGGGCATCGGCGGAACCGCGCTGAAGTTCGGCGTCTTCGGCGTCGTCATGACCCTGATGACAGGTGTGCTGTTCGTGATCTTCGGTGAGTACCGGTCGGGGTCGGCCAACACCTATTCCGCGGTGTTCGACGATGTCTCGAGTCTCAAGCCAGGAGATTCGGTACGGGTGGCGGGCCTGCGCGTCGGAACCGTGAAGAGTGTTGCGCTGCAACCTGACAACACCGTCGACGTGAAGTTCGACGCCGACGACGACGTTCGCCTCACCGAGGGCACCACCGTGAAGGTCCGGTACCTCAACCTCGTGGGCGATCACTATCTCGAACTCGTCGACGAGCCCGGGTCGGCGCGGATCCAGCCTCCGGGTTCGCAGATCGGGGCGGACAGAACCGAGTCCGCGCTCGATCTCGATCTGCTGCTCGGCGGATTGAAACCGGTCATCCAGGGCCTCAATCCTCAGGACGTCAACGCCCTGACCAGTTCGCTCATCCAGATCCTGCAGGGCCAAAGCGGTGATGTGGAAGCGCTTTTCACCCGCACCTCCTCGTTCACCAACACCCTTGCCGACAACGGCCACACCGTCGAACAGCTCATCGTCAACCTCAACGACGTCCTTGCCACGGTTGCCCGGGACGGTGAGAAGTTCTCTGGCGCGGTCGATCACCTCGAGACCCTGGTCACCGGACTGGCCGCGGACCGCGATCCGATCGCGGAGGCGATCACCGCGCTGGACAACGGAACCGCGTCGCTCGCGAGTCTGCTCACCGAGGCCAGACCGCCGCTGTCGGGAACCGTCGACCAGCTGACCCGCCTGGCGCCGTTGCTGTCCAACGACGACGACCTCGCACGCCTGGATCTGACCCTGCAGAAAACCCCGGCCAACTACCGCAAGCTGGTGCGGCTCGGCTCCTACGGCAGCTGGCTCAACCTCTACATCTGCGGTGTGTCGGTGCGGGTGACCGACCTTCAGGGTCGGACCGCCCATTTCCCGTGGGTCATCCAGAACACCGGAAGATGCGCGGAGCCCTGATGCACAAATATCGTGGAACACGGCTCATCCGGACCGGGCTGCTCGGCCTGATCCTGGTGGTGCTCATCATCGTCGTCGGCCTGCAGCCGCAGCAACTCATCCAGATGGCCACCTCGGTCCGCTATCACGCCGAGTTCGCCGAGGCCGGTGGACTCACGGCCGGCAACGAGGTCAAGGTGTCCGGTGTGACCGTGGGCACCGTGTCCGCTGTCGAGCTCGTGAACGGCCGCGCGCGGGTCACTTTCGCGCTCGACGGCAGGACACGTCTGGGCCAGGACACGACGGCACACATCCGCATCGGGACCCTGCTCGGGCAACGAGTTCTCACCGTGGAACCGAAGGGCAGCGGGCGCATCGGCCCATCGGGGGTCATCCCGGTGAGCCGGACGGGTTCGCCGTACTCGTTGACCGACGCGGTCGGCGACTTCACCACCAACACCGCCGAGACCGACACCGCGGCCATCAACCAGTCACTCGACGTGCTCTCGGAGACCATCGAGCGGACCGCACCTCAGCTCGCCCCGACCTTCGACGGCATCACGCGCCTGTCGCAGTCGCTCAACAATCGCAACGAGTCCCTCGCCGAGCTGCTCAAGAGCGCGTCGGAGATCACCGGGATCCTCTCCGAGCGCAGCGAGCAGGTCAATCGGCTGATCCTCAACGCCAACGACCTGCTCGCAGTCGTCCGAGACCGCCGGTACGTGATCGTCAACCTGCTGGCCAACACCTCGGCGGTGGCACGACAACTTTCCGCACTGGTCGCCGACAACGAAGCGGAACTCGCACCCGCCTTGGAGAAGCTCAACAAGGTCCTCGCGATGCTCGAACGCAACCGTGACAACCTCACGGCGTCACTCAAGGGACTCGCCAAGTACCAGCTCACGCAGGGCGAGGCGGTCAACAACGGGTTCTACTACTACGGTTTCGCGTCCAATCTGCTGCCCGGGCCCGCGATCCAGCCGTTCCTCGACTACGCACTCGGGTTCCGGCGCGGGGTCAATGCGGGACAGCCGCCCGACAACGCCGGGCCGCGTGCCGAGTTCCCCTTCCCCAACAACGGCATTCCCGGAGGATGACGATGCGCGCCTCATGGCGGATCACTCCGCGGCTCACGCGATTCCTGCTCGTCACACTGGTGGCGCTGGCTGCTGCCGGTTGCGGGGTCGTCTTGTACCAGAAACATTTCGGCCCCAAGACGATCGTCGCCTACTTCACCTCGGCGACCGCGATCTATCCGGGCGACGAGGTCCGCGTTGCCGGCGTCAAGGTCGGCAACATCAAGGCCATCGATGCCGCAGGCACGACGGCGAAGATGACGCTTGAGGTGCAGCGCGATGTGCCGATCCCGGCAGATGCCAAGGCGATCATCGTCGCCCAGAACCTGGTGTCGGCGCGGTATGTCCAGTTGACGCCGCCGTACGGGGTCGACGGCGCGGATGGCCCGCTCATGTCCGACGGCGCCGAGATCGGCGTCGACCGCACCGCCGTGCCGGTGGAGTGGGACGAGGTCAAGGAGCAATTGACCCGCCTGGCAACCGACCTCGGGCCTGCCAACGGTGTGTCGGAAACGTCGCTGGGCCGGTTCATCGACAGCACCGCCAATGCCATGGCAGGCAACGGAGACAAGCTGCGCACCACCATCGCACAGCTGTCGGAGGTGGGCCGGATCCTCGGAGAGGGCAGCGGGAACATCGTCGAGACCCTGCAGAACCTGCAGACCTTCGTCACGGCGTTGCGCGACAGCAACGCCCAGATCGTGCAGTTCCAGGGAAGCCTGGCCGATGTCACCAGCGTCATCGACGGCAGCCGGTCAGATCTGGACGCCGCGGTCAAAGACCTGTCCGAAGCCGTCGGCCTGGTCCAGCGGTTCATCTCCGGTACCCGCGATCAGACAGCCGAGCAGATCCAACGACTGGCAGAGGTGACGAAGGTGTTGTCCGACAACAGCACCGTGGTCAAGAACGTGCTGCATGCCGCACCCAACGCGTTGGTGAACGGCTACAACATCTACAACCCCGACACCGGGGGACCGCGAGGGTCGTTCGCCATGAACAACTTCGCCAATCCGGTGGCGGTGATCTGCTCTGCCATCGGTGCCGTCGAGAACGTCACCTCCGAAGAATCGGCCAAGGCCTGCGCACAGTACCTGGGGCCGGCGCTGCGGTTGATGAACTTCAACTACCTGCCGATGCCGTTCAACGCCTATCTGGGACCAGCGCCCAAGAACGTGATCTACTCCGAGCCGGGCCTGGCTCCCGGCGCAGGCGGAACACCCTCGGCCCCCGCCGAATTGCCGCCGGCCGTATCGGCCTACACCGGCGCCGGTGACGTGCCGCCGCCCGCGGGATGGACCGACCCGCCCCAGCCTCCAGGCGCATACACCCCGAACGGACTTCCGGCCGAACGCCATCCCGCACTGTACCCGGGCGCGCCGATCCCACCCGCCACCTCGCCGCCGCCGTCGACTCTGGAGGACCTGCTGTTACCTGCCGAGATGGCCACTGCGCCACCAGCACCGGGAGGGACCCCGTGAAGCCACGAAAGTCCGCACGCGGTTGGCTCGCCGTGGCCTGCTGCGCGGTTCTCACGGTGTCGGGCTGCAGGTTCGACGGTGTCAACTCGTTACCACTGCCGGGCACCGTGGGCACCGGATCCGATGCCGCCACCTTCCACGTGCAGATCGCGAACGTCGGTACGTTGGAGCCCAATTCGCCCGTGATGATCGACGACGTCGTGGTCGGTGCGGTCCGCAGGATGACCCTGGACGGCTGGCACGCGGATGTCGAGGTGTCCGTGCGACCCGACGTCGTGGTACCCGCCAACGCCGTCGCGACCGTCGGCCAGACGAGTCTGCTTGGGTCGATGCACCTGGCATTGGATCCGCCCGTGGCCTCACCGCCAGAGGGCAGCTTGGCACCGGGCGCGACGATACCGCTGAGCCGATCGACGACCTACCCCTCGACCGAGCAGACCCTGTCGTCGTTGTCGCTGGTCGTCAACGGCGGGGGACTGATGCAGATCGCGGACATCGTGCACAACTTCAGCGCGGCGCTCGACGGGCGCGCGGTCGAGATCCGAGACCTGCTGACCCGCATGAACAACGTCGTCGGCATCCTCGACAGCCAACGCGACAACATCGTCGCGACCATCGCGGCGATGAACCGCGTGGCAGGCACCTTCGCCGCGCAACGCAGCATCCTCACCGAGGCGCTCGACCGGATCCCACCCGCGCTCCAAGTGCTGGCCGAACAACGACCACAGATCACGACCGCCATGAACAAGCTGGGGGCGTTCAGCGACATCGCCCATCGGCTGATCAACGACTCGCAGGCCGATCTGGTCCGCAATCTGAAGAACCTCGAACCGACCGTGCGGGCGCTGGCCGACGTGGGCCCGGATCTGGTCACGGCACTGTCGTACCTTCCGACGTATCCCTACACGCAGGACTTCATCGACCGCGGCATCCGCGGCGACTTCATGAACCAGTTCATCGTTTTCGACTTCACCATCCCGCGTCTGAAGAGCGGCATCCTGCTCGGCACCCGGTGGGGACAGCCGGGAGCCTCACTGGTGCCGGCACCCGGCGACCCGTGGTACTCGTCGTACACGCTGGATCCCCTCAAGGCCCCGGTCACCCCCAAGCCCACCGAGTTGGCGCCGTTCCCGCCGACGATCGACGGAGCGGGTGACCGGGGGACCGCGGGGAATGTGGCACCGGCGCCGCCGGCCGCAGAGGGAGGCAACTGATGATCACCCGGTTCATCCGCACCCAGCTGATCATCTTCACCATCACCTCGGTGGTGGCGTTGGCGATGATGGTGTTCAGCTACCTGCAGGCGCCCGTGCTGTTCGGAATCGGCCGCATCACCGTGACATTGGAGTTGCCGTCCACCGGCGGGCTGTACCGGTTCTCCAACGTCACCTACCGCGGCATCGAGGTGGGCAAGGTGACCGACGTGCGTCCCACGCGTTCCGGGGCGCTCGCCACGCTGTCGCTGCAGACGTCCCCCAGGGTTCCGGCCGACCTGCAGGCGGACGTCCGCAGCGTGTCCGCGGTCGGTGAGCAGTATGTCGACCTGCGGCCCCGGACCGACAACGCGCCGTATCTGCAGGACGGCTCGGTCATCACGGCTGCGAACACCTCGGTTCCGCAGAAGGTGGGGCCGATGCTCGATCAGATGAGCGCCCTGGTCGACAGCATCCCGTCGGGTCAGCTCGGCGGCCTGCTCGATGAATCCTTCAAAGCCCTCAACGGATCCGGGCACGAACTGGGCGCACTGTTCGATTCCTCGGCGCGGCTCGCATCCGACCTGCACGCGTCTGCCGACACCACACGCACCCTGATCGACGACAGCAGGCCACTGCTCGACGGTCAGGCCGCGAGTGTCGATGCGATCCGCACCTGGGCGCGCAGCCTCGCCGGCATCACCCGGCAGGTGGCCGATGATGATCCACAGATCCGCACCATCGTGCAAACCGGTTCGGGCGCGGCCGACGAGGCGGCGAGACTGCTGGACCAGGTCAAGCCGACGCTGCCGGTGCTACTGGCCAACCTGGTCACGGTCGGACAGATCGGGGTGACCTACAACCCGTCGATCGAACAACTCCTGGTGCTGCTACCGCCGTACCTGGCGGCCACCCAGTCCTACGGTTCGTCGCTGAACAATCCGACCGGCATGGCGCTGTCGGAGTTCAGCCTGACCCTCGGCGATCCTCCGGCGTGCACGGTCGGGTTCCTGCCGCCCTCGGAGTGGCGGTCACCGGCCGATCTGACCGATGTCGACACCCCGGACGGGCTGTACTGCAAACTTCCGCAGGACTCACCGATCGGTGTGCGCGGCGCGAGGAACTTCCCCTGCATGGGACAACCGGGCAAGCGGGCTCCGACGGTCGAGATCTGTGAGAGCGACCGGCCTTTCGAACCGCTCGCGATGCGTCAGCACGTGACGGGTCCGTACCCGATCGATCCCAACCTGATCGCCCAGGGCGTGCCGCCGGATGACCGGGTCACGCTGGACGACCAGATCTACGGCCCGGTCGAGGGAACACCTGTCGACGGCGGCGCGTTGCCGGTGGCGCCCAGTGCCCACACCGCAGGTGACGGTCCCTCGGTCGCGATTGCCACCTATGACCCTGAGACGGGGCGGTACGCGACGCCTGACGGCCAGGTGCGGCACCAAGCGGATCTGGCGACGCCGGGCGCGCAGAACTGGGAAGACCTGCTCCCCAGGTGATCCGGTGGATCAGGCCTTGACCAGTTTGAACGGCATCGTGATGTACACGGGCTTGTTCACGCCGCAGGCGCCGCTCACACCGGTGGTGATGTCCTCACCCACCAGCGTCGTCGACGTCGGGTCGGACATCCCGCCATTGGGCGTCATCGGCTTGAACCGGAACACCTGAAGCCCGGGTGCGGCGGTGCCGTCCGGGCACGGAACCCAGTCGGGGATGGTGTGTTTGACGTACCACATCCCGCTCTTCTGGTAGATCGGAGCGGTCCAGCCCCATTCGCTGTGCACCGTGCCGGTGCATTCGCCGGGGTAGCTGCACTGCGTGCTGATGGTCCAGGTGCTGCGCAGGCTGACCTGCTCGTAGAACACGTCGTTCTTGCGCGCCCACTCACCGTTGGAGGTCGCGACGTACGTGCCGTTGAGGCCCCAGTCGTTGTCTGCCGCGGCGGGTGCGCTGGTCGCCACACCGAAGCAGCTCGCGGCGGCGGTGGCCGCCACGATCGATACCCGGGATACACGCATCATCGCCTACTCCTCGTGCGCCGCGGCCAGTCCAGATCGGGCCGAAGGTAACAACGGGTCGCGGTGCCGGGCGGGGGAGCGCCCACTGAGCGGACGCGCGGATGGTTTCGCGGATGTCGCCGTGTCACAGTGCTGCCCGTGCGATCGACTGTGGTGGCGGCGATGACCGTGCTGTCCATCGTCTCGGCAGGAATGACGGTGATGTCGGCGCAACCGGCGTACGCCGACAGCTGTGACGAACCGTCCTGCGTTCCCGGCATCACACCGAACGTGGTGCTGGGCGCGCCGTGTGCGGATACCGCCTACCACGTCTTCGGCACGACCTCCTGGGGCCGGCTTGTCTTCTGCGGTTCACCGCGCCGGTACGAGCCGCGGTACTTCCGGTCGCCACAGATGGCCGGTGTGAAGGAGTTCGGGACGAGCTGTGCGGGCTACGAGCACTGGGTGGCCCAGGCCCCCGACGGATTGTTCCTGAGCTGCCAATCGCACGACGGGGCCCCGCTGTGGGACAGAGGCAACTGATGCGGGTGGTGCTCGCGACCGGGTCGGTCGCCGCGGTGATGTGCCTGGCGGTCCCCGCACACGCTGATCCGTCGCCGCTTCACCAGGTCACGTACACGGTGACCGCCCAGACGCCGACCCGGGCGGACATCTACTACCGCGAGACCGATCCGCCGAACTGGGCGGACTACAGCCACAATCCGTACGTTTTCAGCCCGAAGGCCGAGGTCGAGGTGGGACCCGGCGCGCCGTGGGTGTTGACCGTGCAGCTGGCCGATCCGGACCGGTGGGCGATGGTGTCGGCCACCAGCGGCAGAGGCCCCGCGACCCCGATGTTCCACTGTGAGCTGACGGTGGACGGTGTGGTGGTGGCGACCGGGGACGGACCCAAGGGCGCGCTGTGCGCGGTCCGGCACTGGTGATCGCTGCCCCACGCCGCGCGGCTGATATCCCGAGCGTGGGGCCCGTGCACGGAATCTGCCCGAAAAGCGTGCACAGGGCCCACGGTCGACGAATGTGCTCGGTGCCCACTGGGTGGGAGCCGCCGCATCGACGAGTGCTCGCCCCGGCTTACCGTGCCGCATCGGCCCGTGGGCCGACGCACTACGGAGGGAACGTTCTTGCTGAGCACCACTGAACGAGCCGGCACCGATGCGGACCTGCTCGCCGAGAAAGCCGAAGCCGAAGCGGCCGAAGCCGAATCGGCGGCCGCGGCGGCACGCGAACGCGCGTCACGGCTGCGGCAGCAGGCGGGTGCCGCGACAGAGCCGGCCCGCGGCCGCCCAGGTCGTTTTCGGGTGCGCCTGTCGCGGCCCAGGTGGACGACGGTGGCCGCGGCCGTCGCACTGCTGTGCACGGCCGCTCTGCTCACCGTCGGCGGATACCTCACCTGGGATCATCGGAAGACCGTACACAGCGAGCGCATGCGTGCCGAGTACACCGCGGCGGCGCGCCAGGTGGCCGTCAGTCTGATGTCGATCGACCACAACAACGCCGACGGCGACGTGCAACGCATCATCGACAATTCCACCGGAGAGTTCCGGGACGAATTCACCCGCGCCTCAGAGGATTTCGTCAGGCTGGCAAAGGACGCCAAGGTCACCACCGAGGCCACGGCCACCGCTGCTGCCGTCGAATCGATGACCGACGATGCGGCCGTCGTGTTGGTGACGGTCTCGTCGACGGTCACCAACGCCGAGGGCGCCAAGGATTCGCCGCGGAACTGGCGCCTGAGCGTGGACCTGCGGCGCGACGGGGACCAGATCAAGATGGCGAAGGTGGAGTTCGTGCCATGACGGTCGAGGAAACGATCACTACAACCGACGTCGATGCCGATGCCGATGCCAATGTCGATACCGGTGTCGAAGCCGGTACGGACAATCGGCTCAGGCGTGGCGCGCGGGCCTGCGGCGCACGCTGGCGGGCGATCGTCGTGGTGGGCCTGCTCGTGTCGTCGGCGGCACTGGTGACGGTGCTGTACCTCACGCAGTACCGCATCGATCGGCAGACCGATACGAAGGCTGTCGACGAGGTCGTCGCCGCCGCATCCACCGGCACCGTCGCGCTGTTGTCGTACGCCCCGGACACATTGGAGGCGGATCTCGCCGCCGCACGGTCGAAGATGACCGGGGACTTCTTGACCTACTACGGGAAGTTCACCTCCGATGTGGTGGCACCAGCGGTGCAGCAGAAGGGGATCACGGCCACTGCGCGGGTCGCGCGGGCGGGCATGATGGAGATCCGCCCCGATTCGGCGAAGGTTCTGGTGTTCCTCAACCAGGAGACCTCCAGCAAGGAACGGCCCGACCGGTCACTCACAGCCAGCAGCGTGGTGGTCAGCATGACCAAAGTCGGTGGGAACTGGCTGATCTCGGCGTTCGACCCGGTATGATCAGCGGGCCGATCTGGGGCGGATGAAAACGCCTTCCGCGTGCGCGGTGACCTCGCCGTCGGGTCCGAGAAGGTGGCCTACGGCAAAGGTTTTCGAGCCCTCTTCCCGGTCGACCCACGCCTCGGCCCGCAGCGGACCCAGCCAGGTGGGCCGCACATAGCGGATCGTGAGGGTGCCGGTGAACGCCGTCTGGTGACGGTGATGCGCGGTGGCGCCGAGCACGTGATCGAGCACCAATGCACACACCCCGCCGTGCACCTGACCGGGCGGTCCCTCATACGGCGCGCCGAGCACCAGGTCGGCTGTCGCGCGTCCGTCGGCGTCCCGGCGTACGTCCAGTGGCGGGGCGATGGGGTTGCGCAACCCGATGGCCACGTTGCCCCACGGCATGGGGTGACCTGCGGCGTCGGTGCGTACCCCGAACGAACCGGGTGTCACACGGGAGCCGAGCAAGGCGGCGGCCTCGTCGATGAGTTCATGTGCTCGACGCACGGCGTCGTCGTCGGCCTCACTGCGGATCGTCAGGTCGACCAGGTGGCGCACGCTCTGTGTCAACGGCTCGTACAGCGCGCGATCGTGTTCGGCCTCGGCATCCGGGATCGGATCGCTCACGCCGTGGTGACTTCCGTCGCCATGTCGAGCGCCGCGAAGTGACTGAACAGCATCGACGCCCCGATCGGATTGCCGCCGCCGGGGTAGGTCGTACCGCTCACGGCGGCCATGGTGTTGCCGGCGGCGTACAGGCCCGGAATCGGCTCGCCGTCGCGCCCGAGGACGCGGGCGCGGGCGTCGGTGCGTAGTCCGCCTTTCGTCCCGAGATCGGACAGTCCGAAGGCGGCCGCATGGTAGGGCGGCGTGTCGATCGGAACCAGCGGCGAGGCCCCGCCGGTGAACACCCGGTCGTATGCCTCGTCGCCGCGGCCGAAGTCGTCGTCGTGGCCGCTGGCGGCCATCTTGTTGAAGCGCTGGATGGTGGCTTCGAGAGCGTCGGCGGGAACACCGATCTCTTCCGCGAGACCCGAAATCGTCTGGGCAGAACGCCAGAGTCCCGCCGCACGGTACTCGGCCGGATCGACCATCGACACGTTGGTGGCGCCGATCGGCGGCACATCACCGGCCCGGCTGTCGTACACCATCCAGTACGGCAGTCTCAGGTGCCCCGATTCGAGTCGCTGGATCACCTCACGACCCAACCGGTCGTACGGCGCGGATTCATTGACGAACCGCCTACCGTCCTGGTCGACGAAGATGCCGCCGGTGAACCACAGCGCGAACGCGGAACGGCCGTCGGGGTGTGTCAGGCCCGGTGACCACCACGCCTGATCCATCAGGTCGACATCCGCACCCACCGCCATCGCCGCGCGGTGGGCGGCACCTGTGCTGCCCGGGCCACCCATGGTGTCTGCAGCGCGGCCCGGCACTCCGTAACGGCTACGCATGTCGGCGTTCTGCTCGAATCCGCCGGACGCCAGCAGCACCCCTCGCCGGGCGCACACGCGTAGACGCTCACCGCCGCGTTCCACGATGGCGCCGAGCACCCGGCCACCGTCGGCGATCAGCTCGGTCAGCGGGGCCTCACGCCAACAGTCGGCGTTGGGGAGCTTGTCCAGGGCGGCCAGGAACCGGCCGACGAGTGCGCGGCCGCCGCTCAGCGTGTCGGGTGCGGGCGCGCCGAGGCGTTCGGTGTCGAGTGGGCCCCGCACCCACCCTCGGTACGGGCCCAAAGCGCTGTCGGGCAGCGGTTTCGGGACGATGTGGCGGTACCCGTCGTTGCGGGCGCCCGGCACCGAACCGTAGTAGTCCGGCCAGGGCAGCACGGCGAACTCGAAACTGTGATCCTGCTCGAGATAGGCGATGAAGGCGGCCCCGCCGATCACGTAGGCGTCCTGCAGATCCCGCGGAGTCCGGTCGCCGACGACAGCGTGGAAGTACTTCAACGCCTCGTCGAGGGTGTCGTCGGTTCCGGCCCGTTCGAGCACCGGGTTGCAGGGAAACCACATGCCGCCACCACCGGAGTACGCCGTGGTGCCGCCGAACTTGTCGGTGGCCTCTACCAGCAGTACCGAAAGACCCTCCCGGGCAGCGGTATACGCACCGGCCACTCCGCCACCGGAACCTGCCACCAGCACATCGACCACGATGTCGAACCGGCCGGACTCAGACCTTTGGTCGGGCATGCTCCTCCTTCTTCGCAGAAGATCAATGTTGCCTCAGGCGGGTGGCGGCGCAACGGGTTCTCCCGATGAGCGGTAGTGGCGTCACCCGGGTGGATCGGGTCATTGCTAGCCTTGGCGAGTGACAGATGCCGCCGACACCCCGCTCGGTGAGCTGAACGTGTCGCCCACCGGATGGGCGTTGCTGGGCATGCTCTCCGGCGGTGACGAACTGTCCGGTTACGACATCAAGAAGTGGATCAACTGGGCCATCCAGTTCTTCTACTCCAGCCCCGCGTACAGCCAGATCTATTCCGAACTGAAGCGACTGGAGCGGCTCGGCCTGGTGAGCTCGCGTGTCGACGCGGGCGCCCGCAGCCGGCGGATGTACAAGATCACCGATGCCGGACTGTCCGCCGTGACCCGCTGGGCCAACGAGGAGGCCGTCGAGCCACCCACGCTCAAGCACAACCCGGTGTTGCGGGTAATGCTGGGCCACTTGCTGAAACCGGGCCGCCTGCGGGAGGTCCTCGCCGAGCACGCCGCCTACGCCGACCGCATGCATCAGGCCGCCGCCACCGAGGTCCGCTGGACCGAAGACCAGCCCGCCTGGTCGTATGCGGGGCTGGCGCTGAAGTGGTCGGAGCGTTACTACGCCGCCGAACGCGAACTCGCGCTGCAGATGATCAAGGATCTCGACGCCGTCGAGGTGCAGATTGCGCAGGCGGGTGCGCAGAACATCGAGTTCCCGGTGCGCGAGTACTGGTACGAGGTCGAGCGCCGCATCGCGGCGGAGGAGTCGGACGAAACACCGCCCGGCGGAGATCGGCCCGACTGAAACCCCCGCTTCTGATCAGTCGAGCCGGCCTGCGGCGTGTCGGGCCGCGATGTAGCCGAACACCAGGCCCTGCCCGATGGTTGCACCCGCGCCCGGATAGCTGGCGCCGAAGGTGTTGGCGGCGGTGTTGCCGATGGCATAGAGACCCTCGATCACCGAGCCGTCCTCACGCAACGCCCGGCCGCGGGCATCGGCCCGCACGCCACCGCAGGTGCCGAGGTCACTCAGTACCACCTTCACCGCGTAGAGCGGGCCATCGTCCAGCGGGCGCAGATTGGGGTTCGGTGTCACGGTGGGGTCGCCGTAGTAGCGATCGTAGGCGCTGTCGCCGCGGCCGAAGTCGGTGTCGACGCCGGTGTGTGCGAGCGCGTTGAAGCGGCTCAGTGTGGCGGTCAGGACCGACGCGTCGACGCCGATCGACCGGGCGAGTCCCGCGAGATCGTCACTGCGGTGCGCGATACCGGCGTCATACCAGGTCTGCGGGATCGGCATCCGCGGAAACAGTTCGGCGGCAAGCAGATAGCTGTTGCGGTACCGCTGGTCGAAGATCATCCACATCACGTCGACCGGATTGCCCACGCGTTCGCGGTCCAGCACCCGCTGTCCGAACGACATGTAGTCGGTGGCTTCGTTGATGAACCGGTTGCCGGTCTGATCGACCAGCAGGCACCCGGGGAGCGACCGCTCGGCGAGCATCACGGTGGGCTCACCGCCGGGTAGGGGAGCGAACGCGGGGAACCACCAGGCCTGGTCCATGAGTCCGGTGTCGGCGCCGAGATCCTGGGCGATGCGAATGCCGTCGCCGGTGTTGCCCTCGGATCCGAGGCTGAGGTCCTCGTTCATCGATTCGGACTGGAACTTGCGTCGCCAGTCCATCTGGTGGTCGAAGCCTCCGGTAGCCAGCACCACGCCCCGACGTGCGCTGATGGCGACGTCGATGCCGTTGCGGTGCACCACCGCACCGGTCACACGATCCCCGTCGTCCAGCAGTCGGACCAGCGGGCTTTCCGTCCACACCGGGATGCCGGCGCGTAGTACACCGGCGTACAGGCCCGCGGCGAGCGCCTGACCGCCCGCGGCGTAACGACGACGCAGGACCAGTCCGCCGATGCCCTGGAACGCGCGCAGCATGATGCGCGGGATGGCCTTTCGCGGCACGCGGGCCATCAGATTCAACCAGCGGTAGTCGGCACCGGTCACCGGCATCGGGAACGAGGATTTCATCACCCCCGGCCGCAGCCGTGACAGCTCCCGGCCGAGGATGGCGGTGTCGAACGGGCGGCATTCGCACGTTCGGCCGACGGCGCTGCCGCCGGGACGCTCGGGGTGATAATCCGAATACCCCTTGGCCCACTGGAATTTCATCGGCGTGGTGCGTCGCAGCATCTCAACTGTCGCGGTGCCGTGATCCAGGAACGCCCGGGCCCGGTCGGCCGGCGCGGTGTCGGCGACGAGAGCCTCCAGGTAGGTGCGCCCGGCGTCGAGGGTGTCATCGGAACCCTCCTCGGAGAGGATCGGATTGGCAGGCATCCAGAACGCGCCACCTGAGCGTGCGGTCGATCCGCCGACCAGGCCGGTCTTCTCCACGATCATTGCCGAAAGCCCGAGTTCGTGCGCGGCCAGTGCCGCGGCCATTCCGGTGCCGGAGCCGACAACCAGCAGATCGACGGTGAGGTTCTGGGGATCAGTCACCGCGCGATTCTCGGGTGTCAACCGTCAGGCGTGCGCCGGGCCCGCCCGGTCAGTGGAACAGCAGACCCATTCGGACCCCGCGCCGGTGTTACATCGAAAGGTCTTTGCAAGCGACACATGACGAGGATGGCCGGTATGACATCGTTGCAGCCCGACGGCGGCACCGGCGAGGTTCGCCAGATCGAGGCGCAGGCCGCGCCGACACGATTCGCGCGAGGCTGGCACTGCCTGGGGTTGATCCGTGAGCTGGGGGACGGTAAACCGCACGCGATCAACGCCTTTGGTGGAAAGCTCGTGGTCTTCCGCGGTGCGGACGGGAAGATCAACGTGCTGGACTCATATTGCAGGCACATGGGTGGCGATCTGTCCGACGGCGAGGTGAAGGGCAACGAGATCGCCTGCCCGTTCCACGACTGGCGCTGGGGTGGCGACGGACGCTGCAAGCAGATCCCCTACAGCCGCCGCGTGCCCAAGCTGGCCCGCACCGCCACCTGGCCCACCCTGGAGCAGGACGGCATGCTGTTCGTGTGGAACGACCCGGAGAAGAACCCGCCGCCGCCTGAGGTGACGATCCCGCGGATCGAGGGTGTGGGCACCGACCGGTGGACCGACTGGCACTGGTATTCGACGGTGGTGCACACCAACTGCCGCGAGATCATCGACAACGTCGTCGACATGGCCCACTTTTTCTATATCCACGGGGGACTGCCGACGGGCTTCAAGAACGTCTTCGAGGGCCATGTGGCCACGCAGTACTACAAAAGCGAGGCGCGACCGGACCTCGGATCGGGTGAGGGTGCGAAGATCCTCGGGACCACGTCGGTCGCCTCCTATTACGGGCCGTCCTTCATGATCGACGACCTGACCTACCACTACGAGCACGGCGACCAGCGCACCATACTGCTCAACTGCCACTATCCGATCGACGCCGATTCCTTTGTGCTGCAGTACGGCATCACCGTCGAGATGTCCGATGTGGTTCCGCACGACGTCGCGACGCAGATGGCCGTGGCACTCGGCGATTTCGTCAAGATGGGCTTCGAGCAGGATGTCGCCATCTGGAAACGCAAGGCGCGCATCGACAATCCGTTGCTGTGCGAGGAGGACGGCCCCGTCTACCAGCTGCGGCGGTGGTACGAGCAGTTCTATGTCGACGTCGCCGACGTGACACCGGACATGGTGGACCGCTTCGAGTTCGAGATCGACACCACGCGTCCGCGGGAGGCCTGGCTCAAGGAGGTCCAGGACAATCTGGCCGCGGGCCGGCTGCCCAGACTGGTGGGCGTCAACAAGTGACCGTGCGGCCCGACAACCGGCTCGCCGATGCGCCCATGCGGCCGGTCGGGTGCGGGACGTGCGGTGCGCGCGTGCTGGTGCGCAAGGCCAGCTGGGAGCAGACCAGCGTGCAGTGGAGCGCAGCCGCACGGCAGAAGTGCGTGGACCCGCATCGCCATGCAGGACAGGCACTGCCGCTGTGCCCGCAGCTGCGGTCCGCCATCGAGACCGCGGTCCTGCAGGGCAGCGTGCCGGTGCTCGCCGAAGCGGAGGATGCGCGTGCGCATCGCGGATAAGGTCTTCGTCGTCACCGGCGCCGGCAACGGCATGGGACGCGAAGTCGCCGTGGGACTGAGCCGGCACGGCGCACACGTCGCCGCCGTCGACCTCGACGAAGTGGGCCTCGCCGGCACGACGGAGCGCGCCCGCAGCACCGGGGCGCGGATGTCGACCCATGTTCTGAACGTCACCGACCGAGACGCGGTGGCCGGGCTGCCCGACGCGGTGCTCGACGTCCACGGCCAGGTTGACGGCCTGGTGAACATCGCCGGAATCGCCCAGAAATTCGCACTGTTCGGTGACCTCGAAGTCGACCAGATCGACCGGGTGACGACCGTGAACTTCCTCGGCACCGTGCAGATGTGCCGGGCCTTCCTGCCGGTCCTTCGGCAACGACCCGAAGCCAATATCACCAACATGTCGAGCCTTTCGGCACTGGTGCCGTTCGCCAGCCAGGTGCTCTACAGCACGAGCAAGGCCGCCGTGCAGCACTTCAGCGAGGGGCTCGACGCCGAACTCGCCGACACCGACATCCATGTCGTGACGATCTTCCCCGGAAACGTCTCCACCAACCTGGCGCAGAACTCGGGCGTGGAGATGATCGACGCCGGAGGACGTCGCGCCCTGGTGACCACGCCCGAGGCCGCGGGGAAGAAGATCGTCGCCGGGATCGCCAAGGACCGCTACCGCGTGATCATCGGCACCGACGCTCACGTGCTGTACACACTGTCGCGGCTGGCGCCGCGGCGCACCGCCCGGATGGTGGCCAAACAGATCAAGTCCGTCCTCTGATCGGGAGTAGGGATGCCAACAGATCGCGAATATGACGTCATCGTGGTGGGGTTCGGGGCGGCTGGAGCGTCCGCCGCGATCGAGGCCGCCGACCACGGTGCCCGTGTACTGGTGCTCGACCGCGGCTACGGCGGCGGCGCCACGGCCTACTCGGGCGGGATCGTCTACGCCGGTGCGGGAACGCCCGAGCAGCGCGCGGGCGGCTACTCCGACAGCGCGGAGAACATGCGCGCCTACCTCGAGCGGGAGGTGGCAGGCGCCGTCAAACCCGAGACCCTGGCCCGGTTCTGCGAGCAGAGCCCGGCACTGATCGAGTGGCTCAAGGCCCAGGGCGTGCCGTTCCGGGGCGGGGCGGTGCCGTCGTACAAGACGTCGTACCCCACCGACGACAACTACCTCTACTACTCGGGCAACGAAAAGGCCTATTCCTACGTCGATCACGCGCAACCCGCGCCACGCGGGCACCGCGTCCTCGCGCCGGGCATGAGTTCCGGGCGGGTGCTGTTCGAGCGCCTTCGGGACTCCGCGCTGGCCAAGGGAGTGCACTTCACACCGCTGGCACATGTGCATTCCCTGATCCAGGACGACGAGGGTCGGGTCACCGGCGTCCGGTACACGGTGACCGACCCCGGGCACCCCAACGCGCGTCGGCATCGGCGCATCGCCAAGGCGACGGGCAAGCTGGGCACCTGGATGCCCAGAGCGGTCGCCGGGGCCGTGGCCCGAGGCGAACGCCTGCGTGACGAGGCCGGTGTCGAGGCGCAGGCGAGCGCCGGCGCGGTGATCCTGGCCGCGGGCGGGTTCATCAACAACCGCGACTGGGTCCGCCGCCATGCGCCGGAGTTCCTGAAGATCTCGCCACTGGGCACCGTCGGTGACGACGGCACCGGGATCCGGTTGGGACTCGACGCCGGGGGAGTGACCGACAAGATGGGCAACGTCACGGCCTGGCGGTTCCTGTCCCCGCCGAGCGCGTTCCTGGAGGGGCTCACCGTGGGGGCGGACGGGCGACGAATCGCCAACGAGGATCTCTACGGCGCCGCCCACGGCAACGTGCTCATGCGCGAGTTCGGCGGCACCGGATGGGCGATCTACGACGCCGCGACGTGGCGGAAGATCTCCGCGCAGATCACCGAACAGACGATGGTGTTCCAGCGTCTGCAGATCTGGTACCTGCGGACCATCGGCCACAAGAAGGCGGCCACCATCGAGGGCATCGCGGCCAAGAACGGCATCGACGCCGCGGCGCTGCGCAAGACCGTCGACGAGTACAACCGTGGAATCGCAAGCGGGGCAGGCGATCCCGCGCACAAAGATCCGTCGCTGTGCCCGCCGATGGAGCGGGGGCCGTTCTACTCCATCGATATCTCCGCAGATTCCTCGCTGTTCTACCCGATTCCCGGGCTGACGCTGGGCGGTCTGGTGGTCGACGAGGACACCGGAGCGGTGGTGCACCGCGACGGCGGCGTGGTGCCGGGCCTGTACGCCGCCGGGCGCACCGCGGTCGGTGTGTGCTCCAACAGCTACGTCAGCGGGTTGTCGATCTCCGACTGCGTGTTCAGCGGTCGGCGGGCCGGCGCGGACGCGGCCGCGAAAATCTAGGAACCCGGCAACAGTAAACAGTTCGGCCCCGGCTTCCTCTCGGAAGACCGGGGCCGAACTGTGTGGGGCTCAGCTGAGGACGAACGCGCTCAGCGGCGCCTCCTCGGGGTAGATGGCCGGACCACCGAGGTCATATGCGGCGTTGAGCGCGCCGATGAAGGCCGGATCGTGCAAAGGCTCGCTCGGGATGTCGAGCTTGATGCCCTTCTTGGCCAGGTCGTCGACCATCATGTCGATCGCCGTGTCGATCGTCAGGTCGTCGGAGCGGTCCATGTTCTTCTTCAACTCGTCGTAGTCGGAGAACACCTCGGCCGACCAGTGCACCAGAAACCGCAGATCGTCGGTGTGATGACGGGCGATCACGTCGTCGCCGTTCTTGAGCACCCACTGGTCGCGGTCCGCGGGATCACCGGCGAACACCGTGTCGAACGCCAGTCCGGCCGGCATCTGCTGCTCCAGCGGACCGTTGGCCTCGCCGCGGTGCACCATCATCTCGTTCTGCACCACCACGCCACGGTTGTTGATCGGGGGCAGGACCCGCTTGGGCGCCTTGAGCGGACCGTCGGGCCAGTAGGTGAAACCGCTGCCCTCGTCGAGGGAGAACCAGATGATCACCTGCGCCATCTTGACCAGGTAGTCGTTGAACAGCCCCGACTTGCCCATCACGCTGCACAGCCAGGTGGGCGCGTTCTCGTGCCGAACTCCGCGGAAACTGGGTGAATCCAGGTGTCCCGGATCGCGATTCGCGCATGGCCCGTTGATGTTGAAAAGCATCATCTCCGGCTTGGCGTATTGCGCTCCCCAGTAGTCCTTGGCGTGGTTCAGGAACGTCTCGTTGTAGAAGCAGTCGTGCAGTTCGGGGTAGAGCACCGCACCGTAGTTGGCCAGATAGCCGCGGAACGTCGGGGTCAGGAACAGGTCCATGGACGGTTCGAAACCCTCGGGGAACATGCCGCTCATCGTCGCCATCAACTCGTCGGCCGACGCGAAGTGCTGCGCGATGATCAGCTTCCACGGGCCGCGGTCGTGCACCACGTCGAGCAGGCGTTGCTTCTGGTCGGCGGTGTAGACATTGTCGACTTCGCGCGGCGGCGCCACGGGCCGCAGGATGTCGGACAACTCCATTCGCCGCTCATCGGTGAGCATCAGGGGGCACTCCTTCTCTGAAAGATCCGGCGACATCCGCGCCGTTGCTTTCTCAATTCTGGTTGGCATCACCGGGGTTGGACCGAGCAATGTCCGGCCATCGGGAGGATCAGCCCGCAAAGGGCAGCGGATCGGTGAACTTCGCACGCAGCAGCGCACCGGTTTCGGCCAGTGCCAGACGCCCGCGTGCGGTGGCCTCGTAACGCATCAAAAAGCCGTGGTACATACCGGGGTAGCGGGTGAGGGTGGTCTGCACACGGGCCGCGCGAAGCCGGTTCGCGTAGCGCTCGCCCCAATCCCGGATCGGGTCGCACTCACCGGTGACCACGATCGCCTGGGGCAGACCGCGCAGGTCGTCGGCATAGGCCGGAACGCGATACGGGTCGTGCGGGCTGCCCGCGCCGGTGTCGGCCAGATCGTGCATGTACACGATGTCGTCACGTGACAACATCGGGGCGTCGGGCATCTCGACGATGGACTGCGCGCCCATGTCACGGTCGAGCCCCGGGTAGAGCAGCACCTGGGCGAAGACGGCGGGCCCTCCGCGGTCGCGTGCGGCCAACGCCACTGCGGCCGCGAGCCCACCACCGGCACTGTCACCTGCGAGCACCAGGCGACGGGCGTCGACACCGAGTTCTTCGGCGTGCCGGGCCACCCATTCGGTCGCGGCGAACACGTCGTCGAACTGTGCAGGTGGCGGGTACTCCGGGGCCAACCGGTAGTCGACCGCCACCACGACAGCCCCTGCGGCGGCCGCCAGCCCACGCGACAGCGGTTCGAACGAATTGACGCTGCCCATCACCAGTCCGCCGCCGTGGAAGTGCATGATGACCGGAGCGGTATCCTGCCGCACCAGTTCGGGCCGGTACACCCGCACGCCGATCTCACGATCGGATGCCGGCACGGTCCGGTCGACAACCTCGGCCATCGGTGGCATATCGGTTGGCAGCGGGGCCGATTCGATCGCCATGCGCACTGTCTCCAGGCCACGGTCACGGACCGAGGCGGGCTTTCCGAACCCGGCGATCCGGGCGGCGGCGTCGGGATCGAGTGGCGGGCCCTGCGGTGAGACGGTCATGGCACCGCTCAGTGCTTGGCCGGATCGAACCGGCGCTCGGTACGAAGCTGCGGAGGCACCTGTGAGATCAGCACCTGAGCACGTTCAGCCATGGCCGAGCCGACATATTCGGGTTGGGTCAGCAGGTAGAAGGCCCCGCGCGCCGACTGCTCGAAGATCGCCTCCGCCGCGTCGATGGGATCCATTGCGGCGGCCTTGATGTCGAGCATCGCCTCACGTTGCGACTCGGCCGCGTTCACGTCGGCGCCGTCCTGATCGGAATCGACCCCGCCCGCTGCCTCGAAGATGTTCGACTTCACCGCACCCGGCAGCACCGCCTGCACATGGACGTGATCGTCGTGCCCGGCCAACTGCACCTCGAGTCGCAGGCATTCCGTCAGTGCGAGCACCGCGTGCTTGCTGATGATGTACGGCGCCTGCAACGGGACCGCGGCCACACCACCGATGGAGGACAAATTCCACACCCAGGCAGGGGACCCGTGCGCCATCATCTTCGGCAGGAACGCGCGAACACCGTGGAAGACACCGCTGACGTTGATGTCCATCACCCGGTTCCAGTTCGCGACCGGGGTGTCCCAGAGGTACCCGAACTGTTCGACGCCGGCGTTGTTCACCAAAAGGCGCACCGGACCGAGATCTCGGTAGGTCCGGTCGGCGAGATCGGCGACCGCGTCGGGATCACGCACGTCGCATTTCTCGGCCACGACGGTGCCGCCATCTGCCCGTAGCTCATCTCGCAGTGTCGCCGCGGCGGCTTCGTCGACATCGGCGAGCACCATGGTCATGCCCAGGCGGTGGGCGTACCGGGCGAGACCGGCGCCGATACCCGCGCCGGCCCCGGTGATGACCGCGACACCGCCACCGAAGGTTTCGCGCGCCTGGCTCATGCGCCCGCCGGTGTTGCCGACTTCGCCCGGTGTTCGGCGAACGGGATCGAATCCTCGGCGTCGAGGATCACCGTCAACGACGTGAACACCAGGCCGTTGTCCGTGCGCCGGATGCCTGCGTCGACCACACCTGAGGACACGTCGAAGGGCACGTTGTTGGTCACCTGGTTGACGTACAGGTAGAAGCGGACCTTGGTGACCTCGCCCTGGGATCCGGATTCGGTGCCCGTGCGGAAGACGTTGGTGGCGTGATGGCGCAACGGGTACGGGTTTTCGTCGCGGTGTTGCCGCAACCACGCCAAAGTGTCGGCGCCGCCGTGCAGTTCGGCGGCCAGAAGCTCCTCGAACGGGCAGGTGCCGGAGTCCGACCTGCTGACGTACTCCATCTCGTCGGCGATGAACCCGGCAAGCACGTCGAACTGGCCCTGGTCGTAGTGGTACCAGAACCGGGCGATGAACTCCTGGACTTCGGGGAGCGTGATCTCGTTGGTCATAAGGGGAGTCAACTCCGGCGCCATGGGCTCGGACACCGTTGCGCCCGGTCAGCGGAACAGCGGTGTCGGCTCAGCTCGTGATCAGCTCCCACAGCCCGGCCTCGCCCGCCCGCAAGGCCGCTGTCGTGACCCGGTCGTCCCATGACCGCACCGAACCGAACTCGCCCCGCCAGGCCAGAGCAGCGCGGGTGTACTCGTGCAACGTGTGTTCGGCCGTGGTACCGATCGCGCCGAACACCTGGTGCGCGTTGCGGACCACCACCGACGCCGCGTGCCCGCAGCACGACCGCGCCACCGCGACCAGGAATTCCAGATGCGGCGCCGACCACCTCGTGTCGACTGCCGCGGTGAGTGCGGCTTCGGTGGCGGTCCGGGCCAGCGTCGCTTCGGCGGCGATGTCAGAGATCATGTGCTGGATCGCCTGGAACTTCGCCAGGGGCCGACCGAACTGCGTGCGTGACGACGAGTGTTCCACCGCGAGTTCGAGAATCGTGTCCATCGCGGCGCACACCTGGACGGCGCGCACCAGGGCTGCCTTGAGATGCAGTGTGGTCACGGTCTCCTCGGACACGACGGCTCCGTCGGACGCCGCCACGTCGGCGGACACGGTGTCGCGCGGCTCGCCGATCATGTTGTCACCGGCCGTGATCCGCACCTGGCCGGCGTCCACGTCGGCAACCGTGTGCTTGCCCGTCTCGGTCCGCCACACCAACACGATCCGCTCCGCGACGGACGCCCACGGCACCGCGGTCGCCGTGCCCGATTCGTCGAGCAGGGCCACGGTCCGCGTTTTGTCGTCGACAGGAACCCCGGCGACCTCGAGCAGCCAGCAGGCCAGCAGATCATGCTCGGGCAGTCCCATGCGCACGCCGGAGCGCACCGCCGCCGCCATCAGTTCGGCGGCCTCGTGCCAGCCCGCTCCGCTGCCGCCGGTGGCCTCGGTGCCGGTGAGACGAGCCAGCCCCAGAGCCCGCAGCTGGTCCCACAGTTCTGGGCCGGCGGTGGGTCCGTGTGCCGTGCGGTGATCGGCGAACACCGCGTTCATCATCGCGACCAGTTCGGCATCGACGGTCATCGCAACCCCAATCCCCGCGCGATCACTCCACGCAGCACCTCGTTGGTCCCGCCGCGCAGGGTGAACCCGGGACGCTGGTCGACTGCGGTGCTGATCAGATCCCACGTCTGCGGGCTCAGGGCACCGTCGTCGCCGCGGTGCAGGTCGGCGAAGTCCGCGATGTCACCCTCCGTTGCGGTACCCAGCACCTTCACCACGGCGGCAGGCACGTCGGCGGGCTCGTGACGTTCCAACGCCCCGGCCACCGCCATCGACATGTGGTGCAGGCCCGCGATCCGCGCGACCAGGCGACCGAGATCCGCGTCGCGGCTGATCTCTTGCCGCGCCATGCTGTCGGCGGTCTGCGCGAGCAGCACGAACGTCGACAGCAGGCGTTCCGGGCCGCTGCGCTCGAAGCTGAGTTCGGAGGTGACCTGCTGCCAGCCGTTGCCGATCTGCCCGAACACCATGTCGTCGGGCACGAACGCGTCGTCGAGGATCACCTCGTTGAAGTGGTGGCCGCCGTTCATCGAAATGATCGGGCGCACGTCGACACCGGGGCCGTCGAAGCGCACGATGAACTGGCTGAGCCCCGCGTGGCGGTGCGCCGGGTCGACAGGCGCGGTGCGGGCCAGCACGATGAACGCGTGTGCGCGGTGCGCGCCCGACGTCCAGACCTTGGTGCCGGTCAGCCGCCATCCGTCCTCGACCTGCACGGCCCTGGTCCGCACGCTGGCCAGATCGGACCCGGAATCCGGTTCGCTCATCCCGATGCCGAAGAAGCACTGCCCGGCGGCGATCCGGGGCAGAAACTCTTGCTTCTGCTGTTCGGTTCCGTACTTGAGCAGCGACGGCACGATCTGCCGGTCGGCGATCCAGTGCGCGGCCACGGGCGCCCCCGCGGCCAGCAGTTCCTCGGTGACCACGAACCGATCCAGGAACGAGCGGCCATGGCCGCCATATTCTTTCGGGACCGTCATACCCAGCCACCCGCGGGCGGCCAGCGCGGCGGTGAACTCCTCGTCCCATCCGCACAGCCACGCGTCCACCGCCGGGGTGAACGTGCCTGCGGCACGCTGCTCTTCGAGGAAGGCGCGGACCTCGGCGCGCAGTGCGGTGGCGTCGGCGGGTTCGGTGCCCAGCGCAGGCACAAGGCGGGGGATGGACATCAGGCGCTGCGCCATTTCTCGATGCGGCGAGCGTGCTCGCCGTCGTGGTGCGCCAGTGGCTGCATGGCCGCGGCCATCCCGAGCGTGGACTCGAGCACCCCCGTGCGCGACTCCTGCAGGAGACGCTTGGCCATGCGCAGAGCGCGCGAAGGATTGCGCACGATCCGTCCGGCCAGATCCTGGGCCGCTGCGAGCAGTTCGTCGTGCGGGACGACACGGCTGACCAGACCCCAGCCCAGCGCGGTCGCGGCGTCGACCCGGTCACCCGTGAACGTCATCTCGGCCGCGCGCTCATAACCGATCGCGCGCTGCAGGAACCATGTCCCGCCGTCACCGGGAACCAGCCCCAACTGCACGAAACTCTCGGCGAACGAGGCCCGTTCGGAGGCCACCCGGATGTCGCACATCATGGCCAGGTCGAAACCGGCGCCGACGGCGGCACCGTTGACCGCGGCGATGACCGGAACTTCGAGACGCGCCAGCGCCCTCGGGATGCGCTGGATCCCGTCCACGTAGGCGAACCGCTGGTCGATGGCGTCCAGACCGAACATGCCTTCGCGGTCGGCCATCTCCTTGACGTTGCCGCCCGCGGAGAAGATCTTCCCGGACCCGGTGAGGATCACCGCACCCACCGTGGCGTCGCGGTTGGCGGCGTCGACGGCGTCCTCGAAAGCTCCGATGAAATCGCTGCCGGTGATGGCATTTCCGACTTGCGGAAGATTGATCGTCCACACCTGGACGGCGCCGGAGGCGCTGACCAGCAGAGGCTCGGATGCGGTCATGACTCGGCCACCTTTCGTGTCGTCGCGGTCATGGCAGCTGCAGGGACTTGGTCTGCAGATACTCCTCGAACCCGAACCGGCCGAGTTCGCGGCCCACGCCGGACTTCTTGTAACCGCCGAAGGGCGCTGCGGGGTTGTACTTTCCGCCGTTGATGTCGAGTTGTCCGGTCTGCACCTGCCGTGCGAACGCGATGGCGGTGTCGTCGTCGGCCGCCCATACCGCTCCGGACAGGCCGTAGGGGGTGCCGTTGGCGATCTCGAGAGCCTCGTCGCTGTCGCGGAACGGAATGACCGCGAGTACCGGTCCGAACACCTCCTCCTGGCCCAACTCGGAGTCGGGAAGCACATCGGCGAACACGGTGGGAGCGACGTAATAGCCGGTGTCACGGATCTTCTCGGGTCCGCCGGTCACAAGCCGCGCACCATCGCGTGATGCGCGTTCGATGAAGCCCAGCACGGTCTCGAACTGCCGCTGTGACGCCGACGGGCCGATCCGGGTGGCGGGATCCCACGGGTCGCCCACGGTGTACTTCGCCACCGCGGCCTCGACGATGTCCAGCGCCTCGCTGTAGCGTGACAGCGGCACGAGCATGCGGGTCCACGCCATGCAGGTCTGCCCGCCGTTGAGGAAGGCGTTACCCACACCCACCTTGACCGCCGTGGCCAGGTCGGCGCCGTCGAGGATCACGTTGGCCGACTTGCCGCCGAGTTCCAGGGCCACCTTCTTGACGTTCCGGCCGGCCAGTTCACCGACCCGGGCGCCGACCTCCGTGGACCCGGTGAACGACACGAGGTCCACGTCGGGGTGTGCGGCCATCCGCTCACCGATGACGCTGCCGGGCCCGGACACCAGGTTGACCACACCGGCCGGCAGGCCGGCGTCGTCGAGGGCCTCGACGAACTCGAACACCGACAGCGGTGCCTCGTTGCTGGGCTTGAGCACCACCGTGCACCCGGCTGCGATCGCGGGCAGCACCTTCGCGACCACCTGGTACAGCGGATAGTTCCACGGGGTGATGGCCGCGGCCACGCCGTAGGGTTCGCGCACCACCAGCGAGTTGCCGATGCGCTCCTCGAACTCGAAATTCGCCAGGGCGTCGGCGAATCCGCGAGCCACTGCCAGCGGGACCTGTGTCTGCACGGTCTGGGAGATCCGGACGGGCGCGCCCATCTCGCGGGTGATGGTCTCGGCGATCTGCGGCAGACGCTTTTCCATCGCGGTGATCACCGCGTCCAGGCGCTGCCGGCGCTCGTCGACGCCGATCAGCGGATCGAACGCGCGACGGGCCGCGGCGACGGCGACGTCCACGTCGACGTCGGTGCCGGCCGGGACGTGGCCGATGACCTCTTCGGTGGCCGGATCGACGACGTCGATGGTGCCCGTTCCGGCAGGAGCCACCCATCGGCCGTCGATGTAGAGGGTGGTGCGGTCGTACTCGTGATTCGTCATATCTGCTTTCCGGTTGTCTCAGGGCACGATGCTGGCGCGGACGTCGCGCTTGTTCTCGGCCGCCACGAACGCGTCGTTGATGTGTTCGAGGCGGTAGCACGCGGCGGCCAACCGGTCAAAGGGAAGCCGGTCCTGGTATTCCGCCAGGAAGGTCAGGGCGCGCGACAGCACCGCGGGATCGTAGAGCGAGACACCGACCATGGTCTTGTTGGCGAAGACGAACCGCGACGGGTCGAACTCGAAGGTCTTGCCGATGTTGATGTTTCCGATCTCGACGTAGCGGCCGAACTGGCCCAGCAGTTTGAGCCCCTCGTCGATGGCCGACGGATGTCCGACCACCTCGACCACCACGTCGGCGCCCTGCCCGTCGGTGAGTCGGCGAACGATCTTCACCCTGTCCTTGTCGGTGGTGGCCGTGATGTCGATGACCTCGTCGGCGCCGAAGGCCTGGGCCAACTCCAGGCGCTCGGGCACCCCGTCGATGGCGATCACGGTCTTGGCGCCGCGCGCCTTCGCGACGGCGACGGCGTAGAGACCCAAAGCGCCCGCACCCTGCACCACGACGGTCTCGCCGAGTTGCAGGTCCGCGCGCTCCAGCCCGTACATCACCTGTGACAGTGCACAGTTCGCGCCGGCGGCGATCTCGTCGGAAACCGAGTCGGGCACGGTGTAGACCACCGCCCCCGCGGGCAGCAGGAAGTAATCGGCGTAGCCGCCCACGAAGTGCGGGGGTTCGTCGGCGCGGCCGAGCATGGCCATCTTGAGGTTCAGACAGGCGTTGCGCCTGCCTGCCAGGCAGTTGCGGCAGGTGTGGCAGCAGAAGAAGTAGGGGAACACCACGCGCGTGCACACCTCGAGCGGACGGCCGTCGGAGTCGCTGTGCACACCATCACCCAAAATCGCTACCACACCGACCATTTCATGACCCAGCACGGTCGGCAGCTGGCCGCCGAGGCCACGGGTGGCGAAGGTGCCGTGCCACGCGTGCACGTCGGATCCACAGATGTTCGCGCGTGTCACCCGGATCAGAATCTCGCCGGGGCCGACTTCCGGAATGGGGACCGTCTGGATCTCGAACGGCTTTCCTGGCTCGTCGAAGCGCGCGATGCGGCCCGTGCCTGAGGCGAGCGTCATGGAGCGGAGTCCTTTCCTCCGGTGTTGTCCCGCAGGCTAATTCGGTGTGCCTGAACGATGGATCGGCAATCCCGCCCAGCGGGCGCAATCAGATCGCGTCGGCTGCGGTCTCAGCGAAGCGCTCCCGCAGCACACGCTTGAGCAACTTGCCGCTGGGGTTCTTGGGAAGTGACTCGACGAAGAACACCTGTTTGGGTGTCTTGAAGCCCGCCAGACACGACCGGCAGTGGGTCAGCAGTTCGTCCTCGGTGAGTTCGGCGCCATCGCGGGTCACCACCGCGGCCACCACGGCCTCGACCCACGTCGGATGCGGCAGGCCGAAGACCGCCACCTCCTCCACGGCGGGGTGGCGGTAGACGGCCTCCTCCACCTCACGGCTCGCGACGTTCTCACCGCCGGTCTTGATCATGTCCTTCTTGCGGTCCACGACGTGCAGCAGGCCGTGCTCGTCGTAGTAGCCGAGATCGCCGGAGTGGAACCATCCGCCGCGGAACGCCTCCACCGTCTTGGCCTCGTCGTCGAGATAACCGAGCATCAGATGCGGGCTTCGGTGGGCGATCTCACCGACCACGCCTGCGGGCAGGGGAGCGTTGTCGTCGTCCAGGATCGCGGTCTCGACATTGACCGCGGGTCGCCCGGCCGATCCGGCGTGGGCGTCCTGCTCGTCGGGTCCGAGTGCCGACGCCAACGGTGCCATCTCGGTCTGTCCGTAGAAGTTCCACAGCCGAAGGTTGGGCAGCCGCTCACGCATCTCGGCGAGGATCTCGACCGGCATCGCGGACGCGCCGTAGTAACCCTTGCGCAGGCTCGACAGGTCCACCTGGTCGAACACCGGTGAGCGCAGCAGCGAGATCCACACCGTCGGCGGCGCGAAATAGTTGGTGACGCGGTACTTCTCGATGGTGCGCAGCACCAGCTCCGGTTCCGGTCGCGGCAGGATGATGCTCGTCGCACCCAGGTAGATGTCGGTGATGAGGAAGTTGTCCAGCTGCGCGCAGTGGTACAGCGGCAGCGAATGGATCTCGATGTCGGTGCTCTCCATGGATCCGGCGATGATGGTGCTGACGTAGTTGCCCATGAGGCTGCGGCTGGAGTGCATGGCCCCCTTCGGGTGTGACTCCGTGCCGCTGGTGTACATCAGGCGGATCATCTGGTCGTCAGCCACATACGGGTTGGGCGCCGGCGACGTGGTCGAAAGCCACTGGTCGAAGTCGGTCCACCCGGCGGGCAGGCCCTGGCCCGGCAGTACCAGCGCGGCGGTGCTGGTGACCGAGCCGCCCAGGCGCATCGCGGCCTGCGCCGTGGGCACCAGATCGGCCTCGACCAGGAATCCGCTCGCCCTGCTGTGCCCCAGGATGTAGGAGATCTCCTCGGGCGTGAGCATGAAGTTGACGGGCACCAACACCACGCCCGCGCGGGCCGTCGCGAACGCCAACACGGCGTACTGCCAGCAGTTGTGAGCCAACACCGCGACACGGTCGCCGACCCCGAAACCATTGTCCTGCAGCGCCGCCGCGGCCCGGTCGACGTGATGCTCGAACTCGGCGAAGGTCAACGACACCTGCCCATCGCGGATCGCCACCTTGTCCGGATACCGGCGCGCCGAACGTCGGGGGATGTCGCCGAGCGCGTGGCTGCGTGTCGATGCCAGCACGGACTGCAGGTCTTCCATGACCAACGACCCTAGGACGCCTGCGCGACGCCCGGACAAACCACGTCCCGCTCAGTAGAAAAGGCCCGCGCCGCCGCAGTGGGACAGCCACATACTCGGCGGCACGACCAAGGAGGTTCGATGACGACCGATGCGACCGTGACCGCGGCCGGCACCAGGCTGGATGCCGACGAACTGCGCCGCAACCTGCGTCAGGCCGATGCGGGGGTGCTGGTTGCGGTGCTGGCGCAACTCACCGGCGATCCGGCAGTTGTCGATCGGTTCGCGCCGGGGATCTCCCACATCCCGGATCCCCCGGAACACATCGGTGTCGCAGACGACGAGACATTGGGCACGCTCGTCGAAGCCGTTGTGGAGGCCATGAACTCACCCCGGCCGCAATCCGCGTTGCCCGCGGACGACCAAGAGTTGTTCCTGCGGATCGCACCGCTGGCCCTCGGTACCCCCGTCGGGCCCGAATACGCCGGACTGCTTCTGGAACAAGGTGGTTTTCACCCCTCGCAGCCGGTGCTGCCACGAACAGCGAAGCTGCCGCCCGACTTCAAGGTGGTCATCATCGGCGCGGGCATCGCCGGTATGGCCGCCGCGCTGGAACTGGCCGATGCCGGTGTCGACTTCGAGATCATCGACCGCAACGACGAAGTGGGCGGCACCTGGTACACCACCGTCTACCCAGGCATCGGGGTCGACACACCGTCGGCGTACTACTCGTTGTCGCGCGACATCAATGGTGACTGGACGAGCTACTACCCGCAGGGACCGGAGTACCAGAATTACCTGAGGACTGTGGCAGACAAGAACGGTCTGCGCGACCGCACCAGATTCGGCACCGAGGTCACGGCGCTGCACTGGGACGAACAGCGCGCGCAGTGGGAGGTGCACACCGTCGGTCCCGAAGGCCGTCGCGAGGTCGGCCATGCCAACGTCGTCATCCCCGCGGCCGGGTACCTGAACCGGCCCCGCTGGCCGGATCTCGAGGGTCGGGAGACCTTTGGCGGAACCAGTATCCATTCCGCCGAATGGGATCCGACCCTCGATCTCACCGGCAAGAAGGTCGCGATCATCGGGGCGGGCTGCACCGCGGTGCAGATCGTGGACGCCTGCGTCGACCAGGTCGAACACCTCACGGTGTTCCAGCGTCAACCGCACTGGGTAGCGCCGCGCAAACGGCTGTCCGACGACGTTCCCGCGCATCGCCGGTGGCTCAACAACCATGTCCCGTTCCACGCCAACTGGGTTCGCCTGAAGTCGTTCTGGGGCACCGCCGACAACAACCACCCGGTGATCCTTCGAGACCCGGAGTGGGCGGCCGAACATTTGTCGATCTCGAAGGCCAACGATGTCCTGCTGCAGATCTGCCTGGACTACATCGACCGGACCTTCGGCGCGGGAAGTGAGCTCGCCGCCAAGGTCACGCCCGACTTCGCGCCGTACGGCAAACGCATCATCCGGGACCCGGGCGGCTACTACGCCGCGCTGACCAAGCCACACGTCGACGTCGAGGCCGCCGAACCGGCGCGGGTGAACACGGCAGGCATCGTCACCCAGGACGGCAGGCAGATCGATCTGGACGTCATCATCTATGCCACCGGCTATCACCTCGACTTCCTGTCGACCGTCGACATCCGGGGGCGAAACGGGCTGCGGCTCAGCGAGTTCTGGGGCGACAGCCCCAGCGCCTACCGCGGCGGCCTGGTGCCGGGATTCCCCAACCTGTTCATCTCGTCGGCGCCCAACTACAGCCCCGGTCACGGCGCCGGGCACAACTTCGGTGTCGAGGTGATGGTGCACTACGTCATGGAGTGCCTGCAGTTGATGGCCATCCGCGAAGCCACCACGCTGGAGGTCACCGAGGAGGCGTTCACCGACTACGTGCGGCAGATCGACGAGGCCATGCAGAACACCGTCTGGTGCCACACGCCGACGGCGCACACCTACTACCGATCCGGCGGCGGGCGGATCGTGACGGCGTTCCCGTTCCGGCTGATCGACGTCTGGCAGAGCCACCGCGCCCCGATCGAAGAGGACCTCACACTCTCATGACCAAACTGCTCAGTGGCAGAACGGCTCTGGTGACCGGCAGCAGCCGAGGGATCGGCCGGGCCGTGGCGCAGCGTCTGGCGGCCGAGGGGGCCGTCGTCGCCGTCACGGCACGCTCCTACGACCCGTCGCCCTCGGTGCGGGCAGGCCAGGCGACGGCGTTGCCCGGCACCATCGGTGAGACGATCGAACTGATCGAGGCCACCGGTGGAAAGGCCTTCGGCATCGCCGCGGATCTCGAGGATGCCGAGCAGCGCGCGGCGCTGGTGGACCAGGTGATCGAGCAGACCGGTCGCATCGACATCCTGGTCAACAACGCCGGCTTCGCCGACTATTCGATCATCGAGGACATGTCGATGGACACGTTCGACCGCACGGTCGAGCATTATCTGCGCACGCCGTTCGTCCTCACCCAGGCCGCCGTGCCGCACATGCGCGAGCAGGGTGCCGGCTGGATCGTGAACATCGGCTCGGTGACCGGCCTCGCGCCGGTGCGGCCCTACCGCGAGTACAACAAGTCGTCCGGCGACGTCATCTACGCGTCGATGAAGGCTGCGCTGCACCGGTTCACGCAAGGTGTCGCGGCCGAGCTGCTCGACGCCAACATCGCGGTCAACGCCGTGGGACCGAGCAGCGCGGTGCGCACCCCGGGTGCTGCCAGCCTGATCCCGGACACCTTTCCCACCGAACCCGTGGAGTACCTCGCCGAGACGGTGCTCGCCATGTGCCATCGGCCTGCCGCCGAACGCACCGGACTGGTGGCCTTCAGCCTGCACTATCCATGGTCGCAGAACCTTCCGGTGCACAACCTCGACGGCCGTGACATGTTGCCGCCGCTGGAGCCGCCCGCGTCGGCCAATCCGAACATCCTGCCTGCCGGCATCTGATTCAGCTCAGCACCGGGGCGGTGATGCCGCAGAAGCTGTGGCACACCCGGTCCCGGATGATCACGTCCGTGGTCTCCGGGTCGAACCAGCGGTCGACCACCGCCCAGTGGATCGGGTGCATCAGATAAGGGCCCATCAGTCCATCGACGTCGGTGAACTCCTGCTCGAACACATGGGTCCACGTCGTGTCGCCGACGGCGTCGGTCACCCGGCTCAACTGCCAACTCAGGATCGTGTTCACATGGCGGGGCATCACGGCAAGTTCGTTTTCGAACCGCGCCACGTCGTCCGGATCGGTGCCCGGCGACACTCGCAGCAACAGTGTCCGATAGACGGATCCCGTCGTGCCCGCGGTCACCGGTGCGCCGTGATAGGTCACGCCATTGACCCGGCTGATGGCCGGATCGCAGAGCACCGCAGCGACTTCCGAGGCCCGGTTCCACTGGGTCTCGTCGGTGAACCGGAAATGGGCCAGGATGTCTCCGCCGTTGCGCGAACCCGGATCGGTGGGCTCGACCACCCAACGGTGGGCCGCGGTGGTTGCCGCGGCCTGCCGCAACGAGGTCAGGATGCGGTCGCGGTCATCTGCGGCGACGTCGATCAGACGTGTCACGTTGAACATCGCGTCACCCCTCGCACATGATGTCGACATCGTCGGCCGCAGCCGCCACCGACCGGGTTCGTTCCGCCACCAATTCGTCCATCTGCGACCACCATTTGCCCAGCGTCGGGTCCGGCCGGCCTTGCCACGTCATCTGCCACCACGCATGGGGCCCGGGTAGCGACCACGTGACGGTCACGGTGTTGGGCCGGTCGTCGAACCAGATCGGCGGGCTCACCAGCACCCGCTCGAGGGTCATGCCGCGGCTGCGGGCGCCGGGGGCGTATTCGGCGAGGTACCGGTCGACGAAGGCGCGTGCCTGACCGGGTTTGGTGACGACCCGGTCGATGACGTAGACGGTGGCGGTGTCGGCCATGGTCCAAAGACTATGAACTCCATCGCCGGGCTTCGGGCGCGCTCCCGGCCATCGGGAGAGCCGGGTCGATGCGGTTCGGCTGCGTGACACGGTGATCAGATGACCGACCTCAGCCCCGATCCGTTCGCTCCGGTTCAACTCGGTCCGGTGCGGTTGCGAAATCGTGTGATCAAGGCTGCCACCTCGGAAGGCCGCTCACCGGGTGGCGTCGTCACCGATGACCTTGTCGACTTCCACCGCGGCTTCGCCGAGGGCGGAGTCGGCATGACGACCGTCGCATATTGCTGCGTGTCGCCTCAGGCGGCGAGCGCACCCGGGCAGATCGTGATGAACGTCAAGGCATTGCCGGGCCTGCGCAAACTCACCGATGCCGTGCACGGCGCGGGAGCGGCGATCTCGGCGCAACTGGGGCACGCGGGCGTTGTCGCCCAGAAGAAGCTCACGGGTGTGACGGCCGTGGCGCCGAGCCGATTCGTCAACCCGACCTCGTTCGCGTACTGCCGGGCGATCACGCGCAGTGAGATCGCCATGGTGATCGATCAATTCGGAGACGCGGCCCAGGTGGCGGTCGACGCCGGCTTCGACGCGGTCGAGTTGCACTTCGGACACCTGTATCTGCCGAGTTCGTTCCTGAGTCCCCTGATCAACCGGCGCAAGGACGAATACGGCGGGGACATCGACAACCGGTCGCGGTTCGTCCGCGAGATCGCCGGGCGCGTGCGCGACGTCGTGGGGGACCGCGTCGCGGTGATCGCCAAGCTGAACATGGACGACGGCCTGCCCGGCAGCATCTGGATCGATGAAGCACTGCGCACCGCGTCGCTGCTCGATGCCGATCAGACGTTGGACGCCATCGAATTGACCCAGGGCTCATCGGTGTTCAAGCCGATGTACCTGTTCCGGGGTGATGTTCCGGTGCGCGAGTTCGCGCAGGTGATGCCACCGGCGATGCGTCCGGCGGTGCGAGTCGTCGGCAAGAAGGCCATGGGCAGTTACCCGTACGAAGATCTGTACATGCTTCCCGCCGCGCGACAGTTCGTGCCGGTCGTGCGCAACACCAAGCTGATCCTGCTCGGCGGCATCACCAACCGCGACCACCTCGAGACAGGTCTGCGCGAGGGGTTCGAGCTGATGGCCGTGGGGCGCGCATTGCTGCGCGAACCCGACCTGGTCAACAGGATGATGACCGATGCGGGCACGCGCAGCCGATGCAACCACAACAACAAGTGCATGGTGACGGTCTTCGGCCGTACGCACTGTGTGCTCGACCCGGATCAGCGTTACGGCGCTGCGATTCCGATGGATTCCACGAGAGCGCTGATGTCCGAACAGGCCTGAGCGCGCGCCTGGCGGCACAGGTCCAGAGACGGCATCGTCATGAAACCGTGGATACCGCCTTCGAAGTAGCGCGTGACAGTGGGTACTCCCGCGCGCTCAAGGGCCTCTGCGTAGGCGAATCCCTCGTCCCGCAGCGGGTCGTGGCCGGCGACGACCACGATCGCGGGCGGTAACCCGGACAGATCGGCGTGAAGCGGTGACGCGTACGGGTCTACACGGTCGGCGACGTCGGGCACGTACTGATCCCAATACCACTGCAGTGCCGGCCGCGGGTTGTAGTACCCGGCGCCGAAGCGGCGGTAGGACTCGTTGTCGAAATCGGCGGCGATCACGGGGTACAGCAGCACCTGTCCGGACAGGTCGGGTCCGCCGCGGTCACGGGCCATCACGGCTGTGACGGCAGCGAGGTTGCCGCCCGCGCTGTCACCGCCGACCATAACGAGGTTTTCGGCGCCGCCCAGCTCTGCCGCGTGCGCCGCCGCCCAGCTTGTCGCGGTGTACATGTCGTCGGCGGCCGCGGGCCACTGCCCCTCGTCGGGGGCGCGACGGTAATCCACCGAAACGATCACGACAGGAACACGAGTGGCGATGTCCCGGCAGAGTTCGTCATGGCTGTCGAGGTCGCAGAACACCCATCCGCCGCCGTGGGCCCACACCAGGGTGGGGAGCGGACGGGTTGGCGTGGCGGGCCGGTAGATGCGCACGGCCACATCGCCGGAAGAACCGGTGACGGTGGCATCCTCGACTGCGGCCATCGGCTGGGGTTGGTCGGCCGGTCGGAACCGGGCTTTGATGGCGGCCCTGGCCTGCGCACCGGTCATCGTGTGCACCGCGGGGAAACCGGAATCGAGGGCCTCGATGATGTCCGCGATCTGCGGATCCAACCCACTCATGCGAGCGCGAGCGTTGCAGCGGGGGTGGCCGAGGGGCCGCCGCGCAGCGGGCGCATCTGCTGCAGGGTCGGCGCCACCCGCATCTCGGCGCCCTGCATGGCGCGCCAGATGCCCAACGCGGTCATCCGCACCGGTGCTGCCATGCGGTGGTCGAACACCATGCGGTTCATCGGTCCGCACACCGACACCGCCGCGACCGCCTGACCGGGATCGCCGATCGGGGCGGCCACGCAGCCCAGCCCCGGGTAGGACTCCTCCCGGTCGACGGCGATGCCGTGGGAGCGCACCCGGGCGAGCTCACTGCGCAACTGCGCACCACTGGTGATGGAGTACTTGGTGCGGCGCGCCAGCGCATCGACGGTGAGCGCCTCGACGTCGCTGTCGTCGGCGTAGGCCAGCACGGCCTTGCCGACCGCCGCGCAGTGTGCGGGCTGCCTGCCGCCGACGCGGGTGGGGATGGCTGCGGCCATGCGGTTGCCGACCTTTTCCATGTACACCACGTCCGGGCCGTCGAGCACGGCCAGGTGCACGACAAGTCCGGTGGCAGCGTGCAACTCGTGCAGTTTCGGGATCGCGGCCTTGTGCAGCCGGTCCTGGTGGACCGCCAGTGAGCCCAGCTCGACCAGGCGCATGCCCAATTCGTAGTCGCGTCCGTTGCGGCGGAGCCACCGCAGTTGGACCAACCGCTCAAGCATCCGGTGGGCCGACGAGCGGGGCAGACCCGTGCGGCGCACCACCTGGGCGAGGGTCAACCGGCCCGGACCGTCGAACGCGTCGAGGACGAGGGAGATGCGGTCGATCACGGCGCTCGGCGTATCTGCGGTCGCACCTTTTCCGCTGGTCACAGGCGATTCGACGGTGATGGTCATGAGGTCCTCCATTGGACGGGCGGTACTACTAGTCGGCATATGACTAATAGAAATATGACTATCACACATATGTGCGCGCTGTCACGTTGATGGGGGTTTATGCATCGCGTCATAAGCCGGGCGCCCCCGGACCGAGGTCCGGGGGCGCCTGTGAACGTATGAACAGCGTGCGTCTACGCGGCAGGGTTGGCGCTCACGGCTGCATCGCTCTGGGCAGGTCACTCACCCATTGATGGCCCCAGTAGCTGTCCGCGGTGATCTCCTCGGCGGTGTAGTGCTGTTCGTCAACCCGCATTCCGTCGGTGCCGAACTCGATATCCCAGTCACCGGGAGCACGCACGTAGAAGGACACCATCTTGTCGTTGGTGTGTCTGCCCAGCGTCGACGACAGCTGGAACCCGTCGGCGTTGACGCGGTCCAGAGCTTGTCCCACCGCGTCCAATGAATCGACCTCCACCATGAGGTGGACCAGGCCCGGGTCCCGCAAGGTCGAGGCGGGGCAGAGGGCGAGGCTGTGGTGGCGCTCGTTGATGCCGAGGAAGCGCACCCGTACGGGGCCGAACTCGGGGGGCACGGGAACCCGAAATGCGCCGCGTGACTTGAAACCGAGTGTCTCGGTGTAGAACTCGAACAATCCGTTCACATCGAGCGCGGGAAGCACCACGTGCCCCAGGCCCTGATCGCCGGTGACGAACCGCGCGCCGAACGGCGTGACGACCGGGCTGTGGTCGAGCACCGGACCGTGAAACACCTCAAGGGATGTGCCGGCCGGATCCTCGAACGCGATGACCTCCTCCACGCGCCGGCTGTCGGCTTCGGCAAGCGACAGTTGTTTGTGTGGGACACCCGCAGCGTCCAGTGCGCGCTTGATTTCCTGCAGGGCGGCGTGGTCGCGCACCTCCCAGCCGACGGTGACGATCTTGTCGACATCGCCGGGGGCCACGATGATGCGGGCGCAGCGTTCGTCCATCCGCAGATACAGCGCATCCGGATCGGGTCCCGTGCCCTCGGCGAAACCGAGTACGCCGAAAGCGAAGTGACGCCACCGCTGCATGTCCGTGGCTTGGACGGTGACGTATCCGAGGCTCTTGATCATGCTCGTGGTCTCCTGCTCAGATCATCGCCCGCAATGGGCCCTGTGGGTCGACACCCAACGAACTGAGTGCCGAGGCGTGGTAGACGGTGCCCGGCACGTGGATGGCGTGTGCCTGCCCGACGTGCACGTCGCGCCAGTACCGCTGCAGAGGCTTGTCCATCCGCGCTGCGTTTCCGCCGCAGCGCGCGAAGATCTCGTCGACCGCAGACACCGCGCGCCACACCGCGCGCACCTGCGTGCGCCGCCCGGCGGCCCGGTCCTCGAAGCTCACCTCTCGACCCGAATCGACCATGTCGTAGATGCGGTCGACGTTGGCCAGCAGCTCCTGACGGGCGGCGTTGATATCGGCGGCGGCTTCGCCGATCGCGTACATCACGTACGGATCGTCCTTGATGGCCACGCCGCTGGAATTCACGCGTTCACGTTGGTAATCCAGTGCTGCGGCCAGTGCACCCTCGGCGATACCGATCGTCGCCGAGCTGATCCCGAGTGGGAACATCGTCGACCACGGCATCAGGTACAGCGTCTCGGTCATGCCGGCCTCGCGCTGGGCGGTCCCGTCCATGACCTTCATCGCGTCCATGGTTCGGTACGACGGCACGAAAGCGTCCCGGACGATGACGTCTTTTGATCCGGTGCCACGCAAGCCGACGACGTCCCAGGAATCCTCGACGATCTCATAATCCCTGCGCGGCAGGATCATGTGCAGCATCTGGGGCGGCATCAACGGTCTGCCGTCGCTGTCGCCGATCATCGCGCCCAGGAAGATCCAATCGCAGTGGTCAGTGCCGGAACTGAACTGCCACCGCCCGTTGAAGATGTAGCCGCCGTCGACCGGCTTGGCGACTCCCTGGGGCGCGTACGGTGAGGCAACCCAGGTGTCGACGTCGTCGGCCCAGATCTCCTCGGCCACCCTGGGGTCGGCGTAGGCCAACTGGTACGGGTGCACTCCCACCACGCCGTTGATCCACCCCGCCGACGGGTCGAGCGCCGCCGTGGCCATCACCGTCTCGGCGAACTCACGCGGATGCACTTGCAACCCGCCGTGTTGCGCCGGTTGCAGCAGCCGAATGTTGCCGACCTGCTTCATCATCTTGACCGTGGCATCGGTCAGCTTGCCGATCTTCTCGGCTTCGATGGCTTGTTCGCGGAGCTGGTCGGCGAGTTCAGCGATGCCGTCGATCACCCGTTTCGTCATGGTTCGATGGTGGACCGAGCCACGCGTTGGCCGTCATGTGATTCCCGGTCAGCGGAAGTCAGAACTCGATCCTGATCCGGTCCGACAACGGACGCGCCTGACAGGCCAGGAAGAGCCCGTCCGCGATGTCCTGCTCGTCGAGAATCGGGGTGTCACCGCGTTCGATCTCGCCGTCGAGCACAGTCGCCGCGCACGATCCGCAGCTGCCCTCACGGCATGAGTACGGCACCTCGACACCCGCGGCCAGCATGGTGTCGACCAGATTGCGGTCGCGCGGCCAACGAAGGTTGTGCACCGTTCCGTCGAGCTCGATCTCGGCTTCGGCGGCGCCGGTGTCGGTTTCCGGCTCGGCCGACTCCGAGGACGGGGCGGGGACGGCCTCGGTGAACGGGTCTCCCGACAGCGATTGGAAGACCTCAAGGTGGATGCGCTGCCGCGGAACCCCGGCCTCTGTGAGGGCGGCCCGCACCACCGCCATGAACGGCTCGGGACCGCAGATGAACGACTCGTGGCCGGTGAACAACTGTGCGAACCCGCGCAACTGGGCCCGGGTCGGCAGGCCCTGGACCGACTCCAGCCAGTGCAACACCGTGAACCGGCCTTCGTAACGCGCGGCCAGTTCACGCAGTTCGGCTGCGAAGATCACCGACCGCTCGTCACGGTTGGCGTAGCAGAGGATCACCCGGCCGGAACCGGCCGACAGCACCGATTTGAGGATCGACATCACCGGTGTGATGCCACTGCCGGCTGCCCACAACAGAAAGTCGTCGTCGAAGTTCGCCGGGGTGAACACGCCCGACGGCGGCAGCGATTCGATCGTGGTGCCGACAGCGACGTTGTCGCACAACCAGTTCGAACCATAACCACCGTCGGTGCGCTTGACCGTCACCTTGTACGCGTCGTCGGTGTGCGGCGAACTGGCCAGTGAATAGCAACGTGCCACCGAACCGGTGCGCTCACTCGGAATGCGCAGCGTCAAGAACTGCCCGGGCCGATATCCGAAGCGGTCACGGTGTTCGTCGGGGACGGCGAAGACCAATGACCGGGCGTCATGGCTTTCGTCGATGACTTCGGTGACCGTGAGCCGCGCGATACGCGTGCTGGATTCGACGTCGGACATGGCACGAAATTGTGACGGGCGGCGACCGACACCGGCGGGTGGCGGGCCCAGTGGACGGGAGGAATATCCCGTCGTCCGGTGACCGGGAAGCATCCCGGGAAGGGGCCGCCGCGGTCTCCTAGTGTGCGAGCCGTGAGTAGCACGACTGAAAATGTTGTCGACGTCGTCGTGGTCGGTGCGGGCTTCGGCGGCCTGTACGCCCTGCACAAGTTCCGTGGCGACGGCTTGTCGGTCCGTGTGTTCGAGGCCGCTCCCGAGGTGGGCGGAACCTGGTACTACAACCGCTATCCGGGTGCCCGATGCGACGTCGAGAGCCTCGACTACAGCTACTCGTTCTCCGATGAGCTCCAACAGGAATGGACCTGGACGGAGAAGTACGCCACCCAGGCCGAGATTCTGCGCTACATCAACTGGGTCGCCGACAAGCTCGACCTGCGGTCCGGCATCACGTTCAACACCCGCGTGGTCTCGGCTGTTCTCGACGAGACCACGCTGCGCTGGCGCGTCGAGACCGACACCGGCGAAGTGCTCACCGTCAAGTTCGTGGTGATGGCCACCGGCCCACTCTCGTCGCCGTTGACGCCCGACTTCCCCGGGCTGGACACCTTCGCCGGCGAGGTCTACCACACCGCGTACTGGCCGCACGAGGACGTGGATTTCACCGGCAAGCGTGTCGGTGTGATCGGGACCGGATCCTCAGGGATCCAGTCGATTCCGATCATCGCCGAACAGGCGTCGCACCTCTACGTGTTCCAGCGGACACCCAACTACAGCGTGCCTGCCGGCAACCGCCCGCTGACCCCGGAGGAACTCGCCGAAGCCAAGGCGAACTACGCGGAACGGCGCAGAAAGTCATGGCGCAGCGGCGGCGGTTCGCCGCACGTGGCGCACCCGAAACTGACCATGGAGGTCAGCCCGGAAGAACGCCGTGAAGCGTTCGAACGCCGTTGGCAGCTCGGTGGCGTCCTGTTCTCCAAGACCTTCAGTGACCAGATGATCAACCCGGAGGCCAACGAGGAGGCGCGGAAGTTCTACGAGGAGAAGATCCGTGCGGTCATCGACGATCCCGAGGTCGCCGATCTGTTGATTCCGGATGATCACCCGATCGGAACCAAGCGGATCTGCACCGATACCAACTACTTCGAGACGTTCAACCGGCCCAATGTGACGCTGGTGAGCGTTCGTAAGACACCCATCGAATCGATCGATGCCACCGGGATAGCCACCTCGGAGGCCCACTACGACCTCGATGCCCTGGTGTTCGCCACGGGGTTCGATGCGATGACGGGCACGTTGGCCAAGATCGACATCGTCGGCCGTGACGGGCAGAAGCTGGTCGATGACTGGGCCGACGGACCGCGCACCTATCTCGGCCTCGGGGTGGACGGCTTCCCCAACCTGTTCCTGGTGTCCGGACCCGGTGCGCCCGCCGTGCTCGCGAACATGGTTCTGCACGCAGAAGCCCACGTCAACTGGATCTCCGACGCCATCGGCCACCTCCGAGAGCACGGATATGCCGCGATGGAGGCGACGCCCGAGGCGGTGGAGAACTGGATCGCCGAGTGCAATCAACGCGCGGACGCCACACTGTTCCCGAAAGCGAACTCCTGGTACATGGGTGCCAATGTTCCGGGTAAGCCGAGGGTGTTCATGCTCTTCATCGGCGGTTTCGGCGTATACCTCGACATCTGCGCCGAGGTCGCGAACGCCGGCTACAAAGGGTTCCGCCTGCTCGAAGAGCAGCCGAGCATTCACAGCGCGCCACGGGGCCATGGGAACCATGCCTGATCTCGCCAAGTACGGACCATGGGCGGTCATCGCCGGCGGCTCGGAGGGCGTGGGTGCGGAGTTCGCGCGCCTGCTCGCCGAGGCCGGCGTCAATCTCGTTCTGGTCGCCCGTAAGCCGGGCCCGCTGGAGGACACCGCCCAACGGTGCCGCGACCTCGGGGCGCAGGTGCGAACGGTCGCGGTGGATCTGCTGGACTCGGCGTCGGTGGGCGTCATCACCGGGTCCACTGCAGACCTCGAAGTGGGGTTGCTGGTCTACAACGCCGGCGCGAGTACGTGCAACGAGCCGTTCCTGGACGCCCCGCTCGACGACTTCCGGAAGGTGCTGGACCTCAACGTCACCCGCATGATGGAACTCGTCCAGCACTACGCGCGGCCCATGGTGGGGCGGCAGCGCGGCGGCGTTCTCGTCGTCGGATCCCTGTCGGGTTACATGGGCGCCGACAGGCATTCGGTGTACGGTGCGGCCAAGGCGTTCTCCCGGATCTTCGCCGAGAGTCTGTGGCTCGAATTGCGGGACCACAACGTCGACGTGCTCGAACTCGTGCTCGGCGTCACCCGGACTCCGGCGATGGAGCGAGTCGGGCTGAATTTCGATGTGCCAGACATGATCGTCAACGAACCGGCGGAGGTCGCAGCCGAGGGCCTGCGGTACCTGTCCGACGGACCCGTGCATGTCGCAGGCGGGAACGCGGCGGATGCCGTCGCCAACAGCGCACCGAATCGGGCGGAGGTGGTGCTGCGGGCGCACGAGAGGATCCGACGGCTGATCAACCAGGGCGCGTAGCGTGCGCGTGGGTTCGTCGACGCCATCGGCCACCGTCGCCGGTCCACGACCGGCCATGCTCCGGTGCTGCACCCGATTGTTGTCCGGCAGGCCGTCAAGCGGTGAGGCCGCGAACACGAACAGCGCGGTGCTCGCGGTCGTCGAGGGCAAGTGAAACTGCCACCTGATCGTGCAGAAATCCCGTCCGACTAAGAGGTCTTCGTGAGCACCAACGCTGCTTCGTTGTAGGGGAACACGCGATAGAACAGCCGGTGTGCCGGCGTGACCAGGGGTGCGGCCTCAGCCTTGCTGACCAGCCGCGGAGTCCCCAATACGACACGGTTTCCCCGGCGGTGCAGCACTGTCGGGCCGCCGGCCAAAACATTCTGAAGCCAGTCCGATTCGTGTCCGTAGCCAACGAGGATGGCGAAGCCATCGCGGGTCTCGAATATCAACAGGGGCGTGTGGTAGCGCTTGCCTGACTTGCGTCCGGTGTGCTCAAGCGTACCCAGGCATGGGAGCCACGGGGTCAGCGCGCGAGCCGCCGGATTAGTGATGAGGCGATTGAATTGTGCGACAGGACGAGGCACGCGCATGAGAGTCCTTTCCCGACCACATTCACGTTGTGGCCCGATAGGGTGCGACCGGCATGCCGTCGGAGCCAGCCGGTGCGCCTATCCCATACGGGGCTAACCCAATTTAGCCCGGTATGACCCCATGGGTCGGGTACTGACCCGGTGCGTTCCGATATGGCGCCCGGTGCGCCGAGACCACACTGCAGCATTCACCGGCCGACCCACCACTGGCGCCGCCGGAAGCGTGACCAGCACCGGAGCGGTCTCGCTCACGTTCGTACGCAACTGGCCAGCCAACGCCGCCCAGTTCCTGAGATACCGATCGACAGTCACCGGCCCAGCGATGAAAACAGTACTGAGAGACAACAATGGGCCCGGCAGATGGTGGGCCGCGAGCGCCCCAGGGTGAAGCGCCTAGTTGCCGTCCTGGGTCAGGAACGACAGCACGGTCCGCTCGAACGCGGCCTTGGCCTCGATCATCACCCAGTGCCCGCAGTTGGGGAACACGTGCAGTTCGGCGTTGGGGATGGTGCGCATCGGGATCAGAGCCATATCGAGCGGACTGACCCGGTCATCGCGGCCCCACGTCAGGAGCGTCGGCGCCTTCACCTTGTGCATGATCGCCCAGGGCAGCGGGAAATCCGCGTTGCGCATCATCTCCAGCATTGCGGCGAACGCGGCCTTGCCGTACATGCGGCGTGCGGATTCCAGTGTCTCCGGATCGGTCGCCAGCGCCCACCGTTCCTCGATGAGCTCGTCGGTGACCAGGGCGGGGTCGTACACCATCGAGTTCAGCCAGTCGACCAGGCGGGCCCGCGTGGGATCCTCGGTGAACTCCTGCAGCAACCGGATGCCTTCGCTGGGCCCGGGGCCGAAGATATTGGTGCCGATGCCACCGATGGCGACCAACCGTCGCACACGGTCGGGGTGGTTGATGGCGAAGTTGATCCCCACACCGCCGCCCATCGAGTTGCCGATGATGTCCACCTGGTCGAGACCCAGCGCATCGGCGAACACCACGGCTGCCTTCTGCGCGTCCAGCATGGGATGACCACCGAAGTCGTCACTTACGCCGAATCCTGGGAATTCCAGTACCAGGCAACGGAAATGCTGCGCGAAGAACGCGAGGTTGCCGCGGTAGTTGCGCCACCCGGTGACGCCGGGCCCGGATCCGTGCAGCATCAGCAGGGGAGGGCCGTCACCCGCCTCGTGGTAACGCAGCACCCCCGCATCGGTGGTGACCTCACGCAAGGAGTCCTGGTAATCGATCGCCTGCATGCTCGCCTTTCCATTGTGGGGAACAGATCGATCTCACACCGTAACGGGCAGCAATCACACCTCAGTGGTCGGCTGAGTGGGAAACGATCCTTCCCGGTGGGTCCGCTGCGGCCTGCCTTGTGCACGAGTGTCGACGACAATGGGGGAGTGGGCGAGAAGCTGGTGGTCGCCGCGGTCCAGCCGCGAGTGCTCGATGGCGATGTAGAGGCAAACGTGGCCTCCCATGTGGAGGCAATCGTCCGCGCCGATGCTCGGTTGGTGGTGTTCCCGGAGTTGTCGCTGACGGGCTATCAAGTGGACGCGCCGACGGTCGACCTTGCCGGCGATGGCGTGGTGAAGCTGGTAACCGCCTGTGCGGCAACACATTCAGTCGCTCTGGTCGGCGCCCCGGTGGAAACGGCGGGCGGCCGGTTCATTGCGATGGTGCAGGTCCACGGTGGCGGAGTGAACGTGGCCTATCGCAAGACATTCTTGAGCGGGGACGAACGCAGGCATTTCGTCGCCGGTGACGGGCCGCGCGTCATCGAGGTGGACGGCTGGCGCGTCGGCATGGGAATCTGCCGAGACACCGGGGTCGACGACCACGTGCGAGGGACAGCTGCGCTCGGCGTCGATGTCTACGTCTGCGGCGTGGCCCGTACGACGTTGGAAAGGTCGTAGCGGTCAGTGGTCGGTGCGTCATTGCGCGCACCTATCGCGGCCATCGCCGCGAGCTCACGTGGAGCGGGTCGTACCGCTTCGTGGACGCGATCGCCGTCGCCGCCAACCGAAACCGCGGGCAGCGGAAAGGTGCTCATACACCTCAACGGCTGACACCGGCCGTGAAGGGCGCCGTGAGATAAGCCAGCAACTGAACCGGGACGTCCTCCTGCAGCACGTGGCCGGCGTCGTCGATCCAGTGGAATTCGGCGTGCGGGATCTGGTCGCGGATCCATTCGCCGTACTTCGGGGCCATGATCAGGTCGTCGCGGCCCCACAAGATCTTCACCGGGATGTCGATGCCGGCGAGCTTGTCCTCGAAGATCCTGGTGTCGTCCACCGAAAGCTGTTGGTACTGCCGGTAGAACGCGGCCTGACCATCCTCGCCCAGCCAGGGTTCCAGATATCGCTCGAGCACGCCGGGACGGAACCCGGTGTGGGTGGCACGTTGCAGATGGCTGGTCAGCAGCGCGCGGTGCGCATAGCCGGGCAGCGCCTCGAACACTTCCGGATGTCGCCGTACGAGCCGGAAAAGTCCCATCTCCCAATCGGACCCGGTCACCGCGTCGAAGATCACCAGATCCCGGTATGCGGCACCGTGCACGAGGGACGCGTGCAGCGTGATCGCGGCGCCGATGTCGTTGGCGATCATGCTGGGCCGGTCCAGGCCCCAGTGCTCGAGCAGCGCGACCAGATGCCCGGCGTGTGCGGCGATGGAAAGGTCTTGCCCTTTCCGTTGGTCGGATTGCCCGAACCCGAGCAGGTCGAACACGTACACCTGGCGGTTCTGCGCCAATGCCGGTGCGATGTCTCGCCACAGGTAGGACGAGTACGGTGTGCCGTGCACCAGCACCACGGGATCGCCGTCGGACCCGAGGCGCTGCCACCGGATGGCGCCCTCGGCGGTGTCGAATGTCTGTTCCAGATTCCAGTCCACGCCGGGCGCATACCCCGCGTAGTGCGCGTGCTAAACCGACGTCTTGTGTGGTGCGGTCACCGGGATGTTCGGCAGGCGAATGGTGAAAGATGTCCTGCCGGACCGTGATTGGGCAGAAATCGTGCCACCGTGCGCTTCGATGATGGACGCCGCGATCGACAGGCCCAGCCCGAAACTCCCTGCCGCACGCGAACGTGATTTGTCGGCACGCACGAAACGCTCGAACAGGTGGGGCAGCAGGTTCTGGTCGATCCCGGGCCCGTTGTCGGACACCGTCACCTCCGCATGGCTCGTGTCGCCGCTGCCGCGGACCACGAGCGTCGTCTGCACCGAGGTGCCTTCCGGTGTGTGCACCCGCGCGTTCGACAGCAGGTTGGCCAGCGTCTGGTGGAGCCGCGCATGATCGGCACGCACCCATACCGGGTCCTCGGGCACCTGGACCGACCAGTGGTGTGTCGGTGCGGACACCGCGGCGTCGTTGACCGCGTCGGCGACCAGTTCTGTGAGATCCACCTCCGTGGTGTCCAGCTCCTGACCTTCGTCGAGTCGCGCCAGCAGCAGCAGGTCGGCCACCAGCGAGTTCATCCGTTGGGCCTCGGCCTCGATACGCGCGAGCGAGTACTCGGTGGTCTCGGGCAGGACCGAGCTGTCCTGGCGGGTGAGCTCGGCGTAACCGTGGATCGCGGCCAGAGGCGTCCGAAGCTCGTGGCTGGCGTCGGTGATGAACTGGCGCATGCGCCGGTCCGACGCGGCGACGTCCGATAGTGCCCGTTCGACGTGGTCCAGCAGCTGGTTGAGCGTGTCACCCACTCGCCCGACCTCCGTCCGTGGGTCGGTGTCGCCGCGCGGGACCCGCGGCGCGATCGCGTGGTTGTCGCGGTCGAGGGGGAGTGTCGCCACCTCGGCAGCGGTGGCGGCGACCCGGCGCAGGGGCCGCAGTGCGATGCCGACGATCGCGATCGTGCTCAACGCCGTGAGGATCAGCGCGACGACGGTCATCGCCGACACGATGCCGGTGACCCGGATCATCGCCTCCCATGCCGGCGTGTACGACACCCCGGTCACGAGGGTCTCGTCGCCGTCACCGGGATGGCTGACCACGCGGTACCACCCCAGTTCGGGTAGTTCGACGTTGCGTGGCGTGGGCCCTGCGGCGGCCAGGTCCCTCAGTGCGGCGGTGGTCGCGGGCGGGGCAGGCTTGGCTTCGCCGTCGATGAAGAACGCCGAGTCGGCCACCTGCCCGTGCTGGATGAGCGCGATGACGTTGCCCTGGGCCTGTCCCATGACATGGATGAGCGGCTTCATCGTTCCCGGCGCCGGGAGTTCGTTGCCGCCGGGCAACGGGGTGGTCCGATACTTGGTCACGGTCTTGCTGAAGCCGTCGGCGGCGCCCGCAAGTTGACTGTCGATCAACCCCACCATCGAGGACCGCAACGTCAGCACCGACAGTGCCCCGATCGTCGTCAGCGCGACCATCACCACGAGCGAGACCCCCACGACGAGTTGGCGGCGCAGGGACCAGCTCTTCCAGGTGCGCATCATTCCGCCGGTCGCAGCATGTACCCCACACCGCGCACGGTGTGGATCATCGGGGTCCGGCCGGTGTCGATCTTCTTGCGCAGGTAGGACACATACAGGTCGACGATGCTGGTGCGGCCGCCGAATTCGTACTCCCACACCTGCCGCAGGATCTCGGTGCGGCTCAACGCTCGTCGAGGATTCCTCATCAGCACCCGCAGCAGCTGGAACTCGGTGGAGGTCAACGAGATAGGCGTGTCGGCCCGCGTCACCGTGTGGCCGGCCGCGTCGAGGGTCAGATCGCCAACGCGCAGAGTTTCGTCGGCGGCCGGCGTCAGGTAGGCGGTCCGGCGTAGCAGGCCGCGCAACCGCGCGACGAGTTCCTCCAACGAGAACGGCTTGGTCATGTAGTCGTCGCCGCCTGCGGTCAGGCCCTCGACCCGGTCGGCGACCGAGTCCTTCGCGGTCAAGAACAACGTCGGTGTGTAGGTGCCGAACGAGCGGATCTGCTCGAGAACCCCGAGCCCGTCGAGGTCGGGCAGCATGATGTCGAGTACCAGCAGGTCCGGGAGGTTGGCCCGGTACTGCTCGACAGCGCCCGCGGCGTCGTGCGCAACATCTATCACCCACCCCTCGTACTGCAACGCCATCTGGACGAGGTTGGTGAGTGCGCGTTCATCGTCGACCAGCAGCACGCGGATCGGCGACCCGTCGGCGCGGTACATCCGGGGCAATTGCCCCAGAATCGCTCGACGTGGGCGCTGGTTCTTGAGCTGCGCAGACGTCACGTCGTCATTTTCGCGCGCATTCAACCGCCACACCCCGCCTTCATATCGATTTCATATGAAGCGCCGGCCACCCGCGGCCGGCTGTCATCCCAACTTCTGCGAATCGCGTTGGGCCGCAGCATGTCACGACGCCCGCAGGCCGGTGACGGCGAACTTCTCGACCTCTGCGACATGTCCGCCGGTCCACACCACCAGGGTGAGCGCCCCGGGCCGCGGCGGCGGCGCCGTGCCCACCCGGGCCGACCACGGTACGCCATCCCCGCCGGCGGCCACACAGCAGTGTTCGCCGAGCACCTGCTCAGGGCTGTTCTGATGGACGCGCAGGTGCAGGCTCTCGTCGACGCCGGTGATCGCACCGCCGGCGTCGATCACGGTGGCAACAGGGCTGCCGTACGGGGGTGCGGTGAGTGTGAGGACGTCATCGCGGCTGCCCACCACCTCCCATGGTGCGTCCGGGCCGGCGCCGAACCGTGCCAGGTGAATTGTCGCCGCCGTCGTCGGCCGTTGGTTGGGCAGTACGTACCCGACACCAATCCAGGCCTCGTCGGCGTGCTCGATGACGGATGTGACCCGGTCGATCGCGGTGAAACCAAGATAGTCGCGTGTGAACGACAGCGCGGTGGCCGATGGGTCGGCATGCCACGGCTCGTGCCCGGCCGGCGCGCCCTCGTGCAGCCAGGTATCGGACTCGGCCTGCGAGGAGAACGGCCACAAGGGCTGGTAGGCGAACGGTTCGGCCGCCGAGGCAGTGGTGGTCATGAGAGCCCCGGTGAGGACGAGGGCACTCAGCAGACCGGCCACGCGTCGGTACGTCATAGCCCCATGATGCTCGTTCGGGGCGCGACTCGGCTGGGTGAATGTGAATCCTCCGCGCAGAACTTGCCGACATCTCGCAGCGGGTTCACATTCGCCGACGGTGATCAATGATCGACCGCGCCGATTGGACCAGCGTCACGCCTTCTCGGTCGATGCGTCCTCGCGCGCGGGAATCACTCTGCCGGCCAGGGCATTTCCCGCGATGCCCAGGACGATCATGGCGATCCCGGCGGCATCCGGTATCGCATCGGTGACCCATCCGAAGATCCCCGCGATCAGGACGAACATCGGCAACCAGTCGAACAATTGGGCAACTGTCGTGGTGGTCGTCGTGGTCTCCGAAGGCTCACCGGCCTGTTCGGCGAGCGCCGCTGCCCGGTCCGGGTACCACCCGGTGAACGCCACAGCGAAGAAGATCGACGCCAGTTGCAGCACCCAGCCGGTCCAGAAGTTGTCGGGGTCGTGCAGTACGGCGTTGCCGATGAAGCCCACGATGGCCGAGACCGTGAACGCGCCCGCCCAGACCGCCGAGATCAGGTAGTTGACCCGCAGGAACAACGGGCCGTCCCAATGTTCCTGTGGGGTCTGCTCCTTTGCGTACGGCAGGGTGAACGGCCGCCGCGCGACGATCGTCGCGATCACGAACAGTGCGAGCGCGATGTTGCTGATCTCGCCGGCCCACTCCTGCAACCATCGAACGGCGTCCGGTGAGACGATCAGGCCGATGACGGCCAGGATCACGAAAAACCCCGCGCCGTAGAGGTCGAGCGCGTGCAGCGTTCCACCGCGCCGCCGGCTGATCCACATGGTGAGCAGGGTCAGACCCAGCGCGGCGCAGACGGCTTGTTCGAAATGTCCGGGAGTCGACAGCACCGCCATCACCACCCAGGGCGCGATGCCCGACAGAGGTGATTCGAGGTAACCGTCGAGGAACTTCGTCATGGCCGCCAACTTTATTTGCGTTGTAGTCAAAGTTCTCGATAATCCGAGCGATCGACCGCACACCGTCGACACCGTCGGAACCGCGCACCGTACTTTGGTCGGCATGGACGCACCGGTAGCTGTTGTCACGGGAGCCAGTCGCGGCGCCGGCCGCGGTATCGCCGCCGCGCTGCTGGCCGCGGGGTGGAAGGTGTACGTCACGGGCCGGACGGTGACCGACCCGGGCCCGGGCGGTGTCGCAGTACCACTCGATCACTGCGACGACGCCGCGGTCGGTGCGCTGTTCCGGCGGATCGCCGACGAGTCCGGGCGGCTCGACCTCCTGGTCAACAACGCCGCGGCGATCCACGATGCCCTCGTCGACCCGAAACCGTTCTGGGAAAAACCGATTCAGTTGGCCGACGTGCTCGACGTCGGGCTGCGGTCGGCGTACGTGACGTCGTGGCACGCCGCGCCGCTCCTGCTCGCACAGGAGAAGGGATTGATCGCTTTCACCTCGTCGCCGGGGTCCGTGTGCTACATGCACGGCCCGGCGTACGGTGCGCAGAAGGCCGGGGTAGACAAGCTCGCCGCCGACATGGCGGTCGATTTCCGTGGCACGTCGGTGGCGACCGTGTCGATCTGGATGGGCATCCTGCTCACCGAGAAACTGCGTGCCGCTTTCGCCGGGAACCCGCGGGCGTTGGCCGAGACGGCCAAGCACGCCGAAACCCCGGAATTCACGGGCCGCCTGATCGACGCCATCTACCACGATCCAGGGTTGGAGGAGTTGTCCGGGCGAACCGTCATCGGAGCCGAACTGGCGGCCCGCTACGGGATCACCGACGAAGGCGGCCGCGTCCCGCCGTCACACCGTGACATGCTGGGTGCCCCCCGCGTCCCGCATCCCGCCGTGGTGCGCTGAGATCAGCTCAGCAGCCCTTCAGAGACCAACCAGTCCCGCGCCACGATGGCCGGGTCGTCGCCGTCGCTGTCGACTTTCGCGTTGAGCGCCATCATGGTCTCGTTGGTGAGCCTCGGGCTCAGCTCGGCGAAGATCGCGGTGAGTTCGGGATGCGCGTCGAGCAGATCGGTGTTGACGACCACCGACAGGTTGTACAGCGGGAAGAACTTCCTGTCATCGTCGAGAACCCGCAGATCCAGTGCCGGGATACGTCCGTCTGTGGTGTACACCTCGCCGAAATTGCAGTCGCCGTTGGCGGTCGCGGTGTAGATGACACCGGTGTCCAGGTGGGTGACCCGGCCCAGCGCGTCGGGAGACAGCCCGTAGGTCTGCAGCATCGGCACGAAGCCGTCGTTGCGGCTGGCGAATTCGCTCTCGACACAGAACGTCAACGCCGAGCGGGGGAGTCGCGCGAGATCGGACAGCTTGGTGACACCGAGCCGCTCGCCTTCGGCTTCTCGGATCGCGAAGGCATACGTGTTGTTCATCGGCGCGGGCGGCAACCAGGTGAGCTTGTTGACCGCGTCCGCCTCGCTGACCGCCTGCCACTGCGCCGTCGGGTCGGGGATCGGTTCTGCGTTGCCCATGTAATTGATCCACCCGTTGCCGGTGTACTCCGGCGACACGGTGGCGGTGCCGTTCAACATGGCCTGCCGGACACCGAAGCTCCCCGGGGTGTTCGTCATGTTGGTCACCTCGGCCCCGGCCGCGTTGAGCACGATCGAGACCATGTTGCCCAGGATGAGCTGCTCGGTGAAATCCTTGGCGGCCACCGTGATCGGTACACCGTCGAGCGAGTCGTAGTGCCTGATGGCTCCCGGTTCGGCGTCGAGGACGGTGCCGCTGGCCGACCGAAGTCCGCAGCCGGCGATGGTCATCGCGAGGACGAGGGCGGCGGAGACGAGCCGGGTGCGGGTTCTCATCCCAGCCCCTTGGGCGCGGCGAGCATCTCCACCACCCGTGCCAGCCAGTCGATGAACAGCGCCAGCGACGCGACCAGAACCGCGCCCACCACCAGAGTGGTGGTCTGCTGCAGCCGGATCCCGACCGTGATGAGCTGTCCCAGCCCGCCGCCGCCGGTGAACGCGGCCAACGATGCGGTACCGACGATGAGCACCAGTGCGGTGCGCACACCGGCGACGATCACCCGCAACGCCAGCGGCAACTCCACTTTGAGCAGCGTCGCGAACGATGACATACCCATGCCGCGGGCGGCCTCGATGAGTCGGTGGTCGACGCCGTCGAGACCGATGACGGTGTTGGCGATGATCGGAAGCGCCCCGTACACCGTGAGCGCGACGATCGATCCGGTCGCGCCGATCCCGAACAACACCGCACCAAGAGCGATGAGACCGATTGCGGGGGCGGCCTGCCCAAAACCCGCCACGGTGATGATGGGTTTCGCATACCGGCGCAGGGAGCCGCGGGTCAGCGCGATGCCGAGCGGAATCGCCAGCGCGCAGGTGAGAACCGTTGCGGCGACACTGATCGCCATGTGCTCGCGCAACAGCGTCAGCAGGTTGCCGATTGCCAACGCGCGTCGCTCGGATTCGGAAACGTCTGCCACGTCGACATACACAAGCGATCCGACCACCGCGGCAACGCAGACCAGCGGTTGGATCAGCCAGCGTCCGAGACCCAACCCGGAAGTCGGTTCGGCCGGCAGCGCCGATCTTTCGGTGTCGGGCGCGGCGGTGGTCACGTCACCGGTCCCGTCGGCGAGGTGTGCATGTCGGGCATCGCATTCATGATGGTCTCGACCCGGATCACTCCCTGATAGGCGTTGCGCCGCCCGGTCACCACGACGACGCCGTGCGACGACGTGAGCATGACGTCGAGCGCGTCGTTGAGAGTCGAAGCGGTGCTGACCTTTTCGAGATTGTCGTCTCGGGTGACATGCTCAAGGGAGTGCGCATCGGCCAGCTCGGGCAGGGACATCCACCGCAATGGGCGCTCATGGTGGTCGAGCACGATCACATGCTCACGGTCGATGGCCCGCGCAGTGCGGATCGCTTCGGCGGGATCGTCCCCGACGCGGGCGACCGCCGCCTCGTGCAACTCGACATCGCGCACCCGGGTGAGGGTGAGTTGTTTGAGCGCCGCGCCGTGTCCGACGAAACCACGCACGAAGTCGTCGGCAGGATTGGCCAAGATTTCTTCTGGCTTGTCGTACTGGACGATCCGGGAACCCTCGGTGAGGATCGCGATCCGGTCTCCGACCTTGACCGCTTCGTCGAAATCGTGGGTCACGAAGACGATGGTCTTGTGGAGTTCGTCCTGTAGCCGGAGCAATTCGTCCTGAAGGTGCTGGCGCGTGATCGGATCGACGGCACCGAACGGCTCGTCCATCAACAGCACCGGCGGGTCGGCCGCGAGTGCCCGGGCGACCCCGACCCGCTGCTGCTGACCACCGGACAGTTCGCGCGGGTAGCGGTCGCGGTACTGCGCAGGCTCGAGGTTCACCAGATCGAGCAGTTCGTCCACACGGGCCGCGATGCGTTCCTTGTCCCACTTCAGCAGGCGCGGCACGATGGCGATGTTCTGGCCGACGGTGTAGTGCGGGAACAGTCCGGCGCCCTGGATGACGTAGCCGATGTGGCGGCGCAGTGCGTCGGGGTCACGGTGTGTCACATCGTCGTCGCCGATCAGGATGCGACCGCTGGTGGGCTCGATCAGGCGGTTGATCATCTTCATCGTGGTGGTCTTGCCGCACCCCGACGGGCCGACGAGCATCACGATCTCACCGGCCGGGAACTCGATGGTGATGTCATCCACGGCCGCAGCGCTTTTCGAGCGGTAGCGTTTGGTCACGCCGTCGAGCAGGATCCGGACACCGGTGGTCTGGGTGGCGATGGGATCGTCGGAATGCGCCGGTTCAGACACGAATCCCCCTCGGGGTGGTCAGTCGGGTGATGATGTTGAGCACGGTGTCCAACACGATCGCCAGGATGAGGATGCCGACGGTGCCCGCGACGATCGAGTTGGTGGCATTGGCGCCGCCGGTGCGCGAAATGCCCGAGAAGATGTAGCCGCCGAGGCCCGGACCGAGCGCGTACGCGGCGATCGCCGCGATGCCCATCATCATCTGTGCCGACACCCGAACACCGGTCATGATGACCGGCCAGGCGAGCGGGATCTCCAGACGCAGCAATGTCGAGAGTCGGCTCATCCCCATGCCGCGCGCGGATTCGACGAGCGCGCGGTCCACGCCGCCGAGCCCCACGAGCACGTTGCGCAGGATAGGCAGGAACCCGAAGAACACCAACATGATTACCGAGGGCAGCACCCCGATCCCGATGACCGCGACCAGCACGCCGAGCAGTGCGTAGGACGGGATGGTGAGTCCGACCGACGTGAGCGTGTTGCCGAGCGCATTGCCCCACGGTGAGCGGTAGAGCAGCACGCCGACGAGCAGGGCGGCGACCGTGGCGATCACCAGGGTCTGCACGACGAGACTCATGTGCTGGTAGGCGAGGAAAGACAGCACCGCCCAGCGGTCCTGCACGAACTCGACAAACCCCATGAACCCTCGTCGCTGTCCGATCTTGATCGTGACGAGGCTGTACCCACCCGCCCGCGCCGCTCAAACATCCGATCAGGGCGTGTTGGCCCCGGTTACGCGGGTGCCCGGCGGATCTGTGCGGTACAACCATGCCAGCGGAGCAGGAGGACTGATGACCACGACCAGCCGTGACAAGCGCGGACCGATCACCCGGAACGTCCTGGGCTCCAGTTCCGCCGAAGCGTTCGTCCTGTGCGCCATCGCCACGATCCTGATCACGCGCCTCTACCTGGAGCTGACGGGTTATCCGCAGATCGGTGGCGGCAACCTGCACATCGCACACGCGCTGTGGGGCGGTGCGCTGATGATGGTGGCCCTGCTGGTCGGGTGGCTGGTGCTGGGTTTCGGGGCCCGCATCGCGGCCGTTGTGCTGGGCGGGATCGGGTTCGGCCTGTTCCTCGACGAGGTCGGCAAGTTCGTCACCAAGGACAACGACTACTTCTACGGCCCGGCCGCCGAGATCATGTACATCCTCGTGGTGCTCATCCTGGTCGGGGCGCGCGTCGTCCGCGGGTTCCGGCCGTTCACCGCGCGAGAGTGCGTCGCGTCGGCGGCATCGATCGCCGCCGACGGCATGGCCCGGGGATTGGCCGAGCACCGCCGCGCAGTGGGGCTCACGCTCATCGCGCAGGCCCGCGAACAGGGCGCCGACCCCGATGAACTCGAGCACATCCGGGCACTGCTCATCTCGGCCGACCCGGCGCCCGAGCGTCTGTACCGCCTGCAGCAGGCGCTGCCACGTCTGATTCCCGGGTTCTTCCGCAGTCCGCGCTGGGTTCCGGTCGTGGGCTGGCTGCTGGTGCTCGGGGCGGTGGCCGGTGTGTTGTTCGGGGTGCTCGGCCTCGTGATCGGCGACCACCTCTTCGAAGAGGGCGACATCACGTTCCACGTCGCCGGTGCCACGCCGTCATCGATCATCCTGCTCGTCACGGCCGTCATCACGTCCGCGCTGGCGCTGCCCGCGATGATCGCGCGACGTCGGACCGACGCGGTGTGGCCGCTGCGTTGGCTGCGCAATGCGGCACTGGCGTTCACCTTCCTCAACGCGCTTGTCGACTTCGCGACGGAAGGCTTTGGCGCGCTTGCGAACATGTCCATCGGGCTGTTCACCCTGGCCATCCTGTCCTACCAACTGGACCGGGCGGTGGTGCAGCAGGGTTTGGGCGACAGCGCGGTGACGGCCCCTCGTTGACGAGCATGCGGGGATGGCGGCGGTGCCGGCAGGCAATACGGTGGAACTGTGGCCCCAGAGACCAGCCCTGTGACCAATCCAGCGACCGAACCCGCGCGTGAGCATCCCGGTGGGGGATTCAACCCGCCCGAACCCACCACGCGCGGGGGGCCCGACTACGGCAGGTTCATCGAGGCTGTGCGGACCCTGCAGGACCACGCCAAGGCCGCCGACGCCCCCGACGAGGTGTTCACCGAGGCCGCAGGCCTGATCGAGAAGGTGTCGGCACTGCTCGCGCCGTACGACGCCAACGAGTGGGCCTCGCCGTCGGGTCGTCGCCTGGACCTGCCCAACCGGGGCAACGTCAGCTCGGTGCCGGTCCACCTGGAGGTTGAGGACAACCGCATCGTCGGGACGGCGTACTTCCGCCGGTTCCATCTGGGTCGCAACGGTGCGGTACACGGGGGCGCGTTGTCGCTGCTGTTCGACTCGCTGCTGGGTTTCACGGCGGCCAAACTGACGCGCAGCCCCTATCAGCGCACCGCATACCTGCACGTCAACTACCGCAAGATCGCGCCGATCGAGAAAGAACTGCAAGTCGACGCCGGTGTCGACCGGATCGAGGGTCGCAAGATCTTCGTCACGGGACGGCTGTGTGACGGCCCCGACGTGCTCACCGAAGCCGAGGCGCTGTTCGTGCGGCTGAAACCGGGTCAGCCATGAACATCAGCGAGGGTTTGTCGAAGGCCAAACGACACTGGGCGCGCCGGCGTGACCGGCTGCGCGAGCGGCCGTTGGCGAATTTCATCTACCGAATCGTGGTCGGTGTCGTCGGCACGGTCGTGCTGGCCGTCGGGATCGTCGCCATCCCGTACCCGGGACCGGGTTGGGCCATCGTGTTCCTCGGCCTGGCGATCCTGGCCACGGAGTTCCGGTTCGCCAAGGTCGCGCTGCATTTCATCAAGGAGCGCTATGACGCGGTGATGGAGTGGTTCTCACGGCAGCACATCGCCGTCAAGGCACTCGGCGCGGGGTTCACCACGGCCGTCGTGGTCGCCACCTTGTGGGGGTTGGGTGCGCTGTACTGGGCGGGCGGCCTGGTCGGTTTCGAACCAGGCTGGCTCAAGAGCCCCGTCGGTATCGGCTCGTAGAGGCCGCGCCCCGACGGTCGTCCGGCAGCAAGCCCGATAGCATAGTCGCGTTCGCCCTAGCCCCCTGTCCATAGGAGAGTCCCCGATGACCGCCGTCGCCAGTTCCGCCCCCGCAGCCCCGATCCGGGTGCCTGCCGGGACCACCGCGGGCGCGGCGGTTCGCGAAGCCGACCTGCCCGGCCGTGGCGCACCGAATGCGATCGTGGTGGTCCGCGACGCCGAAGGCCGGCTGCGGGACCTGTCGTGGACCCCTGACAGCGAGGTCGAGGTGACACCGGTCGCCGCCGACACCGAAGAGGGTCGCAGCGTCATCCGCCACTCCTGCGCGCACGTGCTCGCCCAAGCGGTCCAGGATCTGTTCCCGCAGGCGAAGCTGGGCATCGGCCCGCCGATCACCGACGGCTTCTACTACGACTTCGACGTCGAGGAGCCGTTCACTCCCGAGGATCTGGAGCGCCTGGAGAAGCGTATGCGCCAGATCATCAAGGACGGGCAGCTGTTCTCGCGCCGCGTGTACGAGTCCAAGGACGCCGCGCGCGAAGAACTCGCCAACGAGCCCTACAAACTCGAACTCGTCGACGACAAGTCCGGCGATCCTGATGTCATGGAGGTCGGCGGGGACGAGCTGACCGCCTACGACAACCTCAACGCACGCACCAAGGAGCGGGTGTGGGGGGACCTGTGCCGCGGGCCGCACATCCCCACCACCAGGTACATCCCTGCGTTCAAGCTCACCCGCAGCAGCGCGGCGTACTGGCGCGGCAACCAGAACAACGCAAGTCTGCAGCGCATCTACGGCACCGCCTGGGAGTCGCAGGAGGCGCTCGACCGTCACCTCGAGCTCATCGAGGAGGCGCAGCGACGCGACCACCGCAGGCTCGGGGTCGAGCTCGACCTGTTCAGCTTCCCCGACGAATTGGGTTCGGGCCTACCGGTTTTCCATCCCAAGGGTGGTGTGGTGCGACGCGAGCTCGAGGACTACTCGCGGCGTAAACACATGGAGGCGGGCTACGAGTTCGTCAACACCCCGCACATCACCAAGGAACAGCTGTACGTCACCTCAGGTCATCTGGAGTGGTACGCCGACGGCATGTTCCCGGCAATGCACATCGACGCCGAGTACGACGCCGACGGGCAGGTGCGCAAGCCGGGGCAGAACTACTACCTCAAGCCGATGAACTGCCCCATGCACCACCTGATCTTCCGGTCGCGGGGCCGGTCCTACCGCGAACTGCCGTTGCGGCTCTTCGAATTCGGCTCGGTGTACCGCTACGAGAAGTCCGGCGTGGTGCACGGCCTCACCCGCGTGCGCGGTATGACCCAGGACGATGCGCACATCTACACCACGCGTGAGCAGATGCGCGAGGAGCTGGCGTCGCTGCTGCAGTTCGTGCTGAGCCTGCTCTCCGACTACGGCCTCGACGACTACTACCTGGAGTTGTCCACCAAGGACCCCGAGAAGTACGTCGGCTCCGACGAGATCTGGGAGGAGGCCACCGAGACGCTGCGGGAGGTGGCCGAGGCCTCGGGTCTGGACCTGGTGCCCGATCCGGGTGGCGCGGCGTTCTACGGACCGAAGATCTCGGTGCAGGTCAAGGATGCGCTGGGGCGCAGCTGGCAGATGTCGACCATCCAGCTCGATTTCAACATGCCCGACCGCTTCGAGCTGGAGTACACCGCCGCCGACGGCAGCCGCCAGCGCCCCGTGCTGATCCACCGTGCCCTGTTCGGCTCGATCGAGCGCTTCTTCGGTGTGCTCACCGAGCACTACGCGGGTGCGTTCCCGGCTTGGCTGGCCCCCGTCCAGGTGGTCGGCGTCCCGGTCGCCGACGCCCACGTCCCGTACCTGGAAGAGATTGCCGCGCAACTGAAGTCGCGTGGTGTCCGGGTGGAGGTGGACTCCAGCGACGATCGGATGGCGAAGAAGATCGTCAACCACACCAACCAGAAGGTGCCGTTCATGCTGCTCGCGGGCGACAAGGACGCCGAGGCCGGTGCCGTGTCCTTCCGCTTCGGCGACCGCACCCAGATCAACGGCGTGCCGCGCGACGAGGCCGTGGAGATGATCGTGAAGTGGATCTCCGACCGGATCAATTCGGTGCCCACCGCCGAGACCGTGAAGGCGGGCGCCGGGAAGTGACAGGGGATGTGACCGGTCCTGACGAGCGGCAGATCGTCGACCACGGCGTGGGGGAGCCCGATCACCTGCAGCGGTTGTGGACGCCGCACCGGATGAGCTACATCGCCGAGGCTCCGATGAAGAAGCGCGGCGAAGGCGGATCGGCCGGTTCGGCGGAACCGTTCACCGACATCCCCGGAATGTCCGACGAGGACGGGCTGATGGTGGCGCGCGGCAAGCGGGTCTACGCGGTGCTGAACCTGTATCCGTACAACCCGGGCCACCTGATGGTCGTTCCGTACCGTCGGGTGTCGGAGCTGGAGGATCTCACCGAGGAGGAGAGCTCCGAGCTGATGGCCTTCACGCAGAAGGCGATTCGCGTGATCAAGGCGGTGTCGAGGCCGCACGGTTTCAACGTGGGGCTGAACCTCGGCTCGTCGGCAGGCGGCTCGCTGGCCGAGCACCTGCACATGCACGTGGTTCCGCGCTGGGGCGGCGACGCCAACTTCATCACGATCATCGGCGGATCCAAGGTCATCCCGCAGCTGTTGAGAGAGACCCGGCAACTCCTGGCGACCGAGTGGGTTCGGCAGGACGAGAGCAGCGCGGAAAATGAAGCAGAAAAAGACGGAAAAGCGCCCACATCGTGAGCAATGTCTACCTGATGACCCGTGCGGCCTACGTGAAGCTGTCCCGGCCGGTGGCCAAGGCGGCCCTGCGAGCCGGCCTGACACCTGACATCGTCACGCTCGTCGGCACCGCGGCGTCGGTCATCGGGGCGCTGACCCTCTTCCCGATCGGCCAGCTGTGGTGGGGCGCGCTGGTGGTCTGGTTTTTCGTGCTCGCCGACATGCTCGACGGCGCGATGGCCCGCGAGCAGGGCGGCGGCACCCGCTTCGGCGCGGTGCTCGACGCCACGTGCGACCGGCTCGGTGACGGCGCGGTGTTCGCCGGACTGTTGTGGTGGGCCGCGTTCGGCCTGGACAGCCCGTCGCTGGTCGTCGCGACCCTGATCTGCCTGGTCACCTCGCAGGTGATCTCCTACATCAAGGCCAGGGCCGAGGCCAGTGGCCTGCGCGGCGACGGCGGCATCATCGAGCGGCCGGAACGCCTGGTGATCGTCCTGGCCGGCGCCGGGCTGTCGGATCTGCCGTTCTTCCCGTTGCCATGGGCGCTGCACGTCGCGATGTGGGTGCTGGCCGTCGCCAGCGTGGTGACGCTGCTGCAGCGCGTCCACGCCGTGCGCACATCGCCGGGCGCCATGGAACCGCTGCACCCGGCCAGCGGTGAGAAGCCGGAGACGAGCGAACCGTGACTCTTCCCGGCCGCACCCCGCTCGGCGGGCAGGTCACGGACTTGGGGTATGCGGCCGGCTGGCGGCTGGTGCGCGCCATGCCGGAGGTCGCCGCGCAGGCGGTGTTCGGTGCGGGCGCCCGCTACGCCGCCCGCAACGGCGGGCCCGAACAGTTGCGCCGCAACCTGGCCCGCGTGGTCGGTAAGCCGCCCGCCGACGTGCCCGACGATCTGATCCGCGCGTCGCTGGCGTCGTACGCCCGGTACTGGCGCGAGGCGTTCCGGCTGCCCGCCATGGATCACCGCCTGCTCGGCGAACAGCTCGATGTCATCGACATCGACCACCTGTGGTCGGCGCTGAACGCGGGCCGCGGAGCGGTGCTCGCGCTGCCCCACAGCGGGAACTGGGACATGGCCGGGGTGTGGCTGGTGCAGAATTACGGCCCGTTCACGACGGTCGCCGAACGCCTCAAGCCCGAGTCGCTGTATCGGCGCTTCGTCGAGTATCGCGAGAGCCTCGGCTTCGAGGTCCTGCCGCTGACCGGAGGGCAGCGCCCGCCGTACGAGGTGCTCGCGGAGCGCCTGACCGACAACCGGCCCATCTGTCTGATGGCCGAGCGCGATCTGACCCGCAGCGGCGTCCAGGTGGACTTCTTCGGTGAACCGACCCGGATGCCGGCGGGACCGGCCAAGCTGGCCATCGAGACCGGTGCGGCGCTGTTCCCCGTGCACTGCTGGTTCGAAGGTGACGGCTGGGGCATGCGCGTGTACCCCGAACTCGACACCTCGTCCGGCGACGTCACGGCGATCACGCAGGCGCTCGCCGATCGGTTCGCCGACAACATCGCCACCTATCCCGCCGACTGGCACATGCTGCAACCGCAGTGGTTGGCCGACCTGTCCGACGAGCGCCGCGCGCGGTTGGGGACCTGACATGCGTATCGGGATGGTCTGCCCCTATTCGTTCGACGTGCCAGGTGGCGTGCAATCCCACGTGCTTCAGCTCGCCGAGGTGCTGCGCGCGGCAGGGCACGAGGTGAGCGTGCTCGCGCCGGCCTCACCGCACGTGAAGTTGCCCGACTACGTGGTCTCCGGCGGTAAGGCTGTGCCGATCCCGTACAACGGCTCGGTGGCGCGCCTGCGGTTCGGCCCCGCCACCCACCGCAAGGTCAAGAAATGGATCGCCGAAGGCGACTTCGACGTCCTGCACATCCACGAACCCAACGCTCCGAGCCTGTCGATGTTGGCACTGCAGGCCGCCGAGGGCCCCATCGTCGCGACGTTCCACACCTCGACGACGAAGTCGTTGACGCTCAGCGTCTTTCAAGGAATCCTGCGGCCGTACCACGAGAAGATCATCGGCCGCATCGCGGTGTCGGACCTCGCGCGTCGCTGGCAGATGGAGGCGTTGGGCTCCGATGCCGTCGAGATCCCCAACGGTGTCGACGTCGCGTCGTTCGCCGAAGCACCGCTGCTCGACGGCTACCCGCGCCCGGGCCGCACGGTGTTGTTCCTTGGCCGGTTCGACGAACCGCGCAAGGGCATGGCGGTGTTGCTGGCTGCCCTGCCCGAACTCGTCGAGCGGTTCCCCGAGATCGAGATTCTCGTCGTCGGCCGCGGCGACGAGGACGAGTTGCGCGAGCAGGCCGGCGATCTGGCCCGCCATCTGCGGTTCCTCGGGCAGGTCGACGACACGACCAAGGCCGCGGCGATGCGCAGCGCCGATGTGTACTGCGCTCCGCACCTGGGCGGGGAGAGCTTCGGCATCGTGCTCGTCGAGGCGATGGCGGCCGGCACCGCGGTGGTGGCCAGCGATCTGGACGCCTTCCGCCGCGTCCTCGCCGACGGTGAGGCAGGTCGTCTGGTGCCGGTCGACGACGCAGACGGCATGGCCGCAGCCCTCATCGAGATACTGGAGGACGACGAGTTGCGGGCGGGCTACGTCGCCAAAGCGTCCGAGCGGGTGCACCGCTACGACTGGTCGGTGGTGTCCGCGCAGATCATGCGGGTGTACGAGACGGTGTCCGGGGCGGGGATCAAGGTGCAGGTGAGTGGCGCGGCGAGCCGCGACGAAACGAGTGGGGAAACCGTCTGATGGCCGGGTTGTCCTCGCTGTGGATCGTCATCTGCGTCGTCGTGGCGCTGGTCGTGGTTCTGGCCCTGGTGGGCGGCTGGGCCTACCAGACCGCGAACCGGCTCGACCGCCTGCACGTGCGGTACGACCTGTCCTGGCAGGCGCTCGACGGCGCGTTGGCGCGTCGCGCGGTGGTGGCGCGGGCCGTCGCCGCCGACGCCTACGGGGTCGGCCCGCAGGCCAAGCGGCTGACGGAGTTGGCCGACGCGGCCGAGCGCGCGCCGCGATCGGCGCGTGAGGCCGCCGAGAACGAGCTGTCGGCCGCGCTCGCCGCGGTCGATCTTGCGGCGTTGCCGGTCGCGCTGGTCGCCGAGCTCGCCGACGCCGAGGCGCGTGTGCTGTTGGCGCGGCGGTTTCACAACGACGCCGTGCGGGACACCCTCGCGCTGCGCGAGCGGCGCGCGGTCCGCCTCCTGAAGCTGGGTGGACGAGCCGCGCTACCAACGTATTTCGAGATCGTCGAGCGTCCGGAGGCGCAGTCCGAGGTGGGTGCGCTGAGCCGTCGCACATCGGCGCGTGTGGTGCTGCTCGACGAGACCGGCGCCGTGTTACTGCTGCGCGGCAGCGATCCCGCGCTCGAGGATCCCGACGTGCCGGCACCCCGATGGTGGTTCACCGTGGGCGGCGCCGTTCAGCAGGGTGAGGACCTGGCCGAGACCGCGGCGCGTGAACTTTTCGAGGAGACAGGACTGCGGGTCGAGCCGTCGGCACTGGTCGGCCCGGTATGGCGGCGCGAGGAGATCATCGACTTCAATGCGTCGGTGGTGCGCAGCGAAGAGTACTTCTTCGTGCACCGCACGCAAAGGTTCGAGCCGTCGGCGGTCGGGCGGACCGCGCTGGAACGGCGCTACATTCACGGTCACCGGTGGTGCGATGCGACAATGATCGCCGAGCTGGTCGCCGGCGGTGAGGCCGTCTATCCGGTTCAGCTCGGTGACCGGCTGGCCCAGGCCAACGAGCTGGTGTCCGGGGACACCCGGGTACCTGCGCGGGCGGACTCGCTGGGGGAGCTGCCTGCCATCCGCTGACGGGGCAGCCTCTGCGGATTTAATAGTTTTGAAGGCTCGATTACACTGATTCAGTAGCAATTCAGAGGAGATAGCAGTGGAAACCGCGGCGCAAAACGGTTCGAGCAACCAGACCGGGACCGCGCGCGTGAAGCGCGGGATGGCCGAGATGCTCAAGGGCGGCGTGATCATGGATGTGGTCACCCCGGAGCAGGCGCGTATCGCCGAGGCCGCCGGTGCGGTCGCGGTGATGGCGCTGGAGCGAGTGCCCGCTGACATCCGCGCGCAGGGCGGGGTGTCGCGGATGAGTGATCCGGACATGATCGAGGGCATCATCGAGGCGGTCACGATCCCGGTGATGGCCAAGGCTCGTATCGGGCACTTCGTGGAGGCCCAGATCCTGCAGAGCCTCGGTGTGGACTATGTCGACGAGTCCGAGGTGCTGACCCCGGCCGACTACACCAACCACATCGACAAGTGGAAGTTCACCGTGCCGTTCGTGTGCGGCGCGACCAACCTGGGCGAGGCGTTGCGGCGCATCACCGAGGGTGCGGCGATGATCCGCTCCAAGGGTGAGGCCGGCACCGGCGACGTGTCGAATGCGACCACGCACATGCGCAAGATCGGCGGGGAGATCCGCCGGCTGACCTCGATGAGCGAGGACGAGTTGTATGTGGCGGCCAAGGAGCTGCAGGCACCGTATGAGCTGGTGGTCGAGGTGGCCCGCGCCGGCAAGCTGCCGGTGACGCTGTTCACCGCCGGTGGCATCGCGACCCCGGCCGATGCGGCGATGATGATGCAGCTCGGTGCCGAGGGCGTGTTCGTCGGGTCGGGCATCTTCAAGTCCGGCAATCCCGAACAGCGGGCCGCCGCGATCGTCAAGGCCACCACGTTCTACGACGATCCCGACGTGCTGGCCAAGGTGTCACGCGGGCTCGGTGAGGCCATGGTCGGCATCAACGTCGAGGAGATCGCCCAGCCGCACCGGCTCGCAGAACGCGGCTGGTAAACACCTCCTATGGCGATCGAAGAGATCCTCGACCTGGAACAGCTCGAGGTCAACATCTATCGCGGGAAGGTGTTCAGCCCGGAGTCCGGCTTTCTGCAGCGAACGTTCGGCGGTCACGTCGCCGGGCAGTCGCTGGTGTCCGCCGTGCGCACCGTTGCACCGGAATTCGAGGTGCACTCCCTGCACGGGTATTTCCTGCGGCCGGGCGACGCCAGGGCGCCTGCGATCTACACCGTCGAGCGCATCCGCGACGGAGGATCGTTCTGCACCCGGCGGGTGAGCGCGATCCAGCACGGCGAGACCATCTTCTCGATGTCGGCGTCGTTCCAGACCGATCAGACGGGCATCGAGCACCAGGACGCCATGCCCGAGGCGCCACCGCCCGACGATCTGCCAGGCTTCCGGTCCGGCGGCGCGTTCGACGACGCCGGATTCGCCCAGTTCGACGAGTGGGACGTCCGGATCGTGCCGCGCGACCGTGTGCAAAAGCTGCCCGGCAAGGCCTCGCAACAGCAGGTGTGGTTCCGCCACCGCGATCCGATGCCCGACGACCACGTGCTGCACATCTGCGCACTCGCCTACATGAGCGATCTGACCCTGCTCGGCTCGGCCCAGGTCAACCACCTCGACGTGCGCAAGCACCTGATGGTCGCGTCGCTCGACCACGCGATGTGGTTCATGCGGCCGTTCCGCGCCGACGAATGGCTGCTGTACGACCAGTCGTCGCCGTCCGCGTGCGGCGGACGCGCGCTGACGCAGGGCCGCATCTTCAACCAGTACGGCGAGTTGGTGGCCGCGGTCATGCAGGAGGGCCTGACCCGCTACAAACGCGATTTCACGCCAAAGGAGACATCGTGACCGCCCATGTGGGCGTCCTCGCACTGCAGGGCGACACCCGCGAACATCTGGCGGCGCTGCGCGAAGCAGGCGCCGAGGCGTCGACCGTGCGGCGGCTGTCCGAACTCGAGGCCATCGACGCGTTGGTGATCCCGGGCGGGGAATCGACGGCGATGAGCCACCTGCTGCGTGAGTTCGATCTGCTCGAACCGTTGCGGGCGCGTATCGCCGAGGGCATGCCGTGCTACGGATCGTGCGCTGGAATGATCCTGCTGGCCACCGAGATCGCTGATGCGGGCGTGCCGGGCCGTGCCGCGCTACCCCTCAAAGGGATTGACATGACGGTGCGGCGCAACGCCTTTGGCCGTCAGGTCGACTCGTTCGAAGGCGACATCGACTTCACCGGGCTCGATACGCCGGTGCACGCCGTGTTCATCCGCGCGCCGTGGGTCGAACGCGTCGGCGCGGATGTCGAGGTGCTCGCGCGGGCGAACGACCACATCGTCGCCGTGCGGCAAGGTTCGATGCTGGCGACGTCGTTCCACCCCGAGGTGACCGGCGACCGCCGTATCCACAAGTTGTTCGTCGACTCGCTGTAGTGCGCATGGGGCGCTACGTCAGCGGCGGCAAGTACTACTGGAAGGCCCAGGGGGAGGGCGCCTGGCTCCCGAGAGAGTGGACGCACACGCCGGCCGAGCTCGATGTCGTGTCCACTCTGACCACGACGGAGCGGATGAGCCGGTGGTTCATGCGCACGCTCCTGCGCGGCGACGCCTTCGCACAGCGTGTCGACCGAGAGCGACTCGCAATGACCGCGGTGCGCCGCCACGAGCAGGCATCGAGGCTTGCGGGCGGCCGGACACGGACTGCCCTCGTCGTAGCGGTCGAGGACACCGGGATCTCCGTCGACAACCGCTCACCGGCGGCTCAAGCTCTCACCGACGCCGCTGTCGTCTTGGCCAAGATCGAGATCGACGGTGACCGGATGGCTGCGGTGACGCTGGTACCACGCACGGCGGTGATCGAACCGGCGCGGCAGATCCACGTGCTCGATCACCCCGACGATCGGATCCCGCTCTGGGCGGGGCCATAGCACCGCGTGCCCGCCCAAGTAGACTGGACTGTCGGAGTTCGACCAGGAAAGAGGGCGTACCTGCATGAGCGGCCATTCCAAGTGGGCCACCACCAAGCACAAGAAGGCCGTCATCGATGCCAAGCGCGGCAAGATGTTCGCCAAGCTGATCAAGAACATCGAGGTTGCTGCGCGCGTCGGCGGCGGTGATCCGGCCGGTAACCCGACGCTGTACGACGCCATCCAGAAGGCCAAGAAGAGCTCGGTGCCCAACGACAACATCGAGCGGGCCCGCAAGCGCGGCGCCGGTGAAGAGGCAGGCGGCGCCGACTGGCAGAACATCACGTATGAGGGCTACGGCCCCAACGGTGTCGCGGTGCTCATCGAGTGCCTCACCGACAACCGCAACCGCGCCGCCGGTGAGGTGCGTGTCGCGATGACCCGCAACGGTGGCAACATGGCCGATCCGGGTTCGGTGGCCTACCTGTTCTCCCGCAAGGGCGTGGTGACCCTGGAGAAGAACGGCCTGACCGAGGACGACGTCCTGATGGCGGTGCTGGAAGCCGGTGCCGAGGAAGTCAACGACCTCGGCGATTCGTTCGAGATCATCTCCGAGCCGTCCGACCTGGTCGCGGTCCGCACCGCGCTGCAGGACGCCGGCATCGACTACGAGTCGGCCGACGCCAGCTTCCAGCCGTCGGTGACCGTCCCGGTGGACCTCGAAGGTGCCCGCAAGGTGCTCAAACTCGTCGACGCGCTGGAGGACAGCGACGACGTCCAGGATGTGTACACCAACATGGACATCCCCGACGACGTCGCAGCCCAGCTCGACGAGGAGTAGGCGCTAGGAGGTCAGCGCGTCTGCGATCGGGCTGTCGCCCGAGATCAGTTCGAACGTGCGGCCCGCGGTCTGCGGCGTGTCCAACACCGCCAGCAGTACCCGCGCGACGTCTTCGCGCGGCACGGTGCCGCGCCCGGTGTTGTCGGCGATGCGCACCCGGCCGGTGCCCGCGTCGTCGGTGAGCCCACCCGGTCGCACGATCGTGGTCTTCAGCCCCGTACGGGCCCGTACATTCGCGTCGGCCTCGGACTTGGCGTGCATGTAGGCCCGGAACACCTCGTCGTAGTTGTCGTCGAGCGAGCGGTCGTCGGCCGCCAGCGCCGACACCATCACGTAGCGGTCCACTCCGGCGGCCTCAGCGGCGTCGGCCAGCAGGATCGCGGCGTCGCGGTCGACGGTCTGCTTACGGGCCGCACCGCTGCCCGGACCGGCGCCCGCCGCGAACACCACGGCGTCGGCGCCGCGCACCGCGTCGGCCACCTCGGCGACCGTGGCCTTCTCCAGATCGAGCACGATCGCCTCGGCACCCGCGCTCTGCAGGTCGGCTGTGTGGTCCGGGTTGCGGATCAGCCCGGCCACCGAGTCACCGCGTTCGGCCAACAGCCGTTCCAGGATCAGTGCGATCTTGCCGTGTCCACCGGCGATCACGACGTGCAACTTCCTACCTCCTGTCATGCGCCGTCAGACGGCAAAAACCTGCGAATCATCGGCGAACGCCTTGAACTCCAAGGCGTTGCCCGCCGGGTCGAGCAGAAACATCGTCCACTGCTCACCGGTCTCGCCCTCGAACCGCACGTACGGGTCGATGACGAACGTGACCCCGGCGGTGCGTAGCCGGTCGGCCAATGTGTGAAACGCGTCCACAGTGAGAATCAGTCCGAAGTGCGGCACCGGAACGTCGTGTCCGTCGACGGGGTTGTGAACCTGTCGCGAGCGCTCCGGCGCCAGGTGGGTGACCACCTGATGCCCGTGCAGGTTCCAGTCGATCCACCGGTCGGAGCTTCGGCCCTGCGGCAGGCCGAGGACCTCGCCGTAGAACTTCCGCGCCGCGTCGAGGTCGTCGACGGGCATGGCCAGATGGAAACGGGGGATGGGGGAGTCCAGAACGGTCACCGGTCACCTTTCGCCAGGGATGCTCGTAGATCCGACACTACGGACCGCGCCGGAACGCCGGACGGATGAGCGGCCACCAGGCAAGATGTCGTCGTGGCAGAGGTTACAGACCCGCGCGGCACGCAATGGTCGGTGTACCGGCGCTGGTGGCCGTTCGCGAGCGCGACCGACGTGATCGAGAACGCGATCTTCGACACGCTCGGCTTCCTGTTGATCGCAGTGTTCGTGCTTGCCTGGCCGTTCTGGCTGATGACGAAGTTCCTGGGCGCCCGCTGGGCGATCCGCATCGACCGCGACGGAGCCCACGTCGACACCGAACTGGTCCGGGGCTGGTCCCGCTCGCGCCGCCGGATCGCCGAATTGGCCGAGCAGCTCGGCGCCGGATGGAGGTCCGGGCAGTACACCGTCTGAGCGTGTCCCTGCCCGGGGCCGACGGGGCCGCACGCTAGGCTCTCGAACAGATGTTCTGACGAAGGGATTCGCGTGCGGGTGATGGGAGTCGATCCCGGGCTGACGCGCTGTGGTCTGTCGATGATCGAGAGCGGTAAGGGAAGACAGGTCATCGCGCTGGATGTGGACGTGGTGCGCACGCCCGCCGACACGCCGCTGCAGAAGCGTCTGCTGACGATCAGTGACGCCGCCGAACACTGGATGGACACCCACCGTCCCGACGTGATCGCCATCGAGCGGGTGTTCGCCAACCAGAACGCCAACACCGCGATGGGTACCGCGCAGGCCGGCGGTGTGATCGCGTTGGCAGCGGCCAAACGCGATATCGAGGTGCACTTCCACACGCCGTCGGAGGTCAAGGCCGCGGTCACCGGCAGCGGCCGGGCCGACAAGTCCCAGGTCACCGAGATGGTCACCAGAATCCTTGCGCTGCAAGCCAAACCGACACCCGCAGACGCCGCCGACGCGCTCGCGCTCGCGATCTGCCACTGTTGGCGCGCTCCGATGATCGCGCGGATGGCGGCCGCCGAGGCGATGGCCGAGGAGCAGCGCCGGAAGTTCCAGGCGAAGATCAAGGCGGCTCGCGGATGATCGCGTCGGTCCGTGGTGAGGTCATCGACATCGCGCTCGACCACGCCGTCATCGAAGCGGCGGGCGTGGGTTACAAGGTCATGGCCACGCCGTCCACGCTGGCGACCCTGCGGCGGGGCACCGACGCCCGGCTCATCACGGCGATGATCGTGCGCGAGGACTCCATGACGCTGTACGGGTTCGCCGACGGCGACGCCAGGGACCTGTTCCTGACCCTGCTCGGGGTGTCCGGTGTCGGGCCGAAGATCGCGCTGGCGACGCTGGCCGTATACGACCCACAGGCGCTGCGACAGGCCCTCGCCGATGGTGATGTCACCGCGTTGACGCGCGTGCCCGGCATCGGCAAGCGCGGCGCCGAGCGGATGGTGCTCGAACTGCGCGACAAGATCGGACCCGTCACGCCCGGTGGGGGCACGGCCGTCGGCGGCCACGCGATCCGCGGACCGGTCGTGGAAGCCCTTGTCGGTCTTGGCTTTGCCGCCAAACAGGCCGAGGAGGCCACCGACAAGGTGTTGGCCGGCGATCCGGAGGCCACGACGTCGTCCGCGCTGCGCGCCGCGCTGTCCATGTTGGGTAAGAAGTAACCATGGGCAGGTTCGAGGACGAGGCCGACGAGGTCGACGAACGCGCGGTGTCGCCGGCGCTGACCGTCGGCGAGGGCGACATCGACGCGAGCCTGCGTCCGCGTTCGCTGGGCGAGTTCATCGGGCAGCCCCGCGTGCGTGAGCAGCTTCAGCTGGTGCTGGAGGGAGCCAAGAAACGCGGCGGCACCCCCGACCACATCCTGTTGTCGGGGCCGCCCGGTCTGGGCAAGACCTCGCTGGCCATGATCATCGCGGCCGAACTCGGCTCGTCGCTGCGGGTCACGTCGGGCCCTGCGCTGGAACGCGCCGGTGACCTCGCGGCGATGCTGTCGAACCTCGTCGAACACGACGTGCTGTTCATCGACGAGATCCACCGCATCGCGCGGCCGGCCGAAGAGATGCTGTATTTGGCGATGGAGGACTTCCGCGTCGACGTCGTGGTGGGCAAAGGCCCTGGGGCGACATCGATTCCGCTCGAAGTCGCACCGTTCACCCTGGTGGGCGCCACCACCAGGTCGGGCGCGCTGACCGGTCCGCTGCGCGACCGCTTCGGGTTCACCGCGCACATGGACTTCTACGAGCCCGCCGAACTCGAACGCGTGCTGGCCCGATCGTCCGGCATCCTCGGCATCGAACTCGGGGCCGAGGCCGGCGCCGAGATCGCGCGGCGCTCGCGTGGCACCCCCCGTATCGCCAACCGGTTGCTGCGTCGCGTGCGTGACTTCGCCGAGGTGCGTGCCGACGGCATCATCACCCGCGACATCGCGAAATCCGCCCTCGAGGTCTACGACGTCGACGAACTCGGTCTCGACCGCCTCGACCGCGCGGTGCTGTCGGCGCTGACCCGCAGTTTCAACGGTGGTCCGGTCGGGGTGTCGACGCTGGCGGTCGCCGTCGGCGAGGAGGCCACGACCGTCGAGGAGGTGTGCGAACCGTTCCTGGTGCGTGCCGGGATGATCGCCAGGACGCCGCGCGGGCGCGTCGCCACACCGTTGGCCTGGACGCATCTGGGGCTGCAGCCTCCGGTCGCAGGCATCGGCCAGGCCGGTCTGTTTGACTGAGGGTGTGACCATCGCTGGTTTGGTGTTCGCCGCGCTCGCCGCGGCGCTGCACGTCTACATCTTCGTCATGGAGTCCCTGACCTGGACCTCGTCGCGCACCCGTGCCACCTTCGGCACCACCGCGGAAGAGGCCGAGGCGACCAAGGAACTCGCGTTCAACCAGGGCTTCTACAACCTGTTCCTCGCTGTGGTGATAGCGGTCGGAATCGGATCATTTTTGTTGGGGCACAACGCTGTTGGCGTAGCACTCGTGTTCGCCGGTACGGGCTCGATGCTCGCGGCGGCCGTGGTGCTGCTGCTCAGCTCGCCGGACAAGGCGCGGGCCGCGCTCATCCAGGGCGTGTTCCCGTTGCTCGCCGTGGCGCTGGTGCTCCTCGGGCTGTTGCTCTGACGTATTGGCCGGATCGTATCGGCCGGATCGTCGGCAAGGGGTCTCGCCGGGTTGATATCAAACGTTTGACCCGGATTTTCGGCCGTTGCTCCGCCTTCGACGGTGGCTACAGGGCGCGCTGACGGTTCGTTTCGCGGACTGCTGAAGTGGCCGCGGTCCTCATGGGACCGCGGCCACGTCAGGGGATTCTTCCCTTGTGGGGAAGTCTGTTACAGCAATCCGAGCATCTGCAGGTTGCTGATGTACTTGAGGATGACGTCGGCGGTGACGTGCGGGATGTCCTTGTCCGGCCCGATCTTGGCCTCCTGCACCGCGGTGCGGAACCGATCGGTCGGCGCGAGTGCGCCTCGCAACGGCGGCGCCGGCTGCTGGTAGTTGTGCAGCAGCGGTAGCAGAGACGCCTGGCGCTGTTTCTCCGGCAGTGCGCGCAGCGCCGTCTCGAAACGGCCCAACCAGGTGGCGTAGTCGTCCACGCGTTGCACGGGGTGGCCTGCCTCGATGAGCCAGTCCACGAACTCGTCGAGCCCGATCCCGTCGTCGTAGGGGTTCATCACGTGGAAGGTCTCGAATCCGTCGACCACGCGGGAGCCGATGGTCGAGATGGCTTCGGCGATGAACTCCACGGGCAGCCCGTCGTAGTGAGCGCGCTGCCGGTTACCGTGCGCGTCGAGTTCGTAGAACGAGCCGGGCGCGATGCCGGTGCTCACCAGGCTGAGCATCAGCCGGGTGAACATGTCAGGCAGGTTCAGCTGACCCGAGTACGTGGTGTCGGCCAAGATCATGTCGCAGCGGAACACCGACACCGGCAGACCGCACCAGTCGTGGGCCTCCCGCAGCAACACTTCGCCGGCCCACTTGCTGTTGCCGTAGCCGTTGGCGTAGGAGTCGTTCACCTGACGTGTCGCACTGATCTCACGGATGTCGGCGTCCTCGACGAACGCCTCGGGAGCAATGCCTTGTCCCACACCGATGGTCGAGACATATACGTACGGCTTGATCTTGGTGGTCAGCGCGATGCGGATGAGCTCGGCGGTGCCGAGAGCGTTGGGTCCGAACATCTGGCTGTAGGGCAGAACGTGATTCACCAACGCGGCCGGATCGACGATCAGGTCGACGGTATCGGCCAGCCGCTGCCACGTCTCATGGTCGAGACCGAGGTCGGCCTCACCCTTGTCACCCGCGATCACCTCGAGGTGTTCGGCCGCAAGGGCGCGGTAGTGATCGAGAAGTTTCGCGTCGCCGGTGTCGAAGGTGGCGTCCAGGCGCGCCCGGGCCTCCTCGTCACTGCGGGCGCGAATCAGGCAGATGAGCTTGCCGTCCACCAGATCCATGCGCTCGAGCCATTCCAGCGCCAGGTAGCGGCCCAGGAACCCGGTGGCGCCGGTCAGCAGAACCGTACGGATCTCGGCGCCCGCGCGGGGCAGGCCCGGTGCGGCGGCCAGAGTCTTGGCGTCGATGAACTTGTCGAGCGTGAGATCCCGTGCGTGCACCTCGGTGGCGTCGCGGCCGTGCACCGACGCGTACGTCGGACGCTTGGAGCCGCGCAGTTCGCCTTCGATGTAGGCGGCGATACCGGCGAGATCGGTGGCCGGGCTGACGATCACACCGACCGGAACGTCGACGTCGAAGATCTCGTGCAGCAGATTCGAGAATGTCAGGGCGGACAGAGAATCTCCGCCCAGATCGGTGAAGTGTGCGTCTGACCGCACATCCGAGGCGGACGCACCGAGCAGGGCGACCGCGGCACGGCTGACCGTCTCGACCACCGGACGGTTGGCGCCGTTGCGACGCAACTCGCGCAGTTCGTTGGCCTGCCCTTCGGCGAGGTCGGTGTACAGCTGCTCGAGGCGTTCGCCGTAATGCGCCTTCAGCTTCGGCCGGGCCAGTTTGCGGATACCGGTCAGCAGACCGTTCTCCAGCGTGAAAGGCGTTGTCTCGATGAGGAAATCACGCGGGACCTCATATGACTGCAAGCCGGCGGACCGTGCGGCGTCCTGCAGCGAATCGCTGATGCGTGACTTGAGATCGTCGCCCTCCCATCGCGTCAGGGCCTCCTCGGTCGGGACCACGACCGCGAGCAGATACGACCGCGCACTGTTGCCGTAGACGTAGATCTGACGCACCAGCGGGCTGTCGCCGAACACCGCCTCCAGCTTGGAGACCGTGACGAACTCACCTTGGGACAGCTTGAGCACATTGTTGCGACGGTCGAGGTATTCGAGATGGTCCGGTCCGAGTTCGGCGACGATGTCACCGGTGCGGTAATACCCTTCCTCGTCGAACATCTCGGCGGTGATCTCGGGGCGCTTGTAGTAACCGGGGAACATCTGCTCGGACTTCACCAGCAACTCGCCGCGCGGGTGCGGGCGATCGGTGCCGAAGTAGCCGAGATCGGGCACATCGACCAGCTTGTAATCGATCACCGGCGGACGCTGGATATGTCCGTCGATGAACACCGCGCCGGCCTCTGTCGAGCCGTAGCCCTCCAGCAGGTGCATGTCGAGCACGTCTTCCACCCAGCTCTTCATCTCGGCCGAGATCGGAGCCGAACCGGTGAGCGCCGATACGAACCGCCCCCCGAGCAGTTGGGTCCTGACCTCTTCACGGACCTCGGCTTCCGCGGTGGTGCGGTCGGCTCCTGTGGCCAGTCGGTTGTCGACGCGGCTCTGGTACTCCTGGAACAGCATGTCCCAGATGCGGGGAACGAAGTTGAGCTGCGTGGGCCGCACGAGTGACAGGTCTTCGAGGAAGGTGGACAGGTCGCTGCGCGCGGCGAAGTACGCCGTCCCACCGCTGGCGAGCGTGGTGTAGAGGATGCTGCGGCCCATCACGTGGCTCATGGGCATGAAATTCAGTGTGATCGAGGGCATCACGCCCACAGACTCGTCCCACCTGGCGTGCGACGCGGCGAGCCACATGGTGGCGGTCTTGGATTCCGGATACATCGCACCCTTGGGTGTGCCCGTGCTGCCGGAGGTGTAGATGAGGAGCGTGAGCGGATCGGTCTCCTCGGGGACGTACAGCGGCGCGTCGGCGAGTGACCGGCCACGGTCGAGGACGTCGGCCATCGTCTCGACGACGATGCCGGTACCGGCCAGCTTGGTCCTGGCCGCCTCGAACGCCTCGCTCTGCTCGTCGACCTCGTGCGAGTAGTCGAACACCACCAGTCGTGACGGGGCCGGACCCGACTCGACCAGAGCGACTGCGTCACCGAGGAAATCGATGCTCGATGCGATCACGGTGGGTTCGGTCTCGGCGATGATCGGGTGCAGTTGGGTCACAGGTGCGCTGGTCTGCAGCGGTACCGAGACCGCGCCGAGCTCGAGCAGTGCGATGTCGATCGTGGTGTAGTCGACGCTGGTGAACCCCAGGATTGCAACACGGTCACCCGGTTTCACCGGATGGTTGTGCCAGGCGTTGGTGACGGCCGTCACGCGGCCGGCGAGTTGGCGGTAGGTGATGGTCTCGAAGTGAGGTAGAAGGTTCGCGGTCGTGCGACCCGTTTCGTCGGTGACGAACTCGACGGCACGCTTGCCGAGCGCGGGTCGGTCGGCATACCCGGCCAGGACCTCTTTCACCGCCTCGGGAAGCCGCAAGTCCGGATTGGCGGCCGCTGTGCTGACGGCGTCATCGGGCAGCGCGGCGGCGAACTGTGAGTCTGTTTCGAGCAAGTGTGCGACGCGCCGGTTGAAGCGGTCTTCACGCGTTTCGATAGTCATATGAAAATCCCCTGAGCAAATAGAAACTAAGTTCGGCGCGCTTTGGCACCTGTCGATTACTACGCTTATCTATGTAAATAGATTCCCGTGTGACCACTCCATTCAGTGCGATCTGCATCACTCCCATGGCTCGGGGTGGTGGCGCTCACGAAAGCGAACGTGCGACATTGCACGCGCGTGGGTTATGACTTTAGTAGAGCTAAATTAATTTCCGGATGCCTGTGACCGGCCTGTCGATGTGCTGTGAATCTTCAGGCGTCACATGAGGTTGTCGAGCGCCTGGCGCATCAGTGAATCGCCGGCACAGCGGCGCAGGCTCTTCGCATCCGGCGAGGACTTCGGCGACCTCCGCCGCGTCAGCAACCCGGGTCCCGCGCATCATGCCGCCGGCCCAAGAACGCGCCCGGACGGTTCGCCAGGTCACCGGGCGGGTATCCGCTCTGTCGTCAAAGGAGGCATCATGACCGAATTCGAGACACGCGGCGGTCGTCTGACAATGCCGCGCAGCCGCGGCGCCGCCAGCGGATTGTTGCTGGTGGTGCTCGGTATCTATGGCGCATTGATTCCGTTCGTCGGCCCGTATTTCGACTTCTCGTTCAGTCCGGATCAGCCGTGGGCGTGGACCACGGCGCGGGGCTGGCTCGAGGTGCTTCCCGGCGTGGCGACGGCCCTGGGAGGCCTGCTGCTGCTGACGTCGGGCAACCGGGTGAGCGCGATGCTCGGCGGCTGGCTGGCGGCGCTGGGGGGAGCGTGGTTCGTGGTCGGCCGGGCGCTGGCCGGACCACTCGGACTGGGTGATCCTGGCTCGCCGGTGGCGGTGACCGATGCCAAGCGGGTGACCCTGGAGTTGGCCTACTTCGGCGGGCTCGGCGCGCTGATCATCTTGCTGGCAGCCATGGCCCTCGGCCGGTTGTCGGTCCGCAGCGTGCGAGACGTCGCGTATGCGCGCAGGCCACTGGCCACTGAACGCGCAGACGCGCCGGTGATGGACGCACCCGCCACGCAGATGCCCGCTGCAGCCGCGATGCAGCAGCCGCCACAGACCCAGCCGATGCGCGCGCCGCGACGCAGGCGTTTGGGTGGCCTGTTCGGCCGCAGGCACACGACAGCCCACTAGCGGCCCGTCCGGGGCCTCACGCGCCGCGGAGGACCTCCTCGAGGACATCGAGTCCCTCGTTGAGCAGGTCGTCACCGATTGTGAGTGGCGGCAGGAATCGCACGACGTTTCCGTAAGTGCCGCAAGACAACACGATCACCCCGGCGGCGTGGGCGCCCGCACACAACGCCTTGGTCAGGTCGGCATCGGGTTCGGTGGTGCCGGCCTTGACCAGTTCGATGGCGATCATCGCGCCTCGGCCCCGGACGTCACCGATCCGGTCGTCCTCGGCCTGCAGACGTCCCAGTCGGTCCTTCATCAACTGTTCGATCTGCTGTGCGCGCGCCACGAGGCCCTCCGATTCGATGGTCTCGATGGTGGCCAGTGCGGCCGCGCATGCGAGCGGGTTGCCGCCGTAGGTGCCGCCCAACCCAGACACGTGCGGGGAATCCATGATCTCGGCGCGCCCGGTCACAGCCGACAGCGGAAGGCCGCCGGCGATGCCCTTGGCGGTGACGATCAGGTCGGGGTCGATGCCCTCGTGTTCGCACGCGAACATCGCCCCGGTGCGCGCGAAGCCGGTCTGCACCTCGTCGGCGATGAACACCACGTCATTGCTGCGGCACCAGTCGAGCAGCGTGGGCAGGAAGCCGTCGGCGGGCACGATGAAGCCGCCCTCACCCTGGATCGGCTCGATGATGACCGCGGCGAGATTGTCGGCGCCGATCTGCTTGTCGATGACGTTCAGAGCGCGCTCGGCCGCCAGTTCGCCGTCGGTGGCCAGTTCCTTGCCGAACTCGGCATCGCGGAAGGGATAGGACAGCGGCGCCCGGTAGATCTCCGGCGCGAACGGGCCGAAGCCGTGCTTGTACGGCATCACCTTCGCCGTCAACGCCATCGTGAGGTTGGTGCGCCCGTGATAGGCGTGGTCGAACGCCACCACCGCAGGCTTGTGCGTGTGGGACCGCGCGATCTTGATCGCGTTCTCGACTGCCTCGGAACCGGAGTTGAACAGGGCCGAGCGTTTCTCCCCGCGGACCGGGGTCAACCGGTTGAGGTGCTCGCACACCGCGACGTAGCCCTCGTACGGGGTCACCATGAAGCACGTGTGGGTGAAGTCGCTGACCTGAGCGCGCACGGCCTCGACGACTTTCGGTGCCGAGTTGCCGACGGTGGTCACGGCGATGCCGGAACCGAGGTCGATCAGGCGATTGCCATCGACATCCTCGACGATGCCGCCGCCGGCGCGGACCGCGTACACCGGCATCGTATTGCCGACGCCGCGGGCGACGGCCGTGCCCTTCCGGTCGATCAGGGCCTGGGATTTCGGGCCGGGGATCGCGGTCGCGAGATGGCGGCTCTGCTCAGGATGGCTCACTGCGGACTCCTCGGCCGGGGAACGGTACGTGGACAGCGCGCGATCGAGCCTAGACTTCGCGTGGGACGGTGTAGCGGTTTTCGACGTCGTTCGCCGCGGGTGTGCGCACCGATGCATGAGCAGCCCTGAAGGCTCTGACAGCTGTCTTCAGGTGACCGCGCCATCCGCGGTTCGCTGCTGCAATGGCACACTGGTCAACTACGAGGTGCCGGTCTCGCCTGCGGTGCGGCCACCCTGACCGATACGAATCGACACGAAAGCCCTGTTATGGACCTGGTCATTTTCCTGCCCCTGCTCATCATCATGGGCGCCTTCATGTTCTTCGCCTCGCGGCGCCAGAAGAAGGCCATGCAGGCCACCATCGACCTGCACAACTCGCTGAAGATCGGTGACCGGATCCACACCACCTCGGGCCTGCAGGGCACGATAACCCGGATCACCGACGACTACATCGATCTGGAGATCGCGCCCGGCGTGGTCACCACCTGGATGAAGCTCGCGGTCCGCGACCGCATCGAGTCCGACGTCGACGAGGGCAACGACGAGCTGACCGAGCACACCAACGACACGGACGGCTACAAGAACGACTGACCACCTGACCACTCAGGTGCAACACGTACCCTTTGCGTGCTGACGAACTGATCTCAAGGAGACCCAAACAACGTGGCATCGTCTTCGGCGCCGGTGCATCCTGCCCGCTACCTGACGCTTTTTCTGGTGCTGCTTGTCGGCGTCTACTTACTGGTGTTCCTGACCGGTGACAAGCAGCCCAAGCCCAAGCTCGGCATCGATCTGCAGGGTGGTACCCGCGTCACGCTGACCGCGCGCACCCCGGACGGTTCGGCCCCCACGCGGGATGCGCTGAACCAGGCCCAGCAGATCATCAGTGCCCGTGTCGACGGACTGGGTGTCTCCGGCTCGGAAGTCGTCATCGACGGCGACAACCTGGTCATCACGGTTCCCGGTAACGACGGCAACGAAGCACGCAACCTCGGGCAGACCGCCCGGCTGTACATCCGACCGGTCATCCACGCCATGCCGGCCAAGGCGCCCTCCGAGGAGGGACAGCCCCCCGCTGGTGCGCCCGGCGCCCCGGGGGCTCCTGGCGCTCCCGGGGTACCGGGCATGCCCGGTCTTCCCGGTATGCCAGGTCTCCCCGGTCTGCCCGGAATGCCGCCGCCAGGAGCCCCGCAGGAGGCCCTGCCACCCGGAGCTCCGCAGGAGGCCCCGCCTGCGGGCGCACCCGCCGAAGAGCCGCCCGCGCCGCCGGCCGGCGAGCAGCCGGCGCCCCAGCCGCGCCCCTACCCGTTGGAGCCAGCGCCGACGCCCGGCGAACCGACCCCGGCACCCACTCCAGGTGAAGCACCGGGGGAGACCGCGTCCCCTCCGGCACCTCCGGGGCCCCCGGCACCCGGCGCCGACGGCGCGAAGGCCGATCTCGCGCAGCGGATCGCCACGGCCAAGCAGTGGCGGCAGAGCACCGATCCGACGATGCAGATCCTCGGTCTGCAAGTACAGGCCAACCTGTGCGGTGAGGACGACATCCTCGCCGGTAACGACGATCCGAACCTGCCGTTGATCACGTGCTCGACCGACGGCTCGACGGTGTATCTGCTCAACAAGTCGATCATGAGCGGCGAAGAGATCCAGAACGCCACCTCCGGGCTGAACCAGCAGCAGGGCCAGTACGTCGTCGACGTCGAGTTCAAGTCCGGCGGCGCCAAGACGTGGGCGGACTTCACCGCCGCGAACGTCGGTACGCAGACCGCATTCACGCTGGACTCCAAGGTGGTCAGCGCGCCGGAGATCCGCGAAGCGATCCCCGGTGGCAACACCCAGATCACCGGTCAGTTCACCGCCGACTCGGCCAAGGAACTGGCCAACGTCCTCAAGTACGGCTCGCTGCCGCTGTCCTTCGAATCCTCAGAGGCCGAGACGGTCTCGGCGACGTTGGGCCTGTCGTCGCTGCGGGCCGGCTTGATCGCCGGTGCGATCGGTCTGGCGGCGGTGCTGCTGTACTCGCTGCTGTACTACCGCGTGCTCGGCCTGCTCGTCGCGCTGTCCCTGGTGGCCGCGGGCGCCGTGGTGTACGCGGTCCTGGTGCTGCTCGGCCGGTACATCGGCTACACGCTCGACCTGGCGGGTATCGCGGGTCTGATCATCGGCATCGGCACCACCGCGGACTCGTTCGTGGTGTTCTTCGAACGCATCAAGGACGAGATCCGAGAAGGGCGCTCGTTCCGCTCCGCGGTGCCACGAGGCTGGGTGCGCGCACGCAAGACCATCGTGTCGGGCAACGCGGTGACGTTCCTGGCCGCCGCGGTGCTGTACGTCCTGGCGATCGGCCAGGTCAAGGGCTTTGCGTTCACGCTGGGCCTGACCACCATTCTCGACCTCGTCGTCGTGTTCCTCGTGACCTGGCCGTTGGTGTACCTGGCGTCCAAGTCGCCGACGATGAGCAAACCTGGGCTGAACGGTCTCGGCGCGGTGCAGCAGATCGCACGCGAACGCCGAGAGGTTTCGCATGCGACCGCGGGACGGGGTTAGACACATGGCCGCAAAGCAGACAAAAGACGACACCACCGAGACCTCCGCTGTCGAGGCAGCACCGATCGAGACCGACTCGGCAGCATTGCCCAAGCACGGGTTCTTCGTCCGGCTCTACACCGGCACCGGCGCGTTCGAGGTCATCGGCAAGCGCAAGCTCTGGTACGCGGTCAGCGGCATCATCGTCGCGATCTCGCTCGCCAGCATCCTGCTACGGGGATTCACCTTCGGCATCGACTTCGAGGGCGGCACCAAGGTGTCGCTGCCCGCGGCCGGTGCCCACGGGACCATCACCGTGCAGCAGGTCGAAGATGTCTTCAACCAGACCCTCGGCCGCGCCCCGGAATCGGTGGTGACCGTCGGCAGCGGCGGATCGGCCACCGTGCAGATCCGCTCCGAGACGCTGTCCAACGACGAAACCGAGGAACTGCGCACCGCGTTGTTCGACACCCTGCAGCCCAAGGGCGCCGACGGGCAGCCCAGCAAGCAGGTCATCTCGGACTCCGCGGTGTCGGAGACGTGGGGCGGTCAGATCACCCAGAAGATGGTGATCGCGCTCGTCGTGTTCCTGGTGCTCGCCGCCATCTACATCACCTGGCGTTACGAGCGCTACATGGCCATCTCTGCGCTGGCGACCATGGTGTTCGACCTCGTGGTGACCGCGGGTGTCTACTCGCTGGTGGGCTTCGAGGTCACGCCCGCGACAGTCATCGGCCTGCTGACGATTCTCGGCTTCTCGCTGTACGACACGGTGATCGTGTTCGACAAGGTCGAGGAGAACACCCACGGCTTCGAGCACACGACCCGCAGGACGTTCGCCGAACAGGCCAACCTCGCCGTCAACCAGACGTTCATGCGTTCGATCAACACGAGCCTCATCTCGGTGCTGCCGATCATCGCGCTGATGGTCGTCGCGGTCTGGCTGCTCGGCGTCGGCACCCTGATGGACCTCGCGCTGGTGCAGCTCGTCGGCGTCATCGTCGGCACCTACTCGTCGATCTATTTCGCGACCCCCCTGCTGGTCTCGCTGCGCGAGCGCACCGAACTGGTGCGCAGGCACACCCAGAAGGTGCTCAACCGTCGTCAGCCCGGCCGGGGCGCAGCCAAGGCTGCGCCGGCTGCATCGGAGACGTCCGACGACGCCGACGACAGCGACACCGTGACGGTGAGCTCGGGTTCGGCCGCGGCCAAACCCGCGGCGGGAGCGCGGCCGGCACGTCCGTCCGGGGCCAAGACCGGTCGTCCGTCGGGCAAACGGACAAACCGGCGGTAAACCGGATGGCTCACCGGAGCGCCACCGCCCGCGTGCGGACCGCAGCGATGCTGGTGGTGCTGTCAATGTTGGGGAGCCTTGGACTCACCAGCTGCGGCAGCGGCTCGGCCAGCGAGATCGACTATGCCGTGGACGGCACGTTGACCACGTACAACACCAACACGGTCGCCGGTGCCGCGTCGGGCGGTCCGCAGGCGTTCGCGCGCACGCTGACCGGTTTCGCCTACCACGGACCCGACGGTCAGGTGGTGGCCGACCACGACTTCGGCACGGTGTCGGTGGTGGGCCGCACCCCGCTGGTGCTCGACTACGTCATCAGCGACAACGCCGTCTATTCCGACGGCAAGCCGATCACCTGCGACGACATGGTCCTCACGTGGGCCGCGCAGTCCGGACGGTTCCCCGGGTTCGATTCCGCCGGCCGAGCCGGCTACCGCGACATCGGTTCGGTGGACTGCGAACCGGGGCAGAAACGGGCCAGGGTCTCGTTCGCGCAGGACCGCGGCTTCCTCGACTACGGGTACCTGTTCGCCGCGACGGCACTGATGCCGTCGCACGTCATCGCCGACGAACTCGGGCTCGGTGACGGCGGTGTGGTCCGGGCGCTGCGGGCAAATGACCTGAACGCGATCGACGGCATCGCCAAGGCGTGGAACACGATCTGGGATCTCAATCCCGACATCGATCTCAAGCGGTTCCCGTCATCCGGGCCCTACCGCCTCGAATCGGTGTCGGAGGACGGTTCGGTGGTGCTCGTCGCCAACGACAAGTGGTGGGGCACCCCGCCGATCACCAACACGATCACGGTGTGGCCGCGCGGCGCCGACATCCAGGAGCGGGTCAATGAAGGCTCGTACGACGTCGTGGACATCGCCACCGGCTCCTCGGGCCTACTCAACCTTCCCGACGACTACGTCAGCAGCGACAGCCCGTCGGCAGGCATCGAGCAACTCATCTTCGCGCCCGGCGGTCCGCTGGGTGCGCCGACGGCCCGACGTGCTGTCGCGCTGTGCACACCGCGCGACGTGATCGCCCGCAATGCCGAGATGCCGATCGCCAACGCCCGGCTGAGCCCGGCGTCCGAGGACGCGTTCAGCGCGGCCGAGGGGGCCGCGGAAGGCGGCAGGTTCAGCGTCGCCAACCCCGAGGCCGCCCGCGACGCCCTCGACAACCGGCCGCTGACGGTCCGCATCGGCTACCAGACCCCGAACGCGCGACTGGCCGCGATCGTCGGGGCCATCGCGAAGGCGTGCGGGCCCGCGGGTATCACGGTTCAGGACGCCGGATCGGAGACCGCAGGCCCGATCGCTTTGCGCAACAACGAGATCGACGCGCTGCTGGCGAGCACCGGGGGCGCGGCCGGTGCGGGTTCGTCCGGCTCGTCGGCGATCGACGCTTACGCATTGCACGTCGGCAACGGAAACAACCTGCCCAACTACAACAACGAGCGGATCGACGGCATCATCGATGCGCTCGCGGTCACGTCCGACCCCAAGGAAGTGGCTCGCCTGCTGAGTGAGGGGGCGCCGATCCTGTGGGACGACGTGCCGACCCTGCCGTTGTACCGCCAGCAGCGCACGGTGCTCACGTCGAACAAGATGTACGCGGTGAGCAGCAACCCGACCCGATGGGGTGCGGGCTGGAACATGGACCGGTGGAAGCTCTCGAAATGACGCGCAAATGACGCAGCACTACGACCCGGCCGAGGTGTCGCGGGTGATCGCGACGCTCACGCGTGAGGTCGCAGATTTCCCGGAACCGGGCATTCAGTTCAAGGACCTGACCCCGTTGCTCGCCGATGCGCGGGGTCTGCGGATCGTGACCGATGCGCTGGCGGCGATCGCGTCGGGTGCCGATCTGATCGCAGGTCTGGACGCGCGGGGCTTCCTGCTCGGTGCGGCGGTGGCGACCCGTCTGGGCACCGGGGTGCTCGCGGTCCGTAAGGGCGGCAAGCTGCCGCCGCCGGTCCACGCGGCGACCTACCAGCTGGAGTACGGCACGGCAACGCTGGAGATCCCCGCCGAGGGGATTGATATCGCAGGCCGCAACGTTGTGATCATCGACGATGTGCTGGCCACCGGCGGGACACTCGCGGCGGCGGCCAAGTTGTTGGGTGACAGCGGTGCCAACGTGACCGGCGCGGGTGTGGTTCTCGAGCTGGAGGCGCTCCGCGGACGCGACGCGGTGGCCTCATTGGGCGTACGGAGCCTGCACATCATCTGAGGGATATCCTCGAATTCTGGTTGCTGCGCAGGAGGTGACAACGATGGTCGACGAGCCAGGCAAGGGTCAGGCCGTGCAGTCTCCTCCCGCGGTGCCCGAAACCCGATCGCAGGCCACATCGACGTCGACGTCGCCGGAGAGCGCGCGCGTCAGCGCCTCTCGTCGCGTCCGTGCGCGGCTGGCCCGCAGGATGACCGCGCAACGCAGTGCGATCAACCCGGTGCTCGAACCGCTCGTCGCGGTGCACCGCGAGATCTACCCGAAGGCCGACCTGCAGCTGCTGCAGCGAGCCTATGACGTCGCGGAGAAACGCCACGCCGACCAGCTGCGCAAGTCGGGCGATCCGTACATCACGCATCCGCTGGCGGTCGCGAACATCCTGGCCGAACTCGGCATGGACACCACCACACTGGTCGCCGCGCTGTTGCACGACACCGTCGAGGACACCGGGTACAGCCTCGAGGCGCTCACCGCGGATTTCGGCAGCGAGGTCGGGCACTTGGTGGACGGTGTGACCAAGCTGGACAAGGTCGTGCTGGGCTCGGCGGCCGAGGGCGAGACGATCCGAAAGATGATCATCGCGATGGCCCGCGATCCGCGGGTGCTGGTGATCAAGGTCGCCGACCGACTGCACAACATGCGCACCATGCGGTTCCTGCCGCCCGAGAAGCAGGCGCGCAAGGCCAGGGAGACGCTGGAAGTCATTGCGCCGCTTGCCCATCGCCTCGGCATGGCGACGGTCAAGTGGGAGCTGGAGGATCTCGCGTTCGCGATCCTGCACCCGAAGAAGTACGAGGAGATCGTCCGCCTGGTCGCCGATCGGGCACCGTCGCGCGACACCTACCTGGCCAAGGTGCGCGCCGAGATCGGCGTCGCGCTCAGCGCGATGAAGATCAACGCGGTGGTGGAGGGCAGGCCCAAGCACTACTGGTCGATCTACCAGAAGATGATCGTCAAGGGCCGCGACTTCGACGACATCCACGACCTGGTGGGTGTGCGCATCCTGTGCGACGAGATCCGTGACTGCTATGCCGCCGTGGGTGTCGTGCACTCGCTGTGGCAGCCGATGGCGGGACGTTTCAAGGACTACATCGCCCAGCCCCGGTACGGGGTGTACCAGTCGCTGCACACCACGGTGGTGGGGCCGGAAGGCAAACCGCTTGAGGTGCAGATCCGCACCCGCGAGATGCACCGCACCGCCGAGTACGGCATCGCCGCGCACTGGCGCTACAAGGAGGCCAAGGGGCGCAACGGGGTCCCGCACAGTCACGCCGCAGCCGAGATCGACGACATGGCGTGGATGCGGCAGTTGCTCGACTGGCAGCGGGAGGCGGCTGACCCCGGCGAGTTCCTCGAATCGCTGCGTTATGACCTTGCCGTACAAGAGATCTTCGTGTTCACCCCGAAGGGCGACGTGATCACGTTGCCCGCCGGGTCCACGCCGGTGGACTTCGCCTACGCCGTGCACACCGAGGTGGGGCACCGCTGCATCGGCGCCCGGGTCAACGGCAGGCTGGTGGCGTTGGAGCGCAAGCTCGAGAACGGCGAAGTGGTCGAGGTGTTCACCTCGAAGGCGCCCAACGCCGGGCCGTCTCGGGACTGGCAGACGTTTGTGGTGTCACCGCGGGCCAAGACCAAGATCCGGCAGTGGTTCGCCAAGGAACGCCGCGAGGAGGCACTCGAATCCGGTAAGGATGCGATCGCCCGCGAGGTGCGTCGTGGTGGACTTCCGTTGCAGCGGTTGATGAACGCCGAAACCATGGGAGCGCTGGCCCGCGAGTTGCGCTACCAGGACGTCTCGGCCCTCTACACCGCGGTCGGTGAGGGCCACGTGTCGGCGCGTCACGTGGTGCAGCGCCTGCTGGCCCAGTTCGGTGGGGACGAGGCCGCCGAGGACGAACTCGCCGAGCGGTCCACCCCGGCGACCATGCCGATCCGCCAACGCAGCAACGACGACACGGGGGTGGCGGTGCCCGGCGCGCCCGGTGTGCTGACCAAGCTGGCCAAGTGCTGCACCCCGGTGCCCGGCGACACCATCATGGGCTTCGTCACCCGCGGCGGGGGAGTCAGCGTGCACCGCACCGACTGCACCAACGCCGAGTCGCTGCAGCAGCAGTCCGAACGCATCATCGAGGTGAACTGGGCGCCGTCGCCGTCTTCGGTGTTCCTGGTCGCCATCCAGGTCGAGGCGCTCGACCGGCACCGTCTGCTCTCCGATGTCACCCGCGTGCTGGCCGACGAGAAGGTCAACATCCTGTCGGCGTCGGTCACCACGTCCAACGACCGGGTCGCGATCAGCCGATTCACGTTCGAGATGGGCGACCCCAAACATCTCGGTCATCTGTTGAGCGTCGTGCGCAACGTCGAAGGCGTCTACGACGTGTACCGCGTCACCAGCGCTGCCTGATCCCATCGCCACGATGCTCGGCAACACCGACTTCTCCTGGTTCTCAAGAGGTTTGGTGACCGGTGGGTTGTACTGGTCGCTGAGCCGGCGGTGTGTGCGCACCAGCTTCTTCCGCGAGCAGACGTGAACGTACCCGATTTCCGCCCCAACCGGGCACTTTCGTGTCTGCTCGCGCATGCGAGGCGATCAGTCGAGGCTTGCCTCGACGATCTTCACCGGTTCGGCGGGCGCGCCATCGTCCCCGCCGCCGGCGATGCCGTCTGCCGCAATCTGGTCCAGGGTTGCCAGGCCGGTACGGTCGACCTCTCCGAACACCGTGTACGTCGGCGGCAACAACGAGTCCTGGTACACCAGGAAGAACTGGCTGCCGTTGCTGCCCGGACCGGAATTGGCGGTCGCCACGGTGCCGCGCGGGTACACGACCGGCTTGCGCAGCGCGGGGTCGGAGAGCCGGTACTGGTTGGTCGGGTATTCGTTGGGAAACCGGTAGCCGGGCCCACCGGTGCCCTTGCCCGTCGGGTCACCGCACTGCAGCACCGCCATCTGACCGGTAGTGAGTCGATGGCACGGGGTGTTGTCGTAGAAGCCCTGCTGCGCGAGGCTCGCGAAACTGTTGACGGTGCACGGTGACCGGCCGTTGGCCAGCCGCAGACCGATGCTGCCGTGGTTGGTGCGGATCCCGGCCGACACCGTCGCCGGTTCGGTCGGCACGGTGCCGGTACGGGGCGGCCTGGCCGGTTTCGCGGCCGGTTCCGTGGTGGGCGGGTACTGGCAGTCGACGCCCAGATTGGGTGGCGGGTCGAACGCCGGCAGCGCGTTCTGGGGCGCCGCGTCGTACGTCGGGCCGCCGGGGCGGCGATCGACAGTTTGCACTGCGAGCATCGTGAGCAGGATCGACACGATCACGGCGACCACGGTCAGCACGGTGAACACGTAGCTGATCACCAGGCCCGCGATCGCCAGACCGCGGCCCTGCTCACCGCTGCGCTTGATCTGCGACAGCGAGACGTGCCCGAACACGATGCCCGCGGGGGCGAACAGGAACGCGCACACCAGCGACGCGATCGCCATGCTGTTGGTCCGTCCAGGCGGCGGATATCCGCCCGGAAAACCACCGGGGTGACCACCCGGATACCCGAGTGGGTAACCCGGGTGGCCCGGTTGGTGGCCGCCGTAGGGCGGCGGGTACGGCGCCGGATCGGTCGGTGGGAAGGTCACTGCGCCCGATCAGTCCAGCGCGACGGACTTGAGCTCGACGTCGAGCGCCGGCTTGCCGTCGGAGCCGCCACCCTCGACACCGCCTGCCGCGATCTTGTCCAGCGTGGCCAGGCCGGTCTCGTCGATCTTGCCGAACACGGTGTAGTTCGGCGGCAGCTGCGAATCCTGGTAGACGAGGAAGAACTGGCTGCCGTTGGTGCCGGGACCGGCGTTGGCCATGGCGACCGTGCCGCGCGGGTACACCACGGGCTGCTGCAGCGCCGGGTTGTCCGGCTGGTACTGGTTCGTCGGGTATTCATTTGCGAACTGGTAACCGGGACCACCCGTTCCGCTGCCCGTCGGATCGCCGCACTGCAGCACCGACAGCCCCCCGGTGGTCAGGCGGTGGCAAGGGGTGTCGTTGAAGTAGTTCTTCGCCGCCAGGCTCGCGAAGCTGTTCACCGTGCACGGCGCCTTGGCGTTGTCGAGCTGCAGGCCGATGTTGCCCTGCGTCGTGACCATGCTGACGCTGATGGTCGCGGGGTCCGTCGGCACCTGGCCCGACCGCGGTGGCTCAACGGGCTTGCTGGCCTGGCCGGCGGCCGGGTACTGGCAGTTGGTGCCCAGGTCGGCGGGCGCGACGAACGGCGGCAGCTGGCCATCGGCGGCCGGCTCCGCGGCCGCGTCGGCGGTGGTGGTCGACGCCGAGGCGGTCGTGTCGCCGTTGTCCTTGTTGGTGATCACCAAGGTGGTGATGACGGCGCCGATGACGAGCACTGCCACCACTGAACCCGCAATGGTCAGGATGCGCTGCCTGCGCGCCTTCGCGGCGCGCCGCTCCAGTTGACGTTCGAGCTTGCGCTTGGCCGTCGCACGCCGTTGTTCGTTGGTCGGCACCGCGGGCGTCCTCCTCGTTCTCCGGATCTCGTTCGTGGATCGGGTCGGCAACGAGTGTGCCAGGCGATGCTGAGTGCGAGCCTGATGACCCGCGGCAACGGTGGCGGTGTTTGCGACCGGGAGAACGCGCCATGGTGTCGGCATGGGAAACTGGCAGGGTGTTGATCACCGGTTTTCCGGCCGGGATGTTGGCGTGCAACTGCTACGTGCTGGCCGAGCGACCCGGGGCCGACGCGATCGTGGTCGACCCCGGCCAACGAGCGATGGGCCCGCTTCGCAAGATTCTGGACGAACACCGGCTGACCCCGGCGGCGGTGCTGCTGACGCACGGCCACATCGATCACATCTGGTCGGCGCAGAAGGTCGCCGACACCTACGGCTGCCCGGCCTACATCCATCCCGAGGACCGGTTCATGCTGACCGACCCGATCAAGGGATTCGGACCGCGACTGGCGCAACTCGCGGTCGGTGTGCTGTTCAGCGAGCCCAAACAGCTCATCGAACTGGAGCACGACGGCGAGGCGGTCGACTTCGGCGAGATCGCGGTGACCGTCGACCACACCCCCGGGCACACGCGGGGCTCGGTGGTGTTCCGCGTGGCCGATGGTGATCGGGATCTCGTGTTCACGGGCGATACGCTGTTCCGGTCCTCGGTGGGCCGCACCGACCTTCCCGGGGGCAGCGGGCGCGACCTGCTCGGATCGATCGTGACAAAACTGTTGGTGCTCGAGGACGACGCCGTGGTACTACCGGGCCACGGCCCGAAGTCGACCATCGGGCACGAACGCCGCACCAACCCATTTCTCGAAGGTTTGACTCTGTGACTGAAGGTTCCTCGCCCGTCGCGTTCCAGGCGCCCAAGGGTGTGCCCGACTATCTGCCTCCGGATTCGGCCCAGTTCGTCGCGGTCCGCGACGGTCTGCTGTCCGCGGCGCGCCGCGCCGGCTACGGCGACATCGAACTGCCGATCTTCGAGGACACGGCGCTGTTCGCACGCGGCGTGGGTGAGTCCACCGACGTGGTCTCCAAGGAGATGTACACCTTCGCCGACCGCGGCGACCGGTCGGTGACCCTGCGCCCCGAAGGCACCGCGGGCGTCATCCGGGCCGTCATCCAGCATCGGCTCGACCGCGGCGCGCTGCCGGTCAAGCTCTGCTACTCGGGGCCGTTCTTCCGCTACGAGCGGCCGCAGGCCGGCCGGTACCGCCAGCTGCAGCAGGTGGGCGTCGAGGCGATCGGAGTCGACGACCCGGCGCTGGACGCCGAGGTGATCGCCGTGGCAGACGCGGGCTTCCGCTCACTGGGCCTGGACGGTTTCCGGCTGGAGATCACGTCGCTCGGCGACGACACCTGCCGCCCGGCCTACCGCGAGCTGCTGCAGGAGTTCCTGTTCAAGCTCGACCTCGACGAGGAGACCCGGCGTCGCGCCGAGATCAACCCGCTGCGCGTGCTCGACGACAAGCGGCCGCACGTGCGGGAGATGACCGCCGACGCGCCGCTGATGCTCGATCACCTGTCGGACTCGGCCAAAGAGCACTTCGAGACCGTGCAGTCGTACCTCGACGCGCTCGGTGTGCCGTACGTGATCAACCCGCGCATGGTGCGCGGCCTGGACTACTACACCAAGACGACGTTCGAGTTCGTCCACGACGGCCTCGGCGCCCAGTCCGGTATCGGCGGCGGCGGTCGCTACGACGGGTTGATGCGTCAGCTCGGCGGCCAGGATGTCTCGGGCATCGGATTCGGCCTCGGCGTCGACCGGACGCTGCTCGCGCTGCAGGCCGAAGGCAAGACGATCGAAGGTGCGGGCGGCGTCGAGGTGTTCGGCGTGCCCCTCGGTGCGGCCGCCAAGCTCGAGCTCGCCAAGCTCGCGGCGAAACTGCGTGCCGACGGCGCGCGCGTCGACCTCGCCTACGGCGACCGCGGTCTCAAAGGCGCGATGAAGGCCGCCGACCGCTCCGGCGCGAAGTACGCCCTCGTGGCAGGCGACCGCGACATCGAGGCAGGCACGGTCGGGCTCAAGGATCTGTCCACAGGCGACCAGATCGACGTCCCCGCCGATTCCGTTGTGGCCGAGGTGCTTTCCCGCCTCGGCCGGTAGGTTTCTCGTTGCAGTTTGGCGGCGGGGGTGGTTCGTTGCACCGCGAGCGTGCGTGTCTGCTGCCCGCCACGCCGCAGATCAGCAGCAGTTCGCGCACGCTCGTGAGCGTTGAGTGTGCACTGAGTGCCGGCGAAGTGACCCGTCGTCGCCCCGCACCCCAAGGCTAAGAAAAATAAGAGTAAAGTAAGGGAAATCTAAGGGGCTCGGGACCGTAGCTGAGGGGGATCGCACATGGGCGCGGAGACGTACGAGAGTGATGTGAACGTGGACGGTCAGGCGACACCGGCCTCCCGTGTCGCACTGGTCACGGGAGGCTCGCGCGGAATTGGCGCCGAAGTCGCCCGCCTGCTCGCCGAAGAGGGCTTCCATGTGCTGGTCAACTACCGCGAGAAGGCCAAACGCGCCAATGCCGTGGTCGACGCGATCCGCGCGGCCGGTGGACAGGCGTCGATCGCCGGCGCGGACGTCTGCGATGACGCCCAGGTGGAGACACTGATGGCGAGCATTGCGTCCGGCTTCGGTTGGCTCGACCTGCTCGTGCTCAATGCCTCCGGCGGTTTGGAGCGTGGAGCCGACCCGGGCTATGCGATGCGGCTGAACCGCGATGCGCAACTGCGCCTTGTCGAGTTGGCGGTTCCGTTGATGCGGCCCGGTGGACGGATCGTCTTCGTCACCAGTCACCAGGCACATTTCTATCCGGACAAGCCGGTGCCCGATGGCTACGAACCGATCGCACAGAGCAAGCGTGCCGGCGAGGATGCGCTTTTGGAGATCAAACCCGCTCTGGCGCAACGGGGTATCGACCTCAAGGTAGTGTCCGGCGACATGATCGAAGGGACGATCATCGTGCGTTTGCTGCACCGTAGGGATCCAACCGCCGTCGATACCCGTCGCGAGCAGGCCCCGCTTCCGACCATCGAGGAGTTCGCTGCTGAGATCACGCGGGCAGCTGTGCAGTCCGATGCTCCCGCGATGACCTATGTCGGCGGTGCTGACTACCTGACGTGACATGGCACGCACGTCGACCCGCTCGTAACGTCACGGCGGAAAATCGCGCCCGGGACCGCCACTGCGTTACGAGCGACGTTGAGGATGCACGCTCACGCGCGACGAGCGTGCATGAACTGCCGACCGCGAGAGGCGCGTCGTGTGGCAGACACGCACGTTCGCGGTGCAAAGCAGGGCCGTCGAGGAGAATCAGATCGCCATGGCGGCACGCACATCGGCTTCGGAGGCCGACCCACCGGTTCCGCTTGAGGTGATCCGGCCGGCTTCGAGGATGTAGTAGCGCTGGGCTGACTCGAGCGCGAATCCGATGTGCTGTTCGACGAGCAGCACCCCGAGGTCGCCGCGAGAGGTGAGCGCGGTGATCGCCGCCTCGATCTCGGCGACCACGGACGGCTGGATGCCCTCGGTGGGTTCGTCGAGGATCAGAGTCTTGGGGGTGGTGATGAGCGCGCGGGCGATCGCCAACTGCTGGCGCTGACCGCCCGAGAGCAGACCGGCGCGCCGGTTCAGCAGTTCCTTGAGCGCCGGGAACAGGTCGAGTTGCTCGGCGATCAGCGCCTTGCCGTTCTTGCGGCCGTCGGCGATCACCTGCAGGTTCTCGGCCGTGGTGAGCTGACCGAACGACTGCTGCCCCTGCGGCACGTACGCCAGGCCGCGCGCCACGCGGGCGCTGGGCCGCAGCTTGGTGATGTCCTCACCATCGAAAAGCACCTTGCCCGAGGTGCATTTGAGTAGACCGACGGCCGCGCGCAGCAGCGTAGTCTTACCAGCACCGTTGTGTCCCATCACCGCGGCGACCCCATCGGAGGGCACCTCGATGCTTGCGCCGTGGATCACTTCGGAGCGACCGTATCCGGTGCGGACGTCGACGAGTTCGAGCATCAGGCGATTCCTTCCACACCGGCCGCGGCCGTTCCCAGATAGACCTCTTGCACTTTCGGGTTGGCCTGCACCTCGGCGACCGTGCCCTCGGCGATCACCTGACCACGCGCCAGCACGGTCACCGACGTGGCGAACGCGCGCATGAAGTCCATGTCGTGTTCGACGACGACGACGGTGCGCGCACCGCCGATGCGGCGCAACAGATTTCCGGTCTCCTCACGTTCCTCGTGGCTCATCCCCGCCACGGGCTCGTCGAGAAGGAGTACGTCGGCGTTCTGCACCAGCAGCATGCCGATCTCCAACCACTGCTTCTGCCCGTGTGCGAGCACGCCCGCGGGCTTGTCGGCGAGGTCGGTCAGGCCCGTGGTCTCCAGCGCTTCCTCGATGGACGGCAGCACGCTGCGGCGCCGACGCAGCAGCGTCCACGGCGACCGGCCCGCGCCGGCGGCGATGTCGAGATTCTGCAGCACCGTGAGTTGTTCGAAGACGCTGGCCGTCTGGAAGGTGCGGCCAACGCCGAGGCGGGCGATCTGGTGCACCTTCTTGCCGAGCAGGTCCACACCCGACTTGTTCACCGACCCGGCGGCGGGCACCAGGCCGGTGATGGCGTCGATCACCGTGGTCTTGCCCGCGCCGTTGGGGCCGATCAGGAATCGTAGATCACCCTGGAACAAGGTTAGGTCGACACCGTTGACCGCCTTGAAACCGTCGAAATCGACGGTGAGATCGCGTACTTCGAGGTACTCGGCGCCCATGCCTGCGTTACCGCCTGCGACGGGTTTCTTCTCGGGGGTGGTCTCGGTCATGACGTGGCACCCACCTTCTCGGCATCGGGATCGCTGTCGGTCACAGATTCGGGTTCGGAGCCAGGGGATTTCGGTGTCGGTTTGGTGCGACGCCAACGACGCAGCGCCACGCCGAGACCCGCGAGTCCGGCCGGGAAGAAGCCGACGACGACGATGAACAACAGGCCCTGCGCGTAGGTCCACTCCGAGGGGAAGCGCTCGGAGAACAGGGTCTGGGCCCACGCCACGCCGATGGCGCCCAGCACGGGTCCCAGCAGCGTGGTGCGGCCGCCGATGGCGACGCCGATCAGGAACGCGATCGACGGAATGATGCCCACCTGCGACGGCGCGATGAACCCGACGATCGGGGTGAACAGCGCACCGGCGATGCTCGCGAACAACGCCGCGAGCGTGTAGGCGACCACCTTGATGTTGGCGGGGTCGTATCCGAGGAAGCGCACGCGCTCCTCACCGTCGCGCACCGCGACCAGCAACTCACCGTACCGGCTGTGCATGAGTTGGCGAACCACCGCGACGACGATCAAAAGGGTTGCCGCGGCGATGAAGTACAGCATCTGCTTGTTCACCGGATCGTTGAGCGTGAACCCGAAGAACGTGCGGAAGTTGTTCAGCCCGTTGCTGCCGCCCAGGCTGGTCTGCCCGACCAGCAGGATCGCCAGGGCCGCCGCGAGTGCCTGCGACAGGATCGCGAAATATGCACCCTTGACCCGTCGTTTGAAGACGCCGAGGCCCAGCAGCGCCGCGATACCGGCCGGGATGACCACAATGGCAACCACGGTGAAGACGGGGGAGGCGAACGGGGTCCAGTAGCCCGGCAGCTGGCGCACGCCGGCGATCTGCATGAAATCGGGCACCGTGTCGCCACGGATCTCGGCGTCGGCGACCTTGAGGTGCATGCCCATCATGTAACCGCCGAGCCCGAAGAACACGCCCTGACCGAGCACCAGCATTCCGCCTCGGCCCCAGGCCAGCCCGATGCCGACAGCGACGATCGCAAAGCACAGGAACTTGCCGAGCAGGCTCAGCCGGAAGTCCGACAGGACGGCCGGGGCGACCCCGAACAGCAGCACCGCGGCGACGGCGAAGCTGGCCCAGGTCTGCCAGCGTCCGAATCTCTGCGTCATACGAGACTCCTTGTCCGAACGGTGAACAGACCCTGTGGGCGGACCTGCAGGAAGATCACGATGATCACGAACACGATGACCTTGGCCAGAGAGGCCGTGGTGTTGTATTCGATGAACGAGTTCAAGAAGCCCAGGGCCAGTGCGGCGATGACGGTGCCCTTGATCTGGCCGAGCCCGCCGACCACTACCACCAGGAACGCGTCGATGAGGAAACTCTGTCCGATGGTCGGGCTGGTGGAGCCGATGAGGGTCAGCGCGACACCCGCGACGGCAGCGAGCCCGGAGCCGATGAAGAACGTCGTGATGTCGGTCTTGCGGGACGAGATGCCGCTGGTCTCAGCCAGGTCACGGTTCTGTACCACCGCCCGGATACGACGCCCCATGGGGCTGGCCTTGAGCACGATCGCCAGGATCGCGACACATGCGACGGCCAGGACCAGGATGAAGATGCGGGTCTTGGGCACCACCGCGCCGAGGATCTCGATGCCGCCCGACAGCCAGGACGGAGCCACCACGTTCACCGCGGGGGCGCCGAAGATGTCGCGGGCGATCTGCTGCAGGATCAGCCCTACGCCGAACGTGACCAGCAGGGTGTCCAGCGGGCGGTGATACATCCGCTGGATCAGCGTCACCTCGAGCAGCGCGCCCATGGCACCGCCGACGAGGAAGCCCACCAGCAGCGAGATGAGCAGGGAGGCACCGGCGCTCGAGATCACCTGTTGGACCACGTACGCGGTGTAGCAGCCGGCCATGATGAACTCGCCGTGCGCCATGTTGATGACGCCCATCTGGCCGAATGTCAGGGAAAGGCCGAGTGCGGCCAGCAACAGGATCGAGCCGAGGCTCAATCCTGTTGCCAGCTGGCCGATCAGGATGTCCATAAAGTTGTCAGATCCCCCGTAGGCTCAATGCCCGATCAGCTGGACAGTCCCGCGGCCCACGGGTAGGACTTCAGGTACGGATCCGGTTCGATCGGGCCCTTGGACTCCCACACGGTGTAGATCAGACCGTCGGGACGGATCTCACCGATGCGTGCGGTCTTGGTGATGTGGTGGTTCTCGCCGTTGATGGTGACCTTGCCCTCGGGCGCGTCGAAGCTCACGCCGTCGGCGTTGTCTTGAATTGCCTTGACGTCGAACGACTGTGCTTTCTCGACGGTGTTCTTCCACAGGTACACCGACACGTAGGCCGCTTCCATGGGGTCCGAGGTCGGCTTCTTCGGATCCTTCACGAAGTCCTTGTACGCCTTGACGAAGGCCTTGTTCTCCGGCGTGTCGATGGTCTCGTAGTAGTCCCACGCGGTGAGCTGGCCGGCGATGTTCTGCACACCGATGCCGCCGACCTCTTCCTCGGCGATCGACACCGAGACCACCGGCATGGCTTCGGGTGTGAGGCCGACATTGCGGTACTCGCGGAAGAATGCGACGTTGGAATCGCCGTTTAGGGTGTTGAAGACGGCGTCGGCGTTGGCACTGCGGACCTTGTTGATGATGGTGGAGAAGTCCGTCGAGCCCAGCGGTGTGTAGTCCTCGCCTTTGATCTCGATGCCGTTGGCCCCGGCGTACGCCTTGATGATGCGGTTGGCGGTCTGTGGGAAGACGTAATCGCTACCCACCAGGTACAGCGACTTGACGCCTTTCTCCTTGAGGTAGTCCAGCGCGGGCACGATCTGCTGGTTGGTGGTGGCGCCGGTGTAGAAGATGTTCTTGCTCGACTCCAGACCTTCGTATTGCACGGGGTAGTACAGCAGGGCGTTTGCGCTCTCGAAGACCGGCAGCATGGCCTTGCGGCTCGACGAGGTCCACCCACCGAACACTGCCGCGACACAGTCGCTGCTGATCAGCTTTTCGGCCTTCTCCGCGAACACGGTGGGCTCGGACGCGCCGTCCTCGCCGATCAGTTCGATTTGCTTGCCCAGCACGCCACCGTCGGCGTTGATCTGCTCGACCGCGAGCTTGATGGCGTCGCGGACGGTCACCTCGGAGATCGCCATGGTGCCGGACAGCGAGTTCAGTGAACCCACCTTGATCGTGGGGCCGGACGTGTCGACGCAGGATTCGGCATTTGCTGCGTCGGTTTCAGTCGCCCTGCTTCCGCATCCGGCCAACAGCAGGCCGGCAACAGTGATAACGCTTCCGGTGGCCAACGCCGAACGCCGGATCGTGGCACGCCCTCGAACTCGCATGAACAACCTTTCCCGTTGATTGCAGCGCATATTGGGCCGATCACCTCGGCCGCGGTGCAGGAGGTTAAACACACTGTGCTGGTGTCGAATCGGGACGTTAGAGCGCCGGTGTTACTGCCAAATGTCTGTGTGTGACGAACAAATTAACCTCGACATGACATTCCGTTGGTTTGCCGTTGGTTCTCGGTGCCGTGACACCGGCATGGCGTGTGTAACGGGCGGGTAGCCTGCGTCGATATGACGAACATGCGAAACGTGACAAAGAGGGTCGGCGCCGCGGTGTTGGCGGCGTCGGCGTCCATTGCGGTGGTGGGAACGGCGACGGCGCATGCAGAGCCCGAGGGCCACCAGGTCCGTTACACGCTCACGTCGGGCGCCCCGTATGAATTCGACCTCTACTACCTGGCGAGCCAGCCGTCCAGCAAGGCGGCGTACGACGCTGATCCCTACGCCTTCCTGCAGAAGGCCGAGGTGAACGTCGCACCGAACGCGCCGTGGGTCTTCGAGACCACGCTGGCCGACCCGCAGTGGGCGATCTTCACGGTCGCCAGCACCACCCACGGCGGCCGGGCGGCGCCGAATGCGCACTGCGAGATCGCCGTCGACGGCCAGGTCGCGGTCCAGAACGATCATCCGTACAGCCCACGGTGCCAGCTCGGTAACTGGTGAGCTGAGGTTTCTCAGCATCTGAGAGCTGCTTGACACCCCTATCGAACTGTTGTTCGATAGGGGTGTCTGCGTTTGAGCGGTTCCGCTTCCGCTGCGACGCCGGCTCGACTGGGCACGCGCCCTTGGCGCGCGCCGGTGCCGTACCCGAAACCGCGGCACCGGCGCACCCGGTCTCTAACCGACGGTCTCGGCGTGCCGGACGGCCGCGGAGATGGCCTCGGCCAGGTCGGCCGGCGCCTCGACGTGGGCCAGATGTCCCTGCCCGGTCAGTCGGGTCAACCGTGCCTGCGGCAACGCACTCGCGAACGGGGCGAAAGCCGTTCCGTAAGGCGCCTTCCCCTCGTTGCGTGCGCCCAGGATGAGAGTGACCGGGACCATCAGGCGACAGTAGCCGTCCAGCGACGGCTCGAATGCGTCGATCGCGGCGAGTTCCTCGCCCATCGGCTGCGCGAGCGGTCGCAGCACAGCCCAGGCGGGGCTGCGACGGAGATGGGCCACATAGTCGTCGGAGAATCCGGATACGTCGGTGTTGACCAGGGCGACCGCACGATCGAGATCACCGGCGGCGACAGCCGCCCGGATGGGTGCGACGGCCTCGGGCGCGAAGGGCCGGCTGACGGGTTCGTACGCCGTGACCGACCGGATCCGCTCGGAACCGAGTGCGGCCTCGAGTCCGATGAGTGCCCCGTAGCTCCAGCCGACGAGGTGCACGGCTCCGAGGGCGCCGACGACCTGGTGCAGGTCGTCGACCTCGACGGCGACCGAGTACTCCGCCCCCAGTCCACCGCTCGACGCGCGACCACGGCGGTTGAGGGTGACGACGGGGTTCGGCAGGTCGATGTGCGACACCACCGGCCGCCAGGTCGCGGCGTCGGCCATGATGCCGGGCACGATCACCACGGGGATACCGTCGCCCGGCCGCACCTCGGCGCTCAATCGCGTGTCCGCGGTCTCCAGGCGGAGGTGAAGTGGCTCTGCGTGCCTGAGAATCACTGCGGTGCTGCTCCAATCGCGAGTAGTGGTGGATAACGGTAGAAGTCGTTGCCCTTGTCGTCGATGACGATGAAGGCGGGGAAGTCCCGGACCCTGACCCGCAGCACGGCCTCCATGCCGAGCTCGCCGTATTCGAGGGTCTCGACCGAGGTGATGCAGTCACGGGCGAGTCGCGCCGCCGGACCGCCGATGGAACCGAGATAGAAGCCGCCGTGGGCCTGGCAGGAACGCCGCACCGAGTCTGAGCGGTTGCCTTTCGCGAGCATCACCAGTGATCCGCCGGCGGACTGGAACCGCTCGACGTACGAATCCATACGCCCGGCCGTGGTGGGACCCAGTGAGCCCGATACGTGGCCGGACGGTGTCTTGGCGGGCCCCGCGTAGAAAACCGGGTGACGGCGCAGGTAGTCCGGCAGCGGTTCGCCCGCGTCGAGGCGTTCACGGATCTTGGCGTGTGCCAGATCGCGTGCCACGACGAGGGTGCCGGTGAGCGACACCCTGGTGCCGACGGGGTGGGCCGACAGCTGGGCCAGGGTGTGCGCCATGGACACATCCAGGTCGATCCGGATCTCTTCGTCACCGCGACCGGAATCGGCGTCATCGGGCAGGAACCGTGCCGGATCGGTTTCGAGTTGTTCGAGGAACACCCCATCTCGGGTGATCCGGCCCAGGATGTGACGGTCGGCGGCGCACGACACCGCCATGGCGACGGGCAGTGACCCGGCATGCCGGGGCAGGCGGATCACCCGCACGTCGTGGCAGAAGTACTTGCCGCCGAACTGCGCTCCGATTCCCAGTTGCTGTGTCGCCCTGAGGATCTTGTGCTCGAAGTCCAAGTCCCGAAAGCCGTTGCCGGTTCTCGACCCGGTGACGGGCAGCGCATCGAGGTGGCGGGCGGAGGCCAGTTTGGCGGTCTTGAGCGCGAATTCGGCGCTCGTGCCGCCGATCACGACCGCCAGATGGTAGGGAGGGCAAGCGGATGTCCCGATCTCGGCGGCCTTGGACACGACGAAGTCGAACAGCGCATCGGCCGTCAGTAGGGCGGGAGTCTCCTGGAACAGGAAGCTCTTGTTCGCGCTGCCACAGCCTTTCGCCATGAACAGGAACCGGTAGTCGTCGTCACCCTCGGCGAGGATCTCGATCTGTGCAGGCAGGTTGGTGCCCGTGTTGCGCTCGTCGAACATCGACATGGGCGCGAGTTGCGAGTAGCGCAGGTTCAGCGTCCGGTACGCGCGGGCGATACCGAGGGACAGGCGCTCGGCATCGCGGCCGTCGGTGAGGACGTGCTGCCCCCGCCAACCGTGGACAATCGCGGTGCCGGTGTCCTGGCACATCGGGAACACACCACCGGACGCCACATTCGCGTTGCGCAAGAGTTCGGTGGCGACATAGCGGTCGTTGGGAGATGCCTCCGAGTCCTGGAGGATCGCCGCAACCTGGCGAAGGTGGCTGGTGCGCAACAGATGTGACACGTCGCGGTATGCCTCGAACGCCAGTTGCTCGATGGCCGCGGGGTCGACGTCGAGGAACTCCCGGCCCGCGGCACGCACTGTGCGGATCCCGGGGATGTCGAGTCGGCGGTATTCGGTGGTGTCGGGCCCGAGCGGCAGTATCGGTGTGTAATCGACGGTCATCGGTCCTCGATCCGTGCGGCCAGGTCGAACAGCATGCCCTCGTTGCCAGGCGCGCTGATCAGTTGCAGTCCGACGGGCAGTCCCGAGACGACGCCTGCGGGCACGCTGAGCGCGGGATGCCCTGTGAGGTTCCACGGGCAGGTCAGCGACAGGAGTGCCGAACGCACCTCGACGGCGTGCCCGTCGATCTCGTGGGCGCGCTGGTCGATTCTGGTCGCGACGGTCGGCGCGGCGGGCATCGCGAGCACGTCGAACCGCGTGAGCAGGTCGTCGGCCGCCGCGCGCAACCGGTCACGTTGTCGGCAGGCGCGCACGTATTGCCATGCCGGCGTGTCCCGCCCACGCAGCAGGCGCCCGAGCACCTCGGGGTCGATGTCGGACGCGTGCTCTTCGGCCTCGGCGGTGTACTCGGTGTAGGCTTCACAGGCCTGCAGGACACTGAGTGCCGCGAAGACCTCGCCCGCGGCGAAGGGCAGTCCGACGGTGCCGTCGACCGTGATCTGCGCGTCGCGCAGCGACTCGAACAACGCCGTGATGATCGCCGGGTCGCACGGACCGAGGCAGGAGGGATCCAGCCAGGCGATCCGTTGGGCGCGAACCGGCTTGGGCGACCGGCCGGACATTGCCGTGTACGCCGCGGCGACGCCGGCCGCGGTGCGCGCGAACATCCCGACGTGGTCCAGCGACGCCGCAAGGGGCCAGACGCCCTGCGCCGGGATCGCCCCGTAGGCCGGCTTGAACCCGACCACACCGCACAACGCGGCGGGTACGCGAACCGAGCCCGCGGTGTCGGTGCCGACCGCCAGCGGGACCATGCCCGCGGCGGTCGCCACCGCACTGCCTCCGCTCGAGCCCCCGCTGATCCTGCTGTGATCCCAGGGATTTCGTGATGCGCCGTGTGCCGATCGGTCACCGGTCGCGCCGAAGGCGAACTCGTGCAGGACATTCTTGCCGACGATCACCGCGCCCGCGGTGCGCAACCGACGCACACATTCGGCGTCGGCGGCTGCCGGACCGGGGTGGACCACCGAACCCCGTGTCGTCACGTGTTCGGCGACGTCGACGAGGTCCTTGATCGCGACCGGGATGCCGTGCAGCACACCGCGGTCATCGCCGCGTGCGAGTTCTGCGTCGGCGCGCCGCGCGGCATCGAGTGCGCCTTCTGCGTCGACGACCGTGAACGCGTTGAGGGTCGGATCGAGTCGGGCGATGGTCGCGAGGCTGTGCTCGACGAGTTCGACGCTCGTGGTGCGCCCGTTGCGCAGATCGTCTGCGAGGGAGGGGATGTCGTGGTCGCAGAAGGTACCGGTCAACCCGGTCGTATCGGCTGTTTCGGTCATGATGTCGCAATTCCTGGGAGCAGTTGGAGGGACGGGACGATCAGGGCAGTGGCGACGGCCATGGCGGCCACGTTGCCGACGAACGGATGGAAGTCGTCGGGTAGTCGTGCCGAGATCCAGTCGGCGAGAGGCGGAGCCAGCACCGCACCGGCCAGCGCGCCGGCGAGCACCGATGTCGCGGTTCCGCCGTAGGCCAGGACGCAGGCCGGTGCGACCGACACCAAAGGCACGAACGTCGGATAGAACGGGCGCCGTGCCCAGCGGGTCCGCCACATCAGCACGGCCACCACAGCGGTGAGCGCCTGTGCGGCGAGGATCTGGGGGAGCAGCCCTGATCCGTAGGCCACCGTGGTGGGATCGATCGCGTAGGCGACGGCGGCGCCTGCGACGAGTCCCAGGCTCGCCCACTCGCTTCCGAAGAACGGCGCCTCGGAGAAGTCGGCGACGCAACGCCGCAGCACCCACACCGGTCCGGTCCTGACCGCGGGGACGGGCGGTGACACCGGGCCCCGCGGGAGCACCGGCGCGGGCACCCACGGAAGCTGCCGGCAGATGATGAACGCGATCACCGCCGCCAGCGCCATCCCGCCCGTGACCCCGACGACCGACGGCACACCGACTCGCGGGCAGATGACGTTCGCTCCGAGCACCGACAGCGGCGGGGTCACCATGCCGCCGAGCACACCACCGGTGAGTACGGTCTTGATGTCGGCACCGAACATCAGCACGACGGTCGGTGACACCGAGACGAACGGCGCGAACAGTGGTTGCCAGATCCCTGCCGACAGGGTCCACCCCCACAGCAGGTTGCTGATCGCGACGCCCAGCATGGCGCTGGCCAGCATCGGGACCCACATGCCGGATCCACAGGCCTGGGCGAACCCCTGAAGGTCGTGTCCGCGTGTCTGCAGCCAATGTGCAAGTGCGCCACCGGCGATCAGGCCGAGACCCGATAAGGCGTTCGAGTAGAACGTGGGTTCGCTTGCCGCCGAGGCGATCTGCGCCAGCATCGGGGTGACGGCGTGCAGGTTGCCACTCCATAGCAGTGCGGCAAAGAGGCAGATCGCGGCGACCAGGGGCAGCAGCGGAAGCGCGGCATGGTGCGGATGCGTGGACGGAGCGGTCGTCATGACGCGTGCCTACCTGGGGAGGGCCTGGCCGCCGCGGTACCCGAGGAGCTGGTCGTAGAGATCGGTGCGCCGGTCGCGGTGCAGATCGTTGAACTGGTTCCAGATGGGCGCGCCACGTGAGGCGGTGATGTCGATGTCGGCGTAGAGGATGGTGTCCTCGTCCGGGCCCGCGATGCGGCCGATCGGCCAGCCGTTGGTGCCCGCGATGAGCGAATTGCCCATGAAACCCGAGGTGCGTTCGGTGCCGATCCGGTCGGCGGTGGCGATGAAGACGTTGTTGACGTGAGCGGCCGTCATCGTCAGGTACGCGGCCATGCAGGTGCCGCTGTCGTCGTACAGCGGTGGCGGGGTCCACACCCAGCCCGTCGGGATGCAGATGATGTCGGCGCCCTGCTGGGCGACGATGCGCGCGGTCTCGGGGAACCAGATGTCCCAGCAGACCAACAGGCCGATGCGGCCGAGGCGGGTGTGGAACACCGGGTAGCCCAGATCGCCGGGGGAGAAGAACAGCTTCTCCTCGTTCCACAGGTGCGTCTTGCGGTACTTGCCGATGTAGCCGTCCGGGCCCACCAGGACCGCCGTGTCGAACAGTTCGACGCCGTCGAGTTCGGGCAGGCAGCCGACGATGTACACGTCGTGGGCCGCCGCGAACTCGGCCCAGCCGGTGATGGTCGCACCTGCGGGCACCGGCTCGGCGTGCGCGTAGGCCTCCTCGCGGGATTCGAACGTGTACCCCGTCGTCGCGAGCTCGGGCAGCACGATGAGGTTGGCGCCCTCAGCTACCGCCCGTTGCAGGCGCTCGTAGACCGCCTCGGAGTTGGCCTTCAGATTCTCGACTCCGACCTGCGGGTTGAACTGCACGACGGCCACGCGGGCAGGGCTGAACCGGTGTGCGTTTTGATCAGGCATAACGGATCCTTTTCGGCTTGGGATGGATTTGTGAGCGGTGACGAACACGCCCGGCCCGCTTTTGCCCGAACGTTCGGGCCGAACGTTCGGGCTATACTGCTCCGTGGTGCGTGTCACTGTCAAGGGGTGCACGGAAGGGCGTTCCCCAGCAAACTGAAAGGCCGCGGGTGGGCAAGTCGAAGCAACCGACACTCCAGTCGATCGCCGACGATCTCGGTCTGCACGTCTCGACCGTCGCGCGCGTGCTCAACGGCATGCGCGAGGGTGAGCGTGCGGCGTCGGGTGCCACCGCCGATCGGATCCGCAAGCGCGCGGCCGAGGTGAACTACCGGCCCAACCCGCACGCCGCGAGCCTGCGGACCCGGCGCACCAACCTGGTGGGCGTTCTCGTGCCTAGGCTCACCGACGTCGTGCTGGCCACGGTCTACGAGGGCATCGAATCCGCTGCCGCGGACCGCGGTCTGACGGCGTTCGTCGCGAACACCCAGGACGAAACCGACCGTCAGCGCAACCGGATCGAGATGATGCTGGACCGCCGGGTGGACGGGTTGATCCTTGGTGACGCGCGTTCCGACGACCACACAGTGCTCGAAGAACTGACCCGGCGCGAGGTGCCGTTCGTGTTGGTCAACCGCAGCGTCGCCGAGTACCCGGCGGCGACCTGTGACAACTACCTCGGCGGCCGACTGGCTGCCGAACACCTTCTGGCCCTTGGCCATCGCCGCGTCGGCGTCATCGCCGGGCTCGCGCATGCGAGCACCGGCATCGACCGGCCCGCGGGTTTCGTGGACCGCTTCCGCGAGGCCGGAATCGAGGTGCCTGACGAGCACATCGTGTACTCCGGGCTGGACAGTCAGGGCGGCCACTTCGCGGCCGACCGGATGCTGGACGGCGACGCACCGCCGACCGCGATGTTCGCCGTCAACGACTTCGCCGCGATCGGTGCGGCAGGTGCGATCCGCAATCGCGGTCTGCGGGTGGGTCACGACGTCTCCCTGATCGGCTTCAACAACATCGCCCTGACCGCCGAGATGCACGTGCCCCTGACCTCGATCGAATCGCACGCCTTCGATATGGGGCGCGACGCCCTGGAATTGCTCGCCGACACGCTGGCGGGTGCGGCACCCGCGCAGCGACGCACGAAACCTGTTCTGGTGGCGCGAGAATCGACGTGCGCCGCGCAGGGGTCGGCCTTGGCCTGACCAGCCGCGCCAGGCGTGTGCGCGCCTCCTTGACATCTTTGTCGAACGCATGTTCGATGGTGGTGTGCGTTGGGATGAGCAGGCCGTGCGGGTCGATGACGGGGCATTGCCCGGGCTCGCGCGCGTCGGCTTCGTCCGCAGTGTCCGCTCCCCGGAGTTCGACGGCATCACGTTCCACGAGGTGTTGTGTAAATCCGCGCTCAACAAGGTCCCCGCGGCGTCGGCGTTGCCGTTCCGCTTCACGGTCAACGGGTACCGGGGGTGTACGCATGCGTGTCGTTACTGTTTCGCCCGGCCGACGCACGAGTATCTCGATCTCGACTCCGGTGCGGATTTCGACCGGCAGATCGTCGTGAAGACAAATGTCGTGGAGGTGTTGCGCCGTGAGTTGCGTCGCCCGTCGTGGACGCATGAGACGGTCGCGCTCGGCACCAACACCGACCCGTACCAGCGGGCCGAGGGCCGATATGAGCTCATGCCGGGAATCATTGCGGCGCTGGCAGACTCGTACACGCCGTTCTCGATCCTGACCAAGGGGACGTTGCTGCGTCGCGATCTCGGACTGATCACCGAGGCGGCTCGCCGTGTCGACGTGAGCGTCGCGGTGTCGCTGGCGATCGGCGATGCGGATCTGCACCGCGACATCGAGCCGGGCACCCCTTCGCCGCAGGCCAGGCTGGCGCTCATCTCCGCGATACGCGAGGCCGGACTGTCATGTCACGTGATGGTGGCCCCGGTGCTTCCGTACCTCACCGACTCCGCTGAGCACCTCGACGATCTGCTGGGCCGCCTCGCCGACGCCGGCGCCACCAGTGTCACCGCGTTCGGTCTGCACCTGCGCGGCAGTACCCGCGGATGGTTCATGTCGTGGCTGGCCAGCTCGCATCCCGAGCTGGTCTGGAAATACCGCCAGCTGTACCGGCGCGGCGCCTATCTGCCGTCCGAATACCGTCACATGCTGCACGACCGTGTGCAACCGCTGATCGTCAAGCACGGACTGGCGGGTCGGCCGCGAATGGCCGCGCCGGAGGCGTCCCCACCCCAGGTTGCCCGCCCGGAGCCGGTACAGGCCGCCCTGTTCTGACGCAGCCCGCGGCGAGATCGGCCCTGAGACGCAGATGCGCCCAATTGCCTTGGCAACAGGGCAGTCCTTGTCCGATGACGAGGGAAGTCTAGCCCTTGTTGCGCTTGACCTCCTTGAACGGGACGCCGCGGTCAGCGGCGTACTCGCGCGGGAAGCCGAGCACGCGTTCGCCGATCACGTTCTTGGCGATCTCGTTGGTGCCACCGCCGAGCGAGGCCTGCTGGCGGGCGAGGTAGCGCTCGCCGAACTTGAACAGCCCGTCGTCACCGTCGACCACACCGGCACTCGCGGCCAGCGCGAGCGCGGTGTCCATCTCGAACTGGATGGTGTCGGCGTGCGACACACGGATGATGGAACCCGCTGCGGGCGGCAGTGTCCCGTCGAGCACGCCGTGGTAGACGTGGTCGATCAGCTGTTCCTGCACGGCGCGACGCACCAGCGCGCGCCCGGCCATCTCGCGATGGCGCTCGGTGTCGCCGACCTTGGCCAGAAGCTCGTGGTAGTCGACCGGTTGATCGCTGGACCCCTCGGGTCCGATACCGCTGGAAAACTCCGAGCCGCCGCCCACCGCGCGTCGCTCGTGGTACATCTGGCGCGACGCCACCGCCCAACCGCCGTTGACCTCGCCGACGACGGCGTCGTCACCGAGCTCGAGGTTGTCGAAGAACTCCTCGCAGAACTCGTCGCTGCCGTCGACCTGCTTGATGCGGCGCATGGTGATACCCGGGCTCTTGATCGGCACCAGGAACATCGTGAGGCCTTCGTGCTTGGGCACGTCCCAGTCGGTGCGGGCCAGCATCAGCCCGTAGTCCGCGGCGAATGCGCTTGTGCTCCACGTCTTGGCGCCGTTGATGATCCACTTGTCACCCTTGCGGTCCGCACGGGTGATCACGCCGGCCAGATCGGAGCCACCGCTGGGCTCGCTGAGTAACTGCACCAGCACCTCTTCACCCCGGATCGCTGCTGAGATGCGTTCACGCTTCTGCTGTTCGCTCCCGGTGTCCAGCAGTGTGGCCGCGCAGATCGTGAACGTCGGGGTGTTGAGGATGATCGGCATCTCGTAGTTGCGCGACTCCTGGTCGAAGGCGCGCTGGTACTCGATCGGCAGACCGAGACCTCCGTACTCGCGGGGGAAGCAGATCCCCGCGAATCCGCCTTCGTAGAGTCTCTTCTGGAGTTCGCGGGCCCGCAGCCACGGCTCCTCGGCGCCGCGGTCGTTCTCGGGCGGGTTGCGCGGGTCGATGCGGGGCATGTTCTCGGCCAGCCAGCCACGTGCCCGCAGGGCGAATTCCTCGACCGTCTCGGTCTTCTGCGGTGCGATCGATGAGGTGTCGGTCATCAGGCGGACTCCAATTGGGTGGTCAGGGCGTACACACGCTGGTTGTGGTCCTCGGGGGTGCCGAACATCGAGCGGTTCAGGGTGGCCCGGCGCAGGAACAGGTGCAGGTCGTGCTCCCACGTCACCCCGATACCGCCGTGCAGCTGGATACAGTCCTGCAGCATCGCCGGCGCTTGTTGGCCCACATAGGATTTCGCGACGCTCGCGTTGAGCGCGGCGTCATCGGAGCGCTGCGCGACGGATTTGACAGCGGCGGCGGTCGTGGCGCGGCACGCCTCGAACCAGATCTTGAGGTCTGCAAACCGATGCTTGAGCGCCTGGTACGACGCGAGCGGGCGGCCGAACGAGTGCCGGTCGAACGCCCACTGCGTGGTGAACCCGAGCACGGTGTCCAGCACGCCGACCGTCTCGGCGCACTGCAGGACCGAGGCGATCTGACACTGCCGTTCGATGATCGCGGCCGTTCGCTCGGCCGTGCCGACGACGGCCGACGCGTCGACCTCGACACCGTCGAATGTGGCGCGGGCATGCCGTTTGACGAGGTCGATCGACGGCTGGGACGCAACGGTCAGTCCCGGTGCATCGGCGGGGACCAGGAACTGGCGCACCGCGCGCTCACAGACCGCAACCACGAGCAGCACCGAACTGTCGGCGCCTGCCTCGATCCGGTCCTTGACGCCGTCGAGACGGTATCCGGTGTCGGTCGGGGTAGCGGTCAGCGCTGGTTCCAGTGGCGCCCAGGGCCGGCCTGGTTCGTACACCGCCCACGACGCCAGCGCATCCCCGGACACGAGGGATTCGATTGTCTGCTCGTGGTTCTCGGCCGCCTCGATGAGCCCGGCCAGTACGACGCTGACCGGGTGCAGTGGCCCGGGTGCGACGGTGCGCCCCGCCTGCTCGGCAAGCAGGGCGAGGTCGGCGACGCCGTTGCCGGACACACTGCCACCGCCGAGTTCCTCTGGGACCAGCAGGCCGGCCCACCCCAACTCGGCGGCGCGCCGCCACCACTCGAGGTCGAACGACCTTCCCTCGGCGTGCAACTGGCGCACGCGGCTCAGCGGGACCTCTTTCTCCAGGAACGCCTGCGCGGTGGAGGCGAACAGCATCTGTTCCGGATTGGCCACATCAGTCATGGATTCGGCTCAGCCTCTAGGTAGATGGGGTTGGTCGGACAGCAACTTGGTCAGCGCGTCCTTCGGTTCGTAGAAGCGGCTGTCGACGTCGAAAACCGGGAAGTCGAGGATGCGTGACGACATGTTCGCCTCCTGTGAGAGTCGGATTCGTCAAAACTGGTAATGACGTTACCACGGGGTGACCTCGGGGACGAGATGCCCGAACGGATCGACGGCCGGAGGGAACGGCCTGGTCAGCGGGGGTGTCCAGGGTTCGACAGGCTGCGTATGCAGAAGTCGAAGATGTGCGGACCTTCGATGGGTGCGCCGTTGAGTTCGACCCCCAGCGAGCGCAGTCGCATGGCGCCCAGCACCGACTGCAGGATCAGCGCCGATGTGGGGTCGACCTCGACGCTCGGCTCGAAATCGCCGTCGGCCATGCCGCGTCGCACGATGTCGCGAATCAGGTCGTGCAGCGGTGCCAGGACGCGCGCGTACTCGCGCGGCAGTGACTCGGCGAGGTGATCGTTGTAGTACGTGAGACCGCGGTTGATGCTGTCTTGCGTGCTCGACGACGCCGGAGCGGTGATCTTCTCGATGAGCACGCGCAACGCCTCAGGTCCGGGAAGGGCCGCGGTGTCGGTACGCCACCGCTGGGTCGACTCGGCCATGATCTTGTCGATCAGCGCCAGCAGCAGTTCGTCCTTGGTCGAAAAATGCTGGTAGAAGGATCGCAATGAGGTTTTCGACCGCTCCACGACCTCCAGGACCGTGAAGTCTGTGCGACCGGTCTCGCCGAGGATCGACAGCGCCGACCTCATGAACCGGCCGGTGCGATCCTCGGCGGATCCGGGGTCGACCCGCACGCCGTCCGGTGATCGCGGCGTCGATCTGGCCATTGCGGCACCACCTCCGTCATGCTGCACTGTGGAGAATGACGTTACCGTTTTTGTAGAGGCAATAGGCGGCTTGTGATTACTGTGGTGCACCGATGACCGAGTGGTTCCTGTTCCTGCCGCAGGTGCGGCTGGAGGTCGGCGACATCGTCGACCGTGCGCAGGTGGCCGAGGCCAGCGGATTCGACGGCGTGGCGTTCATCGACCATCTCGAGGCGCCGGGTGCGACGCACCAGGGCATCTGGGAGGCGATGACGATTGCGACGTGGGTCGCCGCGCGCACCGAGCGGCTGCGCATCGGGCATCTGGTGCTGTGCGACGCGTTCCGGCATCCCGCGGTTCTCGCCAAGCAGGCCGTCACGCTGTCCGCGGCCAGCGACGGCCGGTTCGAACTCGGCCTCGGGTCGGGCTCCTGGCCCCAGGAATTCACGCGCTTCGGCATCGACGGCGGTGACGACGCCGCCGTGCGTGTCGACCGGTTCGAACGCAACCTGGCGCTGCTGCGCGACCACTGGTCCACCGACGGCGTCCGTGCACAGCTCCCACCGCCGAGGCATGACATTCCATTGGTCATCGGCGGAACCGGTAGACGCACAATGGGTTTGGTGCGTCGATACGCCGACTGGTGGAACATCCCGTCACACCGGCTCGACCGGTTACCCGAACTGCTGCCCACCATCGGCCGGGCGCGGGCATCGCTGCAGCAGATGGTGGGCTTCGTCGGGCGCGATGCCGATCCTGCCGCGGTCACCGCGCGCAGCACCCGGTTGTTCGGTCACCTGGGCTCCGGTCTGGTGTGCGGCGACGCCGCCGAACTCGTCGACCACTTCGCCGGACTTGTCGCGCAGGGAATCGAGCGTTTCTACGTGTGGTTCTCTGATTCCGCGGCGCCACAGACCATTTCCGAGTTCGCCGAAACCGTCATGAAGACGGCACAGAAAGGGACAATATGACCACGGAGTCCACCGAGTCCACAGAACCTGCGCAGGCCACCCGCTGGACGTTGCAGATGCTGCTGGATCTGTTCGAGGCCGAACCGGCCGGCGAGAACCGCTTCACGGCGCCGACCGGCGTCGCGGGTACCGACGAGCGCCAGGTGGTCGAGGGCACCCAGGTGCTCGCGCAGGCGGTTGTCGCTGCGGCGAAACGCTTTCCGGACAAGTCGGTGCGCTCGGTGCAGGCCGTGTTCGCGCGCGCGGTGCTCGTCGGCCCGCCCGTCGACCTCGAACTCGATGTCGTCAGCGAGGGTCGCTCGACCGCGACCGCCGTCGTCACGGCGTCGCAGAACGGCAAGCGCTGCATGACGTTCACGGTGTTCACCGATGTACCGTCGGCCGATGTCATCCGGCACCACCTGCCCCGTCCCGAGGTCACCGGCCCGGCCGACGCCAAGGTCTCGCACATGCCCATGGACGGGCGCGAACTGCGCCTGGTCGACGTGGTCGACGTCAACAGCCCCGACGAGGTGGGGCCGCCGGAACTCTACGCGTGGCTGCACTACGACCCGATCCCCGAGCGTGACGATCTGGCCAAGGCGCTGCTCGCGTATTTCACCGGTCACCTCGGGATTTCGACCACCATGCGGGCCCACGAGGGAATCGGCACCGCACAAGCGCATCTCACGGTGTCCACCGCGCCGATGACCGTCAACGTGAGCTTTCACGAACCCGTCACGTGGGACGGCTGGCTGCTCTACTCGCACGAGAGCACGCAGGTGGGCGCGGGCATGTCCTACGTGCGCGGCACGGTGCACACGGAGAGTGGCGACCTCATCGCGTCGTTCAGCCAGGACGCGATGATCCGGCCGCTACGCACGGTCGACACGAACATCTCGGCGAACGCGCGGCTGTAGACCTCGTAGGTCACATCGACGCGACGTCGTGCGCGTGGTGGACGATGTCGTGCAGATGGTAGAGCGCGATGGTGGCGACGGTGAACTCGCTGCCGTTACTGCGCAATCCGCGCCGCGACCACGCATCGTCGGGCACCCCGTCGTACCTGTCGGCGACGACCGTGGCCGCGTCGTACAACTCGGTGGCGACCACCAAGGGATCCTGCGACGCGTAGTCGTCGGCGACGGCCGTGGCGTCCTGGTCCCAGTTCGGGAACCGGGGGTCGGTCTCGGTGAGCATCAGCTGCACCCGGTGGTCGAAGATGCGGTGCACGTCGCGGATGTGGCAGCCATACTCCAGGACCGACCACATGCCCGGTCTGGTGCGCACCGTGACATCGGACCGGTTGAGTCGTTGCACCCAGGCCGTGGCGTCATCGCGGATGTGGTTCGCCACCGCGGTGTGGTGCAGAGCCGACGGATTGAACCCACACTCCTGGCACGCCCGGTGCAGCACCCAGGTCCAGTCCTTGGTGTCGGGTTCGATGGGGTCGTCGGCGGGTTCCATGCCCTCAGTGTCCCCGGTCGCGGGTCATGCTGCCAGTGCCGATCGCAACACGTCGAGCGGGAGTCCGCCCAGATCGAGCGCACGGCTGTGGAATTCGCGCATGGTGAGCCCACGTCGCAGGCTGTCCTCGCGCAGTTCGTGCCAGATCCGCTGGCCGATGGCGTACGACGGCGCCTGGCCCGGCCAGCCGAGGTAGCGGTCCAGTTCGAACTGCAGGTTCTCCTCGGCCATCGCCGAATGCGAGGTCAGGAAGTTCCACGCCCGTTCGGCGTCCCAGACCTCGCCGTCGGGCGCGGTGAGCCCACAGTGCACACCGATGTCGATGACGACGCGGGCAGCCCGGAAGCGCTGCGCGTCGAGCATGCCCATACGGTTGCCCGGGTCATCGAGCCAGCCCAGCTCGGCCATGAGGCGCTCGGCGTACAGCGCCCAGCCCTCGCCGTGGCCCGAGACCCAGCACCCCAACCGGCGCCACCGGTTGAGTTGGTCGGCCAGCGCGACCGCACGGCCGATCTGCAGGTGGTGTCCCGGCACCCCTTCGTGGAAGACGGTCGTGGTTTCCTGCCAGGTGTGGAACTGGTCGACCCCAGCGGGCACCGACCACCACATCCGGCCCGGACGGCTCCAGTCCTCCGACGGGCCCGTGTAGTAGATGCCACCGGTCTGCGTCGGCGCGATACGACATTCGAGCCTGCGCAGCGGACCATCGATGTCGAAATGTGTTCCCGCCAGCGACTCCACGGCGCGGTCGGACAGGTCCTGCATCCACGCCTGCAGGGCGTCGGTGCCGGTGACGATGTACCGCGGTTCCTCGTCGAGGCGCCGCAACGTCTCGGCGACCGTGGCACCCGGATAGAGCTCCTGCGCGATCGTTTCCTGTTCCGCGACGATGGCATCGAGCAGGCTCAGCCCCCACTCGTAGGACTCGTCGAGGTCGGTCCCGGTGCCGAGAAACGCCCGCGACAGCAGGCGGTATGCGTCGCGACCGCACGCGTCGGACTGCCGCGCATGCGGCGCGATGTCGTCGCGCAGGACCGTGCCCAGTGACCGGTAGGCCTCGGCTGCGGCCGCGGCACGGGCACGCAACTCCTCGACCGGCGCCGAATCGGGCGCGCCGGACACCATGTCCACGAACAGTTTCTGGATCTGCTCGGTCTGGGCGATGCCGCGCCGGACCTGGCGGATGGCCGGCGCGTCACCGATCGCCACGCGGGCACGCAGCGCCTCGGCGTATCCCTGCACCCGCTCGGGAATCCGGCCCAGGCGCGCGGAGATCACCGCCCAGTCGTCGTCGGTGTCGACGGCCATGAGGTCGAACACATCGCGCATCGACTGCAGTGGCGAGGCGATCACGTTCAGCTCACCGATATCCAGGCCCGCATCGTGCAATTCGACCGCGATGCCCAGGCGTTCGCGCATCGCGGCGACGGTCACGACATCGACGTCGTCGACCGGTTCGGCACCGTCGAGTTCACGCAGCGTCGCCCGGGCGGCCTCGGCGCGGGCCGCCACCCCGTCGGGGGAGTAGTCGGTGATGTCGTCGTCGTGCCCGGTGATCCCGAGTTCGGTTGCGGCGCAGGGGTCCAGACGTGCATAGGTGTCGAGGTAGCGTTCGGCGATCCCGTCGACCGCGGTCGTCGCCCTAGCCAAGGTCGTTCGTCGCGAACGTGTCGCACTTGTTGGGGTCACCGGTCCGGTAGCCCTCGGTGAACCATTTCTGGCGCTGTGCCGACGAGCCGTGTGTCCACGCCTCGGGGTTCACGCGGCCCGTCGCGGACTGCTGGATGCGGTCATCGCCCACCGATGCCGCGGCAGACAACGCATCGGCGATGTCCTTGTCGCTCAACGGCTCCAGGAACGGGACGCCGGTGCTCTCCTGGCGGGTGGTGGACGCGTAATGAGCCCACACGCCCGCATAGCAGTCGGCCTGCAGTTCGGTGCGCACGCCCGCGCCGGTCGCGCCCTCCGGATCGCGTTGTGCGCGGCCCAGCACGCCGAGCAGATTCTGCACGTGATGGCCGAACTCATGCGCGACCACGTACTCCTGCGCGAGCGGCCCGCCGCTGGAACCGAACTGGGTCTTGAGCACCTCGAAGAAGTCGGTGTCGAAGTACGCGGTCTTGTCGACCGGGCAGTAGAAGGGTCCCACGTCGCTGGTGGCGGGACCGCACCCGGTGTTGACCTGGCCGGTGAACAGGCGCACCTGTGGCCGCTGATAGCCCTGCAGCAATTGCTGCCAGACCCCGTCGACCGAGTTCCCCGTCGCCACGACGCGGCACTGCACGATCCGGTTGGCGTCCGCGCCGGTCCTGCACTGGCTCAGATCGAAACCCCCGTCCTGCGCGCCCTCGGAGTCCATTTGCTGCTGCGACGGCAGCACCTGGCCGGGGTCCACGCCGAGGAACAACGCGAGCACGACGATCAGCAGGCCGCCCAGACCTCCTCCGATGGCCATACCGCGGCCGGGACCACGGCGTCCACCACTGCTCGAGGTGGTGCTCGTGTCGATCTGCATACCTTCGTTGAAGGTCATCGCATCGCTCCATCGCCTCCGCGCTCACGCCGTGCACACGGCTCGTTCAGCTTGCCACACTACGATTCAGGCGTGTCGGTCGTCGCGGAACATTCGACCATCGCCCACACCTCGCTGGGGCGGCTGCGCGGAACGTTGGAAAGCGGAGTCAGCGTCTGGCGGGGAGTTCCGTATGCCCAGCAGCCCCTCGGTGATCTGCGGTTCCGGGCGCCGCAGCCGCTCAGGCCGTGGTCGGGGATCCGTGACGCCGTCGAGCACGGCCCTTTGCCGCTGCAGGGCCGCTCCTTCGTCGGAGGAGGTCGCGACGACCCGAAGGTCCGCGACGAGGCCTGCCTGACCCTCACCGTGTGGTCGCCCGACACCGGCGGGGCGCTGCCGGTGATGGTGTGGATCCCCGGCGGGGCGTTCGTCTACGGCGCGGGCCAGTTCCAGCTGTACAACGGCTCGCGGCTCGCCGCCAACGGCAACGTTGTCGTCGTCAACGTCACCTACCGGATCGGCGTGTTCGGTGGGTTCGAACTGAGCGCACTCGGGGACGGCGCCGACGACGATTTTGCCGACAACCTGTGTCTACGCGACCAGATGGCGGCGCTGCGCTGGGTCCGCGACAACATCGCCGCGTTCGGCGGCGACCCGCGCCGGGTCACGGTGTTCGGTGAATCCGCCGGTGCCACATCCGTGTTGGCGCTGCTGGCCACCCCTGCCGCGGAAGGGCTGTTCGCGCGGGCCATCGCGCAGAGCCCGGCGCTGCCGTTGATCGCCGACCGCGAGATCCGCGCCGACCAGGCACGTCGCTTCCTCGAACTCGTCGGCGCCGACGCGTCCGAGCTCCGAGGGCTGCCGCAGCGGCGGCTGCGCCGCGCGGCCGGTCAGGTACAGCTGGAGAGTGCGCAACGCACGCCCACGCTGGCGTACGGTCTGACGCACGGCACGGACCTGCTGCCGCGGCACCCGATCGAGGCCGCGCGCGCCGGGCAGGTGCTTGCGGTCCCGTTGATCATCGGCACCAACAGCCACGAGGCGTCGATGTTCGCGTGGGGTAAGCCACCGATGCTGCCGACCACCGTGGCCGGCGTCGAAAGCTACTTCCGGCGAAACCACGCCGACGCGAGGGACCGCGTGCTGGCCGCCTATCCGGCGTTCCCGCGCCGCCGGGCGCTGATCGCGTTCGGATCCGACGTCATGTTCGGCGCGCCGACGTGGGCCTTCAACGACGCGTACAGCGCGCACGCGCCGACGCACGTGTACCGGTTCGACCACACGACCTGGACGTTGCGGGCGCTCGGCCTCGGCGCCACCCACGGCAGCGAGATCGTCCACGTCCACCACAGCTACAGTTCGTATCTTGGCCGCAAGCTGCATCCGCTGGGTCGGCACCTCCCGCCGTCTGTCGGCAGACGCATGCAGCGCACATGGCTGGATTTCGCCCGCGCCGAGATCGCGGACTGGCCGTTCTACGACAGTCACCACCGCCTCACGCGCGTGATCCGCTCGACACGCGACACCACGGTCGCCGATCCCGATGCACTTCGGCGCGCGGCGTGGGAGGGGCTGTACTGACCGCCGGTGTCAGGAGACCGGATAACGTGCGTCGCTGTAGCGACGCAGGTTGTGCAGGAACCGTTGGAACAGCCACGCCATCACGGGCTTGCCCAGCAGCATCCCGAGCCGGCCTGCGAGGCCGCTGGGTTTGATCGCCATCACCCACGTCAGGTGACATCCCTGCGGGGTCTCGACCACGCGGTAGTCCTCGGCGAACGCCGAGATCGCATTCGACGTCGTGGAGTTGAACCGAAACGCCATGTGGGTGAACGGCTCCCAAGCCAGGAACTCCTCGTGACCGACGATGTTGCCGCGCATGCGGACCGTGCGCGTGGTGCCGACACCGCGCGGTTGCGGACTGGTCCATTCGACGTCGGTGATCACCGTCGCCCACTGCGGCCACGACGTCTCGTCCGCGAGCACCTCGAACAACTGCTCAGGGGTGATGGTGAGGTTGACGGTGCTCACGAAGCGGAACGGTGCACGGTCGATGAAGTCCAGGTCGACACGGTCACACTCGCGGGTGCGGGCCATGGGTAGACACTGTAGGCCACTGTGTCTACCCGTGGCGATAATCGGATGCGGCATCGCCACGTCGCCGTCGCAGACCGACTCTCTAGACTGATCAGTCGTCCCACCCTTCTTCCCGAGGAGTAATTCGTGCTGCGCAGTCATGCCGCCGGTTCGTTGCGGCCCGCCGACGCCGGTCAGACGGTGACGCTGGCGGGATGGGTGGCGCGTCGCCGTGACCACGGCGGCGTCATCTTCATCGATCTGCGCGACGCCTCCGGGGTGTCGCAGGTGGTGTTCCGCGAGGGTCTTGAGGAAGGACAGATCCTCGCGGCCGCGCACCGGCTGCGTGCCGAGTTCTGCGTCGCGGTGACCGGTGTCGTCGAGGTGCGTCCCGAAGGCAACGAGAACCCCGAGATTCCCACCGGGCAGATCGAGGTCAATGCCACCGAGCTGACCGTGCTGGGGGAGAGCGCACCGCTGCCGTTCCAGCTCGACGAGACCGCCGGTGAGGAAGCGCGCCTGAAGTACCGCTACCTGGACCTGCGCCGCGAGGGCCCCGGCAACGCGCTGCGGCTGCGTTCCAAGGTCAACGCCGCGGCCCGCGCGGTGCTGGCCGAGCACGACTTCGTCGAGATCGAGACCCCGACCCTGACCCGGTCGACGCCCGAGGGTGCGCGCGACTTCCTGGTACCCGCGCGGCTGCAGCCCGGCTCGTTCTACGCGCTGCCGCAGAGCCCCCAGCTGTTCAAGCAGCTGCTGATGGTCGCGGGCATGGAACGCTACTACCAGATCGCGCGCTGCTACCGCGACGAGGATTTCCGCGCTGACCGCCAGCCCGAGTTCACCCAGCTCGACATGGAGATGAGCTTCGTCGAGGCCGACGACGTCATCGCGATCTCCGAGCAGGTGCTGAAGGCCGTGTGGGCCACCATCGGTTACGACCTGCCGCTGCCGCTGCCGCGGATCAGCTACGAAGAGGCCATGCGTCGGTTCGGCTCCGACAAGCCCGACCTGCGTTTCGGCGTCGAACTCGTCGAATGCACCAAGTACTTCTCCGACACCACCTTCCGTGTCTTCCAGGCGCCGTACGTCGGTGCCGTCGTCATGCCCGGCGGTGCGTCCCAGCCCCGCCGCACGCTCGACGGCTGGCAGGAATTCGCCAAGCAGCGCGGACACAAGGGTCTGGCGTACGTCCTCGTCGGCGAGGACGGCACCCTCGGCGGCCCGGTGGCCAAGAACCTGTCCGACGCCGAACGTGACGGACTGACCGCGCATGTCGGCGCCGAACCGGGTGACTGCATCTTCTTCGCGGCGGGCACCGCGAAGGGTGCCCGGGCGCTGCTCGGCGCCACGCGCATCGAGATCGCCAAGCGTCTCGACCTCATCGACCCGGACGCGTGGGCGTTCACCTGGGTGGTCGACTTCCCGATGTTCGAGCCCGCGGACGAGGCCACGGCCGCAGGCGACGTCGCCGTGGGCTCCGGCGCGTGGACCGCGATGCACCACGCGTTCACCGCGCCCAAGCCCGAATCGGTCGACACATTCGACACGGATCCCGGCAATGCGCTGTCGGACGCGTACGACATCGTCTGCAACGGCAACGAGATCGGTGGCGGCTCGATCCGTATCCATCGTCGCGATCTGCAGGAGCGGGTGTTCGCGATGATGGGCATCGACCACGACGAGGCGCAGGACAAGTTCGGCTTCCTGCTCGACGCGTTCTCCTACGGCGCCCCGCCGCACGGCGGCATCGCGTTCGGGTGGGACCGCATCACGGCGCTGCTCGCCGGCGTCGACTCGATCCGTGAGGTCATCGCCTTCCCGAAGTCCGGTGGTGGCGTCGACCCGCTGACCGACGCGCCCGCGCCGATCACGCCGCAGCAGCGCAAGGAGTCCGGGATCGACGCCAAACCCAAGGACGCGGGCTGAGGCTCACAGGAGCAGATGCTGCCCCGATCGCAGGTTGTCGTGGCACCCTCGTGGTTCTGAGGGAATACGGTCCGCAACAGGAAGGCTTGTCCAGGCATGACTGACAACAACCCCCAGATCGACACCCAGAACGACGCCATCGACAAAGAGAAGCTGTATTCCGACGCGGCCGCGTTGGAGGACTTCAACAACAAGATCGTCGCGGAGTTCCGGGCCAACGGCGGCAAGGTCGGCGGGCCGTTCGAGAACGGCACGCTGTTGCTGCTGCACACCACCGGGGCCAAGTCCGGACAGCCGCGGGTGTCGCCGCTGGCCTACCTGCCCATCGACGGCAAGATCCTCATCGTCGGGTCGTACGCGGGAGGGCCCAAGAACCCGGCGTGGGTGCACAACCTGCGGGCGAACCCCAACGCGCACATCGAAATCGGCACCGACGCCTACGACGTCGTCGCGCGGGAACTTCCGCCCGAGGAACGCGACGCGGCGTATCCCAAGATCGTCGAGATCGCGCCGGTGTTCGCCGAGTACCAGGCCAACACCACACGCACCATCCCGCTGTTCGAGTTGATCCGGGCCTAGAAGACCTAGGCCGGGTCGAAGACCGCGCGCAGCCGCAGCAACTGCTCGTCACGCCACAGGACACGCGCGTCCCAGTCGGCGAGATCGAGCAGTCTGCGGCGTTGCGCGGTGGCCTCGGCCACGAGGTCGGGTGTCCACGCGTCGTATTGGCCCCGTTCGGCGCCCATGCGTTCGTAGGCCGGCCCCATTTTCTCGGCATGTGAGGCCAGGCCGCCGCGGGTGTTGAGGTCACTGGTCTCGAACGGTCCCATGAAGCTCCATCGCCGGCCCAGGCCGCTGCGCACCACCTCGTCGATGTCGTCGACGGTTGCCACGCCGTCACGCAGCAGGCAGTAGGCCTCCCGCAGCAGCGCGCCTTGCAGCCGGTTGAAGACGAATCCCTCAACCTCCTTGCGTACCAGCACCGGACGCATGCCTGCCGCACGGTAGACCGATACCGCGGTGTCGATGATCTCCGGTGCTGTCGCGGGTGCGGGTACCACCTCGATCACAGGCAGCAGATACGGCGGGTTGCCCGGATGACCGACGAGCAGGCGCCTGGCCACGTCGGCAGGCAGTTCGGCGCCCAGTGTGCTCGGTACGATCGCCGAACTCGAACTCGCCAGCGGCACACCATGATCGGTGTGCGACGCGGCCTCCCGCAGCAGCGGCGTTTTGATCTCGACGCGCTCCGGCGCGCACTCCTGGACGAAGCCGGATCCGATGACGGCCCCGGAAAGTGACGTGGTGAAGCGGATCCGCTCGGCGACGGCATGCGGGTCCTCGTGAACTTGACCGAACGCCCGCAGTTGATCGATACGGCGCGCGATCTCGGCCGCGGCCCGCGATTGCGCGGCTGGGTCCGGATCGAACACGTTGACCCGGAACCCTTTGGTGGAGAACAGGACCGCAAACGACACACCGATCGAGCCGGCGCCAAGCAGGGCGACCGACAGCGTGTGCTCCGAAGTCACCGCCACCAGGACCGGTCACCGTCGTAGCCGCGTTCGAGAATGCCGTGCACCGCATCCACGGTGAGTTCCCGCGGATTGTTGGCGGTGAGCCGCGTGGCGAGCATGGACTGCTCGGCGACAAAACCGAAGTGTCGTGGCTGCAGACCCAGCGTCCGCAGGTCGAGCGGTGCGCCGAGCGTGAGCAGAATGGTCTCGATCCGCTCGATGGCCCGCTGCGCCTGGATCTGTTCGGGATCCATACCGTCCGTGACCCCGAGAATCCGCCCGATCTCGGCGAATTCGCGGACTCGGGTGGGCAGGTTGTAGCGCATCACGTACGGCAGCAGCGCGCTGATCCCGAAGCCGTGTGGCGTATGGGTGAGGTTGCCGATCGGGGACTGGATGGCATGCGCACCAGCGGTTCCCGCGGTGTTGATCGCCATGCCGGCACAATAGGCGCCGAACAACGTGTCCGACCGTGCCTGCAGATCGTCGGGCCGCGCGGCCACCGCGGGCAGCGACGTGTTGAGCAGCGCGAGCCCGGTCCGGGCATACGTGTCCGCGAGCAGGTTCTTGCCCGCGTAGAGCTTCGTGGCGATGTCGTCGGTACTGGGGTTCTTCGCACGCCCGGTGAACGACTCGATCAGGTGTGACAGCGCGTCGGCACCTGCCGCCGCGGTCAGCCCCGCAGGGCAGGTGAGCGTCAGTTCGGGATCGATGACGGCCGCATATGCCTCCAGGTGCGGGCTCGCGACGCCCACCTTCATGCCCCTGTCCTCGTCATAGATCACCGAGATGCAGGTGACCTCCGCGCCGGTGCCGCCCGTGGTGGGGACCGTGATCACCGGGCACCCGGGCCCGGGAACCAGGAATTCGCCGTAATAGTCACGGACGTCGCCGCCGTGGGCGAGTACGACGGACGCCACTTTCGCCAGATCCATGCACGACCCGCCGCCGATCCCGACGATCACGTCGAGGCCGTCGCGGTCGTCGCGCCCGAACCGCTCGGTGATGTCGGTGACGTTGCGCCGCGGCAGATCCGGTTCGGTGCCGGCGTACACCTCGACGATGACCCCGCGTGCGGTCAGATCCCGGGCGATGACGGTGAATTCTGGGCTTTCGGCCATGCGCGCGTCGGTCACCATGAGAACGCGCTCACCGATCGACGCCACGAGTTGCGGCAGTTGTCGGCGCTGACCCGGCCCGAACAGCACCGTGGTGGGCTGGCGCAACAGTCCGATTCCCGTGGTGTTCTCGGTGCGGTGTGTGGCGGTAGCGAACGCGGTGGCTGCGGGGGTGTTCATGCCAGACCTGCTTCCTCATCGACGGTGAGCGCCAGGTATTTCGGCTCAAGGTAGTCGTAGATCGCGTCGTGACCGCCCTCGCGGCCCAGGCCTGAAGCCTTCACACCACCGAATGCCGCAGCCGGATCGGCCATGATTCCACGGTTGATGCCGACCATGCCGAAATCGAGCCGCTCACCGACCGCCACGGCGCGCGACAAGTCACGGGTGAACACGTAGGCCGCGAGGCCGTAGCGGGTGTCGTTGGCGAAGTCGATGGCCTCCGAAGTCGACTCGACCTCGTAGATAGTCGCAACCGGTGCGAACAGTTCGCGGCTGCACAACTCGGCGGGTCGTCCGTTGACGCGGAACACCGTCGGTGCGAAGAAGAAACCGGCGCCGGGCAGTGGACTGCCGCCGGTGAGCAACTCGGTGTCGAGCCCGCGCAAGGTGTCGACCAGCGCCGAGACCCCGTCGAGCTGCTGGGCCGAGATGATCGGCCCCACGTCGACACCGTCGTCGAAGCCGCTACCCACGCGCAGGCGCTCGGTGAGTTCGACGAAGCGTTCGGTGAACTGCTCGGCTACCGCTCGGTGCACGATGATCCGGTTGGCGGCCACGCACGCCTGGCCGGCGTTGCGGAACTTGCACACCACGGCCTGTTGCGCGGCCAGTTCGACGTCGGCGTCCTCGAGAACGATGAACGGCCCGTCACCGCCCAGCTCCATCGACGCGTTGACGATTCCCGGCGCGGCCTGCGCCAGCAGGGTCGACCCGACCCCGGTCGAGCCGGTGAAACTGACCTTGCGCAGCCTCGGATCGGCCATCAGCGCGGCGGACACCGCGGCCGACGACGTGGTGTGCACAAGGTTCACCACACCCGCCGGGAAACCGGCCTCGCGCAGGGTCTCGACGAACAATGCACAGGTCAGTGGTGTTTCCTTGGCGGATTTCACGATCACCGGGCATCCGGCGGCCAGGGCCGCACCGGCCTTGCGCGCGATCATCAGCATCGGGAAGTTCCACGGCGTGATCAGGAGGGCGGGGCCGACCGGTTGGTGCGTGGTGACGACGCGGTAGCCGCCGTGCGACGCGGGCGCGTAGGTGCCGTGCAGGTGCGCGATCTGCTCGGTGTACCAGAGGAAGAACTCGGCACTGAGGGTGAACTCGGCCCGCGATTCCGCAAGGGGTTTCCCGCTTTCGGCGGTCATCACCGCAGCGAAGGCCTCGGCGCGCGACAGCAGCAGCCGGTGCGCCTGGGCGAACAGGTCCGCGCGGGCGCGCGGGGTGACCCGACGCCACTCTTCACGCGCCGCATGGGCCGCGTCGAGCGCCGCGAGGGCGTCGGTGACACCGCCGTCGGCGACCTCGGCGATGCGCTGCGCGGTCGCCGGATCGAGCACTGCGAAACGGGAATCCGTTGTGCGCCAGTCGCCGTCGATGAACAGTCCGGTGGGCACGGGGTGGCCGTGCACTGATGCCGCGGTATGGGGGCCGGCCAACGTGGTCGTCATGGTGGCGAAGGTAGTGCGCAGTGCCAGGGGCGGCCCCGACTGACTCTTTTTGAGACAGTTCCGGCCGTGGGCGCCGAGCTGACTACGGTAAACTCTGTGATCCAGATCGCACTCATACGCAGTCTCGACGCCGTCCGACATGTCGGTTCAGCGACGGAGTTCGCGTGACGCAAGGAGTGATGGTGTCGACACGGCGCAACGAGGCCCGCATGGAGGACATCCGCGCGCAGTTCCTGACCGCGTCCGAACCGGGCCGCGCCGTACCGGCAGACCTGCTGGAGTCGTGGGTGCGCTCCAAGGCCGCGCTGGGCACACCGGCGAACGTCCGCGACGTGCCGCAGGTCGACGAGGATCTGCTCGACAACCACCTGGTGGAGATGTTCCAGGCGCCCATGGCGCGGGTGGCCGAGGATCTCGGCGGTTCCGGGATGGGCCTGCTGCTCGCCGACGCCCAGGGGCGCATCCTGCAGCGCTGGTCGCAGGACGCGTCGGCCATGAGCCATCTCGACAAACTCGGCACGGTGCGAGGCGCCGTGCTCGCCGAGGACACGGTCGGGACCAACGGCGTCGGGACGGTCATCGCGGCGGGCAAGAGCGTGCAGATCGCAGGCGCCGAGCATTTCGCCGACATCTACCGCACCGCGGTGTGCACCGGCGCACCGGTGTGGCACCCGATCTCCGGCAAGTTGCTCGCGGTGGTGACCGTCTCGACGATGCTCAGCGAGCGCAGTGGCCTACTGGTGCCGTTGACGAATTCCGTTGCCGCCCAACTCGAACAACATGTGCTCGACGTGGCGCAGCCCGGTGCCCGGGCGATGCTCGCGGCGTTCTTGGAATCCTCGGCCCGGCACGCCGGTCCTGTCGTCGCCTTCGGGCCGGACGGGCTGACGATGCGCAGCCGCCGGGCCGGTGAACTCACCCAGACCGATGTCGATCTGATCAACCATCTGTGCGCCGGCCTGCGGCGCGGGACTCAGCTGACCGCCGAACTGTCCGTCGGCCCCACCACCATCGACATCACCGCGCTCGACGACGGGGCGGGCGTGGTTGCTGCGCTGCGCCCCGCACCGAGATCGAGTTCCAGCCAAGCTGTTTCGGTATCCGGTGGGTTGGTGGGGCAGTCGAAGTCGTGGCGCGCCGCCGCGCACCATGTCAGCAGGCACATCGCCAACCGCGAGGTCGTGCTGGTGGCGGGGGAGCCGGGCGTGGGCAAGACCTCACTGGCCCTGGGCAAGCCGTTCGCTGCCGGCGCGCCGGGCGGTGCGACGACGGTGGTGCACGGTGCCGAACGCCAGATCGTCGGCGATCAGGTCTGGTTGCAGCACCTTGCCGATGCGGTCGCCGCGGGCCCGGTGATCATTCGCGGGGCCGAACACGTCGACCGTCACGTGCTCGCGGCCGTGCGTGCGCTGATCGACGCACATCGGGGAAAGGTCCCGATGGTGCTGACGCTCACGGCCGCCGACCGGTCCGATGCGGAATCGGTCGCGAACCGCCTAGGCGTGTCGATGGTGTGGGTGCCGCCGCTGCGGGAACGCGCCGCCGACATCGGCGTATTGTGGAATTCTCTTGTCGCCCAACGTGTGCCCGGAACACGGCTGTCCCTCTCCGATACCGCGCGACAGGCTCTTGAGGCCGCAGGATGGTCGGAGAACCTCGTCGAACTGCGTGGCGTCGTCGACCACGTGATCGCGTCGGGCAAGCGCGGCACCGTGCAGGTCGACGACCTGCCCGACACCCTGCGCACCCGCCGCACCTGGACGCTGATGGAGCGCACCGAGATCGAGGCGATCCGCCGGGCCCTGCACGAGGCCGGCGGCAACCGGTCCAAAGCCGCCGAGCTGCTCGGCGTCTCGCGGGCGACCATTCACCGCAAGATGAAGACGTACCACCTTTCGGGCTGACGGCCCCGACCGTGCGCGGTCACTGGGCCAGGTACCCGCCGTCGATCACCAGTTCCGAACCCGTCACGAAACTGGCCTCGTCGGAGGCCAGGAACACCACACCGTTGGCGATCTCGTCGGGGGTGCCCGCCCGGCCCATGGGGGTCTGGCTCACGACGTAGTCGTTGATGGCGGGCTCCTGTGCATCGGTCAACGGTGTGCGGATGAACCCGGGGTGCACGGAGTTGACCCGCACATTGTCCTTGGCGTGGCTGATCGCCGCGCTCTTCGACATGTTGCGCACCGCACCCTTGGTGGCGTGGTAGGCGTGCGCGCCGGCCACCGCGGCCGAACCCCAGATCGATGAGATGTTGATGATGGAACCGCCGCGCTGGGCCACCATGTGCGGGATCACCGCACGCATCCCGAGCCAGGTGCCGGTCTGATTGGTGGCGATCACGCGATTCCACTCTGCCACGGTGAGTTCGTGCAACCCCTGGTAGGCGATGATGCCCGCGTTGTTCACCAGCACGTCGATGCGGCCGTGCTGCTTCACGGTCTCGGCGACCACCGAATCCCAATCCTCCTCGGAGGTTACGTCGAGTTGGCGGTACACCACGGCGGCCGAGCGGGGGCCGAGTGCTTCGTCGGTCTTCGACCGCCCGGTCGCAACCGTGATGGCGCCTTCGCGCGCAAGAGCGTCGGCGATCGCATGGCCGATACCGCGGCATGTCCCGGTGACGATGGCGACCTTGCCGTCCAACCGATTCATCTCCACTGCCTTTCTGTGGTGGACATCCGGGTCAAGGCAACGGGATTGACCGGCCCCGCCCGGGGCAGTGGGTCACAGTGACACACGGGTGCGTCATTTTGCGACACCGCATCGACGCCGGTGGTGATCGGGCACACACTTCGGCCATGTCGATAAACCAACCCAATGACCCGCTGGGCGGCATCTACGCCGAGTGGACCGAGGAGTTCGTCGCCAACCCCGACATGTCGCTGCGGCTGATGCGCTGGGTGTTCGAGGATTGGCAGCGGGTGACCGCCGAACCGGAAGACGTCACCTATGCGTCGACCCGGATGGGCGGTGTGCCAGGGATACTCGTCAAGCCGCTGGCCGCCGACCCCCAGCAGATGCTGGTGGTGTTGCACGGCGGCGGGTTCGCGCTCGGATCCTCGGCGAGTCACCGCAAACTCGCCGGGCACCTGGCCCGTGCATTCGGCGCGTACGCGTTCGTCGCGGATTTCCGGCTGGCGCCCGAGCATCCGTACCCAGCCCAGATCGACGATGCCACAGCAGTTTTCGGGTCGCTGATCGCCGACGGCATCGACGCGAGCCGGATCACGTTCGTCGGGGACAGCGCGGGCGCGAGCATCGCCGTCGCCACCACACTGCGGCTGCTGCGCGACGGTTCCCCCGTCCCCGGTCGCGTCATCACGATCTCGCCGTGGCTCGACATGGAGAACACCGGCAGCACCATCGAATCCAACGACGCGACCGACTTCCTCATCACAAGAGAGGGATTGCAGGGCAACATCGACCGCTACCTGTCGGGGGGAGCGTCGCCGACCGACCCGCTGGTGAACCCGCTGTACGCCGACTTCACCGGTTTCCCTCGGCTGTACATCACGGTGTCGGACACCGAATCGCTGTACGCCGACGCCACCAGACTCGACGAGAAGGCCCGCGCCGCAGGCGTCGACGTCACGCTCGACGTGGCATCCGGTCAGCAGCACGTCTTCCCGCTGCAAGCCGGTGTGCTGCCCGAGGCCGACACGGCCATCGCGGCCATGGCGGCCTGGTATCGAGCCACCAGACCCGTCGCCGTCTGACCCGAAGGAGTCATGATGACCAACACCCACGAACCCGACACCTTCGACGCGATCGTGATCGGCGCCGGATTCTCCGGCCTGGCGATCCTGCACCACCTGCGCGAGATCGGCCTGCGCACCGTGGTGCTCGACGCCCAGGACGGTATCGGCGGAACCTGGTGGACCAACCGCTATCCCGGCGTGCGCACCGACAGCGAATACAGCTATTACTCGTTTTCATTCTCGAAAGAAGTTCGCGAGGAATGGAACTGGACACAGCGCTACCCCGCGGGCGCGGAGGTGCTGGAGTACCTCAACTTCGTGGCCGACCGTCTGGATCTGCGTCGCGACATCCGGCTCGGTGTCCGTGTCGAATCGGCGCGCTACGACGAGCCCACCAACCGTTGGGTTGTCACCACTACCGGCGGTGCGCAGTTGACCACGAAGTACCTCATCAGCGGTATGGGTGTGCTGTCGCAGGCGATCTATCCGGACATCCCGGGCATCGAGACGTTCGCCGGCATGCGGTACCACACCGCCCACTGGCCGCGCGACGGCGTCGACCTGTCCGGCAGGCGGGTAGGTCTTGTCGGACTCGGTGCGTCGGGCATCCAGGTGGTGCCGGCGATCGCGCCGGAGGTCGCCGAACTCGTGGTGTTCCAACGCACCCCGAACTTCGTCGTCGAGACCACGAACGATCCGGTGACCCCTGAGCAGATGCAGTGGCTGCGGGAGAACTACGACGCGGTGTTCGAGAAGGCGGCCAACCATCCGTTCGGGGTCGCGATGGAACCCGCACAGTTCAGCGCGCTGGAGGTCGACGACGACGAGCGGCGCCGCATCTTCGAAGCCAAGTGGAATGAGGGCGGATTCCATTTCGCCAACGAGTGTTTCAACGATCTGGCCACCGATCACCGGGCCAGCGAGCTCGCGTCGGAGTTCATCCGGTCCAAGATCCGCGAGATCGTCGAGGATCCTGCCACCGCCGAGCTGCTGTGCCCGAAGAACTACTCCTTCAACGGCAAGCGTGTGCCCACCGGCCACGGTTACTACGACGCGTTCAACCTGGATCACGTCCACCTCGTCGACGTGGCGTCGGAGCCTATAACGGAGATCACACCGCGCGGTGTCAAGGTGGGGGAGCGTGAGTACGAACTCGATGTGCTGATCTTCGCGACCGGATTCGACGCCATGACCGGCACGCTGACCTTCATCGACATCGTCGGCCGGGACGGGATGACGTTGCGCGACAGGTGGTCCCGCGACGGGCTGCGGTCGAACCTGGGCATCGGGGTGCACGGTTTCCCGAACTTCTTCATGTCCCTCGGACCGCAGACGCCGTACTCGAACCTGGTGGTCCCGATCCAGCTGGGTGCGCAGTGGTTGCAGCGCGCGCTGCGCTGGGCCGAGGAGAACGGGGTGGACCGCTTGGAGGCTACGCAGGAAGCCGAGGAATGGTGGGCCGAGGAGACCGAGCGGGCGGGCAAGGCCACCGTGATGTACACCGAGGGCAAGAAGGCCAAGGCGTGGTTCCTCGGCGAGAACGTGCCAGGCAAGCCCGAGGCGTTCCTGGTGTACATGGGCGGCGGGCAGGTGTATCAGCGGTACTGCCGCGAGGTCGAGGAGAGCGGCTATGCGTCGTTCCTGGCGGGTGCTCTCGTCGGCGACGTCGTCGGGTAATCCTGACCGAAACCGCATTCCAGCAGGCAAAGTGCGAGTAGAGGCCTGCTGGAATGCGGTTTCGCCGGAAATCAGGCGAAGAGTGCGCGGTTCTCGCCGAGGAAGTCCTCGACCGTGCGCAGTGGCCGCCCGATCAGCGTCGGCGCCGTGTCGGTGACGCCTGCCAGGCGGCCCTCACGCTGATCGACCGTCACGGCCTCGAAATGGACGAGTTTCGCGGTGTCGTCCGGGATTCCGAGAAGTTCGAGGAAAGTCGGCACTGTGGTCTGCTCGTACGGCAGGTCCTTGCCGAGCACGCGGCCGACCTCGGCCGCCAGTTCGGCGTGGCTGAACTCCGTCGGGCCGGTCAGCGTGTAGGTGTGTCCCGCATGCCGATCGGGAGCAGCCAAAATCGCGGCGGCGGTCTGCGCGATGTCACGCCCGGCGATGGGGGCGAAGCGACTGTCGGCGTCGAACGGCAGTACGTAGCGGCCGTGCCGGATCAGGCCGGCGATGTAGGTCACCCATTCCATGAAGAACGTGACCCGCAGATTGGTGGTCGGCACACCCGACCATGCGAAAACCTGCTCGGAGAGCCAGTGATTCTGGGTCGCCTTGCTTCGGGCCACCGGCCGCGACTGGATGTGCGACATGTTGACGACGAGTTCCACGCCGTTTTCCTTGGCGGCCTGGGCGAACATCACCGCCGCTTCGACGAGGCCCTCGCCGACCGGGAAGTTGAAGTAGGCGCGGTGTACACCGTCGAGTGCCGCCCGCACGTCGCGGAGGGTGAGCGCGTCGCCGACGACGACCTCAGCGCCTTCGCGCCGAAGCTGTTGCGCGCGAATGTCATCCCGTCGGACCATGGCCCTCACGTCGAATCCGTCCTGGAGGAGGTATTCGACCATCGGGCGGCCGGTGTCGCCGTTGGCGGTGGTCACGAGAACTCGTGTCATCGTCGTCTCTCTGTGGTGTTTCGGCCCAAAGGGTGGCACTCAGGGTCGTGTGGATCACGGGTGGCACGACCCTGAGTGCCGTACGGGCAGGCTCGTTCGGCGGAGTGGTCAGAGGCGCTCGATGATGGTGGCGTTGGCCATGCCGCCGCCTTCACACATGGTCTGCAGCCCGTAGCGTGCACCCCGCTGCTGGAGGGCATTGACCAGTGTGGTCATGATGCGCGCGCCGCTGGCACCGAGCGGGTGGCCGATGGCGATCGCCCCGCCGTTGACGTTGGTCTTGGCCAGATCGGCACCCGTATCGGCCGCCCAGGCCAGCACCACCGGAGCGAAGGCCTCGTTCACCTCGAACAGATCGATGTCGGCCAGCGTCAAACCCGCCCGGCGCAGCACCTTTTCGGTGGCGGGGATGACGCCGGTGAGCATGTAGAGCGGATCCGAGCCCACCACGGCGGTGGTGTGGATGCGGGCCAGGGGCTTGAGGCCGAGCCGTTTCGCCGTCTCACCGCTGGTGATCATCACCGCGGCACTGCCGTCGGACAGCGGCGACGAGTTGCCTGGCGTGATCTCCCAGTTGATCTGCGGGAACCGGGCCGCGTAGGACTCGTGGTAGAAGGCGGGCTTCAGACCGGCCAGCGTCTCGACGGTGGTGCCGGGACGGATGATCTCGTCGGTCGACAACCCGGCGATCGGAGCGAGCTCGGCCTCGAACAGCCCCTCTTTTGTGGCGCGTGCGGCCTTCTCGTGGCTGCCTGCGGAGTACTCGTCGAGCTGAGCGCGCGAGAAGTTCCACTTGGCGGCGATCAACTCGGCACTGATACCTTGCGGCACAAGACCTTCCGAGTAGCGCTCGGCGAAGGCGACGCCGAACGGATTGCTGCCGGGCAGTACCGAACTGCCCATCGGTACCCGGGACATCGACTCGACGCCTGCGGCGATGACGATGTCGTAGGCCCCGGCCAGCACGCCCTGCGCGGCGAAGCTGATCGCCTGCTGGCTGCTGCCGCACTGTCGGTCCACGGTGGTGCCGGGCACCGATTCGGGGAAGCCGGCACCGAGCAGTGCATTGCGGGCGATGTTGACGGCTTGGTCGCCGACCTGAGTGACGGCACCGGCGATCACGTCGTCGACCTGCGCCGGTTCGACGCCGGTCCGTGCGATCAGTTCACGGAGGCTGTGGGCCAGCAGATCTGCCGGCAGCGCGCCGTGTAGTGCACCGCTGGTCTTGCCTTTTCCGATCGGGGTACGTACGGCGCCCACGATGACCGCGTCGCGGCCGGCAAATCCGGACATCATTGCCCTCCTCAAGCTCCCGCTGAGTATTCTTATCTGTACCCAGATATACCACCTGGGTATAGTTGTAACAACTCAGGGATGGGATCGATTCCGTGGGAATGCTGCAGGGTGCGCTCGCCGATCGTGAGGCCTGGTCGGCGGTGGGGCGGTGCCCGATCGAGAAGGCGATGGGCCTCGTAGGCACCAAGTCCGCGATGCTGATCATGCGTGAGGCCTACTACGGCACCACGCGGTTCGAGGATTTCTGGCGCCGGGTCGGCGTCACCAAGGCCGCGGCCTCGTCCCGGCTGTCCGACCTCGTCGAGGCCGGCCTGCTGGAGCGTCGTCCCTATCGGGAGCCCGGTCAGCGGGTCCGCGACGAGTACGTGCTGACCGAGGCGGGCCGGGATTTCATGCCCGTCGTTTGGGCGCTGTTCGAGTGGGGGCGCAGGCACGTCCCGAACGATTCGCCGCTGCGCCTCGCGCATGATGGCTGCGGTGCGTACGCGACCGTCGAGGTCCGGTGCGACGACGGGCATCTGGTGCCCCCCGAGGAACTCGTGATCCGGGTCGACCGCGGCTGAGGCCGGCTCAGTCGGTGGCGCCCGGGAACTTCTTCACCAGCGCCTGGGTGATACGAGCCAGGTCGCACCGATCGGCCACGTCACGCTACGCCGTGGGGATCCTGCCGTTCGGCGATGGCTGGTTCACAGGTGACTCAAGCCCAAGCCCACGAAGAACACGCCCACCGCGCCGGCGATCACGGTGATCACGAGCCGCTGGTGGGTCTTCATGGCCGCGTAGATGCGCTCCACACCCGCGCGGGTGGCCACCGGCGCGACCCAGAAACTGATGATCGGGATCAACGCCGCGGCGAACCCGATGATGTTGAACACCACGAGCGCGGTCATCTGCTCGCCGACTGCCGCGCCCGAGGTCAGCGCCGCGGCCATCGCGGCCAGGTAGTACGGCGTCGGGAACCCGTTGCTCACACCGAGAAGCGCTGCCGCCCAAGCCGCCTCGCCGCGTAACGCCGCCTTGACGCTCTCCGGCAGCTTCGACACGATCGGCAACGAGTCGAGCGGCGGCGGCGCAGGCCCCTCGCCCGGTTCGGGCCGATCGGCGCCGCCCGCCGGTACGGCGGCACGTCGGTGGCGCAACCGCTCGAGAAGCCGCCCCGCGACGCCGGTGGCCACCAGGGCCGCGATCAGCAGCGCGGTCACGCCGATCCCGATCTCGGCGGCCGGAGAGATGGCCTGGCCACTGTCGCCGGAGGTGTTCTTGAAGACGAACACGACGGCCGCGCCCACCGCGACGTTGAGGCCGAACGCGACCGCGAAGAAGGGGAGAAGCAGCCGCATGGGGTGTCGGCGGGACAGCATGTAGGCCACCACACCGATGCGCAGGGGGTCGACTCCGGCGACCACGCCCATCACCAGCACCGTGCTCCACATCCGGCGTTGCCCCATCCACTCAATCGGTCAGCTCACCGCAGGCGTGAAGCAGCGGTGCCGCTCCCACCGTACGGGCGGGCCCGGCCAGATTCCCCGCGCGATGGCCCGATGTCGCGGGCGCTGCGCCCCCGTGAGCCGGTGGACCAGCACGGAGAGGGCTCCGGCGCAGGTGACAGGCGCCCTGCGGGGGTGAGCAATTTCACCATGTCCGCGGCCATGCCGCGGTACCGCGCGTGACGGCCGCCGTGCGTGCGGCGCCCGTCGACCACGGTCGACCGGTGTGGTGCACTCGGCATTCTCGATCTGCGCCGGTTGCGTACCGTTCTTCGGTGATGGATCCACGCGCGAACGGCTCGCCCCCGCCCACTCCGACCGCCGGTGCCGCGGGCGATGTAGGCATGGGCGGCGAACCGGCCGCCATGGCCGACATCCGCGACGTCGACGGGGTGCTCGAGGAGTATCGGCGTACGCGTCTGCAGCGGGCGCTGTTCGACGTGCGGGGTTCGCAGACCGCAACAGCCTATGACGAGCTCGTGGACACCGCGGGCGAGGTCCGTCCGGCTTGGCGCGAGTTGGCCGAGTGTGTCTCCGAGCGTGGGCGTTCCGGTCTGGACCGGCTCCGCGACCGGGTCAACGCGCTGGTGGACGCCGACGGCATCAACTACATCCAGGTGGATCGGCGCGGGGCAGTCGTCACCGACCGCGAGGGTGCGGCGATACCGGCTCCATGGCGTCTCGATGCGCTGCCGTTGGTGATCTCCGCCGGGGGATGGGATGTGCTGGAGGCGGGTCTGGTGCAGCGCTCGCGTCTGCTCGACGCGGTGCTGGCCGACCTTTACGGTGCGCGCCGCTCGATCACCACTGGGCTGCTGCCCGCACAGCTGGTGTTCTCCCATCCCGGGTATCTGCGCGCCGCCCACGGCATCACGGTCCCCGGGCGGCACCAGCTGTTCCTGCACGGGTGCGACATCAGCCGCAACGACGACGGTGCCTTCGTGGTCAACGCGGACTGGACCCAGTCCCCGTCGGGAGCCGGATACGCGCTGGCCGACCGCCGCGTCATCGCGCACGCGGTCTCGGAGTTGTACGAGCGGGTCGCGCCGCGGCCGGTCTCGCCGTGGGCCCAGGCTTTGCGACTCGCGCTGATCGACGTCGCACCCGAAGCCGCCGAGGAACCGGTGGTCGTGGTGCTGAGCCCGGGGATCCACTCACCGACCGCCTTCGACCAGGCCTATCTGGCGGGTTTGCTCGGCTTCCCGCTCGTCGAGAGCGCCGACCTGGTCGTCCGTGACGGCAAGCTGTGGATGCGGTCCCTGGGCACCCTCAAACGTGTCGACGTGGTGCTGCGACGCGTCGACGCGGATTACGTCGACCCGCTGGATCTGCGCCCCGATTCGCGGCTCGGCGTGGCCGGACTGGTCGAGGTGCTGCGTCGCGGCGCGGTGACGGTGGTCAACACCCTTGGCAGCGGAGTCCTGGAAAGCCCTGGCATCATGCGGTTCCTGCCGCAGCTCGCCGAATTGCTGCTCGACGAGACCCCGAAACTCGCGACCGTGCCGTTGTACTGGGGCGGCATCGACATCGAACGCTCCCATCTGCTCACCGAGCTGTCGTCGCTGCTGATCCGTCCGGTGAACGGCGGCGAACCGATCGTGGGACCCGAACTGTCGGCCGCGCAGCGTGCACAGCTCGCCGCGCGTATCGAGGCGGCGCCGTGGCAGTGGGTCGGTCAGGAGCTGCCGCAGTACTCCACGGCCCCGGTCGACCACCGGAGCCCGGGGTTGTCCTCGGCCGGCGTGGGGATGCGGTTGTTCACCGTGGCGCAGCGCGGCGGTTACGCACCGATGGTCGGCGGTCTCGGCTACCTGATGGCGCCGGGAAACGCCGCATTCCGGATGAACACCGTTGCGGCCAAGGATATCTGGGTGCGCACGCCGGACCGGGTGATGACCGAACGCATCCAGGCCCCGGTCGAGTTGGTGGCGCCGCAGACCCAGCCGAGCTCGACCCGCGCGGTGAGTTCGCCACGCGTACTGTCGGATATGTTCTGGATCGGCCGCTACGCCGAGCGGGCGGAGAGCACGGCCAGATTGCTCAACGTGACGCGTGAGCGCTACCACGAATACCGGTATCGGCAGGGATTCGAAGAAAGCCGTTGCGTTCCGGTGCTTCTCGGGGCGCTCGGAGCCATCACGGGCACCGACACCGGCGCACGTGACGATGACCACGAGGCGATCGCCACCGCACCCACGACCCTGTGGTCGGCCACCGCCGACCGGCGGCGGCCCGGTTCGTTGGCACAGTCGGTGGAACGCCTCGGGCTGGCCGCCCGGTCGGTGCGCGACCAGATGTCGAATGACACGTGGATGGTGCTGGCCGCGGTCGAACGTGCGGTGCTGCGTACCAGTTCCGCTCCACCGGAGTCACCCTCGACGGGCGAGGCATATCTGGCGAACGCGCACAGCCAGACGCTGGCCGGCATGCTCGCCCTGGCCGGCGTGGTCGGCGAGTCGATGGTGCAGGACATCGGCTGGACGATGATGGACATCGGCAAACGCATCGAGCGGGGACTTCACATCAGCGCGCTGCTGCGCGCGACGCTGACGCACGCGCACAGTCCCGCGGCCGAACACGCCGTCGCCGAGTCGACGTTGGTGGCGTGCGAATCCTCGGTGATCTACCGGCGCCGCAACCCGGGCCGGATCAGCGTGGCAGCGATCGCCGAGCTGGTGCTGTTCGACGCCGAGAACCCCAGATCGCTGATCTACCAACTGGAGCGGTTGCGCAGCAAGCTCAAGACACTGCCCGGCTCATCGGGATCGTCACGGCCCGAGCGGCTGGTCGACGAGATCGCCACGCGGCTGCGACGTCTCGACCCCGGCGAGCTGGAGACGGTCACCGACGGTGTGCGCGGGGAGCTCGCCGATCTGCTCGACGGGATCCAGTCGGGGCTGCGCGAACTTGCGACGATGATCTCCGCCGCCCACCTGTCGTTGCCCGGCGGCATGCAACCTCTGTGGGGCCCCGACGAGCGGAGGATCCTGCCGTGACCGATGTTCTCGGCGGCACCCGCTGCTACGAGATCACCCACCAGACCGTGTACCGCTACTCCGATGACGTCACGAGTTCCTACGGGCGCGGCTTCCTCACACCGCGCGACCTCGACGGGCAGCGCTGCCTGTCGCATGAACTGTTGATCGAACCGGAGGCCGCCGACAGGTCGACGAGTCGTGACGTGTACGGAAACACCAGCTCGTACTTCCACGTGACCACGCCGCACCGCGTGCTGAGCATCACGGGTCATTCGGTGGTCGAGGTGGATCCTCCTGCGCCCGATCGATACACGGGCCGCTCGGCCGAGGCGCCGTGGGAACTGGCGCGTCCGGTGGGCGCTGATGCGGCCCTGGCCGCGGAGTTCGCGCTCGACCTGCAACCGCCGGAGATCACCGACGCGGTCCGCGACTACGCGGCCCCCAGCTTCGTGCCGGGACGCCCGCTCGTCGAGGTGTTGGCGGATCTCACGTCACGCATATACGCCGATTTCACGTATCGGTCCGGTTCGACGACGATCTCCACGCAGGTTGCCGAGGTCCTCGCCGCACGCGAGGGGGTCTGTCAGGACTTCGCCCGGTTGGCGATCGCATGCCTGCGTGCCAACGGTCTCGCCGCCAGTTACGTGTCGGGGTATCTCGCGACGGACCCGCCGCCGGGCAGGGAGCGCATGGTCGGTGCGGACGCCACCCACGCCTGGGCATCCGTGTGGACCCCGCAGAACATCTGGCTCGGTCTGGACCCCACCAACGACCAGATGGTCGACGAGCGTTACATCGTTGCAGGCATCGGCCGCGACTATGCCGACGTGCCACCGTTGCGGGGAATCATCTACACCGACTCGGAGAGTAGTGTCATCGAGGTATCGGTCGACGTTGCGCCGTACGAGGGGGGTTTGCGGTATGCGTGACTTCACCTGCCCGAACTGTGGTCAGCGGCTGGCGTTCGAGAACTCGCTGTGCCTGTCGTGCGGCAGCGCGCTCGGATTCTCACTCGACGACATGGCGATACTGGTGATCGCCGAAAAGGACCACAGCGGCCACGCCGGCGCGGTCGACGAGACGAAGTACCAACTCTGCGCGAACCTCTATGCGGCCGAATGTAATTGGTTGGTTCGCATCGGCCGGGGCGACGAGTTGTGTGAATCATGCGCGCTCACGCGTACCCGCCCGGCCGACAGCGACACCAAAGCCATGGCGGCGTTCGCCGTCGCCGAGCGGGCCAAGCGCCGCTTGATCGCCGAGCTGCACGAGCTCAAGCTGCCGATCGTCAGCCGCGCCGAGGATCCCGAGTTCGGGCTCGCGTTCGATCTGCTCTCCAGCGAATTCGAGAAGGTGTTCACCGGTCACCAGAATGGCGTCATCACATTGGATCTCGCCGAGGGCGACGATGTGCACCGCGAACAGTTGCGCATCGCGATGGACGAGCCCTACCGCACGCTGCTCGGACACTTCCGTCACGAGATCGGCCACTACTACTTCTACCGATTGGTGGCGCCGTCGGCCGACTACACCGCGCGGTTCCACGAACTGTTCGGTGATCCCGACGCCGACTACCAGGCCTCCCTGGACCGCCACTACCGGGACGGGCCGCCCGAAGACTGGGAGGACCAGTACGTATCGTCGTATGCGACCATGCATGCGGCGGAGGACTGGGCCGAGACCTTCGCGCACTACCTGCACATCCGCGATACCCTCGACACCGCGGCGGCGTTCGGATTCGCCCCGGCCGGAGCGACTTTCGAGCGGCGGGCCTTGGGACCCAGCGCGTTCGACACCATCATCGACATGTGGTTGCCGCTGTCATGGTCGCTGAACATGGTCAACCGGTCGATGGGCCGCGACGACCTCTACCCGTTCGTGCTGCCGCCGGCGGTGCTGGAGAAGATGCGGTTCGTGCACACCGTGATCGACGAGGTCACCTCGTCCTGACGGTTCCCAGTCCCAGAATGCTCTCGGCACTCGCCGTCACCGCGTCAGCCGCAGAACGTGGGCGCCAGTCGAGAATGTCGGTCGCCTTGGCATGGCTGATCTGTTTGGGTTCACCCAGCAGGCCGGCCAGTGTGCCGAGTTCGGGCCGGACCCGCGCCGCGGCGCGCACCAGCCAGTCCGGCGCCTGCCGAACGGGCACCCGCGCGGCCCGCTGACCCAGCCGAGCCCGCAAGGTGGCGGCGATCTCTGGCAGGGTGACCGGTTGCCCGCTGGATGCCAGAAAACGCTGTCCTGCGGCGCGCGGGTCGACCATGGCTCGCAGGTGCAGGTCGGCGACGTCGCGGACATCGACGATTGCGAATGACGCGTGCGGCAGCAGGGGCGGTTTGCCGTCCAGCAGCATCGCGACGATACCGAGGGAACTCGACAGATCCGGCCCGAGGGCGGGACCGAAGATCCCCACCGGGCAGATGACGGTCAACTCGGGTGCGCCGGAGTGGGTTCTGGTGAACTCCCAGGCGGTCAGCTCGGCGATCGTCTTCGATCTCACGTACGGGTCGTTGTCGCCCGACGGGTCGGTCCAATCGGATTCGTCATAGGGCAGCCCGGACGGTTTGGCGGTGTAGCCGATCGCGGCGAATGACGAGGTCAGCACCACTCGGGTCACCCCATGGCGAGCGGCGGTCCGCAGCACCCGCAGGGTGCCGTCGCGGGCGGGCACGATGAGATCGTCCGGATCCTGCGGCTGTCGAGCCGGAAACGGTGAGGCGATGTGGAGCACATGTTCGACACCGGCCATCGCATCATCCCAACCAGCGTCCGAGGTGAGGTCGGCGACTGTGAATGTGAGCTGGCGTGTATCGGCCCCTGCGGCCGCCAGCCAACTGCGCACCTCGGTTTCGCGACGTGTCGATCTGACCGTGGTGCGGACTCGATGACCGTCGGCGAGCAGCCGCAAGATGGTATGCGCGGCAAGGAATCCCGTGCCGCCGGTGACGAGTGTCGGATTGTCGCTCACAGTGAGTTCGCCTCTTCGGTGAGTAGTCGGCTGCCCAGATCTGTCAGCTTCGGGATGAGTTGTTGTTCTGCCTCGGTGTCGCCGTCGAGTCGGGCGGCCCACATGTCGGCCTTGGCGGCGACGTAGCGTCTTCGCAACTGCAGCCGCCTGATCTCCCTGTCGAGACGCAGTGCGTGTTCGGCGAACAGTCGATGCTGATCGGCTGCCGCCCCGGGTCCACGCTGCATGTTTTCGACGTAGGCACGCATGTCGTGCACGGACATACCGGTGCCACGCAGGCAGGCCAGGGATTCCACGGCCGCCACCAGATCAGGTGGGTACCGCCGATGCCCGCTGCTCTGGTCTCGGGGGACGGGGTCGATCAGTCCGATGCGTTCGTAGTACCGCAACGTCGACTCCGCGAGCCCGGTGCGACGCGCCACCTGCTGGATGGTCAGATCGCCCGATACCCGTTCGGCCAGGTTGATGGTCATACGACCACTGTGCCGAACTTGAAGCGCTTCAAGTCAAGGGCGAAGACGGACCCGGTGATCACCTACCGGCGGCCACGAGGATTCCTGTCGTGGCCAACCGAGCTAACAACAAGGTCACGGTGTCATGACGTGCGCATGTCGCAACCGGGCCGGGTGACGACGGCGTTCCTAGGATCGGCGGGGTGAGAGATCGCTACGGTTCTGACATCCTGACCCGAAACCCGCACGCCCCGAAACGTGCCCGATCCACCGAGCATCCGGTCGAGATGGGGCTGGTCGTCGAGGATGCCCAGACCGGCTGGGTGGGCGCGGTCGTCCGCGTCGAGGGCGGCCGGGTCGAGTTGGAGGACCGTCGTGGCAAGATCCGCGCGTTCCCGATGGGTCCAGGTTTTCTCATCGACGGCAAGCCCGTGATCCTCACCGCCCCGAAACGTAAAGCGGCGCCGGCGCGTACGGCATCGGGTTCGGTCGCAGTGCCTGGCGCGAAGGCCAGGGTCGCGCGGGCCAGCCGCATCTACGTCGAGGGCAGGCACGACGCCGAACTCGTCGAGCAGGTGTGGGGTGCGGATCTGCGCATCGAAGGTGTGGTCGTCGAATACCTCGGCGGTGTCGACGACCTGGCCGGCATCGTGGCGGAGTTCGCGCCCGAACCGGGACGGCGTCTGGGCGTGCTCGTCGATCATCTGGTCGCCGGCTCGAAAGAGGCGCGGATCGCCGACGCGGTGCGGCGCGGACCGGGCGGCGAGCACACGTTGGTGGTGGGTCACCCGTTCGTCGACATCTGGCAGGCCGTGAAGCCTGCCCGCCTCGGCATGAAGGCGTGGCCGCAGATTCCACGCAACATCGAGTGGAAACACGGCATCTGCCAGGCACTCGGGTGGCCGCACCGCGATCAGGCCGACATCGCGCAGGCGTGGCAGCGGATCCGCGGTCGGGTACGCGACTGGAACGACCTCGAACCCGCCTTGATCGGCCGCGTCGAAGAGCTCATCGACTTCGTCACGGCGAGCGCCTAGCTGCCGCTGCGCCGGCAGCGGCGTGGTATGCCTGGACTGTGTCCGACAGTTTGTTCGATCTTCCCGGCGGGGGCCCCGGCGCGGAGGCCCCGAGCGCAACCGGTGCGGTGGGTCCGTCGTCGCCGCTGGCGGTGCGGATGCGTCCGGCCGGTCTCGACGAGGTCGTCGGGCAATCGCACCTGCTGCAGGCGGGTTCGCCGCTGCGCCGGCTCGTCGAGGGCTCCGGCGCGGCGTCGGTGATCCTGTACGGCCCGCCGGGGACCGGTAAGACGACGCTCGCATCACTCATCTCTCAGGCGACCGGTCGGCGGTTCGAGGCGCTGTCGGCGCTGACAGCCGGGGTCAAAGAGGTGCGCGCCGTCATCGACACCGCCCGCCGCTCGGCCGTCCACGGTGAGCAGACCGTGCTGTTCATCGACGAGGTGCACCGGTTCTCCAAGACGCAGCAGGACGCGCTGCTGGCCGCGGTCGAGAACCGGGTGGTCCTGCTGGTCGCGGCCACCACGGAGAACCCGTCGTTCTCGGTGGTGGCGCCGCTGCTGTCACGATCGTTGATCCTGCAGCTGCAGCCGCTCACTCCCGCCGACATCGAGACGGTGCTGCGCCGTGCGATCACCGACGAGCGCGGGCTCGGCGGCCGGGTCGAGGTGACCGACGAGGCCGTGGACCTGATCGTGCAGCTGTCGGCCGGCGACGCGCGCCGGGCGCTCACGGCGCTGGAGGTGGCGGCCGAACCGGGGGAGCGCGTCACCGTCGAGACCATCGAGCAGTCGCTCGACAAGGCCGCGGTCCGCTACGACCGCGACGGCGATCAGCACTACGACGTCGTCAGCGCATTCATCAAGTCGGTGCGCGGTTCCGACGTCGACGCGGCGCTGCACTACCTGGCGCGCATGCTCGTGGCGGGTGAGGATCCACGATTCGTGGCGCGCCGCTTGATGATTCTGGCCAGCGAGGACATCGGGATGGCCGATCCGACCGCATTGCCGACCGCGGTGGCCGCCGCGCAGACCGTCCAGTTGATCGGTATGCCGGAGGCGCAGCTGACACTGGCGCATGCGACCGTGCATCTGGCGACGGCACCGAAATCCAACGCCGTGACCACCGCTCTCGGCGCGGCGATGAACGACATCCGCGCCGGGAAAGCCGGATTGGTTCCGCCGCATCTGCGGGACGGCCACTACTCGGGTGCCGCGAAACTCGGGCACGCCGTCGGCTACCGGTATTCCCACGATCACCCGGACGGTGTTGTCGCGCAGCAGTATCCGCCGGATGAGTTGGTGGGCGTCGATTACTACCGGCCCACCAACCGCGGGTACGAACGCGAGATCTCCACCCGGCTGGACAAGCTGCGCGCCATCATCCGCCGCCGGCGCTGAAAGCGCAGTACGCACCGCCCCTAAACGGATCGGCCGCACGAGAACGGTCCCGGCCCGCCGTGGCGAGCCGGGACCGTGTGATGGGTATTTCAGTTGCGCGTCAGCGCATCAGGCCGGAGCGCCGCCGACCCAGAACCCCGGTTCGGCGACCCATGATCGCCGCGACGATGGCGACGCCGATCGCGGCGACGACAACCTGGACCAGGAGCTCGAGCCAGTCGATGCCGTTGGTGGCCGTCGGGATCCCCATGGCCCGCGCGAGCGCGGTGCCGAGGAACGCGGCGACGATGCCGACGAGGATCGTGACGAGGAACCCGATGGGCTGCTTCCCGGGTACGACGAGACGGCCGATCACGCCGACGACGATGCCGATGAGAATGGCGCTGATGATGCCGGTGATGGTCATTTTTCCTCCATGGCTGGGTGGGTGCAGGTGAGATACCCCGGCTGTCGGCGGCGTAAACGGCGTACCGAACGCCGTGCGACGCCGATGTCTCGGTCCGTCAGGCCATTTCCGGCACGCGCAGGTGCGCCAGCACCAGTTCGAACTCGCCCACGTCGAGTTGATCGGCGCTCAGATCGCGCAGCCGCGCCGTGCGCAGTGACCTGGCCTGATCGCGGTTGCGGTCCATTGCGGCCTGGCTGTCGAAGGTGGTCGAGGAGACCGCCCGGCCCGACGCGCGATCCAGCATGAGACTGGCGCTGCAGAAGCCCTCCAACTCCTCCAGCGAGGGCAGCACCGAGCTGCGGTAGAACTCGATTGCGCGGTCGAACAGTTCGGGCCGGGTGCGCAGCCAGGTGGCACGTACACATGCGCCCGGCGCGCTGTACTGCTCGCGGTGCACCACGGCGATCTCCCACTCGTCGACCGTGGCGGAGGTCGCGGCGAAGGCCTCGACGGCCCGGTACCGGATGGTGTCCAGTTCCGCGGTGCCGGCGCGCATGGCTTCCGCGGAGCGCCATGCCGACGTGGCGATGCACCGGCCGGAGTCCCGGTCGACCATCAGTGACAGGCCGACACATCCGTCCATGCCGTCGAGCGCAGGCATGACCCGGTCCCGGATGTAGGCGATCCCCGCGTTGGTGGTGTGTCGGTCGGCGCGCGCCATGATCGTGGTAGAGCGTGCGAACACGATCCACCCCTTCCTGCCGAGGCGGCGCCCCGGCGGCGCCACCGGTCAATCCCCACCTTCCTCCGCGCCGTGGCGCGTGGCAATGGTTGTTCGGCCTGCCTCCGTAGGCTTGGGTGGATGGACAGCAATGTGATCGACGTCGACACCTCGCGGCGGCGCCTGGTCGATCTGACCGACGAGGTGCGCGAGTTCTGCCGTGCTCACCGGGACGGCCTGTGCAACGTGTTCGTGCCGCACGCCACGGCGGGGCTGGCCATCATCGAGACCGGAGCGGGTTCCGACCATGACCTGGTGGACGCCCTGGAACGGTTGCTGCCCCGCGATGACCGTTACCGGCACGCCCACGGATCATTCGGGCATGGCGCAGATCACGTACTGCCCGCAATTGTGTCGCCGTCGGTGACCATCCCGGTGCAGGACGGGCGTCCACTGCTGGGAACCTGGCAGAGCATCGTGCTCGTTGACCTCAACCGGGACAACCCGCAGCGTTCGGTGCGGCTGAGCTTTCTGGGGGCGTGATGGACCGTCGGACGGCGTCGGGCGCCCAGCTCGGGTTCACCATGTACAGGGCGAAAGCGGTCCCCGGTAATGTGAAGCGGTCGAAATAGTCGCCGGCTCGGCAGCACAGCGGTTGCCGGGAATCCCGTCCGGGGCCGCCGGCACTACTCCGACCATCGAGACCGGCAGACCATCGACGATACGAGGACACGAGCAACGTGCAGACACACGAGATCAGGAAGCGTTTCCTCGATCACTTCGTGAAGGCGGGCCACACCGAGGTGCCCAGTGCTTCGGTGATCCTCGACGACCCCAATCTGCTGTTCGTCAACGCGGGCATGGTCCAGTTCGTGCCGTACTTCCTCGGCCAGCGCACCCCGCCGTGGAATCGTGCGACGAGCATCCAGAAGTGCATCCGCACCCCGGACATCGACGAGGTGGGCATCACCACCCGGCACAACACGTTCTTCCAGATGGCCGGCAACTTCTCGTTCGGCGACTACTTCAAGAAGGGCGCCATCGAACTGGCCTGGACGTTGCTGACCAACCCGGTGGACGCGGGCGGATACGGGTTCGACCCGGAAAGGCTGTGGGCCACCGTCTATCTCGACGACGACGAAGCCATCGAGCTGTGGCAGGAGGTGGCGGGCCTGCCGGCCGAACGCATCCAGCGCCGCGGCATGGCCGACAACTACTGGTCGATGGGCATCCCCGGACCGTGCGGCCCGTCATCGGAGATCTATTACGACCGCGGCCCCGAATACGGCGTCGAGGGCGGTCCGGAGGCCAACGAGGACCGCTACATCGAGATCTGGAATCTCGTGTTCATGCAGAACGAGCGCGGTGAGGGCACCTCCAAGGAAGACTTCGAGATCCTCGGTCCGCTGCCGCGCAAGAACATCGACACCGGTATGGGCGTCGAGCGCGTGGCGTGCCTGCTGCAGGGGGTCGACAACGTCTACGAGACGGACCTGTTGCGCCCGGTGATCGACAAGGTCGCCGCGGTGGCGCCGCGCGGTTACGGCCAGGGCAACCACGATGACGACGTGCGGTACCGCATCATCGCCGACCACACCCGCACCGCGGCGATCATCATCGCCGACGGTGTCAGCCCCGGCAACGAGGGTCGCGGCTACGTGCTGCGCCGACTGCTCCGCCGCATCATCCGCGCGGCCAAGCTGCTGGGCGTCGACCAGCCCGTCATGGGTGACCTGATCGCCACGGTCCGCGACGCCATGGGCCCGTCGTACCCCGAACTGGTGACCGATTTCGAGCGCATCAACCGGATCGCGGTTGCCGAGGAGACCGCGTTCAACCGCACCTTGGTGTCGGGTTCCAAGCTGTTCGAGGATGCCGCGCGCGCCACCAAGAAGTCCGGTGCGACCGTGCTGTCCGGCTCGGACGCGTTCACCCTGCACGACACCTACGGCTTCCCGATCGACCTCACCCTTGAGATGGCCGCCGAGGCCGGGCTGAGCGTCGACCAGGAGGGTTTCCGGACCCTCATGGCCGAGCAGCGGCGGCGCGCCAAGGCCGACGCCGCGGCGCGCAAGCAGGCCCACACCGACCTGAGCGCCTACCGCGAACTGGTCGACGCTGGCCCGACGGAGTTCACCGGCTTCGACGAATTGAGCTCCGAGGCAAGGATTCTCGGTATCTTCGTCGACGGCAAACGGGTCCCGGTGGTTTCGCACGACGGGCTCGACGCCGACCGGGTCGAGCTGATCCTCGACCGCACGCCGTTCTACGCCGAGGCCGGTGGCCAGATCGCAGACGAGGGCACCATCAGTGGCACCGGATCGTCGGGGACCGCGCGGGCCGCCGTGACCGACGTGCAGAAGATCGCCAGGACGCTGTGGGCGCACCGGGTCAACGTGGAATCCGGTGAGTTCGTCGAAGGCGACACCGTCACCGCGGCCGTCGATCCCAAGTGGCGTCGCGGTGCGACGCAGGGCCACTCCGGCACCCACATGGTGCACGCCGCGCTGCGAGAGGTGCTGGGCCCCAACGCCGTGCAGGCCGGCTCACTCAACCGTCCCGGCTACCTGCGCTTCGACTTCAACTGGCAGGGGCCGTTGACGGAGACGCAGAGCTCACAGATCCAAGAGGTCACCAACCAGGCCGTCGAGGCGGACTACGAGGTGCACACCTTCGTCACCGAACTGGAGAAGGCGAAAGCCATGGGTGCCATGGCGATGTTCGGTGAGCGCTATCCCGACCAGGTTCGCGTGGTCGAGATCGGCGGGCCGTTCTCGCTCGAACTGTGCGGCGGAACCCACGTGCACAATTCGGCGCAGATCGGGCCGGTGACAATCCTCGGGGAGTCGTCGGTGGGTTCCGGTGTGCGCCGCGTCGAGGCGTACGTCGGCCTCGACTCCTTCCGGTATCTCGCCAAGGAACGCGCCCTGCTGGCGGGCCTCGCGTCGAGCCTGAAGGTGCCCTCCGAAGAGGTGCCCGCCCGCGTCGCCGGCCTCGTCGAGCGCCTCAAGGCCGCCGAGAAGGAACTCGAACGGGTGCGGCTGGCCAACGCCAGGGCCGCCGCGGCCAACGCCGCCGCAGGCGCCGAGACCGTCGGCAAGGTGCGCCTGGTGGCGCAACGGATGTCGAGCGGTGTGTCGGCCAACGACCTGCGGAGCCTCGTCGGCGACATCCGCGGCAAACTCGGGGCCGAGCCGGCCGTCGTGGCACTGATCGCCGAGGGCGACAACGACACCGTGCCGTTCGTGGTCGCGGTGAACCCGGCCGCACAGGATCTCGGGTTGCGCGCCAACGAATTGGTCAAGCAGTTCGCCGCGCCGGTCAACGGCCGCGGTGGGGGGAAAGCCGATCTGGCACAGGGTTCCGGTAAGGGGGCGGCGGGCATCGACGCGGCATTGGCCGCGCTGCGCGCCGAGATCGGCCGGAGCTAGCTCGGATGGGCACCGACGACAGGCTGCCTGACCGTCCCGGCGCGGACGATCCAGGCCGCGGTCGACGGATCGGCATCGATGTGGGAACCGTCCGCATCGGCGTCGCCTCCAGCGATCCGGACGGCATCCTCGCCACCCCGGTGGAGACCGTCGCACGCGACAAACGTGACAGGACCGGCAAGCACGTGCGCCGGCTCGCGGCGCTGGTCGAGGAGTACGAAGCGGTCGAGGTCGTCGTGGGTCTGCCACGGACACTGGGGGATCGGGCCGGTGCGTCGGCCAACGACGCCGTCGACGTGGCCGAGCAACTCGCCCGGCGGATCGCCCCCACACCGGTGCGATTGGCCGACGAACGGCTCACTACTGTGTCAGCACAACGGTCGTTGCGCGAAGCAGGAGTACGGGCAAGAGGACAAAAAGCCGTGATCGACCAGGTGGCTGCAGTGGGGATCCTGCAGGGCTGGCTCGATCAGCGGCGCGCGGCGCTGGCCGCACGCAGAGAGGGCACGGATGGCTGAGGACTGGGGTGCCGAACGAGCGCGACCTGTCGCGGTGGGCCCACCGCGACGCGGGCTGAGCCGGGCTGAGCGGGCGCGTAAGGCCCGCAACGACCGCAAGCGCCGGCTGGCGCGCGCCCTGTCGCTCGCGCTGCTGATCGTCGTGGCCGTCGGCGCGGTGTTCCTCGGTTCCAAGCTGTGGCACAGCATGTCCGGCAGCAGCAACGACTACGCCGGCGAGGGTGTGGCCGACGTGGTGATCCAGGTGCACGACGGCGACTCCACGACCGCGATCGGCCAGACGCTGGTCGAGAACAACGTGATCGCGACGGTCAAGTCGTTCGTCGAGGCCGCACAGGGCAACGAGGCCATCTCGGCGATCCAGCCCGGCTTCTACAAGGTGCGCACCGAGATCCCCGCCGCGAACGCCGTTGACCGGCTTGCAGATCCGGAAAACCGCGTCGGCAAACTGACGATCCCCGAAGGCCGTCAGCTCGACGACATCACCGACGTGAAGACCAACGCCGTCACCGCGGGGATCTTCAGCCTGATCTCGCAGGCGTCGTGCGTCGAGCTCGACGGCGAGAAGCGTTGCGTGCCGGTGGAAGACCTGCGCGCGGCCGCCGGTGCGGCACCCGCCGCGGCGCTCGCGGTCCCACCGTGGGCGACCCAGCCCGTGGCGGCCATGGGTGCCGATCATCGCCGGCTGGAGGGGCTCATCGCCCCGGGCACCTGGAACATCGACCCAGACGCCTCGGCACAGGACATCCTGTCCAACCTCATCGCGGCCAGTTCCGCGGTGTACACGCAAAGCGGGCTGCTCGACACCGCCGCCGCCATGAAGATGTCGCCGTACGAGGTCCTCACCGTCGCGTCACTCGTGCAGCGCGAATCGAAGCCGCAGGACTTCTCGAAGGTCTCGCGGGTGATCTACAACCGTCTGGCCGAGCACCGCAAGCTCGAATTCGACTCCACGGTGAACTACTCGCTGGATCGCCAGGAGGTCGCCACCACCGACGCCGACCGCGCGCAGGTGACCCCGTGGAACACCTACGCCTCCGAAGGTCTGCCACGCACCCCGATCTGTTCGCCGGGCACCGAAGCGCTGGGCTCGGCCGAACATCCGGAGCCGGGGGACTGGCTGTACTTCGTCACCATCGACATGCAGGGCACAACCCTGTTCACCCGTGATTACGACCAGCACCTGGCCAACATCGAGATCGCGCAACGCAATGGTGTCCTCGACAGTGCCCGATAGGCGGCCCGCCGCCGTGCCCGATAGGCGACCCGCCGCCGTGCCCGATAGGCGGCCCGCCGCCCGCAAAGCCGCCGTCCTCGGCTCGCCGATCGCCCACTCCCGGTCACCCCAACTGCATCTGGCGGCCTACCGAGCCCTCGGCCTGTCGGACTGGGTCTATGAGCGCATCGAGTGCACCGCCGAGCAACTGCCGGGCCTGGTCGAGGGCGCAGGACCGGAATGGGTGGGGTACTCGGTCACGATGCCCGGCAAGTTCGCCGCGCTGCGGTTCGCCGATCAGCACACCGACCGCGCGCAGCTGGTCGGGTCGGCCAACACCCTCGTGCGTACGGACGCCGGCGGCTGGCGGGCGGACAACACCGACGTCGACGGTGTCGTCGGAGCGCTCGGCACGGCAGGCGAGACCGCCCTCGTGATCGGGTCGGGCGGCACCGCGCCTGCCGCTGTCGTCGGCCTCGCCGAGCTCGGCGTCCAGCGCATCACCATCGTGGCCCGCAACGCCGAGAAGGCCGCCGCGCTGGTCGACCTGGCGGGCCGTTGCGGTGTGCACAGCGACTGGTGCGACATCGGCGGCCCGGCTCTGGCCGACGCCGTCGCACAGGCGAGCGCGGCGGTCAGCACCATCCCGGCCGACGCCGCCGCGGAGTACACCTCCACGCTGGCGGCCGTGCCAAGGTTGCTCGACGCCATTTACGACCCCTGGCCGACGCCGTTGGCCGCCGCGGTGCAGACCGCGGGCGGTGAGGTGATCAGCGGCCTGCAGATGCTGTTGAACCAGGCCTACACGCAGGTCGAGTTGTTCACCGGCATGCCTGCCCCCAAAGAGGCGATGATGGCGGCGCTCGAGAGCCCTTAACCTCGGGGGGTGGGGCTGCCCGACGGGTTCTCTGGTGGCATTTCCGGTGGATCGGTCGCCGCGACGGTTCTCGCTGCCGCGTGGCTGATCGTCCTGTCCGGATATGACCTCCGGCATCGGCGCCTGCCGAACTTTCTCACGGTGCCCGGCGCGGTGCTCATCCTCGTCGGTGCCGTCGTCGCGGGCCGGGGTCCCGCCGCGGTCGCCGGCGCTGCCGCGCTCGGTGCGCTGTACCTGGCCGTCCACCTGGTGTCGCCGCGCTCGCTCGGCGGCGGTGACGTCAAACTCGCGGTCGGCCTGGGGGCGCTGACCGGAATGTTCGGATCCGACGTGTGGTGGCTCGCCGCCGTAGGCGCGCCGCTGCTGACCGGCGTCGTGGCGCTCGCGGCCGCGATCCGGGGTGCCGCGACGGTCCCGCACGGCCCGTCGATGTGCGTGGCGTCGGCCGCGGCCGTAGCGCTGGTGCTCGCGTAGCCGCGCCGAGTGTCGGCTTGTGTTCGAAGAATCGGAGGGAATTCGAACACAAGCCAACATTCGGTGTCAGGCACGGATTTCTGTGCGCAAAACCCGACGTGGGAGAATGACACCCGTGTTGCGTTGGACCACAGCTGGTGAATCCCACGGCCGCGCCCTGGTGGCCATGCTCGAAGGGATGGTCGCCGGCGTGCCCATCACTTCTGAGGAGATCGGGGCACAACTCAAGCGGCGCCGCCTCGGCTACGGCCGCGGCGCGCGGATGAAGTTCGAGCAGGACCAGGTCACGATGCTGGCCGGGGTCCGGCACGGCCTCACCCTGGGCGGCCCGATCGCGATCGAGATCGGCAACACCGAGTGGCCCAAGTGGGAGACCGTGATGGCGCCCGACCCGGTCGACCCGGCCGAGCTCGACGTTGCGCGCAACGCTCCGCTGACCCGGCCCCGGCCCGGGCACGCCGATTATGCGGGCATGCTCAAGTACGGCTTCGACGATGCGCGCCCGGTGCTCGAACGCGCCAGCGCCCGCGAAACCGCCGCACGGGTCGCCGCGGGCACCGTCGCACGGGCGTTCCTGCGCGAGGCCCTCGGCGTGGAGGTGCTCTCCCATGTCATCTCCATCGGCGCGTCGAAGCCCTACGACGGTCCGGCACCGCAGTTCTCGGACCTGGCAGCGATCGATGACAGCCCGGTGCGCGCGTTCGACAAGGCCTCCGAGGAACTCATGATCGCCGAGATCGAGGCCGCCAAGCGTGACGGTGACACCCTCGGCGGCGTGGTCGAGGTCGTCGCCGACGGACTCCCGGTGGGGCTCGGCTCGTTCACCAGCGGTGAGAGCCGCCTCGACAGCCAGTTGGCCGGTGCCGTGATGGGTATCCAGGCGATCAAGGGCGTCGAGATCGGCGACGGTTTCGAGACCGCGCGCCGACGCGGCAGCGTCGCCCACGACGAGATGTATCCCGGACCCGACGGCGTGCTGCGTTCGACGAACCGCGCGGGCGGTCTCGAGGGCGGTATGACCAACGGTCAGCCGCTGCGGGTGCGTGCCGCCATGAAACCGATCTCGACCGTGCCTCGTGCGCTGGCCACCGTGGACATGGCCAGCGGCGAGGAGGCCGTCGCGATCCATCAGCGCTCGGATGTGTGCGCGGTGCCCGCCGCGGGCGTGGTCGTCGAGACGATGGTGGCGCTGGTGCTCGCACGTGCGGCGCTGGAGAAGTTCGGCGGGGATTCGCTGGCCGAGACCCGCGCCAACATCGACTCCTACCTGCGCGCCGTCGCCGAACGCGAACCGGCGGCGCAGGCTTCGAGCTGATGGCACCGCGGGCGGTATTGGTCGGCCTGCCCGGATCGGGCAAGTCGACGATCGGTCGCCGCCTCGCCAAGGTGCTCGACGTGTCCATGGTCGACACGGATGCGGTGATCGAGGAGACCACCGGCCGCACGATCGCCGACATCTTCGCCAACGACGGCGAGAGGGAATTCCGCCGGATCGAGGAAGAGGTGATCCGCTCGGCGCTGCAGACGCACGAAGGCGTGCTGTCGCTCGGGGGTGGCGCCGTGACGACGCCGGGGGTGCGTGAGGCGCTCGCCGGGCACAAGGTGGTCTACCTGGAGATCAGCGCGGCCGAGGGAGTGCGGCGCACCGGCGGTAGCACGGTTCGGCCGCTGCTGGCCGGCGGCGACCGTGCCGAGAAATACCGCAAGCTCATGGCCGAACGGGTTCCGCTGTACCGCAAGGTGGCCACGATCCGGGTCAACACGAACAGGCGCAATCCCGGCGCTGTGGTCCGCACCATCGTCGCGCGACTGGAGAGCCCCCAACCGGCCAAGCCTGTCACCGCGTCCCGCACCGTCAAACCCGCCAAGCCTCGGCGCAGGCGGCGTCCCCCGTGGCGGCGTTCCAGCGCCGGCAGGGACAATGCCGCTGAACCCAGGAACGACACATCGTCGGGTGCCGGAGCGGATCCGGGCGCCGCGGCGGCGGTGACGAACACAGCAGTGACCAAGGCACCCACCCCCGCGGCCCTGGCCGCCCGTAATGTGGAGCGACACAATGACTGAGCCGGTAATCGTCGAGGTGAAGGTGGACCGGCCGTACCCGGTGGTGATCGGAACCGGATTGCTCGACGATCTCGGCCGCACGCTGCAGGGGCGGCACAAGGTCGCGGTCCTGCACCAGCCGGTGCTCACCCAGACCGCCGAGGCGATCCGGAGCCACTTGGCCGACAAGGGAATCGATGCGCACCGTATCGAACTCCCCGACGCCGAGGCGGGTAAGGAACTTCCCGTCGTCGGCTTCATCTGGGAAGTGCTGGGACGCATCGGCATCGGCCGTAAGGATGCTCTCGTGAGCCTCGGTGGGGGAGCGGCCACCGACGTCGCAGGCTTCGCCGCCGCGACGTGGCTGCGCGGCGTCGACATCGTCCACGTCCCCACCACGCTGCTCGGCATGGTCGACGCCGCGGTCGGCGGCAAGACGGGGATCAACACCGATGCGGGTAAGAACCTGGTGGGCGCGTTCCACCAGCCCGCGGCCGTCCTGGTCGACCTTGCGACTCTGGAAACGTTGCCGCGCAACGAGATCGTCGCCGGCATGGCCGAGATCGTCAAAGCAGGCTTCATCGCCGACCCAGTGATCCTCGACCTCATCGAGGCCGACCCGGAGGCCGCGATCGATCCGGCGGGAACGGTGCTGCCGGAACTGATCCGGCGCGCGATCGCCGTCAAGGCCGAGGTGGTGGCCGCCGACGAGAAGGAGTCGGCGCTGCGCGAGATCCTCAACTACGGGCACACTTTGGCGCATGCCATCGAGCGGCGCGAACGCTACAAGTGGCGCCACGGTGCCGCAGTGTCGGTGGGGCTGGTGTTCGCCGCCGAACTCGGACGTCTGGCCGGGCGGCTCGACGATGCGACCGCCGACCGGCACCGGTCGGTGTTGACAGCGCTGGGCCTGCCGGTCAGCTACGACGGCGACGCGCTGCCGCAGTTGCTGGAGTACATGGCCGGAGACAAGAAGAACCGCTCTGGTGTGCTCCGGTTCGTCGTGCTCGACGGCCTCGCGAAACCGGGGCGTCTGGAGGGGCCCGACCCGGCATTGCTCGCGGCCGCATACGCAGAAGTGGCGCGGGACTGACTCCCGCGCCACCGCAACGACTCTCGCCGCGAGCCCGGCGTCGACCTCAGTTCTGACGCGGCTGGTCGGGGTATTCGACCGGCGTGGTCTGCGTCGTGTCGGTGTCGTCCTTGGCGCCGTTGGCGCTCACCGCGGCGAAGACGTCGGTGTCGGTGTTCTCGTCGGCGGCCAACCCGTGGCGGGTGCGCGTGACCGGCGGTGCCTTGCGGTCGATCGTCCAGCGCCCGATCGTCACTCCCGCGACGGCCACCAGGAACGTCAGCAACGCGGTGAACGCCGCGAAGGTCGTGACCTCGTTCAGCAGCGCCTCGGTGTAGATGCTCTTGTAGAACAGCCCGATGAACCACGAGACCGCACCGCTGAGGATGCCCGCGGCCAGGCCGGCCAGCAGCCACGTCATCGCGAGGTCGGCGCGGCGATCCGGGTCCGGGTTGCTGCGCGCGTCGCCCCGGCCGTCGATGACCCCCCAGATCGCCACCCCGATCGAGAACAGCACCAGCAGTCCCGTGCTGAACCAGATGGCGTTGCCCGGGGAGGCGTTGACCAGTGCTCCCTGTAGCAGGCGCACGATGACCATCGCCGTTGCGAACACCACTCCGCGCAGTAACCACTTGCTCATGGGGGCACAGCGTAGCGAGTAGCGTCACAGACCGTGACTATTTCCCAGCGCAGGGAGCGGCTACGGCAGCGCCTGGCCGCCGCGGATCTCGATGCCATGCTCGTGACCGACCTGGTCAACGTGCGTTATCTCTCCGGCTTCACCGGGTCCAACGCGGCACTGCTCGTCCGTGTCGACGACGCCACGCCGATTCTGGCCACCGATGGCCGCTACCTCACGCAGGCGGCCCAGCAGGCGCCGGACGCCGAAGTGGTCATCGAGAGGGCCTGCGGGCCGCATCTGGCGGCACGTGCGGCGACCGAGGGGGTGCGGCGGCTCGGCTTCGAGAGTCACGTGGTGACCGTCGAGGCGCACGCCGCGCTCACCAAGGCCGCCGGTGACCGGGTGGACCTCGTGCGCGCCGCGGGCATCGTCGAGGCGCTGCGAGAGGTCAAGGACGCGGGGGAGATCGCGATGTTGCGGCTCGCGTGCGAGGCCGCCGACGCCGCACTGACGGACCTGCTGGAACGTGGCGGGCTGCGGCCCGGTCGCACCGAGAAAGAGGTCCGACGGGATCTGGAGTCACTCATGCTCGACCACGGCGCCGACGGTCCGTCCTTCGAGACGATCGTGGCGACCGGCGCGAACTCGGCGATACCGCACCACCGGCCCACCGACGCCGTCCTCGCGGTCGGTGACTTCGTCAAGATCGATTTCGGCGCGCTGGTGTCTGGATACCACTCGGACATGACGCGGACGTTCATCCTGGGACGGGCCGAGCAGTGGCAGCTCGACCTGTACGAGCTGGTCGCGACGTCTCAGGCCGCGGGTCGCGCCGCCCTGGCCGCCGGGGTCGAGCTCAAGGCGGTCGATGCCGCCTCGCGCCAGGTGATCATCGACGCCGGATACGGCGACAACTTCAACCACGGACTCGGCCACGGCGTCGGACTGCAGATCCACGAAGCGCCGGGACTGAACTCCGCCGCCGCCGGTACACTGCTTGCTGGCTCCGCGGTGACCGTGGAGCCTGGTGTGTACCTGCCGGGCCGCGGCGGTGTCCGGATCGAGGACACACTGGTGGTGCCCGGCGGTGAAAGCGCCGAGGGTGTCGTGGACAAACTCACACACAACATCAGCGACGCCGCACCTGAACTGCTTACCCGGTTCCCCAAGGAACTGGCCATCGTGTGACCGAAAGCTAGGAGCTGCACCGACCATGGCATCGACTGCCGACTTCAAGAACGGACTCGTCCTCCAGATCGACGGGCAACTGTGGCAGATCGTCGAATTTCAGCACGTCAAGCCGGGTAAGGGCCCTGCGTTCGTGCGGACGAAGCTCAAGAACGTGGTATCCGGCAAGGTGGTCGACAAGACCTACAACGCCGGTGTGAAGGTCGAGACCGCGACCGTGGACCGCCGCGACGCCACCTACCTCTACCGCGACGGCAGCGATTTCGTGTTCATGGACTCCGAGGACTTCGAGCAGCACCCGCTGCCCGAATCGCTGGTCGGCAACGCCGCCAACTTCCTGCTGGAGAGCATGCCGGTGCAGATCGCGTTCCACGACGGCAACCCGCTGTACCTGGAGCTCCCGGTGTCGGTCGAGCTCGAGGTCACCCACACCGAGCCGGGTCTGCAGGGCGACCGGTCCAGCGCGGGCACCAAGCCGGCCACCGTCGAGACCGGTGCCGAGATCCAGGTGCCGCTGTTCATCAACACCGGCGACCGGCTCAAGGTCGACACCCGCGACGGCAGCTACCTGGGCCGGGTGAATGCCTGACCGTCGTGGTGACCGGGGCCGTCACCAGGCCCGCAAACGCGCTGTCGACCTGCTGTTCGAGGCCGAGGCGCGCAGTCTGACCCCGGAGGCCGTGGCCGATTCGCGTGCCGCGCTCGCCGAGGACCAGGACGACGTCGCGCCGCTCAATCCCTATACGGTGACGGTGGCCCGCGGGGTCACCGAACACGCCGCCCACATCGACGACCTGATCTCGGCCCATCTGCAGGGCTGGACGCTCGAGCGCCTGCCCGCCGTGGACCGGGCGATCCTGCGCGTCGCGGTGTGGGAGTTGCTGCACGCCGACGACGTGCCGGAGCCGGTCGCCGTCGATGAGGCCGTCGAGCTCGCCAAGGAGCTCTCCACCGACGAATCGCCGGGATTCGTCAACGGCGTGCTGGGGCAGGTGATGCTCGTGACGCCGCAGATACGAGCGGCCTCGCAGGCCGTCCGGCGGAGCGGATCGCACGAGGGCTGATCGTCGTGCGCGGCGTCGCAGACAATGCGGATCTGCGACGCCGTCGCGTCGGCGGCGATGCCTCACAACCGTTTTCGCCCCATTCTGACCATGCGCACCGTCGCCCGATCCTGCGGCCGGGCCACGATTTTGTCGCAGCTGTGAGGATCCCGCTCACCGCCGTGCGTGTCGGCGGACATTTATTCTCAGCCCGATTGAAAATTTCTCGCCGCCACCCAGGTGGCGCAATGCCCGGGGTTGCGGGCGGTTCGACCAGGTGAGCGCACCATCGGGGCGGCGCAATCCGACGGCCCGCCGATGAGCTCAACTCGCCGCGCACAAGGGCACGAAATCCGCATTTACCGTGATGGGCGTGTCGCAGCCCGATACCCCCGCCGTCTCACCGATCCGCCGTCCTCGCGCCGACCAGGCCCGCCAGGTGGCCGACGTCCTGCGCCATCAGATCTACGAAGGCGCATACGAGCAGGGTCTGCCGTCGGAGACCGAGCTGGCCGCCGAGTTCTTCGTCTCCCGCAACACCGTTCGTGAAGCGCTCGCCGTGCTCAAGCACGAAGGACTGATCGAGCGCGGCACCAAGGTCGGCACCCATGTGGCCGTCCGCAAGTTCGACCACGGGCTCGACGCGCTCGTCGGTCTGAAAGAAACCTTCAAGGACTACGGCGAGGTCCACAACGAGGTGCGCGCCGCACTCCGGCCCGCCGCCCCGCCTGCGGTGGCGCGAAAGCTGGGCCTCGAACCAGGGGCCGAGGTCGTCTTCGTCGAGCGGCTCCGCTACCTCGGTGACCTGCCGCTGTCGCTCGACCTGACCTACCTGGTGCCGGATATCGGCGAACAGGTCATCGGTTACGACCTGGAGACCAACGACATCTTCACGCTGATCGAACGGGTCAGCGGACAGCGCCTCGGCGGTGCGACGCTCGCGTTGGAGGCCGTCTCGGCCGACCCGCACTCGGCGGCCACCCTGCAAGTGCCCAACGGCTCCGCGTTGCTGATGGCCGAGCGTCTCACCAGCCTCGACGACGGCAGACCCGTCGACCTCGAATACATCCGGATGCGTGGTGACCGGATCACCATGCGCGGCAACCTCTTCAGGAGAGACACATGACACTTGTCAATCAGCGTGCCGATGTGCCGGTGACGATCGACGAATCGCTGTGCATCGACGGGTGCACGCTGTGCGTCGATGTGTGTCCGCTCGATTCACTGGCGATCAATCCACAGAACGGCAAGGCCTACATGCACGTCGACGAGTGCTGGTACTGCGGGCCCTGCGCGGCGCGGTGTCCCACCGGCGCGGTGACCGTCAACATGCCCTATCTGATCCGTTAGAGGTGGACGTGAAAACAGCCCTGATCACCCTGACCGCTGGTCTCGTGTTCGCCACGGCCGGCTGCGCACTGGACTCGGCGACCCGGACCGCCGACACCGTCGACGTGGTCATCGGATACCAGTCGAAGACCATCAACACCGTAACTGCCGGAACCTTGCTGCGGGCCAAGGGATTTCTTGAACGTCGGCTCTCCGACATCACCGCCGACACCGGAACCCGGTACAACGTGACGTGGCAGGACTACGACACCGGAGCGCCGATCACGGCGCAGATGGTGGCCGAGAAGACCGACATCGGGTCGATGGGGGACTACCCGATGCTGATCAACGGATCCAAGACCCAGGCCAACGAACGCGCCCGCACCGAGGTGGTCTCGGTCACCGGGTACCACCCCAGGGGCGCGTTGAACATGGTTGTGGCGCCTACCGATTCGGCCGCACAGAACCTGGCCGACCTGGCGGGCAAGAAGATCTCGGCGAGCGTCGGATCGGCCGGGCACGGCATGCTCGTACAGGCGCTGACCAAGGCGGGCATCGACCCCAGAACCGGCGTCGAGGTGCTCAACCAACAACCCCAGGTCGGCGCGTCTGCCTTGGAATCCGATCAAGTACAGGCTTTCTCACAGTTCGTGGCGTGGCCGGGACTGCTGGTCCACCAGGGCAAGGCCAAACTGCTCTACGACGGCGCCGAACTCGACTACCCGACGCTGCACGGCGTGGTGGTGCGTCGCGCGTACGCCCAACAGCACCCCGAGGTACTCCAGGCGTTCCTGCAGGCGCAACTCGACGCGACCGAGTTCCTCAACGCCCAACCGTTGGAGGCCGCGCGCATCGTCGCCGAGGGCAGTGGTCTCCCGCAGGAGGTGGTCTATCTCTACAACGGTCCCGGAGGCACGTCGTTCGACCCCACCCTCAAGCCCTCTCTCGTCGAAGCGCTCAAAGGTGATGTCCCGTACCTCAAGTCGATCGACACCTTTGCCGACCTCGATGTCGACACCTTCGTGAACGACGGGCCGCTGCGTGAGGCGTACGCCGAACGCGGGCAGGACTACGACGCGGCGTCGAGGTCGAACAGCAACCCGTCGGCGCTCAGCGGACATGACCAGGCGTGCAACGCGACAGTGGACGATCCGGCGACGGCGAGTGAACTGTGGCTCGACGGGTCCGACACCACCATCGCGGCGTCATCCCCGAACTGCCTGCTCAAGGCCATCCGCGGTGCTCAGGCTCGCGGTGAATCGGTTCGCGCGGCCTACGTGCCCGACGCCGAACTGGGTACCCGGTGGTTCGCCGACAAGGCCGTCTGGGTGCGCCAACCGGGGCGGGCCGGGACGGACCACCTTCCGTTCGGTACCCAGGCGGGCGCCCAGCGGTACGTGGCAGCGCATCCGGGCAGCACCGTCGTCGACTACCGCAGCGCGCTGGCGGGCGTCATATGACCGCCGCCGACCTCGCTCCCGGCCGCGCCGACGCGCCGGCTGTCACCACCGATGTGGCGCAGTCGACGACGGAAACCCGCCGCACCGGATCACCGTGGCCGCGTCGGCTGGTGCGCATCGCCTCGGTGCTGGCCGTGATCGCGCTGTGGCAGCTGTTGACCGCCAACGACTTTCGTCTGGGCCTGCGATTCGACACGTTGCCGACGGTCACCGAGATCGCGGTCGCACTGGGCCACCGGTTGGCCACGCCGGAATACTGGCTCGACCTCGCGCAGTCGCTGATCCGGATTCTCACCGGATTCGGCCTGGCAGCGGTACTCGGCGTCGTCACCGGCATCCTGCTGGGCCGCTCGGCGCTCTTCGCCGACATCTTCGGCCCGCTCACCGAGCTGGCCAGGCCCATCCCGGCGATCGCCATGGTGCCCGTCGCGATCCTGCTGTTCCCGACCGATGAGGCCGGAATTGTGTTCATCACGTTCCTCGCGGCGTACTTCCCGATCATGGTCAGCGTGCGCCACGCGGTCCGGGCACTGCCGACAATCTGGGAGGACTCGGTACGCACCCTCGGCGGGGGACGCCTCGACGTCCTGCGCCAGGTGGTGCTGCCGGGTGTGCTGCCTGGACTGTTCGGCGGTCTGTCGGTCGGAATGGGCGTGGCATGGATCTGCGTGATCTCGGCCGAGATGATCTCCGGCCGCCTCGGCGTCGGCTACCGCACCTGGCAGGCCTACACCGTGCTCAACTACCCGGACGTGTTCGTCGGCATCATCACGATCGGTGCCCTCGGATTCACGACCGCGGCAGCGGTGGAACTGATCGGCCGCCGCGCAACACGCTGGCTGCCGCGCGGTGAGGACAACATCCGATGAGCATCACAGAGACGACACCGGCGACCACCGCGACCACAACCGCGGGTATGCGCCTCGAACTCGACGGCGTCCGGTTGTCCTACACGGGCACACCCGTGATCGACGATCTGAGCCTGACCGTGTGTCCGGGTGAGATCCTCGTCCTCACCGGCCCGTCCGGATGCGGCAAGTCCACGATCCTGCGTGCGCTGACGGGCCTGCTCCGCCCCGACACGGGCCGGGTGCTGGCCGACGGGGTCCCCGTCACCACCACCTCACGTGACCGGGGCATGGTATTCCAGGACAGCGCGCTGCTGCCGTGGCGCACCGTCCGATCCAACATCGAACTGGCGCTGCAACTTCGGGGCGAGCCCAAGGCCGGCCGCCGGGCGCGGGCCGACCGCTGGATCGACGAGGTCGGGCTGTCGGGTTTCGCCGACTTCCTGCCCAAGAGTCTGTCCGGCGGGATGCGGCAACGCGTCCAGTTGGCGCGCGGCCTGGCCGGCGCACCGCGTGCGGTGATGATGGACGAACCCTTCGCCGCGCTCGACTCTCAGACCCGCGCGGCCATGCAACGACTGCTGATCGACACGTGGCGCGCGCATCCCACCACGATCGTGTTCGTCACCCACGACGTCGACGAGGCGCTGAGACTCGGGGACCGCATCGCGGTGCTCGGCCGGGCCGGCCAACCGCTGCGGGCCCTCATCGACGTGCCGCTGCCGCGTTCCGACCACCCCGATCGTTCGTCGCCGCGCGCCGACGTCATTGCCGCACTGGAGCAACCATGACCGTATCGATCCCGTCGCCGCCGTTCACCGCACCCCAGGTCACCGACGCCGTCCGCATGGACTGCGACGTCCTCGTGATCGGTGGCGGCACGGCGGGCACCATGGCCGCGTTGACCGCGGCCGAGAACGGTGCCCGGGTGCTGCTTCTGGAGAAGGCCCATGTGCGCCATTCGGGTGCGCTCGCGATGGGCATGGACGGCGTCAACAACGCCGTGATCCCCGGCAAGGCGGAACCCGAGGACTACGTCGCCGAGATCACGCGCGCCAACGACGGAATCGTCAACCAGCGCACCGTCTACCAGACCGCGACCCGCGGATTCGCCATGGTGCAGCGGCTCGAGCGTTACGGCGTCAAGTTCGAGAAGGACGAGCACGGTGAGTACGCGGTGCGCCGGGTGCACCGGTCCGGTTCGTACGTGTTGCCGATGCCAGAGGGCAAGGACGTCAAAAAGGCGCTCTACCGCGTGCTGCGGCAGCGGTCGATGCGCGAGAAGATCCGCATCGAGAACCGGTTGATGCCGGTGCGTGTGCTCACCGACAACGGGCGTGCGGTCGGCGCCGCGGCGTTCAACACCCGAACCGGTGAGTTCGTCGTCGTCGCCGCCCGAGCCGTGATCTTGTCGACCGGCGCGTGCGGGCGCCTCGGTCTGCCCGCCTCGGGTTATCTGTACGGCACCTACGAGAACCCCACCAACGCCGGCGACGGCTACGCCATGGCCTACCACGCGGGCGCGGAACTCTCCGGAATCGAGTGCTTCCAGGTCAACCCGTTGATCAAGGACTACAACGGGCCCGCCTGTGCGTATGTGGCCAATCCGTTCGGGGGATACCAGGTCAACGCGCTGGGAGAGCGGTTCGTCGACTCCGACTACTGGTCCGGCCAGATGATGGCCGAGGTCAAACGCGAGATCGAATCGGCGCGGGGGCCGATCTACCTGAAGGTCAGCCATCTGCCCGACGAGACCATCACGGCGCTCGAGAACATCCTGCACACCACGGAGCGGCCCACGCGTGGCACGTTCCACGCCAACCGCGGACACGACTACCGAACCCATGACATCGAGATGCACATCTCCGAGATCGGGCTGTGCTCAGGTCATTCCGCTTCGGGGGTGTGGGTCGACGAGCACGCCCGCACCACGGTTCCCGGGCTGTACGCCGCCGGCGACCTGGCGTGTGTGCCCCACAACTACATGATCGGCGCGTTCGTCTACGGCGACCTCGCGGGTCAGCACGCCGCATCCACCCTCTCCGGCGTCCCTGTGCCGCAGCACCTTCCGGAGGATCAGATCATCGAGGCGCACGAGCTGATCTACCGCCCGCTGCGCAACCCCGACGGTCCGCCACAACCGCAGGTCGAATACAAGCTGCGGCGTTTCGTCAACGACTATGTGGCCCCGCCGAAGACCGCGACCAAGCTGTCGATCGCGGTGCAGACCTTCGAACGGATGGCCGCCGAGATCGAGGAGATCGGCGCACGGACACCACACGAACTGATGCGCGCGGTGGAGGTGTCTTTCATCCGCGACTGCGCGGAGATGGCGGCACGCTCGTCACTGACGCGGACCGAATCACGGTGGGGCCTGTACCACGAGCGTGCCGATCTGCCCGAGCGCGACGACGAACAGTGGCGCTATCACCTCAACCTCCACAAGGACCACGAAGGGCGGATGCGGTTCGTGAAACGACCGGTCGCACCATATCTCGTGCCCGTTCCGGAACTCGACCATCTGCCGTCGGAACATCCGGTGAGCGAGGTGGGCCAACCCGAGCTGCACGTGGGGCGGGCACCCACGGCCGAACGCTCCCGGATCCGCGACGCCGCCCCGGTCCGGCCGCCGTCTCCGCGCATCGCGGCCGTGCTGGCCCTCGAGGATCCCGCCCTGACCGACCTCGACGAGTTCCTCGCCGATCCCGACCCGGGGGTGCGCCGCACCGCGATCGCGACACTCGGCGAGCACCTGCCCGACGGTTACCAGGATGCGCTGGTCGCCGCGCTCGACGACGCGGATGCCGGGGTGCGCCTGCAGACGGCCGACGTGGTGCGTGAACTCGTCGAGGTGCTGCCCCGTCCCGAGGCGTTCGCGATCCGGTTGACGTCGGACGACCCCGCCGTCCGTGCCGTCACGGTGTACGTGCTGAGTGCGCGGCGGGCCGGCAGCGCGGTCGCGTACCGTTCGGCGCTCACCGACCCCGACCACCGCGTGCGTATCGAGGCGGTGCGGGCATCGGTGTCCGTCGACGACGCGACCGGCGTCGCGGCTGCCACGACCGACGACAACCGCGAGGTGCGCATCGCCGCGCTCGGCGGGTTGGCGACGCTGCGCACCGGCACGGACGCCGTGCATGCGCTCCTGGAGGATCCGGATCCGTTGGTGCGCGCCGCTGCACTGACGGCCCTCGGCGCCGTCGGGTGCGACGCCGACGGCGTGGTGAGCGCCGAGAAGGCGCTGACGGAATCGGCATGGCAGATCCGCCAGGGCGCGGTACGAGCGCTCGCCGGAGCCGAAGCGGTGGTTGCTGTTCCTGCGTTGTCGCGCGCACTGACCGATGAGCATCTCGACGTCCGCAAGGCCGCCGTGCTGAGCCTCAGCCGGTGGGCGGACACGGAATCCGCGGCGCGCGACGCCCTGACCGGCGCGCTGCAGGACTCCGACGCCGACGTCCGCGCATACGCCCGGCAGGCGTTGACGCGCAAGGGGTGATACTGACCGACTCGGTCATTACTTTTGCTAACGACCCCTGCGCGGCATAGTCTCGATCCGTGCGACTCGCCTGGCCGCTGACCGGGCGGCTTGAGGAAACGCGGTTGATCGATGCCGCGCTGACGTCGGCCGATCGGGCGGGAATCGTGATCCACGGCGCCGCGGGGGTCGGCAAGAGCCGCATCGCCCACGAGGCGGTAGTCGCGATGGCGTCGGCCGGGCGTGAAACCCGTTGGGTGGTCGGTACATCGGTGGCCGGTGCGTTGCCGCTGGGAGCCTTTGCGCGGTGGGTCGGTACCGCTGATGCCGACACCGGCGCTCTCGTCGGCCGGGTCATCGACGCGATGACCGTGGGCTCGACCCCGGACCGCCCCGCGGTCATCGGTGTGGATGACGCCCACCACCTCGATGACCTGTCGGCGTTCGTGCTGCGGCAAATCGTCGGCAGGCGCGCGGCGAAGCTGTTGCTGACGGTGCGCGACGGCAGCACGGTGCCCGATGCCGTTCGGGATGTGTGGGCCGAAGCGGGCTTCGAACGTCTCGACCTGCAACCGCTGTCCCGCGGCGAGTCGACGCACCTGCTGACGACGGCGCTCGACGGACCGATCGACCCCGACGCCGCACAGCGGTTGTGGCGCCTGACGCGCGGCAATGTGCTGTACCTACGCAACATCGTCGAGCAGGAAGTGGCACACGGGCGTCTGACCCGCCAACACGGCTACTGGCGCTGGGCCGGAGACCCGGTACTGCCGCCGGGACTTGTCGAGCTGATCGAGGAACGTATCGGTGCCCTGCCCCCGGCGGTCAGCGAGGTCATCGATGTCCTGGCCGTCGCAGAACCGATGCCGCTTCGCACGCTGACCAGCATCACCGAACCGGCTGCGGTGGACGAGGCCGAGCGGCGCGGTCTGATCACGCTGGGCCACCTCGACACCGGCGTCGAGGTGCGTGCGGCACACCCGCTGTACGCCGAGACCCGTCGGAACCGCGCCCCGGGAACCCGGCTGCGGCGGTTGCGCGGTCTGGTGGCCGCCGAACTCGCCCGCGGCGACGACCGCGACGAGCTGCGCGTGGTGGTGCGACGCGCGGCGCTGACGCTCGAATCGGACCTACCCGCCGACCCGGACCTGCTGACCCGTGCCGCACAGGGCGCGGTGTGGCTCGCCGACCTGGTACTGGCCGAGCGGCTCGCGGCGGCCGCCGTCCGCGCGGGTGGTGGTCCCGAGTCGTATTTCGTTCAGGCCCATGCCTTGTCGTGGTTGAGTCGCGGCGAGGAGTCCGATGCGGTGCTCGCCGCCGTCAACGTCTCGGAGCTGACCGACGCCGGGCGTGCACGCCTGGCCTTCCTACGCGCGTGCAATCGGCTCTGGGCGTTGGCCGATCCCGACGGCGCCAGGTCGGTCGTCGACGCGGTGTCGTCCGTGACACCGGCGGACGCGCGGCCGTGTCTCGATGCGTTCGACGTGGTCCTCGGCGCCGCCATCGGAGCACCCGACATGGCCGCGATCGCCGCCGACCGACTCGACACCGCGGCACTTCCTGCGGTGGTCGGCGCGGTGACCGAGTGGGCGGCGGCGGTCTCGGCAGGCGATGCCGGACGGCTCACAGACGCCGTGCGCGCAGCAGAGCGCGGCTACCGCATCGCCGACCACGCGTACGACGCGGGGCATGTGCGATTCGTGATCGCCGACGCGCACATCGGTGCGCTGCTGCTCGCCGGCGACATCGTTGGGGCCGAACAGGAAGCCGAACGCCAGAACGCCTGCGCCGTCGACCTGCCCGGTGCAGCGCACCTGTTCGGCACCGCCTTGACCGGACGGGTCGCGCTCGCCGCGGGTCACCTCGACGTGGCGTCCGAAAAGCTGGGCCCCGTGGTGGATCTGCTGCGCGCGGCCGGGGACACCAACGGCTTCGCATACCGATTCTCGCTACCGCGTGCGACCGCATTGGCCATGCGGGGCGTGGGCGACGAATCGACGTTGACCGACCTCGACCGGTGGCGCCATCCCGGTTGGCGGTATCTGCACTACGAGCACGCCCTGGCGCACGCGTGGGTCGCGGCGGCGCAGGGCGCGGTGTCGCAGGCCGCCGAGATGGCGATCGCTGCGGCCCAGATGGCTGCCGACAACGGGCAGTGGGCGGCCGAGGTGCTGTGCCTGCAGACCGCGGCTCAGTTCGGTGATCCCGCCGGGGCGCAACGGCTCCACGAACTCGCCGCCCACGTCGACGGTCCCCGTTGCGGGGCGGCCGCCGCCTTCGCGCATGCGCTGCGACGTGAGGACCCTGATGCGCTCGCCCGGGTGTCGGGCGAACTCGAGCGGATCGGCGACCTGGTCGCGGCCGCGGACGCCGCCGCCCACGCCTCGATCATGCACCGCCGGAAACACCGGCGAGGTTCGGCACTCGGTCAGGCGCACCGCGCCGAGGGACTCGCCGACCGGTGCGGCGGCGCAGCGACGCCGGCGCTGCTGGCATGTCTCGAACACCTGCCACTGACCGACCGTGAACGCGAGATCGTCGCGCTGCTCGCGGCCGGGGCATCCAGTCGTGCCGTGGCGCAACGCCTGCGGCTGTCGGTGCGCACCGTGGAGGGGCATGTTTACCGCGCCATGTCGAAGACCGGGGCCGCCTCGCGCGCCGAGCTCATCGAGCTCGTGAAGCGGCCGCACCGCAGATTCGAGTAACCGGGTACTCGATCCGCGTCGCGCGCCCGGTCGCATCCTGTTCCCATGACCGACCTCCGCGAGGCCAGAGAGCAGGCGCTGCGGGAGTTGCCGCTTCCGTACTCGCTGGCGCTTCGGCTGCGCGACGCCGGGGTGGCTCGCGACGTCGTGAGTGAGTATCTCAGCATCGAAGAATCAGCGCTCGACGGCTTCTACCGGATCGCGGAGGAGAAGCTTGCGGCGGCGCTGCCCGCACACCGCGCCGGTGCCCTCGACCCGGACGCGAACTGAGAGCCCCTAGTGCTGGGGCCGGGAGACCGCGGGATAGTCGGGGAGTTCGATGGCGTCGGCGGTGGTGAACCATTTGCGTTCGGCGAACGACCGAAAAGGCCGACGCTGCATCCACTTCATCACCTGCGTGTAGATCGTGATGTCCAGCGCGGATTTCGGCAGATACCCGTCGATGCCGGTCGGTAGCTCCTGACAACGCTGGATGTACGGTCGCATGGTGGACTCGTACCTGGCCAGCGCCAGACCGAGCTTCGCCGGGGCGAACAGGTCCGCCGGTCCGAGTTCGCCGGCCAGCACGTAGGCGCCGACGAGCGCCAGGCTGGTCCCCATTCCCGACAGGGGCGACGCACAGTAGCCGGCGTCGCCGACGAGGGTCACCGGTCCGCGCGACAGCGTCGGCATGTGCACCTGAAGGAAGGCGTCGAAATAGAAGTCGTCGGCCTCGGCGGCGGCGGCCAGCAGCTCCGGGCAGCGCCAGCCCGCACCGGCGAAATGCGTGTTGAGCAACGCCAACTGCGTTGCGGGATCCCGCCGGTCGTAATCGACCGGTCCCGATCGGAACGCGAGCCCGGCCTTGCACAGCGCCGGATCGTGTGACGGCCGCATCGACGCGTTGAGGCCGGGCGCCTGATACATCAGGTACCACCCGTCGAGGCCTGCGGTGTCGGGCGCGGTGAACCACGCGTTGTAGCCGCCCAACAGCGTCACGAACTGTTCCTCGGGGCCGAACACCATTCTGCGGACGGCGGAATGCGGTCCGTCGGCGCCGACGACGAGGTCGGCGTCGACGCGGGTGCCGTCGCTGAGCGTGGCCCCTGACTCGTCGAGCTCGGTGATCCGCGTCCCGAAGCGGTACTCGGCGCGTGTTCTCGTGGCGGTGTAGAGCACCTCGACGAGATCGCCGCGCAGGATCTCCAGCGCCGAGACCATGCCGTTGCCTCCGAAGGCCTCCACCGGCATCTCGGCCCGTCGCCTACCGTCGCTGCGGATCCACGCGGCGCCGCGTTGATCCAGTGACCGCCCGCGCATCTCGTCCAGCAACCCCATGCGGGTGACCACATCGCGGCCCGCGCCGCGCAGGTCGACCGTCTGACCGCCCAGCCGGAGCGCGGATGCGGACTCGACGACGACGGCGCGGTAGCCCAGGTCGGCCAGCCAGTGGGCAAGCGAGGTGCCCGCCACCCCCGCGCCGCTGATGAGCACTGTCGGCTGTCCCATGTGCCAAGACTAGGTCAAACCCGTGCTCCCGGTGGGGGGTTGGCCCGAAACAGGCTGGGGTGCAACAGGTTTACAGACCGAGCGCTTGATAGGTGCGGCGGACGAACTTCGGTTGTGCCGACTGCAGTTTGGCCAGCGACGTGTTGCCCGCGATGGCGGCGGCGTCGACGCCGAGATCCGGGAAGTTCTGGATCAGGTAGATGATGATCAGATCCGCCGACGGGTCGGCCTGCCACCACGTGCCGTAAGCACCCGGCCAACTGAACGTGCCCAGCCCACCCGGACCGAAGAACTGCCGCGACTTGGCCGGGTCGGTCACCACCGACAGGTTCAGTCCGAAGCCGCGGCCCACCCAGAACGGGGCCCCCAGGAACTCGTGCTGCTTCTGCTCGGGGGTGAGCCGGTCGGTGCGCATCGTGCGCACCGATTCCTCTGTCAGCACGCGCACGCCGTCCACGGTGCCGCCGGCGAGCAGCATGCGCGCGAACCTGAGGTAGTCGTCGACCGTGGAGAACAGGCCGGCGCCCCCTGTGCAGAACGGCGGATCGGCGATCGGGGGCGGACCCATCACATCGTGGGTCAGGGTGTTGTCGGCGGTCAGCTTGTACATGGTCGCGGCGCGGCGACGGCCCGCCGCGCCGAGGGAGAACCCGGTGTCGGTCATGCCGAGGGGCTCGAAGATCCGCTCGGCGAGTACCTGCGACAGCGGTTTGCCCTCGATGCGCGACAACGCGATGCCCAGCACATCGGTCGAATGGCTGTAGGTGAGCCGTTCGCCGGGTTGGTGCGCCAGCGGCAATGCGGCCACCTCGGCCAGCCAGCGGTCCTGATCCTGGCGCTGGGACACCTTCCCGTACGCCGACGCCAGCGGGCCGAGCACCGAGAACACGTATGCCAGGCCACTGCGGTGGGTCATGAGATCGTCGAACGTGATGGGCCGCCGCGCCGGGACGGTCTGATCCAGTGGTCCACGCGCCTGGCGGAGCACCCGCATGTGCGACAGTTCCGGCAACCAGTTGGTCACCGGGTCGCTCAGCGCGAACCTGCCCTCTTCGACCAACGCCATCGCGGCGGCGACGGTGACGGGCTTGGTCATCGACGCGATGCGGAAGATCGTGTCGCGCTGCATGGGCAGCCGGGCCTCGACATCACGGTTGCCCAGAGTGTTGACCTGCAGCACCTTGCCCGCCTGCCACACCAGGGTGACCGCGCCGGCGAGCAGGCCTGCGTCGATCGCCTCACGGATGGACGTCTGATTGCCGTCGAGGTTCATCCGGGCCAGGGTAGTCAGTGACTTCTCGACGCCTTTGCGACGGGACGTCGCGCGGGACGCCCGGGCTCAGCGGCGCTGCGCCTGCAGCAGCCAGAACGTCGCGTCGAGGTCGCCCTCGCCTCCGCCGGCCAGCACGGCCGACGGAACCTTGGTGGTCTCGGTGGTCAGCGACGTGATGTCCCATCCGCCGTCATCGAGCGTGCTGCGCAGGGTCCCCTCGGAGACCGCCGCGGCCTGCCAGTTGCCGTGTCGCAGGTTGGCGTCGGAGAACGCCCCCAGCAGCAGCGTGGCCCCGGTGCGGGTGGCCCGGTGCGCGGCGGCGGCGTAGCTGCGCTTCCCGTCGTCGGACAGGCAATGGAACATGCCGCTGTCGACGACGGTGTCGAACACGTCGTCGTAGCCGTCGAGCCGGGTCGCGTCGGCGACCGCGAAGGTGACGTCCGCGCCGGCATCGGCCGCCCGCCGCTCGGCGGTGATCAACGCGGTCGGCGAAATATCGAGTGCGGTCACACGGTAACCTTGTTTGGCGAGGTAGATGGCGTTGTCACCCAGGCCACATCCGATGTCGAGCACATGCCCGTGGACGAGGCCGGCCTGCTCCCAGGCGACGACATTTTCTTTGGGTGCCTTGGTGTCCCAAGGCACGGACGTGATCGGTGGCACACCTTCGGCGGGACTCTCGCCGCGGTACAGCGCATCGAAGTCGAACTCGGATCCGGTGGGGCCTGTCATTTTCCCCAGCGTAGTGCGGCTCTGTTAAGCTGCCCGGCAGTTCGACGTCCTTTAACGATCCGTCCAGCGAGGCGGAGAAGGAGGTCTGGGTTCATCATGGGCTCTTCAAGTACCGACCGGGAGTTGCTGTCCGCGGCGGACGTCGGCCGGACAGTTTCCCGCATCGCCCATCAGATCATCGAGAAAACCGCTCTGGACGATCCGGCCGAGCGCACCCGCGTCGTATTGCTGGGAATCCCGACCCGTGGAGTGATTCTCGCCACCCGACTGGCCGCCAGGATCAGGGAATTCGCCGGGGTGGATCTGCCGCACGGCGCACTGGACATCACGCTGTATCGCGACGATCTCAACATCAAGCCGCCGCGCCCGCTGGCCAGCACCTCCATTCCGGCCGGGGGAATCGACGACGCGATCGTGATCCTCGTCGACGACGTCCTGTACTCGGGCCGCTCGGTCCGCTCGGCGCTGGACGCCCTGCGCGACATCGGCCGGCCCCGCAGCGTGCAGTTGGCGGTGCTGGTCGACCGCGGGCACCGCGAGCTGCCCATCCGGGCCGACTACGTCGGCAAGAACGTCCCGACCTCGCGCAGCGAAAGTGTCCACGTGCTGCTCAGCGAACACGACGACCGCGACGGAGTGGTGATCTCGAAATGACGACACGTCATCTGCTGTCGGCGGCCGACCTGTCCCACGACGACGCCACCGCGATCCTCGACGACGCCGACCGCTTCAAGGAGGCGCTGCTGGGCCGCGAGGTCAAGAAGCTCCCGACGCTGCGCGGACGCACGGTCATCACGATGTTCTACGAGAACTCCACCCGCACGCGGGTGTCGTTCGAGGTGGCCGGGAAATGGATGAGCGCCGACGTGATCAACGTGAGCGCCTCGGGGTCCTCGGTGGCCAAGGGGGAATCGCTGCGCGACACCGCGCTGACCCTGCGCGCCGCCGGCGCCGACGCGCTGATCATCCGTCATCCGGCCTCCGGTGCGGCACAACAGCTCGCCGAGTGGACCGTCGAGGACGGCGGCGGCGGGCCCAGTGTGATCAACGCAGGCGACGGCACCCACGAACATCCCACACAGGCGCTGCTCGACGCGCTGACCATCCGGCAGCGCCTCGGCAGCGTCGAGGGCAGGCGCGTGGTGATCGTCGGCGATGTGCTGCACAGCCGCGTGGCCCGCTCCAACGTGACGCTGCTGCACACGCTCGGTGCCGAGGTGGTGCTGGTGGCGCCGCCGACGCTGCTTCCGGTGGGGGTCGAGAACTGGCCGGTGACGGTTTCCTACGACCTCGACGCCGAACTGCCCGCGGCCGACGCGGTGCTCATGCTGCGGGTGCAGGCCGAACGCATGAACGGCGGCTTCTTCCCGTCCGCGCGTGAGTACTCGGTGCGCTACGGATTGTCGGAGAAGCGGCAGGCCATGCTGCCCGACCGCGCGGTCGTCCTGCACCCCGGACCGATGCTGCGCGGCATGGAGATCTCGTTCCCGGTGGCCGATTCACCCCAATCCGCAGTACTGCAACAGGTTTCCAATGGCGTCCACGTGCGGATGGCGGTGCTGTTCCATCTGCTCGTCGGCGCGGACCGGGAGGCGATCAGCGTATGAGTGAGCACAATTCGAACCCGCCGGTTCTGATCCGCGGTGTACGGCTCTACGGCGAGGGTGAGCCCGTCGAGGTTCTCGTCGACGACGGCCAGATCGCCAAGATCGGCAGTGGGCTGTCGATTCCGGACACGGCCGATGTGATCGATGCCCGCGGGCAGGTGCTGCTCCCCGGATTCGTCGATCTGCACACGCATCTGCGCGAGCCGGGCCGCGAATACGCCGAGGACATCGAAACCGGCTCGGCAGCAGCCGCGCTGGGTGGCTACACCGCGGTGTTCGCGATGGCCAACACCGATCCGGTCGCCGACACCGCCGTGGTCACCGACCATGTGTGGCGCCGCGGCCAGGAGGTCGGGCTGGTCGACGTGCATCCGGTCGGCGCGATCACCGTGGGCCTCAAGGGCGCCCAGCTCACCGAGATGGGGTTGATGGCGGCAGGGGCCGGCCAGGTCCGGATGTTCTCCGACGACGGCGTGTGCGTCGAGAACCCGCTGGTGATGCGTCGGGCCCTGGAGTATGCGACCGGCCTCGGCGTGCTCATCGCCCAGCACGCCGAGGAGCCCCGGCTCACCGTCGGCGCCGTCGCGCACGAGGGTCCGAACGCCGCCCGGTTGGGTCTGGCGGGCTGGCCGCGGGCCGCAGAGGAGTCGATCGTCGCGCGTGACGCGCTGCTGGCCCGTGACGCCGGAGCGCGGGTGCACATCTGCCACGCGTCCACCGCGGGCACCGTGGAACTGCTGAAATGGGCGAAGGCGCAAGGTATCTCGATCACCGCCGAAGTGACACCGCACCACCTGCTGCTGGACGACACGCGGCTGGAGACCTATGACGGGCGCAACCGGGTGAACCCGCCGCTGCGTGAGACCGGCGACGCGCAGGCGCTGCGCCAGGCCTTGGCCGACGGCGTCATCGACTGCGTGGCCACCGACCACGCCCCGCACGCCGAACATGAGAAGTGCTGTGAGTTCTCGGTGGCGCGTCCCGGCATGCTGGGACTGCAGACCGCGCTGTCGGTGGTGGTGGAGACCATGGTGCGGCCCGGACTGCTGACCTGGCGTGGAGTGGCCAAGGTGATGAGCGAGGCCCCGGCGGCCATCGTCGGCCTGACCGATCAGGGCAGGCCGCTTGAGGTCGGCGAGCCCGCCAACCTGACCATCGTCGACCCGGAGGCCACCTGGACGGTGGCCGGCGCCGAATTGGCGAGCCGCTCGGACAACACGCCGTTCGAGACCATGACCCTGCCCGCCACGGTCACCGCGACCCTGCTGCGCGGCCGCGTCACCGCACGTGACGGCAAGAGTGCGCCTGCCGGTGGGGGATCGGTACAGTGAACACACCGACGCTCATCACCTCACTGGTGATGGCGGCCCTGCTCGCGCTGCTGATCGCGTTCTTCATCCGCCAGATGATGCGCGGTTGGTTGCACCGGGCGCAGCGTCAGGCCGAGTTGATCGGGACCCTGCCCCCGCTGCCCGACACGGTCGGTCCTGCGATCGTGCCCCCCACCAAGGGGCTCTACGTGGGCACCACCCTGGTGCCGCACTGGAACGACAAGGTGGCCGTGGGCGACCTGGGGTTCCGCGCCAAGGCCGTTTTGACGCGCTACCCCGAGGGAATCATGGTGCAACGCACCGGTGCCGGGCCGATCTGGATCCCCGACGAGTCGATCGTCGCGGTCCGGACCGAGCGCGCCATCGCGGGCAAGGCACTGACACACGACGGCATTCTCGTGATCCGGTGGCGACTGCCGTCGGGTGTCGAGATCGACACAGGCTTCCGTGCTGACGTGCGCGCGGAACTGAATCGCTGGCTGGAGGAAAACGCATGACGCGCAATGGAAAGCGGAGCGGCGAGAAGGCGGTCCTGGTGCTTGAGGACGGCCGCGTCTTCACCGGCGTCCCGTTCGGGGCGGTCGGTCAGACGCTCGGCGAGGCCGTGTTCTCCACCGGCATGTCGGGCTACCAGGAGACGCTGACCGACCCGAGCTACTACGGGCAGATCGTGGTGGCCACCGCGCCGCAGATCGGCAACACCGGATGGAACAACGAGGATGCCGAGAGCCGCGGCGACAAGATCTGGGTCGCGGGTTACGCGGTGCGTGATCCCTCGCCGCGCGCATCGAGCTGGCGTGCCACCGGGACCCTCGACGACGAGCTGCAGGCCCAGGGCATCGTCGGTATCGCGGGCATCGACACCCGGGCCGTGGTGCGTCACCTGCGCACCCGCGGGTCGATGAAGGCCGGTGTGTTCTCCGGAGCCGCGTTGGCGGCGGCATCAGGCTCAGGCGAGGCCCTCGCCGGCACCGACGAACTGCTCGAACGCGTCCGCAACCAGCCGTCCATGCTCGGCGCGGACCTCGCGGGCAAGGTCACCACCGACACCGCCTACGTCGTCGACCCCGATGGCGATCACCGATTCACGGTCGCGGCCGTCGACCTCGGCATCAAGACCAACACACCGCGCAACTTCGCGCGCCGCGGCGTCCGCACCCACGTGTTGCCCGCGTCGGCGGGTTTCGACCAGATCGCCGACCTCAAGCCCGACGGCGTGTTCCTGTCCAACGGTCCGGGTGACCCCGCCACCGCGGACCACATCGTCGAGGTGACCCGTGAGGTGCTCGGCGCCGGAATCCCGTTGTTCGGCATCTGCTTCGGCAACCAGATCCTCGGCCGAGCGCTCGGCCGGTCGACCTACAAGATGGTCTTCGGGCACCGCGGGATCAACATCCCGGTCGTCGACCACATCACCGGCCGCGTCGCGATCACCGCGCAGAACCACGGTTTCGCCCTCGAAGGCGAGGCCGGCGAGAAGTTCGACACGCCGTTCGGGACCGCCGAGGTCAGCCACACCTGCGCCAACGACGGTGTGGTGGAAGGCGTCCGCCTGGTCAACGGCAAGGCGTTCTCGGTGCAGTACCACCCCGAGGCCGCGGGTGGTCCGCACGACGCCGAGTACCTGTTCGACCAGTTCATCGACCTGATGGCCGGGGAGAACCACTCGTGACCTACCCAATTTCCACCGCGAGCGTGCGTGTCTGTTGCACGCCACGCCGTCATTTCATCTGTACGCACGCACGCTCGTGCCTGACTGGGGGTGCGCTCAATGCCACGTCGTTCTGATCTCAACCACGTACTGGTCATCGGGTCGGGCCCGATCGTGATCGGCCAGGCCTGTGAATTCGACTACTCGGGCACACAGGCCTGCCGCGTGCTGCGTTCCGAGGGCATCCAGGTCAGCCTGGTGAACTCGAACCCGGCGACGATCATGACCGACCCGGAGTACGCCGACAACACCTACGTCGAACCGATCACGCCCGCGTTCGTCGAGAAGGTCATCGCCCAGCAGGCCGCGCGCGGCAACAAGGTCGACGCGCTGCTGGCCACCCTCGGCGGTCAGACCGCTCTCAACACCGCCGTCGCCCTGCACGAGAACGGGGTGCTGGAGCGCTACGGCGTCGAACTGATCGGCGCCGACTTCGACGCCATCCAGCGCGGCGAGGACCGGCAGAAGTTCAAGGACATTGTCGCCAAGGTCGGCGGCGAATCCGCCCGCAGCCGGGTGTGTTTCACCATGGACGAGGTTCGCGAGACGGTCGCCGAACTCGGCCTGCCCGTCGTGGTCCGCCCCAGCTTCACCATGGGCGGCCTCGGTTCCGGCATGGCCTACTCGGCCGAGGACGTCGAGCGGATGGCCGGTGACGGCCTGGCCGCATCGCCGTCGGCGAACGTGCTGATCGAGGAATCGATCTACGGCTGGAAGGAATACGAGCTCGAGCTCATGCGCGACGGCCGCGACAACGTCGTGGTGGTCTGCTCGATCGAGAACTTCGATCCCATGGGCGTGCACACCGGCGATTCGGTGACCGTCGCGCCCGCGATGACGCTGACCGACCGCGAATACCAGAAGATGCGGGACCTGGGCATCGCGATCCTGCGTGAGGTCGGCGTCGACACCGGTGGCTGCAACATACAGTTCGCGGTCAACCCGAAAGACGGCAGGCTCATCGTCATCGAGATGAACCCGCGGGTGTCGCGGTCGTCGGCCCTCGCGTCGAAGGCCACGGGTTTCCCGATCGCCAAGATCGCGGCGAAGCTGGCCATCGGTTACACGCTCGACGAGATCATCAACGACATCACCAAGGAGACGCCCGCCTGCTTCGAGCCCACGCTGGACTACGTCGTGGTCAAGGCGCCGCGGTTCGCGTTCGAGAAGTTCCCCGGCGCCGACGCCACGCTGACCACCACGATGAAATCGGTCGGCGAGGCGATGTCGTTGGGCCGCAACTTCATCGAGGCACTCGGCAAGGTCATGCGGTCGCTGGAGACCAGCCGCGCCGGGTTCTGGACCGCACCGGACCCCGACACCACGGTCGAAGAGCTGCTGACCAACCTGCGCACCGCGATGGACGGCCGGATCTACGACATGGAGCTGGCACTGCGCCTGGGCGCCGGCGTCGAGCAGGTCGCCGAGGCTTCCGGGGTGGACCCGTGGTTCGTCGAGCAGATCGCCGGCCTGGTCGACCTGCGCGCCGAGCTGGTCGAGGCGCCCGTGCTGGACGCCGAACTGCTGCGCCGCGCCAAGTACAGCGGCCTGTCGGATCGCCAGATCTCGGCCCTGCGGCCCGAGCTCGCCGGTGAGGCCGGTGTGCGTGCGCTGCGCCAGCGCCTCGGGATCCACCCGGTGTTCAAGACCGTCGACACGTGCGCCGCCGAGTTCGACGCCAAGACGCCGTACCACTACAGCAGCTACGAGCTGGACCCCGCGGCCGAGACGGAGGTCGCGCCGCAGACCGAGAAGCCGAAGGTGCTGATCCTGGGCTCCGGTCCCAACCGCATCGGCCAGGGCATCGAGTTCGACTACAGCTGCGTGCACGCCGCGACCACGCTGAGCGATGCCGGTTTCGAGACCGTGATGGTCAACTGCAACCCGGAGACCGTCTCGACCGACTACGACACCGCCGACCGGCTGTACTTCGAGCCACTGACGTTCGAGGACGTGCTGGAGGTCTACCACGCCGAATCCCTCTCGGGCCAAGGCGGTCCCGGCGTCGTCGGCGTCATCGTGCAGCTCGGCGGCCAGACCCCGCTGGGCCTGGCCAAGCGCCTCGAGGACGCGGGCGTGCCGATCGTCGGTACCAGCCCCAAGGCCATCGACCTCGCCGAGGACCGCGGCGCGTTCGGTGAGGTGCTCACCTCGGCCGGTCTGCCCGCACCGCGGTTCGGCACCGCCACGAGCTTCGATCAGGCCCGCCGCATCGCCGCCGACATCGGCTACCCGGTGCTGGTCCGGCCGTCGTACGTGCTCGGCGGCCGCGGCATGGAGATCGTCTACGACGAGGAGACCCTGCGCGGCTACATCACCCGCGCGACGCAGCTGTCGCCCGAGCACCCGGTGCTCGTGGACCGCTTCCTCGAAGACGCGATCGAGATCGACGTCGACGCGCTGTGCGACGGAACCGAGGTGTACATCGGCGGGATCATGGAGCACATCGAGGAGGCCGGCATCCACTCCGGTGACTCGGCGTGCGCACTTCCGCCGGTGACGCTGGGCCGCAGCGACATCGAAGCGGTCCGCCGCGCCACCGAGGCGATCGCCCACGGCATCGGCGTGGTCGGGCTGCTCAACGTCCAGTACGCACTCAAGGACGACGTGCTCTACGTGCTGGAGGCCAACCCACGCGCGAGCCGCACGGTGCCGTTCGTGTCCAAGGCCACCGCGGTTCCGCTGGCGAAGGCCTGCGCCCGTATGATGCTGGGCGCGACCATCGCGCAGCTGCGCGACGAGGGGTTGCTGAGCAAGAGCGGCGACGGTGCCCACGTGGGCCGCAGCACGCCGGTGGCGGTCAAGGAGGCCGTGCTGCCGTTCCACCGCTTCCGCAGAGCCGATGGCGCGCAGATCGATTCGCTGCTGGGGCCCGAGATGAAGTCGACCGGCGAGGTCATGGGCATCGACCACGATTTCGGTACGGCGTTCGCCAAGAGCCAGACTGCCGCATACGGCTCGCTGCCCACCGAGGGCACGGTGTTCGTGTCGGTGGCCAACCGTGACAAGCGGTCCCTGGTGTTCCCGGTGAAGCGCCTGGCCGATCTGGGCTTCCGCGTGCTCGCGACCGAGGGCACGGCCGAGATGTTGCGCCGCAACGGCATTCCGTGTGACGAGGTGCGCAAGCACTATGAGGAGCCCTGCGAGACCGATCCTCGCCCCTCGGCGGTGGAGGTCATCAAGGCCGGTGAGGTCAACATGGTGATCAACACTCCGTACGGAAACTCGGGCCCGCGCGTCGACGGCTACGAGATCCGTTCGGCCGCGGTGTCGATGAACATCCCGTGCGTCACCACCGTGCAGGGCGCCTCGGCCGCGGTGCAGGGGATCGAGGCGGGCATCCGTGGCGACATCGGCGTGATGTCGCTGCAGGAACTGCACAGTGAACTGGGGTCGCGGCGGTCATGACGGCATTCGGGGAGCGGCTCGACGCCGCGGTGTCGGCGCGCGGGCCGCTGTGCCCCGGCATCGACCCGCACCCCGAACTCATGAAGGCGTGGGGTCTGACCGTCGACACCGACGGCCTCCGCGCGTTCTGCGACATCTGTGTGGAGGCGTTCGCCGACTTCGCGATCGTCAAACCTCAGGTCGCGTTCTTCGAGGCGTACGGCTCGGCGGGTTTCGCGGTGCTGGAGGACACGATCGCGGCGCTGCGCAGCGCGGGTGTGCTGGTGCTCGCCGACGCCAAACGCGGCGACATCGGCTCCACGATGGCGGCCTACGCGGCGGCATGGGCCGGTGAGTCGCCACTGGCCGCCGACGCCGTGACGGCGTCCCCGTACCTCGGATTCGGCTCGCTGCAACCGCTTCTGGACACCGCGGTGGCCAACGGCCGCGGGGTGTTCGTGCTCGCCGCGACCTCCAACCCCGAAGGCATCGGTCTGCAACGCGCGATGGCCGGACACGTCACCGTCGCGCAGTCGATCGTCGACGCCGTCGCGGAAGCCAATCGGGTGGCGCACCGGGAGGCGAATCCGGCGGCCCACGACGGGCATCCGGTGGGTCCCTTCGGTGTCGTCGTCGGTGCGACGGTGCCCGATCCGCCCGACCTGCATGCGTTGGGTGGTCCGGTCCTGGTTCCCGGTGTCGGCGCGCAGGGCGGCAGGCCGGAGGCCCTGGGGGGTCTCGGCGGTGCGCGACGGGTGTTGCCGGCGGTCTCCCGCGAGGTCCTGCGGGCCGGGCCCGGCGTCGCCGATGTGCGCACCGCGGCCGAACGTCTGCGTGACCAGGTCGCCTATTTGGCCTGACGAGCGCACGGGCGTTCCAGAGTCGCCCGCGTAGTCGACGGTGTCGGACGCGGACGACAACCACAGTGGCCGAAGGGCTCCCGTGCGTCGTTCACCGGTGCCGCTGGTGCGCGTGCATGCGTGCGGTCATCGGCGTGCCGTCTGGACCGGCTGGCGCGCAACATGATTCACGTTCACTGTCCAAACACACTGTGGCCCGGTCGGTCACCGGCCGCTCACGGCGGCGTCCGTGGTGCCGAGGAGCCGGCCGCCCCGATTGTCGTACATCGAGGCGTGCAACGGGGCCCGCGGGAGTGGAACGGTCGGCGATCGTCGTGGGCCTGGTCGTCGCCGCGTCAGGCCAGGACGGTGGGAGTGGGCGGCCCTTCGCCGGGATCCTCGGGTCCGCCGGGTGCGCCCGGCCCTGCGGGTCCGCCGGGGCCCCCGGGTCGCCCTGGGGCGTCGATCGGGTGGGCCGATCCGCCGTCGTCGTGCCCTCCCGATCCACTGTCGGGGTGCCCACCCGGGTCCTGACAACCGCCGAAGTCACCCCAGGGGCGACGGGGTTGGGTGCCCGGCACGGCCGCGCGGACGGCCAACGGCGTGCCCCCGAGGGCGGCGACGACCGCAGACCCGCAGGTCAGGCGCCTGATAGCCACGTCGGGCCGCCGTTCGGTCCGGGTCGGTGCAACCGGTGACGAAGGTCATTCGACCGCTCTGTGTGTCGGCTCGGTGTGAGTTGTGCCCGCGTCGAGCGGCGCGACCGCGTGATTTGACCCGCCCGTCAGGCCCTCGACACGCCCGACACGCCGTGACCAGCGAAAATTTTCTTTCGGCTCTGCCACGGCCGGCACGCGGGGGAGGTCGTCGACCGGCCACCGTGTCCGAGGCGTCGGCTGGTGCCCTCCGAAAACCGTTGACGTGCAAAAACATCCAAAAATCCGGCGAAATCCCGCCGTCGGGCCGGCGCGCGGACGGCGGGCCGCGGGCGGCTGCCCGGGTGCACTACACGCTGGGCTTTTGGCGTTGTAACCAGGGGGTGGGGTTAGCTTTCGTCAGCTTGCCTGGGTACGGTCGTCGTCGCTGGCTGTGTTTGTGCTCCAGCCGAGACAAATCAAGTGATGGCCGAGAAGATCGCCAGGAGACGGAGGAACCCGTGGCCCTTCCCCAGTTGACCGACGAACAGCGCGCGGCAGCGTTGGAGAAGGCTGCTGCCGCACGTCGAGCGCGAGCCGAGCTCAAGGATCGACTCAAGCGCGGCGGCACCAACCTCAAGCAGGTGCTCACCGACGCCGAGACCGACGAGGTTCTCGGCAAGATGAAGGTTTCCGCGCTGCTGGAGGCTCTGCCCAAGGTGGGCAAGGTCAAGGCGCAGGAAATCATGACCGAACTGGAGATCGCTCCGACCCGCCGTCTGCGCGGCCTCGGCGATCGCCAGCGCAAGGCCTTGCTGGAGAAGTTCGACCAGTCGTAAGGCGCGCAGATTGACTGTCGGCCGTGGGGCCGGACAACGCGCGACTGATGAGCCCGCAAGGGCTCGGGTCGTGGTGCTGTCCGGCCCCTCAGCTGTCGGGAAGTCCACCGTGGTCCGCTGTCTACGGCAGCGGCTTCCCGACCTGTACTTTTCCGTGTCCGTCACCACCAGGGCGCCCCGTCCCGGGGAGGTCGACGGCGTGGATTACACCTTCGTGACCCCGGAACACTTCCAGCAGTTGATCGACGACGGGGAACTGCTCGAATGGGCGGAGATCCACGGCGGCCTGCACCGCTCGGGTACTCCGGCGGCGCCGGTCCGCGAGGCCACCCGGGCAGGACGCCCGGTGCTGATCGAGGTCGATCTGGCCGGCGCCAGGGCGGTCAAACATGCCATGCCGGAGGTCGTGTCGGTGTTCCTGGCACCGCCGAGCTGGGACGAGCTCGTACGCAGGTTGTCCGATCGCGGCACCGAAACGCCCGAGGTGATGGCCCGTCGCCTGGACACCGCGAGGGCCGAAATGGCTGCACAATCCGATTTCGACCGGGTCGTGGTGAACCGGCAGTTGGATTCGGCATGCGCGGAATTGGTATCCTTGCTGGTGGACAGCCGATGACTCATCGTGCCGTGATCGACACTCGGGCGCATTCGGGTCTGTGAGCCACCACCACGCTGTTCACAAATGCATTCACGGCATTCGTGCCAACAACCGCCAGGAGACTTCTTCGTGAGCACCCCGCACGCCGACGCGCAGCTGACCGCTGTGGACGACCTCGGTATCGACTCGTCCGCCGCAGGCGCCTACGACACGCCGCTGGGCATCACCAACCCGCCCATCGACGAGTTGCTGGACCGCGCTTCGAGCAAGTATGCGCTGGTGATCTACGCCGCCAAGCGGGCCCGCCAGATCAACGATTACTACAACCAGCTGGGCGACGGCATCCTCGAATACGTCGGCCCGCTCGTCGAGCCCGGCCTGCAGGAGAAGCCCCTGTCGATCGCGCTGCGCGAGATCCACGGGGACCTGCTCGAGCACACCGAAGGCGAATAGCCAGGCCAGGGCCGGTTCGTGAGCGCGCGCAAGCGGATCGTCGTCGGCGTCGCCGGCGGAATTGCCGCCTACAAGGCGTGCACGGTCGTCCGTCAACTCACCGAGGCCGGGCATTCGGTGCGGGTGGTCCCCACCGAATCCGCCCTGCGCTTCGTCGGCGCCGCGACGTTCGAGGCGCTGTCCGGTAACCCGGTGCACACCGGCGTGTTCACCGATGTCCACGAGGTGCAGCACGTCCGCATCGGCCAGCACGCAGACCTTGTCGTCATCGCACCCGCCACCGCCGATCTCCTGGCCCGCGCGGCCGCGGGGCGCGCCGACGATCTGCTGACCGCAACGCTGCTCACCGCGCGATGTCCCGTCATGTTCGCGCCGGCGATGCACACCGAGATGTGGTTGCACCCGGCGACCGTCGAGAACGTGGAGACCCTTCGCCGCCGCGGCTCGGTGGTCCTCGAACCCGCCGCGGGGCGTCTCACCGGCGCCGACAGCGGACCGGGCCGGCTGCCCGAGGCCGAGGAGATCACGACGCTCGCGCAGCTGCTGCTCGAACGCGGCGACGCGCTCCCGTACGACCTGTCCGGCGTCAAGGCGCTGGTGACTGCGGGCGGCACGCGTGAGCCCCTCGACCCGGTGCGCTTCATCGGCAACCGCAGTTCCGGCAAGCAGGGTTACGCCGTCGCGCGTGTGATGGCACAGCGCGGCGCCGACGTGACCCTCATCGCGGGCAACACCGCGGGCCTCGTCGACCCGGCCGGAGTCGACATGGTCCACATCGGCTCGGCGACCCAGCTGCGCGACGCGGTGTCCAAGCACGCACCCGACGCGCACGTTCTCGTGATGGCTGCCGCGGTCGCCGACTTCCGCCCCGCGCACGTGGCCACCGCCAAGATCAAGAAGGGCGCCTCGGAGCCCACCTCGATCGATCTCGTCCGCAACGACGACGTGCTGGCAGGCGCGGTACGTGCCAGGGCAGAAGGACAGTTGCCAAACATGCGCGCGATTGTCGGATTCGCCGCCGAAACCGGCGACGCCAACGGCGACGTCTTGTTCCACGCCAGGGCGAAACTCGAGCGTAAGGGCTGTGACCTGCTCGTCGTGAACGCCGTGGGGGAAAACCGTGCGTTCGAGGTCGATCACAACGATGGTTGGTTGCTGAGCGCCGACGGCACCGAGTCCGCACTGGAGCACGGGTCGAAGACGCTCATGGCCACCCGTATCGTTGACTCGATCGCGGCGTTCCTGAAGAGCCAGGACGGGTAGCACAAACCACCGCATCCGGGTGCGCGAAAGGGTTGCGCGTGAGCGTCCCAAGCGCTTGGGTGCAACAGGGCAGAAGTTATATTCGCCCAACTAACTAGTTTGAGAAGTTTCGAGGAAGGACGCGGACCGTGAGCAAAGGTCGCCTGTTTACCAGTGAGTCGGTAACCGAAGGGCACCCCGACAAGATCTGTGACGCGATCAGCGACTCTGTGCTCGACGCGCTGCTGGAGCAGGACCCCAAGTCCCGTGTCGCCGTCGAGACGCTGGTCACCACTGGCCAGGTGCACGTCGCCGGTGAGGTGACGACGTCGGCGTACGCCGACATCCCGAAGATCGTGCGCGATCGCATCCTCGACATCGGCTACGACTCGTCGACCAAGGGCTTCGACGGCGCCTCGTGCGGCGTCAACATCGCGATCGGCGCGCAGTCGCCCGACATCGCGCAGGGCGTCGACACCGCCCACGAGACCCGCGTCGAGGGCAAGGCCGACCCGCTGGACCTGCAGGGCGCGGGCGACCAGGGCCTGATGTTCGGCTACGCCATCGGCGATACCCCCGAGCTCATGCCGCTGCCCATCGCGCTGGCGCACCGCCTGGCCCGCCGGCTCACCGAGGTGCGCAAGAACGGCGTCCTGGACTACCTGCGACCCGACGGCAAGACCCAGGTCACCATCCAGTACGACGGGACGACCCCGGTGCGGCTGGACACCGTCGTGCTGTCGACCCAGCATGCCGACGGCATCGACCTCGAAGGCACCCTCACACCCGACATCCGTGAGAAGGTCGTCAACACCGTGCTCGCCGACCTCGGCCACGAGACGCTCGACACGTCCGATTACCGCCTGCTGGTCAACCCGACGGGCAAGTTCGTCCTCGGTGGCCCGATGGGCGATGCCGGCCTGACCGGCCGCAAGATCATCGTCGACACCTACGGCGGCTGGGCCCGCCACGGCGGCGGCGCCTTCTCGGGCAAGGACCCGTCAAAGGTCGACCGTTCGGCCGCGTACGCGATGCGCTGGGTCGCCAAGAACGTCGTCGCCGCGGGACTGGCCGAGCGGGTCGAGGTGCAGGTCGCCTACGCGATCGGCAAGGCCGCCCCGGTGGGTCTGTTCGTCGAGACGTTCGGCACCGAGACCGTCGACCCGGCCCGCATCGAGAAGGCGATCTCGACGGTGTTCGACCTGCGTCCCGGCGCGATCATCCGCGACCTCGACCTGCTGCGCCCGATCTACGCACAGACCGCCGCGTACGGCCACTTCGGCCGCACCGACATCGACCTGCCCTGGGAGCGGACCGACAAGGTCGAGGACCTCAAGGCGTCCGTTTAGGTTCACTCCTTCGCCGAGCAGACGTAAAACTGCCCAATTTCTTCGGAGATTGGGCAGTTTTGCGTCTGCTCGCGCCGTGACACGGTTCGAAAACCGGTGAGCACAACCCTGGTTTGAAACGTTCAACTCGTTTACAGTTCGGCCCGTTTGAGTGCCCGGCAGATAGGTGAGCGATGTCGATCTACACCGAAGACCTCACGAAGTTCTACGGAACGACGCGAGCCCTGGAAGGCGTGTCGATCTCCGTCGACCAGGGCGAGATTCTCGGTGTCGTGGGCAGCAGCGGATCGGGTAAGAGCACCCTGGTCCGCACCATCGCGCTGCTCGAACGCCCCACACGCGGTCGTGTCGTGCTGGACGGGCAGGACCTGACCGTGCTGTCGGAGAGGGAACTGCGCGACGCGCGGCGCCGGCTCGGCAACGTCTTCCAATCGGCGAACCTGCTCGACAACCGCACGGCCCGCGCCAACATCGAGTACCCGCTGGAGATCGCGGGCTGGGACCGCAAGAAGCGGTGGTACCGCGCGCAGGAACTCCTCGAGCTCGTCGGGCTGCCGGGCCGTGGCGACGCCTACCCGGCGCAATTGTCGGGCGGACAACAGCAACGGGTGGGCATCGCCCGCGCGCTCGCGGCGCATCCCACGGTCATCCTGGCCGACGAACCCACCAGCGCGCTCGATCCGGCCACCACGCAGGAGATCCTCACGCTGCTGACCAATCTGCGCGACGAGCTCGGCGTCACCGTGCTCTTGATCACCCACGACCTGGCGATCGTGCGCCAGATCGCCGACCGGGTGACCGTGCTCAGCGAGGGCCGCGTCGTCGCGCAGGGCACGCTGGCCGAGGTGGCAGCAGACCCGGCATCGGGTCTGCTGCCACCCCTGAGTGATCCGCCGCCACCCACCGACGGCGAACTGATCATCAACGTGCACGCCGGCACCGACGTCTCGGGCTCGTTCATCAGTGCACTGGCCCGCGAGCTCAACGCCGATGTGCGAATCCTCGACGGTGAGGTGCTCCGCCTCGGCGGTCAGTCGGTTTCGCAGTTCCAACTGGCACTCACCGGTGTCGACCACTCGGCCGCCGATCGTGTCGACGACTACCTGCGGTGGTTCGAGCACAACGGGCTGACCGCAGTGAGCCCCGAAAGGAGCCTGGTGTGAACGCGTTCACGCAGTGGCTCGACGATTCGATCCTGTTCACGACCGACGCCGTGCCGGTGGCCGTCGTCGAAACCCTGCAACTGGTGTTCGTGCCGTTCTTCTTCGTGGTGCTCCTCGGTATCCCGCTGGGTGTCCTGCTGTACGTCACCGCACCGGGCGGGCTGGCCCCGATCCGCTGGCTCAACAGCTCGCTGGGTGTCGTGGTGAACGTCACCCGGTCCCTGCCGTTCCTGGTGTTGGTGATCGCGCTGTGGCCGCTCGGCCGGTTGTTGGTGGGTTCCAGCCTTGGCACGGTCGCCGCGATGGTGCCGCTGACCATCGGCACCATCCCGTTCCTCGCCCGGCTCGTGGAATCGTCGCTGCGCGAGGTCGATTCGGGCAAGATCGACGCGGCCCGCGTGGTCGGCGCCACCCGCTGGCAGATCATCGTGAAAACACTTCTGCCCGAGGCGGTGAGCGGCATCATCGCCGGGCTCACCATCACGATCATTGCGCTGCTGGGCTTCTCGGCTCTCGCCGGCGTGATCGGTGGCGGGGGACTGGGCGATCTCGCGATCCGCTACGGCGCCCGCTCGTACGACGGCCCGGTGCTGTGGTCCACGGTGCTGCTGCTCATCGCGTTCGCACAGGTCTTCCAGGTCGTCGGCGACTATTTCGCGCGCAAGACCGATCACCGCGCGCGGCGTTCCAGCGGCGCCGCCGGTGAGGCCCAGCGCCGCTCCGCATAGTTTTCCACCTCACCTATCCCACTGAGTTCAACTGACAGGAACGGAAATTCACTATGTCCACACCCGAGAGCATCGACGGCCCACCCAAACGGAAGGCCCCGTTGTACGCGGGTATCGCCGCGGTCATCGTGGTGGTGCTCGTCGTCGCCGGGTTCCTCTGGCTGCGCGGATCCGGCGAGAAACGGCTCACGGTCGCCGCGACGCAGGTGCCGCACGCCGAGATCCTCGAGTTCATCAAGAACGGTCAGGCCAAGGACGCCGGGCTGGATTTCGACATCCGCGTGTTCGACGACTACTCGTTGGGCAACCGCTGGCTCGCCGAGGGCGACATCGACGCCAACTACTTCCAGCACCATCCTTACCTCGATGAGCAGGTCGCCGACTTCGGCTACCAGCTGCACGCGTTCCCCGGAGTGCACATCGAGCCATACGCCGCGTTCTCCGAGAAATTCCGCAGCGCACACGATCTCCCGGACGGTGCCAGGATCAGTATCACCGACGACGGATCCAATCAGGCCCGCGCGCTGGCCCTGCTGGCCTCCGAGCATCTCGTCACGCTGCCCGCCGACGGACCCGTGAACGTGCACACCGTCGGAAACCCGAAGAACCTCCAGTTCATCGAGGCCGCACCGGATCTGCAGGCCAAGGCCGTCCCGGAGGTGGATCTCGCGATCCTCAACGGCAACTATTTCCTGGACGCCGGCTACACACTCAAAGACGCGTTGATCATCGAATCGCTCGAGGACAACCAGTACTCGAATTTCCTGGTCAGCCGTGCGGACAACCAGGACGATCCCGACATCGTCAAGCTCGACGAGTTGCTGCACAGCGATGCCACGCGCGAGTTCATCGAGCAGCGCTGGCCCGGTGGAGACGTCTCACCGGCGTTCTGACACCCCGCCAGATCGACGAAAACGTCGCAGTCGCACTCCGATTGCGACGTTTTCGTCGGTCTCGGTCTAGCGGTACAGCGCGGCGCGCAGGGCGGCGAGCCCCCGGTCGAACGCCTCGGTGGCGGCGGGCACCACGCCCGAGTAGCCGAGGTAGCCGTGCACGAGGGTATCGGCGTTGTGCACCTCCACCGCGACGCCGGCCGCGGCAAGCAGTTCGCCGTAGCGCACGCCGTCGTCGCGCAACGGATCATGGCCCGCGACGGCGATGTAGGCCGGGGCAAGGCCCGACAGATCGGCGGCGCGGGCGGGAACCAGCGTGGCAGGCGGATCGGTGAGGTCGACATGTCCGGCGTACCACGCCGAGAAACCCTTGACCGCGTCGATCGCGAGGATCGGGGCGTCGGCGTTCTCGGTGAACGACGGCAGCGACGTGTCCCACGTGGTGGCCGGATACCACAGCAGTTGGAACCGCAGAGCCGGCGCACCGGTGTCACGCGCGAGCTGAGAGACCACCGCCGCCAGATTGCCGCCCGCGGAGTCCCCGGCGACGGCGAGCCGCTCGGCGTCACCGCCGAATTCGTCGGCATGCGCGGCGACCCATTGCGTGGCCGCCCACACATCGTCGACTGCGGCCGGGTACGGATGCTCGGGGGCGAGCCGGTAGTCCACCGACACCACGACCGCCTCGGCGCCCGCGGCGTGACGCCGGGCTGTGGTGTCGTAGCTGTCCAGGTCGCCGACGGACCAGCCGCCGCCGTGGAAGAACAGCACGACCGGCAATTTCACATTCTCGGGTGTCGGCGGGCGGTACACGCGGACCGGGATCGGACCGGCCGGACCGTCGATCGTGCGGTCCTGCACGTTCAGCTCCGGATGGATCTCGGCGCGCGGAAGTTCGCTGAACTTTCGGCGCGCCACCTCGACTCCGTCGGCGGTGGACAATTGGAACGGCACAAGCTCCAGTACCTTCTGCAGAATGGCATCGAGGGCCGGTTTCTCGTCAGCAACAGACACACCGACACCGTACGCACACCGCGCGACCCTGTGGCTGTGGGGCGCTGCTGCGGTCGTCGGTGCAGGTTACGGCGTCTTTCTCGTCGTCACCGCGCTGCGGCTGCCCGCGGGTGCCGCGCTCACCGGTCAATTCCCCGCACAGCCCGCTGTCAAGGCGCTCGCCGCGGTCCTCCTGGCCGCCGCCGCGTGGGCGCACCCGATCCCGCGGGAGCGGCGCTGGTTGGTCGCGGCGCTCCTGCTCTCGGCCGTCGGCGACTTCCTGCTGGCAATCCCGTGGTGGGAGCCGTCGTTCGTCGGCGGACTGGCCGCGTTCCTCGTCGCGCATCTGTGTTTTCTGGCCGCTCTGCTGCCGCTCGCGCGCCGGACTCGGGGCCGCCTGATCGCGGTGGCCATCACGATCGTCGCGTGCCTCGCGCTGCTCGCGTGGTTCTGGCCCCGGCTCGTCGAACAGGGCATGGCCGTGCCGGTGACCGCCTACATCGCGGTGCTGGGCGCGATGGTGTGCGCGGCGCTGCTGGCCGGGCTCCCGACGCCGTGGACGGCCGCGGGTGCGGTGTGCTTCGCGGTGTCCGACGCGATGATCGGCATCTCCGAGTTCGTGCGCGACGATCAACTGCTCGCCGTGCCGATCTGGTGGGCGTATGCGGCGTCGCTGTTGCTGATCACCGCCGGATTGTTCACAGGTCGCGGGACGCCTGCGCAGTGACCATCACCCGGCGCGCAGCAGAACACGAACCGATCGCCCGGGTGCTGCCGATGCTGTCGGTTCCTCATCTGGACCGCGAGTTCGACTACCTCGTGTCGGAGGAACTGTCGGACAACGCCCAGCCCGGCGTGCGGGCCAAGGTGCGTTTTCACGGGCGGCTGGTCGACGCGTTCATCCTGGAACGCCGATCCGACACCGACCACGAGGGCAAGCTGGGTTGGCTCGACAAGGTGGTCTCGCCCGAGCCGGTGCTCACGTCCGACGTCCGGCGTCTGGTCGACGCGGTCGCCGCCCGGTACGCCGGCACCCGCCCCGACGTGCTGCGGTTGGCCATCCCGCCACGCCACGCCACGGTGGAGAAGCAGACACCCGCCGAACCCGAGCCGATCCAGGCCATCGACGTCGATCCGGACGGGTGGGCACGCTACGCGCGTGGCGAACAGTTCCTCACCGCACTCGGCGAGGGACGCGCCGCGCGCGCCGTGTGGCAGACGCTCCCGGGCGAACAGTGGCCGCAGCGGCTGGCCGAGGCCGCCGCGGCGACCGTGAACGCCGGACAGGGCGTGCTCGCGATCATGCCCGATCAACGTGACGTCGACGCGCTGTACGCGGCCGTCACCGCCCACCTCCCGGAATCGCGCGTCGTGGCGCTCTCGGCGGGACTCGGACCGTCGGCGCGATACCGGCGCTGGCTCGCGGCGCTGCGCGGGCACGCCCGGGTCGTGATCGGTACCCGCAGTGCGGTTTTCGCACCGGTGGCCGACCTGGGATTGATCCTGGTGTGGGACGACGGCGACGACAATCTCGCCGAGCCGCGCGCCCCGTATCCGCACGCCCGTGAGGTCGCGATGCTCCGGGCCCACCAACTGCGTTGTGCGGCAATCATCGGCGGCTATGCCCGCACCGCGGAGGCGCAGGCGCTGGTGCGCACGCGGTGGGCGCACGACCTCGTCGCGACCAGGGCGATGGTCCGGTCGGTCGCGCCGCGCGTCGTGGCGTTGGACGACAGCGGCTATCTGCAGGAGCGGGACCCGGCCGCGCACAGCGCGCGGCTGCCGTCGATGGCGTTGCGGGCCGCCCGTGCGGCGCTGGAGGCCGACCGCCCGGTGCTCATCCAGGTGCCGCGCCGCGGTTACGTACCCGCGCTGGCGTGTGCGCGCTGCCGCACCGTGACCCGATGCAGGCACTGCACGGGCCCCCTCGCGTTGCCCGACCGGGACAGCGCCGCCGCCGAATGCCGGTGGTGTGGACGCGCCGAACCCGTGTTGCGGTGCGCGCGTTGCGGTTCCGACGCGGTCCGCGCGGTCGTGGTGGGGGCGCGCCGCACCGCCGAGGAGCTCGGTCGGGCCTTCCCCGGCACACCGGTGATCACCTCGGGCGGGGACACCGTGGTGTCCGACGTGCGTGGCGCCCGCGCGCTCGTGGTGTCCACGCCGGGGGCCGAACCCGTCGCCGACGGCGGTTACGGCGCGGCGCTGCTGCTCGACGCGTGGGCGCTGCTCGGCAGGCAGGACCTGCGCGCCGCCGAGGACACACTTCGGCGGTGGATGGCCGCCGCGGCGCTCGTGCGGCCCCGCGGCGACGGTGGTGTGGTCGCGGTGGTCGCGGAATCGGTCCTGCCCACCGTGCAGGCGCTCATCCGCTGGGATCCCGTGGGCCACGCCGAGGCCGAACTCGACAGCCGCGGCGAGGTCGGGTTGCCACCTGCCGTGCACATCGCCGCAGTGGACGGCTCCGCGATGGCCGTGACCGCGCTGCTCGACCATGCCCAGTTACCCGAGGGCGCCGAACAATTGGGCCCCGTGGACCTGCCGATCGGAGCCCGCAGACCACCCGGGGTGGACCCCGGTGCCGAGGTCAGTCGCATGCTCGTGCGGGTTCCCCGCACCGGCGGTCTGGCGCTTTCGGCCGCGCTGCGACGCGCGGCTGCGGTGCTCAGCGCCCGCCACGATCAGGAGCCATCCCGCGTCCAGATCGACCCGTTGCACATAGGCTGATGCGCACGCTCCGCGCGGTGCTGATGCGCACGCTCCGCACACGGGGCCGATGCGCGAACCAGGATGCTCGGACAGGAGGCTGGAGTGCGACGAGGCCTGGCATGGTCGTTCACCTTGGCGCTCATCGTGTTCGGTCTGTTGTGGCCGGTGATCTTCGACGGCGGGGGTGGCGGCGCCGCGAACACCGACGATCCCGTGGTGATCACTCACTACCGTGCCGAGTTCAACGTCGACGCCGACGGTCAGATGACGGCCGTGGAGACCATCACCGCGGATTTTCCGAGCGGCAGGCACGGCATCTTCCGGTACTGGGATGTGGCCAACCCGAACAATCCGCACATCCGGCAGGAACCCGAGATCGTCTCGATCGACCTCGACGGCGAGCCGGCCCCGTACGAGCTTCAGTGGACCGACAACAAGCGCTTCCGGATCGCCAAGATCGGTGATCCCGACGAAACGCTGTCATATGGCAGCCACGTGTTCGAGATCGCCTACAGGGTGCCCGGCGTTCTCGATCCGGGCAGCGTCGGTGCCGACCGACGATTCGCCGCCCACACCGGTGACCCGCAAGCGCGGACCGCTTTCTACTGGAACGTGATCGCCCCGGCGTGGAACAACCGCATCCTGCACGCCGACATCACCGTGGTGCTGCCCGCCGACGCCACGGGCGCCCAGTGCAGCGTCGGGTACGGCGTCGGAACACCGTGTGATCTCACGGTCTCGGGTGGCACCGTGCGCCTTCAGACGGACAACCTCGGGCCAAGGACCCCGGTCACCCTGCGTGCCGGGGTCGACGTGCCCACACCGGCACAGGTCGAGTTGCCGTGGCCCTACACGTGGGACCCGGTGCTGGGACGGTCGGTTCCGCGCGTGGTCACCGTCGGTGTCCTCACGGTCCTCGCCGCGCTGGGAGCGTTGTGGTGGCTGCGGACCACGATCGAACCGTCACCGGGATTCCCGCTGCAGTACGCACCGCCCGATGGGCTGGGACCGGTGCAACTGGAGTTCATCCGCACCGAGTCGGTGTCGTCGGAGGGGCTCACCGCGACGCTGTTCCATCTCGCCGACCGCGGCCTGATCTCGCTGCACCAGGAGAGCGAAACCCGCTGGAAGATCCGGGGCATGGCGGCTCCCGCGGAGTGGGCCGACGTCGACGAGGTCGGGATCGCGGTGGGGGCCGCGCTCAAGGTGATGAGCCCGGGCGCGACGTTCCGCGCCGACGGTTCGGTCACCGCGGGCAAGAAGCTCAACCGGGCCAAGACCGACATGGCGGCCGCGGTCAAGAAGTGGGCGTTCGACGGCGGGCTCATGGTCCGTCGCCGCAAGGAACTGTGGCTGCGGGTGGCCAACGTGCTCGCATTCATCGCGGCACTGGCCAGTTTCTGTCTGTGGTTCGGCATCTCGACCACGATGGTGGGGCTGCCGTTCGCGGCGTTCTTCGCGTTCTCCGTGGGCTGCTGGCTCGCGGGGCTGGGCACGCGACGCACTCCGGCCGGACGCGAATTGTGGTCGCGGGCAGGCGGATTCCACCGCCTCCTGTCGACGGATTCGGCCGAGACCCGGTTCGACTTCGCCGCACGCAAGGACCTCTACGTCGCCTACATCCCGTACGCGGTCGCCGCGGGAACCGCGGCGCTGTGGGCCAAGAAGTACCAGGCGTCGGTGGGTGAGGTTGCCCCGCAACCGGGTTGGTACCACTCGTCGTCCGACAGCGGGTGGGGGACGGCTAGTGGGGGCGGCGGCATGAGCTTCGACAGTTTCGAGTCGGCGCTATCGTCGTCGATAAGCGCATACACCGCGTCGCAGTCGTCGTCCTCGTCCTCATCGGGCGGCGGCGGATCCAGCGGCGGCGGTGGCGGTGGCGGCGGTGGGGGAGGAGGCGGTTCGTGGTGACCGTGTTGCTGGTCGTGGTGCTGCTGCTCGCGGTGGCGGTGCTGATCGGTTTCGTCGTGGGCTACAACCGGCTTCGCGCCGCCGACGTGCACGTGGCCGAGGCGCTCAGCGGTATCGATGTCGAGTTGACCAGGCGGGCCGCGCTGATCCCCGGCCTGGTCAACACCGTGCAGACCTTCGCGGCCCACGAGCAGGCGATCCTCAACCAGGTCGCCACGGCCCGCGCGGCGTTGGCCGCCGCCACCACCGGGACATCGGTGGCACAGCGCAGCGCCGCCGAACACCAACTCGACGCCGCGATCGCGGGGGTGCTGTCGCTCGGCTCGGCGTATCCCGAGTTGAGGTCGTCGAACAATTTCCTGCACCTGCAGCACAACCTCGCCGACACCGAGAACAAGCTGGCGTTCGCACGCCAGTACTACAACGACGCCGTGGCCACGCTCAACCGCATGGTGGGCAGCATCCCGTGGATGTACGTGGCATCGGTGGCCGGGGTGTCCGAGCGGGAGTACTACCAGACACCGCGGTGAGGCGACGCCGGGCTTCCCTACACTGACGCAGTGCGCCTCGTCTTTGCCGGAACCCCTGAACCCGCGTTGCCGTCGCTGCGCCGCCTGATCGAATCCCCACGTCACGAGGTGGTGGCGGTGCTGTCGCGGCCCGACGCGGCCGCCGGGCGACGCGGCAAACCCAGACCCTCACCGGTGGCCCAGCTGGCACTCGAACACGGCATTCCGCTGCTGCGCCCCGAGCGCCCGAACGGCGACGACTTCATCGCCGAACTCACCGAGCTGGCCCCGGACTGCTGTGCCGTCGTCGCCTACGGGGCGCTGCTGAGCGAACGGCTCCTCGCGGTGCCGCGGCACGGCTGGATCAACCTGCACTTCTCGCTGTTGCCCGCGTGGCGCGGCGCCGCCCCGGTGCAGGCCGCGATCGCCGCCGGTGACACCGTGACCGGTGCGACGACGTTCCAGATCGAGCCCGCACTGGATTCCGGGCCGGTGTACGGCGTGGTGACCGAGACCGTGCGGGACACCGACACCGCGGGCGATCTTCTTGCCCGCCTTGCCGATTCGGGGGCCGCCCTGCTGGAGACCACGATCGACGGCATCGCCGACGGGTCGCTGACCGCGGTGCCGCAACCGTCCGAGGGGGTCACCGTCGCCCCCAAGATCACCGTCGAATCGGCGCGCGTGCGCTGGGATCTGCCCGCGCACGTGGTCGACCGGCGCATCCGCGCGGTCACCCCCAACCCGGGCGCGTGGACCATGATCGGTGAGCTACGGGTCAAGGTCGGGCCGGTGATCATCGACAAAGACGCCGCGGGCGCCGAGCCGCTGGCTCCGGGGCAGATGCGAGTGGGCCGCAACAGCGTTCACGTCGGCACCGGGTCACATGCGGTGCGGCTCGGGCAGATCCAACCGCCGGGCAAGAAGCCGATGGACGCCGCCGACTGGGCCCGCGGTGCCCGCCTCGACGAACCGGTGCGTGCCACATGACGAATCCGCGCAATCGGCCGCAGCGTAAGCGCCCGCCGCGCCGCAAACCGCTCGACCCGGCCCGCCGAGTCGCCTTCGATGTGCTGCGCGCGGTGTCCGAGCGCGACGCGTACGCCAACCTCGCGCTGCCCGCGCTGCTGCGGGAGCGCGGTATCGACGGCCGCGACGCCGCGTTCGCCACCGAGTTGACCTACGGCGCGTGCCGCAGCCTGGGCCTGCTCGACGCGGTCATCGCGCGCGCCGCCGGACGCCCGACCGACCGCATCGATCCGGTCCTGCTGGATCTGCTGCGGCTGGGCACCTATCAATTGCTGCGCACCCGCGTCGAACCACACGCTGCGGTGTCGACCACCGTCGAGCAGGCCGGCATCGAATTCGACTCGGCCCGAGCCGGATTCGTCAACGGCGTGCTGCGTACCATCTCCGGCCGCGACGAGCAGGCCTGGATCGACGAGCTGGCGCCGTCCGCCGAAACCGATCCGGTGGGCCACACCGCCTTCGTGCACGCGCACCCGCGGTGGATCGCTCAGGCGTTCACCGATGCCCTCGGCCCCGCGGCCGGCGAACTGGACGCACTGCTCGCCAGCGACGACGCGCGGCCCGTCGTCCATCTGGCGGCCCGTCCCACCTCGATCACCGCCGAGGAGCTCGCCGCGCAGATCGGCGGCACCGTCGGCAGATACTCGCCGTTCGCGGTGTACCTGCCCGGCGGGGATCCCGGTCGGCTGTCTGCGGTGCGCGAGGGCGCCGCCGGTGTGCAGGACGAGGGCAGCCAGCTCGTGGCCCGCGCACTCACCCTCGCCGAGGTCGACGGTACCGACCATGGCCGTTGGCTGGACCTGTGCTCCGGGCCGGGCGGTAAGACCGCGCTGCTCGCAGCGATCGGCGCGGGCAGCGGTGCCCGCGTCACCGCGGTGGAACCCGCCGAACGGCGTGCCGACCTGGTCGAGGAGAACACCAGGGGCCTCGGGGTCGAGGTGCATCGTGTGGACGGCCGCGAATCCGGGCTCGAACCCGGATTCGACCGCGTGCTCGTCGACGCCCCATGCACGGGCCTGGGGGCGTTGCGGCGACGTCCCGAGTCCCGCTGGCGGCGCCAACCCGGCGATGTCGCGGCGCTGACCCGGCTGCAGCGCGAACTTCTCGCCGCCGCGATCCGGTTGGCGCGGCCCGGCGGGGTGGTCCTGTACGCGACGTGTTCACCGCACCTGGCCGAGACGGTCGGCGTCGTGGCCGACGCCGTGCGCAGGCATCCCGTGACGGCGATCGACACGCGGCCGTTGTTCGCTCCGGTCGAGGATCTCGGCGACGGGCCGCACGTCCAGCTGTGGCCGCACCGGCACGGTACCGACGCGATGTTCGCCGCGGCCTTGAAAGTTCAGCCGTGAAGGTTCGGTTCCCGGTGCGGTGAGGATCGCACGGAGCACGTCGTCACGGCGTTGTTAGGCTGACGTCCATGGCAGAACCCCTGATTGCGCCGTCGATTCTCTCCGCGGATTTCGCGCGACTGGCGGACGAGGTCGCGGCGGTCGGTGGGGCCGACTGGCTGCACGTCGACGTGATGGACAACCATTTCGTGCCCAACCTCACCCTGGGGCTGCCGGTGGTCGAATCGTTGCTCAAGGTGACCGACATCCCGATGGACTGCCATCTGATGATCGAGGAGCCCGAGCGGTGGGCGCCCGGCTACGCCGAGGCCGGCGCCTACAACGTGACGTTCCACGCCGAGGCGACAGACAACCCGATCGCGGTGGCCCGCGACATCCGGGCGGCGGGCGCCAAGGCGGGCCTGTCGGTCAAACCGGGCACCCCGCTTGAGCCGTACCTGGAGATCCTTCGCGAGTTCGACACCCTGCTGGTGATGTCGGTCGAGCCCGGTTTCGGCGGGCAGAAGTTCATCCCGGAGGTGCTGTCGAAGGTGGGCACCGCGCGTCGCCTCGTGGACTCCGGTGAGCTGACGGTGGTCGTCGAGATCGACGGCGGGATCAACGCCGACACGATCGAGCAGGCCGCCGAGGCCGGTGTGGACTGCTTCGTCGCCGGTTCGGCGGTCTACAGTGCCGAAGATCCCGCCGCGGCGGTGAAGGCGCTGCGCCGACGTGCGGCCGACGCCTCAAAGCACCTGTCGTTGTGAGCATTTCGGTCGACGCCGCGATGCGGCTCGCCATCGACCAGGCCGAACAGGTCAAGGGATCGACCTACCCCAATCCTCCGGTCGGGGCGGTGATCCTGGATCGCGACGGTCAGGTCGCCGGCGTCGGGGGCACCCAGCCCACCGGCGGCCCACACGCCGAGGTGATGGCCCTGCGGGCGGCCGGTGACCGCGCCGCGGGCGGCACCGCGGTGGTGACCCTCGAACCGTGCAACCATCACGGACGCACCCCGCCATGCGTGGATGGCCTTGTCGCAGCACAGATCTCACGCGTCGTCTATGCGGTCTCCGATCCCAACCCGGTGGCGGCCGGTGGATCGGCGCGCATGGCCGAGTCGGGCATCGAGGTGACCTCGGGTGTGTTGTCCGATGCGGTGGCCGCCGGACCACTGCGTGAGTGGCTGCACAAGCAGCGCACCGGGATGCCCCACGTCACTTGGAAATTCGCGACGAGCGTGGACGGTCGCAGTGCGGCCGCCGACGGGTCGAGCCAGTGGATCACCAGTGCGGAGGCGCGCGCCGACGTGCACCGCAGGCGCGCGGCGGCCGACGCCATCGTGGTCGGCACCGGCACGGTGTTCGTCGACGATCCGTCGCTGACGGCGCGCCTGCCCGACGGCAGCCTCGCCGAGAACCAACCGCTGCGCGTCGTCGTGGGGCGGCGCGAGGTGTCATCGGACGCCAAGGTGCTCAACGATGATTCGCGCACCATGGTGATCCGCACGCACGACCCCCACGAGGTGATCAAGGCGTTGTCGGACCGTACCGACATCCTGCTGGAGGGTGGCCCGACCCTGGCGGGTGCGTTCCTGCGCGCCGGTGTGGTCAACCGGATTTTGGCGTACGTTGCGCCGATCCTGTTGGGGGGACCCATCACCGCGGTCGACGACGTCGGTGTGCCGAGCATCGTGCACGCGCAACGCTGGCGGTTCGACGGCGTCGACACCATCGGCCCGGATGTCCTGATGAGCCTCGTCCCGAGCTAGACGGCGAGCAGGTCAACTGGCTCACGTGGCCGCACCGTGCGGGCCGTGTCCTGCCCGCGTCTCGGTACACTCGTACCAGATGCGCGTTCACTGCCGTATGCGCCAGATGAACACGAGCAAAGGACACGAGCGTGACCACACTTCAGGGCTGGCTCACCGTCTCTCCATCCACTCCGAGCGCCATCCTCGGCACGATCCGGGCCGTCGTGTGCGCCCCGCTGCGGGTCGTGCGGCCCGCGCGCACGCCACGACCGCAGGCGGACCCGACGCCACCACGCCTGCAGCCCGGTATCGAGCGCTGCTGAGGCGCGGCGCGCCTAGGGGGCGCGGTGGCGTCCCGGCGGATGGTCGCCGGAGTCTGTCGGCTGCGCCGAGAGCACCTGTGTGGGAAGATCCAGCAGCTCGGTCGGGGCGTCGTCCGCATCGACCGCGTCGTGTGCGGCGGTGTGGACCGGTTCTGACTTCTCCGCGTGTTCGTGCATGCCGCTGATCAGCAGGCCCAGAAGGGCGCCGACGACGCACACGACAGCCGCGCTCAGGAAGATGTCGCCGTACATCATCACGTAGGCCTCGCGATACCGCACGGCCTGCGCGGTGAGCCGTTCGGCCAGTGACATCGGGCTGCCCGCGGCCGCGGCGGCAGCCGCGGCCAGCGTGGCCAGGTGCTGATTGAACCGGTAGAAACCCCACGCGCCCAGCGCGGCGATACCGATCAGCATGCCGATCATGCGTGCCACGACGACGGCGGCCGAGGCGATGCCGTGCTCGGCGGCGGGCACGGCGCGCAGCGTCGCCGAGGTCAGCGGGCCGATCACCAGGCCGAGGCCGAGGCCGACGATCGCCAGATCGGTGTCCAGGACCGGGAGGGTGAACAGCCCCAGGTCGTGGCGATCCGACAGCACGTTGACGCTCCAGTGCGAGATCAGCACGAAGCCGCCCGCGGCGATCAGCAGACCGACGAGCACCACGAGCCGGTCACCGATCCTGGTGGCCAGCCAGCCGCCGATCAGAGCGCCGATGGGCAGCGCGATCAGGAACCTCAGCAGCAGAAACGCCGCGTGGTCCTGGTCCTGGCCGAGGACGCCCTGGCCGAACAGTTCGACGTTGACCAGCGTCACCATCAGCGCCGCGCCGGCACACAACGACGCACCCAACGCGGCCAGGAACGGCCCGAACCGCACCCCGGCCGGGTCGATCAGCCGGGTCTTGGCGACCTTCTCCCACACGAAGAACGCGATGGCCGCGATCAGCGCGCCCACCAGAACCGGTAGTCCCCAGCTCGGCAGCACCTGCTTGCCGTCGGGTTCGGGGTTGTACAGGCCCACCACGATGAGACCGAGGACGATCGCGAGCAGGACACCGCCGACGACGTCGACGCGCTCCGGTTCGTCGTCGGCCTGCCGCGCGGGCAGGCTGAAGTGGATCATCACCATCGCGATGACGGCCAGCGGCACGTTGACCCAGAACACGGCCTGCCAGTGGTTGAACAGCCAGACCAGGGCGATGCCGTACATCGGGCCGAGCACCGCGCCGAGCTCCTGCGCGGCACCGACACCGCCCAGCACCGCCGCGCGGTTACGCGCCGACCACAGATCGGCCGCCAGTGCCAGCGTCACGGGCAGCAGCGCGCCACTCGCCGAACCCTGGATGAACCGGCCGATGACAAGTGGCACCAGATCGGTGGACAGCGCCGTGACGACAGAGCCGATCGCGAAGCCGGCCAGGCCCACCTGGATGAGCAGCTTGCGCCCGAAGCGGTCCGACGCGCGGCCCAGCAGTGGCATCGCGGCGATGTAGCCCAGCAGATACCCGGTGATGATGGGCGTGACCTGCTGAATCTGATTGATCGCGATGCCGACGTCTTGCATGATGTCGACGATGATCGTGATCACGACATAGGTGTCGAGCGCGCCGAGCAGCACCGCCAGGCTGCCTGCGCTGATCGCGATGTTGCGGTTACCCCGGGATGTCATAGGCCGGGATGCCACCGCCTTCGCGCCCCGCATCAGGACGCGGGCTTGGTGACGTTGACCTGCTTACCCCAGTCCGACAGCGTCATCCTGACGCTGTTGCCCGGCGTGGGTTCGAGCTGTGCCTGTAGCAGCGTGTGGTCGTCCTCGGTGATCCACGCCGTGCCAGGCACCGGACCGTCGGCCTTGAGCTGCGGGGCGATCTTGTTGACCGCGTCGGCGCTCACGTTGCCGGTCACCCGCACCGCCTCGGTGCCGTTGATGGCCTCGCGACCATCGGCCTTGGCATCCGAGAAGTTGGCCAGCACGTTGGCCAGGCCGGTGTCCGGGTTCAGGATCGCCGACACGTCGTAGATGTTGGTGGCGGCACCGTAGTTCGACAGCGGATCGCCGGGCGTCAACGCCGCGTAGAGGTTGCCGTCGGCGATCACGAACTTCGCGTCGGCGATCTTCTGTCCGAACGCGATCAGATCGGCGGTGCCTTCGGCGGCCACGGCCGGCGCATTGGTGAGGTCACCGTCGAGCTTCTCCACGGGCAGCCCGTCGACCTTGCCCTGCACGGTCAGCAGCAGATGCACGCTCTCCTGCGTCTTCGTCTTCGAGGCCGACTCCTGAAGCAGCGTGGCACCGTCGGGAAGCGGCGCGTCGGAGGTCTCCGACGACGAAGAACACCCCGCGACCAGCGCGGCGGCGGTGGCAAGGACTGCGAACAGGGACTGGACTGCGAAGCGTGGGCGCGTCTGCATATCTGCATCGTAGAGGCTCACTGTGACGAACTGCTTTTCCCGACGGCTCGCCGACTGAATAGTCTGGTCGGCGTGTTCACCGGAATCGTTGAGGAACTGGGCGTACTGGTCGACAAGGCGGAACTGGACGACTCCGCCCGATTGACCATCCGCGGACCCGTCGTCACGGCCGACGCAGGCCATGGGGATTCGATCGCGGTGAACGGTGTGTGTCTCACCGTGGTGGACGTACTACCGGACGGCGCGTTCACCGCCGACGTCATGGGCGAGACGCTCAACCGGTCCAGCCTGGCCGGTGTCGCCGTGGGCGACCGGGTCAACCTGGAGCGCGCCGCGGCGGTCAACAGCCGACTGGGCGGACATATCGTGCAGGGGCATGTCGACGGCACCGGGACTGTGATTTCGCGCACGCCGCACGAGCACTGGGAAGTGGTGCGTGTGGCGCTGCCGCAGGCGTTGTCGCGGTACGTCGTGGAGAAGGGATCGATCACCGTCGACGGCGTGTCGCTGACCGTTTCCGCCATCGGTGATGACTGGTTTGAGATTTCGCTGATCCCCACTACGCGCGAGCTCACCACACTCGGTACCGCCGCGGTGGGCACGACGGTGAACCTCGAAGTCGACATCATCGCGAAATACGTTGAGCGGCTGATGACGGGTTCCGGTCGGTAAGTGCTCGTGTAACCGCTGGTTTCCGGTGGTTCATACTGGAGTCGGCAGCGCGGACCCCCCGTCGGAACTGGCGTCGGAACTCCGCCTTCGAACAGGCAGCTAACAGGCAAGGTGGCGAGTATGACCAGGCTCGATTCCGTCGAGAGGGCGATAGCCGATATCGCGGCGGGCAAGGCCGTGGTGGTGATCGACGACGAGGACCGCGAGAACGAAGGCGACCTGATCTTCGCCGCCGAGAAGGCCACCCCGGAACTGGTGGCCTTCATGGTGCGCTACACGTCGGGCTACCTGTGCGTACCGCTCGACGGCGAGATCTGCGACCGGCTCGGACTGCTCCCCATGTACGCGGTGAACCAGGACAAGCACGGCACCGCATACACCGTCACCGTCGACGCGAAAAAGGATGTCGGAACCGGTATTTCGGCGTCCGACCGTGCGACCACGATGCGCGCGCTCGCCAATCCGGACAGCGTCGCCGAGGACTTCACCAAGCCCGGGCACGTGGTGCCGTTGCGCGCCAAGGACGGCGGCGTGTTGCGCCGGCCCGGCCACACCGAGGCCGCTGTCGATCTGGCCCGGCTCGCGGGCCTGCAGCCCGCGGGTGCGATCTGCGAGATCGTGAGCCAGAAGGACGAAGGCGACATGGCGCGCACCGACGAACTGCGCGTGTTCGCCGACGATCACGACCTCGCGCTGATCTCCATCGCCGACCTCATCGAGTGGCGGCGCAAGCACGAGAAGCACATCGAGCGCATCGCGGAGGCGCGGATCCCCACCCGGCACGGTGAGTTCCGCGCCGTGGGCTACAAGAGCATCTACGACGACGTCGAACACGTCGCGCTGGTACGCGGCGATATCGCCGGGCCGGGCAGTGACGGTGACGACGTCCTGGTGCGCGTGCACTCCGAATGCCTGACGGGTGACGTGTTCGGGTCACGCCGTTGCGACTGCGGACCGCAGTTGGACGCCGCGATGGCGATGGTGGCGCGCGAGGGACGCGGCGTCGTGCTGTACATGCGCGGGCACGAGGGCCGCGGCATCGGCCTGATGCACAAGCTGCAGGCCTACCAGTTGCAGGACGCCGGCGAGGACACCGTCGACGCCAACCTCATGCTCGGCCTGCCCGCCGACGCCCGGGACTACGGCATCGGCGCACAGATCCTGGTGGACCTGGGAATCCGGTCGATGCGGTTGCTGACCAACAACCCCGCCAAGCGCGTCGGCCTCGACGGTTACGGTCTGCACATCATCGAGCGTGTGCCGCTGCCGGTGCGGGCCAACAAAGAGAACATCCGCTACCTCATGACCAAGCGTGACCGGATGGGCCACGATCTGGTCGGCCTCGACGATTACGACGAAGCGGTGAGCATGGACGATTACGACGAGGCGGTGTACCTGCTGGGTGATCGCAGGCCGGCGGATTCGGGCGAGGCGCAGTGAGCGGCGCCGGCGAACCCGACCTGCCCGAGATCGACGCGTCGTCGTTGACCCTCGGCATCGTCGTGAGCACCTGGCACACCGAGATCTGCGACGCGCTGCTCGAGGGGGCGCGCAAGACCGCCACGGCTGCCGGTGTCACGGATCCGACGGTGGTGCGGGTGCTCGGCGCGATCGAGATCCCGGTCGTGGCACAGGCTTTGGCTGCGACGCACGACGCCGTGGTGGCGCTCGGCGTCGTGATCAAAGGCGAGACACCGCATTTCGACTATGTGTGTGATGCCGTGACGCAGGGTTTGACGCGGGTGGCGCTGGATGCCTCCAAGCCCGTGGCCAACGGCGTGCTGACCACCAACACCGAGGAGCAGGCCCGCGCCAGGGCCGGGCTGCCGGGCTCCTCCGAGGACAAGGGCGCACAGGCGGCCGCCGCGGCGCTGTCCACCGCCCTGACGCTGCGCGAGCTGCGCGCCCGAGCGTGACGGTGCAGATGGCCTCGCAAATGGCGGAACAGACCTGGGATGTGCAGATCAAGCCTTACCGGACACCGATTTTCGCGTACGCGGTGGCGCTGATCATCTTTGCGGCGCATGTGGTCGTCGGTCTGTTGCTCAAGGTGGGCTCCACCGGTGTCCTGTTCCGAACCGCCGATCAGGTGGCGATCGCGCTCGTCGGCGCGGTGATCGCGGGTGCCGTGCTGATGTTCGCGCGTCCACGCCTGCGGATCGGACCGTCCGGCATGGCGGTGCGCAACATCCTCGGGTATCGGCTCATCCCGTGGGCCGATGTCGTGGGGCTGTCCTTCCCGGTGGGGGCGCGCTGGGCCCGTATCGATCTGCCCGACGACGAATACGTCGCGGTGATGGCCATCCAGGCCATCGACAAGGACCGCGCCGTGGCCTCGATGGACCGCGCCAGGGAACTGGTCGCCCGCTACCGGCCCGACCTCACCTGACCGACAACGCCATCGCCAGTTCTCGGGTCTCGGTCGCGCCGCTGGTGTCGCACACCCCGAAACCGAGGTCCTCGTAGATGCTGCGGGCCACCGTGTTGTCCGCGGCCACCCGCAGCCGGATCGTATGGACCCGGCAGTCGCGCGCCCACTGCACGGCGGTGCTGATCAACTGGCGGCCGACTCCACAGTTGCGCGCCGACGGATCCACCCACAACGAGTACAGGTAGATGGTCTCGGTGTTCTGGTACTGCGCGCCGATCAGGCCGACCACCCGGCCGTCGGACGTGGCGGCGAACTGCGCGTGCTCGCAGAGCCGCCGGCGCCACTGGCCCGCGGTGAACCTGCACTCGTGGCGGTAGTGCGGGTCGTCGGCCCCGAGCGAATCGGCGAGGGCGCGCAGCCGGATCGCCGAGAACAACCGCCAGTCGGCGGGGGTCAGGCGCATCACGTCCATGATGACCGGGGTACCCGTCATCCGGGGTCACCCATCACGAGTCCTTCGCGGCGGGGATCGGCGCCGCCGATCCAGCCGGGGTCGGTCCGCATGATCGCCGACAACCCGCTGGACTGATCGGCCAGGTCGACGTCGTGTCCGAGGTCCCGCAGGCCCTGTACGAGCGGGTCGTGGGCACCGTTGCCGGAGGTGTCGATGTTGGGATGTTCACCGCCGACGTTGGTCTTGGGGGTGTTCGCGGCGCCGAAGTCCACCATCGACACCGCCTGCTGCGGATCGAGACCCCAATCGAGCAACCCGACAACGGTCTTGACGACGAACTGGATGATCACCGACCCGCCGGGCGATCCCAGGACCGCGTACAGGGTCCCGCGTTTGCCCGCGTCCTGATCGAAGATCAGCGTGGGCGCCATGGTGCTGCGCGGCCGCTTGCCGGGTTCCACCCGATTGGGGATCGGGGTGCCCTCAGGGCTGACCGGCTCGGCGGAGAAGTCGGTGAGCTGATTGTTGAGCAGGAATCCGTCGACCATGTGGAACGAGCCGAACGCGGACTCCACGGTGGTGGTGAGCGCGGCCGCATTGCCGAAACCGTCGACGATGCTGACCTGGCTGGTGCCGTGCTCGCGAACCGGGGGAGCCGTGACGGGCGGGCCGAAGCTGCCGGGCTGTGCGATGCCCATCGAGCGGTCCTTCGAGATCAGCGCGGCCCGGCCGGTCAGATAGGCGCTGTCCAGCAGAGTTTCCGGCGAACCGCCCGGAAGCGGGACGAAGTCGGTGTCGGCGACGTAACGATCCCGGTCGGCGTATGCGAGCCGCTCCGCCTCGGAGATGAGGTGCACGCCCATGACCGTGGGGCGCCCGCCGTTGAGGTCGAGGTCGGTGGGCCGGTGTTCACCCATCGCGAAGTGCTCGAGGATGCCGAGCGTGGCGGCCACCGCGATGCCGCCCGACGACGGCGGCGGCATCCCGCATATCTCGCGACCCCGGTACGTCGTGCACAGCGGTTCGCGGGTCTTCACGGTGTATCCGGCGAGGTCCTGTTCGGTGAGCAGCGACGGCGTGCGCCCGCCGGCCGGATCGGCCGCAGCGGCGACGATCGCGCGCGCGACGTCGCCGGAGTAGAACGCGTCCGCGCCCCCGGATGCGATGGCGCCCAGCGTCTTCGAGTAGGCGGGATTGGTCAGCCGCGTGCCGACCCGTTTGGGTGTGCCGTCGTCGTTGAGGAAGTAGGCCGCCGCGGCCGGATCGAGCCGCAGCTGGGGCGCGGCGTCGACGAGCGCCGCGGCAAGCCGTGGGCTGATGTCGAAACCCCGATCGGCCAGGTTGACCGCGGGGTCGAACAGATCGCGCCACGTCTTCTTGCCGTATTCGCGGTGCACCACGTCGAGCAGGCGCACGATGCCGGGCACGCCGATCGAGCGGCCCGACGCCCGCGCATCGGGTTTCGGTTCGGTGCGATCGGTGTCGGACACCCACCGCAGGTAGTTCTCGGTGGCCGCGGCCGGTGCTGTCTCCCGGCCGTCGAATGCGCGCACTGAGTTGGAGGCGGCGTCGTAGTACAGCAGGAAGCCCCCGCCGCCGATGCCGGACGCCTGCGGCTCCACGAGGCCCAGCACGGCCTGCGCCGTGACGAGCGCGTCGGCCGCGGTGCCTCCGTCCCGCAGCACCTTGCAGGCGGCCTCGGTCGCCAGCGGGTTCGCGGTGGCCACCGCATACGTCGCGGTTCGTACCGCAGTCATGTCGGTGCGGTAGCCCGTGGCGACCTCCGGTTGTGTGGCGATGTCCCGTTCGGTCGCCGCGCCGGGTGGTGGTGGCGCCGGGGGCGGTTTCGGTACGGGTGTGCCGTTCGACACAATCTCGCACGGGCCCGCGGCGGGCCGACGTGGGCGTTCGGCGCCGTCGGCGCATCCCGCCGCGATCAGCACAACGCCACTGAGCAGGGCGATGACCGCACGCGCGGACCCCAGCAATCGCACACCTCGACGGTAGCGGAGTTCCGTCGGATCGCGGCAGTAACCTGGAAACCGTGCCCGATCCAGCGACGTACCGGCCCGCGCCCGGGTCGATACCCGTGGAGCCGGGTGTCTACCGGTTCCGCGACCCGCACGGCCGGGTCATCTATGTCGGCAAGGCCAAGAGCCTGCGCAGCCGGCTGACGTCGTATTTCGCGGACATCACGAGCCTGGCTCCGCGCACCCGCCAGATGGTGATGACCGCGGGCAGTGTCGAGTGGACCGTGGTGACCACCGAAGTCGAGGCGCTGCAGCTCGAATACAACTGGATCAAGGAATTCGATCCGCGGTTCAACGTCCGCTACCGCGATGACAAGTCGTATCCGGTACTGGCCGTCACGCTCAACGAGGAGTACCCGAGGCTCATGGTGTACCGCGGTCCGCGGCGCAAGGGCGTGCGGTACTTCGGCCCGTATTCGCACGCGTGGGCCATCCGTGAGACCCTCGACCTGCTGACCCGGGTCTTCCCGGCCCGGACGTGCTCGGCCGGAGTGTTCAAGCGGCACAAGCAGATCGACCGGCCCTGCCTGCTCGGCTACATCGACAAGTGCTCCGCGCCCTGCGTGGGCCGGGTCAGTGCAGAACAACACCGGCAGATCGTGCTGGACTTCTGCGACTTCCTGGCAGGCAAGACCGACCGGCTGGCCAAGGACATGGAACAGCAGATGACCGCGGCCGCCGAGGAGCTGGACTTCGAGCGCGCGGCGCGCCTGCGCGACGACATCTCGGCGCTCAAACGGGCTTTGGAGAAACAGGCCGTGGTGTTCGGCGACGGCACCGATGCCGACGTGGTCGCGTTCGCCGACGACGATCTCGAGGCCGCGGTGCAGGTGTTCCATGTCCGCGGCGGCCGGGTCCGCGGCCAGCGGGGCTGGATCGTCGAGAAGTCCGGCGATCCCGAACAGTCCGGCCAGGAACAACTCGTCGAGCAGTTCCTCACCCAGTTCTACGGTGAGCAGGCCGAACTCGGCAGTGCCAGCGACACCGGCGGTGACGAGGCGACCAACCCGGTGCCGCGCCAGGTGCTGGTTCCGGTGTTGCCGCCCAACGCCGATGAGCTGGCGACGTGGCTGTCACGGCTTCGCGGCTCACGCGTGAGCCTGCGGGTTCCCGTGCGCGGTGACAAACGAGCACTGGCCGATACGGTGCAGCGCAACGCGCAGGAGGCCCTGGCACAGCACAAGCTCAAACGAGCGGGCGATTTCAACGCGAGATCGGAAGCGCTGCAGAGCATTCAGGAGGCGCTCGGGCTGGCCGACGCCCCGCTGCGCATCGAATGCGTCGACATCAGCCACGTGCAGGGCACCGACGTGGTGGCGTCGCTCGTGGTGTTCGAGGACGGCCTGCCGCGCAAGTCCGACTACCGGCACTATGCGATCCGCGAAGCGGCGGGTGACGGCCGGTCCGACGACGTCGCGTCGATCGCCGAGGTGACGCGGCGCCGGTTCCTGCGGCATGTGTCCGACGCGCAACCCGATCCCAGCACCGATCAGCGGCCGCGGCGATTTGCCTACCCGCCCAACCTTTTCGTGGTCGACGGCGGCGCGCCGCAGGTCAACGCGGCCGCCGCGGTGCTCGAAGAACTCGGTGTCGACGACGTCGCGGTGATCGGTCTCGCCAAACGCCTCGAAGAGGTCTGGGTCCCGTCGGAACCGGATCCGGTGATCATGCCGCGCAACAGCGAGGGGCTGTACCTGCTGCAGCGCGTACGTGACGAGGCACACCGGTTCGCCATCAGCTACCACCGCAGCAAGCGTTCGAAACGAATGACGGCCTCGGCGCTCGACTCGGTGCGCGGGCTCGGCGAGCATCGCCGCAAGGCACTCGTGGCGCACTTCGGGTCCGTCGCCCGGCTCAAGGAGGCCACCGTGGAGGAGATCACCGCGGTGCCGGGTATCGGTGTCGCCACCGCGCGTGCCGTGCAGGAGGCGCTGGGGACGGCACCGCAGGACGGCACTCCGCCGGAGGCTGACGAGCCGCAAGCGGCTCCGGACCCGCATTCGGGGGCACCGGCCGCCGATATCGAGGATGATCGACACGCGGCAGAGTCTGAACTGAACGGAAGCGAGCAGCAGGTGGACCGGGTATGAGGACCGAGGTCAGCCCGGAGGTCGATCGTTCATGAGCGAAGCAGTGCACAACGGCACTTCCGGCGCGACGTCGGGGGGCGCATCGGGAGGCACCCCGGAGATGGACGGTGTGGAGTCACACGAGGGCATCGACGTGGTGTTGGTGACCGGCTTGTCGGGCGCCGGGCGCGGTACCGCCGCCAAGGTGCTGGAGGACCTCGGCTGGTACGTCGCCGACAACCTGCCGCCGGAACTCATCGCGCGCATGGTCGACCTGGGCCTGGCGGCCGGGTCGCGGATCACGCAGCTCGCGGTCGTCATGGACGTGCGTTCCAAGGGTTTCACGGGCGATCTGGACTGGGTGCGCAACGAACTGGCCACCCGCAACATCGCGCCACGGGTGTTGTTCATGGAGGCCTCCGACGACATCCTGGTGCGCCGCTACGAGCAGAACCGGCGTAGCCACCCCCTGCAGGGCACGCAGACGCTGGCCGAGGGGATCGCGGCCGAGCGGGCCATGCTGGCGCCCGTGCGGGCGGCGGCCGACCTGGTGATCGACACATCGGCGCTTCCGGTGCCCGCGTTGCGCGAGAGCATCGAACGCGCCTTCGGCGGCGAGGCCGTGGCGTACACCAACGTCACCGTGGAGTCGTTCGGGTACAAGTACGGGCTGCCGATGGACGCCGACACGGTGATGGACGTGCGGTTCCTGCCGAACCCGCACTGGGTGGACGAATTGCGCCCGCACAGCGGCCAGCATCCCGATGTCCGCGACTACGTGCTCGGTCAACCGGGCGCCCTGGAGTTCCTCGACACCTACCATCGGCTGTTGAACGTGGTGATCGATGGATATCGACGGGAGGGGAAGCGCTATATGACCGTCGCGATCGGGTGCACCGGCGGCAAGCATCGCAGCGTCGCCATCGCCGAAGCCCTGGCCGAGCGCCTCGAGGGCGGCGACGGGCTCACCGTGCGTGTGCTCCACCGGGACCTGGGTCGCGAATGACACCACGCATCGTCGCCCTCGGAGGAGGGCACGGGTTGTACGCGACACTGTCGGCCGCGCGGCGGCTCACACCGCATGTGACCGCGGTGGTGACCGTCGCCGACGACGGCGGCTCATCGGGGCGGTTGCGCAGTGAACTCGACATCGTGCCACCGGGCGATCTGCGAATGGCGTTGGCGGCGTTGGCCTCCGACAGCCCGCATGGCCGGTTGTGGGCCACGATCATCCAGCACCGGTTCGGCGGCAGCGGCGCGTTGGCCGGCCATCCGATCGGCAACCTGATTCTGGCGGGGCTCAACGAGGTGCTCGCCGACCCGGTCGCCGCCCTCGACGAGCTGGGCCGCATCCTCGGCGTCAAGGGGCGGGTGCTGCCGATGTGCCCGATCGCGTTGCAGATCGAGGCGGATGTCGCGGGACTTGAGGCCGATCCGCGCATGAGCCGGGTGATCCGCGGCCAGGTGGCGATCGCGACGACGGTCGGCAAGGTGCGCCGCGTACGGCTGTTGCCGGGCGACCCACCGGCCACCCGGCAGGCGATAGAGGCGATCATGTCGGCCGACCTCGTGGTGCTCGGACCCGGGTCGTGGTTCACGAGTGTGATCCCGCACGTCCTGGTGCCCGAACTGGCGGCCGCGCTGCGCGAAACGACCGCACGGCGGGCATTGGTGCTGAACCTGGCGGCCGAACCGGGCGAGACGGCGGGCTTTTCCGCGGAGCGTCACATCCACGTGCTGAGCCAGCATGCACCCGACTTCCGGGTCCATGACATCATCGTGGATGCCAGTCGCGTTCCCAGCGACCGGGAGCGCGAGCAGCTCAGCCGAACGGCCAACATTCTCCAGGCCCGAGTCGAGTTTGCTGACGTATCTCGACCTGGTACACCTTTACATGACCCGGCAAGGTTGGCCGCGGCGCTGGAGGGGGTCCGGTTGCGTGCGTCTGCACCCGGTACGAGCGTGCAGGAACGGACTGTGCCAACGCCCACCGCCCGATCGGTCGACGCCGCGCGTCGTGATCAGGCACCGGATAGATCGAGAGGGGATGCCCCGTGGCGATGACAGCCGAGGTGAAGGACGAGCTGAGCCGTCTCGTGGTCAATTCGGTCAGCGCGCGCCGCGCCGAGGTGGCATCGCTTCTGCGCTTTGCCGGCGGGCTGCACATCGTCGGCGGCCGTGTCGTGGTCGAGGCCGAGGTGGACCTCGGCATCATCGCCCGCAGGCTGCGCAAGGACATCTATGACCTCTACGGGTACAACGCGGTCGTTCATGTGTTGTCCGCCAGCGGTATTCGCAAGAACACCCGCTATGTGGTGCGGGTCGCGAACGACGGTGAGGCGCTGGCACGCCAGACCGGCCTGCTGGACATGCGTGGACGGCCTGTGCGCGGGCTGCCCGCCCAGGTCGTCGGTGGCAGCGTCGGTGACGCCGAGGCCGCGTGGCGTGGTGCTTTCCTCGCGCACGGTTCGCTGACCGAGCCCGGGCGCTCATCGGCGCTCGAGGTCAGTTGCCCGGGCCCGGAGGCCGCGCTGGCCCTCGTGGGTGCCGCGCGCAGGCTCGGGGTGAGCGCCAAGGCCCGTGAGGTCCGCGGCAGCGACCGCGTGGTGGTGCGCGACGGCGAGGCGATCGGTGCGCTGCTGACCCGTATGGGTGCGCAGGACACCCGGTTGACCTGGGAGGAGCGGCGGATGCGCCGCGAGGTGCGAGCCACCGCCAACCGCCTGGCCAACTTCGACGACGCCAACCTGCGCCGCTCCGCGCGCGCCGCGGTGGCCGCGGCCGCACGCGTCGAGCGGGCACTGGAGATCCTCGGCGACAGCGTGCCCGACCACCTTGCCGCTGCAGGCAAGTTGCGTGTCGAGCACCGCCAGGCGTCGCTCGAGGAGCTCGGCCGCCTGGCCGACCCGCCGATGACGAAAGACGCTGTGGCGGGCCGGATCAGGCGCCTGCTGTCGATGGCCGACCGCAAGGCCAAGCAGGAAGGCATCCCCGACACCGAGTCGGCCGTGACGCCGGATCTGCTCGACGACGCATAACTGGCCGCGGCCGGGGGTACCCATCCGCGGTCGCGGTGGCTCCGAACACACCTGATGTCCGGCGCGGCATCAGACTCAAAGGGGCAGCACCGTGTTCAACCAGGTAAGGAAACTCGTCGTCGGCGTCGTCCAGGGCGCCGCATCGGCGATCGGATGCCGCGTGGGCACCGAGGAACCGTCCTATCGGGCCGAACCGCTGGCCGGCGGGGTGGAGTTGCGGCGTTACGGGCCGCGTCTGGCCGCCGAGACCACCGTCACCACCGGTGACCGCGACGCGGCGTTGCAGGCCGGGTTCCGGCGGTTGGCCGGTTACATCTTCGGCCGTAACCACGGTGGCGGGATCGGTAATCAGAAGATCGCGATGACCGCGCCGGTGGCCCAGGGCGGCGACGCCGAGCAGGGCTGGGACGTGCGGTTCTACCTGCCGTCGGGCATGACGATGCAGACCGTGCCCACGCCCGACGACAGCCGGGTCCGGATCGTCGAGTTGCCCGAACAGTCCGTCGCGGTGTTGCGGTTCAGCGGCGACCGAGGTGCCGACGCGGTCGCGCGGCACACCGCGAAATTGAGGGAAGCGTTGCGCTCCAGCGGCTTAGAGGAGCGCGGTGAGCCCACGGCGTGGTTCTACGACCCGCCGTGGACGCCACCGTTTTTGCGTCGCAACGAGATCGCGATCCCGGTTGATGTGTAGCGAGCGGGTTTTCGCCACGGTGATCGACGCCCCGCGCGACGAGGTGTTCGCCTGGCATGCCCGCCCCGGCGCGATCCACCGGTTGTTCCCGCCGTGGCAGCCGCTGCGGATCGAGGCCGAGGCCGCGTCGCTCGCCGACGGGAAGGCGCGCCTCGCGCTGCCGGGCGGGTTGACCTGGGTGGCGCGGCATGTGGCGGAATCCTACGATCCGCCACGGTGTTTCGTGGACACCATCGCAGCCGACGGTGTGACGTCGCTGCCCGCGCGTGCGGCGGTGCGCTGGCGTCACATCCACGAGTTCGACGACACCGGTGACGGTCGCACCCGCATGACCGACCGTGTGCGGACCTACGTTCCCGAGCGCGTGCTGCGTCCCATGTTCGACTACCGGCACCGTCAGCTCGCCGACGATCTCGCCGCGCACGAGCAGGCCCGCGCACACGGGCTGCGACCGATGACCATCGCGGTGACCGGTTCGTCGGGCCTCGTGGGCACCGCGTTGTCGGCATTCCTGAGCACCGGGGGACACCGTGTCATCCGACTGGTGCGCCGCATCCCTGCCGGCCTCGACGAGCGGCGCTGGAATCCCGAGAACCCGGACCCGGATCTGCTGGCCGGTGTGGATGCCGTGATCCACCTCGCCGGAGCGTCGATCGCGGGCCGGTTCACCGATGGGCATCGGCGCGCGATCCGTGACAGCCGGGTCGGGCCGACGCGGCGACTCGCCGAACTCGCGGCCGCCACCGGTCTGGGGACGTTCGTCAGCGCCTCGGCGATCGGCTTCTACGGCGTTTGCCCCGGCGGCCCGGTGACCGAGGAGTCCGAACGCGGCGACGGCTTCCTCGCCGACGTGGTCGCGGATTGGGAGGATGCCGGCGCTCCGGCCGAACAGGCCGGTGTGCGCGTGGTGCGGGTGCGCACGGGCGTCGTGCAGTCACCGCGCGGCGGGATCCTGCGTTTCTTGGGGCCGCTGTTCCGGCTCGGTCTCGGGGGGCGCGTCGGCGACGGCACGCAGTGGCTGTCGTGGATCGGGATCGACGACCTCGTCGACATCTACCTGCGTGCACTGTGGGACACGGGCCTAACCGGCCCGGTCAATGCCGTCGCGCCCGAGCCGGTACGAAACGCCGAGTACACCCGCACGCTGGCGCGGGTGCTGCAGCGGCCCGCGGTGCTGCCGGTGCCTGTGATGGGGCCGAGGTTGCTGCTGGGTGAGCAGGGCGCCCGGGAGGTGGCTCTGGCGACCCAACACGTCGTGTCTGCCAAGCTCAGGCAGGCCGGGCACCGTTTCCGTCACCCGGATCTCGACTCCGCGTTGCGGCACGTGCTGGGCCGGGCGCTGTAATGCACTGACCACACCGCACGCGGCGGAAACGGCCCCATTAGGCTGGCGACGAGGAGTTCACCGTCGAATATAGGGAGAAAAACGTGACCATCCGGGTAGGCGTTAACGGCTTCGGCCGCATCGGGCGCAACTTCTACCGGGCCCTGGCGACGCAGAAGGCCGAGGGCAAGAACACCGACATCGAGATCGTGGCGGTCAACGACCTCACCGACAACGCGACCCTCGCGCACCTGCTGAAGTTCGACTCCATCCTGGGCCGTCTGCCCCAGGAGGTCAGCCTTGAGGGCGACGACACCATCGTCATCGGCGACACCAAGATCAAGGCACTTGAGGTCAAGGAAGGCCCGGCGGCGCTGCCGTGGGGTGACCTGGGCGTCGACGTCGTGGTCGAGTCCACCGGCATCTTCACCAACGCCGCCAAGGCCAAGGGCCACCTGGATGCGGGTGCCAAGAAGGTCATCATCTCCGCGCCGGCCACCGACGAGGACATCACGATCGTGCTGGGCGTCAACGACGACAAGTACGACGGCAGCCAGAACATCATCTCGAATGCCTCGTGCACCACGAACTGCCTGGGCCCGCTGGCCAAGGTGCTCAACGACGAGTTCGGCATCGTCAAGGGCCTGATGACGACGGTCCACGCCTACACCCAGGACCAGAACCTGCAGGACGGCCCGCACAAGGATCTGCGTCGTGCGCGCGCCGCGGCCCTCAACATCGTGCCCACCTCGACCGGCGCGGCCAAGGCCATCGGCCTGGTGCTGCCCGAGCTGAAGGGCAAACTGGACGGCTACGCGCTGCGCGTGCCGATCCCCACGGGTTCGGTCACCGACCTGACCGCCGAGCTGAAGAAGTCGGCGAGCGTCGAGGACATCAACGCCGCGATGAAGGCCGCCGCCGAGGGTCCGCTCAAGGGCATCCTCAAGTACTACGACGCGCCCATCGTGTCGAGCGACATCGTCACCGACCCGCACAGCTCGCTGTACGACGCCGGCCTGACCAAGGTCATCGACAACCAGGCCAAGGTCGTCTCCTGGTACGACAACGAGTGGGGCTACTCCAACCGCCTCGCGGATCTGGTGGCCCTGGTCGGCCAGTCCCTCTGATCGAGGCGACCGTGGCCATCAAATCCCTCGCGGACCTGCTCGCGGAGGGAGTCGAGGGTCGGGGCGTGCTGGTGCGCTCCGACCTCAACGTCCCTCTCGACGACGACAACAACATCACCGATCCGGGACGCGTCATCGCGTCGGTGCCGACACTGAAGGCCCTCGCCGAGGCGGGCGCCAAGGTCATCGTCACCGCACATCTCGGTCGCCCCAAGGGCGAGCCCGATCCGAAGTTGTCCCTCGCCCCCGTCGCGGCGGCGCTGGCGGAGAAGCTGGGCCGGCACGTGCAACTCGCCGGTGACGTCGTCGGCACCGATGCGCTCGCCCGCGCCGAGGGCCTGACCGACGGCGACGTGCTGCTGCTGGAGAACATCCGGTTCGACCCCCGCGAGACCAGCAAGGACGACAGCGAGCGCCTCGCGCTGGCCAAGGCCCTCGCCGCGCTCGTCGAAGGGCCCGACGGTTCGCCCGGCGTCTTCGTCTCCGACGGTTTCGGTGTGGTGCACCGTAAGCAGGCCTCGGTGTACGACGTGGCGACCCTGCTGCCGCACTACGCGGGCACGCTCGTGGCCGCCGAGGTCAAGGTGCTGGAGCAGTTGACCAGCTCGACGGACCGGCCCTACGCGGTTGTGCTCGGCGGCTCGAAGGTGTCCGACAAGCTCGCGGTCATCGAGAACCTCGCGACCAAGGCCGACAGCCTCATCATCGGCGGCGGCATGTGCTTCACATTCCTTGCCGCGCAGGGTTTTTCGGTGGGAAGCTCGTTGCTGCAGGAAGAGATGCTGGAAACCTGTCGGCACCTGCTCGACAAGTATGCCGACGTGATCCACCTGCCGGTGGACATCGTCGTGGCCGAGAAGTTCGCCGCCGACGCCGAACCCGCGACCGTCGCCGCCGACCGCATTCCGGACGGCAAGATGGGCCTCGACATCGGTCCGGGCTCGGTGGAGCGGTTCACCGCTCTGCTGAGCAACGCAAAGACCGTGTTCTGGAACGGACCCATGGGCGTGTTCGAGTTCCCGGCCTTCGCTGCGGGCACCAAGGGCGTCGCCGAGGCGATCATCGGTGCCACCGGCAAGGGCGCGTTCAGCGTCGTCGGCGGTGGCGACTCGGCGGCCGCGGTGCGTCAGCTCGGCCTGCCGGAGGACGGCTTCTCGCACATCTCCACCGGTGGTGGTGCGTCCCTGGAATACCTCGAGGGCAAGGAATTGCCCGGCATCCAAGTTCTGGAGTCGTGAACCATGGCACGTAAGCCGCTGATCGCGGGCAACTGGAAGATGAACCTCAATCACTTCGAGGCCATCGCGCTGGTGCAGAAGATCGCATTCGCCCTGCCGGACAAGTACTTCGACAAGGTCGATGTCACCGTCATCCCGCCGTTCACCGATCTGCGCAGTGTGCAGACCCTGGTCGACGGGGACAAGCTGCGGCTCACCTACGGCGCGCAGGATCTGTCGCAGCACGATTCGGGTGCCTACACCGGCGAGATCAGTGGCGCGTTCCTGTCCAAGCTGGGCTGCACGTACGTCATCGTCGGACACTCCGAGCGTCGCACCTACCACGGTGAGACCGACGAACTGGTCGCGGCGAAGGCCAAGGCGGCGCACAAGCACGGGCTCGTCCCGATCGTCTGCATCGGTGAGCAACTCGAGGTCCGCGAGGCGGGCGACCACGTCGAGTTCAACGTGAACTCGCTGCGCGGCTCGCTGGCGGGTCTGACGGCCGAGCAGATCGGCCAGACGGTCATCGCCTACGAGCCGGTGTGGGCGATCGGCACCGGCCGCGTCGCCGGCGCCGCGGACGCGCAGGAGGTCTGCAAGGCCATCCGCGGTGAGCTTGCGAACCTCGCATCGCCCGACGTCGCGGCGGGCGTGCGGGTCCTCTACGGCGGTTCGGTGAACGCCAAGAACGTCGGCGAGATCGTGTCCCAGGGTGATGTGGACGGCGCGCTGGTCGGCGGGGCGTCGCTGGACGGCGAACAGTTCGCGACGTTGTCGGCGATCGCCGCGGGCGGACCCCTTCCGTGACCGTCGGTAACCCGGGGAGGTAACCCCGGAACAGGGTGGGCACCGCCACCAGGTAGTCTTGCGGCCATGCAATTGGCCCTGCAGATCATCCTGGTCGTGACCAGTGTCCTGGTCGTGCTCTTGGTACTGCTGCACCGTGCCAAGGGTGGTGGCCTGTCCACCCTGTTCGGCGGTGGTGTGCAGTCCAGCCTGTCGGGCTCCACGGTGGTCGAGAAGAACCTCGACCGGCTCACCCTGTTCGTGGTCGGCATCTGGTTGGTGTCGATCGTCGGGGTCGCGCTCCAGATCAAGTACAACGTCTGATCTGTTCTTCCTCGCCGGGCGCTCGGCTCGGTCATTGAGCGGTATCAGTAGCCCGAACCCGACTGCGACTCGGCGGCGCTGAGCAGCGCACGGGTCCCCGACACCCCCAGCCGCGTCGCCCCTGCCGCGATCATGGCCTGCGCAGCCTCGAGCGTTCGCACCCCACCGGATGCCTTGACCTGGAGTCCGGCGTCTGCGACGGTTCGGGCCATGAGCGCCACCGCGTGAACGGTGGCACCGCCCGACGGGTGGAAACCTGTCGACGTCTTGACGAAGTCGGCGCGCGCCGCGACGGCCGCGCGGCATACCGCGACGATCTCGTCATCGGTCAGGGCGGCCGACTCGATGATCACCTTCAGCACCGTCGGTGCCGGTGCGGCCGCACGCACCGCGGCGATGTCGGCTTCGACCCTGTCGAACGCTCCCGCTTTGGCGGCGCCGACGTCGATCACCATGTCGATCTCGTCGGCGCCGTGCCGCACCGCCTCGGCGGCCTCGGCGGCTTTGACCGCCGAACTGTGCTTCCCGCTCGGAAAGCCGCACACTGCGGCAACTTTGAGATCATGTCCGGGAGGGATCTCGATCGGCAGCATCGACGGTGACACACAGACCGAATAGGTCCCCAGTGCCAACGCCTCGGCAATGAGGGCGTCGACGTCGGCCGCCGTGGCCTCCGGTTTGAGCAGAGTGTGGTCGATCAGAGCCGCGATCTCCACGGTGGTCGGTTCGGTCGTCATCAGGTTCGGATCCTTCGGTTCGGTGTCAGGAGGTTTTCGCTTGGCGGTCGAGGACGTAGTTCATGATCAGGGCCGCGACCAGGATGAGTCCGGTCACGAGCATCTGGAAGAACGAACTCAAACCCAGCAGGTTGAACAGATTGCGCAGCACCGACAGCAGCAGCACGGCGATGAAGGTGCCCATGACGCCGCCCTTCCCGCCGAACAGGCTGGTCCCGCCCAACACCACCGCAGCGATCGCGTCCAGTTCCAGGCCCGCGTTGGCCGTGGGTTGGCCGATCGTGAGCCGCGCGGTCAGCAGCACCCCGGTGAGCGCGGCCAGGCCGCTGCAGATCACATATGCCGCAGTGGTGATGCGCTGCACCGGCAGTCCGGACAGCCGCGCCGCCTTGGCGTTGCTGCCCACTGCGTAGACGTGTTCGCCGAATGTCGTCCGGCGAAGAACCAGACCGACGATCACCGTCGTGAACACGAAGATCAGGCCGACGACAGGAATACCTGCCACCGATCCGGCGCCCAGAAACCGTAGGCCGAGGGGGATCTCGGCCGTTGTGGGTGTGCCATTGGTGGTCAGAAAGGTCAGTCCGCGGATGCTCTGCATCCCGGCGAGCGTCACCATGAACGCAGGCAGTGCCAGATAGGCGCTCAACCCGCCCATGATCCCGCCGAGGATCAGCCCGCTCATGATCGCCAGCAGCATGGCCAGCGGCCACGCGATTCCCAGCCCGATGAGGATCGCGACCAGCATTCCTGACAGCGCCGCGACGCTTCCCACCGAGAGGTCGATGCCCGAGGTCAGGATCACCACGGTCATCCCGATCGCCACGATCCCCGTCAGGCTGGACTGCTGCAGCAGGTTCGCCAGGTTCTGCGAGGTGAGGAACTGTGGCGCGGTGACGGATGCGACGGCGAACAGCGCGACGAAGATGAACAGCAGATTGAAACGCACGATGATGTTCTGGCGCCGTGTGCGTCCGGAACCCGTCGCGGTGGATGCGGAGGGGGTGTCCTCGATGAGGTCAGTCATGGTCGTGTCTTCCTGTGACGACGCAGCGGGCGATGTCCGCAGCTGATGTGGTTCTCGGGTCGAAGGCCGCGATGTTCCTGCCTTCGTGCATGACCCAGATCAGATCGCAGTTCTCGGTGAGCTCACTGAGTTCACTCGATGCCATCAGCACCCCGACGCCGGTATCGGCGAGTGCTTGAACCTGTTCGAACAGATCAGCTTTCGCACCGATGTCCAGCCCTCGGGTCGGTTCGTCGAGCAGCAACAGATCGATTCCGCGGGCCATCCATTTGGCCAGCACGACCTTCTGCTGGTTACCGCCCGACAGTTGACCGACCGGCTGATCCAGGTCGGCGAATTTGACGCCGAGGCGTTGCAGCGGCGGCGTGCAGAGCTGCCGGGCGGCCTTCAGCGGATTGAGGCCGAACGGCGCGAGTGCCGCGACCGCGGAGTTACGCAAGATCGACTGTTCCAGGAACAGGCCTTGGCTCTTGCGGTCCTCGGGCACCAGGCCGATGCCGGCAGAGACGGCGCGCCGTGGCGTCAGTCGGTCGAGGCGTACGCCGTCCAGGGTGAGATCGAGCGTGGCGGTTCGGTCGCCGAACAGGGTCGCCAGCAATGTGGATCGGCCCGCACCTCCCAGCCCAGCCAGTCCGATGATCTCTCCGCGTCCGACGGTGATGCCCGAGACGTCCAGGATGCCGGGAATCGCGGCGCGACGAACCTCAAGCAGCCGGGTTCTCGCACTGTCCGGGCGGGGCCGCCTCGGCGGCAGCGATTGCAGTCCACGGCCGATCATGGCCTCGACCAGTTCGTCTTTCGTCACGTCGGCGACCTCGAACACGCCGACGGTCGAGCCGTCGCGCATGACGGTCGCGCGATCTCCGATCGCCTTCACCTCGTCCAGTCGGTGCGATATGTAGATCACCGACTTGCCCGCCGCGGTGAGCTCGCGGATGACGCGGAACACCGCGGCGAGATCGTGATCGGTGAGCGCGGCGCTCGGCTCGTCCATGATGACGACCCGGGCATCGGTGGTGAGTGCCTTCGCGATCGCGGTCAGCTGCTGATCGGCCACAGAGAGATTCGCGACCACATCCGATGGCGCGAAACCACCTCCGACCCTTTGGATCGCTGCTTGTGCCAACCGATCTCGCTTGCGGCGGGAGACGAACGGTCCGCGTTTCGGCTCATGGCCCAGGAACAGGTTCTGCGCCACCGTCAGATCCGGTACCAGATCCAACTCCTGGTAGATCGTGCTGATTCCGGCCCGAACGCCGTCGACCGGTGAACTGAACGAGGTCTCGACCCCGTCGAGCGTGATCGTCCCGGAATCCGGTGTGTAGGAGCCGGATAGGATCTTCATCAGGGTGCTCTTGCCCGCACCGTTCTCACCGAGCAGACAGTGCACTTCGCCGGGGGCCACTTCGAGCATCGCGCCGTTGCACGCCCTGGTGCCGGGGAACGTCTTCACGATGTCGTGCATTCGCACCGCGGCAACCCGTCCGGTGTCCACGGCCTGGTCGGGAACTGCCGACTGTGTGTTGTGACTGGTCGTCATGTCATTGCTCCAGCACGGCCTGTGCCGTGGGTTCATCGGTGATCAGGACCGAGCACAGCCCGCTGACCAGGGCGCCGTTGACGACGGGGACCTTTCGTCTGCCCGCTGCCACCGCGATGGCGCAGTTGGCGTTCCTGACGTCGTCGAGGCCGAGACCGACCGTCCGCTTGTCGATGTCGTCGTAGGCGATCTCACCGTTCGAGGTGATGTAGTGCGCGAGAACATCGCCGCACGCGCCTGCGGACTCCAGCAGGGTGAGTTCGGCCGGTGTGATGGCGCCGGACTCGACCAGCACCGAGGTGGGGCCGAGCGCTCCGAGCGAGAACAGGAGAGCGTCGGCCTTGCGGGCCCGGGACAGCACGTCCTCGACAAAGCCCTCCGCATACAGCGCGTTCCGTGTCTCGATGCGTTCGACGATCGCGGGAACGGGCAACAATGTGGCTCGCCCGTGTCCGCTGTGGGCGATGCTCGTGACGATGTTGGCGGCCCTCGTCGGATGTACCGATCGGCTGACGCCGCCATTGGCCTGGATCACCTCGATCCCGCTCGTCCATCCCGGGGGCAGCACGGCGGCGATGTGCTGCAGGGTGTTACCCCAGGAGACGCCGAGGGTGGTGATCCAGGAGGAGTTGGCCCTCAGGTAGTTCGCCGCTGCCGTGGCGACGTGCCGTCCTTCGGTGTCCGGGGCGTCGGGGCCCGGTACGACGACGCACTCACGAAGGCCGTACCGGCTGCGCATAGCCACCTCGAGGTGGGTGCGGCGCGCCTGCGGATGCACGATCCTGATCTCGACCAGGCCGGCGCCGCGCGCCTCGTCGAGCAGTCGCCCCACCTTCCACCGGGTGAGGTGGAGTTCGGACCCGATGTCCTCCTGCGTGCGTCCCTGTTCGTAGTAGCACTGCGCGACATAGATCAGCAGGTCGGTATGGCTTTTGTCGGTGAGCATCACCGCACCACCCGGAATGAGGGGCGTGCGCCCGCTGGTGCCTCGGAACTGCCGTCGACCGTGTCACACATGATCGGTCGCAACGCCGCGGTGAGCCGCTGGTAGTCATCGAAGGTCCGCTCGTAGAGGGCACTTCGTTTCAGATCGGGTTCGAGCATCCGCACCCGCGGAGCGAACAGCCGGGACCCGGCCGTCAAACTCGGGACGATTCCCGCGCCGGTCGCCGCGATCACCGCGCATGCGCGCAGAGTGAGGTTCTCCCCGATGACCAGCTCGGCGGGCCGGCCGAGCACATCGATCGTCACCTGCTGCCACAACGTGTTCCGTTCGATGCCGCCGGAGAAGACCAGGCGAGTGCATGGGACGCCGGACCGCTCGAACGAGTCGATGACACTGCGGGTTCCGCACGCGACGGCCTCGACCATCGCCCGGTACAGTTCGGCCTTCGTGGTACCGAGCGTCAGACCGATGACTGCTCCGCGCAGGCGGGCCTCGCGGTGCGGGGTGCGGTTGCCCATGAAGTAGTCGAGCGCACGCAGGCCGTGGGAAGCGGGATCGACCGCGGCGGCCTGTTCGATCAGCCCGGCCAGATCCTCGCGGGGGACCCCCATGATGGATTCACCGGTCCATTTGAGTACCGAACCGCTGGTGACCTGGCCGCCCTCCACCAGCCACTTGCCCTGGTTCAGAGCCTCGGGATACGGGCCCCACACCTCGTTCGAGTTGGTGGGTCTTTCGACTTCGGTCACGATCGCCGATGAGGTACCGGACACGAGCGACACCAGGCCGTCGACGTTGCCGCCACAGGCCAGAAGCGACACGTGCGCGTCGATCCCGCCCACCGCGACCACCGGTCTGTCGTCGATACCCAGGTCGGCGGCCGCGCCGTCGGACAGCGTGCCCGCGACACCGCCCACCGGAATGATCTCGTCCGGCAGCTTTTCGATGAGGTCGGACATGCCGAGCGCGGCGTAGAGTTCGGCCGGGAAACGGCCCGCGAGGGTGTCGTAGTTGTACTTGCACACGGCGTTCATCTGCGAGCCGACCCATCGACCCGTCAACCGGAACGTCAGGTAGTCGACCGCCTCGACGATGCGCGCCGCCGACCGGTAGGCCTCCCGGTCGTGCTTCTTGAGCCACATCGCTTTGGGGAGCAGCCATTCCGCCGCGTCGGAACCGCCGGACCACTCCAGGATCGGATGCTGCAGGCTCAGCCGCGCCGTCTGCTCGGATTCCGCGGCACCCCGAGCATCCATCCAGAGGATCGCCGGTCGCAGCGGCGTGCCCGCAGCGTCGACAACAGCCACCGTGGATGCGGTTGTCGACGCGGCCACGGCGATCACCCGGCCCGCAGCGCGGCACAGTTCACCGGACAGCAGCTCACGCGTCGCGGCGGTGATCGCGGCCCACCAATCCCGCGGATCCTGTTCGGCCCAGCCCGGTCTCGGATGGTGTGTCAGGTAGGGCCGGTGAGTCGACCCCAGCGCGGTGCCGTCCTCGGTGAAGGCGCCGACGCGTGCGCCTTCGGTGCCGAGGTCGATGGTCAGGAGAATTCCCATGGATCAGACCTCGTTGGGCAGGAAAAGAACCTTGGACGAGAAGATCGAGCGGTCACCGAGCTGCTGCATCATCCGCGGCAGTTCGGACAGCCCCAGTTCGTGCGTGATCATGAACTCCCACTTGAGTTTCCCTGCTGCCATCAGCTGAGCGGAGGTACGCCATTCGTCGCCGGGGAACGGCGCAGAGAAGGAGTTCCATGAGCCGTGCAGGCTGGTTTCCAGCCGCATGAACTGGTTGAACGTGTCCTTTTCCAGGGTCACCGGAGCGTGCGGGATACCCACGAAGACCGCGTGTCCGTGCGGGCCCGTGAGGTTGGCGGCCATGTCCGCGGTGGCGGGCACTCCGGCGGACTCGAGTACGACGTCGAAGCCGCGGCCGCCGATGGCGCGTGCCTCTTCGACGCCTTGCACTGCGTCGGTCGCCCCGGCCTCCCGCGCCATGGCCGCTTTCTCCTCGCTGAGGTCGATGGCCACGATCTGGCCGGCGCCGTGCAGTTTTGCCCACTGGATCGCGAAGAGCCCGATCGGGCCCGCGCCGATCACCAGAACGCGGTGTCCGGCCCGCAGGTCGGTCTTCCACAGGCCGTGCAGTGCGATCGCCGCGGGGTCGAGCATCGCGGCGGCGCGGGGGTCGATGCCTGCCGGTAGCTTCAGCAGATTGCCGACCGGACTGACGACATATTGGGCGTAGGCACCATCGGATCTGCTGCCGAAGTAGTCGTAGTCCTCGCAGAGCCCGAATGCGCCCTTGGCGCAGAAGTCGCAGCGGCGGCACGGGATGAGCGGGGGCACCGACACGAGCTCGCCGATATCGAATCCGTCTACGCCGTCCCCGAGTTCGGCCACCCAGCCGGAGAACTCGTGCCCGCAGATGATCGGCATGACATAACCGCCGTTCCGCAGCATCCGGGGGATGTCGGAGCCGCAGACGCCGCAGGCCGCGACCTTGAGCAGCACCTCACCGGGGCCGGGGCGCGGCACCGGCGCCTGCTCGACGCGGATGTCACCCGGCGCGTACATGACGGCCGCGGTCATGCGCGAGGGCAAGGCCGGCGGCGCCAGCACGGTGGTCGGGGTGGGGGCCTCTGTTGTCATCGAAGTCGTCTCCTTGCGGGGGTCGTGGGCGGGGCTGTGATCGGTGGTCATTCGGCGGCGAACGTCGACTGACCCACCAGTGCGGCTGCGTTGGACTTGTCGACCAGGCCCGTTCCGGCATCGACGAATTCAGGCACAGACTCGCCGCGGGCGACCTTGGCCGCGGTTTGGATGGCGAGCCGGCCTTCCGCGTTGGGGTCGTTGAGCGCGGTGGCGACGTACTGGTCACCGTCGGCGATGGCCCGTACTGCCTCCATCAGGCCGTCCACTCCGAAGACCTTGACATCGGTGCGGTGGTTCTCGGTCAAGACCTGCATGGCGCCGAGGGCCATGTCGTCGTTCTGGGCGTAGACGGCCTTGAGATCCGGATGGGCCTGCAGAAGGTCCTGCATGGCGGTGACCGCTTTGGACCTGGTGTAGTCACAGTACGGGCCCTCGACGATGGTGATGTTCGGCTGCGCCGACACCGCCGCCTGGAAGCCGTCGCGACGATCGCGGGCGACCGCACCACCCGCGTCGCCCTGGATCTCGATGATCTTGCCGCCGGCCGGCCCGAGCGTATCGACAGCGGCCTTGCCGACGAGCTCGCCCATGGCTTTGTTGTCGCGACCGACGAACGCCGCCGCGCCGGATTCGACGGGGCGGTCCACGGTGACGACCTTGATGCCCGCGGCCTCGGCCGCGGCGAGGGACGGCGTGATCCCCTTCGGATCGACCGGGTTGATCACCAGCACGTTGACGCCACGGGTGATCAGATCCTGGACATCGTTGTTCTGCTTGGTGATGTCGCCGTTGGCGTCGGCGTAGAAGAACTCGTCACCCTGCTCCTGAGCCTGCGCCTTGGCCGCATCGGTGAGCGCGACATAGAACGGGCTCTGCTGGGTCGCCTGGCTGAAGCCGATCTTCAGGGCGCCGTCCACGGCAGGTGCGGTCTGGGCCCCGTCCTCACCGGGCACCGAGCAACCGGTGAAAGACAGCGCCATTGCCGCCCCGAGCGCGATTGCCGACAGGGCTTTTGCGAAGCTCACGTTTCCTCCTTGCTTGCGGCGAGTCAGTGGTTTCGGCCGCGGATGACGCCCATCACGTTATGGACGGGTTTGTGACGTCGTCAACATCCGCGCACATTTTTGCTCATGTGAGCACGGAAGGGCCGGCAACGGCTCGTCGTCATCGCGTAAAGCCAGTTCGCCGGGGAAAGGCCGCAGGAGTGGGTGGCCCGCTCTGCGCCCTCTCGGGCACGCACCGATACTTGTCACATGGCCGAATCGAATGACACCGCACTCGAACCGTTCGGGTCGGTCCGACGCACCCCCATAGGACGCGAGGCCACCGAACCGATGCGTGAGGACATCCGGCTGCTCGGCGCGATCCTCGGTGACACCGTGCGTGAGCAGAACGGTGAGGAGGTGTTCGACCTCGTCGAGCGGGCCCGGGTGGAGTCGTTCCGGGTGCGCCGCTCGGAGATCGACCGAACCGAGTTGGCGGACATGTTCCGCGGTGTCGATGTCCACCAAGCCATCCCGGTGATCCGGGCGTTCACGCATTTCGCGCTGCTGGCCAACGTCGCCGAGGACATCCACCGTGAGCGTCGCCGCGCCGTGCACGTCGCGGCCGGAAAACCGCCCCAGGACAGCAGTCTCGCCGCGACGTATCGCAAGCTCGATGCCGCCGGTCTCGATGCGGCCAAGGTTGCCGACGCGTTGTCGGGTGCGCTGGTGTCGCCGGTCATCACCGCCCACCCGACCGAGACGAGGCGCCGCACGGTCTTCGAGACGCAGCACCGCATCACCGAGTTGATGCGGTTGCGTCTTCACGGCCACACCCGCACCGAGGACAACCGCGACATCGAGGTCGAACTGCGTCGCCACATCCTCACGTTGTGGCAGACGGCCTTGATCCGGTTGTCGCGGCTCAAGATCTCCGATGAGATCGAGACCGGCCTGCGGTATTACGAGGCCGCGTTCTTCGATGTCATCCCTCAGGTCAACGCCGAGGTGCGCGACGCACTGCGACAGCGGTGGCCCGAGGCGGACCTGCTGGCGGAGCCGATCCTGCGGCCGGGCTCCTGGATCGGCGGTGACCGTGACGGAAACCCCAATGTGACACCGGAAGTGGTGCATCTGGCGACCGGACGCGCGGCGTACGTCGCACTGGAGCACTACTTCGACGAAATCACCGCGCTCGAACAGGAACTGTCGATGTCCGCGCGTCTGGTGAAGGTGACGCCGGCGCTCGCGGCGCTCGCCGACACCTGCCACGAACCGGCCCGCGCCGACGAGCCGTACCGGCGTGCGCTGCGGGTGATCCACGCGCGACTCACCTCGACCGCGCGCGAGATCCTCGACGAACAGCCCGAACACGAACTCGACCTGGGCCTCGAGCGTTATCGGACGCCCGCGGAGTTCCTGGCAGATCTCGACGTCGTCGACGACTCGTTGCGCACCAACGGCAGCGGTGTGCTCGCCGACGACCGGTTGGGCCGGCTGCGGGAAGCCGTGCGGGTCTTCGGGTTCCACCTGTCCGGACTGGACATGCGGCAGAACTCCGACGTACACGAGGAAGTCGTGGCCGAATTGCTGGCGTGGGCCGGGGTGCATCCCGACTACGCCTCGCTGTCCGAACCGCAGCGTGTGGAGTTGCTGGCCGGCGAGATCGCGACCCGTCGCCCGCTGATCCGCGAGGGTGCCGATCTGTCCGAACTCGCGCGGAAAGAACTCGGCATCGTCGCCGCGGCGGCCCGCGCGGTCAAGGTCCTGGGCCCGCAGGCGGTGCCCAACTACATCATCTCGATGTGCCAGTCGGTGTCCGACATGCTGGAAGCCGCGGTGCTGCTCAAAGAGGCGGGCCTGCTCGACATCTCGGATGGCACCCCCTACGCCCCGGTGGGCATCGTTCCACTGTTCGAGACCATCGACGACCTGCAGCGGGGTTCGTCGATCCTCGAGGCGGCGCTGGACCTGCCGGTGTACCGCAGGATGATCGACGCCCGCGACGGGCACCAGGAGGTCATGCTCGGATACTCCGACTCGAACAAGGACGGCGGCTACCTCGCGGCGAACTGGGCGCTGTACCGGGCCGAGTTGGACCTCGTCGAATCGGCGCGCAAGACCGGAATCCGGTTGCGGCTCTTCCACGGTCGCGGCGGCACCGTGGGCCGCGGTGGCGGCCCCAGCTATGACGCCATCCTGGCGCAGCCGCCGGGAGCGGTGAAGGGATCGTTGCGGATCACCGAACAGGGCGAGGTCATCGCGGCGAAGTACGCCGAGCCGCGCATCGCGCACCGCAACCTCGAGACGCTCCTGGCGGCGACACTGGAAGCCAGCCTGCTCGACGTCGAAGGGCTGGGGGAGGAGGCCGAACCCGCGTACCAGGTTCTCGACGACCTGGCCGCGCTGGCACAGCAGGCCTACTCCGAGTTGGTCCACGAGACACCGGGTTTCGTCGAGTACTTCAAGACCTCGACGCCTGTCAGCGAGATCGGCGCACTCAACATCGGGAGTCGCCCCACGTCCCGCAAGCCGACGACGTCGATCGCGGATCTGCGGGCGATCCCATGGGTGCTCGCCTGGAGCCAGTCACGGGTCATGCTGCCCGGCTGGTACGGAACGGGTTCGGCGTTCGAGAACTGGATCGGCACCGATCCGCACGGCGAACGTCTCAAGGTCCTGCAGGATCTCTACGCGCGCTGGCCGTTCTTCCGCACCGTGCTGTCCAACATGGCCCAGGTGCTCGCCAAGGCGGACATGGGGCTGGCGGCACGCTATTCGGAACTCGTCGAGGATCCCGATCTGCGCGCTCGGGTGTTCGACAAGATCGTCGCCGAGCACGACCGCACGATCCGCATGCACCGGCTCATCACCGGACAGGACGATCTCTTGGCCGACAACGCGGCGCTGGCACGGTCGGTGTTCAACCGGTTCCCGTACCTGGAGCCGCTGAACCACCTGCAGGTCGAACTGTTGCGGCGCTACCGATCCGGCGAGACCGACGAGTTGGTGCAGCGAGGCATCCTGCTCACCATGAGCGGGCTCGCCACCGCGCTGCGCAACAGCGGCTGACCGCAGCCCGCCTACAGACCGGCGCGCTTGCGCACCTGGCTGACGACACCGCGGACCGCGTTCTCGGTCATCGCGATGGGCGACATCACGGCCTCACCGATGCCCACCATCACCTCGACGCGCGCCACGATGCCCTCCAACCGTTCGACGACGCCGATCAAGCGCGGCGCGAGCTCATCGATCCGCGTGATGGTGTCGTTGAACCTCGCCAGGGTGTCGTCGAGCCCGCCGGTGGTCTTGTTGAGATCGACGAGCGTACTGCTCAGTTCGTGGAGCAGCGTGTCGACCTGCTCCACGGTCATGTCGGCGTTGAGCGCAGCCTGGGTGAGGGTCTTGATTCGACCGGAAACCGGGCGGCCGCGACCGTCCCCTTTGTCTGCCATGCACCCAGTATGGGCAACGTGGGAACCGGACACGGCGCAAACGCGTCTGAATACTTGTGCAGCATCTCTGCGAGAACCCGTCCCTGCGAGCACCCGGCGACGGGCGCGTCGACCGGGAAGGGGACCGAGCGGCCGGCCGGGGAGCCGACCGTACGGTCGACTACCTGACCGGATATGTCGCGGCGGTGAGCGGCGGCCCGAGGACGGACGGCACCGCCCACCGTCGCCGGACCGCCGAGGAGTGACGCGCTACAGCTTGGCGGCGGCGGCCTCGTCGAGCAGCCACACCGTGCGCTCGCGGCCGACGGCGCCGGCCGCGGGGATGTCCACCGGTTGCGCCCCGCCGACCGCCGCGGCCACCGCATCGGCCTTCGCCTCACCCGACACCACGAGCCACACCTCGCGTGAGCTCTGAATCGCGGGCAGGGTCAACGTGATTCGCCGCGGCGGCGGTTTGGGTGAGTCGGATACGCCGACGACGAACCGGTCGGTCTCGCGGACCGCGTCGGTGTCAGGGAACAGCGAGTTGACGTGGCCCTCACCGCCCATGCCGAGCAGATGCACGTCGAACTGCGGCGTGTCGAAGTTGGCCGACAGCAACTGTGCGTAACCGGCGGCCGCGGCTTCGAGGTCGTCGCCGAACTCGCCGTCGCTGGCGGCCATCGCGTGCACGTTGACCGGCGGTATGCCGATGTGGTCCAACAGGGCCTCACGGGCCTGCTTGTCGTTGCGCTCGTCGTCGTCCTGGGGAACGAACCGCTCGTCGCCCCAGTAGATGTGCACCTTCGCCCAGTCGATCTCGCCGCTGCGCTCGCGGACCCGTTCGAGCAAGCCGATACCCGTGCCCCCGCCGGTCAGGACGACCGTGGCCTGACCACGTTCGGAGATCGCGGACGTGATGGCGTCGACCAACCGGTCGCCTGCCGCGGCCACCAGCGTCGCGGTGTCCGGATAACGTTCGATGACTGTGTCGGTCATACGTATTGCACCTTGTCGATTCCGTGGAGTGCCTCGCGGTAGATCTCGTCGGCGTCGAGGCGGCGAAGGTCCTCGGCGAGACATTCCTTGGCCTCACGACGGGCCAGCGGCACCAGCGCCTCCGGCTTGCCGGTCCGGCTGAGGGTCGCGGTGACCCCGGTCTGCGGACGCGCGAGCGTCACGGTCTCGCTGGGTCGGTTCAGTTCGACCTTCAGTTCGCCGACCGCACGGGTCACCGGCCCGTCGATGCGGCTGGCAAGCCAGCCGGCCAGGATGTCAAGAGCCGGTTCGTCTTTGAGTCCCGACACCACCGCCGAGGAGATCGGCTCGTGTGGCTCCTGGTCGACCGCGGCCGCCAGCAGCGCGCGCCAGTACGTGACCCGGCTCCACGCCAGATCGGTGTCGCCAGGGCGGTAACCCTTGAGCCGGCTCTTGATGCACGCCAGCGGATCGGTGCCGTTCGTGGCGTCGGTGATGCGGCGGATCGCCAATTTGCCCAACGGATCCTGTGACGGAACCGCGGGCGCCACAGCGGGCCACCACGCCACCACGGGCGTGTCGGGCAGCAGGAACGGCAGCACCACGCTCGCCGAGTGGTCGGCGAGTTCACCGGACAGCCGCAGCACCACGACTTCGCCGGCACCCGCATCGTGTCCGACCCGCAGCTGCGCATCGAGCCGCGGAGTGTCGGCGTCGCGATCGCCCGGAACAACCACGATCACGCGGCAGGGATGTTCACGGCTGGCGAAGTTGGCCGCCTCGATCGAATCCTCGACCAGATCCTCGGTGTGCGGGGCGATCACCAACGTCAACACCCGGCTGAGCGTGAGGGCGCCGCCCTCTTCGCGCAGCCCGGTGATCTTCTTGTTGACGTCGTTGGTGGTGGTATCGGGCAGGTCGACGATCATGTGAGCCCTCGATTCGTCACGGACGTCTCCATTCCCGGCCGGTACGCCGCAGCATCTCGTCGGCGGACGACGGTCCCCACGTACCGGACTCGTACGGTTCGGGTTTACCGTTCTCCGCCCAGTACTCGAGCACCGGATCCAGGATCTCCCAGGACAATTCAACTTCTTCGTTCACCGGGAACAGCGACGGCTCACCCAACAGCACGTCGAGGATCAGGCGCTCGTAGGCCTCGGGGGAATCCTCGGCGAACGCCGAACCGTAGGAGAAGTCCATGTTGACGTCACGGACCTCCATGGCGCTGCCGGGCACCTTCGACCCGAACCGCAACGTGATGCCCTCATCGGGTTGCACGCGGATCACCAACGCGTTCTGGCCGAGTTCCTCGGTCATGGTCGCGTCGAACGGCAGATGCGGAGCGCGCTTGAACACCAACGCGATCTCGGTGACCCTGCGGCCCAGGCGTTTCCCGGTGCGCAGGTAGAACGGCACACCCGCCCAGCGCCGCGTGTTGACCTCGAGCGTGATCGCCGCGTAGGTCTCGGTGGTCGAGTCCTTGGCGAACCCTTCCTCGTCGAGCAGGCCGACCACCTTCTGGCCACCCTGCCAGCCTTTCGCGTACTGACCGCGGGCGGTCGTCTCTTCCAGTGGCTCAGCGAGTTTCACCGCGGAGAGGATCTTGATCTTCTCGGTCTGCAGTTCGCGTGGGCTGAAGCTCACCGGCTCCTCCAGCGCGGTCAGCGCCAGCAGTTGCAGCAGGTGGTTCTGGATCACGTCACGCGCCGCGCCGATGCCGTCGTAGTACCCGGCCCGGCCACCGAGACCGATGTCCTCGGCCATGGTGATCTGCACGTGATCGACGTAGTTGTTGTTCCAGATCGGCTCGTACAGCGCATTGGCGAAGCGCAGCGCCAGGATGTTCTGGACGGTCTCCTTGCCCAGATAGTGGTCGATGCGGAACACCGACTCCTCCGGGAACACGCTGTTGACCACGGCATTGAGCTCGCGCGCCGTCTTGAGGTCGTGGCCGAACGGCTTTTCGATGACCACCCGGCTCCACCGGCCGTCGCGCGGCTGGGCCAGGCCCGACTTGCGCAACTGTTCGCACACCACGGGGAACGCGTTCGGCGGAATCGACAGGTAGAACGCGTGATTGCCGCCGGTTCCGCGCTCGGCGTCGAGCTTGTCGAGGGTCTCGGCCAGCCGCGAGAACGCGGCGTCGTCGTCGAACGTGCCCTGGACGAACCGGATTCCCTCGGCCAGTCGGTCCCAGACCTCCTGGCGGAACGGGGTTCTGGCGTGCTGGCGGACGGCGTCGTAGACCACCTGTCCGAAGTCCTCGTCGGCCCAGTCGCGTCTGGCGAAACCGACCAGCGCGAAGGATGCCGGCAAAAGCCCCCGGTTGGCGAGGTCGTAGATCGCCGGCATCAGCTTCTTGCGTGCGAGGTCACCCGTGACACCGAAGATGACCACCCCGCATGGCCCCGCGATGCGGGGCATGCGTTTGTCGCGTTTGTCGCGAAGTGGGTTGTGCCAGGCGGTGTCCGGCCGGTCGTTGACCGCGGTCATTTCTTCGCGGCGTCGAGTTGGCCCTGTGTCGCGTCGAGCAGTTCTTGCCACGACTTCTCGAACTTCTCCACGCCCTCGTCTTCGAGGACCTTGAACACGTCGGTCAGGTCGATCCCGATCCCGGAGAGCTTGTCGAAGATCTCCTGGGACGATTCGGCTGTGCCGGCGATGGTGTTGCCGGTGATCTCACCGTGGTCGGCAACTGCCTCGATGGTCTTCTCCGGCATGGTGTTGACCGTGTTGGGCGCCACGAGTTCGGTGACGTACAGCGTGTCGGAGTAGTCGGGGTTCTTGACGCCGGTCGAGGCCCACAGCGGACGCTGCACACGGGCACCGTGCGCCTTCAGCGCCGCGAAGCGGTCACCGCCGAACACCTCCTCATACGCCGCGTAGGCGAGTCGAGCGTTGGCGACACCGGCCTTGCCGCGCAGCGCCAGCGCCTCCTCGCTGCCGATCTTCTCCAGCCGAGCGTCGATCTCGGTGTCCACGCGAGAGACGAAGAACGACGCCACGGAATGGATCTTGGACAGATCGTGTCCGGCTTCCTTGGCCTTCTCCAGACCCTCCAGGTAGGCGTCCATCACCAGCCGGTGCCGCTCGACCGAGAAGATCAGCGTGACATTGACCGAGATGCCCTCGGCGATCACCGCGGTGATCGCGGGCAGGCCGGCCATCGTGGCGGGGATCTTGATCAGCAGGTTGGGCCGGTCCACGATCTTCCACAGTTCGATGGCCTGCAGGATCGTCTTGTCGGTGTCGTGCGCCAGCCGAGGATCCACCTCGATCGACACGCGGCCGTCCACGCCGTCGGAGGCCTCGTACTCCTTGGCCAGGACGTCGCACGCGTTGCGCACGTCGTCGGTGGTGACGGTGCGGATGGTGGCGTCGACGTCGGCGCCGCGCTCGGCCAACTCCTTGACCTGGGCGTCGTAGGCGTGTCCCTTGGACAACGCGGCCTGGAAGATCGACGGGTTGGTGGTGACACCGACAACGCTTCGGGTGTTGATCAGATCGGTGAGGTTCCCGGTCTGCAACCGGTCACGCGACAGGTCGTCCAGCCACACGGATACGCCCGCGGCACTCAGCGCCGCGAGATTCGGGTTCTGAGCCATGATTTGCCTCTTCTGCTAGTTGTTCGGTGCCCGATCAATTCTCGAGCGATCGCTCCGCCGCAGCGGCCACCGCTTCCGGGGTGAAACCGAACTCGCGGAACAACGTCTTGTCGTCGGCCGACTCGCCGTAGTGCTCGATCGAGACGATCTCGCCGGTGTCGCCGACCAGCTTGTACCAACTCTGCGCCACGGCCGCCTCGACGGCCACACGCGCCGACACCGCGGGCGGCAGGACGGAGTCGCGGTACTCCTTGGGTTGCGACTCGAACCACTCGACGCACGGCATCGACACCACACTGGCGGTGATTCCCTTGTCCGCCAGGATCTTCTTCGCAGCCACCGCGAGTTGCAGTTCCGAGCCGGTGCCGATGATCACGACGTCCGGGTTCTGCTCGGGGGTGCCGCCCAGCACGTACCCACCGCGGGCGACGCCCTCGGGATCGGTGCCTTCCAGCACCGGGATCGGCTGGCGGGTCAGGATCATGCCGACGGGGCCGCTGCTGGCGCCGCGCTGCAGCACGGTCTTCCACGCGTACGCGGTCTCGTTCGGATCACCCGGCCGCACCACCGACAGATTCGGGATGGCCCGCAGCGCCGCGAGGTGCTCGATCGGCTGGTGCGTCGGGCCGTCCTCACCGAGACCGATCGAATCGTGCGTCCACACGTAGATCGGGTCGATGTCCATCAATGAGGCCAAACGCACCGCGGGCCGCATGTAATCCGAGAACTGCAGGAAGGTTCCGCCGTAGGCGCGCGTCGGGCCGTGCAGCACGATGCCCGACAGGATCGAGCCCATCGCGTGCTCGCGCACACCGAAGTGCAGCGTGCGCCCGTACCAGGTGGCGTTCCAATCCTCGGTGGAGATCGACGGGGGACCGAACGAATCTGCGCCCTTGATGGTCGTGTTGTTGCTACCCGCCAGGTCGGCCGAGCCGCCCCACAGCTCCGGCAGCTTCGGTCCGACGGCCGACAGCACGGCACCCGACGCCGCGCGCGTCGCGAGCGGCTTGGCGTCGACGTCCCAGTGCGGCAGGTCGGCATCCCAGCCCTCGGGCAGTTCGCCTGCCAGCAGGCGGTCGAGCAGCTTCTTGCGCTCGGGTTCACGCTTGGCCCAGGCATCGAACTCGACCTGCCACTCGTCGTGGGCGCGCTTGCCGCGGTTGACGAGTTCGCGGGTGTGGGCGATCACCTCGTCGCGCACCTCGAAGTTCTTCTCCGGGTCGAAACCGAGGACCTTCTTGGTGGCGGCGACCTCGTCGGCGCCGAGCGCCGACCCGTGCACACCGCCGGTGTTCATCTTGTTGGGCGCCGGGTAGCCGATGATGGTCCGCAGCGCGATGAACGACGGCCTGTCGGTGACCCTGCGCGCCTCTTCGAGGGCCTGCTCGATACCCACGACGTTCTCGCCGCCCTGCACCTCCTGCACGTGCCAGCCGTAGGCGCGATAGCGCGCGGCGACGTCCTCGGACAGCGCGATGTCGGTGTTGTGCTCGATGGAGATCTTGTTGTCGTCCCAGATGACGATCAGGTTGCCCAGCTGCTGCGTGCCTGCGAGTGAAGATGCCTCGCTGGTCACGCCTTCCTCCATGTCACCGTCGGAGGCGACGACGTAGATGTAGTGGTCGAACGGGCTGGTACCGGGGGCGGCGTCCGGATCGAACAGGCCGCGCTCGTAGCGCGCGGCCATCGCCATGCCGACGGCCGAGGCCAGGCCCTGGCCGAGCGGCCCGGTGGTGATCTCGACGCCCTTGGTGTGGCGGAACTCCGGGTGACCCGGGGTCTTCGAGCCCCACGTGCGCAGCGACTGGATGTCGGAGAGCTCCAGGCCGAAGCCGCCGAGGTAGAGCTGGATGTAGAGGGTCAGGCTGGTGTGACCGCAGGACAGGATGAAGCGGTCGCGGCCCAGCCAGTGGACATCGCTCGGGTCATGGCGCAGCTGCCGCTGGAACAGCGTGTAGGCGAGCGGCGCCAGGCTCATCGCCGTGCCGGGGTGGCCGTTACCGACCTTCTGTACCGCGTCGGCCGCGAGCACCCGGGCCGTGTCGACAGCGAGGGTGTCGAGTTCGGTCCAATCGTCCGGGTGGCTGGGCTGGGTGAGAGCGGTGATCTCTTCGGCCGTGGTCACGACTCACTCCTAATTCATCTTCGTGATCGAACTTGCACTTGCTTCTTCACCAAACACCCTAGTGTGGATCGACCCATCCAACGCAGGCTGGCTGTGCGCGATTACTGGGAATCGTCTACCCGGATTTCCTCCGGCCGATCCGGAACCGACCCTGCGATTCGGTGGATCTTCGGCAGCCGTCTACCATCGTGTGTAGTAGAAGCCACGTGACGCCACTGAGGAGTTATTTGCGTGAGCATTCGCGAGCGCCGGCTCATCAGCTGGACGCCACGCCGAATCCGGACCACGTTCCTGGCCTATTTGGCGCTGACCAAACCGCGGGTCATCGAGCTGTTGCTCGTGACCACCATCCCGGCCATGTTGTTGGCCGAGCGGGGCACCGTTGACCCGCTGCTGATCCTGAACACGCTGGTCGGCGGCATGCTGGCGGCCGCGGGCGCCAACACCTTGAACTGTGTCGCCGATGCGGACATCGACAAGGTGATGAAACGCACCGCGCGTCGCCCGCTGGCCCGGCAGTCGGTGCCGACACGGCACGCGTTGATCTTCGGCCTGGTGCTGACGGTGACGTCGTTCTGCTGGCTGTGGTTGGCCACCAACCTGCTGTCCGGGGTTCTCGCGGTCGCCACGATCGCGTTCTACGTCTTCGTCTACACGCTGCTGCTCAAGCGTCGCACCTCCCAGAACGTGGTGTGGGGCGGTGCCGCGGGCTGTATGCCCGTGATGATCGGCTGGTCGGCGGTCACCGGCACCATCGGATGGCCCGCGCTGGTGATGTTCCTGATCATCTTCTTCTGGACGCCGCCGCACACGTGGGCCCTGGCCATGCGGTACAAGGACGACTACAAGGCCGCCGGGGTGCCGATGCTGCCCGCGGTCGCCACCGAGCAGCAGGTCACCAAACAGATCCTCATCTACACGTGGCTGACGGTGCTGACCACGCTGGTCCTCGCGCTGGCCACCGGATGGCTGTACGGCGCGGTGGCGCTGCTGGCCGGTGCCTGGTTCCTCGTGATGGCCCACCAGCTGTACTCGGGCGTCAAACGCGGCGAGCCGGTGAAGCCCCTGCGGCTGTTCCTACAGTCGAACAACTATCTGGCCGTGGTGTTCTGCGCACTGGCCATCGACTCGGCCCTGGCACTCCCGACGCTGCTCTGACCCACCTCTGATCGCGACGCCCGGGGCGGCGACCCGTGACGGGTCACCGCCCCGCGTGGTCACGGGATCAGGACGATCGAGCCCACCGTCTTGCGGTTCTGCAGGTCGGTGTGCGCCTGCGACGCCTCGGCCAGCGCGTACTTGCCGCCGACGGTGATCTTGATGGATCCGTCGGCGATGGCGTTGATCAACTCACCCGCACGCCACGAGAACTCGTCGGCCGTGCGGGTGTGGTGCGCCAGGGTGGGCCGGGTGAGGAACACCGAACCCGCCTGGTTCAGCCGTTGCGGGTCCACCGGCGGCACCGGGCCGCTCGACGCGCCGAACAGCGCCAGGGTGCCGCGCACCGCAAGGCTCGCGAGGCTCGCGTCGAACGTCGTCGCACCCACACCGTCGTACACCGCGGACACGCCGGCGCCGCCGGTGAGCTCACGGACGCGGGACGCGAACGCCTGCGGATCGTCGGGGTTCGGATACTCCAAGACCTCCACCGCACCGGCCTGCCGCGACAGTTCGGCCTTCTCGGGTGTGGACGCCGTGGTGATCACCCTCGTTCCGAGGCTCGTCGCCCACTGGGTGAGGATCAGCCCGACACCGCCCGCGCCCGCGTGCACCAGGATGGTGTCCGAGGGCTGCACCGGGTACGTGGACTTCAGCAGGTAATGCGCGGTCATGCCCTTGAGCAGCGCCGAGGCGACCGCCTCGGGCGCCACACCGTCGGGGACGTAGGCCACGAAATCCGCAGGGGCCACGCAGTAGTCGGCGTACGCGCCGACGGCGTTGGCCGTGACCACCCGGTCGCCGACCTTGAGCGCCGCGACGTCGTTGCCGATTGCGGCCACCGTGCCGCACACCTCCGACCCCACGACGAACGGCAGTTCCCGGGGATACAACCCCGACCGGAAATAGGTGTCGATGAAGTTGACGCCGATCGCGTCGGCTTTGATCAGAACCTCACCGGGCCCTGGGGAGGGCTCGGAGCGTTCGACGTAGTTGAGAACTTCGGGTCCGCCGGTCTCGGCAACTTCGATGGCATACACGCCACCTATCATCCACTCGTGAAGCTCTCCCGTCCGGATGTGTTCCATCCTCGCGTCGTCCTCGCGTCGTGCGCGGCCCTGCCCCAGGGCGACGGCGACGACGACGGGCTGGTCGCTGCGCTGCGGGCCCGCGGTCTGCATGCCCGGTGGTTGTCGTGGGACGACCCGCAGACCCACGAAGCGGATCTGGTGATCCTGCGGGCCACGTGGGACTACACCGAGCGTCTCCCGGAGTTCCTGTCGTGGACGCGTTCGGTGCGCAACCTGCTCAACGCGCCCGAGATCGTGGAGTGGAACACCGACAAGCGCTATCTCGACGACCTCGCGCGCCTCGGCGTGCCGGTGGTGCCGACGAGGTACTTCGCGGTCGACGAGGAGGTGGAGATCCCGTCGGGACCCGACGGTGAGATCGGCGAGATCGGCGAGATCGGTGAGATCGGTGAGATCGTGGTGAAACCCGCCGTCGGCGCCGGATCGGCCGGAGCGCTGCGGTTCGCCGACCGGGTCGCCGCACTCGCCCACGCCGCCGCACTGCAGCGGCAGGGCCGGGCGGTGCTGGTGCAGCCCTACGATCCCCGGATCACCGAGGGGGAGACCGCGCTGGTCTTCCTGGGGGGCGAGGAATCGCACGCGTTCACCAAGGGTCCGATGCTGCCGTCACCGGGGCAGAAGCCCGAGTTCGACCCGTCCGGAACGTACGCCGAGGAGACGCTGTCGCGGGCCGACCCCGACGAACAGGTGTGGCGGGTGGGCAGGCTGGCCGTGTGGGCGGTGACGCGGCTGTTCGACATCGAACCCGAGGATCTGCTGTACGCGCGGGTCGACGTGATCGGCGGCGCGGACGATCCGCGCCTGCTGGAATTGGAACTCGTCGAGCCGTCGCTGGGATTCCGCCAACTCGGCGCCGACGACCGCGCCGGTGCGGAGCGCGAGTTCGCGCTCGGCGTGGAACGCGCGCTGGAGCGGTTCGGGCTCGGACCGCTGTCGCACCGGTCCACCTGAGGCGCAGCCGGATCAGTCCGGCAGGCGTGTCCCGGTGGCGACGTCGAAGCGGTGCACGTCGCGCGCCGACAGTTCCACGGTTGTGCCGGTGGGTATCCCGGAGAGCGACGGCGCGTCGACGACGCTTGTGAGCCGATGTTCGCCGGCGCGCACCGTGACGATCGCGCGGGGGCCGAGCAACTCGACCAGTTCGACCGTCGGTGCGCCGTCGGCCGGTTCGGAGGTGGGCGTCAGCGTCAGATCATCAGGCCGCACACCGACTGTCACCGCGGCGGCGTCGGGTCCGCCGACCCGGATCCGCAGGCCGGATTCGGTACGCAGTTGCCCACCGCTCACCACGCCGTCGACGAGGTTCATCTTGGGGCTGCCGACGAACGTCGCGACGAATGTGTCGGCCGGACGGCGGTACACCTCCTCTGGCGGACCGGCCTGGGCTATACGGCCGTCGCGCATCACCACGATGCGGTCCGACAGCGTCATCGCCTCCTCCTGATCGTGCGTGACGTAGAGCGCCGTGATGCCGAGACGTCGCTGCAGGCGCAGCAGTTCGGTGCGTGTCTCCACGCGTAGCTTGGCGTCGAGATTGCTCAACGGCTCGTCGAACAGAAACACCGCGGGTTCGCGGATGATCGCGCGACCGATCGCGACACGCTGCTGCTGGCCGCCGGAGAGGTCCTTGGGTTTGCGGGACCCGAGTGCACCGAGCCCGAGCGACGCGGCGATGTCGTCGGCCCGCCTCAGCGCCTCTGCGCGCGGAATCTTGGTGGCGCGCAGGGGAAACGCGATGTTCTCCCGGACCGTCAGATGCGGGTACAGCGCATAGTTCTGGAACACCATCGCGATGTCGCGGTCGCGGGGCTCCAGTTTCGTCACGTCACGGTCACCGATGTGAATGGTGCCCGACGTGACCGGTTCCAGACCTGCGAGCATCCGCAGCGAAGTGGTCTTGCCGCAACCGGAGGGCCCCACCAGGACGGTCAGGCTGCCGTCGGCGAGTTCCAGGTCGAGATCCTTGACGACCGTCACCGCGCCGTAGGACTTCTCGACCTTGGAGAAGGTCACCGATGCCATTGTTCGAACCTCGCTTGTCTAGTACTTGACCGCGCCACCGCTGATCCCCTGGACCAGGCGTCGCTGGATGAAGAAGCTCGCGACCACGACCGGGATGATCGCGATCATGATGGCCGCGCTCATGGTTCCGATCTGGACGCCACGGAACGTGTTGAAGTTCGCGATCGCCACCGGCAGGATCGCGGCGTTGCCGGGTGCCAGGATCAGCCCGTAGAACAGGTCGTTCCACGACAGTGTGAACCCGAAGATGCCCGCGGCGCCGATCCCGGGATACACCTGCGGCAGCACCACCATGCGGAACGCCTGCCAGCGGGTGAACCCGTCGACGCGGGCCTGCTCCTCCAACGAGGGTGGCACGGCCTCGAAGAACCCGATCAGAAACCACGTGACGAGCGGCAGTACGAACGACAGGTGCGCGAAGATCACCGGCGCCAACGTGTCGGTCATCCGCAGGGCGTGCGCCATGGTGAGGAACGGGAACACCATGACCGCGGGCGGCACCACCTGGGCGGCCAGCATGCCGAAACGCGTGAGCGATCCGCCGGCCCGGTACTTCGCGATCGCGTAGGCGCCCATGCTGCCGACGAGCAGGCTGATGCTCACGGTGACGACGCCGACGAGGGCGCTGCGCCCCGCGGCGGCGAAGATGCCGGAATCCAGCACGGCCTGCCAGTTGTCGAGCGTCGGGCGGAACACGAACAGGAACGGCTCCGACATCTGCGAGGGTGACTTGAAACTCGCCAGGGCCAGCCAGACGATCGGGAACAGCACGAAGAGGAACGCCGCGGTGAGCACCGTGATGCGCAGCGTCTCCAGCCAGCGCGGTCGGCTCATCGGGACGGGGTCCTCTCTCGGGTCTGCTCACGGTTTCGTTCCATCGCCCGGAACGCCACCACGATCACCGCCAGCACGAGCACGAGCACGATGAACGCCATGGCGCTGGCCTGTGCGAGCCGGAAGAACTGGATGCCTTCGAGATACATGTAGTACTGCAGCGTCTGGGTTTCGGTGCCAGGTCCGCCGCGTGTCGTGGCGTAGACGTACTCGAAGACGCGCAGTGCGTCGAGGCCGCGCAGCAGCACCGCCACGGTGAGCACCGGCGCCAGCATCGGGATCAGCACCCGGCGAAGCCGGTAGACGGGCCCCGCGCCGTCCACGCGCGCGGCCTCCATGGGTTGCTTGGGCATGGATTCCAGCCCGGCGAGGATCAGCAGCACCATGAACGGCGTCCACTGCCAGATGTCGATGAAGGCCAAGGTGAACAGAGCACGTCCGGGACCGAAGAACTCGTGGTCGGCGCCGACCGCGTGCAGCAGCGCTGGTACGGCACCGATCTGGTCGTTGAGCAGGAACCGGAAGATCAGACCCACCGCGATCGGGGTGATGAACATCGGTGCGAGCACGATCGCGCGGGACAGGTCCTTGGCCCAACGCTGCTGATGCAGCGCCAGCGCCAGGGCGAACCCGAGCAGCAGTTCACCACACACGGCGATCACCACGTAGATCGCGGTCGTCGCGAACGCCTCCCAGAAGGCCGAATTGGTCAGTGCGTCCTCGAAATTCGCCGTGCCGACGAACCCGGGGGGTTCGCGGTCGGTGAGCTTGTAGTCGGTGACGGACAGGTACGCCGCGTAGCACAGCGGGAATCCGACGGCCACGGCGAACAGGGCCAGCAGCGGCATCAGCATGCCGTACTTGAACTTCATCTGCGGCCTCCTGCCGGCACGGCCGCCGGATTCCCCACCGTCACTTCTGGATCCGCTCCACCGCTGCCTGGGCGTCGCGCAGCGCGTCGGCGACGCTCTTGTTGCCCGCGGCGGCGTCGTTGAGCTCGGTGCCGACCGCCTGGATCATCTCCTCGCCGCCCGTACCCTGGGTGAGCGGGGAAGCGTCGCTGAGGATCTCACCGACCGTGCGGTAGTAGTCCTCGCCGTACCCGTCGGCGAGCACTTTCTGGTTGGTCAGCGAGCTCTTACGGATCACCGCACCGCCCTTGGCCACCCGCTCGGCATCGATCTCGGGCGAGGTGATCCACGAGATGAACGCCCACGCGGCGTCGGAGGCGGCGGAATTGGCCGGAATCGCCCAGCTCCACAGGCCCAGTGCCGACTTGCCGCCCGGAATCGGTGCCAGCTCGAACTGACCGGCGCGCTCACCCGACGCGCCGGCCGGGTCGTTGAGAGCGGGCAGGTTCCAGTTGTAGCCGACCATTGAGGCGGCCTTGCCGCTGGAGACCGACCGGAACGCCTCGTCGAAGCCCCACGCGAGGCTGTTGGGCGGCGCTGCCGTGCGGTAGGTCTCGATGTAGGCGTCGAGCGCGCGGGCGGCCTGCTCGGTGTTCAGCGTCGGGTTGCCGTCAGCGTCGTAGATGGACCCGCCCGCGGCGAACAGCCAGTTGGCCCATTCCTCGAAGATCTTGTATCCGCGCTGCGGCTGCATCGCGATACCGGCCCGATCGGCGGTCGTGAGCTGCTGCGACGTGCGCACCAGGCCGTCGAGATCGGTGGGGACGGACGCGCCGGCGGCGGCCAGATCGTCCTTGTTGTAGATGTAGCCGAGCGCGTAGTTGTAGAACGGCACGCCATAGGTGGTGCCGTCGACATCGGTGATGTCGGTCAGCGACGCGAAGAAGTCGTCGGGGCGGAAGTCGGTGGTCGCGGCGATGCGGTCGTTGAGCGGCTGCAGGAAGCCCGCCTCGGCGAAATCGTCCATCCACGGGTTGTCGACGACGATCAGGTCGTACGCGGGCTGCGCGGCCTGGAACGACGACACCAGCCGATCCCGCATCTGGTCGAACGTCATGGTCTCGATCTCGACCTTGATGTCCGGATACTTCTCGTTGAACTGCCCGACCAGACCTTGCACGATGTCGGTGTCGGGAACGTTCTCCATGAGCACCCGTACGGTGGCCGAGGTGTCGGTGGGCACATCGCCCACACCCGACGAGGCTTCCTCGTTCGCCGGGCCACCGGTTCCGGCGCAGCCGCTCAGCACCAGGCCGGCCGCCAGGGTGATCGACGTGATCGCCGGCAGCCAGCGGCGCCGGCGCAGTTGTGGAATCTTCATCTGTTCTCGCTTTTCTGGTGGGGGATGGGCGGTTGAGCGTGACGGGCGGCGATCAGGCTCAGTCCATGTACGCACCGCCGTTGACCGACAGCGCTTCTCCGGTGATGAAGCGGGCATCTTCGGAGACCAGGAACGCCACCGTGCGGGCGACGTCGTCGGGAGTCTGCAGGCGGCCCAGCGGTGTCGCGTCGATCCAGGACTGGCGGACGCCGTCGGGCGTCGAGTCGCTGAGTTTCGCCTCCCACTCCAATTCCCGTGTCTGCATCGGCGTTGCCACGAAACCGGGGCAGACACTGTTGACCGTGATGCCGTGTGCGGCAAGCTCGAAGGCCATCGCCTGGGTGAGGCCGAGCACGCCGAACTTGGACGCGACGTAGTCCGCGAGGAACGGCACCCGCCCCTGTTTGGCGGCCATCGACGCGGTGTTGACGATCGTGCCGCGCACCCCGGTGCGCATCATCGCGCGTGCGGCGGCCTGGCCGCAGAAGAAGACGCCCTTGAGGTTGACGTCGAGGCTGCGGTCGAGTTGTTCGGGGGAGACGTCGACGAAGTGGGCCATCGCGGAGATGCCGGCGTTGCTGACCCAGGCATGCAGCCCGAGCCGGTCCGCGACGTCGTCGGCCAATGCCGACGACTGGGCGGGATCGGTGACGTCGAGCCCGGCTGATTCGTGGCCGCTGCCGGTGAGCGCCGCGGCCGTCTGGTCGGCTGCGGCCGCGTCGACGTCGGTGGCGACGACGCGCCAGCCGCGCTGGGCGAGCGTGGTCGCGATCGCGCGGCCGATGCCGGATCCGGCGCCGGTGACGACGACGGTGTTGGTGCTGTCTGCGGGGGTGGTCATGACCGGGCCTTTCGCGCCATGCGGTGGGATACGGGGGTGAGAACGTCGCCGAGGGCGCGCCATTCGGTGTAGGCCTCGGCGTAACGGTCGACGTGGTGCGGGTTGGGGACGACGGGTTCGCCCAGCGTCTGGAACGCCTGGGTGCTGTCCCAGTCGTCGAGCATCCCGATGCCCACCGCGGCGACGACGGCTGCGCCGAGGGAGGCGCCCGGGTGGCCGATGATGGGCGTGAGCGGGGTGCCGAGCACGTCGGCGAGGATCTGCTTCCACAACACCGAGCGGCTGCCGCCGTTGGTGACCATGGCACGCGTGAGCTCGACGCCCATCTCGGCGAACACCTCGGTGTGGTGTTTGAAGCCGAACGCGATGGCCTCCAGGACCGAGCGGTACATGTCGGCCCGGGTGTGGGCGAGGTCGAGGCCGACGAACGCGCCACGCAGATCCGGATCGTGCAGCGGGCTCTTCTCGCCGAGAAAATATGGCAGACAGAGCACTTCGGCGGGAGAGCGGCTCTCGGCCTCGTTGTCGAGGGCGACGAGATCGATGCCGCCGGACAGCGTCTGGAACCACCGGATGAGGCTTCCACTGGTGGCCATGCAGCCGTTGGGCAGCCAGCGGCCGGGTACGGGATGCGCGTCGAGATAGAGCCGCGAATCGACGACGGGACGACCGCTGGCGGCCAGGATGTCACCGGCTCCGCCGAGCTTGACGAGCCAGTCGCCCGGTCCGTTGACGCCTGCGGCGTATGCCGACAGCACGTGGTCGGCCCCGCCCACGATCAGCGGCAGCCCGGCCGGCAGGCCGGTGGCCTCGGCTGCGGCCGCGCTCAGCTCGCCGGCCCTGCTGCCCGGGGCGAGTGCCTGCGGCACCAGGTCGGTCGTCAGGTCGGCGGCGGCGAACATCGGGTCGAAGCGGCCGCCGTCGAGTGTCCCGAGACCGGATTCGATGGCCCAGTTGAGTTCGACGTGTGGTGCGGCGCCGAGGGCCATGAGCACCCAGTCGTACGAGCCGACCAGGTGTGCGGTGCGCTCCCACACCTCCGGTTCGTGGTCGCGCAACCACAGCGCGGTGGGAGCCACCGACTGCTGCGTGATCGCGGAACCGGTTGCCCCGAGCACGGTTTCGTCGGCGATGCGGTTCTTGAGCGCATCGATCTCACGGGTTGCGCGGGCGTCGTTCTGCAGCATCGCGCGACGCACCGGGGTGCCGTTGAGGTCTACCGGGACCACGGCGGGGACCATGCCGGTGGTGGCCACCGCCCCGACCCGCCCGGCGGCGACGCCCGACTCGGTGAGTACCGCCCGGATGCCGGCGTGCACGTTGTCCAGCCACTGTTCGGGGTCGGCCTCGGCCTGCCCTGGCGCGTCGGAGTAGAGGGTGGTCTCGCCGGTGGCCTGCGCGACGATGCGCGCCGCGCCGACCTCGACGAGGACGGTTTTGGTCCCCGTGGTGCCGATGTCGACACCGATCGTGAACTCCGGCATGCCGTCCTCTCTGTCGGTTCGAATGACGGGTGGGAACACCCTACCCTGATGCTGTTAGATTCTCACAAGATATGTGGGACAATCACGCGAAGTCACGAAATTTTCTCCCGTGGCTGTGATTTAGTAACATCACGTCGTTCCGTCTGCCGAAGCGAGAGGCGCCCCATGACCAGTTGGCTCGATGACGTATTTGCCGTGCGGAAACCCGTGATCGCAATGCTGCACCTGGCGGCGCTGCCCGGCGATCCCGGATTCGACTCCGCGGCGGGTATCCGCGCCGTGGTGGAACGCGCGAAAGACGAGCTCGCGGCGCTGCAGGAGGGCGGCGTCGACGGGGTGATGATCTCCAACGAGTTCAGTCTGCCGTACCTCACCGAGACCGAGCCCATCACCGCGATCACGATGGCCCGCGTCATCGGCGAGTTGCTGCCCGAGATCTCGGTGCCGTACGGCGTGAACGTGCTGTGGGACGGACGCGCGTCGATCGACCTCGCGGTGGCCACAGGCGCGCAGTGGGTCCGCGAGATCTTCACGGGCGTCTACGCCAGCGACTTCGGTCTGTGGAACACGAACGTGGGCGCGGTCGCGCGGCATCGGCATCGCATCGGCGGTGACAACGTCAAGCTGCTGTTCAACATCGTTCCCGAGTCGGCGGTGTACCTGGCCGAGCGTGATCTGGCATCGATCACCGCGACGACCGTGTTCGCGACGAAGCCCGACGCCATCTGCGTGTCGGGCCTCACCGCGGGCGCGTCGACTGACCGGCAGGCACTGCAGGTGGTCAAGAACGCCGCGGGCGAGGTCCCGGTGTTCGTCAACACCGGGGTGCGTGCGCACAACGCGGCCGAGCAGCTCGCGATCGCCGACGGCGCCGTGGTGGGCACCTACTTCAAGGAGGACGGGGTCTTCGAGAACCGTGCCGTCACATCGCGGGTCACCGAACTGATGGACGCCGTCAAGGAATTCCGGAAGAACCTGTGACCGACTCGGTGACCCACCCGGTCAGCCAGGAGCTGCGACGGTTGGCGGTGAGAGCCGCCGAACGCGGCGCCGACGTGTGCATGCAGCACCTCGGCCGGCTCGTGGACGCCACGACCAAGAGCGCGGCCGGCGACGTGGTCACCACGGTCGACCGCGCGGCCGAACAGGCAGTGCGGGCGGTGCTGCGCGATGCCCGTCCAGACGACTCGATGCTCGGCGAGGAAATCGCCGAACATGTTGGCACCGGTCCGCTGCAGTGGGTCATCGACCCGCTCGACGGCACCACCAACTACACGCGGCGCATTCCCTACTTCGCGACGTCGGTCGCGGTGCGCCGGGTCTGCGACGGCAGCTGGTTGGCCGGGGCCGTGTGCGCACCGGCGCTGGGCAGCACCTGGAGTGCCGCGAAAGGCGAGGGGGCCCAGGTCGATTCGACGACGGAGTCGGCGCGGCTGCCGCTGCAGCTGGTCGCCTCGACGGCCAGGCTGGTGGGCACCGGCCTGTCCTACGATCCGGGCATGCGGCGTCGCCAACTGCGTGACCTTGGCGCGCTGGTCGCCGAGTACACCGATATGCGTCGTTTCGGCGCGGCCGCGGTGGATCTGTGCCTCGTGGCGCAGGGCAGTTTGGACGCGTTCGTCGAGGGCGACCTCGCCGTCCACGACTGGGCGGCGGGCGCTCTGATCGCCGAGGAGGCGGGCGCCGACGTCACACGGCCACGCGTCGAGGGCGATCCGGTGTCAGCGCGATGGCCCTGACCTGGCGTTGACGCACACCACCTGCACCCCCGCGGCCTCCAGTGCCTTGACGGTGGGGTTGGTGGGGGCGCCGTCGGTCACCAACACCGAGATGTCGGACACCGGCGCGACATTGGTCAACTGCACGCGGCCCAGCTTGGTCGCGTCGGCCGCGACGATGACGCGGTCGGCCGAGCGCATCGCGGCCTGCTTCACGTTGCCTTCCTCGCGGTGGTATTCCGAGGCGCCGCGCTTGCCGTCGACCCCGGCGATGCCCATCACATACGTGTCGCAGTTGTAGCGCAGGTAGAAATCCTCGGCCTCGGCGCCGATCAGGCTCAGCTCCCCGGGCCGGACCTTGCCGCCGGTCAGCAGGATCGTGGTGTCGGGTTCGTCGGCCAGTTCGACGGCCACCAGCAGGCTCGGGGTGATGATCGTCAGGCCGAGTCCGCGGCCGCGGATCGCCCGCGCGACCGCCAGCACGGTGCTGCCGCTGTCGAGGATCACGGTCTCCTCGGGGGTCAGGAGATCGGCGACGGCGCGGGCGATGTGCAGCTTCTCGTCGGCGGATTCGGCGGCCCGCGCCGCGAACGAGGGTTCGGTGGCCTTGCCTCCGAAGGCGATCGCGCCGCCAAGCACCCGCCGGGCGATGCCCTGATCCTCGAGGCGCTCGATGTCGCGGCGGATCGTCATCGCCGAGACGCCGAATTCGTCGGCGAGAGATACGAAGTCGACCTCGCGGTCGGTGTGGATGCGCGCGGCGATCGCCGCGCGGCGGGCGTGCGCACTCAGGCCGGCTGCCATGCCGTAAGCGTAGAGCAGTCATGTGAATCAATCACAGTGGTCACACGATCCGTCCTAGTCGGTGTCCGGATTGTGATCAGTCAACAGCGACGGCGGCACGCTCCCGCATCGAGGCCCATAGCGCCGCGGTGGCCGCCGTGCACAGTGCTGCGCCGGCGACGTGCACGGCGACCAGCGCCTCGGGGACACCGGTGTAGAACTGCACGACCCCGATGAGCCCCTGGGCGCACACCAGAGCCACGAGCACCCCGAGTCGCACCATGACCGGGCGGGCTGCGCGCGCCGCCGCCAGCCCGAACCCGAGCGCGATCACCAGACTCAGGTAGGCGATCAGCAGCGACGAGTGCATGTGCACGAGCGTGGTGATCTCGACCTGAAGGCGGGGGACGGGTGCGTCGATGCTCTTGTCGCCTGCGTGCGGGCCCGCACCCGTGACCAGTGTGCCGGTCACCAGGACCGCGGCGAGCGCGACCCCGCTGAGGATCGTCAACTGGCGCAGCGGCTTCGGCACGCGTGGCCTGGTGACCCCGTCGTCCGGCTCGCCGACCTTGACGTACAGCAGCACCGCGAGCCACACCATCGTCATCGAGGCCAGCAGATGGATGGCCACGGTCCACCACAGCAGACCGGTCAGGACCGTGATGCCGCCGATGACCGCCTGCACCACGGTCGACGCGGGCATGAGCCACGCATAGACGAGCACCTCTCGGCGTCGCCGCGCGCGCGTGACCGCGAGCACCGCGGCCGCGGCCGTCAGCACCACGAGGAACGTGATCATGCGGTTGCCGAACTCGACGACCTGGTGCACGACGGCCACTTCGGCGTGGGGCACCGGGGTGAAGCTCCCCGGGAAACATTGGGGCCAGGTCGGGCAACCGAGGCCCGACGCGGTGACGCGGACGATCGCGCCCGTGACCGCGATACCGCCCTGGGTGAGGATCACCAGGAACGCGATGAGGCGCTGAACCCGGAGGCTGGGCAGGGGCAACAGATCCACCAGCCGCAGGAGAATTCGTCCGACGGACACGGCCCGATCGTAGATGACGCTTAACTACGCCTTGTAGTAGGGGCTCATGTGAAGCGGAACCACCGCAGCGCGCACACCGCGGACACCACGCCCCAGGCCGCGAGCACCGCGAGGCCGAACCAGTCCACCGAGAGCGTCATCGCCTGGCTGAGCGCCTCGGTCAACGCACCCGACGGCGTCAGGCGCGCCACCCAGGCCAGCGCCGGCGGAACCGCCTCGGTCTCCAGGGTCAGCGCACCGAACCCGGCGAAGACGAACCACAGCAGGTTGGCGAGCGCGAGCACGATCTCCGAGCGCAGCGTGCCCCCCAGCAGCAGGCCCATCGCGGCGAAGCCCGCGGTGCCGAGCGCGATGATCACCGCGCCGAGCGCCAGACCCGCCGCCGGTGGCCGCCAGCCCAGTGCGACGCCGATGGCTCCGAGCAGGACCGCCTGCAGGAACACCACGGCCACGACGGCCAGCGATTTGCCCGCGATGATGCCCCACACCGGAAGTGCCGTGGCGCCAAGGCGTTTCAACGCACCGTAGCGACGGTCGAACGCCACCGCGATGGCCTGACCGGTGAACGCGGTCGAGATCACCGCGAGCGCCATGATGGCCGGCGTGAACGCGCCCGCACGGTCGTCGCCGAACGAACCCAGCGGCAACAGCGTGAGGCCGATCAGCAGCGTGATCGGGATGAACAACGTCAGCAGCAGTTGCTCGCCGTTGCGCAGCAGCAGACGCAACTCGAGGCCGAACTGCGCGCCGAGCATCTTGGACACCGTCGCCGGCCGCGGATCGGGGGAGAAGGTTCCCGCCGCGAAGCGGTTGGCCGATGGGCTCGTCACGATCGCAACTCCCGTCCGGTGAGGTCGAGGAACACGTCTTCGAGGCTGCGCTGTTCGACGCGCATGTCGGTGGCGAGCACGTTGACGCGAGCGCACCACGCGGTCACCGTCGCCAGCACCTGCGGATCGATGTGTCCCTCCACCAGATATTCACCCGGTGCGGCCTCCACGGCGCGATAGCCCTCGGGCAGCGCGGCGACCAACAGCGACAGGTCGAGCTTCCGGGGTGCGCTGAACCGCAGTTGGTTCTCGGCGCCGCTGCGCATGAGTTCGGCCGGTGTGCCGGTGGCCACCGCGACGCCGTGGTCGATGATCACGATCCGGTCGGCGAGTTCCTCGGCCTCGGTGAGCTGGTGCGTGGTGAGCACCACGGTGACGCCGTCGCGGCGGAGCGCGTCGATCAACTCCCACACGACAATCCGGGCGTGCGCGTCCATGCCTGCCGTTGGCTCGTCGAGGAACACGAGTTCGGGGCGGCCCACCACGGCGCACGCGAGCGCGAGACGCTGCTGCTGGCCACCGGAGAGGCGCCGGTAGGTGGTGCGGGCCGAATCGGTGAGGCCGAGCGTGTCCATGAGCCATGCCGGGTCGAGCGGATCGGCGGCATACGACGCGACCAGGTTGAGCATCTCGCCCGCGCGCGCGGCCGGATATCCGCCGCCACCCTGCAGCATCACGCCGATACGTTCGCGCAGCCGCGCGTTGTCGGCGCTCGGGTCGAGTCCGAGGATCCTGATCGTGCCGGAGTCGGCCCGCACGAACCCCTCGCACATCTCGACGGTCGTGGTCTTGCCCGCGCCGTTGGGGCCGAGCAGCGCGAGTACCTCGGCCTGCCGAACCTCGAGGTCGAGATCGGACACCGCGGTGGTCGACCCGTACCGCTTGGTGACCCCGCGCAGCAGTACAGGAACGTCCGACGAACGTGAAGAGATGGCGGCGTCGGAACGCCCGGAACGCGGTGTCACGGAGATTCAGCGTAGGCGTCGTCTGTTCTGGCCGGTTGCGCTGGTGGTCGCGCGGGCGGCTCGGGCACCGGACGCCACGGCAGTCGACGGTAGGTGAGGGCGATCAGCAGCAGCACGATGACCGTGCTTGCCAGCGTTGCCATGACGATCTGGAACAACGTGAACCGGTCGCCGTTGGCGGTCGGGCCGAAGATCCCGACGATCAGCGTGATCGCGATGGTGGCACCGCGGAAGCCCGGGCGAGTCGCCCACGCGGCCAGCGGGATGATCGCCCACAGCAGGTACCAGGGCTGTACGACCGGGAACAGCAGCACGGTACCGCCGAGGGCGACGCCGAGACCGCCGACCGGGTGCAGGCGTCCCCGCAGCACCGCGAACAGCAGCCAGCTGACCAGGATCGAGATCATGAACACACCGATGGCGCGGGTGAGCCCCAGCACCGCGGTGGTGTGGTCGCCGAGCCCCAGCAGGATCCCGACCTGACCTGTGCCCAATGCGATGAGCGTCGGGGGGGACATCCAGCTGCGCACCACGTTGGCGGTGCCGAGGGTGAACAGCCAGCCGAAGCCCAGGCCGCTGGCCCAGCCGATCACGGCCATGACCGCGAGCGAGATCGCGCCAAGGGAGGTGCAGGAGATCAAGAACGCTTTGACCGTCCCGCCCCAGCGCCAGGCCAGGGCCATCGCGACGAACCCCAGCGCAAGCAACGACGGCAGTTTGACCTGCGAGGACATCGCGATCAGCACGGCACCCAGGACGAGCATCGCCATGGGTTGCCACCGCTGCCACTGCGCCCGGCCGGCCGGCCAGGCCAGCGGGCGCGGCAGCAGCGGTTGGGCGGCGTCGATGCCCCGCAGGGCGAACTCGGTGCCCGCCAGCATCAAACCCAGCATCAGTGCCTCGTTGTGGATGCCCGCCACGAGATGCATGAACAGCAGCGGGTTGCACGGCCCGAGCCACAGTGCGCTGACCTCGGCGACGCCGCAGCGGCGGGCCAGTCGCGGGGTCGCCCACACGATCAACCCGACGCCGATCAGGACGACGAGGCGGTGGCACATGACGGCCTCGACGATGTTCTCGCCGGTCAGCGCGGAGATACCCTGGCCGATCCACAGGAACAACGGTCCGTAGGGTGCCGGCGTCTCGCGCCACAGATTGGGCACCGACAACGTGAACACGTGATCGAGGCCGAGGCCTGTCGCAGGCCCGACCCGGTACGGGTCGAGCCCGAGCATCGCGATCTCGCTCTGCGCGAGGTAGGAGTACACGTCGCGGCTGTACATCGGTGGTGCGATCAGAAGCGGCACGGTCCACAGCAGCAGGGTGTGGTCGAGCTGGCTGCGGGACATGCGGCGTTTGCCCAGCGTGAACCGGCCGAGCATGAGCCACGCCAACGCCATCATCACGGCGCCGGTCGTCGTCATCGTCAGCGAGACGGTCTGGATTCGCGACGGCAGGTTCAGCAGGCGTACGCCGAACGTCGGATCCTGCACCACGGGACGCGCGCCCGCACCGAGAGCACCGATCGCCATCAGCACGGTTCCGCTCGCACCGAACAGCCGGGTGCGGCGCATCGACACGATTTCGGCATCGTTGAGAGGCGAGGCGACCGCGTGTTCGTCGCCGTGCCACCGGGCGATCGACGAACTGAAGGACGACAGGCGGCTGGCCATCACAGCAGCGTAACCGCCGGCCGATACGATTCTCGCCAGGCAGCGGTGGCCCAGATCACGTAAGGGTGCCCTTGGTGGAACCGCCGCGGGAATTCCGTCACAATGGTGTTGTGAAATTACGCCGAGGTGGTCCCGGTCCGGCCGTTGCCGGGCCGTCGACGCCTGTCGGCGACGTGGTGACCGGCTCGACGGCCGACGGCCAGACCCGGCGCGCCATCATCAAGCTGCTGCTGGAAGGCCCGATCACCGCGGGCCAGATCGGTGAGCGGCTCGGGATCTCGGCGGCCGGCGTACGCAGGCACCTCGACGCGTTGATCGAAGCAGGCGACGCGCAGGCCAGCGCGGCCGCGGCCTGGCAGCACACCGGCCGGGGCCGCCCGGCCAAGCGCTACCGGTTGACGGCGGCCGGCCGGGCCAAGCTGGGGCACAGTTACGACGATCTGGCCGTGGCCGCGATCCGGCAACTGCGGGAGATCGGCGGCAAGGAGGCGGTGCGCACGTTCGCCCGCCGCCGCATCGACACGATCCTGGCGGGAGTAAGCGCGGGGTCGGGTGATGTTGCACAGACTGCGGAGCGGGTTGCGGACGCGATGACCAGGGCGGGTTATGCGACCACGACGGCACCGGTGAGCGGGCCGGTCCGCGGTGTGCAGATCTGCCAGCACCACTGTCCGGTGTCGCACGTGGCCGAGGAGTTCCCGGAACTGTGCGAGACGGAACGGGAGGCGTTCGCCGAGATTCTCGGCACGCACGTGCAGCGGTTGGCGACCATCGTCAACGGCGACTGCGCCTGCACCACCCACGTTCCGCTGGACCTCGACCACCCGCCCGGCGAGCACGCACTGAACAGAGAACAGAAGGACCACCCGAAAGACGTTCGGAGCACAGCCCGCCCCCGGACGACCACCCCTAGCGATCAAGGAGCGTCGACATGACGACCACCCCCGAGACAGCACCACTGACCCAGGAAGAGACCATCGCGTCCCTGGGGAAGTACGGCTACGGCTGGGCGGACTCCGACGTCGCGGGCGCGAGCGCGCAGCGTGGCCTCAACGAGGCCGTCGTTCGCGACATCTCGGCCAAGAAGAACGAGCCGGAATGGATGCTCGACATCCGCCTGAAGGCTCTGCGCACGTTCGACAAGAAGCCGATGCCGAACTGGGGGTCCAACCTCGAGGGCATCGACTTCGACAACATCAAGTACTTCGTGCGGTCCACCGAGAAGCAGGCCACCTCATGGGAGGAACTGCCCGAGGACATCCGCAACACCTACGACAAGCTCGGCATCCCCGAGGCCGAGAAGCAGCGCCTGGTGGCGGGCGTGGCCGCGCAGTACGAGTCCGAGGTCGTCTATCACCAGATCCGCGAGGACCTGGAGAGCCAGGGCGTCATCTTCCTCGACACCGACTCGGGCCTGCGCGAGCACCCGGAGATCTTCAAGCAGTACTTCGGCACCGTCATCCCGGCCGGTGACAACAAGTTCTCGGCACTGAACACCGCGGTGTGGTCGGGCGGTTCGTTCATCTACGTCCCGCCGGGCGTGCACGTCGACATCCCGCTACAGGCCTACTTCCGGATCAACACCGAGAACATGGGCCAGTTCGAGCGCACGCTGATCATCGTCGACGAGGGCGCCTATGTGCACTACGTCGAGGGCTGTACCGCACCGATCTACAAGAGCGACTCGTTGCACTCTGCCGTGGTCGAGATCATCGTCAAGGCGGGTGGCCGGTGCCGCTACACGACCATCCAGAACTGGTCGAACAACGTCTACAACCTCGTCACCAAGCGTGCGCGGGCCGAGGCGGGCGCGACCATGGAGTGGATCGACGGCAACATCGGCTCGAAGGTGACCATGAAGTACCCGGCCGTGTGGATGACCGGTGAGCATGCCAAGGGCGAGGTGCTCTCGGTGGCGTTCGCCGGCGAAGGGCAGCATCAGGACACCGGCGCCAAGATGCTGCACCTCGCGCCGAACACGTCGAGCAACATCGTCTCGAAGTCGGTCGCCCGCGGTGGCGGACGCGCGTCCTACCGTGGCCTGGTCCAGGTCAACAAGGGTGCGCACGGATCGCGTTCGAGCGTCAAATGCGATGCGCTGCTGGTGGACACGATCAGCCGCAGCGACACCTACCCGTACGTCGACATCCGCGAGGACGACGTGACCATGGGTCACGAGGCCACGGTGTCGAAGGTCAGCGAGGATCAGCTCTTCTACCTGATGAGCCGCGGCCTGACAGAGGACGAGGCCATGGCGATGGTGGTGCGCGGCTTCGTCGAGCCGATCGCCAAGGAACTGCCGATGGAATACGCGCTCGAGCTCAACCGGCTCATCGAGCTTCAGATGGAAGGTGCGGTCGGCTGAGTATGGCTTCGCAACTCACACAGGCGTCCGAGGGCACCGCGAAGAGCGGCTCGGTGCTCAACCTGAACAAGGGTGAAGTTTTCACCTCTTTCGACGTCAACGCCTTCGAGATACCGCACGGCCGCGACGAGATCTGGCGCTTCACGCCGCTGCGGCGGCTGCGGGGTCTGCACAACGGCACCGCAGGTGCCGACGGGAAGGCGACCGGCAGCGCGCTCATCGAGGTCAGCGAGCGTCCCGGCGTCACCGTCGAGACCGTGCACCGCGGTGACGAGCGCCTGGGTCAGGGCGGTGTTCCCGCCGACCGCGTTGCCGCACAGGCATTCTCCTCGTTCGGCAACGCCACGATCGTGACCGTCGGCCGCGACGTGCAGGTGGCCGAACCCATCGAGATCACGATCGACGGTCCCGGTGAGGGCAACACCGCTTACGGGCATGTGCAGATCCGGGTCGAAGAACTCGGCGAGGCCGTCGTCGTCATCGACCACCGTGGCAGCGGAACCTACGCCGACAACGTCGAATTCGTCATCGGCGACGCCGCGACGCTCAAGGTGGTGTCGATCGCCGACTGGGCAGACGACACCGTGCACGTCAGCTCGCACCACGCCACGCTCGGAAAGGACGCGGTGCTGCGGCACTTCGCGGTCACGCTCGGTGGGGACGTCGCCCGGCTCACCGGACGTGTGCGGTTCACCGCACCCGGCGGTGACGCCGAGTTGCTCGGCCTGTACTTCGCCGACGACGGACAGCACTTCGAATCCCGCCTGCTCGTCGACCACGCTCAGCCGAACTGTCGTTCGCACGTGACGTACAAGGGTGCGCTGCAAGGAGATCCGACATCGGACAAGCCCGACACCCACACGGTATGGGTGGGCGACGTGCTGATCCGCGCCGAGGCGTCCGGCACCGACACCTACGAGGTCAACCGCAACCTGGTGCTGACCGACGGGGCACGGGCCGATTCGGTGCCCAACCTGGAGATCGAGACCGGTGAGATCGTCGGTGCCGGACACGCAAGTGCCACCGGCCGATTCGACGACGAGCAGTTGTTCTACCTGCGGGCACGCGGTATTCCCGAGGACCAGGCGCGCCGTCTGGTGGTGCGCGGGTTCTTCGGCGAGCTCATCCAGAAGATCGCCGTGCCGTCCGTCCGCGACCGCCTCACCGAGGCCATCGAACACGAACTTGAGCTAACCGAAGGAACCAAGCACTGATGAGCACCCTGGAAATCAAGGACCTCCACGTCAGCGTGGCCGCCACCGAGGGGACCGAGGAGATCCCGATCCTCAAGGGCGTCGACCTCACGGTGAACTCGGGTGAGACCCATGCCCTCATGGGCCCCAACGGGTCCGGAAAGTCCACGCTGTCGTACGCGGTGGCGGGCCACCCCAAGTACACCGTCACGTCGGGTTCGATCACCCTCGACGGGCAGGATGTGCTCGAGATGAGCATCGATGAGCGGGCACGAGCCGGGCTCTTCCTGGCGATGCAGTACCCCGTCGAGGTCCCCGGGGTGTCGATGTCGAACTTCCTGCGCACGGCGGCGACCGCGGTGCGCGGCGAGGCGCCGAAGCTGCGGCACTGGGTCAAAGAGGTCAAGGCCGCGATGGACGAGCTCGACATCGACCCGGCGTTCGGTGAGCGCAGCGTCAACGAGGGCTTCTCCGGCGGCGAGAAGAAGCGCCACGAGATCCTGCAGCTGTCGCTGCTCAAGCCCAAGATCGCGATCCTCGACGAGACCGACTCCGGTCTGGACGTCGACGCCCTGCGGGTGGTCAGCGAAGGGGTCAACCGCTATGCCGAGGCCACCAACGGCGGTGTGCTGCTGATCACCCACTACACCCGCATCCTGCGGTACATCCAGCCGCAGTTCGTCCATGTGTTCGTCAACGGTCGCATCGTCGAATCGGCAGGACCGGAACTCGCCGACGAGCTTGAGCAGAACGGATACGTGCGGTTCACGCAGGCAGCAGCCGCGGGGGCCTGACGGTGACGGCCGCGAAGACGCTCGATGTGACGGCGATCAGGGCCGACTTCCCGATCCTGAGCCGGGTGATGCGCGGCGGAAACCAACTGGCATACCTGGATTCCGGGGCGACGTCGCAGAAACCGCTGCAGGTGCTCGACGCCGAGCGCGAATTCCTGTTGACCTCCAACGGAGCGGTGCACCGTGGTGCGCACCAGTTGATGGAGGAGTCCACGGATGCCTACGAGCAGGGGCGTGCCGATATCGCGGCCTTCGTGGGTGCCGGCCCAGACGAGCTGGTGTTCACCAAGAACGCCACCGAGGCGATCAACCTCGTGGCTTACGTGTTGGGGGACAAGCGCTTCGCGCATGCGGTCGGTCCCGGTGACGTCATCGTCACCACCGAGATCGAACACCACGCCAACCTGGTGCCGTGGCAGGAACTGGCCGAGCGCACCGGCGCGACGCTGAAGTGGTACGGCGTCACCGATTCCGGCCGCATCGATCTGGATTCGCTTCAGCTCGACGAACGCGTGAAAGTCGTTGCGTTCAGCCATCACTCGAACGTGACGGGAGCCATCGCGCCGGTCGCGGAACTGGTGTCGCGGGCCAAGGCGGTCGGTGCGCTGACCGTGCTGGACGCGTGCCAGTCGGTGCCGCACCAGCCGGTCGACCTCCATGCGCTCGACGTCGACTTCGCGGCATTCTCGGGCCACAAGATGTTGGGGCCCACCGGCATCGGCGTGCTCTACGGCAGGCAGGGCCTCCTCAACGCGATGCCGCCGTTCATCACAGGCGGCTCGATGATCGAGACCGTCACGATGGAGAAGACGACGTTCGCGCCCGCACCGCAGCGCTTCGAGGCTGGAACCCCGATGACCTCGCAGGTGGTCGGTCTGGCTGCGGCGGCAAGGTATCTTACCGATATCGGCATGCCTGCCGTCGAGGCGCACGAGGCCGAGCTGGTCGCCGCGGCGCTGGACGGTCTGGCGGGCATACCCGGGGTGCGCGTCATCGGACCGAAATCGCTCGAATACCGCGGCTCCCCGGTGAGTTTCGTGGTCGACGGGGTCCATGCCCACGATGTGGGGCAGGTTTTGGACGATGACGGCGTCGCCGTGCGGGTCGGGCACCACTGCGCCTGGCCGTTGCACCGCCGGTTCGGCATCGCCGCCACGGCACGGGCGTCCTTCGCGGTGTACAACACCCTCGACGAGGTCGACCGGCTGGTGGTCGGTGTGAAGCGCGCTGTGGAGTTCTTCGCGTGAGGCTTGAGCAGATGTACCAGGAAGTGATCCTGGACCACTACAAGCATCCCCACCACCGCGGGCTGCGGGAGCCGTTCGGTGCCGAGGTGCACCACGTGAACCCCACCTGCGGCGACGAGGTGACGTTGCGCGTCTCGCTGAGCGACGACGGCGAGAGCGTCGTGGATATCTCCTACGACGGCCAGGGCTGCTCGATCAGCCAGGCGGCCACGTCGGTACTGGCGGATCAGGTGATCGGTCAGAGCGTGGGCGATGCGCTCAAGACCGTCGATGCCTTCACCGAGATGGTCTCCTCACGCGGCACCGTCGAAGGGGACGAGGATGTACTCGGTGACGGCATCGCGTTCGCCGGTGTCGCCAAATACCCGGCGCGCGTGAAGTGTGCGCTGTTGGGCTGGATGGCGTTCAAAGCCGCCGTCGCGGATCTCGGTGTGCTGGCCCGGCCATCAAACGAAGCGCTGGCGAAAGCCGGCGAGAGGGAGGACACACGATGAGCGAGCCTGCTTCTGACGAACTGCTCTTCGACATCGAAGAGGCCATGCGCGACGTCGTCGATCCCGAACTCGGCATCAACGTCGTCGATCTGGGCCTGGTGTACGGGATGAATGTCGAGCAGGGCGAATCGGGCAAGGTCGCCCTGATCGACATGACGTTGACCTCGGCCGCCTGCCCGCTCACCGACGTGATCGAGGACCAGTCGCGCACCGCGCTGGTGGGCGCGGGTCTGGTCGACGAACTGCGGATCAACTGGGTGTGGAACCCGCCGTGGGGACCGGACAAGATCACCGACGACGGGCGCGAGCAGTTGCGCGCCCTCGGTTTCACCGTCTGATCAGTCGGTCTGCAGAAGCACCCGCACCTCGTAGGGTGCGAGTTCGACGGAGGTCGAATTCGGTGGAGCGACCTCGACATAGGCGCCGGTCTTGTTGATGACCAACAGTTTTCGTGTCCCGTCAGGTGTGATGAACCCCTGGGCGTGGACTCGCGGGTCCTGGTGGTCCGGGCGCCCGGTGATCGTCGGAACCACGACATCCCCGGGCCCGAAGTGCCGCAGCAGGTAGGCCAGAGCGTCGTATCGGGCGTTGGGTTCCCCGGTCTCCCAGTCGATCAGGCTGACCCCGGGGATCATTGCGGGATAATCCATGAACTCGGCGACGCCGACCAGGTCGATCCCGAGTTCGACCAATCGCACCCACAGATAGGACTGCACCGCGGCGCTGAGTGCCCAGTACTCGTCGGAGATGACGGGCTTCGGGTTCATCAGATCGGCAGGAAACGTGCCGACTTCGTTGATGAACGTCAACGTCTCCGGTGCGATGCGGCGCCGGATCGAGTCGATCAGGCGGACCTGGTCGACGAATCCGTCGGCCTGCGCGAAGTAGATGTCGCGCCAGTGACTTTCCGGTGCATTCGGTTCGGGGCGCAGCGGATCGACGATCTCCGGATGAGCGTAGAAGTGGTACGACATGGCGTCGGGGGCGGCGCCGTCCCGATGATTGGCCGGATCGAGGAACGTCCAGAAGTATTCGGGGTTCTGGTGCTTGTGGGTCAGGGACAGCCCGATGAACTTCATGTCCGGGTCGAGCGGGCGCAACCGATCGACCACCGCGTCGAACAGGGCGGTGTAGGTCTGCGGTGACATGCCGCGCATATCGGGTTCGCACAAAACCTCCCAGAATGCGAAGCGGTAGTGATGCCCCGATTCGTGCCACAGCCCGTGCTCGTCGGTGAATCCGCCGGCGATGTACCAGCTCGCGACCCGGTAGAAGTAATCGGCCACCTCGGACAGGGTCTGGTCGCGCAACTCGGTGCCGCGCTCGTAGTCCCAGACGATGGTGTCCGGATCCTCGGGCACCGGAACGGGATCGGTGAACATCCAGGCGGGAATGGTGGCGAAGTTGGCCACGACCGGTCGGCCCTCGGCGGCCGACATGACGTCCTCGACGAACGGGTCGAGCAGGCCGAAGTCCCAGTGTGTGGCCTGAGCGGTCGGTGGACTCAACTGTGCCACCGACAATCTCGGGTGGGAGAACCACGGGAGGAACCGAACCAGATCGGCGCGGAGGTCGCGCAACGCGCCGAAAGCCCGCGCGTGGATCGGTGATCCCCGCTGCAGCGGAGGAGCGGTCCAGACGTGCGTGGTGAGGGTGGTCCGGGACACTCGGGTGGTGGTCTCCCATTCGACGTCGATGCCGACAGTCACGCGTGTCCTCCAGGTGTGGACGGGAAACCGAGAGCCGGCAGGATCGCCTGATCGACGATCGCCTCCAACGCGGAGCCGTCGGGGAGCTCCCCGGTGTCGATCTGATGCTTGATCACCAACGCCTCGCCGATGTCGCAGACGACCGGGGTGACGGACCGCGGGTCGATCTCACCGGTGGCCGCGTAGTGCTCGATCACGGTCTGGGTGAAACGGCTGCCGTGGGTGTCGAAGACGTCCCGGTACAGTGCGTCGACCAGATCCGGCCTGCGGCGGCGTTCGGCGAGGACGGCCGCGACGGCCGTGGCGGCGGCTCCGGACAGCCAGCGGGTCAACTGATGGAGCGACCGTAGGAGATCAGCCCGCAGTTGACCGCCCTCGACGGTGGTCTCCTCACGGGGATGGGCCGCGGCAAGGGCGTCGATCAGCAGGGCATCCACCGACGACCAGTACCGGTAGATCGATGTCTTGGCCGCGCCCGCCCGGCGGGCGACGCCCTCGACGGTCAGCCCCGCCACTCCGGTCACGGCCACCTCGGCCAGCGCCGCTGCTCGGCAGTCCGCCTTGAGTTGGTCTGCATTTCGCCGCACGACGCCACGATAGACACGTGGTCGTAGCTATGCAACCGTATCTAACCGCTCACAGGGCCGCCATGGCGGCCCGCAGGCGTCCCTCGAGATCTCCGACGCCCGAGAGGTACAGCGGCCCCGCGCCGTCGGCGAGCAGCTTGCGCAACCGGGCGACGCCCCTCGCGTCTACAGGCCGCGGCGCCAACAGGCGTTCGATGACCTCGTGAATGGTGGCCGCGGCCGCGCTGATGTTGGCCGCGTGCACGGGCACCCGAGGTGTGATCCACACGCGCCCTTCGTGGGCATCGGTGAGGAAACGGCCCAGTGTGCGCGCGATGCACTGTTTTTCGCGATCGGATTCCAGGCGTGCGGCGTGGATGGCCTGCGGGCTCCCGGGTTTCCCCACGAAACCCAACGACAGTTGGTCGTCGTAGCGGCCTGCGCATACCCGCGCGGTGAGCCTGGCGGTCAGCGACCCGGTGCCTGCGGCGCTTCTGAACGTGTCCTGTGCGTATGGCATGTTGTTTCTCCTTGCGATCGGGGTGACTGCGGCATGAGGAACTCGGGCATGCCGTAGGAACGGATGTGCCGTGGGGTCACCTGGCAGCGGCAATCCGACATCGCGAATGTCAGGACCTGCGCGCCGGGAGTGACCAGCACCACGGTTCGCCGCCCGTCGGGCAGGGCCGGTCCGAGTGCGATCCCTTCGACGTTGCCCCCGGGTGCAAGCCCGGCCGCGGCGGTGAGATCGGTCAGCAACGTCTTGGTCATCGGCCGTACGGCCGCACCGTTGAGCGAAGGCCGGTCGAGGACGTTTTCGGCGTCGTCGACCTGGGCGTGATAGACGCGCGCCGAGTTGCGTGCACCACTGCCGCGTTCGAGCACCAGGAACTGCGAATCGTCGAACGCCACCAGGTCGGCCAGCCCGTTGTCGAAATCGGCTCCGGTCAGTGGGTCGAGCGGATAGGCATATTGTGCTGTGGCTGAACCAGTTTCGGGATCCAGTTGCGTCACGCGACTCAGCGCGCCGCGCCCCGCCGAAGGCGGCGGCCCGTCCTCGTGCAGCGGGCCCTCCATCGCGGCCCACAGCCACCGCCCGTCGGGGGTGAGGCCCAGCCCCGTCAGGGTGCGGTCCGGGCGCGGGCCACGGCCTCCGGGCACCATGCGCAGGTTGGCGGGCAAGGTGAACGTGCCCATGGTGCGTCCGTCGAGATCGGCGATGCGCACAGCCGGGTCCAACAGGACCGCGGGATCCGAACCGTTGACGATCCGTTCACCCTCACTGGACCAGTACAGCCGTTGCCGACGGGCGTCGACGGCGATGCCTTCGGCCTGAGGGGGAAAGACCCACCGCATCGCGTCGATGTTCCTGGAGTCCATGGGCGCGCCCGCGAAGGTCGACCACGGGCGCGATTCGAGGAACTCCAGTGACTGCACCCCGGCGTGCCACAGCTGCATACGCGCCACGTAGAACCGGGTCGGTGCCGCCGAAGCACTGCCTGCTCTGCCGGCGAGGTAGAAGACGTCACGCTCGGCGTCGTAGCTGATTCCCGTCAGGCCGCCGACGGCAGCACCGTTCACGGTCGTCCCCTGCGCGACGGTGTGCGATCCGAGGTAGTCGAGCGTGACGGACGCGGTCGGTGTGGTGCGGCATCCGGCCAGCACCAGCGAACCGGTGAGCAAGGCGACCGCGATCCGCTTCACTACGGCACCGCCTGGATGTGAGCGGATGCGTACAACTCCTCGATCTCGGCGGCGTACTTCGCCTGGATCTGCGAGCGCTTGAGCTTCATGGTCGGGGTGAGTTCGTCGGAGCCCGGCAACCACTGCGTGGTCAGAACCGCGAATCGCTTGATCTGTTCGACCCGCGACAGTCGCAGGTTCGCCTGATCGACGTGGGCGCCGACCGCGATCGCCAATTGCTCTGCTGTCGAGAAGTTTTCCGCCTGCGCGGGGTCGACGACGAGCAGGGCCACGTTGTACGGGCGACCGTCACCGATGACACACGCATGGTCGATGAGGGGTGAACCGAACTCGCGAAGCCGTGCTTCGATGTTCGCCGGTGACATGTTCTTGCCGCCGGAGTTGATGATGAGATCCTTTTTCCGGCCCACGATCCAGACCCGCCCGCGGGCGTCGATGCGCGCGATGTCCCCGGTGTGCAGCCAGCCCTGAGTGTCGAGCGCTTCTGCGGTCGCGTCGGGGCGGTCGCGGTACCCGGCCATCACCGACGGCCCCCGCACCAGCAGTTCGCCATCGTCGGCGAGGCGAACCTCATTGCCCGGCAGTGGCCTTCCCACGGATCCGAGGTCGCCGACGTCGGCGATCATGACGGGACCCGCGGTCTCGGACATGCCGTAGGTCTCGCGGAGCGGAACGCCGATCTCGTGGAAGTACTCGACGACGCCGGTCGGGCAGGGCGCCGCACCGCTGAGCGCGACCTCGATGCGGGCAAGGCCGACGGTGCGCCGGATCCGCAGTCTGTCGACGCCGGCCGCGAAATCGTCTGCGGTGATTGCTCTGAGCTTCTCCCAGATGCGTGGCGGTGCGAAGAAGACCTCAGGTTGCACCTCGCCGAGCAGGCAGACCAGTCGCGTCGCATCGGGGCAGCAGACGACGGTGAAACCGGCCAGGATGTGCGCGTAGTGGGTGGACACCCGCTCGGCGATGTGCGCCATCGGCAGGTAGGAGATCGACCAGATGTCCCGGCGCATCCCGATGTGGCCGACGACTTCCCGGGTGATGCTCATGACGTTGCGGTGCATCAACTCAACGCCTTTGGGCGCCCCGGTGGTTCCTGACGTGTAGATCAGTGTCGCGATGTCCGACGGATCGATTTGGCACGCCTCGAGCGCTTCTGAGATGTCGCGCGGGTCGCGTTCCTGACCGCTGATGAGGTCTGTCCACGACGGCGTGCCGACGGCGATGATGGTCCCCACAGGCAGATCCCCGATTTCCACTGCGGCGCGCAGAGCCCGCACGAACCGTGGTTCGGTGATCACGGTGCGGCACCGCGTATTGCCGAGGATCTCGGCGAGTTGTTCGGGCGCCGCGGTCTGATACAGCGAGAAGGGCGTGGCACCGGCCAGCAGGACGGCCATGTCGGCGATGTGGAACTCGGGCCGGTTGGTGAGCATCAGACCGACGGTTTCGCCACGGCGGAGACCGGCGGATCTCAGGTTCTCGGCCGCACGCAGCGCGGTCGCGGCGTAGTCGCGCCACGTGTAGGCGGCCTCGAGACGTTCGTCCCGGATCGCGACGGCATCGCCGAGCCGGCGGACAACCGAGGCGAAGGCGTCCACGACGGTGGCTGACTCTCGGGTGGCGACCTCGTCGGTTCTGGCGAATACTTCACCTCGATCTGAGTTCGATCGGCGATCGAATGGCGGCATCGTTGATTCTCCTGATGGGGCGGTTGACCTCGATACGCGGGCCGTCGCGTCACCGGTGTGTGATGCCGGCGCGAGCGACCGCAGATACCACACAGTCAATGTGTCTGGGCGGCAAAGGAAAAGGCCGAGAAGTTCCTAGGTGAAAGCAGACCACCCTCGGGCCGAGAAAATGGGCCGCGCGAGGTAAGAAAGTAGTTCTCACCGACGTGTCCCTCGTGCGGTCGCGACCACTCCTTTTGCCTGGTCAATCCCGGTAGCTGTGAATACACTGTGGGAGTGGCGCGCCGAAATGATCCGTTGGCGGAGTTTCTGCGCACACATCGGGAAAAGCTCCAGCCCGACGATGTCGGACTGACGCGTGGGCGCCGCCGGCGCGTGGTCGGGCTGCGTCGCGAAGAGGTGGCCACACTGGCCGGTATCAGCACGGATTACTACCACCGCATCGAGCAGGGGCGTGAGCGTCCGTCCGATCAGGTGCTGGACGCACTCGCACGGGCGCTTCGACTGGGCCCCGACGCGACGGCCTACATGCGCAATCTCGTTGCGGGAAGGTCGCCGGGCCGACGGGTGGAGGAGGCCGGCCGGTCGCTGAATCCCGCGCTGCAGAACCTGATCGACGGATGGCCGCATTCCCCGGCGCACGTCCATGACGCCACGGCGACGGTGACAATGGCGAATCCGCTTGCCGCGAGCCTGTCCCCGAGTTTTGCCCGCGGCGGCAACCCACTGCGCAGCCTGTTCCTCGAAGACAGCTCAAGCGAGTTCTACCGCAACTGGGAAGGGTTGACCGCGTGGGCCGTTCGGTGGTTGCGGGATTTCGCGGGACACCATCCCAACCCCGGTCTGGCCGCGCTCATCGACGAATTGAACCGCGAGAGCGCACGATTCCGGGCGCTGTGGGCCTCCTACGATGTGAAGCAGCACACCCGCGGGCTCCTGCTGATCAACCACCCGGAGGTCGGGCCGCTCGATCTGCACTTCCAGCACCTGAGCTTACGGGGCACCGAGTACATCATGGTCGCCTACTGGGCCGAACCGTGCTCACCGTCCGCCGAGTCGCTGCAGCGCTTGATGGCTCAACGCTGAGCCACGCCCCGCCGGTGTCAACCTAGGAGAAGTTCGGCCTGGCAACCGCGTACCCGTTTGATCACGCTCAGGACAGCGACGCCGCGATCGCGTCCGACATGATCGTAGATGGGAACGAAACAGATGCTGCGGTTGGGAAATTCGTTCGTCCAGAACCCGCACCCGGTGTACGGACAATTGCGTCGCCGTGGGCCCGTGCAGCGGGTCGAGATGTGGGGTGGGGTGCCGGTATGGCTCGTCACGCGATACGACGAGGCGCGGCGCCTGTTGACCGATCCACGTCTCTGCAAGGACGGGCCGACGGCCAGTTCCCTGTATCCGCCTGGAACCGACGGGTCGATAGGCACGGTGCTGGGGGACAACATGCTGTTCCGGGATCCGCCGGAGCACACGAGGCTGCGGCGGTTCGTCAGCGCCGCGTTCACCGCACACGCAGTGCGTCGGCTCCGCCCCATGATCGCCAAGTTCGCCGACGAACTCCTCGACGACATGGCCGCGTCGACGCCTGGGCAGGTCGACATGATGGCGGCGTTCGCCCAGCCGTTGCCGGTACGGGTGATCGGTGAACTACTCGGCGTACCGATCCGGCAGCGGGAGCGGTTCGCGACGTTGGTCGTGCCGATCTTCACCAGTACCGACATCGCGGTATTGCGAAGCGCGCAAGGGGCATTGACGGAGTTGCTCACCACCATGATCGCCGAGAAGCGGACGCGCCCTGCCGACGATGTGCTCAGCAGCCTCGTGCATCGTCGGGACGGCGCCGATCGACTGACCGAAGCGGAACTGCTCGGCACCGCGTTCCTGCTCATCGTGGCCGGATACGAGACGACCGTGAACCTGCTCGCCAACGGCATGCTCGCGCTGCTGCGCCACCCGGCGCAGCTGCAGGCACTACGGGTGGATCGTTCGTTGCTGCCGCATGCGGTCGAGGAGGCGTTGCGGTTCGAGAGCCCACTGAACACGGCCACGGTTCGCTACACCAGCGCACCGGTCGCCGTCGGCGACGTCGAGATCCCGCCCGGTGAACTGGTTCTGATCGGGCTGCTCGGTGCCAATCACGACGATGATCAGTTCCCCGACGCCCACCGGTTCAACATCTTCCGGTCCCACAACCGCCATCTTGCCTTCGGACACGGCGTGCACCACTGCATCGGGGCACCGCTGGCCCGGATGGAGGCCGAGATCGGTTTCGACCGGCTCCTGTCCCGGTTCGAGATCCTGGAACTGGTCGAAACCGCGACGCTGCGGTACCGGCCGAGCACGCTGATGCGCGGCCTGGAACGTCTTCCGGTGTTTCTTGGCTCCTCACACGATGCGACATCCACAATGAGGGAATGGTCGCGATCCCTGCCTTCGTCTGGCGAGGCGGATTCGTCTTCCGTGCACTGATCACCGGGATCGGCGCCGGTGCGTTCCTCGGCGCGCTGGCCTGGATCGACTCGGGACAGTGGTTGGCAGGGCTCGTGGTGTTCGTCATCCTGGCGCTGGCGTGTGGGACGTGGGTCCCGCTCCGGATGGCGCGGTACTGGCCGGCCGGTGCCGAACTCGACGGCGCCGGCCGCGTGGCCGTGGTGCGCGCGGCCCGCATCGGGCAGCGCATCGGTGAACCGCGGTTTCGCGTGGGCGCGCAGGACTACGCCGCCGGAATGCGTGCTGCCGCCGAGAACTCCAGGATGTGGCGGCCTCTGATCGTCTTCGTGCTCGCCGTGGCGGTCGTCGTCGCGGTGTGGGACACCCTGGCCGGAACGTGGGGCAACGCAGTGGCGTCGGCCGTCTATCTGGTGCTGCTGGTGCTCGAGGTGTTCTGGTGGCCCAGACGGCAGGCCCAACTGCTGGCCAACGCCGACCGGGCCTGTGGATGAAGACGCGTCTGTGGACAACTCGGCTCAGCAGGCCCATTCGACGGTGAGTGGGCGAAATCCTGGCCACGATCCTGTCACTGGGCGTCGTTAGCTTTCGCGCAACAGGGGAGAAGTCCTCCCCGTGGAGCGAAAGGCACTCATATGGAGCAGCTCGCCGACCCCGAATCCCAGACGGACACCGACCGATTGCGCGCCGCGTGCGAACGCGACCTCGGTGATCCGGCCCGCTGGTTCCCGTCGCCGGGATATCCGGATTCGTTGGCGCTGTGCATCATCGACGCGATCTTCTCTACCGGGGCACGGCACAGCACGACAGAGAAGGTGATCGAGCGCTACCGCGAACATCGTCGCGCCCACGGCGGTGAGCCCGACCGCGACGGCGCGGTCGAACTCCTCGGCACGTTCGACGACGTCGGGGGAGCACAGGAGTGGGCGTCGCAGATCGGCAACCGCAGGCCGACATCGACCGCACCCAATGCGCCGCTGCGGGCGGCGGCTGTCGCGGACGCGGCGGAAGCCCTTGTCGCCATGGGAATCTCGACGGCAGATGACCTGCGGTCGGCAGGTGGCGCGGAACAGCTCGAGCCGGTCAGGGGCGCGTGGTGCGCCGTGCCGGGGCAACGTTCGGGGGTGACGTGGAACAACCTGCTGAAACTCGCCGGGATGTCCGCGGCATCTGCGGGCCGGTTGGTCGTCGAGTACGTGGCCCGCGAACTCGGCGCAATCTCGCCCGAACACGTCGCCGACCTCATCCGTGAGGTCGCCGACGAGGCGGGGTGGGATGCCGGCCGGCTGGACCACGCGATCTGGCGGCACGAGTCGGGGCTGCAGTATCAGCTGGCGGGCTGATTTACGACCACCGTGAGCGGAATGGAATCGTCGGACGTGTCCACATGTTGCGTCAGGCGTGACTGATTCGCTCGACACGTTGTTCGCCCCGCTGAGCGTCGGGTCCATGCGGATCCCCAACCGCTTCGCGATGGCTCCGATGACCCGGCGCGCGTCGCCGGGCGGTGTGCCGGGACCCGATGTCGCCGCCTACTACGCGCGTCGCGCCGCAGGCGGGGTCGGTCTCATCATCACCGAGGGTGTGCGGTTGGCCGACCCCGTCGCCGCGTGGCCGCCGAGCATCCCGACACTCGCGGGAAAGGATGCGGTGGCCGGGTGGCGTGCGGTGACCGATGCGGTCCACGCGCACGGAGCCGTGATCGCGGCACAACTGTGGCATCAGGGCGCCGAACGCGACGCGAGTGACGGGTTGGAGCCGGTCAGCCCGTCGGGCCTCAACAGCGTCGGTGTGGCGGGTGGACGCGCACTGCGCACCGAGGAACTCCCCCGCGTCGCAGCCCAGTACGCCGAGGCTGCTCGCAACGCCGTCGACGCCGGGTTCGATGCCGTGGAGTTGCACGGTGCGCACGGCTATCTGCTCGACGAGTTCCTCTGGGACAAAACGAATCGACGCACCGATGCCTACGGGGGATCGGTGGCAGCGCGCACCCGGTTCCCGGCCGAGGTGGTGGCGGCCGTGCGGGGAGCGGTAGGACCGGAATTTCCCATCGTCTACCGCTTCTCCCAGTGGAAGGCCAACGCGTACGACGCACGTCTGGCCGACAGCCCGGCCGAACTGGAAGCAGTGCTGCGGCCATTGGTCGAGGCGGGGGTCGACGTCCTGCATCCCTCGACGCGGCGGCATTATGTTCCGGCCTTCTCCGGATCGGATCTGAGCCTGGCCGGGTGGACCAAGAAGATCACGGGTATTCCGGTGATCGGTGTCGGATCGGTCGGGCTCGCCACCGAATTCCGGCCGGGTTCCCGCACGGGAGACCTCATCGCGGCGGCGCCGGTCGACCGGATGCTCGAGCAGTTCGAAGCCGGCGAGTTCGACATCGTGGCGGTCGGCCGGGCGTTGCTGGCGGACCCGGCATGGGTAAACCGGGTGCGTGACAACTCGCTCGACGGTTTTGCCGGCTACCACGCTGAAACGGCGTTGGCCAGGCTCTACTGACAATATGGTGGGAACAGGCTGTTCCATCCCGGCGTTAGGAAAATTGTGAGCACGCTAGACATCACCGCAGAACAGTTCAACGACACCGTCAACGACAACGAGATCGTGCTCGTCGATTTCTGGGCGTCGTGGTGCGGGCCGTGCCGTGCGTTCGCGCCGACGTTCGCCGCGTCTGCCGAGAAACACCCCGACGTGGTGCACGCGAAGGTCGACACCGAGGCCGAGCAGGCGCTGGCCGCCGCGGCCGACATCCGGTCGATCCCGACGCTGATGGCCTTCAAGAAGGGCAAGCTGGTGTTCAACCAGGCCGGTGCGCTTCCGCCTGCGGCCCTCGAGGACCTGGTGCAGAAGATCAAGGAGTTCGACATCGACGCCGCCATTCGTGAGCAGGCGGCGCAGGGCAACGCCGAAGAGGTGTGACCGACCGGGCCACGTGCCCGGGTTCTGGACGGGTACGCGATAGCGTGCTTGTCCGTGACTGACGACACTCGCTTCGTTCTGGTGGACAAGCCGAGGCCGGGCGTGGCGCTCGTGACGCTCAATCGGCCCGAGCGGATGAACTCGATGGCGTTCGATGTCATGGTTCCGCTCCTGGAGGTTCTGCAGAACCTCCGCCACGACAACTCGGTGCGTGTGGTCGTTCTCACGGGTGCCGGACGGGGGTTCTCCTCGGGCGCCGATCACAAGTCCGCGGGGTCCGTACCCCATGTCGACGGTCTGACCCGGCCGACGTACGCCCTGCGGTCGATGGAAGTGCTCGACGACGTGATCCTGGCGCTGCGACGGCTGCATCAACCGGTCATCGCCGCCGTGAACGGTGCGGCGATCGGCGGTGGGTTGTGTCTTGCCCTCGCCTGCGACGTCCGGATCGCGGCCCATGGCGCCTACTTCCGCGCCGCCGGTATCAACAACGGCCTCACCGCGAGCGAGTTGGGACTGTCCTATCTGCTGCCTCGCGCGATCGGTACGTCCCGCGCATTCGAGATCATGCTGACCGGACGCGACGTCGACGCCGCGGAAGCCGAGCGCATCGGTCTGGTGTCCCGATCGGTTCCCGAGGATGAGCTCCTCGGCACCTGTTTCGAGATGGCCGAACGTATGCGCGGGTTCTCGCGGCCCGGAATTGAGTTGACCAAGCGCACACTTTGGAGTGGACTGGACGCCGCTAGTCTGGAAGGGCACATGCAGGCCGAAGGCCTGGGACAGCTCTTTGTGCGCCTGCTCACCGCAAACTTCGAGGAAGCGGTCGTTGCGCGTGCGCAGAAGCGTCCCCCGGATTTTCCCGACGACAAGTAAGACCATGAGCTACAGGAGGAACGCGGCGTGATCACCGCAACGGACCTGGAGGTCCGCGCCGGCGCGCGCACGCTGCTGTTGATCGAGGGCTCTGCGCTGCGTGTGCAGCCCGGTGACCGGATCGGCCTGGTCGGTCGCAACGGCGCGGGAAAGACCACGACGATGCGTATTCTCGCGGGCGAGGGCGAGCCGTATGCGGGCACGGTCACCCGCTCGGGCGAGATCGGGTACCTGCCGCAGGACCCCAAGGAGGGTGACCTCGATGTGCTGGCCCGCGACCGGGTGCTGTCGGCGCGTGGCCTGGACACCCTGCTGGCCGACCTGGAGAAGCAGCAGGCGCTGATGGCCGAGGTCGCCGACGACGCGGCCCGCGACAAGGCGGTACGCCGCTACGGTCAGCTCGAAGAGCGCTTCGCGGCGCTTGGCGGATACGCCGCAGAAAGCGAAGCGGGCCGCATCTGCGCCAGCTTGGGTCTGCCGGAACGGGTCCTCACCCAGCCGCTGCGCACCCTGTCGGGTGGTCAGCGGCGCCGTGTGGAACTCGCGCGCATCTTGTTCGCGGCCTCGGAGACCGGCTCCGGTTCGGCCACCACCCTGCTGCTCGACGAGCCCACCAACCACCTCGACGCCGATTCGATCGGGTGGCTGCGGGACTTCCTCAAGAACCACTCCGGCGGTCTGGTGATGATCAGCCACAACGTCGAGCTGCTCGAAGAGGTGGTCAACCGGGTGTGGTTCCTCGATGCCGTGCGTGGCGAGGTCGACGTCTACAACATGGGGTGGCAGAAGTATCTCGACGCCAGGGCCACCGATGAGCAGCGTCGCCGCCGCGAACGCGTCAACGCCGAGAAGAAGGCCAACGCACTGCGCGCACAGGCTGCCAAGATGGGCGCCAAGGCCACGAAAGCCGTTGCGGCGCAGAACATGTTGCGCCGTGCGGACCGTATGATGGCAGCGCTGGACGAAGAGCGGGTGGCCGACAAGGTGGCCCGGATCAAGTTCCCCACCCCGGCGCCCTGCGGCAAGACCCCGCTGGTGGCCAAGGGGTTGACCAAGAACTACGGGTCGCTCGAGGTGTTCACCGGTGTCGATCTGGCGATCGACCGCGGATCACGTGTGGTGGTGCTCGGCCTCAACGGCGCAGGCAAGACCACGCTGCTGCGATTGATCGCGGGCACCGAGAAACCCGACGCCGGGCACCTGGAGCCGGGGCACGGTCTCAAGATCGGGTACTTCGCGCAGGAGCACGACACCCTCGACAACCAGGCCACGGTCTGGGAGAACATCCGGCACGCCGCGCCCGACACCGGCGAGCAGGACCTGCGCGGTCTGCTCGGCGCGTTCATGTTCACGGGGCCGCAACTCGATCAGCCCGCAGGCACGCTCTCCGGCGGCGAGAAGACCCGGTTGGCGTTGGCGGGCCTTGTGGCGTCGACGGCGAACGTGCTGTTGCTGGACGAGCCGACCAACAACCTCGATCCGGCGTCGCGCGAGCAGGTGCTCGACGCGCTGCGCAGCTACGAGGGTGCGGTGGTGCTCGTCACGCACGATCCCGGCGCCGCCGAGGCGCTCGACCCGCAGCGGGTCGTGTTGCTGCCGGACGGCACCGAGGATTTCTGGTCGGACGAATACCGGGACCTGATCGAGCTCGCCTGACCCGAAAGTGCACAGCCACTTCGGATTTTCGGACGCGTAAATCCTAAGACGTTGAACAATTCACGCCGTGCGGGTGTGACTGGTTCTTACTCTGGGTATGCGTCGGGAGATCGAAATCGGGGAGGTGTCATGAAGGATTCGTATTCGAACCGAGATGAGCTGCTGACCGAGCTGCGACGCGCCTATGAGGAGGGGGCGAGTATCCGTTCGCTCGTCGCGAGGACCGGCCGATCGTACGGCTCGATTCACAGCTTGCTGCGTGAATCGGGCACCACGATGCGGAGCCGGGGCGGCCCGAACCATCGGAGCAAGCAGCGGGCCTGAGCGGGATCTATTGGGGGGTAAGCGAATTCGGGTCGAAGTCAGGATTCGTCGGACAGCGAGCGGTCAGCGCCGACCGCTGGGGCCGGTTTGGGCTGCTGCCGAACCGACGCCTCGACGAGGTCGAGCACAGCGCTGAGATTCTTGGAATCCTCTCCTGAGGCGAGGCGGGCCACCAGGCCGTCGAGCACGACGTCGAGATAGATGTGCAAAACGGCGCTCGGCACATCGTCGCGCAGGCGGCCGGCCTGCTTCTGTCGCCGCAGGCGTTCGGTCGTGGCTGCCGTCAGCTCCGCCGAACGCTCGGCCCAACCGCGGTGAAACTCCGGATCGTTGCGGAGTTTTCGCGCGATTTCCAGCCGTGTGGCCAGCCAGTCGTACTGCTCGGGCGCCGCGAGCAGATCTCTCATCACCTGGATGAGACCCTCCCGCGCGGCGACCTCGGCCATGCGTTCGGCGTCCTCACGGGCCAACTCGAAGAACAAGGTGTCCTTGTCTTTGAAGTGGTGGAAGATCGCGCCGCGCGACAGCCCGATCGTCTCCTCGAGCCGGCGCACGGTCGCGCTCTCGTATCCGTATTTGGCGAAGCAGCGGCGGGCGCCGTCAAGAATCTGACGGCGCCGCGCGGCCAAATGGTCGTCGGTCACCCGGGGCACTGGTTCACTCCTCGCAACCGACCTGTGTCACCGATCGTCTTACCGGTTCTGACTACTTCGATGACTTCAGCATGTTCCGCAGCACGTACTGCAGGATGCCGCCGTTGCGGTAGTAGTCGGCCTCACCGGGGGTGTCGATGCGGACCACCGCGTCGAACTCCACTTTCGACCCGTCCTCCTTGGTCGCCGTGACATGCACGGTCTTCGGTGTCTTACCGGAGTTCAGCTCTTCGATACCGGTGATGTCGTAGACCTCGGTGCCGTCCAGCTTGAGGCTCGCGGCCGATTCGCCCGCCGGGAACTGCAGCGGGATCACGCCCATGCCGATGAGGTTGGAGCGGTGAATACGCTCGAACGACTCGGTGATGACGGCCTTGACGCCCAGCAGCACCGTGCCCTTGGCGGCCCAGTCGCGCGACGATCCGGAGCCGTACTCCTTGCCGCCGATCACGACCAGCGGGATGCCCGCCTTCTTGTAGTTCTCCGACGCGTCGTAGATGAAGGCCTGTGGGCCGCCATCCTGCGTGAAGTCTCGCGTGTAACCACCCGAGACGTCGTCGAGCAGCTGGTTGCGCAACCGGATGTTGGCGAACGTGCCGCGGATCATCACCTCGTGGTTGCCGCGACGCGACCCCAGCGAGTTGTAGTCCTTGCGCTCCACGCCGTTGGCGTCGAGGTACTGCGCGGCCGGGGTGCCGGGCTTGATCGCACCGGCGGGGCTGATGTGGTCGGTGGTCACCGAATCGCCCAGCAGCGCAAGGACCCTGGCGCCCTTGATGTCAGACACCGGCTCCGGCTCGGCCGGCATGCCGTCGAAGTACGGGGCCTTGCGGACGTATGTCGAGTTCGGATCCCACTCGAAGGTGTTGCCCTCCGGCGTCGGCAGCGAGCGCCACCGCTCGTCGCCCTTGAACACGTCGGCGTAGGAATCGGTGAACATCTCACGGTTGATCGAGTTGGCGATCGTCTCCTCGATCTCGGCGGCAGATGGCCAGATATCTGCGAGGAAGACGTCGTTGCCGTCGCTGTCCTGGCCGAGCGGATCCGACTCGAAGTCGAAGTCCATGGTGCCCGCGATGCCGTAGGCGATCACCAGCGGCGGGGACGCCAGGTAGTTCATCTTCACGTCGGGGGAGATGCGGCCCTCGAAGTTGCGGTTACCCGACAACACGGCGGTGACCGCGAGATCGTTGTCGTTGATGGCCTTCGAGATCTCCTCGGGCAGCGGGCCGGTGTTGCCGATGCAGGTGGTGCACCCGTAGCCGCCGAGGTAATAACCCAGCTTCTCCAGGTACGGCCACAGACCGGCCTTGTTGTAGTAGTCGGTGACCACCTGCGAGCCGGGCGCCATGTTGGTCTTGACCCACGGCTTGGTGGTCAGGCCCTTCTCGACGGCCTTCTTGGCGAGCAGTGCCGCGCCGAGCATCACCGACGGGTTGGACGTGTTGGTGCAGGACGTGATGCCCGCGACGACGACCGCGCCGTGGTCGAGCACGAAGTCACCGCGTTCCTCGGAGTGCACCGGCACCGGCTTGGTCGGCCGGCCCGTTGCGCCGTTGGCGGCCGACGGACGCATGTCGGGCGCACCGTCGTCGGCGAAGGACAGCGACACCGGGTCGCTGGCCGGGAACGACTCCTCGACGGCCTCGTCGAGCTTGGACTCCGGCGCCGGGTGGTTCTCCTCGACGTAGTTGTGGATGTCCTTGCGGAACGCGTTCTTGGCGTCCGACAGCTCGATGCGGTCCTGCGGACGCTTCGGACCCGAGATCGACGGCACCACGGTCGACAGGTCCAGTTCCAGGTACTCGGAGAACACCGGCTCCTTGTCGGGCTCGTGCCACATGCCCTGGGCCTTGGCGTAGGCCTCGACCAGCGCGAGCTGCTCCTCGGTGCGCCCGGTGAGCCGCAGATAGTTGATGGTTTCCTCGTCGATCGGGAAAATCGCTGCAGTGGAACCGAATTCGGGGCTCATGTTGCCCAGGGTGGCGCGGTTGGCCAGCGGCACCTCGGCCACGCCCTTGCCGTAGAACTCGACGAACTTGCCCACAACGCCGTGCCTGCGCAGCATGTCGGTGACGGTCAGGACGACGTCGGTCGCGGTGACACCCGGCTGGATCTCGCCGGTCAGCTTGAACCCGACGACGCGGGGGATGAGCATCGAGACGGGCTGGCCCAGCATGGCCGCCTCGGCCTCGATGCCGCCGACGCCCCACCCCAGCACGCCGAGGCCGTTGACCATGGTGGTGTGGCTGTCGGTGCCCACGCAGGTGTCGGGGTACGCCACCCCGTCACGGACCATGACCGTGCGGGCCAGGTACTCGATGTTGACCTGGTGCACGATGCCGGTACCGGGCGGTACGACCTTGAAGTCGTCGAAGGCGCCCTGGCCCCACCGCAGGAACTGGTACCGCTCGGCGTTGCGCTCGTATTCGAGTTCGACGTTGCGCTCGAAGGCGCTCGCGTTGCCGAAGACGTCGAGGATCACCGAGTGGTCGATGACCAGCTCGGCCGGAGCGAGCGGGTTCACCTTGTTCGGATCGCCGCCCAGTGTCGCGACAGCCTCGCGCATGGTGGCCAGGTCGACGATGCAGGGCACCCCGGTGAAGTCCTGCATGATCACGCGCGCGGGTGTGAACTGGATCTCGATGCTCGGCTCGGCGTTGGGATCCCAGTTCGCGATGGCCTCGATGTGATCCTTGGTGATGTTGGCGCCGTCCTCGGTGCGCAAGAGGTTCTCCGCGAGCACCTTGAGGCTGTAGGGAAGCTTTTCGGTACCGGGCACCGCGTTCAAGCGATAGATCTCATAGCTCTGGTCCCCGACTGTCAGTGTGTCGCGGGCACCAAACGAGTTAAGGGACGAATTTCCTGTGTTTTCGCTGCTCACATCAACTCCCGGCTCGATCTCGCCGCGACGGGCTGTGTCGGCGGCGACCTGATCCTAACAGTACGCTTGTCCTGCATAACGCCCAGGTCGTGTCCCAGTCTTCCCTTCCCGTGCCTGCCCTGTCATCCCCGTCGGCCGGTCCCGGCGTGGCCGCGGAACTCCACGGCCCGGGCGCGCGTTGCCGCGCCCGCCGTGAGTCGCCGTCACACCCGCGTGATGGCGTGTGCTCGGCGAGATGGCGATCGCTCGTGTCGATTCCGTGTCGATTCGGTGTCGGTTCCGTCTGTTGCCTCCATACGGCGTACCGTGCCCGTGTGACCGGACCGCATGTCATCCCGTTCCTGCCGGCCTACATCCCGGTAGAGGTATGTGACGTCGTCGGAATCGACCCAGTGCAGCCGGACGCGGTCGCCCAGTGCATGGCGGCCGTGCAGGCGGATGTGCGTGACGACGGCGTGAGCGCGCCGCCCGAGGCTGTCGAGGGCCTGCGGCAGGTGGTCGACAACGCACGCCAGGACGGCATCGACCTCAAGATCGTCGCGATCCCGCGCAACCCGGCCATCGATACGCCGCTGCGCGATATCGCCACCGAGGTGGGGCAGGAGAACCCTGGGGCAACGGTGCTCGCGGTGAGCCCGTCGTTCGCCGGTACGTACAGCCCGACATTCGACCGGGTGACCCTGGAGGCCGGCCAGGATGTCGCGAAGACCGGTGATCCGGTGTTGTCGGCGAACAATTTCCTCGCAGAGATCCAGAAGCCCGATTTCCCCTGGATGACGCTGACGATCGTGCTCGTGCTCGGGGTTGCGGCCGCCGCTGTGCTCACGCGCGTATTACAGGTTCGCAGCAAAGAATTGGGCACTTCGGGTGTTCGCGATGGCGACTCGGCAAGCGGTGCTGCGACAATCGAACATTAGTTCGGTATAACGCCGAATATCACTAATTGGTCACGATATTCTCAATTACATTTTTGTAATTTGTGACTAAAGTTTCTTTAGCGTCAGTTGTGACGTACGGTTCATTCGGTGCCAATTGTTGTAGAAGTGCTTCATGTGACTTCTGCGCACGGTGCCTGGCAAATCTGCCGGTAGGCCGAGGCTGAGCCATAGGAGACCTAGTCGAATGAGACGTACCGTCCGCGCCTCCGCGACCCGTCTGTACGGTCGCGTGTGCGCCGTCCCACTCGTCGTCGGGATGCTTCTGGCAACGGCGCTGTACGGCGGCGGCCCGGCGGCCGCCGATCCGGCCGATCCCGACAACCTCGCGACGCTCGTCGCCGCGGTCGCCTCCGCGGACCAGAAGCTGCAGGAACTCGGCGCGGCGATCCAGACGCAGCAGGAGACGGTCAACAAGGCGATCGTCGACGTCCAGGCCGCGCGTGACGCGGCCGCCGAGGCGCAGCAGGAACTGGAGGCCAGCCGACAGGGCGTCGCCGATGCCAACGCGGCCATTGCCGCCGCACAGAAACGTTTCGATTCGTTCGCGGCGGCGACCTACGTCAACGGGCCGTCGCGGTCCTATCTCACGGCATCGGATCCGGCGGACATCGTCAACACCGCGGCCACCGGACAGGCGCTCATCGCGAGCTCCCAGCAGGTCATGGCCAAGCTGCAGCGCGCCCGCACCGAGCAGGTGAACCGGGAGTCGGCGGCGCGGCTGGCCAAGGAGAAGGCCGATCAGGCCGCGCGTGATGCGGAGAGCAGCCAGGACAACGCCGTTGCGGCGCTCAAGCAGGCCCAGCAGACGTTCAACACCCAGCAGACCGAGCTGGAACGTCTGGCCGCCGAACGTTCGGCCGCGCAGGCCCGGCTCGACCAGATCCGCAAGGCCGGCGCGACCACGAGCGCAGCCCCGGCAGCCGCTCGGGCGCCGGCCTCTTCGGCAGGTCCTGCGCCGGCCGCGCAGCCCAATCCGCAAGCGGCGGCGGGGGATTGGGACCGGGCGCCGGGTGGACCCGCGCAGTCGGGACAGAACTGGGACACGGCGTGGGATCCGACGCTGCCCGCCATCCCCAGCGCCTTCGTCAGTGGCGATCCGATCGCGATCATCAACGCGGTCCTCGGGATCGCGTCGACCTCGGCGCAGGTGACGGCCAACATGGGCCGGTCCTTCCTGCAGAAACTCGGCATCCTGCCCACACCCACGGGTTTCACCAACGGCGCCATCCCGCGGGTCTACGGTCGCGAGGCCGTCGAATACGTGATCCGGCGTGGCATGTCGCAGATCGGCGTGCCGTACTCGTGGGGTGGCGGAAACGCGGCAGGCCCCAGCCGCGGGATCGACTCGGGTGCGGGCACCGTCGGGTTCGACTGCTCCGGACTGATGCTCTACATGTTCGCCGGGGTCGGCATCAAGCTCGACCACTACTCGGGTTCGCAGTACAACGCGGGCCGCAAGATTCCGTCGTCACAGATGCGCCGCGGCGACATGATCTTCTACGGCCCCAACGCCAGCCAGCACGTCGCGATGTACCTCGGCAACGGGCAGATGCTCGAGGCTCCGTACACCGGTTCGCACGTGAAAGTCTCGCCGGTGCGTACCAGCGGTATGACCCCGTACGTCACCCGGCTCATCGAATACTGATGGGAATACTTTGCGCACCTTGGTCTTACGCGCCCTGATCGCCGCCGTCGCGGTGGCCTTCGCCGCAGTCGGCCTTGTGGCCCCCGCGGGCGCCGCCCCCGACGACGGACAGTGGGATCCGACGCTGCCCAAACTCATCAGCGCGGGCGCGCCCGGTGACCCGCTGGCGATCGCCAACGCGTCGCTGCAGGCCACCGCGCAGGCCACCGAGGTCACGATGGGTCTCGGCCGCAAGTTCCTCGCGAGCCTCGGCCTGGTCGACGACACCCCGGCCGCGGCGAGCGTGGCACCGGGCCGGGTGCGGGGACCGCAGGCCATCGAGTACGTGATCCGTCGCGGAGCCACGCAGATGGGTGTGCCGTACTCGTGGGGCGGCGGCAAGCCCAACGGCCCGAGCCGCGGCATCGACTCCGGGGCGAACACCGTCGGCTTCGACTGCTCTGGCTTCACCCAGTTCTCGTTCGCCGGGGTCGGGGTGCTGATCCCGAAGTACTCGGGCGACCAGTACAACACCGGCCGCAAGGTGCCGGTCAGCCAGGCCAAACGCGGCGATCTGCTGTTCTGGGGCCCCGGCGGAAGCCAGCACGTGGCCCTCTACCTGGGCGGCGGCAAGATGATCGAGGCGTCCGGCAGCGCGGGCAAGGTGACCGTCAGCCCGGTGCGCACGTCGGGTCTGCAGCCGTACGCGGCCCGCATCATCGAATCCTGAGGGGAAGCTGAGCAGTTACGGCCAGCGTCGACGGATCTCGAGGTGCCTGGAATAGTTGACGTCGGGCAGGTGAGTGCCCGGCTACGACCCGCTGTTTGCAGAGCTGTCAGGCACGAGCAACGCAGACAACGCAGACGACACCGTGGAGGAAGTTGATGACGTCACCGAGTGGACCGCCGCAGGGCGCCGGAGGCTACCCCGGTTCGAGCCCCGCGTCGGGGTTTCCGCCCGGGCCGACCGGCGCTCACGCCGCGCAGGCTACGCCGCAGCCCGTGAACAACGGCGGTCTGCAGGCCGAGGTGCACACCCTGGAGCGCGCGATATTCGAGGTCAAGCGCATCATCGTGGGCCAGGATCAGCTCGTCGAGCGCATGCTGGTCGGCCTGCTGGCCAAGGGCCACGTACTGCTCGAAGGTGTGCCCGGTGTCGCCAAGACGCTCGCGGTCGAGACGTTCGCCAAGGTTGTCGGCGGCACGTTCGCGCGTATCCAGTTCACCCCTGACCTGGTGCCCACCGACATCGTCGGCACCCGCATCTACCGGCAGGGCAAAGAGGAGTTCGAGATCGAACTCGGCCCGGCCGTGGTCAACTTCCTGCTCGCCGACGAGATCAACCGCGCGCCGGCCAAGGTGCAGTCCGCACTGCTGGAGATCATGGCCGAACGCAAGATCTCGATCGGCGGCAAGACGTTCCCGCTGCCCAGCCCGTTCCTGGTGATGGCGACCCAGAACCCGATCGAGCAGGAGGGCGTCTACCAGCTGCCCGAGGCGCAGCGCGACCGGTTCCTGTTCAAGCTCAACGTCGACTACCCGTCGCCGGAGGAGGAGCGCGAGATCATCTACCGGATGGGCGTCAAGCCGCCGGAGCCCAAGCAGATCCTCACCACCGGCGATCTGCTGCGGCTGCAGGATGTCGCGGCCAACACCTTCGTGCACCACGCGCTCGTGGATTACGTCGTGCGCATCGTCACCGCCACCCGTGAGCCCGAAAAGTTCGGCATGCCCGACGCCAAGGCGTGGATCGCCTACGGCGCGTCGCCGCGCGCCTCGCTCGGCATCATCTCGGCATCGCGGGCGCTCGCGCTGGTGCGTGGTCGCGACTATGTCATCCCGCAGGACGTCGTCGAGGTCATCCCGGACGTGCTCCGGCACCGTCTCGTGCTCACCTACGACGCGCTCGCCGACGAGATCTCCTCGGAGACCGTGGTCAACCGCATTCTGCAGACGGTCGCCCTGCCGCAGGTGAATGCCCTTCCGCAGCAAGGCCATTCGGTTCCGCCCGCCGTTCCCGCCGCAGCTGCCGCGGCCAGCGGTCGGTGAGCCGAACAGCAGGCCGCACGGTCGACCTGCCATCGCTGCAGCGCGGCGAGATCCGGGACCCCGCACTCTCGGCCGCGTTGCGCAAGCTCGAGCTGACCGTTCGGCGCAAGCTCGACGGCGTGCTGCACGGCGACCATCTTGGCCTGCTGCCCGGCCCGGGTTCCGAACCGGGCGAGTCGCGGATGTACGAGCCCGGCGACGACGTCCGCCGCATGGACTGGTCGGTCACGGCGCGCACCACGCAGCCGCACGTGCGACAGATGATCGCCGACCGCGAGCTGGAGACCTGGCTGGTGGTCGACATGTCGGCCAGCCTGGACTTCGGCACCGCGGGCTGCGAGAAGCGCGACCTGGCCGTGGCGGCGGCCGCGGCGATCGCGTTCCTCAACAGCGGTGGGGGCAACCGGTTGGGCGCTGTGATCGCCAACGGCGACACCATGCGCCGGGTGCCCGCACTGAGCGGCCGCATGCACGAACGTGAGCTGTTGCGCGCGATCGCGACGACGCCGAAGGCGCCGACGGGCGTCCGTGGTGATCTGGCTGCCGCGATAGACGCTTTGCGGCGCCCCGAGCGGCGCCGCGGCATGGCGGTGATCATCAGCGACTTCCTGGGGCCCATCAACTGGATGCGCCCGCTGCGGGCCATCGCGGGCCGCCACGAGGTGCTCGGCATCGAGATCCTCGACCCACGCGACGTGGAGCTGCCCGAGGTCGGCGATGTGGTCCTGCAGGACACCGAGACCGGTGTCACGCGCGAGTTCACCATCGACGCCCAGCTGCGCCACGACTTCGAACAGGCCGCCGCCGCGCACCGCGAAGAGGTCGCACGCACCCTGCGCCGCTGCGGGGCGCCGTTGCTGAGCCTGCGCACCGACAGGGACTGGATCGCCGACGTGATGCGGTTCGTGGCCAACCGCAGGCGTGGCGCCCTGGCCGGTCGATAGCCGCGAGACGCTGGCGCGAAGATGAAATATGCAACCGAAATGACAAGTAGGACATGACTTTACCGTTACTCGGCCCGATGAGTCTGTCGGGATTCGCGCACGCCTGGTGGTTCTTGTTCCTGGTTGTGGTGGCCGGCCTCGTCGCGCTCTACATCATCGTTCAGCGGGCGCGGCGCCAGCGGATCCTGCGCTTCGCCAACATGGACCTGCTGGAGAGCGTCGCCCCCAAGCAGCCCACCCGGTGGCGGCATCTGCCCGCGATCCTGATGGTGTGCTCGCTGGTGCTGTTCACGATCGCGATGGCGGGCCCGACGCACGACGTGCGGATCCCGCGCAACCGTGCCGTGGTGATGCTCGTCATCGACGTGTCGCAGTCGATGCGCGCCACCGACGTCGCCCCGAGCCGCCTGGTGGCCGCGCAGGAGGCCGCCAAGCAGTTCGCCGACCAGCTGACCCCTGGCATCAACCTGGGCCTCATCGCGTACGCCGGAACGGCGACCGTGCTGGTGCAGCCCACGACGAACCGGGAAGCGACCAAGAACGGCCTGGACAAGCTGCAGTTGGCCGACCGCACCGCGACCGGCGAGGGCATCTTCACGGCCCTGCAGGCCATCGCGACCGTCGGCGCGGTGATCGGCGGCGGCGACGAACCGCCGCCTGCGCGGATCGTGCTGATGTCCGACGGCAAGGAGACCGTGCCGTCGAACCCCGACAACCCCAAGGGTGCGTTCACCGCGGCGCGTACCGCGAAGGACCAGGGCGTGCCGATCTCGACGGTGTCCTTCGGCACGCCGTACGGCTACGTCGAGATCAACGATCAGCGTCAACCCGTGCCGGTCGACGACGAGATGCTGGAGAAGATCGCCCAGCTCTCCGGTGGCGATGCGTTCACGGCGTCGAGCCTCGAGCAGCTCAAGGCGGTGTTCACCTCGCTGCAACAGCAGATCGGCTACGAGACGATCAAGGGCGATGCCAGCGTGGGCTGGTTGCGGCTCGGTGCGGTGATCCTGGCGCTGGCGGGTGTCGCGGCGCTTCTGATCAACCGCCGCCTGCCCGGCTGACGGAGCCGATTTCGCGCCGGGGGAGCCCCGAGGCGATTTCTGCCATGCGTGGCCAACGCGTTAAGTTGACGGGCGAAGACGCAGGACGCGAGGAACAGAGGATGACTGTGACTGACAATCCAGCCGGTACCGCGAGCGCACCATCCGGAGGCCGCCCGGCGTTCGTCTCCCGTTCGGTGCTGGTGACCGGTGGCAACCGGGGCATCGGCCTGGCGATCGCGCGACGGCTGGCCGAGGACGGGCACAAGGTGGCTGTCACACACCGCGGTTCGGGCGCCCCGGACGGATTGTTCGGTGTCGAGTGTGACGTCACCGACAACGCCGCTGTCGACCGCGCCTTCAAGGAGGTCGAGGAGCACCAGGGTCCGGTCGAGGTGCTGGTGTCCAATGCGGGGATCTCCAAGGACGCGTTCCTGATGCGCATGACCGAGGAGCGGTTCGAAGAGGTCATCAACGCGAACCTGACCGGTGCGTTCCGCGTGGCCCAGCGGGCGTCGCGCAGTATGCAGCGCAAGCGGTTCGGCCGCATCATCTTCATCGGGTCGGTCTCGGGCATGTGGGGGATCGGCAACCAGGCCAACTATGCGGCCGCCAAGGCCGGCCTGATCGGTATGGCACGTTCGATCTCGCGCGAACTGGCCAAGGCGGGCGTCACTGCCAATGTGGTGGCCCCCGGTTACATCGACACCGAGATGACGCGGGCCCTCGACGAGCGGATCCAGCAGGGCGCCCTGGATTTCATCCCGGCCAAGCGGGTCGGCACCGCCGAGGAGGTTGCGGGGGCGGTCAGCTTCCTCGCCTCGGAGGACGCCACCTACATCGCCGGCGCGGTCATCCCGGTCGACGGCGGCATGGGCATGGGCCACTAGCTCAAAAGCCCGGACCCATCAGATTTCTCGCTCACAAGGGAGTCACCAAATGACAGGCCTGCTCGAAGGCAAGCGCATCCTCGTCACGGGGATCATCACCGATTCGTCGATCGCGTTCCACATCGCCAAGGTCGCTCAGGAGGCCGGCGCCGAACTGGTGCTCACCGGCTTCGACCGCATGAAGCTGATCAAGCGCATCGCCGACCGGCTTCCCAAGCCGGCCCCGCTGCTGGAACTCGACGTGCAGAACGAGGAACACCTTTCGACCCTGGCGGACCGGATCACCGCCGAGATCGGTGAGGGCAACAAGATCGACGGTGTCGTGCACTCCATCGGTTTCATGCCGCAGAGCGGTATGGGCATCAACCCGTTCTTCGACGCGCCCTACGAGGACGTGTCCAAGGGCATCCACATCTCGGCGTACTCGTACGCCTCGCTCGCCAAAGCGGTTCTGCCGATCATGAATCCGGGCGGCGGGATCGTCGGCATGGACTTCGACCCCACCCGGGCGATGCCGGCCTACAACTGGATGACCGTCGCCAAGAGCGCGCTCGAATCGGTCAACCGGTTCGTCGCGCGCGAGGCGGGCAAGGTCGGCGTCCGCTCGAATCTCGTTGCGGCAGGGCCGATCCGGACGCTGGCCATGAGTGCCATCGTGGGCGGCGCGCTGGGTGACGAGGCCGGCCAGCAGATGCAGCTGCTCGAAGAGGGCTGGGATCAGCGGGCGCCGCTGGGCTGGAACATGAAGGACCCGACGCCCGTTGCCAAGACCGTGTGCGCGCTGCTGTCGGACTGGCTGCCCGCCACCACCGGCACAGTGATCTTCGCCGACGGCGGCGCCAGCACCCAGCTGCTCTGACAGCGGCACGACACAGGCGAACACAGTGGAATTCGATGCCGTCCTGCTGCTGTCCTTCGGTGGTCCGGAGGCTCCCGAGCAGGTGATGCCCTTCCTCGAGAACGTGACTCGCGGACGCGGCATCCCGACCGAGAGGCTCGCCGAGGTGGCAGAGCACTACCTGCACTTCGGCGGGGCCTCGCCGATCAACGGCATCAACCGGGCACTGATCGAGCAGCTGCGCCTGCAGCTGCCCGACCTGCCCGTCTACTTCGGCAACCGCAACTGGGACCCGTATGTCGAGGACACCGTTGCGGCCATGCGCGACAACGGTGTTCGGCGCGCAGCGGTGTTCACCACATCCGCCTGGGGCGGTTACTCGAGCTGCAAGCAGTACGTCGAGGACATCGCGCGGGCCAGGGCGGCAGTGGGCGCGGGAGCACCCGACCTGGTCAAGCTGCGCCACTACTTCGACCACCCGCTGCTGATCGAGATGTTCGCCGACGGCATCGCCGCGGCCGCGCAGTCCCTGCCCGAGGACCTCCGAAGCGAGGCCCGCCTGGTGTTCACGGCCCATTCGATCCCGATCGCGGCCGACGAGCGGCACGGCCCCCGCCTGTACAGTCGCCAGGTCGCGTACGCCACGCGCCTGGTCGCGGAGGCAGCCGGCTACACCGAGTACGACCAGGTGTGGCAGTCACGTTCGGGACCGCCGCAGATCCCGTGGCTCGAACCGGACGTGGCCGACCACCTGAACGTGTTGGCCGAGCAGGGTACCCACGCGGTGATCGTGTGTCCCATCGGTTTCGTGGCCGACCACATCGAGGTCGTGTGGGACCTCGACACCGAGGTCAAGCAGCAGGCCGAAGAGGCGGGCATCACGATGGTGCGCGCCACCACCCCCAACGCCGACCCGCGTTACGCGCGCCTGGCGGTGAGCCTGATCGACGAGTTGCGCAACGGAACTCCCGCGCAACGCGTGCCCGGCAGGGATCCGGTGCCCGGTTACGGTTTCAGCGTCAACGGCGCGCCGTGCTCGCCGGGGTGCTGCGGCACCGATTGAGACGGGTGCTGCGGCACCGATTGAGACGGGTGCTGCGGCACCGATCGATCACCGGTGTCACCGTGTAGGTGTTCGCTAGCCGCGCCAGGCGGAGTGCAGGATCGCCTCGAGTGCGGCCATGCGCGCCGAGCGCACCACGCGGGTGAGCGGACGCAGTGCCTCGTCGGCGATCTGCACCTCCGAGGAACTCTGCAGACCGCTCGGTATCAACCCGGAACTCACCGCGATGATCGCGTCGACGTGTGCTGCGTTCTCCAGGACCCGCACGGCCCGCGTCGGCGCGTGGTCGGGGATGCGGTGTGCGCGTCCCGCGGCCAGGATCTGCTCGACCATCCCACGCGGATCCTCGATCTCGAACCCCGCGCCCGCACGCAGTGTGACGAGTGCGTCGGCCGCGGACCGGACCGCGGTGCGCAGTTCGTATTCGGCCTCACCGAGGTCGATGTGCGCGCCGGCCGGGATGCGCGGCACCGAGTAGACGGTCCAGGACAGCGCACGTGGCTCCGGTTCGAACCGTGACTCGGGCTCGAACACCGAATCCAGATCGGTGTCACCGAATTCGTCGTAGGTGAACTCGGGTACGAGACCGACGCCGTCGAAGTCGTCGTGCGTGACGACGACGGCCTCGCCGACCGCGAGCGCGTCCCGCTGGAACTGTGTGCCTGCCGGAAGGCCCCGCACGTCACCGGGAACGGGCTGAGCGATCGTGATCGCGGGCATCGACGAGGTACGTCCGACCGCGGTGCGCAGCGTCTGCAGGAGAGACACCGAACCGGAATCCTCCAGCTCGGGCCACGGCAGTCCGGTGCGGTCGGCGGCGGCCGAATCGTATGCCGTCACTGAATGCGTTGGTGCCCACAGCGATAGCGCGTCGAGGACATCGTCGGGGGCGGCGACGCCGGCCAGCCAGGCGTTGGCCCACATCGACAGAGTTGCACTTGGACACCACATGATGGAAGGCAGTGTAGTTGTCACACGCGAAACAGGCCGTATTCGCTAGGGTGGGCGCATGCCCTACTGGCTGATCTGGCTCATCTTGGCGTTGGGGCTTGCCGGGGCGGAGGCGCTGACCGGCGATATGTTCCTGCTGATGCTGGCCGGTGGTGCGCTGGCGGCGACCGGATCCAGTGCGCTTCTCGACTGGCCGATCTGGGCCGACGGACTGGTGTTCCTCGTCGTCTCGGTGCTGTTGCTGGTGCTGGTCCGTCCGGTGCTGCGGCGGCGTTTCGACGTCGGAAAAGGCCTGCCCGAACCGGTCAAGGCGCTCGAGGGCAGGCCCGCACTGGTCCTGGACCGGGTGGCGAGCCATGAAGGGCAGGTCAAGCTCGACGGCGAGGTCTGGACGGCGCGACCGTTGAACGACGACGATGTCTACGAACCCGGCGAACACGTCACGGTGGTGCGGATCGACGGCGCGACCGCGGTGGTGTTCAAGACGCTCTGATGCAGAGCTGACCGCAGGAGGGGAAACCGATGGAAGGTGCTGTGGCGGGCTTGGTCCTGCTGGTCGTGCTCGTGGTGTTCGCGATCATCGTCGTGGCGAAATCGGTCGCGTTGATCCCACAGGCCGAGGCCGCGGTGATCGAGCGGCTGGGGCGGTACAGCAAGACGGTGTCCGGTCAGCTGACGTTGCTGGTCCCGTTCATCGACAAGATCCGCGCGCGCGTCGACCTGCGCGAGCGCGTGGTGTCGTTCCCGCCGCAGCCGGTGATCACCGAAGACAACCTGACCGTGCAGATCGACACGGTGGTCTACTTCCAGGTCACCAATCCGCAGGCCGCGGTGTACCAGATCAGCAACTACATCGTCGGCGTCGAGCAGTTGACCACCACGACGCTGCGCAACCTTGTCGGTGGAATGACGCTCGAGCAGACCCTCACCTCGCGCGACCAGATCAACACGGCGCTGCGCGGCGTGCTCGACGAGGCCACCGGCCGATGGGGACTGCGGGTGGCCCGCGTCGAACTGCGCAGCATCGATCCGCCGCCCAGCATTCAGGATTCGATGGAAAAGCAGATGCGGGCCGACCGCGAGAAGCGCGCGATGATCCTCACCGCAGAGGGTTCCCGCGAGGCCGCCATCAAGCAGGCCGAAGGTCAGAAGCAGGCGCAGATCCTGGCCGCGGAGGGTGCCAAACAGGCCGCGATCCTGGCCGCCGAGGCCGACCGCCAGTCGCGCATGCTGCGGGCTCAGGGTGAACGTGCCGCGGCCTATCTGCAGGCGCAAGGCCAGGCCAAGGCCATCGAGAAGACCTTCGCCGCGATCAAGTCCGGACGTCCCACACCGGAACTGCTGGCCTACCAGTACCTGCAGACCCTGCCGCAGATGGCCAAAGGCGAGGCCAACAAGGTGTGGATCGTGCCGTCCGACTTCGGTTCGGCGTTGCAGGGATTCACCAAGATGCTCGGCGCGCCGGGCGAGGACGGCGTGTTCCGGTACACCCCGTCGCCGGTGGACGATGCCCCGTCGACACCCGAGGACGACAGCGACGAGGTCGCCGACTGGTTCAACACCGAGACCGATCCCGAGATCGCCCGCGCCGTGGCGAAGGCCGAGGCCGAAGCCCGCACCAGCACGCCGACACTCGGGTCCGCGCCCGTGACACCACCGCTCGGCGGAGCCAACCCGAACCCGGCCATAGGCGTGCCACCGACACAGGAGTGGGCAGGCGGCGCGCACCGCGCCGAGCCGAATCAGTAGGGGTTGACGCGCCGCATCCGGCGATTAGCGTGAGGACATGACGCTTCCCAAGGTCTTCGGTGTCCTCGCGCTGATCCAGGCGGGTGACGCCGCGGCGTGCGCGTTCAAGGCCCCGCCGGTCGTGAAGGCTTTCGACGATCTCGGTGTCCCGCACCGCATCCGGTGGATCTTCCCGCCGATCAAGGCCGCATCGGCCGTCGGGCTGCTCGCAGCGGGGCGCTACCCGGTGTTGGGCCGGCTCACCACCGCGATGTTGACGCTGTATTTCGTGCTGGCGGTCGGCGCGCACGTGCGGGCACACGACAAACCCGTGAACGCGATCCCCGCGGCGGGGTTCGCCGCGACGTACGCGGCGCTGACGGTGAAGGGTCCGCGCGCGAACGCGTGAACCTTCAGATGCTGGTGGCGGCGGTGTCGGCGGCGGCGCCCGGTGCGTTGCCCTGTTCGCGGCGGTGACTGCGGATCTCGAAAACCAGGCCCGCGACGCCCAGTGCTGCGGTGCACGCCGACACCACGAACAGCAGTGGGCTGACGTTGCCGGTCAGGGCGTCGCCGAGGATCACCACGGCCGCGGTCCCGGGAAGCAGGCCCGCCAGGGTTGCGAGGGTGTACGGAAGGACCCGCACAGCGGATGCGCCCGCCGCGTAGTTCAGTACCGAGAACGGCACGGCCGGGATCAGCCGGGTCGACAGGATCACCGGCCAGCCCCGTTGGCGAAGGCGCGCGTCGAGTTTGTCGATGCGCGGATGCGACACCAGCCGGCTCAACTGCCAGCCCGCGGCGCGGATGAGCAACAGCGCCAGAACCGCACTGACGGCACTGGCACCCACGGCGATCGCGACGCCGAGGGCCGGGCCGAACAACAGACCCGCGGCGAGCGTGAATGCCGTGCGGGGAAAGGGGAACACCGTCACCACGATGTGTGCGCCGAGAAAGGCCAGTGGGAACCACGGCCCCACCGACGTCGCCCAGTCGCGTAGTTGCATCGCCGTCGGAAGGGGAACCAGCAACGCCACTGCGACAAGAATCACAATCCCGCTCAGAATCGCCACGATGCGTCGTGTCGAGAGGGTCGCGGCCGTCGCCAGTACCGCACCACGGATGCTGCGGAGGGTGCTGACGACGGCTTTCACGGTTATCCAGACTACGGGGCCAAGGCGACGACATTCTTTCGGCGAGGCTGCGGGGCACCGAAAAGTCGGCTGCCCGGCGGTCGGCGGCGTGAGGACGATCATTTAGCCTGATGGGCAAGCGGGTAGGTCACACGCTGCGACAACAGGAGATGCGGGTGTCTTTACAGGGGTCCAGTGCGATCGAAGAGGATCGCAACAAGTGGCGAACGGCGGTGGCCGGTGTGCTGGCGAAGAGCAGCCGGCGGGATCCGGCAGAACTCGGGCCGGAACCGGAACGCCAACTGGATTCGCAGACCTACGAGGGCTTCGCCGTCCGGCCCTTGTACACGCGTCTCGACGCAGTCGACGAGCCGGCCCTGCCGGGGCAGTGGCCGTTCGTCCGCGGCGGCGACGCGCTGCGTGACGTCAAATCGGGCTGGAAGGTCGTCGAGGGTTTCCCGGCGTTCGGTGCCGATGGTGATGTCAAGGTCGACAACGGTGCGGTGCTGCTGGCGCTCACCGAAGGCGCCAGTGCGCTCGCGATCAAGATCGGCGACGGCGGTGTGGCTCCCGCCGATCTGCGCCAACTGTTCGACGGGGTCTTCCTCGACCTGGTGCCGGTGATCTTCGAGAACACCGGGGCCGATCTGGTCGCCACGGCGGATGCGGTGTCCGCTCTCGTGGCCGGTCTCGACGCCGAACAGCGGTCCCGGCTGTCGATCGACTTCGGCGCCGACCCGTTGACCGCGCCGCTGTCGGGGCGGGTCGCGGCCGCGGATGCCGACTTGCTGGCGGTCGCCGAGAAGTTCGGTGAGCACACCGGTCATGTGCGGACCGTCACGGTGGACGGTCCGGCCTTCCACAACAAGGGTGCGAACGCCACGTGGGAGCTCGCGGCGTCGGTCGCCGCGGCGGTCGAGTACCTGCGCATCCTGGTCGACGGCGGACTTGCGGTGCCGGATGCCTTGCGTCAGATCAGCTTCCGCTACGCGGCCGACGACGATCAGTTCATCACCATCGGCAAGCTCCGTGCCGCCCGGCAGCTGTGGGCCCGGGTCGCCGAGGTGGTCGGGGATGCCGCCGCCGGCGCGGCGACCGTGCACGCCGTCACGTCGCTGCCGATGATGACGCAACGCGATCCGTGGGTGAACATGCTGCGCACGACACTGGCCGCGTTCTCTGCCGGGGTGGGTGGCGCCGACACCGTCCAGGTGCTGCCGTTCGACGTGGCGATCCCCAACGGGTTCCCCGGAACGTCGGCCACCTTCTCCCGCCGCATCGCGCGCAACACGCAGCTTCTGCTCCTCGAGGAGTCGCACATCGGGCAGGTCCTGGATCCGGCCGGCGGCTCGTGGTTCGTCGAGGATCTCACCGCGCAGCTCGCGGAGCGGGCCTGGGCGCAATTCCAGGACATCGAGGCCCGCGGCGGGTTCGCCGCCGCACGCGACCACATCGCCGAGCAGATCGCCGAGGTGGCGGCTCGCCGCGCCGACGACATCGCTTACCGGCGGACCGCGATCACTGGTGTCAACGAATTTCCGAACCTCGCCGAACAACCGCTGCCGCAGGCGGATTCGGCGCTCGCATCGATCGAGAGGTACGCGGCGGGCTTCGAGGCCCTGCGGGACCGCTCCGATGCGTTCCTGGCCGCCAACGGTGTGAGGCCGCGCGTCCTGCTGCTGCCGCTCGGCCCGTTGGCCGAGCACAACATCCGCGCCACGTTCGCGTCGAACCTGTTGGCATCCGGCGGAATCGAGGCGATCAACCCCGGCACCGTCGACGCGTCGGGCATCGCGGCCGCGGTCAGCGACGCCGGTTCGCCCACGGTCGCGGTGCTGTGCGGCACCGATGCGCGCTACGGCACCGACGCCTCGGCCGCCGTCGCCGCCGCCCGCGCGGCCGGTGTGCGAAACGTGCTGCTGGCCGGCCCGGAAAAGGCGGTGGCGGAAGCCGATTCGAAACCCGACGGGTTCCTCACCGCGAAGATCAACGCCGTGGAAGTCCTGTCGAACCTGCTCACCGGACTGGGGGCCTGATATGACCGCAACAACCGGATCAGAAATCCGCAGCTTCGCCGACGTGCCGCTGGCGGGGTCGACGACCGGGACGCCGCCGACGCCAGAGGCGGTCGACGCCCAGGTGAACGCGGCGGCCGCGGCGCACGGCTACTCGCCCGACCAGCTGACCTGGACCACGCCCGAGGGCATCGACGTCAAGCCGGTGTACATCGCCGAAGACCGCGAGCAGGCCGTCAAGGCCGGGTACCCCCTGGACAGCTTCCCGGGTGCACCGCCGTTCATCCGCGGGCCCTACCCGACGATGTACGTCAACCAGCCGTGGACCATCCGCCAGTACGCCGGGTTCTCCACGGCCGCCGAATCCAACGCGTTCTACCGCCGCAATCTCGCCGCGGGACAGAAGGGCCTCTCGGTCGCGTTCGACCTCGCCACCCACCGCGGCTACGACTCGGATCATCCGCGCGTGGCCGGTGACGTCGGAATGGCCGGGGTGGCAATTGATTCCATTCTCGACATGCGCCAGCTGTTCGACGGCATCGACCTGTCGAGCGTGTCGGTGTCGATGACGATGAACGGTGCGGTGCTGCCGGTCCTCGCGCTGTATGTCGTCACCGCCGAGGAGCAGGGCGTACCGCCGGAGAAGCTGGCCGGGACCATCCAGAACGACATCCTCAAAGAGTTCATGGTCCGCAACACCTACATCTACCCGCCAAAGGAGTCGATGCGGATCATCTCGGACATCTTCGCCTACACCAGCGCGAAGATGCCGAAGTTCAACTCGATCTCGATCTCTGGCTACCACATCCAGGAAGCCGGGGCCACGGCCGATCTCGAGCTCGCCTACACGCTCGCCGACGGCGTCGAGTACATCAAGGCCGGTCTCGACGCGGGACTCGACATCGACAAGTTCGCGCCGCGCCTGTCGTTCTTCTGGGGCATCGGCATGAACTTCTTCATGGAGGTGGCCAAGCTGCGGGCCGGTCGCCTGCTGTGGAGCGAGTTGGTCGCCCAGTTCGAGCCGAAGAGCGACAAATCGCTGTCGCTGCGTACGCATTCGCAGACCTCGGGGTGGTCGCTGACGGCGCAGGATGTGTTCAACAACGTAGCCCGCACCTGCATCGAGGCGATGGCCGCGACGCAGGGCCACACGCAGTCGTTGCACACCAACGCCCTCGACGAGGCGCTGGCACTGCCCACGGACTTCTCGGCGCGCATCGCCCGCAACACGCAGCTGCTGCTGCAGCAGGAGTCGGGCACGACGCGCCCCATCGACCCGTGGGGCGGTTCGTACTACGTGGAGTGGCTCACGCATCAACTCGCCGAACGCGCCCGCGCCCACATCAAGGAGGTCGCCGAGCACGGCGGCATGGCGCAGGCCATCAGCGAGGGCATCCCGAAGCTGCGCATCGAGGAGGCAGCCGCGCGCACCCAGGCGCGCATCGACTCCGGCGCGCAGCCGGTGATCGGCGTCAACAAATACCAGGTCGACGAGGACACCGAGATCGAGGTCCTCAAGGTCGAGAACAGCCGCGTGCGGGCCGAGCAGATCGCCAAGCTGCAGCAGCTACGTGCGGAAAGGGATGAGCGCGCGACACAATCCGCCCTCGACGAGCTGACCCGCGCCGCAGCGGCATCGGGTCCCGCCGGTGACGACGGGCTGGGCAACAATCTGCTGGCGCTGGCGATCAACGCCGCACGGGCCAAGGCCACGGTCGGTGAGATCTCCGATGCCCTGGAGAAGGTTTACGGCCGCCACCAGGCGGAGATCCGTACCATTTCCGGGGTCTACCGGGACGAGGTCGGAAAGGGCAGCAACATCGCGAGCGCGACAGAGCTGGTGAACAAGTTCGCCGAGGCCGACGGCCGGCGACCGCGCATCCTGGTGGCCAAGATGGGCCAGGACGGGCACGACCGGGGGCAGAAGGTGATCGCGACCGCGTTCGCCGACATCGGGTTCGACGTCGACGTCGGTTCGTTGTTCTCCACGCCGGAGGAGGTGGCCCGCCAGGCGGCCGACAACGACGTACACGTGGTCGGTGTGTCATCGCTGGCCGCGGGACACCTCACACTGGTGCCCGCGCTGCGCGACGCGCTGGCCGAGGTGGGGCGGCCCGACATCATGATCGTCGTGGGCGGTGTGATCCCGCCCGGCGATTTCGACGAGCTGTACACCGCGGGCGCGACGGCGATCTTCCCGCCCGGCACCGTGATCGCCGATGCCGCGATAGGGCTGTTGCAGAAGCTGGCGGAGCGTCTCGGCTACCAGCTCAGCTAGGCGAGACCGTGGCCATCGACGTGCACGAGCTCGCACAGTCCATCCGCGGCGGCGATCGCTCCGCCCTTGCGCGGGCGATCACGCTGGTGGAGTCGACACGGGCCGACCATCGGGCGCAGGCCCAGCAGCTGTTGCTGGACCTCATGCCGCAGGCCGGCTCGGCCATGCACGTCGGCATCACCGGTGTCCCCGGCGTCGGCAAGTCCACCACGATCGAGGCGCTCGGCATGCACCTCATCGAGGCGGGGCACCGCGTCGCGGTGCTGGCCGTCGACCCGTCGTCGACGCGCACCGGGGGATCGATCCTTGGCGACAAGACCCGCATGGCGCGGCTTGCGGTGCACCCCGACGCCTACATCCGCCCGTCGCCGACGTCGGGCACGCTCGGCGGCGTGGCCAAGGCGACCCGCGAGACGATCGTGCTGCTCGAAGCGGCGGGCTACGACGTGATCCTGGTCGAGACGGTCGGCGTCGGACAGTCCGAGGTGACGGTCGCGGGCATGGTCGACACGTTCGTGTTCCTGACCCTGGCCCGCACCGGTGATCAGCTGCAGGGCATCAAGAAAGGTGTGCTCGAGCTCGCCGACGTCATCGTCGTCAACAAGGCCGACGGCGAGCACGCGGTGGAGGCAAAGGCCGCCGCCCGTGAGCTCTCCGGAGCGATCCGGTTGATCTACCCCCGCGAAACACTTTGGCGCCCACCCGTTCTCACGATGAGCGCGGTCGAGGGAACCGGTCTGCCGGAACTGTGGGACACCGTCGTCAAGCACCGCAAGGTGCTCGAGGAGGCCGGGGAGTTCGAGGCCAGGCGGCGGGCGCAGCAGGTGGAGTGGACCTGGTCGATGGTGCGTGACGCCGTACTCGACCGTGTGATGTCGCACCCCGAGGTCCGCCGGATCCGCGACGACGTCGAACAACGTGTTCGCATCGGGGAACTCACGCCGGCACTGGCGGCCCAGGAGATCCTCGACGCCGCCCGGTGATCACGGTGAGCTGCCCGTCCCGATCCCGCCCGCAGTACCCGGCACCAGAAAGTGAGCAGTTCCGATGACGGATATGAGGTCCCGTGCTGTTGTGGCCATCGGCGGGACGGTTGCCGCATTGTTGCTCGCCGCGTGTGGTGGCGAGGCGACGGGTGGTAGCCAGCCAACGGTCGCCAAGGCCGAGCTGCAGACGCTTGCCAAGAAGAAACTCGAAGCCGCCGCGAAGCGGAAAGCCAAGTCTGTGATCTGCGAGGACGGAATCGTCGGCGAAGTCGGTGCGACGCAACGGTGTGTGCTGACAGCCAAGGACGGCACGAAGATCGGGGTCACCGCGAAGGTCGACGGCATCGAGGGCCGAGGGGCGGATGCCCGGGTCAGCATCGACTTCAAGGTCGATGACAAGCCCATCGAATGACATTACTGGCCGCGTCATAGTTAACAGATAGGTAACGCATAGAGAATTTGCCGACGTGGCGCGTAAGTTTGATGTGTGTCCGGTCACAACCAGGGGCGCGACGTGGCGCTCCCACACGGCGTACAAGGCGCGGCGGATCCGAGCTTCGCCTGCACGGTGCGGGCCTTCGCGCGGTTGTTCCCGGGCCGCCGATTCGGCGGGGGAGCGCTCGCGGTCTACCAGGACGGTCAGCCGCTCGTCGACATCTGGAAGGGCTACTCCGACCGCGCAGGCACCGAGTTCTGGACCGCCGACACGGGCGCGATGGTGTTCTCCGCGACCAAGGGCCTGGCCTCGACGGTCATCCACCGGTTGGCCGACCGGGGACTGATCGAGTACGACACCCCGGTCAGCGCGTACTGGCCGGAGTTCGCGGCGAAGGGCAAGGCTCACATCACCGTTCGTGAGGTCATGCAGCACCGGGCAGGGTTGAGCCAGCTCAACGGGGTCAGCAAGGCCGATCTGCTCGATCACCGCGTCATGGAGGCCCGTATCGCGGACACGCCGGTCAACCGTCTGCTCTACGGCAGATCGGCCTATCACGCGCTCACATACGGCTGGTTGATGTCGGGTCTTGTGCGTGCCGTCACCGGGCACGGCATGCGTGAGTTGTTCCGGAGGGAACTGGCAGAGCCGCTGAACACCGACGGCATCCATCTCGGCAGGCCCCCCGTCGGCGCGCCGACGCGGGCCGCCCAGATCCTCGGCCCGCAGCGCACCTGGCCCAACCATGTGTTCGACTTCTTGGCGCCCAAGTTCGCGGCCCTGGAGTTCTCCGGGTTCTTCGGCTCCACGTACTGCCCCGGTGTGATGTCGCTGGTGCAGGGTGATACGCCGTTCCTGGACGCCGAGATTCCGGCTGCCAACGGCGTCGCGACGGCGCGCGGCCTGGCCAAGGTGTACGGGGCGGTGGCCAACGGGGGCCGGTTGGACGGTACCGATTTCCTGTCCGCGTCGACCGTGGCGGGCCTGACCGGACGCCGGAGCCTGATCCCGGACCGCAACATCGGTGTGCCACTGGCGTTCCATCTCGGCTACCACTCGGTGCCGTTCGGTGTCATGGCCGGCTTCGGTCACGTCGGGCTCGGCGGCTCGGTGGGCTGGGCGGACCCGGCCAGCGGTCTGGCGGTCGGTTTCGTGCACAACCGGTTGTTGACGCCGATGGTGTTCGACATGGGCGCCTTCGTCGGTCTTGGGGCGCTGATCCGCAACGACGTCGCCCGTGCGCGCAAGCGCGGGTTCCAGCCGGTGCCCGATCTCGGGGCGGCGCCCTACGAGTTCTCCAAGCCGGTCGCCGGATAGCCGTTTCGGTGTGGTGATGATGTAAGCGACGGCCGGCCCTCGGTCACCGGGACGGGGTCAGCCAGCGGGTCTTGATCCGCCAGGAATGTGCCGACGCGAGTGCGAAAACGGCACCACAGATGCACGCGAAAACCCACACGAGCCTGCCATTTTCGACCGGTTGCAATTCCGGCATGAATGTCGTCACGAGACGCACCACGCAGGCGATGATTCCGCTGACCGACGCAGCCAGATATATGTTGGCGATTCGCCGCGAGCGGGGATCGCGGCGCAAGATCAAGATCGCACGCGCGCCGTACACCAACAGATAGATCAGGACGCTGCAGAGAATCGTCCAGTAGACGCCCAGCCAGAGGTCGGTGGGCACCTGGAAGAAATCGGGACGGTACACCGCGGCTCCGTTGCCCAGCGAGAACGTCGCGAGTAGCACGGGAATGCAGATCGTGGCCGGGCGTTCGACGTACTGCTTGAACGACTGCTGCATCGCGTGGTCGTCCTGCAGGCGGCCGAGCGCGTTGTACACGACCGCCGAGGCCGCGACGATGTAGCAGTCGTGGCCGATGTAGTCCTCGAGGTTCCACTTGCCGGTCAGGTTGTACAGGAACTGCCCCACGGTTTCGGATGCGAACGGGGACATCAGCAGAACCGCAAGGCCCTGAAGGGCGACGTTGAGCGTCGCCGCGACCTCCCACCGGCAGGTCCACGTGACGCGTCGAATCCACAAGCTCCACGCGACGCAGATGAGTGTGATCGCGATGAGAATTGCTAGGGACATCAGAGTTCGCCTCGGCGGAGATTGCTGGTCGGCAACGTGGACTACAGGGGAGGCGCGTCGAGCCGCGGAGTCAGCTCGGAGAGTTTCCTGGGCCGGCTCACCCGGGTGGCGGTCTCGACCGGCGCCACGGTGACCTGGGACGACTCCACGTAGTGCCAGACCTCCTGACGGCTCATGAGGCCGAACCGGATCTGCAGGTCGGGGTAGCTGAGGTCGAACCGATCGGCGACCTGGCGCAGTTCCTCGGCATTGGGGTAGTCGGGCTCTTTGATACGCCGGTAATAGGTACTGCTCGACACGCCGAGGGCGGTGTAAATCGCCTTGGCGTCGATTTCGCCGTCCAGCAGGTAATCGAGCAAGGCCTTGAGCTGGCGGCCGTTCTCGTCGGTGCGTGGCACCACCACACCATAAACCCGATATCGGCCGATTGGCGACGAACACCGCCGCAAAGTCCCGCCGGCCAAAAGTGCCTTTATTGACAAGCGTGTAAGACTTTTGGCACATGTCTCCCAAATCTGGGACATATTGGCTACCGTTGACAGCATGGCTGCTCCCTTGTTGGCCGGCACGTCGGGTGTGCGGAGCTGGATTGCTGATCGCGACGCCGCCGGGCCTGCGGGCCTTGCCGACACGTCGATGATGTCGACAGCGCTCGGTGACGTGCTCGCCGCCGAACTCGCGGGTGCGCGCGAGGCCCTCGGATGCACCACCGAGGAGATCGTGCTGGCCGCGCTGGGGCGCACCGTCGCCCGCACGGTGGGTGAGGGGCTTCTCACGGTCGACCTTGACAGCGATGGGCAGCCGAATGCCCGCAGGCGCGTCGTGGTCCCGTGCGTGAGCCGTCGTGACCTCTCGGGTGTCGAACTGCTCGCGACGGCCCGCTCGACGGTCAGCACGGCCGAGGCGCGTCCACGCGCCGACGTGGCACTGCGCATCAACAGCGGCGGCGCCGGCTCCGTCGGTGAGTACGGCTTGTGCGTACACGTCGATCACGCCGCCGATTCACATCTGCGCGTCGACTGGTCCTACGACACGCGCAGTTTCGACCGGTACACGGTAGAGGAGCTGGCCGACCAGTTCCCGCTCGCGCTGATCGAGGTCACCTCCGGGTAGGCGGTGCGGACGGATTTGCACCACTCATTAGTATTGGTGCATCGGCGCTGATCCGGCCATCACCGGGGAGCCTTCGGAAGAACAGCTCGCAAGCCCAGTAGAACCGAACGGGTGGGCCCGTCATCGCCCATGAGTTGAGCGGCGCGCACGTCGTGCGCGCAAGCGGGGTGGTACCGCGGCGCTCGCGCACCGGCGCGACCGTCGTCCCCGTGCCTTGAACATTCGGTTTCTGTCGCGGGAACCGCGACATGGGCACAGGAGACGACATCAGTGACCGCCTATCCCAAGCCGGCTGCACCGAACTTCCCCGAGCGCGAGCTCGAGGTGCTCGACTACTGGGCGAAGGACGACACGTTCCGCGCCAGCGTCGAGCGGCGCGAAGGCGCTGAGGAATACGTCTTCTACGACGGCCCGCCGTTCGCCAACGGCCTGCCGCACTACGGCCACCTGCTGACCGGCTACGTCAAGGACATCGTTCCCCGCTACCGGACCATGCGCGGCTACAAGGTGGAGCGCCGGTTCGGGTGGGACACCCACGGTCTTCCCGCCGAACTCGAGGTGCAGCGCCAACTCGGTATCACCGACAAGGCCCAAATCGAAGAGATGGGCATCGAGAAGTTCAACGACGCGTGCCGCGCGTCGGTGCTGAAGTACACCAACGAGTGGAAGGCGTACGTCACCCGGCAGGCCCGCTGGGTCGACTTCGACAACGACTACAAGACGCTCGACCTGCCGTTCATGGAGTCGGTGATCTGGGCGTTCAAGCAATTGTGGGACAAGGGGTTGGCCTACGAGGGCAACCGCGTGCTGCCCTACTGCTGGAACGACGAGACACCGCTGTCCAGCCACGAGCTGCGCATGGACGACGACGTCTACCAGAGCAGGCAGGACCCGGCACTCACGGTCGGCTTCCGCATCGACGAGGGCGCGCTGGCAGGCACGCACCTGCTGATCTGGACCACCACGCCGTGGACGCTGCCGAGCAACCAGGCCGTGGCCGTCGGCCCCGACATCACCTATGTCCAGGTCGAGGGCACCGATGGACGGCGGTACCTGCTGGCCGAGGCACGCCTTGGCGCCTACGCCAGAGAACTGGGTGAGGAGCCCACGGTCCTGGCGACCTTCACGGGACGGGACCTGCTCGGCACCCGCTACGTGCCGCCGTTCCCGTATTTCATGGACTCGCCCAACGCTTTTCAGGTGCTGTCCGCCGACTTCGTCAGCACCGAGGACGGCACCGGCATCGTCCACATGGCGCCCGCCTACGGTGAGGACGACAAGGCGACCGCCGACCTCGCCGACATCGTGGCGGTCACCCCGGTCGACTCCAAGGGCCGGTTCGACGAATCGGTGCCCGACTACGCGGGTCAGCAGGTGTTCGACGCCAACCCGCAGATCATCCGCGATCTGAAGAACGGCGACGGGTCCGCCGGGGTCAACGGCGCGGTGGTGCTGCGGCACGAGACCTATGAGCACTCGTATCCGCACTGCTGGCGTTGCCGCAACCCGCTGATCTACCGCGCGGTGTCGTCGTGGTTCGTCCGTGTGACCGAGTTCCGTGACCGCATGGTGGAACTCAACCAGCAGATCACGTGGTATCCCGAGCACGTCAAAGACGGTCAGTTCGGGAAGTGGCTGGAAGGCGCCAGGGACTGGTCGATCTCACGAAACCGCTACTGGGGCACCCCGATCCCGGTGTGGAAGTCCGACGATCCCGCCTACCCGCGCATCGACGTCTACGGCAGCCTCGACGAGCTGGAACGCGATTTCGGTGTCCGCCCCGACAACCTGCACCGACCGTTCATCGACCAGCTGACCCGACCGAATCCCGATGATCCGACCGGCAGATCGACCATGCGTCGCATCGAGGACGTGCTCGACGTGTGGTTCGACTCGGGCTCGATGCCGTATGCACAGGTGCACTACCCGTTCGAGAACAAGGACTGGTTCGACGGCGGGCCAGGCGAGGAAGCGCATTTCCCAGGCGATTTCATCGTCGAGTACATCGGTCAGACCCGCGGCTGGTTCTACACGCTGCACGTCCTGGCCACGGCGCTGTTCGACAAACCCGCGTTCAAGACCTGCGTGGCCCACGGCATCGTGCTGGGCAACGACGGCCAGAAGATGAGTAAGTCGCTGCGCAACTACCCGGATGTCAGCGAGGTGTTCGACCGCGACGGCTCCGACGCCATGCGCTGGTTCCTGATGGCGTCGCCGATCCTGCGCGGCGGCAACCTCATCGTCACAGAACAGGGCATCCGCGAGGGTGTCCGGCAGGTGCTGCTGCCGCTGTGGAACGCCTACAGCTTCCTGGCGCTCTACGCTCCAGAGAAGGGCCGGTGGCGCACCGATTCGAACCACGTCCTGGACCGCTACATCCTGGCCAAGCTCTCGCAACTGCGCGACGACCTCACCTCCGCACTCGACGTCTGCGACATCTCGGGTGCGTGCGACGAGCTGCGCCAGTTCGCCGAGTCGCTGACCAACTGGTATGTGCGCCGGTCACGGTCCCGGTTCTGGGAGGAGGACACCGACGCCATCGACACGCTGCACACGGTGCTGGAGGTGACGTGCCGGTTGGCCGCACCGCTGCTGCCGTTGGCCACCGAGGTGATCTGGCGGGGGCTGACCGGTGAGCGGTCGGTGCACCTGACCGATTGGCCCGAAGCCGATGTGCTGCCCAAGGATCCAGACCTGGTGGCCGCAATGGACCAGGTGCGCGAGGTGTGCTCGGTCGGCTCGTCGCTGCGCAAGGCCAAGAAGCTGCGTGTGCGCCTGCCGCTTCCGAAACTGACCGTGGCCCTGGACAAGTCCGTGGATCCGGCCTCGCTGGCGCCGTTCGCCGATCTGATCGCCGACGAGCTCAACGTCAAGGCGGTCGAGCTCAGCGACGACGTGCCCGCCTACGGCCGCTTCGAACTCGCGGTCAACGCCCGCGTGGCCGGGCCACGCATCGGCAAGGATGTCCAGCTGGCGATCAAGGCCGTCAAGGCGGGGCAGGGCGTCGTCAACCCCGACGGCACGCTGACCGCCGGGCCAGTGGTGCTGCAGCCCGACGAGTACACGTCCAAGCTCGTCGCGGCCGACCCGGAATGGACCGCGGCGCTGCCGGACGGTGCGGGGCTGGTGGTGCTGGACGGCACGGTGACCGAGGAGCTCGAGGCCGAAGGCTGGGCTCGTGACGTCGTTCGTGAGCTCCAAGAGTTCCGTCGTCAAGGTGGGCTTGAGGTGGGTGACCGGATTCGCCTGCGCCTGACGGTTCCCGAACTGCCGGCGGGTTGGAAGGATGATTTCGAAACCCTCATCGGCAGAGAGCTTCTCGCGCTGGACTTCCAGATCGAAACCGATCCGTCGCTGGGTGCAGATCTGTCCACTGGCCATGATGGCCAAGAAGGGGGAGTGGCCAGGCAGGGCGACACCCTCACCGGATCCGTCGGTCGGGGCTACCCGGTCGAGATGACCCGGATCATGAAGCCCTGAATTGCGCGAAAGTGGGCTTGTGTGCCAAATCTTCGAGTTTTCTGGCACACAAGTTCACACTCGACGAATCAGGCGCCTGCCGCCCGCGTCACACGCGCCGAGCGGGGTCCGATCGCGACCCGGTCGCCGGGGTGGAGTTGACGGCCGCGTCGCAGTTCGACCTCGCCGTTGACGGTGACCTGACCATCGGCGATCACGGCCTTGGCGTCGGCCCCGGTGTCGATCAGCGCGGCCAGCTTCAGGAACTGGCCCAGGCGGATGGTGTCGTCGCGGATCGGCACGTCGTCCGGCGTCATGCCGGTCAGGGTAGCCCCTTAGCATCTGCTGGTATGGAGGGCACCGTCGCTCGGACCGCGAGCCGCAGATGGGTCCTGCATCTGGACATGGACGCGTTCTTCGCCTCCGTGGAGCAGTTGACCAGGCCAACACTGCGCGGGCGGCCGGTTCTGGTGGGCGGTCTCGGCGGGCGTGGCGTGGTTGCCGGCGCCAGCTACGAGGCCCGCCGATACGGCGCACGCTCGGCGATGCCGATGCATCAGGCCCGCAGGCTCGTCGGGGCCCCTGCGGTGGTGCTGCCGCCGCGCGGCGCGGTCTACAGCGTGGCGAGCCGTCGCGCCCTCGACACCGTGCGCGGCATCGTCCCGGTACTCGAACAGCTGTCGTTCGACGAGGCGTTCGGTGAGCCGACCGAACTGGCCGGCGCCGACGCGGCCGATGTCGAGGCGTTCTGTGAACGGTTGCGTGCCGAGGTGCTCGATCAGACGGGCCTGGTGGCCTCGGTCGGTGCGGGGTCGGGCAAGCAGATCGCGAAGATCGCCTCGGGTCTGGCCAAGCCCGACGGGGTCCGGGTGGTGCGCCCGGCCGAGGAGACCTCGCTGCTGCACGGTTTGCCGGTCCGCCGGCTGTGGGGCATCGGGCCGGTGGCCGAGGACCGGCTGCATCGCCTCGGCATCGAGACCATCGGCGCGTTCGCGGCGTTGACCGAAACCGAGGCGGCGAGCGTGCTCGGAACGACGATCGGGCCCGCACTGCACCGGCTGGCACGCGGCATCGACGACCGGCCCGTCACCGAACGTGCCGAAGCCAAGCAGATCAGCGCCGAGTCGACGTTCCCGGAGGACCTCACGACGCTCGCCCAACTGCAGGAGGCCATCGGTCCGATCGGTGAGCACGCGCACCGCCGCCTGGAAAAGGACGGCCGCGGCGCCCGTACCGTCACGGTCAAGCTGAAGAAGTCCGACATGAGCACCCTCACGCGGTCGGCAACTCTCGCCTACGCCACGACCGAGGCGGCCACCCTGATCGGCACCGCGCGCCGGCTTCTGTTGGACCCCGTCGAGATCGGCCCGATACGGCTTGTCGGCGTCGGCTTTTCGGGACTGTCCGATATCCGTCAGGAATCGTTGTTCCCGGATCTTGAGCAGTCCGAGGACCTTCCCGATCCGGCGGCACAGGTCGAATCGGTCCAGACGGCACCGTCATCGCCGACGGCGCGCTGGCGCATCGGTGACGACGTCGTGCACTCCGAGCTGGGCCACGGGTGGGTCCAAGGCGCCGGACACGGCGTCATGACGGTGCGGTTCGAGACCCGGGGGTCGGGGCCAGGGCCTGCGCGGACCTTCCCCGAGGACACTCCAGATGTCCGCCGCGCCAACCCGGTCGACAGCCTCGACTGGGCGGACTACCTGAGCAGTCTGGCCGACTACCAGAGCACGCCGTAGTTCGCGGCCAGGATGAACCCGTGCCCGCCGTATCCACGACAGGTGACGGTGCCCTGGGGACCGACGCCGCAGGTGGCGCCCCAGTTCGTCAGCTTGTGCCCTTCGGGCAGCACATCGACGTCACGCGTGAACGTCGGGGTCTCGGAGTAGCGGTACTGCGCGGGTGTGCCGCCGTACTGCACCACGGTCTGGTTGGTGCCGGGCGGCGCGTCCGTCGGGACCGCGTCGCACCCGATCGGACCACCGTTGGGCCCGATGCCGCAGTGGCGACCGTCGGGCGTCTCGAAGAACACGTGGTAGAAGTCCGCGGGTGACGTGAAGTTGCCCTCGGCTGTCGGATAGGAGTCGATCTCGTCGGCACCCGGCGGCGGTTCTGCCGGTGCGGACGGCGCCGCCGTCAGAATCCCCGTCAGGGTCAGCCCCACCCCCAGTACGCCGGCCGCGGCAAGAACTGCGAAGCGGTGCAGCATGTTTCCAACGTTTCTGATCGGGCTGCCGGTGTCAACCCCACGTTCCGAAAACCTCGCGCACCGGCCGTCGCGCCGCCAACGCCGCCATCAACAGCACCCGCGCCTGCGGCGGACGCAGATTGGGCGCCACCACCGCACCGGCGTCGACCAGCCGCCGTCCCGGTCCGTAGTCCGGGCCGATGACGCCGCCCGGCACCCGGGTGGACACCACGACATCGACACCGGCACGAACATGCCGTTCGACTCCCTCGGTCAGGGCCGCACCGAGGTTGCCCGAACCCATGGCCTCCAGCACCAGTCCGCGGGCCCCGGCCGCCACACATGCATCGAGCGCCGCGGTGTCGGCGCCGGGGTAACCGGCGACGATGTCGACCCGGGGGGCCGTGGCTGCCGACAGCACGCCGAGACCGGGCCGCGTCTTGCCCGAGACGAGCGTGACGTTCCCGGCGGCGACCGTGCCGACCTCGGGTCCCGAGAAGGCCGCCAAGTCCTGGGTGTGCTGCTTGTGCAAGCCGAGCGGCTGCCGGACCGTCCCGGCGAAACACACCAGCACTCCGAGCCCGCGGGTGTCCGGGGCCGCCGCGACCGCGATGGCGTCGCGCAGATTGCGCGGTCCGTCGCTGTCCGGCGCGTCAGAGCTGCGCTGCGCGCCGGTAACCACCACCGGGACGTCACCGGTGTGGGTGAGCTCCAGCCACAGCGCGGTCTCCTCCAGGCTGTCGGTCCCGTGGGTGACCACCACGCCGTCGGCCGCGTCGGCGGCCGCGGTCGCCACCGCTTCGCGGATACGGTCCCAGTCCGACGGTGTCAGATGGGAGCTGTCGACGGTCATGAGATCGACCACACTCACCGCGGGAGCGAAGTCGACGTCCAAACCGGCCGTCAACTCCGCTCCGGTCCTGGTCGGGCGCCTCACACCCGCGTCGTCGGTGCTGGTGGAGATCGTGCCACCGGTGGTGATCAGGGCGATGTGTGCGGGCGGGTTCACGGTCGAGATTGTCCCGCACCGGCACTTTGGGATGATGGGTGAGTGACTGATGAAACGTCAGGCCCGGTGAAGCCGGTGACCGACGCACCAGGGGACGCCGAAACCCCCGCGCAACCCAAGCGTCGGCTCCGTCTGCTGCTGACGGTCGCCGGGATTGTGCTGTTCCTCGACGTCGTGACCAAGGTGCTCGCCGTGCGCCTGCTGACCCCCGGTCAGCCGGTGTCCATCATCGGCGACACCGTGACGTGGACGCTGGTCCGGAACTCGGGCGCCGCGTTCTCGATGGCGACGGGATACACCTGGGTGCTGACGTTGATCGCGACCGGCGTCGTGATCGGCATCGTCTGGATGGGCAGGCGGCTCGTGTCGCCCTGGTGGGCGCTCGGGCTCGGCCTGATCCTCGGTGGCGCCACCGGCAACCTCGTGGACCGCTTCTTCCGTTCACCCGGACCGTTGCGCGGCCACGTCGTCGACTTCTTCTCGGTGGGCTGGTGGCCCGTGTTCAATGTCGCCGATCCGTCGGTGGTGGGCGGCGCGATCCTGCTGGTCGCGCTGTCTCTGTTCGGCTTCGACTTCGACACGGTCGGCCGGCGCCGCCCGGACGAGGCGCCGTCCGCCGAGAAGCCTGCGAAGGCCGGCGAGGCCGACACGCAGGCCGACCCGCCGGGCGCGGCCACTCGCGACGCGACCACGCACGAACCCGCCGCCCCTGACGAATCGAGCGCCGTCGGCCACCAGGCCGAGCCGTCGTAGTGGCCAGCCGGTCGATGCCGGTCCCCGAAGGACTGGCCGGAATGCGTGTCGACGCCGGGTTGTCCCGGCTGCTCGGGCTGTCCCGCACGGTCGTGGCATCCCTGGCAGAGGAAGGTGCGGTCGAACTCGACGGCGCACCAGCGGGCAAGTCGGACAAGCTCGTGGCAGGTGCGTGGCTCGAGGTGCGGTTGCCCGAGGCTCCCAAGCCGGTCGAGAACACGCCGGTCGACATCGAGGGCATGAACATCCTCTACTCCGACGCCGACATCGTGGCCGTCGACAAACCGCCGGGCGTCGCGGCACACGCCACCGTCGGCTGGCACGGCCCCACCGTTCTGGGGGGTCTCGCAGCCGCCGGATTCCGCATCAGCACGTCGGGCATCCACGAACGGCAGGGCATCGTGCACCGCCTCGATGTCGGAACGTCGGGCGTGATGGTCGTCGCGCTGTCCGAGCGCGCCTACACGGTGCTCAAGCGCGCGTTCAAGCAGCGCACCGTCGAGAAGCGCTACCACGCGCTGGTCCAGGGCCATCCCGACCCGTCGAGCGGCACCATCGACGCGCCGATCGGACGCCACCGCGGCCACGACTGGAAGTTCGCGGTCGTCGAGGGCGGCAGGCACAGCGTGACCCACTACGACACGGTCGAGATGTTCCAGGCGGCAAGCCTGCTCGACATCGAACTGGAAACCGGGCGCACCCACCAGATCCGTGTGCACTTCTCGGCGTTGCACCACCCGTGCTGCGGTGATCTCACCTACGGCGCCGATCCGACGCTCGCCAAGCGTCTCGGACTGGAACGGCAGTGGCTGCACGCCCGTTCGCTGGCCTTCGCACATCCCGCCGACGGCCGACGGGTCGAGATCACGAGCCCCTATCCCGACGATCTGCAGAACGCGCTCGACATTCTGCGTCGGCACGCACTGTGAGCGCCCCGGACCGTACCGGGGTGCTCTACGGCGCGGGCGCCTACATCTGGTGGGGACTGTGCCCGGGATTCTTCCTGCTGCTGTTGCCTGCGGGACCGATCGAGGTGGTGGCGCACCGCATCGTGTGGAGCGCGGTTTTCCTGATCCTGGTGATCGCGCTGGCCCGCAGGCTCGGGGATCTGCGCCGGCTGTCGCGGCGCACGTGGTTGCAACTGGCCGCGGCGTCGGCGCTGATCTCGGTGAACTGGGGCACCTACATCTTCGCCGTCACCACCGGCCACGTCGTCGACGCAGCACTCGGTTACTTCATCAACCCGCTGGTGAGCGTCGCGCTCGGCGTGATCGTGTTCCGTGAGCGCATCAACCGGTGGCAGGCAATCTCTCTCGCACTGGCCGTCATCGCGGTGGGGATCCTCACCGTCGAGGTCGGTGAGCCGCCCTACATCGCGGTCGTGCTCGCGGTGTCGTTCGGCGTGTACGGCCTCGTCAAGAAGGTGGTGCAGGCCGATCCACGCGTGAGCGTCGCGGTCGAGACGCTGCTCGCGCTGCCCGTTGCGGGCGGGTATCTGGTCGTGCTCGAGATGCTCGGCCGTGGACACTTCATCGCCGAAAGCCCATGGCATCCGGTCCTGATGGTGTTGTCCGGTGTGGTGACCGCGGTTCCGTTGTTGTTGTTCGCCGCGGCCGCGCAGCGGTTGCCGATGGTGACGTTGGGCCTGCTGTTCTACCTCAACCCCGCACTGCAGATGCTGTGGGGGGTTTTCATCGGGCACGAGCCGATGCCGGTGGGACGCTGGGTCGGTTTCGCGCTGATCTGGACGGCGTTGGCGGTCATGACTTTCGGCACGCTGCGGACCCGACGGCGCGAGCCGGTGCCCTCCGCCACGGACACACCGTCGTCTGTGCAGCCTTGATCTTGACGGCAGTGACGGCGGTGTGTTAGCGCCTTCGGATCACGCCGTTTGCCAGTGGCAAATGTTGACGATGCAACAGCTATGCCATAGCTTTCGCCCATGACTGACGCTGGGGAACGGCGGCCGATGCCCCGAGCACCTGGCAGGCCGGTGGGTGCCGACGCGGTGCAGACCAGGGCACACATCATGCGCGTGGGCGCCGAGATCATCAACGAACGCGGGTTCGCCGCGCTGACCTTCCAGGGGATCGCCAGGCGCTCAGGGTTGAGCAGGCCGACCCTCAACTACTACTTCGCCACCAAGGACGAGCTTTTCACCGCGCTGGTCCACGAGGGCAACGCCGTTGTCCAGGAGTGCATCGCCGCAGCGAAACAGCAGGAGAACCCGCTGGACCGGCTGCGTGCGCTGCTCGACGCGCTGGCCGACGGGTGGAATGCGGACCCCACGCTGTGCCTGTTTCTCGTCAACGCGCGGTTGGAGGCGAGGCGGAACCCGGCCCTGCCCGACGCCATCGCCGTGGCAATCGGGGATTTCCTCGACGACGTGGTCGGCGATGCCGTCGCCGACGGCATCCTGCCTGCGAATTCCGACCCCGCGCTGGTCTGCGAGCTCCTGCACGCCATGCTGTGGGGCATCGGACTGTGGTGCGGATACGGCGGCGTCGGGGACCCCGTTCTGGTAACCAAGCAACTCGACATGGTCATCTCCGGTGGGTTGCCGGACGACGCGAGGCGCGCGTCGTGACGCGCGCGTGAGGGTGGATCGGGAAACACGCGCCGCGACACGCCCGGGAGTGTCGGTGCCGGCCAATACACTGGCTGACCTATGAGCGGTTCGTCGTCGCGGTCCTTCGTGCACCTGCATAACCACACCGAGTACTCGATGCTGGACGGCGCCGCGAAGATCGCGCCAATGCTGGCCGAGGCGCAGCGGTTGGAGATGCCGGCGATCGGCATGACCGACCACGGGAACATGTTCGGCGCCAGCGAGTTCTACAACTCGGCGACCAAGGCCGGCATCAAGCCGATCATCGGGATCGAGGCGTACATCGCACCAGCCTCCCGGTTCGACACCAAGCGCGTCACGTGGGGTGATCCCAGCCAGAAGGGTGACGACGTCTCGGGCAGCGGTGCGTACACGCACATGACGATGGTCGCCGAGAACGCCACGGGCCTGCGCAACCTCTTCAAGCTGTCGTCGCTGGCGTCGTTCGAGGGCCAGTTGGGCAAGTGGGCCCGTATGGACGCCGAGATCATCGCCGAGCACGCCAAGGGCATCATCGCCACCACGGGCTGCCCGTCCGGTGAGGTCCAGACCCGGCTGCGCCTCGGCCACGAGCGCGAGGCCCTCGAAGCCGCGGCCAAGTGGCGCGAGATCTTCGGACCCGAGAACTTCTTCCTGGAGTTGATGGACCACGGTCTCGACATCGAGCGCCGGGTCCGCGAGGGCCTGCTGGAGATCGGACGCAAACTCGGCATCCCGCCGTTGGCCACCAACGACTGCCACTACGTCACCCGCGACGCCGCCCGCAACCACGAGGCGTTGCTGTGCGTCCAGACGGGCAAGACCCTGTCGGATCCCACGCGGTTCAAGTTCGACGGCGACGGCTACTTTCTCAAGTCCGCCGAGGAGATGCGCGCGCTGTGGGACAGCCAGGTCCCGGGGGCGTGTGACTCGACCCTGCTGATCGGTGAGCGGGTGCAGTCCTACGCCGACGTATGGGAGCCCCGCGACCGGATGCCGGTCTTCCCGGTGCCGGACGGGCACGACCAGGCGTCGTGGCTCACCCACGAGGTGATGGCCGGGCTGGTGCGGCGATTCAACGGCGGGCCGGTGCCCCCCGAGTACACCGAACGCGCCGAGTACGAGATCAAGGTCATCTGCGACAAGGGCTTTCCGTCCTACTTCCTCATCGTCGCCGACCTCATCAACTATGCGCGTTCGGTCGGCATCCGTGTCGGGCCCGGCCGTGGTTCGGCGGCAGGCTCGCTCGTCGCCTACGCCCTGGGCATCACCAACATCGACCCGATTCCGCACGGTCTGCTGTTCGAGCGGTTCCTCAACCCCGAACGCCCGTCGGCTCCCGATATCGACATCGACTTCGACGACCGTCGCCGCGGCGAGATGCTGCGCTATGCCGCCAACAAGTGGGGCAGCGAACGCGTCGCGCAGGTCATCACCTTCGGCACCATCAAAACCAAAGCCGCGCTGAAGGATTCGGCCCGGGTCAACTTCGGCCAACCCGGGTTCGCGATCGCCGATCGGATCACCAAGGCGCTGCCGCCGCCGATCATGGCCAAGGACATCCCGCTCTCGGGTATCACCGATCCGAACCACGAGCGGTACAAGGAGGCCGCCGAGGTCCGGGGCCTGATCGACACCGATCCGGATGTCCGCACGATCTACGAGACGGCCCGCGGTCTCGAAGGCCTGGTCCGTAACGCCGGTGTCCACGCCTGCGCGGTGATCATGAGCTCGGAACCGCTCATCGACGCGATCCCGCTGTGGAAGCGCCCGCAGGACGGCGCGATCATCACCGGGTGGGACTACCCGTCGTGTGAGGCCATCGGCCTGCTGAAGATGGACTTCCTGGGGCTGCGGAACCTCACGATCATCGGCGACGCGATCGCCAACATCAAGGCCAACCGCGGCATCGACCTGGACCTGGAGACCCTGCCGCTCGACGATCCGGCGGCATACGAACTGCTGTCCCGCGGTGACACGCTCGGGGTGTTCCAGCTCGACGGTGGGCCCATGCGGGATCTGCTGCGCCGCATGCAGCCGACGGGCTTCAACGACATCGTCGCGGTGCTCGCGCTGTACCGCCCCGGTCCCATGGGCATGAACGCCCACAACGATTACGCCGACCGCAAGAACGGCCGGCAACCGATCAAGCCGATCCATCCGGAACTCGAAGAACCGCTCAAGGACATCCTTGCCGAGACGTACGGCCTGATCGTCTACCAAGAGCAGATCATGTTCATCGCGCAGAAGGTCGCCTCCTACACCATGGGTAAGGCCGATGCGCTTCGAAAAGCCATGGGCAAGAAGAAGCTCGAGGTGCTCGAGGCCGAGTACAAGGGCTTCAAGGAGGGCATGACCGCCAACGGGTTCTCCGAGGGTGCGGTCAAGGCGCTGTGGGATACGATCCTTCCGTTCGCCGGCTACGCGTTCAACAAGTCGCACGCCGCGGGTTACGGCTTGGTGTCGTACTGGACCGCCTACCTCAAGGCGAACTATCCCGCCGAGTACATGGCCGGTCTGCTCACCTCGGTCGGTGACGACAAGGACAAGGCCGCCGTCTATCTCGCCGACTGCCGCAGGCTCGGGATCACGGTGCTGCCGCCCGATGTCAACGAGTCCGAGCACAACTTCGCCTCGGTCGGTGACGACATCCGCTTCGGTCTCGGTGCCATCCGCAACGTCGGCGCGAATGTCGTCTCGTCGCTGATCACGACCCGCACCGAGAAGGGGAAGTTCACCGACTTCTCCGACTATCTCAACAAGATCGACATCACTGCCTGTAACAAGAAGGTCACCGAATCCCTGATCAAGGCAGGCGCATTCGATTCGCTCGGCCACCCGCGCAAGGGCCTGTTCCTGGTTCACACCGACGCCGTCGACTCGGTACTGGGCACCAAGAAAGCCGAGGCGATGGGGCAGTTCGACCTCTTCGGCGGGGGCGACGACACCGGCACGGATGCGGTGTTCACGATCAAGGTCCCCGAAGAGGAATGGGAGGACAAGCACAAGCTCGCGCTCGAACGCGAGATGCTCGGTCTCTACGTGTCCGGGCACCCGCTCAACGGCATCGCGCACCTGCTGGCGAACCAGGTGGACACTCAGATCCCGGCGATCCTCGACGGCGATGTCGCCAACGATGCCCAGGTGCTGGTCGGCGGTATCCTCGCGTCGGTCAACCGCCGCGTCAACAAGAACGGTCTGCCGTGGGCGTCGGCTCAGTTGGAGGACCTCACCGGCGGTATCGAGGTGCTGTTCTTCCCGCAGACCTACTCGTTGTACGGCGCCGACATCGCCGACGACGTCGTGGTCCTGGTCAAGGCGAAGGTCGCCGCACGCGATGACCGGATCGCCCTGATCGCCCACGAACTGATCGTGCCCGACTTCACGAGTGCCCAGGCCGATCGCCCACTGGCCGTCAGCCTGCCCACCCGCCAGTGCACGATCGACAAGGTCACCGCGCTCAAGCAGGTGCTCGCCAATCACCCCGGCACGTCGCAGGTGCACCTGCGGCTGATCAGCGGCGAGCGGATCACCACGCTGGAACTCGACCAGTCGTTGCGCGTGACCCCGTCGTCGGCGTTGATGGGTGATCTCAAGGCGCTGCTCGGCCCGGGCTGCCTCGGCTGACTTCTCCTCGCGAGCAGGCAGGTCGTTTCTGCTCACGGCGGGGCCGGGGCGCCTAGGGGTTCAGGTCGATGCGCACGATCGCGCTGTCTGGCCACAGGTTCCGGTCGCGGGCCCTGCGCAGCTTCTCGCGCAGCGGAAGATTGCGGTGCACGTTGGTGACACCGGGGATCTTCAACAGCGGCACGATGTTCCACTGCCAGCCGTAACGCTCGTGCAGCGCGCGGTTGGCCTGCTGCGCCTCGTCGTCTCCGACGATCGTGGCGCGACCGGTGACTCGGGCCGAACCGGTGGTACGACCGCGGTGGTCACACGGCGTCAGCGCGACTTCGGGATGCGCCGCGAGTCGTCGGGTCTTGGGGCCGATCTTGGTGCGGAACACCAGAGTTAGGTCATGCATCGCGAACCAGATGGGGGTGTCGACGGCGGTGCCGTCGCGGCGATGGCTGCGCAGTAGGGCGTAGCGGGATCGGCGTAGTTCGTCGAGTACGTGGTCTGTGTGTGGCATACGACGAGTCAACAACTTAGAGTTGACTCCAAGTCAAGCGCGATGTGGGAGAGTCGGGATGGCCGAAAGGCTGACGATCGGCGAGGTGGCACGCCGAACCGGTGTCGCCCCCACGGCCCTGCGGTTCTACGAGAAGGTCGGGTTGATCCCGGTGCCGGAGCGGATCGGTGGCCGACGCCGCTACGACGAGTCGATCATGGTGCGCCTCGAGGTCATCCGGCTCTGCAAGGCGGCGGGTTTCTCACTCGAGGAGATCACGGTGCTGCTGGACGACGACACACCGGGGCGGCCGGTGGCGCGGGCGCTGGCGCAGGCCAAGCTCGCCCAGATCGACGCACAGATCGCATCGCTCGCCCGTGCGCGCGGCGTTCTCGAGTGGGGAATGCGGTGCACGTGCCCCTCGATCGATGCCTGCACGTGCAGTATCCACCGCACGGTGCCTGTCTGAGCTCCTCGCCGAGCACACGTGACCTTGCCCGGATTCGCTGCGAAAACGGCGGGGTCGGGTCTGCTGGTGAGAACAGCCGGACGCCTACGCTGAAGGGCATGCGCAGCCGACATGTCAGTGTCTGGATCGAGGCGCCACCGGATGCCGTCTATGCGTTCGCTTCGGAGCCGAGCCAAATGTCAAGGTGGGCAGCCGGTTTGGCGCAGGGTGAGTTGCGGTTGACGCCCGAGGGGTGGATCGCCGATTCCCCGATGGGGGTTGTGCGGGTGAGTTTCACGCCGACCAACGCCCACGGCGTGCTGGACCATGTGGTCGAGCTGCCGTCGGGGGAGCAGGTCTACAACCCGATGCGGGTCCTGCCGGCCGCGGTGGACGAACCGCGGTGTGAGGTGGTGTTCACGGTGCGGCAGCGGGCGGGAATGTCCGATGACCAGTTCGACGCCGACGTCGCCGCCGTGCAGGCGGATCTGGAGAGGCTGCGCACGCTGCTGGAGCGATGAGCCGTCAGTGGCGAGACGCGCGAGTGGCCGTTCCGAGAACCAGCCATGTGACGGTGCCGGCACCTGCGGCCGACAGCACGGCGGTGCTCGCGGTCACGGTGACCGCGGCGACCAGCAGAAGCACGAGGGCCGCGACGGCGAGTGCGATCAGCTTGTATGCAGGCCACGGCACCCCGGCGACGCTGATCTCGCGTTCGGTCCGGGACGCGGTGAGGCGGAAGTTCCCGGCTGCTGTCATGACCACCACGATAGCTCGCAAGAAAGATTTCGGCTACCCGAAACACCGGATATGGCTCTGCGGCTCCCAGAACTCGTCACGCCGGTATCGTGCCCCCCACCGGCGGTTTCAAACCTCTCGGGCCGAGCCGGATCCGGCGCTTCGCCGTACCGGCTCAGCGCCGCCCGAGCGCCGCCACGGGGTGTCGCTGCTCACCCCGTTCAAGGGAAAGCGCTGGTTGGTGGCACTATTGACTGGTGACCACCGAACTGAGCCCCGGCTCCCGATTCACTCAGCTGACCGCGCCCCTGTCAGCGACTGATATCGACGAAGCCGCTCGGCGAATTTCGGGCGTGGTCACCGAGAGCCCGCTGCAGTTCTGTGAGCGGCTCTCCGAGGCGACCGGCGCGACGGTCTACCTCAAGCGTGAGGACCTGCAGGCCGTGCGGTCCTACAAGGCGCGCGGGGCGTTCAACCTGATGGCGCAGCTTTCGCCCGAGGAACTCGCGGCCGGCGTGGTGTGCTCGTCGGCGGGCAACCATGCCCAGGGCTTCGCGATGGCCTGCCGCACCATGAAAACCCACGGCCGGGTGTACGTGCCTGCCAAGACGCCGAAACAGAAGCGTGACCGCATCCGCTATCACGGACGTGAGTTCATCGAGCTCATCGCGGTCGGCGCGACCTACGACCTGGCGGCCGCCGCCGCGCTCGAAGACGTCGCGCGCACCGGCGCGACCCTGGTGCCGCCGTACGACGATCTGCGCACGATGGCCGGTCAGGGCACCATCGCCGCGGAGCTGCTCGCTCAGCTCGACACCGAGCCCGACCTGGTGATCGTGCCGGTCGGAGGCGGTGGCTGCATCGCCGGGATCACGACGTACCTCGCCGAGCGCACGAACAACACATCGGTGCTGGGTGTGGAACCCGCCGGTGCGGCATCGATGATCGCGGCCCTGTCCGCGGGCGAGCCGGTGACGTTGCCGAATGTCGACCAGTTCGTCGACGGTGCCGCTGTGGCCCGTGCCGGGCAGAAACCGTTCGAGGCGCTCGCCGCGGCAGGCGACATGGTGTCGCTGACGACGGTCGACGAGGGTGCGGTGTGCACCGTGATGCTGGATCTGTACCAGAACGAGGGCATCATCGCCGAACCGGCGGGTGCGCTGTCGGTGGCGGCGCTGCTGGAAGCCGACATCGAACCGGGATCCACCGTGGTGTGCCTGATCTCCGGTGGCAACAACGACGTTTCGCGTTACAACGAGGTGCTGGAGCGTTCGCTGGTGCACCTGGGGCTCAAGCACTACTTCCTGGTGGACTTTCCGCAGGAGCCCGGTGCGCTGCGGCGGTTCCTCGACGAGGTGCTCGGCCCCGGTGACGACATCACCCTGTTCGAATACGTCAAGCGCAACAACCGAGAGACCGGAGAGGCGCTGGTGGGGGTCGAGTTGAGTTCGGCCGCTGATCTCGAAGGGCTGCTGGCGCGCATGGAGCAATCCGATATCCACGTCGAGCTGCTCGAGCCCGGATCGCCGACGTACCGTTACCTCACCTGATCTGATCTGATCTGCTCTCAGCCTGCGGCGCGTAGCGGCGTGGGCACCTCGACCACGGCTTCGTCGTTGGCGCGGAAGATCGGCTGCAGGGGCACCCCGTACCGAGCTGCCGTCGTGGTCAACAGCGCCGCCCAGTCACGGTCGAGGCCCGACAGCGGCCCCCGCCCCGGCCTGCTGAGCAGGAAGGCGACGGTGCTGCCAGGATCCAGCCCAGCGAGCACCCGGGAGAGTCGCGACACCACATATTCCACGCGGCCGGGCTGCGGCCTGGCCCGCAGCGGCACCTGGCTCATGGTCTTGTGGAGGCGCAGGTCGGCGCCGACGAAACCGACCCACAGCAATCGCTCGGTGAAGACGAGGCCCCCCACGAGTGCTCGCCAGCGGTTGCGCATGTCTTCGGCGCAGCGCACCGGATCGGTCGCGGTCTGAAGGGGCGGAATGGGTTGGGAACCGGGAGGAGTCATGACCGAATAATCCCGGTCCGGCGCCTATCCGGACAGCGCGTCATCCACAGGCCGCCCGGTTGTGGATGACGGGTTGACAACCCGAAGGATCGCGAAAGAATGTCCGTCCAGCACGGCGGCATCGGGGGTGAGGTCCGGCGTGCTCGATGCCAGGACCAGATCGCCGGAGACCGGGATGGTCACCGCATCGGTGTTGAGGTTGCACGTGATCGCCAGATCGCCTCGGTGCAGCACGATCCAGCGGTCGCCCTCGTCGAAGTCGACACGAAGGTGATCCAACCACGGGTCGGCCAGCGCCGGTTCGGTCCGACGGAGTTCGATCAGACCGCGGTAGATTCCGAGCAGACGGGCATGCTCACCCTGGTCGACCTCGTCCCAGTTCAGCTTGGACCGCTCGAAGGTGGCCGGATCCTGGGGATCGGGGATCTCGTCGGCGTCCCAGCCGTGTTCGGCGAACTCGGCTTTGCGACCCTCGGCGGTGGCCCTGGCCAGTTCCGGTTCGGGGTGCGAGCTGAAGAACTGGAACGGTGACGAGGATCCCCACTCCTCGCCCATGAAAAGCATTGCGGTATAGGGGGAGCCGAGGGCAAGTGCGGCCTTGACCGCCAGCTGGCCCGTGGTGAGCCGCTGCGATGGGCGGTCACCGACCGCACGGTTGCCGACCTGATCGTGGGTGAGCGTGTATGCCAGCAGCCGGGTTCCCGGAATCGTCGCGGTATCGAGTGGACGGCCGTGACGACGGTGCCGGAACGATGAGTACGTGCCCGCGTGGAAGTAGCCGTTCTTCAGCGTGGTCGCGAGCGTCTCGAGCGAGCCGAAATCGGCGTAGTACCCCTGCCGCTCGCCCGAGACCGCGGAGTGGATGGCGTGGTGGATGTCGTCGTCCCACTGCGCGGTCATCCCGTAGCCGCCACGGTCACGCGGAGTGATCAGCCGGGGATCGTTGAGGTCGCTCTCGGCGATCAGCGACAGCGGTCGGCCGAGTTCGTTTGCCAGGGCATCGGTTTCGGCAGACAACTCCTCGAGGATGTGGATCGCGGTGTTGTCCATCAGCGCGTGCACCGCGTCCAGACGCAAGCCATCGGCGTGGAAGTCGCGCATCCAGCGCAGTGCGCATTCCAGAATGTAGGCGCGCACCTCGTCGGCGTCGGCGTCGGACAGGTTGATCGAAGCGCCCCACGGGTTGCTGCCCGCCGAAAGGTACGGTCCGAACTTCGGCAGGTAGTTGCCGGACGGGCCCAGATGATTGAACACCGCGTCGATCAACACCCCGAGACCGCGGGCGTGGCACGCGTCGATGAACCGGACGAGGCCGTCGGGCCCACCGTACGGTTCGTGCACGGCGTACCAGAGCACGCCGTCATAACCCCACCCGTGTGTTCCGCTGAACGCGTTGACGGGCATGAGTTCGACGAAATCGACGCCGAGGTCGACGAGATGGCCCAGCTTCTCGATCGCCGAGTCGAATGTGCCGCCTGGCGTGAAGGTACCGATGTGCAGTTCGTAGATGACCTTGCCCGCGATGGACCGGCCCTGCCAGTCGTCATCGGTCCAGGCATCCGGGTCCGGACGCCACAACTGCGAGCGTTCGTGCACGCCGTCGGGCTGGCGGGCCGATCGCGGGTCGGGGAGGACCTTCGGGTCGTCGTCCAGGACGAAACCGTACCGGGCGTCGTCGGCGCACGTGACCTCGGTACGCCACCAGCCGTCGTCGGACCGGGTCATGTCGTGCAGGGTGCCCTCGACGTCGAGCCGTACGACGTCGGGCAGAGGCGCCCACACCGCGAATTCGGTCATGTCAGCCGCTCCAGTAGCGCCACCGGTAGCTCGGTGAACAGATCGTCCGCCGATACCGTTCCGGTCCAACGCCGTCCGCTGATCCGGTCGATCCACTCACCGCTCGGAAGCGGCAATGTCGTATCGCCCCAGCCGGATTCGGCGAGTGACACCGTCCATCGGCTGACCGCGACCACCACGTCGTCGCCGCGCAGGAACGAGATCACGTGTGCCGCGGCGGCCCCGTCGGCCCGCAGCGGTGTGTGGCCGCCGGCCAGGAACGTCTGTGGCCGGGCGCGACGCAGCCGCAGGGCCGCCGTGGTCACCCGCATCTTCGCGTCGGTGCCGTCCTGCAGCGCAACGCGGCGGGTGTCATAGTCGACGGGCCTGCGGTTGTCGGGATCGACGAGGCTGTCCTCGGCGAGCTCGGTGCCCTGATAGACGTCCGGCACACCGGGCACAGTGAGCTGAAGCAGCTTCTGGCCCAGGCTGTCACTGCGGGCGTGCCGGTCCAGGCGCGTCACCAACTCGGTCAGTCCGGCCGCGACCGGCCCGTCGAGCACCGCATCCACCCAGCGATGCACATCGTCTTCGAAGCCGGTGTTCGGATCGTTCCACGAGGTTTTGGTCCCCGCTTCACGGATGGCCTTCTCGGTGTAGGCGTGCAGCCGGTCACGCAGCTCACCGGTGACCTCGCCACTGCTCGGCCAGACTCCGAAGATGTTCTGCCACAGAAAAAGTCCGGTGCCAGTGTCCGGCGGCGGGGCGATCTCGCTCCATTGCGCGACCAGCTCGGACCACAGGCCGGGGACTTGCGACAGCACCCCGATCCTGGCGCGCACGTCCTCGCCGCGCTTGGTGTCGTGCGTGGACAGCGTCGTCATCGCGGTCGGCCACAACCCGGCCCGTGTCGCCGCGCGCTGGTGGAACTCCGCCGTGCTGACGCCGAACAGTGCGGGCTCGCCACCGACCTCGTTGAGGCTCACCAGTCGGGGATCGCGGTAGAACAGACAGTCCTCGACCGCTTTGGCCGTGGCGGCCCCGCACAGTTGGTTGAACCTCGCGGATGCTTCCACACTGGTCGTCAGCGCCGCGGCGACGGTGTCGAGGGCCTCGGCGAGTTCTGGTGCGGCCGAGGCTGTTCGGCTCAGGGCCACCGGGAGGATCGCCGCCAGGGACGGGTAGTCGCATCGGTAGACGCCGATGTTGCTGACGAGCGCGGTCACGGCATCTGGCAACAGGGGATCCTGTCGGCCGGTGGCGCTGGTGATCGTGCGGCACACCCGGGCCAGCTCGCTGCCGAGGATGTTGGTCACGGTGGCCCGCTTGAGCTCGTGCTCGGAGGCCACCTCGACACCCGCGCACAGGTCGCCGAGCGTGCCGGCACCGTGGGGGTCGATGAACACGCCGCCGGTCTCTCGCAACGCGTCGTAGCCGGTGGTACCCGCGACCGGAAGTGCGGTGTCGAGCGCCTCGTCGAACGCGAGGATCTTCTCGACGACGATCCACGCCGACGGGCCTGCGATCTCCCGCAGCCACGTGAGATAGCCTGCGGGATCTGTCAATCCGTCCGGGTGGTCGATGCGCACCCCGTCCACCAGGCCCTCGTCGAACCAACGTTTCACCTCGGCGTGGGTGGCGTCGAAGACCGCACGGTCCTCCTGGCGCAGGGCCGCCAGCGACGTGATCGAGAAGAACCTGCGGTACCCGCAGATGCCGCGACGCCATCCGATGAGCCGGTAGTGCTGGCGGTCGTGCACCTCGGCACCCGTGCCGGAACCGGTGCCCGGCGCGATCGGCAGCGTGAGATCACCGAGGCGAAGGACGTCGCCGTCCACCGTGAGATCGGCGACGTCGTCGTCGGATCCGAGGATGGGCAACACCACCCGGCCGCTCTGGCCGTCGACCTCGAGGTCCCAGTCGATGTCGAAGAAATCCGCGTAGCGTGACGCCCGTCCGTGGGTGAGCACGTCCCACCACCACGGGTTCTCGTCGGCGCGCGCCACACCGACGTGGTTGGGCACGATGTCGACGATCAGACCCATGCCGCGCGCACGCGCGGCCTCGGACAGGCGGCGCAGTCCGTCGGGGCCGCCGAGGGCGGGGGACACCGTCGTGGGGTCGATGACGTCGTAGCCGTGCGTGGAGCCTTCGGCCGCGGTCAGGATGGGCGACAGATACACGTGGGAGACGCCGAGGTCGTCGAGATAGTCGAGGAGATCCACCGCATCGTCGAACGTGCAGCAGTCCCCGCGCATCTGCAACCGATACGTCGAGAGCACCGGGCGGGTCATCGTCACGCCGTCTTACGCAGGACGAGGACCGAACGCGGCTGGATCGAGATCTTCTCGCCTGCCCGCACGACCAGCTCGGAGTTGCCGACCGGGTCGGCGGTGTCGAGGTCCGCGGTCCATTCCGTGGCGTAGTCACCGTTGGGCGTGACGAAATCCTCCGGATGATCATTCGAGTTGAAGCACAACAGGAATGAATCGTCGACCACTCGCTCGCCGCGCGCGTCGGGGGTGGGAATCGCCTCGCCGTTGAGGAACACCGCCACGCACGTGCCCAATCCTGCACCCCAGTCTTCGGGGGTCATCTCGGTGCCCGCGCGGGTCAGCCACGCGATGTCGCGCACCTGATCGCCGCTGCGGATGGGCTTGCCCTCGAAGAATCTGCGACGCCGGAACACCGGATGTTGCTTGCGGAACGCCACCACCTTGCGGGTGAACTCGAGTTGGTCGGCGTTGGTCTCGCACAGCGTCCAGTCCATCCAGGACAGCTCGGAATCCTGGCAGTAGACATTGTTGTTGCCCAGCTGTGTCCGGCCGATCTCGTCGCCGTGGGCGATCATCGGGGTGCCCTGCGAGAGCATCAGCGTGCACATGATGTTGCGCATCTGCTTGGCCCGCAGCGCCAGGATCTCGGGGTCGTCGGTCGGCCCTTCCACCCCGCAGTTCCACGACCGGTTGTAGCTCTCGCCGTCGCGGTTGTCCTCGCCGTTGGCCTCGTTGTGTTTCTCGTTGTACGAGACCAGATCGTTGAGGGTGAACCCGTCATGACAGGTCACGAAGTTGATACTCGCACTCGGACGCCGACCGGTCGCCTCGTAGAGATCCGAGGAGCCGGTCAGTCGCGAGGCGAACTCGCCCAGGGTTGCGGGCTCGCCCCGCCAGTAATCACGCACAGTGTCGCGATATTTCCCGTTCCACTCGGTCCATAAACCTGGGAAGTTCCCGACCTGGTAGCCGCCCTCGCCGACGTCCCATGGTTCGGCGATGAGCTTGACCTGACTGATCACCGGATCCTGCTGCACCAGATCGAAGAACGCCGAAAGGCGGTCGACGTCATAGAATTCGCGTGCCAGCGTGGACGCCAGATCGAACCGGAAGCCGTCGACGTGCATGTCCAGCACCCAGTACCGCAGCGAATCCATGATCAGCTGCAGGGTGTGCGGGTGACGTGCGTTCAGGCTGTTGCCGGTCCCGGTGAAGTCCTTGTAGAACTCGGGTTGGCCATCGAGCAGGCGGTAGTACGCGGCGTTGTCGATACCGCGAAAGTTGATCGTGGGCCCGAGGTGGTTGCCCTCGGCGGTGTGGTTGTAGACGACGTCGAGGATCACCTCGATGCCCGCATCGTGGAACGCCTTGACCATCGTCTTGAACTCGGCCACCGCGCCCCCGGCGTTGCGGGTGGCCGCGTACTGGAAGTGCGGCGCGAAGAAGCCGACGGTGTTGTAGCCCCAGTAGTTTCGCAGCCCGAGGTCCAACAACCGCTGGTCGTGCATGAACTGGTGCACCGGCATGAGTTCGATCGCGGTGACGTTCAGCGACTTGAGATGGTCGATGATCACCGGGTGGCACAGGCCCGCGTACGTGCCGCGCAGCGCCTCGGGGATGCCAGGGTGGGTCTGGGTCATGCCCTTGACGTGCGCCTCGTAGATCACGGTGTCGTGGTACGGGGTCTTGGGAGCGCGGTCGGATCCCCATTGGAAGAACGGGTTGATCACCACGCTGGTCATCGTGTGCCCCAGCGAGTCGACGTGGGGTGGATCGCCGGTCCCAGGTGGTTCGGCATCCAGATCGTAGGAGAACAACGCCTGCGTGAAGTCGAAGTCGCCGTGAAAAGACTTGCCGTAGGGGTCGAGCAGCAGCTTGCTCGGGTCGCACCGCAGGCCGTGCGCGGGATCCCACGGGCCGTACACGCGGAAGCCGTAGCGCTGACCCGGTGAGACCGTCGGCAGGTAGGCATGCCACACGTAGCCGTCGACCTCTTCGAGGTTGATCCTGGTCTCGGAGCCGTCCTTGGCGATCAGGCACAACTCGACGCGCTCGGCGACCTCGGAGAACAGGGAGAAGTTGGTTCCGGCCCCGTCGTAGGTGGCACCCAGCGGGTAGGCCTCGCCGGGCCACACCATGGGCATCGGAACCGGTGGGGGTGGGGTTGGATCGGACACCGGAGGTCACCACCAACCGGTGGCGGCCGCCATCTGACGCCCCAGCTCATTGGTCATGGTGCGCATGTAGGTCGCGGAAAGGTGGTGAGAGTCGTGATACATCAGGACGTTTCCCTCCACCACACGGCAGTAGTCGGGGCGGCACACCGCATCACTCATGTCGAGCGGTTTCATCAGCGGGAACCGATCGAGATAGTCCAGTGTGGGGTTACGCTCGGAGAGCACCTTGGAACGCTTGACACCGCAGGACACGGCGTCGCCGCCGTCGGCCAGGCAGTCGGCGGGGAAGTACGGCTTGCCGTTGCGGGTCAGCCACGGTGTGTCACGCATCGCCAGCACCGGGATGTTGTTCTCGGAGAACGTCTCCCAGATGCCGAGGTAGGTGCTGGGCATCACGTCGCCGGGCTTGATGTTCCACGGCCGGGTCGAGGTGGTGAACACATAGTCGGGGTGATCGGCGATCAGTTTCGCCATCACCCGTTGATTCCACTCGTGGCACTTGGGGTACGGGCGGTTGTCACCGCTCACCAACGGCACCTCTTCGGTCGTCAGCGGGCAACCCATCTTCAGGTAGGTGACGACCTTGAAGTTGTGCTTCTGGCCGAGCAGGTCGAGCGCCGTGATCCAGTGCTCGGCGTGCGATCCGCCGGCCAGCGCGATGGTGCGGGTGGCGTTCTTGTCGCCGTAGGTGCAGTTGATCACGCCGACGTTGGCGAAGTCGCTGATGCAGCCTTCGGTCGTCGAGATCGGCAGATCGTTCTTGGCCTCGAGCACCGTGGGCCGCATCGGCAGCTTGGGCACGCGCGCGTTTTCGATCAGGGCCCGCGCACCCGGATAGTCGCGTGCCGACAACCCGGACAGTTCCTTGCCGCTCGCGCGTTGCACGGTGACGTGCTCACGCCACGTGAACGACGTCGCGGTCAGCGCCACCCCGAGCAGCGCGACGATCGAGCCCAGCACGATCGTCGGGCGGCGCAGGCGGGCCCGCAGCGGCACGGCGGGCACCGGGGCCCGGTTCGGTTGGGTGCGCAACGGTTCCTCGATGTAGCGCGTCGTCAACCACGCGAGCACACCGGACACCAGCAGCACGATCGCGCCTTCGAGGAAGTTCGCCGAGGTGTGGCCCGAGTACGACAGCCAGAAGATCAACAGCGGCCAGTGCCACAGGTACAAGGAATAGGCCATCGAGCCCAGCGACACGAACGGCGCGGTGGCCAGTAGGCGGTTGGGCGCGGGCAGGCGACCCGCCGTGCGCGGATCACCGCTCCGGTTGGCGGCCGACAGGATGAACAGGATCGTCGCGCCGACCGGAACCAGGGTCCATGGCCCCGGGAATTCCTTGACGCCGTCGATGAACCAGCCGCACGACAGGATCGCGGCCAGGGAGACCACCGACACCACGGTCCGCAGCCACATCGGCCAGCGCACGAACGTCACGAGCGCGCCGGCCAACGCACCCAGCAGCAACTCCCAGGCACGCGCGAAACTGTTGTAGTAGGCGGTGGCCTGATCGGTGTTGTGCGCGATGATCGCGTACACGAACGACGCGATCGTCAACGCCGCGAGCAGCACGATGAAGAAGGTCCGCAGATGGCGGCCGAACACCCGCCGGAACAGGTAGGTGAACCCGAAGATCACCACCAGGAACGCGATGTAGAACTGACCCTGCACCGACATCGACCAGATGTGCTGCAATGGGCTGACGGTCTCACCGGCGCGAAGGTAATCCGCAGCGGTGTTCGCCAACTCCCAGTTCTGGTAGTACCCGAGACTGGCCAGGCTCTGGTCGGCGAACGCTTCCCAGCGTGTTTCCGGCTGGATCAGAATCGTGAGAACCGCAGCTGCGGCAAGCACGACCACGAGTGCGGGCAGCAGCCGACGTACCAGTCGCACCACCTCGGACAGCGGGCGCAGTGGCGTCGACTGGTCGAGGGCGGTCCGCAGGATCTTGCCACCGAAGAAGAACCCGGACAACGCGAGAAATACGTCGACACCACCGGAAACGCGGCCGAACCAGATGTGGAAGACAGCCACCATCATGATCGCGATGCCACGGAGGCCGTCGAGATCGTGACGGTAGAAACCGGATTTCCGATTCCCCATCGATGTCCCCGTCGACGCCCCCATCGACGGATCTGCGGCGCGGGTATCGCGACGGATCGGCGCCGGCCGCGGCGGGGAGAGGGTCATCATGATCGAGGTCAATTTACCTAAGAACCCCCGCCTGCTCACATTCGGAACGTGTTGCTCACACCGGCGGGCAAAGGGTTAGGCTGCCGATCTGTGGCCGACCTGACCCCGGCGCAGATCAGTGCCATCGACTCCGCGCACATCTGGCACCCCTACAGCAAGATCGGAGCGGACGGGTTCCCACCGATCGTGGCGGTCGGCGCCAAGGGCGCGTGGCTGACGGTGATCGACCCGTCCGACGGCACGCGGCTCGACGTGCTCGATGCGATGGCCTCGTGGTGGACGGCCGTGCACGGCCACGGCCACCCGGAACTGGATCGGGCGATCAGCCGGCAGTTGGCGACCATGAACCACGTCATGTTCGGCGGATTGACGCACGAGCCCGCGGCGCGCTTGGCGCAGCTGCTCGTGGAACTGACACCGGATGGTCTGGACACCGTGTTCTTCAGCGACTCGGGGTCGGTCTCGATCGAGGTCGCCGTCAAGATGGCGCTGCAGTACTGGCGCAGTCTCGGACGCGGCGGCAAACATCGCCTGATGACATGGCGTGGCGGCTACCACGGGGACACGTTCACCCCGATGAGCGTGTGCGATCCCGACGGAGGCATGCACTCGTTGTGGACCGACGTCCTGGTGGCGCAGGAATTCGCGGCGGCGGTGCCCAGCGGTTACGACCCGGCCTACATCGCGGCGTTCGAGGCGCAACTCGCCGCGCATGCCGACGAACTCGCCGCGGTGATCGTCGAACCGGTCGTCCAGGGGGCCGGCGGGATGCGATTCCACGATCCGCGGTACCTCGCCGATCTGCGCGCCATCTGCGACCGCCACGACGTGCTGCTCATCTTCGACGAGATCGCCACGGGGTTCGGCCGCACCGGCAAGCTGTTCGCCGCCGAACATGCCGGTGTCAGCCCCGACATCATGTGTGTCGGCAAGGCGCTCACCGGCGGCTACATCACATTGGCCGCGACGCTGTGCACCACGCGCGTCGCGCGGACCATCAGTTCGGGGGAGCCGGGCGCCCTCATGCACGGCCCGACGTTCATGGCCAACGCACTGGCCTGCGCAGTGGGTGTGGCGGCCGTCGAACTCTTGATCAACAGCGACTGGCGTGGTCAGGTGGCCACGATCGAGGAGGGTCTGCGCGCGGGCTTGGAGCCGGCGCGGGATCTGGCCGCTGTGGCCGATGTGCGGGTTCTCGGGGCGATCGGCGTGATCGAGATGCGTGAGCCGGTGGACATGCCGGTCGCGACGACGACGGCGCTGCGCCACGGTGTGTGGCTGCGCCCGTTCGGAAAGCTCATCTACGCCATGCCGCCGTTCATCTGCACGGCCGAGGAGGTCGCTCAGATCACCGAGGGGATGGTGGGCGTCGCGCGTGCGTTAACCTGAACGGTGTTCAATTGTCGGCCCGCCGACGCGTTCAATTGTCGGCCCGCCGACGCGACACCCGAGGGGAGAGCCCGTGACGCGCACAGGTCTTTCACCGTTGGCCTGGCTGGCCGACGCCGAACAACGCCGCCGGACCGAGGGTCTGCGGCGTGAACTGCGAGTCCGTCCGCCCGTCGGCGCCGAACTCGACCTGGCCTCCAACGACTATCTGGGTCTGTCGCAGCATCCGGCGGTGCTCGACGGTGGCATCGAGGCACTGCGCACCTGGGGTGCAGGTGCCGGCGGCTCGCGGCTGGTGACCGGCAACACCGAACTGCACGAGGCGTTCGAGAACCGGCTCGCGTCGTTCCTTGGCGCCGAATCGGCGCTGGTGTTCTCGTCGGGCTACACCGCCAACCTCGGCGCGCTGGTCGCGCTGTCCGGTCCGGGATCACTCATCGTGTCGGATGCGCTGTCGCACGCATCGCTGGTCGACGCGTGCCGGCTGTCGCGGGCGCGGGTGGTCGTCTCGCCGCACCGCGACGTCGAGGCGGTCGACGCGGCGCTGGCCGCACGCACCGAGCAGCGCGCTGTCGTCGTGACGGAATCGGTGTTCAGCGCCGACGGCGATCTGGCCCCGCTGCGCGAGCTGCACGAGGCGTGCCGCCGGCACGGCGCGCTGCTCCTCGTCGACGAGGCCCACGGTCTCGGGGTACGCGGTCCCGGTGGTCAGGGTCTGCTGTACGAGGTCGGTCTGGCGGGTGAACCGGACATCGTGATGACCACGACGCTGTCGAAGGCGCTGGGCAGCCAGGGTGGCGCGGTCCTCGGCCCTGCGGCGGTGCGTGCACACCTCATCGACACGGCACGCTCGTTCATCTTCGACACCGGACTGGCGCCCGCGGCCCTCGGTGCGGCGGCCGCCGCGCTGCGTGTGTTGATCGCCGAACCGCAGCGGGCCGGCGCCGTGCTCGACCGGGCCGCCGAGTTGGCCGCGATCGCCGGGGTCACCGAAACGCCCGCGTCCGCTGTGGTGTCGGTGATCCTGGGCGACCCGGAGACCGCCGTCGGGGCCGCGGCGGCCTGCCTCGAACGCGGCGTGCGCGTGGGCTGCTTCCGCCCGCCCACGGTTCCGGCAGGCACCTCACGGCTACGCCTGACCGCGCGGGCCTCGTTGACCGACGACGAGATGGCGCTCGCGAGGCAGGTGCTCACCGACGTCCTGACCACCGCCCGCGCATGACGGTGCTCGCGGTGACCGGCACCGACACCGGTGTCGGCAAGACGGTGACGACGGCGGCGCTGGCGTGTGCGACGCGACTTGCCGGTCGCGACGTCGCGGTGTGCAAGCCGGTGCAGACCGGAACAATCGACGGCGACGACGATCTCGGCGAGGTCCGCCGCCTGTCCGGGGTCACCGCTCTGCACGGCGGATGGCGCTACCCCGAACCGCTGGCGCCGGTCGCCGCCGCAGCGCGCGCCGGCGCGGGACTGCCCAGCCGTACCGATCTGGTGGACTCCGTGCGCGCGGTCGACGAACCGCACCGACTGACGCTGGTGGAGGGCGCTGGAGGCCTGCTCGTCGTGCTCGGCGCCGACGGTGTCACGTTGCGTGACCTGGCTGGCGATCTCGACGCACAGGTGCTGGTCGTGGTGTCCCCGGGCCTCGGCACGCTCAATCACACCGCATTGACCCTCGAAGCGCTTGACGCCCACAAGGTTTCGTGTGCCGGGCTGGTGATCGGGGCATGGCCGGACGAGCCGGGGGTTGCCGAACTGGACAATCGGAAGGCCCTCGCGGACCTCGCGCCGCTACGCGCGGTTCTGCCCGCCGGAGCCGGGCTGGCCACCCCCGAGCACTTCGAGGCGCTGAGCGCGGCGGTGTTTGACGCAGACTGGATCACCAGCCTGATCTGACACCCGCGGGAGGAGCAAGTGCATGGTGCACTCCGTCGAACTCGTCTTCGACGACGACACCGAGTCAACGGTCCGCCGCATCTGGGATGAACTGCGCGACGCCGGGATACCGAGTCAGGCTCCGGCCAGTCGGCCACACGCCACCCTGGCGGTCGCTCAGCACATCGACACCGACGTCGAACAGATCCTGCGGCCGCTGGTGGACCGTCTGCCGTTGCCGTGCCGACTGGGCGCCACGCTGATCTTCGGCCGCTCGGCGGATGTCCTGGCACGGCTGCTGGTGCCCACCGCGGAACTGCTCGATCTGCAGGCCGAGGTTCACCGGGCGTGCGTGCCGTTGATGACGCCGGCCCCCATGCCGCACGCCGGGCCCGGAGAATGGACCCCGCACGTCACGCTGGCCCGCCGCATCGCACCCGCGCGGCTCGCGACCGCGTTGCGGATCTCCGGGCGGCCCCGCGAGATCGCCGGCACGGTCACGGGTTTGCGGCACTGGATCGGCGACAAGCGGACGGAGCACCCGATCGGGTGACATGCTGAGGGCGTGAACCGGCTCGCGATCATCGATGCCGAGTCCCGGCGGTTCGCCGAGGTGCTGTCGGCCACGCCGCCCGGCGCGCCCTGCCCAACCTGTCCGGATTGGACGGCGTCGGATCTGCTGTGGCATCTGACCGCGGTCCAACTCTTCTGGGCCGCAGTCCTGTTCCGCAATGTGACCTCCGACGACGGGGTCGCCGCGGTCGAGCGGTCGAGGCCGTCGCGCCCGGACTCGATCGCCGACATGCTGGCGCTTCGTGAGCCTGCGACCGCAAGGCTGCTGACCGAACTGAGCCGGCTCGACGACGCCGAGCCGCGGTGGTCGTGGTGGCCACCGGATCAGACGGTCGGCTTCACGCGGCGGATGCAGACCTATGAGGCGACCATGCACCGGGTGGACGCCGAACTCGCCGCGGGCCTGCCCATCGGAGCACTGGCCGCCGATGTCGCGGCGGGCGCCGTCGACCACGCCGTCGATGTCATGTGGGCGTGGCAGCCGGACGGATCGCAGTACGAGCGCGCCGCGGTGGTCGAGTTGATCGCGATCGACACGGGGCAGCGCTGGCAGGTCGACGTCGGCGCGACCGGCGCCCGGCCCCGCGCGGTGCGAAACCCGGACCCCCAGGGGGTGCTCACGTCGGCGGCGGTCCGTGGCACGGCCGCCGATCTCGCGTTGTGGGCGTGGAATCGCGGTGGATCGGTCGAGGCCTCCGGTGAGCCCCACGCGCTGCGAGCACTGGATGCCGTGGTCTCCCGCGGCATGTAGTGGTCAGTGGGAAGAGCGCACCGCGGAGCTGGATTCGCTGCCGATCCCGCCCTGTGCGGCCAGCCCGTCGATGAGCAACTGCAGACCGAAGCGGAACTGCCGGGTGTTGTCGCGGGTCAGCAGCGACTGATCGTCGCCGAGCGCGCCGACGGCGTCCCACTGCAGCCGCGACTGCTCGTCGACGGTGAACCCGAGCACGTAGTAGACGACCGTGCGCGCGGCCGCGTCGATGTCGGTGTCGTTCACCCCGGCGTCTCTCGCCGCACCGGCCAGGCGGTCGACGATCTCGCTGATTACCGTTGACTCGCCCGCCGCGAAGCTCGCCGACACCAGTTCGGCGCCGTCGGTGTGGGACAACAACGCATCACGCAACGCGCGGCCGGATTCGTGGATTTTGTCGCGCCACGCCAGGTTTCCCGTGTCGACGCGGGCGGCTTGCAGAATGTGGTCGGCCACGGCCCCCAACAGTTCCTGTTTGTTGGCGAAATGCCAGTACAGGGCGCCCGGCGTCACGTCGAGCTCGCGGGCCAGCCGTCGCATCGTGAGGTCTGCGATGCCGTGGTCGTCGAGGATCTTCGTCGCCGCAGCCACCACGTCGGGTTTGTGGAGTTGCACGCCGCTATCTTAACCTGAACACTGTTCAAGTAACCTGAACACCGTTCAGCGGCCGACGCGGCCGAGATGTGCGATATCGATACCGCAGGAGGAAGCCCGTGACACAGGCGGCCGTCAATGGCATGGATGTACTGGGTGTGGCCCGCGAGCAGGTGCTGGAGCGCGGCGTCGGCCTCGATCAGCAGCAGACCCTGCAGGTGCTGCAGCTGCCCGATGACCGCCTCGACGAATTGCTGTCACTGGCGCACGACGTGCGGATGCGCTGGTGCGGTCCCGACGTCGAGGTCGAGGGCATCATCAGCCTCAAGACCGGTGGTTGTCCGGAGGACTGCCACTTCTGTTCGCAGTCGGGTCTTTTCGCATCGCCGGTGCGCAGCGCGTGGCTCGATGTGCCGAGTCTGGTCGAGGCGGCCAAGCAGACCGCGAAGACCGGCGCCACCGAGTTCTGCATCGTCGCGGCGGTGCGCGGCCCCGACGAGCGCCTGCTGGCCCAGGTCGCCGCGGGCATCGAGGCGATCCGCAACGAGGTCGACATCCAGATCGCCTGCTCGCTGGGCATGCTCACCGAGGAACAGGTGCAGCGCCTGGCGGACATGGGCGTGCACCGCTACAACCACAACCTCGAAACCGCGCGGTCGTTCTTCCCGAACGTGGTGACCACACACACCTGGGAGGAGCGCTGGGACACCCTGAACATGGTCCGCGAGGCGGGCATGGAAGTGTGCTGCGGCGGGATTCTCGGGATGGGCGAGACGCTCGAGCAGCGCGCCGAGTTCGCGGCGAACCTCGCCGAACTGGACCCACACGAGGTACCGCTGAACTTCTTGAACCCGCGTCCTGGCACACCGTTCGGTGACCTCGAGGTGCTGCCCGCCTCGGAGGCGCTCAAGGCGGTCGCGGCATTCCGCCTCGCGCTCCCGCGCACGATGCTGCGCTTCGCGGGCGGCCGCGAGATCACCCTGGGCGACCTCGGCGCCAAGCAGGGCATCCTCGGCGGCATCAACGCCGTCATCGTCGGCAATTACCTGACCACGCTGGGCCGCCCGGCCGAGGCCGACCTGCAGTTGCTCGACGATCTGCAGATGCCCATCAAGGCTCTCAACGCCACCCTGTAAAACGGGGTGGTGATGATCGAGGAGACCCCGGCGCTTCCCGTGCCCGTCGGTGCAGGCGTCTACAACGTCTACACGGGTGGCCCGGCAGACAGCGCGCTGCCCACGGCCGCCCAGTTGGGACTGGAACCGCCGCGGTTTTGCGCCGAATGTGGCCGGCGGATGATCGTGCAGGTGCGCCCGGACGGCTGGTGGGCCAAGTGCTCTCGGCACGGGCATGTGGACTCGACCGACCTCGACCCCCGACGATGAGCGGAGACCCCCAGATGAGCGTCTCCGACGCCCCCGCGTCCGTCCGGGCGGCGCCCGCAGGACCCATGGGCGGGCCCCGCATCTCGCGATCCCGCGCGGCGGCCATCGTGGTGGTGACGCTGACGGTCGCAGGCGCACTGCTCGGGGTGGTGTGGTCGATCCTGGCGCCCCCGATCCACGGCGTGGTCGCGCTGACCCGCAGCGGCGACCGCGCGCGGGCGTATCTCGGTGCCGAGTCCGATCACTTCTTCACCGCGGCGTTCATGTTCACGGGCCTGCTCGTGGTGCTCGGAGTCGTCGCCGCGGTCGCGCTGTGGCAGTGGCGCGCGCACCGCGGCCCGGCGCTCGCGACGGCCCTGGTGGCGGGGTGCGCCGCGGCAGCCGGTGCGGCGGCCGGCATCGGCGCCCTGTTGGTGCGCGGTCGTTACGGCTCGATCGACGTCGCGGGAGCCCCGGTCACACCGGAGAACCGCGTGCACTACGTCGTGGAGGCGCCGCCGGTGTTCTTCGGCCACACGCCGTTACAGGTCGCGGCGAGCATCCTGTTCCCGGCCGCCGTCGCGGCCCTGGTGTATGCACTCATCGCGGTGTCGACGGCGCGTGACGATCTGGGCGCGTGGCCGCCGGTCGAGCCTCCGGCCTATCCGGTGCTGCCGCCGATGGTCACCCCGCCGCATCCCTGAGCCGAGTCGGGATCGGACCCATCAGAGCGGACGGCGCCGCAGCGCGCGGCCGGTGACGACCTTGGCGGCGATACCGGCCAACCGCGCCATCCCGACGTAGGTGATGGGATTGAGCAGCGTCGGCCACTTGGTGCGCACCAGGTTGGCGTGCAGCGGACGGTCGGCGAATCGGTCGTTCAACCACCGCAACGCCATGGGAGCCGACATGGGGTGCAGCAGCAGATGCTCACTGAACAGATCGCGGTGGTAGGTCACCGAGGCGCCTCCGGTCAGGTACTTCTCGACGAGTTCGTCGATCCAGTCCACCGAGATCAGCTCGTCGTGCACGGCCTGGATGAGCAGCACAGGAGGGTTGGGGGTCGCGACACCGAGTTTGATGTCGTCGAAGACGTGGGTGACCTCCGGGCTGTCGAGGATCTGCTCGAGCGGTAGGTCCACGAGATCGTCCATGTCCTTGCGGGCCAGCCGCAGCACGGCCTCGACGGTGCTCATCTCGTGCAGCCGTCGCAGCAGCTTGCGGCCCTCGGTGGTGGCGTGCTCGGCGATGATGCGGTTGAGACCGGGGTAGATGTCGGCGAGCGCGGCGACCACCAGGGCGGGCAGCCCGGAGAACACCGTGCCGTTGAGCCGGCGGAACGTCTGGCCGAGATCGCCGACGGGGGAGCCGAGCACCGCGCCGACGATGTTCAGCTCGGGCGCATAGGAGCCGCTCATCTCCGCGGCCCACGCGCTGGCCAGACCGCCGCCGGAGTAGCCCCACAACCCGATCGGCGATGCGTCCGACAGCGGCAGGTGCTCGGAGTTGATCGCCGCGCGCAGCCCGTCGAGCACGTGGTATCCGGGTTCGTACGGCGCTCCCCACATACCGTCGAGGCCCTCGTGGTCGGGGACCGAGACAGCCCAACCCTCGGCCAGGGCGGCGGTGATCAACAGCAGCTCGAACTGCGCGAGGCCCCCGGTCACCTTGGCGCGCCTGCGCAGCGAGTACGACGGGAAGCAGCTCGCCGAGATCGCGTCGATCGCGCACTGGTAGGACACGAACGGGCAGTCCTCACGCGCGTCTGGCGGCATGATCACCGTGGTGACCGCGGCCTCGGGGGCGCCGTTGCGGTCGGTGGACCGGTAGAGCAGCTGTGTGGCGTGCAGAGCCTGCGGGACCAGCCCGAGAAAGGCCAGTTCGACATCGCGGCTGCGCAGGACCGTGCCGGGTTCGGCGTGGTGGTAGCCGGCCGGTGGGACATAGAACGGATCCTCACCGGGCAATCCCGGCCTGGCGTCGCGGTCCAGTTCCTCGTGCGGTGCACGGCCGATCCATTCGGCATCGGCCGCATTCGCGGCGCTGGCCAAGTCCATCCGCGCATTCTTGCTTAAGAAAGGTCTAAGAGTCCAGTCGACTCACCCGGGAGGCCGCAACGCTGCGAATTCGTCGGTGACTCGATATCGCGACTCGGTGAACCGGTAGAGGGCTGCGGGACGCCCGCCGCTGCGGCCCGACCGCGCCGTGGTCCCGGTCCGGGTGATCACCTTGCGGCGTTCGAGAACACGCTGCAGGTTGGTCGCGTCCACCTGGTAGTCCAGCGCCGCACTGTACACGTCGCGCAGTGACGAGATGACGAATTCTTTTGGTGCCAAGGCAAATCCGATATTCGTGTACGAGAGTTTGGCCATCAGCCGGGAGCGGGCGTGCTCGACCATGGGTGCGTGGTCGAACGCCATCTCGGGCAGTTCGTGGACCGGATGCCACCGGGTGTCGTCGGGCAGGGCCGGGGTGGCGGGAGAGGGCACAAGGCCCAGGAAGGTCGACGCGATCGTGCGTTCGCCCGGCACCCGCTTCGGATCGGAGAACACCGCGAGTTGCTCGAGATGTGCGAGCTCGCGCAGGTCGACTTTCTCCGCGAGTTGACGCCGCACGGAGGTGGTCAGATCCTCGTCGTCGCGCAGGCGACCGCCGGGAAGTGACCACTTGTCGCGTTCGGGTTCCAGTGCCCGTTGCCACAAGAGGACGCTGAGATTCGGTTGACGCGTGTCGAGGTCGCGAACCTGGAACACGACGGCGAGCACTTCGTGGGCGGTGCTACCATGTGGCATGTTTTCGATTGTAAGTCGAAAACCTGACTTCGGTGAGGAGGCCACCGTGACCGTGCTCAACGGAATGCCCGAAACGGCGCTCGCGGACCGGATTGTCGACGGCCCCGGCGGCTACTCGGGCATCGACGGTGACGAGCAGTGGGCCGCGGAGGTCCGCAGGCTCGTCGAGCTTCGCGGTGCGACACTGCTGGCGCACAACTACCAGCTTCCGGCCATCCAGGACGTCGCCGACCACGTCGGGGACTCGCTGGCGCTGTCCCGCATCGCGGCCGAGGCGCCCGAGGACACCATCGTTTTCTGCGGTGTGCACTTCATGGCCGAGACCGCCAAGATCCTCAGCCCGGACAAGACCGTCCTGATCCCGGATCAGCGTGCCGGATGCTCGCTGGCGGACTCGATCACGGCAGAAGAGCTGCAGGCGTGGAAGGACGACCACCCCGGCGCGGTCGTCGTGTCCTATGTCAACACCACCGCCGCGGTGAAGGCGCTGACCGACATCTGCTGCACGTCGTCGAACGCCGTCGAGGTCGTGGCCTCCATCCCAGAGGACCGCGAGGTGCTGTTCTGCCCCGACCAGTTCCTCGGCGCCCACGTCCGGCGCGTGACCGGCCGCAAGAACATGCATGTGTGGGCCGGGGAATGCCATGTGCACGCCGGTATCAACGGCGACGAACTGGCGTCGCAGGCACGCGCGCACCCCGACGCCGAGCTGTTCGTCCATCCTGAGTGCGGCTGCGCCACGTCGGCGCTGTACCTCGCCGGCGAGGGCGCTGTCCCCGAGGAACGCGTCAAGATCCTGTCGACGGGCGGCATGCTCGACGCCGCGCGGGAGACCGACGCACGTCAGGTGCTGGTCGCCACGGAGATCGGCATGCTGCACCAGTTGCGAAGGGCTGCACCGGAAGTCGATTTCCTCGCGGTCAACGACCGGGCCTCGTGCACGTACATGAAGATGATCACGCCGGCCGCGTTGCTGCGGTGCCTCGTCGAGGGCGCCGACGAGGTCCACGTCGACCCGGAGACCGCACGTCTCGGCCGTGCCAGCGTGCAGCGGATGATCGAGATCGGGCAGCCCGGCGGCGGCGAATGACCGGCGCGGGCGCGTTCGCCTGCGGCACCTCGACGTACTGGCAGCAACGGACCGACGTCGTGGTGATCGGCACCGGCGTCGCCGGACTGGTCGCGGCGCTGGCCGCGCACCGCAGCGGCCGGCGGGTCATGGTGCTCAGCAAGGTGACCGAGACCGCGACGTTCTACGCGCAGGGGGGCATCGCCGTCGTTCTTCCTGACAACGACGATTCGATCGACGCCCACGTCGCCGACACGCTGGCCGCCGGTGGCGGATTGTGCGACGCCGAGGCCGTCCGCTCGATCGCCGCCGACGGTGCCAAGGCAATCACTGACCTGGTGGCCGACGGCGCACTGTTCGACGAGGCCGCGCCAGGGCGGTGGGCGCTGACCCGTGAGGGCGGGCACACGCGACGCCGGATCATCCACGCGGGCGGCGACGCCACCGGCGCGGAGGTGCAGCGCACGCTCGACCACACGGCCGCACATCTCGACATCCGCCACGACCACGTGGCGCTGCAGATCCTGCACGGCGACACCGGCGTGACCGGCGTGCTGGTGCTCAACGACGACGGCCCGGGGATTCTGCACGCGCCGTCGGTGATCCTCGCGACCGGCGGTCTCGGTCATCTCTACTCGGCCACCACCAACCCGGTCGGTTCGACCGGCGACGGCATCGCGCTGGCCCTGTGGGCCGGTGCCGCGGTGCGCGACATCGAGTTCGTGCAGTTCCACCCCACCATGCTCTTCGACGCCGCAGCGGGCGGCCGCCGCCCGCTGGTCACCGAGGCGCTGCGCGGTGAAGGTGCGGTTCTCGTCGACGCACATGGACAATCGGTCACCGAGGGCGTTCACCCCATGGGCGACCTCGCCCCGCGTGACGTGGTCGCCGCGGCGATCAACGCGCGGTTGGACGCCACCGGTGACTCGTGTGTCTATCTCGACGCCCGCGGTGTCGCCGACGTCGCCAACCGGTTCCCGACCGTCACGGCGGCCTGCGCCGCGGCCGGGATCGATCCGGCGCGCGACCCCATCCCGGTGGTGCCGGGTGCGCACTACAGCTGCGGCGGTGTGGTCACCGATGTGCACGGGCGTACCGATCTACCCGGGCTGTTCGCCGCAGGGGAGGTCGCTCGCACCGGCATGCACGGCGCAAATCGGTTGGCGTCCAACAGCTTGCTGGAGGGCCTCGTGGTCGGCGGGCGGGCCGGGCGCGCTGCCGCGGCGCACGCCCGTCAGTCCGGACCGGTGCACGCCAGAGCCCCGCAGGAGATCCGCCGGGGCGTGGTGGACCGGTCGGTTCTCCAGTCCGCGATGTCCGCACACGCCTCGGTGGTCCGTGACGCCACCGGCCTGCACCGGTTGACCGACACGCTGGGTACCGCACACTCCGTGTCCCTGCGGAATCGCACCGGCTTCGAGGACGCCGCACTCACCACCGTGGCCCGCGCCGTGGCCGCTGCGGCCTCGGCGCGCAGTGAGAGCCGCGGCTGCCACCACCGTGGCGACTACCCGGATACCGACCCCACACAGGAGGTCTCGATGACAGTCCGCATCCACGACGGCGACATCGCCGTCGAAATCCCGACGGCGGTGTGCTGATGTTCCTGACCGATGCCGAACTGGTGGCGGCCGAGGCCGCCGTCGCCCGAGCGATCCAAGAAGATCTCGCATACGGCCCGGATGTCACGACGGTGGCCACGGTCGACGCGGCCGCGACGACCACGGCGTCCGTCGTCAGCCGCGAACCGGGCGTCATAGCCGGTGTCGATGTCGCGCTGCTGGTGCTCGACGAGGTGATCGGCCCGGAGCGCTACCGCGTCCTGGACCGCGTTCCGGACGGGGCACGGCTCGACGCCAAGCAGACGGTGCTGACCGTCGAGGCACCGACGCGCGAGCTGCTCACCGCCGAACGCACCATGCTCAACCTGCTGTGCCACCTGTCCGGGGTCGCGACCGCGACGGCCGCGTGGGTCGACGCGGTGGCAGGTACCAAGGCCAAGATCCGCGACACCCGCAAGACCCTGCCGGGCCTGCGTCTGCTGCAGAAGTACGCGGTACGCGTCGGCGGCGGCGTCAACCACCGGTTGGGACTCGGCGATGCGGCGCTGATCAAGGACAACCACGTCGCCGCGGCCGGCTCGGTGGTGGCCGCACTCGATGCGGTCCGCGCGCAGGCGCCCGACCTGCCGTGTGAGGTCGAGGTCGACTCGCTCGAACAGCTCGACGAGGTGCTCACCGCGGGCGTCGAACTCGTGCTGCTGGACAATTTCCCGGTGTGGCAGACGCAGATGGCCGTGCAGCGCCGCGACGCGCGGGCACCGCAGACGCTGCTGGAGTCCTCGGGCGGGCTGACGCTGGACACCGCCGCGGACTACGCGGGCACCGGCGTCGACTACCTGGCGATCGGGGCGCTCACCCACTCGGTGCGGGTGCTCGACCTGGGCCTGGATTTCTGACGGGTCGGCCAACTTCAGGCGGTGGCGCCGCGCCGCACGAGCGACAGCAGTACGGCCGCGGTCGCGAACAGACCGGAGAACACGCGGTTGACGATCGTCTGCTGGCGCGGTGTGTGCAGCCAGTTCAGCAACCGGACCGCGAGCGCCGTGTACAGGCCCATCACGACGAGGTCGACGACGACCATGGTCGCGCCGATCGCGAGGTGCTGCGGTAGCAGGGGTGCCGTCGGGACCACGAACTGTGGCAGCACGGCCAGGAAGAACACCAGGCCCTTCGGGTTGGTGGCGTTGACCAGGAAGCCGCGGACCACCAGGCCGGTGGCGCTGCTGTCGGTCGCCTTGCCGACCTGTTCACGCAGGTCGACGGTGGCGGTGCGCCATTGGCGAACCGCCAGATAGATCAGGTAGGCGACCCCGATCCACTTGATCACGTTGAACGCGAGAATCGAGCTCGCGACCGCGGCACCGAGCCCGATCGCGACGAGGGTGAGCTGCAGCATGAGCCCGAGCTCCAGGCCGAGGATGCTCCAGTACCCACGGCGCACCCCGTGCGTGAGACCGGTAGCCATCGACTGGATCGCGCCGGCGCCGGGGGAGACGCTGATCGCGATCGCCGCGCCGACGAACGCCAGCCAGACGTGCCATGCCATACGGGCAGTGTGGCAGGGCCGTCAAACGATTTCGGCGACGAGAACCCCCGCCTTCTTGGCGGCCAGGCGGGCCATCAGCGGCAGGGACGGGTCATCGCTGCCTGCGGGGAGGATCTGCGGATTCGTGATCTTCAACTCACCGCGGAAGAGCTTCACGTCGGCGCCGCCCGCCGCGAGGACGTTCTTCACCCAGTTGGTCTTGCCGTGGGCGAGGATCACCGCGAAGACGTTGCCCTTTCGATAGCTGGTGACGATCGTCTCGTACGCCCGGCCCGATGTGCGGCCGCGATGCTTGATGGCGGTGAAACCGGGTAGCCGTTTGGCGATGGGCGTCATCACCGGATCGACGTACTTGAGCTGCAGGCGCTCGAGCCAGGGCGGGAACAGCATCGGTACGCCGGGCGCGATGTTGGGGTGGTCTTTCGCCGACAACTGTGACTCCGTTCGCGGGTTCGGCGGCCACCGCAAGCGACCGACGGCCGACGGATTTTTATTCAAGTGGACTGATCAGGGACAATAAACATGATGGCCAAGTTTCAGATGTCCCGCATCGACCTGCGCGACCGCGTGCTCACCGCGGCGCAATTGCGCTCCGCGCTGCCACGCGGTGGTGTTGACGTCGACGCCGTGGTGCCGAAGGTCCGTCCGATCGTCGACGCGGTCGCCGAGCGGGGCGCAGCGGCCGCCCTGGAGTACGGCGAGTCTTTCGACGGTGTCCGCCCGGCAACCGTGCGGGTGCCGCGCGAGGCCCTGACCCGGGCGCTGGAGAACCTCGACGCCGACGTACGCGTCGCGCTGCAGGTCTCCATCGAGCGTGCGCGTGCTGTGCACGCCGATCAGCGCCGCACCGACACCACCACGACGCTCGCGCCCGGCGCCACCGTGACCGAGCGCTGGGTCCCCGTCGAGCGGGTGGGCCTGTATGTCCCTGGCGGCAACGCCGTCTACCCGTCGAGCGTCGTGATGAACGTCGTACCCGCGCAGACCGCGGGCGTTGATTCGATGGTCATCGCGAGCCCCCCGCAGGCCCACGTGCAGGGTCCTTTCCGAGGCGCGCCGCACCCGACGATTCTGGCCGCTGCCGCGCTGCTGGGTGTCGACGAGGTGTGGGCGGTCGGCGGCGCGCAAGCCGTGGCGTTGCTGGCCTACGGCGGCACGGACACCGACGGCACCGAATTGGCGCCGGTCGACATGATCACCGGACCGGGCAACATCTACGTGACGGCCGCCAAGCGGATCTGCCGGTCCCAGGTGGGCATCGACGCCGAGGCCGGCCCCACCGAGATCGCGATCCTGGCCGACCACACCGCCGATCCGGTGCACGTGGCCGCGGACCTGATCAGCCAGGCCGAGCACGACGAGATGGCCGCCAGCGTTCTGGTCACCGACAGTGAGGCGCTGGCCGAGGCCACCGACCGTGAACTGACCGATCAGCTCGCGACCACCAAGCACGTCGAACGCGTCACCGCGGCGTTGTCGGGCAAGCAGTCGGCGATCGTGCTGGTCGACGACATCGACGCGGGTGTGCGCACGGTCAATGCCTACGCCGCCGAGCACCTGGAGATCCAGACCGTCGACGCACCTGCCGTCGCGAGCCGGATCCGATCGGCGGGAGCGGTTTTCGTCGGCGCTTGGTCGCCGGTGAGCCTCGGCGACTACTGCGCGGGTTCCAACCACGTGCTGCCCACCGCCGGGTGCGCGCGGCACTCCAGCGGATTGTCGGTGCAGACGTTCCTGCGCGGCATCCATGTCGTCGAATACGACGAGGCCGCGCTCAAAGACGTGTCCGGACATGTGATCACGCTGTCCAAGGCCGAGGATCTGCCTGCGCATGGTGAGGCGGTGCGGCGGAGATTCGAGCGGTGATGAGCGCTTGCGCGAAGAACAGAGGGAACTGATGAGCGCTTGCGCGAAGAACAGAGGGAACTGATGAGCGCTTGCGCGAAGAACAGAAGGAACTGATGGCTGCGAACAAGGTGACGTTGGCGGATCTGCCGCTGCGCGAGAACCTGCGGGGGAAGTCGCCCTACGGCGCCCCGCAGCTGCAGGTTCCGGTGCGCCTGAACACCAACGAGAATCCGCATCCGCCCACCAAGGCGCTCGTCGACGATGTCGCGGCGTCGGTACGCGAGGCCGCCGCCGAACTGCATCGCTATCCCGACCGTGACGCCGTCGCACTGCGCGCCGATCTCGCGGCGTATCTCAGCGCCGTCACCGGCGTCTCCCTTGGTGTCGAAAACCTCTGGGCAGCAAACGGTTCCAACGAGATCCTGCAGCAGCTGTTGCAGGCGTTCGGCGGTCCGGGCCGCAGCGCGATCGGTTTCGTGCCGTCGTACTCGATGCACCCGATCATCTCCGACGGCACCCAGACCGAATGGCTGCAGGCCGCACGCGCAGAGGATTTCGGTCTCGACGTCGACGTCGCGGTGGCCGCGGTCACCGAGCGCGACCCCGATGTGGTCTTCGTCGCGAGCCCCAACAACCCGTCCGGACAGAGCGTTCCGCTCGACGATCTGCGCCGCCTGCTCGACGCGATGCGCGGCGGCATCATGATCGTCGACGAGGCCTATGGCGAGTTCTCTTCGCAGCCCAGCGCCGTGGCACTGCTCGACGAACACCCGGCCAAGCTCGTCGTCAGCCGGACGATGAGCAAAGCGTTCGCATTTGCCGGCGGACGGCTCGGCTACCTGGCCGCCGCGCCAGCGGTGATCGACGCGCTGCTGCTCGTGCGGTTGCCCTACCACCTGTCGGTCCTCACGCAGGCCGCGGCGCGCGCAGCGCTGCGGCATGCCGACGACACCCTCGGCAGTGTTGCCAAGCTGATCGCCGAGCGGGAACGCGTCAGCGCCGAGCTGGGCCGCATGGGTTTCCGGGTCATCCCCAGTGACGCCAACTTCGTGCTGTTCGGCGAGTTCGCCGACGCACCGGCCACCTGGCAGCGCTACCTCGACGCCGGGGTCCTGATCCGCGACGTCGGCATCCCGGGATACCTGCGCGTCACCACGGGACTCGCTGCCGAGAACGACGCCTTCCTCGCCGCCAGCGCCAAATTGGCCGCCACCGAACTTCAGTCATCAGCCACCAGCCCGGTAGGAGCACAATGAGCGCCTCGGCGAACCGACGTGCCCGCGTCGAACGCAAGACCAAGGAATCCGAGATCGTCGTCGAACTCGATCTCGACGGCACAGGTGTCGTCGACATCGACACGGGCGTGCCGTTCTTCGATCACATGCTGACGTCGCTGGGCAGCCACGCGAGCTTCGATCTCACGGTCCAGGCCAAGGGCGACATCGAGATCGAGGGACACCACACGGTCGAGGACACCGCGATCGTGCTCGGCCAGGCCCTCGGCCAGGCGCTCGGGGACAAGAAGGGCATCCGCCGCTTCGGTGACGCGTTCATCCCGATGGACGAGACCCTGGCGCATGCGGCAGTCGACGTCTCCGGCCGTCCGTACTTCGTGCACACCGGCGAACCGGAATCCATGGTCAGTTTCACGATCTCGGGCACGCGCGCGCCCTACCACACGGTGATCAACCGGCACGTGTTCGAATCGCTGGCGTTCAACGCCCGTATCGCACTGCACGTGCGCACGCTCTACGGCCGCGACCCTCACCACATCACCGAAGCGCAGTACAAGGCCGTGGCCCGCGCCCTGCGCCACGCTGTCGAGTACGACGCGCGCGTGACCGGCGTTCCGTCAACCAAAGGGACTTTGTGACAAAGAGAGTCGTCGTACTCGATTACGGATCGGGCAACCTCCGATCGGCGCAACGCGCGCTCGAACGGGTCGGTGCCGACGTCGAGGTGAGCGCCGACCCGTCGGCCGCCGCGGCCGCCGACGGACTCGTGGTTCCCGGCGTCGGGGCCTTCGAGGCCTGCATGACCGGACTGCGCGGCATCCACGGCGAGGCGATCATCGCCGACCGCCTGCGGCACGACCGCCCGGTGTTGGGCGTCTGCGTCGGCATGCAGATCCTGTTCGAGCGCGGCGTGGAGTTCGGGGTGGAATCCACCGGCTGCGGGCAGTGGCCCGGGGCGGTGACGCGCCTCGACGCGCCGGTGATCCCGCACATGGGCTGGAATGTCGTCGACGCGGCGAAAGGCAGCAGGCTGTTTTCCGGCCTGGATGCCGACACGCGGTTCTACTTCGTGCATTCCTATGCCGCACAAGAGTGGTCGGGGAAAAAGGACGCGCTCGTCACCTGGGCGACGCATCACGTGCCCTTCATCGCCGCTGTCGAGGACGGTGCGTTGTCGGCCACGCAATTTCATCCGGAGAAGAGTGGCGACGCAGGTGCGGCGCTGCTCGCGAATTGGGTTGAGGGACTGTGACTTCGAACGATTCCGTGGCGGCCGGCACGGCCGGGGCAACCGAGCCGGACAAGCGGCCGCTGATCCTGTTGCCCGCCGTCGACGTGGTGAACGGCCAGGCGGTGCGGCTGGTGCAGGGCAAGGCCGGCAGCGAGACCGACTACGGTTCGGCGGTCGAGGCCGCCGAGGCGTGGCAGCGGGACGGCGCAGAGTGGATCCACCTGGTCGACCTGGACGCCGCGTTCGGCCGCGGCAGCAACCGTGAACTGCTTGCCGAGGTGGTCGGCAAGCTCGACGTGGCCGTCGAGTTGTCCGGGGGCATCCGCGACGACGAGTCGCTGCGGGCCGCGCTCGACACCGGCTGTGCGCGCGTCAACATCGGCACCGCTGCCCTGGAGAACCCGCAGTGGTGTGCCAAGGCGATCGCCGAGTACGGCGACCGTGTCGCGGTCGGCCTCGACGCCCAGACCGACGGCGCGGGTGGGTTCCGGCTCCGCGGCCGCGGCTGGGAGACCGACGGCGGAGACCTGTGGGAGGTGCTCGAGCGGCTGAACAGCGAAGGCTGCTCGCGATACGTCGTGACCGATGTCAGCAAGGACGGCACACTCACGGGCCCCAACCTCGACCTGTTGGCCGCGGTGGCCGGGCGCACCCACGCACCCGTGATCGCCTCCGGCGGCGTGTCGAGCCTGGACGACCTGCGCGCGATCGCGACCCTCACCGGCGTCGGCGTCGAGGGCGCGATCGTGGGCAAGGCCCTCTACGCCGGACGGTTCACCCTGCCCCAGGCACTGTCCGCGGTCAGCGGATGACGGTGGTGGGTGACCTGGATCCCAAGAAGCTCACCGCGCTGGTCGCCACGGCGGCCGAGATTCTCGATGCCGCCGCTGTGCCGTTCGTGGCCGGGCACCGCGCCGATTCGGCGGTCCGCAAGCAGGGCAACGACTTCGCGACCGAGGTCGATCTTGCGATCGAACGCCAGGTGGTGCGTGCGCTCACCGAGGCGACGGGGATCGGCGTGCACGGTGAGGAGTTCGGTGGGGCCCCCGTCGACTCGTCGCTGGTGTGGGTCCTCGATCCGATCGACGGCACGTTCAACTACGCAGCGGGCTCGCCGATGGCGGCGATCCTGCTGGGGTTGCTGGCCGACGGTGAACCGGTCGCGGGGTTGACCTGGCTGCCGTTCACCGGCGAGAAGTACAGCGCGCTGGTCGACGGCCCGCTGTACGCCAACGGCGAACCGCGCCCGCCGCTGGGCTCGCCGACGCTCGCGGATTCGATCGTCGGCATCCAGACCTTCAACATCGACTCCCGCGGCCGGTTTCCCGGTCGGTACCGCGTGGAGGTCCTGGCCAATCTGAGCCGGGTGTGCTCGCGGGTGCGCATGCACGGAGCCACCGGCGTGGACCTGGCCTACGTGGCAGCCGGAATCCTCGGTGCGGCAATCAGTTTCGGTCACCACATCTGGGACCATGCGGCCGGCGTCGCGTTGGTGCGCGCCGCGGGCGGCGTGGTCACCGACCTGACCGGTGCGCCGTGGACCATCGAGTCGAAGTCGGTCCTGGCCGCCGCGCCCGGCGTACACGAGAAGATGCTGGAAATCGTACGATCCACTGGAAAGCCGGAGGATTACCTGTGAGCGCCAACAGCGACGTCGCGACGAGGGTGATCCCGTGTCTCGATGTGGACAACGGTCGCGTGGTCAAGGGCGTCAACTTCGAGAACCTGCGGGATGCCGGTGATCCCGTGGAACTCGCGGCGGCCTACGACGCCGAGGGCGCCGACGAGTTGACGTTCCTCGACGTGACGGCATCGTCGTCGGGGCGGTCCACGATGCTCGAAGTGGTCAAGCGCACCGCCGAGCAGGTCTTCATCCCGCTGACCGTGGGCGGTGGCGTGCGCTCGGTCGACGACGTCGACGTCTTGCTGCGCGCCGGTGCCGACAAGGTCTCGGTGAACACCGCGGCCATCGCGCGTCCCGAGCTGCTCGCCGAGATGGCCCGGCAGTTCGGTTCGCAGTGCATCGTGCTGAGCGTGGATGCCAGGTCCGTGCCGAAAGGCGAGCAGCCCACGCCGTCCGGCTGGGAGGTCACCACGCACGGCGGCCGCCGCGGCACCGGCATCGATGCGATCGAATGGGCTGCGCGCGGCGCCGAACTCGGCGTCGGCGAGATCCTGCTGAACTCCATGGACCGCGACGGGACCAAGGCCGGCTTCGACCTGAAGATGCTGAGCGCGGTACGGTCCGCGGTCACGGTGCCGGTGATCGCCAGCGGCGGCGCGGGCGCGGTCGAGCATTTCGCCCCGGCCGTGCTGGCCGGTGCCGACGCGGTGCTGGCGGCCAGCGTCTTCCACTTCAGGGAACTGACCATCGCCGAGGTGAAGGCCTCGATGAAGGCCGCGGGGATCACGGTCCGGTGACCGCGCGGGAGCAGCCCAGGGAGCAGCCATGAGCCTCGACGCCGCCATCGCGGCACGCCTGAAACGCAACGCCGACGGCCTGTTCACCGCCGTCGCCCAGGAGCGCGGCACCGGCAAGGTGCTCATGGTCGCCTGGATGGACGACGACGCACTGGCCCGCACGTTGCAGACCCGCGAGGCCACGTACTTCTCGCGCTCACGCGGTGAGCAGTGGGTCAAGGGCGCCACGTCGGGGCACACTCAGAAGGTGCACTCGGTGCGGCTGGACTGTGACGGTGACACGGTGCTGCTCGAGGTCGATCAGATCGGCGGCGCCTGCCACACCGGCGATCACACGTGCTTCGACGCCGATCTGCTGCTGGGACCTGACGAGTAGCCGGATGCCGCAGACGCACCGCGGCGTTGCGATCCGCGGGCTTGTCGGTGGTGTCGTCGACAATGACGGGGTGACCGAGACCGCCCAGGATCGCAAGGCGCGGGGTGCCTTCTTCACACCCGATGCGATCACCACGTACCTCACGCGGTGGGCGGTGCGTTCGGCCGAGGACCGGGTCTTCGAGCCGTCGGCGGGCGATGCGGCGTTCCTGGTCGCCGCCGTCCGGCGGCTGCAGGCGATGGGTGTCGATCGCCCTGTCGTCGACGGGGTCGAGATCCATGCCGCCAGTGCGGCGTTCGCGCGCAGGCGGGTGGCCGACGCGGCCGGACGCGCGCGCATCCGGACGGCCAACTTCTTCGCGGTCGACCCGCGGCCGGAGTACACCGCCGTCATCGGCAATCCGCCCTACATCCGTTATCAGGATTTCCGCGGTCAGACGCGGGCCGAGTCGCGGCGTGCGGCGCTGCGCGCGGGTGTGACGCTGTCCGGGCTCGCGTCGAGTTGGGCGGCGTTCACCGTGCATGCGGCGCTGTTCCTGCGGCCGGGCGGACGGATGGCGCTCGTCCTGCCCGCCGAGTTGCTCAGCGTCAACTATGCCGCCGCGGTCCGCAAGTTCCTCTTCGACCGGTTCGCGAGCGTCGAGTTGGTGATGTTCGACGAGCAGGTGTTCCCGGAGGCAGAGGCGGATGTGGTGCTGCTGCTCGCCGACGGCTTCGACGGCGGACCGAGCGGCCACGCGGTGATCCACCGCGCCCGTAACGCCGATGCGCTGACTTCCGAGCTGGTGCAACGGAGTTGGCGCCCCCGCGATCCGGCCGAGAAGTGGATCAGCGGGCTCATCGGCAATGTTCCGGTGGAAGCACTGCATGCCCTTGAGGCGGCGGGCGATTTCACGTGTCTGGAGACGTGGGCCGACACCACGCTGGGGATGGTGACCGGTAACAACGGATACTTCGCGCTCTCGCCCCAGCGCGTGCGCGAATTGGGTTTGCGGCAGGCGGATCTGCTGCCGCTGTCGCCGCCGGGCAGCGCGCATCTGCGCGGCCTGACACTCTCGGGCGACCAGTTGACGCGGCTGGGGGACAGCGGCAGGTCCGTGCACCTGTTCCGCCCGGCGGGCACGAAGCTGTCGGCGGCCGCGGCACGGTACGTGGAGGCCGGGCACGCCGCCGGGGTGCACCTGGCCTACAAGTGCCGGGTCCGCAATCCGTGGTATCTGGTGCCGCTCGTCGAACCCGCCGACCTGTTGTTGACGTGCATGAACGCCGACACCCCTCGGCTGGTCACCAACCGGGCCAGGGCGCACCATCTCAACTCTGTGCACGGGGTGTACCTGCGTGACGGACTCGGCAGCCTCGGCCGCGACCTGCTGCCGTTGGCGTCGCTGAACTCGGTGACACTGCTGCACGCCGAGATGGTCGGCCGCTCCTACGGTGGTGGCATCCTCAAGATCGAGCCGCGCGAGGCCGACCAGTGGTTGGTGCCGTCGCCGCGGCTGGTCGAGGCGCGGGCCGCCCGGCTGCGGGCCACGCGGCGCCGCGTGGCCGGCCTGCTGGAGCGTGGCCGGTTGCTCGACGCCGTGTCCTGCGTCGACGAAGCGCTCGGGCTGGGGCCCGACGCGACCATGGAATCCGTTCGCAGTGCGCACCATTCGTTGTCGACGCGGCGGACGGTAAGGTCGCGGCGTGCCCGCTGAACCCTCCACCAAGGCCACCGCATGGGCGATCTTCGACCGCATCGTGGCCGACGCGGCACCCGGCGGTGCACACACCAATCCCTGGGTGCGCAATGGCAACACGTTGACATACGTGCCGGATTTCCGGGTGTTGCGCAAACTGCTCGGCGTCCCGCTGTATCTCGACGCCCCGTCGACCACCGGGGTGCCGGCCCTGGCGCTCGACGTCTGGCTGTCCTATGAGTTGCGCAGGGCCGGTTTCGACAGCGACGCGGTCTGGCCGCGCCCGACCGACCCTCGGATCATGCCCAGCGCCATCTCCAGCCTGCTCGAGGCCCTGCCGCAGAAGGAACGCCTGCTCATCGAGCAGCGGCTGCGACGGTCGATGAAGGGCGTCTCGGGTTCCAGCGCCAGCGTGCTCGGCAAGCACTACATGAAGCAGGTCGACGTCGTGATCTCTGATTGGGACACCGGGCCGGAGTTGCTGATCAGCACCAAGCGCATGGATTCGAGCTTCGGCAAGAACGCGGCCAACCGCGTCGAGGAGAGCTACGGCGATGCCAAGAACCTGCGGCTGCGCCACCCGCTCGCGGCTCTCGGCTTCGTCTACGGATTGCGCTCGACGATCCTGTCCACCGAGCCGGACAAGGCCGAATGGCTCATCGATCTGCTGGGCAAACTGGGCACCGAGGACGATGCCTACCACGCCGTGGCGCTGGTGATGATCGACCACGACGCCGTGGTCATCGAACCCGACGACGAGGTGGACAGCCTCGAGAAGGCCGAGCCGGACACACTTTTCGAGATCGTCGATGTGGAGACCACGGCGGTCGACGAGGCGCTGGCGGCGCTGCCGGACATCGCGATCCGCCACGACACGGTGCCACCGCAGCTGCAGCCGGCGAGGTTCCTGCAGATCATGGTGACGCGAGTGCTCGACATCTCACCCGTCACGCGGCACCGGGAGGCCCGCCGGCGCCGCAACACAGCGCCCGAGATGTGAGCTCTCCTCAGAGCACCCGGCTACCGGGTTTGGCGCGCGCGGTCCAGCGGCCATCGTCGTATGTCACCGCCACGGGATGCGCGAACGCCGTCGTCACGTGGTCGGTGGTGACCGTCTCGACCGCACGCCCACTCGCCACGGTGCGGCCGTCGGCGATCAGGATCGCGTGTGTGGTGCTCGTCGGCAGTTCCTCCAGGTGGTGCGTCACCAGGACGGAGGCCATGTTCGGATGTGTGTCGTCCAGTGCGTCAAGGGTTTCCAGCAGTTGCTCGCGTGCAGCGACGTCGAGTCCGGTGGTGGGCTCGTCGAGCAGGAGGAGCCGTGGCTCGGAGATCAGTGCCCGCGCGATGAGGGTGCGGCCACGTTCGCCTTGCGACAGTGTCGGCCACTCGGCGTCGATGCGGGCCGACAGGCCGACGGTGTCGATGAGTTCCTCGGCACGCGTGATCTGCTCAGGGCTGGGGGTCCATCGTGCGGCGGTGTCCACCGTGGCGGTGATCCCGGTCAGCACCACCTCGCGCACCGTCAACGGATACTGCAGCCGGTGACGCGGATTGACGTGGCCGATCGAGCGGCGCAGCGTCGCCAGATCGGTCCGGCCCATCTGGGCGCCCAGCACCCACACCGACCCGGTCGTCGGAAACGTGACTGCCGCACAGAAACCCAGCAGGGTGCTCTTACCCGCGCCGTTCGGGCCCAGCAGTGCCCAGTGCTCGCCACTGCGCACGGTGAGCGAGATTCCGTCGATGATCTGCTTGCCGTTGCGGCGGAACGTCACGTCGTCGAGCTTCAGGACTTCGGTCACGTAAAGGACTCCTTCAAGGCGCTCAGGTGCGTCCTGCTGGCCACCGCGGCGGCCGCGGGATCGCGGGCGGTGATCGCATCCGCGAGTTCGCAGTGCGCGGCGTGGTCTTCCGATTTCGATGCCACCGGTCGGATCTTGAGCATGTCGATCATCGCCAGCCTCAGCCGGGGCAGGAAGACATCGAACAGTTGCGTCAGCACGTCGTTGTGCGCAGCGGTGATGACGGCCCGGTGAAACGCCATGTCCGCGTCGACATGTTCGGCGATGGTCAGGCCGTCGACACCACGTGCGGTCAGCGTACGCCGGATCGTGCGGAGGTCGGCAGGGGTGCGGCGGGTCGCGGCCAGGGCGGCGGCTTCCGCTTCGATGGCGATGCGCGCTTCGGTGACGGATGCGATGGTAGCCCGGCGCAACACGGTGTCGGTGTCCTCGGCCGGATCCGTCGCGGTGACGAACACACCGGCGCCCTGTCTGCTGTCCAGAACACCTTTGCCCGCGAGTTCCCGGATGGCCTCGCGCAACGTCGAGCGCCCGACGCCGAGTTGGACGGACAATGTGGATTCCCCGGGAAGGCGGTGCCCGAGAGGCCATTCGCCGGCCTGGATCCTGCCGAGTAACACGTCGGCGGCCTGGGATGCCAGACGGTGGCGCTCGATGTGCTGAGCCATGGCACCTCTCTACTTGTCTGAGGAGTTGAGGTACAGTCTAGCCATCATGACGCGCAGCCTTCTCCTCCGCCGCCGCGGCGGGGCCTGACCGACGACCGGCGCCCCGTCGCGGGGTTTCGCATGCCGGTCGGCCGTCACATCGAGAACGAAAGCGCCACCCATGACCGACACTGCCTTTCCCACCGTCCGCACACCCGCCGGACCGATTCCCGCGACGGCACCGTGGTGGAACCGTCAACGCGCGTCCCAGATGCCGTTCCAGCGCTACGCGAGCATCTACGACCGCGTCGAAGTCCCGCTCACCCAACGGACCTGGCCCACCGCCAGGATCACCGCCGCACCCCTGTGGGTGCCGGTGGACCTCCGTGACGGCAATCAGGCCCTGGCCGAACCCATGGACCCGGCGCGCAAGCGGCGGTTCTTCGAACTGCTTGTTGCCATGGGTTACAAGGAAATCGAGGTGGGATACCCGTCGGCCTCCCGGACGGACTTCGACTTCGTTCGGCTCCTGGCCGAATCCGACATCGCAGATGTCACCATCGTCGTGTTCACCCCCGCACGGCGGGACCTGATCGAGCGCACCGTCGAATCCATCCGCGGGATCACCAACGACGTTGTGGTCCACATGTATACGGCGACCGCGCCGACCTGGCGCGATATCGTGCTGGGCAAGGGGCGTGACGAACTGCGTGAACTGGTCCTGGCGGGCGGGCGTGACATCCTCGACCTCACCGCAGATCTGGCCAATGTCCGGTTCGAGTTCTCGCCCGAGGTGTTCAACCTCACCGAACCCGACTACGTCCTGGAGTTGTGTGACGCCATGACGACGTTGTGGGATGCCGCACCGGATCGGCCGGTCATCCTGAACCTGCCTGCCACCGTCGAGGTCGCAACGCCCAACGTGTACGCCGACCAGATCGAGTACATGCACCGCAACCTCGCGCGACGCGACAGCGTGATCCTGTCGGTGCATCCGCACAACGACCGCGGCACCGGGGTCGCGTGCGCCGAGTTGGCGCTGCTCGCCGGCGCGCAACGGGTGGAGGGCTGTGTGTTCGGCAACGGCGAACGCACAGGCAATGTCGACATCGCGACGCTGGCGTTGAATCTCCTTGCCCAAGGCGTCGACCCGATGATCGATTTCTCGGACATCGACGAGATCGCCCGCACGGTCTCGTACTGCACACGTATGCCGATCCACGAGCGACATCCGTATGTCGGGGATCTCGTGCACACCGCGTTCTCGGGGACACACCAGGACGCCATCAAGAAAGGGCTGGTCGAGCATCGCGAACGCGCGGCGGTGCTGCGACGCAAGGAAAGCGAAACCGACTGGCGCGTACCGTATCTGCCGATCGACCCGGCCGACATCGGCCGAACCTACGACGCGGTGATCAGGGTGAACTCACAAAGCGGCAAGGGAGGCATCGCCTATCTGCTGCAGACCGGCTACGGTCTGGATCTGCCACGCCGGATGCAGATCGACTTCGCCCGCCACGTTCAGGCGCACACCGACGACAGCGGCGAGGAGGTCACCGCCGCCGAGTTGTTCGAATTGTTCGAGGCGGTCTACTCGCATACCGACGGCCCTGTCGGGCTCAAGGACTGGCACGTCGGGAACACCGGCGACGCCCAGGACATCGAGCTGACGTTGATCGTCGACGGCGCCACGCACACGTTCCGGAGCGCCGGGGCGAACCCGGTCGACGCGCTGACCGAGGCACTGGAGGACCTGGGCCGTCGGATCGAGGTCCTGAGCCTCGCGCAGCAGTCACTCGGCAACACGGCGGTGGCCTATCTGGAGTACCGGACGGCCGAGCGGTCCGGTTGGGCTTTCGGCCGCGGTGATTCGGTGATCGACGCGGCGCTGACCGCGGTGTGCGGCGCCGTCAGCGCGCCCTGAGCACCTCGAGTGCCTTGTCGGCGTGGGTGTCCATGTTGATCTCGCTGGAGATCACCGCGAGCACCGTGCGGTCGGTGTCGATGACGAAGGTGGTCCGCTTGACCGGCATCAGTTTGCCGAGCAAGCCCCGTTTCACGCCGAAGCCTGCGGCCACCTTGCCGTCGGCGTCGGAGAGCAGCGGGAAGTCGAACCGCTGGATGTCGGCGAACTTGGCCTGTTTGGCGACCGGATCGGTGCTGATCCCGACGGGACTCGCTCCGACTGCGGCGAATTCTTGCGCCAGATCGCGGAAATGGCAGGCCTCTTTGGTACATCCCGGGGTCATGGCCGCCGGGTAGAAGAACAGCACAACGGGACCGTCGCCGAGCAAACGCGTCAAGCTTCGGATCTGGCCGGTCTGGTCCGGCAGTTCGAACTCGGCGACGGTGTCTCCCGTCCCTATAGATGTCATGACCGACAACGCTACGCCGTCTTGATGCGAGGGCGTGGATGGCGGTCTGGGAGGATTGATCCGTGCAAACCACCGCCCACAACAGTCCGAACTCCACGCAGACCGGTACCCGCGCGCTGGGCGCGTCGCTGGCCGAGACCACGTCGCGCGAGGACTTCCGGGCGCTGGCGGCCGAGCACCGGGTGGTGCCCGTCACCCGCAAGGTGTTGGCCGACAGTGAGACACCGTTGTCGGCCTACCGCAAGCTCGCCGCCAACCGGCCCGGAACGTTCCTGCTCGAATCGGCGGAGAACGGGCGATCGTGGTCACGGTGGTCGTTCATCGGGGCGGGCGCCCCGTCGGCATTGACGGTCCGCGACAACGTGGCGGCGTGGCTGGGGACCGCACCGGAGGGCGCGCCGAGCGGCGGGGACCCGCTGGAGGCGCTGCGTTCGACCCTCGACCTGCTCAAGACCGAGGTGATGCCGGGGCTGCCGCCGCTGTCGTCGGGCCTGGTCGGCTTCTTCGCCTATGACATGGTGCGTCGGCTGGAGCGGCTGCCGGAGCTGGCGGAGGACGATCTCGGCCTGCCCGACATGCTGTTGCTGCTGGCGACCGACGTCGCCGCGGTCGATCATCACGAGGGCACCATCACGCTCATCGCCAACGCGGTGAACTGGAACGGTACCGATGAGCGCGTGGACTGGGCCTATGACGACGCGGTGGCGCGCCTCGACGTGATGACCAAGGCGCTGGGCCAGCCGCTGTCGTCGGCGGTGGCGACGTTCAGCCGCCCGGCTCCCGAGCATCGCGCACAGCGCACGATGGAGGAGTACACCGCGATCGTCGACAAGCTGGTCGGCGACATCGAGGCCGGGGAAGCGTTCCAGGTGGTGCCATCGCAGCGATTCGAGATGGACACCGCCGCCGATCCGTTGGACGTCTACCGCATCCTGCGGGTCACCAACCCCAGCCCGTACATGTACCTGCTGAACGTCCCCGACGCCGACGGTGGTCTCGACTTCTCGATCGTCGGCTCGAGCCCGGAGGCGCTGGTCACGGTCAATGACGGACGTGCCACCACGCACCCGATCGCGGGAACGCGCTGGCGAGGCGCCACCGAGGAAGAAGACGTGTTGCTCGAGAAGGAACTCCTCGCCGACGAGAAGGAACGCGCCGAGCACCTGATGCTCGTCGACCTCGGCCGTAACGACCTCGGCCGTGTCTGCCGCCCGGGCACCGTCCGGGTCGACGACTACAGCCACATCGAGCGCTACAGCCACGTCATGCATCTGGTGTCGACGGTCACCGGTGAGCTGGCCGAGGACAAGACCGCCCTGGACGCGGTGACCGCCTGCTTCCCGGCGGGAACGCTGTCGGGCGCGCCGAAGGTGCGGGCCATGGAGCTCATCGAAGAGGTCGAGAAGACCCGCCGTGGCCTCTACGGCGGCGTCGTCGGTTACCTCGACTTCGCGGGCAACGCCGACTTCGCCATCGCGATCCGCACCGCGCTGATGCGCGACGGAACCGCCTACGTGCAGGCCGGCGGGGGAGTCGTGGCCGACTCCAACGGCCCCTACGAGTACACCGAGGCGTCGAACAAGGCCCGCGCGGTGCTCAATGCCATCGCGGCCGCGGCCACTCTGGCGGAACCATGACCCGCGCGGCGCAGGCTCTTCTCGTCCTCGCGGCCCTGGGATTGTGGATCGCGTCGCGGTTCAACTGGGTCGAGGTGCGCTCTTTCGACGGGCTCGGGCAACCCAAGACGACCGCGCTCAGCGGTGCGACGTGGTCGACGGCACTGATCCCGCTCGCGTTGCTGGCGCTGGCCGCGGCGGTGGCGGTGCTCGCGGTACGTGGCTGGCCGCTGCGGTTGCTGGCTGTCCTGGTGGCCGCCGCCAGCGCCGGCATGGGCTACCTGGCGATCAGTCTCTGGGTGATCGATGATGTGGCGGTCCGCGCAGCTGACCTGGCCCTGGTCCCGGTCGCACAGCTCACCGGGACACACCGCTACTACACGGGTGCGGTGATCACGCTCGTGGCCGCTGTTTGCACACTGATCGGCGCGGTGCTGCTGATGCGGTCGGCCAACGGTGCGTCGCGCAGCGTCGCGACGCGCTACGCGACGCCGGCGGCCCGTCGGGCGGCCGCCAAACAGGACGTATCCAGCGAATCGATGTCCGAGCGGATGATCTGGGATGCGCTGGATGAAGGGCATGATCCGACCGGGGATCAGGACGGAACGGACAGAAGGGGCGGTGACAGATGAGGGTGTGGGGACGGTTACCCTTCGAGGGAGGTCAGCCGGGAGCGACCCGGGTAAACCGGAAAGGAATGGACGGGCGATGAGTTCGGCCACAGTGCTCGACTCCATCATCGAGGGAGTCCGCGCCGATGTAGCCGCCCGCGAGGCCGTCATCAGCCTTGACGAGATCAAAGAGCGGGCCAAGGAGGCGCCGCCGCCGCTGAACGTGATGGCCGCCCTGCGGGAACCGGGCATCGGCGTCATCGCGGAGGTCAAGCGTGCAAGCCCCTCGCGCGGCGAACTCGCCAACATCGGTGATCCGGCCGAGTTGGCACGGGCGTACCAGGATGGTGGCGCACGCGTGATCAGCGTGCTGACCGAGCAGCGGCGGTTCAACGGTTCGCTGGACGACCTCGACGCGGTTCGGGCAGCGGTGTCAATTCCGGTGCTGCGCAAGGATTTCATCGTCCGGCCGTACCAGATCCACGAGGCCCGCGCGCACGGCGCCGACATGCTGCTGCTGATCGTGGCGGCCCTCGAGCAGCCGGTTCTGGAGTCGCTGCTGGAGCGAACCGAATCGCTCGGGATGACGGCTCTGGTCGAGGTGCACACCGAGGAGGAGGCTGACCGGGCCCTGAAGGCCGGCGCGTCGGTGATCGGGGTCAACGCTCGCAATCTCAAGACCCTTGAGGTCGACCGCACGGTCTTCGGACGGATCGCTCCTGGCCTTCCCAGCAATGTCATCCGTGTCGCGGAGTCCGGTGTTCGCGGCACGGCCGACCTGCTGGCCTACGCCGGCGCGGGCGCCGATGCGGTGCTGGTCGGTGAGGGCCTGGTGACCAGCGGGGATCCCCGCGGCGCGGTCGCCGACCTGGTCACCGCAGGCACGCACCCGTCCTGCCCGAAACCGGCTCGCTGATTCGGCAATGAGCCGCCTGTACGAAAAGAAGCACTGATGGCGTATCACGCCGGCCCGGACCTGCCGCGCTCCAGCGCAGGGGTGGCCGAACCCACGTCCCACGACCCGGACGCCCGCGGACATTTCGGTCCCTACGGGGGCCGTCTCGTTCCCGAGGCGCTGATGGCGGTGATCGAAGAGGTCACCGCGGCGTACGAGAAATCCCGGGGCGATCAGACGTTCCTCGACGAACTCGACCGCCTGCAGCGCCACTACAGCGGACGGCCGTCACCGCTGTACGAGGCCACGCGGTTGTCCGAGCATGCCGGCGGCGCGCGCATCTTCCTCAAGCGGGAAGACTTGAACCACACCGGATCTCACAAGATCAACAATGTGCTGGGGCAGGCACTGCTGGCGCGGCAGATGGGCAAGACGCGCGTCATCGCCGAGACGGGCGCAGGCCAGCACGGCGTGGCCACCGCGACCGCCTGCGCATTGTTGGGCCTGGAATGCGTGATCTACATGGGCGCGGTCGACACCGCGCGACAGGCGCTCAACGTCGCCCGTATGCGACTGCTCGGGGCGACCGTCGTCTCGGTCGAGGCCGGTTCCAAGACGCTCAAGGACGCCATCAACGAGGCCTTCCGTGACTGGGTGACCAACGCCGACGAGACCTACTACTGCTTCGGCACCGCGGCGGGCCCACATCCGTTCCCGCTCATGGTGCGTGACTTCCAGCGGGTCATCGGCATGGAAACCCGGGTGCAGATCCAGGATCAGGCAGGTCGGTTGCCCGACGCGGTGACCGCCTGCGTCGGTGGCGGCTCGAACGCGATCGGCATCTTCCACGCCTTCATCGACGATCCGGGCGTGCGGCTGATCGGCTTCGAGGCCGCCGGCGACGGGGTCGAGACCGGCAGGCACGCGGCGACGTTCACCGGCGGTTCACCCGGTGCGTTCCAGGGATCGTTCTCGTATCTGCTGCAGGACGAGGACGGGCAGACCATCGAATCGCACTCGATCTCGGCGGGCCTGGACTATCCGGGTGTCGGACCCGAACACGCGCTGCTGAAGGACATCGGCCGCGCCGAGTACCGGCCCATCACCGACACCGAGGCGATGGATGCGTTCCGGTTGCTGTGCCGTACCGAGGGCATCATCCCGGCGATCGAATCCGCGCACGCCGTGGCCGGCGCGCTCAAGCTGGGCCCGGAACTCGGCCCCGGCTCGGTCATCGTGGTGAACCTGTCCGGGCGTGGCGACAAGGATGTCGAGACGGCGGCCACGTGGTTCGGTCTGCTGGATGGAGGAGACGTCCGATGAGCCGACTGGGCGCAATGTTCGAGACGTGCCGTGCCGAGGACCGTGCCGCGCTGATCGGCTATCTGCCGACGGGGTTCCCCGACGTCCCGACGTCGATCGCCGCGATGACCGCGCTGGTCGAATCCGGTTGCGATCTGGTCGAAGTCGGTGTTCCCTACTCCGATCCAGGCATGGACGGCCCGACCATCGCCGCGGCCACCGAGGCGGCGCTCGCCGGTGGCGTACGTGTGCGCGACACCCTGACCGCGGTGGAGGCCATCAGTAACGCCGGCGGTCGTGCCGTGGTGATGACGTACTGGAATCCGGTGCTGCGCAAAGGCGTCGACACCTTCGCGCGCGATCTGGCCTCCGCGGGCGGCTACGGTCTGATCACCCCGGATCTGATCCCCGAGGAAGCCGACGACTGGCTGGCGGCCTCCGAAGCCCACGACCTGGACCGCATCTTCCTGGTGGCTCCGTCCTCGACGCATGAGCGCCTCGCGAAGACCATCGAGGTCTCGCGCGGGTTCGTCTACGCCGCGTCGACCATGGGTGTCACCGGCGCCCGCGACGCCGTGTCGTCGGCCGCGCCCGAACTGGTCGGGCGGATCCGCGAGGTGTCCGACATACCGGTGGGGGTCGGGCTCGGCGTGCGCTCGGGTGAACAGGCCGCCCAGATCGGCTCCTACAGTGACGGTGTGATCGTCGGGTCGGCCTTGGTCGCCGCGTTGCAGGACGGCGTTGACGCGGTCCGGCGCCTGACCGAGGAACTCGCCGGTGGTGTTCGGCGGAGGGTTTCAGCTTGACCACAACCGTGCTCGCATACCTGCCCAGCCCCTCACAGGGCGTCTGGCATCTGGGCCCGGTACCGCTTCGCGCGTACGCGCTGTGCATCATCGTCGGCATCGTCGCCGCGCTGATCATCGGTGACCGCCGTTGGCAGGCCCGGGGCGGTGAGCCCGGCGTCATCTACGACATCGCGCTGTGGGCCGTGCCGTTCGGGCTCGTCGGTGGCAGGCTCTACCACGTCCTCACCGACTGGAAGACCTATTTCGGTCCCACCGGCAAGGGTTTCGGCGCCGCTCTCCAGATCTGGGAGGGCGGCCTCGGTATCTGGGGCGCGGTCGCACTCGGTGCGGTGGGTGCGTGGATCGCCTGCCGTATCCGCGGAATTCCCCTGCCCGCCTTCGGGGATGCGATCGCGCCGGGCATCATCCTCGCCCAGGGCATCGGCAGGTTGGGCAACTACTTCAACCAGGAGCTGTACGGGCGGCCCACCACGTTGCCGTGGGGTCTGGAGATCTACGAACGGATCAACGCCGCCGGGCAGTCCGATCAGCTCAACGGTGTGTCCACGGGCCAGGTGACGGCCGTGGTGCACCCCACGTTCCTGTACGAGTTGCTGTGGAACATCGCCGTTTTCGCCTTCCTCATCTGGGCCGACCGCAGATACCGCATCGGTCACGGGCGACTGTTCGCCCTGTACGTCGCCGCGTACTGCGTCGGCAGGTTCGCGGTGGAGTTGATGCGCAGCGATACCGCCACCGAGTTCGCCGGTATCCGCGTCAACACGTTCACCTCGACGTTCGTGTTCATCGGCGCGGTCGTCTACATCATGCTCGCACCCAAGGGCCGTGAGGAACCCGAATCGTTGCGCGGCAAGACCGTCGGCGAGGACGAAGAGACGGACGAGGATTCGCTGATCGACGCGGCCGGCAAGGAACTCGTGACGGCCGCCGCGGGTACCGGGGTGGTTGCGGCCGCAGCCGTGGCGGTACAGGAAGAATCCGAGGACTCCTCCCGCGACACCGACTTGTCATCGGTATCCGATGAACTCGACGAGAGTGACGACTCCGAGACCTCTGAACCCGAAACCGACGAGACCGCCGCAGTAGCCACAGCGGACACCGACGGAGACGAGCAGGTCGCCGAAGAGGCTGACGGAGAGGCTGACGGAGAGGCTGAGGAACCCGTCGACGAACTGCTCGAGCTGGACCCTGAGGGCGAAACGGCGGAAGCCGAACCCGCTGCGGCCGGCGATGTCGAGGCCACGGTCGGCTCAGAAGATGCCGCAATCGACGCCGAGGCGGCCGAATCCGATTCCGCGGACGGCGAAGACGCCATCGAGATCGAGCCTGAAGCCGAGACCGTCGGGGCGGACGTGGACGAGCCGGACAGTGCCGAAGACGCACCGGATCAGGCCATCGGGGAGTCGGCCGCTGAGCCCGACGCCGACTCCGGTGCGGCCTCCGGTGCCGAGGAGATCGAGCCTGCCGCCGAAGGGACCGCCGACACCGGGACCCCGCAAGGAGAGGCCGCCGACGAGCAGGCCGAGGAAACCGAGGCTGCCGACGACTCCGCGACAGAGCAGGCCGAGATCTCCGACGCCGACGCCGCCGTTGACGAAGAAGACTCCGAGCCGGCTGCCGACGAGGCCGAGCCGGTCGAGGCTGACGCCGACACCGATGGCGAGGCTGTCGCAACCGAAGAGGCGGCAGCCGAAGAGGCCGCAGCCGACGAAACCGCAGCTGAGGAAACCGCAGCCGACGAAACCGCAGCTGAGGAAACCGCAGCCGAAGAACCCGAGGCCGCTGTGGAGTCGCCGGTAACCGCCGCCGAGGCCACCTCGGACGACACCGAAGAGGACGGCGCGGACGCCGAGACGGTCGAGACTGACGCGGCAGCATCGGTAGAGGCGCCGGAGTCCGAGACCGCTGACGAGGCTGGCGCCGAGTCCGCCGACGGCGCCGGGCACGAGACCGGGGAAACCGATGCCGACGCAGAGTCTGCGGTCGATGAGACCACAGACGAGACCACCGACGCGCCGACGATCGAAGAGCCCGACGCCGAACCGGTCTCACCCGAAGCCGGCGACAACACCACGGACGGCGACAGGCCCGAGAAATCCGCGGAGGCGACGCCTTCAGCAACGGAGCCGGTCAGCCGCGAAAAGGGTGGCCTACGCCGGTGGTTGCGCCGGAACCGGTAGCCGGGCCTCTGGCATCCTGGCTGTATGACTGACTCACCGTCGTCCGGTGGCACCTTCGACGCGGGATCGTCGCCGCCCTATCCGCCGCCGGCGGGCCCGCCGCCTTACGGCTATCCGTCGATGTACGGCGATCCCACCGCGCCGTACGGTCGGCATCCCGTCACCGGTGAGGCGTTCTCGGACAAGTCGAAGATCGTCGCGGGCCTGCTGCAGCTGATCGGCCTGGCGGGCTTCGTAGGGTTCGGGCGGATCTACTTGGGGCAGACCGGCCTCGGTGTCGCCCAGCTGCTCGTCGGCCTGGTCACCTGTGGCGTCGGCGCCGTCATCTGGGGTGTGGTCGATGCGGTGCTCATCCTCACCGACAAGGTGCGGGATCCGCAGGGCCGCCCACTGCGCGATGGAACCTGACGGTCGGATCAAGAACCGCCGCCTGCGCCGAGCCTCGATCGGCGCAGGCGCGGTGTTCGCCGGTGCGCTGGCCTACATCGGCGTCGCCGACCCGCACCGGCCTGGCTTTCTGTTCCCCCCGTGCCCGTTCAAGATGCTCACCGGCTGGGACTGTCCAGGGTGCGGCGGGCTGCGGATGACCCACGACCTGCTGCACGGCGATGTCGCGGCCGCCGTCGCCGACAACGTGTTCCTGCTGGTCGGCCTGCCGTTGCTGCTCGGCTGGGTGATCGCCCGGCGACGCTCGGGAAAGCCGGTGTTCTCGGTGCCGGTTGTCGCTGTGATCTTGGTGGCCGTTGCCGTATGGACCGTGGTGCGCAATCTGCCCGGCTTTCCACTGGTGCCGACGATGGTCACTGCGTAGGCGGTTACCTGCGCTGATACACTGGTCGAGCGGGCCGGTGCAGTCCCGGGACCTGGAAGTTCCGGACTGTGGAGGTGTCAACCCAGTGCTCTATTCGGCGTTGCCAGACGCTCAGGGTCTATATGACCCGCAAAACGAAGCCGATTCCTGCGGTGTCGCGATGATCGCCGACATCCAGGGTCGCAAATCGCACCGCATCGTCACCGACGGTCTGATCGCACTGGAGAACCTCGAACACCGCGGCGCCGCGGGGGCCGAGCAATCCAGCGGCGACGGCGCGGGCATCCTCATCCAGCTGCCCGTCGAGTTGCTGCGCGAGGTGGTCGGATTCGACCTTCCCGCCACCGCCGCCGATGGGTCCAACACGTTCGCCGCAGGCGTCTGCTTCCTGCCACAGGATCCGGTGGCCCGTGCCGCAGCGCGTGAGCGCGTCGAGGCGATCGCCGTCGAGGAAGGTCTCGAAGTCCTGGGGTGGCGTGTCCTGCCGGTCGACCCCGACGGTGCCGGGATCGGCGCGACCGCGCTGAGCTGCATGCCCTTCATGGCGCAGTTCTTCGTCGCCGCACCCGAGAGCGGGGGAGTCCGGCCCGGCGGCATCGACCTGGACCGCCTCGTGTACCCGGTTCGCAAGCGTGCCGAGCGCGAGAACGTGTACTTCCCGACGCTGTCGAGCCGCACGATGGTCTACAAGGGCATGTTGACGACGATGCAGCTGCCCCAGTACTTCCTGGACCTGCGCGATGAGCGGTGTCAGAGCGCGATCGCGATCGTGCACTCTCGCTTCTCGACCAACACCTTCCCGTCGTGGCCGCTGGCGCACCCCTTCCGGTTCGTCGCCCACAACGGCGAGATCAACACCGTGCGCGGCAACCGTAACCGCATGCACGCGCGGGAAGCCAAACTGGCGAGCCCGCTGATCCCCGGCGATCTGAGCCGCCTGTCGCCGGTCTGCACACCCGAGGCGTCGGACTCGGCCTCGTTCGACGAGGTGCTCGAACTGCTGCATCTCGGAGGCCGCAGCCTTCCACACGCGGTGCTGATGATGATTCCCGAGGCGTGGGAGAACGCGACCACGATGCCCGCCGCCGAACGCGCGTTCTGGCAGTTCCACGCGTCGTTGATGGAACCGTGGGACGGCCCGGCGTGCGTCACGTTCACCGACGGCACCGTCGTCGGTGCCGTCCTCGACCGCAACGGTCTGCGCCCGGGGCGCTGGTGGCGCACCGTCGACGACAAGGTCATCCTCGCCAGCGAGGCCGGCGTGCTCGACGTGCCGTCGGGCGAGATCGTCGCCAAAGGCCGGTTGCAGCCGGGGAAGATGTTCCTGATCGACACCGCCGCAGGGCGCATCGTGCCCGACGACGAGATCAAGGCCCAGCTGTCTGCGGCCGAACCTTATGAGGAATGGCTGCACGCCGGTCTGCTCGACCTCGCGACGCTGCCGGAACGCGCGGTGGCGAAGCCGAACCACGATTCGGTGGTGCGTCGCCAGATCGCGTTCGGTTACACCGAAGAGGAATTGCGCGTCCTGCTCGCCCCGATGGCGGCATCGGGCAACGAACCACTCGGTTCGATGGGCACCGACACGCCCGCCGCGGTGTTGTCGTCACGCTCACGGCTGCTCTACGACTACTTCGTCGAACTGTTCGCGCAGGTGACCAACCCCCCGCTGGATGCGATCCGCGAAGAGGTGGTCACGTCGATGGCCCGCGTGATGGGCCCCGAGGAGAACCTGCTGGAACCGTCGGCAGCCTCCTGCCGCCAGATCGTCCTGCGGGCGCCGGTGATCGACAACGACGACCTGGGCAAGATCGTCCACATCAACGACGACGGCGAGCATCCGGGGTTGCGTGCCACCGTTCTGCGTGCCTTGTACGACGTCGAACGCGGCGGCGAGGGACTCGCCGAGGCGCTGGATGACCTGCGGTCCCGCGCCAGCGCGGCGATCGCCAACGGTCGGCGGATCCTGGTGATCTCCGATCGCGACTCCGATCACACGAGGGCACCGATCCCGTCGTTGCTGGCCGTGTCCGCGGTGCACCACCACCTGGTGCGCACCAAGGAACGCACCAAGGTCGCCTTGGTGGTCGAGAGCGGTGACGCCCGCGAGGTGCACCACATCGCGTTGCTCATCGGATTCGGTGCGGCCGCGGTGAACCCCTACCTGGCGTTCGAATCCATCGAAGACCTCATCCGCGAGGGTGAGCTCACCGGCATCGAACCGGCCGCCGCGGTGCGCAACTACGTCAAGGCCCTCTGCAAGGGCGTGGTCAAGGTGATGAGCAAGATGGGCATCTCCACGGTCGCGTCCTACACCGCCGCTCAGGTGTTCGAGGCGATCGGCCTCGACCGCGGGGTGATCGACGAGTACTTCACCGGAACCACCAGCCAGCTCGGCGGCGTCGGCCTCGACGTGATCGCCGACGAGGTGAAGATGCGGCACCGCCGGGCCTACCCGGAGAATCCCACCGAGCGCGTGCATCGCCGCCTCGAGGTGGGTGGCGAGTACGCCTTCCGCCGCGAGGGCGAGCTTCACCTGTTCACCCCTGAAGTGGTGTTCCTGCTTCAGCATTCGACGCGCACCGGCCGACGTGACATCTTCGCGAAGTACTCAGAGGAGGTCGATCGGTTGGCCCGCAAGGGCGGCGCCCTGCGCGGCCTGTTCGAGTTCAAGAAGGGCGTCCGGCCCCCGGTTCCGCTCGACGAGGTCGAGCCGGTCGAGTCGATCCTCACCCGGTTCAACACCGGCGCCATGAGCTACGGGTCCATCTCGGCGGAAGCTCACGAGACCATGGCGATCGCCATGAACAAGCTGGGTGGTCGGTCGAACAGCGGCGAGGGTGGCGAAGATGCGGAGCGACTCTATGATCCGCGCCGGCGCAGCGCGGTCAAACAGGTCGCGTCCGGGCGCTTCGGCGTCACCAGCGACTACCTGGTGAACGCCACCGACATCCAGATCAAGATGGCGCAGGGCGCGAAACCTGGTGAGGGCGGCCAGCTTCCCGGCTACAAGGTGTATCCCGACATCGCCAGGACCCGGCACTCCACCCCCGGTGTCGGGCTCATCTCCCCACCGCCGCACCACGATATCTACTCGATCGAGGACCTGGCGCAGCTGATCCACGATCTGAAGAACGCCAACGCCGATGCCAGGATCCATGTCAAGCTGGTCAGCAGCGTCGGTGTGGGCACCGTCGCGGCCGGGGTGTCGAAGGCGCACGCGGACGTGGTGCTGATCTCCGGATACGACGGCGGCACCGGCGCCGCGCCGCTGACCTCGCTCAAGCACGCCGGTGCGCCATGGGAGATCGGCCTGGCCGATACACAGCAGACGTTGGTGCTCAACGGTCTTCGGGACCGCATCACCGTGCAGTGCGACGGAGGCCTGCGCACCGCGCGCGACGTCGTCGTCGCCATGCTGCTCGGCGCCGAGGAATTCGGGTTCGCGACAGCGCCTCTGGTGGTGTCGGGCTGCATCATGATGCGGGTGTGTCACCTCGACACCTGCCCCGTAGGCGTGGCGACCCAGAATCCCGAACTGCGGGCCCGGTTCAACGGCAAGCCCGAGTTCGTGGAGAACTTCTTCACGTTCATCGCCGAGGACATCCGCCGCTATCTGGCCGAACTGGGCTTCCGCAGCATTGACGAGGCCGTCGGGCACGCCGAACTCCTCGACACCGCAGAAGGCGTGGCGCACTGGAAGAGCCGCGGACTGGATCTGAGCCCGATCTTCGCGGTGCCCACCGACGCTCACGGCGCCAAGCCCACGCAGCGCCGCAAGCTGCGCGAGCAGGAGCACGGTCTCGAACAGGCGCTGGACCGCACGCTCATCCAGTTGGCCGAGGGAGCACTCGAAGACGCCCATCCGGTGCGGTTGGAACTGCCGGTGCGCAACGTCAACCGCACCGTGGGCACCCTGCTGGGCTCGGAGGTCACGCGCCGCTACGGTGCGGCGGGGCTGCCGGACGACACCATCCACGTGACGCTGACGGGTTCGGCCGGCCAGTCGATCGGCGCATTCCTGCCGCCGGGCATCACGCTCGATCTGGTCGGTGACGCCAACGACTATGTCGGCAAGGGACTCTCCGGTGGACGCGTGATCGTCCGGCCACCGGACGACGTGCTGTTCCTGCCGGAGGACAACGTGATCGCAGGCAACACCCTGCTGTACGGAGCCACCTCCGGCGAGGTGTACCTGCGCGGCCGGGCCGGTGAACGCTTCTGTGCCCGCAACTCCGGCGCGCTGGCGGTCGTCGAAGGTGTCGGCGACCACGCCTGCGAGTACATGACCGGCGGTCGGGTCGTCGTCCTCGGCAGGACCGGCCGGAACCTGGCGGCGGGCATGTCCGGTGGCATCGCCTTCGTGCTGGGCCTGGACCCGGCGAAGGTGAACACCGAGATGGTGCTACTGCAGCGGCTCGACCCCGAAGATCTGGACTGGCTGCGCCACGTCGTCGCCGACCACGTCCGGTACACCGGAAGCACGCTGGGCACATCGCTCTTGTCCGACTGGCCAAGGCGCAGCGCCCAATTCACCAAGATAATGCCCACCGACTATCAGCGCGTCCTGCAGGCGACCCGGATGGCCAAGGCCGAGGGCCGGGACGTCGACAGCGCGATCATGGAGGCCAGCCGTGGCTGATCCCACCGGATTCCTACGTGTACCGAAAATCGAGGCCGCCAAGCGGCCGGTCGACGAGCGTGTCGGCGACTGGCGGGAGGTCTACGAACGCCAGGACCCGCATGAACGTGCCGGCGAGGTGTCACAGCAGGCGCGTCGCTGCATGGACTGCGGTATCCCGTTCTGTCATTCCGGCAGTGCCGGGTGCCCGTTGGGCAACCTGATCCCGGAGTGGAACGACCTGGTGCGGCGCGGACGCTGGGACGCCGCGAGCGATCGGCTGCATGCGACCAACAACTTCCCGGAGTTCACCGGGCGGTTGTGCCCCGCACCGTGTGAGGCGGCCTGCGTGCTGTCGATCTCCGAGGAGCACACCGGCGGCAGCGTCACCATCAAACGCATCGAGCAGTCCATCGCCGACCAGGCGTGGATGGACGGCACCGTCGAACCGCAGCCCGCGCAGATCTCGACCGGCAAGAGTGTTGCGGTGGTGGGATCGGGCCCCGCGGGACTTGCTGCGGCACAACAGCTCACGCGCGCCGGTCACGAGGTGACCGTGTACGAGCGTGATGACCGGCTCGGGGGACTGCTGCGCTACGGCATCCCCGAGTACAAGCTCGAGAAGTCGACGCTCAACCAACGGCTCGCCCAGATGCGTGCCGAGGGAACCCGGTTCGTCACCGAGTGCGAGGTCGGCGTCGACGTGTCCGTCGAACAGCTGCGTGGCAGGCATCAGGCCGTGGTGCTGGCGGTCGGTGCGTTGCGTGGCCGCGACAACGACGTGCCCGGACGCGATTTGGCCGGTGTGCACCTCGCGATGGAGCATCTGGTGCCGGCCAACCGCGAGTGTGAGGGTGACGGGCCGTCGCCGATCTCGGCGGCAGGCAGGCACGTCGTCATCATCGGCGGCGGCGACACCGGCGCGGACTGCCTCGGCACCGCGCATCGGCAGGGCGCGGCGTCGGTGACGCAGTTGGACTACAACCCCGAACCGCCCGAGGTGCGCGACGACACGCTCACCCCGTGGCCGACGTGGCCGCTGGTGCTGCGCACGTCACCGGCGCACGCCGAGGGTGGTGCGCGGCGCTTCGAGGTGGCCGTACAGCGCTTCGTGGGTGACGACAAGGGGCATGTGCGGGCCGTGGAGATCGCCGAGGTGCGGGTCACCAGGGATGCCGAAGGACGACGGCACATCACGCCGGTGGGCGAGCCGCTGGAGATCCCGTGCGATCTCGCGCTGTTGGCGATCGGTTTCGAGGGTGTCGAGCACATGCCGCTGCTCGACGATCTCAACATCGAACTCAACAAGCGCGGCGCCATTCCGTGCGGTTCGGATTGGCAGACCGACGCGCCAGGGGTGTTCGTCTGTGGCGATGCGCACCGCGGGGCGTCGCTGGTGGTATGGGCCATCGCCGAGGGCCGCAGCGCGGCGCACGCGGTCGACGCCTACCTGATGGGCGAGTCGGATCTGCCGTCGCCGGTACGTCCGGGCGCCCTGCCGCTGGCCGTCGTCTGAATCGTCATCTGAATCGATCAACGACTATGCTCAGAAGACGTGAGCAGACGCGGAAAGATCGTTTGTACGCTTGGCCCCGCCACCAGCACGGATGAGACCGTCAGGGCGCTGGTCGAGGCCGGGATGGATGTCGCGCGGCTGAACTTCAGCCACGGCGACTACACCGACCACGAGGCCGCATACAAGAGGGTGCGTGCCGCATCCGATGCCACGGGTCATGCGGTCGGCATCCTGGCCGACCTGCAGGGTCCCAAGATCCGTCTGGGACGCTTCAAGGACGGCCCGACGTACTGGGCGACCGGTGAGACCGTGCGCATCACCGTCGAGGACTGTGAGGGCACCCACGACCGGGTGTCCACCACCTACAAGCAGTTGGCCCAGGATGCCGCCAAGGGCGACCGGCTGCTGGTCGACGACGGCAAGGTCGCCCTGAGGGTCGAAGAGGTCGACGGCAACGACGTCGTCTGCACGGTCACCGAGGGCGGCCCGGTGAGCAACAACAAGGGCGTTTCGTTGCCGGGCATGAACGTCTCGGTGCCCGCGCTGTCGGAGAAGGACATCGAGGACCTGGAGTTCGCGTTGCGGCTCGGGGTCGACCTGGTCGCGCTGTCGTTCGTGCGTTCGCCCGCCGACATCGAGCTGGTCCACGAGGTGATGGACCGGGTGGGCCGCCGCGTACCGGTGATCGCCAAGCTGGAGAAGCCCGAGGCCATCGAGAACCTCGAAGCCGTCGTACTGGCGTTCGACGCCGTGATGGTCGCCCGCGGCGATCTCGGCGTCGAGTTGCCGCTGGAGGAGGTGCCGCTGGTCCAGAAGCGCGCCATCCAGATGGCCCGGGAGAACGCCAAACCGGTCATCGTCGCGACCCAGATGCTGGAGTCGATGATCGAGAACTCCCGGCCGACGCGGGCCGAGGCGTCCGACGTCGCGAACGCCGTGCTCGACGGCGCCGACGCGGTGATGCTGTCGGGGGAGACCTCCGTCGGCAAGTATCCGCTGGAGGCGGTGCGGACCATGGCCAGCATCATCAAGGCCGTCGAGGACAACTCGGTGGTCGTCCCGCCGTTGACCCACGTGCCCCGGACCAAGCGCGGCGTGATCTCCTACGCCGCGCGCGACATCGGCGAGCGGCTGGACGCCAAGGCCCTCGTCGCGTTCACACAGTCGGGCGACACCGTGCGCCGCCTGGCGCGCCTGCACACACCGCTGCCGGTGCTGGCCTTCACGGCGCTGCCCGAGGTGCGCAGCCAGCTCGCGCTCACCTGGGGCACCGAGACGTTCATCGTTCCGCAGATGTCGAACACCGACGACATGATCCGGCAGGTCGACAAGTCGTTGCTGGAGCTCGGCCGCTACAAGCGGGGCGAGCTGGTGGTCATTGTCGCCGGTGCTCCTCCGGGCACAGTAGGCTCCACGAATCTGATCCATGTGCACCGCATCGGAGAGGACGACGTCTAGGGCGAGATCGCAGGAAGGGGTCCGGTGTCACAGGCCGATTTCGAGGAACTGCTGGCGGTTCTCGACCTGAACCAGGTCGGTGAGGACCTCTTCATCGGATCTCATCCCAGCAAGAACCCGGTGCGCACCTTCGGCGGCCAGATGACCGCGCAGGCGTTCGTCGCCGCGGGGCGCTCGCTTCGGCACAGGCTCTCGCCGAGCGCCCTGTCGGCGCATTTCATCGCGGGCGGGGATCCGGAGAAGGACCTGGAGTTCCACATCGTCCGGCTACGTGACGAACGACGGTTCGCCAACCGCCGGGTGGACGTCATGCAGAACGGCGAGCTGCTGACCACCGTGATGATCTCCTACATGAACGGTGGCCGCGGACTCGAGCACAGCGTGCCTGCTCCCGACGTTCCGCATCCGGAGACGCTGCCGAAGATCGACGAATTGCTGCGTGGTTACGAAGAGACCGTGCCGCTGTTCGTCAACGCGCTGCGGCCGATCGAGTGGCGTTACACCAACGATCCGGCCTGGGTGATGCGGGACAAGGGCGGCAAGCTCGACCACAACCGGGTCTGGTTGAAGACCGAGGGACCGATGCCCGACGATCCGGTGTTGCACGGCGCGGCGCTGGTCTATTCGTCGGACACCACGGTGCTCGACTCGATCATCACCACACACGGATTGTCGTGGGGCTTCGACCGGATCTTCGCGGTGACGATGAACCACAGTGTGTGGTTCCACCGGCCCATCAAGTTCGACGAGTGGGTGCTGTACTCGACGACGTCACCGGTGGCCGCCGAATCCCGCGGCCTGGGCACCGGTCACTACTTCGACGCGTCGGGACAGCTGCTGGCCACCGTCGTGCAGGAAGGTATCGTCAAGTACTTCCCGGGCACTGCATAGGCCCGACTGCGCTGTGTCACAGAGTGATTCGCTGTGAACGGCCGCCGCTTCAGCGGGTGCGCGTCGACGGGGCGCCGAACTCGTCCTCGACGCGCTGTTCGAATCGCACCCGGCACTGCTCTTGGGCGGCTTGGTCGTTGCCGGCTTCCTCCAGGCAGGTGAGGTACTCGCGGCCACCGAGATCCTCGAACCACCGGACCCCGAGCGTCACCCAGATCGCGATGAACGCAAGTGACAGCACGACGGCGATGCCGCCCAACACGATTCCGGTGATCGCGACGCCGCCGTTGGTGGCCTCGCCGCGCTTGGCGCGACTGTGCCCGAGGAAGCCGAGCACGATCGCGACCGCCCCGACGACGATCCCGCCGATGATCGACCAACACAGCACCAGGCCCGCGATCGCGGTGATCAGTGCCGCGATGCCCAAGCCGTTGCGCGGTCCGGTGGTGACCGGGCCCGAAGGCTGTGATGGGTAGCCGCCGTAGGGCGGTGGGGGCGGATAGCCGCCGGGATAGGCGCCTGGGTACGCACCCTGATAGGCACCGTAGGGCTGTTGGCCGTAGGACGGGCCGTATGTGTACGGCGTCTGCCCCGGTGGCGGCGCAGGCGTCCCCGGCGCTCCCGACGCCTCGGAGGTCTCGGCCGATCCGGCCGGCTCAGCCGCAGAATCCGTTGACGGAGGTGTCCGGCCGGGCTCAGACGGGTCTGTCGGTTCCGGTCGGTCCGACCCGGGCTCACCAGCTCGTTCGTCGGTCATGCCGGTTAGGCTACCTTCCCGGCACCGCGGCGCGGCCGGTACAGCGAACAACCGGGCAGTCGAGGTGGGGCGGAAGATGGTGTGTCGCGACCACGACCGTCCGGTCGGCCGGGAACAGAACGCCCGGCGTCAGAAGGTCTTCGAGCACTTGCTGGGCGTCGCCGGCGTCCAGGTTCTCGGTCGGCTCGTCGAGCAGCACGACCGGAAACGTCGAGAGCAGTGCGCGGGCGATGAGCAGGCGTCGACGCTGCCCGGCAGATACCGCCGCGGCACCACCGACGAGCACGGTGGACAAACCGTCGGGCAACCCCGCCAACCACTCGCCGAGCCCCACGCGACGAAGTGCCGCCAGGAGTTCGGCATCGGCGGCATCACCGCGTACCACCAGGAGGTTGTCCCGCACGGTGGTGTCGAACAGGTGGGCGTCCTCGGCGAAGACGGCTGCGCGTTGCGGCGCACCCGTACAGCCGGTCTCGCCGCGCGGTCCGTTGAGCTTGTCCGCCAAGGACATCAGCAGCGTGGTCTTGCCCGAGCCGCTCGGTCCGACGACCGCGAGGCGGTCACCGGGTGCGAGGTCGACCATCGGCACGTCCGGGCGGGCCCGTGTGGGGATCGGCCGTGTCAACTCCAGGAGCCGACGCGCCGCGACACGCGACCGCATGAGCTGCGCAGCCGCGTCCGGAAGCGCTGTGGTCGCCTCGAACGCCGACAGTGGCAGCAACATCAGAATCGCCACGGTGGTGGGGGCGGCGGCCGGTGCGAGTGCGATCCCCGCGATCACAGCGCCGAGAACGCTGACGCCGATCGCCGCCGTGGGCATCGCCGCGGCCACCGCGGCCGGTGCGGCGGCTCGGTCGGCGGCCGCGCCCCACGCCCTGTGGTGGCGCTCGGCCGTTGCGATGACCTCGGCCAGTCGGCCGCTGACCCGCAACTCGGGCGCGTGCTCGAGCGCAAGCATGCTGGCGGTGTCTCGCTGCGAACGGTGTTCAACCGCAACGGTTTCCGATGCGTGTGCGGCTCGGGCGGCAACCGCGGGCGCGAGCACACCGGCGACGAACAGGCACACCGCCAACACCAGCGCGGCGGCGGGGGAGATCACGGCGATGACCCCGACGGCCGCGCAGCCGAGCACCGCCGCGACCACGATCGGCAACAACGCCCGGACCAGAACATCGGCGAGTTCGTCGACCGCGGGCCCGAGGCGTGCCACCAGCTCCCCGCTCGGCACCCGCATCGCCTCGTCGGGCGGCGCGTCGGCGAGCTTGCGGTACAGGCCGGTCCTGGCGTTGGCCGCGGCACGCAGCGCACTGTCGTGCGACGCCAGGCGCTGGCAGTAGCCGAGAACTCCGCGTGAGATCCCCAGTGCGCGTACCGCCACCACCGCCACGGTCAGATCCAGCACCGGCGGCATCTGCCACGCCCGTGTGATGAGCCACGCCGAGATCCCCGCCAGCGCCAGTGCGCTGCCCAACGAGAGCACACCGAGTGCAGCCGCCAGCAGGAACCGTCCGAGCCGGGGACGCAGGAGCTCGAGGGTCAGACGGAGCAACGGATCATCGCCGAACAAGCGAACCCTCCATCCTGACCACGTGATCGGCGGCCTCCAGAACCGGTGCGCGGTGACCGACCAGCACCACGGTCGCGCCCGCGCGGGCGCGCGCCACGATGGTCGCCAGCACGCGATCTTCGAGCGCATCGTCGAGGTGCGCCGTCGGCTCGTCGAGCAACAGCACATCCGCCTGCGCCCCGAGCGCGCGCACCAGGCCCAGACGCTGGCGCTGCCCCAACGACAGGCCGACGCCGCCACGCCCCAGCGGGGTCTCCAAGCCGTCGGGAAGTTCCCGGAGCACCTCGTCGAAGCCCACCCGGTGACAGATCTCGTCGAGCTCGGGCACCGGGCCGAGCAGTTCGAGGTTCTCCCGCACGGTACCGGGGATGAGCACCGGCCGGTGCGGCAACCAGGCGACGCGACGCCACCATGCGGAACGGTCGAGCTCACCGACGTCGATGCCGGCGATGCGGATCACTCCGCACGGCGATTCCTGCAACCCCAGAATCGCCTGCAGGAGAGTCGATTTACCGACACCGTTGGGTCCGGTCAGCACGGTCACGCGACCCGGTGACAGCACCGCGTCCAGCGCGGGCACCTCGATCACGGGCGCACCGGCCGCGATCTCTCGGCGTCCGGCGGGCGCCTGCGGGCGGTCGCACAACCGCAACGCCTGCTCGGCAGCGGTCTTTCCGTCCTGGGCGGCATGGAATGCCGCACCCACCCGCCGCAGCGGCCAGAACACCTCGGGTGCGAGCAGCAGCGCGGTCAGGCCGGCCGCGAGCGTCACGTCGCCGAACACCAGACGCAGACCGACGCTGACGGCGACGAGTGCCACACCGAGAGTGGCGAGCAATTCCAGCACCAGCGCCGACAGGAACGAGATCCGTAGCGTCGCCATCGTCGAACGCCGGTGGCTCGCCGACAGTTCGGCGATCCGCTGCACGGATCCACCGGCACGCCCCACCGCACGCAACGTCGGAATCCCCGCCACGAGGTCCAGCATGCGGCCCTGCAACGTCGTCATCGCGGTGAGCGCGGCCGCCGACCGCTCGGCGGTGAGCAGGCCGATCAGCACCATGAAGATCGGGATGAGCGGCAGTGCGATCACCACGATGGCCGCGGCCTGCCAGTCGAAGACGGCCATCACCGCAAGCGCCGCGGGAGTGAGGATCCCGGCGAGCACCACGGCAGGCAGGTACCCGGTGAAATAGGGGCGCAGGCCGTCGAGACCGCGTGTGACCACCGCGGCCGCGGCATCGCGCTCTGCGGCGAGACGCCGTGGCGACGTGTTCGTGACCGACCACAGCACCTGCCGGGACAACTCGCCGATGACCGCGGTGGCCCCGCGCTGGGACAAGCGTCCTTGAAACCACTGCGCCACAACCCGTATCGCCCACAGGACCACGAGACCGCCGAGTGCGGGAGCCCAGTCGTTGTCGGCGCCGGGTTCGGTGACGACGCCGGCGACGAGATGGGCGAGCACCACGGCCGAGGCGATGGTGCAGCCGGCGATCACCACTCCGCACGCCACGGCGGCGACCAGGTAGCGTCGCAGCGCCCCGGTGGCCCCCGCCACCGGGGCGCTCGCGGTGGTACCGGTACCACCGCGAATGCCGAGAGCGCGCCAGAGATTCAGTTCGACCGCCGGGACAAACCGATCGGGGCCGGTATCCGGTCGGCCGATATGCGCTTGCTGAACACCCAGTACGTCCAGCCCTGGTACACCACGACAAGGGGCGCGAAAACCAATGCGGCCCAAGTCATGACCTTCAGCGTGTAGGGCGATGACGATCCGTTGTAGATGGTCAGGCTCCAGTCGGGGTGCAGTGTCGACGGGATGAGATCCGGGAACAGTGAGCCGAACAGCAACACCACGACGGCCACAACCACGACGCTCGTCGCAGCGAAGGCCCAGCCCTCACCGCTGCTGCGGTAGGCCTGCGTGACCGCGATGAGCTGCGCGATCACCGCGGCCCCCAGCACGATCCAGGTCCAACTCGTCCCGTGCGCCAGCTGTGTCCACAACCCGAACCCGGCCACCAGGACCGTCGCGGGCGGCGCCAGCAGACGGGCGAACCGGAACGCGTCGGTACGGATTTCCCCGGCGGTCTTGAGCGCCACGAACACCGCACCGTGGAACGCGAACAGCGCACACGTGGCGAGGCCACCCAGCAGGGTGTAGGCGTTGAGAAGATCGCCGAACGACAGGTGGATCTGCTTGTCGGCGTCGACCGGCAGCCCGCGCACCAGCCCCGCGAATGCGACGCCCCACAGGATCGCCGGAATCCACGAGCCGGCGGCGATTCCGGTGTCGGCCCAGCGCCGCCAGCCGTGATCGTCGATCTTGCCGCGCCATTCGATGGCCACGATGCGCAGGATCATCGCGCACAGGATCACCAGCAGCGGCAGGTAGAGCCCGGAGAACATCGAGGCGTACATCTCCGGGAACGCCGCGAACATGGCGCCGCCTGCGGTGATCAGCCACACCTCGTTTCCGTCCCATACGGGTCCGATGGTGTTGAGCGCGGCGCGACGATACGGCTCGGGGTCCTGTCCGCGTTTCTCGGCGGCCCTGCCGAAGAACGACATCAGCATGCCGACGCCGAAGTCGAAGCCCTCCAGCAGGAAGAAGCCGACAAACAGAACGGCCAGGAGGATGAACCAGAGTTCTTGTAGTCCCATCGATCCGCTCCTCAGTACGCAAACGACAACGGCGCGACGTCGTCGGCGTCCGGTGGGGTCGGCGGGGCGGGTTCGGAGTCATGCTCCAGCGGGCCCTGCCGGATGTAGCGGCGCAGCAGGAAGGACCAGATGACCGCCAGCACTGCGTACAGGAGGGTGAACGCGACCAGTGACAGCACTACCAGTCCCGCGGGATGATCGGACACGCCTTGTGCGACCGTGAGCCGGATCTGCTGGTCCCCGGTGGGATTCGGCACGACGACCCATGGCTGGCGCCCCATCTCGGTGAACACCCACCCGGCGCTGTTCGCCAGGAAGGGGGTGGGGATGGTCAGCAGCGCGAACCAGCTGAACCAACGCTGGTTCGGGATCCGGCCACCGCGCGTCAACCACAGTGCGGCGAGGGCGAACAGGCCTGGGACGGCCAGGAATCCGATCATCGCCCGGAACGACCAGTACGTCACGAACAGATTGGGGCGGTAGTCGCCGGGGCCGAACTTCTCCTCGTATGCCCGTTGCAGGTCCACGACGCCATCGAGGTGCACACCGGTGAACTTGCCTTCGGCGAGGAACGGTAGGACGTAGGGCACCTCGATGAGGTGGATGACGCTGTCGCAGTTGTTGTGGGTGCCGACGGTGAGGATCGAGAAGGCCGGGTCCTCCGCGCTGTGGCACAGGGATTCGGCGGAAGCCATCTTCATCGGTTGCTGTTCGAACATCAGCTTGCCCTGTGCGTCGCCGGTGAAGAACAGTGCGATCGCCGCGGCGAGGGTCACCCAGCAGCCCAGGATCGTGGCGGGCCGGTACATCGCGGCGGCATCGGCGGCCGCCTCACCGCCGACCCGGTGGGAGCGCACCATCCACCATGCGCACACACACGCCACGAAGACCCCGGCGGTCAGGAACGCGCCCGAGACCGCGTGGGTGAAGGCGGCGATCGCGGTGTTGTTGGTGAACAGCGCGGTGATGCTCTCCAATTCGGCGCGGCCAGTCTCGGGGTTGAACCTGGCGCCGACGGGGTGCTGCATGAACGAGTTCGCCGCGATGATGAAGAACGCGGACATGTTCACGGCGATCGCGACGATCCAGATGCAGGCCAGGTGGAGCAACCGGGGGAGCCGCGTCCATCCGAAGATCCACAGCCCGATGAACGTGGATTCGAAGAAGAACGCGGCCAGACCTTCCATCGCCAGTGGCGCGCCGAAGATGTCGCCGACGAACCGTGAGTACTCACTCCAGTTCATGCCGAACTGGAACTCCTGCACGATGCCGGTTGCGACGCCGATCGCGAAGTTGATCAGGAAGAGTTTGCCGAAGAACCGCGTCAGGCGGTACCAGGTGTCGTTACCAGTGGCCACCCACACCGTCTGCATGACCGCGATCAACGGCGCGAGGCCGATGGTCAGCGGGACGAAGATGAAGTGGTAGACGGTGGTGATCCCGAACTGCCACCGTGAGACATCCAGAGCGTCCATCTGACCTACTTTCGAACCCGCCAGGCCGATCTACGACGAAGTGTAGTAGCGATTCGGGGCGATAACCAGGACGCGGACGCCATGGGGCCGGTGCGTTAGCTCACGGCAGGACTCGGGGGTGATGCGCTCGACAGCGCGGCGGACAACTTCCTGGCCCCACTGCGGATGCCGAAGGCCGAGATCACCTCGAAGACACCGAGGACGATCAGCCACACTCCGACGACGATCGCGAGCGTCGCGAGCGATTCGAACGGTGCCGCCAGCATCACCACGCCGGCCAACAGGCTGATCACGCCGAAGAAGATCTCCCACCCGCGCCCGGGCAGCTCCGGGTCGCTGATCGCCGACACCGCGGTGGCCACGCCGCGGAACACGAAGCCCACGCCCACCCAAATAGCCAGCAGCAGAATGGAATCCTGCAAACTCCGGAAACACAGCACCGCCAGGATGAGCGCCGCGGCCCCACTGACGAACAGCAGTACCCGGCCGCCGGCCGACACATGGAGGCTGAACGCGAAGATCACCTGCGCGATACCGGTGATCAGCAGATAGGCGCCGAAACAGATCGCCGCGACCAGGATCGTGATGCCCGGCCAGACCAGGACGAGAACCCCGAAGACGATCGCGAGAACGCCCGAAACCAGCGTCGCCTTCCACAGGTGCGGCAACAGGCTTGGGGCAGCGGTAGTTTCCATGGCCGAAGTGTGGCACACCGGCACACGGTGATCGCGGATTTTACGTTACCGCTGTGGCGCATTTGCGCGGTCGTTAATGTTCCATTACCAGCGTGCGCGCTGGGTCCATGGTCGTTAACGTTTCGGGGTTGGAACGGGGCGGAACGCGACCCGAGGCAGAAAGTAGAGGCAACCTGTGAGAGCTGGATGTCAGAACCGGCGGGGCAAGATGTGGCGTTTCGCGGTGGTGCTCGCCGCGAGCGGCGCACTGACCCTGTCGGCGTGCGCGAGTGGTGAAGGCGGCGGCAGTTCGGCGCCGGAGTCGACCCAGGCCGCGTCGGGGGCCAAGGTCGACGAGATCGCCAACACCCTGCCCGAGGACATCAAGTCCTCCGGCAAATTGATCGTCGGCGTGAACGTCCCCTACGCGCCCAACGAGTTCAAGGACCCCAGCGGCAAGATCGTCGGCTTCGACGTCGACCTGATGAACGCGGTCGCCGCAACGCTGGGTCTCACCCCGGAGTACCGCGAGGCGGATTTCGCGAAGATCATCCCCTCGATCCAGGGCGGCACCTTCAACGTCGGCATGTCGTCGTTCACCGACACCAAGGAGCGCGAGCAGTCGGTCGACTTCGTCACCTACTTCTCGGCGGGGTCGCTGTGGGCGCGGCCCGTCGGCGCGACCATCGACCCGGAGAACGCGTGCGGCAAGCGGGTCGCGGTGCAGGCCACGACCGTACAGGAGACCGAGGAACTACCCGCCCGGAGCAAGAAGTGCACCGACGCCGGCCAGCCGGCCATCCAGATCGTCCCGTTCGACGGTCAGGACGCCGCCACCAACGCCGTGGTGCTCGGCCAGGTCGACGCGATGTCGGCCGACTCCCCGGTGACGCTGTACGCCATCAAGCAGAGCAACGGCAAGCTCGAGAAGGCCGGTGAGACGTTCGACTCCGCGCCGTATGGTTGGCCCGTCGCGAAGGGCTCGCCGTTGGCGCAGTCGCTGCAGCAGGCGCTCCAGCACCTGATCGACAACGGAGAGTACGAGAAGATCGCCGCCAACTGGGGTCTGGAAGACGGAACCATCGACAATCCGGTCATCAACGGCGCGGTCAGTTAGGAACACGAAGTGACAGATGTCGACACGCCGCCACAGGCGGCCCCGGCCGCCATTGATGCGGTGCCGCTGCGTCATCCCTGGCGCTGGGTGGCGGCGGTCGTCATCATCATCCTCGCGGCTCTGTTCCTCTACGGCGCCGCGACCAACGAGGCCTACCGCTGGTCGACGTACTTCGAATACCTGTTCAACGAGCGGGTGCTCACGGTGGGTGTGGTCAACACGCTGCAGTTGACCATCTATTCGATGCTGATCGCCATCGTGCTCGGGGTGCTGCTCGCCGTGATGCGGCTGTCACCGAACCCGGTGTTCCGGGCGGTGTCATGGGTGTATCTGTGGATCTTCCGCGGCACCCCGGTGTACGTGCAGCTGGTGTTCTGGGGTCTGATCCCGACCATCTACCAGAACATCCAGCTGGGCGTGCCGTTCGGTCCGTCGTTCTTCCACCTCAACCTGCAGGCGCTGTCCATCCCGTTCCTCTTGGCGATCCTCGGCCTGGCCCTCAACGAGGCCGCCTACATGGCCGAGATCATCCGCGCCGGAATCAGTTCGGTGCCCGAGGGGCAGATGGAGGCGTCGACCGCACTGGGCATGTCGTGGGGTCTGGCGATGCGGCGCACGGTGCTCCCGCAGGCGATGCGCGTCATCATCCCGCCGACCGGCAACGAGATCATCAGCATGCTCAAGACCACGTCGCTGGTGACCGCGGTGCCCTTCGCGCTCGATCTCTACGGCATCACGTCACGCGAGATCGCCGCACGGATCTTCGAACCGGTTCCGCTGCTGCTGGTCGCCGCCACGTGGTATCTCGTGATCACGAGCATTCTGATGGTCGGCCAGTACTACCTCGAGCGCTACTACTCGCGGGGCGCCTCACGGAGATTGACGTCCAAGCAACTCGAAGCGCTCGCGAAGGCCCAGGTCCAGAATCCCGGGATATGACATGACACCTATGGTCAAAGCCGAGATGGTCTGCAAGGACTTCGGCGCGCTGAAAGTCCTCAGGGGCGTCACCCTCGAGATCGAGAAGGGACAGGTGCTGGTGCTCGTCGGCCCCTCCGGCTCGGGCAAATCGACGTTCCTGCGGTGCATCAACCATCTGGAGACCGTGACTGCGGGGCGGCTCTACGTCGACGGCCAACTCGTCGGCTATCGCGAACGCGGCGGCAAGCTGCACGAGATGAAGCCCTCGGAGGTGGCCAAGCAGCGTCGCGATGTCGGAATGGTGTTCCAGCACTTCAACCTGTTCCCACACCGCACCGCGCTGGCCAACATCGTCGAAGCTCCCATCAAGGTCAAGGGCGTCAGGAAGAAGGACGCGATCGAGCGTGCGCGCGATCTGCTCAACCAGGTGGGCCTCGCGGACAAGGCCGACGCCTACCCGGCGCAACTGTCGGGTGGCCAGCAGCAGCGCGTGGCGATTGCCAGGGCGCTCGCTATGAACCCCAAACTCATGCTGTTCGATGAGCCGACGTCGGCGCTGGACCCCGAACTCGTCGGTGACGTCCTCGGCGTGATGAAGAAGCTCGCCGCGGAGGGGATGACCATGGTGGTGGTCACCCACGAAATGGGGTTCGCCCGCGAGGTCGCCGACAAACTGGTGTTCATGGACGGCGGTGTCATCGTCGAGACCGGCAACCCCCGCGAGGTGATGGCCAACCCGAAACACGAACGGACGAAAGCCTTCCTGTCGAAGGTCATGTAGCTTCGAGTAGGTGGCGACAACTCGTTCGGACGTCTTCGTCAGCACCGCAGAGCTCATACAGCTGATCGCGGCAGGCGGCCCGGTGACACTGCTCGACGTGCGCTGGACCCTTGCGGAACCGAACGGCGAACAGGCCTACCTCGACGGCCATTTGCCCGGCGCGGTCTACGTGTCGCTCGAGGACGAGCTCGCCGACCACCGGGTGACCGGTCGCGGCCGTCATCCGCTGCCGTCGGGACGCGATCTCGAAGCCGCCGCACGCCGCTGGGGTGTGCGGGACGGCGTGCCCACCGTGGTGTACGACGACTGGAACCGGGCCGGCTCGGCTCGCGCCTGGTGGTGTCTGACGGCGGCGGGGATCACCGGTGTGCGGATTCTCGACGGCGGATTCGGTGCCTGGGTCGACGGCGGAGGCGGCGTCGAGACGGGACCGGTGACTCCCGAGCCGGGGGACGTGCATGTCACCCATGACGATCTGTACCGCGGCGCACTGCCCACGTTGACCGCCGGCGACGTGCAGTCCGCGAAGGCACTGCTCGACGCCAGGGCACCCGAGCGGTTCCGGGGCGAGGTGGAACCGGTCGACCCCGTCGCCGGTCACATCCCCGGCGCGGTGAACCTGCCGAGCACCGGGCTGCTGAACCCCGACGGCACGTTGCGCGGCGAAGCCGAGGTGCAAGCGCTGCTGTCCGACCGTGGCGTGACCGGGGCCGCGGTGGGCGCCTATTGCGGTTCGGGTGTCACTGCCGCGCTCACCGTGGCGGGTCTGGCCGCCGCCGGTGTCGACGCGGCCCTGTTTCCGGGTTCCTGGTCGGAATGGGTCTCCGATCCCGACCGTCCGGTGGCGCGCGGCGAGCGGTGACCCCGACCTCGCGGTGATCGGTGCGCCTTGGCGGCGCTCGACCACCCTAAGCTGGGCGTGTGCAGCGCGAGCCCGACCCGGTGACGCCGTTGTGGCGTGCCGCGCAGGTCTTTCGGCTGCTGAGTTGCCTGTACGCGCTCGGCTTCCACATCGCTATCACCGACGATCTGCATCGTCCGGTGCTCGCGTGGGTGCTGTTCGCCGCATTGATCGCGTGGAGTGCGGCTTGTGCGACGGCCTACCTCACGGGTGCCCGCCGACGTGGCGCGTGGGTGATCGCCGAACTCGTCGTCGTGGTCGCGTTGATGCTGTCGACCGAGCTCGTCGCTTCCGATCAGTGGGTCGCCGACAACCAGTCCTGGCCCACGACACTGTGGGCGACCAACGCCACCATCTCGGCGGCGTTGCACTTCGGCCCGATCGGCGGCATGTCGGCCGGGCTGGTGGTGATGGCCGCGGTCGCGGCGCTCAAGGGGTATGTGAGCGTCAATCTCGGTCGCAACGCCACCATCGTCATCGAGCTCGCGGTCGGCCTGGCCGTCGGTATGGCGGCCCAGACCGCGCGCCGCGCGCACGCCGACCTGGAACGCGCGGTGCGACTGTCCGCGGCGCTGGAGGAACGCGAACGACTGTCGCGCCGCGTGCACGACGGCGCGATCCAGGTGTTGGCCCTCGTCGCCCGCCGCGGTCGCGAGATCGGTGGGGAGACCGCGCAGTTGGCGGAACTGGCCGGCGAGCAGGAACGTGCGCTGCGCCGTCTGGTCAGCGCTGCCGACACCGACACGATGGCCGGGCCGTTGACCGACGTCGGCGCACTGTTGCGCACGAAGGCCTCCGACCGGGTGTCGGTCAGCGTGCCCGCAGATCCGGTGCTGTTGGACCACACCGTTGCCCGAGAACTGTTCGCGGCGGCGGAGAACGCACTCGACAACGTCGCCGCACACGCCGGCGCCGACGCCAGGGCTTATGTCCTGCTGGAGGATCTGGGGGATTCGGTCACGGTGAGCGTCCGCGACGACGGCGTCGGGATCCCGGATGGCCGGCTCGCCGAGGCGGAACGGCAGGGCCGCATTGGTGTGGCGAAATCGATTGTGGGGCGGATGGATTGGCTCGGGGGCACCGCCCAGTTGACCACCGGGCCGGACAGCGGGACAGAATGGGAGCTCACCGTTCCGCGCGCACTGAAGGGGCACTGATGGCCAAGGCACCCACGGTGATGGTCGTCGACGATCACCCGATCTGGCGGGACGCGGTCGCCCGTGACCTCGCCGACGACGGCTTCGACGTCGTCGCCACAGCCGACGGGGTGGCATCCGCGGCCCGTCGCGCCGCAGTGGTCTGTCCCGACGTGGTCCTGATGGACATGCGCCTTGCCGACGGATCCGGCGCGCAGGCCACCGCCGAGGTCCTCGCGGTCTCGCCGCACTCCCGCGTGCTGGTGCTGTCGGCTTCCGACGAACGTGATGACGTGCTGCAAGCGGTCAAGGCCGGAGCCACCGGCTATCTGGTGAAGAGCGCGTCGAAGTCCGAACTCGCCGACGCGGTCCGTGCCACCGCCGAGGGGCGCGCGGTGTTCACTCCCGGTCTGGCCGGTCTGGTGCTGGGGGAGTACCGGCGGATCGCGCAACAGCCCGTACAGGACGGGCCCGCGACGCCCACTCTCACCGAGCGGGAGACCGAGATCCTGCGATACGTGGCGAAAGGGTTGACCGCCAAACAGATCGCGGCCCGGCTGTCGCTGAGCCACCGCACCGTGGAGAACCACGTGCAGGCGACGTTCCGCAAGCTCCAGGTGGCCAACAGGGTTGAACTCGCCCGCTACGCGATAGAACACGGCCTGGACGAGTAGTCCTACTCATCCCCTCGGCGCGGTTGGCTGTCAGTCTGACGGCATGACCGAACCTCAACGTGCAGTCATAGCCCGGTTGACGGCGGATCTCACGGCCGTATCGGCATATCTGAACCGGATGGCCGGCGATCTGGCCACCCTGGACCGGCTGCTGGCGCAGCAACCCACCCAGCAGCCCGACCAACTGTCAGCAATGCCGCAAGCGCGGTGGTATGCGCAACCGGTTCAAGTGCCGGTCGCCACACCGGCGGCGTCGCCTGCTGCGACCTCGGCTCAGGGGTCGAGTCCGGCGCAAGCCACGAGTGCCGGGCCGTGGCAACCGAGTCCACCGGAGAAGCTGCGGCCGCAAGGGTGGATCGGCAAAGTTCTCGCGGTGGCAGGCGTTGTGGTCACGTTGGTCGGCGTGGTGTCGTTGCTGGTACTGGCGGCACAGGCAGGCGTCCTGCGTCCCGAGGTGCGGGTCGCGGCCGGGGCGGCTCTGGCCGGGGTTCTGGTCGCGACGGGGGTCTGGCTGAACCGCCGGCCGGGTGGCCGGGTCGGGGCAGTGGCACTCGCCGCGACCGGTGTGGCCGCGGCGTACATGGACGTGATCGCGGTGACGGCCATCTACGGATGGATACCGGCGCCGGTGGGTCTGATGGTGGCGGCGGTGGTCGGTGCGGGCGGGCTGATGCTGGCGCGGCGGTGGGACTCCGAACCACTCGCGCTGCTCGTCCTCGTACCGCTGATCGGGCTGGCCCCGGTCATCACCGATGGCGTGACGCTGCTGTTGATCGGGTTCATGCTGGCGCTGTCGGCAGCATCGCTTCCCGTCCAGTTCGGCCGGGACTGGTTCTGGCTGCACGTCGCGCGCACGGCCGCGGTCACAGTTCCGGTGTTCGTCGCGCTGGTGTCGGCCTCGATCGGTGGACGGGAGGATCTGCGGTTGGCGCTGGTGTGCGCGCTGGCGGCGGTGTTGGCCCTCGCCGGTGGTGTGATGGTGTCGAGGTCCACCAGCATGCCCGCGGCGACGGCGGTGCTGTCGGCTTTGGGAACCCTACCGTTGCTGTGCGTTTCGGCGACGGCCGACCGTCTTTTGGCCGCTCTGCTGATCTGGGCGTTGGCGGCCGCGGCGCTCGCGCTCGCCGCGATCGGCGACCGTCTGCCGGGCACCGGTTCGGCGCCACGTCGGGTGTGGTCGGCCTTGTCGGCGGCGGCCGCATTGATCGCCGTGCTGGTCGTCTTCGACGGCGAGGTCGCTGCGTCGGTGCTGCTGGCGATGTCTGTCGTGGTCGCCGTTGGCACTCGGCGTGACCAGGTTGGTCGTTGGGCCGCAATCGTTTTCGCATCAGTCGGTGGCATGTTCTATCTCGACGACGCACCGCCGCGCATCCTCGTCGAGGCCACCGAGTCGAACGGCCCGACCGCGATGTCGGTGGTGCTCGGCAGTGTACTACTGATCGGTGCCGCATTGGCGATCGGCTGGGCGTGGTCAGGGGCCATCGTCGACGGCGAGGTGCGGCGTCTGCTGTGGGCGTGCGGTGCGGTGGTGATCGGTTATGCGGCAACGGTGTTGACGGTCACGATCGGGGTTGCGCTCGGCGGATCCGACGTCGGGTTCCTCGCCGGACACATGGCCGCGACGCTCAGCTGGATCGCCGCGGCCGCACTGGCGTTCGGGTACGCCGCACGCCGCCCGAGTGGGTCGCGGCCGATGCTGATCGGCGGGGGACTGATCCTCGTGGCGGCGGCGACCGGCAAGCTCTTCCTGTTCGACCTTGGCACACTCGACGGCATGTACCGGGTGGTGCTGTTCCTCGTCGGCGGCCTGGTGCTGCTGGGGATGGGGGCCGGTTATGCCCGGTTCCTGGCCCAGCAGTCGGACGCCCAGCGGTCAGGCCCCGATCACAAGGCCTCGTCGACGTGATGTGACACGGGTCACGCCCATCTATTTTTTGGAACGATTCCAGAAAAGCGAGCGTTGGACTTGGCATGAGTACACGTCGAACCGAATCAGATATCCAGGGTTTCCAGGCCACACCGGAGTTCAGCGGCAACCTGCAGGAGGTTCTCGTTGACTTGATCGAACTGTCCCTCCAGGGCAAGCAGGCGCACTGGAACGTCGTCGGCACCAACTTCCGCGATCTGCACCTGCAGCTCGACGAGTTGGTCGACTTCGCCCGTGAGGGCAGTGACACCATCGCCGAGCGGATGCGCGCGCTGGACGCTGTCCCGGACGGCCGTTCCGACACCGTGGCCGCCACCACCACACTGCCGGAGTTCCCGGCCTTCGAGCGCAGCACCGGTGATGTCGTCGAGCTCATCACCACGCGCATCAACGCCACGGTCGACACCATGCGACGGGTCCACGACGCGGTGGACGCCGAGGACCCCACCACGGCCGATGTGTTGCATCAGCTGATCGACGGGCTGGAGAAGCTGGCCTGGCTGATCCGGTCGGAGAACCGCAAGGTCTGACCGCCAGGTCATGCGCCTGCCGGATTGCCGACGGATGTGGTGCGCGCGTCGCTGATCTCCAGCGGCGCGCGCATTTCGTCGCGGCGGCCCACCAGGTACCAGGTCCGCATCACACCTTTGCCCTTCACCTCCACCTCACCGCGCTCCTCGAGCACGAACGCATGACGCAGACGGTGACACATGTCCTCGGGTAGCTGGATGCGACCTTCGACGTCGGTGCTCTCCATGCGAGAGGCGACGTTGACCGCGTCACCCCACACGTCGTAGAAGAACCGGCGCGCACCGACCACCCCCGCGACCACCGGACCCGCGGCAAGGCCGATCCGAAGCGGCACGCGCCTACCCTCCGGATCCGTCAGGTCGGCGACGGCCGCTGCCATGTCGAGCGCCAGATCCGCGAGTGCCTCGACATGATCGGCGCGGGGTTCGGGGATGCCGCCGACCACCATGTACGAGTCGCCGCTGGTCTTCACCTTCTCGAGGCAGTGTCGCTCCACGAGGGCATCAAGATCGGTGTAGAGCTTGTCGAGGAACCGCACCAGATCGCACGGGGCGGTCTCACTGGCACGCTTGGTGTAGCCCGCGATGTCGGCGAACAGGATCGAGGCGTCGTCGTACCGGTCGGCGATGATCGTGCGCGCGGGATCCTTCAACCGCGTCGCGATCGTGGCGGGAAGGATGTTCGCGAGCAATGTCTCCGACCGCTGGTACTCGGCCTCCATCGCCCGCTCCGCGCGGGCGATCTCCCGCATCGCGGACCACACGGTCGCGAAAACCATCACGGCGGCCGACACGGTGGAGATCATGAACCCGACGGTCAACGTCCAGTGTGGGCCCAGGCCCCGATCATCGGGCGCGAGGAATTCGAGCGCGATGGTGACCGCCACCCCGACGGCGACCAGCGACGCGGCCAGCGCGATGCGCTCGATACCCAGAACGAGAACCACGAGTGACGCCGACACCAGGAAGTAGAACTGCAGCCCCGAGTCGGTGCCGATCTCGTAACACATGAGGGTCACCGACACGTAGGCGATGACGAAGAACATCAGCGGTGCCACGAGCTCACCGAACCGGTGCAGCATCGGCACCACCATGAACAGGCATGCGAAGGCCAGGTTGGCGAAACCCAGCCGCCAGATCTCGCCGCCGACCGCGAGCTGAAAGACGCCGAAACCCGCCGTGACGGCTGCGGCGATCCATGTCGCGACAGCGAGCACGCGTTGTCGGCCGGCAACGCTGTCGGCATAGTGCCGCGTGCGGGCGGGCACGCGGTTGTCGAGCGCCAGCTCGGGCATGCAGACCGAGCGCCCACTGTCGCCGAGCACCACGGTCGAAGCCTATGCCCGTATCGGGTGCCCGGGTCGCCGTTTCCGCAGCATCGTCGGCGTCGGTGCCCATGTCTCCGGTGTCGACCCTGCGGTCCCGGCGCGGGCGCACGCACTTCCGTCTCCCCGCGCAGGGCCCATGGGTGACCCGACGTGCGCGCGGCATTGCACCAGCGCTCGGCCAGCAAACTTCACCGGGAGGAGGATGTGGCACAATGGAGGCTTCACACGAGTGTGGCGGGTGGGCGCCACCGACCTCCCGGGGGCAATTTTGAGCGACGAGCGATCGTGGATGCGCACGACGGCGATCAGCTGTGCAATCGCCTGTAGCGCAATGGTTGCAGGCCCCGGCATGGCCGGCACAGCGGTCGCGTCCGCCGATCTCTTCGGCATCGGCGGGATCCTCGACATCTTCGACCACAAGGATCACAAGAAGAAAAACCGGAACGATCGCGGCGCCAAGGTCAGCGGCCAGCAGAACGGCGGGAGCAACAAGGCGTCGCGGCCGGGTGTCGGCGGCAGTCAGCGTGGGACCGACGGACCGGGCGGACAGGGCAGCCCTGGTGGCCCGAGCGGACGCGATGACCAACGGGAGGGCCAGGGATCGTCGTCCGACGATGATCAGACGGGCACCGCGAATCGCGGCACGGAATCGGTCGACGTGGCAGGGTCCGCGATCCCCGGAGTGCGTATCACCCCACCCGCGGTCGTGTCGGGCGGCGGTGGTAACGGTGTCAGCGGCGTACCCAGCAACGCGAGCACAGGCCGCGCACCCAACCTCGCCCCGGTGCCGACCGCACCGAGCAGCCGCAGTGTGGTGATCCGTGCCACTCCGCCTGCCGCCTCGGCACCCTCGGCACCCTCGGCGCCCGCTGCCCCCGCGCCCTCGGCGCCCGGCGCGCTCACGGCGGCCCCGCCGGTCGTGGTGCCGCCGGTGCCCCTCGTGCCGATCGTCGTGGCACCGCCCGCGGCACCGTCTCCCGGCGGTGGCGTACCTGCCGCACCTCCCGCGCCGAGCGCTCCGGCGGCCACCCCGCCTTCCCTGACCGCGCCGGCACCGGCGGCCCCTCCGCCGAACGCGATCCCGGAGTCCTTCCGGATCGGGTATGCGGACTACCTGCGCACCGCGAACACCGTGGATCTTCTCGTCGCGGTCCTGCCCGGTATGGCCGGACTCGTGCTGCTCACCGCGGCGGGCGGCGCGATCGGACTCCGGCAGGCCCGCGCCGCTCAGACGCTGCCGCCTCCACAGATCGCCCGCTTCATGCCCTGACCGAGCTCGACGTGCCGGGTTTCACATCGGACCGTGAGGGGACGGCTGCCGCGCGCAATCTGATCCCTCAGTGCGATCTCGCGTTGCGCCGAGCCGTGGCGACGGCGTCAGGTCCACACGAGGCGACGAGATGCGTAAAAGACGCGTGACCAGGCGAATGTGGTGCCCTCGGTGAGATTCGAACTCACACTGTACGGGTTTTGAATCCGTTTCCTCTGCCAGTTGGGATACGAGGGCGTGCGGCCATTCCGGTCCCGCGGGATACCACCATAGAGGATGCCCCGCAGTCGCTGATCATCGGCTCTCACGACACAATGTTGGCATGACCGGGTCAACGACTGACGCTGACAGACCACGCCGTGTACTCATCGCCGAGGATGAAGCACTCATTCGCCTCGACCTCGCCGAGATGTTGCGCGAGGAGGGCTATGAGGTCATCGGCGAGGCCGGAGACGGTCAGGAGGCCGTGGAGATGGCCGAGAGCCTGCGTCCGGATCTGGTGATCATGGACGTCAAGATGCCGCGGCGAGACGGTATCGACGCGGCGTCGGAGATCGCGGGCAAGCGCATCGCGCCCATCGTGATCCTGACGGCCTTCAGCCAGCGCGAGTTGGTCGAGCGCGCACGGGATGCCGGCGCCATGGCCTACCTGGTGAAACCGTTCAGCATCAACGATCTGGTGCCGGCCATCGAGGTCGCGGTCAGCCGCTTCGCGGAACTGAGCGCACTGGAGACCGAGGTGGCGACACTGTCGGACCGGCTGGAGACCCGCAAGCTCGTCGAGCGTGCCAAAGGTTTGCTGCAGACCAAGCACAAGATGACCGAGCCCGAGGCGTTCAAATGGATTCAGCGGGCTGCGATGGATCGGCGCACCACGATGAGACGAGTCGCGGAGGTGGTGCTCGAAACCCTGGAGGACACCAAGCAGGAGCCCGCTTCCGAGCCGTGATCGTCCGTCGTCGGGGTTAATAATGCGTTTCGGCGCGTCCCGGACCCCGGCTGTTTTCCGGGTTTTTTCCATGGATTTTCCATCGCCACGCGGGACGCGCAGGAAAAGCATCATTCAACATCGCGCACTGAGGCCGGTGGTTGGCTATGTTCTACCCGGAGCGTCGGCGGCACCCCCGGGACCCGGGTCTCGCCAACGGCGTCGCCGACAACTTCGACCCGGAGGTGAAGCGTGCGCGGTCGCGTGGCACGAAAGGCATTTGCTCTCGGCAGTGCGGGAGTGGTTGCGCTGGCGATTGCCGGCTGTAACCAGTCGACGCCCGAAGAGGAAGCAGCCCAGACCGACCTGAAGATCGTCGAGAAGGTCCAGATCGACGAGAACGGTGCAGAGGTGCAAGGCGCCGGCGACGTGGCCCCCGCCGATCCCGCGGGCGACGGCAATGCCGTGTGCCCGCCGGTGATGATCGCGATGATGGGTGCGCTCAACGGCCCGGACGCCGCGCTGGGCATCAACATCAAAAACGGCGTGCAGCTGGCGATCGACAAGCACAACGCCGCCAACGCCCAGTGCCAGGTTCAGTTGAAAGCCTTTGACACCGAGGGCGATCCGCAGAAGGCGACCGGGGTCGCGCCGCAGATCGTCGACGAGCCGTTCATCATCGGCGTCGTCGGCCCGGCGTTCTCGGGCGAGACCAAGGCCACCGGCGACGTGTTCAACCAGGCCGGTCTGGTCGCCACCACGGCGTCGGCCACCAATGTGCAGTTGAGCGAGAACGGCTGGCGGACCTTCTTCCGCGGCCTGGCGAATGACGGTGTGCAGGGTCCGTCGGTGGCCAACTATCTGAAGAACACCCTCGGCAACAAGAAGGTCTGCGTCGTCGACGACAGCACCGACTATGGTCTCGGGCTCGCCGAGGCCGTGCGCACGACGTTGGGTCCGGTCGCCGACGCGTCCTGCAACATCTCGGTGAAGAAGGGGGACAAGGACTTCTCCGCCGCGGTCACCCAGATCAAGGGCGCCGCACCGGATTCGGTGTTCTACAGCGGCTACTACTCGGAGGCCGCACCGTTCGTGCAGCAACTCAAGGACGGCGGCGTGACCGCGACGTTCGTGAGCGCCGACGGCACGAAGGACCCCGAGTTCGTCAAGCAGGCCGGCGAGGCCTCCAAGGGCGCGCTGCTGTCGTGCCCGTGCGGCCCGGCCACCGAGGAGTTCGCCGAGGAGTACAAGCAGAAGTTCGGTCAGGATCCCGGCACCTACAGCACGGAGGGCTATGACCTCGGAACGATTCTGCTGAAGGGCATCGACTCCGGCGCCATCACCCGCGCCGATCTGCTCAACTTCGTCCGCAACTACGAGGGCCAGGGTGTGGCCCGTAAGTACCAGTGGACCGACAAGGGCGAGCTGACCACCACCCTGATCTGGATGTACGACGTCCAGTAAACCGCCTGTGGAAACGCGTCCGGGACCGCTCCCCGGGCGCGTTTCGCTACCCACCACTCATCAGGGAGCCGCCACCGGATGATGCACCAGTGCGTCGGTCAGTACATCTGTCTGGCCGACAACATCAACTTCAACCTCGACGGGCTGCGAAGCGGGTTCTGGCAGTTGACGATCGACGGCCTCTCGTGGGGCGCGATCTACGCGCTCGTGGCCGTCGGCTACACGCTGGTGTTCGGCGTGCTGCGACTGATCAACTTCGCCCACTCCGAGATCTTCATGCTCGGCATGTTCGGCGCGTACTTCTGCCTCGACGTGATCCTCGGGTTCACCCCGAGCGGCAACGCCTACAACAAGGGCATCGCGCTGACGGTCCTCTATCTCGGCATCGCGATGCTGTTCGCGATGCTGGTCTCGGGATCGGCGGCGATCGGCCTTGAGTTCATCGCCTACCGCCCGCTGCGAAAACGCAACGCCCGCGCGTTGACCTTTCTCATCACGGCGATCGGCATGTCGTTCGTGCTGCAGGAATTCGTGCACTTCGTGCTGCCCAAGCTGATGAAGGGCTACGGCGGCAGCAATGCGCAGCAGCCGATCACGCTGGTGCAGCCGAAGGCTCAGTTCACTGTGTTCGGCGCGGCGGTAACCAACGTGACGTTGGTGATCGTGGTCGCGGCGCTGATCCTCGCGCTGCTCACCGACATCGCGCTCAACCGCACCAAGTTCGGGCGCGGGATCCGCGCGGTGGCACAGGATCCCACCACCGCAACCCTGATGGGGGTGTCGCGGGAACGGATCATCATGACGACGTTCCTCATCGGCGGCCTGCTGGCCGGAGCCGCGGCGCTGCTCTACACGCTGAAGGTGCCGCAGGGCATCATCTATTCGGGTGGGTTCCTCCTCGGCATCAAGGCGTTCTCGGCCGCGGTGCTGGGCGGTATCGGCAACCTGCGCGGTGCGCTGTTGGGTGGTCTGCTGCTCGGCATCATGGAGAACTACGGGCAGGCGGTGTTCGGCACCCAGTGGCGCGACGTGGTCGCGTTCGTCCTGCTCGTTCTGGTCCTGTTGTTCCGGCCGACCGGAATACTCGGTGAGAGCCTGGGGAAGGCGCGAGTATGAGCGATCAGCACACACAGCAGAATCCGGGGGAGCGCGCCGGCTCGCTCACCAGGACGCTGTTGGCGCCCGGTGACGTGATCCGCGAGCAGTGGTCGACGCTGCCGCGCGTGGCCAAGTGGCTGGTCGGGGTGGTCGGCTTCGGCCTGTTGGCCCTGCTGCCACTGTTCACGCCGAGCTTTTTGAACACGCCCGGTATCAGCTTCGGCGGCACCATGGCGCAGTTCGCCATGGTCGCGATCATCGCGATCGGCCTCAACGTGGTCGTCGGCCAGGCCGGTCTGCTCGATCTGGGATACGTCGGGTTCTATGCCGTCGGTGCCTATACGGTCGCGTTGCTCACCAGCCCGTCGAGCCCGTGGAACATGGTCGGTGTCGACAAGTTCCTCAGCAGTGACTGGGCCTGGCTGGCCTGTGTCCCACTGGCGATGGCCATCACCGCGATTGCGGGGCTGATCCTCGGCACGCCGACGTTGCGGTTGCGTGGTGACTACCTCGCGATCGTCACGCTCGGTTTCGGCGAGATCATCCGGCTCATGGCCGACAATCTGTCCGACATCACCAACGGTGCGCGCGGCCTGAACCAGGTGGCCTACCCCCGGGTGGGCGAGAGCGAGACCCTGCCGAACGGCGTTTTCTCCAGCGGCAATTCGACCGGTGTCGCCAACTACGGCACCTGGTGGTTCTGGCTCGGGTTGGCCCTCATCGTCGGCATCCTGCTGTTGGTCGGCAATCTCGAGCGCAGCCGCGTCGGGCGGGCGTGGGTCGCGATCCGCGAGGACGAGGACGCTGCCGAAGTCATGGGCGTCAACGCTTTCCGATTCAAGCTGTGGGCGTTCGTGATCGGCGCGGCCATCGGCGGGCTGTCCGGCGCGTTGTATGCGGGCCAGGTCCAGTACGTCGCCCCGCAGACGTTCAACATCATCAACTCGATGCTGTTCCTGTGTGCTGTGGTGCTGGGCGGGCAGGGCAACAAGCTCGGCGTCATCTTCGGTGCGTTCGTCATCGTGTACCTGCCCAACCGCCTGCTGGGGGTGGAGTTCCTCGGCATCAACCTCGGCGACCTGAAGTACCTGTTCTTCGGTATCGCACTGGTGGTGCTGATGATCTTCCGCCCGCAGGGCCTGTTCCCGGCGCGTCAGCATCTGCTCACGTACGGCACGGCGGCGCGTGATCTGCTGCGTGCCACCCCGGCGAAGGAGCACACGTCGTGACCGAACCACCACAGGTCGCCGAGGATGTCATCGAGGAACTTGCGGGTGTCCACCGAGAGATAAACGCCGCCGAGGGTGAAATCCTTCTGCAGACACATGATCTGACGGTCAAATTCGGCGGGCTCGTGGCACTGGACTCGGTGAACTTCGACATTCGCCGTGGTGAGATCCTCGGTCTGATCGGACCCAACGGCGCAGGAAAGACGACCTGCTTCAACGCGATCACCGGTGTGTACCGGCCCAGTTCGGGGTCGGTGACGTTCGACGGTGCGCCGCTGGGCCGGATCAAACGGCACCAGATCACCCGGCGCGGTATCGCCCGGACGTTCCAGAACATCCGGTTGTTCGGCGAGATGACGGCGTTGGAGAACGTCATGGTCGGCACCGACGCCAGGCATCGCACGTCGGTGCCCGGGGCGCTGATCCGGTCGCCGCGGCATTTCCGCGAAGAACGGTCGGCGGTCGAACGGGCCGCGGCGCTGCTGCACTTCGTGGGCATCGCGCATCGGGGCGAGGAGAAGGCCAAGAACCTGCCGTACGGCGATCAGCGCCGCCTCGAGATCGCACGCGCCCTGGCGACCGAGCCGAAGCTGCTGTGCCTCGACGAACCCGCGGCCGGGTTCAATCCGAGTGAGAAGGCCGCGCTGATCGATCTGATCCGCAAGATCCGCGACGACGGCTACACGGTGTTGCTGATCGAACACGACATGCGTCTGGTCATGGGGGTCACCGACCGCATCGTGGTTCTGGAGTTCGGTCGCAAGATCGCCGACGGTCTGCCCTCGCAGATCCGGGAGGATCCGAAGGTGATCGCTGCCTACCTGGGGGTGCCCGATGACGAAGTCCGATGAGACCACCGCGACCGACCCGACCCGCAAGGTTCTCCTGGAGGTGCGCGACGTGGTCGTGCACTACGGCAGAATCCGTGCACTGCACGGAGTTTCCCTTGTCGTCCACGAAGGTGAACTGGTCACCCTCCTGGGGTCGAACGGGGCGGGAAAAACCACGATCATGCGGGCGATCTCGGGTTTGCGACCGTTGACGTCGGGGTCGGTGTGGTTCGACGGCCAGGACATCTCCCGGATGAAGGCGCACCGGCGGGTCACCGAGGGGCTGATCCAGGCTCCGGAGGGGCGCGGTGTGTTTCCCGGCATGACCGTCGTCGAGAACCTGGAAATGGGTTGCTACGGACGCAAATTCCCGTCGCGGCAGGAGCACGCCGAACGCCTGGACTGGGTGTTCGAGACGTTCCCGCGGCTGGCCGAGCGACGCAACCAGGTCGGCGGCACGCTGTCGGGTGGTGAGCAGCAGATGCTCGCGATCGGCCGTGCCCTCATGGCGCGTCCGAAGATCCTGCTGCTCGACGAGCCGTCGATGGGCCTGGCGCCCATGGTGATATCGCAGATCTTCCGGATCATCGCCGACATCAACACCCAGGGCACCACGGTGCTGCTGGTCGAGCAGAACGCCCAGCAGGCCCTGAGCCGCTCCGACCGCGCCTACATTCTCGAGACCGGCAGCGTCACCCGCACCGGCGTGGCCCGGGAGTTGCTGCACGACGACAGCATTCGCGCCGCCTATCTGGGCGTGGCCTGACCGGTTCGCGGTGCCGTCAGTTCGCCTCCTCGCGTGCGTGTCCGCCGCCGACACGCGGGGCGCACTTCGGCAATCCCGCACGCTCACGGCATGCTGAGGCGGTGATGGTCCTCAAATCCGCCGTGCTGTTCGTCCTCGCGGCGGTGCTCGAGATCGGCGGCGCCTGGCTGGTGTGGCAGGGGTTGCGCGAGCACCGCGGCTGGCTGTGGGCGGGTGCGGGCGTGATCGCGCTGGGTGCTTACGGTTTCGTGGCCGCATTCCAACCGGACGCGAACTTCGGACGGGTGCTGGCCGCCTACGGCGGTGTGTTCATCGCCGGGTCGCTGGCCTGGGGCATGGTGGCCGACGGTTTCCGACCCGACCGCTGGGACGTCGCGGGCGCGCTGGTGGCGCTCGTGGGCGTTGCGCTCATCATGTACGCCCCGCGCTGAGCGCTTCGGCTCAAACGTGCCCCAGACGCGCACTGTCGTCGCCGAGGTCGTCGCGGCTGAGCCCCATCGGCGTGGCCGGGGGCACGTCACCGGCAGCTACGACAAGCCTGGTGATCGGCGTCAGCGCCGCGAACAACGACTCCACCTCGGCATCGGTGAGGGCATCGAGGGCCGACAACGCCAGCGCGTCGGTGCGGTCTTCGACGCGTTGTTTGACGACGCGACCGGCATCGGTGAGTTCGCCCTTGCCGTCCAGCCAACCGCGCCGGCGCAGCGCGTCGACGTGGAAGTCCCACTGCTCGTCGTCATAGTCGCGGCTACGTTTGATCATCTCGACCGGCACCCGGCCTGCCGCGGCGTGCAGCACGTTGCACTCGCGTCCGCTGATGCCTTCGGCGGTGAGCACCGCGACGTGCGCGTCACCACGGTGCTCACGTAGCAGTGTGACGGCGTGCCACAACTTGGCGATGGGCTCGTCGGGCCAGTCGAGCGCGCGGTTCGCGGCGAACAGGGGCCGCGCGTCGAGGGGTGCGTTGGCGGCGGCCTTGGCGGCCAGATCGGCTGCGGTGCGCGTTGCGGGGGAGTCGGCGACACCCGACCGGCGTAGCGCTGCCACCGCGGCCCGGGCCCGCACCGCCAGCACTGTGGGCGGACCGGCGACCTCCCACACCGCGGGCAGCGCCTTCGCCACCCGTTCGAGGGTGAAGTTGTAGAACACCGCGGCGACAACCTCGGGCGCCACCGGACCCAGCGGGGCGGAGCGCCCGGCGAAATAACCCGTCCAGAAACCGCGGTAACCGAGGTCTTCCAGGGCCGAACGGCTTTCCGGGGCGAAATAGGTGACGGCGTGCACCGGTTCGAGGCGGTCGTAGAAGCGGCGTGCGAGCAATGGTGTGCGACCCACTCGAGCAGTTAACCACCGTCGACGTGGCAAGCGGCGGCCAGGCTTCCACACAGTCGGGCCCCCGCACGGAATACGGGGGCCCGGCTGTTCTTTCGATTCAGCCTGGGTGACTCAGCTGCGCACCACCTGCGTACCGCCGGCGAGCTCGTCGTGCTTGCCCTGTTTGGTGGGGCTGCCCGAGACGGTCACCGCGATGACGATGATGGCGATGACGCCGAGCAGGCCCCCGACGAACGGGATGATCGGCAACAGGGTCCATGAGTTGCGGATCGCCGACTGCGCCGCCGTCGGCTTCGGAGAGGCCGGCCCGCGCACGGACAGGCCGAGGATCTTCTTGCCGGGCGTCCAGCCCTGCGACACCTCGAAGGCGACGAAGTAGACGAACATCAGCAGGCCGGTGAACAGACCGGTCACCCAGATGCTCGACAGCGAATCGGTGAAGAACGCGAGCAGGGACGAGACGATCCCGACGATGATGCCATCGATGACGCGCGCGAAGAAGCGTCGGCCCAACCCACCCGGAGCCGCGGCTCCGCCGTAGGGCGGATACCCGGAGGGCTGCCCGTACTGCCCTGGCTGAGGCTGATAGTCAGTCATGCATCCAAGCTACCGGCGACGTCCTTGCTTGAGCTGCTTTCGCGTGCGATTCGCCAACGCGGTGCCGCGCTCACGCGCCGCCTCGGCCAGTTCGGGCGCGCGGTCGCGCGCGACGTCGGCGATCTCCGAGCCTCGCTCACGCGCGACGTCGGCGAGTTCGGCGCTGCGTCCACGTGCGACATCGGCCAGTTCCAGGCCACGCTCGCGGGCCACCTCGGCGATCTCCGACCCTCGTTCACGGGCGATGTCGGCAAGTACCGCGCCGCGTTCCCGTGCGGCTTCGGCCAGTTCAGGAGCGTGTTCGCGGGCGGCGTGAGCCAGTTCCGCGGCTCGTTCGCGCGCCACCTCGGCGAGTTCGCGCCCACGTTCGGCACCCACCGCGAGGCCGTGTCCGAGTTTTTCCGCCACCGGACTGTCGGCGAGCGACTCACTTGCCGCGGCACCGGCCGGCAACGCCGCTGCCACCGACGCTGTCACCTTGTGGGCGGCCTTGCGGCCACGCCAGGCCAGCGACGGCTTGCCCGCGGTGTCGGCGGCCGCGATGATCAGGCCGCCGATGAGGCTCAGATCGGTGAGGAACTCGCGCCGCTCCTGGGCCGCCCGCTGCGGATCCGACTCGTTCCAGAACGTATGGGAGCCAAGGCTGCCCGGAACCACACTGAGCGCAAGCGCGGCGGCTGTCAGGCGCGGCATCTTGCCGGTCGCCAACAGCAGTCCGCCCGCGACCTGGACCACGCCGTTGATCTTGGCCACGGTCTCGGCGTCGGACGGCACTTTGGAACCGACCGGGTCGGGCAGGGAACTCATCATGCCCAACGTGGGACGGGCGGCATCGGCGGCGGGTTTGGGGTTCCGCAGGGCATCCACTCCGCGGGCGATGAAGGTCGCCGACAACATCGGTCGCGCAATTCTTCTGATCAACATGACGTAGGGGGTTCCCCAACGATCGTGCGGCAAACCTGTCCGGCCGCGCTGCGCCGCCCACCGATCGCACGCGGGCAGCAACGGATCGCGCGACGGGCGGTCACGCCGCCGGACGCCTCGCCGCGCCGATGACCGGGGTGTTTGCCAAGGAGACAAGGCAGCTCCATGTGTTCCTGTCCTGACCAGGCGAACTCCAGGCGTGGCCGGCCCCGGAAGAATCGTCGCCGGCAGGCCTGCTGCGCAGGCGGGGAGAGGGTGCTTTGGAGTAGCTTCGCAGGCGTGACTCTCGTGGCGGGCATCGACTCCTCTACCCAGTCCTGCAAGATCGTCGTCTGCGACGCGGACAGTGGTTCCGTGGTGCGCACGGCGTCCTCACCCCATCCCGGTGGCACCGAGGTGAATCCGGGGCACTGGTGGGACGCACTGCAACGCACGATCAACGCCGTCGGAGGTCTCGATGATGTCGAGGCGGTGTCGGTGGGAGCCCAACAGCACGGCATGGTGTGCCTCGACTCGTCCGGCGAGGTCGTTCGAGATGCCCTGTTGTGGAACGACACCCGCTCGGCCCCCAATGCCGACGACCTGGTGTCCGAACTCGGGGGCGCCCAGGAATGGGCGAAAGCCGTCGGGGTGGTCCCGGTGGCCTCCATCACCGCCACGAAACTGCGCTGGCTCGCCGACACCGAACCCGACAACGCCGACGCGACGGCCGCGGTGTGCCTGCCGCACGACTGGCTCGGTTGGCGGCTGACCGGGTCACGCGATCTGACGGATCTGCGCACCGACCGCAGCGACGCGAGCGGCACCGGGTACTTCTCGGCGGAGACCGATTCCTACCGCACCGATCTACTGGAACTCGCGATGCGCGGAAGGCGCCCGGCCCTGCCGACCGTGCTGGGTCCCCGCGACGTCGCCGGCCGGCTGCCGTCGGGCGCGATCCTGGGCCCCGGCGCGGGTGACAACGCGGCCGCGGCGCTGGGGCTCGGTGCCGGACCGGGCGACTGCATCGTGTCGCTCGGCACGTCGGGGGTGGTCAGTGCGGTCGGTGACGCGGCGCCCCACGACGCCGACGGCATCGTCGCCGGCTTCGCCGATGCGAGTGGCCGGCAGCTGCCACTCGTGTGCACGCTCAACGGTGCGCCGGTGCTGGCCGCCACGGCCGCGATGCTGCAGGTCGATTTCGACGAGTTCGACCGGCTCGCGCTCTCGGCGCCGCCGGGCGCCGACGGGCTGACGCTGGTGCCGTATCTGGAGGGTGAGCGCTCGCCCAACCTGCCGAGGGCCCGCGGCGCGCTGCACGGTGTCACGACGCGAAACTTCAATCCCGCCAACGTTGCTCGCGCCGGGGTCGAGGGTCTGCTGGCCTCGATGGCGTATTGCATCGACAAGATCGTCGGGTACGGCGTCGACATCGAGCGCATCATTCTCGTCGGCGGCGGGGCCCGCTCGGAGGCCGTGCGGCGCATCGCGCCCACGATCTGGGGCAGGCCCGTGGACGTCCCCCCGCCGGGGGAGTACGTCGCCCTCGGCGCGGCCCGGCAGGCGGCCTGGACTCTGGGGCAACAGGATTCGCCGCCACCCTGGCGGGTGGGTTCGACCACCACATACACCGCGGAACACGCGCCGCACGTGCTGGAGCAGTACCTGACCGCGCAGCCGCTGACCCTGGGGCAGTGAGATACGCCTGGGAGAAACAGGCGGCTCGACCGCGCCGCCGCCGGACCCGGCGACCGACGGCGGGTACTGGCGATCCCGCACCCACCATGAACAATGGTCGTCGTGGACACCCGCCGCCTGCGCCTGCTGCTGGCCCTGTCGCGGCTGGGTTCGATGCGCGCGGTCGCCGACGCCTTCTCGTTGACCACCTCGACGGTGTCGCAACAGTTGGCGGCGCTGGCCAAGGAGACCGACACCAAGCTCATCGAGCCGGACGGCCGCCGGGTCCGTCTCACGCCGGCGGGCCGACGGCTCGCCGACCACGCCGTGACCATTCTCGCCGCGGTCGATGCGGCGCGGCTCGACCTGGATCCTGACGCCGAACCCGCGGGCACGCTGCGGGTGGGCGGGTTCGCGACCGGGATCCGTGTGTCGTTGCTTCCCATCCTTCGTGAGCTGGCCGAGACACACCCCAACGTCGAGGTCGAGATCAGCGAATACGAACCCATCGAGGCGTTCAAGCTGCTGGTCGACGACGCTCTCGATCTCGCCCTGACCTACGAATACGATCTGGCGCCGTCGTCCCCGGACCCGGTGCTGGAGGCGTTCCCGTTGTGGTCGACGCCGTGGGGACTGGGTGTTCCCAGCAGCGAGGTCACGAGCCCGACCGCCACCGCGGATCTCACCAGCTATGCCGACCGATGGTGGATCGTGAACTCGCGCAACACCGCCGACGAGGACGCCGTGCGCACGCTGGCGTCGCTCGCCGGTTTCCACCCGCGCATCGCACACCAGATCGACAGCCTCGATCTGCTCGAGGACCTGATCGTCGAAGGTTTCGGGGTCGGGTTGCTTCCGGTCACACGTCCGGTGCGCGACGGCGTCCTCGTCCTCCCACTGGCGGATCCGCAGGTGGTCCTGACGACGTTCGCCGTTGTCCGTCGCGGCCGGTCCACCTGGCCGCCCCTGCGGCTGGTCCTGGATCGGCTGCGTCCGGACGATGGGCGCCCGGTGCCGTTGACCTCGTGGCCGCGGCCGACGGCACACGGAACCGAGCGGCTCGGCTGAGCGAGCCTGGTGATCCCCCTGCGGCGCCGGTGGCCACATGTGCGACGATTCGCCGATGACCGAGGTTGTGGCCCACTTCAAGCAGTCTGACCAGGACAGGTTCCAGCCGACGAGGTTCGCGCAGAGTCACTGGGGCGAGGACCACCTGAACGGTCCGGCACTGGTCGGCCTGGCCGCGCAGGCTCTCGAGAACGCGTACGGACTGCCCGATTTCCTGCCGGCACGCTTGACCGTGGACCTGTTCCGGGCCGCACGCGGGGTGGAGACCACCACCAAGGTCGCGTTGGTGCGCGACGGTCGCCGGGTGCGCAACTCCGAGTGTGAGCTCGTGCAGGACGGCGTGACCGTGGCCAGGGCGACGATGGTGCAGTACCGGCTGTCCGAGCCGCCCCGGGGCGACGAATGGGTGCCGGTGCCTGAATTCGAGGCGCCCGCCGACGTCGACATCGCGTCGGACCGCATGACGTACATGGGCAGCGACGAGGGCGGCTGGAGCCGGGCCATCGCCGATCACCAGAACGCGTCGCGCAAGCGGTTCGTCAACCGCACCATCACGGTCGTGGAGGGGCAGGCGAACTCGCCGTTCGTGCGCACCGCCATGGCGGCCGAGGGCACGAGCCTGGTGACAAATCTCGGCACGCACGGCGTGGGGTATATCAACGGTGACCTGACCGTGGCGCTGTCGCGGCTGCCGCGGGACGAATGGATCGGGGTGCAGGCCGATTCTCACTGGGCCTGCGACGGCATCGCGGTCGGTGCGGCGACGCTGTTCGACAGCGCCGGTGCGTTCGGAACCGGTCTGGTCACCGCGGTCAGCAACCCGGCCGCGCAGATCGATTTCGCCAACGACCCGTTTCCGGACCGCACCGCTCCGCGCTGAGTGCCGCTCATCGTAGGGTTGTCGGCGTGGACCTGCTCCTCGGAATCGACATGGGCACCGGCAGCACCAAGGGCGTACTCGTCGACGCGTCGGGATCGGTGATCGCCACCGAGACCGTCTCGCATTCGATCGATCTGCCGCGCCCCGGATGGGCCGAGGTCGACGCCGAGAAGCTGTGGTGGGCCGAGGTGTGCCGGATCTCCTCCGAACTCATGTCTCAACTGCCCAGCGGGGGTGTGCTCGCCGGGATGTGCGTCAGCGGTGTGGGTCCGTGCCTCGTGCTGTGCGACGACGATCTACGCCCGCTGCGGCCGGCGATCCTGTACGGCATCGACAGTCGGGCGTCACGGGAGATCGAGGCGCTCACCGCCGAGTTCGGCGCGGAGCGCATCCTCGACCGCGCCGGCACGCTGCTGTCCAGCCAGGCCGTCGGACCGAAACTGGAGTGGGTGCGCCACCACGAGCCCGAGGTGTTCGAACGTGCCACCGGTTGGTACGGATCGAACTCCTACATCGCCGCCAAACTCACCGGCGAGTACGTGATGGACCATCACACCGCCAGCCAGTGCGATCCGCTGTATGCGACCCGTGAGTTCGAGTGGAACCACCCGTGGGCGCAACGCATTTGCGGGCATCTGCCGCTGCCCCGGCTGGTGTGGCCCAGCGACGTGGTGGGCACCGTGAGCGCCGAGGCCGCGGTCGCCACGGGTGTTCCGGCGGGGACACCGGTGGCCGCGGGCACCGTGGACGCCTACTCCGAGGCGTTCTCGGTCGGCGTACGACGGCCGGGCGACCAGATGCTCATGTACGGGTCGACGATGTTCCTGGTCCAGGTCATCGACGCCTACCACAGCGATCCGGTGCTGTGGACGACGGCCGGCGTCGAGCACGACACCCTGGCACTCGCCGCTGGCACCTCGACGGCGGGCAGCCTGATCAACTGGTTGCAGACGGTGACCGGTGGCGCCTCGTTCGACGAACTCATGGCGGAGGCCGCAACGGTGCCGCCCGGCAGCGAAGGGCTGCTGGTGTTGCCCTACCTGGCGGGGGAGCGCACACCGGTGTTCGATCCGCAGGCGCGCGGCGTGGTGGCCGGATTGACGCTGCGGCACGGTCGCGGTCATCTCTTCCGCGCTGCGTACGAGGGAATCTCGTTCGGCATCCGCCAGATTCTCGAACGGTTCGACGATGCGCACACGGCGAGCCGGACCGTCGCGGTCGGCGGCGGGCTGCGCAGCCCGATCTGGGCGCAGACCGTCAGCGATGTCACCGGACGTCCCCAGCTGGTGCCGGAGCAGGCGATCGGGGCCAGTTACGGTGACGCGCTCCTCGCGGCGATCGGGGTAGGCCTGGTTCCTGCCGACACCGACTGGGCGAAGATCGCCAGAGAGATCAAGCCGGATCCTCGTAACCGGGCCCTCTACGACGATCTGTACGCGACGTGGCAGGAGCTGTACCCGGCAACCCGGGAACAGGTGCACCGGCTGGCCGGTCAGCCCATCGTGTAGCCGCCGTCGACGGGAATGTCGACGCCGTTGATCATGCTTGCCGCATCGGAGGCGAGCCACACCACCGCGTCCGACACTTCGTGCGGAACGGCGAAGCGGCCCAGCGGGATCCGGGCGATCATCGGCGCCGATTTCGCCTCATCACCCCAGACGCGCTGACCCATCTCGGTCAGCACCACGGTGGGGCACACCGAGTTGGCGCGGACACCGTGCGGACCGAGTTCGCGGGCCAGCACCTTGGTCGCCATGACGAGTCCGGCCTTGGATGCGCAATAGGCGTAGTGATCTGGCAGCGGCGCCAGCGCGGCGGCCGACGCCACCGTGATGATGGCACCCCCGTTTCCGGCGTCGACCATGGCCTTGCCGACCGCGGAGGCCAACAGGGCGGGCGCACGCAGGTTCACCGCGATGGTGGCGTCGAACAGCGCAGGGTCGGTGTCGATGACTGGCTGTGGGTGTGAGATCCCGGCGTTGTTCACCAGCACGTCGAGACCGCCGAACGCCTCGGCGGCGCGCCGGGCCAACTCTTCTGGCGCGTCGGGTTCGGAGAGATCGATCGCCACCGTGTGCACGTCGGCATCGAACTCGCCGCCCAGAGTGGTTCGGGCGGCATCGAGTTCGCCGATGTCGCGGCCGCTCAGCACAAGCCGGGCGCCGGCCGCGGCGAACGCGCGGGCGATGTCGGCGCCGATACCCTTGGTGGCGCCGGTGATCAGGGTCCGCTTGCCGTCGAGGCGGAGGACGCCCGCGTACCGGTCGTCGGTGCGGTCATGGGTGGAATTGGTCACTGCGACTCCGTGTGTTCGAGGATGGCGGCCGCGGTGGCCGGGTCGGTCACGAGCTGGTTGAAATACCCGCCGCGGGCGCCCGCCACGATCGAGTCGACCTTGTCCTTGCCGATAGCGACGGCAATCGTGACCGGAACGTGGCGCAGCGCCTGGAGTTCCACCGCGATCAGGCGGTCGCTCCCGTCGAATTCGACGGGTTCGCCGTTGCGGTCGTAGAAGCGCGAGCACACGTCGCCGACCGCGGAACGCAGTGAACTCGATTCGGTGGGGACGAACCGGGGGATGTCGGATCGCAGCAGGGGCGGTGCGCCGACGCCCATCAGAGCGCAGCGGGCCTTCGGCCACAGATGCAGCACCCGCTGGATGCTGGGGTCGTTGATCAGCGAGGGGTGGAGGTCAGGACCTGGAAGAGCCGGCGCGAAAAGGTAATTCGGCCTGCCGTTGATCCGGTTGGACACCAGGCGCGTGATCTCGTTGGTCTGATACCACTCCTCGGGCTGGTCGTTGCCGCCGACCGTCGGCGCCACCTGCACACCGGGCAGGTCGACGAGTTCGTACTGGGCGACCTCGTAGACGGTCCGGCCCGACGACACCAGCAGGACGTCTCCGGGCAGCAGTCCGGCCGCGGCCAGCGCGCGTCCGACGGCGGGCGCCAGGGCGGCACCCATGACGTCGACGGAGGTCCGGCCCGGTCCCGGATTCGGCAATGGGTGGCTGAGGAACACGGTGTTGAGTGACAGCGCGCGCGTTAGCTGGTCGGCGATGTCGTCGGAACCCAGCTGGTCGGGCGGAACGACCTCGATCCGAACGACACCGCGGCGTTTCGCTTCCGCCAGTATCCGGCTCACCGTCGCACGGCTGGTGCCGAGTTGGGCGGCCACCTCGGCCTGGGTCGCGTCCTCGGTGTAGTAGAGCTTTGCGGCCGTGTACAGCAGCGAGGCGGGGAAGTGACCGGGTTCGGCGTCGGATGGCGGGCCGTCGACGCCGGTCGATGGGGATGGCTGGGCGGACCGGGGCACGAGAAAAGTATGACACTGAACAACTGTTCGCCGTCAAGGTTCAATGAACAGATGTTCTGGACATATGTGCATATGTTTGGTTAATGTGACTGCAACCACAGGTCGAAAGGTATGCGGTATGTCCAATCAAGTTCCCGAAAAGATGCAGGCAGTGGTGTGTCACGGGCCCCACGACTACCGGCTGGAGGAGGTCGCCGTTCCGCAACGCGGACCCGGTGAAGCACTGATCCGGGTCGAGGCCGTGGGCATCTGTGCAAGCGACCTCAAGTGCTACCACGGAGCGGCCAAGTTCTGGGGCGACGAGAACCGGCCGGCCTGGGCCGAGACCATGGTCATCCCCGGGCACGAATTCGTCGGCCGAGTGGTCGACCTCGACGACGAGGCGGCCGCACGGTGGGGCATCGCGGTCGGGGACCGCGTGGTATCCGAGCAGATCGTGCCCTGCTGGGAGTGCCTGTTCTGTAAGCGCGGCCAGTACCACATGTGCCAGCCGCATGATCTCTACGGCTTCAAGCGGCGCACGCCCGGCGCCATGGCCAGCTACATGGTGTATCCGGCGGAAGCGTTGGTGCACAAGGTTTCTCCGGAGATCCCGGCCCACCATGCGGCGTTCGCCGAGCCGCTGTCCTGCTCGTTGCACGCCGTCGAGCGCGCCCAGATCACCTTCGAGGACACCGTCGTGGTGGCCGGGTGCGGTCCGATCGGCCTCGGCATGATCGCGGGCGCCAAGGCCAAGAGCCCGATGCGCGTCATCGCCCTCGACATGGCACCCGAGAAGCTCAAGCTCGCCGAGAAGTGCGGGGCGGACCTCACCATCAACATCGCCGAGCAGGACGCCGAGAAGATCATCAAGGACCTCACCGGTGGTTATGGCGCAGACGTCTACCTCGAGGGCACCGGCCACACGTCGGCGGTTCCGCAGGGCCTCAACCTTCTGCGCAAACTCGGCCGGTACGTCGAATACGGCGTCTTCGGCAGCGACGTCACGGTCGACTGGAGCATCATCAGCGACGACAAGGAACTCGACGTGCTGGGCGCCCACCTCGGCCCGTACTGCTGGCCCGCGGCGATCAAGATGATCGAGTCCGGTGCGCTGCCGATGGACGAGATCTGCACTCATCAGTTCCCGCTCACCGAATTCCAGAAGGGCCTCGACCTCGTGGCCAGTGGAAAGGAATCGGTCAAGGTTTCGTTGATCCCGGCGTAGCGAAAGCGATTGTGATGAGCCGAGAATCTCAGCCCGGACTGCATCGGCAGTTGTCGAGGCGCAACATGCTGGCGGCCATGGGCCTGGCAGGCGCGGCGGCAGTGAGCCTGCCGGTCCTGTCGGCCTGTGGCGTCGGTGGCCGTACCAACGCCCCCAATGGGGCGTCGGAGGTCACCGGTGGCTTCGACTGGAAGAAGGCTTCCGGGTCGACCATCAACATCCTGCAGACCCCGCACCCGTACCAGTTGTCGTATCAGCCGTTGCTCAAGGAGTTCACCGAACTGACCGGGATCAACGTCAACGTCGATCTCGTTCCCGAGGCGGACTACTTCACCAAGCTCAACACCGAGCTGGCGGGCGGAACCGGTAAGCACGACGCGTTCATGCTCGGGGCCTATTTCATCTGGCAGTACGGACCGCCCGGATGGATCGAGGACCTCAACCCGTGGCTGCAGAACAGCTCCGCCACCAACGCCGAGTACGACTTCGAGGACATCTTCGAGGGCCTGCGCACCTCCACCCGGTGGGACTTCGAGCTCGGCAACCCACTGGGCACGGGTGGCCAGTGGGCGATCCCGTGGGGATTCGAGAACAACGTCGTCGCATACAACAAGGCGTACTTCGACCAGCGCGGCATCAAGAAGCTGCCCGACAACTTCGACGATTTCATCCAGCTGGCCATCGATCTCACCGATCGGTCCGAGAACCGCTACGGCATCGCGACCCGAGGATCCAAGTCCTGGGCCACGATCCATCCCGGTTTCATGACGCAGTACGTCCGTGAAGGCGCGGTCGACTACACCTTCGACGGCACCGATTTGGTGGCGGAGATGGACAGCGACAAGGCCGTCGACTTCACCCGCAAGTGGATCGAGATGCAGCACAAGGCCGGTCCGACGTCGTGGACGACGTACGACTACCCGAACGCCACCGGCGACCTCGGTGACGGCACGGCGATGATGGTCTACGACGCGGACAGCGCCACCTATCCCAAGAACAAGCCCGGCGCGAGCGCGCAGGCGGGCAACCTCGGGTGGTATCCGGGCCCGGCCGGGCCCGACGGCAACTACAAGACCAACCTGTGGACGTGGACGTGGGCGATGAACGCCAACTCCCGCAACAAGTTGCCGGCCTGGCTGTTCATCCAGTGGGCCACGGGCAAGGAATCCATGAACAAGGCCGTCGAGGGCGGAATCTACGCGGATCCCGTGCGGCAGTCGGTGTTCGACACCACGTTCAAGCGGATCGCCGCCGACCAGTACGGCTACCTCGAGACGTTCGAGACCGTCATCGGGTCGTCGAAGATCCAGTTCACACCGCAGAAGAAGTTCTTCGACACCACCAAGGACTGGGCGGTGGCGCTGCAGGACATTTACGGCGGTGACGACGCGGCCGCGCGGTTGCGCAGTCTGGCGAAGACCAACACCTCCAAGGTCAACCTGTAGGAGCGGGCCACATGACATTGCAGACATCCCAACCCGCTCCCGCCGCGGAGTCGGTCGACAGGGGCACCGCGGGCCCACTGCCCGAGGTGCCGTCGTGGCGGCGCAAGCTGCGGCCGTACTTGTTGTCGGTACCCGCGGTCCTGATCGTCATCGGCATCCTGTACCCGTTTGCCGTGGGCGCCTACTACGCGTTCCTCAACTATGCGGCGGTCAACCCGGATCCCCGGTTCGTGTGGTTCGAGAACTTCAAATCGGTTCTCGGCGATCAGATCTTCTGGCAGAGCGTCAAGGTCACCGCGATCTTCGCGGTGTTCGCCACCGTGATCGAGACCGTGATCGGCGTCGGCCTGGCACTGTTGCTCAACCGTTCGTCGCTGATCGGCAAGGTGTTCGAGAAGGTGCTGATCCTGCCGCTGATGATCGCCCCCGTGATCGCGGGCGTGATCTGGAAGCTGATGTTCAACCCGCAGTTCGGGATCCTCAATCACGTTCTCGGGCTTGGTAACACGTTCGACTGGTTGTCGTCGACCAATGCGTTGTGGTCGGTGATCCTGGTCGACCTGTGGATCTTCACCCCGTTCGTCGCGATCCTCGTGCTGGCAGGCATCCGATCGCTGCCCAAGGAGCCGTTCGAGGCATCCGAGGTCGACGGTGCGAGCTGGTTCTACATGTTCCGCAAGCTCATGTTGCCGATGCTGTGGCCCTACATCCTGGTTGCCGTGATCTTCCGGTTCATGGACAACCTCAAGGTGTTCGACCACATCTACGTGCTGACCGCGGGCGGCCCGGGCGTCGCCACCCGCACGTTGCAGATCGGTGCCTTCGAGGACTCGATCATCAACCTGGACTACTCCCGCGGCAGCACCTACATGCTGCTGCTGTGGGTCATCGTGTTCATCACCGCACGCTATCTGGTGAGCGTGCTTGGCAAGGCGCAGCGCCGTGCTGCCGGGGCGGAGTCGTGATCATGTTCAACAGAACGGAACTGCTGCCCGGCCAGAAGCGGTGGTCGATCGGATCGGTGGCCGCCGATGTGGGCCTGGTGTTCTGGTTCGTCTTCTCGCTGTTCCCGATCTTCTGGATGCTGATGTTGGCACTGAAGAACGCCGAGGAGCAGACCACCACGTACTTCGCGTTCAGCCCCACGTGGGAGAACTTCGCCACGGTGCTCAGTGACAAGGGCACCGAGATGACGAGCGTCGACTTCAAGGCGTCGCTGCTGACCAGCCTGCTGAACTGTGGCGGTGCGGTCATCGTGTCGCTGCTCATCGGCATCCCGGCGGCGTACGCGGCCGGACGCTGGCAGTACAAGGGCTCCAACGACCTGATGTTCACCATGCTGTCGTTCCGGTTCGCGCCGGAACTGATGGTGATCGTGCCGCTCTTCGTGATCTACAACCAGATCGGGCTGTTCGACACCAAGGTCGGCATGATCTGGGTGCTGCAACTCGTCACGATGCCGCTGGTGGTGTGGATCCTGCGGTCCTATTTCCAGGATCTGCCCGAAGATCTCGAGCAGGCCGCGTTGCTCGACGGCTACACCCGCCGGCGGGCGTTCCTCATGGTGGCGTTGCCGATCGTGCGACCGGGCATCGCCGCCGCGGCGCTGCTGGCGTTCATCTTCGCGTGGAACAACTACGTGTTCCCGCTCATCCTCGCCGACAGCAATGCCGGCACGGTGACCGTTGCGATCACCAAATTCCTCGGCGGCGGTGGTCAGGCCTACTACAACCTGACCGCCGCGGCCGCCATCATCGCCGCGCTCCCACCGCTGATCCTGGCTCTGACCATCCAGCGGTACCTGGTGCGTGGCCTGTCGTTCGGGGCGGTGAAGGCCTGATGGCTTCAGTTTCCATTACCGACGTGCACAAGTCGTTCGGCAAGACCAAAGCGGTCGACGGCCTTTCGGTCGACATCGCCGACGGAGAGTTCTTCGTGATACTCGGCCCCAGCGGCGCAGGCAAGACCACGACGCTGAAATCGGTGGCGGGTCTTGTCGACATCGACGCCGGTGCTATCCACATCGGTGGCACCGACGTCACGCGGGTCGAGCCGTACCACCGCAATGTCGCCATGGCCTTCGAGAGCTACGCGCTCTACCCGCAGAAGACCGTGGCCGAGAACCTGGCCTCGCCTTTGAAGTCTGGCAGGACGGGACGTTATACGGAGGCCCAGCGCGCCGAGCGTATCGACCAGGTCACCTCCACGCTCGGAATCAACCATCTGCAGAAGCGATTTCCCCGCGAGTTGTCCAACGGGCAGCGCCAGCGCGTCGCGCTCGGCCGAGTGCTGGTGCGCCCTGCGGACATCTACCTGCTCGACGAACCGCTCAGCCATCTCGATGCCAAGCTGCGGGCCTCGATGCGCGCCGAACTCAAGCAACTGGGCGCGATGAGCAACACCACCACGATCTACGTCACGCACGATTACCAGGAGGCGCTGGCGTTGGGTGACCGGATCGCGGTCATGCGCGACGGCAGGCTCGTGCAGATCGGTACCCCGGAGGAGATCTGGCGCCGCCCGGCCGACACGTTCGTCGCGAAGGCGCTCGGCCAACCCGAGATCAACCTGCTCGACGGAGTGGTGGACGATGGCCGGATCCGGTTGGGCGACGGTTCATTCGACGTCGCGGTCCCCGCCGGTGTGTCTACGCAACGGGGTGACCGGATCCGCGTCGGTCTGCGACCGTGCGACCTCCACGTCACCTCGGAGGCAGGCACTCTGCGTGGGCGCGTACTGCTCGCCGAACGTCTCGGCCGCAACATCGAGCTCACCGTCACCATCGGTGGCACCCAGCTGATCGTGCTGACGTCCGGACGCCACGGCGTCGGCGAAGGTGACGAGGTGTCGATGTCGATCGCCGAGGGCGACATCCACGTGTTCGCCGCCGGTGAGGGCGACACCGCACGCCTCGAGCAGGTCGATTCCGCATTGGAGGCAGCCAAGTGACATCCACCGTTACGGCACCCGCACAGAGCGGCACGGCGCAGAGCCTGACGCTGAGCAAGCTCGTGAAGACCTACTCGTCGCGCGGTCGGGAGAGTTTCACCGCGGTCAAGGGCATCGACCTCGACATCCGGCCTGGCGAACTCGTCGCCCTGCTCGGGCCGTCGGGTTGCGGCAAGACCACCACACTGCGCATGATCGCCGGACTCGAGACGGTCACCAGCGGCTCGATCCGGATCGGTGACCGCGAGGTGTCCCAGTTGCCCGCCGCCAAGCGCGGTGTCGGTGTCGGATTCGAGAGCTACGCGCTGTATCCGCCGATGTCGGTGCGGGAGAACTTGCTGTACGGCCTCAAGGCGCGCAAGGTCAGAGGCGCCGAGGAGATGGTGGCCGCGATCAGCCGTCGCCTCGAGATGGACGACATGCTCGAGCTGCGCCCGGCCGGCCTGTCCAGCGGCCAGAAGCAACGCGTGGCGCTGGCCCGGGCATTGGTGCGCAACCCACCGGTGCTGCTGCTCGACGAGCCGTTGAGCCACCTGGACGCGTCGGCACGCCAGCGCGTGCGGCGTGAGTTGAAGGTGCTGCAACGCGAGTTCGGTTACACGACCATCGTCGTCACGCACGATCAGGTCGAGGCGCTGTCGCTCGCCGACCGGTTGGCCGTCATGGACGCCGGTGTGGTGCAACAGTTCGGCACACCCGACGAGGTGTTCGACGATCCGGCGAACCTGTTCGTCGCGCAGTTCGTGGGCGAGCCGCAGATCAACGTCGTTCGTGGGACCGTTCGGGTCGAAGATGGCCGTGCGCAGGTCGAAATCGGTTCGCGTGCAGGTGCTCTGCCCACCGCGGTCACCGGCGTGGCCGACGGCACCCCGGTCACCGTGGGCATCCGGCCGCAGGACTGTGTGCTGCGTCCGGTCGACACCGCGGGCGGCATCAACGCCACGGTCGCCTACTTCGAGCACCTCCTCGAGTTCGGCCTGGCCACCAGCACGGTGGCCGGTGTCGAGGAGGGCATCGTGGTGCAGACGCCCGCGGTGGAGGACTACGAACCCGAGCAGCAGGTTGTCGTGACCGCACCTGCCGAGCGGGTCTACCTGTTCGATGTGGAGTCAGGGGAGCGCCTGCGATGACCAAGTTGTTCAACGATCCGGCACGTTTCACCGAAGACATGCTCGTCGGGTTTCTCGATGCCAATTCTCGTTACGTCGCCGGGGTTGCCGGCGGCGTGGTTCGGGCGCACCGGACCCGTCCTGGCAAGGTGGCGGTCGTGATCGGCGGCGGATCCGGCCACTATCCGGCATTCTGCGGCACGGTGGGCCCCGGTTTCGCCGACGGCGCGGTCGTCGGGAACATCTTCACCTCACCCTCGGCGGAAGAGGCCGCGTCGGTGGCGCGGGCCGCCCACGGTGATGCCGGTGTGCTGCTCACCACCGGTAACTACGCCGGTGACGTGATGAACTTCAATCTGGCTGTGGATCAACTGCGCAGCGAGGGTATCGACGCACACTACTTCGCCGTCACCGATGATGTCGCCAGCGCCGAGCGTGGTCAGGAGGCCAAACGGCGCGGTATCGCAGGCGATTTCACGGTGTTCAAGTGTGCGTCCGCAGCCGCCGAGGAGGGCCTCGACCTCGCGGGCGTGGTCCGGGTGGCCGAGGCCGCCAACGCCGCGACACGCACGCTCGGTGTGGCATTCGACGGGTGCACGCTGCCCGGTGCGGATCACCCGCTGTTCACCGTGCCGGACGGCCATATGGGCCTCGGTCTCGGCATCCACGGAGAGCCGGGTGTGTCCGAGGAGAAGATGCCGACCGCCGCCGGTCTTGCCGCGACCCTGGTCGACGGCGTTCTCGGTGACCGTCCCGATGCGCCCGAGAAGCGGATCGCGGTGATCCTCAACGGTCTCGGCCGCACCAAGTACGAAGAGCTGTTCGTGGTCTGGGGTGAGGTGTCCCGGTTGCTGCGCGACCGCGGGTACACGATCGTCGAACCCGAGGTCGGCGAACTGGTGACGAGCCTCGACATGGCCGGCTGTTCCCTGACCGTGATGTGGCTCGACGAGGAACTCGAACGCTACTGGACCGCACCGGCTGACACACCCGCCTACAAGAAGGGTGCTGCGCAGCAACACGGGTCGGGCGAGCGGCGGTCCGACGAGTCCGCCGGAGCAGCATCGACCGGTCCGAAACTCCGCGAACTGTCCGACGAGGACGGCCGTGCCGGTGCCCGACTGGTGGTCCGTGCGTTCGACGCGATGGCAGAGGCGCTCGCCGACGCCGAAGAGGAACTCGGCCGGATCGACGCGGTCGCAGGCGACGGTGACCACGGCCGCGGCATGGTGAAGGGATCGGCCGCGGCCCGCGAAGCCGCGGCATCTGCGCTCGCCGAAGGCGCCGGTCAGGGTTCCACGTTGACCGCGGCAGGAAAAGCGTGGGCAGCCAAGGCGGGTGGCACGTCCGGTGTGCTGTGGGGTGCCCTGCTCACGGCATTGGGGACCCGCCTCGGCGACACCGGTCGGCCCGACTCGTCGGTCGTGGCCGCCGGGGTGCGTGACGCCTACGACGCCTTGATCCGACTGGGCGGCGCCGCACCGGGAGACAAAACCATGCTCGACGCCATGCTTCCGTTCGCCGACGAATTGGAACGACGTGTGGCACAGGGCGAATCGTGGCAGTCCGCCTGGCGGGCGGCTGCCGACGTCGCAACCGAGGCAGCCCGCGCGACGGCGGATCTCCGTCCGAAGGTCGGGCGGGCCCGGCCGCTGGCCGAACGCAGTGTCGGCACCCCGGATGCAGGCGCCACCTCATTGGCGTTGTGCGCCAGGACTGTTGCCGACTGCGTGACCCTGACGACCCAAGGAGAGAACTGATGGCGCTACGAGTCGTCGTCGGCGCAGATGACGCCGGCTATGAGTACAAGGAAGCACTGAAGGGTGATCTCGCCGCCGATGAGCGCGTCAGCGAGGTGATCGACGTCGGCGTCGGCGCCGACGAGGACATCGCCTACCCGCACGTCGCGGTGGCGGCCGCACGTCTCATCGCCGACGGCAAGGCCGATCGTGCGTTGCTGGTGTGCGGGACCGGACTGGGTGTGGCGATCAGCGCCAACAAGGTGCCCGGCATCCGGGCTGTCACCGCGCACGACAGCTTCTCCGTGGAGCGCTCGGTGCTCTCCAACAATGCGCAGGTGCTGTGCTTCGGCCAACGGGTGGTCGGTCTTGAGTTGGCGCGCAGACTGGCCCGCGAGTGGCTCGGCTATGAGTTCGATCCGTCCAGCAAGTCGGCGGAGAAGGTCGAGGCGATCTGCGGGTACGAACCGGTCACGAAGTAGGCCATCAGAGCCGAGGTTTGCCTGCGGGGAACTTCGGCAACCCCTTCTCCGTGGCCGACCGCGACGACGGATTCTCTCGTGCGCTCCTGCAGGAGCTCTTGTTCGTATACGGGCCGTGCGGCCAGGAGGACGCGGTACGCGAAGTGTGCCGTCGTGAGATGACGCCTTTCGTCGACGAGGTGTGGACCGACGCGGCAGGCAATCTGGTCGGTCTGCTGCGCGGGGCCAAGGAAACCTCCGGACATGTGCCACCCACCCGGGTGATGGCGCACATGGACGAGCTCTCCATGCTCGTCAAGCGTGTCGAGCCCGACGGCACCCTCGCACTCACGCCGCTGGGCACGATGTACCCGGCGAACTTCGGCCTCGGCCCGGTGGCGATGCTCGGCGAGCATGAAACACTATGCGGCGTACTGGCTCTCGGATCGGAACACACCACTGCCGAGAGTCAGCGGATCTGGGCGACGAAACCCGACCAGGGCGACAAGGCCCTCGACTGGCCCGACGTGTATGTCTTCACCGGCCGCACCCCTGATCAGTTGCGCGACGCCGGGATCGGGATCGGCACCAGGGTGTGTATCGATCGCAGCAAGCGGACCCTCGTGGAGGTGGGGGATTTCCTCGGCTGCTATTTCATGGACGACCGTGCGGTGGTCACGGCCCTGCTGCAGGCCGCCCGTATGCTGCACTGCAAGGATCACCGCCCGGCAGGGGACACGTATTTCGTGTTCACCACCAATGAGGAGATCGGCGGATCCGGTGGTTCCTACGCGAGTCGGACGCTGTCCGGTGATCTGACCATGGCGCTGGAGGTCGGGCCGACCGAGCAGGAGTACGGCACGCGGGTCACCGGCGGCCCGATCATCGCCTACAGCGACGCCCAGTGCGTCTACGACAAGGACGTCGCCGACAGGTTGATGGAGATAGCCGCCGATCTCGGGTTGGATCCGCAGCCCGCCGTACTCGGTGCCTTCGAGTCCGACGCGTCTCATGCGAAGAGCAACGGGCAGTCGCCGCGGGCCGGACTGTTGTGCATGCCGACGCTCAGCACGCATGGTTACGAGGTGATCTCCCGCACGGCGATTCGTGCCATGGCCGATGTTGTGGTCCAGTTCCTGTGCTCTTGACCTTGCCGCTACGGGAATGTGCAGGATGGTGGGCACCGACCAACTGCGGTAGCGGAGGGGGGCACCATGGCTGGACGCGTCTCGATCGGTGATTTCGCGGTGATGACGCACCTGAGCAAGAAGGCGCTGCGTCACTATCACGACATCGGGATCCTCGTGCCCGCCCATATCGACGCACACACCGGGTACCGCTTCTACGACACCGGCCAGATCGACCACGCGCACATCATCCGACGCTTCCGCGCGTTGAACATGCCGATCCCCGACATCAAGGCACTGCTCGCCGCCGATGACGGCGCGACCCGCAACGAGATCATCGCCGGGCATCTCCGCCGCATGGAAGAGCAGTTGAACCAGACCAAGGTTGCCGTTGCCGAACTGCGGGAGCTGCTCGACCCGGTGCGGTCGCACCCCATGGTCGAGGTGCGTCGCGAACCCGCGATCGAGGCCTGGAGTGTGAGTGCCACGGTGCACAGTGCCGAGATCGGAGAGTGGTTCAGCGCGGGTACCGACATGCTCACCAGGGCTTTGGCTGCTTGCGGTGTGCGCGCGGGCGGCGCGATGGGAGGTGTGTACGACCGCGAGTTGTTCGCCGGTGAAAGTGGCCGCGCCACGTTGTACGTGCCCGTAGCGCGTTCGGTGTCCCCTCCCGCGACGGTACGGGCGCGGATCATTCCGCAGCAGGAGGTCGCGGTGCTTGTGCACCCCGGATCACAGGCCGGCATCGATCGCAGTTACGGCGACCTGGGCTCCTACGTCTACGAGCACTTGATCAGCTATGAGGGTCCGATCCGCGAGCGCTACGTCGGTGCACCGGACTCGGACATCGCGGCGTTCACGGCGACGGAGATCTGCTGGCCCATCCTCGCCACCACACCTGCGTCGTCGTGATCCCGGGCTCACGCCCGCAGATGTTGGGCCAGTGCCCGGAATGCCGGCATGGGGGAGTTCGTGGGCTCGGCAGTGAGCACCTGGACACCCACATGGTCGGCGCCCGCAGTGAGATGGTCGTCGAGGCGACGACGGATCGCGCTTGGATCGCCGGATGCCACAAGCGCATCGATCAGACGATCGCTCCCTGCACCGGCCACATCGGTTTCGGTGAATCCATGGCGTTGCAGGTTCTTCCTGTAGTTGCGTAATTGCAGGTACGGGTCCCGCACCATCGTCCGGCCGATCTCCCGCCCCTGCGAAGGATTGTCGGTCAACACCACCTTGTGTTCCGGTGCCAGAAAGGCATTGTCTCCCATGATGTCTCGTGCGCGACGAGTGTGCTCCGGAACTGTGAGGTAGGGGTGCGCGCCCAGAGTCCGCGCACTCGCGAGCCGCAACGTGCGTGCGCTGAGCGCCGCAAGGACGATCGCCTCGGCCGGAACACGTTGCGCAAGAAGGATGTCCACGAAGTCTTCCAGCACCCGGTACGGGCTGGTGTAGTCCTCGACGCGTTCGGGATGGCCGAGCCCGATCCCCAGCACGACACGGGGCCCATGTCGGTCGACGATCTGGTGGTAACGATAGGCGACAGAGTGTGGGTCGATGCGCCACACGTTGATGATCGCACTGGCCACCATGGCGGTCCTCGTGTGGGACACCACCTGTTCGATCAGGTCGAGGCTACCCCGCGTGCCCGCACCGATGCCCAGCCAGATCGTCCGGAACCCCAGATCTTCGAGTTCGGGGGCATATCCGATCCGTGCGTGGTCACCAGACGACGGGTTCAACCAGGCGCCGTAGGTCCCGAACTGCTGTGCATGCCGCCGTGTCCCGTGCTCGGTCTCTCGCATGTCAGGCACTGTGCGGGTTACCCCTACGGGAGGGTCAACGGGTCACCGAGACCACCAGAAAGGCCGGCAAGCATCGAATACCCGGCTCCCTCATCTGATCCGGTGATGCGAATGCGGTGCCGGAGTCGTTTTCGTCCGGCGTGCGTTCAGAACATGTGTGTCGTTGGTTCTCACGGTCCCACCGATCGCGTGGTGACCACCGAGGCACGCGCACGTTCGGCGACGGCAATGAGGCAGATCGGGCCGCCATTCCGGGAACAAAATCGATCTCGCTGGCAATATATTGCATATCGATCACACGGCTGGAAAGAGAAATCTCATGCGCATGTCTGCGGATCCACCAGGCCGAGGACGGACGGCGGTGTCTGACATCTCGGCATGGGACCGCAGTTCTGCGGAGTGGTTGGTGAACCTGCGCGCCCGGCGCGGTCAGGCGTATCACGGAGCGGTCGCAGAACTTCACGCCATGTTGCTGAAGATCGCCCGTCATGAACTCAACCGCCGCAACGCGCCGCCCGTCGGCGTCGAGTTCGATGACATGGCGCATCACGCCGCGGCGGACGCGCTGTTGGCGATTCTCGCGAAATTGGGCACCTACCGCGGCGAGAGCCGGTTCACCACATGGGTGTACAAGTTCGTGGTGTTCGAGGTGTTGAACAAGCTCAAGCGCTGGCGTGTGCATCGCCGGGTGCTGGCGGCCGAGGTCCACGACGAGCAGTGGGAGGTACTGGCGGAGCGTTTCGCCACCGAACCGAGTCACCATGTCGAGGCGCGAGATGCGATCGCCGCGGTGCGACGGGCCATCTGGGTGGTGCTCACCGAGCGCCAACGGCAACTGTTCATCGGGGCGGTGATCAACGGCGACCCCCTGGACACCCTGGCGGCGCGGCTCGGCATCAGCCGAAACGCGGTGTACAAAGGTGTCTTCGACGCGCGGCGCAAGATCCGGGAATTCCTGGTCGCCAACGGCCACCTGGTGGCGGGTCCCTCCCGTTGAGAAGCGACGAACAGGCCCGCCAGGAGTTGGCCCCTCCCGAGTTACCCGATGGGAAAACTCTGCGCCGCAAGGCGATCAGATCAATCTGGGTCACGCTCGTTCTCTTGACCGTGCTGGCGGCCACCGCGCTCGTGGCAGTCTGCTGAGCGCGGTGGCGCCTCGAGCCGAACCGGGAGCCGTTTGCGATGCGCAGAGCCTCGTGGAGATCCCGGTAGGGGACCGCGACAGCACCGGCCCGAGATCCCGTCTCGGGCGACAGGCGAACCGTTCATGATCATCGAACGATATGTGCGCGAAAATCACGTGGACATGAACGGTCTATCTGGCTTTGAATGCAGGGGTGACTCCGAATCCCGCACGTTCCGGCGCACTCATGGCCATGGGTTCCATGGCGTGTGTGCAGGTGGGCCTTGCCCTTGCGGTGTCGTTGATCGATGACATCGGGGCCGAAGGTGCGGCATGGCTGCGTCTGGCCTGGGCGGGAATCCTGATGCTCGCGATCGTGCGACCGCGTCCGTCGGCGTTCAGCAGGTCGGCGTTCGGCGCGTGCGTGGTGCTGGGCATCGTCACCGCGGGCGTCACGATGTTGTTCATGGCGGCCCTGTCGCGGATTCCGCTCGGCACCGCGGCGGCCCTGGAGTTCCTCGGTCCACTCTCAGTAGCGGTGATCCATGGCAAAGGCCGCAACCGCGTGGTGTGGCCCGGTCTCGCGGGCGCAGGCGTCGTGTTGTTGACCGAGCCGTGGACGGGTCAGGTAGATCCCGTCGGTGTGCTGTTCGCTTTGGGCGCCGCGGTCTGCTGGGCGTGCTACATCCTGCTCACCCAACGCGTGGGCGATGAGGTGGCCGGCATCAACGGGCTCGCGGTGTCGATGCCGGTCGCCGGGTTGGTGTCCACCGTCGTGGTCGGACCTTCGGTGTTCGGTCGGATGACTCCCGAGATTCTGCTCGTCGGTGTCGGGCTTGCGATATTGCTTCCGGTCGTCCCGTTCGCCCTCGAGATGCTGGCACTGCGCAGGTTGAACGCCGGCGCGTTCGGGACGCTGATGAGCCTGGAGCCCGCATTCGCGATGGTGGTCGGGTTGGTGGTGCTCAGCCAGATACCGGGCCCGGCGGGTGTGGTCGGGATGTGCTGCGTGGTGGCGGCCGGAATCGGAGCCGCCCGCACGGGCGCGCGGGACAAACCTGTCCCGGTCGAGGTCGGTTGACCGCGGGTTGGTTGATCGGTCTGGCGCGGATACCCTCCGAACATGGCCCGCCCCATGAACGATCTGATGTTCGTCCGTGTCGTCAACGGTGTGTTCTCCCGGCTCACCCGTGTTCCGATCGTCGGCTCACTGGTGCGCCGCGGCGTGATCGTCATCCGGTACACCGGACGACGATCAGGCCAGACGTTCGAGACCCCGGTCGGCTATCGGAAGATGGGCGATGACCGCGTGGTGATCGGTGTCGAGATGCCCGACCGCAAGACGTGGTGGCGCAATTTCCTCGGCGACGGCAGCTCGATCACGCTCGTCGGGCTGGACGGAGCCGACCGCACCGGCCACGCTGTCGCACATCGCAACGACGCCGGGAAGGTGTCGGTCACCGTCCGTCTCGACGCGCCTTAGACGTCGATGCGCTTGCGCCGGTACAGCGTTCCGGCAGCGAGCAGCAGCAGACTGATCACCAGGATCGCGGTCGCCAGCACATTGATCTGCGGTGGCACCGCTGCCTTGACCGCCGCGTTGACGTACAGCGGGTAGGTCACGGTGGAACCGCTGACGAAGTAGGTGATGATGAAGTCGTCGAGCGACAGCGCGAACGACAGCATCGCGGCGGCGACGATGCCCGGGACGATCAGCGGCAGGGTCACCCTGAAGAATGTGCGGGTCGGGCTCGCTCCGAGGTCCATCGAGGCATCCTCGAGGGTCCAGTCGAATCCGCGCACCCGGGCCCGGACCGTCATGGCGATGAAGCTGATCTGGAATGCGATGTGCGCGATGACGATCGTGGAGTAGCCCGCCGCCCAGTTCAGGTCGAGGAACAGCGTGAGCAGCGAGGCGCCCATGACCACTTCGGGTGCGGTCAGCGGCAGCACCAGGAACGTGTCGACCGCACGCTGACCCCGCCACCGCTGGCGCACCAGCGCGATGGCGACCAGGGTGCCGAGGACGAGCGCGATCGAGGTGGACACCGCGGCCACGTTGAGACTCAGCTTCAACGCCTCGGTCAGCGCCGGGTACTTGAACGGGTCTTTCCAGTTGTCGAACGTGAAGCCCTGCCATGTGTAGTTGAACTTGCCTGCCGGCTTGTTGAACGAGAACAACACGATCACGAAGATCGGCAGGAACAGGTACAGCAACACCAGGCCCGCGACGACCCGCAGGCTCACATCACCCCAGCGACGGGTGCCCTTGACGACTTTCGGTTCGGCAGTGGCCTCGGTGGCCTCCGCCATCGCGGTCGTGGTCATACCAGGTCCTCCGTACCGAGGGCGCGGGTGTACATCAGCACACCGACGAGGATGATCACCATCAGCACCATGCTCAACGCCGCGGCCGCCGGATAGTCCTTGACCACCAGGAACTGCTTCTGGATCACGTTGCCGATCATCGTGGTCTGCGTACTGCCCAGATAGTCGGCGTTGATGAAGTCACCGACCGCCGGGATGAACACCAGCATGCTTCCCGCGAGCACTCCCGGCATCGACAGCGGCAGAATCACTTTCGTGAAGCTGCGGGTGTTCGAGGAGTACAGGTCCTTCGATGCCTCGATGAGGCGCGGGTCGATCTTCTCCAGGCTCACGTACAGCGGCAGGATCATGAAGATGATCCAGTTGTAGGTGAGGCCGCCGATCACCGCCCACGGGGTCGACAACAGCCGACCCTCGTCAGGCAGCAGACCGATCGCACCGAGCGCGCTGACCACCCAACCGTCGTCGGCAAGAATCGTTTTCCAGGCGATCGTGCGGATCAGGAATGTCACGAAGAAGGGCAGGATCACCAGGCCCAGGATCAGGTTCTTGAACCGTCCCGCTTTGAACGCGATCACGTAGGCGAGCGGAAACGCCAGGATCACGCACAACACGGTGGCCACGAACGCATACCCGAAGGACCTCAGGATCTGATCCTGGTACGCGCTGAAGGCGTGCAGATAGTTGCCGAAGTTCCAGTCGAACGTCAGCGTGGGCAGATAGACCGACCCACCGGACGACGACAGCGAGGTGCGCGCCAACGTGAAGAACGGCACCACGAAGAAGATCCCGAGATACACCAGCGCAGGCAGGATCATGAGGTACGGAGCGATCTTGCTCCGCTGCCGACTACTGGTGGCTACACCCGCCACCGGGTCAGGCTCCGGTCACTGCGGTGTAAATGGTGTTGAACTCCTGGGTCTGCTCGTCGGTCAGCGCCGCCCATGACTTGAGCTTGGCGGACGTCTCGGCGGGTGGGTTGATCAGGGGGTTCTCGGCCAGCGCGCGATCGATCTTCGCCAACTCGTCGCTCATGTCGGACAGCACCGGAACGTACTGCGTGAAGGCGACGAGCTTGGCGTAGTTGGGCCGGTCGTAGACGTAGTCGATCCAGGCCTCGGCCGCCTTCTGGTTCTGCGTGGTGTACGGGATGACCATGGTGTCGATGAACCAGTCGCCGCCGGACTCGGGGACCACGAACTGCAGGTCGGGATTGTCCGCTTGAAGCTGCACCACGTCACCCGAATACGCCTGGGCGATGGCGATGTTGCCTGCGGCGAGGTCATCGGCGTAGTCGTTGCCGGTGAACCGGCGGATCTGGCCCTTGTCCTTCTGCTCGCGGACGAAGTCGGCGGCCTTCTGTACGGACTCGGTGGTCGGGTCCTCGATCGAGTTGCCCTGCCATTGCATGATCATGCCCAGCCCGTCCTGGACGTCGGAGAACAGGCTCACCCGTCCCTTGAACGCCGGGTCCCACAGATCGTCCATCTTGGTGATGTCGCGACCGGTCGCCGCGCGGTTGTAGGCGATACCGACCATGCCGGTCATGTACGGGGCCGTGTACTTGCGGCCCGGGTCGACCTTGGAGTTGAGCAGATCCTCACGCAGGTTCTTCTTGTTGGGCACGCGGGATTCGTTGATCTCGTTGAGCCAGTTGAGGCCCATGATCCGCGCGGCCATGAACTCGGTCGGGACGACGAGATCCGCCCCGATGTCCTGCTTACGCGACAGCGGTTCCTTGACCTTGGCGAACCACTGTTCGTTGTCGTTGAAGTCTTCCTTGTAGTCGACCGTCAGACCGGATGCGGTCTGGAATGCGGCGACGAAACCGTCGGCCATGTACAGCGGCCAGTTCGAGATCCGCAGGGTGCCGCTCGCGGGCGAACCGTCATCGGGCGCAGGAGAAGTGGCCTCGGAACCACCGTTCCCACCGCTGCCGCAGGCGGCCAGCACAGCGGGCCCGAGGGCGAGTGCCGCCGCGGCTGCGGCACCACCTCCGAGGAAACGGCGCCGCGAGGTGCGGTTGGCGGCAAGACGGGCGAAGAGCTGGGGATCGGTGTTGTTCGGCATGGGCGACCTTTCTTGAATCCGGGCGCGATCGTCGTTCAGGGAAGGGTTTTCGGCGACTGGCGGAGATTACGAGTCGTCCAGCATGTCCTCGAGGTCTTCGGTCGTGGGGATGTCGGCCGCCGGCAGAACCCGGGATGCGTCCGGCGACCAGCTGACATGCACCCGGTCTCCTGGCCGCAGCAAGGGCAGGTTCTGTTCGGCCCCCACGTGAGCAATGATCGTCGAGTCGTCGGGCGCGGCCAGGGACAGACGCACGACCGGGCCCTGGAATGTCAGATCGGTGACGGTCGCGGGAACCGTCGCGACGTCTCCGGTCGGTTGGTCGATCGAGACGCGGACCCGTTCGGGCCGGATCATCAGCGTGGCGTGCCCGCCCGCTTCGATCGCCGTATCTCCTGGCTTGGCCTTCAGCTTCGTGCCGAGCACCTCGACGTCGACGTATTCGCCGTTGGTGCGCCCGGTCTGGCGACCCGGCCAGAGGTTGGCCTGTCCGATGAAGCTCGCGACGAACACCGTCGCCGGCTTGTCGTAGATCTCGGTGGGCGTACCGATCTGCTCGACGTTGCCGGCGTTCATCACCGCGATCCGGTCGCTCATCGTGAGGGCTTCTTCCTGATCGTGCGTGACGTAGATGAACGTGATGCCGACCTCGCGCTGGATGCGCTTGAGCTCGAACTGCATCGCGTGGCGCAGCTTGAGGTCGAGCGCGCCGAGTGGCTCGTCGAGCAGCAGCGCGCTCGGGTAGTTGACCAGGGCGCGCGCCAGCGCCACGCGTTGTTGTTGTCCGCCGGACAACTGGGCGGGCTTGCGCTTGGCGAAGTCGGTGAGCTTCACGATCTCGAGTAGCTCGTCGACACTGCGCTTGATCGCCGCCGAGTCCTTCTTCTCGGACTTCTTCCTACTGCGCGGCCCGTACGCGACGTTGTCCCACACGGTCATGTGCGGGAACAGCGCGTAGTGCTGAAAGACTGTGTTGACGTTGCGCTTGTGCGGCGGAGTACGGGAAACGTCGACCCCTTCGAGGCGGATGGCGCCTTCGGTGGGGCTCTCGAAGCCGGCGATCATCCGCAGCGTGGTGGTCTTGCCGCATCCCGACGGGCCGAGCAGCGAGAAGAACTCGCCCTGTGCGATGGAGAAGTCGGCGTCGGCCACGGCCACGTAGTCGGCAAATCGCTTCGTGACGTGGTCGATCTCGATCACGGGGGTGCCACTTTTGCGTGGCTCGCCGCTCTGTCCCGTCGGGTGGTCAACGGCGGCGGTGGTGTCTGGCCCGGTCAGCGTGGTCCTCCTCAGGTGCAGCCGGAGTGGCTGTGGGTAAACCTTCGCGGATTCAGCCGACGTTCGCAAGCGATTCCGCAACGATTTAACATTTTTACAATGGATTCCTTCGTTCTGCAGGGTTTCAAGCACACGAATCCGCTGTAATAGCCGTCAACGTCCACGGCAGGAGGGCCTCCTGCGGAATTCGGAGCGCTGCGACGTTCGGGCGTGCGCCAAGTTTCCCAGTCGGAGTTGCCAGGAGTGACGGAAACCGTTGAGTAGGTCAGCCCCACTCGTGGTTCATGGCTCGGCTCTCGGCGAGGCCCTGCTGCGATTCGCGGTGCCGATCGGGCACCCGGGATATCGCGATGAGCGCCATGGCCATCCCGGCGGTGACGGCTCCGGCGACGAAGATGGTCACGAAGCTCGCCTCCCCGGGAATCACGCTGTGCCCGAGCAGTACGGCGACGATGGCGGCGGCGGTCGAGCTGCCGATCGTGCGCGCAATCGCGTTCATGCTCGTCGCCACACCGGTCTCCGAGGCGTCGACCTCGCTCACGACGAGCGCGGGCAGGGCCCCGTAACCGAGGCTGATGTAGGCGTTGGCCAGCACGCCGGCGACGATGACCTGCCATGCCCGATGGTGCGCGAGCGCCAGCATGACGAATCCCGCGATGCCTGCCAGGGCGCCGACCATGAGAACCTTGCGCGCCCCGAAACGGTCGATGAACCGTCCGCTGACGAGTGCGACGAGGAATCCGGCCATCGCTCCTGGCAGCAGGAAGTACAGGCTCGCCTGCAGCACCGATGCCCCGAACCCGTACCCGGCGGTCTCGGCGGGCATCTGCACGAACTGGGTGAGACCGAGGAACGCGAAGTACAAACCCATGCCCACGAAGATCGTCGCGAGATTGGTCAGCAGGATAGGTCGTTTGGTGAGCATGCCGGTCGACACCAGCGGGTGGGTGATGCGGCGCTCCCAGAACCACCAACCCGCGAGCAGTGCCGTGCCCCCGACGAGGACCCCGGTGGCTGCGGGGGAGGTCCATCCCCATGCGTTGCCCTGCGTGATCGCGAGGAGGACCGCGGACAGGCCGCCGGCCAGACCCACGGCGCCGAGCCAGTCGATGGACCCGTCCGCGGTGGGTTTGCGTGCGGGCACGGTCACTGCGGCGACGACGATGACGACGGCGGTGAACACGGTGGTGAGCCAGAAAACCCGGTGATATCCCGCGTCGCCGGACATCAGCAGTCCGGTGACCACGAGGCCCACGCCGCCGCCGAAGCCGAGGGTGCCCGACAACACGGCCATGGCGCCCACCAGACGGTCCTCGGCAAGTTCCTCGCGCAGGATCGCGATGCAGATGGGGTAGAGGGCGTACGAGGCGCCCTGCAGGACACGGCCGACGATCAGCAGCGGCACCGAGGCGGTCGCGGCCGCGAGTACCGAACCGGCCAGGACGATCACCAGTACCGCGAGCAGCACGAGTTTCTTGCTGTAGAGGTCGGCGAGACGGCCGATGAGCGGCGTCGCTGCCGCGGCGGCGAGGAGGTTGGCGGTCACCGCCCAGCTGACCGCGACCGGAGAGGCGTGCAACTGCGTGGCGATCACCCCGAGCACCGGCACCACGGCGGTCTGCAGCACGGCGACGGTGAGGACCACGAGGCTCAGTCCGCCGATCAGGACAACGGGTGGACGCTGTTTGCCGCCGGTGGCCCGGGCGGACCGACTCCTGTCGGTCGCACTCACGGCCTCGGCCACACCCGCTCCAATCGTTAGCTCATCTTCGTGTTTGTCGATTATGAACCGGGGGTGGTGCAGGGGGCGAATCCGCAGGCCGCTGAAACGAGGCCGGCAGATCCGCCTATCCGCCTATCGCATATCAGCGATCTCGGTGAGCCGCCGCAACAGGGGCGCGGCTTCGACGAGCACGTCGACCTCGTGGTCGGTCATCGTCTCGAGTTGCCGCTCCAGCGCGGTGACCCAGGCGTCGGTGATCATCTGCTTGTGCCGCTTCGCGGTCTCACTCAGATGCAGTTGCGCCGACCGGCGGTCATCCGGGTTCACCACACGGACCACCAGGTCGCGGGCGATCAGATGGCGCACGGTGGTACTGACATTACTCGGTTGCAGTGACAGCAGGCGAGCCACCTCCGACACCGTGCAGCCCGCATTGTCACCGATCGTGCGGAGCACCTCGAGTTCGGACTGGGGGAGTGGCGTCAGTCCCGACTGCCGCTCGCCGTATCGCCGCAGCGCCCAGACCACGACTCGCAGGCTCTCAGCGATCACGTGGGACTCGCTGGCACGTCCGGGCGGCGGCATATGGGTGACTTTACCTTTGTGAATATTTCTGAGTGTCACCCGATTTCGATGAACGATTACGCCGGATTCCGTTCGTGCGCCGCGTTGCTCGGTGAACTAGGCTTCCGGGAACCGTCTGCTCAGCTCCTGGAGCGTCAGCATTTCGCGTCCATCGGCATCGAGGTAGGGGATACCGATCCCGTATTCGTCCCAGCGGCGTGCAACCTTCGACTCGATTTCGGGCGAAAGTCGGTCGGTAGGCGGAAAGCGGCGCCCACCCCATTCGGGACGCGGGTCTGTCTCCCAGCTCCGGGTGGCGTCGATCAACACCCGCGTCCATTGACCCGCGCCATATTTGTTGGTGTCGTTCAGCTCCGGCGGTGTCGACGGATCGAGTGAGGAGCCCATACCGGGGCCGAAGAACGCGATGTCGCCGAGGCCGGCGTTGACGCGGTACGACATCGCCCAGTCCAGCGCGACCGGGTCGTGGATGTCGACGTCCTCCTCGACAACCAGGACATTCTTGTGAAACCACACCGAGCCGCCGGTTCCCCACAAGGCCGAAGCAATCTGTTGGGCGTGGCCACGGTATCTCTTCTGGATCTGCACCAGAGTGTTCTGGCCGTTGGTCACCTCCGTCATCCACAGATCGGTGATGCCGCCGATCCCGAGATCTTCCAGCACATTCCAGGTGATCGCCGACCGTGCAAAGTTGACGATGCTGTCTTCGTTGAAGCACCCCGGCCGGATCCCCTCCAGGGTCCCTCGCAGCACGGGGTCGTCGCGGTGGGTGATCCGGGTGACCCGCAGGACCGGCGCTGGTGCGGCGCCGCCGATGAATCCCGGGTATTCGCCGAACGGGCCCTCCATGACAAAGGTCTCTGGATCGGGGTCGATGTAGCCCTCGATCACGATCTCCGCGCTTGCGGGCACGTGCAGCGGTACCGTTTCGCACGCCACCAGGTCGACCGGGCGGCCGAGGAGGGCGCCCATCATGTCCCACTCACACACGTTTTTCGGGAAGGGGCTGCCGGCGCAGAACCCCAGCACGTCGTGCCATCCGTACACGACGGCGACCGGCATCGGCTGCGGCTTGTATTCCTCCATGTGGACGCCCCACCCCTGACTGGGCACCAACAGCTTGGCGATCTTGTCGCGGTCGACGATCTGGCCGCGGTAGCAACCTATGTTGTCGCGTCCCGTCACCTTGTCCTCGGTGACCACGCCGCAGAAGGTGTCGATGTAGCGGCCACCGTCCTCGGCGTGCCACTTCGGGACCGGAAGCTCGAACAGGTTGATGTCGTCGCCCGCGACGATGTTCTCCTTGACGGGACCGGTGTCGACCACGCGTGGCGGTATGGGGTTCTTGAAGGCCTCCCGGAGGTGACGCACGATGTCCGAATCCCGGGTGCCTTCGGGCAGGCCCAACATGAGCTGAACCTGTCGGCGGCTGCCGAGTGCTGACGTCAAAAGCTTTGTGCACCTGGTTTTTTCATGGCCGACGATGTTCTCGAACAGCAGCGCGGGGCCGCCCAGCGCAAGGTTGGCGCGGGCGATGGCGCCGATCTCTTCGTCCCAGTCGACGGGAACGGTCACGCGGCGCAACTGGGCCTACGGTGTCGGGCACCCGCTCGGTGGGCCGGTCACGCCGGATGGGTCGAGAACCATTCCAGCAGCAGGTCCGAGATCGTGTCGGCCTTCTCTTCGGGCAGCCAGTGCGACGCACCGTGGAGTATCTCGAAGCGGTACGGTCCCGAGACGTACTTCGCGGTCTCCCGCGCGGGCTTCTCGGTGATGGCAATGTCGCGGTCACTCCATACGTACAGAGTCGGCACCGCGATCGTGTGCTTGGCGCGGGGGTCCGAGGTCGACAGGAACATCGCCCGGTACCAGTTGAGCGCCGCGGTCAGCGCGCCCGGTTCTGTCATGGCGCGGGCATCTCGTTCGGCGATGGCAGGGGTCTGTCCGCTGCGCTGCAGGGTTCTGGCCATCGGGGTGCCGCTCCCGTTTCGGCCGAGCATGAGTCGTTCAGGGAGCCGAGGAAGCTGGTAGAGGTACATGTACCAGGATGCCAAGCCCTGTCGACTTGTCGTCATCGACCGCAGGAAAGCCTGGGGATGGGGCACCGACAGCGCGGACAGGGTCGCCAACCGTGCCGGCACATACGTGGCGACGCCCCAGGCGACGGCCGCACCCCAATCGTGTCCCACGAGATGGACCCGGTCCGCTCCGCTGGCGTCGATGAGTGCGACCACGTCCTCGACGAGTTCTCCCATCCGGTAGTCGCGCCGCCGCGTCGGGCGCGCACCCCGGCAGTAGCCGCGTTGGTTCGGCGCGAGACACCGGTAGCCCTGCGCGGTGAGCCGGTCGACGATCGGCTCCCAACTCGAGTTCCGCTGCGGAAAGCCGTGCAGCAGTATGACTGTCGCGCCATCGGAGGGGCCGGATTCGGCGACCTCGAATTCGAGGTTGCCGCGACGGTAGGAATCCATGCGCGCCTCCGGTGTGAGGAGTGGACGTGCGGGTGGAGCGCTCTCATCTTGCCAAGGTGACGATCCGGCCGCAAAGGCCGGTCGGCGCCACAGACAGAAGCGTCGAATGGGGTAACCCATTACTTGCGACGGAACGCCGAAGTGATCTGACACTGGGTGGGCACGCGGGAAGGGCGCACGAGATGAAGAGCTATACGGTCGCGCACGCGGATACGTTGTTCGGCATCGCGCAGCGCGAGTACGGCGACGGTGGCCTGTTTCCGGTCATTGCACGGCAGAACCACGTCACGAACCCCGATCTCATCACGGTCGGGCAACAGATCCTCGTTCCCTATGTGACGTACCGGCATCTGCTCACCACCGATGACTCGACGACCACCCGCACACAGATCACGCAGCGCTACTACGGCACCGAAGACCCGGCCACCCAGCTCATCTGGGAAGTGGCCAACGGCGTCGCTCAACGGCGGATTCAGCGCGGTTGCTGGTTGTTGATCCCGGACCTGGCCGACGTAGGTCATCACACCGTCGTCGACCGGGAGAACTTTCTGTCGCTGGCGCGCCGGTGGTACGGCGACGGCGCGCTCGCCGTCGTGATCGCCCACGCCAACCACGTCGACCTGTTCACCGATCCACCGCCCGGCTCGGTGCTCGTCGTGCCGCGACTCAACCGTCGTCGCTGCGTCGCGGGCGACACGCTCGAATCTCTGGTGCGCGAGGAGTACGGAGCCGACGATGTCGCGACCAAGGTCGCGGTTGTCGCCGCCGCGAACTACATCAGCAGGCCGCACGCCCTGTTCTCCAATCAGGTGATCTACTTCCCGAGCTGAGAGGTGACACGGCGGTCACGGAATCGTATCGCCCCGTTGACGTCTGCGCCGTGGTGCAGGGAACCCGCGCCATGCGCGAAAGTCCGAGTGCCGCATCCGATAACCGACACCCGAGCCCCGCCACTGTGGAGGTTTGGGCGGGCGGCGTGAGGGTACTCCTGCGTCACCAACAAGGCCAGCGATGGGATGGATGTGGTGAATACGGGACGACCAGGTCGGCGCGTTCGGCTCACTCACCACGTTCTGACGCTGGATGACGGGCACGAGGTCGGGGTCTCGGTCGGTGGGATCGGCGTGCCGATGGTGTTCCTCCACGGTCTCGGCCTGAACCGGCGCGCCTACATTCGGCTTCTGAGCAGAGTTGCGGGCCTGGGCTTCCGAGTTGTGGCGATCGACGCACCCGGTCACGGGGACACCCGGGATCTACCGGCAGAGGCGGACGGATTCACCGAACGAACTGCGTTGGTGATGCGGACCATGGATGCCCTGGGAATCGAGAAAGCGGTGTTGGCAGGTCATTCTATGGGCGGCCGGATGGCGATTCACCTCGCCGCGGTCGCACCGGATCGTGTGCTGGCGGCCATCCTGGTGGATGCTGCGGCGGGTTCGTCTTTCGATGCGACGATCAGCACCGTGACGCGATCGCCGAAGCAGATGCTGCTCAGTGTTCTCGGCGCAATCTATGACCTGCACAAGGACCCCTTCCACATGCAGATCGGCGCCTTGAACCGGTATCTGAGGATGGTGGCCGCCGTCGCGATGGGAAAGTCGTTGGCGTCGAATGGATTCACCGGGGCCGCGCGCGCCATCATGCAGTCGGGCGCATCTGCCGCACTCTTGACGACCATGCGGGAGAACCGGGTTCCCACGATCGTGCTGCACGGCGAATGCGACGCGATTGTCCCGTTCGACAACGCCTGTGACGTCGCCGATGTCGCCGACGCAACGCTCTACCGCATTCGAGGTGCTTGCCACTCCTGGTTGATCGGCAACCCGCGCTACGGTGCGGATTCGATACGCCAACTCCTCCACGGCGAACTCGGCGACGTACTCCGCGACGCCGCCGCCGATTTGGACATCGACGATTGGCGAGATGCCGAGGCGTGGGACCGGGCACTCGTCAGCACCGACGCACATGTGCGTGAACTTGCCGGGACCGGGGTAGTGATCGGCTCCGACAGCCGCGAACGCGTCGACATGGATTTGGTCCGGCGGCCGATCGAATCGCCCGCGGCGGAGTCGTCGTCGATGCTCGCACGTGCCTCGCGGGTCCTGTCTACGCCCGTGGGGCCCAAGGCGCGTACCGCCTGAGTGGCATGAGGGATGTCACCTCAACCGCTGAACCAGGGCACTGGTGACGGCGGCTGTATCCGCGCGACCGCCGAGGTCGGCCGTGCGCGTGTTCGGATCGGCCAGGGTGGCCGTCATCGCGTCGACGATGTCGGCGGCCGCGGTGGCATGGCCGAGGTGGTCGAGCATCATGGCGGCCGACCACACGGCGCCGATCGGATTGGCGATGTTCCTGCCGGCGATGTCCGGCGCTGATCCGTGCACCGGTTCGAACATCGAGGGATATCGCCTCGTCGGATCGAGGTTCGCCGACGGCGCGATACCGATCGAGCCGGCCACCGCGGCGGCCAGGTCAGAAAGTATGTCGCCGAAGAGGTTCGAGCCGACCACCACGTCGAACCGCTCGGGCTGCAGGACGAATTTGGCCGCAAGCGCGTCGATGTGTTCGCTGTCCACTCGTACGTCAGGGTGCAGTGCAGCACGCTCGGCGACGACCTCGTCCCAGAACGGCAGCGTGTGCACTATTCCGTTCGACTTGGTCGCCGACGTGACGTATCCACGGCGCGTCTTTGCCAACTCGAACGCGAAATCGGCGATCCGGCTGACCCCGACGCGCGTGAACACCGACTCCTGCACGGCCATCTCGTCAGGGAATCCGCGATTGAGCCGGCCTCCGATCTCGCTGTACTCACCCTCGACGTTCTCGCGTACCACGACGAAGTCGACGTTCTCGGCACTGCGAAGCGGGCTGGCGACACCATCGAATGTCCGTATGGGGCGGAGGTTCACGTATTGGCGAAATGCCCGACGGATCGGGATCAGCAGTCCCCACAGCGACACATGGTCGGCCACCCCGGGCCAGCCGACGGCGCCGAGAAGGATGGCGTCGAATTCACGCAACGTATCGATACCGTCGTCGGGCATCATCGCGCCGGTACGCGTGTACCTTTCACACGACCAGTCGAACTCGGTGTAGCTGAACTCGATTCGGTGCCGTTTGTTCACCGCGTCGAGCACGGCCCGCGCCGAGTCGATCACTTCAGCGCCGATACCGTCGCCCGGGATCACTGCGATTCGCTGCTCCGACATCAGGCTCCCAAACCGACAAGGGCAATCATCAGGGGCAGGAAGACGATGATCAGGATGGCGCCTGCGATGTCGAAGGTGATGCCGGAACGGATCATGGTGGTGATCGGCACCGCGCCGGAGCCGTAGACGATGGCGTTCTGTGGCGTCGACACCGGGAGCATGAATCCGAAGGATGCCGCGAATGTCGCGGCCAGGGCCGGTGCGAACGGGTTGACACCGGCCGCGACCGCAACGGGGATCACGATCGGTACCACCACCGCAGCGGAGGCCGTGTTGCTGGTGGTCTCCGATACCACGACGGCCAACAGCACCGCGAAGATCGTGATGGCAACGACACTGGAGAGACCGAGTGCATCGGCCACCGAGGTGCCGATGGTCTCGGCGAGCCCGGTGTCGGCGAGCAGGGAGCCGAAGATTATGCCGGTGCCGAACAGGACGATGGTGCCCCAGTCGATGGCGGCGGCATCCTTCCACCGCAACGTGAATTCGCGGTTCTCCCAGTCGGTCGGCAGCAGGAAGAGCAACGCCGCGCCGAAGACGGCGACGGTCCCTTCGTCGAGACGGTCACTGATCGTGCCGTAGATGTCGGAGTCGTTACCGAAGACCAGTGCGGCGATACCGGGAAGGATCCACAGAAAGACCGTGACTCCGAATGCGACGAGCGTGTTCTTTTCGGCGCGGGAGAGCTTTCCCATCTCGGCGCGCTCGCGCGCGACGTAATCACCGACGCCTTCGATCCGTTTGATCTCAGGTTTGTTCAGTTTGATCAGGACCGCGGCGAGCACTCCGAACATCAACAGACAGATGGGGGCCGCCATCACCATCCACTGCCCGAAGCTGATGCGCTCACCGGTGGCCTCCTCGATGAGGCCGCGTCCGATGAGGTTGGGTGGACTGCCCACTGGTGTGAGCAGGCCGCCCACACTGGCCGCGTAGGCCAGCATCAGCATGATCGCAGCACCGACCTTCAACCGTAAGGGGTCGAAGTCCGGCTCGACTTTGCCTTGTTTCTGAAGGAGTTTCGCGATCACGCCGAGGATGCCCAAAGCTGTTGGCAGCAGCATTGCGACGGTGGCGGTGTTCGACACGAAGGCCGACAGCAGACATGTGATGGCACCGAACGCGAGGAGCACTCCGGTCGTGGAGGAGCCCGCCCGGGGCAATGCGAGGATTCGGAACGCGAAACGTCGCGCCACACCATGCTTGAGCATCGCCTGCGCCAGGATGAAGGCGCCGATGAAGGTGAACACCGTCGATGATCCGAACGGCCCGAGCACATCGTCGACCGGTGCCACGCCGAGGAAGACGACCACGGCCACGCCGAGCAGGCCGCCGATCGGGATCGGGACCGCCTCGGTCACCCATAGCACGATCACCCCGAGCAGGACCCCGGCCAGCGTCTGCTGCTGGGGCGGTATGTCCAGGGGGAGGAGTAGGAAGACGATCGTGATGGCCGGGGCGAGGAACAATCCGACCGTGCGGCGCCCCTTCTCGAATCGTTCTTCCGCGGGTGTCAGGCGTTGTTCACCCAGGCTGCGATAGGTGGCACTTCCGAGAAGTGCTTTGTCGACGTCGGTCTTGTTGACCGGATCATGCGTCGTCATGCTCTGCCCCTGTCGACACGACTCGGACCGCCGATGTGATGGCGGTCACACCGATGCACAGTGCATTCCCACGATCGCCACCGAGTAATCCGACCCTTTCGGACCGAGAACGGCACAGCGCCTCCCTCGTGGCCGACGGTCCGAGTCGCAATCCTCGGGGCCGCCTCCGCCGCCGGAGCCGGGCATGGCCAGCGGTTTACTAGTAGTGCCCCACCCTGGATGGGCCGCTGGGGCAACGTCATGATGAGACAGACGGACGTCGTCAGTTTTGCTGTTTCGTAAAGGATTCTCATCTTGTGGCGAGGCGCGCAGTGGAGCGTTGATGAACAAAGCCGGCTTCGTCGCCTCTTCGCGGTGTCTACATGAATCCACTTATGTTCGGTGTTGAGGGCGGAGGTTCTCGTGAACGGTTGACCCGGCGCATTGACAGTTCGCTGCTAGCACAGGCAATATATTGCATGTCGCTAAATTGGATAAATTCCAGTAAATTGACGTCACGTTCGGTCGTTGAGCGCACTCCATGCCGCACCCACAGTGCGCACTGGCCCTGTGGAAAGCGAGCGCCACGTGTCACCGGACCACTCGGCGACACTACGGAGACCTCAGGGAGGGCAACGTGACCGGGCGCAGATTGGTGCGGCGCCACGACAACGTGCCGACGGCCGCACTCGGTGACTGCGCCGCGTCGCGTCCGTCCAGGAGGGTTCACGACGCGGACCCTCGTACCCGAATGAACGAGAACAGCCCGACCGAGGTTTCACAGAGTATGTCCCTGGTATCCGACGTCGGTGCACTCGCGGAGTTTCTGCGCCGCCATCGCGAACGGCTGACCCCGGAGAAGGTCGGCATACAGAGCAGGGGGGCGCGCCGAGTCCCCGGGCTACGTCGCGAAGAGGTTGCCATGCGCGCCGGAATCAGCGTCGAGTACTACATCCGTCTGGAGCAGGGGCGGGAACGCAGTCCCTCCCTTGCGGTGTGCGAGGCCCTTGCCGGTGCGCTCTCGCTGGGCCGATATGAGACCAGGCACTTGTACGAGCTTGCTGAACCGAGGAAATCCTGTCGAGACGAGCACCTTTCGCGTCCACGCGTCCCCGAGGCAAGCCGGGTGCTCCTCGACACGCTGGAGATGCCCGCGTTCATCCAGAACAGGTACGCCGATGTGATCGCGACAAACCCTGCAGGAGAGGCGCTTTCGCCGAGTATCCGTGTCGGGGTCAATCGCATCAGGGCATTGTTCACAGACCCGGCAGTGAGAGCGCTACACCTCGAATGGGATTCGGTGACCGAGAACGCGGTTGCCCAGTTGCGCCTTGCCGTCGGCGGCGGCATGGCGAGATCCCCAGCCAGAGAACTCATCACGGAATTGCTGCGAAGCAGCCCGCGCTTCCGGTGCCTGTGGTCGGACCACCAGGTCGCGCACGCACCCGTGAGTCCCGTACGGCTCAAGCATCCCGCTGTGGGACTGCTCGTGCTGTTCAGACAGCAATTTCTCATCGCCGGCACCGACGATCTGTCGATGGTGGTGTACCACGCGCATCCGGCCTCATCGTCGTGGTCGGCCCTTCAACGTTTGGTCGGTCAATCCGCAGAGAGCAAGCCGAACGCCTCACACTGACCATGCCACCGCCATAGACGGCGCAGCTCACCGAAACATCTTTCTCCCGTCGATGATCAACTGCCCATGCACTGTAGAGCTGAGCCTGGATGGTGCAAACAAGCTGTGGCCGTTCTCCAAACACCCTTACCCAACCTCCATGTGATCTTCATGTACCGGGGGCACGGCTAGTCGAACATGGTTCTCACGGCCGGCGGCATCATCCACCCGAGAGGGCGGAGCCGGCCACACCGCGATCGCTCCGAGTGATCGTCTGATCGCATTCCACGGCGTCGTGGAAGACCGATCTGCCCATCGACCTGACCAGTACGCACAACGTCGTGTGTGCAGTGTCCGGCTGGGGCAGGAAACCCGATGGAGTTGAGATGACCGCAACAATGATCCACGACGAGCTCCGCGGCGAGCACCGGCCGGACTTCCAGAATGAGGTGAAACCCCTTCTGGGGGACCTTCATCGACGCGCCTATGCCTACGTGCGGGACACATCCGACGCGGAGGATCTGGTTCAGGAGACGCTGCTGCGCGCATACCGCGCGTTCGATCGGTTGGGCGAGAACTATCAACTCATGCCGTGGCTGTTGGCCATCATGCGCAACACCTGGATCAGCCGGTACCGCGCCGCCAAGCGCAGGCCGGCGGAGTCTCTCGTCGGTGAGTTCCTCGAGACCTACGTCGACGTCTCGTCGCGGGGAACGTCCGGTGAGACAAGGTCGGCCGAAGATGCGGCACTGCGCAACATGTCGGACCCCGCGGTGGTTGCTGCGCTGTCGGATCTACCTGAATCACTGCGCTTGACGATGTATTACACCGCGATTGTCGGCATGTCGTGCCGGGAGGTCTCCACGCTGATGGACATCCCGAAGGGGACCGTGATGTCTCGGCTGCACCGCGGCAGGCACCAGATGCGCCGAGCACTCGCCCGTGACCTCTCGTGACGTTGCTGCAGGATTGCAGGAAGGTGGGTTTGCCACTACTAGGAACAACCCGACCTTGCCTGCGGATTGCCGTGCACCACAAAATCGTTGTGGGGCCCGCACGACGCCCCTGGCGGTACGCGGTGCCTCGTGTGCGAGGGGCCCACGACCGCTGTCGGCGAAACAGTCTGAAAGCGAGAATGTCTCTCACGGAATCACGGTCGGGCCGGGTTTGGGCATTCGACGACTTCACCCTGGACAGCGAGGGCTACGAGTTACGTCATGGCGAACAAGCCATACGCGTCGAGCCTCAGGTGTTCGACGTGCTCGTCAAGCTCGTCGAGAATCATCACCGGTGCGTCACGAAGGAGGAACTGTTCGACTCCGTGTGGGGTGGGCGCTTCGTCGGTGAAGCTGCGCTGTCCAGTCGCATCATGGCCGCACGCAAGGCGCTCGGCGACGACGGAGAGACGCAGCGCTACATCCGCACCGTGCGGGGACGCGGCTATCAGTTCGTCGGTACGTTGTCGGACACCGCTCGCCTGGACGAGGAGATGTCGTCGCCACTCGAGATCGATGCGCCGCCACTGCGCCAACACATCCGTTTCTGTTATGCAGCAGACGGTGTCCGTCTCGCATACGCCGCCACCGGCGACGGCCCGCCGCTCGTGCGCGCGGCGAACTGGATGACACATCTCGGATACGACATCGAGAGTCCTGTGTGGCAGCACTGGGTCAGGGACCTTTCCGCACGTCATCGCCTCATCCGATATGACGAGCGAGGGTGCGGACTCTCCGACTGGTCGGCACGGGATTTCACCTTCGACGATTGGGTCGACGACCTGGCCTCGGTGGTCGACGCACTCGAACTCGAGCGCTTTCCGCTGCTGGGGGTGTCACAGGGCGGTGCCGTGGCGGTCGCGTACGCGGCCCGTCATCCCGAACGGGTGTCCAAGTTGGTGCTGTGCGGCGCGTACGCGCGAGGTCGTGCCGTTCGCGCGGTCGGTGAAGAGGAGCTGCGTGTAGCAGATCTCGATCGTGAACTAGCCCGCGTCGGATGGGGCCGCGACGATCCGGCGTTCCGCCAGGTCTTCGCCGCACAGTTCCTGCCGGAGGGCACCCGGGCCGACTGGGCCGCATTCGACCAGTTGCAACGTCGGACGACCGACGCGCAGAACGCGGTCCGATTCCTGGATCAGTTCGCGCAGATCGATGTTCGCGACATCGCCGGCCAGGTGAGGTGCCCCACGCTCGTCATGCATGCCGAGAATGATCTGCGGGTGCCGATCCGGTTCGGCGAGGAATTGGCCATGTTGATCCCGCAGTCGAGCTTCGTCCCGCTTCGGAGCAACAACCATCTGCTGACCGGAAGCGAGCCGGCCTGGGCGATCTTCTGCGACGAACTCGAGGCATTCCTCGCCGATTCGTGACGCACACCTCCGCCCTGGGTCACGATCGACCGGCGCTCAGGGCAGCGGCAGTCAGTGGAGTGTAGGAGTGCCCCGTCCGGGTACACCGAAGTGTGCCTGAAACACATGAGCTCACAATCCACGATCCCCGCACCGGAGAACTGGTCGGTCGAACGCCGATCGCGACCGCCGCCGAGTGCGATGCGGCGATCGGGCGAGCGCGCGGCGCCGCGGCCAGTTGGGCCCGCACGCCCGCGGCCGAACGTGCGGCCGCACTCGCCGCGGCCGCCGATGCGGTACGTGCGGCGGCCGACGAGCTTGCCGAACTCAACGAGCGGGAGACCGGCAAGCTCAGAGGAGACGCGAGGGGCGGTGTGGACGCGGGAGTGGCAACGCTCGTCCAGTACGCCGAGCTGGGCCCGTTGCACCGTGGCCGCAGTCTGCACGGGAGTTGGTCCGCCACCGATTTGATGGTGCCGGAGCCGCGGGGTGTGGTCGCGGTGCTCACCCCGTGGAACGACCCGGTCGCCGTCGCGGCGGGGCTGCTGGGAGCCGCGCTGGTCACCGGCAACACCGTGGTGCACAAGCCGAGTGAACGATGCCCGGCCACGGGACGCCGATTCGCCGAACTGTTGGCGCAGAGCCTGCCGAAGGGCGTATTGGAGATCGTCGACGGCGACGCGACTGTCGGCGCGCAGCTCGCGGCGGCCGAGGGCGTCGATGTCGTGGCCCATGTCGGCAGCAGTGTGACCGGCCGGGCGATCACCCGCGCCTGCGCCGAGCGGGGTGCCAAGGCGCTGCTGGAGAACGGCGGCAATGACGCACTGGTCGTCGATTCCGGCGTCGATCCTGCCTGGGCCGCTCAGCAGGCCGCGCTCGGATCGTTCGCCAACGCCGGCCAGATCTGCGTGTCGGTGGAGCGCATCTTCGTGGTGGAGGCGCTGGCCGAGCGGTTCACCCAGGCGCTGGCCGATGAAGCCCGCGCCTGGGCGGACCGCATCGGTCCCCTGGTCGACGAACGCCAACGTGAACAGGTACACCGGCATGTCACCGACGCGGTCAAGCGCGGCGCGAAGGTACTGGCCGGGGGAGAGGCGCCGTCGGGTCCCGGAACCTTCTACCCGCCGACGGTGTTGACCGGCTGTGCCAAGGACATGCTGGTGTTCCAGGAGGAAACCTTCGGCCCCATCGCAGCGGTACGTAGTGTGCCCGACTTCGACACCGCGATCGCCGAAGCGGCCGACGACCGGTACGGCCTCGCGGCCGGCGTGCTGACATCCGATATGAACCACGCGCAGCAGGCGTGGCGCGATCTGCCCGTCGGCACGGTGAAGATCAACGACGTCTTCGGCGGTGCGCCGGGGGGCGCGTCGCAGCCCCGCAAGGCCAGCGGAAGCGGATTCGGCTTCGGCCCTGAACTTCTCGACGAGATGACCGCGATGAAGGTTGTGCACTGGTCGCCTCCGCCGACCCGCTAGCGCCCACCTCTGGCGGCCGTAACATCGTTCCGACGGGGGTTCACCCGTACTTCTCCTGCTGGACCTCTCCCGTCACCGAATGCACTTCCAAACCCCGATATCGCCCGCGATATCGGGATCGTGGCACAAGACGCGATACCCAGAGGCGAACGGTGGGTGGTGCAACTGCCATGTCGTCGTGAGGGACGCTCGCAAAACCGCGTTGACACGGCTCCTACGCTCGGGCTGTGGTGGTCAGCACCAGTCGACTTTCGTCCGCGATCACGGCGCGGCCGGTCATCGCGACTGCGGTCGGTGCCATCGGAATCTCGACATCCGGACTGTTCGTCGCGCTGTCTTCGGCGTCGCCGGGAACCGCCTCGGTGTTCCGGTGTGTGTTCGCGTTGCCGCTGCTTGTGCCGCTGGCTGTCGCGGAGTGGCGTGGGTTGGGCCCGCCGAGTCTTGCCCAGCACGGTTGGGCGGCGCTTGCCGGCGTCCTGTTCGCGGCGGACGCGCTGCTGTGGACGCAGGCGATCTACGAAGTCGGTGTCGGGTTGTCGGCCGTACTGGTCAACACCCAGGTCGTCATGGTCCCGCTGCTTGCCCGACTGATCGATCGCGAGTCTCTCAGCGCGCGGTTCGTCGCCCTGCTTCCCGTGGTCGCGCTCGGTACGGTGTTGGCGGGCGGAGTCCTGGAACCGGATGTGGTGGGCACTGCGCCCGTGGCCGGCACGGTTCATTCCGTTCTTGCGGCGCTGTGCTATTCGGTGTTCCTGTTCCTCCTGCGGCGTGGCGGACCGGACCGGCCGCTTGTGCAGTCGTACATGACCGTCATGGTTTCTGCGGCCGTGGCGGCCTTCGTCGGCGGTGCGTTCTGGGGCGGCGTCACGCTCGCCCCAGGGTGGGACGCGACGGGATGGCTGATGTTGACGGCGGTCAACGGTCAGGTGCTCGGCTGGTTGCTCGTCGCGCTGGGCAGTCCGTCCCTGCGTGTCGAGATCAGCTCGGCGCTCTTGCTCCTGACCCCGGTCGCCGCACTGGTTCTCGCGGCGATCTTTCTCGCACAGCAGCCGACGCCAGTTCAGATCATCGGATCTGCAGTGATTCTCGTGTGTGCGTACCTGATCACGACAAGCGGTGCGAGAACATGATCTGTCGCGGTGACGCTCAACGCGTTTCGACGACCATCAGGCGGTGACCCTCCGCACGCCACAGGCCTCGCGGGGCCGGTCCGCGGCCCTGTCGAGGGCACCGTTGGCCGAAATACGCCATCTGCCGCCCACCGCGCGCTACTGTCTGGACGGCGCACGACCGGTTAGGAGGCGGGCCATGGGTGGCTATCGAACGGTGATCGTGGGAACCGACGGCTCGTCCTCGTCGATGCGCGCGGTCGAAAGAGCGGGCGCTTTCGCCGCGCAAGAAGACGCGAAGCTCGTCGTCGCGACCGCACATTTCCATCACGGTGAGAGGGGCGGATGGGCCCGCCCGCCCGCGCCCGATCAGGTCAGGGACCGTCGAGCCGAAGACGCCCTCGGCCGCGAGGGCTACCGGATGCACGGGGACGCCGATGCCTACGAGATCCTGCGCGACGCCCGCGACGTCGCATACGCCGCAGGCGCCCGCGACATCCACGAACGTGTGGTCGAAGGCGCGCCGGTCCCCGCGCTCCTGACGCTGGCAAAAGAGGTCGACGCGGATCTGATCGTGGTCGGCGATGTGGGACTGGACTCGGTCGCCGGGCGGCTGCTGGGCTCGGTGCCCGCCGAGATCGCGCGCAAGTCGAAGGTCGACATCCTCATCGTGCACACCGCGAACTGACCGCGGAGGCACGCCCCATAGGGGTTCTGGAAGGCCGACTAGCATGTCGGCATGACTCTGCACGCCGACGCTGCCCATCCTGATCTGGTAACCGTCGAGGTGCCGACGCACTGGTACAACCTGCCGGCCGAGCTGGACCAGCCGATCCCGCCGCACCTGCACCCGGCCACCAAGGAACCCGTTGGTCCAGACGATCTGGCTGCGCTTTTCCCGAGGGGTCTGATCGCGCAGGAGGTGTCCACCGAGCCGTACGTCGCCATTCCGGAACCGGTCCGCGACATCTACGCGATGTGGCGGCCGTCGCCGCTGATCCGGGCTCGTCGGTTCGAGAAGGCGCTCAACACCGGAGCGCACATCTACGTGAAGTACGAAGGTGTGAGCCCGGTCGGCTCTCACAAGACGAATTCTGCTGTGGCACAGGCTTACTACAACAGTATCGACGGAGTCCGGAAGCTCACCACGGAGACCGGCGCGGGCCAGTGGGGCAGCGCGCTGGCATTCGCCGGGGCACAGTTCGGACTGGAGATCGAGGTGTGGCAGGTCCGCGCGTCGTATGAGTCGAAGCCCTACCGCGGTGACCTGATCCGCACGTACGGCGGTGTTGTGCATCCGAGCCCGTCAGATCTCACCGAGTCGGGCCGCACGATCCTGGCGAAGGACCCGAACACCACCGGCAGTCTCGGCATGGCGGTGAGCGAGGCGGTCGAGGTCGCCGCCGCGAACCCGGACATCCGATACGCCCTCGGCAGCGTACTCAACCATGTCGTCCTGCATCAGAGCGTCATCGGCCAGGAGGCGGTCGCACAGTTGGCTGCGATCGAACCTGACGGTGCCGACTTCGTGTTCGGCTGTGCCGGAGGCGGTTCCAATCTCGCCGGCTTGGCGTTCCCATTCCTGCGCGAGAAGATCCACGGACGTTCCGATCCGAAGGTGGTCGCGGCCGAACCTGCCGCATGTCCGTCGATCACGCAGGGGGAGTACCGCTACGATCACGGCGATGTCGCAGGCCTCACCCCATTGCTGAAAATGCACACTCTGGGCATGGATTTCGTGCCTGATCCCATCCACGCTGGCGGTCTGCGCTACCACGGCATGGCACCCGCCCTCAGTCACACGGTCGAACTGGGCCTCGTCCAGGGCATCGCCATCTCGCAGCACGACGCGTTCAGGGCGGGTGTCCAGTTCGCGCGAACCCAAGGTATCGTGCCCGCGCCGGAATCGACACATGCGATCGCGGCCGCGGCAGCGCACGTGGCCGACGACCCGACCGAGCAGGTCGTCGTGATCGGACTGTCCGGCCACGGTCAACTCGACCTGCCGGCGTACGCCGAATTCCTGGACGGGAAGTTCTGAGTCGTAGGCACCAGCCTGCGGCCGAGGCTCGCGTTTCACCGTCGTCAATTCGAGGTATACGAGGCCATCGTCCCCAGCAGGAGGAAAACGATGAGCCTGAGTGGCCGGCCCGCGCACGGCGCGATTGACAGAGCAACGGACAGCTCCGCTTTCGAATACACGGCACGAGCCGGGTTCGCCGCCAGCGGCGTGCTCCATCTGCTCGTCGCGTACATCATCCTGCAGATCGCGTTCGGGTCCGGCGGTAACGCCGATCAGTCCGGGGCGCTCGCCACGCTGGCCGGCCAACCCGGTGGCCCGGTGATGCTGTGGCTGGCCGCGATCGGCTTGGTCGCATTGGGCTTGTGGCGTGTCGCCGAAGCGGTGATCGGCGCGAAGCCTGGCGAGAGTGGCGGCTTCGGGGACAATTCGGCGTGGAAACGTGCGAAAGCGCTCGGACTCGCGATCGTGAACTTCGCGATCGCGTTCTCGGCGGCACGTTTTGCGACGGGCGGCGGCCAGTCCAGCGGCCAACAGAACGCCGGTTTCTCCGCGCAGCTGATGCAGACCGGCTGGGGCAAGTTCATCCTGATCGCGGCGGGTCTTGCGGTGCTCGTTGTGGGCGGCTACCACGTCTACAAAGGTATTTCCAAGAAGTTCTTCAAGGACTTGCGCGTGTCTGGCGGGACCGGCATCACCATCGTCGGAGTGTCCGGCTATGCCGCCAAAGGAGCGGTGTTGGCCGGCGCAGGCCTCCTGGTGATCATCGCTACGTTGCGAGCCGACCCCGCCAAGGCGTCGGGCCTGGATGCGGCGGTCAAGACTCTCGGCGAGGCTCCATTCGGCAAATTCCTTCTCGTGGTGGCCGCGGCGGGCATCGCGGCATTCGGTGTGTACAGCTTCATCCGCAGCCACCACGGTCGGATGTGAGCTACCCGGTGTCCTCCGATCCCTGCAGCTTGGCCAGGAACTCATGGCAGCGCTTGGCGCGGTCCGCATCTTCGGACATGACCTGTTCGAAGAAGGACGCGACATCATCGAGGCCGGCATTGCGGGCATCGCGGACGTACTGCCCGTAATCGTGCCCGGCTTTGAGCGAGTGGTATTGCACCGAGATCAGGTCGAAGGTGACGTCGCTGAACCCAGTTTCTCCGGCGGGCATGGCTCCTCCTATTTCGTGGACGTCTGTCTCGTCACGCGGTACCCGGTGGAGCCGATACCAAACCAGCGTGTTTCGGACCGCCGCTGCCGGGTACGCCCATCGGTGGACCTGGGAGGCAGTAATGGCTGGTAGCGCAAGCGGCAACATCATCGACGACATCATTGCCGATCATCGTGAGTTCGAAAGCGTCTTCGTCGAGATCGAATCCGGCGGTGATCCTCGCACTCAGCCGGAACTGGTTGAACACGTGATCGCCGGTATCGTGCGGCATGCTGTGGCAGAGGAGCAATACGTCTATCCCGCAGCCCGCAAAGTGCTTCCGGATGGCGACGAGGTTGCCGATCATGAGCTCAAGGAACACGCCGAAGCCGAAGAGGTCATGAAGGCCATCGAGAAGGCCGGTCCCGAAGACTCGCGTTACGACGAACTGGTTCACCAGCTCATCAGCGACATCCGTCATCACATCGAAGAGGAAGAGAACGGTCTGCTGTCCAAGCTCCGGGATGCCTGTCCATCGGAGCGACTGCACGAGTTGAGCGAAGAGTTCCAGCGCGCCAAGAGCATGGCGCCCACTCGGCCGCATCCGCTGGCCCCCGATCATCCCCCGGCCAACAAAATTCTGGGCCCCGGCGCGGGACTCGTGGACCGGTTACGCGACATGCTCAGCGGCCGCAACAGCTGACGCGCACCGGATCAGAGACTTTGGTGCTCAGCCCACTTCGCCAAGCCGGCGGGGCTGGTGACGTCGTCGAGCGCCATGATGACGGCGCCGCGCAGAGGTCCCTCCTCACCGTGCTCTGCGTCGAGGACCGGGGGCGGCGAATCCCGGCGGTAGTTCATCAGACCGTCGAGATAGGCGGTGTGGAAGGCGTCCGGCGCCGCCTCCCGTAGCAGCGCGCCGACGCCGCCCAACGTCACCACTTCCGGATCGTGCAGGTTCACCAGTCCGGCGATGCCGCGGCCCAACGAGACCGCGACCGTCTCGAACGCGCGTTGGGTGGTGGAGTTGCGGTGACGACTGACGATTCGGTGTACGTAATCGACCGGATCGTGCGGCTGCGCCTCACGCAGGTGGCGAGCCAGCGCACGGCCGTCGACCGTCAGGTCCCAGCATCCGCGCGCACCACAGGGGCAAATCAACGCGGGGTCCCCCAACGGGATGTGGCCGTACTCGCCGGCTGCACCGTGCGCGCCGGATATCGGTTCGCCGTTGACCACGAGCGTGCCGCCGATGCCCGTCGCGACGATCAGGTGCAGCGAAGTCCCCGCGGTCTTGGCGGCACCCGATCGGGCCTCGGCCAACCCGGCCAGTGTCGCGTCGTTGCACAACAGCACCGGCATCTTCACACGGCGCGGAATCTTGCTCGTCAGCACGGAGAGATCGACGTCCCTGCGGCCCCGCGGTGTGAACTGCACGAGGACACCGTCACTGACGGTGCCGGCGGCCGAGACCCCTATAGCGCTCAGCTGCTGTCCCTTTCGTCGGTAGACGGCACCTATGGCGTCGGCCAGGTGAACGAGCGCGGCATCGAGTCCGGCGTCGTCGTAGGCACCCTCGGCGACGACCTGCGGGGCACCGTCGAGATCGGCAAGCGCCAGCCGCCAATTCGTGGCACGCAGATCCGCGGCCAATACCAGCGGTCCATCGGGATGCGGGCGCAGCAACGTCGTCGGCCTGCCGCGGCCCTGTGCGGGAGCCGGGGTTTCGTCGAGCAGGCGCACTTGCCGAAGCCGCGCGAGAAGGTCGGTCGCGCTCCCGCTGCTGATGCCGAGGCGGTTCGCCGCAGCGGCGCGGGTGATCCCCGAATCGGCGCGCACCGCCGCCAACAGCTGCGAAGCGCCCAGCCAACGCAGCTGTGCGGGGTGCCGGGGTTCGTCGGACATCGCGGAAAGTATGGCACTTGATTAAACTCGGGCACCGAGTATATTCGCGAAAGTGACGATCACCGACTCGCGCAGCCGAGGCCTGCGGGCGAGCCTGCCCGGCCTTCTCGCGCTGGCTGGTGCGTCGGGTCTCGCCGTGACCACCGAGATGCTTCCCATCGGCCTGCTGCCTCAGATTGCCGACGCGTTACGGGTGTCGACGTCGGTGAGCGGGTTGCTGGTGGGGCTCTATGCGGTGATGGTCGCCGCACTGGCAGTTCCGCTGACGGTGGCCACTTCGAGACTCGCACGCAAGCCGTTGCTCATGGCCACGGTGGCCGGGTATGCGGTGTGCAACGGGGTGGTCGCAGCCGCGCCCGGGTTCGCGGCGGTCGCGGTTGGACGCGCCGTCGGCGGGATCACCCACGCGTTGTTCTTCTCACTGGTGATCGGTTATGCCCCGCGACTCGTGTCCGGTGGACAGGTCGGACGCGCTCTGGCCGTGGCGGGTAGCGGTGCGTCGCTGGGCCTCGTGCTCGGCGCACCCAGCCTGACGTCTTTGGGCACCGCAGCGGGTTGGCGCACGCCGTTCGTGGTGCTGACCGTGCTGTCCGTGATCACGCTCCTCGTGCTGAGCAGAGTTCTGCCCGCAGTGGAGTATGAGCACGTCATCGCGGAGCCGCAGGCCGGTGGGCGGGGCCGTCTTGCCGCGGTGGCGGCCTCGAATGCGCTTGTCTTCCTGGGACATTTCACGGTGTACACGTACATCAGCGTCATCGTGCTGACGAACGGCGCCCATCCGACGATGGTGGGGCCGATCCTGTTGATCTGCGGGGCGTGCGGGCTCTTGGGTCTCTGGTACGCCGGGCGTGGATTGGATCGGGACCCGCGACGGACCACGATGATCCTTCTCGGGGCGCTCATGCTCGCGGTCGCTTCGCTGGGAGCGCCGTGGCCTGCGCTGTGGGTGGTCTTGGCGCTGATCGCGGTGTGGAGCACCGCTTTTGGCGGAGTGCCGTCGATCTACCAGTACTGCGCGGTGCACGCGGCGGCGGTCCCACCCGAACGTGCGGGTGCATGGATCAACGCGACGGCCAACTCCGGGATCGCGGGAGGCTCGGCCATCGGGGCCGGTCTGCTCGGCACTGCGGGTGTCGCGTCGTTGCCATGGGCCGCTACCGTGCTCATCGCGCTCGGACTGACGGTCGCACTCGCATCCCGACGCGCGTTTCCTTCTCGGACCTGAAACGATCGCTGCTCACGGGAACACGATCGGGGGAATGGCGGATGGCAACGGGACGCGGGGGATGTCGGCCGGTAGCTGAGCTCGCGGCACCTCGGCCGGAGCCTGGACCCGCGGGATGTCGTTGGGCATCTCGACGCGCGGGACCGCGTCCGGAAGCGGCACGACCGGGATGCCGTCAGGCAGCGGGAACGGGGGGATGTTCGCCGGGACCGGCAACGTCGTCATCGGCTCTTCCGACTCAGCGAACTGATCCGCAGCGGCGGCGCAGCCGGCACTCGATATGAGTACACCGACCACCAGTGCGATGCGCGTCGACGCGACAAGAAGGCGTCGACGCTGTGGTACGAGCATGGTGCGAACCTCACGTCGCATACCCGCGACGCTACCACCGGCCAATCTGCCGGTCAGAGCCATTCACCGAGCCCAAGTTGGCTGCGGCGCAGCCGTTTCAATCACGGAATCTCGTTTCACCGACTGTCCTGAGCCTCGTGCGCGTTACCGACATCGCGTCTCGAGCCAGCATGATCGCGGGAATCGCTGCGAGGGCGAACAGCGCACCGGCCATGGCGACATACAGGTATATGCCCGCCGCTGTGCTCACCGGGGCGCCGCCTGCGACCGTGCCGGCTATCTTGGTGGCTTTGAGCACCTCGCCACCGGCGAAATTGAACACGACCGAGCCGAGGGCGAGCACCACCGACACCAGGCCGGCGATCGTGCCCTGTTGCCCGGGAGCCACGATGTCGACCGCCAGGTTGTAGCCGGACGCGCTGATCGCGCCGGCGGCTACGCCGAGCGCCGCGGCGCAGATGACCGCCAGCGGAAGTACCGACACCCCGACCAGCATCGTGAACGTCGCCACCGTACCGACGGCGATCGCGCCGAACAGGGGGAGAGCGGGACCGGGCCGCCGCCCGGCGAGCCATCCGGCGCATACACCGCCGACAACGATGCCGAGATTCGGTGCCGCGAGCAGCAGTGCGATCGCCTCCCCGTCGCCCAGCCCGTAACCGAGCCCGAGTTCCGCGGGCACCTGGGCGACGATGCTCGTCAGTTGCAGCATGCTCCGAAAAGATCCCGCCGCCAACAGCAGCGCCAACAGTGTCAGCAGCATCGGACGACGCAGTGCTCGGATGTCGATGATGGGTTCGTCAATTCGGAGGGCTGAGAGAGCCCAGCAGGCCAGCGCGGCAGTACCCGCCGCCAGCACCGCGATCATGCGACCGTCCAGCCATCCCACCGCCTGCCCAAGACTGACGTAGGTCAGTACTGCGCCGAGTCCGCCACCCAGCAACAGGGCCCCAGCCACATCGATTCGGGCGGCGGTGCGAATCGGGGACTCGGGGACGAAGCAGTGCACGCAGATCGCTGCCGCGGCGGCAAGCACCGCCGCAGCGACGAACACGCTCTGGTGACCGAATTCGTCGATGATCGGTTTCATCAGGAACGGTTCGACGATTCCGACGATCGACGCACCGGACGTCAGGAGCCCGACGAGGGCCATCGCCACCTGCGGCGCGCAGATCTGACGGACGAGCGCGACGGTGAGGAATACGGCTGCGAAGGCCGCACCTTGGAGGAATCGGCCGATCAAGAATATCCAGAGGTTGGGTGCGGCAAGGCAGACCACGGCTCCTGCACACGCCAGAACCAATGTCCCGACGAGGACGCGGCGCTTTCCGAATACGTCGGAGCTCTTGGCCAGAAGCGGCGACCAAATCGCCCCGGCCAGCATTGCGCTGGTATTCAGCCACGCGGCTTGATCGGTATCGAAACGATCCAGCAGCTGCGGCATGATCATCAGTGGCGAGCCGATCACCACATCGGCAAGGACGTTGGCGAGGATGAGGACTGCCGCCCAGACGAGCAGTCGCTTACTCCAGCGGTTCTCTTGTGCCCCGGCGGAGGAATTGTCCAGCGTGACGTTCACGTCTGTCGACTCGCGCAGCGCCGAAGGTCCTGGTCGGAGAGGGACAAATCAGTTGTGGCTGCTCGACGCTCGGTATGCAGCAACCGATCGAGCCCGAGTCGCTGCAGCCCCGGCAGCGCCATCACCATGATATTGCGGCGCAGCAGTTGTCCGCGGGTGCGTGACAGCACGATGGAGTCGGTGCGCAACGCCAGGTTCTGGTTCCGTGTCACGTAATCGCGCACTCGGTGTTCATACGCCCCGAACGCCGTTTCTGGTTGTTCATGACGAATCAGCTCGCTGGCCAATACGTATGCGCCGGCGATCGCGATGCTGGTGCCCTGTCCGGACAGGAACGCCGGCGCGTACGCGGCGTCGCCCACGAGTGCGACCCGACCGGAACTCCAGCGATCCATGCGGACCTGACTGACGGTGTCGAAGTAGAGGTCGTCGGCGTCAGGCAGTGTGTCGATGACTTCGTTGGTGCGCCAACGGTCTTCAGTGAACGCGCGGCGCAACTCGGCAACGATGTCGTTGATGTCGTGTCGGTTCACGGTGCCCGGAGCAGGATGAACGAATGTCAGGTACACGCGTGCCTCGCCGCCATCGGCGGGACGTTCCACCATCGCGGTGCGCCCAGGATACGAGTATATGTAACCAGTTGCCGGAGCGAATATTTCATTCGCCATATTCCATATGGCCACGTAGGGCCCGAGATGGCGGAGGTATCGCTCTTCTTCACCGAAAGCCAGCGCGCGTACCTTCGAGTGGATCCCGTCGGCTCCGAGCACCACGTCGAACGTCTGAGGAGGGCGACGACTGAAGGTGGCGTCGACGCCGGTTTCGGTGGGAGTCAATGCGGTGATGGTCTCTCCGAACACGTAGTCGACCCGGTCGGCGCAGGCGTCGAAGAGGATGCGGGTGAGTACACCTCGGGTGATCTCGATGTCACCGGCGTCTGAGTCATTGATGGTTCGGCCAAGATCCAATCGGGACATCCGACGCCCGCCGGGAGTGAGAAAGTCCATCGGAACGTGCCGATGGAGGTTCGCGGCCATCTGGCGGGAAAGCCCCATTCGATCGACGACTTCGACTGCAGCGCCGCGAATGTCGACCGGGTATCCACTGGTGCGCAGTTGCTCGGCACGCTCGACGACAGTGACCTCCCACCCCGCCTCCGCGAGCCAGAAGGCGACGACGGGCCCGGCGATGCCGGCACCGCTGATCAAGACGCTGCGACACGTCATGGCGTCTCCCAATTCTGTTGATTGACAAGACCTTGCCACCGGTTCGTGAACCGATGAGACCATCAAGCAAGGAAAATTAGATACACAGATGTTGCTTATGTGGGACGGTACACAGGTGCGGTAAGCTACGCAAGTGTCCTCTAAAGGTTCTACCGGGCAACGCCGGCGTGGTTCGGCGCTGGAGGCCGCGATCTTGCAAGCGGGCTGGGATCAGCTCATCGAGGCCGGTTACGAAGGCTTCACGATCGAAGCGGTCGCCACGCGGTCGGGCTCGGCCCGATCGGTTCTGTATCGACGGTGGCCCTCGAGACTGGACCTGCTGAAAGCAGTGCTCCGGTACCGCGGTGAGATCGACAGGATCCCGGTTCCGGACACCGGGTCCCTGCGTGGTGATGTCGTGGCCGTCCTGAGCGAGTTCAACAACCGGCGATCCCGCATCATCGGCCTTATCGCAGCACGATTCGGCGCTTACTTCAACGAAACGCAAGGGTCGCCCCAGCAACTTCGCGACCTGTTCGTACCCGATGGGCCGAGCGCAATGGAGACCATTGTGCAGCGCGCGATCAGCCGAGGTGAGCTCGCGACGGCGCCTCCGGCCCGCATCGTCTCACTGCCGACCGACCTCGTGCGTCACGAACTGCTGATGACCATGACCGCGGTGCCGACCGAGACCATCCTTGAGATCGTTGACAACATCTTTCTCCCGCTGGCCACAGAATTCGGCGGCAACGGCGCCGGAGCCTGACATGGGGCGGTCGGGAACTCGCGGCTCTCAAAACGCTTGCAGTGCAGTGTAATTCGTCACTGTGACGTAATGCTGGCGACAATCGGCCCACTGGCGCGGGAGCGGGTTCCGATGCGACTGACGCAAGTCGGCCGCCAAAATACCCAAGGAGCTCGACGGGGCGAGCCCGCGCGGCCGGGCCGAAGCACGATGACACGACACATCGAAGCCGGGCCGCGGCGGAGGTTGATTCGTCACTGTGACGATACGCGGAGGCGTTGCCGTTGAGGAGGGGCAAGCGTCCAAAGGCGGTGTGGATGCGTTCGGCTGAATTTCGTAGCGCGACGGCGCGTTCTCTGGCGCGTTCCCAGAGCGGGACGTACTGACCACGCCATGCATGTCACGCGACGGCATGATGTCGCTGCGGCAACGCGCAAGGCGTCGACGGCATGTCCGCCAGACAGGCGAGACGGTTCGATACGTCGGCGCCGGCCGTGACTGCGCATGGATGGGCTCCAACGACTCGCTGCAGGTGTGGCTGTTGGTACCGGTGCGTGCTAGCGAGGTGCGAGTTCGGGGACGCTTGTCGCTGGTCATCAGAGGCGTGTATTGATGCGGGGCCAGCTTTTGGTGCTTACAGCTGACTTGCATCGATCTTGATGTTCGGCGGCATTCCTGCAGGCTTCGCCTTCGCGTACCCGCCGCAGGGCGCTTATCCTGGCTGAGGATGGGTCGAGGCCTTGGCCGGTCGGGTCAGGGAGTTTCCAGTTCTCGCAGCGTTTTCCGGGAAAGATGGGGCAGGCGTCGCCGCAGCCCATGGTGATGATCATGTCGGCGGCCGCGACGATTTCTTCGGACCAGGGTTTGGGGTATCCCCTGCTGATGTCGACGCCGACTTCGGCCATGGCGGCGAGGGACCTGGGCTCGCCGCTGCCAGGAATGTTCGTCGCGGCTGACTACAACGTTGCCTGACTGGCTGTCATGTCCGCAGACGCGTCCGTGGCGGTACTTGAGCGCGTGAATATCTGCGCCGCCCTGCAGCGACTGGGATTCCCAGGTTCGGCCTGCGTTGGTGCTTTTGATCAGGCCGAGGTGGGGAGGTTGTTGGCTATTGGTGGGATCTGGGTGGCCTCTAGCGAGAAATTCGCCGGGTCGGGCGACGCTGCAGCCCATAGGGTCTTGGGCTAGCTCGCTGACTCGCTGTCGGGGTTGATCACCTTCCGCCGTCTGGGGACCGTAATTACGTTGCAACGTAGCATTTTCCGTCGGCCGGGTCCATGCCGAGCCCGTGGTTGTGCACCATTCCGGGCACCACGGCGGGCGCTCTCAGGGGGAGCTGTCGACGAGCAGGCAACCGCGAGCGCTCCGGCCAAACTTAGAGCGATGATCTTGCCGATCTTCACACGCATCCTCCCGGTGCGGCTCCTCTACGTAGAGCCATAGTAGGTCGCGAGCATTGGGGCAGCGGCGCGGCGTTGTGAGTGGTGTGCTGCCGCCCGCTGGTGTCGCTGCGTCGTCTTCATCAAATCTTCATCGAAACCCGAACCGAGCCATATGTGGGTTCTTGAGGCTGGATGTAGGCGGCGAGATATTTGCCGCGTGGAAGCGAAATTTGAGTTCCGAGGAAGGATGTGCGATGGAGCACAAACGATATGGCGCCGGCGTCGCGGTATTGGCGGCGTCGACCCTGCTGGTCGGTGCTTGTTCGGACAGCGGCACCGATTCTGAGGCTCCCGCGAGCCCGACTGCGGTGTCAACGTCGGCGTCTGCTGGGTCTGCCAGCAGCGAGGCTGCCCATAATGACGCCGATGTGATGTTCGCGCAGGGGATGATTCCGCATCATCAGCAGGCGATCGAGATGAGCGACATGTTGCTTGGGAAGCAGGGCATCGATCCCGAGGTCGTGTCGCTCGCCAATGAGATCAAGAATGCTCAGTGGCCCGAGATCGAGCAGATGCAGGGATGGCTTGAGCAGTGGGGAGTGTCGGACACCCCCGCGCCCAGTAGCACCGGTACGCCCGGTCATCAGATGCCTGGCGGCATGGGGGATACGCCCGGTCATCAGATGCCTGGCGGCATGGGTGATATGCCCGGTATGGGCGGAGGCGGCCACGGCATGATGTCGGAGGCCGACATGGCGGCGCTGCAGAACGCGCAGGGCGCCGAGGCCAGCCGGTTGTTTATGACCCAGATGATTGAGCATCACAAGGGCGCAATCATGATGGCGCAGCAGGAGATTGACAACGGTCAGTTCCCGGCGGCGGTCGACATGGCACGAAACATCGTGTCGTCGCAGCAGGCCGAGATCGACACGATGCAGGCGATGCTGGATAAGTAGCTACTCACCGGTGCGTTTGGCTGGGCGCGGGCGAGACCTGCTGCGATGCTGGCAGGTTCTCGTTTCGCGGTGGGGTGATCGGTAGGTGCACGGTGAAGGTTGCGCCGGCGTTAGGCCCGGCGCTGGCTACGGTGATTGATCCGCCGTGTCCCTCGACTAGGGCCTTGGCGATCGCGAGGCCTAATCCGGCGCCGCCGTGCTCACGGTCACGGGCGACATCTGAGCGGTAGAACCGCTCGAACACTCGGCCGAGATGCTCTGCGGCGATGCCGTCGCCGGTGTCGGCGACAGCGATCTTGACTCGGTGGTCGTCGCGAACGCAGCTCAATTCGACTGATCCGCCCGATGGCGTGTGCCGCAGCGCGTTATCGAGCAGATTGCCCAGTACTTGGGACAGCCGTTGTTCGTCAGCCCATAGCTGGGGTAGTCGGTCCTGGAGGCGAATGTGTAAGGCGACTCCTTTGTTGTCGTAGCGTTCCTGCACGGCGGCCACGCACTGGCGCGTTAGGCGTTCGACGTCGACATGGGCGTGTGACATGGAAAAAGAACTTTCCTCGGCCTTGGCCAGGGCGGCCACGTCGTCAGAAAACCGTACTAGTCGGCGGGTTTGATCGCGCAGCATGGCCGTTGTCTGCGGTGTGAGAGTCCGTACACCGTCTTCGAGTGCTTCGATGTAGGCCTCTAGCACCGCTACGGGTGTGCGGATCTCGTGGGCTAGATCTCCGAAGAGTCGCTGTCGGGTCGAATCGACAGTTTGGAATCGCGAGGCCATCTGGTTGAAAGCGGTCGCTAGTGCATCGAAGTCGTCGCCGAGGCGCGGCGGTGAGACGCGGATGTCGTAGTTGCCCTGGGCGACGTCGGTGGCGGCGGAGGCGACCTCAGTGATGGATCGTTGCAATCGGCGACTGAGGTAGAAGCTGACGGCCAATGCAGCCACGGCGGACACGGCGAGAGCCCCGCCGATGGAGATCACAGTCGCGTAGCCGTAGGCCTCTTGGGCGTGGAACTCTTCGAGCGAGTTCATCGGCACTCCGGCGCGGTGGAGATGTTCGCGGAACAGGGGCGGGCCGACGATGGCGGCCACGATGGCGGTGGTGGCGGTCCCGGCTGCCAGCACGATGGCTTGGGCGCCCAGTAGGCGCAGGCCGATGCCGCGCCGTCGCGACCATCGGCGTTCGGGGATTGTCGATGCCGGCGGGTGCGTCATTGTCCGGTTCCCATGCGGTATCCGACGCCTCTGACCGTGCTGATGTAGCGGGGGTTGGCCGCATCGTCGCCGAGTTTGCGGCGCAGGTGGCCGATGTGGACGTCGACGAGGTGCTCGTTGCCGACCCAGGGGCCTTCGTGGACGATCTCGAGTAGTTGGCGTCGGCTGAGCACGACACCTGGTCGGCCTGAGAGCGCTTCGAGAATGTCGAATTCAGTGCGGGTCAATAGGATCTGTTCGTCATCGATGTGTACCTCGCGGGCGGCGACGTTGATGCTCAGTGCGCCGAAGCGGCGAGGCGGCGCCACCTCGTGTTCGGTGGACGTTGCGGCTGATTGCAGGATGCGGGGTCGGCGCAGCATGGCCCGAATGCGGGCGACCAGCTCGCGTGGGCTGAATGGTTTGGTGATGTAGTCGTCGGCGCCAACGGTGAGGCCGAGCACGGTGTCGAGTTCGGTGTCACGAGCGGTGAGCATGACGACGTAGGCGTCGGAGAACGTGCGTAGCTGTCGGCAGACTTCGAGTCCGTCGATGCCGGGCAGTCCGAGGTCGAGAATGACCACATCGGGATCGAGGTCTCGCGCGACGGCGATCGCGTCGACGCCGTTGCCGGCCACGACGGCTTCGAACTGCTCGCGTTCGAGATAGCTGGCCACGACTCCGGCCAGGGGGAGTTCGTCGTCGACGACTAGCGCGCGGTATCCCTTCGGCTGGTCAGGCGCTGTACCCGGATGGAGGTCCATGTCCAATATGGTGCCTGCTGGGGCGGCGCGCGGCGGCCGGTGCGGCGCGATCTTGAGCAGATCTTCACATTACGAGTACCGCGCGCATCTGCCAGCGCGGTGATGCTAGAGGTCGAGGAGGAGCTGACATCGCGCTGGCTGATGGATATGTGCCCGACCATCCTCGGGTGGCAAGCCTGGCTGATTCTGTGTGTCGTTGTCGTCGTGTTGTGGGCCGCTGCCGTCGTCGGCGCGGCGGCGTTGTTCCGCGGCTCGGCACGGCCGGCTCGACGCGAGCAGCGGCGGCAGGAAGAGTTTGTCGGCAGCGGTGATACGGCGGCGCGCTGATCCCGGGGCTGATACCTTTTGCGCAGTTGCGTCGAGGTGTCAGTATTCGATCAGGCGGGTGACGTAGGTGGTCATTCCGGATGTGCGCACGGGGGAGATTTCGACGACGCAGCCGGTGTAGGGCGCTTCGATCATCATGCCGTCCCCGAGATACATGGCTTCGTGCTGGCTGGCGTTGGACCGTAGAAGATGAGGTCGCCGCGGCGCATCTGTGAGGACGGAATCTTGCGGCCCGCGTTGTACTGCGACACCGAGAAGTGGTCGAGTTTGATGCCGACGTCGGCGAAGGTGTACAGCCCCTTCCCCTTGCGGTATATACCCCATGGGGGTATATACCGGGATATGGGAGATACCCCGGCGGGGTATTCGACGATACGACGGGAGACACTGGTGAGCACAACCACCTATGCCGTGACAGGCATGACCTGCGGGCATTGCGAGATGTCGGTGCGTGAGGAAGTTGGCGCGGGTGCCGGGGTTCAGGAGGTTGCGGTGAGCGCCGCGACCGGCACGCTGGTGGTCAGGTCGAGCGGTCCCGTCGACGATGCGCAGATCCTGCACGCTGTCGACGAGGCGGGTTATTCCGCGGAGGGGTCGCGTGAACGCAGCGGGCCGATCGGCCGTGCCCGGCGCGGGGTAGGTGGTGGCGTTTGCTGCCGCGTACGCCACGGCTTCGGCGGTCGTGCCTGCCCCCCGCGCCGACGGTCGAGCAAGCCCCGGCTGGTGATCGTGGAGCCGACCACACGGTGTCGTCTGAGTACGCACCGCAGGTGGCGTCTCCGTCGGTGGATCTGCCGGGATTGTCGCTGTCTGAGGGCTGCTACGCGCTCGGCGCCCCCGGTCGCCCGGGGTGAGCCGGGCGTCTGCGGTTTGCCGTTGTCGGTCCCGCTGGCCAGCCGCTGCGCGGCTGTGCGACGGTGCACGACAAGCAGCTGCATCTGATGGTTGGAAATCGGCCAACACCCGGCAAGCACCGGCGGCCTGCCACGTCCACGGCGTCGAGCACGTGCCCGTCGCGGGTCGAGCACCGGATGGACATGTCTGAAATGCTGGGCCGGGCCTGTTCCGCGACTACCGCGGCCGACGGTAATGGTTCTGCTGCACTGGATGCGGTCCGCGGTTCGACAGTGACCCCGACAGGTTCGCCAGTGTCGCCAGATGAACCCCGATCACACACAGCCCACACTTCCGCAAGGATCGCCATGACCCACGATGACGACACTGACCACTGCCCCGTCTCAGGATCGGCACACCACGGCTACATCACCGATAAGGACAAGTACCTCAAACGGTTGGAACGCATTGAAGGGCAAGCCCGCGGCATCAGCCGGATGATTGAGGAGGAGCGTTATTGCATCGACATCCTCGCCCAAACTGATGCGCTGACCAATGCCCTAGGGGGTGTTGCCCTGGCGTTGCTCGATGACCATCTCCGGCACTGCGTTCTTGACGCCGCGGCGGTCGGGGGACCGGCCGCCGACACCAAACTGACCGAGGCTTCCGAAGCGATCGCCCGACTCGTGTGGTCATGACCTTCGCCGCCGGTACACCGATACGCCGTGGATCCCCGCCGCTGACCGGCCACCGACCCGACACCTGAGCTCCTCGAAGGAGAGCCGACCATGACAGACCACGATGACCATGCGATAGCCACACCGGACATCGACCATCAACCCCACACCGGCCACGAAGGACATGGCGGCCACTTCGACCAACAACCCCAGACTGGGCACGAAGGGCATGGCGGCCACGCCGGCCATGGTGGCGACCATGTCGCTCAGTTCCGAAAGCTGTTCTGGGGCAACCTGGTCATCGCCGTCCCGGTCGTCGCATTTTCGACCATGTTCACGATGCTGCTCGGTTACGAAGTCCCCGACTTTCCCGGCGCACGGTGGATCGCACCGCTACTGGGCACGGTCATGTACATCGTCGGCGGGCAACCCTTCCTCGTCGGCGCTGTCAGCGAAATCCGTTCCCGCAAACCAGGAATGATGCTGCTGATCGGGCTGGCCATCACCGTGGCGTTCTGCGCCTCGTGGGGTGCGAGCCTGGGAGTGCTTCACCGCGAACTGGAGTTCTGGTGGGAACTGGCGCTGCTGATCGTCATCATGTTGCTCGGCCACTGGGTGGAAATGCGGTCCCTCGCTCAGACCACTTCGGCGCTGGACTCACTAGCGGCCTTGCTGCCCGACGAGGCCGAAAAAGTTGATGGCGACCACACGATCACCGTGTCACCCGCCGACCTGGTGGTCGGTGACGTGGTTGTCGTCAGGCCCGGAGGTAGCGTGCCCGCCGACGGCAAGATCGTCGACGGGCGTGCCGATATGGACGAGTCGATGGTGACCGGTGAATCGCGTCCCGTCGCGCGAGAGGTCGGCGACGCGGTGACGGCCGGCACCGTGGCCACCGATTCCGGGGTGCGAGTCGAGATCACCGCCACCGGTGATGACACCGCACTTGCCGGCATTCAGCGTCTGGTCACGGAGGCGCAGAACTCGTCCTCGCGGGCTCAGCGCCTCGCCGACCGTGCTGCCGGGTGGTTGTTCTGGTTCGCCTTGATCACCGCCGCCATCACCACGGTGGCGTGGTCGCTGCTGGGGGATCCCGACGCTTCGGTCGTGCGGGCGATCACCGTGCTGGTCATCGCCTGCCCCCACGCGTTGGGCTTGGCGATCCCGCTGGTGGTGTCCATGGCCACCGAACGCGCCGCGCGGGGCGGGGTGTTGATCAAGGACCGATTGGCGTTGGAAGGCATGCGCACCATCGACGCGGTGCTCTTCGACAAGACCGGCACATTGACCAAGGGTGAACCCACCGTGACCGGGGTCGCGCCCAGCGGTGATGTCGATGACGACATCGTCCTCGCGCTGGCCGCCGCCGCCGAAACCGACAGCGAGCATCCCCTGGCGCGGGCCATCGTCCGCGCCGCGACCGAGCGCGGACTCACCGTGCCCCGGGCGAGTGGCTTCACCTCCTCGCCGGCGGTCGGCGTGACCGCGACGGTCGAGGGCCACGAGATCCGGGTGGGCGGTCCTCATCTACTCAAAGAGATTGGCGCACAGGAAGTCGGTGCTGCCACTGCGTGGCGCGAGGAAGGCGCGATCATCCTCCATGTCGTACGTGACGGTGCCGTGCTCGGTGGACTTCGTCTGGCTGACGAAATCCGACCCGAATCGCGCGAAGCCGTTGATGCGTTGCACAAGCTCGGCATGGAGGTCGTCATGATCACCGGTGACGCCGAGGCAGTCGCTCACGCGGTCGGCCACGAACTCGGCATCGACCGGGTCTTCGCCGGCGTGCGGCCAGAAGACAAAGCATCAAAAGTCTCGTCCTTGCAGCACGAGGGCAAGAAGGTGGCGATGGTCGGCGATGGTGTCAACGATGCCCCGGCGTTGGCGCAGGCCGACGTCGGCATGGCCATCGGCGCCGGCACCGACGTCGCGATCGCCTCAGCGGGGGTCATCCTGGCCAGCTCGGATCCACGCTCGGTGCTGTCAGTCATCGAGCTGTCTCGCGCCGGCTATCGCAAGATGAAGCAGAACCTGTGGTGGGGCGCCGGCTACAACCTCGTCGCGGTTCCGTTGGCCGCGGGCGTCCTTGCACCCTTTGGAATCGTCTTGCCGATGTCAATCGGCGCCATCCTGATGTCCTTGTCCACAATCGTGGTGGCCCTTAACGCACAACTGTTGCGCCGCCTCGACCTCAGGCCCGAGGCCAGCACCCGTGCCGTCCTCAGCCGCTAAGGATCGTTTCGCGCCATAAGCCGAAGAGACGGGCTCGTACGTTTCGGTTTCGGGTATCGCTGAGCGCCGGCTGCGCGGAGGTCGTCCTTGCTACTCGTCCATCGGCCAGAGCCGCGGTTCTAGTGGCCGTGGTCGTGGTCACTGTGGTCATGCCCCACCTCCGCCGGCGGCGGAGGTGGGGCCGGTGTCAGCTTCTGGGCCGATACGGGCGTCCGGGCTGATGTCATCGGCGTGCGCGCGGGTTGGACTGTTGGTGGCGGCGCAGCTGGCTCGGCCTGATCATGATGGCCGTCCGCGTGCCCGGCACCCGTGCCGTGATGACGCGATCGCACCGATGTTGACCATGATGCCGAGGGCGAGCACCGGCGTCGTGGTTCGGAGGAGAACCAGGAAAGCGGCCAGGGATGCGAAGAACACACCCGCCGGGATCCACTCCTGCCAGTGGTTGCCTACGACGGCGAAGTGGATGACAGAAGCGCCAAGCGAGGCCAGTGCGGCGAGGGAGCCGCCAGTCTGCTGTCCGTCTTCGCGTTCATTGGGCCATAACGCGGGGGAGCGGTCGGAGTGACCAACAGCCGACGGCCCTCAGTGCACCAGTCGCCGAAAAGTCCAACCACCCAGGAGAATTCGGGCGCTGTGAGCACAGTACGTCGGCGCGGTCCCGAGCCCTTTGTACTTTTGGCCCATCGGACGGTCATGGCGCCGTAGTTGCCGAAGCGTGGAACGTGCGGATTAGGGCCAAAGTCTGTCAGGTCCAGCATTACCAGTTCGCGTCGCCGCAGTGCGTAAGCGTACGACCTTGAACGCCGTTGAATCACGCAGTGCTGTCACCCAGCGTTTCGACCCAGCGTCGTGCGCTTCATCGGCGGCGAAATCGTCCACAGCGTCGAAGAAGTGCTGCAGCTCGGCCTTGGTAAGGCCCGCCGCTTCGGCGGTGGGAAGCCGGGGGTGTGCTGCGGCGTATTCCACTCAAAGCAGATCTGTGATGGAAAGTCACCGAACTGTTTCTCGTAGAATGTGACCCATCAGTATCGACTGCCGCTGACATAAGAACAGAACATCGAAATCATGTTGCTGTAGGACCGCAATGTGGTGAGTGCGATCGGAGTGTCGTGCGACCGCAGCTCTGCCAGAAACTGGTCTACGTCGATTGGCCGCCACCGCCAGCGGTCGGTACTCGTTGGTGAATTCGACGAATCGCGATATGAGCCCGGACTCGGGCGATGATCGTGTTGACGTCGAGTCCTGGGGCAAGCATTTGGGCTCGCCATCCCCATCGCGGTGAACACGACTTCACCAGCCCGCAGGAGCGCAACGTCGTCGCGACGCAGTATCTGAGGAATGAACCCCAGCAGTTCCTCAGCCACGGCGAAGTCGGTTCGCGTAAGCGAAAGGCGACCAGACGAAGTTCTTGGGAAGTCCTGCGACGCAGGTCAATTCGTCACTGTGACGCAACGGTGACGGCGCGAACGTCGCCCAAAGGGAAGGCTCAACGCAACCTGCACCGGCGGCATGTCGTGACATCCATGGACGGCCACGCAACCGACGCGCGAGATCTACCCGTCGGACAGGGATGTGGATGGCGCCTACCACCAGGCCCGACAGCTGAATCGTCAAGGGGTGCGAGCCCTTTCATCTGATGCAACTCGCGTTGGTTTGTACCGATAAGCTACATTATGTCAGGCAAGCTCGGCCGTTTCATCAGATGGATCAGCCCTGGCCTGGTTGTTGTCCGGTCTCGATAAAGCTGGCGGTTGTCGCAAACTACTTGGTGGTCGCCGGGTCACGCCCAGATTCCTTGTCAACCTGTCGGTCCGCCGCCGGACACGACACCTCGACTCGATCAGTCCCTTGCCCGACGCCGCCAAAGCCGATTACCCTGCCGGACAGGGATATCTGGAGGGCGCACCGTGCCTAGAAACCGCCAGGCCGCGCTTGGGTCAGTATTCATGTGCCGCCGACAATTTAGTGTGTTTGCCGCAGGTGCTCGCCCAGCTTGGTTGCTGACCACGGTGTTAGACGGAACCGACCGTCCCGAATGACCGCGATAGCGACGTCGTCAAGATGCAAGCCCGAATGGTCGTTGGGCGAGAAAGCATATCGGCCGGCGGCCGTCACGCGAGTCAGCGTCTCCATAGCGTCCCGGACGACATCACGATCCTCGGTTCCCGCGGCTTGCACTGCCGCCGCGATGAGTTCCGCGGCGATATAGCCGTCGACGGCAAACTGTGATGGCAGTGCACCGTGGCGCCGCCTGAAAGGTGTTGTCAGGTCTTCGATCGCACGGCGTGCAGCTGACTCCGGCAGGTCTGAACCGACGCTCGCCAAAGAAGTTGCGACAAAGATACCGTCAGCGACCCGCCCAACCGAATCGACAAATCCCGGGCTTGCTGCACCGATGCCTACCACCATCGGCATGCTGAGCCTGGCAGCCCGGAAGGCGCGCGCCAGACCGGTCGCCGGTGGACCGGTCACCCACGCCATCAAAGCCTGTGCGGCGCTGTGCGTGATCCGACGGACTACCGGACCGAAATCTTCGGTATCTACTTTGACATGTTCGACGGCGGCGGCAGCGATGCCGTAACGACCAAGTATTGCTTTCTGCGCCGCCCAGGCCTCCCGGTTGAACGTGCTATCGGAGTCGATGACCACGGCGATCTCGGTGACGCCATTGCCGTGAAGGAACCGCAGCAGTTGCTCGGCCACGAGGTGCCCCGGGGGCGGTGTCATGAAGACATAGGGCCGCACCGGATAGACCTGAGTGTGGGCAGCGCCCGTCGAGACGTACAACAGTCGGCGTTTGTCGGTGTACGGCACGACGGCCAGGCTCGCATTGGAAAAGGACGTGCCGATGATGCCGACTGTCGGTTGATCGGCGAGCCGTCCGTAGGCATCGATTGCGCTCTGTGGCTGGCTTCCGTCGTCTTTGACATTCAGGTCGACGCGGCGCCCGAGCACGCCGCCCGAGTCATTGAGCTGTCGCACCGCTAGCTCGGCGCCAGCGATGTTCTCCAACCCCATGTAATTGGAGCCCGTCAGCGACGCGATCTGACCGATCACGATGGGGCGCCGAGTCTCGGTGGACATCATTCGCGTGTTCAGCGCTGGGCCACGGTTTGCGCATGCACGGGGGCGTACCGGTCACCGACGATGGTTCCGGGCGCGAAACACTCTGAGAGGTAGGCCGATTCGTCAGCGCTGAGGGCGACGTTGGTGGCAGCGAGATTCTCTGCGACGTACTCGATGCGCTTGGTGCCGGGAATCGTCACCACGGGGAACGGTCGCGACAACAACCAGGCCAGCGCCAGTTGTCCTGGCCGACAACCCTTTTGGTCGGCCAGCGCGTTGAGTGCGGCCACTGGGGCCAGATTCGTGCCCAGGTTTTCCGCGGTGAAGCGGGGGTTGGTGGCGCGCAGATCACCCTTCGCGAACGTCGCATCTGCGGCCAACGCTCCAGTGAGCGCAGAGCGGCCCAGCGGGCTATAGGCGACCAGCGTGACACCCAACGCGGCACAAGTCTCCGCGATATCACCCTCGATCCCGCGCTCCCAGAGGGAGTACTCGCTCTGCAATGCGGCTATCGGGTGCACTGCGTGCGCTTGCCGCAAAGTCTGCGGTCCCACCTCACTGAGGCCGATCGCCCGGACCTTGCCCGCACTCACCAGCTCAGCCATCGCGCCGACCGTTTCCTCGATAGGGACTCGTGGGTCCAGCCGGTGGTAGTAGTACAGGTCGATCACATCGGTGCCCAGCCGGCGCAGGCTGGCTTCGCACGCGGCCGTCACATACTCGGGTCGGCCATCGATGGCAATCCCGTCGTTGGTTTCGTTGATCCGGGCGGCGAACTTCGTCGCCAGCACCACGTCATCGCGCCGCCCGGAAATGGCCTTACCGATCAGCTCCTCATTGTGTCCGAAGCCGCGGATCGGGACGCCCCAGGTGATGTCGGAAGCTCCGTAGACGTCTGAGGTGTCGAGGTGGTCCACCCCAAGGTCGAGCGCAGAACGGATGGTCCGTATCGATGTCGAGTCGTCCGCTTGCCCATAGCTTTGCGACATCCCCATGCAACCGAGACCGACCGGTCGAACATTCAGCTCCGAGTGACCGATCCGTACCCGTGCCATGCCCTCAACTGTCGTCACCGTCGAACTCCTTCAGATATAAGTGATAGTTTCACTATCAGATAGTACGCCTGGAACGGAGTTGACGATGAGAAGCGATGCGGCAGCCAACCGCAGCCGATTGATCACAGCCGCCGAGGATGTGTTTGCGCAGCACGGAACCCAGGCGACTCTGGAGGATGTGGCGCGGGCCGCAGGGATCGGCCCGGCAACGCTCTACCGGCGGTTTCCGAACAAGGACGCACTGGTCCGCGAAGTGCTGAGCGAATTCTTCGGCCGCCTACTGACGGCCGCTCAGGAAGCGCACGCGGCACCCGACGAGCAATGCGTAAGTGTCTTCCTCTACACCGTGGGCGCCGAACTCGTTCGCAAGAGCGGGTTGTCGGCCTACCTGTGGGGCGACCTTGCACCAGAACCGCTCGTTGAGGAACTCCGACAGCAATCGGCCGCCCTGCTCTCGCGCGCCCAACGATCCGGGGCGATCCGGCATGACGTCACGCCGGCCGACGTTACGGCGACCATCTGGGCGCTACGCGGCATCGTCGCGGCCGGTGGTGCCGGCGACCTCTGGCGACGACACCTCGACACTGTGTTGCGTGGGCTGTGCGCGTCCGTGGCAGTAGATCGTCAGGCAGGTTCGACACCATGAATGCCTGCGCACATGTCAACTGAGGCGGTTCTAGGGAATTTGTCTGAGATTAGGCGACAACCTCCGCGAGAAGCTCGAACAATCAACCGAATCAGCACAGGTCGGCAATACGGCGGAAACGAATACGGAGGGTTACCAGTAAAGTACGCTGACCTGCCAACCTACAATGCTTGTTCCCCAACATATTTGATGAATTTTGGCCTCGTCGCATCTGGCGGTTTTTCTAATGAAGCTGGCAGTCTTCGGAGATGCCACCGGTGGTCTTAGTAGACTCTTGCGCCAGAAGTGTCGCCGTGGCCGGCGACCGTCTTCGCCCAGGTACTCGTATCCGAGAGCAGCCAGACCCTCATCGCCGCGTGTGGTGCGCTTCCCGGTTGCACACCGACGAGGATGTCAACGTCGTGGTGTGCGCCGGTTCGCGCTGCGACGTTTGCGCATCGGGGGTCCAGTCGGCGCAGCATCATCTGCTCACCGAACACCCGAGCTCGGGATCGCAGATGCGGCCGCGTATCCGCTGCGGCTACCGGACCGTGCGGGCAGCCCGGTGATCCACGATGAGCTGTCCGCACTGTTCCGAGATAGCCGACCACTACCCCAGTTCCGCACGCCCGCAGTCCCGTTCGACATGTCTCAACGCGCTCTGCGTGACGGGCTCACTCTCGCTCCGGCCACCGAAGCCGCGGTCACGGCACAACCGGCCGGACTTACCTGGCGACCACTGCAGGGCACCCGCCTTGACCATCCACCTGGTCCTCCCGCGCATGCAATCACCACTACATCGCCGCATCCGCGCTGTCGCGAAAGCCCTGGCGCAAGAGCTGCACTGGCTGCCGGACTGACCCGCAACACGTCGCTCGCGACGGACTTCTGCGGTTGGCGAGGTCGAAGGCCCTGCTCCCCCGCGCACTTCGCAGTGAGACCGGACACCTGGCTCGGCCAAGACCCAAACGCCCTGCCCCGCACCCCTAGAGGTTGCGAGGCAGGACGTTCGTGACGGCGCCAGGCAGCAAGACGAGTGCACGGCCATCGGTCTTCCATTCATTCCGTTAGCGGCAATGGTCTGTCCGGTGACCCGTAATCGACGTCTAAAGTGTGCGTAGCCACGATCGGATTCGCCTGCGGGCGTTGGCGTAGGGCGACGACGTGTTCAGCGAAATCATCCGTCCCATGGTCCACTTTCCGTACCATGGAGAACCGTAAAGCTCGTCGTCTGAACAGCTTTGAATCAACGCGATGATCTGCTCCTTCGAATCGGTGAGCTGAGTACGCAGCTGTGACCAGGTGTCGTCCTTGTGCGCGGTGTAGTAGCGCTGTGCGAGTTTTCCCAGCTCATTCCACTTCACCCCCGACGCGGGAAACTCGTCGGGCTGTCCAGTGACTCGACGCTCGTGCCAAGTCAGCACCTGCTGGTTCCATCCGATGAGATAAGCCACCAGATCGGCGGGGCTGATCACGGTGTTCTTGGCGTGGCCTGGAAGAACGGCTTTTCGAACCAGTTCGAGCGGCACTCGGTCGAGGTCGGCGTTGAGCTCTTCGAAGGTCTTGTCTACTGCATCACTCAATTCAGCTTTCGAGGATGGAACGCCCATCCGTAGTACTCCCCACGCACTCGTAGAACGACCAACGGGTCCATCGGCACTTCAGGACAAATCCTAGGCCCTGAATCGCCCCGGTATGTCCGGAGACTCCACTTCTTGCGAAGGATGGAGTCATGTCACGAAATCGTCAAGGTACCCGCCGGAGCTGCGTGAGCGGGCGGCGCGGATGGTCGCCGAGATCCGCGATCAGCACGAGACCGAGTGGGCGACCGTGCGCGCAGTGTCGGAGTTGCTCGGGGTCGGTACGACGGAGACGGTGCGTAAGTGGTTCGCCAGGCTGAGATCGATACCGGGGCGCGTCGTGGGTGGCTGATGGCCGACCTAGGCCTGCACGGCACGGTCCGCGGCAAGGCCAAGCGCACCACGATGCGGCGGGAACAGTAGGTACGCAGCAGCTATGCGTCGAAGGCGGCTCTTCCCTGTGCGGCCTCGGCGTACAGCTTGCCGGCGCGGTAGGAGGAACGAACCAGCGGACCGGCCAGCACCCCGAGGAAGCCGATGCTCTTGGCGTATTCGGCGAGCTCGACGAACTCTTCCGGGTGCACCCAGCGTTCGACGGGATGGTGGCGCGGGGAGGGCCGTAGGTATTGGGTGATGGTCACGATGTCGCAGCCGGCCTCGTGCAGGTCGACCAGTGCGGTGCGGACCTCCTCGGGGGTTTCGCCCATGCCGAGGATGAGGTTGGACTTGGTCACCAGTCCGAAGTCGCGGGCGGCGGTGATGACATCGAGGCTGCGCTGATACCGGAAGGCCGGGCGCATCCGCTTGAAGATCCGCGGCACCGTTTCGACGTTGTGGGCGAACACTTCCGGGCGGGACTCGAAAACCTCGGAGAGCTGTTCGGGTTTGGCGTTGAAGTCGGGGGCGAGCAGTTCGACGCTGGTGTTCGGGTTGAGCATATGGATCTGGCGGACGGTTTCGGCGTAGAGCCAGGCGCCGCCGTCGGGCAGGTCGTCGCGGGCCACGCCGGTGACTGTCGAGTAGCGCAGGCCCATTGCCTGCACGCTCTCGGCGACGCGGCGGGGTTCGTCGCGGTCGAGTTCGGCGGGCTTGCCGGTGTCGATCTGGCAGAAGTCGCACCGGCGTGTGCACTGCTCACCGCCGATGAGGAAGGTGGCCTCACGGTCCTCCCAGCATTCGTAGATGTTGGGACAGCCCGCCTCCTCGCACACGGTGTGCAGACCTTCGCGGCGCACCAGGCTCTTCAGCTCGGTGTATTCCGGGCCGGTGCGCAACCGCGTCCTGATCCACGGCGGCTTGCGCTCGATCGGCGTCTCGGCATTGCGCACCTCCAGGCGCAGCAACTTCCGGCCCTGGGGTGCCACCGTCATTTCGACCTCCGATCCACGTGACGTCGCTCAACCTCGGTAAGTCCACCACTGATGCCGTGTCTCTCTTGGTGATTCACGGCGTGCCGCAGGCATTCCGCGACCACGGTGCACTGCGCGCAGACGGACTTGGCGCGCTGTTGGCGTTTCTTCTTGAGCCGGCGTTGCTCCCCCTCGGACCCGTAGAACACCGCGGGGTCCTGGTCGCGGCAGCGTGCGGCCAGCTGCCAGTCCCAGCGCTCGGTGACGGGACTGAGGACGGGGAGCTGCGATCGACGGGTGATGGTCAAAGTGCCTTCGTTCAGACGACGAGTTGCAAGGGGTTTTCCAGCAGCGCCGTGAGGTCGCGCAGGAATTGTGCACCGGTCGAGCCATCGATGGCGCGGTGGTCGGCCGACAGTGTCAGGCGCAGGATCTTGCGGGCCACCACCTCGCCCTCGGTCAGGCGCAATTCCTCGCTTGCCGCACCGACGGCCAGAATGGCGGCCTCGGGCGGGTTGATCACCGCGGCGAACTGCTCGATGCCGTACATGCCGAGGTTGGAGATGGTGAAGGTTCCCCCGGACATCTCGTCGGGGCGGAGCTTGCCGGTGCGGGCCCGGCTCGCGAGTTCCTTGGTGTCGGTGGCGATCTGTGAGATGGCCTTGCGGTCGGCATCGCGGACGACCGGTACCACCAGACCGGCGTCGACAGCGACGGCCACGCCGATGTGCACGCTGCGGTGCTGATACAGCACGTCACCGCCGAAGGAGACGTTCACCGCGGGGTGGCGGCGCAGCGCGACGGCCGCCGCCCGCACCACGAAGTCGTTGACGCTGACCTTGGGTCCGCCAGCCGCCCGCAGACTGTCGTTGACCGTCTCCCGGAATGCCAGCAGTTCGGTCACGTCGGCGGCCGCGGTCAGGTAAAAGTGCGGTGCGGTCTGCTTGCTCTCGGTAAGGCGCTTGGCGGCCACCCGCTGCAACGCGGTGAGCGCCACGGCCTCCGAATCGCTGTCCGTTGAGGTCGGGTTCATCATCGGGGTTGTGGCAGGCACGGATTCGACGTCCTTGCGGATGATGCGCCCACCCGGCCCCGTTCCGGTAACGGAATTCAGGTCGACGCCCTTGTCGGCGGCGATCTTGCGGGCCAGCGGAGACGCCTTCGGCCGGTCCGGCCGTTCGGTGATGGTGGGGCGAGGCGCACTCGGTGCAGGTGCCGACGGGGCCGTTCCAGGGGTGCCCTGGGGCGCCGGGATTTCGGTGGAGACGGCGCTACCGTCGCCGATGACGGCGATCGGGACGCCGACGACCACGCGATCACCCTCACTGACCAGCAGGCGTTCCAGCACGCCGTCGTCGTAGCACTCCAATTCCATGACCGCCTTGTCGGTTTCGATCTCGGCGAGGACCTCGCCACGTTTGACCGGATCGCCGATCTTCTTCAGCCAGGTCAGGATGACACCCTCCTCCATGGTGTCGGAGAGGCGAGGCATGGTGATCGTGGGCATGTGTGGTCCTTGGGTGTGTCAGAGCCGTCCGACGGCGGCCAGCGTCTCGCGGGCCGCGGTGTAGAGCGACTCGGCCGACGGCAGGGCGGCCTGCTCGAGCGGTTTGGCATAGGGCAGGGGTACTTCGGCGGACGCGACGCGGCGCACGGGTGCGTCCAGGTGGTCAAAGGCACCGTCGGAAATCGACGCCGCGATCTCGGCGCCGATACCGTAGGTCAGCCAATCATCCTCGGCCACAACGGCGCAGCCAGTCTTGCGGACCGACCGGATGAGGGTGTCACGGTCCAGCGGGCGCAGGCTGCGCAGGTCGATCACTTCGGCGGAGATGCCGTCCTGGTCGTGCAGGCGCTCGGCGACCTGGGTGGCGATCTTGGCCATCCGCGAATACCCGATGAGGGTGATATCGGTGCCGGTGCGTCGGACCGCCGCCTCGCCGATCACGATCGGCTCGAACTGCTCGGGCACTTCGCCTTTGGTGTTGTACAGCGCGAGATTCTCCAGGAAGAGCACGGGGTCGTCATCGCGGATTGCGGCCTGAAGCAGGGCTCGCGCATCGGCGGGTGTGCTTGGTGCCACGACTTTGAGGCCCGGCACGAAAGCGTAGTACAGCTCGATGTTCTGCGAGTGGGTGGCGCCGAGTTGCTGCCCGCCGCCGCCGGGGGTCCGGATGACCATGGGCACGCTGGTCTGTCCGCCGAACATGCCGTAGATCTTGGCGGCGTGGTTGACGATCTGGTCCAGCGCCAGCAGTGAGAAGTTGATGGTCATGATTTCCACGACGGGGCGCAACCCCAGCATGGCCGCGCCGACCGCGGCGCCGACGAAACCCTCCTCGGCGATGGGGGTGTCGCGGACCCGCTTCTCGCCGAATTCCTTGAGCAGACCTGCGGTGATCTTGTAGGACCCTTCGAAGACGCCGATCTCTTCGCCGATGAGGAAGACCGAGTCGTCGCGCTGCATCTCGGCACGGAGAGTGTCGCGCAGCGATTCGCGATAACTGATGACGGGCAATGGTTTTCCTCTCAGAACAGCGGGTCGGCGGGCAGCCGGCGCGATTCTCCCGGTACGGGTGTCGCGTAGGTGTAGTCGAACAGGGTGGACGGGTCGGGGTGTGGGCTGGCGTCGGCGAAGGCCACCGCCGCGTCGGCCTCATGCTGGGCGGACTGTTCCAATTCGGCGGCGGTGGCCTCATCGAGCACGCGGGAGCTCAGCAGCCGATCTTTGAACTTGACCAGCGGGTCGGCGGCTTGTGCTGCGGTGACCGCGGATTCGGCGCGGTACTTGGCCGGGTCGACCACCGAGTGTCCGCGCAGCCGGTGGCTGATCGCCTCCAGCAGGGCGGGTCTGCCCTCGTTGCGGGCCTGCTCGACGAGTTGACGCGCGATATCGCGCACCGCCAGGACGTCGGTGCCGTCGACGCGCTCCCCCCTCATCCGGTAGGCCGAGGCGCGCCTGTAGAGCTCTGGTTCGGCCGATGCCTTCTCCACGGTGGTGCCCATGCCGAGCTTGTTGTTGATGACCACGAACACGACCGGCAGATTCCACAGAGCGGCGAGGTTCAGCGATTCGTGGAAGGCGCCGATGTTGCTTGTGCCATCACCCATCTGGCACATCACCACATCGTCACCACCGCGGTAATCCACGGCCAGCGCGGCTCCGACGGCCAGCGGCAGCTGACCCCCGACGATGCCGTAACCGCCGAGCAGCCGGGTCTCGGTGTCGTACATGTGCATGGAGCCGCCCCAGCCCTTGGAGGTGCCGGTGCTGCGGCCGTACAACTCGGCCATCACCCGGTTGGGGTCGATGCCCTTGGCCAGCGCGTAGCCGTGCTCGCGGTAGTTGGTGAACAGGTAGTCGGTGGGGCGCAGGGCAGCCATCAGGCCGACGACGGTGGCTTCTTCACCGAGGTTGAGGTGGCAGTAGCCGCCGATCTTCGCCTGCGTGTATCCCTGGGCAGCACGCTCTTCGAAGCGCCGGATCAACACCATCTGGCGGTAGTAGCCGCGCAGGGTGTCTGCGTCTTCGCCCACGAGTGCGGGCCTGTCGATCGTATCGGTCATCGCAGGATCCTCAGCGTTTCGTTCCGGTGATGTGTACGGGCATGCCGAGCGCGGCGAGTGCGGCTTCCATCCCGATCTCACCGAGGGTCGGATGGGCGTGGATGGTGTCGGCCAGTTCGTCGAGGGTGGCTTCGAGGGTGATGGCCAGCGCGCCCTCGGTGATCAGGTCGCTGGCCGACGGTCCGATGATGTGCATGCCGAGCACCTCGCCGTGCTGTTGGCCGGCGACGATCTTGACGAAACCTTCGGTGTCGCCGAAGGTCCGGGCCCGGCCGAGTGCGGCGAACGGGAACTTGCCGGTGACGACGTCGTGACCGGCGGCCACGGCGGCCGCCTCGGTGAGCCCGACGCTGGCGATCTCGGGGTGGGTGAAGGTGGCCGCCGGCACCACGGTGTAGTCGATGTGCTTGTCGTGGCCGGCGATGACATCGGCGGCGGTCAGGCCCTGATGGGAAGCGACGTGCGCCAGCAGCGCCTTGCCGGTGACGTCACCGATGGCGTAGACGTGCTCGACGTTGGTTCGCAGTTGGTCATCGACGGTGATGAAGCCGCGTGCGTCGACGGCCACACCGGCCGCCGGCAGGCCGAGTTCGGCGGTGTTGGGGCGGCGGCCGACACCGAAAAGCACAACGTCGGTGTCGATTTCGCAGGGCTTGGGACCGTTGACGGTTACCCGCAGGGCGTCGGTGCGTTCGATGGCGGTGACGGTGGATCCGGTGTGCACGGTGATACCGCGCTGGGTGAAGGAGCGTTTGAGGGCGGTCGCGATATCGGCGTCCTCTGCCGGGACCAGGGTGTCGCGCATCTCGACCACGGTGACGTCGCTGCCGAAGGCGGCGAACAGGCTGGCCCATTCGGCGCCGACGGCGCTGCCGCCGATGATGACGACACGGTCGGGGACGCTGGTGAGGCCGAACGCGCCGTCGGAGGTGATCACACCGGGCAGGTCGGCGCCGGGGACCGGCAGCGGAATCGGGGTGGATCCGGTGGCGATGATGACGTCGCGAGACGTCGCCGTGTCTGCTCGTTCGCCGGGCGCGGCGGCATAGCGCGGTCCCCCACCGGCCTCGACATCGCAGATGTCGACGGTGGTCGGGCCGGTGAAGCGGGCGTGCCCCTCGATGAGGGTGACGCCGTTGGCCTTCAGCAGGCCGGCGACCCCGTCGGTGAGGGTGGTGACCACATCGGTCATCCGGTCGCGCACAGCGCTGTAGTCGAAACCGACGTTGTCGGCTCGCACACCATAAGCCGCCGCGTCCCGTACCGTCTGCAGCACCTCGGCGGAGCGGAGCATCGCCTTGGTGGGGATGCAGCCCCAGTTCAGGCACACCCCGCCGGGGCGCTCCTTCTCCACGACGGCCACCGAAAGCCCCAGTTGCGCAGCACGAATGGCCGCGACATAGCCACCGGGGCCACCACCGATGACCAACAGATCGAATTCACGCACGACCAAGAGTCTGCTGCGATGTGAACGTCGACACCATGCCCCGATGGCCCAGCGTTCGATCACACGAATTGGGCGGACTGCCCAATCTCAGTCCCGGTCCCCGGTATCGCCAAGGCGGACAGGGCCAGCGACAGCTCGACGTAGGCGGACCTGCCATGCAGCGAGCGGCCGGCCAGTTCGGTGATCCGGTGCAGCCGGTTCAGCACGGTGTTGCGGTGACAGTGCAGGCGGGCGGCGGTGTTGACAGTCGAGCGGTCCTCGTTCAACCAGACCATCAGGGTTTCCAGCAGCACCTCGCGTTCGCGGGCGGGCCGGGCCAGCACACCGGCGAGATTGCGTTCGACCAGGCGTTGGGCCAGATCCGGCGACCGCACCAGCAGCGCCTCGGCCAGGTGTTCGTCCAGCCAGGCCAGCTCGGCGGACCCGGCGGGGACCAGGCTCAGGGCGGTCACGGCCTCGGCGTAGGCGGCCCCGACATCGGCGAGTCCGGGGACTGCCGATGATGCCGCCGACCGTCCCCGCACCAACGGGCGTAGCCGTGAGATGACGTCAGCCGCGGCCCGTTGCTCGAGTGCGACGACGCCGACGCGGGTGTCGACCTTGGAATGCCACAGCGAGCGGAACCCAAGTCCGTTCAAGGTGTTTCGCGGTGAGGCCAGGGCGGGGGCCCCGTCGGGGCGGACATCGGTCACCACCACCAGATAGCCGCCGCCGACGGGTAGGTCGAGTTCGCGCGCGACCCTACTGGCGTACCCGACGTCACCGGCGCGGCGGTCCAGCAGATCCTCGATCAGGGCGTTGCGACGCTGCTCGTCGTGGCGGACCCGCTCCTGCTCGCTGTCGCGGTAGGCGCTCGACAGGACCGAGGACAGCTCGTCGATGACCGTCCAGGTGGCGGTGCCTGCGGCGGGCACCACATCGGGATCCACCCCGGCGGTTTTGGCCCGCGCCAGGAGTGCTTCCCACACGATGCGGCCGCCGAGCCGGAAGGTGCGCAGCATGACCTCCAGCGGCACACCCTGGTCGGCGCGGTGTCGGGCGATGGCCTCGACGACGTCGTCGGTGCCGGTGTACCGCCCGCTCAGCGATTCCAGCACCCGGATCAGGTAGTTGCGGCAGCCTTCGCGCAGGTCCTCGCGCGGCACGCTGCCGTAGTCGGTCCATTCCGGGTTGTCGGTGAATATCGCCGACACCAGGCGGTCGGTCAGGGTGTCGACGTCGGCGAGGCTGGCCTCGGCCAGCCCGCGTGTCACCTCCGTCACCGATCCCGGACGTCGTTCTCGCACAGCGCGCACCGTACCCTACCCGGATCTACATACGGGCTGAGCGATCAGGAATTTGCGGTTCGTGCCGCGCGGGGCTGGTCCGTCGCGATACCGGCTCGCCCAGCGCTGGGCGGCGGTGACCGCGACCTGGTCAGTACAGCTAGGCCTGCGGCCGCGTTTTCAGGACGTCATGGAAGAGGGCGTGGCGCAGCACGAGTTCCCTCGGGTCGTTCCACAGGTGAAAACCACACTTGTTCATAGCGTACGCGAATCCCACACCGGTGTCGGGATCGGCGAAACCGAATGATGCGCCGGCACCAGGGATTCCGAACGCCTGGTCGGAGGACCCGAACGTGAATGACGGAAAAGGCTTGGAAAAACCCAGCGAGAAGTTGGCCTCGACGCGCAGCACCTCATCGCGGCGTCCACGCGTCGGTGGTGTCGCCGGGCCGACCAGTTCCTCGATCACGCTCGGTTTGAGGTCAAGCGCGGCGCCACGAGAAGCGGCAGCCCCGTAGGCCTTGGCGACCGAGCGCGCGGTTCCAATACCATTGACCGCCGGGATCTCCAATGACTGAAGGTCTTCGCGATTGAATGCGGTCAGGGTCCCAATTTGTTTGGGGTTGTTGAAGGCTCGGGTGGAGTCCGTCAAGCGAAGCCCGCCCCAACTGCCGACCGTCTCGACAACGGTGCAGTAGCCACCGCCGTGCAGAACGCCCGTCGCCTGACGTAACGCCGAGCCTACCCGGAGCGCCGACGGAACCTGCCGACGGGCCCCCGAGACGCCACAATACGGCGGAGTCGAATATGGCGGATTACCGGTAACCGACGCCGTTTTCATCTGATGAACCAAGGACGTTGCCGGCGCCTCTCGCCGGCGGCGCCGAGTCGATTTGACCAAAGCGCCTCGACGCCAACGCTCTATGACGCGTTCAGCAAGGAATTCGACGGAATCGAAGATAGCGGGTTGTCAGTAGCCCACTGCATATTGCGTCAGATGAAATCATCGCCTCACCTGTCGACCGCTGCGTGATTCTAAACTACACTGTACGGTGTAGTTTAGTCGAACGTCTCGACAAGCAAGTTGGAGAAAGCATGAAGATGACCAAAGAAGCCCGTGAGCAGTTTCTGGCAGGTGTTCATGTCGGTGTGATCGCTATCGAGCGAACTGACCGGGCCCCATTCGCCGTGGCCATCTGGTACGCCTATGAGCCCGGCGGTGAGGTGTCGATCTTCACGACCGAGGACAACCTCAAGGTCAAGCTGATCCGGGCGGCTGGTCGGTTCTCCATCACTGCTCAACAAGAGCAGCCACCGTACAAGTTCGTCACCGTCGAAGGCGACGTCACGTCAATTCGGCCGGCCGACGAGGTCGAGGCCCGCGCCGTCGCAATCCGGTACCTGGGCGAGAACGCAGGCAACCGGTTTGCCGACTCGGACCAGCACGCGGAAACGCAGTCGTCGGTGTGCATCCGCATGCAGCCCAAGGCGTGGCTCAGCAACGACTTCTCCGACGTCGTTGGATGACTCGACGTCCGTGGTGGCTACCCGTAGGCGCGCACAAAGACGTCCACGCCGTCAACCAGGATCTCGTCGACCTCGCCCGCAGCTTCGGTTCCGGTGCGTTCCACGGCCTCGAACGCGAGCTGGAACGTGAGCGCAACGAAGTGCTGTGCAGCACGGCGCGGTTTGTCGGTGTTTATGACACCGATTGCGGCCCACTCCTCGACGCGACTGACGAACAGTTCCATGGCGGCGCTGATGGCCGATTCGCGATCCTGGTACCACGATCCGCGACGAGCGGACAGGCGGCGGTAGTGAGCGTAGTCGGAGGACGGGAAAGACTCCATGACGAAGTAGCGCGCGAAATCCAACAGGCGTGCGCGCAGGTCGCCAGTCGCGCGCGCCTCTCGGTCCAGGGCGTTCTGAATGGTGGCCGTGAGTTTTTCGCCCAATTCCTCGAGTACCGCGGTGAAGACGGTCTCCTTATCGCCGAAATGATCGTAGACGGTTCTTTTGGAGACGTTGGCTCGCGCGGCGATCGCGTCGACACTAGCGAGCTCGTAACCCTCCTTCACGAACAACTCGCGGGCGGCTCGCAACATGGCGCGGCGTTTCTCGATGGAGCGACCGCGTCGCCCTTCGGCGCTGGACATCGACGTCACCTCACACACTCCCAGCTTTTTCGCACACCTCAACTTACATCGCACGGTGAAATGCAGTGAACATCATTGGCATCAAGGGAATTTCAACAAGATAGGAAGGTCATTCGTGAATCTTGGTTTGGAAGGCCGTCGGGCGCTGATCACCGGGGGCTCCAAGGGGATCGGCCTCGCCACCGCCCGGGGCTTCGCCGCCGAGGGTGTCGATCTGTGCCTGGTGGCGCGGGACGCCGCTGCGCTCGCCGACGCGGCGAAGAGCCTTCGCGCGTCGGTGGAAACGGAGGTCGTGACGTTGGCGGCGGACCTGTCGGAGGCCTCGGAACGCGAGCGCGTCACTCAGACGTTCCCCGACGTGGACGTCGTCGTGAACAACGCGGGGTCCATCCCATTGGGCTCCATCGACCAGGTCGACGAAGAGGCCTGGCGTCAAGCCTGGGATCTGAAGGTTTACGGCTACATCGACCTCACCCGCCGCTACCTCGAGGTCATGCAAGCGCGGCGCCGGGGAGTCATCGTCAACGTGATCGGAGCCAGCGGAGAGCGACTCTTGGACTCCTACGTGGCGGGCAGCACCGGGAACACCGCCCTGATGGCATTCACCCGCATAGTGGGTTCCAAGAGTACGGCCTTCGGTGTCCGCGTCGTCGGAGTCAACCCGGGACCGGTCGCATCCCAACGCGGCTGCCACCTCGCCGCCGTGAACGACGACGCGGGCAACGTCCCCACTCGGTCGTTCAGAATCCCCTTCGGGCGCCTCGCCACTCCGGACGAAATCGCTACCAGCGTCGTGTTTCTGTCCTCGGATCGCTCGTCCTACACCAGCGGCACGATCTTGACGATCGACGGTGGAATCACCTATCAGAGTGAGCTCGCTTAAGGGCCCGGACGCGCTCGAAGACCTCGCCGCGTATTGTGGCGGCACCGTCGCCGGGCGGTGACTACGTCGTTTGGTTCCGGATGGCGCCCGCCCTTGTGAAGGGCGGGCCGTCGGTCAGCCATGGCGACATGACCTTCTATAACGCGAGTCGGCTCGCGCCCGCTCTGACAGATCCCGACATCGTACGTGAGATGTTCGATGTGCTTCCTGAAGAGCTGCTGATCGAAGAGATTCGGCAGTTCCAACCACTGCAAGCCGAGTTGCTGAACGTCCCGCCGTCGGATGCCGCGGCCATCGTACGGGCGGCAGTCCGGGTGTAATCGAACACTGCAACACCTGGACCACGCTTGGAGCACTGGACTCACCAAAGTGCCCCGATGCCATCGGCTCTCGACGCTTAAGGAAATCTCTGTATTCCCTCCTTCCGATGCGGTTGCGCGGCATACCGCCGATAGATGTTCGTCTCGCGATGGGCACCTGAAGGTCCAACTTCTCGAGTGTTCGCGGGGTTTGAAGAACGTTGTCGCGACCTTACTCGGCATGAACACCGCGTTGTCTAGCCAAGCAGCCGGCGAGGTTCGGGACAGATCGCGCATCATCCTTTGCCTGCGGCAGCAGCAACTCACGCCGATTACAAACTCGTCATGAAAAGTGGTAATCAAACCGACAGCCATTTGCAGAGGTTGCGCGCCACCGTCAACGTACGAAAGATGGCCGGTATGAGGCCAGCTGCGGGGGCTGCGTTGAAGCGATGTGCGCAGTGTAGCGGGTTCGAGTATGGGGGCGCACCTGACTGTCGTCGATGTGCGCGGCTGGTCGATTACATCGTCGAGGAGCGGTGGCAGCGCTTCGTCGATGAGTGGCGCGAGGAGCCCGAACTTGAGGTCGCCGGCCTGGTGATCGCCGAACCTGATCGTCACGACTGGCGTTTGGTCGATGCCGCGCTCGATCGGATTGTCTGCCAGCAGTGCGGAGATCGTCTTAGCCGTGGACCGATGAGCTGCTCGGCTTGCGAAGTGGCGCATGGATTCCGCTACGCCGCCATCGAAACGGACCGACCGGGAGTTCCTTCCGGCAATGAACATGCCATCCGGGTCAACGTTTCGGTCGTGCGCAGGCCGCACATCACATCACCCCAGGAAGTGTTGGTAAGGCGGCTGCTGCTGCCTGCCTTACTGGTCGGTTTTCTCCCAACCACAGCGCAGGCCCAACGCCTCAGCGCTGCGATAAAGGTCGATCCCACGCCGAGCCGTGTCACGTGCCTGGTCGACACGTGGCTTCGCGACCACGGAGTCACGATCGAGGATGCATAATGGGTTGCTATCGGTGATCCGTTTGACACGCCCCGCGTTTATCACTGGTCGGCCTGGTTCAAGCCGACCACACCGCTTGCCCGGTAGCCGCTCCCCCAGCGATGCTCGCATGGATTGCGCGGACGTTGACCACCGCCGCCGACCTCACCGACGCCACCGACCTCGGCGCCGCGCTTCCAGAAAGAGGCATAGCGATGGGTGACGGCTATTGGGTCGTCAGCGTCAACCGGCACACAGGTGAGGCGACCACATCGGAACGGAGAGATGACAAGGGCAAGGCGCTGTTCCTGGATGCACTCAGGTACCGCGCAGGTGGCGCCGGACGGAGCCGCGCGATTGGATCAGGTTGCCGCCACGACAAAGGCGATCACCGATCTCGCCGCGACTGGTGCGCCCGGATGTGCATCCCAACGGGTTGTTCTGGCAAGCCTGATGATTCAAATCAAACGCTTTCAACAGGTGGTGCGATCATGCACTCGGCTCCCCTATCGGCTGGAAGATGCGGACCGATCGAATGAGTGATCTGGCTCTGCTTGTCGTTTCGGTCGTCGTCAGGTGTCTGATTGCCGCGGCCGCGGTCTACGACTACCAGCGCCGCATAGCCACACCTTTGCGTGTGCTTTCATTCAGCCGGCCCACGTTCGCGGTACTGCACGAGTAGGCGCACGATGGGATCAGTGGGAGGCCGTGAGGGTTGCGCGCTGGTCTTGTGTGGCCCTGTACGGCGTGGACCCATCGGGCGGTAGCCACCCGTCTCAGCGCTGTCGACGCCGACTGCTGGACGTTCCCACCGTCTCGGCGAACCCGCGACGAGGGCGTGTCCGAGGTGGTGCTGTTCGCCGATCTGGCCAACCCAGTGTCGAGTGCGATCTATCGGCGAATCCGCTTCGAGCCCGTTCCGCGGGAGTGTCCGGATCGACTTCGTGCGCGTGCGCGCGGACGTCGGCGCTGTCTGACCCAGCTCACCCCGTGCCGGCGGCGTCCGTGGTGCGGTCGAGCGCCCGGACCACCTGGACCGAGACGGGCGCGAACGATGCCACCTGCTCATCGGTCGCCTGGATGTCGGTGACCAATGTCGCGCCGGGCGGGATGGGGGCCCAGGCGTGAAACGGCCTGCGCCCCAGCTTTTCTGCGTGCGCAAGCACGTAGATGTGCTCTGCGCGCGCCATCATCAACTCTTTGAGCCGCGTCTGCTCCATCGCGGCTTCGCAGATACCGAACTCCGCACTCACCGCGTCGGCACCGAGGAAGGCGCGGTCAAAGGTGAGCCGTTCGATGGTGGCCTCGGCCAACGGTCCGACGAATCCCTGACTGAGGTGGCGCAGCGTACCCCCGATGCACTCCACCCGGACGTCGTCGGCGTCGGCGAGCGCCTCCAGCGCCGTCAGGCCGGCGACCACCACAGTGAGGCCGGGTATGTGGCCGAGGTAGCTGCCCATCGCGCCGACGGTGGTACCCGCGTCCAACAGGATGGTCTCACCGGGCTGAACCTGGCGCGCTGCCCACCGCGCGATCGCATGCTTGGCCTCGAAGCCCTGTTGTGCCCGCTGACGAAGCGACGATTCGGACTGTTGGCTCAGAGCCATCGCGCCGCCGTAGGTCCGGGCGATCAACCCCTGCTCGGTCAGCAGGCTCAGATCACGGCGAATCGTTGACGCGGTGACGCCGAACTGGCTCGACAGTTCCTCGACGCTGGCCAGCCCGGTCGACCGGGCCAACCGCACGATCTCCTCCCGCCGAGCCTTCGAGCCACGTGGCGGCATACCTTGCTCCTAGCTGAGAACTGTTGTGCTGGTCGCCAGTTCAGCTGCCTGGCGGAGCGCCTCGACCATGCTGCCCGCCTCGGCGATCCCCTTTCCGGCGATGTCGAACGCGGTTCCGTGGTCGACCGAGGTACGGATCACCGGCAGCCCGACGGTGATGTTCACGCCCGCCTCGATACCGAGAACCTTCACCGGGCCGTGGCCCTGATCGTGGTACATAGCGACGATCAGATCGTAATCGCCGCGACCGGCGAGAAAGAACGCGGTGTCGGCGGGCAGCGGGCCGTGCGCGTCAATACCGTCGGCGACGAGGGCGTGCACCGCCGGCACGATCTTGGCGTCTTCCTCCCCATAGCCGAACAGACCGTTCTCCCCCGCGTGCGGGTTGATGCCGCACAGGCCGATCTTGGGCGCCGGGTTCCCGGACCGCACCAGTGCCTCGTGGCCCCGCCGGACCGTCCGCTCGACTAGTCCCGGTTCGATCTTGGCGACGGCGTCGAGGAGGCCGATATGGGTGGTGACGTGGATGACCTTCAGTTTGGGCGTCGAGAGCATCATCGACACCTCCTCGGTGCCGGTGAGGTCGGCAAGGAGTTCGGTGTGTCCGGGGTAGATGTGGCCCGCGGCATGGAGGGCCTCTTTGTTGAGTGGCGCCGTGCAAATGGCCTGGACCTCACCGCGGACCGCGAGTTCGGCTGCCACTTTGACGTATTCGTAGGCAGCGTGGCCGGCCACTGCGGACAGCTCTCCCCACGGCAGATTCTCCGGGAGCAGGTCTAGGTCGATCACGTCGATGCGGCCCGGCGCCGGACGCGCGTCCGCAACCGAGTCGATGACCTTGATGTCGCAGTCCATCCCTAGGATAGCGGCGGCCTGACGCAGGCGCGTGGCGTCACCGATCACCACCGGAACGCAGCGAAGGAGCGTGTCGGGGTCGAGCAGCGCGGGCACGATCACCTCGGGCCCGATACCGGCTCCGTCACCCATGGTGACGGCGACGACAGGCAATGCGGCGGTACCGGAATGCGAAGTCATGACGGGTTCCTCAATGTGGTTGTGGCGAACAGGGCGTGCTTCTGCGCTGAAGCCAAGTGGATGACGGAATCGACGAGGCTGCCGCGATCACCGAAACTTCCCGGTCGCGTGACGACGTGCCGCCCGTCGGATGTGCGACTGACCACCGCACCGTGGTGCACGACGCCGACAGGACGCAACGAGCGGATGCCGAGCGCGTCGACCACCGCGCGGGCAGTTTCCCCGCCGGTGAGCACGAGATCCGGCCGAGACGCCGCAGCGCGATCCGCCGCCGCGACGAGCCGTCCGAGTCGGTCGGCCAGGGCGCGGCGGTGTCCAGGTTCCGACGAGCCTCGCAGCGTGACGACGACGACCGGATGGTCGGTGAGCAGCCGGGCGAGGCCGTCGCTGTTTGGGTGTCCGGCGAGAAGCGCCACCGCGTCGAGCTCGTGGTGCGCCGCGCCCTGTTCGCAGAGCGCGCGCACCTGGTCCACAGCGCTCGCGGCGGCCGTCCCGACGACGACGAGTACGCCCCGGCTTCCGTGGTCGACGGCCGGCGCCGCGGCGTCGACCGTGGCCGGAGGCAGAGTGCGGGCCAGGGCTGCGGCCAGCGCCGACGTCCCGACAAAATGAATACCGGGCGTCGGCAGGGCGATTCGCACCGCCTCGTCGAGGTCGGCCTCCGAGGCGATGTCACAGACGGCGACCGCCCCCGCGGCGACCGCAGACGGAATGTCGCGGGGGGACAGCCCGTCACACGCGTGACGGCGGAGAAGTTCGGCCACGGTCTGAGGGGCCGACGCCGCCTCCCAGTGCCACAGGTCGGTCTGGTGGAGGGCGACGCCGTCGACGTAGGGCACGCCGCCGCGGACAGTGCGCCGCAGCGCCGGAAGTCCCGCCGCCAGAAGCACGGGTCCGCGCCGGGCCAGGGCGTCGACAGCCGCGCCGACATGCCCGCGCAGCAGCGAGTCGATCTTGTACATGACCAGCCGGTCGTCGGGTACCGCGTCGAGGGCGGTGCGCAGGACGCGGTCAGCCTCCGCCTCCGACAGCGTGCGGCTGTCCAGGTCTACGATCGTGACTCCGCCCCGGTCGGCGTCAACCGGATGTAAAGCCAACGTGGGCAGCGGTTCTCGATCGAGGAATTCGGCCGCGGTCTCAGCGGCTCCGGACAGGTCATCGGCGAGGATCGTGAGATCGACCGGCGCGCTCACAGCGACATCCCCGCACACTGGGTGATGACCTGGCCGGTGATGCTGCGGGCGTCCGGACCGAGGAGAAAGGCGACGGTGCCAGCGACCTCGGCGGGTGCGATCAAGCGGCCCATCGGCGGTGTCGCCGGTGGGGTGCCGGCCCGGTTGGGGTCGGCGAGCATCGGGGTGTCCGTCGGCCCAGGCGCGACGACGTTGACGGTGATCCGGCGGGACACTAACTCGGTGGCCCAGGACCGGGCCAGCCCGATCAGTGCGGATTTTGTTGCGGCGTATTGACTTTTTCCTGCGCTGCCGGTCATCGTCCGGCTGCCCACGAGGACCACGCTGGCACCGTCGCCCATGCTCGGCACGAGTCCGTTCACAAGCACTTCGGCCGCCGCCACGTGCACGCGCCACATCCGTGCCCCGTGGTCGACGTCGAGTGCGCCGAGCGGCGCGCTGTACTGCACGCCTGCCGCATGTACGACCGCATCGACTCGGCCGAACGCGGCCCGCTCCGAGTCCAGAGAGGCGGCCAGGGAATCAATGTCGGCCAGGTCGGTGGGCAGCCACGTCAGCTGCGGGTGGGTGCCCTGTGGTGCGCGGCGGCTCAATCCGACGACGTTCCATCCACCGTCGAGCAGGCGGGTCACCACAGCGGCGCCGATGCCGGAACTGGCGCCGCTGACCACCGCGCGGGCCCGGGTCACGGTACCGCTCCGTCGATCCAGTCCTCGGTCAGCGCCACGTACTGGATGGCCTGCCGGAACCGGGTGAAGGCGACGTGCAGGGTGCCCCCGGTGTCCACGTGGATCGACGGGTAGGACAGTTCCCGGTTCACCGCGTCGCGGGAGTTGTTCGACAGGCAGTACCCGTCGCCCTCCTCGAGGTTGCGCCGTGCGGGCCAGGTCAGTCCGCCGTCCCAGGAGAAGGCCAGCGTCATCGGCGCGCGCGGGGCACCCCAGAACGCGGTCCGCTCGCCGGGCGTGCGCACGGGCGGCGGCGGGGACGGTTCGGCGGGGTCGGCGAGCCCGTCGTCATCGATCTCGTCGTAGAGCGACAACCGCCGTGCGGTGGCGTCTGCGGCGCTGGACTCGTTGTAGACCAATGCCATTCGATCGTCCGGCAGCACGACGAACTGGATCGACGAATTGTTGTTAGGCAGTTCCGTCGGGTGGGGCGGGGACCAGGTGTCACCGTCGTCGGTGGAGACGCTGCGGTAGATCGCGTCGGCCCAGCGGCTGCGGAACAGGGCCACCAGTCGACCGTCGGACAAGCGCCCGATGTTCACGTGCACGCACCCGGTGCTGTCGGGCACCGGGACCTCACGCCAGGTCGCACCGGCGTCGTCGGAGACCATCACCGCGCTGGTGTCGTGGTCGCCAACCCACCGTTGCCCCGGGGTGCGCACGCAGTAGAAGACCGGCAGCAACATCCGTCCGCTGGGTAGCACGCAGATGGGCTGCCGGATGAACACGCCGGCCGTTTCGGTCGCAGGGAGCAAAGTGTGCGGCGGCCCCCAGGTCGCGCCGCCGTCGCGCGAGATTCGCCGTTGCACCCGCGCCGTGTCCTGGTTACCGGCGTGCTGCGATGTCCACAGCAGCCACACCTCGTCTTCGCCGTGCACGTGCAGCACCGGATTCTGTTCCGAGCGGGTGGGATCGTCCGATAACTGCACCGGCGTGGTCCAGGTCTCGAGCCCGGCGGGCAGCCGGGAGAACCACACGCTGATGTCCGGGACGCCTTCCTGAGTGCCGGAGAACCAGACGCAGGCCAGGGAACCGTCGGGCATGGTCGTGAGGTTGGCGGCGTGGTTCTGCACGTGGGGCGGCCACAGCAGCGCGTCGTAGCGCCCGGGTTCGAGGTGCGGACGGACCACGCCGTCGGCGCGCAGGCTGTCCGAGGGGGCGGTTATCGGGGTGTTCATTGCGCTCCGTTCAGGGTCAACGCGGCCAGGTCGTAGGAGTTCGTGGGGCGCAACCGGATTCCATCGATACGGGTGCGCCGGCCGAGCGTCGCCTTGGGGACGAACGACCACAGGCACGGGCAGGTCGCCCAGATGCGGCGTTGCGCGTCGGCCAGCAGCGCGTCGCGGCGCACCGGGTCGACCTCTTCGGAGGCCTGCGTGATGACGGCGGTGATGTCAGGGAAGAGGTAGCCGTGGTAGGTGTCGCGGGTTTCCTCCTTCTTGGCGGTCCCCGCATACATCCCCTGCAGGATGGTCAGCGCCAGACCGGTCGGACTCGGGAACCCGTTGCCTAGGATGTCCCAGTCCCCGGCGCGGCCCTGGCGCCACTTCGCGATGTCGCCGCCGGGTTCGAACTGCTGCAACGTCGCGCCGACGCCGACCGCGGAGAGCATCTGCACGACCGACTCCATGATGTCGGTGTCGGCGGCGAATTCGCCGCTCTCCCAGATGATCTTGACACGCAGATCGGACTGGCCCAGCTTTTGCAGCTCGGCTCTGGCGCGTTCGGGATCGTAGGTGTAGCTGCCGGTTTCGATCGCTCCCGCGAGGCTCAACGGGATCACCCCGCGTGAGGCGGTTACCGAACTCTGCAGGACGTCGTCAACCAGCGCCTCGCCGTTGATGGCGTAAGTCAGCGCGCGGCGCACACGCGGGTCTGCCAGCGGATGGTTGGGCGGCTTGCGGAAGTTGTAGAACAACTGGTTGAGTCGGACCCCGTCGGCCTGTTGCACTGCGACGCCCGCCAGGCCCTCGATCTGGTCGGTCGAGTCGGGGGTGATCGAGTCGATCACGTCGAGTTCGCCGCTGCGCAGCGCCACCACCCGGCTGGACTCGTCGGGCATGAAGCGCACCCGCACCGATTCGACGTTAGCCTTCGGCGCCCAATAGTTCTCGTTGCGCGTCAGGGTGTAGATGCCTGACCCGCGATCGGCCTGCGTCACGGTGAACGGACCGGTGCCGACGCCGTCGGACAGATCTTCAGGCTTGTTGGCCGCGGCCGGGGTGATGAGGATGTTCGACATCAGGTAGTCGAGCACGGGGATCGGGCGGTTGGTGGTGAGCCAGAAGCTGGTCTCGTCGATCTTCTCTACTGTCGGCCACTCCGGGAAGAAGGTGGCGACGAACGATCCGTCGACCTGGGAGTACATCGACAGAGCGGTGGCGACGTCCTCGACGCGCACCGGGGAGTTGTCGGAGTAGTGGATGCCTTGGCGCAAGCGGACAAACCAGCGGGTCGGCTCGACGAGGCGGAACTGATCGGCCAGCACCAACCGGGGCTTGAGGTTCGCGTCGATCTCGGTGAGTGCCTGGCGCACCGCGCGCTGCACGGTCAGTGCGGCGTCGTACTGAAGGAGCTTGTTGTCCAACGTGTTCAGCGCTCGGTTGAGGCCGAGGCTCACGGTGGTCGGTCCGGGCCGGCCCGTCGGGGTCGCGCACGAGACGATGCCAGGGGCGAGTGTCAAGCCGGCGCCGAGGAACAACCCCGACCGCAGCATGGACCGCCGAGACAGAGGCCGTTCGAAAAGCGGCTTGGTCATCGGCGACCTCCTTGATGAGCTGTGACCACTACCACGCCGACTCTAGGCATTTTGCGCACAATGCGCAACTCCGCGCAGGCACTTGCGCAAAACACGCATTAGTGCCATCGTGATGTAGGCAACATCAGCGAGCGCGGATCGGGCCTGGTCACCGGTCTGATCGCGGCGGAGACGCCGCCACGAGGTTCAAAGGAGAGGGTCGACGATGGCCGATCAACTGCTGGCACCGTCGATGCATCTGGCGTCTCCGGCCGCTGCATCCGCCCGTCGCGGACTCGCCGGAGTCGTGTTCGGACCGACGGCACGCTACATCTTGCGGCGCCTGGGGCAGAGCGTGCTGACGGTGTTCCTGACCCTCAGCACGGTGTTCGTTCTGATCCGTCTGGCACCCGGTGACCCGGCCTACTCCCTGGCGGGACCGCTGGCCACCACCGAGGACCTGGCCCGCATACGGACACAGATGGGCTTGGACGAGTCGGTCTTCGTGCAGTACGCCAAGTACCTGCAGGGTCTGCTGCATCTCGATCTCGGCACGTCGTATTCCTTCCAGGCGCCCGCATTCGACGTGGTGCTCTCGCGCCTGCCGTACACCGTGACACTGGCGGTGTCCGCCATCGCGCTGACCACCGTGGTCGCGATCCCTCTCGGCGTGTGGATGGCTCGCCACGCCGACACCCGCCGGGAGCTGGCCGCCAATGCGGTCACCATCACCGGCCAGTCGATGCCCGATTTTTGGACCGGCCTAATGCTCATCACGATCTTCGCGGTCCTCATCCCGGTGCTACCGCCGGCCGGCTTCACCACCTGGTCCAGCCTCATCCTGCCGACGGTCACCATCGCCGTGCTGCAGGTCGCGCTGATCTCGCGGATGGTGCGCCGGGAGATGGTGGGCGCGTTCATGTCGCCCTATGTGACGGTCGGACGCTCGCGTGGCGTGTCCGAACGAGAACTGATCTGGCGGTATTCGATGCGCAACTCCGCCATTCCGGTACTGACCGCCCTGGGCACCCGGTTCGCCTCGATGCTCAACGGTGTCGTGGTCGTGGAGGTCGTCTTCGCCTGGCCCGGCGTCGGATCGCTGGTGGTGCGCGCGCTGGAGACCCGTGACTATCCGCTGATCCAGGCCACGGTGCTGGTCACCGCGGTACTCGCAATCCTCGTGCAACTGCTCATCGACCTCTGCTATCCGCTGCTGGATCCGCGGGTCCGGCTCGGGAAAGGACAGGGCGCATGACAACTCCAACCACCGAAGTCATCGAACCTCCGGCTACGCCACGGCCGTCCGCGGTCACCGAACGCGACATCGCCCGCGCCGGCGCGACGCGACGCCGCAGGGACAGCCGGCTCAAGACGTGGGTCGGGACGGTGGCCGTGCTGATCGTGATCGTGCCGGTTGTGCTCGCCCGCGTGTTGCCGCTGCCGTCACCGGATACGACCGACCTTGCGTCCCGCCGGCTGCCGCCGCTGACCGACAACCACCTGTTCGGCACCGACCAGCTCGGCCGCGATCTGCTGGCCCGCGTCCTCTACGGCGGCCAGGTCTCGCTGGCGATCGGCCTGCTTGCGGTGCTGGTCTCCGGAATGATCGGGCTGGCACTCGGTGCGCTCGCCGGATACCGCGGGGGCTGGACCGACAGCGTCGTGAGCCGCCTGCTGGAAGCGCAGCTCTCCCTGCCGCTGCTGATGATGCTGCTGCTGGTGGTCGCACTGTTCGGACCGTCGATCCCGGTCATCACCTTCGTCATCGCGATCGCGCAGTGGCCCGAAGTAGCCCGCCTCACAAGATCTTTGGTTTTGGTCGAACGGGAGAAGCCCTACGTCGCGGCAGCCCGGGTGCTCGGTCTCGGGCACGCGGCGATCCTGGTGCGCCACATCGTGCCCAACATCATCAAGCAGGTGACGCTGGTGGTTCTGCTGCTGCTAGCGCAAGCCGTCCTCCTCGAAAGCGCCCTGAGCTATCTGGGAGCGGGGCCGCAACGTCCCTTCGCGACGTGGGGGCGCATCATCTCCGACGGCCAGGACTACGTCACCACCTCGTGGTGGCTGGTGACACTTCCAGGCCTGGTGATCGCACTGTTGGTCGTCGGGGTGAACTTCCTCGGCGACGGGCTCCGCGACCGCACCGGCGGCACCCGAGGCCGCCTGATGAACGCACTGCGGGGAAGGAACAACTGAGATGGGCAATCTCCTCAGAGTCAACGAACTGCAGGTCGAACTCATCACCGCCCGAGGAGTGGTGCGCGCGGTCGACGGAGTCTCCTTCTGCATCGACGCCGGCGAGACGGTCACCATCATCGGCGAATCGGGTTCGGGAAAATCCACCACCGCGATGGGGATCCTCGGCCTGCTCCCCGCCGATCTCGCCGTCCTGTCCGGCAGCGCGAGATTCAAGGACCGCGAGATCCTTGGTAACCGAACAGAACTGGAGAAGGCGCGCGGTCGACACATCGCGCTCGTCCCGCAGGATCCCATGACCGCGCTGAGCCCCGTGCACACCATAGGATCCCAGCTGCGCGACGCCGTTCGCCACGGCGGGGTGCGTGGGCGATCCGCCGAGCGGGTCCGCGCCGTCGACCTGCTCGACCAGGTGCACATCCCGCGCCCCGCAGAGCAGCTCGGCAAGTATCCGCACCAGTTGTCGGGCGGCATGCTGCAGCGCGTGCTGATCGCCACGGCACTGGCGGCCGACCCGGAACTCATCGTCGCCGACGAGCCCACCAGTGCACTCGACGTCACGGTGCAGGCCAGCATCCTGGATCTGCTCCTCGAACTCCAGCAGCGCACCGGCGTCGCGATGCTGTTGATCACCCACGACCTGGGCGTCGCCCGGCTGATGTCGGATCGCATCTTGGTCATGAAAGATGGCCGCTTCGTCGAAGGCGGCGATGCCGAGGCGCTGCTGGGCAATCCGCGTAGCGCCTACACCAAGCGGCTCCTCGACGCCGTGCCCCGATTGGATGTTCCTTCGACGACGGAGGTCCCGGTATGACCCAGCCCCTGTTGCACATCGACGACCTGGTGGTCGAATACCCGGTGGCCGGCGGTGTCTTTCGCGTCCTGAACTCGGTGAGCCTCTCGGTCGAGAAGGGATCGTGTCTTGCGGTCGTCGGTGAATCCGGCTGCGGCAAGTCGACCTTGGCCAAAGCTGTGGTCCGGTTGCTCCGGCCGACCGCAGGACGGATCGTCTTCGACGGCACGGATATCGCAGGCCTGCCTGAGCGCCCGTTGCGGCCCTTCCGCTCCCGGATCCAGATGGTGTTCCAGGACCCGTACGGTTCGCTCGACCCGCACCTGAGCGCCGTCGACATCGTCGCCGAACCGCTGCGTCAGCGGGGGGTGCGCAGCGGTCGGGACCGGCGCGCCCGCGCCGCAGAACTCATCGACCGGGTCGGGCTGCCCAGCACCGCCTTACGCCGCAAGCCCGCAGAGTTCTCCGGGGGTCAGCGACAGCGCATCGGCATCGCGCGCGCCCTGGCCAGCGAGCCCGAACTGCTGGTCTGTGACGAGGCCACCAGTGCACTCGACGTCTCGGTGCAAGCCCAGGTGCTCGACCTGTTGCGTGAAATCCGTTGCGAAACCGGCCTGACCTACGTCTTCATCTCCCACAACCTCGGTGTCGTTCGGGAAATCAGTGACACCATCGTCGTGATGAAGTCCGGCAACATCGTCGAATGTGGTTCGACGGAGACCGTTCTCGTCAACCCGTCAGAGCCCTACACCAAAGCCCTGCGCGCCGCGGCACTGGATCCCACCACCATGGTGGGGATCAAGCCCCGCAACGTGGTCTCGCGCCTCGACCTCACCACCTCCCAAGGAGCCGCCTGATGCCCGAACTCGATCTCACCCGACCCGTCCTTGGCACCATGACGTTCGGCGACACCGTGTCGGCCGATACCGCCGCCGACATGCTCGACATGGCGCTGGCGGCGGGCATCACCCACATCGACACGGCCAACGCCTACGCCGGTGGGGTGACCGAACAGATTTTGGCCGGCCTGCTGCGTGGCCGCCGCGAGCAAGTCACGGTGGCCACCAAGGCGGGCATGCCACATCCGGATGCCGGGGACGACGCGCCGTTGTCCGCGCGCGGGCTGCGGGCGAGCCTCGAAGGCAGCCTGCGCCGGCTCGGCGTCGATCGGGTGGACCTTTTCTATCTGCATCAGCCCGATCGCCGCACGCCGCTGCGCGAGACGCTGCAGACGGTGGCCGATCTGGTGGGCGAGGGCAAGGTGGGTGCCCTCGGCGTCTCCAACTACGCCGCCTGGCAGATCGCGGAGATCAATCACCTCGCCGACGAGGTCGGGGCACCCCGGCCGATCGTGGCCCAGCAGGTGTACAACCTCCTGGCACGCCGCATCGAGGAGGAGTACGCCGAATTCGCGGCGACGAGCGGACTGATCACGATGGTGTATAACCCGCTGGGAGGTGGTCTGCTCACCGGACGGCACACGTTCGGGGCCGACCCGCCGGAGGGCCGGTTCGGGGATTCGCGCCTTGCCACGATGTATCGCGAACGCTACTGGAATGCAGACATTTTCGAAGCGATCGGGCAGCTGTCGATTCTCGCTGAGAAGGCCGGCATACCGCTGTCCGAGCTCGCCCTGCGGTGGCTGGTCAGCAAGCCCGCGGCCGGTCCGATTCTGCTGGGTGCTTCGAAGGTGACCCATTTGGAGGCCAACATCGCGGCCATCGCGGCAGGTCCCCTCGATGACAACCTGGTCGCGGCGTGTGATGACGTCGGTGCCCCGCTGCGCGGCGCGATGCCGAACTACAACCGCTAGGAGAGCCATGATCGCGCGTGACTTCACTGCCCGCCTGCGTCGCCGTGAGCGGGTGATCGGCTACTGGTCGGTGCTGGACAGCCCCGTTGCCACCGAGTGGCTCGGGCATGTCGGCTACGACTACCTGGCTCTGGACATGCAGCACGGCCTGATCGGCTATGCCGGCATGGTGGCCGGATTGACCGCCATCGACGCGGCGCACGGTCCGGCAGGCGTGGTGCGCGTGGAAGCCAACGCTCCGACCCCGATCGGACGCGCACTCGATGCCGGTGCTGCGGCTGTCATCGTCCCGCTCATCGACACCGCTGAAGACGCCGCCCGCGCAGTGAGCGCGGCCACATATCCGCCGGTCGGCATCCGCTCCTACGGCCCGATGCGATCACAGTTGCGCATCGGACCGACTCCCGCCGCCGCGAACTCAGAGACCGCGGTACTCGCGATGATCGAGACGCCCCTCGGTCTACAGAACGTCGAAAGCATCTGTGCAACAGCGGGGCTCACCGGGGTATACGTGGGCCCCTCGGATCTGCGCCTGGCTGTCGGCGGCATGCACCCGCAGGACCCTGCCGTCGAGGAAGAGTTCGAGGCCGCACTCGTGCGAATCAAGGCAGCGGCGGAATCCCACGGTATCGCCGCCGGCATCCACACCGCGGACGGTGCCACGGCCGCGCGCAGGCTCGCCGAGGGATTCACCTTTGCGTCGGTGGCGTCGGATCTGACCCACCTCAAGCAGGTCGCTGCTGCTCATCTCAAGGCGGCGAACGAAGGCCTCTGAGGAGGGGCTCAGGGCAGCCGCCGAGTCCTCGACAAGCCCTCAGTCGCGGTGCAGATGCTCGAATCATGGACGGGGCGCGCAGAGGTGGAGCGGCCGAGTGTGCCTGCTGCGCCGCCCCGGTGATGACGTCGGTGAGCGCGGCGACCGCCCGACACTGTCGGCCACGCCTACGTTCGACCCCAATGCCCGAACCGCGCTGATCAGCAACGAGGAGGCCGCGCACAAACGCATCGAATGCCTCGTCGACCGCTTGTGGCGTGGCCAAGGCCAGCGAGGACTTGCCGAAGATCGACTCGCAACGCTCCCCCAAGCGAATTTCGCAGATCTGAGCGTGGCGCCGTCGATCGTGGCCGTGACCATGGATGAGCAGGGCGGGCTCGCGTGTGCCACGCCGGTCGGGTTCGGGTGGTGTCGCACCCGGTGCAAGTGATCGGCAGCGTATGCCCCCCGGGCCGGCAACCGATCCGAGAAGACGCCCGGCAGCTAGTCATCAGCGTTTGCAGTCGAGGTCGACGTAGACCGTCGTGTACTGCAGCACCTGTCCCGGTCCCATCAGCGTGAAGTTGCCGTTGATCGGTGGCTGTGGGCCGGTGACGGAGCGGCCCCGCCTGACGGCGCTGACCGTGCAGTCGTCGATCGATCCGTTGCCGACCTTGCTCAAGATGACCCGATAACCCTCGCTCTGCAGCTGATTGATGGTCTCGGTGGCCGACAGTTCTGGTGACGGCGCAGCGGCCGCCGGTGCCGCGATACCCACCCCGCCACTCATCAGCCCGAAACACATTGCGAACAGCCGCTTCTCAATCGATTTCACGGGGGTATACCGCTCCTTTCCGGTTCGGTCAATGTCCGTTAACCCTAGGCAGCGGAACTTCGGCAGCGCTGAGTGAGGACGCCAATTCATATGAAACACATACGATTAACGCTCAAACCCAATTCACATTGAGCTCATAGGATGTGCAAACAACCGCGTCGGTCAGGGCGTCGCTCAGGGATCGTGCTCGTCGACGATGCGGCGCAACACTGTACGCAGTGGTCGGGTCGGCTCCAGGTTATGGCAGCAGCCCCGGCCCATGCGACGGCTTCGCCTGATGCAGGGCTGCACCTCTCCGACGAACCCCGTCAGCGCACTGTTGCGACGGTGCTTTCATGCCGCTGATCGGCGGCGGAGGTCTCGGCGCGATCAACCACGGCCCGCACCGAACAACATTGTTAGCTCTTGAAGCGAGTCCACCCGCAAATCAGCGAGTGCTACTTCATCTTTGAGGGCGTGAATATGGCCCCAGGGGCCCCGCCGGATGAACACGGTGCGCATCCCGACCGCCCGAGCCGGCAGTACGTCATTATCTAGGCGATCACCCACATACAAGATGCTCTCGGCAGGAACCCGCGCTTGGGAGATCAGTCTGACAAAGAACGCGGGATCTGGTTTGGCCACACCTCAGGAGGCCGAGGAAGCCACGAAATCGGCCTCCAATCCGGCGCCTGCGAGCACGTGTGCCACAGTCGCCGGTTGATTACCAGCGACGCCTACGATCAATCCTGCTCGGTGCGCAGCTGCGACGCACCCCAGTGCATCGGGATACAGATCGCCCAGACGCGGGTCAACAGCCACTGCGGGGCGATCGACACGGAGAACATCCCACAGATCGCGATGATCTTTGCCGGTAGCGATCAAGGCGCCCAGCACGCTGCTCAAGGTCAATGGTGTCACCCCCACCCTCTGGGAGAGATCGCTCCACATCCGCGTCTCGTCAACCAACGTCTCGCCGACGTCGAACACCACGCATCGGATCTGCGACAAGAACTCTGAGCCCACCCATGCAGGGTTTCACACCACCTCTGGCCCTACCGGTGGTAGTGAATCGAACCGCCCACCCGGTCCTGCTCGCCTTGGTTCCCGCCGCCGGACCAGCCGCAGCGCTCACCTCTACCTGTCGAAGCCGCAACGGCTCGTCGAAGGTGGGCTCCCGAATAGCTGATGACTTCATGAACCATGTGGAACGCATGTTGCGGTACGGCAGTTGTCTGGGCGGGAGGGCTACCATCCTCTTGTCCAGGCGTGCTGCCCCGGCAAGCCTGGCGTGGTGGACGTGCACGTGCGGCCCTCAGGACCGAGAACACCCACTGTTGACGTTCGACGCCCGATTCGCACGATGAGAGCGCCTGCTGCATCACTCGCTTCGGCGAAACCGTCCGCAGTCAGTTCAGCGGCGCGCCACAGGGACATCGTCCGCATGCTGGTCGACCCGCCCGGCATCGGTGGAGCTGAGTGCGGACTCATCGACTTCGGCCCACCGCGGTCGTCACAGCACCGACCAACAGCTGAACGGGCAGTGCCCGGTCTCGATAGGGGCAACCAAACGATGCGACGACGTCATTCGGCAGGCCGGCTACAGAAGCGGTCCGCAGTTCTTCTGTTGTCGTCTGGCGGGAAGCGGCGGGCTCCTCGTGGTGAAGAGATCCGCCACTCGCGCTCGGATGCGTTACACCAACGCGGCTACCGTGTCGAAGTAGACCCCTTTGGGAGCACCTGCAGTGTCCTTGATTCCGTACCCGCCACCGTCGCCCGCGGTGTCTTGGTAACAGAAAAACCAAGTGGGCGGAAAGGCGGGATCCTGGTTGGCCAGCTGCCACGTCAGCCAATCCGCTGCGTCCGCCAGGCTGACCCTGCCCGGTGTGATGTAGCCGACCTCGGTGAAGGCCATGGGCCGGGTGTCGCCCTTGGACGCCTGCACGGCCTTGAGTGCGTCGATCTGTGCGATCCCGAATGGGTTCGTGCGCGGGTCCACGAACGTGGCGTTTTGGTCGTCTTTGATGCTGTAGGGGTGATAGCCCAGCAGGTCATAGTCGCCGCTCTCGCCTCCTGCGTACATGCCGTTCAGCCAGTCCACTGGAGACCTGTTCGACCCGAAGGTCGGATAGGCAGCCAATCCTCCTGAGATGACCTGTGACCCAACGGCTCTAATTTTTGGCGCTGCGGCTTTGAGGTACGTGACGAAGGTCGCCGGGCTGCCGATGTTGAACGCGATGAGGTTAGGCTCATTCCACACCTCGTAGTACGGGATGCTGCCGAAGATCTGCGTACACTTGTTCACGAAGTTTCCAAACCCGGTCGCACTGTGATTGAACGGATAGTGGATGCCCAGGCATGGCATAGGGGTCAGACCACGAGCCTCCAACGCGCTCTGCACGGCCGTCACCGGAGCGTAGTTGGTCTGGCCGAAGACGTTGCTCAGGTAGCCCCAGTCAACCGCGAACCGAACGGTCTGAAAGCCCATCTCCGCAATGCCGTCCAGTGTGGCGGCCAGATTGGCTGGCGATAATTGGCACAAGTTGCTTTGGTTGATGCCGATGGTCACTTCAGCTTGCCCTCCTCGAATGTGTCGCCCAGCTTTTGGGAGATCGGGTTGCACGACCCCGCCGCGATGGAGGGCCCTCTCTCTTAGTACCAGTCCCTGGCTCCGGTGCCCGGCAACTGCGTGCCCGGGCAAGTCGAATACCGACCCTCAATAGATGCTTCGGCTCGGCGCCCCCGTCTGCGGTGCCATTGGGGCGAGTGCCCCCGCTACGGTGGGGCGTCGACCCCGAGCCCTCAGCGGCCGTCGGCGACAGGCAACCCCCTGCACCGCCGCTGTCATAACCTCTCACAAAACCAACGCCTTGCTTAGCTTCACCTCGATCACCGCCGACACGAAACCAGACTGGAGCATGCCGCTCCGGCGGTGGCGCGCTAGATTCGACGTGATCGCCCGCTAAGGAGATGTGGGGAGACTGTTGTCCCAGATTTCGGCCCTCGACCCGACCAATGTCGATCAGTTTCACTCATGGGATGGAACCAATGGTGTCTTCTGGTCAGCGCATGCCGGACGATTCGATGAAGGCATGGCGAGCTTTCACGGTAAGCTGTTGAAAGCAGCCGAAATCGCTGAGGATTCGGAGGTCCTCGATATCGGCTGTGGGGCGGGACAAACCACTCGTGACGCAGCGCGAATCGCCTGCAGCGGTTCAGCCTACGGAGTCGATCTCTCGTCACCGTTGTTGGAAGTTGCGCGCAAGCTTTCTGCGAAAGAACATGTGGCCAATGTGTCGTTCGCCCAGGCCGACGCCCAAGTGCATGACTTCGGGACCGCGCAGTTCGATGTAGCTGTAAGCCGTCACGGAACGATGTTCTTCGGAGATCCCCTAGCAGCGTTCGCCAACATCGCCCGAGCAATGCGTCCTAGTGGGCGCCTGGCGCAATTGGTGTGGCAGCCTCTCGACCGCAACGAGGGTATTAGTACGTTCCGACGCATCGCGGCCGGGGGCCGCGACTTGCCCCCGCCCCCACCGCAATGCCCAAGCCCCTTCTCGCTCAGCGATCCCGATCGAGTGCATCAACTCTTGCGTAGTGCCGGCTTTGTCGATATTGAGATGACCGGGATAAGCGCGCCAATGTACTACGGCGCCGACGTTGATGACGCGTTCAACTTCATCGTCGCGCATAACGCTCCAGCGCTCACAGAACTTGATGACCAACCCCGCGCGAGCGCCTTGCAAGCTCTGTGGAACAGCATCGCCGAGCATCTGACCGACCGCGGCGTATTCTACGAGTCCGCGCACTGGCTCATTTGTGCGAGACGCCGAACTAGGTAGTCGCGCAGGGCATCTGGTTTCCAGAGAATTGAGATTGGTTGCCAGCACTACAAGGCGCAAATGGGCGCCCCGCAGGCACAAGCTCGCTGGCGAGCCGTCGGCCCCCCCCACACCTGGCCATCCTGGCGGATTATTTCCCGCACGCAAACCATTCGAACGTGCCACCGACATATCCCCCGCAACGACGAGGATCAACCAGAACCGACGTTGCCTGAACCTCGAGTCGCAGAAGGGGCATTGTCACGCGGCACGTTTGGCCAATGTGGTGCCGATCTGCTCGGCCAGTACGTGACTCTGAGCGCGCAGTTCGGCGGCTTGCTGGCGAAGGTGTGCCATCGTCGGACTGTGGCCGGCGAGCGTCAACTCTGTTTCGATGAGGTTGACGTTGCCGCCAAATATGTCAGGTCCGAAGGTTCGCAACAGGTATGGCATCGAGTGGTCCCACCCCTCGTGAGGCGCGCCGGGCGACGTCCCACCGCCACGGGCAGCAACCAGTGCGATCGGTTTGCCGCGCAGAGGGTAAGTCTGGGGCGCGAAGCGCGGATCAGTCCACAGCATGTCGATCCAGCACTTGATATGCCCCGACGGCCCCCAGTTGTACAGCGGCGCGCCGATGACGATGGCGTCCGCCCCGAGTAGGTCGTCGGCGAGTTCAGCGGCAAGGTCAACGGCACGCTGTTGTTCGGGAGTGCGTTCTTCGGTTACGCGAGCGGCGAGCGCGTCGGTCCACCTGGCCGGGGACAGTGGCGTGGTCAATAGGTCACGTCGAATCACCTTCCCGTCGGGAACAGCGGCACGCCAGGCGCGTTCCAGCGTGTCGGAGATCTCACGTGTCACCGATCTGTCGCCTTGGATGCTGCTATCGACGCGGTACAGGGTGCGCATGATGCCTTCCTTCAGTTCGCCGACACACTCGCGAACTTCTGCTTGACAGACCATCTTGTTAACAGACGATACTCTACGCCGCATAGCCGGTTAGGCTGACACAGTGACCACGCAGGATGACGGCGAGACGGACCTGGGCTGGGCTTTGCACGCCGTCGTTCGCCAATATCGTCGACTCACGGACGATCTACTGAGCGATTTGCCCGGCGGCCCCCGGGGCTACCAAGTGCTGATGACATCGCAGCTCGGACCACCGCGAAGTCAGCTCGCGCTCGCTCGCTACCTCGGAGTCGACCGTACGATGATGACCTACCTTCTCGACGATCTAGAGGCTGCAGGTCTGGTTACGCGCACGACCGACCCCAACGATCGCCGCAGCCGAAACCTCAAGTTGACCAAGAAAGGCCGCGCCACACTCTCTCGCGCACGCCGACGCCTCAAAGCCGCCGAGGTAAGCCTGCTCGAACCACTCGACCCCGACCAACAACAGAGCCTGCGGGAACTACTCCACCAGCTAGCCAACGCCGAACCGAAAGCCGACAACTGAATCGCCCCGGCGAGTCCGGAGAGTTTCCGATTTGAGGCCCGAGGCAGCGGTTGGCCCTTCGAAAGCCCCATCACGATCCGGTCGCCTCATTTGCCGGGCACGGCTTTAGCTGCGCGTCCTGCTCGAGGTCCGCTAACAGGCCGGGGTGTGTTGGCGTCCAACCCAACGTGTCGCGGGTGTATTCGCTAGACGTCGGGTTGTCCATGCCGATGAACGCGCTGAGGAACTCGAAGTGCTGTTGGGCCTCTTCCGGGGCAATCGACGCAACTGGGAGGTTCAACTTGCGACCGATCGTCTCGGCGATTTTCCGCACCGGGATACCCTTTTCGGCTACGGCGTGTAGACGTGTTCCGGCGGGCGCAGCTTCAAGTGCGAGCCGATACAGCAGCGCGACATCCTTGACATGCGCTGAGGGCCATCGATTGTCACCTGAGCCCAGGTACCCTACGGTCCCCCTGGCTTGGGCGAGCGAGATCAGGCCGGAGGCAAAGCCGTGAACACCGCCGCCGTGCACCGTGGGCGGAAGCCGAATTATCGAGGTGCGCACCTTCTTTTCAGCCAGCGCGATCACGGTGTTTTCGGCCTCGATACGCGGGCCGCGTGGCAACGCATCTCGCTCCTGCAGGACGCCGGTGAAACCAGCTAGAGCCATCGCACCGGTCGCGCTTGTGACGACGAACGGCTTGTCCGATCCGACCAGGGCGTCACTGATCGCGTGTATGGCTTCAAGGTCTGTGGATACGGCGCTCGCCAAGTTTCCGGAGTTCTGTTCGTAATTTGGGAAGGCAAGGTGGATTACTGCATCGGCCTCTCGGCTTTGTGCACGCAAGACCTCTCGCTCAGCGAGGTCGCCGCGGCAGGCCTGCGCCCCGAGCGATTCCACTACACCAGCAGAGCGGTTCGAACGAGCCAGGCCGATAACGCTGTGACCGGCTGACACCAACTCTGGCACCACTGCGGAAGCGACGTGTCCCGATGCCCCGGTGACAAAGACGCGCATCTCTACTCTTCTCCGCACCGATGTTCCGGTGCATCTCGTAGACGAATAGGTCCCTCTCTATGCTTAGCCTAGTGATTGCATAGAATGCAATCACTAGGATGTACTGATGCCTCGCTGGGACCCTGACGCGGTCGGACGGCTGCAACTAGCCGCGCTTGAACTCTTCGGTCAACAAGGATTCGCGGGCACTACCGTGTCCGAGATCGCCCGGCGGGCAGGGCTCACCGAGCGAACCTTTTTCAACCACTTCGACGCCAAAAAGGACGTCCTCTTCGGTCCGCGTACACAGCGCCACCAGGAGATCGTCCTCCGCGAAATCCTCGCTAGTGACGACGCATCACGACCGATCGACGTCGTCGTTCACGGGTTGCAAATCGCCGCCGAAGAGTTATTTGAAGGTCTGCGCGAAGCGTCGATCCGCCGGCGCCAAATTATCGACGAAAACCCCGAACTGCTAGAGCGCGATCTGGGCAAACGGACGGCGCTCATCGCCGCGATAGCCGAAGCACTGCGAGGACGGGGCCTTGATGCCGACGCGGCAATTCTCACGGCACGGATTGGCGCAGTGATCGAACAGAGCGCCGAGGAACGGTGGATGCGCTCACCGAAACCATTATCGCTGCAACATCACCTGTCAGACGTCTTCGCCTCGCTGGAGGGTATTCTGCAAGCGCGTGGGCCGGACTGGACAGCATGACGCAACCGTCGCAACCTGTCAGCCCGAAACACATTGCAACCACACGCTTCTCAATTGCGTCAGGCGGTCAGGGCTGGCTCAGGGTCTCGTGCTCGTCGAGGATGCGGCGCGGCGCTGTACGCAGTGGTCGTGAAGTTGGCGGCATATGCCAGCCCGCACCGGGTGATCACGAAGCACACTGAAGTCGCCCCCAAACCGCCCGCATGCCACTCACCACAGCAGGTACGACGGATTCGAGTATGGCGGGTTCACGGCAAGAAGCGCCGTTCTCATCTGATCAACCACGGCAGCGGCCGCTGCCCCTTCCCGCCGCCATGCCAGCTGCCGAACCTGATCGCATCGGAGGGGTTCGATCAGCCACTGGCGAGTGTCAGCGGTCCATGGCCTGGCCGTGGACAGTCAACGGAGTGAGCATTTCTCGAAGCGCCAGCTTGGTTGCGCGACAACTGAGCCGCGAGTTGATCCGCAGCACCTCCCAGGTTCGCAAGTCACAGATGGCAGCAAGTTGTGCGAGTCGGCGCTCTCGCGCTGATCGCGGCAGACTGGCAAGGGTGTCGGAGAAAACCGTCCTGCACCACTGTCGGTGATACGTGCGGCCGGTGGTCAGAAAGTCGCGAACGGCCGGTGTGGTTGCCTCTTCGGCCAGCATCTTGAGCATAAGTGTTCCTGAGAGTTCGTAATTGTCGACCAGATTCGACACGATGTCGTCGATCGAGCCGGAGTTGACTCGGCCGCGACGGGTGATGATGTCGGTTCCCAGCTTGTCGAACATTGCGGCGAATACCCCGTCCTTGTCGCCGAATCGGCGAAGAACGGTCTGGGTGGTCACGCCCGCACGCGCGGCGAGGTCACCGAGGGTGATCGCAGCGAACGGCTTGGTCTCGAACAGCTCCCAGGCAGCTTCGAGGATGGCGTCGGCCGTCCGCGCGGTCGTGGCAGCACGCAGCGTCATCCGATACGGCCGGTTCGTTACTTTCATATGAGTAACAGTAATGCGAAATGCCCCATAAGACGATGTCGGACATCGACGCGCCTCTCTGTTGATCCATTTTCGCGTCAGCCTCGTTCATATGAAAGGCCGACCGCGCCGAGCGGCAGGCCGAACCACGATGTGTGCGCGCCGCTGATGCCGCGCCGACTTCAATCTCAAGGAACTGCGATGGCGACGATTTTGGCCTACAACACACCCGCGATGGGTCACCTGTTTCCAATGACCGCCTTGTTGAGCGAACTGCGCAGCCGCGGCCACGACATCGCCCTGCGTACCCTCGCCGCCGGTGTCGGCATGGGTCGCAATCTGGGCTTTGCGGCGGCGAAGGTCGATCCTCGCATCGAGGCGATTCCCCTAGATGACGCCAATGCGCCCAGCCCCGCGGTTGGCTTGCGGCGTGCCTTCGACACGTTCGCACGTCACGCCGAGTACGAAGTCACCGATCTTCAGAAGGCCATAGCTGAGGTCCGTCCTGACGCGCTGATCGTCGACGCGAATTGTTGGGGTGGGGCCGCAGCGGCAGAAGCGAGCGGGGTGCCATGGGCGTCGTTCTGGCCCTTCATCCCCTACCTGACATCACGCGGAGTACCACCCTTCGGTCCTGGACTCCGGCCCTGGCCGGGTGTGCTCGGCCGGGCCCGCGACGCGCTGGTGCGCCAGAAGACCACCGGTGTGATCGATGAGGCAATGGTGCGCCCCCTCAACAGGATCCGAGGTCAGCTCGGTCTCGCGCACATTGCATCGTCGGACGACTTTGTGCGCCGGGCACCGCTCGTCCTTGTCGCTACGGCGCAGCCGTTCGACTATCCGCATCCCGATTGGGACAACTCCATTCAATTCATCGGTCCGTGTTCGTTCGACCCCGCACCCCCGCAGCCCCCGGAATGGCTTGCCGCCATCGACCGGCCGATCGTTCTGGTATCCACCTCGTCTGAATGGCATGGCGACACCGATCTGGCACGAATGGCGCTCGCCGCTCTGGCCGACGAACCGGTGCACGTTGTGGTCACCTTTCCCGCCGGCGTACCGGCCGATGTCACACCGCCGGACAACGCGACCGTCTGTGAATTCGTGCCGCACAGCCTGGTGATGGATCGTGCCGCATGCGTTGTCACCCACGGTGGAATGGGCACCACCCAAAAGGCCTTGGCAAGAGGTGTTCCCGTGTGCGTGGTACCCCGAGGACGCGACCAGTTCGAGGTGGCCCGACGCGTCGCGGTTGCCCGTTGTGGCACCCGGTTGACCGCCGACCATCTCACACCGGCCCGGCTTCGGAAGAACGTTCGCCGGGCGATGGCGATGGCAGCCGGCGCCCGCCGTGTCGCGGCTGGATACGCAGCCACCGGAGGTACTGCGTATGGTGCAGACCTCATCGAGCAGCGGTTGCTCACGCCAATTGTCGCGCGGTGATCGAAACACCTGGAGCGCAAGCGATATCGCCTCCTTCACGGATGCTCGTCGCCGTCCTCGTGTTGCTCAACGCTGTGGTCCCGTTCTCCGTCGACATGTACCTCGCGGCCTTCCCCCAGATCGCGCGGGAATTCGACGCGTCATCGTCGACCGTTCAAATGACTCTGACGGCCTTCTTGGTCGGCATGGCGTGCGGGCAATTGGTCATAGGCAATCTGTCCGACGGGTACGGACGCAAACGTCCACTGGTCATCGGTACGGCTCTGAGTTTGGGCGCCAGTGTGTTGTGTATATCGACAACGTCAGTGGGGGTGCTCACTGGACTGCGTTTCGCGCAGGGATTCGGCGGGGCCGCCGGCATAGTGATCGCCCGCGCGATCATCACCGACCGCACGAGCGGATCCGCCTCCGCTCGGCTTCTGGCAACGATGATCGGCATCGGAGTTCTCGTCCCCATCGCGGCACCGGTACTCGGCGGGCTGATCATCACCGCCTCGGGATGGCGGGCGGTGTTCGCGGTGCTGGCGGCTATGAATGCGGTCGCCTTGCTTGGCGTCCTGCTCGTCGTCGACGAGTCGCTTCCCAGCAGTCTTCGTCGTGGCGGCGGTGCGAAGTCGCTGGGAGTGGGCTTTCGCGAGGTACTGCGGAACAGAAGCTATGTCGGTTACGCCGCGGCCATTGCACTCACGACGGGTGCGATGTTCGCCTTCATCGCGGCCTCGCCTTTCGTGCTGCAGAACTTGCTCGGAATGCAGGTAGCGAGTTATACGGCGACCATGGGCGGCTGTTCCCTAGCCGTTGCTCTCGGTACCGTCATCGCGGGTCGCGCGGTGGGCAATTCCTCGCCGCACACGTTGGTGGTGGCCGGCGGAATCATGACGGTGGTGGCCAGTGGACTGTTGCTCTTCACAGTCACCGCGGGTCACGCCCTGAAGTGGGCGACTATCACGCTGATGGTCTGTTTCATGGCGAGCGTGGGTTTCAGCTACGCCAACACCACCGCGTTGGCAATGGTGCAGGTGCGCCATGCCGCGGGAACCGGTTCGGCGTTGATCGGCTTCATGCAGTACGGCGCCGGTGCGATGACGTCTCCCCTCGTCGGCATGGCGGGCCGGGGCAGTGCCGTTCCCATGGGCCTCGTGATGTCGGGCACCGCTGTGGCCGCCCTCGCTGCTGTGGTCCTGCTCCCACCTACGCGGGTGTTCGGTCGAGCGTCCCGGGAAAGCCGTTGCCGCTGCGGTATTGGCCGTCGATCACTGGACGAAGGGCAATGAAAGAGACGCCATTCGAGAACATTTGCACGGGGTGCTTGGCCCGGCGGTTTGGGTGTGGCACCCGGTTGTGCGGCGCCTGCGATGGCTGTCACGCGAGTCCAAGTCTCTCGTGACTTGATGGACGAACAGCGTCCCGGCCAACTCCGTTGGGGCTCAGGACACGGCCTCAGAGCGCGTCGCCGCGACGGTCAGCAATCACGATGTTCGCAGGCAGGCTGCGGACGAGGCTGCGGTGACGAATGCCGCGACGGTGTTGCGATGGTCGTGAGCATTGTGGGCGAGGGCGATGCTGCTCGTGCCCGCGTCCTCGACGGGAACGCAGACGGTCGCCGGCGGTGCTGGCGACACCAGCGAGCGTGGTAGTACCGCAACAGCGCGTCCGATCTGGACCAAGGGAACTAGTTCGTTGACATCCTCGATTTCCGGCCCGGCGCTTTGATCGGTGGGGACGCCGACCCAGCGCGGAAAAACGTCCCCGGCAAGGTCTTTGAGGCGGATGCTAACTCGTCCGGCCAGCGGGTGGGTCTGTGGCAGGAGCGCGACGCGATCCTCGACGTGGAGGGTCACCGTCGTGAAACCGGCGAGGTCATCGAACGGGGCATAGAGCAATGCGACATCGGCGTGCCCGTCGCGAAGCATCCGGGCGCGGTCCGTGCCGCTGCAGAACATGATCTCTACCCGTTTCGCATCCTGCTGCTCGGCATACGCGGCGAGTAGCCCGGGCAGAAGCCCCGCATCCCCTCCTGGTTTCATCGCGAGCCGCAGATGATCGGGTTCGCTGGCCTGCTGAGTTCTGTGCACGGCGATGTCCATCGCGTTGAGGGCGTGCCTGCCGTGTTCCAGCAGCGTCGTACCGGCTGCGGTCAAGGCGACGCTGCGACTGGTGCGAACGAACAGATCCACGCCCAGGCGCGATTCGATGCGCTGGATCGTCTTCGACAGCGCAGGCTGAGCGATGCGCAGCTGTCGTGCCGCGCGGCCGAAATGTAGGTGCTCGGCGACGGCCACGAAGTACCGCAACTCGCGCAGCTCCAGCATTTCCATTCCGACAGGTTATCGATCGAGACCCGATCCGTATTGGACGAGGGCGCCGTCGGCGCGCTGAACTGTCTGCATGATCACCCATACGATGCTGGTTTCGTTTGCAGATCCCATTTCCGACGAGGAACTCGACCGATTCATCTCTGATATTGAGAAGGCGATGGCAGACACCGGTGTGGTGCGCCGCTTCCAGGCGCAGCGGCATATCGCGGTCGACGGCGAGCAGGCGAACTCGGCGTTCATCGCGACCGCCGTGCTGCAGTTCGGGGTGGCCAGCGAAGCCGACCTCGCGACGCTGTTCGCGGCTCCGGGTGCGGGTGCGGTCATCCACACATGGCAGGCTCGCCACCCATATCGGGTGGCGTGGGTGAACCACGAGGCGTCGGCGTGACGGGTTTGGCCGGCAAGGCCAGCCTTGTCACCGGCGCGGGGAGCGGGATCGGCCGCGCCATCGCGATCGGTCTTGCGCAGCGCGGCGTGGCGGTCGCAGTCCTCGACCTAGACGGGCCCGCGGCCGAGCAGACCGCCGAAACCATTATCGGGGCAGGCGGTCAGGCGATGACCGTTGCCACGGACATCGCCGATGAGGACGCCGTGCGCGCCGCGGTGTGCGCAGTGGTTGACGAGTTTGGGCGGCTGGACGTCGCGGTGAATAATGCTGCCGTCGCCTCCACCGATCAGGTCCTGACCGACATGTCCGGCAGGCAGTGGGAACGGGTGCTGCAGATCAATCTCACCGGCACGTTCTTCTGCCTCAAATACGAGATTCCGGCGATGATTCGGGTCGGCGGCGGGACCATCGTCAACGTCGCCTCCAACGGCGGGCTGTATGCCATCCCGCGTGCTCCGGCGTATGTGGCCAGCAAGCACGGCGTGGTCGGGCTGACCAAGGTTGCCGCCGTCGACTACGCGCGAGACGGGATCCGCGTGAACGCCGTCGCACCGGCGATCACCCGCACCGCAATGTTCGACGAGGTCGCCGACGGAACCGACATGGCCGCGCAGCAGGAACCCGTCACGCCGCTCGGCCGGTTGGCAACACCGCAGGAAATCGCCGACGCCGCGATCTGGCTGTGCTCCGACGAGGCCTCCTACATCACCGGCACCGTGCTGTCCGTCGATGGTGGACGCCGAGCATGAACTTCAGGACATCATGACACCGCCGAACATCATTGCCGTCGAGGAGCACGTCGCCACGGACGCATTCCTTGATGCAGCGCACCGGCTCGAGGTCGCTCCCGCCGAACGGCGCGAGCTCGAACTGATGCGCACAGTTGAACGCCAGGAGCGATTCCGCACTGCGCTGACAGACATCGCCACCCGCATCGCCGCAATGGACGCCGCCGGCCAGGCGATGGCAGTTCTCAGCATCAATCCGCCCGGCGTGCAGCCTTATCCCGCCGCCGACGCCGTGCCCGTGGCACGGGCCGTCAACGACGACCTCGCCGCCATCGTGCGGCGCCATCCGTATCGTTTCGGCGCGCTGGGCACCGTCACGCCGCAGGCAGTAGACGCTGCCACGGAGGAGATCGAACGCATCATGGGCCCGCTCGGACTCAACGGCGTGATGATCAACTCCCACACTCATGGCCGCTACCTCGATGAGCCGCAGTTCGAGCCCATTCTGGCCGCCGCGCAAGAGTACGGTGCGCCCATCTATTTGCATCCGCGGTTCCCCAGCATGCTCGCCCCCTACGACGTCTACGGGCTTCAGGCCGCCATCTGGGGCTACCAGGCCGAGGCCGGTCTCCATGCCATGCGCCTCATTGTGAGCGGAGTGTTCGACAAGTACCCAGCCCTGACCATCGTCCTGGGACATCTGGGCGAAGGAATTCCATTCTGGCTCAGGCGCATTGACAACAGGCACACGTTCGCGGCCCAGGTGCCCGGATCTGCCGGCCCGATGCCGGCACTCGAACTGACCCCCAGTGAGTACTTTCGCCGCAACTTCGTCCTCACCACGAGCGGCATCGACGATCCTGCCGTGCTCGACCTCGCCCTCGGCGCCGTCGGCGATGACAACATCATGTTCGCCGTCGACACCCCCTACGAAGACACCGCCGCCGCGGTCCGCTTCCTGCGCGACGCGCCCCTGACCGACACACAGCGAACCAACATCGCCTACCGCACCGCCGAACGGGTGTTCGGTCTGGAGTGCTCAGCCCCAAGCGGTGTCGCGCCGGACTGCCAGGCAGCAGCCCCCGAATCGCCGCCGTGAGGATCACCCGGCACATCCTTCGCAGTGCTGGATCTCTGAGAGATGGGCGGACCTTTTACTTGATGTGCACTTTTGACGATAGTCAGAAGGTGATCACGATTTTGCCGTGTGTGTGGCGTTCGGTCTGCATACGTGCGGCGTCGTGGATCTGTTCAATCGGATAGGTCGCGGCGATCGGGACGGTGAGTGTGTCGGCGCCGATCGCCGCGGCGATCCGCTGCAGCGCCTCGGGTACGGCGTGGGCTGCGCCGGTGGCGCGTACACCGCCGGGCGGGTTGGGGCCAGCAGCGACGGTGCAGATTCGTTGCGGTGCCACACCGAGTGCGAGCGCTGCCTCTGCCGCCTCGGTGCCGTACAGGTCCATTGCCGCGCTCAGCCCGCCTGGGGCCAACGACCGTATGCGCTCAGCGAGTCCTGGACCGTAGACGACGGGTTCGGCTCCGAGCTGCCGCAGGAACTCGAATGTGCCGAACGATGCGGTCCCGATGACAGTGGCGCCGCACAGCCTGGCCAGCTGGACTGCGAGCACACCGACGCCACCAGCGGCGCCACCGATCAAGACAGTATCGCCGCGGTGCACGCCGACCGCCGCCACAGCTGCTGAGGCGGTGAGACCTGGTATCGGCAGAGCGGCCGCCACCTCGTCGCGGACCCCATCGGGGGTGTGCAGCAGCAGGCTAGGCGGCACCGGGGGCACAGTCATGACGACGAAGTCTGCGACAGCTTTGCCGACCACGCCTCCATAGACTCGGTCACCAACCTCGAAACCATCAACCCCCAGGCCGATCTCGTCGACCGCCCCGGCGAAATCGCACCCGAATCCGGCTGGCAGGCTCAAGCCGAATGCCGCGGCCAGCGTCGGGGTGGAGGCAATGCTCAGATCCAGTGGATTCAACCCGGCGGCCCGCACGCGCACCCGTATCTCCCCTGCCCCGGCGTGTGGCTCCGCGATCTGCCGAACATGGAGCACTTCAGGACCGCCGAACGTTTCGCGGAGGACAGCGCGGCTCATGCGGCGCGGCCGAACTCGTCGACAACGGCACGACCGATCAACCATCCGTACAGCCGCACCGACCAGCTGCGCGGCATGAGGTACTTTCCGATGAGGTCGCTGCCCACGTTCAGGGCGCCGGGAACGACCCGTGCACGTCGCCCGAGACCGGTCAATGCTGCGCGTGCTACCTTCGCAGGATCCATCATCGGCGCACCCATCTCATGGAAGTCGATCCCTTTTGCGTTGTCGAGACCCTCTGTTTGCGTTGCGCCGGGGCACACAACCAGCACATCGACGCCGTCTCTTCTCAACTCGTAATTCAATGCCTGCCCCAACAACGCCACGTACCCTTTCGCCGCAGCGTAATTGGCGACATAGGGTGTGGGAGCGGCACCAGTCAGTGAAGACACCAAAACGATGGCTCCCCTGCCACGCTGCGCGAAATCCCGCCCAAAGCGGTGTGCCAGCTGCAACGGCACCGTGGTATTGAGGGTCAAGATGTCGAGTTCGCACTCCAACTCGTTGTCGATCAACCGTCCTCCCGCGTAGATCCCGGCGTTGGCCACAACCATGCCAACGTCGAGATCGCGGACCGCGTCGTGCAATTGGTTGACCGCACCATCGGCGAGCAGGTCCAGTGAGATTACCCTCGTGGCGGTGCCATGTGCGCGAGTCAGGTCTGCGGCCAGAGCCTCGAGCCGGTCCCTGCGTCGCGCCACCAAAATCAAATCGACTCCCGCAGCCGCCAACTGCCATGCGAACTGCTCGCCGATGCCCGAAGAAGCGCCGGTGACAACGGCGTACTCCCCGTAATCGGTGCGAAAGTCCTTCATGTCAACTCCTATCTAGCCAACTCAATCCGAGGTGATGGCGCATGCCGAGGCGCCGTCCGCGAAGACGGCTTGACCTGATGACACCGAGTGCCATCACTGTACACGTGATGGCACTCGGTGTCATCCATCTCGATGCCTTCTACACTCAACGCATGAGCCGGTGGCAACCGAACGCAGCGGAACGGCTGATGAATGCCGCGATAGAGCTGTTCGCCGATCGGGGATACGACAACGTGACGGTCGCGGAGATCGCGGAACGAGCTGGGTTGACCAAGCGGACGTTCTTCCGCCACTTCGCAGACAAGCGCGAGATCTTGTTCGGGGGCCAAGACGAGCAGCGTCGCCTACTTGTCGACGCAATAGTTCACGCGCCGGCGTCGGCCACACCACTGGACGCTGTCAGCGCTGGAGTGCTCGCCTTCGCCGATGAGTTCCGACAAGATCAACGGGAGACTGTTACCAGGCGCCAAACCATCATCTGCAACCATCCCGATCTCCAAGAACGTGAACTCTCGAAGAAGGCGGCCCTCACCACAGCCATGACAGAAGCGCTCCATCAACGAGGCGTCACCGAGCCGACGGCCACCCTCGCCGCCCGAATCGGTGCTCTTGCCTTCGAACTCGCGTTTCAGCGTTGGCACGCACCAACCAATCGGCAGACACTCGCGAAGCTTGCCTCGAAGATGTTCCGCGACTGTAAAAAGGCAGCGGCGGCGTTGTAGTGAAGCCCCTTCCCCATTGCGAAGCCATTACGTCAACGTCTGATCCCGTACCCGATGTGCGGTCGGGGGCGGCAGCGCTCGCGAGGCCGGAGATGAAGGTGGAGGTCACCGGGTTGGCGGTGAAGCGGGGCTGACGGTATCGGCCGGTGCGGTCGGTGGGTCGGTGAGCCCTCCGATCGGCCCGGCCGCGCGAGCGACGAGCGGGCAGCATGCGGCCACGGCCGCCAGCAGTGCCGCCACGACGACGGCCCCGATGGAGCCGTGTGCCTCCGTCGCCACACCGGCAGATGCGGTACCGACCGCGCCACCGACGAGAGCGCCGCTGTTGAGCCAGCCGAATGCCTCGGTCGCCGAGTGTTCGGCGACCTCGCGCGACACGAACAGGTAGAGAGCCGACATGGCCGGGGCGAAACCGAGTCCCGAGAAGAACAGCGCAGCGAACTGTAGCGCCAGATTTTCGACGATTCCGAACAGTGCCGTCCCGATCGCGACGGCGGCCAACGCGGCCACGACGCCGGAAATGCCGAGTCGACGATGCCCAAGGAGCAGTCCGCCTATCAGCGAGCCGGTGCTGGCCACCGCGATCGCGGCACCGGCTGTGACACCGTCGCGCCCGAGTTCGGCCACGATGCCGACCTCGAGCGCCATGAACGAGGCGACCAGCAGGAGGCTCGTGACCATGGCGAGGATGACGGTTCGATTCGCGAGAACTCGCCCGAAACTCGATTTGCTGCCGCCGACACCCGGATGCAACCGCCGCGCACTCAGCAGGAACCAGGCCGTCCCCAGGACGGTGACGGCGGCCGACAGGATCAGTGGCGCGGCGGCCGAGATGGCCGATGCCAGAAACGTGGCAGCGACCGGACCCACGACCCAGATGAGTTCCTGAGCCGTCGTATCGAGTGCGAACAGTGCCCGGACACCTTCGCGGGCAACCATTTTCGGGTAGAGCGCACGGACCACCGGCATCAACGGCGGAACCGACGCGCCGATGAGCACCCCGAGCGTCATCAGAAGAACCGGTGGCGGGCCCGCGAACGCGAGCGCGAGCATGCTGGCGCCGCTGACCAACGCGGCAACCGACAACGTCGGCACCACGCCGACCCGGCCGGCAAGCCGCGCGGTGATCGGCATGGCCACCGCCTCGCCGACACTGACGGCCGCCACCACGGCACCAGCTTGCGCATACGAGCCCGAAAGCTGCTGTACGTGCAGAAGAATCGCGAGCGAGAGCATGCCCAGCGGCAGACGGGCGAACAACTGCGACGCGGTCACATTCACCACGCCGGGCACTCGAACGAGATCGAGATAGGCCCGCACTGAACCCCTCCCTACAGTTCCGTCGGGCCGGTCGGACGCCGAGATCCTTCACTATACCGTCCAGACGGTACAGTAGATAGTGCTGTCGTAAGCTCTGACAATGACCTCGTCACGCGACCGCATCCTCGACGCCTACGAGGATCTGTTGGCGGTCGAGGGCGAACGCTTCGCAACGCTGGAGGCGGTCGCGGCGCGGGCGGGCGTCTCGAAGGGCGGCCTCCTGTACCACTTTCCCTCAAAAGACCGCCTGGCCGAAGCCCTATACGACCGGTTGCAATTCCTCGCGGCCGAGGACGTGCAGGAGATGCGAACCGCAGCCGAAGGACCGGCGCGCCACTACATTCGCACCTCCCACTACGCGGGCACACCGCTCGACCGGGCACTGCTGGCGGTCGCCCGGCTGCAGCAAGCCGGGGACACGCGCGCCCGGTCGGTCATCGAATCGGTGTCCGCGGAGTGGTTGAACGTCTTGCACGAGGCGCTGGGAGATCTCGAAGTGGCCCGCGCCGTCAAACTGATCGGGGACGGACTGTATTACAACGCCTTGGCCACTGCGCTCGGAGGCCATTCAACGACCGCCGACGCCGATGACGGGCTCCTGGAGGTGGTCGATCGCATCATTGCGAGCGTGAAGGCGTCGCGCGAATGATCAGCGTCGGCCGTTTCGATCAGCCGTCCCGGAGGAGCCGGCCAGCGGTGGAGCTGGTGGTCTCCTCGCGCCGTCATGTACCTGAGTTGAACATACCTCGGAGGACTCGTCAGCCACTGCCCTAGCGACCGCCAGCAAGACCCTGCTCGGGGCCTCAAGAGCCGTTGTCAACAGAGTGGCAGGGGGCTCCGTCGCTCACCCGCTGTACCGAAAGCGCTCGGAAGTCATATCCATCCTGGGATCCCGGCTCAAATTCGAACTCAACAGTCTCCCCTTCCCGAAGCTCACGGAACCCCGACATATTGGCTATGTGGGTAAAATGGGCAAAACAACCCCCGGGGGTATCCGCGGAGTCGATCAGGCCCCATCCATCGGTGGAATGCCACACTCGCACAGTCCCTTTAGACGGCATGCGGTCTACTGTAAGTCGAAGTCTGGGCAAATCACCTGCGCCGCAGCGGAGGGGTCGAAGAGGCAATTGCGCCCATACCGACCTTCGGCGGTGACACCGTGGCGTGTGCGGAACCCGCGACGGTAGCTGCAGCCCCGGGAATGGCCAGCACCTCGCGGCCGTCTAGGTACATCGGTTGTCGCGATGTTGTTGAGCTGGAGCTTTTTTCGTGCGCGACATCCTGATCGCGGAAGGCGATTGCTCAAGGCCCGTCAGCTCGTCATCGGACACCGCGCGGCACGGATGGTCTCTGGATCGCCTCGAAGCCGGCGTCGGACTCTCGTCCCGGCAGCGCATCCTTCCATCGCCGGGATGCGAAACTCGAACGCCTCCCTTCAGAAGCCAAGCAGTTTGCTGTCGCCAAACGAGCAATGGGAAGAAACCGTGCGTGTCAGCTGGAAGTCGCCGCTCCGTTGGCCTCATCTATCGGTGCAATCTCGCGTGACGCTGCACGTCGGGCCCGGTTTTCCCGCAGCGCTTGCTGCGCGGACTCCAGTGTGATGTTGCGCGGATCGATTCCCTCCCGCTCGAAGCCTCTCACTGCAATTGGCAAGTACAAGCAACTCAGCGGGAGACGACGCTCGAGAACTGCGTAGAACCGTCGATACATGTGCATGAAGCGGCGAGAAAGTTCCTCGTCCTCGGCCGTCCACTCTAGTTTGAACAGCTCCTGCACATGGGGCGGATAGCTGTTGACCACGATTTGCCGTCGCGCCGCGAGCCAGGGCCACAGCTCTCTCTTCATGAATCGAGGCCACCACCGCGGTGCCGCGCGGTGGTCCTTGAATTGTTCCAACATGACCCGAGTTACCTGTGAGTACACCAAGTGATGACGCTCGATGTCATCCAGATACCGCTCGAAATCGTCGTACGTATCAGGCTGTGGACTATCGTCCACGCCCCACATGCTGTACCACTCCTTGGATTCCTCGAATATCTGCTCTTTCATCGCCCGTGGCATGGATCCCTCGAAGTACAGCTGCTCAATCAGTACTATCAACAGGTAATAGAAGAACGTGACATGCCCAAAATAAAAGGTCTCGGCATTCAACGCATGATAGGTGCCGCCCCGTAGTGCGCCCTTAACCGGCTTGTGCATGTTCCGAGTCTTCAGTCCGTATTTCTTCGCTTCTTCCGGAGCGTCGTACACGGTGCCATAAATGTATTCACGAGACCGCCGAGTGCGTGCCTTATAGATTTTCGCACGGGCGGCGAAAGAACTGTCGCCGGTGAAAAGTACCGAACTTGCCGTCGCTTGCCCCATCTGTGGCCATGCCCCAGCGATAGGACCCATGACTGCGCTGCCGAAAAACGCCACATCAAGACGCCCCCAGTATTTCCATATCAAGGAACCAGGCGGAATCGGATGTTGAAAAAGATCTTTCCGCGACAGACTGTCATCGCCGGTGAGTTCCGCCACCTTGACTTCCTCTGGGATCACCTGCTCTGGATCGAATGTTGTCTGCATGATTTTCTTGAGTGCTTTGAGACCCCGGTCCGCCATGTCGAACTCCTTGTGTTGCGATGCCCGTTACCGGCCAAACTTCCGTACTCGGCCGTTCGCGCTTCCCGCGTGGGGTAGCTGGTCGACTGTCCTCACAACATAACCACCGCAATCTCGACCGGTGTCTGATTTCGCATCAGAAATGATGCGGCCGATGCTCAGTGCCGCGACACCACCTCGTCTCGGCATGACTTCCCCGGAACCGGCAGGCATCTTCGCCCGCCCTGCCCGACACTCCGTCGCCATGCAACGGCACTGCGGCGCGCGCCTGTGCCCGGCATTGTCGGAGAGATTCCGGGGCCACTCGGTCTCGATGCAGGCTGCGCGTCGCCTTTTGGTAACCGCGAGACTCAAGAGCGTGGTCGGCAACACAAGCGATCATGATCACCGGGACACTGGCCGCATCGCACCTGGGCGACCGTGTCCACCTACGACTACGCGGGCCCAGCATACGGTGGAATCGAATACGACAGGATCTCCGGTACGTTCGAAACGGCTTCTCCGACAGCGCTTGCCGCTACGAACCTCCCCCGAAACGGGGGCTGCCGACCACCTACAGTCGACGGTCCTGCTCCGATGTAGACGTTAATTATTATTCACATGGTGGGAACGTTCCCGACTCGGAACAGACGAAAACTGTTCAGTGTGTCGCGGACATCGCTGAGCCAATGTTCGGTCTTAACAGCAGGATCTGGCGGATTTAACGCCAACTCGATCAACGGGACCACGTACTGTTGACAACATCACACCCCGACCATAGGTTAATGCGCAGTCACACTCCGGAAGGGGGCAACCGTGGCAGGTGGATCGTCCGGCGACGAGTCAGCGTTCGCGCCGTCACTTTGCGGTTCACAGCTGGCTTTGCCTCGTGGTGTGCACGCCCGGTACGGGTGACACGTGTCAGACTCGGCGGCTGGTGAACGGCTCCGATGACGCCTTTGTGCGCCGATACGAATCCGGAACAACCCATTGGTCGGTCCGCCACAACCCGCTTGTCCGAGCTAGACCTCTTCGTCCTGGCACACACGCTGTTTGTCGGCGCATTGCACGCTTCCCCGAGGCCCGGAAGCCGACCGCAAGACACGCCCAACGAGTACATCGGTGACCGGGCCATCCCAGCAGCCTCCGACCCGGCCGATCCGCATACCACTGAGAAAGGACCAGCTCTATGTCCCTACGCGACTCCGGTGTCCCGCGTATTGCATCTGCTGACCAGCGTGCACGCGCGGGAGCGATTCTGGCTGCGGTGATCTCATGCGTCGCCGCGTTCAAGGGCCTGAACGAGTCGGTGACCCCGCCTGCGCTTCCAATCTTGCAGGAACAATTCCAAGTCCCCGGCTCGACCATCTCCTGGGTCATCACGGGCGTACTTCTCACCGGTACCATCGCGACGCCTATCGTGAGCCGACTCGGTGAGGTGTGGGACAAGCGCCGCACTCTCCTCGGCGTACTTGCCGTCGTGGCGGTCGGGACGTTGATGTCCGCGCTGTCGATGTCCATCGAGATGCTGATAGTCGGGCAGTTATTGCAAGGTGTCGGCCTCAGCACCGTCCCGCTGGCCATTGGCATCATCAGGGACACCCAGAACGAAGCCCGGACGAAATCCGCGAACGGCATTCTGATCGGTGCGATCTACGGCAGCACCGCAGCCGGAACAATGGTCGCCGGGCCGATCGCAGACCACCTCTCCTATCGATGGTTGTTCTGGGTCCCGTTCATCGCACTGGTTGGCTGTATGACGGCGGTGTGGTCCTTCGTTCCTCGCTCACTGAACAACAGCACCCGCGAGAGGCCGGGTATCGATGTCGCAGGAAGCGCACTTTTGGCAGTCGGTCTGGCCTGCGTTCTGCTGGCGCTGACGTTCGCACCCAGCTGGGGATGGCTGTCTCCGAAACTGCTGCTGCTGTCGGCGACTGGGCTGCTCGCGATCGTTGCATTCGTCCGCGTCGAACTCACCGTCAACGACCCGCTGATCGATCTACGACTCATGCGCAGTTTCACCGTCGTCGCATCGTCGGGCCTGATGTTCCTCGCCGGATACTGCATCAACGCCACACTCATCAACGTTCCCATTCAAACGCAGTTGCCGGCCTCCACCGGCTACGGCCTGGGTGGGTCAGCGACCCTCACCTCCGTCATCCTGGTGACCACCACCTTGATCGGGCTCACCGCACCGTTGATTTCGCTGTTGGACAGGATGATCGGGTCCCGGTTCGCCTCGTCGATCGGACCGATCTCAATCCTGGGCGGCGCGGTACTCATGCTGGCAGCCGGACACCGGGGCAGTATCGCGATCGTCTTCACGGCGACCCTGTTCGTGATTTTCGGCCTGACGGTGTCCATGACTCAATCGCTGAACCTTGTGGTGACCGGTGTGCCGGCGAACAAGGTAACCGAGTTCAATGGTCTCAACTTCGCGATCCAGGCGGTGGCTGGGACGGTCGGGGCGCAGGTGTCCGGCGCCGTGCTCACCGTCGACGGAGCTGACGCGGGGACGCCAATGTGGAGTGGATTCGCCATCTCCTGGGCGCTTTCCGGCGCGATCGCCGTTGTCGCGTTGGCACTCGTGCTGATTGTCCGAACTCCGAAGGTCTCGGTGTTGTAGCAGTACTCGCGATGTCGTTCGGCGCCAAGGTGCGCGCGTCGGTTGTCGCGTCGCTTCGGGCACCATCAGGTGATGGTCAAACCACCGTCGACAGCAAGCGTCTGTCCGGTGACGAATGCGCCGGCGGCCGACGCCAACCAGACGGCGGTTGCGGCCAGCTCAACCGGCTCGCCGGTGCGGCCGAGGATCACTCGTGGCATCTGAGCATCGAGGTAGCCAGGCTTGTAGGCGTCGGTCATCTCGGAGCGAAAAAAGCCTGGCGCAAGTGAGTTGACACGTATTCCCTTGCGAGACCCCCACTGTTGGGCCAGGTCTCGGGTCAGTCCGATCACAGCAGCCTTCGAGGCGGAATAGGCCGCCTGAGGCAGTCCGGCGGTTGTGATGCCCAGGACACTGGCGATGTTGATCACCGATGATCCAGGCTGCATCACCCGACCGCAGGCCTGGGCCATCCAATAGGAACCGTGCAGGTTGACGTCAATCACCCGGCGAAATTCGTCGGGTGTCTCGCGGGTTGCCGGCACCGCGGTGCCCACACCAGCGTTGTTGATCAGAACATCAACCTTGCCGAACTCCGTTACAGCCGCGTCGACCAAAGATTGGCAGGAAACGGGGTCGGTGACATCGGTACGCACCGGCAAGGCCCTGCGCCCCGCCGCGAAGACCAGTTCCGCGGTACCGGAAAGCAGTTCGGTGCGACGTGCACCGAGTACGACGTCAGCTCCGGCTTCGGCGAATGCCTGCGCGAACGCCACCCCGAGACCCGAAGATGCACCGGTGACGATGACGACCTTGCCGTCGAGTCGAAACAGATCGAGAACACTCACGATAGCTCCTGTGTTTTTTCGGCCGGCGGCTGAACGTGTGGCCCCTGCGGATTGGTGGCGGTTCAGTGGACGCGGGCGTCGGCGAACAGCATAACCACATGTGCGGCCGTAGATCAGCAGTGTCACTGAGCAATCCGGAGCTCTTCGGTGCCCGACACCTGTGATTGATGCGCCACCGGAGCACCGGCGTCAGCAACCCGGACACTTGGTCTGGGACAGGTCGGTGCACGGAGGACCAGGAACAGCTCGACGGCGAACCCTCCCCGGTCGTGACGTTACGAATATGGCCGCGCAAATAAACGTTTCATCAAGGCCCAAGATCGCCATGGAGACCGCGATCGGTCGGTAGACACGCAGCTGTAGGCGGAATTTGGCCGAAGTCTTCGGAAGGGATTGACAACGGTGACGATTGACTTTACGTTAACAGACATTCACATTGGGAGGAGATGGAGAAGACCGTGAGATTCATATTCATGAGTGAGGGCGAGACGGCCCCCGGTGCCTCGTACGAGCACCGGTATCGAGAACTCATCGACGAGGTGCTCCTGGCCGAAGAGGTGGGGTTCGACGCATTCGGCACCTCCGAACAGCATCTGGCCATCGGTACCGCCACCACGTCCGCGCCCGAGGTGTTGTATCCGTACCTGATGGCCTTGACCAGCCGGATTCGTTTCGTTCACCTGGTCACGCTGCTTCCCACGCGCATCAACCACGCCATCCGTGTCGCCGAGCGGTTGGCCACGCAGGATCTGCTGTCTCATGGACGGGTCGAGCTGGGCGTCGGACGAGGAAACACCACGCTCGCGTTGCGCGCTTTCGAAGTCTCCCCCTCAGAGAACAAGTCGCAGCAGCTCGAGGGGATCGAGGTCATTCGTCGCGCGCTTCACAATGACGTCTTCTCCTTCGTTGGTGAGCACTACAAGATCCCGCCCCGCAGCCTCGTTCCCAGAGCCATCCAAACGCCCTACCCCCCTATCCACATGGCAACCGGTAGTCCCGAATCGGTCCGTGCAGCAGCCGCACTCGGCGTCGGCGCCATCGTCGGCGGCTTCTACCTCGGCTTCGAGTTCGTCGAGAACATGATCCGCCTCTACGATGAGGCGCTGTCCTCGGCTACGCACACCTACCCGGTGCAGGCGGAACGACTCGTGGCTGTCGCCGGCGGCATGCACTGTGCGGAAACCCGCGAGGAGGCCCGCACCTGGGCACGCGGACTCAAGGAGACAGTCGGCCTGTCCACCGACGCCTACGAGCGACTGTCGAAGCTGTCCAGCGACTACCAATACATGGGTGCGGTGAAACATCTGGACTTCGACGATGAACGTTACATGTTCGAAGATTCGTCAGGGTTCATCGTCGGTGATCCCGACGATTGCATTGCCCAGGTTCAGCGTTTCGCCGATCTCGGTGTCGATTCACTGGTCATGCGGATCGACGGACTACCACACAAGGAGCTCATGAAGTCCATCGAACTCTTCGGAAAGTACGTGATCCCGAAGTTCAAGAATCCGCGCGGCGTTGCCCGCACTCCGGAAGCCATCCTGGCCGACATTCGCGCCGCCCGTCCCGCCCACTATGCCGAACGAGAAGAATTTGAGGACACCATGAACCAGAAGCGGCCGGCAGTCAGCGGCGTCGGCGCCGGTGCGGGAGAGGCGTGATGAGCACCCTCAACGGCGACGACGTCTTCGCGCGCTATCCGGAAGAGTTCCTCATCGAACGCAAGCCCAACGGTGTCCTCTTGATCACCCTCAACAGGCCAGAGCACCTCAATGCGGTCACCATGCCGATGTTCGAGATGATGGGTGACCTTCTGCTCGACGTCGACCGTGATCCGCAGACCCGGGTCGCCGTGATAACCGGTGCCGGCCGCGGATTCTGCACGGGTATGGACGTCGCACAACCCGACCCATCGTTGGAAGACGCGATCGCGCTCATGGAGACCGAACGCAGGCGCATCATGCTGACGTTGAGCATGGACAAGCCGATCATCTCTGCGATCAACGGACCGGCTGTCGGTTGGGGTCTGTCGCTGGGACTGCTCGCCGACATCAGCATCGCGGCCGAAGACGCTGTTCTCATGGATGGTCACACCCGCGTCGGCGTGGTCGCAGGAGATCACTCGTCGCTGATCTGGCCGTTGCTCGTCGGCATGGCCAAGGCCAAGTATTACCAGCTCACGTCCGCACGCATGACGGGAATCGAAGCCGAACGCATCGGATTGGTCAGTCTGGTGGAACCCAGAGATAAGGTGCTCGAACGAGCACTGGCGATCGCCGATGATCTCGCGCTGGGCTCACAGCGCGCCATCCAGTGGACCAAGCGGTCACTGAACACCGGCTGGCTGACCAACGCCCTTCCGCAACAGGAGCTCTCAGCCGCGCTGGAAACGCTCAATTTCGCCGGCGCTGATTACCTCGAGGCGCGGCAAGCCTTCCGAGAGAAGCGCCCCACACGGTTTCCCTCGGCACACGGTGATCGTGGTGCACCGTCACAGGAGACAGTCAGCCAGGCATGACAGAGCTCTCTACCGCTGCGCTTCCTGGGCTGACATGGGCCGACCACTCCGGTGTCCTCGTGGTTACCATGGACCGACCACCCGCGAATGCGTTGAACCGCAGCCTCATAGTCGGTCTGTGCACGTTCTTCACGGAGTTGGCTTCTCAACCCGCACCTGCACCGGTGGTCCTCACCGGTGCAGGTGAGCGCTTCTTCACCGCCGGAGGTGACGTCAAAGAGCTTGAGGGTACCCGGCCCGCGGAGATCGAAGGACGGATGCGGGACTTCCATGCACTGCTCGTCGCGCTGGAGCGGTTCCCCCGCCCACTCATCGCGGCCGTCAACGGGCACTGTGTCGGCGGCGGAATGGAACTGGCGCTGTTCGCCGACGCCGTACTCGCGACTCCGAACGCGAAGTTCGGTTTCCCGGAGATCAACCACGGTCTGCTGCCCGCAGACAAAGGACTTCAACGGGCCGAGCGTATTCTCGGAGCCCGTGCCGTCCGGTCGATGGTGTTGTCCGGGGACCTGTTCTCCGCCGAGAAGGCCGTCACGATCGGATTGGTGGATCGCCTGGAAGATCCCGAGACACTGCTCAGTTCGGCCATCGAGGCGGCGCGTACCGCAGGCGCGAAGGCACCGGTTCTGTACAGCGCGCTCAAGCGCAGCGTCAACGATCCCGACGACGCGCGGGATGATCGATCGTTGACCCACACGATCGATGCCGCGAAGGCCTACTTCGACGATCCCGTCGCCGCGGGCTTACGCGCCGGGTGGAATCGGGAAAAGGCCTCCTCGGGTCGCCAACCGACAGACCGATAGCAGACGAGTTCTCGACTACGGGAGCAGATGATGGTGGTACAGAGCACTTTCCGGACAGCCAGGCCGAGCGACATCAGCGCCGGCACGATCCCTGTCCCGCAGAATGTCCAGAACTTCGAGGCGCCGCCCCGAACGTTCCGCCAGCTACTGGTCGAACGCGCCGCCAAAGTGGCTGAAGTGGTGCCGGATTCGCCGCACCCTCGAATCGCGGTCGGGTTCGGGTCCGCCGCGGCGGAGCTTGCGACAACCGTGCGAGCATCCGACTGCCGAGGCGTGCTGTCGGGGCGCGACAATGAATGAATCGGTGCCTGTGGGCCACACTGGCCATGAATTGCGGATCGAGCGGATGACCAGTGGCGAGGTCGCCGCTGCGATCGCGAAAGGTGCATGCACCGCGATCCTCCCCTTGGCCGCTGTCGAACAGCACGGCCCTCATCTGCCGTTGTCCATGGACGCCGATCATGCCGACGAACTCGCGATACGCGTGGCACGTGAACTCGGGGATGCTCTGGTTCTGCCGACGGTCCGGGTTGGATACTCGCCGCACCACCTCGGGTTCTCGGGCACCCTGTCGTTGCGGGCCTCGACGCTGGAGGCCGTCTGTGAGGATTACGGCGCGCACTTGGCAGATTCGGGCTTCAGCACCCTTGTGCTGTTCTCCGGGCACATCGGGAACTATCCGGTGATGCGCGAATTCGAGGCCCGACTCGCCGCCAAACTCGCCCCACTGTCGGTGATCGTGTTCACCGACAGCGAGGCGATCCTCGATGCGTGGCGTGGCGCAGCAGAGCCATCCGGATATGGCGGCCGCGTCGGCGGGCATGCCGACATCGCGGAAACGTCGGTCATGCTCGCATTACATCCCGAACGCGTGCGCCTCGACCGACTGGTTCCGGGATGCCAGGTGAGTACCGACGATGCCTTTCTCACCCGAGTCCTCGATGAAGGTCTCAAAGCCTTCTCCCCTAACGGGATTCTCGGCAATCCCATCGGAGCAGCCCCTGTCATCGGCCATGCATGCCTGGATGCCGTCACCCGGCTGATCACCGACTACGTCCGCAGCCGCGCTGCGTCGGTTCGTTCTTCGAGCTGATCCCCCGGAACGCCCTTTACGTCCACTGAGGAAGATGGAAGATGAAGACTCTCACCGAGATCCGGTCCGGTGACGGCGCCGAGGACATGTCGCGACTTCGCAGGCTGTACGGCAGGTACCCGACCGGCGTCGCCGCCATCTGCGCTTTGCGCGACGGTCAACCGGTGGGGATCGTGGCCACCTCGTTCATCCCGGTGTCCATGTCGCCAGCCTTGGTATCGATTTGCGTACAGCACACGTCGACGACGTGGCCCCAGTTGTCGAGAGACGAGCGTCTCGGGATCTCAGTGCTCGCCGAAGGACACGCGCAGCTGTCCCGTCAACTGGCAGCCAAGAACGCCGATCGCTTTGCCGGGCTGAGCTGGTTCGCCAGCGACTCCTCCGCGGTCTTCCTCGCCGACGCGGCAGCCTGGCTCGACTGCCGGATCAGCACATCGATCACCGCAGGAGATCACGATGTCGTGCTGATGGAGGTCATCAGCGCTGCCGACGACGAAACGATATCGCCACTGGTGTTCCACGAAAGCCGCTTCCGAACCATGAGCGACCATGACAAGCCCCGATAGGACCCGACTTCGGGGTGGCCCCCGAACGGACCAGCCGACCTGGAAGATCGCGGAACTGGCCGCGGACGCCACCTCGGCGCCGGCCGAGGTGGCGGCCATGGTGAGCAACCGGATCGTCGACAACGCCGCGGTTGCTGCCGCCGCGGCACGCCGCCGCTCCGTCATCCTTGCTCGCGCCCAGGCCCGGGCACACCCGACCACGTCGGGGGCCGCGATCTTCGGTATCGAAGGCGCGTACTCCGCCGAATGGGCCGCCGTCGCCAACGGTGTTGCGGTGACCGATCTTGAGCTGCATGACGTGTTCCCGGCCGCCGATGACACGCACCCGGGTGCAACCATTCCGGCGCTGACGGCCGTGGCCCAACAGGCCGGGCTCCGAGGCACCGACCTGATCGACGGCATCGCCACCGCCTATGAGGTGCACATCGCCCTGGCCCAGGGAACTCCTTCGCAGCAGCGGGCCATCGGTCATCCCGGACATCTGAGGACAGCGGTGGCGGCGGGCCTGGGCACCATGCTGCGGCTGCCTCCCGAGACCATCTACACCGCCATCACCCACGCGGTGCAGCTGACCACCGTCGGCCGCCGTTGCCGCCGGCGTCTCGTCGCCGGTCGCAACGGCTACGCCGCCGCCTATGCCGGCAAGGTGGCGATCGAAGCCGTTGACCTCGCCATGCATGGCCAGCGCCATCTGCATCTGCCAGAAGTTCGCGGCGACGACGGAAACCAGTGGCCGCTGCCCGAATATGACTGCGAGCCACGACTGCCCGCGCCGGGCGAACCGAAGACGGCCATTCTCATCAGTTGTCCCAGAAAGCACTCCGCTGCCTACCACGGTCAAGTCTGGATCGATCTGGCCCTCAGATTGCGAGACCGGATCGGCCGGCTCGAGGCCATCGAGTCCATCGTCCTGCACACCCGGCAGGACGCCCCCGTGGCGGCCGGCCACCTGGATCCGCGCAGGTTCGATCCCCAGGCATCCCGGGATACGCTCGCCCATTCGGTGGTATACCTGTTCGCCGTCGCACTGCAGGACGGTGCCTGGCATCATGAACATTCGTATGCACCCGAGAGGTCGCGGCGGGCCGACACGATCGAACTGTGCCATCAGATTTCCACCATCGACGATCGCGGCGATATGGCCGCAGGTGCACGAGCGACGATCACGATGAAATCCGGTGCGGTGATCGCCGGTGGGCTCGACGTCCCCGATGCCCACCCCTCAGGCGCCCATCCCTTCCAGCGCAGGGATTACTTCGCCAAGTTCACCGAGCTTGCAGATGGGGTCATCGACAGGCGGGAGCAGCAGCGATTCCTGGACGTGGTGAGTTGCCTGGGCGACCTGAAGCGGGGCACCCTCGGGATGCTGAATCCCATGATCGGTCAACATATCCTGGATGAGGAGCCGATCACGCACGGCATCTTTCGTTGAGTGCGCGTGAGAGCCGACACCGTCGCCGGCGGCGCTGACGCTCGAGGTCCCGCGGCGGCCCACGGGATCCCCACGCCGCACGACAGTCGACCGGGACCGTACGGCGCGGCCGTACGGTCCCGCTGACCTACCGCTTCCGGTTCGGCCCTGCATAGCGCGCCTCACGCGCGATCGCGTCGAGATCTCCGGCGTCATACATGTCGTCGATGAGATCACCGAACGCTGCCAGGACGGCCGCGCGCCGGATGGTGCCCTTGGCGGTGAGCTCGCCGGCTTCGACCGACAGCTCCCGCGGAAGGATCCGGTACTTCTTCAGCTGATAGGGGCGTGAGAACTCGGCGTTCACCTCGTTGAGCCACGCACTCACCGCGGCGTCACGGTCTCCCGGCGGCAGGTTCTTGGCCTCTTGGCTCATGCTCAACAACACCGAGAGGTACTTCCGTCCGTCTCCCACGACAATGGCCTCGTCGATGAGCGGGCTGGCCTTGAGCCGGGTTTCGATCGGTTGCGGGCTGACCATCTTGCCGCCGCTGGTCTTCAGGACGTCCTTCAACCTGCCGATGATCTTCACTTCGCCGTCGGGTGCGAGCTCCACCAGATCTCCCGTGCGGTACCAGCCGTCCGACATGGCCGCCGCAGTCGCTTCGGGATTCTCCCAGTAGCCGACGAACATGGTGGGACTGCGTAGCTGCAACTCCCCCTGCGCGGAAACCCGCAACTCCCAGCGCGGATCCGGCAGACTCTTGCCGATGGTGCCAGGCGCGGGAAAAGACCGGTCCCATTGTGCCAGTACCGATCCGCAGGTTTCGGTGGTGCCGAAGAGCTCTCGGAGATCAAGGCCCCACGTGTGCCAGAGCGCGGCCACATCAGGTGTCATGCTCCCAGATGCGGTCCAGGTCACCTGGATGCGGTCCATTCCCACCTTGGCGAGCAGCGGGACGAACACCATTCTGCGGGCCACCGCGTCGGCGGCCCGCAGGTACCAGGGCAGTTCGCGTTGCTGCCAGCGCAGTGCACTTACCGGCCGGGCCACCGTCATCGCCAGGCGGTAGCCGAATCGGAATACCCTGCCGGATCCGGACAGCGCCTGTAGCACTTCGGCGGCCAGCTTCTCGTGCATGCGCGGGGGCCACAGCACCGCGGTGGGTCGCACGCCGATCAGTGCTGCAAGCCGCTCCTCGATGCTGCAGTGCGTGATGACCAGTCGGGTCATGATCGGCGTGTACACCGCAATGAGAGCGGGGGCGACGTGCGACAACCCGAGGAAGCCGACGAGATCGTGACGAGTGCGCCCGAGGTCGGGATAGGACATGGCGAAACCGAGCACGGAGTACTGGATCGTCCGGTGGGTGTGCGTCACCCCCTTGGGGGCACCCGTGGAGCCCGAGGTGTAGAACAGCCCCGCCGGTTGGTCCACGTCACCAGCCTCGACCAGCTTCTCGAAGAGCGTGGGATCTGCGGCGGCCAGCCGTCGGCCGTCGGCGCGCAGTTGCTGCCAGGTCTGCACGTCGACTCCGCCCGCCAGACCTGTCGGGCACGCATCAAGCCCGATGGCGAGCCGCAGCTGGTCGAGTTCCGCACTCAGGGCCGCCACGTTCACCGCATCGTCCGTGGTTTCAACGAAAATCGCGGTGGCTCCGCTGTTTTCCAACACATGCCGAATCTCTGGGCGTGAACTGGTTTGGTGAACACCGACCGGGATGCCTCCGATGCTCAGGATCGCCAGCGCCGCCACCACCCATTCGGGTCGGGGGCCGGCCAGGATCGCCACGCGCTCTCCCGTTGCGATGCCGGACCTATGCAGGGCGAGCGCGATTGCGCGGACTTCATCGAGATGGTCACGCCAGGTGGTCGGGCGTATCGTGCCGCCTGACCAGCTCTGGTACGCGACCGTGTCCGGCTCCGACCGTTCCCGGTCGCACAGCATCTGCGGAAACGTCCGATCAACGGCCTCGAAGGCCGTCAGGGCCGAAAGCACTGGCACACTGTGACATTTACGAGCACCCGACGGCGTCATAGCGGAATTCTCACCCATCAGCTCAGTTCCTCAATGAGGTTTTGACAGTTTGAAACCGAAGCCCCGGACTTCGCCCCAGCGCGAATGCGAGAGGTCCATAATCCGATAGCCGGCCCGGTCAGCGTCATCGTCGACCCAACCGAGCGTCCCCGTCGACGGCAGCGGGGAGCACACAATCAGCGCCGACCGCGGCACTCCGTCGATCGCACGGCATCCGTCGACGCGGCTCACACCGCGGGACGATCACCGGCAATAGGCGTACCGAGATTGTTCAAAACGGCCACCATGTGAACATGGATTAACCTAAAGGCCCGGCCTGCAACTTGTCAATGGTCACGTCGTGTGCGATGTACGGGCACCTCGAGAAGGCGCACGGATATGGACTGTCAACAGCTGTCTTCCGGCGAGGGCGGCCGCTGCCGGCAGGGTCCGACGAATTCATCCGGTCATGGGCGATAATGTTAATATTCGGTAACTGGATACTTTAGAATTCGCTCGTCCGAGTGACGGGCACCCCCGCACAGCCGAAAGGTGCAGGCGAGCTGGATATCGTGAAAGGCATGACTGAAGACCGACCGCCCACCAGAGGTTCTCGGCGAGAGCTTCTGTTGAAGGTCGCTGCTGACCTGTTCATGGAACATCCCTACGATTCGGTCACCATCAAGATGGTGTGTGCGAAGGCAGGCATCTCCGCACCAGGTCTTTACCGTCACTTCCGGAACAAGCAGGCGTTGCTCATCGCCGTCGTGGAGAATCCGATCGGCTCACTTCACGAGTTCGCCCGCAACGTTGCCGAACAACACGAGGACCCGCACGCAGCGCTGACCGCCATGGTGGAGTTCCATATTCGAAGTGTCGTGGAAGGACCGCCGACCACACTGATCTTTCTCAAGAACGAGTACGCTCTTCCCGAGGCGGACCGACGACGTATTCGTCGAGCCATGAATCTCTATGCCGAAGAATGGATCTCGGTCGTGGCAATCCTCCGCCCCGATCTGTCGGATCCGGCGGTGCGCCTGTTGACCCAGACCGTGTTCTCGATGCTCAACGCCGCCGCGACGCTGCACAAGGGCCTCGATCACGAAACGATCATCACCACGATGTCCACCGCCGCTTATCACGCGCTGACAGCGTCTGCTCCACCACAAGTCTGATACGGGACAATTCACAAGCGCACGCCTCGTCGTCAGCCAGCGCGATCGGTGGACGTGGCCTCCAACGCGATAACAGCGATCGAAGCACTTCGACGCGGCCGAGGTGATGGCCTTGGTGCCGGCCGACGCTCAGCTGGCCCACGACTCCAATCGTGTCCGAACCGAGGTCAGGTAACGTGCCGCATCGGCACCATCGATGAGCCGATGGTCGTAGGTCAGTGACAGATAGACCATGGGCCGGGTGCGGATCAGCAATGCGCCGTGGGAGTCACGATCGGGCACAAGACGTTCCGTCGCAGCACCGACGCCCAGTATCGCCGACTGGGGCTGGTTGATGATCGGGGTGTCGAACAGTGCACCTCGACTTCCGGTATTGGTGATGGTGAACGTTCCCCCGCTCAGCTCGTCGGGTCGAATCGAGCCGCCGCGCACCGCCGCGGCCGCCGACGCAATGGCCGCACCGATCTCAACGACATCTTGCTTCTGCGCGTCACGGATCACCGGCACCATGAGACCCTTCGAACTGTCCACAGCCACCCCCAGGTGAACTGAGCCGTGGTAGGTGACCTCAGAGCAGTCGGTGTTGATCGTCGCGTTGATGATGGGATGCTCGGCCAGCGCATCGACGGCGGCCACCACGACGAAGGGCAGATAGGACAGCCGGGCACCGGTTCGGTCGAGGAACTGCTGTTGCATCTGCGCGCGCCGAATCGCGACCGATGCGAGATCGGCTTCGACGACAGTGGTCAGTTGTGCTGCCGTTTGCAGAGATTCGACCATCCTGTGCGCGATCGTCCGACGAATACGCGGGAGCTTTTCTACCCGGTCGGCCCGGGGATCGGTGACCGCCTGAGTAATCGGCGGCGGGCATTCGGACGTGCGGTTTGCCCCGTCGACGGCTGCCGGTGCCGGCGTGGGGTCAGGAACCGGCAGAGGGCGCGCCGGCACGTCGGGGGCTTCACGCGCCGGTGCCGCGATGGCGAGCCTCGCGACGACGGCGCCCACCACCACGACGGCATCCTCGGGTTCTGTGATCTGCACCAGGATTCCGGCTGCGGGAGCCGGGATCTCGGTATCGACCTTGTCGGTGGCGACTTCGAGCAGCGCTTCGTCGAGTTCCACGGGATCACCCACCGCCTTGAGCCATCGGGTGATGGTCGCCGCTTCGACACCTTCGCCCAAGCTGGGCAGCGTCACCAGGATCTCACTTTCGGTAGTGGTCATGTCACACCGTCCCTACGAGGTCGAGCGCAGCACCGACGATGCTGTCGGTGTCTATGCCGTGATACCGGTACACGTCCTCCAGTGAGCCGACCTGGCCGAATCGGCTCACTCCCAATTGGGTTCCCCGGACACCGTTGACCGCGGGGAGGAAGGCCAGGGTGTGCGGATGGCCGTCGAGCACCGTCACCATCGGTGCGGCCCGGCCTGCCGGGAACAGCTGATCCAGAATCCACGTCGGTCCGTCGCCGCGTCCCTGTCGGGCCTGCAGTGCCTCGAACAGCAGTCCGGGACCGGTGACACAGACGACGTCGGCGTCGACGCCATGCTGGGCGAGCCGGTCTGCCGCGGCCAGGGTCTCGGTCATCAGGGCACCCATTCCCACCAAAGTCAGCGAAGGGTTTGCGGCCCTGCGCATCACGTATCCTCCGGCCAGGACGTGGCGGCGGCGTCGTTCCCGTCCCGCTGCGTCCTGCGGGACTGCAGCCAACAACTGGTCCACCGGTCGCGTGGACAATCGTATGTAGGCCGATGTGCCGTCGGGGCGGCCCAGACGGATTCCCACCGATCCGGTCGAGTAATCGACGGGATCGGGGTCCTTGGTGCGGCTGGGGTAGGACTGCAGACCGCCGAATTCGCGCAGCCTGGGTAGATATGACGCGTCGAGATCACCGAGCAGGTAGTTGATGGCGTGTAGAACCGGCGAGGCGTGCGGCTTGACCGAGACCCGATCGCCGGGCTGCAACTGCTCAAACCACAGGGAGGTCATGATCGACACCATGGAAGCACTGGATGCCTGGTGACCGCCGACCTTCATGCCACTGGCGTTCGGTCGAATTCGGTTGGCATGGTGAATGATCGCGGTCGACAACCATAGGAGCCGTTGCTCGATTTCGTGAAGCGGCGTCGTCGTTGTGTCGACATGGTGGGCAGCGCATTGCACTGCGGCATGGCCAGGCATCGAGCATCCTTGTCCGTGAGCGAAATGAGGAATCGGCAATCGCTGCACTGGACTCAGATCATGAGTCTGCGCCCTCCTCGTGCAGGGTTCCCGGGATGAGGTGACCCGACATCGTGGTGACGTATCGTCAACCGAGGTACGGTACGCACGTGCAAAAAGTCATTAACAGTGGATCACCGACTCCATGTCTGCGCAACTCGCACCTGCCTGCATGTGCAATCTGCTCATCACGAACTGTGCGTACCTCACCGGGGTGGGCATTGTGACCAACAAACCGCGCGTCGACGCGATCGATGCCAGAATCATCAAGGCGCTCAGCGTCGACCCCCGGGCGACGGTGATCGCGCTCGCCGACGCAACCAGATTGTCCCGCAACACCGTCCAGGCGCGCTTGAGCAAGTTGGAAAACCAAGGCGTGCTGAGATCACTCGAACGCCGGATCGACCCCGCCGCACTCGGCTACCCGCTCACCGCGTTCATCCTCACGCGGGTGACCCAGCGCAAACTTGCACAGATCGCCGATTCTCTTGAGCAGGTTCCCGAAGTGATCGAAGTTCACGGCTTGGCCGGGGTCACCGACTTGATGATCCATGTGGTGGCGCGTGAAGCCGATGATCTCTACCGCATAGCCGGGCGAATTCTGGACATCGACGGCGTCGAACAGACGACGACGTCCCTGGTGATGCGCAAGTTGGTCGATTACCGGATCACGCCGCTGCTCGACGACCTGACCCAGGAGATCAGAAGCTGATCGATTTGCCCACAGCGGGAACCCCGACACGCGGCTGGATTGGCAGATTGCGCGACATCGCCGATACATGTTGTGAGAAGAAGTACCGCGGTGTTCACTGAAGTGGCACTCCCCCAACCCGATCGGTGCTCGTCTTCCGAGGCGGCGGAAGATCGTGGAAGCTCACCGAGCCTGCACTCGGCCAGTCGGTCCCAACGCAATCGATCCCAGAGGAGAGACGCCGCGATGAACGCCAACGGGATGTCAGCGCAACGCAGGTCGATGAGCTACGAACCGTTGACACCCACCGCATATCTCGACAGGGCAGCCAGCTGTCATGGGGACCGACTGGCAGTGGTCGACGGGGACAGCAAGTGGACCTACGAAGAACTCCACCAACGGTCGGTGCAGCTCGCAGGAGCGTTGGCACAGTTGTCGTCCGGCAGGCCCGTCGCGGTGCTGGCTCCCAACTCACATGTTCTGCTGGAGTCGCATTTCGGCGTCCCGTGGTCCGGTTCACCACTGATCGCACTCAACACTCGCCTTTCGGCAACCGAGATTGCCTACATGCTCAGCCATTCGGAGGCTTCCGTCCTCATCTATGACCGAGTTCACGCGGAGGTCGTTGAACGCGTCCGCGCACAGATGAGCGTACCTCCCATCCTTGTGCGGGCAGATGATGATGAGCACTGCGCCTACGAGCAGATGTTGGCGGCCGCCTCACCGATACGGCACACACCAACCGACGAACTGGCGCTGCTGTCTGTCAACTACACCTCGGGGACCACCGGCAAGCCCAAGGGCGTGATGTACTCGCATCGCGGTGCCTATCTGCAGGCGTTGGCCATGGTCGGCCACACAGGCTTGTCGCCATCGGCCGTATACCTCTGGACACTTCCGATGTTTCACTGCAATGGGTGGTGTTTCCCGTGGGCAGTCACAGCCGCCGCCGGCACGCATGTGTGCTTGCGCAAAGTCGATCCTTCTGAGGTCTGGCGACTGATCCGGCAACAGGGCGTCACTCACCTCAACGGCGCCCCGACCGTGCTGTCCATGCTCGCGTACGCGAAAGAGGCGGACGCCATCGAGGGCACGCCTGTTCGGGTCGCCACGGGCGGCGCACCGCCCTCGCCGGCCATTCTACGGCGCATGGCGGCCCTCGGATTCGAGGTCACACATCTATACGGATTGACCGAGACCTACGGACCTGCGGCAATCTGCGAGTGGCGTCCCGAATGGGACGAACTCGACCTGGATGCGCGTGCAAAGATGAAAGCCCGCCAGGGTGTTGGCAACATGATCTCCTGCGAGATTCGCGTACTCGCCGACGGCGGCACCGATGCGGCTCCGGACGGCACGAGCACCGGCGAGATCGCTCTGCGCGGCAACAATGTGATGCTTGGGTATCTGCACGATCCGGAAGCGACCGAAGCTGCGGCACCAGACGGCTGGTTCAGAACTGGCGACCTGGGTGTGCGACATCCCGACGGATACATCGAAATACGGGATCGCAGCAAGGACGTGATCATCTCGGGCGGTGAGAACATCGCCTCGGTAGAGGTCGAGCAAGCGATCATGGAACACCCCGCCGTCCTCGAAGTTGCGGTCATCGGCGTACCGGATCCACAGTGGGGCGAAGTACCGGCCGCACACGTCACCCTCAAGCCCGGCTGCGAAGCGACGGCCGACGACATCATCGACCACGTGCGGTCGACCATCGCACGATACAAAGCGCCCAAGCAGGTCATCTTTGGTGACCTGCCAAAGACCTCCACCGGCAAGATACAGAAGTACCTGCTCCGTGAACGCACTTCGCAAAGCCAGGATACTCGCGTCCAGTGATCTCGGCGAGAATGCCGGCGTTGCCAACCGCCGCGTCCGCCGGAACGTCGGGCGGGCTCAAAGTTCTGGTTGCAGCCGATGAGGCGTAACACTGTGACTGCCGATGACCTGGCTTGGCGTCTGGCGGACCTGCTGCCGTCCGCGCTGCCCGACACGGACCGGCACGCCATCTACGTTGCGCTGGGATGCCGACATTTCCGTTCGGCGATCACTCTGTCGTTGCGTGCCTTGATCGATCACCGCCTCCGTTTGCCTGCCGTGGTGATCGATGATCTGCGTACGTGGTGCGCCGCTCTCTACGACGATTGCGAACGCGCTTCCCTCGAGGCCCTGCTGCAAACGCTGCCCCACCGCTGACCCGCGCGACGCTTGGGTTTTCTCACCGTCCGCACGGACTCGACCCGAGCACTTGCGGACGTATGGGCAGCCAGAGCCGTGGCGGGGGCTGGTGCCAGCGGAGACCTTTACTGGGGAATCAAAGATGCTGCTGCCCGGATCAATTCGCGTTCATATTTCATACCCAGGGGTAAGAAGGGCCACACCACGGACCACCCTGCATTCGTCCCATGTTTGAGACAATCATATTTGCGCGCCGACAGTGAGCATGCGCTTCCGGCGTCCGCATTCGATTGATTGAGCCACATCGATGATTTCACGATGACGCGGCAGAGCAAGGAATGACGATGCCCCTGAGAACAGTTGCCCCCGCGCACACCGATACCTCTGAAAACCATTCTGCTGCATGCAGATCCGAGCGCTTCGTTCGGGAGGTGATGCCCTACTCGTACGCCCTGTTGCGAAAAGCCCGCCAGCTGACGCGCAACGACGCCGATGCCGAGGACCTGACACAGGAAACGCTGCTGCGGGCCTATGCCGGCTTCGGGCGGCTGCGTCCGGACAGCAATATCCGTGCCTGGCTCTACCGCATCCAAACCAACACATGGATCAGCAACTACCATGCCCGCATCCGCCGTCCGGCAGAAAGTCTCACGGGTTGCATCACTGACGAGCAGCTGGCACATGACAGACGTCGTGGCCCAGCGGCGCGGACTTCGGCGGAGGCCGCCGTAATCGAGCAGCTGCCCCACGGTCAGATCACAGCTGCGCTGCACCAGATCAGCGAGGCTCAGCGCACCGTCATATACCTCGCCGACGTAGAAGGCCTGCCCTACAAGGTCATTGCCCAGATCACCGGAACGCCACTCGGCACCGTGATGTCACGTCTCCACCGCGCCCGCCGAGCGCTGCGCGGCCTGCTCACCGATTACGGGCACCACTGCGGTTATCTGCGGTCCCACGCCCCATGACGGACCTCTCCCTCCGGATGTCACTGCGGGAAGACGCCACCAGGGCACGCGAAGGTATTTCTTGTCCATGGTGATTCGGCTACTGCAGCTCATGGACGGCTTCCATCGCCACAGATGCGGTCATGGCGGCCGAGTGAGTGGGTCCGGTTGTCTCGTTGCTCCTACATGTTGTTCTCGGTTAGTCGGCCCCACCACAACCACGGACCAATCGATCTCAATCAAGTCGGCGGTTGTCGTAATCCGGTTGGTGTCGAGTCATCCGCCTTTGCTCATCTGCACGATCAGGGCGAGCGCGTCCTCAGAGTGGGCTGCCGGAGTCAGGATTTCTTGCAAGAGCATTCCGCGAATCGCGGCAATTGCGACGGTGGCCATGCTGAGCGCCTTCTTGGGAGTGTGCCCTTCGCGTTCCGCGAGCGATGCCAGCATCGTGGTCAGGTCATCGAGTGAGTCGATGAACTCTGGAAAGTCCCGTGGGCGGTATGCCGCGAGCCCTACGACGTGAAAGAAGCCACGGGTGCGCGACAGCTGCTCCGGGCGAGTGTAGGTCCGCCAGATCGCCACCACGAAGTCGTCAAAGCTGCCCTGCTGGGCGGTTTTCAGAAGCGTCTCGTTGTCACGGGACCGCTGCATCGTGAGCATGGCCGCCAAGACGCCCGACAGTGATCCGAAGTGGTAACGCAGCAAAGCGTGGCTGGTCTCGGCTCGGGCGGCGACCTCCCGCAATGACATCTCCGGCGAGGGAACACCATCGTCGAAGGCCTCGCAAAGCCGAACCAGAAGGCGGTCGCGTGCGTCGCCCTTGCGTCGGGCACTTGACAAGATCACGACCGCAGTTTATCCATTGGATAGCTTTTATCCAATGGATAACGAGCTGCCGGGAACACAGCGTCGAGTGGCCGGCCGAGTTGTGAAGGATCTTCGATGGGCTCCATGTGGCAAGGCTGTCTTCCCGACACCGACTACTTCGAAATGCGCTCCAGCGGTGGGCGTGACTACGGAGTCTGGGTAACCACGCCACCGGGCTACAGCCGCGAGACAACGCAAACGCCTGCCGTGTATGTACTCGACGGGAACTGGGCTGTCGGGCTGACCGCTCCGCTCATCGTCACCCAAATGGACCCCATGCAACGTATCCGGCCCTACATTCAAGTGAGCGTCGGATATGCGGGCGAGGAGGCACAGGATTGGGATCGGTTGCGCAACAGAGACTTAGTGCCACCCGGCGAGCCCGTCGCCAAGGAGCTCATCGATGCCGTGGAGATGGGCGTAGAAGCGGGTGCGAGGACACGCGAGGAAGCCGACGCGTACCTCGCCGAATTGGGCGACACCCACGCCGATGCATTCTTGCGTTTCCTCACGACGGAACTGCACCCACGGATCGAACGTGACTATGGCACCGCCACAGTCGGTCACGGGCTTTTCGGATACTCCTATGGCGGGCTTTTCAGTCTCTACGCCTGGCTCACCGGCAGCACCCTCTTCCAGAGCATCGGAGCAGGCAGCCCTGGCGTCGTCACCGAAGACAGCCGGATCTTCGCCGAGCTCCACGGGATGCGTGACAGCCGGCCGGCGACCAAGCTTCACGTGACCTTCAACGACCGAGAGCTTCTCGGAGACTTGGCCATCTACCAAAACCTCGCGAAGAACACAGCCACCATCCTTCACCTGCTCACCTCACAACGGGAAGCGATCACCAGCGAGATCCTGCACGAAACGCACGTGACTGGCCTACAGGCCTCGTTCCTCAGCTACCTCAGAACCTGCCGTCCCCAGTGAGCGCGACCTCGCCGCTTCGTGAACGAGCACACGTCACCGAAGCACGGATGCAGCCGCTACACCCTCTTTTGGATCATGTGCAGACCATTGAGGGCCGGCTCACCATCGCGTAGCCTGCCTCAAGGGTTAGATGTGACCTGCCGCCCGCGCCGACTCGTCGGCATGGTGAACACATCTGGATCGGTCACCACGACGCCAATCTGCGACCAACGGTGCCCAGACAACTCAGCAAGGCGGGCACTGATTGCAACCGGCACCGGAGACGTAGGTGAAGCGATGGATCTGACCATTGAGGACGCTAAACGCGCCGCGAAAATTCTCCGTGACCAGCTGCCCGACGTCCGTCTGACACACTCCAAGGCACTGGAGATCGTGGCACGGCAGTTGGGCTTTCACGACTGGAACACGGCATCAGCGCGGCTTACACACCATCGAGGTATGAGCGCGCCCGTACCCGTCCTCCGCAGCCTCGACGAGGGCCGCGCCCGCGAGTTCTACATCGACTACCTGCACTTCAGTGTCGAGTGGGAACACCGCTTCGACTACGCGCAATCGATCCTCTACATGCGGTTGCGTCGTGACCAGTTCGTGCTCGATCTGTCTGAACACCACGGCGACGGCACACCAGGGTCGACCGTGTGGGTACCGGTCAGTGACGTCACCGCGCTACACAAGGAACTCCACGCCACCGGCTACCCGCGCATGTACCCAGGCATCGACGACGACGCTCCCGGCGGACCCACCATGCAAGTCATCGACCCGTTCTCCAACACCATCCGGTTCTGCCAGAGCACGCCGTAGAACCGATCGGCGGGATGGCCCACGACCGCCCCGCTCGCTTCGAAAATGTATCCGAGTCGAAGCGCGCCGCGAAAGCCGATCTGCGCATGCGGTTCAGGTCATTCAAGGTGCCATGGTCCTGGTGATCGCCTGCCGTACCCACCATGTGGCGTACGTGGCGAAGCGGTAACCGTTCGCGGAGTCGAACTTCTCGACTGCACGCATCAGACCGAGTTCGCCTACCTGGACCATATCCACGAACGCAGTGCTGCGCCCGACATAGCGTTTCGCGACCATCACCACAAGACGCAGATGCGCTCTCACCAGATCATCTCGTGCGTCTTCGCCGTCACGGACGATCCGGGTCAACTCGCTGCGTTGTGCGTCGGGCAGCGCGTTTCCGTCCTCGGCGGCTTGTCCCAGCAGCCGCGAAGCCCGTCGCCCAGCGTCGATCCGCCGAATCAACGCCGCCTCTTCGGCGGGGCTGAGAGACACCTCTTTCTGCGCCGCTCTGAGAAGCGCGCGGATCGAGCCCGCCGAGGCGGCCAGTTTGGCGTCGATCAGCGCCGCCCGCAGCACCTCAGATTCTTCTTCGTCCCACACGAAGTCGCCCGAGACCGCTTCGTTGCCGGTGGGCTCGCCGAGGTCGTCGTCATCATCACCGTCGGCATCCGACCGAGCCATCGCACCCCCTACGGCTACCCGTGCGTCCGCCCATCTGTTGCGGACTGCTTCGCCGGGCCAGTTTGTATGCGCGAGGATAGACCTGCTTGGCTCGCGCCGAGCCCCTCAAGCCGGTAGATGGCCGGCCGAACGGCGACAGTCAGTCATCAGCCGGCGCACATTCCCGTGGCGTGCTCGGTGCACGGGACTGCCATCGCGCACACTGGGACACGCATCCGACTGCGACGGAGGAACGGTGCCGGAAATGAGCCCTGTGGCCGAGTTCGACTTCATCATCGTGGGAGCAGGCAGTGCGGGCTGCCTGCTCGCCAATCGGCTCAGCGCCAACCCCGATCACCGTGTGCTCTTGATCGAGGCCGGCGGAGAGGACAACTGGTTCTGGATCAAGGTGCCGGTGGGCTATCTCTACACCATTGCCAACCCCCGCACCGACTGGTGCTTCACGACTGAGCCCGATCCCGGTCTGGCTGGGCGCAGCATCATCTACGCGCGGGGCCGCGTGATCGGCGGCTGCTCGTCGATCAACGCCATGATCCACATGCGCGGCCAGGCCAGCGATTACGAACTGTGGGCGCAAGCTACCGGAGACGAACGATGGCTTTGGGGCGGCCCAGACCGTCCAGGCCAGACACTGGCCATATACAAGCAGCTGGAAGACTACTTCGGCGGCGCCGACGAGTGGCACGGCGTCGGCGGTGAGATCCGAGTCGAGCGGCCGCGGGTGCGTTGGAAGATTCTGGACGCCTGGCAGACCGCCGCCGCCCAGTTGGGCATCGAGCCGATCGATGAGTTCAATCGGGGCGACAACTCCGGCAGCGCGTATTTTCATGTCAATCAACGGCGCGGCAGGCGCTGGTCGATGGCTGATGCGTTCCTGCACCCGGTAACTCACCGGCCCAACCTCACCGTCTACACACGAACCCGAGCATTACGACTGTTGATGGACGATCAGGTCCGCGATGATCTTCGTCGCGGGGCGTGGACCACGGCGCAACACCGCGTGACCGGCGTGCGTCTGCTCAAAGACGATCAGATCATCGACGTTCGAGCCCGCCGGGAGGTCATCTTGAGTTCCGGAGCCATCGGCTCGCCGCATCTGATGCAGGTCTCGGGTCTGGGACCGGCCCGGCTGCTCACCCGGCATCACGTGCCGGTGGCCGTCGATCTGCCCGGAGTCGGTGAAAATCTCCAGGATCATCTACAGCTTCGAACGGTCTACCGGATCCGCGGCGCGCGAACCGTCAACACCCTCTACCGAAATTGGATCACCCGCGCAGGCATGGGAATTCAGTACCTGCTGCTGCGATCAGGCCCCATGACGATGCCGCCGTCCACGCTGGGGGCTTTCGCCAAAAGTGACCCCGCGCTGGCCAGCCCTGATCTGGAGTGGCATGTGCAGCCCTTGTCCCTACCGAAGTTCGGCGAACCGCTGCATCCCTTCGGAGCCATCACTCCCTCGGTCTGCAACCTGAGACCCACCTCGCGGGGTCATGTGCGCATGGCCGGCGCGGATCCGCTGACCGACCCGAAGATCTCATGCAACTACCTGTCCATGGACGCCGATCGTGAAATCGCGGTGCGCGGCCTCCGAATGACCCGGAAAATCATGGCGGCGCCGGCCCTGGCGCGCTACTGCCCGGAGGAGATGCTTCCCGGCCCGCAACTGGTGAGTGACGAAGACCTGCAGAAGGCTGCTTGTGAACTGGGTACCACCATCTTCCACCCGGTGGGCACCTGCGCGATGGGGGCCTTTGACGCGCACGGCCTGCCGCGGTCGGCCGCGACCGTCCTCGACACGGACTTCCGCGTATTTCGCGTCGCCGGTCTTCGAGTGGCTGATGCTTCGGCGATGCCGAGGATCACGTCCGGGAACACCAACGCGCCGGTCATGCTGCTCGCAGAGCGCGCAGCTCGGGCGATCCTGGAATGAGTCGGTCGCACCCCATGACCTGGCGGGTTCGTCGCCGTGCTCACCTGGTCAACTCGGTATGACCCGGTCGCGTTCGCCGATGTGACGGGGAGCGTCGCCGATCGCGCGGACCACATGCTCGGTGATGCGCGCGTAGGCCTCGAGCGTGATATCGGCCGCGTCGCTCATGATGTTGTACCCGTGGTCGACGCCGGCCACCTCGTAGTACTCGACAAGCGCTCCGACGGCCGCCAGTGCATCCGCGTACCTGCGGGCTTCGTCGCGCAGGCGGTCGTATTCGGCGGTCACCACCACCGCGGGCGCGATGCCGGCGATGTCGGTCGCGTTGGGACCCCACGCCGGCGACGCCAACCGGTCGCGCCGCTGGGCCGGGTCGGGAACGTAAGCGGTGTCGAACACCTCGCCCATCCACGGCTTGAGCACCGCCCTCGCGCCAAGCGCCGACGACTTCTCGCGGGTCGGCGTCACCAGATCGAGCGGCGCATAGTGCAGTACCTGCAAAGCGATTGCGGGATCACCGTTTTCCAGCGCCAACCGCGAGGCCGCCGCGGCGAGACTACCTCCGGCGCTCTGCCCGCCCACGCACACCTTCGCACCGGCCCAATCCCGGTCGGCACCGGCGGCCCAGCGAACGATGTCGTGAACCTGTTGCGGCGCAGCGGGAAAACGATGCCCCGGAGCCAGCACGTAGTCGGTGTTGACGACCACGACACCGGCGTGCTGCGCCAGGTAGCGGCACCAAGGATCGTCCTGCTCCCGATGCCCGACCACGAAGCCGCCGCCGTGGATGTTGACGTACACGCCCTTGGGCGTCGTCGGCGGGTGGTAGAGCGTCGCGTCGACCGGACCGTGGCGGCTGGGGATCGTCACCTCAGACGTGCGGCCGACGATGGCCGGGAAGCGCACCGCGGCCTTCGGTGCCGGGTTGATTGTTGCTGCGAACACCCGAGCGACAGTGTCGGCGATGGGTTGTCGCGACAAGATTGACATGTCGGTCCTTTCACTTCGCGCGCTGACGATCGACGTCTACGACAGCGGTGACGAACGCATCCGGTGCTTCCTGCGGCACATTGTGCCCAATCCCATTCAGGATGCGGTGCTCGTAGGGGCCGGTGTAGAGCGAGCGGTAGGAGCTGCCATCCTTGGCGGCTCCGTCGAAGTCGCTGCCGATGGTGATCGTCGGGACGGTGATGGGCGGCTTCGCGGCGAGGCGCTTTTCGTCGGCGTCATAACGCGGCTCACCCGGTGCGAGGCTCAGCCGCCACCGGTAGTTGTGTACCACGATGTCGACGTGGTCGGGATTGTCGAACGCCGACGCCGAGAGGTCGTAGGTGGCATCGTCGAACTTCCACAGCGGGGACGCTTCGGTCCAGATGAGACGGTTGAACTCCTTGGTGTGCTCGCGGTAACCCAGTTCCCCGCGCGGAGTGGCGAAGTAGTACTGGTACCACCAACCGTGTTCGGCCGCAGGTGGCAACGGCTTCCGATTGGCGGCCAAGTTGACGACGATGTAGCCGCTGACAGCGACCAGCCCCGCGCACCGTCGCGGCCACAACGCCGCGACGACATTGGCCGAGCGTCCACCCCAGTCATAGCCGCCCACGATGGCTTGCGGGATGTCGAGCGCATCCATCAGCGCGACGACGTCGCGTCCGAGCGCGGCCTGCTGCCCATTGCGGAACGTGTCGGCGGACATGAACCGGGTGGTGCCGAACCCCCGCAGGTACGGAACGATGACCCGGTATCCGCGCTCGGCGAGCAGCGCCGATACGTCGGCGTAGCTGTGGATGTCGTAGGGCCACCCGTGCAGTAGGACGACCGGTCGGCCGTCCGCCGGTCCCGCTTCGGTGTAGCCGATGCTGAGATCCCCCGCATCGATCTGCTTGACAGGATTCATGGCGTGCGTGGGCGCCGGCGGAGCACCACTGTCTTCCTGCGACGAAGCGCATGCGGCCAGCGTCACGGCGCCGGCCGCAAGCGTTGCGAATCGCCCCAGGTCGCGACGGCTGACGTTCATCGGGAGGACAATCCGAGTGGATCGAGTTGAGTTGGCGAGACGTCGTCGGCAGCGGTGGACACACTGAGAGCTTGCCACCTCTCGTCGGCCGCGAGCAGGTCACGCCCCGCCGCGGTGGCGTACCGGTAGGCGTCTGGACCGACGAGAAGTCGCGACGGCGGCTCCGCCATCCCGATCACCTCCAACAGGAGGCCGGCCACTTTCGCCGGGTCACTGGCGCCCAGCACGTTCGGGTTGCTGAGCGACGCGGCGGCCCCGACGGTCGCCGCGTACTCGTCGCGCACCGGGGCGATCCGCATGGACGAGCCTGCCCAGTCGGTGCGCATGCCGCCGGGTTCCAGCACCGTCACCTTGATACCCAGCGGAGCGACCTCCTCGGCGAGCACGCCGGAGAATCCCGTCACCGCCCATTTGGCCGACTGGTAGGCGGCGAGGCCTGGACGGACGAGCCGCCCGCCGACGGAGGAAATCTGGACGATGTGGCCGGCGCGCTGACCGCGCATCACCGGCAACGCTGCCCGGGTCAGACGCACCACGCCAAAGAAGTTCGTCTCGATTTGCGCGCGGAAGTCGTCGATGTCGACGTCCTCGATCGCGCTCATATTGGCGTAGCCGGCGTTGTTGACCAGAACGTCGAGTCGGCCGAAGCGCTCGACGGCGGTGGCGACCGCGGCTCGAGCCTGCTCGTCGTTGGTCACGTCGAGTTCGATGACGGCGAGCCGGTCGGGTTCGCGGGACGTGAGGTCGCTCAGCGCCGTGGCCGACCGGACCCCGGCGACCACGCAGTGGCCCGCGGCGAGGGCGGCTTCGGTGATGGCCCGACCCAAGCCGCGCGAAGCGCCCGATATCAGAATGACTTTCGACATGGCTGTGATTTCCCTTCGGTGGTGTTGTTCATGCGACGCTGCGGATAGCTCCGCCGTCGACACGGAGATCTGCTCCGCTGACGTATCCGCTGTGGATGCTGGCGGGGAAGACGACCGCGGCCAGCGACTCGACGATCGCGCGCCCGAGCCCCGAACTCGATCCGGTCACCAGCGCCAACTTGCCCGACAAACCCATGTCCATGACGGCTCCAAATCTACAGCTGTATACATACCTTGAATCTACAGACGTAGACTTCACGGGTTCTATTCCCTACCGTGAGCTATGACTTCTGACCGCCCTCGGTCGCGCAACGCGGCCGCCACTCGTGAGGCCATCCTGCAGTCGGCGATTCGGCATTTCGCGCGTGCCGGATACGACGGCGTCGGGGTCAGGGAGATCGCCGCGGACGCGGGGGTCACCGCCATGCTGGTGAACCGGTATTTCGGCTCCAAAGAGCAACTTTTCGCCGAAGCCGTCGAAACGTCCTTCGCGACGCCGGTGTTCATCATCGAAGATTCTGACGACTTGGCGCACGATATCGCCGCAGCGATGGCCGCACACAGCGCCCCGGGTGTCGAATCGGTCGCAGCCTTCCTGATCATGCTGCGCTCGGTGTCGAATCCGGCCGCGGTGCGCATCGTGCGAGGAGGCCTCGCGCGTCATGCCGGCCGGCGACTGTCCGGTCAACTGACGGAACCGGGTCGCCAACTGCGCAGCGATGTCGCACTGGCAGTGATGAGCGGCGTGCTGCTGATGCGTCAGGTGATCGGCACGCGGGCGCTGACCAGAAGCAGCGCCCACCAGCTCGAGACGATTCTCGAATCGATCTTCACGGCGATTTTCGACACGCCGCTCGACTGAATACGCGCGCGTGGACCTCGAAGCGGCTACCTCGAGTTCCAGCGCCGCGCGACGGTCACATGGTGGCGCCAGTGGCCTGTCGGTACAAATCGGCGGCCGTGCTCATCGCCGCCTTGACCGTGTTGTAGTAGTGCGTGCCGATCCCGCCATGATGTTTGCGCAGCTGCGGGTTCTGCGCAAGTGTGGCGGCCAGCACGCTGTCGTTGGTGCCGTAGCGCCTGAACGCGTCGGTGAACCTGGCGATGAACCGGTCGATCGCCTTGGCGGGGTCTTGACGCTCTTCGACGCTGCCGAAGCTGGCCTTCTCCTGGAACAGGCCGATGACCTCATCGGCCCGGGTGCCTTTGCCACCGTACGCCTGCACACCGCCGGACACGGTGGGGCGGAAACTGGACTCTATTTTCGCAGTGGCGATGACGGTCTTGATCTGGTCGTCGCTCAGCCCGTGCGCCTGCCCTTGGCTCACGATGGCCTTGACGATGGCCTCCGCGTTCGAGTCTTTGGTCACCGCGACCGGAGCGGGGGTGACTACCGGTGCAGGAGTGGTATCCACGGCCGCACTGGCGACCGCGTCGATCGGGGGCCGTTGCTCAACCGCGACCGATGCCGGTCGGTGTGCCGGCGGACAAACCAGGGCCGCACCGCCGACGCCGGTCGCCACGAGGGCACTGGTGACGATCTTCTTCATCAGTTTCTGTTTTGCGAACGGGTCGACCAGTCGGTGGGCTCCCGGCATTCTTGCTCTCTCCTGTGAGGTTTGAACTTGTGGATCCGTGTGCTGGACCACGGCGCCGCCCCCCTCACCCCGCTCTCGGCAGTGAGCAGGGTGTGACCACGCACCGGTCGGTGCGGCGACTGTGCACCGAAACGACCACGTACGCGCCAGCGAAACTTTGCTGTTGTGTTATGTAGACGTGGTGACGCACTAGGTTGCGGACCACTGGCACGCCGCACAAGTCGCAATCGACACCCCGTTTGCCGTGCTGTGATCGGCGTCACTCAGGCTGGTGCAACAGTGCTGTTGGCGTTAGCCGTGCACTGTATTGCAACAATCGCGCCAAGGCAAAAGCCGTCCGGATAAGCCACCGGGAGACCACGTCGGGCAGGGTTGCCGATCATCCGCTGAGTATTTGCTGAGAAGGCGATAGCGGCGTTTGTACACGTTCTCTGTACGACCCGGTGGAGTGGATCGAACGGTGATGGCTCCGAGAGTGTCAGCCGTCGGACGGTTCGAGCAGCTGCGGCGGTTGCGGGCCGAGCTCATAGACGTTGTCGGGTGTCACGAGCTCGGTCACGGCATAAGCGATCTGCCCTGCTGAATGAGGCTCGGGGACATCGGAGTTGACGAATACGACCAGCGTGGCGCCTCGCTCCGGAAGGTAGACCGCGACCGTCGCGTAGCCCGGGATGTCGCCATTGTGCCCGCGCCAGCCGTGAACATTGAAGATCCCGAACGAGTAGTCGACTCCAGGCACCACCGACCATCCGTCGCCGATCCGCTCGGCCTGTGTCTCCGGCCGCAGTAAAGCGCCGCTGCCCAGTGCCTGCGCCCACGTACGCATGTCGTGCACGTTCGAGACGACTTTCCCCGCCGCGTCGGCCCATGAGGGGTTCCACAAAGCGGTGTCGACGATCGCGTCGTTCGGCGCCTTGTTGTACCCGTGCCCGAAGGGGCCTGGCAGCCAACCGTTGACGGGATAAAAAGTGTGATCCAAACTCAACGGACCGAAGATATTGTCCTGCAGGTACTGTCCGAGCGGGATGCCGGACACCTTCTCGACCACCATGCCGAGCAGCACGGTGTTGGTGTTGGAGTACTCGTAGCGGCTTCCTGGTGTGAACTTCAGTGGTTGTGTGAACGCGGACTCGACCAGCTCACGCGGCGTCACGGCGAATGCGTCGGGTCCAGTCGGGGATTCCCGGTACAGCCGTTCGATGAAATCACCGGTCTCCGTGTAATCGGCCAGCCCGCTCCGCATCCGGCCGAGCATGTCGAGTGTGATCTCATCACCGGACGGAACTCCCTCGACATACCGAGAGACCGGATCGCTCAACCGAATTCGTCCCTGCTCGACGAGCTGCAGGATCGCGGTTCCAGTGAAGGTCTTTGTGACGCTGCCGATTCGGTGGTGATCGTCCACCAGCATGGGCACGCCCGTCGCGGCATCACCAACCCCGAACGCTTTCGTGTAATCGATCTCGTCAGGTATCGACAGGCTCACGATCGCACCGGGAGCACCCATCTGCGCGAGCCGCGCCTCGATCACACGGTCCAGTGCGACAGCCAGCTCGGGCGGCTGCGCGGCGACGGTTGGTGCGGCGGTGAGCGTCAGCGCCGCGAGAAGCAACGAGGCGAGTGTACGTGCGGCTCGCATGATGCAAACCTCCATCGTCGACAGGCGTCGCTACTGCCCGTACCGCGCCTTCGCGCCGAGCATATCCGGCAGTTCCGGCGCCGGAGTTCGTTGCCGCAAATTCGGACCGGTAACAGGATGCTGGTTGTCGCAACGCAGCGTCTCGTCGATCCAGGAGCTGTCTTGAAGCGGCCACCACGAACGCTGGAGGCCCACTTGCGCGGCCTGGCACCATGTCTATGACCTCGACACAAGCGACAAACACGAGACGGAGGACCCGGGATGAGCGCACCTGACGATTGGAACACCCAGATAATCAAGGAATTCCGCGCCAATGAGGGCCGGGTGGGCGGGAACTTCGAAGGTGCCCCCATGGTGTTGGTCCATCATGTCGGCCGCAAGACCGGCAAGCCGACTGTCACGCCCATGATGTACCTGCCCGACGACAACAACCCCAACACCATCTACGTCTTCGCCTCCAAGGCGGGCGCGCCGTCCAACCCGGCCTGGTACTACAACCTCACGGCCGCGGGCACGGCACAGATCGAAGTGGGAACCGAAACCTACACCGTCAGCGTCACCGAAGTCACGGGCGAGTCCCGTGACCGCATCTACAGCGAACAAGCACGGCGCTACCCCGGCTTCGCCGATTACGAGAAGAAAGTCGCCGGCATTCGCACCATCCCGGTGCTCGCACTCACCCGAACGTAGATCGCTCGTGGGCGGCGCATGACGGTGGGCGGATCCCTGATCGTCAGTCGTCTTTGTCGTCGTCACGGTGCGCGGCCTCGATCACCTCGGGCGGTACGGGCCTCTGCAACCAGGCGCGCATCCTCAACAACCCACCGGCGACGGTACCGACGGCGAGCACCGCAATGACGATCCAGAACGCAGTGGACATAGAGCCATTGTCCGCCTACGGCCCGCCGTTCGGACCGATACGGCACCCCGCATTCGACGCCCACCATCAATGCTGTCCACCACGCCGCCCTTCGCTATCGGCCGGGCGAGGTACGACCGGAGCCGGGGGCGAGGTTGGCGCGCGCCCATTCCTCGGCGGTTGTGGTGGGGATACCACGGGTGTCGTTGAATGTACCGACTTTCGGCCATGCGACGCCCTTCCCCAGCGCAAACGCCGCCCGGTACTTCCGCAGGCCGTCGTCGGGGTGCCGTTTGAGGTCCTCGAGCAGATGCGCAACGGTCCATTCATGGCGGCTCACCGGCACTCCCCTGACGCGTCCGACGATGTCGGCAAGTTCGCGATAGGAGATCGTGTCACCGGCGACGTAGACGACGTGGTTTGCGATGCGCGGCCGGGTCTGGATGATCTCCGCAGTGAGAACACCGATGTCCTCAGGGGTGGTGACGGTTACCTCGGTGTCCCAACTGCCGAGTGCGTTGACGGTGTTCGAGGCGAGGTCGACGACGCCGAAATCCGGCTCGAAAAGGAAGCTGGTGAACATGCCCGTCGACACGATCACCCACTCGGTGGTGTTCTGGGCGCGGAGCATGTCCCGGACGTCGAGTTGCTCGTCGAACAGGTCCTGCGGACTGCCGCGCCCGATCGCGTCATAGTCGACACCGAACTGCCACGGGAAGTATCGCGAAACCCGAGCCTGCAGCGCCGCTTCGGCGAGCTTCCGTTGCGTTCCCGGACCTGCCGCGAACCCGATGCAGCTCACCACGGTGTCATATCGACCGAAGACCGTCGCGAGCTCGGACACCGGCGCGGTTGCCACGTCTGCCTCTTCGATCTTGACGCCCTGGGCACCGAGCTCGTCGCGCAGACGGGCGTGCCGGGGTGAGTCGGACGGGCGCAGCAACACCGCCACCTCTGGGGCATCGTTCCGTCGTGTCAGCGCGGTGATGACGCTTCCGCCGAGTTCGCCGGCACCGATGACGAGTATCTCCGTGTGGCGTGATGACTGTGGTGTGGTCATATCTCTTCTCTCACTTCCCGTTTGCCGGACTCAGTGCCGATCCATGTTCGCGGAAGATGAGCCAGTGCTCACCTCTTCGACGCAACGCCAGCGTTGACCGGGTGGGTACGACGTCGACGTCACCGTTGTCGAACTCGAAGCGACTGCGAAAACAGACGTCCGCCACGGCAAGATCACCCGACACGGTGACGTATGGGCCGTCGATCACGGTGTTGTCCAGCGTCACGAGCTTTGTCAGTGTGGTGTCCCAGATGGTCGCGTACTCCGCAGCCGAGCGACTGAGTGTGCGGTCGGGATCCGCGTTGTCGTGGAGCAGGACGTCAGCGGAATCCCAATCGTAGTAGGACTCGAGGAGGCGGCGGAAGTCGAACTTCTCACCGCGCTCGAGATGCCATCCTACGGTGACCCAGCGTGATATGAAGGCTCGGATCGCGGCTGCGTTGTCCGACTCGGAGCCCACATGCTGTTGCGACGTGGTCATCACCCGGTCACCTCCTGGGTACGAGTGCTGTTGCGCCGGGCCAGAAGCCAGACCGAGGCGCCCGTGAGGAGACAGCCCACCATCATGTACGCAGCCACACTGGGCCAACCGAAGCCCGACAGCAGCGCGGTCGCGGTCATCGGCGCGAATGCTCCCCCGATCACGGCCCCTGTCTGGATCCCCAGCGACACCCCCGAGTACCGGACTTCGGTAGAGAACGTCTCGGCGAAGAACGCCGGCTGGACTCCGTACATCAGGCTGTGAAGCAGGCCGAGGCCGATCAGCATCGCGATGGTGATCAGCCAGAACTGCTGCGTCTGGATGAGCATCCAGAACGGGACGGCGAACGCTGCCGAGCCGAAAGCGCCCCAGAGATACACGCGAGCGCGCCCGATTCGGTCCGACATCGCACCGGCCAACGGCAGAGTCAGCACCTGCGCGGTGGATCCGATGAGTACAGCGGCCAGCATGGTGCTCTGTGACAGGCCGAGGGTACTGGTGCCGTAGGAGATCACGAACGTGATGTACAGGTAGTACGTCAGGTTGATGCCGATGTAACAGCCCGCGGTGAGTAGCACTTCAGCCGGGTAGGTCCGGAGCACCGTCCAGACCGGTGAGCGCGTAGGTGCACTCGCGACCGCGGTCACCGAGGACTGTCGACGCTCTTGCAACCGACGGAACGACGGTGTGTCTTCGAGTTTGACGTGAATGTACAGGGCCAGTCCAACCAGGATGAGGCTCATCAGAAATGGCACACGCCAGGCCCACTCGGTGAGCGCTTCGGTGGAGACACAGGCTGTGAGCAGAAGGAAGGCGACGTTGGCCAGCAGCACCCCACCGGGGGCGCCCAGCGAAGAGAAGCTGCCGTAGAACCCTCGTCGGCGCAGCGGTGCGGCCTCCACCGCCAGCAGCACCACTCCCCCCATCTGCCCGCCGATGGCGACGCCCTGGGCGAACCGCAGCACCGTGAGCGCGATCGGCGCGATCACGCCGACGGAGGCGTACGTCGGCAGTGCCCCGATGGCGGTCGAGGCAACGCCCATGGCGACCAGTGCGATCACCAAGGTCTTCTTGCGGCCGATGAGGTCACCGAAGTGGCCGAACACCACACCTCCCAAGGGTCGGGCCAGGAACCCGATCCCGAAGGTGCCGAACGACAACAGAACTCCGGTGACAGGGCTCATGTCAGGGAAGAAGACCGTCGGGAAGACCAGCGCGGCGGCCAACCCGTAGATGAAGAAGTCGTAGTACTCGATGCTCGCCGCGGTGGCCGCGATGGCGGCCACCCGGGACACGTCCCGGTCGACGACAGCGCTTTCCCGGTGGTCTTGTTTGGGTATGGTCACGTCATATCCGATCGCTCTGGAGTGGGTTGTGTGAGGGCGTGGCGGCGAGCGTCACACCGCGATGGCGATGACCTTGGTTTCCATGAATTCCTGGAATCCCTCGACCCCGGACTCTCGGCCGAGCCCGGACTCTTTGTAACCGCCGGATGGGATGTCGTGCCCATAGAAGAAGCCGCCGTTCACGGCGACCATGCCGCTGCGTATCCGGCGGGCGACAGCCACGGCACTGTCCTCGTCGCCCCACACGTAACCGGCCAGGCCGTACGACGTGTTGTTGGCGATGTGGATGGCGTGGTCCACGGTGTCGTAGGGAATCATCGCCAGCACGGGGCCGAATATCTCCCGCTGTGCGATGGTCGACTCGGGCTCCACGTCGGCGAAAAGTGTTGGCTGGACGTAGAACCCCGAGTCGAATCCGTCGGCCTTGCCACCCCCGGTGAGCAACGTCGCCCCGTCTGCGACGCCCTGAGCGATCAAATCGAGGACACGATCTTTTTGCAGCTCGCTGATCTGCGGGCCTTGGATGACGTCCGGATCGGTCGGGTCACCGAAGGGCACATTCTCGAAGGTGATCCGCGCCAGCTCCTTGGCCTCGTCGTAGCGAGAGCGCGGGACCAGCAGCCGGGTGGGCAGCACGCAGCCCTGCCCGGCGTTCATGCAGACGACCCCCGCTGCCTGGGGCACGATCCGCGCGAAATCCGCGTCTTCGAGCAGGATGTTGGCTGACTTGCCGCCGAGTTCGAGCGCCACGCGGGCGACACGCTTCGAGGCGTCCCCCATCAACCGTTTTCCGACCGCGGTGGAACCAGTGAAGTGGACGAGATCCACCCTCGGGTCCAGAGCGAGGCGTTCGGCAACCGCGTTGTCCGACGGTGTCACGATGTTGATGGCACCTGCCGGAAAATCCGTCTTCTCTGCGATGAGTTTCGCCAACAGTGTGGCGTGCCAGGGGGTTTGGAACGCCGGCTTCAGGATGACGGTGGCACCTGCGGCCAGTGCAGGCAGGATCTTGGTCATCGCGGTCTGGAGCGGGAAGTTCCACGGCGTGATGGCCGCCACCACACCGATCGGTTCGTGTCGGATCAGGTGTCGGGTGCCGGCCGCCCACGGGCGTTCCGGCATCGTCTGCTCGTATTCGAAGTTGGTGGCCATGTCGGCCCAGTACGGTATGGACGAGATCGGCCAGTCCGAGTGGAAAGTATTGCTGGTCCGGACCGCCACGCCGATCTCGGTCACAGCAGTGGCCCGGAACAGGTCCGCGGACTCGACCATGGCCTTGTGCAACTGCAGCAGGCAGTGCCGCCGCAGTTCCGCATCGTAGGGCCAGTTCGATTCATCGAACGTCCGCCTGGCAGCACCGATGGCACGGTCGACATCGGCGGCGCTCGCGTCGGCAACGGTACCGATCACTTGCCCGGTGGCCGGGTTGACATTGTCGAAGGTGCTTCCGTCGGAGGCGGTGACGAGTTCGCCGTCGATGAGCATCGCCTCCTCGCCGCGCACTCCGCGCTTCAGGATCGCCAGAGTGGAGTCGTCAGGGTCCTGCGCGCCCCACAGTCCTCGGAGCACGCGCTTGAGTTCGGTCAGATCAACGCTGGTGGTCATGTGAAATTCCTCAGGCTTGCGGATCGTGGACGACGATGCCGCGGATGTTGATGCCGGCTCGTAGGTCGTCGTAACCCTGGTTGATGTCCTCCAGGCGATAACGCGTGGTGATCAACTCGTCCAGCTTGAGCTTGCCCTCGTCGTAGAGACGGAGCAGGCGGACGATGTCGTACTGCGGATTCGAGGATCCGAAAAGACACCCTTTGATGGTCTTCTCCATCAACGTCAGCTCCATCCCGGAGACGTGAACCGTCAGCTTGGCCGGGTCGGCGAGACTGGCGAGACTGACAGTGCCGCCTTTGCCGATGACGTTGAACGCATCACGCACCACCTTTTCGTCCGGGGTACCGACGAAGATCAAGGCGCCGTCGGCCATCTGGCCCCAGGTGATCTCGCGCACCGCTTCATGGGCCTCTTCCGCGGTGGCGAATGCGTGCGTCGCGCCGAACTTCAACGCCGTGTCTCGTTTGAGCTGGATGGGATCGACGGCAACGACATACCGTGCGCCCGCCATCACCGCGCCCTGGACCGCATTGATACCCAGGCCGCCGATGCCATAGATGACTGCGGTGTCGCCGGGTCGAATCCCGTTGTTGTACACGGGGCCTCCCCAACCCGCGGGCACGCCGCAACCGACCAGCACCGCGGTTTCCAACGGGATCCAGTCGTCGACCTTGACGACCGAGTGCTGCGACACCGTGGTCCGTTCCGCGAAGCTGCCGAGCAGGCAGAGGCTGCCGTAGTCCACGCCGTCCTTGTGGAAACGGAATGTGCCGTCGGGAAAGCGTCCCTCCAGGATCGTCGCTCCCATATCGCAGAGGTTCGAGCGCCCTGTCGCGCAGTATCGGCAGGTCCCGCAGTTGGGGATGTAGCTGCACACCACATGATCGCCGGGTTTGACCTTGGTGACACCGGGCCCGACATCCTCGACGATGGCGGAACCTTCGTGGCCGCCGACGATCGGATACCTCGGGGGCATGTCTCCGTCGGTGAGGTGCAGGTCGGAGTGACACAGGCCGGCGGCGACATTCTTGAGCAGGACCTCGCCTTCCTTGGGGCCGTCGAGCTCGAGTTCCATGATCTCGAACGGTTGGTTCACCCCGAGGCTCACAGCGGCTTTGGTTTTCATCTCGAACAGGTCCTCTCACGGATTCGTGGTGTGAAACGGAAGTGATGTGAAGCCACGCGGGCGACTGTCCGCGAAATCAGCGTCGCCTGAATCGACCTCAGCTGTGGCTGGGATCACTATGCAACGACACCACCCGGTTGCGCAATAGCGGTTTCAGTTACGTAATTACGTATCACTTGGGAAGCGCACTCATGTTCCCATCGAGTGATACTACGTAAATACGTACCATGGACCGTTATTGCGAAATTCCGTGAGAAGTGTCAGGGTGATGTGGAGCACCCCACGAGAAAGGCGGACATGAAGGTCTACGAGCAGGTGGCCATGCTGCTGTCACAGCTTTCGGTCGACACGATGTTCGGCCTCCTCGGTGACGCGAACATGTACGTCTGCAGCGCATTCGAGACGGCCGGCGGAAGGTTGGTGCGAACGTCGCACGAGGCAGGGGCGGTCAGCATGGCCGACACATATGCGAGGCTGACCGGCAGATGGGCGGTGGCCACGGTCACGCACGGACCGGGTCTCACCAATGCGCTCACGTCGTTGGTCGAAGCCGCCCGGTTCTCGAGCCCCGTGCTGGTGATCACCGGCGACACACCCGCCGAAGCGACGCATATGCAGCGACTCGACATCGCGGCGCTCTGCGCGTCGGTCGGGGTGGCGCACGATCGGGTGCACCGTCCCGACACCGTGATCCGTGACGTCGCACGCGCTGTGCAACGCCTGAAATCGACGAACGCACCTGTCGTGCTCAACATCCCGGTACCGATCAGTGTGTCCGAGGCCCCGACATCGGACTCCGCCTTCGTCGCGGCACCGACCTGGACGCGCTCGGCACCGCAGACCGATGAGGAGGCCATGGACGCCGCGTTGGGACTCGCGGCCTCCGCGTCCCGACCGGTGATCGTCGCAGGGCGCGGCGTGATCGACAGTGGCGCAGAGGCTTCGGTCCTCGCGCTGGCCGATGCCCTCGGCGCAGGCCTGTTCACAAGCGGACTCGGCGTCGGCCTGTTCACCGGACACCCACGTCACCTGGGGATCATGGGCAGCATCGGCCACGACGAGACCACCCCGATCTTGATGGACAGCGACTGCGTGATCGCCGTGGGCACGAGCCTGAACAAGTACACGAGCCTGGGCGGCGAGCTCTTCGCCGGGAAATCACTGATCCACATCGACAGCGACCCGGTGAAACTGGGCTGGTTCGTCACCCCGACCTGCGCCGTCGCCGGAGACGCGAAAACGGTCACGACCCTGATGGCCGACGGCATCCGGGAGGGTCAGCTTCCCGAGAAGAAGACGTGGAAGCAGCGGTGTCACGAGGCATCCGCCGCCATGGCGCGGTGGACACCGCCCGACGACCGGACCGGCACCGACACCCTCGACATCCGGGTGGCCACCCAACGTCTCGACGCCATACTCCCGCAGGGTTGCGCCATCGTCAGCGATGTCGGCAGATTCATCGCCGGCTCGTGGCCGCACATCACCAAGGCCGCGCCCGGAAAGTTCACTGCCATGACCGGATTCGGTTCCATCGGTCTTGGCCTCGCCGGAGGTATCGGTGCGGCAGTGAGCGCCGTCAGTGACGTCACCGTGGTCCTCGTCGGTGACGGCGGATTCATGATGAACGTCTCCGAGCTCGCCACGGCGGTTCGCGAGAAGCTGCCCATGATCGTCGCCGTATACAACGACGGTGCGTACGGAGCCGAGTACCAGAAGCTCCTCGACGAAGGCTTTCCCGCACAACACTCCTACAACGAGTGGCCGGACATCGCGCGCACCGCCGCCGGAATGGGCTGCCACACCTTGACGGTCCGCAAACCGGAGGACTTCGAGTCCGTGGCCGACGAGATCGCCCGGCTGTCCGGACCACTCGTCCTCGACATCCATCTCGACCCCACCCACCACCTGAACTTCTGAAGGACACCACGCCGTGACCGATCCCCTGCGCATCGATCAATCCGGCCGCACCCAGACTTGGACCATCAACGTCCCGGACGCGGCCAACGCCATCACCGGTTCCGATTTCATCGCTGCCTTCGAAGCGGCCGTCGACGCCGCGAATCGCGACACCGACGTGGCCGCGGTGATTCTCACCGGGGCGGGGCGCTTCTTTTCCGCCGGCGGGAACGTGCGTGACATGCGTGACCGCAAAGGAGTTTTCGGTCAGGATCCGGTTTCTCAGCGGCACGGTTACGCATCGGGTATCCAACGAATTCCACGTGCAATGCAGCGTTGCGAAGTTCCGATCATCGCCGCTGTCAACGGGGCCGCGATCGGCGCGGGCTGCGACCTTGCTGCGATGTGTGACGTGCGAATCGCCACCGAAAGCGCCTTTTTCGCCGAGAGTTTCGTGCAACTCGGGCTGATTCCCGGCGACGGCGGATCGTGGTTTCTGCCACGGGCCGTGGGCTGGGCGCGGGCGGCGGAGATGACGTTCACCGGCGACCGTGTGGATGCGGCCACCGCGTTGTCTTGGGGGCTGGTCAACGAGGTGGTGACCGACGCCGAGTTGCTGCCTGCCGCCCACCGATTCGCCGGACGTATCGCCAAGAACCCCGTGCCGGCCGTCCGGATGGCGAAGCGACTTCTCCTCGAGTCGCGCACGGCGCCGCTGGACTCGGCGCTGGCCCTCGCCGCAGCCATGCAGCCGCTTGCCCACCAGGACCCCGAACATCACCGCCGCGTCGCGAAATTGGCGCGCTGACAGAATTGAGTGACGATTTGAACAGCACACCTGAGTCCCACCACCGGCCTTTCGCGCCAGGCGCTTTGCACGGCGTCACCGTCCTGGACCTGACGACCGTGGTGATGGGTCCGTTCGCCACCTCGATGCTCGGTGACCTCGGGGCCGAGGTCATCAAGGTCGAGACACTCGAGGGCGACATCACCCGACGCATGGGTCCACAGCGCAATCCGGGTATGACCGCCTTGACCCTGGGTCTGCAGCGCAACAAACGCAGCATCGCGGTCGATCTAAAATCCGTCGAGGGGAAGGAGATTCTGGCGCGATTGGTGCACCGCACCGACGTCGTCGTCTCCAACTTGCGTCCTCAGTCCCGACAGGACCTCGGACTCACCTACCCCGACCTTCGCGCAATCCGTCCCGACGTCATCCTGTGCACTGCGCAGGCTTACGCCGAGGACAGCTCACAACGCAACGAGCCCGCCTACGACGACATGGTTCAGGCCGCGTCGGGACTCACCGGTCTCGCCGAGGCCGTCGAAGGTAGTCCGCGCTATGCCCCGTACGTCATCGCCGACAAGGTCAGCGGGCTGTACATCGTGATCGCGGTGCTGAGCGCATTGATGCATCGCTTCGCGACCGGTTCAGGTCAGCACGTCGAGATACCCATGGTGGACGCGATGATCCACTTCAACCTCGTCGAGCACCTCAGCGGGCAGACGTTCGCGCCGCCCGTAGGGGACTTCGGCTGGCAGCGGGTCCTGGTCCCTGAGCGTGCTCCGTATCCAACGTCCGACGGATACGTCTGCATACTCCCCTACACCGACGCCAACTGGAGAACCTTCTTCACGCTCACCGGACTGACTGATCTGCTGACCGACCGCAGGTTCACCGACATCGACAAGCGGCATCAGAACATGGGTTTCCTGCACTCGGTGATCGGCGGGATCACACCGCAGAGATCGACGCAGGAATGGCTCGATCTGTGCCGGGACAACAACATTCCCGCCGCCCGCCCACTCGATCTGACCCGTGTCACCGAGGACTCGTACGTGATGGACCACGGAGTGCTACGCCGAAGTAGCCATCCCACCGAAGGGGACTATTTCAGCGCCCTGACACCGCTGCGGATGAGCGAGTCGCCGGTGAGCCTGCGCCGCCATGCCCCGATGTTGGGTGCGCACACCGCCGAGGTGCTCTCCGAGCTGGGATACACCCCCGACGACATCACCCGCCTGGCCGACGCGGCAGTGGTGGTGACGAAATGACCGCCGCCACATTGTCTGCTGTCGTGCCCGATCCCGCGTGGCGCGACCTGAGAGAGCAGGTTCGCAAGTTCATCGCCGACGAACTCGCGGCGCAGCGCTTCGAGCCGGGCATCGACGGATGGCTCACCGGGTGGTCCGACGCGTTCAGCCGATCGCTGGCCGAGCGGGGCTGGGTCGGAATGACGATCCCCCGTCAGTACGGCGGCCACGGACGCAGCCACTTCGAACGCTTCGTCGTCACCGAGGAACTCCTCATCGCCGGTGCCCCGGTGGCGGCACACTGGATCGCCGATCGCCAGGTGGCGCCGTCCCTGCTGCGGTATGGCACCGAGGAACAGAAGAAGGAGCTGCTGCCGGCCATCGCCGCCGCCCGGTGCACCTTCGCGATCGGCATGAGCGAACCCGACTCCGGCTCGGACCTGGCCAGCGTGCGTACACGTGGCGTACCTGTCGACGGCGGTTGGCTCCTCAACGGCACCAAAGTGTGGACCTCCGGAGCCCACCACGCCGACAAGATCCTGGTCCTCGCTCGCACCAGCGGCAGTCACGACGACCGCCACCGCGGTCTCTCCCAACTCATCGTCGACCTCAAGGCGCCAGGTGTGGAAATCGTGCCGATCGAGTCCCTCGACGGTGGCCACCACTTCAACGAAGTGGTGTTCACCGACTGCTTCGTCCCGGCGAACGATCTGCTGGGCGCCGAAGGTCAGGGCTGGAAACAGGTCACCGAGGAACTCGGC